>NZ_FOUA01000010.1 GCF_900114735.1 Halopseudomonas bauzanensis | reverse complement strand
CGGCGGTTGCAGGAGCTGAGTGCAACACGGTTATTGAATTGAAGCCGGAGCATCATGCCGCATTGCCATGGCATTTTGCATGACCTCTCCCATCACCTCGATGGGGCATTTGAAGTCGAAGCGCTTGCGCGGTCGCATGTTCAGTTGCAGCGCAATGGCGTCCAGCTCCTCCTGGCTATGTACCGACAGGTCTGTGCCCTTGGGCAAGTACTGGCGAATCAGGCCGTTGATGTTTTCGTTGCTGCCGCGCTGCCAGGGGCTATGCGGGTCGCAGAAGTAGATCGCCACGCCGGTTCTTTGGGTGATCTCGGCGTGTCGCGCCATCTCCCGGCCCTGGTCGTAAGTCATGCTCTTGCGCATCGCCAGCGGCATGCTATTGAGCGCGGCGCTGAAGCCTTCCAGCGCCGAAGTCGCCGTCGCGTCGTTCATCTTCACCAACATCAGGTAGCCACTGGTGCGTTCCACCAGCGTACCGACGGACGAGGCGTTGGCCTTACCCTTGATGAGGTCGCCTTCCCAATGCCCCGGCATCAGCCTGTCTTCAATCTCCGGCGGGCGCACATGAATACTGACCATCTCGGGGATCTGGCCGCGCCGATCCACGCCACCAGAGCGCGGCCGGCGCGTCGTCTTGCCTTGGCGCAGACAGATGATCAGCTCCTTACGCAGCTCACCCACTGGCAGGGCATAGATCGCGTTGTAGATCGTCTCGCGACAGACGTAGGCATCTCGCAGGTTGGGTATGTTCATGCTGCGCAGCTTGCCGGCAATCTGCTCGGGAGACAAACGCTCACGCAGCATATGGGTCACCAGTTCGAAGCGCTCGCTACCCGGCAACAGTTTTCGCATCGGTCGACAAACCTGGCGGCGGGCCTGCATTTGCTGCTGGGCCAGGCGGGCCGAGTAGCCACCGCAAGCACCTCGGTTACGGCGCAGCTCACGGCTGATGGTCGAAGGGGATCGGTTGATCAAGCAGGCAATCCTGCGCAGGCTGAAGCCTTGGGTACGACCGATTTGAATGGTGGCGCGCTCTTCAACGCTGAGTTCGGTATAAGACATAGGGGCAGCACCGTACCGGAAAGGTCAGGTGTTGCACTCAGTTTTTGCCGCCGCCCTCCTTATGGTTAACGCCGCGCTCTGCGGCAAATTTGGAGCGCAGCGTAAAATTTGTCCGACAGCAGCGCTTTGTTAGATTTGTATGCTCGATACACTGCCGCATTTTTTCTATAAAGCCGCATGACGGCCCTTATGCACAACCTCAACAAATCTCCGAAGATCTTCTAGACGCTCATCGCTTAGTGGTATTGTTGATAGGAGTTTGGTGACATACTTGGGACCATGGCTACCGATTTCTGGACAAAAATTCTCTATTTCACCAACAGGAACAAGGTAAATCCCGATGTCCTCTAGTTTCTCCCTCAAATCGTTATAATCCTTCTGTGCATCGCCTCTCGGTATTCCGCGTGAACCATATTTTTTTACTTCAGACCAAGATTTCCCTTGCTTCATTGCCTCTATTACATCACCTTTTGGTAGCTTGTCTGGCTCCGCTTTTTCCAATATAGATGCAATATCCAATTTGATCTGCTCTATAGTCTTTGGTTGAACTCCATCTCTAACTGCAGCATCTACGCGACTCCAAAGAGGTTCTATATCAACCCATACACCTCCAAACGCGTTGACGGTAGCTTCCACTAGGTTTCGCTCTGCCAAAAAATCAATATCAAAAACAGCCTTAATAGGAACGCCTATTTGGCGCAGTACACTTGCGACCTTTGGAACCCCATGCTTACCGCCTGTAGGGACGTAAGAAGTATCTTGCCACAAATCAGTAGAGGTAGTAGAAATGTGGTCAGCGACTGAGTTTATAAGCCTACAATCACTGTCATCTTCACAGATAATAGTTTGCTCGTGAAAAATTCCCTCAAGTGCATTCGAGTAACGAAGCTCAGGCTTTTCCCAAAGTTCCCTTATAACATCCGGAGATGCTTCAGAAACCAAGTTTGTATTTCCCTCTCTGCGAAGACGCAGAATACGAACATTCCCCTGAGTGCCTTCTAGAAATCCGCGCATAATATCACTGCTATGTGTGGCAACCAGCAACTGACCTTTAACCTCTGAAGATAGGGTCTCCCCCAATCGTCTCATTTGTGGCGGGTGCAAGAATGCTTCTGGCTCATCAATTAGCGTTATGTTGCGATTAGCAACAACAGCTTCGAAAAGAATGCCCGCATAGCTTTTCATGCCATCACCTTGTTTATCTAACAAGGGATTCTCTCTTACAGCATTCACATAGGTATTGCTAACCCGATCAGTTACATTTTCGATTTCCGGAATTTCTCCTACATGAATTGGTAGCTTACTGCCACCGCGAAAATCGAACATAAGGTATTTGCCAAATGCGCGGCTAAACAGCCCACTTATTTTTTTCATCAGTACTTCATCATCATAAAGCACATGCTGCGGCTTAGACTTTTGGTCTCCCGGCGCGATACTGTTTTGTTGGTCACAAATTCTTAACCGATCATCCGCAGCAATCTTCCTTACGAAACCACCTGCTAAACCTCGAATCAAAAAAGGTTGCTGCCAAAATTGAAGATAACCCTCTCTAATATGCCAATCTTCAAACCTATATATATCATCTACTAAATCGGCATTATTCGCCAGAAAGTTACGAAGCACTTTGACATCGCCAGACTTCGATACTGCCAAATCGGTGACTACCAGATTGCTCGGCTTGACTCCATTTTGGCAAATAGAAAGTATTTCCCTAAGTGATTGAGATTTTCCACTATTGTTAGGGCCAACAATAATAACCTTCTCATTTTCTTTAAGTGCAAACTTGTCTCTACCAGAAAATGTCATTTCGCTGATGAAAGCCGATGGCTTACTTAACCCTTCTGACATATCAATATTCCTAAAAACAGAAATTCATTAGGCGGCATCATTGCAAATCTAACGCCGCTCAGCACGCGCGCCTGCGGAATGGAGGCGCAGCCGCAATGTAGTAGGCGTCGCCGTGACTGGCCTGGTTATATTCACATTGCAACGCAGTTAGCGGCATGATTTCCGTGAGAGGAGTTTAAAAACTGTTCCCCATCACGCACTATGTAAGCCACACCGATTATTCGGTAGGTACCCGGCGAGGTAGGGAAAACAATGTACTCAGCCGCATCTACACCGTAGGAAGCCGATTCATAGTCTACGAAGATATTTACCTTCTTCCCGTGGTTATGATCTGATTCGAGAGTGACCCTGCCTTCCCGGGTGTTGCCAAGATGATCAGTAACTTTGGCTACATTCGTCTCATCATCCCATGCTACTGCTTTTACTGTAATAGAGCCGCCTTCGAGGATGCAGGTTGTCGTAGCGGCAAAGCCAGAATAAGGAAACGCCGTTAACAACACCAGAGCGAGCAGATTGCGCATAAAGTCCTCTTTGAATATAACGCAAAGCTAAGCGGCGCCCTGACAAGGGCGTCCGGTGGAGGCCCAAAGGGCCGGAACGGACTTGAGCGACTGGTTAGGCATTGGATAAGCTCGGCCGCGCTGGTCGGATAAAGAAAACATGCCGCTTTAAAAACGGCAAATAGCAGAGGTTTATAACATCAAAGAGAACCCAGAGTCGGGTACCGCATTCAAAAGCCCGGCTATCATAATGCGAAGAGACGTTGAATGCTGGGCTAGTAACCGCACCTTTCATCTCAACTTTCAGAGTGGCATCACCATCAGGGATAAAAATCTTTAGCGAGGTCCCACTCTGAATTGCCGCAACCCGCTCCCCATTTACGAAGACATCCAGCGGAACTGCTCGACCCAGATAGCCAGGATGACGATAAAGTATGATTTCCATATAGCCTAACAGTGATTAGACCGCACGCGGCACTAATACATAACAGTGACTGCGGTATAACTCCGCTTCACCGAAGTTACGCCGCCAGAAATATACTTAAAAAGCAATAACTTATAGCTCACACCACAGCCCACCTCGTATTCGCTTGACTGCGTCTTTTCATGAATCCATTACTACTGGGTACAAACCCACCCCGCCAGGCACGCTACCGCCCGACCCTCAACAGGCAGGCAAGCCGGTACGCTCTCAATTCGGGTATGGAAGGTAGGCTGTCCTTGCCCCTTGGGCGGGAACGGCTGCGATCCATGCTTTGGGGTCAACATAGCCCAGAGAATGGCGCTTGGCCATAGTCGGAAAGTCATAGAGTGTGAATGCAGATGTCGGGGCGGCGTTCGACCGGCGTTCAATGCACTCTGCACGCCATGCAAACAAGGATGCGACCACCCTCCCTCCTCGCTATAATGGCTGTTTTTGCGACTCTGTCTCATGGCGCGCGGAGTTCCTGCTTTATATAGCCCCACCGATCGGCGGGCCAGGCGGGACTCCTGTAAGCTGCCGTGGCACCCTTTACCGTCGCCAGCCATATACCGGACAGCCAAAACACCCATGGATAAAACCTACCAGCCCCACGCTATTGAATCCTCCTGGTACCAGACCTGGGAGCAGAACAATTATTTTGCTCCGCAGGGTTCTGGCGAGTCGTACACCATTGCCCTGCCGCCGCCGAACGTGACCGGTAGCCTGCACATGGGCCATGGCTTCAATAACTCGATCATGGATGCGCTGATCCGTTTCCGCCGTATGCAGGGTCGCAATACCCTGTGGCAGCCGGGTACCGACCATGCGGGTATTGCTACGCAGATGGTGGTGGAGCGTCAGCTGGGCGCGCAGGGTGTGAGCCGTCACGATCTGGGCCGGGACAAGTTTCTGGAGAAGGTCTGGGAATGGAAGGAAGAGTCCGGCGGCAACATTACCCGCCAGATTCGTCGTCTGGGTAGTTCGGTGGATTGGAGCCGTGAGCGCTTCACCATGGATGAGGGTATGTCTGCGGCGGTGCAGGAAGCCTTTGTGCGCTTGCATGAAGACGGGCTGATCTACCGTGGCAAGCGTCTGGTTAACTGGGACCCGAAGCTGCATACGGCCATTTCCGATCTGGAGGTGGAGAACCACGACGAGACCGGTTCGCTGTGGCATCTGCGTTATCCGCTGGCTGACGGTGCGACCACTGCTGATGGCAAGAATTACCTGATCGTTGCCACTACCCGCCCGGAAACTGTGCTCGGTGATACCGCTGTAGCGGTGAATCCGGAAGACGAGCGCTACCAGGCGCTGATCGGCAAGTTCGTCGAGCTGCCGCTGGTCGGCCGGCGTATTCCGATTGTGGGTGACGATTATTGCGACCCCGAGTTCGGTACCGGCTGCGTGAAAATCACCCCAGCCCATGACTTCAACGACTATGAAGTAGGCAAGCGCCACAACCTGGCGCTGATCAACGTGTTGGACAAGAACGCGGCGGTTCTGGCCCGTGGCCAGGTGTTCAATATTGATGGCAGCGTCAATGATGAAGTGGACGCTACCCTGCCCGCCGCCTACGCCGGGATGGATCGGTTCGTTGCCCGCAAGCAGATCGTTGAAGACTTCGATGCTGCTGGCCTGCTGGAGAAGATCGAGCCGCACAGCCTGAAGACGCCCAAGGGCGACCGCTCTGGCGTGGCCATCGAGCCGTGGTTGACCGATCAGTGGTATGTGTCCACCAAGCCGCTGGCCGAGCCGGCGATTGCCGCGGTGGAAGATGGCCGTATCCAGTTCGTGCCCAAGCAGTACGAGAACATGTATTTCTCCTGGATGCGCGACATTCAGGACTGGTGTATTTCCCGCCAGCTGTGGTGGGGACACCGTATTCCGGCTTGGTATGACGACGCTGGTAACGTCTATGTCGGCCGCGACGAGGCGGAAGTACGCGCCAAGCACAATCTGGGCGATGCGCCGCTGCGTCAGGATGAAGACGTACTGGATACCTGGTTCAGTTCGGGCCTGTGGACCTTCTCTACCCTGGGCTGGCCGGAACAGACCGAGGCGCTGAAGACCTTCCACCCCACCGATGTGCTGGTGACCGGGTTCGACATCATCTTCTTCTGGGTTGCGCGCATGATCATGCTGACCATGCACCTGATGAAGCATGGCGATGGCAGCGCGCAGATTCCGTTCAAGACGGTATATGTGCATGGTCTGGTGCGCGATGGCCAGGGTCAGAAGATGTCCAAGTCCAAGGGCAACGTGCTGGACCCGCTGGATATCATCGACGGTATCGATCTGGAATCGCTGGTGCAGAAACGCACCAGCGGCATGATGCAGCCCAAGCTGGCGGAAAAGATCGAGAAGCAGACCCGCGCCGAGTTCCCCGAGGGCATCGCTGCCTACGGTACCGACGCGCTGCGCTTTACCAACCTGTCACTGGCCTCCACTGGTCGTGATATCAAGTTCGATATGGGCCGGGTTGAGGGTTACCGCAACTTCTGCAACAAGATCTGGAACGCTACGCGTTACGTGATGATGCAGTGCGAGGACAAGGACACAGGTGTGAATGGTGAGCCCGTGGAATTGACCCTGGCCGACCGCTGGATTATCTCCCAGTTGCAGCGTACCGAGGCGGAAGTAACTCGCCAGTTGGATCAGTTCCGTTTCGACCTGGCCGCGACTGCGCTGTACGAGTTCATCTGGAACCAGTACTGCGACTGGTATCTGGAGCTGTCCAAGCCGGTGCTGTGGGATGAGAACGCCCCGGCCGAGCGCCTGCGCGGCACCCGCCGCACCCTGGTGCGCGTGCTGGAAACGGCCCTGCGTCTGGCGCATCCGTTCATGCCCTATATCACCGAAGAAATCTGGCAGCGTATCGCCCCGCTGGCCGGCAAGACTGGCGACACCATCATGCTGCAGCCCTGGCCGGTCGCTGATGACAGCCGTGTCGATAGCGCCGCCGAAGGTGATATCGAGTGGCTGAAGAATCTGATTCTCGGCGTGCGTAATATCCGTGGTGAGATGAACGTCGCTCCGGGCAAGGAGCTGGAACTGCTGCTGCGCAAGGTTGGCAGCGAAGACCAGCGCCGTCTGAACGAGAACGAGGCTTTCCTGCGCAAGCTGGCCAAGCTGTCGTCCATCCAGGTGCTGGCCGAGGGCGACGAAGCGCCGCTGTCCGCTACCGCGCTGGTGGGTGAGATGGAAGTGCTGGTGCCGATGGCCGGTCTGATCGACAAGACCGCCGAACTGACCCGTCTGGACAAGGAAATTGGTCGCCTGGAAGGCGAGGTCAAGCGAATTGGCGGTAAACTCGGCAACGAGGGCTTTGTCGCCAAGGCGCCGCCGGCGGTGATCGACAAGGAACGCGCCAAGCTGGCCGAAGCCGAAAAGGCTGTGGCCCAGCTCAGCGAACAACGGGCGCATATCGCCAATCTGTAATCTGGAACCCGTGGCTCTGACATCAAACACGGACACAACAACAAGCAAACAGGGCCTCTGCCGGCCCGATAGGAAATGCAATGAAGTCACCCATCAGTAAATGGCTGTCCCTGGGCGCGCTGGCTGTGAGCCTGGCTACCCCGTTCTCCAGCGCGGTCGCTGAGACCAAGTCGGTGGCGGCTACTGCCATCGTCGAGCACCCGGCGCTGGACTCGGTACGCGACGGCGTCCGCTCTGCCCTGGAAGAAGCCGGCTATACCGGCGACAACCTCAAGTGGCAGTACCAGACGGCCCAGGGCAACACGGCTACCGCCGGGCAGATCGCCCGCAAGTTTGTGGGTGATCGCCCGGATGTGATCGTCGCCATCGCCACACCTTCCGCCCAGGCGGTGGTGTCCAGCACCAAGTCGGTGCCCACCGTATTCGCTGCCGTTACCGATCCGATCGCGGCCCAGCTGGTACGTAACTGGGAGCCTTCCGGCACCAACGTCACTGGCGTATCCGATGAGCTGGAACTGGACCGTCAGATGGAGCTGGTCAAGCGTGTTGTGCCCGATGCCACCCGCGTGGGCATGGTCTACAACCCCGGTGAAGCCAACTCTGTGGTCGTGGTCGAGCGTCTGCGCGAACTGCTGCCAACCATGGGTATGACCCTGGTTGAAGCCGCTGCGCCGCGTACCGTAGATGTGGGCTCCGCTGCCCGCAGCCTGGTCGGCAAGGTCGATGTGATCTACACCAACACCGACAACAACGTGGTGTCCGCCTACGAGTCGCTGGTCAAGGTCGGCATGGATACCAAGACCCCGCTGGTTGCTTCCGATACCGATAGCGTCAAGCGTGGCGCCATCGCTGCGCTGGGTATCGACTACTTCAAGCATGGCGTGCAAGCCGGTGAACTGGCTGTGCGCGTACTCAAGGGTGAAGCGCCCGGCTCCATCGCTCCGCAGAAGAGTGGTGAGCTGAGCCTGTATCTGAACCGTTCCGCCGCTGCGGCTCAGGGTGTCACCCTATCCCAGGAACTGATCGACTCGGCCGCCGAGATCATCGACTGATCCAACCTGCGCCGGTGCTCCCACGCCGGCGCAGCCGTTCACCAAAGGCCTAACATTCCATGTCATTGTTTTCCCTGTTTGGCGCCCTCGAAGTCGGCCTGATCTTCAGTCTGGTGGCGCTGGGTGTTTTCATTTCCTTCCGTCTGTTGCGTTTTCCCGACCTGACCGTGGACGGCAGCTTCCCGCTGGGTGGCGCGGTCTGCGCGGTATTGATTGCCAACGGTATGGACCCTTTTCTGGCGACCATCATCGCTACCCTGGCCGGCGCGCTGGCCGGGATGGTTACCGCGGTGCTCAACGTGCACCTGAAGATCATGGATCTGCTGGCCAGTATCCTGATGATGATCGCGCTGTATTCGATCAACTTGCGCATCATGGGCCGGCCGAACATTCCGCTGATCATGGAACCGACCATGTTCAGCATCCTGCAGCCGCAGTGGCTGGCTGACTACATTGCCCGGCCGCTGATCCTGGTGATGGTGGTGATCGCTGCCAAGCTGCTGCTGGATGCCTATTTCACCACCCGTCAGGGCCTGGCCATCCGCGCCACCGGCTCCAACCCGCGCATGAGCCGCTCCCAGGGTGTGAATACCGGCGCCATGGTGATTCTTGGCATGGCCATTTCCAATGCGCTGGTCGGGCTGGCCGGGGCGATGTTCGTGCAGACCCAGGGCGGCGCGGATATCTCCATGGGTATCGGTACCATCGTCATCGGTCTGGCTGCGGTGATCATCGGTGAAAGCATCCTGCCGGCACGGCGGATCTTCTACCTGACGCTGGCCGTGGTCATTGGTGCGGTGATCTATCGCTTCTTCATCGCGCTGGCGCTGAACAGCGACTTCATTGGCCTGCAGGCGCAGGACCTGAACCTGATTACCGCGGTGCTGGTCGTGATTGCGCTGGTCATTCCGCTGATCAAGCAACGTCTGACCCGCAGGAGGCATGTCTGATGCTCAGCGCACAGAACCTGAAAATCACCTTCAACCCCGGCACGCCGATCGAGACCAAGGCGCTGCAGGGGCTGTCGCTGGAGATTCCCACTGGCCAGTTCGTCACCGTGATCGGTACCAACGGCGCGGGCAAATCGACGTTTCTCAATGCGGTCTCCGGCGACCTGCCGGTGGATAGCGGCGCGATCCTGATCGATGGCGATGACGTCACCCGGTTGCCGGTTTGGAGCCGTGCTACTCGCGTGGCGCGGGTATTCCAGGACCCCATGGCGGGCACCTGCGAAGACCTGACCATCGAGGAAAACATGGCCCTGGCGCAACAGCGCGGGCAGCGCCGTGGCCTGCGCCGGGCGGTGCGCGTGGATATGCGTGATGAGTTCCGCGCCCACCTGGCCACCCTCGGCCTGGGCCTGGAAGACCGCCTGACCGACCGCATCGGGCTGCTCTCCGGTGGTCAGCGTCAGGCTGTGAGCCTGTTGATGGCCGCATTGCAGCCGTCACGCATTCTGCTGCTGGACGAACACACCGCCGCACTCGATCCGCGCACCGCGGACTTCGTGTTGCAGTTGACCGCGCGCATCGTCGCCGAGAAACAGCTGACCACCATGATGGTCACCCACAGCATGCGCCAGGCGCTGGATATCGGCGACCGCACGGTAATGCTGCATCAGGGCCAGGTGGTGCTGGATGTCGCTGGCGATGAACGCAAGGGCCTGGATGTCCCTGACCTGCTGCACATGTTCGAGAAAGTGCGCGGGGAAAAGCTGGCGGATGATGCCTTGTTGCTGGGGTAAGTGGTAAACATACCGCGGCCTGCGCTCGCAGGCCGCTCACGCTGATAGCAAGTGCATATCACCGTGCAGAATTGATCTCTGACAAGTCAGCCTGCCCGCGCAACGCGGACAATACGCGCACCCCATTCCAGTCACCGGCGACAGCTCGCCCCTGACCCGCAGGCCGGCCCGCGCCTGCACGCAGATTTCAAAATCGAGACGGAGTCTTGTTCATGTATGTGTTGATGGCAGTCATCTTTGTGGTTGGCTATTTATGTATCGCGCTGGAACACCCCCTCAAACTCGACAAAGCGGCTTCCGCGCTCCTCACGGCGGCCATGACCTGGGCGGTCCTGGTGCTGGGTGCCAACGAGATCCTGCCAACCCTGGCATTGGGCAGCAATGACCCTGCCGACTCCTCGGCTATCGTGGTCAGCGCGCTGCGTCATCACCTGGGCGAAATCGCCGAGATCCTGTTCTTCCTGCTGGGCGCGATGACCATCGTCGAGCTTATCGATGCCCATGGCGGCTTCAAAGTCATCACTGATCGCATCACCACACGCCGGCGTGTTTCGCTGCTGTGGATCATCGGCCTGCTGACCTTCTTCCTCTCCGCCGTGCTGGATAACCTGACGACCACCATCGTGATGGTCTCGCTGCTGCGCAAACTGGTACGGGGTCGCCCCGAGCGCTGGTTGTATGTAGGGATTGTGATTATTGCCGCCAACGCGGGCGGTGCCTGGTCGCCGATTGGCGACGTCACCACCACCATGCTCTGGATCGGCGGGCAGATCACCGCGCAACAGGTGGTCGTCGAGTTGTTCCTGCCCAGTCTCGTCTGCCTGCTGGTTCCGCTGGCCATTCTCAGCCTGCGCTTGAAAGGTGAAGCGCCGCGCCCGCGTTTACGTGCCCATGTCGCTGAAGGCGGTCATGCCACTACCGATCGCGAGCGCAATGCGGTGCTGGCCATGGGTATCGGGGCGCTGTTGTTCGTCCCGGTGTTCAAGACCGTTACCGGCCTGCCGCCATACATGGGCATTCTGTTCGGGCTGGGAGTGTTGTGGGTGGCCACTGAAATCATGCACCGGGACAAGAAGCCGGAGCTCAAGCATCCGCTGTCAGTCATCGGCGTTCTGCACCGGGTGGATACGCCGAGCATTCTGTTCTTCCTCGGTATTCTGCTGGCAGTATCCAGCCTGGCAACGGCGGGCCACCTGGGCCAGATCGCTGTGGCATTGCGCGATGGTCTGGGCAATATCTTTGCCATCAACTATGCCATCGGCC
The DNA here is from genome assembly GCF_900114735.1 of Halopseudomonas bauzanensis. Lineage (GTDB taxonomy): Bacteria > Pseudomonadota > Gammaproteobacteria > Pseudomonadales > Pseudomonadaceae > Halopseudomonas > Halopseudomonas bauzanensis. The sequence continues at coordinate 71,349 of NZ_FOUA01000010.1, read as the reverse complement.
TGCTCTCCGCCGTGGTGGACAACGTGCCACTGGTGGCCGGCGCCATGAAGATGTACCCGACGGTCACCGATGGCATGCTTGCCTCTGCCACCACCGACACCGAATGGCTCAGCCAGTTCGTCACCGACGGCCGGTTCTGGCAGTTCCTGGCCTTCTGCGCCGGCACCGGCGGCAGCAGCCTGATCATCGGCTCGGCAGCGGGTGTGGCGGCCATGGGCATGGAGAGGATCGGGTTCTTCTGGTACATCAAGCGGGTCAGCCTGCTGGCGTTCCTCGGCTATACCGCTGGGGCCGCGGTGTATTTTCTGATGTACATATGAACGTTGACTACCGGGGCGCGCTGCGCCCCTGCTCAACGTAGGTCGCGGCCCCACCGTAGTCTCCGACGAACCGGTCGAGACGCTGAACAGTGACATCATCGCCGGCGCCTGTTCGAGGAATAGCTCCCGCCCTGATCCGCCCTCCCTTTTCTGCACTACACTGGGGGGGCGACGTGAATGCGGCCCACTGGCTATGACTGGAGGAGCGATATGCGCAACGATATCCTGACCATGACCGCCACCGACCTGCTCGGCTACTATCGAACTGGCAAGCTCTCCCCCGTAGAAGTCTCCGAAGCCATGCTCAATCAGATTGAGCGCCTCGACAGCCATACCAATGGCTTCTGCCTGGTCGACCGCAAGACCAGCCTCGATTTCGCCCGAGAATCAGAGACGCGCTACCAGCGCGGCGAGCCGCAGGGTCTGTTGGACGGCGTGCCGGTGGGCGTCAAGGATGTCTTCCTTACTCCCTGGTGGCCGACGCGGCGCGGCTCGCACACTGTCGACCCGGACACCACATTGAACAAGGCCGCCCCTTCAGTAGCGGCCCTGGCACGCCATGGTTTTGTGCCGATAGGTAAGACCACCACCCCGGAGCTGGGCTGGAAAGGCGTCACCGACAATCCCATTGACGGCGTCACCAACAACCCCTGGAATCCAGCCAAAACCGCAGGCGGCTCGAGCGGCGGCAGTGCCGTGGCGGTGGCACTGGGTATGGCGCCTCTGGCACTGGGCACCGATGCCGGTGGCTCTATCCGCATTCCCGCCGCCTTCTGCGGCATCGTCGGTCTCAAGCCCTCCTTCGGTGAAGTACCCCACTGGCCCGCCAGCCCCTTCGGCACCTTGGCTCATGCCGGCCCCATGGCATGGACCGTGGAAGACTGCGCGTTGATGATGAACGTCCTGACCGAAGCCGATCACCGCGACAGCAACGCCGTACCCCGCCGCTCCATCGACTACCTGACGGCGCTGGAAGGCGGAGTGAAGGGGCTGAAGATCGCCTACAGTCCTAACCTCGGCTTCGTCGATGTAGACCCCGCAGTGGAAGCTGCACTGGCCGAGGCGGTAGCGGTATTTACCGCGCTGGGGGCAGAGGTGACGCGGGTCGATCCTGGGTTTGGTGATCCGCTGGGCGCCTTCGGGCACCTCTTCTATGGCGGCGCCGCCAACGCCATCCGCGATCTATCGGCAAAAAAACGCGCCCTGATGGACCCGCAACTGATCGCGGTAGCGGACAAGGCAGCGCAATTGTCCATGCTCGATTACCTGGGAGCGGTCAATGAATCCATGGCCCTGCGCGAGCGCATGGCGCACTTCCATCAGAAATACGACCTGCTACTGACCCCGGCCCTGCCGATCACCGCCTTCAAGACTGGCCGAGAAGTGCCCGAGGATTGGCCCCATACCCGCTGGCCCACCTGGACCCCGTTCACCTACCCCTTCAACATGACCGGCCAGCCGGGATTGTCGGTTCCCTGCGGTTTTGACAATGACGGCCTGCCCATTGGCCTGCAGTTGGTCGGCGCCCGGTTCAACGACGCGCTGGTGCTGCGCGCCGGTCATGCTTACCAGCAGGCAGCCCCCCTCACTGACCATCGACCAGCACTGTTCGATTCCCGGGTTGAGACGGAGTAAGGCCATGTCTTTGAGTAATATCGATATCGAGATGTACGAATCGGAAGATCCGCTGTGGCACCCGTCCGTGCGCGCCATGCCCATGCCGGGCATCCGCAAGATGGTCAACATGGCGGCGTCGATGCCGGACGTGATCCACCTGTCCATAGGTCAACCGGATCTGCCGGCCCCGGACAATGTCGTCACCGCCGCCGTCGAGGCCCTTCGTGCCGGACAGACCGGCTACACCATGGACGCCGGTCTGCCCCAGTTACTCGAAAGCCTCGCCGCCTATTATGGAGACCGCTACCAGAAACCGCTGACCCCGGAGAATGTGCTGATCACCACGGGCGCCACCGAGGCCATCTATCTGGCGCTTACCGCCGTGTCGGCCCCGGGCCGGCATTTTATCGTGCCCGACCCGTCCTTCATTCTCTATGCCCCACTGATCCGCATGAATGGCGGTGAGGTCACCGCGGTACCTACTCATGCAGAAAACAACCACCAACTCGATCCCCAGGCGGTGATTGATGCCATCGAGCCCCACACCTATGGCATCGTACTCAATTCCCCCAACAACCCGACCGGCACCGTTTACCCGCGGGAAACCCTCGACGCCATTCTTCAGGAGGCGGCCTATCGCAACATTCAGGTGATCAGCGACGAGGTCTATGACCACCTGATTTACGACGGTATCGAATACCCTTCAGTGCTGGAAACCTGCAGCGACCTCGATAACGTCATGGTGATCAGCAGCTTTTCCAAAACCTACAGCATGGCGGGCATGCGCATCGGCTGGATATTCGCCAGCCAGGCGGCCATCAAGATGTTGCGGCGCTATCACATGTTCACCACCACGGTAGCCAACACACCGTTCCAGTGGGCCGGGGTGGCCGCCCTGCACGGCGACAATGACTTTATCGACAACATGCGGGAGGAATACACCCGTCGTCGGGATCGGCTGATAGAGCTGGTCGAGGCCACACCCCACCTCACGGGCTACAAGCCGGAGGGTGCTTTCTACATGTTTCCGTCCTTGCCCGAAGGCGTAAACGGCACCCATGTGGCACTGCGGCTGCTCAAGGAAACCGGCGTGTGCACCATCCCCGGCGAGACCTTCGGCAATCACAGTAACAACGCCCTGCGGCTCAGCTACTCCACCTCTCTGGACAATCTTGAGAAGGCCTTCGAGCGCATCATTCCGTGGATGGAAAAGCAGGACTTTGATTGATTACGCGCATGCTCCTGATGATAAAGCCGAAGCAAGGGTAGCGATGCGCTACAGAGCAAGGCGCCTCGGCCAATATCACAGGCTGCGCGGCGCAAACATGATGATCGCCATGCCAGTCAACGCGACCGCCGTGCCTACCAGATCCCAGACTGTTGGCCGAACCCCATCGACGGTCCAGAGCCACATGATCGCCATGAAGATATAAACCCCACCGTATGCCGCATAGACCCGGCCCGCCGCGGTCGGGTGCAACGACAGCAGCCAGGCAAAGGCCGCCAGACACAGCGCCCCGGGCACCAGCAACCAGATGGTTTTCCCCTCGCGCAGCCAGAGATAGGGCAGATAGCAACCGAGGATTTCTGCCAGGGCGGTAATCAGGAAAAGACCGAGCGTTTTCAGTTCAGACAACGGGATCACCTTTTGATGAGGGACAAGGCTGGGCTGGCTATTCGTGGGGCTGAGCCGCCAAGCCAAGGGATGCTACGAGCCGGCGCCATTTTGTTCAACCTTATGCGTCCCGCGTTGATCGCTAAGACTCTGCACCAAAGCGAACCTCATGAAAGTGCGGGTTCTCGGCCAAAGCGGTCATGCCCTGCGCCTCTTCCACCACCACCCATTCCCTGTTCCCGCCAGTATCCATCAACAAGCACTCCTCCCGCTGCTCGTTATAGCCGGTATCCAGCGGCGTCCCTTCCATCCGCCGGCCATCCGCCCAGGTCAGGGCAATGGGGATGCGATAGAGGCAGGCAATTTCCAGGTAATCCGACTGATGGCAAGTGATCATGATTGGCACCTTTGGTGAGCAAAAAAGCGAAACAGGCATAAGATGAAGATAGCGCCTGTATCCCGACCAGGCAGGAACCGTTATGAATGAATCGACGTTGCAACCGAGCCCACCCGTTTCGATGAGAACCGTCCTGTTTACCTGCATCGCCATGCTGGCGTTTGCCGGTAATTCGATACTCTGCCGGCTGGCGCTCAAGAATACCGAGATAGACGCTGCAAGTTTCTCTCTAATACGCCTGATTAGCGGTGCGCTGGGATTATGGTTGCTGCTCGCGCTACGCCAACGCGGCAATCGCAGTACCGGCTCGTGGTCCGGTGCGCTGTCGTTGAGCATTTACGTTGTCGCCTTTACTTTCGCCTATATCCAGCTGGACACGGGAGTCGGCGCCCTGCTGCTGTTTGGCGCGGTCCAGTTGGGCATGCTGACCTATGGCATCTATCGTGGCGAACGCCTTGGTCCCCTGGCCGTGGCGGGGCTGCTGCTGGCCCTGGCGGGGCTCGTGCTGCTATTGCTGCCGGGAGCCAGCGCTCCTCCAGCCGGCAGCGCTGCACTGATGATCATCTCGGGGCTCGCCTGGAGCGCCTATTCCCTGCTTGGCCGGGGAGCCGCCGATCCGCTCGCGCTGACTGCCGCGAACTTTCGCAGGAGCCTCCCCATCACACTGGTGCTGTGTTTGCCTTTCCTGGGGGAGCTGCGGCTCGATGGCTGGGGCGCATTCTATGCCGTCCTCTCTGGCGTCCTGGCATCCGGCGTGGGTTACGCCATCTGGTATAGCGCACTTCGCGGCCTTAATGCCGTGCAAGCTTCAACAGTGCAGCTGAGTGTGCCTATTATCGCGACGTTCGCCGGCGTCGCGCTATTGAGCGAACCACTCACTCTGCGGATAGTCGCGGCCTCGGTCGCTGTGCTCGGCGGGATCGGACTGGTGCTCCGCAGGAAGACACCCTGACGCCCGTCGACATGTCTGCCCACGCTAGCCCGCACAACATGATGCGCATAGACTGTGCGCATCGTCCTTCTCCAGGAACCTGTCCTCCTCGGGATGCCATCACCGCCGCGCCCGATCTGTTGATCACCGGCATATGAGTATGGATGCGTGAATACCGAATTGACCATCGTTCTCGCCCTGCTGCTCGGCAGCATGGTGCTCTTCATCCGCAACAAGCCGCGTATGGACGTGGTGGCGCTATTGGTGATCGTCGCGTTGCCGCTGACCGGCGTGCTCAGCGTGCAGGAGGCGGTGGCCGGGTTCAGTGATCCCAGCGTACTGCTGATCGCGGCGCTGTTCGTAATCGGCGATGGCCTGGTGCGCACCGGGATTGCCTATCAGCTGGGCGACTGGATGGTGCGGCAGGCGGGCAGCAGCGAAACCCGCCTGATCCTGCTGCTGATGCTGACCGTGGCGGGGCTGGGTTCGGTGATGAGTTCTACCGGCGTGGTGGCAATTTTCATTCCGGTGGTCATGAGCGTGAGCGTGCGCATGGGCATTCCCGCCTCGCGGCTGATGATGCCGTTGAGCTTCGCCGGGCTGATCAGCGGCATGCTGACACTGGTGGCCACGCCGCCCAACATGGTGGTCAACAGCGAGCTGGTACGCAATGGGCTGGAAGGGTTCTCCTTTTTCAGCTTCACCCCCATCGGCCTGGCCATACTGGTTTGTGGCATCGGCTATATGCTGTTTGTGCGTCGCTGGCTCGGTGGTTCCGGTGCCGGCAAGGACGAGCCGGATCGCCAGACCATGCATGATCTGGCGGAGTTGTACCGCCTGCCGGAGCGCGAGCGCCGGCTGCGTATCAATGCGGATTCGCCGTTGATCGGTCGCCCGCTCAACGAACTGGAGCTGCGCAGCGAGTACGGTATCAACGTCATTGCTATCGAGCGCCAGCGACGCTTTCGCAATCTGCTGCAGGTGGCCACCGGCAATACGGTAGCGCAACCGGGCGATATCCTCCTGGTCGACCTGGCCAGCCCGGCGATTGCCCTGCTGGGCGCCTATCAGGAAATCGGTGTCACCCCGCTGGAGCTGGAAACCTCCTACTACAGTACCCATTCCCATCAGCTGGGGTTGGCTGAGGTCGCCCTGCCGCCGGAGTCGCGCCTACCCGGCAAGACCATTCAGGAACTGGAGTTTCGCAGCCGTCATCGGCTCAATGTGGTGGGCCTGCGGCGCCATGGTGAGGCGTTGCCGGGGTTGTTGGTGGATGAAAAACTCAAGGCCGCAGACACCCTGCTGGTCGCCGGCAGCTGGAAGGATATCGATCGGCTGCACCTGCTGACCCGGGATTTTGTGTTGCTCAGCCTGCCGACCGAAATCAAGGAAGTGGTGCCCGCCGCCCGCAAGGCGCCCTATGCGCTGTTCAGCCTGGGCGTGATGGTGGCGTTGATGGTATCCGGTGTGGTGTCGAATCTGATGGCCGCCTTGATCGGTTGTCTGCTGATGGGCACCTTCAAGTGCATCACCATGGATTCGGCCTACAAGGCGATTCACTGGCCCAGCCTGATCCTGATTGTCGGCATGCTGCCCTTTGCCCTGGCGCTGCAGAAAACCGGCGGCATCGACCTGGCCGTGGGTGGGCTGTTGAGCCTGTTCGGTGATGCCGGGCCGCGTGCACTGCTGGCCACGCTATTCATTGCCACTGCCGTGACCGGGCTGTTTATCTCCAATACCGCTACTGCGGTGTTGATGGCGCCGGTGGCGGTGGCGACAGCCCAGGCCATGGGAGCGTCGCCCTACCCCTTCGTGATGACCGTGGCGCTGGCCGCCTCGGCGGCCTTCATGACGCCGGTCTCTTCTCCCGTCAACACGCTGGTGCTGGACCCGGGCGGTTACCGCTTCAGTGACTTTCTGAAGATCGGCACGCCCTTCACCGTGTTGGTGCTGATCATTACCCTGTTGTTGGTGCCGGTGATTTTTCCGCTGTAGATATCGGCGTAGCGAATCTGTCCTCTATCATTGCGGCACGGCTTCAGTCTTCAGTTTGCTGCCACTGCGCACAATGATCCTTTTCCGGCCCAGCCGGGGTCAGCCACAGATAATCGGCTTGCTCAGCGCCTGGCATCGACTTGCCCGCCTCGTGCAACATGACCACTACTGGCGCAGGCCCGTCCAGGTGTAGCGGTACGCCCAGGTCCTTGCGTACATGGAAGTTGCCAGCCAGCAACAATGCCGGAGCCGGTGCTGCGATCAGTTGTTCACCCATGCGTATATCACGCTGCTGCTGGATGCCGCGCATGGCGCTGAGTTGCGGCTCGGCTATCTGCCCGCAATGGGATGCTTCGATGGTTTCGCGCAGTTCGGCTAACACCTGATCGGAATAGCGAGGCGAAACAGCTACCGGCGTACGGTACAGGGTGGCGATCTCCTCCCGATCGAGATTGGCGGCGCGCAGGTTGACGCCCTCCTCCAACGCCCAGATAACAATAGGCCCGTATAAACTCCAATCCCAGCCGGGGCTCCAGTCCAGTTGCTCCGCCAGCTGTTCAGGCTGCGCTTCGATATCGTCGTTCTGCAAGCTGTCCACGACCGGTTGTTGCGAGGGCGTAAGCATTTCCAGCAACAGGCTCGCCTGCGGCCGCTGCTGCTGCAATTGACGCAACAGCCAGAGTTGCAGTTGATGATGGTCCACATTGTCATGCTGCTCGCCGACCAGTACATGCTCGGCCTGGGCCAGACGTTCGACCAGATCATCAGCCGACAGCCACAACCCCGTGGCCGTATCCAGCACTTGCCCGGTTCGCTCCGTCTGTGCCATGGGTGTGTTGTGCCACGGCGGCAGCGGCTCGGCGGTCGCCAGCACGGCCCAGCTCAACAACAACCCACCCAGCATCATCCGCTTCATATCCACTCCCATGCAAAAACCAAAATGACTCCGGCCCCAGCGCATCGTGATTTGCGACATACCGGCAACTGGAGTACCTTGCTGCAGCTGACCGCATCGGTTCAGCCGATCGTTGTTTACCTGTTCTACCGCTCCGGATACCAGTATGCCCATCGACAACAGTATTGTTCATCAGATTCACAAGAAGCCTGACGGCCAGCCCGCCAGCCTGACCCTGCGCGATGCCGAGCTGGGCAATTCCGAGGCGCTGGAACAGCTGTTGGCAGGACTGATAGAGGCATATAACAGCAAGCCGAACAAGGCCTGGGGCTACTTCCACGAGGAAAGCGGCGCCTATCCGTTCAGCGGCTGGCTGCAGCAGTTGCTGGATGAGGAACAGGACTTTGTCGGCTTTACCAAACAGTCTGCCGAACACCTGAAAACCCTGATGGAAGGCTCCAACCTGGCGCTTGGCGGCCATGTGCTGTTCATTCGCTACCGCCAGGGCATGACCGCCTTCCTGATCATCGCGCTGCTGCACCACACCGAAGGCGTGACCGTGACGGATGATCTGGAAGTGGCTGCGGCCCGCCATCTGGATCTATCGGCGCTGAACATGGCGGCACGCATCAACCTCACCGAGTGGAAACAGAACGCTGCGTCCAAGCAGTACATTTCCTTCATCCGCGGGCGCAGCGGCAAGCGCGTATCGGATTATTTCAGGGATTTCATCGGCTGTATCGAAGGCGCCAACCCCGAGCAGGAAACCTCCACCCTGCTGCAGGCGTTCCAGGATTACGTCGGCGAGGCGGACCTACCCTCCGACCAGCTCAAGGACAAGACCAAGGCCATGAGCGGCTACGTCAGCGGCCAGGCCCGCCAGGGCGAGCAGGTAGCGCTGGAGGAGTTGTCGGGGCTGATGGATGAGGAACAGCCGCGGGCCTTCTATGACTACATCCGCAACAAGGATTACGGGCTGAACCCGGAAATTCCTCCGGATAAGAAGACCCTGAACAACTTTCTCAAGTTCTATGGCAAGGCTGACGGTTTGTCGATCAGCTTTGAAGCGCACCTTTTGGGCGACCGGGTGGAGTATGACGAAAGCGATGACTCGCTGGTGATCAAGCACCCGCCGAAAGGGCTGATCCAGCAGTTGCGTAACAAGCGTAAGCCCTGAAAGTAAGGCGGAGGCAAGCCATTTGCCTCCGCCTCAGGATCACGCCTGGTTATCTGCAATCTTTTTCAGATTTTCGTGAATCTTGAACATCACAATCAACAGTTCACACCAGATCCGAACCCCGATCACCCCACCAACCAGCGCGCCCAAGCCAGCCCAGAAGCTAACGGTAAACATGCTGACCAGACCACCGATTATGACGATAACCAGCAACAACCAATAAACACCCGTGAGAATTTTCGGTGTCAGCATTGAATTAAAAAACAAAACATCTTTCATGCGCCAATCCCTTTCGTTATTCCAATAAGCTCAAAAATATAACATCAATATAGCGCTTAGACATCAGTCGGGTTTCCCCCTCAACAGCTTCTCTCTTTAACTTGAACACCGCAGGCGCTGGCAGGGTCATTTGCTCTATACAAATGCCATTTTCAGGAGCAGCCTGTGATGCTTCATTCGCGCAAGGTTATTGTGATTTCCGGTGCCTCTGCCGGCGTCGGTAGAGCTACCGCCATCGAATTTGCCCGTAGCGGCGCCACCGTGGCCCTGCTGGCACGCGGTGCTGCCGGCCTGGCGGGCGCCAAGGCGGAAGTGGAAGCCCTGGGCGCAACCGCCTGGGTCAAAACGGTGGATGTGGCCGATGCGCAGCAGGTGGATGACGCCGCCGCGCAGATCGAAGCCGAATTGGGGCCGATCGATATCTGGGTCAATAACGCCATGGTCACCGTGCTATCACCGGTCAGCAAGATGCAGGCCGAGGAGTATCGCCGGGTCACCGAAGTGACCTATCTGGGCACGGTACATGGCACCTGCGCGGCGCTGCGCCATATGCGCCCGCGCAACCGGGGCACGATTGTGCAGGTCGGTTCCGCCTTGGCCTATCGGGCCATTCCGCTGCAGTCGGCCTATTGCGCAGCCAAGTTTGCCTGTCGCGGTTTCACCGATTCCCTGCGGGTCGAGCTTGAGCATGAACGCAGCTCCATCCATGTCACCACCGTGCATCTGGCGGCCTTCAACACCCCCCAGTTTGACTGGGCCCGCACCCGCCTGGACAAGAAACCCCAGCCGATGCCACCAATCTTCCAGCCGGAAGTCGCAGCGCGAGGCATCGTCTGGGCGGCCGGGCAACGGCGGCGCGAGGTATGTGTGGGCTTTCCCGCAGTGAAGGCGATCTGGGGTAACAAGTTCTTTCCGCTCATTGCCGATCAGATGCTCAAGGACGATGGCTATCAGGGCCAGAAGGACGATGTGCCGCTGCCGCCCGGGCGCCCTGACAATCTGTTCGAGCCAGTGGATCGCGACATGGGCAGTCATGGCCGCTTTGACGCCGATGCCCGTAACCACAGCCGTCAACTCTGGCTGACCATGCACCGGGGAGCGGTGGCCACCGCCATGCTGCTGCCCCTGCTGCCGTTGGCTATGCTGTTGCTACGCAAGAAACGTTGAAGCCCATCACCGGGAATTTGCCCATATGACCCAGCCTATCAAGGATTATGCGCTGCTCGGCAATCTGCGCTGCTCGGCGCTGGTCGGGCGCAACGGCAGCATCGACTGGTTCTGCCCGCCGCGTTTCGACTCACCCGCCTGTTTCACCCGGCTGCTCGGCAACGAGGAGCACGGCTTCTGGCAGCTGGCTCCGCAACCACCGGCACAGAAAATCCAGCGTCATTATGAATACGACACCCTGGTGCTCTGCACCGAGTTCGACTGTGGCGATGCCGGTCGGGTGCGTATCACCGATTTCATGCCGCTGAACAGTGAAGCGCTGATTGTACGCCGGGTCGAAGGGCTCGAAGGCAGCGTGCAGATGGACATGCAACTGGTCCCGCGCTTCGGCTATGGCGCACGCGCGGCGCGCTGCGAAGAAGGCGCCCAAGGCGTCAGCCTGTGGGATACCGACGGCCAGCGTTTGCTGCTCACAAGCCAATCACCGCTACGTATCGGCGCGGATAACGTCAGCGCCAGCTTCGCTCTGGGCGCCGGCGAGATGCATGAATTCACCCTCTATCATCTGCTACCCGAGCAGCAGCCTGGCGTGGGTGCCGACCCGCAGCAACTGCTCGATGATTGCCTACAGTGGTGGCGCGACTGGGTCCGCCAGTGCTCCTATCATGGCCGCTGGCGTGAGGCGGTGATCCGCTCGCTGATCACTCTAAATGCACTCACCCATGAGCCCAGCGGCAGCATGGTGGCGGCGCCCACCACCTCGCTGCCAGAAGCACCGGGCCATGGTGCCAACTGGGATTACCGGTTCTGCTGGATCCGCGATGCGGTATGGGCGCTCGACATCCTCATCGACTCCAATTATCTGACCGAGGTTCATGCCTGGATCAATTGGCTGCAGCGGGTTATCGAGCGCAACGACGGTGATATGCGCGTGCTCTACAGCGTCGATGGCCAATCGGCAAATGGCGAGCATGAAATGGACTGGCTGCCAGGCCATCTGGATTCGCAGCCGGTCCGGGTCGGCAATGGCGCCTATGACCAGCACCAGTTGGATGTGTATGGTCAATTGGTCGACCTGTTGCATATCGCCCGGCGCAGCGGCGCCTATCTGAGCCAGCAGGACTGGCAGGATCAACGTCGGTTGCTGGAGAAAGTTATCGACTGCTGGCAGCAACCGGATGAAGGCATCTGGGAATTGCGCGATCAACGCCGCCACTATGTTCATTCCAAGGTCTACGCCTGGGTGGCGCTGGATCGCAGTATCCGTGATGCGGAGGAATATGGGCTGGAGGCTCCGCTGGAGGAGTGGCGTGCGGTGCGCGATGAGATCCATGCGGATATCTGCCGCAAGGGCATCAATGCGCAGCGCGGCGCCTTTCAGCAGAGCTATGAGCGTTCTTGCCCGGACGCCAGCCTGTTGATGATTCCCTTGCTGGGCTTCCTGCCAATCGATGATCCACGGGTACAGGCCACCATTGCCTGGATCGAGCAGGACCTGTTACGCGACGGCGTGGTGCATCGCTTCCCGCCGCAGGACAGCTTCAGTGGGGACGAAGGCGCCTTTCTCGCCTGCTCCTTCTGGTTTGCCGACACCCTGGTCATGAGTGGCCGGGACGGCGATGCCGAGAACATGTTCGCCCATCTGCTGGCCCTGCGTAACGATGTTGGCCTATTGGCCGAACAGTATGACCCGCGCTATGGCCTGATCGGCAATTTCCCCCAGGCCCTGTCCCATCTGGCCTTGGTCAAGAGTGCCTATTTGCTCCAGGCCTGCGAGCAGGTTCACCATGGCGGTGAACCTGAGCGCCACTCCTACAAACCGGTGATCTAAAGGCCGCTGGGCCAGGTTTCGGCAACGTCTTCACCGGGAGCCGGCTCGCTGACCAGCGGCTGCAGGGCGTGAGTCCGGTCGTAATGCAGCATGAAGTCGAACTGCTCGGCCAGCCGCGCGTAATAGTAATGACTGTGACGCTCCGTCTGCGGCCGATAGATCACGCCAATCGCCCGCTGCAACCTCGCTTCAGCCAACTGCGACGTCAGCGGACTCGCGCCCCGCAGATCAAGCAGAAAACGTTCCCGCGCCACCGCCTGGAACAGCGCCTCATAGCTGCCGGGAAGCGGCTGGCGGACCTGTTTGCGCTCCGCCGGACCATCCCAGTCCGATGCCGCCGTCACTTCTCCGGTGGCGGTGGAAAAACCTATCAGCAGCACATCATCGCCATACTTTTCCCGCGCCAGCTGCCCGATATTGAGCTCGCCCCGGGCGCCCATCTCGGTAGCAGCGGCATTACCGACGTGGGAATTATGCGCCCAGACCACTACCTTCGCCGGCTCACCCAGCTGATGCCCCAGGTGGCCGCACAACGCCTCCAGGGTTTCGAACATATGGCTGTCGCGCACGTTCCAGGAATTCGGCCGACCGCGGAACATTGCCCGATAATATTCCTCGGCGTTACTCACCAGGCGGGCGTTCTGTTCCGCGCAGAAGCGCTGCTCATCAGACACCAGCCCCAAGCCCTCCAACCGGCGGAACGCCCGGGTCTGCATTTCCTGCAGCTGTTCGGTAATCGCCTGTTCGCAGGACGCACTGAGGCCGAACTCGACCGACTGGCCATAGAGATGCGGCTCGTCGAGATATTGGTCCAGGCAGGCATACCGCTCCCGCGCCCGCACCGCCGCGGGTGGATCATGCTTGTCCAGATAGGTTATGACCGCCTGCGCTGAACTGCTCATGCTGTACAGGTCCAGCCCATAGAAACCAACCGGGCGCAGCCCCGCCTCCGCCCGGGAGGGCATTGCATTGAACCCCGCCAGCCAGCGCACGAAATCCAGCACCTCGGTGTTGGCCCACATCCAGGTCGGAAAGCGTTCGAAGGTGCGCATGACTGCTTCAGCGGGCAGGCCCGGATCCAGATTCCAGACGTGGCGGTTGATTGCGTAAGCATCAGGCCAGTCGGCCTCCACCGCCACACCGGCAAAACCCAGCTCCGTCACCAGCCGGCGGGTGATCTGCGCACGTGTGTGATAGAACTCGCGGGTGCCATGGGTCGCCTCGCCAATCATGACCAGCGATTTGCCCCGCGCCGCCTCGATGATCGCATCGAAATCCCCCGGCTGGCCGGTCAGTGGCACGGCTGCTTTTTCCATGGTCCGCACCAGAATGGAATCAGCTTCGGTCATGATCACCTCCCGGGCGATGCTGGCTGAGCAAACGGGTGACAACCTCATCGGACACCTGACTGAAGTCCTCATACCACAGGCCGACGCCTCGGAGCGGTTCGATCAGGTGAGGGCAGATCAGCGCATCGACCAGCGCTTCGAGGCGGTGTCCGGTTTCGGCGGCGGCCACTGGTACGGCGACCACCACCGCCGCGGCGCCCATGTCACGCGCCGCGCTGATGGCCGCCAGCATGGTGGCGCCAGTGGCCAGACCGTCGTCGACCAGGATGGCGGTGCGCCCGGACAGGTTGGGCATGGCCGCCGCGCCCCGGTAGGCCTGGCCGCGACGCTGCAGCTCGGATTCTTCCCGGCGCCGGATCGCCGCGACCTGCTCGTCAGTGATGCCCAGTGAATGGATCAGCGCATGATCCAGATAGCAACTGCCGCCCTCGGCGATCGCCCCCATGGCGTACTCTTCATGCCCAGGCACGCCGAGCTTGCGCACCAGCAGGATATCCAGCGGCAATCGCAGTGCAGCAGCCATCTCCGCCGCCACCGGCACGCCGCCACGCGGCAGCGCCAACAGCACCGTATCCGCACGGCCCGCGTATTCACTGAGTGACTGGGCCAGCGCCTGGCCGGCCTGCTTGCGATCAGCGAAAATCATCGTCATCCGCCTGTCATTGCCCTTTCTACAGGGACCGACCCGGACTCAGACTGTTCAACCCTTTTGCTGGCAGCGACTCAGGGCTTGAGCTTGTAGCCAGTGCGGAAAATCCACCACACCAGCGTCAGGCAGATCGCCAGAAAGACGAAGGTCATGGCCAGGCTGGTAGCAATATGCACATCGGCCTGCCCATAGAAACTCCAGCGAAAACCGCTGATCAGGTAAACCACCGGATTGAATAGCGTGATGGTCTGCCACACCGGCGGCAGCATGCTGATCGAATAGAAACTGCCGCCGAGAAAGGCCAGCGGCGTGACAATCATCAGCGGGATGATCTGCAGCTTCTCGAAGCCATCGGCCCAGACCCCGATAATGAAGCCGAACAGGCTGAAGGTAACGGCCGTCAGGATCAGGAAGGACATCATCCACACCGGATGGGCGATTTCGTAGGTCACGAACAAGCGCGCGGTAATCAGGATCAGCAGCCCCAGCAGCACCGACTTGGTCGCCGCCGCGCCCACATAGCCCACCACGATTTCAATCGGCGAGACCGGTGCAGACAGCACCTCGTAGAGAGTGCCGGTGAACTTGGGCATGTAGATACCGAAGGAAGCGTTGGAAATGCTCTCGTTGAGCAGCATCAGCATGATCAGCCCGGGGATGATGAAGGCGCCATAGCTGACCCCATCGATCTCCTCCATCCGCGCGCCGATCGCCGCGCCAAACACGATGAAGTACAGCGAGGTGGATATCACCGGTGAGGCAATGCTCTGGAACAGGGTGCGCCACATGCGCGACAGCTCGGAATAGTAGATCGCCCACATGCCATACAGGTTCATGCCCTACTCCGCTGTTGATTGCTGTCATGCACCAGCCCGACGAAGATCTCCTCCAGGGAGCTCTGGCTGGAATTCACATCCTTGAACTCGACACCCTCACGCGCCAGCGCCCGCAGCAGGTCGCCCACGCCGGTCTGCTCGCACTGGGCATCGAAGGTGTAGACCAGCGTGCTGCCGTTATCGGTCAGCTCCACCGTCTTGCCCGCTACCGCAGCCGGCAGCGCAGTCAGCGGCTGTTGCAGCTGGATGATCAACTGACGCTTGCCCAACTGGCGCATCAATACCGCCTTGTCCTCCACCAGCAACAGCTCGCCGCGGTTGATGACGCCGATGCGATCGGCCATTTCCTCGGCCTCTTCGATGTAATGGGTGGTGAGGATGATAGTCACGCCCTTGTCCCGCAGCGTTCGCACCATGGCCCACATGTCCCGGCGCAGTTCCACATCGACCCCGGCGGTGGGCTCGTCCAGAAACAGGATCTGCGGCTCATGGGCCAGGGCCTTGGCAATCAGCACCCGGCGTTTCATGCCGCCGGACAGCGCCATCATCTTCTCGTTACGCTTGTCCCACAGCGACAGGTCGCGCAGCAGCGACTCCAGATAGGCGCGGTTCGGCGGCTTGCCGAACAACCCACGACTGAGCGTCACCGTCGCCCAGACGGTATCGAACAGGTTATTGGTCAGTTCCTGGGGCACCAGCCCGATCAGGCTGCGGGCCCGGCGGTAGTCGCGGGTAATGTCGTAGCCATCCACCGTGACCTTGCCGGAGCTCGGGTTGACGATGCCGCAGATGATACTGATCAGCGTGGTCTTGCCCGCCCCGTTGGGCCCGAGCAGGGCCAGAATCTCGCCTCGCCGGATCTGCAGATCAACCGACTTCAGGGCCTGAAAACCCGACTGATAGACCTTGCCCAGCCCGCTGACGGCAATGACGGTTTCACTGGTTGACATCAGGCTGCATCAACCCGGTAGCCAATGCGCGGAAAATGCACATGGACCAGCCCGGCGCGCTCATCTTCACGGGCAATGACGACTTCTTCCGACGCCTCATGCACCAGGCTCCCAGCCACCGGATCACAGCCATAATCCACCGGGCTGATCGTCACCGATTGGCCCAGCGTCAAGCCCTTGGTACTGACAAAGCCGTGCTCGGGCAATTCTTCCGGCGTGGCGTCATGGGCGATACGGATAGCCTCCGCTGCGTCCATCTTCGCCGATGCACCCTGGCCGAGATCGGCAATGCGCGCCATCCAGGCGCGGATCATCGGATAATCATCCAGCAGAACAGAAACCACGGCATTGGCCGCCATGAACCACAGCGGGTGATACCAGGCCAGGTCGGCGATGCTCGGCTCATCCCCGAGCAGAAACTCGCCGTCACGCTCCAACTGGGTTTCCAGGCGGCGCATCAGTACCGGCCACTGGGCCAGGGCTTCCTCCGCCGACGGCCGGCTGACCTTGCCTTTCTCGAACATCGCCTGGCGGTCGCGCACAAACCCCTTCATGACCTCTTCCGGCAACTCGGCAAAGCGCGCCGCCACCGCCTCGGGCTGAAAGTTGATCGCGATGGAGTGGTGAAACAGCACCTGATCGCCGTACTGCGCCAGCGCCGCGGCAATCGCCTCACGGCCTTCGGGAAACAGTGCCGGCACTGCCTTTTCCCGCTCCAGGCGGCGGGCAATCAACGCCGTGTCACAGTAGATATCCGCTCCTACCTGCAACACCGGCGTGCGCCGATAACCACCGGTCAGGGCGGTCAGATCGGGCTTGGGCATGACCGGTGGAATCAGCACCGAATGCCACGACAGCCCCTTCAAACCGAGCATCAGGCGGGCTTTTTCAGCGAAAGGTGACTGGGGATAGTGGTGCAGAATCAGTTCGCTCATGACAATCTCCGATCAAATGATGAAGGTCAGCTTAGCCTGTGCCAACGGGCCCTGCATCGTCAATCAAAGATCATTGACGATGCCGGTCATTCAGCCTTCGTGCTCCGGCTGCTGGCAGATCAAACGCTCCTTGGCCGACTTGCGCAGCGCCTTCACCGCCAACTCGCGGCGCAGCGCTGCGGAACGATCCGCGCAACGCTCGCGCCACACCAGCGCGCTGGCCGGGCTACGATTGAAGAAGCGCGCGCCGCGCTTGCCACTGACATGTTCCCGGAACCGCCGCTCGGGATCAGTACTGATGCCGGTATACAGATGGCCATTCTCGGCACGCACCATGTATACCCACCAGAGCGTCTCGGTAACGGCAATGGTGGGGCTGTGTTCGGCGATATCAGACGGCATACTGGCGGCAATCATCCTGGGAGAAAGTCATGTTCATACAGATCTTCAGCACCGGCGGTACCCTCGACAAGTTGTATTTCGACGCGCTCAGTGAATATCAGATCGGTGAACCCATGGCCGGCGAACTGTTGCAGCAGGCCCGGGTCGGGTTCGATTATGCCATCGAGTCGCTGGTAAAAAAGGACAGTCTTGAATTGGACGATGCCGACCGCGCACTGATCCACGCCAAAGTCGCCACCTGCCCCCATGACCATATCCTCATTACCCATGGCACCGATACCATGACGGTCACCGCTGCGGCATTGGCCAATATCGACGACAAGGTGATCGTACTGACCGGCGCCATGCAACCGGCACGCTTTCGCGATTCGGATGCCCTGTTCAATCTGGGGCTAGCGGTCGGCGCGCTGAATGTATGCCAACCAGGTGTGTATATCGCGATGAGCGGAAAGGTATTCCCAGCAGATGGAGTGCGCAAGAATCGGCTGGCGGGACGATTCGAAGGGGTTTGATCAGGTTTTTTAAAACAGCCCGGAAGCACAAAGCTCTCCGGCTGCGCAGCCCAACAGGGTTGCGCCGACCGTCGGTCGCCAGGGATGGCGACCGCGAGCCTACAGGGACGTATCTACGGCGTGTCGGCGCGGCCCTGTCGGGCTGCGCAGCCTTGCACGAATCGCCGCTGCATCCCCTGCCAGCATGCTGAAAGAGGCCGTTAAGCCCCGGTGCCACCCACCGTGATCTGATCAATTTTCAGCGTTGGCTGACCCACTCCCACCGGCACCGACTGCCCATCCTTACCGCAGGTACCCACGCCGCTATCCAACTCCAGATCGTGGCCGACCATGGAAACGCGGTTCATCACTTCCGGGCCGTTGCCGATCAGGGTGGCGCCTTTGACCGGGGCGGTGATCTTGCCGTCCTCGATGAGATAGGCCTCGCTGGTGGAGAACACGAACTTGCCGCTGGTGATATCCACCTGACCGCCGCCGAGATTGGCGCAATAGATGCCCTTCTTCACCGAACGGATGATTTCTTCCGGATCGCTCTCGCCGGCCAGCATGTAGGTATTGGTCATGCGCGGCATCGGCAGATGGGCGTAGGACTCGCGACGCCCGTTGCCAGTCGGCGCCACACCCATCAGCCGGGCGTTCAGCTTGTCCTGGATGTAGCCCTTGAGAATGCCGTTCTCGATCAGGGTGGTGCAGTTGGTGCGGTTGCCTTCGTCATCCACACTCAGCGAACCGCGACGGCCCGGCAGGGTGCCGTCATCAACGATGGTGCACAGGCTGGAAGCGACCTTCTCGCCCACCCGGCCACTGTAGGCCGAGCTGCCCTTGCGGTTGAAATCACCTTCCAGGCCATGGCCGACCGCCTCGTGCAGCAGCACGCCCGACCAGCCCGGCCCCATCACCACCGGCATGCTGCCGGCCGGAGCGGCAATGGCATCAAGATTGACAGTAGCCTGGCGCACCGCCTCGCGGGCGTAGGCCATGGCCCGTTCCTCGGCCTCGAAGAAGCGGTAATCGGTGCGCCCACCGCCGCCAAAGCTACCGCGCTCACGGCGGCCGTTGTGCTCGATGATGACGCTGATGTTCAGGCGTACCAGCGGCCGGATATCGCCAGCCCAGGTGCCATCGCTGGCGGCGACCAGCACGGTGTCATGCACACCGCCGAGGCTGACCGAGACCTGGGTGATGCGCGGATCGAGACTGCGGGTGTAGGCGTCCAGCCGCTGCAGCAGGGCTACCTTGTCGGCCTGGGGCATGACATCCAATGGATTGTCCGCCGCATACAGGGCGGTGTTGTCACTGCGCTGCCAGGCCTGCACCGCACCGCTCTGCCCACTGCGGGCAATCGAGCGCGCCGCGCCGGCAGCCTGGCTCAGGGCAGCCAGGCGCAGATCGTTGCTGTAGGCAAAACCAGTTTTCTCACCGGCCTGGGCGCGCACGCCCACGCCCTGATCGACATTGAAGCTGCCGTCCTTGACGATCCCGTCTTCCAGCACCCAGGACTCGCTGATCTGGTGCTGGAAATACAGGTCCGCAGCGTCCACCCCGGGGGCGGATACCAATTGCCCCAACACGCTGGCAAGGCTGTCGGGGCTCAGTTCGGAGGGCAGCAGCAGGCGACTTTCGACCTGGCTCAGCACATTACTCATATAGTCAGAACTCCGTTGAGGCCGGGACGATGGCGTCGACCGGCTCGAAGCGGCGATGCCCGGCTACCGGCATGCGTCCGCGAATGGTATTGAGGTGCTGCAAATCAATCGCACCGGTCACCACACCTTCGCCTTGCGGCAAGCAGGCGGTGATCTCACCCCAGGGATCGATCAGACAACTGTGGCCGAACGTCTCGCGGCCGTTGGCATGGGTGCCGCCCTGGTTGGCGGCAAGAATGTAGCACTGCGTCTCGATCGCCCGGGCGCGCAGCAGTACTTCCCAGTGCGCCGCTCCGGTCACCGCAGTGAAGGCCGAAGGCACCACGATCAATTCGGCACCGGCACGCCGCAACGCGGCGTACAGTTCAGCAAAGCGCACATCGTAACAGATGCTCAGACCGAGCCGCCCCACCGGCGTATCGATACAGACGAAGCGGTCGCCGTAAGCGTAATCCTTCGACTCGCGGTAGCTGCGCTGACTGTCCGCCACCTCCACATCGAACAGGTGCAGTTTGTCGTAGCGCACCACTTCATTGCCCTGTTCGTCCAGCACCAGGCAGCAGGCCATGGCCTTGCCACCGGGTTCGGCGGGCAGCGGGATACTGCCTGCCACCAGCCAGATGCCGTGTTGGCGTGCCTGCTCGGCAAGGAACGGACGGATCGGCCCGGTACCGGCGTACTCGGCAGCGGCGATATCCGCGAGGGCGCGGTTACCGAAGGCAGCGAAGCACTCCGGCAACAACACCAGTTGCGCGCCCTGCTGAGCGGCCTCGGCAATCAAACGGGCAGCGGCATCCAGGTTGGCCTGGATATCCGCGCCACTGATCATCTGTATGGCGGCTACCTGCGGCATTTCAATCCTCCAATGCGGCCTTGTCGTCGAACGCCCGGTCGAATTCGACCAGCGGCTGGGTCCAGTCACCGCTGATGCGGTATTTGACCGAGGCAAAACGCGCCACACGGTCTCCCAGGATGCGGTCCACCAGAAACAGGACGCCACCGATGTGCGGCGCGCCGGCGATGATCGCTGCCAGCGGCAAATTGTTGGTCACCGGCAGGGTCACCAACAGGCCCATGTCGATCCGGTCCGCCGGCAGGTCCACCGTGCCATCGAGTTGCAACTTGGCGCTGGGGCCATCCATCACCAGGGGGGACATGGTGTGCATCAGGCCGTTGGTCAGGGCGACTTCACCAGTGAAGGTATCATAGGCCGTACCCTTGCCGAACAGATCGGAGAAATCCAGCCGCAGCCGCCGCGCCAGGGCGTTGAAGTTGAGCAGACCGAAGACCCGCAGCGCGTCGGCAGAGCTTTCTCCGCTCTGCAACATGCCATCTTCGGCCTGCACGGCGAGTGAGCCCGTGCCGCGCTTGAGCGCGAACCAGGCGGGTGAACCGGGCCATTCCAGCCCCGCGCTGGCGGAGAATCGTTTGCTGGTCAATGTGGGAGCGTAACGCCAGGCGCTCAGCACCTTGCCGATATCGCCCGCCGCCAGGCTGCCATCGAACCGGGTGCGCTGCGCATTCCAGTGCATGTTGCCGTTGAGCTGCAAGCCACCCCGCAGGGCCACATCGATATCGCGGATTGCCAGCGCCGAGGCGTCTGGGCGCAACTTGAGGTAGGTGGCGCCGACCAGGTCTTCGCCCCAGTACAGCTGATCAATGGCAATATCCATCGCCGGCAGGTTGGCCGGATTGATATCCTTGAGCGGATCTTCGCTGACCAGCGGTTCGATGAAACCATCGGTTTGCGCTGGCAGATCATTGGCCTTGGGGAAGCCCAGGCGCTGCAGCTTCACGGCGATCACGCCATCCTTCGCCGTGGGCAGAGTAATACTGCCCTGCAGATCAGGATGGCTGGTGTTCAGCTCCCAGCCCCCTTGCAACGGCCTGGCAACCACAGCCAGATCACTCAACTCCAGCCCGAACCCGGTGAAGCGCCCGGTTTCTACATGCACTCCGCTCAACCACTGCATGGGCCCCTGATCCTGCTGCTCAAGCGCTTCGGCTAACCCCTCCTGCGGCAATACCCCGGAATTGAACCAGTTCTGCCATTGGCTCCAGTCGAATTCGTCGAACCGGGCGCTGACCGAGACGCCCTGCCTCGCTGTCAGGCGAGCCGTGCCCTGGCGGTAGCGGATGTCACCTGATAGCGCACGATCGCGGTCGACCAACAGGCCGTGCAGGTCGTCACCGAGCCGCCATTGCCAGCGCAGCGCTGGCCCCATGTCCAGCTGCAGCTCACTCGGCAGGCTGCTATCGGCAGCCTTGGCCAGGGGGCCTGGCAGGTTGAGTTGCACGCCCTTGAGGTCACTGCGCACCAGCAGGCGGCGCAGATCGTCGCCCAGCAACAGCTCGGCGTTCCAGCCGAAGCTGCCTTCGGCCAATTGCTCCGGCAACGCCGCCAGCAGCGGCCAATCGTGCAGATTCGCTACCTTATGACGGCCTTGCAGGCGCAGGCGCTGATCGGCACCGCGCAGATCGAGACGGCCGGTGACCGGCTGGCCCAGAAACCGCGCACTGACCGCCTCACTGAGCAGCCCTTTGCCGTGCTCATAACTGAAATTACCAGCCAGTTCCTGCAGCGGCGCCTGCAGTTGTGGAATATTCAGTTGCTGCGCCCGGGCCTGCATCCGCAACAGGACAGCGGGTTGCCGGCCAGCTCCCAGCGGAATACCCAACTGCAAGTCACCCTGCACCTCCCCCGCCCCGCTCCAGCCCTGCAATGGATCACCGGTGAGTCTGGCCAATGGGGTTTGCTGCATCAGTTGCAGACCGTCCTGCAATGGCCCGGCAAAGTCGCCGCCGATCAGCAATTGCAGGTTCTGCTCCGCGTCACGCCCGAGAGTCACCTCGATATCGTCAAGCTGGGTCTGCAGCAGTTGCCCTTGCGCCTGATCGACGGTCAGGTCGGTGTTATGCAGATGCAGCGAGCCATTGACCTGCTCCAAGGTTGGCCACCCGTCCTGGAACAGCAGGCGGCCCTGCTCCAGCCGGCCGAACAGGCTGATTTGCCGCTCGTCACTGGTCGCCGCCTTGAGCAGCGACCCTTCGTAGGTAAAGATCGCCAGCGGCACCGTGCCAGCGAGCTGCGAGGCGGCAAGCCATTCGGCCAGTGCCGGGCTCATCGCCGAGGACAGGGTAGGCAGATAGCGGCTGTGGTATTCGGCACGGCTGTCACGCAGGGCCACACGCAGGTTCATGGTCGGTATGCCACCAGGCCGCGGCAGATGCAGCTCCAGGGTGGCGGCACCAGCGCCTTCAACCCCCGTTACCGCCGCGCCTGGCACCGCCAGTTTCAGCCCTTCTTCATTCGACCAATTCCAGTTCAGTGCGCCGACCAGGCTGTCGTATTCCCAGCGCTCGGGAAACAGCCGCGGCAGATGCATGCTCCAGTCGCGGCTGTCGACCCGCAGTTCGCCAGCGGACGGCGTGCCGGCAACCACGCCGCTGATACCGGCAAATGCCGGCACGCCTTCCCTGGCCTGCACACCGACGTTCTCCAGCCGCGCCAGCACCGACCAGTCGAGGAAATCGGACCAGTCACTGCCGCTCAGCGATACATCCCGCAAGGTACCTTCCGGCGCCAGGGTGTCGAGGATCTCGGCGCTCTGCTCGTCCGGCAACACACCGCCCAGCCACCGGCCAAGCAGATCCAGCGGCAACTGATCGATACGGGCCTGCCAGTGCCCATCCGCTGGCTGACGTTGCAGTTGCGCCCGCGTGGCAGGCCAGCTCTGTTCGTCCAGGCGCAGACGCAGATCGTCGATATTCAGCCGCTGCAGCTCATCGGATAGCTGCAGCTCGAAGCCCATGCTCAGATCCTGCACCGACGGCGCCGGCCGCAGCAGATCCAACTCGAGCGCCGGAGCCTGCAGCAACCCACGGAGCTGCTGCATGCGATTGTCCTGCCAGCGCCCCCACAGCTCGCCGCCGGCCACCAGCCGCTCGATGCGGGCCGCGCGCAAGACCTCGGCCGGTAGCCAGTCGCTCCAGTCACTGGCCGGTAACGCGGCAAAGAAATCCAGCTCGGCCCGCCGCCAGTCCCGATCCGGCATACGACCGTTGAGTTGCAGCCGGACTTGCTGCTCATCCGGCAACCGCACCTGAGCATCCAGGCGGTGGCGGGCACCCTCATTCACCAGCGTCAGATCACCGTCGGTGAACACCCAGTCGGGTTGCGCCCAGGGGCTGATGCGGATACGGGTATCCAGCAGGGTAATGCGGCGCTGATCGAATAGTTGCTCCAGCGCGCGGTCGAGGCCATCTCCGGTCGTCTCATTCTGCCCCAACCCTTCAAGTCGCCAATGGCTGTCGGCATCTTCGATGACCTCCAGCGACAGACCTTCGAGCTGCAACGCGTCCATCACCGGTTGGCGGTGCCACAGGCTGGCGAACACATCGACCCGGGCGGTGACATGCTGCAGATCGAACAGTACCGGGCTGGTGGGGTCGGCCGCTTCGTGAACCCGCAGCCCACGCAAGGTGAAGACCGGATGTGCGCCCTGCATTTCCCCGCGCAGATCCTGGAGCTCTATGGCGCGCCCGGTCTGTTGCTCTACCCACTCGACCAGTTCAACCTGATAATCCGCCACCGCTGGCACGAACTGACGGCCGAGGCTGATGTAAGCCGCGGACAGCAGCATCCAGCCCACCAGCAGCAGGATCAGCCCGTCGAGAAAACGCCGCAACCAGCGCTGCCAGCTCATGGAAAGTCAGTCACTCCGGTCAGGGTGGATCAGGTCAGCACCACGTCGTATTGTTCCTGGGTATACATGGTTTCCACCTGGAACTTGATCGGCCGCTGGATGAACAGTTCCAGGTCAGCCACATTGCCCGACTCCTCATCGAGCAGCCGGTCGATCACCGCCTGGGATGCCAGCACCATATAGCCGCCGGCCTGATAGGCCCGGGCTTCGCGCATGATCTCGCGGAATATCTCGTAGCAGACGCTTTCCGCAGTGCGCTGGATGCCGCGCCCCGAGCAGCATGGGCAGGGCTCGCAGAGAATCTGCTCCAGGCTTTCGCGGGTGCGCTTGCGGGTCATCTGCACCAGCCCCAGCTCGGTGATGCCGATGATGTTGGTCTTGGCGTGATCACGCTCCAGCTGACGCTCCAGCGTGCGCAGTACCTGTCGGCGGTGTTCCTCATCCTCCATGTCGATGAAGTCGATGATGATGATGCCACCCAGGTTGCGCAGTCGTAGCTGCCGGGCAATCGAGGTCGCCGCCTCCAGGTTGGTCTTGAAGATGGTCTCTTCCAGATTGCGATGACCGACGAAGGCACCGGTATTCACGTCAATGGTGGTCATCGCCTCGGTCTGGTCGATCACCAGATAGCCGCCGGACTTGAGCAAGACCTTACGATCCAGCGCCTTCTGGATCTCATCTTCAATCCCGTACAGATCGAAGATCGGGCGCTCACCGGGATAATGCTCCAGCAGGTCTTCCACTCCCGGCATCAACTCATGGACGAACTGCTCCACCTTTTGGAAGGTTTCCCGCGAGTCGATGCGAATTTTCTCCAACCGCGGGTTGGCCAGATCACGCAGGGTGCGCAGCGCCAGCGGCAGGTCCTCATACAGCACCGAGGGTGCCGGAGCGGTATTCATCTGCTGCTGAATCTGCTGCCACAGGCGGCGCACATAACGGATATCAATGAGGATATCTTCTTCGCGGGCGGCTTCAGCGGCGGTACGCAAGATGAAACCGCCGCGCTCTTCACCCCCCTCCTGCTCAACGGAGCGAGTGACGATGTCACGCAGCCGATCGCGCTCAGCTTCTTCATCGATCTTCAGGGAGATGCCGACATGGGGGGTACGCGGCATGTATACCAAGTAGCGCGAGGGTACCGACAGATGGGTGGTCAGCCGTGCACCCTTGGTGCCGATGGGGTCCTTGGTAACCTGCACCACCAGCGCCTTGCCATCGTGCACCAGCGCGCTGATCGGCTCGACCGCAGCGCCTTCACGTTCGGAGATTTCCGACGCATGAATGAAGGCTGCCCGCTCCAGGCCGATGTCCACGAAGGCCGCCTGCATGCCCGGCAGCACCCGCACCACCTTGCCCTTATAGATATTGCCGACGATGCCGCGACGCTGGGTCCGCTCGATGTGGACTTCCTGGAGGACGCCGTTTTCCACCAGCGCGACCCGGGTCTCCATTGGCGTGATATTGATCAGGATTTCTTCGCTCATGGAGCCCTCTTCCTCTGTGTCAGACAGTCAGGATACCGGCCCGCCCGCGCTCTGTCAGCGCAACTGCCAACAGGGGATGGAAAATTCTCCGAGAAGCTCTGCGGTTTCGGCCAGGGGCAGGCCGACCACGGCGCTGTAGCTGCCCTCGATATGCTCGATGAAAATAGCGCCCAGCCCCTGGATACCGTAGCCGCCCGCCTTGTCCGCCGGCTCGCCGGTCTGCCAGTAGGCCAGCATCTGCGCGTCGCTCAACGGCCGGAAGCGAACCAGGGTGGTAACCAACTGCAGGCGCAACTCCTCGCCACGGGCCACCGCCACGGCGGTCATCACCTGGTGCTCCCGGGCGGATAATGCCCGCAGCATGGCCAGGGCATGTTCCTGGTCAGTCGGCTTGCCGAGGATCCGCCCGTTGAGTACCACGGCGGTATCCGCGGCCAGCACCACCGCCCCAGCCGGTGCCACCGCTACGCCGGCGCGCACCTTGTCCCGGGTCACCCGTTGTACATAGTCTGCCGCCGCTTCCCCGGGCAACACCTGCTCATCCACCGCGCATATCACCCGCTGCACCGGCACGCCAATCTGCTCCAGCAACTCCCGGCGGCGCGGCGATGCCGAAGCCAGATGGACTGGCAAGGTGGACTCAGAGCACATGGAAACGCCGCCTTACGCCCCGCAGCACGGAAAATACCCAGGGCCAGAGCACCGCACTGATCACTGCCGGGAGCAGATACAATAACGTTGGTGGCCGATTACCGACCAGACTGCTCAACCACAGCGCTACCATCTGCGCGATACCCAGCACCGGCAGCATTACCAGACTCTGCTGCCACAACGGAAAACGCCGGATACGCTGGTACAGCAGCAGCATCAACCAGGCTACCAAGACCATTACCAGGGCGTTCTGACCGAACAGTTCTCCGGCCAGCACATCGATCGCCAACCCGGCCACCCAGGCAGTCAGCAGGCCGACCCGATGCGGCAGCGCCATCACCCAATAGGCCACGACCATGGCCAGCCACATGGGCCGAGCGGTATCGAAGGGCGCCGGCATGGGTACCACGCTGAGGATCAGCGCAGCGAGGAAGGTCAGTCCCACGATCAGGCTACTGCGCATCGTTCTGCTCCTCTGCGGCCGGCGCCGCTGGCGGGGTCTCGCTCGGCGGCGGCGCGTCGGTCGGGGCCACGTCGTCACCAGCGTCCGCTTCCACCGCCTCGCTATCGAGGCTCAATGCCGGCAGAACATCGCCGTAACCACTTTCCGCGCTGAATACCAGCAGCAGATAGCGACTGCGGTTGAGCTGCGCAGTAGGTTCGACCCGCACCTCGGCAAAGGGTTGCGATGAGTCGCGGTCCACCGCCGCTACCCGACCGACCGGGTAGCCAGCGGGAAAACGCTGCCCCAGACCGGAACTGACCACAATGTCATTCACGCGGATATCAGCGGTATCGCCTACATGGCGCAGCTCCAGCCAATCGCTGCTGCCGGTACCGCTGGCAATGGCGCGCAGGCCGTTCCGGTTGATCTGCACCGGCAGGCTGTGGGATGAATCGGTGATCAACAGCACCCGGGCGCTGAACGGCAACACTTCTACCACCTGGCCCATCAGGCCGGTCGCATCCAGCACCGGCTGGCCGAGAAACACGCCGTCGCGCTCGCCCTTGTCGATCAGAATGCGCTGGGTGAACGCGTTGGGGTCGACGCCGATCAGCTCGGCAACCAGTACCCGTTCATCCACCAGTTCGGAGGAGTTGAGCAGTTCACGTAGACGCACGTTCTGCTCGGTCAGCGCCGCCAGCTTCTGCAGTTTGCGTTTGGTCAGCAACGCTTCGGCGCGCAGGCTTTCGTTCTCCGCGATCAGATCGGCACGGCTGGTCAACTGCAGATAGATGGTATCCCAGGCGCGCACCGGCAGCTCGGCCACGTAATACAGCGGCATGAGCGCCATACCCAGTTGCGAGCGCAGGGGTTTCAATGCGGAAAAACGGGCGTCGACCACCATCAGCGCAATCGACAGCACCGTGAGCGCCAGGAAGCGGACCCCAAGTGACGGGCCCTTGATGAAAAGCGGTTTGATGGGTGGGCTCCTTGCGGCAGCAGGATAGGCTGTTGCGGCAGGCTCAAGCCTGCCGCCATGGCACCGATCACTCGGTGGACAGCAGATCCATTGCGTGCTGGTCCATCATCTCCAGCGCACGACCACCGCCACGGGCAACGCAGGTCAGGGGCTCTTCGGCGACGATCACCGGCAAGCCGGTTTCCTGACTCAGCAGTTTGTCCAGATCGCGCAGCAGCGCGCCGCCGCCCGTCAGGATCAGGCCGCGCTCGGCGATATCCGAGGCCAGCTCCGGCGGTGATTGCTCCAGGGCGCTCTTGACCGCCTGAACGATGGTCGCCAGCGACTCCTGCAGCGCTTCCAGCACCTCGTTGGAGTTCAGGGTGAAGGCCCGCGGCACACCCTCGGCCAGGTTGCGGCCACGCACGTCCACTTCCAGTACTTCACCGCCGGGGAAGGCCACACCGATTTCCTGCTTGATGCGCTCGGCGGTGGATTCACCGATCAGGCTGCCGTAGTTGCGGCGTACATAGGTGATGATGGCTTCGTCGAACCGATCGCCACCGACCCGCACCGACTCGGCGTAGACCACGCCGTTAAGCGAGATCAGCGCGATTTCAGTGGTACCACCACCAATATCCACGACCATGGAGCCGTGGGCTTCCTCGACCGGCAGGCCGGCACCGATGGCCGCCGCCATGGGCTCTTCGATCAGATAGACTTCACGGGCACCGGCACCCAGCGCCGATTCGCGAATGGCCCGGCGCTCGACCTGGGTCGACTTGCAGGGCACGCAGATCAGGACGCGCGGGCTGGGCTGGATGAAACTGTTCTCGTGGACCTTGTTGATGAAGTACTGCAGCATCTTCTCGCATACGCTGAAGTCAGCGATGACGCCATCCTTCATCGGGCGAATGGCCTGGATGTTGCCGGGCGTGCGACCGAGCATGCGCTTGGCTTCGGTACCGACCGCCACCACACTTTTCTGGTTGCCATGGGTGCGAATGGCTACGACGGACGGTTCATCCAGTACAATGCCCCGCTCGCGAACGTAAATCAGAGTATTGGCAGTCCCCAGGTCAATGGACAGGTCACTGGAAAACATGCCGCGAATTTTTTTGAACATGCGTTGAATATACCCCGAGGGCACGTGGGTTGAATGAAAGAAACACTGATATGCAGGTTGCCTGGCAAATAGCCACTGACACACACAAATGAAGAGTGGCGGAACGACTCCAACACAGGCAACCGATCGGTACTTCCCGAAGTGTCGCAACTCTAACAATGGCGGGGTTTTTGGGCAAGGCGCGGATGTGGTAAATTCGTCCCTTTGCCCGGCAACATCGGCATATAACACCGGATCGTCCGGCTTCATGGAGAAAACACATGGCCCTAGACCGCTCTGACGTGGAACAGATTGCCCATCTTGCGCGCATTGCCCTCCACGGCGACGACATTACCGCCACCACTGACAAGCTGGCCGGCATCATGGGCTTGATCGATCAATTGCAGGCCGTTGACACCAGCGGCGTCGAGCCGCTCGCCCATCCACTGGAAACCACCCAGCGGCTGCGCACCGATGCGGTTACCGAAATCAATCAGCGCGACGCGCTGCAAGCCATTGCGCCGGCCACCGAACAGGGCCTGTATCTGGTACCCCGGGTCATCGAGTGATATCGAACCCTGCTGCCGCGCATTGAAACGAGACAAATTACATGCATGAGAAAACCCTCGCCGGCTTGTCCCAAGCCCTGCACAGCAAGGCGATTTCCAGCGTCGAGCTGACCGAACATTACCTCAAGCGCATCGAGCAGTTCGACGGTGCGCTCAACAGCTACATCACCGTCACCCCGGAACTGGCGCTGGAGCAGGCGCGTGTCGCCGATGCACGCCTGGCGGCCGGTGACGCCGGTCCGCTGACCGGCATCCCGCTGGCGCACAAGGATCTGTTCTGTACCCAGGGCATACGCACCAGCTGCGGCTCGAAGATGCTCGACAACTTCATCGCGCCGTATGAGTCCACCGTCACCGCCCGGCTGCTGGCCGCCGGCACCGTGACCCTGGGCAAGACCAACATGGACGAATTCGCCATGGGTTCGTCCAACGAATCCAGCTATTACGGTGCAGTACGCAACCCGTGGAATACCGAACATGTACCCGGCGGCTCCTCCGGCGGCTCGGCCGCTGCCGTGGCGGCGCGGCTGTGTGCGGCGGCGACCGGCACCGATACCGGCGGCTCGATCCGCCAGCCGGCGGGCTACACCGCACTGACCGGTCTCAAGCCGACCTATGGTCGGATTTCGCGCTGGGGCATGATCGCCTATGCGTCCAGCCTGGATCAGGCCGGCCCGATGGCCCGCACCGCCGAAGACTGCGCCCTGCTGCTGCAAGCCATGGCCGGCTTCGATGAGCGGGACTCCACCAGTGTCGACGAGCCCGTGCCGGATTACAGCGCCGAGCTCAACCAGCCCCTCAGCGGGCTGCGCATCGGTCTGCCGAAGGAATACTTCGCCAGTGGACTGGATACCGCCACCGCCGACGCCATTGCCGCCGCGGTCAAGCAGTTCCAGGCCCTGGGCGCCGAGATCAAGGACATCAGCCTGCCCAATGCCGAGCTGGCCATCCCGGCCTACTACATCATTGCCCCGGCGGAAGCCTCCTCCAACCTGTCACGTTTCGATGGCGTGCGTTTCGGCTACCGCTGCGAGAACCCGGCGGATCTGACCGACCTGTACAAGCGTTCGCGCGCCGAGGGCTTCGGTGACGAGGTCAAGCGCCGCATCATGGTCGGCGCCTATGCGCTGTCTGCGGGTTACTACGATGCCTACTATCTGCAGGCGCAGAAGGTTCGGCGGCTGATCAAGAACGACTTCATGGCCGCCTACGAGCAGGTGGATGTCATCCTGTGCCCGACCTCGCCCACTCCGGCGTTTCGTATTGGCGAGAAGATCGACGATCCGGTGAGTCTGTATCTGACCGATATCTATACCATCACCGCCAACCTCGCCGGCGTACCGGGCATCGCCCTGCCGGCCGGCTTCGCTGGCGACCTGCCGATCGGCATGCAGCTGCTGGGCCCTTATTTCAGCGAGGCCCGCCTGCTGAATGTTGCGCATCAGTACCAGCAGCACACCGACTGGCACACCCGCGCTCCGGCCGGCATCTGAGAGGATTGAGGACAGATCATGCAATGGGAAATCGTTATCGGGCTGGAAATTCATGCCCAGCTCACCACCGCCTCGAAGATCTTCTCGGGCAGCGCCACCAGCTTCGGCGCCGAACCCAACACCCAGGCCAGCCTGATTGATCTGGGCATGCCCGGTACCCTGCCGGTGCTCAACGCCCAGGCGGTGCGCAATGCGGTCAAGTTCGGCCTGGCGATCGATGCCGAGATCGGCATGACCAACGTCTTCGCGCGCAAGAACTACTTCTATCCCGACCTGCCCAAGGGCTACCAGATCAGCCAGATGGACCTGCCCATCGTCGGCAAGGGCTTTCTCGACATCACCCTGGACGACGGCACCGTCAAGCGCGTGGGCGTGACCCGCGCGCACCTGGAGGAAGATGCCGGCAAAAGCCTGCATGAAGACTTCCAGGGCATGAGCGGCATCGACCTGAACCGCGCCGGCACCCCGCTGCTGGAAATCGTCTCCGAACCGGACATGCGCAGCGCCAAGGAAGCGGTCGCCTACGCCAAGACCATTCACTCGCTGGTGCGTTATCTGGGCATCTGTGATGGCAACATGGCCGAAGGCTCGCTGCGCTGCGACTGCAACGTGTCGGTACGGCCCAAGGGTCAGGCCGAGTTCGGTACCCGCTGCGAGATCAAGAACGTCAACTCCTTCCGCTTCATCGAGAAGGCGATCAATACCGAGGTACAGCGGCAGATCGAGCTGATCGAGGACGGCGGCACGGTGATTCAGGAAACCCGTCTGTACGACCCGAACAAGGACGAGACGCGCTCCATGCGCAGCAAGGAAGAAGCCAACGATTACCGCTACTTCCCCGATCCGGACCTGCTGCCGGTGGTCATCGAGCCGGCCTTCATCGAGACCGTGCGCGGCGAGCTGCCAGAACTGCCGCAGCAGAAGCGCGAGCGTTTCCAGAGCGAATTCGGCCTGTCGGCCTACGATGCCAGTGTCCTGGCCGCCAGCCGCGAGCTGGCTGACTACTTCGAGGAAGTGCAGCGCGTCTGTGGCGATGCCAAGCTGGCCGCCAACTGGGTGATGGGCGAGCTGTCCAGCCTGCTCAACAAATCCGACATCGAGATCGATCAGTCGCCGGTCAGCGCCAGCCAGTTGGGGGGCATGATCCTGCGGATCAAGGACAACACCATCTCCGGCAAGATCGCCAAGATGGTGTTCGAAGCCATGGCCGATGGCGAAGGTGATGCCGACCAGATCATCGAAGCCAAAGGCCTGAAACAGGTCACCGACAGCGGTGCCATCGAAGCCATGCTGGATGACGTGCTGGCGGCCAATGCCGACCAGGTCGAGCAGTATCGCGCCAGCGATGAAGCCAAACGCGGCAAGATGTTCGGTTTCTTCGTCGGTCAGGCGATGAAGGCCTCGAAAGGCAAGGCCAACCCGCAGCAGGTCAACCAGTTGTTGAAGCAGAAGCTGGATGGCTAACCCGATGGCTAGCCAGCGCTCAGGTCGTGCCCGCCCCGGCCGCACCGGCAACAAGTCGGTGTGGCTGAGCCAGATGGCGCTGGCGGCCCTGCTGTCGATGTCCGGCTACGCCGCTGTCGGCGACAGTCTCAACGATGAGGATGGCGGCCTGAGCTACAGCGCCGAGGGCCGCGCATCCTACTATTCCTCCCGCCTGCATGGTCGACGTACCGCCAGCGGCGAACCCTACGATGAAACATCGATGACGGCAGCGCACCCCAGCCTGCCGTTCGACACCCAGCTGTGCATCACCAACCTGTTCAATGGCCGTAGCACCGCCGTGCGTGTCAATGATCGTGGCCCCTTCGTGGGCAGCCGCATCATCGATGTGTCGCTCGCCGCCGCCAAGGAACTGGGCATGCTGCGCGCCGGCATCGCCCGCGTCCGGGTAGAGACCTGCGACACCCTCGAATCCTGACGTCCAGAGCGGCTGCTATACTTCGGCAAGCCGTCTCCAGACACCGCGGCACAAGCTGCGCATCCAGGCAAAGGAGCCTTCCCCACATGCCGGAAACAACCAGACCCCGCCTCTGGAATACCACCATCCTGTTGCCGGTCTTCATTCCGGCGTTCTTCTTCATCCTGCTACTGGTCATCGGTACTGCCAGCCAACCCGAACTGGCAGGAGAGCTGTTTTCTTCGGTGCTGGGCTACATCACCAATACCTTCGGCTGGTTCTACATGCTGTCGGTAGCAATCTTCCTGGTGTTCATCGTGATCGTGGCGATGAGCAAATGGGGACATATCAAGCTCGGGCCGGATCATGCCGAGCCGCAATACAGTTTCCCGGCGTGGTTCGCCATGCTGTTTTCCGCCGGCTATGGTATTGCCCTGTTGTTCTTCGGCGTGGCCGAGCCGGTGCTGCATTACGCCGAGCCGCCGGAAGGTGCCGAAGGGCTCACCGTAGATGCAGCCAAACAGGCAATGCAGATCGCTTTCTTCCACTGGGGCTTTCATATCTGGGCGATCTACGGGCTGACCGGACTGGTTCTGGCGTACTTTTCCTTCCGTCATGGTCTGCCGCTGTCGATCCGCTCAGCGCTGTATCCGCTGATCGGCGAGCGCATCCATGGACCGATTGGCCATGCGGTGGATACCTTCGCGATTCTCGGCACCATGTTCGGCATTGCCACCACACTCGGGCTGTCGGTGGCGCAGATCAACGCCGGGCTCAATTATCTGTGGCCGGCGATTCCCGTGAGCACCGGCGTTCAGGTCGCCTGCATCGCGGGCATCACCGTGCTGACCATGGGCTCGGTGGTCGCTGGCATGGACCGGGGCATCAAGAACCTGGCCCTGGTCAACATGGTAACGGCCACCGGGTTGATGCTGTTCGTGTTCTTCGTCGGGCCGACCATCTTCATTCTGGAAACCTTCCTGCAGAACACCGGCAGCTATCTGAACAACATCGTCGAACGGACCTTCAATCTGCAGGCCTATTCGCGCAGTGACTGGATCGGCAACTGGACGCTGTTCATCTTCGGCTGGACCATCGCCTGGGCCCCCTTCGTCGGGTTGTTCATCGCCAAGATCAGCCGCGGGCGGACCATTCGCCAATTTGTCTTCGGGGTGATGCTGGTCCCCACCATCTTCACCTTCTTCTGGTTCTCTGTATTCGGCGATACTGCGCTACACCTGATCATCAACCAGGGCTATTCCGAGCTGATCGACCAGGTACAGGCGGATAACGCCATTGCCCTGTTCAAACTGTTCGAGCAATTGCCGCTGACCGCTATCATTTCCACCATCACCGTGGTGCTGATCACGCTGTTCTTCGTCACCTCGGCCGACTCCGGTGCACTGGTGGTCGACTCGCTGGCCTCCGGCGGGGCGCTGGCCACACCGGCATGGCAGCGCGGTTTCTGGGCCATTCTCAGTGGCGTTCTGGCTTCGGTACTGCTGGTGGCCGGCGGGCTCAAGGCCTTGCAGAGCATGGCAGTAGCCAGCGCCCTGCCCTTCGCCATCATCATGCTGATCTCGGCCTTGGGCATGTGGCGGGCACTGGTGATCGAAAGCCACCATCAGACTGTCAGCGCCGGCATGCAACCAGGCCGCAGCAGTACTGGCAGCAACACATCGCTATGGAAGAAGCGCCTGGCCGGTATCGTCAACTACCCGGAAAAGGATGCAGTCGAGCTGTTTATCAAGGACACCGCGCTGACGGCGATGATCCGTGTCGCCAAAGGGTTGCAGGCCCAATCCTGGCCGGCGGAGGTGCACTATGACGAAGAGCATCGGCGCGCATATCTGGAAGTGATTGTGCCGGAGCAACTGGACTTCCTCTACGAGATCCGGCTGCGCGACTATCTGCGCCCGGCCTTCGCCCATCCAGAGGTCGAGGAAACCGCGGCGGATGACAGCTATTACTACCGGGCCGAGGTGTTCCTGCGCCGCGGTGGCCAGGCCTATGACGTCTATGGCTACGATCAGCAGGAGCTCATCGGTGACATTCTCGATCACTTCGAGAAGTACCTGCATTTCCTGCACCTGACGCCGGGCGTGCTGCCCTGGAACATGGCCGAGCATGACGAGATGCTGCAGACGCCGCACGATTCCAAGGAAGAGTAAGAAGGTGACAGCGGGCCGTCATAACGGCCCGCTGTAAACGGCGGGATTACTGCTGCAGGATGCGGATGACTTCCGGATCCTTGAAGATGCGCGACAGGGCATCGCTCATCACTTCGGTAACCAGCCGGGTATTGGTCGCCTGATTCGGCGCATAACCGAAGCGGTGCTGAGCTGACGCGCTGTAACGGCCGTTATAGCGCTGGTCCATCGAACGGACTTCAACGGCAAATGCCGCGCCGATATCCGCCTGGGTCACGTACACCCCTTCCTTCGGCGAGACGTAGGACAGATCCGCCAGGCTCACCATCATGCTGTTGGCATTGGGCGTGCCTTCGGCTACCACCTGAAAACCCAGCTTACCGAGCGCCTGCTCCACCTGCTGACGCACATGCGGCATCGTCTGCTCGCTGATAGTCAGATTGCTGGAGTCCGGATACAGGCCGCCGCGCGTGCCCAATACCGGTGAGGATCGGCCGTCCTTTACCGTGACCACCACCGGCTGCTGTCGGGCCACTTGGCTCAGGGGGATGGTCACGCTCGGCGTGACGTTCAATTGCTGCGGACTATGGGCACAGCCGGATAACACCACGGCCAGTCCCGCTACCGCCAGGAAACCCAGACGTTTCAACATGCTTGCACTCCTTCAGCGAGGGATGGATAGATCTGAGATGAATGAACCTGACTTGCCGATCCAATGCGCATGGCATCAGTCAATGGCGCGTGCCCCGACAGCTTCCAGTGCCGCGACGTATTCCTCGGCCTGGGCATGTTCGCGCAGGATCTGCAGCATGGTGCGACCGTCGGCATCAACGGCATTCACGTCATGGCCAGCGGCCTGGAACATCTCTAAAAAGCGCGCGAAGTCATGGGCACGCAAGCCACGATAGGCGCGCGTCAACATGTACAGGTCGACGGACTCGCCAGCATCACGGGGACGAAAGGTCATGAAGACGGCGACCTGCTCATCACTCATGGGCTCGCCAACCACCTTTTTCTTGTCTTTGCGCACGATAGTTCCTCAATCTGATCCGGAAAGCCCGAATTGTAACCATCCGGCCGCGCGGCCACCAGCACCGCAGCCTCCCCGGCCCTTTTTCATCTGACAGTGATCGGTCCGGCGTGGATATCCGCCCATACCGTTCCATTGCCATAAAAGCGGACCTGCACGAAATGCGGACCGGGGCCCTCAAGCAGACCGCGCACCGTATCCAGGTAGCTCAACGGATAATACATCGTCAGGGTCTGAGTCGCCGCCTCGTGCCGCGCCGGGGGCAGTGAGCCGGGGCCGTCGATAAAGCCGACCCGCACACTGTCCAGTTGGCTGCCACGCAACAATGAACGACCTGCGATAAACAGCCAGAGGCTGCTTTCCTGCGTGCGGCCGGTACCGGCCTGACGGGATTCGCTGGCGATGGTCAGCCGGTAGTTGTCCACTTCCAGCAACATCTGCTCTGGACGGTCCTGCCGTGCGGCATAGCGATCCGGCGGCATGAAGTCTTCATGGGGCAGAGGCGACGAAGCGGCCGCCACTACACTTGCGAGGGTGCCGAGGAGTATGCTGGTCAATACCTTGGTGCCGATTTTCATGGGACAGCTTCCCGAGCAGACAGAAAGATCTGTTGTGGCAGCCGCCCCCCGCGTTGTCAACATGGGAAAGATCATGACCAGCCGTTCGTTCAGATTGCCGCTGTTTGTCGCGCTACGCGACAGCTTCCGGCAAGGGTATTCTCTTGCTCGTTTTCGCAGCGATGTATTGGCCGGCATCACCGTCGGCATCATCGCAATCCCCCTGGCGATGGCATTGGCCATTGCGGTAGGGGTGGCGCCGCAACATGGTTTGTATACCGGTATTGTCGGCGGCCTGCTCATCGCGCTGTGCGGCGGCTCGCGTTTCAATATTTCCGGGCCGACCGCCGCCTTCGTGGTAATCCTGCTGCCGATCACCCAACAGTACGGCTTGGGTGGTTTGCTGCTGGTAACGCTGATGGCCGGGCTGATTCTGCTGATACTGGGGCTGGCACGCCTGGGCAGCTTGATTCAATTCGTGCCCTATCCGGTGGTCATGGGGTTTACCGCCGGGATCGGGGTGGTGATTGCCACCTTGCAGATCAAGGATTTCTTCGGCCTGCAGCTGGCGGCACAACCCAGCCATTATCTTGAACAGTGGCAACTGCTGATCACCGCCCTGCCCTCGCTGCAACCGGGCGACACCTTGGTCGGCGTCGCGACCCTGCTGGTGCTGATCTTCTGGCCACGGCTGACCCGGCGCATTCCCGGCCACCTGGTCGCCCTGCTCGTCGGCAGCCTGCTGGGTGCGCTGCTGCTGGCCATGGATGTGCCGGTGGCCACCCTCGGGGCGCGATTCAGCTATGAGCTCGATGGCGTTATCCATGCAGGCATTCCGCCCTTTGCGCCACAGTGGGTGCTGCCCTGGCAACTGCCCGGGGCCGATGGTCAACCGCTGGTAGTGAACTTCGCTCTGCTGCAGCAACTGCTGCCTTCGGCCCTGGCGGTGGCCATGCTGGGTGCCATCGAGTCGCTGTTGTGCGCGCTGGTTGCCGATGGCATGGCCAATACCCGGCACGATCCAAACGCGGAACTGGTAGGCCAGGGCCTGGGTAACCTGGTTGTGCCCTTTTTCGGTGGCATCACCGCCACTGCAGCGATTGCCCGCACCGCCACCAGCGTACGCAACGGCGCCTTTTCTCCCATCGCCGGGGTGGTGCATGCGCTGGTCATCCTGCTGGCGGTGGTGTTGCTGGGCAAACTCTTTGCCTGGCTACCCATGGCGTCGCTGGCAGCCATGCTGTTGATCGTCGCCTGGAACATGAGCGAGGCGCAGCGGGTGCTGCACCTGCTGCGCACCGGTCCGCGCCAGGACGTGCTGGTGCTGGTCATCTGCCTGCTGCTGACTGTACTGTTCGATATGGTGCTGGCGGTCGGTGTGGGATTGTTGCTGGCTGCGGCGCTGTTCATCAAGCGCATGGCGGATCTGAGCGAAGGCGGCGCACAACCCCGCGCCCATGATCAGGCATTAGCCGATCTGCCGGATAGTGTTGTGCTGTACCGCATTCATGGCCCGCTGTTCTTCGCCGCCGCCGACAAGGCGCTCGACGCCATCAGTCGCTTCGATCCGCAGACCCGCTATGTGGTAATCGATATGCGCAGCGTGCCAAGTATGGATATGAGTGCCCTGGTACTGTTCGAGAAGGCGGTGCAAGGACTCACCGACCGGGGCATAGCAGTCTATCTGGTGGGCGTTCGGGCACCGATCCGGCTCAAGCTAAAACGCGCCGGACTCAGCGCCAGCCGGGGTCTGCGTACCTTTGCAGCCACCCCGCAACGGGCAGCGCAAATGATCCGGCAACGATTGGCGGCGGCTGCGCCGGGCTGATCAGTGATCCTTCAGCGCGTAGATCCCTGCGGCGTTGCGCCAGTAACCCTTATAGTCGAGGCCGAAGCCGAACAGATAACGATCCTCGACATCCAGGCCGGTGAAGTCGGCACGCATGCCTTCATAGGCCTTGCGGTCATGGCGCTTGTCCAGCAATACGCAGGTCAATACCTGTTCAGCACCAGCATCGCGGCAATATTCGACGATTGCCGCCAGGGTATGGCCTTCATCAAGAATGTCATCGATGATCAGCACACTGCGCCCGACCAGGGAATGCTCGGCACGCGCCTTCCAGAACAGCTCGCCACCGGACAGCTTGTTGCGGTAACGGGTCGCGTGCAGGTAGCCGACTTCCATCGGAAAATTGAGGCGAGTCAGCAGTTGTCCGGCGATGATCAGCCCACCATTCATCACGCTATAGACGATCGGGTTGCTGTCCTGCAGGGTCTGGGTGATATCGGCGGCCATGCTATCCATAGCGGCTTCGATCTGCTGCTGGTTGTACAGACAATCTGCTTCTTTCATGACCTGCTTGACGTGGTCAAGATCGATGGGCATGCAAAACCTCCGGGGGCGGCTTGAAAAAGGGAGCGAAAATACTGCAGCGGTGCCAGCAACGCAAGCAATCTGCCGAATGACCGCAGAGAATCGGATGACCAGCATAAAACATTCGTTTACCCTTTACGCAATTTCGAAAATAGTCGCACTTGCGCCTTTTCGAACATGTTGAATGCCATTTAGCCGCCGCCTGGAAC
Source organism: Halopseudomonas bauzanensis (assembly GCF_900114735.1). Taxonomy (GTDB): domain Bacteria; phylum Pseudomonadota; class Gammaproteobacteria; order Pseudomonadales; family Pseudomonadaceae; genus Halopseudomonas; species Halopseudomonas bauzanensis. Next base: position 32,212 of record NZ_FOUA01000010.1, on the reverse strand, counting down.
CTGTCGATGAAGATTCAAGAAATCCGCCACCCCCTCATCCGCCATAAACTCGGCCTGATGCGCCGCGCCGATATCAGCACCAAGAATTTTCGTGAACTGGCCCAGGAAGTCGCCGCGCTGCTGACCTACGAAGCGACCAAGGACATGCCTGTCGAGCCGCAGACCATCAATGGCTGGTGCGGCGAGGTCAGCGTGGAGAAGCTGGCGGGCAAGAAGATCACCGTGGTGCCTATTCTACGTGCCGGCCTCGGCATGCTCGACGGCGTGCTCAGTCTGATCCCCAGTGCCAAGGTCAGCGTGATCGGCATGGTGCGCAATGAACAGACCCTCGAAGCGGACACCTATCTGGAGAAGCTGGTCAGCGAACTGCATCAGCGCCGGGCGCTGATCATCGACCCGATGCTGGCTACCGGCAGCTCGATGATTGCCACCATTGACCTGCTCAAGCGCGCGGGCGCGCAGGAGATCCGCGCCCTGGTGCTGGTTGCCGCTCCCGAGGGCATCCTCCGGGTCAATGCCGCCCACCCGGATGTGGAGATCTTCACCGCCTCGGTGGATGAGCGCCTGAACGAACATGGTTATATCATTCCCGGTCTGGGCGACGCGGGCGACAAGATCTTCGGCACTCGGCAAAAGGACGTGCATTGATGCAGAACATGGACACGACCGGCTGGCGCAGTGTGCTGGCCGGCTCGCAGATGTTGTTCGTGGCATTCGGCGCGTTGGTGTTGATGCCATTGATCACCGGCATGAGCCCGAGCGTAGCGCTGTTCACTGCCGGTATCGGTACGCTGATTTTCCAGTTCGTCACCCAACGTCAGGTGCCAGTGTTTCTGGCCTCCAGCTTCGCCTTCATCGCACCCATCCTATATAGCAACCAGACCTGGGGGCTACCGGCGACCCTGGGTGGCCTGGCGGTAGCCGGGCTGGCCTACATCCTGCTGAGCCTGCTGGTGCACCTGCGCGGCCCGGGCTTCATTCAGCGGCTGCTGCCACCGGTCGTGGTCGGCCCGGTCATCATGGTCATCGGCCTGGGCCTGGCCGCCACCGCAGTGAACATGGCTACCGGCAAGAGCGGGGATGGCAGCATCCAATTGGTGGATCACTCCACCGCATTGATCATCTCCATGGCGTCGCTGGCCACCACCCTGGCCGTAGCCGTGTACGCCCGCGGGGTGCTGCGCCTGGTTCCGATCATGGCCGGCGTTGCCGTGGGCTACGGCCTGTCCTGGTTTCTGAGTGTCGTGGACTTTACCGCTGTCGACAATGCCGAGTGGGTCGCAACACCTGGCTTCGTCTTCCCCGAATTCTATCTGCCGGCCATCCTGTTCATGCTCCCCGTCGCTATCGCCCCGGCCATCGAGCATATCGGTGACGTCCTGGCGATCGGCTCGGTGACCGGCAAGGACTATATTCGCAAGCCGGGCCTGCAACGCACCCTGCTGGGAGATGGCTTGGCCACCTCCACCGCCGCCTTCCTCGGTGGCCCGCCCAATACCACTTACTCGGAAGTGACCGGCGCGGTCATGCTGACGCGCAATTTCAATCCCGCAGTGATGACCTGGGCCGCGGTGTTCGCCATCGGCCTGGCATTCGTCGAGAAGTTCGGCGCCGTACTGCTGACCATGCCGGTACCGGTGATGGGAGGCATTCTCTGCCTGCTGTTCGGCTCCATTGCCGTGGTCGGTATGAATACCCTGATCCGCAATCAGGTGGACCTGAGTCAGGCGCGCAATCTGTGCATCGTCTCGGTGACACTGGTATTCGGCATCGGCGGTATGGCCATCGGTTACCAGGACTTTACCCTACAGGGCATCAGCCTCTGTGGAGTGGTGGCCATCTTGCTGAATCTGCTGTTGCCGGCGGAAAAACCGGCCCCCGTCACGCCCACTGCCGAGTGAGCGCTCAGCGCCGCCAGCATTTGCTAGCCGCTGGCGTGCGCTGTCCCACCTGATTGAGGGTATAGGTAGCGCAGGCGTCCCCCGCCATGATGCCACCGGATACCGCTGTCGCAGTCAGAATGAAGCTTTCCGGTGTGAGGGTCGGCACTATGGTGTATACGGCCGTACCACTGGCTGGGCTCTGGCCGATCAACCCGTTGACCGTACCGGTGTCATAGCCGCCGTTGCGGGTGTAGTGACGCTCCAGCAACTGGGCATTTTCCAACAATACCGCCGAGACCTCGGCCCGCCGGGTCTGGCGAACATGCTCCTGATATGACGGCAGGGCAATCGCCGCCAAGATGCCGATGATCACTACCACGATCATTACTTCAATCAGCGTGAACCCCTGTTGTGTTTCGGACTGCATTTCCCGCTCCTATTGCAGTTGTCGCCACATGATGCGATTGAACTGGCAGTGGGGCCGACCGGCCACCACGGCAACGTCACTCGATCCCTGCACCAGATAAACCTCGCCGCTGCAGCCTGTCTGCATGCCATCTTCATCTTGGTCCAGAACATTCAGATCTCCTGGCAGGCCGATGTTCAGCTCCAACCCCGCCGCCGGCAGGTCGTTGTCATCGATCCGTCCATCACCATCGGTGTCCAGCACCTCGCGGGTCGGCATACCGCCGGTACCCAGATCTACCGCCATCAACCAGCCGCCGGCCTGGGTCATGCAGGGATCCAGGGTACCACTCTTGATAAACCCGGTAGTGAACAGCACGCGCCCATTCTTGATGACGAAATCGCGGGTAACCCGTTCGCCTTCAGCCTGGCCGTTGTGCAGCAGCGGCAGATACCAGCCGTAGCGCGAGTTCCAGTCCACCGCATGGCGGCTGACCGTGCGCACGGCCTGGCCACTGGTGGGGTCGGTGGACATGCTGTCGATCTGCTGTTGCTGCAACAGCGCTGGTGTCAGACCGCCGCTCGGTACGGTCGGTATATCGAGCACCGCATAGAATGCCTGGGCCGTGGTGTCGATCAGGTCGGCGGCCTGCATAAAGGCACCAGTGCCGAACAGAACCAGATCTGCACCACCAATCATGCCGGGATGAAGCTGGGGCTGTACCGTAATCGGTTGGCCTGCCGCTGCAGTGAATAAAGGCGTGCCGTTATGAGCTACCGTCCAGTTGGCCGGGGCCGGATCAGTCAAATCGAACTTCCACAGCTGCCCATGCAGGTCGCCGGCAAAGACCGCACGGACCTCGCCAGCCGCATCGAATTGCAGCGCCGGGGCGGATAGCCCGTTGCCGTTCGTCGAGCCTGCGCGCGCGGTCACATCCAGTTGGCTGAGCAGGTCACCGGTGAGCATATCGAAAATCAGCAACGCCCCGCCCCCCGCCGCGCTGCCGTAACCGTTACCGGTAATGAGCACGCTGCGACCGTGCAATTGAGCCATGACCGGCCGCCCATAGATATGCCCGATGGCCGCTATCTGGCTGGCGTCGGCTTCCCAGAGTGCGCCACGTGCGCTGCTGCCCTGGGCAGCGTCGAACAAGCGGACGACGAACAGCCCCTTGCCACCGGCGCCCAGACCACTGGCGGCGAGCGTGCTCCAGTGCGCGCCGAGCTTGGCATCAGCTACCACCACCCGCCCATCCACTCCGGAGCGGTGATGATTGCCGGCACCATAATCACTGCGAGCGCGGGTACCCAGGGTGTGATGCAAGGCCGCAGGCAGGTAGGAGTACAGATGCGCACCGTTGGTATCGAACAGGCGCAGGAAGCCGTCATTGGCCCCGAACACCAGGGCCTCGGGCATGCGGTTGCGCCGGTCCTGCAGGTAGTTACGATAAGCGGCACTTTGATCGCGTCCAGCATGATGACCCGCACCCACCAGCACCGGTGCCGAGTTGATGATATCGCCCAGCAATCGGCTGCGCTGGCGCAGGTCGGCATCTGCACTCCCCCGCGCCCAATTGAGCAAACGCTGCGCGGCATTGTTGCCGGTCAGGCCGGCCAGCAACGCCTCGGCGTCCAGCACTGCCTGCTGTGAAACAGGCAGCATGGCCCAGGTATTGGCACCCAAGGTCACCGGGCCCGCCGGTGAGTTGCCCTGCGCACTGCGCCAGGTCTGGAATGCACCGGCCTGCGTACCGGGAGTAAAGGTCTGGTCGGTGGACCACAACAAGGTATCCGGCTCACCCGTACCATTCATGCTGTAGGCATGCAGGCTGCCGCTCCAATCCTGGGGGTCGAACCGGGTCTGATAATAGCGGCTGACCCCGGCACTGAGCTGCTGACTGTCGGTAACCGCGCCACCACCCGAGCCCGCCGAGGCGATGATTTCCTGCAGTGCGCTGCTGAGCGCTTCCTTGAGTTGCTGGCGATTGGTGGCCGTGAAGTAGCGGCCGTTTCCCGCGGTGGCGGTTTGCCTGAGCCGGGGATCGTCCAGGGCAAACCCCACGGTATAGGTCTGCAGGCTCTGCCGGGGAAACTGGGCATCATTCCAGCTTTGCCCGGCCTGGTCGGTGCCCGTGGTTCGCATGTCGATCTCGTAGGCAAAGCGGGCGATATCATCCAGGTAGAAGGTGCCGCCCTCACTGCTTTCGGAGCCAGTAATATCAGCACCGTCTCCATCCCAGTCTGGCAGGTTGAACGCACCGCTCAGCGTGGGATTATTGCCGTCTGGCTCCTGCGCCAGGGTGGTAGGGAACTCGGCATCATAAGTGGGCAGGCCGTCAGTCACTACCAGACCAAAGTTCTTCTGGCAGCGGTACTGAATGGGGCTTCGGAACTGCTCGCGCTGGGACTCGGGTTGGCTCTGCGGATAAAAGGCGCGCATGCCCCGCAGGTAGCGGGTCATTTCGTAGTAGGTTTCTGCGAGCGGCGTCCAGGTCAGATCGTTGCGAGTATTCGGGGCCAACGCGTCCAGCGCCTGATTGAGCTGATTGAAGCGAGCATCACCCAAGCCTGCTGCGATATTCCCCGCTTCCACGCGCAACAGACCACCTGGAGCCCGGTCGTTGCCAGTCGCCTGACGAAAGGTGAACAGTCCGAAACGCAGTTCCCGGTTGGCAGCGATGACGTCCTTGGTTACCTCCCGGGCGATATCCAAGCGGGTCTCGCCACCGATTGAGTTCAGCACCATGCTGGAGGAGTTGTCGAACAACACCAGCACGTTGGGCGCCACCGCCGAGGCGGATAACACCGGCCCGCTCAGCGGGCTGAAGGCCTGCGCTGGCAAGGCTGTTAGCAACCCCAGCGCCAGCCCTATAGCCACACCGCGCAGGCGCCGGGCTTCAAATCCGTGTGAAGGCATAGATACTCTCCAGTACTGTCCGTGTGGCGCCCTTGTGGCTGACTACCGAAATGCGGTACAGCGTGCTAGGCGCAGCCGCGGTCACATTGGCGGGAATGGCGCTGTCGCCGAGGCGCACGATGCGATACCAGGCGGTCATACCGTTGCCCGCCACCGAGGACGGTATCGCGACCCAATCCGCGCCCGGTGCTGTCCGATGATCGGGATCAAGCGCCGGTGCAGGCAGCTCGCAGGCGGCCTGACTGCAGATGGCCAGGGGCAGCAGCAAGGTATTGCTGCGAACCTGCTGTTCGACATGGCGCATACCGCTTTCCGCCGCCTGGAAGCTGTCGTTCTTGAGCTTGACGTTGTGGGCCATGCGTTCCTGACCAGTGGAGGTTCTGATGCCTGCCAAGGCGGTCAGCGTGGTCAGCAACAGAAGCACCATGCTGATGACCAAGGCAGAGCCGGCCTGAGCCGCATGTGAATTACCGGATGTCATGCTTGCCTCCGTTCAGTCCAGTCGGTTGCGCAGCGCGGTCACCAGCGTGTATTGCTGGAGCCGAACCTGACCAGCGCTGGTATTGGCCGGGTTGTCGCTGAAGTTGAGGGCAATGCGGATACTGCGGATACGCTCGCTGTCCGCCGCAGCTACCGTGGTTACATAGTTGCCGTCCACCGTCCGGTCCGCCGCCGTGGCCGCCAGCCCGAATTGCAGATCGAACCCGGCGACCTCGTCGATCAGCACTTCGAAGTTGCCGCTGTCGTTGAGTCGGGTCTGCAGCCGGTGCTGATCCAGGCGGTACTCGATCTGGCGGATGGGAATGAGCAAGTCGCCTGGTTCGACCGCCAGGCTGGTATTACCCGATGCGATACGCAGCTCATCCAGGCAGTTGGTTGCCAGCAGCCACTGGGCGCCGTAATCGGTAGCCTGGCGGGTGCCGCTGGCCGTTATCCGGTCGTGTACCGGCACGGCGCTGATCACCTTGAGCACGCTACTGGAAAAACTGACGGGCGCGGCGAACTCCACCGGCAACTGGCTGCGGGTGGCCGCCGGTAGGCGGGACATATCCAGGCAGCCGAACATGCCAGCCTGGCGCAGGTCGCGGCTGATCCGACTGAGTACAAAGCGAGCGTTTTCCTGCAGCGCGGCGGTGTGCTGCTGGAGCACGAAGCTCTGCTTGCCAGCGATGAATATGTGCGACACCCCGAGAATCAGAATCAGCCCGAGCGTCATCGCGATCATCAACTCGACCAGGCCAAACCCGCTGGCTGGGCGGCCTGACAGGCGGCGACTCACAGATCACCCCGAATCATCGAGGAAATGACGAATTCCGTGTTGCCGGCGGCGGCGACGATCCGCTCTTCCGACCAGCCGATGGTGACGGTGGCGAGGTTGCCATTGACGGCGACGCTACCGTAGCCGCCTGGCAGCAGACAACTCACCGCGTGGGCGAAGTCCTGTCGATCAGTTGCCAGGATCGATGCGCCGGGGCTGCTGTCCGCACAAGCCGAATTGATGTTGATGGTATAGCTGGAAAGGTTATCGGCATTCGCCCGCATGCGATCGAGCATGTCGTAGGCGAGAAAGCTGGCTTGGGTGTTGTAGGCGGCACTAGCGTTGTAGCGTAGCGCATTGATCTGCAGGGAGACGGCACCTAACACGCCGATGGCCAGCACCAACACCGCTACCAGCACTTCCAGCAGGCTGACGCCGCGCTGGGCGGTGGCCGCACTCCACAGACGGGCTACCCGACGCGGCGTCGGTCGTTCCTTGTCCATGACAGGTCCTCATCAGAAGCAGACTATGGCTCAGGGAAAGCCTGCTCCTGATCGAGGCTGGAAAATTATCGATGCCCGCCGCTTCGCGCACCACCCAAAGGAGTGGACCTGATCAATCTGTGAAACCCGTCATGGCGAATCTGTGGACCGGTTCACTCAGACAATGCGGCGCTGTTCCCGCTGGACCTCATCCACCAGGCTGCCCACCAACTGACCGACAATCCGCTGGCGCGCTTCCCGGCTGCCCCAGGCACTGTGCGGCGTCACCACCAGGTTGGGTACGGAGTCGTCGAGCAGCGGGTTGCCATTGACCGGCGGTTCGGTGGTCAGCACATCGAATCCAGCCCCACCCAGATGGCCGCTGCGCAGACTGTCGACCAGCGCCTGCTCGTCCACCAGCCCACCGCGCCCGGCGTTGATCAGCAGACTGCCTGGCTTCATCAGTGCCAGTTGCTCGGCACCGATCAGGTGCCGGGTCTGCTCGGTGAGCGGGCAATGCAGACTGAGCACATCGACTTGGGGCAGCAGCTCGGCCAGGGGCGGACGGTCGGGGTGTTCGCGGCCCGGCAACGAGCCGACCAGGATGTTCATCCCGAAGGCACTGGCCAGTCGACCGACTTCCTGTCCCAGCTCCCCATAACCGAGAATGCCCAGGGTGCGGCCAGACAACTCACCGATGGGGTAATCCAGCAGGCAGAACTGATTGCTGCGCTGCCAGGCACCGTCACGCACGGCCTGACGGTAGGATTCAAAGCGGGTAATGAGTACCAACATGAGCATCAGCGCATGCTGCGCCACCGACGGGGTGCCATAGGCCTGGCAGTTGCAGACCGTGATACCCCGTTTGCGGGCCGCTTCCAGATCGACATTATTGGTTCCGGTGGCGGATACCAGGATAAGTTGCAACTGCGGACAGGCCTGCATGGCCTGCTCGTCGATCATCACCTTGTTGGTGATCACTACCTGATGGTCGGCGATACGTTCAGCCACCTGCTCCGCCATGGTGGCGGGGTACAGCGTCAAGGTCGCTGCGGCGTCGTGCAGCGCCTGCATATCCAGATCACCCTGATCCAATGACGCCTGATCCAAAAATACCACTGACAGTTTATTCATCTCGGAACCCGTTTCGACTGAGGCTGGTTTAGAATGGCGGTTTTGACCGGAGCAGTCCATTGTATCTGAACGAGTTTCTGGTGGTGGCAATGATCCACCTGCTGGCGGTAATCAGTCCGGGGCCGGATTTTGCCGTGGTCATCCGCAACAGTGTGAGCGCGGGACGCAAGACCGGGTTGATCACCGCGGCGGGGATCGGCGCAGGCATTTTCCTGCATGTCGCTTATTCACTACTGGGCATTGGCATCATCGTGTCGCAGTCGGTATGGCTGTTCAATGCGCTGAAGCTGCTTGCCGGGGCCTATTTGCTGTATATCGGCATCAAGGCGCTGCGCGCCCGCCCGCAAGCCAGCAGCACGGGTGAGGTGGCGTTGGCAACAGTAGCGATGCCGGCGCGCAAGGCCTTCGTCAATGGTTTCATCACCAATGGCCTGAATCCCAAGGCGACGCTGTTCTTTCTGTCGGTATTCACGCTGGTCATCAGCCCCCAGACGCCACTACTGGTCCAGGCGGGCTACGGAATTTATCTGGCGGCGGCCACGGGGTTGTGGTTCTGCCTGGTAGCGCTGCTGTTCAGCCAACCGCGCGTGCGCAGCAGCTTTGCGCGTATGGGCCACTGGTTCGATCGGTTGATGGGCGCGGTGCTGGTGGCGCTGGGGCTGCATCTGGCCCTGTCGGAGTGGCTCAAGCGCGCCTGAGCCACCCCACCGGTACGATCAGGCGCTGACCGGCTCGGTGCGCGCCCAGTGAGCCAGCGTGTCCATCCATTGCGGGTGATCGTTAAGGCATGGCACCAGCACCAGCTCTTCCCCGCCCGCCTCGATGAATTGCTCGCGGCCACGGTCACCGATCTCCTCCAGCGTCTCGATGCAATCGGCGGTAAAGGCCGGGCACATCACCAGCAGCCGCTTCACGCCCCGGGCCGCCAGTTCGTCCAGCGTTTCCTCGGTGTAGGGCTCGATCCACTTGTCACGCCCCAGCCGGGACTGGAACGCCATGCTCCACTGGTCAGGCTGCAAGCCCATCTGCTCGGCAAAGGCATGGCTGACCGCCCGGCACTGGGCGCGGTAGCAGGTGGCATGCGCCGGCGACGGGCGAGCGCAGCAATCGGCGCTGGACAGGCAATGGTTGCCGGTGGGATCGGCCTTGCGCAGGTGGCGTTCCGGCAGACCGTGGTAGCTGAACAGCAAGTGATCGAAGCCCTGCTGCAAATGGGGCTGGGCACTGGCGACCAGGCTGTCCAGGTAATCCTGCCGGCCATGAAAAGCCGGCAGTACCGTCAGCCGCACCTTGAGGTCGTGCTTGCGGATGACCCGCTGTGCTTCGCGGATGGAGGTGGTGATGGTGCTGTCGGCGAACTGCGGATACTGGTGCATCAACAGGATCTCGCCCACGCCCTGCCCGGCCAGCGCCAGGATGCCCTGCTCCACCGATGGCTCACCGTAACGCATGGCCAACTCTACCGGCATATCCAACCGGGCGCGCAACTGATCGCGCACCCGGCGGCTGATGACGATCAGCGGCGAGCCTTCTTCCCACCAGATCGACGCATAAGCCGCCGCGGACTCACGCGGACGTCGCAGCAGGATCAGGCTGACCAGCAGCCGACGCGCCGGCCAGGGTAGATCCACCACACAAGGGTCCATCAGAAACTGATTGAGATAACGACGCACATCCGCCACCTCGGTGCTGGCGGGTGAACCCAGATTCAGTAACAGGATCCCTCGGTCGGACATCAGGCTTTCCCCTTGTGACATCAATATCTGCAGGTGGGTGGAAAACCCGGATTGTACCCTGCCGGCGCGGGTTTTACCCTGTCGCCATGGCTATGGACATCATTGCCTGAACATATCGCCCGCGCCCCTTGCAGCCGAACGTCGATTCCGGGACGATCGCCGAACCGGATAACCAGCCAATGGAGAATGTTCACCCATGCCAGCAAAGAACCTGTTCAATGCTCTGCTGTTCGTTAGCGGCTGGCTGGCCTGCGTGCTGGGCGGTAACAGCGCCTGGTTATTGATTCCCGGGGCGGCGCTGCTGGTGCATTTTTTCCATATCAGCAACTGGGCCGCCGAAGGAAAATTGGTGGTGTCCTGCCTGTTGGCCGGTGCGGTACTGGATTCACTGATGCTGCAAATGGGCTGGCTGGCAATTCGCGGCCATGAGGTTCTGGCCCCTTTGTGGCTGGTGCTCGGCTGGGCCTTGATAGGCACCACGCTCAATCATGCTTTACGTTGGAGCGCCCGCCCCTGGTGGCGCGCCAGCCTGTTGGGCGCGGTCGCCGGGCCCTTGCTGTACGGGGTGATTGTGCAACGGGAGGATGTCTCCCTGACCCTCAGCTTGATACCGGGGTTGTTACTCATCGCGCTGGCCTGGGCGATCATGCTGCCGCTGCTGCATGGCTTTGCCCAGTTGTACCGGGAGCAATACGGTGTGACGCGGTCGAGAAACTGAGGAAGCCGGAAGAGCTGGTGAAAGGGACTGGCGGGCATCCATGCCCTCTCCGGGTCAGAACCCCAGGCGATAGTACAGCGCAGCCATGTCGATACCGTCGTTCGGCTGCTTGAGGCCGGCGTTGGAGTAGTGGTAGTAGCGCACGCCCACTTCCGAGCCGCTGGCAAACTTCAAGCCTGCGCCCAGACGATCTTCGAACTGGAACTTGCCGCCCAGGTCCTGATCACCCAGGTTGGTGTCGGTGAAATAGGAGGCGCCAATGCCGCCTTCCAGGAAAGGCGTCACGCCGCCGTCACTGGCACCGAAACTCAGTCGAAACATGGGAGTGAGGGTCAGACTGGTCGCATCCAGGCTGCTCCAGCGAGTCACTCCGGCATCCCAGTAACCATCCAGCTGCACACCGCCCGACTGGCTTTGCCATAGGGTTCGGCCGAATTCGAACTCCGCTCCGATCCGGTAGGTGGTGGTGTTCTCGGAAGACTCACCGATCTGCAGCGTGATACCGTCCAAGGCATGGGCAGCGGGAACGCTGCACAGCGCAGACAGAGCGCAGGATAGTGCCAAGGCAGTTTTCTTCATCTCGTATTTTCCTTGCGATGGTTGATTTCACCGTAGTCGAAGACTGCCTCTGAAGCGCGGTCGATTCAGAGGCAGTCTTCGATTTAAACCGACAACGGCTCAGCCGTTGCGTTCCTTTCCCATAACAGCGGCAGCACACCCTCCAGGGCCGCCACATCGCCGCTGGTCCATAGCCGCGCCGGCGCAGCCGGGCCAGCGGCAAGCAGATTATGCTCGGTCAGCCGCGTCCGCAACTGGCGGGCTACAGCGGCTCCGGTATCCACCAGGCGAATGTGATCGGGCAACAATTGCTCCAGGGCCGGACGCAGAAACGGGTAATGCGTACAACCGAGAATCAGGGTATCGCACCCGGCTTCCAGCAGGGGCTGAGTATAGCGGGTCAGCAACGCAATCACCTGCGGCCCGTTCAGGTCGCCGCGTTCGACGCATTCGACCAGCCCCGGACAGGGCTGCGTGATGACCGTCACCGAACCGGCGAAGCGGTCCAGCAACGCGGCGAACCGGGCGCTGCGCAGGGTTCCGGTAGTGGCCAGCACGCCAACCACCCCGCTGCGGGTAGCCAGAGTAGCCGGCTTGACGGCCGGCTCCATGCCAATGATCGGCAGCGGGTAACGGGCCCGCAGGTCAGCCACCGCCGCCACGGTGGCCGTATTGCAGGCCAGCACCAGCGCCTTGGCCCCCTGCGCCTGCAGAAACTCGGCAATCGCTCGACTGCGCTGGCAGATGGTTTCCGGCGACTTCTCGCCATAGGGCACGAAGCCGCTATCAGCCACGTATAACAGGGACTCAGCCGGCAGCAACTGGCGGATCTCGCGCAGCACCGACAGGCCACCGACGCCGGAATCGAACACGCCTATGGGTGCGTCATTCATTACCAGCTCCAGTCCCGCAGCAGCCACAACCCGGATCGCGCTTGATACGCAGCTCACGAAACCCGCTGCGCAGCGCATCGATCAGCAACAGTCGCCCCACCAGTGGCTCACCGAACCCGGCCAGCAATTTCAGCGCTTCCAGCGCCTGCAGGCTGCCCACCATGCCGACCAGCGGCCCGATCACCCCAGCCTCGCTGCAACTGGGCGCCACATCATCACCGTCGCCATACAGACACTGGTAGCAGGGACTTTCTGCGCGGCGCGCGTCGAACACGCTGACCTGGCCCTGCAAGCCGATGGCAGCGCCGGACACCAGCGGTCGCCGTAACGCCACGCAGGCCTGATTCAGCGCCTGGCGGGTGGTGAAATTGTCCGTACAGTCGAGCACCAGATCCACTTCGGTTACCGCCGCCAACAGTTGCTCACCGACCAGCCGCTGCTGCAGCTGACGCAGCTGGATATCGGGGTTGAGCGCGGCGAGTCGGTCGCGGGCCGACTCGGTCTTGGACCGATCGAGATCAGCACAGCCGTGGATAATCTGGCGCTGCAGGTTGGTCAGGTCGACATGATCGTCGTCCGCCAGCACCAGCGTACCGACCCCGGCCCCGGCCAGATAGAGCGCCACCGGTCCACCCAGCCCGCCCAGCCCGACAATCAAGACCCGGCTGTCGAGTAGACGCTGCTGGCCATCGATATCAATCTGCGGCAACAGTATCTGCCGGCTGTAGCGCAGCAGCTGCTGGTCATCCATGCCACTGCCCTCCGCTGACCCGCTGGTGCCCGCCCAGATCCTGCCAGGACTGCACAACGTGAAAGCCGCGCTCCTCGAGCAAGCTGCGCACGGCCTCGGCCTGCTGCCAGCCATGTTCCAGCAGCAGCCAGCCAGCGTCGTTCAGATAAGCTGGTGCGCTGGCAATGATCTGCCGGATATCATCCAGCCCGTCGGCACCGCTGACCAGGGCGCTGGCGGGCTCGAAACGCACATCACCCTCGGTAAGGTGCGGGTCATCGGCGGCGATATAGGGCGGATTGGAGACGATCAGGTCATACCGGTCGCGGCCCAGGGCGGCAAACCAGTCGCTCTGCAGAAAGCGCACATTCCCCAACCCCAGACGCGCGCGGTTCTGCTCGGCCAGCACCACGGCGCCGGACATGCGGTCGCAGCCCGTCAGCTGCCAGTGGGGTCGCTCGCTGGCCAGCGCCAGGGCGATGGCACCAGTGCCGGTGCCCAGATCCAGCACCTGTGCCGGCTGCCGTGGGCCCAGTTCCAGGGCCACTTCTACCAGCCGTTCGGTATCCGGGCGGGGTATCAGCGTGTCCGGGCTGACCTGCAGGTCCAGCGTCCAGAAGCCCTGCTCGCCTAGCAGATAGGCCACCGGCTCACCGCACTGGCGGCGCGCCAACAGCGTGAAAAAGCGTTCGATTTCCGGCTCCGATACCTCTTTCTGCGGCCAAGTAAAGAGATAGCTGCGGGATTTGCCCAGCACATGGGCCAGCAGCAACTCGGCATCCAGCCCGGGGCTATCCGATCCGGGCACCTCGGCCTCTGCCAGCAACGCTGCAATGTTGCGCTTCATGCCTGGTCCAGGGCAGCCAACTGATCGGCCTGGTATTCCCGGCGCAACGGTTCGACGATACCGTCCAGCTCGCCTTCAATCACCTGGTCCAGACTGTACAGGGTGAGGTTGATACGGTGATCGGTGACCCGCCCCTGGGGAAAATTGTAGGTGCGGATGCGCTCGGAACGGTCACCCGAGCCCACCAGCGAACGCCGCGTATCGGAGATTTCCTTCTCATGGGCTTCGCGCTGCCGGTTGGCCAGCTTCGCCTGCAGCAAGGCCATCGCCCGGGCGCGGTTCTTGTGCTGCGAGCGCTCTTCCTGACATTCCACCACGATGCCGGTAGGCAGGTGGGTCAGGCGGATGGCCGAGTCGGTCTTGTTGACGTGCTGCCCCCCAGCGCCGGAGGAGCGATAGGTATCCACCCGCAGATCCGCCGGGTTGATTTCCACCACTGCCTGTTCATCGGGCTCGGGCATCACCGCCACGGTGCAGGCGGAGGTATGGATGCGGCCCTGGGACTCGGTCTCCGGCACGCGCTGCACGCGGTGGGCGCCGGATTCGAATTTCAGCTTGGCATAGACGCTCTGGCCTTCGACGCGGGCTATCACCTCACGGAAACCGCCGTGCTCGCCGGCGTTTTCCGACAGGATCTCGATGCGCCAACCCTGCCGCTCGGCATAGCGCGAGTACATCCGGAACAGGTTACCGGCGAAGATGGCCGCCTCGTCACCGCCAGTGCCGGCGCGAATTTCCAGAAAAACGTTGCGTTCATCGTTGGGGTCCTTGGGCAGCAACAGCAGGTTCAACTGTGCTTCCAGGTCGGCCAGGATGCCGCTGCAGGCCTCGGCGTCATCCTCGGCCATGGCCCGGATATCCGGGTCGGCGTCCTTGAGCAGACTGCGCGCTTCCGCCAGATCAGCACTGGTCTTGAGCCACTGGCCGTAACACTGGACGGTCGGCTCCAGCTCCGCATATTCGCGGGAGTAGGCCCGAAACCGGCTCTGCTCCTGAATGACTTCTGCATCGCTGAGCAACGCGGAAAGCTCCTCGAAGCGTTCGCGCAGCGTGTCCAGGCGATTGAGTAGTGACGCTTTCATGATTTGCCCTGTGCAGTATTCGTTTCATCATCCAGAGCGAACAGCTCCATGGCCAGCGACAGGGACTCGCTGCGGCCCTCGGCGCTCATGCGCTTGAGCTGCACGCTGGGCTCGTGCAGCAGCTTGTTGGTCAGCGCCCGCGCCATTTCCGCCATCACCGCGGCCGGATCGCCACCCCGTTCCAGGCGCGCCAGCGCCTTGTCCAGCTCCTGATCGCGCTGCTGTTCCGCCTGTTGCCGATAGCGCTTGAGTACATCCACAGCCGCCCGCGAACGCAGACGCTGCATGAATTCGTCGGTACCCATCTCGATCAACCGCTCCGCGGCCTCGGCGGCGTCCTGCCGGGAGCGCATGTTCTCCTGGATGACTTCCTGCAGGTCATCGACGCTGTACAGGTATACATCCGCCAGGTCACCAACCTCCGGCTCGATATCCCGCGGTACGGCAATATCGACCATGAACATCGGCTGGTGCCGACGCTGCTTCAGCGCGCGCTCGACCGCCCCCTTGCCGAGAATCGGCAGCGGGCTGGCTGTCGAGGCGATGATAATCTCGCACTGCGCCAGCACGTCGGGGATCTGATTGAGGGTAATCGCCCGGCCACCCAGCGGCGTACTCACCGCCTCGGCCCGCTCCAGGGTACGGTTGGCGATGATGATCTTGCTGATACCCTGCTCGTTGAGGTGCCGCGCCACCAGCTCGATGGTCTCGCCGGCGCCGATCAGCAGCGCCGTGCTGCGGCTCAGATCGGAGAATATCTGCCGCGCCAGACTGACCGCGGCAAAGGCCACGGAAACCGGGTTGGCGCCAATGGCAGTGTCGGTGCGGACCTGCTTGGCGGTGTTGAAGGTGCTCTGAAACAACCGATCCAGAGATGGCCCCAGGGTGCCGGCGGTACGCGCGTACTGCCAGGCGTCCTTCATCTGCCCGAGGATCTGCGGTTCGCCCAGTACCATGGAATCCAGTCCGGCAGCCACGCGCATCATGTGCTTCACCGCGCCGGCATCCTTGTGCGCATAGCTGCTGCCCCGGATCGCACCGGGCTCCAGACCGTGATAGCGCGCCACCCAGTCAGCCAGCGCCGCAGGATCGGGTTGGTCCTGGGTGCAGTAGATTTCCGTGCGGTTGCAGGTAGAGAGGATGGCAACTTCCCGGGAAAGCGTCTCATCACGTAGCTGCTGCAGCGCGTCGGCCAGCTGATCCGGGGCGAAAGCGACCCGCTCACGCACGTCAACCGTCGCCGTCCTGTGATTGATCCCGAATGCGAGAAAGCCCATGGCACCTCAATAGTCGCCCGAAAGCACGGGGTAAAAACAGCTAATTGTCCTATTTATAACGATGGCGATCAATTCCTTCCATGGAAAGCCGTATAAAACCCACCACGGCCGGCTCCTGCAGCCGCAGCCAGGCCGCTTTGCACTTGCGCGCTGTGGGTTTGCAACTCATCCTGTATCATCAGTTGCCAGCCTCATCTGGCAGACCGGCGCAGCAAAGAGAGTATCCATGACGGCACGATTTCACCACTCGCTCCTGGCTCTGACAATCAGCCTGCTGATTGCCGGTTGCGCAGTCAACGAGCCCGCACCCGAGCAGCCCCCGGCGCCGCCGGTGCCTGTCACTCCTGAGCAGAAAGAGGAACCGGCAGTCTATGGCCAGTTTCCGGCTGACACCCTGTTCGCGCTGCTGACCGCCGAGATTGCCGGGCAACGCAACCGCTTCGATATCGCCCTGAGCAACTATCTCCAACAGGCCGAGCGCACCCGCGATGCCGGCATCATTGAGCGCGCCATGGAAATCTCCGAGTTCCTTGGCGCCCACCGCCAGGCCATGGATATGGCCCTACTCTGGAGCGAGGTGGAACCGGACAACCCCGAAGCGTTGCGCGCCGCCGCTCTGCAACTGGCCCGAGCCGGCGAGCACGATCAGGCCATGCAGATGATGGAGCAGGTCCTGCTGCTGCAGGACGACACCCATTTCGATCTGCTGGCTCTCACTGCACTGCAAGCTGACAGAGTCACCCGTGCCGCCATGCTGGAGAATCTGCAGCGGCTACTGCAGCGCCACCCCAATAATCCCCAGCTGAGCTTTGCTGCCGCCCTGCTGTTACAGGAAGAGCAACGTAGCGAAGAAGCCCTGGAATTGCTCGACAAGCATACCCAGCAGAACCGAACTGCCGCCTCCATCATGCTGCAGAGCCGCCTGCATGCCGGCCTGGGCAAAACCGATGAAGCCATCGAGGTGCTGCAACAAGGGGTACGCGAGTTCCCCGATGACGGCCGCATGCGCCTGCTGCTGGCCAGAATGCTGGTCAGCAATGAGGACCATCCGGCAGCGATTGTCCATTTCCAGGAACTGGTCCGGCAACATCCGGACGATGACGACGTCCGTCTGGCCCTGGCCCTGGTGGAACTGGAAGGCGGCGAAACCGAGGCCGCCATCGGCGAGCTGGAAGCGCTGCTTGAACTCGACCCCGAGAACGAGGCGGCGCGCTTTCACCTTGGCGCTGCCCATCAACAAGCCGAACACTGGGATGCGGCCATCAGCACCTGGCGAAGCATCGGTGCCGGCGAGCACTATCTGCCCTCGCGCCTGCGCATCACCCAGCTGTTGATGGCCCGCGAGCGCCCCGACCAGCTTGGCGAGATCATGGACGGCGAGCGCGCCCGGCAACCTCAGCTGGCGCCGGAGCTCTATCTACTGGAAATCGAAGCCCTGGCGGAGGCTGCGCCGCAACGGGCCATGCAGCGCGCCAATCAAGCCGTCCAGCAGCTGCCCACCGACAGCCGCCTGCTCTATACCCGCGCCATTCTTTCCGAACGCCTGGGCAACCCGGCCGGACTGGAAGCCGACCTGCGCCAGATCATCCAGCGCGAGCCGGACAATGCCATGGCCCTCAACGCCTTGGGCTATACACTTGCCGACCGCAATGAACGGCTTGATGAAGCGCTGCAACTGATCGAACGGGCCCATGAACTTAAGCCGGACGATCCGGCGATCCTCGATAGTCTCGGCTGGGTCCATTACCGCCTGGGCAACTTGCAACGCGCCGAACAATTGCTGCGCGACGCCTTCGCAGCCTTCCCCGATGAGGAGGTCGGCGCCCATCTGGGCGAAGTGCTATGGCAGCAGGGCAAGCGCCGCGAAGCCCGCGACATCTGGGACCAGGCGGCAGAGGCGGCGGAGGACGCCCCATTGATCGACGCCACCCGCAAACGACTGAAGGCTGACTGATGAAGGCAACGCTACGACTTTGCTGCCTGCTGGCACTGACCATGACGCTGGCCGCGTGCAGCAATCTGCATCAACGTGAAACCCTGGAGTTCGGCGGCGACCCGGCCGCCTGGCAGGCACATCGCAGCGCCGTCGCACCGCTCGCCAACTGGACGCTGCAGGGCAAGCTGGGCGTGAAGGCGCCACGGGAGTCCGGCAGCGGCACCCTGTCGTGGCTGCAACAACAGGACCATTATGATATCCGCCTCTCCGGCCCGCTTGGCCGGGGCGCCACCCGCATCGAAGGCAGTGATGCCGGGGTAACCCTGGAAGTAGCTGGTCAGCCGCCGGCTACCGCCGAGTCGGCAGAAATCCTGCTCGAACAACAGATCGGCTGGCGGCTGCCGGTCGAGCATCTGTTGTGGTGGGTGCGGGGCCTGCCCGCCCCCGACAGCCCGAGCCGCTTGCAACTCAACCCCGACAGTCAATTGGCCCGCCTGGCGCAGGCCGGCTGGACCGTGGAATACAGTCGCTATCAGCAGGTCGATGGTCTGACGCTGCCCCAGCGCCTGCAGCTGTCCGGGCACGATGTGCTCTTGACCCTGGTCATCACCCGCTGGGAACCCCATTTACCCGAATGACAACCGCGACCCTGAGCCTGCCCGCCCCGGCCAAGCTGAATCTGTTCCTGCACATCACCGGCCGCCGCGCCGATGGCTATCATCTGCTGCAGACCTTGTTTCAGTTTCTCGACCATGGCGACACCCTGCATTTCACACCGCGCGCAGATGGCCAACTGCACCTGCAACCCGAGCTACCCGGCGTGGCCACCGAAGACAACCTGATCATCCGTGCCGCCCGCTTGCTGCAACAGGCCAGCGGCACCATGCAGGGTGCGGATATCCAGCTGGACAAGCGCCTGCCGATGGGTGGCGGGATCGGCGGCGGCAGTTCGGATGCTGCCACCACCCTGGTCGGCCTCAATCACCTGTGGCAGACCAGCCTGTCCCTCGACCAGCTGGCCGAACTGGGGTTGACCCTCGGCGCTGATGTGCCGGTATTCGTCCGGGGCCGCGCGGCCTGGGCCGAAGGCGTTGGCGAACAACTGACCCCGGTCGAGCTCGATGAACCCTGGTATCTGGTGGTGGTGCCGCCCTGCCAGGTCAGCACTGCGGAAATTTTCTCCGATGAAAGGTTGACTCGGGACACGCCGGCGATTACATTAGCGGCCTTTCGAGAGCACGGTGGTCGGAACGACTGCTTGCCGGTAGTCACAGCGCGTTACACTGAAATTCGTAACACGTTGATCTTGCTAAACAAATTTTGTGAAGCTAAGATGACCGGAACTGGCAGTTGCTTGTTTGGGGCCTTCCCAAACGAACGCGAAGCTGATAAAGTTCGCGCCCGGTTGCCAGCCACTCTGCAAGCCTTTGTTGCGAAGGGGTGTAACGTTTCACCGTTACATGCTTTACTCGACAAAGCGACGTAAGAAGGATGCAACCTTAGCATCCGGACAGTTACAGGGGCGTAGCCAAGCGGTAAGGCAGCAGGTTTTGATCCTGCCATGCGTTGGTTCGAATCCAGCCGCCCCTGCCATTTTCTCCGGCAGCAATAATTCATGACATCTTGAGTCCGGCTTGACCGGCCAGGCGTGTTTCTGCTCGCCCGGCTCTCTCACTGACTCATCGCATAGACCACTACCCAGAAAGGTATTGCAGCGTGTCCAAGATGATGGTTTTTACCGGGAATGCGAACCCCGATCTGGCGCGACGTGTCGTGCGTCAATTGCATATCCCCCTTGGTGACGCGTTGGTTAGTCGTTTCAGCGACGGCGAAGTCAGCGTTGAATTGAATGAAAATGTGCGTGGCAAGGACGTGTTCGTCATCCAGCCCACCTGCGCGCCCACTAATGACAATCTGATGGAATTGGTTGTCATGACCGATGCACTGCGCCGCTCTTCGGCCTCCCGCATCACCGCCGTGATCCCCTACTTCGGTTATGCCCGTCAGGATCGTCGCCCGCGTTCGGCCCGTGTGCCCATCAGCGCCAAGGTGGTGGCCGACATGCTGGACGTGGTCGGTGTCGATCGCGTACTGACCGTTGACCTGCACGCCGACCAGATCCAGGGCTTCTTCGATATCCCGGTGGATAACATCTACGGCTCGCCGGTACTCATTGATGACATCCAGGATCAGCGCCTGGACAACCTGTTGATCGTTTCCCCGGATATCGGTGGCGTGGTTCGCGCCCGTGCCGTGGCAAAGTCCCTGGGTGCAGACCTGGCGATCATCGACAAGCGTCGGCCCAAGGCCAACCAGTCGGAAGTCATGCACATCATCGGTGACGTGGAAAACCGCAACTGCATCCTGGTCGACGATATGGTCGATACTGCCGGCACCCTGTGCGCCGCAGCCAAGGCGCTCAAGGATTTTGGTGCCACCCGGGTCTCCGCTTATTGCACCCACCCGATCCTGTCGGGCAAGGCGATCGACAATATCAACGGTTCGGTACTCGACGAGCTGGTGGTCACCAACACCATTCCGCTGTCGGCCGCCGCAGATCATTGCGAGCGCATTCGCCAGCTGGACATGGCACCGATCATCGCCGAAGCGATGCGCCGGATCAGCAATGAAGAATCCATCAGCGCCATGTTCCGCTAGGAACCGGCACTGATCAAACAGCCCGGCAATATCGCCGGGTTTTATCAATCGTCCGACGCACTGGTCGCAAGTGCCCGGACGCACAGCAAGGAGACTACACATGGTCGACTTCACTTTGAATGCGAATGCGCGTGATGACCTGGGGAAAGGTGCGAGCCGCCGCCTGCGTCGTAACGCTGATCTGGTTCCGGCTATCGTTTACGGTGGCAACAAGGAGCCGCAGAGCATCTCCGTGGCAGCACGCGAGCTGAACAAGGCTCTGGAAAACGAAGCTTTCTACTCCTCCATCATCGGCCTGTCCATTGATGGCAAGAAAGAAGAAGTACTGCTCAAGGCACTGCAGCGTCACCCGGCCAAGCCGCGCGTCATGCATGCCGACTTCCAGCGCATCGTCGCCGGCCAGAAGGTTACCGTTCACGTACCGCTGCACTTCATCAACGAAGACAGCTGCGTGGGTGTGAAGCAGGAAGGCGGCATGGTCTTCCGCAACCTGCCGGAACTGGAAGTAAGCTGCCTACCGAAGGACCTGCCCGACTTCATCGAAGTTGACCTGGCGGACCTGAAAGTTGGCCAGTCGCTGCACCTGGCTGACCTGAAGCTGCCGAAAGGCGTTGTCATCCCTAGCCTGGCGCTGGGCGACGACCACAACCTGCCGGTAGTCAACATCATGGCTCAGCGTACCGCTGCTGCTGCCGATGCAGACGCTGGTGAAGGTGAGGAATCAGCGGAGTAATTTCCTGCTGAAACCCCAGAGGGCGCCCGTTGTGACGCACGGAATCAAGTTGATCGTCGGTCTCGGTAATCCGGGACCGGAATATGACATGACCCGGCATAACGCGGGCGCCCTTTTTGTTGAGCGTCTCGCCTCCGGGCATAACCTGGCCCTGCGCCAGGAAAAACAGTTTTTCGGCCTCACCGGCCGCCTGACCATAGACGGTCAGGATGTTCGCCTGTTGATCCCCACCACCTTCATGAACCGCAGCGGTCAGGCTGTTGCCGCCCTTGCCGGGTTCTATCGCATCACTCCCGAGGAAATCCTGGTCGCCCATGATGAGCTCGACCTGCCCCCAGGTGTGGTGAAATGCAAGCAAGGTGGCGGCCACGGCGGCCATAACGGGCTGCGCGACATTATCGCCAGCCTGGGTAATCAGAATGTTTTCCACCGCCTGCGGCTCGGTATCGGCCACCCCGGCCATAGCTCGCAGGTCACAGGCTTTGTGCTGGGCCGCGCGCCCAAAACCGAGCAGCAAGCACTGGATGCCTGCATCGACGAAGCACTGCGCGAAGTACCCGGTATGGTTGCCGGTGACTGGACTCGCGTCATGCAACGCCTGCACAGCTTCAAGGCCTGATCATTTTCGCCGCCGAAAACGGCAGAGGACACCAGTATGGGATTCAATTGCGGTATCGTCGGACTGCCCAACGTCGGCAAATCCACCCTGTTCAACGCACTGACCAAAGCCGGCATCGGTGCCGAGAACTTCCCGTTCTGCACCATCGAGCCCAATAGCGGTGTCGTCCCCATGCCGGACCCGCGTCTGGACGCCCTGGCGGCCATCGTCAAGCCCGAGCGCGTACTGCCGACCACCATGGAGTTCGTCGATATCGCCGGGCTGGTTGAGGGTGCCTCAAAGGGCGAGGGCCTGGGCAACAAATTCCTGGCCAATATTCGCGAAACCGATGCCATCGCCCACGTCGTGCGCTGCTTCGATGATGAAAACGTGATCCACGTCTCCAACAGTGTCGACCCCAAGCGCGATATCGAAATCATCGACCTGGAACTGATCTTCGCCGACCTCGACAGCTGCGAGAAGCAACTGCAGCGCGTCGCGCGCAATGCCAAGGGTGGCGACAAGGAAGCCGTAGCGCAAAAGGCTCTGCTGGAAAAGCTCATCCCCCACTTCAGCGAAGGCAAGCCGGCCCGTACTCTGATCAAGGATCTGGCTGACGACGAGAAGAAGTTGGTCAAGGGCTTTCACCTGCTGACCAGCAAGCCGGTGATGTACATCGCCAACGTCTCCGAAGAAGGCTTCGAGAACAATCCCTACCTCGATATCGTGCGTGAGATCGCCGACGCCGAAGGTGCTGTGGTGGTACCGGTATGCAACAAGATCGAAGCGGAAATCGCCGAGCTGGATGACGGTGAAGAGAAGGATATGTTCCTTGAAGCCATCGGCATGGAAGAGCCGGGCCTGAACCGCGTGATCCGCGCCGGCTACGAGCTGCTCAATCTGCAGACCTACTTCACCGCCGGGGTCAAGGAAGTCCGCGCCTGGACCGTCAAGGTCGGCGCCACCGCTCCCCAGGGCGCTGGCGTGATTCATACTGATTTCGAGAAAGGCTTCATTCGCGCCGAAGTGGTCGCCTATGATGACTTCATCCAGTACAACGGCGAAGCCGGCGCCAAGGAAGCCGGCAAGTGGCGCCTGGAAGGCAAGGAATACATCATCAAGGACGGGGATGTAATGCACTTCAGATTCAACGTCTGAGGCAGTCCCGCGAATGAAAAACCCCTTGATGATTACCGTCTCAAGGGGTTTTTCTTTTTCCCCAGGAGCTTGCCGGATATATCGCCGCCCTCCGGCAATCACGTTAAGGACCATGACCGCCATGCTGCACCTCGACTCACCCATACCGGCACGCAGCTGGCTGCCCGTCCTGCTGCTCTGCACCAGCCTGCTGACCGGCTGCAGCCTGCCGGCCCAGAACCTGACCGAATCCTTCGCGCTGAGTCCCGAGTCTGCCCGCGCCACCCGCCTCGGTCAGGCCCTTGCCGCCGATGTGGCGGCGCACCCTGGCCAGAGCGGCATCCATGCGCTATCCGATCCGCATGCTGCCTTTGCCGCACGAGTACTACTGGCCCGAACTGCCGAGCGCACCCTGGATGTGCAGTATTACATCTGGCATGGGGACATGACCGGCACCCTGCTGCTGGAAGAACTGCACGCGGCGGCGGACCGGGGCGTGCGGGTGCGGCTGCTGCTGGATGACAATGGCACCGCCGGGTTGGATACCGAGCTGGCAGCGCTGGCTCTGCATCCGCAGATCGAAGTGCGCCTGTTCAATCCGTTCATCGTGCGCAAGCCCAAATGGCTGGGTTATATCACCGACTTTTCCCGAGCCAACCGGCGCATGCATAACAAGTCTTTCACCGCCGACAACCAGGCCACCATCATCGGTGGCCGCAATATCGGCGATGAATATTTCGGGGCCACCGAAGGTATCCTGTTCGCCGACCTGGATGTGCTTTCCGTCGGCCCGATCGTCGGGCAGGTCTCGACGGATTTTGACCGCTATTGGTCCAGCGGCTCCGTCTACCCCGTGGAGCAGGTTCTGCCGGCAGTGTCAGCGCAGAATCTGGACCAGCTGAGTCAGGCCGCTGCCCTGGTGGAAGTGAGTGCCGACGCGGCCAAGTATGTCGCTGCCGTGTCCCGCTCCGGCTTCAGCCGTCGGTTGCTGGCAGGCGACCTGCCGCTGGAGTGGGCGGTTACCCGCATGGTAACCGACGACCCCGCCAAGGGGCTGGGCAAGGCGGAACCAGAGGGACTGTTGACCCACCAGCTGGGGCAGATCCTGGAGCAGCCGCGCAGCGCGGTGGCGTTGGTCTCGCCCTACTTCGTACCAACCGCCGCCGGTGTGGATGCCTTTACCGATCTTACGGACCAAGGCATTGATGTACGCATCCTGACCAACTCGCTGGATGCTACTGATGTGGCTGCGGTGCATGCCGGCTACGCCAAGCGCCGCCGGGATCTGCTCAAGGGCGGCGTCCAGTTGTTTGAAATGCGCCGCCTCTCCCCTCACCTGGAACGCAACGAAAGTGCCGGCCCCTTTGGCAGCTCCGGCTCCAGCCTGCATGCCAAGACCTTTGCCGTGGATGGCGAGCGGGTGTTCGTCGGCTCGTTCAACTTCGATCCCCGGTCGATGCACCTGAATACCGAACTCGGCTTCGTCATCGATAGCCCCGCTCTGGCCCAGGCCGTTCACCAGGCTTTCGACAGCGTTATTCCGGACAATGCCTATGAGGTACAGCTGGACAACGATGATAGGCTGTACTGGATCGAGCGTATCGGCACGCGTGAAGTACGTCATGATCGCGAGCCCAATACCGGACTGCTGAAGCGCAGCGGCATATGGTTGATGTCGATCCTCCCGATTGAATGGTTGCTCTGACTCGGCCCGCGCAGTCCCATCCTGACACCGCAACCACATCAGTGGTCCAGCTTTGTCCTGGAGCATGCCATACTTCCGACTATTTGAAGCGAGCCGGTGATGACCATGCGCATGAGACCAAAAACCCTGTTGATCAGTCTGACCACGGCGATCACCTTGTATGCCCTGCTGGGCTTTCTGATAATACCGGCCGTCGCCCTGCATCTGGTCAACAAGCAATTCGAGCAACGGGCGACGGTTCCCGCCCGGCTCGAGAGTATCAAGCTCAACCCTTTTACCCTGGAGCTGACCCTCGCCGGCCTGCATATCGGCGAGCCCGAGCAGCCCCAGGTGTCCTTCGCCCGACTGTACGCCAACCTGCAGATAGACAGTCTGTGGACCCGGGCCGTACACCTGCGCGACGTCGAGCTGGAGCAAGCCAGCACCCGCGTGCAGTTCGCTGAAGATGGCACGCTCAACCTGACTGAGTTGTTTATCCTGCCAGAAGCAAGTGAACCGGCTGACGACAATGACTCCGGTCCTTTCCCGCTACGCATCGACCGCCTGGCGTTGATTGGCAACAGTCTGCAGTTCCAGGATCTGCGCCCCGCCGAACCAGTCGAGTTCGGGTACGACGCGGTGGATATCGAACTGACCCATCTCAGCACGCTGCCAGATGACAATACCCTGATGCAGATCAGCGCCAGTGGCCCCTATGGTGCCCGCATCGACTGGGAAGGCCAGCTCAGTATCAGCCCGCTGACCTCCAGCGGAACACTGGCAATCAACGAAGCGCAATTGAGCACCTTCTGGCCCTATGTCCAGGAGCAATTGCCGCTGACACTGAACCAGGGATCACTGAACGTCACCAGTACCTACCAGCTCAGCCTGGTTGAAAGCACCGAACTGCAGCTTTCCGATATCCGCCTGCAATTAAGCGATCTTGATCTGGCAGCCGAAGACAAACCGCTGCTGCGTCTGAACAGTCTTGCGATCAGCGATGCCTCCATGGATCTGGCCAAACGTGAAGTGCGCCTGGGCGCTATCCACAGCGAGGGACTGAATGCCCAAGCCGCCCGCCTGAAGGACGGCCAGATCGACTGGCTGGCATTATTAACGCCAACCAGCTCAACCACCGACCAATCCGTCGAGCCTCCTGCCACAACAGCGCCTGCAGAAGAGGATGTACCGTCCGTTGCAGCAACGGACACCAGCAGCGAGCCTGAACAGCCCTGGCGCATCCTGCTGAACCAGGCGCAGTTGCGCGATTACCGGTTGCAGTTGACCGATCACCAGCCGACCACACCGGTCGAACTGGACATCGGCCCGCTGAATCTCGATCTCAGCGAGTTCGACAGTCAGTCCGAGTCGCCCTTCAAACTGAGCATCGATACCGCCCTGAACCAGGAAGGCCAGCTGGCTGTCTCGGGTGAAGTCGGCATCAACCCGATCACCGCGGATCTGCAGGTGGAAACCCGGCAGATCGACCTGACCGTGGCGCAAGCTTATATCGAGCCCCTGATGCGCCTGGAACTCAGGTCTGGCTTGCTGGACAGCAACGTACAGGTGCAACTTGAACAACTGGAGCCACTGCAACTGAGCGTGACCGGCCAGGCAGGTGTGCAGCAATTGCATGTGGTAGACGGCCCAGCCAAGCGTGACCTGTTGAAATGGCAGAGTCTGCAACTGGATGACCTCAACTACGCTGGCAACAGCCTGAGCATCAACAAGGTCAGCCTCCAGCAACCCTATGTGCGCTTTATCATCAACCGGGACATGAGCACCAACTTCAGTGACCTGATGGTGCCGCAGCCCGCTGCCCCGGGCAGCGCCGCCAGTGACAGTAGCGACCCCTTCGGCATCCGCATCGGCGGTGTCAGTATCAATAACGGCTCAGCCAACTTTGCCGACTTCAGCCTGACGCCCAACTTTGCCACCGGCATTGAACAGCTGAACGGCAGTATTGGCACGCTCGATAATCAGAGCAAAAAAGCCGCCGCGGTCGATCTCAACGGCAAGGTGGATCGCTATGCGCCGGTGACCATCAAGGGCCGCCTGACTCCCTTCGATCCGCTCAACAGCCTGGATATCGCCACCAGCTTCAAGAATGTCGAGCTGACGACGCTCACCCCCTATTCCGGGAAATTCGCCGGTTATCGCATCCGCAAGGGCCGGCTCAACCTGGACCTGCATTACCAGATCGATGAGGGCCAGCTGAAGGCCGACAACCGGGTGTTGCTGGAAGACCTGCAGCTGGGCGAGCGGGTCGACAGTCCCGACGCGGTGGATCTGCCTATACGTCTGGCAGTGGCGCTACTGAAGGACACCAAGGGCAATATTGATATCGAGTTGCCTGTCGCCGGCGATCTGAATAACCCCGAGTTCAGCGTCATGCCCATTGTCTGGCAGACGCTACGCAACCTGATGTTGCGCGCCACCCAGGCGCCCTTCAAATTCATCGCCGGGCTTGCCGGTGCCGGCGAAGCAGATCTCAGCGAGCTGAGCTTCGCTGCCGGTAGTGCTGAGCTGGACGATCAGGCCACGAAAGTTCTGGGCACGCTGTCCAGCGCCCTGCAGGAGCGTCCGCAACTGATACTGGAGGTCGAGGGTATCAGCGCGACCAGCGCAGATGGTCCGCCTCTGGCAACCCAACGCCTGGAACGGGAAATGCGCCTACTGGCCGCCAGCACGATGCGTCGCCCACCGGATAACCCGGCAGAACTGGAATTGGATGACCGGGACCAGATCAAACTGATCCGCAAACTGCATGAACAGCGTCAGCTATCGCTGCCTGAGCAGGTGCTGGAACTACCCCGGGAAGAGCGGGACCGCGCCATGCGCCAGGCCTTGATCGACAGCTGGAGCGACAATTCCCTGCCACTGCGGCGACTGGCGCAGCAACGCGCTTCCGCCATCAAGGACTGGTTGGTGGACCAGGGCGGCCTGGAAGCCGAGCGCATCCACCTGCTGGACGCCAGCGAAGGGACAGCCGACGGTAGCGGTAAGGTCGCTACCCAACTGCAGTTGGGTGTCCGCTGAGCAGCATCCAGCCGTCTCCAATAGCCGGCAGCAGCCGTAAGCTGCCGGCGGGCCAAGGGCCAGGCTAAGCGGTTGAAAATTTTACCAATTAAGCGCACCACCCCTTGACAACAATCCGGGTTCTGGGAATAATGCGCGCCTCGGATGGCTACATAGCTCAGTTGGTTAGAGCACAGCATTCATAATGCTGGGGTCCCTGGTTCAAGTCCAGGTGTAGCCACCAACCTTTTCAAAGGCTTAGCTTCGGCTAGGCCTTTTTTTGTTTCTGCTTTTCGGAATATGACCGGCCCCCTCTTTCCCGGCGCCGCGGCAGGCTAACGCCAGCGTGTCGCCACTAGCAGTCCCGTGAAGGTCAGTGCGCCGCCAGCCAAGTGATACCAGTGCAACTGCTCACCCAGCAGCATAATCCCCAACAAGGCGGTAAACGCCGGAACCAGGTAGCTGAACAGCGAGGCCGTCGCCGGCCCCAGCACCTTGACGCCATTGTTCCAGGCCACATAAGCCACCAGAGAAGCAAATACCGCGGTATAACCCACCGCACCGGCAGCCTCCCAGGTGATCGGCATCGAGCCGCGATGCATCAGCTCCCATAGGAAGAAGGGGACGAGCAGCGGCACGCCACAGAGCAGCATTGCGGCCATCAGCACCAGTCCCGGTACCGGCATTACCCAGCGCTGCAACAGCACCGTGTACAGCCCCCAGGACAGCACCGCCACCAGCATGATCAGGTCACCGTCATTGAAGTGCAGGCCAAGCAGCCGCGTTGGCTGTCCTCCCGTCAGGATAAGCAGCAACCCGCAGAGCCCGAGCGACGCGCCCGCTATCGTCGCGCG
Organism: Halopseudomonas bauzanensis; assembly: GCF_900114735.1. GTDB lineage: Bacteria > Pseudomonadota > Gammaproteobacteria > Pseudomonadales > Pseudomonadaceae > Halopseudomonas > Halopseudomonas bauzanensis. The sequence continues at coordinate 3,674 of NZ_FOUA01000010.1, read as the reverse complement.
GGCCGGCCACTGACGCAGCAGAACGATAGACCAGAAGAACGCGGTCACCGGCAATCCGGTCCCTACCAGGGTGAGGTTGATGGCGCTGGTGCTCTGCGCCGCCTGATACAACAAGGTGTTGTAGGAAGAAATACTGAGCGCGGCCAGCACAACTACCCTCAACCCGTTGTCGAGCAACAGTCCACGGTACTGCCAGAGCCCCCTGATGGTGAAGGGCAGCAACAATAGCAGGGCCAGAGTCCAACGCCAGAACGATAGACTTATCGGTGGCAGCGTACCCGCACTGGCGCGGGCAATGAGAGCGTTTCCAGCCCAGGCCAGGGCAGTGAGCAACAGGCCGACGACGGCCCAGTGACGCGCAGACATAAACAACTCGGATGTAAGCTGAGCGCTGACTCAGTCGATTAGTGAATAGGCCATAACCAGAGCATCCTCGCGCCCCCCTACAGCAGGATAGTAGTCCCGGCGCCGCCCGATTTCATTAAATCCGAAGCGTTCGTACAGATATATGGCCGGGTGATTGGATTCTCTGACTTCCAGAAAGGCGGTTTCTGCCCCCCGCTCCTTGCCCCTTTGCATCAGATGCGCAAGCAGCTTGCCGCCTAGCCCATTGGACTGGTTTGCCGGCTTGACCGTCAGATTCAGTAAGTGGGATTCGTCCCCTGCTGCCGACAACACACCGTGACCGACCTGCTGGTCACCGAGAAACATCAGCCAACATTCGTGACCGGAAGTCACGCAATCGAGAAATATGCCTCGGGTCCAGGGATGACTGAAGGCCGCGAACTCAATAGCGAGCACAGCCTCTACGTCCGCCTCGGTCATCGGGCGAAATACCGGTTCTATCATTCTTCACTCTGCCAACGGGACATGACACGCTTGAGCTGTTGCCACAGCTGCGCCTTGCTTGCGGAATCCTGCATCAGGGTATCCAGGTCGGGGGCGAACCAGGCCGGAGGCAATTGCTCCAGCGCCTCCTCCCGGTCATGAGGGAGGGTCTCCTCATCCAGCTCCGGGCCTATCAACAAACGAGGATGGGTACCAAAACAGCCAATGGAGACCACCGGCTCACTTTCCAATCGCCCCTGCATAAAGGCCTGCAACGCCAGGCTGGCGGCCTTGGCGCTGCGGTCGAATTGCGGGTTTCTATTCAATGGCCAGTGGAAGTCGGCATACAGGTGCGGCATCTGCGGCAGGCGCACCGCGCGTAAAATATCCTGGAGCAGGCGCAAACCTGGTGAGGCGCTTTCCAGTCCCGGCTCGGGGACCTCAATCAACAATGCGCAGGGACCGGCCATCCACAGCTGCAGATAGAACGGCGCGAGCGGAACTGCTGGGGGCTGAGGCTCGGCAACCGGCTGGGTGACGGACGCAGCAGGCTCTGGGTCCGGCTTACTCGGACGCACAATGATCTTCGCCCGGGCCGGTCCCGCCCCGCTGGATGAGCTGATACTGACCACCGGAGCAGCGGTCTCGACTGCCGCTGCCGGCAGGGAGTCTTCTACCGGCTCAGGCAACTCCGGGGGGACACGAAAGGCTGCATGGGGTAACGCCTGACGAGGCACCCAGCCGACCACCCCCATGGCCGCCAGATAATCAAGACGCGTCGATTCCTGCATCAGATGCCTTCCACTTGTGGATGCGCCTTGAGTGCTCCCGAGTGCATCAGGTTCAACGCATTGATATAGGCCTTGGCCGAGGCAATGACGATATCGGTGTCGGCGCCATTACCGTTGACAATGCGTCCGGCTTTTTCCAGGCGGACAGTCACCTCTCCCTGGGAGTCAGTGCCCTCGGTGATCGCATTGACCGAATAGAGCTGCAAGTTGGCGCCGGAGTTGGCGATCTGCTCCACCGCACGGAAGGCAGCGTCCACCGGACCGGAGCCAGACGCGGTCGCCTGTTGCTCCACGCCATCAACCTCCAGCGTGAGCGTCGCCATAGGCGTTTCACCGGTGCGCGAGCGGACATCCAGAAACACCAGCCGCATCCGCTCCACCATATCGGTCACGGTATCGGACACCAGTGCCTGCAGATCCTCGTCAAATATCTCGTGCTTCTTGTCGGCCAGTTCCTTGAAGCGCGCAAAGGCGGCGTTCAGCTCATCCTGATCGCTCAGCTCGATACCCAGCTCCTGCAGGCGGGTACGGAACGCATTACGGCCAGACAGCTTGCCCAGCGACAGTTTGTTGGCATGCCAGCCGACCGACTGAGCACTCATGATCTCGTAGGTCTCGCGGTGCTTGAGCACGCCGTCCTGGTGGATACCAGACTCATGGGCAAAGGCGTTCGCGCCGACAATCGCCTTGTTCGGCTGCACCGGAAAACCCGTGATGCTGGACACCAGCCGCGAGGTACTGAGGATATGCTCGGTAACGATACCCGTGTGGACGCCAAGGACATCCTGCCGGGTCTTGATCGCCATGACGATTTCTTCCAGCGAGGCGTTACCAGCACGCTCACCCAGGCCGTTGATGGTGCACTCTACCTGCCGCGCTCCGGCAGTTACCGCAGCCAGCGAATTCGCTACCGCAAGCCCGAGGTCGTTGTGGCAATGTACCGAGAAGATGGCCTTGTCCGCATTGGGTACCCGCTCGATGACCTGGCGGATGGTCTCGGCAAACTGATGCGGGATCGCATAACCCACGGTGTCGGGGATATTGATGGTACGCGCGCCGGCGTCGATTGCCTGCTCGATGATGCGACAGAGAAAATCGATCTCGGAGCGTCCACCATCCTCACAGGAAAACTCCACATCAGCACAGAGGTTACGCGCGCGCTTGATGGCGCGCACCGCCTGCTCGATGACCTGATCCGGGTGCAGGCGCAGCTTGTGCTCCATATGGATAGGGCTGGTGGCGATGAAGGTGTGAATGCGACCGGAATTGGCATTGACCAGCGCCTCGGCCGCCCGATCGATATCCGCATCTACCGCACGAGCCAGGCTACAGATGGTGCTGTCCTGGATGGTATCGGCAATGCCTTTCACCGCTTCGAAATCACCCGGGCTGGCGATTGCAAAGCCAGCCTCGATGACATCTACGCGCAGCTTTTCCAGCGCCTTGGCGATACGCAGTTTCTCTTCCCGGGTCATGGACGCACCAGGACTCTGCTCCCCGTCACGCAGGGTGGTGTCGAAAATGATGACGCGATCCTGACTCATCTGCCTATCTCCTCGGTAACACAAGCCGTAACGGAGAAGTATACCGCATGCCTGCCGGGCATTTGTGTGTGTCGGCCAGCCCATCGCGGCCAGGGCCGCTCCCATCACCAGGCGCGAACTCGTAGCACAAGGCACAAGGTGCGTAGACAGGTGGCGATTCAGGCATAAAAAAACCCCGCCAGCTGGCGGGGTTTCTTATTTGAAGCTTGACGATGACCTACTCTCACATGGGGAGTCCCCACACTACCATCGGCGATGCATCGTTTCACTGCTGAGTTCGGAATGGGATCAGGTGGTTCCAATGCTCTATGGTCGTCAAGCAATTCGGTTGTCGGGTGGGTGTTGAGTCCACACAACGAAAGGGTGGGAAAAGTGATAGTCATTTAACAAGGAGGTCACTGTAATCTCGTGCCGTTCCAGCTTGTCGTTCAATCAATGTGTCAGGCCATGGCCCAAATTGTTTGGGCGTTATATGGTCAAGCCACACGGGCAATTAGTACTGGTTAGCTCA
>NZ_FOUA01000008.1 GCF_900114735.1 Halopseudomonas bauzanensis | reverse complement strand
CTACCGTACCGTTGCCTGGCTGTTGGGTGAGAACAAGAACACCATCCAGCGCCTGTTCCAGATCAAGGGCTGGCAGGTGCGCAAGCGCCGCAGTGGAGCCCGCCCCCGGGTGCAGGCATTACCTTCGGTGGCCTCGCGCCCGAATGAGCGCTGGGCAACAGACATTGCACGTGTCTGGTGTGGTCCGGTTCACCGTTGGTGCGCCCTGACCATCGTTATGGACTGCTATACCCGAGAGGCACTTGGCTGGCGGTTGAGCCCCAGCGGCAACGCCAAGGCAGCTGAAGCAGCACTGGAGGAGGCGCTCATTACCCGGTACGGCACGCTGGGCAGGGCTCAGGATCCGATCACGCTGCGTAGTGACAACGGCCTGGTATTTACCTCTCGGCATTACACTCGGACGGTGTACCAATACGGTCTGAAACAGGAGTTCATCCGTCCCCACACCCCGCAGCAGAACGGGATGGTTGAGCGACTGATCCGAACTGTGAAAGAGCAGTGTCTCTGGCTTCATAACTTCCAGACACTGGATGAAGCCAGGCAAACCTTGAGGGCGTGGTTCAAGTACTACAACGAGCAGCGCCCTCATCAGGCACTGGGGATGAAAACACCCAGTACGATTTACCAACAATTAGCGGCTTGAGTGTGCAAATTCCGCTGGGTCATTACAGAGTCGCGAAGCAGTAGAAATAGCCACCCTGAAATGGGTTCACTGGTTCAATCATCAGCGCCTTCTGGGGTCGATTGGACATATACCGCCGGCAGAAGCTGAGGCAAACTTCTACCAGCAACACACAGGTCAGGCCGTGGCGGCCTGACTTAAACGGAATGGCCTCCATAAAACCCGGTGTGATTCACCATGCCTCGGCCAGCCTCTGATTAGTTTTCATATCTACAACCTTATTCTGCATAACGCCGCCAACACGCGCAGCTTCGTTGTGAAGGCGAAGCCGGAATTGCTAAGCTGTCGCTGTGCTTGGCATTGTTAGCCATTTACGGTGAAACGACTCTAAACCAATCTCTAATAACCAGCTTCACACGGTCCATTTCTTCCATGCTAATAGGGGTCATATGACAAATTGTATTGCGCAAATGAGAAACCATCCTAGCCTCTTGCACTAGAGCTTTGTCACGGATCAACTCTTGAAAGTAGTCCTTCCAACAGAAATCAATAACCCTCAGAATCTGGGGGTATGTCATCAACGCAGATTTATCTCTAGACCCGATAGCCATCCAGACCTTAGTGCCTTCATTCTCTTCATGCTTATCGATTTCTTGTTGCACATCAGCAGGGAGCTTATCCCACCAAGTTTCACTGGAGTTTTTGGAAAGAGTTTCTACAACAAAATCTCTTAGGTAGTTTTCAAAAACAAAAAACAGCTTATATCCCTCTGACGCTTGATTGGCAGACCTAACAGTCTCCGGAAGAGATGTGCTTAAGTCGTAAGAGTCGGATATCATTAACGGCTTTCCATCCGAAATTTCCGGGATAGAAAAGGTTGTCTTCGATGCCGTTTGTCCAAGCATCAGATATAAGGCTAGCCTTGCATCGTCCATCACTTGAAAACCTTACGAATTGCATTAAATATGTTTGCATAGGTCTCTTCGCTACCATTGGAAGGAAGATGTATTTGAAAATTGTAATGAAATTCTGGCCGCATATCTTTGCTTCCCGATGACGCCCGTGAGTCTACTTGGGACTTAATATCGATTTGGCTATTTTCCTTATCATTGCTTTGAGATTCGTCATCTTCAGCAAGCTGGTTTTCTGATTCAAAGTCGGCCAACTTCAAAAGCGATTTGAATGTTCCAACAATTTTCGATGTTGTTCCGGTGTCCGCCCCTGAGACCTGTGCTACTAAACCTTTCAGGTCTGCGCCATCGAGTTTTTGTGCATTTTCATTCGCATCAAACAAAGGTTGGTAAGCCTGACGAATCCCTCTAGCAATTTCTATTCCTGCTATTTTTTCGTTCTTCAACGCAGAGTAACGCGGAGTCGGCTTCCCGCTACTATCAAGAAAACCAAGCAGTCTAAGAAGGTTAATTAGCGGTCGATCTCCACTCGCCTTTAAACCTATAGTTTCTGCCAAAAACTTCTGGGTGAAAGCCTCAGGGACTTTTGCCGCTTTTGCCTTCTGGAAGAGCTCTCCAACATTCTTATAACTTTGAAGATAAGGAAGTTCCTGAGCCATGGTATCTCCATCTATCCGTTATGATTTATTTAGCTAACGTCGCATTCAGCGGCTTGTCCGCTGCAATTCCTTGTTAAATTTGTATTTGCCTGCAACATACTTTGCCGAGTTCTCTATATATGGGAAAACAGTGCTTTCATTAATATTAAGAAGATCAAGTTCTTTGAGTATCGAAGGCTTATTGGATACAGCAATCCTCATAACGTTTATTTCTGACGTTCCCTCTTCATCCATGACTGCATCAAGCCCATATAGCAGAAACGCACCAGATTGCGATGATATTCGATCGTTGCTTTGTTTTCCTTTTACACAAACAATTTTCCTCAGATCGTCAGGAATAATCTTCGGTTCGAAATATGGCTTTTCTTCTCGTATCAAATGAATCAGGCGCTTTACTGATATTTGTTCGTTGAAATTTCCGCTCTTAAAACTGATGTTATCCTTTTCTGCTTTTGGAAGTCTCGCTAGATTAGATATGCAGCTAGCAACATCTGAATCAAAATACTTGACCTCGCTCCGGGCCAAAGAAAAGACAACAACCTCACCATCTTCATCAGGAGCTGATTTGCATGCAAAATAAAGGGCTATTAGCGGGTTTGAGGTTATATCCAGCAATCTAGTTGGAAGCGAGTAGTGCTGCATTCTTACCAATCTATCCAAGGTATATTCATCAGCTTGGAAGTCGGCTGAATTTGAAACTATCAACTCTCTGTACAAGATGTGTTCATTTTCTAGGTAGAGATAATTCCCATCATCATCCTTCCTAAATAAAGATGGTTCCAGTTTGTATCTACTCTTATTTGAGTGACCTCGGTAAAAAACTTCTGAACCGTTTTCTCTTTCAGACGAGAGAACTTTTCCAATGAATCCTTGTACGGTAGTTACTTTTGGGTTTATGGATCTTTTAACGGGTGGCTTCTCTTGCTTTGCTGGCTCGCCTGTTTGATCTTGATTTAGAACACCAGCAGTCACAAGGCGCTCAAAAAGGTTTTCATCCTTAACCGCCCAGTGGGTCCTATTCATTTCCCAATCGCGTATATCAAGCAATGGAGCTATTGGTTTGATGGCTTCAAATGGTATGGGGGGGATATTCCGATCAAACTCAAACTCTATAAGTAAGCTTCTTCCTCTTTCCTTAATTGAAGTAAATCTCCCAATGCGAACATCTTCTCTATCACCTTCATATGCAAACAGGCATGGGTAGCCCTTCAAAGTTTCTATTAAACTTGGCGTGAGGGATTTAAAAGCTTCTGCTATGGATTCTGTAGTGTATTCCAGAAACCGACTTTTATCGAATTCATAGAATGGCTGATCCCAAGCGCCCAATCTCGAAGTAACTAATAGGTTGTACATCCTACGAGATAGCTCCCTGAAAATTTAACGCTTTGCTAAGGGGCAGCCGAAACGCAGTGAAGGCTGTCCCGCGGAGGCCGCGCTGTTTGCGGCCGGAGTGTACTTGAGCAACTTGTTATGTGTTTTGCTGATTGAGGAACGAAATGACTTCATTCAGTACGTTTTGCCCCATTTTTTTAACAACAAGCTCATTTAATTCGCCGGACAGGAACCCTGACCAAGTGGTGCTTGAAGCGCCTGACGAATGAGCGAACCGACCAGACGTACACCAAACTTTTTGATCTGAGGAAATGTAAACCTCATATAACTCTCCTCCTGGAATGTCGTTGGCCCATTCTTTTAGCTTTTGAGGAGGCTTATACTTTTTTTCTTTCTTCTTAAAGAACACACAATTTCCTCATGACACATAACAGTGATTAGACCGCGTGCGGTACTAATACATAATAGTGACTGCGGTATAACTCCGGGTAAGCGGAATTACACACCCTACGAAAACCTTTAAAAACCAATATGTTACCCATGACCAGCCTCCCTCCTGCTGTATTCGCTTGACTTCGTCTTTTCGTACAACTATTACTACTGTATAAAAAAACAGTCAAGGAGAACACATGGACAGCCTAGCTCCTAAACCTCGCCTGAGGGACCAGTTCCGCTCGGTGATGCGTCGACATCACTACAGTATCCGTACAGAAAAAAGCTATTGGTACTGGATCCGCTATTTCATTCGCTTCCATGGGATGCGTCACCCCCTTGAGCTGGGTACATCCGATGTAAACGCGTTTCTCAGCTGGCTAGCCACTGATCGCCAGGTGGCAGCTGCGACGCAAAATCTGGCTTTGAATGCCATCGTGTTTCTGTATGCGCGTGTTCTTGAGCAGCCTCTCGGTGAGATCGGAGACGTGGTCAGAGTCAAGCGTCCGCCGAGATTGCCGACTGTGCTACCCACCAGGAAGCCATGTCGATCATTGAGCAGCTATCCCAACCGTACCAAGTATTGGCATCTCTTATGTATGGCGCGGGTCTGCGGGTCGTTGAGTCATCCCGCCTGCGCGTCAAGGATATAGATTTCCTGAACCAGACGATCATAGTCAGAGACGGCAAAGGCGGTAAGGATAGAACCACTTTACTGCCTGCCCCCTTGATAATCCCTCTTAAACATCGAATAAGGCAGATCGAAGCCGGGTGGCGGTCACAGGAGGAAATTTACAAGATTCCTGTATCTCTCCCTTTTGCTTTGCGTCGTAAGTATCCTCGTGCATCTTTTTCTCTGGCGTGGCAGTGGATTTTCCCTTCAAGCGGGATCTGCATTGATGAAGATGGTCAGAGCGTCCGCCATCATGTGCACGTCAGCACCATTCAGCGCGCTGTTAAGCAGGCTGTTCGCGTTACGGGCATGGAGAAGCCTGTTGGCTGCCATACTTTCCGGCACACTTTTGCTACCGAGCTGCTGCGCCGTGGCAGTGATATTCGTACAGTACAAACGCTGCTGGGACATGCGGATGTGCGTACTACACAAATCTATACCCATGTACTCGGGCAAGGGTTTGCTGGTGTTCAGAGCCCACTGGGGTAGCATTTCGGTAGTCCAGGAACGCTACCGCCCTACCCCTCGCCTCCGAGCATTAGCGTTATGTTTGGGAGGGAAATGATGGCTGTCCGATGCCTCTGGAGGAGAGTCTGCTATCCCTGTTTGGCTTAACCATAATGCAGGCATCTGGCCATTTCAATGACGTTACGGGCATCTGGTGATTTCATAGCCTATGCCGCGATCTTCGTTGAGCAGGTTGCTTGCCTCTTCGTAGCCGAGCTCTTTGGCTTTCTGCACATCGCTGGCTGCGATTTCGTGAAGATGGATGCCCAGGGTCGGGGCGCCGCAGACGGTTATTACGGCCATGCCGGTTTGGATCGCGCAGTTTGAGGTGACGGCTTTAATGCCGGCGTTGGTGAGTTGATCGGTGCTGTCGGCTAAGGACGTGGTAACGGGCTCGCATTGTTTGTTGCCGTCGGGTTTGTAGACGTGGGTGGTTTGGGTTGTGCAGGCGGTTAGGAGGAGCGAGGCTATGAGGGTTGTTGTTTTCATGGGTAGCTTTCTTGTTTGTTGATGTCTGGAAGTAGTGTAGTTGCTCTGGGAGGACTTCTGGTTGCTTCCCCTCTCCCCCCACGAGGGCAGAGGGAGCAAAAATGCGCTACTGACAGAATGTGCATACAAAAATCCCGGCGCGTGGCCGGGATTTTTGTTGGTGCGGGTTGGTTGTTAGCCTACCCAGACTCTTGCATTACGGAACATGCGCATCCAGGCGCCATCTTCGCTCCAGTCATCGGGGTGCCAGGAGTTTTGTACGGTGCGGAAGACCCGTTCCGGGTGCGGCATCATGATGGTAACGCGGCCGTCGCGGGAAGTCAGGCCGGTGATGCCGCGGGGGGAGCCGTTGGGGTTGGCAGGGTAGCGGTCAGTCATGCGGCCGTGGTTGTCGACGAAACGCAGGGCCACCGTGCTGTTGGCTTCACAGGCATCTACGGCTGCGCTGTCGGCAAACTCGGCAAAGCCTTCGCCGTGGGCGATGGCGATCGGCATGCGTGAGCCGACCATGCCGCTGAGGAAGACCGACGGCGATGGCTGTACTTCGACCATGGCCACCCGCGCTTCGAACTGCTCGGAGCGGTTGCGTACAAAACGCGGCCAGTGCTCGCTGCCGGGAATCAGTTCGCGCAGGTTGGACAGCATCTGACAACCGTTGCACACACCCAGGGTGAAGGTGTCCGGGCGGGCAAAGAAGTCGGTGAAGGCCTGACGTGCCTGCTCGTTGAACAGGATCGATTTGGCCCAACCTTCGCCGGCACCCAATACGTCACCGTAGGAGAAGCCGCCACAGGCGACCAGACCACGGAAGTCGGCGAGATCGACACGACCGCTGAGGATGTCGCTCATGTGTACGTCGATGGCGGTGAAGCCCGCGCGGGTAAACGCGGCGGCCATCTCTACCTGGCCATTGACGCCCTGCTCGCGCAGGATGGCAACCGCCGGGCGCATGCCGGTATTGAGGAAGGGCGCTGCCACATCTTCATTGATGTCAAAGCTGAGCATGGCTTGCAGGCCGGGGTTCTTGTCGTCGGCCAGACGCTCGTGCTCCTGGTCGGCGCACTCGGCGTTGTCACGCATGCGCTGGATTTGCCAGCTGGTTTCGCTCCAGGCCTGTTGCCAGTCGGCGCGGGTGCCGGACAGTACGTGTTCACCAGCGTAGTAGAAGTCCAACTGCTGCTCGACCTTCGGCTGGCCGATTACGGCACTGCAATCACCCAGACCGGCGGCAGCCAGTTGGCTGAGTACGGCTTCGGTATCGTCCTGGCGCACCTGAATCACCGCGCCCAGCTCTTCGTTGAACAGGGCAGCGGGCAGATCGCTGGCGTTGTCGGCCAGCACATCCAGATTGATATCCAGGCCGCAATGGCCGGCAAAGGCCATTTCCGCGACGCTGGCCAGCAGGCCGCCGTCGGAGCGGTCGTGATAGGCCAGCAACAGATCATCCTGGTTCAGGCCCTGGACCACGGCGAAGAAGGCTTTCAGGTCTTCGGCGTCATCCAGATCCGGTGCCTGCTGGCCGATGCGGTTATATACCTGCGCCAGCGCGGAGCCGCCGAGGCGGTTCTGGCCGCGGCCGAGGTCGATGAGGATCAGGTCGGTGTCGCCCTGATCGACGCGCAGTTGCGGGGTCAGGGTACGGCGTACGTCCTGCACCGGGGCAAAGCCGGTCACGATCAGCGACATGGGGGAGGTAACGCTCTTGTCCTGACCTTCATCGCTCCAGCGGGTCTGCATGGACATGGAGTCCTTGCCCACCGGCACGGTAATGCCCAGCTCCGGGCACAATTCCATGCCGACGGCCTTGACCGTGTCGTATAGCCGCGCGTCTTCGCCAGGGTGACCGGCAGCGGCCATCCAGTTGGCAGACAGGCGGATGTCGGACAGCTTGTCGATCCGTGCGGCAGCCAGGTTGGTAACGGTTTCGGCAACCGCCATGCGACCGGAAGCCGGGGCGTCGAGCAGAGCCAGCGGGGTGCGCTCGCCCATGGCCATGGCTTCACCGGTGTGCACATCGAAGCTGGTCGCGGTAACGGCGCAATCAGCGACCGGTACCTGCCAGGGACCGACCATCTGGTCGCGGGCGACCAGGCCGGTAATGCTGCGGTCACCAATGGTAATCAGGAAGTTCTTGCTGGCCACGGCCGGCAGGCGCAGCACGCGCAGGGCAGCTTCTTCCAGCGCTACGCTGGTGGCGTCGAAGTCGTCGCCCTGCTCTGCTTCGCGGTTGACGCTGCGGTGCATGCGCGGCGGCTTGCCGAGCAGGACGGACAGCGGCATGTCGACCGGCTGGTTGTCGAAGTGGCTGTCGTTGAGCACCAGCAGCTGTTCTTCGGTGGCTTCACCGACCACGGCGAAGGGGCAACGCTCGCGTTCGCAGATGGCCTGGAAACGCTCGAAGTCGGCGTTCGGCACGGCCATGACGTAGCGTTCCTGGGATTCGTTGGACCAGATTTCCAGCGGGCTCATGCCCGGCTCGTCATTCGGTACGTTGCGCAGTTCGAAACGGCCACCGCGGCCACCATCGTTAACCAGCTCGGGGAAGGCGTTGGACAACCCGCCCGCGCCCACATCGTGGATAAAGGCGATGGGGTTCTTGGCGCCCAGCTGCCAGCAACGGTCGATGACTTCCTGGCAGCGGCGTTCCATTTCCGGGTTTTCGCGCTGCACGGAGGCAAAGTCCAAGTCTTCGGCACTGCTACCGGTGGCCATGGACGAAGCCGCGCCGCCGCCCAGACCGATCAGCATGGCCGGGCCGCCGAGCACGACCAGCTTGGCACCGACCGGGATTTCGGCTTTCTCGACGTGATCCGCGCGGATGTTGCCCAGACCGCCGGCAATCATGATCGGCTTGTGGTAACCACGGATTTCCGGGCCACGGGGCGACTGTACGGTCTGCTCGAAGGTGCGGAAGTAACCGGTCAGCGCGGGACGACCGAATTCGTTGTTGAACGCGGCGCCGCCAAGCGGGCCGTCGATCATGATCTGCAGCGGCGTGACGATGCGACCCGGCTTGCCGTTGTCTTCTTCCCAGGGCTGTTCGAAGCCGGGAATGCGCAGGTTGGAAACAGTGAAGCCCGTCAGGCCCGCCTTGGGCTTGCCGCCACGGCCGGTCGCGCCTTCGTCCCGGATCTCGCCACCGGAGCCAGTGGAGGCGCCAGAGAATGGAGAAATGGCGGTCGGATGGTTATGGGTCTCGACCTTCATCAGGATGTGAATCTGTTCCTGATGCGAGCGGTATTCTTCGGTGCCGGGCTCGGGGAAGAAGCGACCACCGACAAAACCCTCGATCACCGCAGCGTTGTCCTTGTACGCGGACAACACGCCTTCGCTGCGCATCTGGTAGGTATTCTTGATCATGCCGAACAGGCTTTTTTCCTGCGCTTGGCCGTCAATGTCCCAGCTGGCATTGAAAATCTTGTGCCGGCAATGCTCGGAGTTGGCCTGGGCGAACATCATCAGTTCGACGTCGCTGGGGTTGCGCCCCAGGTCGGTGAAGCTTGCTACCAGATAGTCGATCTCGTCATCGGCGAGCGCCAGGCCCAGCTCGATGTTGGCCTGTTCCAGCGCGGCCTTGCCACCTTCCAGAATGTCCACGCGGTTGAACGGCTTGGGCTCGGTGTGGTGGAACAGCTGCGCAGCGGCTTCCACGTTGTCCAGCGCCAGCTCGGTCATGCGGTCATGCAGCAACGCCGTAACCTGCTGCAGCTCGGCGGCGCTCAGCTCACCACTGATGTAATAGGCGATGCCGCGCTCAAGGCGCGCGATGGCCTGCAGCCCGCAGTTATGGGCAATATCCGTGGCCTTGCTCGACCAGGGCGAGATGGTACCGAAACGCGGCACCACCAATACCAGCGTGCCAGCCGGCTCTTCGACCGCCACCCGCGGGCCGTACTTGAGCAGGCGATCCAGCACGGTCTGCTCCTGCTTCGCCAATTCGCCAATCAGGTCGGCAAAATGCATGAATTCGGCATACACACCACTCACGCCGGGGACCTGCTGTTGCAGACGAGCAAGCAGCTTGTTGCGACGGAAATCGGAAAGGACTGGGGCGCCACGCAGGATATGCATGTTGGTTTCGGCCTCGGAGATTTTTGGGAAAGTGAAAAAGAAGGCGCATAGGATAACCCATGCTGGGCGTTCGGGCTATTGTGCGGCGGGGCGCGGGCGACCAGCCGCATATCATCGTTGCCCTGTGACGATCCCGCTCTATTGCCGGGAGGCGGATTTACATATACTGAGCGCATGCCGAAAAACCGCCTTCGTCACACTGCTGTTCCCATCCTGGCCATCCTGTGCTCGGTGCTGCTGGTTGCCTGCGAACAACCCAGCCGACTGGAGCAGTTGCGCGAGGATGGCACCCTGCGCGTGGTTACCCGCAACACGCCGACCACCTATTACCAGGGCCGACATGGCGATACCGGCCTGGAGTACGAGCTGAGCAAACGCTTCGCCGACAGCCTCGACCTGGAGCTGGAAATGATCACCAGCCCAACACTGGAGGATCTGTATCGGCAACTGGCGCAGGACAAGGGGCCACACCTGGCCGCCGCCGGGGTTACCGCCAACCCGGCCCGCGAGGATCAGGTGCAGTTTGCCGAAGCCTATCTGCAGGTTACGCCACAGGTAGTCTATCGCCGCGGTGATCGCCAACCGCGGGGAATCGAGGACCTGTACGATCGGCGCATCCTGGTGCTCAAGGGCAGCACCCTGGCCGATCAGTTGCGCCAGCTGCAGGTCGAGCATCCGCAATTGGTATTCGAGGAATCGGACAACCTGGAGGTCGTGGACCTGCTGCGCATGGTCAATGACGACGAGATCGATTTTGCGGTGGTCTATTCCAACGAGCTGATCGTCAATCAGGCGTTCTATCCCGCTGTGCATGTGGGGTTCGATCTCGCCCCGCCCCAGCCCATGGCCTGGGCGTTGCCCGGCGGTGAAGATGACAGCCTGCTGCTGGAAGTGAACCAGTTCTTCGACAGCATCCGCGCCGATGGCACCCTCGATCAACTGCTGGAACGTTTCTACGGCCATGCCGATGTACTCGATTACGTCGGCGCCCGCGCCTTTGCCCGGCATATGCAGCAACGCCTGCCGCGGTTCGAGAAATTGTTCCGGCAGGCGGGGGATCAACAGGGCATGGACTGGCGTCTGCTGGCGGCCATGGCCTATCAGGAATCGCTGTGGGATGTGGACGCCCGTTCGCCGACCGGCGTGCGTGGCCTGATGATGCTGACCCTGCCCACCGCCAAGTTCGTCGGCGTGACCAACCGGGTCGATCCGGCCCAGAGTATTGCCGGGGGCGCGCGTTATCTGGTGTGGGTGCGGGACCAGCTGTCGACCGACATTCCCGAACCGGACCGCACCTGGTTCGCGCTGGCCGCCTATAACGTCGGCATCGGGCATCTGGATGATGCCCGCATTCTGACCCGCAACAATGGCCGCGACCCCAACCGCTGGATTGACGTGAAGGATCACCTGCCGCTGCTATCGAAAAAGCAGTGGTACAGCCAGACCCGCTACGGCTATGCCCGTGGTGGCGAGCCCGTGCACTATGTGCAGAACATCCGCCGCTACTACGAAATCCTTACCTGGGTGACCCAGCCGCAGGCGGAAACACCGCAGATGCCGGACGAGCAGTACCATGCGCCGGGGATTCTGGATCAGTTGCCACAGGGAATTTGAGCTCGGCAGGTGCGCTACACCCCGAGAAGCCACCTTGATTGTTCTCTGCTGTTACCGCTACTGCCGCCGCGCCCGAAAAAACTCCGTCAATATCTCCCCACACTCCTCCGCCAACACTCCTCCCTCCACCTGCACCCGGTGATTCAACCACGGCTGGTCCAGCACCTGGCTACGACTGATCACCGCGCCGGAGCGGGGCTCGCTGGCGCCGAAGACCAGGCGACTGATGCGGCTGTGGACCAGCAGACCGGAGCACATGGTGCAGGGTTCGAGGGTGACGTAGAGGGTAGTGCCGGGCAGGCGATAATTGGCGTCGCTGGCGGCAGCCTGGCGCAGGGCAACCATTTCGGCGTGGGCACTGGGGTCGTGACTGCTGATGGGCTGGTTGAAGCCGCGACCAATAATCTTGCCGTCGCGCACCAGAATGGCGCCCACCGGCACTTCGCCCAGTTCGGCACCTTTGCGCGCTTCGGCGATGGCCTCACGCATGAAATCGATATCAGCTGGTTTCATCTGGAATCTCTTGCCGCCCGTCTCACCTTCATGGACGGCAAGGATACACAATGATGCAGGGAAAATGGCGGGCATTGCTGCCCGCCGGAGGGATACAGCTTAGATCAGCGACCGCTCGCGCAGCAGTTCGATAACCTTGTCGACGCTGGCCACCAGATCCAATTCCGCGGTGTTGATGATCAGGTCAGCATCATCAGGGGCTTCGTAAGGATAGGAAATACCCGGAATGGTGCCCTCCTCCCCAGCGGCGTAGAGCCCGGACGGATCACGCGCCTGGCATACTTCCAGCGGTGTATCCAGGTACACCATCAAGCAGCGATCCCCGAGGATGTGCTTGGCGGTGGCGCGACTTTCCGCAGTGGGCGCGACAAAGGCGCCCAGCGCAATCAGACCGGCCTGATTCAGCTGGCGGGCAACACGGGCGCCTTTATGCAGATTCTCTGCCCGGCCTGCCGCATCACGTCCCAACCCCTTGCTCAGATCCTGGCGCATGGCTTTGCCATCCAGCACAAAGCAGGCGCGGCCGCGATCGAACAGGCGACGCTCTACGGCATAGGCCAGAGTACTCTTGCCGGCGCCCGACAGGCCGGTGAACAGCAGCGTCACCGGCTCCTGACCATAACGCACAGCGCGCTCGCTCGGCGTCACATGGGCAAACTCGCCATGCTGACCACCCGCAGTGTGCTGCTCCGCCTGCGCCTTGGCCACGATCATGCCGGCGCCGACGGTGCCGTTGGTCATGCGATCGACGACGATAAAGGCGCCGGTGGTGCGGTTGGCGCGGTAGTCGTCGTAGGCAATGGGCCGTTCCAGGGCCAGCTCGACCCGGGCGATCTCGTTCAGGGCCAACTCGCCGACTTCTTCATGGGCCAGGGTGTTCACATCCTGCCGGAAGTGAATCCGGGTAAAGGAGCCCGGGCTATAACTGGTGGCCCGCTTGATGTCGTATTTGCGCCCCGGCTGCATTGGCTGCTCGGACATCCACACCAGGCTGGCTTCGAACAGGTCGCCGATCACCGGCTGGTTATCCACGTGGGCGAGCATGTCACCGCGGGAGATATCGATCTCGTCTTCCAGGGTCAGGGTCACCGCCTGGCCGGGCCCGGCAGCTTCCAGTTCACCATCGAAAGTGACGATGGATTTGACCCGGCTGGTCTTGCCCGAGGGCAGTGCTACCAACTCGTCGCCCTTGTTCACCACACCGGAGGCGATGGTGCCGGCAAAGCCGCGGAAGTTGAGGTTCGGCCGGGTGACCAGCTGCACCGGGAAGCGCAGGTCGGTCAGATTGCGGTCCGCTGCCACTTCCACGGTTTCCAGAATTTCCATCAGCGAGGGGCCGGTATACCACGGGCTGCGCTCGCTGCGATTGACCACGTTGTCGCCCTTGAGCGCAGACATCGGGACGAAGTGAATCGAGCTGCCGGCCAGCGTGTCCAGGCCCTCGGCGAATTCGCTGTAGTCGGCGCAGATCTTGTTGAAGACGGTCTGGTCGAAGTCCAGCAGGTCCATCTTGTTGACCGCAACGACGATATGCTTGATGCCCAGCAACGAGGCAATAAAGCTGTGGCGGCGGGTCTGGGTCTGCACACCGTAACGTGCATCGATCAGGATGATCGCCAGGTCGCAGGTCGAGGCGCCGGTGGCCATATTGCGGGTGTACTGCTCATGGCCGGGGGTGTCGGCGATGATGAACTTGCGTTTGGCCGTGGAGAAGTAGCGGTAGGCTACATCAATGGTGATGCCCTGCTCACGCTCGGCCTGCAGGCCATCGACCAGCAGCGCCAGATCCACTTCTTCACCGGTGGTGCCGGACTTCTTCGAGTCGCGGGTGATGGCTTCCATGTGATCTTCGTAGATCATCTTGGAGTCATGCAGCAGACGACCGATCAGCGTGCTCTTGCCGTCATCGACGTTGCCACAGGTAAGAAAACGCAGCAGTTCCTTGCGCTCGTGCTGCCCCAGGTAGGCCAGGATGTCCTGGCTGATCAGATCAGATTGGTGACTCATTACATAATTCTCCGGGCGGGCGCTTAGAAGTAGCCTTGGCGTTTCTTTTCTTCCATCGATCCGGCCTGATCATGATCGATCACGCGGCCCTGGCGCTCGGAAGTACGGGTCAACAACATTTCCTGGATGATTTCCGGCAGGGTCGCCGCGGTGGACTCCACGGCGCCGGTCAACGGATAGCAACCCAGGGTACGGAAGCGCACCATCTTCATTTCCGGGGTTTCGCCGGGGTTCAGCGGCATGCGCTCGTCATCGACCATGATCAGCGAACCGTCACGGTTGACCACCGGGCGCTCGGCAGCGAAGTACAGCGGCACGATCGGAATGCTTTCCAGATAGATGTATTGCCAGATATCCAGCTCGGTCCAGTTGGACAGCGGGAACACGCGGATGCTTTCACCCTTGTGCACCTTGCCGTTGTAGATGTTCCACAGTTCCGGGCGCTGGTTTTTCGGATCCCAGCGATGATGCTTGTCACGGAAGGAGTAGACACGCTCCTTGGCCCGGGATTTCTCCTCATCCCGGCGCGCGCCGCCGAAGGCCGCATCGAAGCCGTACTTGTCCAATGCCTGTTTCAGGCCCTGGGTTTTCATCACATCGGTATGCACCGCGCTGCCGTGAGTAAACGGACCTACGCCCTGCGCCACACCCTCGGGATTCATGTGCACCAGCAGGTCCAGATCCATTTCCTCGACCATGCGTTCGCGGAAGCTGTACATCTCGCGAAATTTCCAGCCGGTATCCACATGCAGCACCGGGAACGGCAAGCGGCCTGGGTAAAAGGCCTTGCGCGCCAGGTGCAGCATCACAGCCGAATCCTTGCCGATGGAGTAGAGCATTACCGGGTTCTGAAATTCGGCGGCAACCTCACGGATGATATGGATGCTTTCAGCTTCCAGCTGTTTGAGATGGGTCAGTTTTTCCAGCATGGGCTACTCACGGTGAAGGAGGCATGAATAAGAATGCCGGCATTGTATCAAAGCCATCCCCTTCTAATAAGCAGCCCTTCGATACCTTTAAGTTATAAGCATATACGACCCGGTTCGACCCGATCCCGCTCAGACCGGGTTGTCAATATCGATGAATTCATGCTCGAGACCAAAGTGCTCCCCCAGGTGCTCGCCCAGTGCTTTCACACCGTAACGCTCGGTGGAATGGTGGCCGGCGGCGTAGAAATTGATCCCGCATTCACGGGCGATATGAATGGTGGGCTCTGAAACTTCGCCGGTAATGAAAGCATCCACACCCAACGCTACCGCCTTTTCGATATACCCCTGGGCAGCACCGGTGCACCAGGCGATACGCTTCACCGGGCGGCTATGGCCGCTGATGAACAGTGGCTCGCGCCCCAGGGCGATATTCAACTGCTGGGCCAGTTCGGCCCCGGAAACCGCCTCGCTCAGTTCACCCTGCAGGCCGATGGACCTTGGGTTGTCCGGCTCCAGCCCACCAGTGATATGCCAGCCGAGCAACTGCGCCAATTGCACGTTATTGCCAAACTTGGCATGGGCATCGAGGGGCAGGTGATAGGCGACCAGGTTGATGCCGTGCTCCAGCAACGCCTTGATCCGCCGCTGTTTCAATCCGGTGATCGGAGCGGCTTCGCCCTTCCAGAAGTAACCGTGGTGCACCAGCAGCAAATCAGCACCCCGCGCCGCGGCAGCTTCAATCAGTGCCTGACTGGCGGTCACTCCGGTGACTATCCGCTGAATATCGCTGCGCCCTTCCACTTGCAGGCCGTTGGGGCAATAATCCTGAAAGGCTCCCCTCTCCAGCAGATTATTGCAATAAGCGACCAACTCGGAACATTGTGTCATTACGACTCTCCCCCAATGAAAAAAAGGTTTTCGTGTGTCTGTTGCACAAGGATACAAGGTTGCAATACGTACCTGCACAATCCAAAAAATCTCCCTATAATGGCCGCTTCCGGACCATTCATCATGACCGCACTCCAGGTACCCCCAATGAAAGGTTTTTTGCGTAATCTGGGCTGGCCTGCCGTCTGTGGCCTGTTGATCGCCCTGCTGATCATTCAGCAATTCCCGCAATGGCTAGGGCTGCCGGCGCATTCGTCCTATCAAATGGCCCCCGCCCTGACGCTGCCCAGCAGCAATGGCGTGGTGTCCTACAGCGACGCCGTCAGCAAGGCCGCTCCCGCCGTGGCCAACATCTTCACTACCAAACAGATACCCAGTCGCAACAACAGTCCGTTCGACACCCCGACCCTGCGCGACTATTCCAATACCCTGCCAGCTCCGTCACGCCGCCAGTCCAGTCTGGGCTCGGCGGTAATCCTGCGCAGCGATGGCTACCTGCTGACCAACAACCATGTGGTTGCCGATGCCGACGAGATTCTCATCGCGCTGCGCGATGGCCGCGAAGCCATTGCCGAGTTGATCGGCACCGATCCCGAGACCGACCTCGCGGTACTCAAGATCAATCTGCCGGACCTGCCCACGGTGACCATCAGCACTGAAGAGCAGCAATCCACTGGCGACGTGGTCATGGCTATCGGCAACCCCTTCGGACTGGGGCAGACCGTGACCATGGGCATCATCAGCGCCACTGGCCGCAATCAGCTGGGCCTCAATACCTATGAGGACTTCATTCAGACTGACGCAGCGATCAACCAGGGCAATTCCGGTGGCGCCTTGATAGATGCCCATGGCCGGTTGATCGGTATCAATACGGCCATCTTCTCCCAGTCCGGTGGCTCCCAAGGCATCGGCTTTGCTATTCCTGCTCCCCTGGCGGTGAATGTGATGGAGGAAATCATCGAACGTGGCCGGGTGATCCGTGGCTGGCTGGGCGTGGAGGTGCAGCCGCTGACCAGCGATTTGGCCGAGTCCTTCGGTCTGGTCAAGACCGAAGGCATCGTGGTCTCCGGCCTGTATCGCAACGGCCCGGCCTGGTCCGCAGGCCTGCGGCCGGGGGATGTCATCCTGCGGATCGATGACGCGGCCATTACCAATGGCCGGCATGCGATGAATCAGGTCGCCCGTGCCAAGCCGGGCTCTCAGGTGCAGCTGGAAGTGCTGCGCAACGGCGAAGCCATGAGCTTCACCGCCGAGGTTGGCGTGCGGCCTACCCTCGGCTCCTGATACCTTAAAGCAGCGCGTCGAGGGCGCGCAGCAGCGCCTGGTTCTGCTCCGGCGTGCCTACGGTGATGCGCAGGAACTGCTCGATGCGCGGCGCGCGGAAGTGCCGCACGATCACCTTCTGCGCCCGCAGCCCAGCTGCGAGTTCGTCGGCGTCCCGCTCGCCGTGTCGGGCCAGCACGAAGTTGGCGGCCGACGGCAGCACCTGGAAACCGCGTTCTTGCAGTCCTTGGCTCAGGGCGTCCCGACTGTTGATCACCGCCTGGCAGGTCTGCTGGAAATACGCCTGATCCTCGAAGGCAGCCACCGCCCCGACAATCGCCAGGCGGTCCAGCGGGTAGGAGTTGAAGCTGTTCTTGACCCGCTCCAGCGCCTCGATCAGATCCGCGTGCCCCACCGCCAGCCCCACCCGCAAGCCGGCGAGCGAGCGTGACTTGGACAGGGTCTGGGTCACCAGCAGGTTGGGGTAGCGATTCACCAGCGCGATAGCCGTCTCGCCGCCGAAATCGATGTAGGCTTCATCTACCACTACCACCGAGTCCGGGTTGGCCTGCAGAATCTGCTCGATGCCGGCCAGCGGCATCAGCATGCCGGTGGGCGCGTTCGGATTGGGGAAGATGATGCCGCCGTTCTCACCCCGGTAATCCGCCGGGCGAATACTGAAATCCTCGGCCAAGGGCAGCGTTTGGGCCTCGATACCGTACAGACCGCAGTACACCGGGTAGAAACTGTAGCTGATATCCGGCATCAACACCGGTTTGCCATGCTGGAACAGCGCATGGAAGATGTGCGCCAGCACTTCGTCCGAGCCATTGCCGACGAACACCTCGGCTGCGGTCACGCCGTAATAACTGGCAATGGTGTCTTTCAGCTGGTCGGCATTGGGCGCCGGATACAGCCGCAGGCTATCGTCCAGCTGGGCCCGGATGGCCTCGACCACCCTGGGCGACGGGCCGTAGGGGTTTTCGTTGGTATTGAGCTTGATCAGGTTGTCCAGCTTGGGCTGCTCGCCCGGCACGTAAGGCACCAGATCATTTACAAAAGGGCTCCAGAAACGACTCACAGGTCAATCCTCGATTTGAAGCAAGCCGCAAGCTGCCGGCTTGGGGCTGTTATTTGATTCGGTATTCCGCGCTGCGGGCGTGCGCGGTCAGGCTTTCGCCGCGAGCCAGCACCGAGGCCGTTTTCGCCAGTTCCGAGGCACCTTCCGGGGAGCAGAAGATCACCGAGGAGCGCTTCTGGAAGTCGTAGACGCCCAGCGGCGACGAGAACCGCGCGGTACCGGAGGTCGGCAACACATGGTTCGGGCCGGCGCAATAATCGCCCAGCGCTTCGGGTGTGAAGCGGCCCATGAAGATGGCGCCGGCGTGACGGATCTGCAACAGCATGGCATCGGGGTCGGCGACCGACAGTTCGAGGTGCTCGGGGGCGATGCGGTTGGACAGCTCGCAGGCCTGCTCCAGGCTGTCGACCTTGATCAGCGCGCCGCGACTCTCCAGGGAGATACGGACCATGTCGCTGCGCTCCAGACTGCCCAGCAACTTGTTCAGACTGGCTTCGACCGCGTCGAGAAAATCCGCGTCCGGCGACAGCAGAATCGATTGGGCGTCTTCGTCGTGCTCGGCCTGGGAGAACAGGTCCATGGCGATCCAGTCCGGATCGGTCTGGCCATCGCAGATCACCAGGATTTCCGAGGGGCCGGCGATCATGTCGATACCGACCTTGCCGAACACCGCGCGCTTGGCGGTCGCCACGTAGATATTGCCCGGGCCGACGATCTTGTCCACCCCGGGAATGCTGTCAGTGCCATAGGCCAGCGCGGCCACGGCTTGCGCGCCACCCACAGTGAATACCCGATCAACCCCGGCCAGACAGGCTGCGGCCAGCACCAGCTCGTTGATCTCGCCGCGCGGCGTCGGCACCACCATGACCACTTCGGGCACACCCGCGACCTTGGCGGGAATCGCATTCATCAGCACCGACGAAGGATAGGACGCCTTGCCGCCCGGCACATAGAGACCAACCCGATCCAGCGGCGTTACCTGCTGGCCGAGTACCGTGCCATCAGCCTCGGTGTAGCGCCAGGAGTCCTGACGCTGATGCTCGTGGTAGAGCCGCACCCGCTCGGCTGCTACTTCCAGGGCCTGACGTTGTTCGGCGGTGATGCGATCGAGTGCCTGCTCCAGGCGGGCACGATCCAGGGTCAGATCGGCCATGCTGGCCACTTCGAGTCCGTCGAAGCGCGCGGTATATTCCACCACCGCCGCATCGCCACGGGCGCGTACGGCGGAGATGATTTCCTCGACCCTCTCGTTGACCGCCTTGTCAGACACACCTTCCCACGCCAGCAGCCCATCGAGATGATGGTTGAAATCGACCTGATTGATATCCAAACGGGCGATTTTCAACGGCGTGTTCATGGCGTATTCCTCAAGTGGGTTCGGGGTAGTGCTATCAGTTGGCGCGGCGCTCGACGGCCTCGGCCAACAGGTCAATCAGGCTCTTGATCCGGGCATGCTTCATCTTCATCGACGCCTTGTTGACGATCAGCCGGGAGCTGATGTCCGCGATCAGTTCCTGCGGCTCGAGGCCATTGGCCTTGAGCGTGTTGCCGGTATCGACCACATCGATGATCTTGTCCGCCAGGCCGACCAGCGGCGCCAGCTCCATGGAACCATACAACTTGATCAGCTCCACCTGGCGGCCCTGCTCGGCGTAGTAACGACGGGCGACGTTGACGAACTTGGTGGCCACCCGCAGGCGGCCCTTGGGCTCGGGCGTATTCACCGGGCCGGCCGTCATCAGCCGGCAGTTGGCAATCTTCAGATCCAGCGGTTCGTACAACCCCTGGCTGCCGTACTCCATGAGCACATCCTTGCCCGCCACGCCCAGATCGGCAGCGCCCTGCTCGACATAGGTCGGCACGTCAGTGGCGCGTACGATCAACAGCCGCACGTCCGGGTCGCTGGTGCTGAAGATCAGCTTGCGGCTCTTGTCCAGGTCTTCCACCGGCTCGATGCCCGCCAGCTTCAGCAGCGGCAGCGTGTCGTCCAGGATGCGGCCCTTGGACAGGGCGATGGTCAGGCTATTGCTCATGAAAATCCTCTCAAGCGGAAACGCGGCGGATACCGGCGCCAAGCATTTGCAGCTTTTCTTCGATGCATTCGTAACCACGATCGATGTGGTAGATCCGGTCAACCAGGGTGTCGCCATCAGCCCACAGGCCGGCGATTACCAGGCTGGCGGAGGCACGCAGGTCGGTCGCCATGACCGGTGCACCCTTGAGCCGCTCCACGCCGGTAATGATGGCGGTGTTGCCCTCGACCTGAATCTGCGCGCCCATGCGGCTCATTTCCTGCACGTGCATGAAACGGTTCTCGAACACCGTCTCGATCACGGTCCCGGTGCCCTCGGCCACGGCGTTCATGGCCATGAATTGCGCCTGCATATCCGTCGGGAAGGCCGGGTAAGGCGCGGTGCGCAGGTTGACCGCGCGCGGACGGTTGCCCTTCATGTCCAGACTGACCCAGTTCTTGCCGGTATCGATCTGCGCGCCCGCTTCTTCCAGCTTCAACAGGAAGGCTTCCAGAATCGACGGATCGGTATCCTTGAGCTTGACGCGGCCACGGGTGGCAGCACCGGCGACCAGGAAAGTGCCGGTTTCGATACGGTCAGGCATCACCGAATAGGTGGCACCATGCAGGCGCTCTACGCCATCCACGGTGATGGTGTCGGTACCATGGCCGCGGATCTGCGCGCCCATGGCGATCAGGCATTCGGCCAGATCCACCACCTCGGGCTCCCGCGCAGCGTTCTGAATCACCGTCTGCCCACGGGCCAGGGTGGCCGCCATCAGGATGTTCTCGGTACCGGTGACACTCACGGTATCGAAGAAGTAATGTGCCCCGCGCAGGCCACCTTCCGGCGCCTTGGCCTTGATGTAACCACCTTCGACGGTGATCTCGGCACCCATGGCTTCCAGGCCACGGATATGCAGATCCACCGGCCGCGAGCCGATCGCGCAACCGCCGGGCAGGGCCACTTCGGCATAGCCGAAATGCGCTACCATCGGCCCCAGCACCAGGATGGAAGCGCGCATGGTCTTGACCAGCTCGTAAGGCGCCACCAGGGTGGTAATGCTGGTCGGGTTCACTTCCACGTTGAGCTTGTCGCCCACTACCGGCTGCACACCCATGCGACCGAACAGTTCGATCATGGTGGTGATGTCATGCAGGTGCGGCAGGTTGCAGATGGTGACGGCTTCGTCAGCCAACAGGGTGGCGGCCAGGATCGGCAGCGCAGAGTTCTTCGCGCCGGAAATGCGGATCTCGCCATCCAGGCGGTTACCGCCGGTGATCATCAATTTGTCCATACGGGTTCTCTCGTGCTGGGTCCGGTTACCGGTTGTCCCAGGCTTCGCGGGTAAAAAATTTCATGGTGACCGCATGGATGCTGCCATCGGCAATCGGGCCGTTGAGCAGCGCATAGACCTGCTGCTGACGCTTGACCGGCGACAGCGCCGCCAGTTCGTCACTGATCAGCAACAGCTGAAAGTTGCAGCCTTCGCCTTCCACTTCCACCTGTGTCTCGGGCAAATGCTGCTCCAGCAGCTTCTTTACTTCACTGGCCTGCATGGGGTATCTCCGTTGTGCTGCCGTCGGCAGCAGAAAGTGTTTCCAGCCAATCATCCAGGCCGCATACCGCCGCCATGCTCAGGAGGCCGGCCGGCAGCGCTGTGGCCTGCAGTTGAACCTGGCTCTGCTGCGCCGACCGAGCGGCAGACAACAATAGCGACAGGCCGACGCTGTTGATCCGGGTCACGCCGGACAGATCAAGCACCACGCGTTTGCCGGCCGAGCTGGCCAGGAAGCTGTCGAGCGCCTCACGTACCGGGATGGCGCTGACGAAGTCCAGCTCGCCTTCCAGCCGCAGCCGCTCGCCGTCAGGTACCCAGCGCGCCGTCACTCGCCGGCCTCGTCTTCGACGATCTCGCGGGACTCGGCAACCACACTGCCCCAGTTGTCGATGACCGCATCCAGGTCATTGCGTTGGGCCTGCATGGCCTGGGCGAACTGGTCACGGAACAGCAGGCCGATGTTGATGCCTTCGACGATCACGTTGCGCACTTTCCACTGGCCATCGATATTGGCCATGGTATAGGTCACCTTGTAGACGTTGCCATCATTGGCCTGCACTTCCATATCCACACTGGCACGCTGCTCAGACTGCTGCGAGCCCCGGGCCGGCGGCAGTACGGCGATCTTGCCGCTATTGAATTCGAGCAGAGCATTGCCATAGAACTCGACCATGCTGCGCTTGAAGGTATCGATGAAGCGCTCCATCTGCTCATCCGAGGCACTGCGGCTGTAGCGTACGGTCATCACGCTGCGAGCGATGCCCTTGAAGTCGACCACCGGATCGAGGACCTCGTTGAGCCCTTCGAGAAAGGCGTTGGAATCCTGCTTGTACAGCTCGCGGTTGGAGTCCAGTACTTCCATGACCCGCACGGAGGTATCTTCCACTACCTGATGGGGTGTAGCCGCCGCAGCCTGAGCCAGCAGCGGCATGCTCAGCAACAGGGCCAGGCCCCACGTCATGACGTTGCGCATAGTCTTCTCCTGTTAGTCGTCTTTGCTGACGGTATTGAGCAAGAAACGTCCGATCAGTTCCTCAAGCACCAGCGCCGACTGGGTATCGAGGATCTCGTCACCATCAGCCAGCACCAGTTCATCTCCGCCAACGGAGATGCCAATGTATTTCTCACCGAGCAAGCCGGCGGTGACGATCGATGCGGTACTGTCCGCCGGCAGGGTGTCGACATCAGAGTTGATCGACATCTCGACCAAGCCGGTGTAACGGTTCTTGTCAAAGGTGATGCGTTTGACCTGGCCAATGGTCACACCGGCCATGGTTACCTTGGAGCGAGCGGTCAGGCCGGACACGTTGTCGAAGTGGGCATAGACCGTATAGGTGTCGCCACTGGTGGTCAGGGTCAGACCGCTGACACGCAGGGCAAGTATCAGCAGGGCCAGCAATCCGGCCAGGATGAACAGGCCGACAGTCAATTCCAGTTTACGGGTGCGCATGGCAGTTTCCTTGGCTGATCAAAACATCAAAGCGGTGAGAATGAAATCCAGGCCCAGCACGGCCAGGGAGGCATAGACAACAGTACGGGTGGTAGCCCGGCTGATGCCCTCGGACGTCGGCTCGCAATCGTAGCCCTGGAATACCGCGATCCAGGTCACCACGACGGCAAATACCAGGGATTTGATCATCCCGTTAAGCACGTCCGCACTGAAGAGTACCGAGTTCTGCATATTGGACCAGTAGGAGCCGGAATAGATGCCCAGCCAATCCACGGCCACCATGGCGCCGCCCCAGATGCCGACCACACAGAAGATCAGCGACAGCAGCGGCATGGAAATGAAGCCCGCCCACAGTCTAGGGGCGACTACATATTTGAGCGGGTCGACACCGATCATTTCCAGGCTGGAGA
The DNA here is from genome assembly GCF_900114735.1 of Halopseudomonas bauzanensis. Taxonomy (GTDB): domain Bacteria; phylum Pseudomonadota; class Gammaproteobacteria; order Pseudomonadales; family Pseudomonadaceae; genus Halopseudomonas; species Halopseudomonas bauzanensis. The sequence continues at coordinate 85,300 of NZ_FOUA01000008.1, read as the reverse complement.
GCTGTTCGGTGGCCTTCATCAGGCCGATCTCGGCGGTCAGCGCCGAACCGGCTCGGCCGGCGAACAACAGCGCGGTGACCACCGGCCCCAGTTCACGCAGCAGGGTCAACGCCACCATCTGCCCGACCGCTTGCTCGGAGCCGTAGTCCTTGAGGATATTGTAACCCTGCAGTGCCAGAACCATGCCGATGAACACCCCCGAAACGGTGATGATCGCCAGCGACAGCACCCCCACGGCATACAGTTGCTTGAGCAGCAGGCCAAAGGGATTGCCGAAGTTGGAACGTCCGGCCAGCGCCTGATACAGGAAGATGCCGGACCGGCCGATGGCCGCGACCAGATTCAGGCCGGATCGCCCCAGCAGGGTCACCCGATTTGCAAGAATGCTCACGCCTTGCGCTCCTTCTGCAGTAGTTCATCCACATAATCCGTGGCAGGAAAGTGGAACGGCACCGGGCCGTCCGGCTCGCCCTGCATGAACTGACGGATGCGCGGGTTATCGGAGTTCATCAACTCATCGGGCTCGCCGTGGCCCAGCACCTGGCCATCACCCACCACATAGAGGTAGTCGGCGATACTGGCGGTTTCCGCCAGATCGTGGGATACCACGATGCTGGTCAGCCCCAGTGCGTCGTTGAGCAGGCGGATCAACCGCACCAGTACGCCCATGGAAATCGGGTCCTGGCCGACGAAGGGCTCGTCGTACATCATCAGCTCGGGGTCCAGGGCGATAGCGCGGGCCAACGCGACGCGCCGCTTCATACCACCGGACAGTTCGTCGGGCATCAACTGCGTGGCACCACGCAGGCCGACGGCCTGGAGTTTCAGCAGGACGATATCGCGGATCATGTCTTCCGGCAGCTGAGTGTGCACTCGCAGCGGGAAGGCGACGTTCTCGAACACGTTCAGGTCGGTAAACAGTGCCCCACTCTGGAACAGCATGCCCATATGCTGGCGCGCGGCAAACAGCTCTTCACGGCCCAGCTGGGGAATGTTCTGTCCATTGACGAGAATGGCGCCGCTGTCAGGGCGCAGTTGCGCACCGATCAGGCGCAGCAAGGTGGTCTTACCGCAGCCCGAAGGCCCCATGATGCCGGTAATCTTGCCGCGGGGGATCCGGATGTCTACATTATTGAAGATAGTCCGCTCACCCCGGGTGAAGGTTACCTGCTGCAGATCGACGATAAAATCCGATGATTCGGGCATAGTTATAGGCGGCCTTACCTGTTAACCGGCGCAATGACGGAAAAATGAACGGGGTAATATACCAGTTCCGCCGTTGCAGCCCAAGCTGCATGGGTTTCATTTGTTTTCCACCAGAAAAGCGCAGCAACAACACAGATGAGCCGCCCGCCACAAAACGTTATACTCAGCGCTGACCGAAAACAGATATCAAAGCCCATGCCAGAATTCGATTACACCGCATCAGCGCAACGCACCATCCGTATGGAACGTGACGCCGTCGACAGCCTGCTTACCCGGCTCGAAGGCCACTTCGATACTGCCTGCGCCACTCTCATCCAGTGTTCGGGGCGCATTGTCGTTACCGGCATGGGCAAATCCGGGCATGTCGGTCGCAAGATTGCCGCCACCCTGGCCAGCACCGGCTCCCCGGCGTTTTTCGTGCATCCAGGCGAAGCCAGTCACGGCGACATGGGTATGATCACCCGTGATGATGTCGTCATCGCCCTGTCCAACTCGGGCAATACCGCTGAAGTGGTTACCCTGCTGCCGCTGATCAAGCGCCTGGGCATTCCCATGATCAGCATTACCGGCAACCCCGATTCGACACTGGCCCGCGCCGCCGTTGCCAACCTGAACACCGGCGTCGAGCAGGAAGCCTGCCCGCTGAACCTGGCCCCCACCTCCAGCACTACCACCGCACTGGTGATGGGCGACGCCCTGGCCATTGCCCTGCTGGAAGCCCGCGGCTTCAGCGCCGAGGATTTCGCTTTCTCGCACCCCGGCGGCAGCCTCGGTCGCCGCCTGCTGCTGTTGGTGGATGACATCATGCACAGCGGCCCACAGATGCCGCTGGTATCGCCCGACACGCCCCTGCGCGATGCGCTGCTGGAAATGACCCGCAAGGGTCTGGGGTTGACCGGCATCACCGATGGCGAAGGCCGGCTTGCCGGAATCTTCACCGACGGTGACCTGCGCCGCACCCTGGACCAGGACATCGATATCCGCAACGCCCGCATCGAGCAGGTGATGACGCCGCGCTGCAAGACCGCCCGCCAGGGTGTATTGGCCGCCGAGGCACTGAAAATCATGGAAGACGGCAAGATCAGCGGCCTGTTCGTGGTCGATGCCGACGGCAAGCCGGTCGGCGCCCTGAATATGCATGATCTGCTACGCGCGGGGGTGGTATGAACAACGAGCTGCTCGAACGCGCCCGTCATATCCGCCTGGCGATCTTCGACGTCGATGGCGTGCTGACCGACGGTCGTCTGTACTTCATGCCTGACGGCACCGAATTCAAATCCTTCAATACTCTGGATGGCCACGGCATCAAAATGCTGATCGCCTCCGGAGTGCAGACTGCGATCATCAGCGGCCGCAACTCGCCGCTGGTGGAACGCCGCGCCGCCAACCTGGGTATCCAGCACCTGATCCAGGGGCGCGAGGACAAGCTCACCGCACTGGCCGAGTTGCGCGCCCTGGTGCCAGTGGAAATGGAGCAGATCGCCTTTCTCGGCGATGACCTGCCGGATCTGCCGGTCATGCGCCGCGTCGGCCTCGGCATGGCCGTGGGCACCGCGGATACCTTCGTGCGCCAGCATGCCCACGGCGTGACCAGCAATGCCGGCGGCGCCGGCGCGGCGCGGGAGTTCTGCGAACTGATCATGCGCGCCCAGGGCACCCTGGAAAGCGCCCAGGCAGCTTACCTGTGAAGATCCCACGTTATCTGGTTACCGGCGGCATTGTCCTGCTCGCCGTGGCACTGGCGTTGGCGGTGGGTTACTGGAACATCCGCCCAGCCAGTTTCACGCCACAGGTGATCCAGGACCCGCTGCAGCCCGATTTCTTCATGGACAATGCCCGGATCCGCCAGCTCGACGTCAATGGCCAGCCGGTATATGACCTGGACAGTGTACGTGCCGCGCACCAGGTCGGTGACGACGTGACCGAACTGGATGACCCCAAACTGCTGTATTACCGCGAAGGCGAGCAGCAGCCCTGGGATGTGCAGGCCCGCTACGGCGAAGTCAGCGCTGGGGGGGATCGGGTGGACCTGAGCCAGAACGTAGTGATTGAACAGCAGTTGACGGGCCAGCCACTGCGGCGCCTGTCGACGCCGGCCCTGAGCATCTTCCCCCACCGGCATTTTGCCGAAACTGACCGGAGCGTCAGAATCGAGGCCGCCAACGGCGTGACCACAGCCACCGGTATGGAAGCGAATTTCAATGACGGCACCATCAAGCTGCTGTCCAACGTAAGAGGCGAACATGAAGCCCTTTAGAATCCTCTGCCTGGCCCTGCTGACGGGTGCGGCCACGCCAGTGCTGGCCCTGCCCGACGATGCCAATCAGCCGATCCGCATCCAGGCCAATGCCGCCACCCTGGACGATCGTCGCAGCACCGCCGTGTATACCGGCAACGTCATCATCACCCAGGGCAGCATGCGCCTGACCGGCAATCGCGTGACCCTGACCACCAACGACGCCGGCGACGTCAGCAAGGTCGTCTCGGTGGGCTCGCCTGCCACTTACCGGCAGCAGCCCGAAGCGGACGGCAGTCCAGTGGACGCACGGGCCCAGACCATCGAATACCACGCCGCCGCCAATCGCGTGGTCCTGATCGACCAGGCCTTCCTCGAACAATCCGGCAATACCTTCCAGGGCCAGCGTGTCAGCTATGACATCGAGCGCCAGGTGGTAGACGCCGGTCGAGCCGATGCCGCCGAAGGGGAATCCGCCGAGCGCATCGAGATAATCATCCAGCCACGCAAGCGTACCGAGCCGGCAACCAATGACGAAACTTGAAGCACGCCACCTGGCCAAAGCCTACAAATCGCGCAAGGTAGTACAGGATGTATCCCTGTCGATCAGGAGTGGCGAGGTGGTCGGCCTGCTCGGCCCCAACGGCGCCGGCAAGACCACCTGCTTCTATATGATCGTCGGCCTGGTCAAGGCAGACCAGGGCAGCATCCTGATCAATGATCAGGATGTCACCCGCCTGCCGATGCACGGCCGGGCGCGCCAGGGCATCGGCTACCTGCCGCAGGAAGCCTCCATTTTTCGCAAGCTCAGCGTCGCGGACAACATCATGGCGATTCTGGAAACCCGCCCGGACCTGAACCGCCAGGGCCGCGAAGGCAAACTGGATTCCCTGCTGCGTGAATTTCATATCCATCACCTGCGTGATAGCGCCGGCATGAGCCTGTCCGGTGGAGAGCGACGCCGCGCTGAAATTGCCCGCGCACTGGCGACCGATCCGCAGTTCATTCTGCTCGACGAACCTTTCGCCGGGGTCGATCCGATCTCGGTCAATGATATCAAGCAGATCATCCAGCACCTCAAGGACAAGGGCATCGGCGTACTGATAACCGACCATAACGTGCGGGAGACTCTGGATATCTGCGACAAGGCGTATATCGTCAATGACGGCCATATCATCGCCGAAGGTGACGCCGAGGAAGTGCTCGCCAACCAGCTGGTACGCGATGTGTATCTGGGCCATGCCTTCCGTTTGTAAAAGCCCAACGGAATGAGGCATGCTGGCCATGTTTTTGGTTGTCTCTCAATGGCTTAAACAGCGCACAAGGTAAACCGCAACACTATGAAACCAACGCTCGTCCTCAAAATGGGGCAGCAGCTGACCATGACTCCACAGCTGCAGCAAGCCATTCGGCTGCTTCAGCTGTCCAGCCTGGATCTGCAGCAGGAAGTGCAGGAAGCACTGGAAGCCAATCCCATGTTGGAGCTGGCCGACGACGGCGATGATGATTTCAGCCCCAGTGCGAGCGATACCGCTGGCAACGACGATGCCCCCGCCACGGCCCTGCCCGAGCCCGTTGAGCTGGAGGCCATTGACCAGCACAGCCACGGCGAAGAAGAAGGCAACTGGAACGAGCAGATTCCCAACGAATTGCCGGTCGACACCCAGTGGGAGGATATCTATCAGACCTCTGCCAGCTCCCTGCCCAGTTCAGATGATGAAGACTGGGACTTTACCGCGCGCACCGGCACTGGCGAGACCCTGCAGAGCCACCTTGAGTGGCAACTCAATTTGCTGCCGTTGTCGGACACCGACTATCAGATCGCTATCGCCCTGATCGATGGCATCAACGCCGATGGCTATCTGGAAGAATCCCTGGAAGACATTCTGACCTCCCTCGACCCAGCCCTCGAAGTGGAGCTGGATGAGGTCGAGATGGTGCTGCACCGGATTCAGCAGTTCGAGCCGACCGGTGTTGGCGCCCGCAACCTGAGCGAATGCCTGCACCTGCAGTTACAGCAGTTACCCGACACCACGCCCATGCTGGAGCAGGCCAAACGTGTGGTCCGCGACCACCTGGAGCTGCTCGGCAGCCGCGATTTCGCCCAGTTGATGCGCCGCTCCCGGCTGAAGGAGGATCAGCTGCGCGAGGTGGTGGAGCTGATCCAGACGCTGAACCCACGCCCCGGCGGCGAGATCGCCTCCGGTGAAGCAGAATATGTGATTCCCGATGTCATCGTGCGGCGGGACCAGAACCGCTGGATCGTCGAGCTGAACCAGGAGGCTGCGCCCAAGGTCCGGGTCAACAGCCAATACGCCTCCATGGTCAAGCGAGCTGACAGCAGCAACGACAACACCTACCTGCGCAACCATCTGCAGGAAGCGCGCTGGTTCATCAAGAGCCTGCAGAGCCGCAACGAGACGTTGATGAAGGTCGCAACCCAGATCGTCGAGCATCAGCGCGGCTTTCTCGAACATGGCGAAGAAGCCATGAAACCGCTGGTACTGCACGACATCGCCGAAGCCGTGGGCATGCATGAGTCGACCATCTCCCGGGTGACCACACAGAAATTCATGCATACGCCGCGGGGCATCTTCGAGCTCAAGTATTTCTTCTCCAGCCATGTCAGCACCAGCGAGGGCGGCGAGTTCTCCTCCACCGCCATTCGGGCGCTGATCAAGAAGCTGGTCGCGGCGGAAAACCCGAAGAAACCATTGAGTGACAGCAAGATCGCTGGTCTACTTGAGGAACAGGGCATCCATGTCGCGCGACGGACCATCGCCAAATACCGCGAGTCCCTCAACATAGCGCCATCCAGCGAGAGGAAACGTCTGGTCTGAATCAATTGTTGGATCAATGAAATCGGCAACGAGAAGTGGCACCATGGAGTCACCGACAATGGTACTCCGGTTATCAAGCCAATCAGGAGAAGTGTTATGCAAATGAACATCACTGGTCTTCAGCTCGATATCACCGACGCACTGCGTGATTACGTTACCGAAAAGATGGCCCGCCTTGAGCGGCATTTCGACAAGATCATCAGCGTTCAGATCACTCTGGAGGTGGACAAGCTTCAGCAGAAGGCCGAAGGTACCCTGCACATTGCCGGCAACGATCTGGTTGCCGAAGCGGAACATTCCGACATGTATGCCGCCATCGACCTGCTGGCTGACCGCCTGGATCGCCAGTTGATCAAACATAAGGAAAAACACATTGGCCGCCAACAAGGCGTCAATGACCGGTAAGGCTTTAAAGCAGCGAACCCATGCAGATAGATAACGTACTTACCCCCCAGCTTACTTTCACCAGTGTGCCGGGGGGCTCTAAGAAACGGGTGCTGGAAATGATCGGTGATATGGTCGCCCAGCACACCGATCTGGACTCCGATGCCATTTATGAAAGCCTGATCGCCCGGGAAAAGCTCGGGTCGACCGGCTTCGGCAATGGCATCGCCATTCCCCATTGCCGGCTGGAGCAGTGCACCCATGCCATCGGTGCCCTGCTGCAGCTCGACAGCAAGATCGACTTCGACTCTCTGGATGGTGAGCCGGTCGATCTGATTTTCGTACTGCTGGTGCCCCATGAGGCCACCGAGCAGCATTTGCAGATACTCAAGATGCTGGCCGAGAAACTTGACCAGGAAGATTTGCGCGAGGCCCTGCGACAGGCGCCAGATGCAGAAACCCTGTATCGGGTCATGGTTGGCGGAGGCTGATACTGATGCGCCTGGTTGTAGTCAGCGGACGATCCGGATCCGGTAAAAGTACCGCTCTGCACCTCCTGGAAGACAATGGTTTCTATTGCATCGACAACCTTCCGGCAGGCCTGCTGCCGGAGTTGGCCCGGCAGGCCAACAATACCGACCTGAGCCTGCCCAAGGTCGCCATCAGCATCGATGCCCGCAACCTGCCCAGTGATCTCGAGCGCTTCCCGGACCTGCTCAAGCAGGTACGCGACGCCGGTATTCACTGCGACGTGTTGTTCCTTGCCGCGACCGATGAGGTACTGATCAAGCGCTTCTCGGAAACCCGCCGCAAGCACCCGTTAACCGACGGCAACTTGTCCCTCGGCGAAGCCATCGCGGCCGAACTGAAGCTACTCGAACCCATCATCGACCTGGCCAGCCTGAAGATCGACACCAGTCACCTGACGCTCTATCAGCTACGCGACCTGCTCAAGCAGCGTCTGCTCAGCAGCCAGAGCAACAGTCCGTCGATCCTGATCCAGTCGTTCGGTTTCAAACGCGGCGTGCCGGTGGATGCCGATCTGGTATTCGACGTTCGCTGCCTGCCCAATCCCTACTGGAAGCCCGACCTGCGGCCGTTTTCCGGCAAGGACCAGCAGATCCGCGATTACCTGGACGCCGAGCCCGATGTTCAGGACATGTACCAGGACATCTTCTATTTTCTGCAGAAGTGGCTGCCGCGCTATGCCGCTGGTGAGCGCAGCTACATGAGCATCGGCATCGGCTGCACCGGCGGTCATCACCGCTCGGTATATATCGCCGAACGCCTGGTCAGGGAGCTCAGTGTGCATTCCTCCAACCTGCTCATCCGCCACCGGGACCTGCCATGACCCAACTGACCGAACGCGTGCGCATCATCAACAAACTCGGCCTGCATGCCCGGGCAGCCGCCAAGTTTGTCAATGTGGCCAAGCAGCACGAGTGCAGCGTCAGGGTCGGTGGTGACGAGCAGCAGATGGTCGACGGCAAGAGCATCATGCAAGTGATGATGCTGGCCGCCAGCAAGGGCAGCGAGATCTGCATCAGTTGTGAAGGCGAGCATGCCGAACAGGCCATGGCGGAACTGATCGGGCTGATCAATGATTACTTTGGTGAAGGCGAGTAGCGCAGCCAGGGCCTGTCAGCAGGCAAACCCGCTAACAGGCGTTAAAGACTGACTCTACGCCCCGCCCACCGTCATGCCATCCACCAGCCAGCTGCCGGTCAGGTAGTTGCCGCGACGCTCGATATCCGAGCCGACGCAGCGCAGGTTGGCGAACATGTCCTTCAGGTTGCCGGCGATGGTCACTTCCCGCACCGGGTGACTGATCACGCCGTTTTCCACCCAGAAACCACCGGCTCCGCGTGAATAGTCGCCAGTAACGCCATTGACGCCCTGCCCCATCAGCTCGGTGACCAGCAGGCCAGTGCCCATTTCCCGCAGCAGCGCCGGCAGGTCACCGGCGTTGGCATTGATATGCAGGTTATGCACACCGCCAGCATTGGCGGTACTGGCCAGCTTCAGCCGGCGGGCCGAGTAGGTGCTCAGCACCCAGCTCTGCAACACGCCCTGCTGAATGAAGCTCTGCGCTCGGGTCGCCAGGCCGTCGCCGTCGAAACCGGCACTGCCCAGCGCCTGCAGCAGGTGTGGACGCTCATCGATGGTGACCCACTCGGGAAATACCTGAGTACCCATGGCATCCAGCAGGAAGGTGGACTGACGGTAAACCGCGCCGCCGGAAATCGATCCGACCAGACTGCCAAGCAGACCGGCCGCCTGATCAGCGGCAAACAGTACCGGCACCTTGGCGGTTTTCACCGGCTTGGCGCCCAGCCGTGCCAGTGCCCGCTCAGCAGCCTTCTGCCCCAGGGCTTGCGGGCCCAGCAGCCGCTCGGCCTTGCGATCCACCGTATACCAGTAGTCACGCTGCATACCGTCTTCAGTATTGACGATCAGGACCGCCGAGGCGCTGTGCCGGGTTCCCAGCGAGCTGCCGATGAAACCGTGGCTGTTGCCGTAGACCCGACAACCCTGCTGGCTGCTGAGGTTGGCGCTGTCACTGCTCAACCGCGGATCCATTGCCAACGCCGCCGCCTCGCAGCTCAATGCCCGCTCGATGGCCGCATCAGCATCCAGCGCCCAGGGATGATACAGATCCAGGTCCGGGATATCCCTCGCCATCAGTGCGGCATCGGCCAGGCCGGAATAACTGTCAGGTGAGGTATTGCGAGCGATCGCCAGGGCCGCCTCGACCGCCGAGCGAATCGCCTCGTCGGACGTATCCGAGGTACTGGCCGAGCCCTTGCGCTGGCCCAGATACAGGCTGATGCCGAAGCCCCGGTCCCGGTTCAGTTCCACCGTTTCAACTTCACCGCGGCGCACGCCAACGGACAAGCCAGTGTTCTGACTGACCGCCACCTCGCAGGCCGAAGCACCTTGCCGACGGGCCTCATCGAGAATGAATGCCACGCGCTGCTCGAGCTGCTGGCATAGGGCGCTGGGGTCGTCATCGTGCTGGACAGGAAGCTGTTCGGTCATGTGATCTCCTTGTAGGCGGCCATTGTACCCCGGACAGCCGCCCTGTGAACGGGTATCATGACGCCTTGAACAGAACCGGTGAACGGGCAGCAAACCATGACAGATTTTCCTGAAGAACACGACAATGACGAGCTGGATGATGAGAAGAGCAAGAGTCAGGTCAAACGCGAAATGCACGCCATGCAGGAGCTCGGGCGCCGACTGACCGAACTCAAGCCTCACCAGCTGGAAAAGCTCAACCTCACCGATGAGATGCGCAAGGCGTTGGACGAGGCCCACCGCCACACCGCCCGAGGCGCGCTGAAGCGGCACCTCAGCTTCGTCGGCAAGCTGATGCGGGATCAAGATGTGGAAGCAATCGAGGCGTACCTCGCCCGACTCGACAGCAGCAGCCAGGCCCATGCCCAGTTCTTCCATCAAATGGAGCGTTGGCGCGACCGGCTGCTGACTGGCAAGCCGGACGAACAGCAGGCCTTCATGGAAGCCTACCCCGATGCCGACCGGCAAACCATCCGCCAATTGGTGCGTCAGGCCAGCAAGGAAGCAGCCGAAGGCAAGCCGCCGGCCGCCTCGCGCAAACTGTTCAAGCTGATCCGTGAGGTCGTCGAAAACGCGGAATAACCCGCGGCAGCATGTAATGGCGATCTGTGGCTGATGTGCTAGGTTCAAATAGAACATCAAGCCACAGGACCTGCCGTGAATATCGCCACGCCACTCCCCCGCCTGGAAAACCTGCTACCGCCTGATCACGACAATGAATATCAGCAGTTGCTCGATGGGCTCCTGCAACCCCAGGCACGCATCAATCCAAAATACTTCTACGATGACACCGGCTGCGAGCTGTTTACCCGCATCTGCGAGCTTGAGGAGTACTACCCGACCCGCACCGAGGCGGCGATTTTCGAGCGCTGCGCGGATGACATCAGCTTGGCGCTGGTCAATCACGCCCAATGGATTGACCTGGGCTGCGGCGACTGCAGCAAGTCACGCCGCTGGCTGCAACATATCGCTCCGGCCAGGCTGATCGGCGTCGATATTGCCGGCGACTTTCTGCAAAGCTGTCTGGCCGATATTGCCCATGATCATCCGGAGTTGGAATGCATCGGCGTAGTCAGCGATTTCACCCGTCGTCTCGATCTGGCCGAATTGCTTGCCGAAGACCGCGCCAGTCCGCCGGTGTTCTTCTATCCCGGCTCATCAATCGGCAACTTCACCCGCCCCGATGCTTTGCGCCTGTTGCGCTGCATTCGTCAGCAGTGCGGTGCTCGCGGGCAACTACTGATCGGCATCGACCTGGTGAAACCCAGCCCTATTCTGGAAGCGGCCTATGATGACGCCGAGGGCGTGACCGCCGCGTTCAATCTGAACGTGCTGAGCATGGTCAACCAGCTGTTGCATGCCGATTTCGAACCGGCCAACTTCGTCCATCAGGCAGTCTATGACCGCGAGCAGAATCGGATCGAGATGCGTCTGGTAGCAAAACACCCGCATCGTGTTCGGCTGGGCCACACCGAGCGGCACTTCCACAGGGGCGAATATATCCTCACCGAGTATTCGCATAAATACACCACCGATGGCTTCAGCGCCCTGCTGGCCGAGGCCGGGTTCCATTGTCAGCACCTGTGGACCGATCCGCAGCAATGGTTCGGTGTGTTTCTGGCGGAGTCTTGAGATGACCCAGCAACCACCCCACACCGAAGCCGCCGTGCTGCTGTCCCGCTACCGTCAGGTGCGCGACCGCAGCCTGAACCTGATCGAAGGGCTGACGCCGGAGGATTGCCAACTGCAATCCATCGCCGAAGCCAGTCCGCTCAAATGGCATCTGGCCCATACCAGCTGGTTTTTCGAGACGTTCATCCTGGCGGCACTGGCCCAGCCACCAGCGCCCTTCGATCCCGCTTTCAAGGTGCTGTTCAATTCCTACTATGTCGGCGTTGGTGACCGCCACGCACGACCGGAACGAGGGATGCTGTCACGGCCTACGCTGGAGCAGGTGTTGGCCTATCGCTGCCATGTCGATCAGCACATGCAACAAGCCCTCGCCGCAGCGGATATGCCTGCCGAGCAGGTCGCACTGGTCGAGCTGGGTCTGAATCACGAGCAGCAGCATCAGGAGTTGATGCTGACCGATTTGAAACACCACTTTTCCCGTAATCCGTTGTTTCCGGCATGGCGGGAGACCGGTGATGATCAACGTGCAGGCTCTGGTGCAACCGCTGAGCGGCTGCACTGCAACGGTGGTCTGGTGGATATTGGTCATGCCGGCCGCGGGTTCTGTTATGACAACGAATTGCCGCGCCACCGCGTCTGGCTGGAGCCGTTTTCCCTGGCCAGCCGCAATGTGACCAACGGCGAGTACCTGGCCTTTATCCGTGACGGCGGCTATCAGCGCTCCGAGTTGTGGCTGTCCGACGGCTGGGATCAGGTTTGCAGCGAAGGCTGGCACGCTCCGTTGTACTGGCAACACCACGACGCCGGCTGGCAGGTCTTTACCCTGCACGGGCTGCAGCCGCTGAATGAAGATGCGACCCTCAGCCATGTGAGCTTCTATGAAGCGGATGCCTACGCCCGCTGGGCCGGCGCTCGCCTGCCTACCGAAGCGGAATGGGAATATGCCGCTTCCGAGGAACAGCGGCTGGAAGGTCTGTTCGACGAGGTCTGGCAATGGTGCAACAGCGCCTACCTGCCCTACCCCGGCTTCCAGCCCGCTGCGGGAGCGGTTGGCGAATACAACGGCAAGTTCATGATCAACCAGATGGTCCTGCGCGGCGGCTCGCTGGCCACGCCAACAGGACATAGCCGGGCTTCGTATCGCAACTTCTTTCCGGCATGGGCGCGGTGGCAGTTCAGTGGGGTGCGGTTGGCGTGGGATAGCGTTTAGTCGATTGTTCGTTGATGGCTTGGGGCGGCTTGCGGGGTGGGGCCGAGCCGGTGGAGGCAATGCGGACACGCCGTGAATACATCCATGTAGGCTCGCGATTGCCATCCATGGCAATCGACGGTCCGCACTACCTCCACCGGCTCAGCCCTTACCTACATCGAAGCTGCTGCTGGTAAAAGCAAAAGCAAGTCTGGATAACCCGTCGCCCTGTCACTAATGACGTAAAAAATCTATCAGCGTGCATATAGTTGGCAAGTGCGTAGCCGGCTGGCCCTGACTGGACCGTGTGGTGGCCAGGGAAGGCCACCACACGAGCGCCCATGGACGGCTCGAGCGGGTCCGGTCAGGGCCAGCCGGCTATGCACCGACACAGAACCAGCCGCACCACACAACAAAAAAGCCGCCCCCGGCAACCGGGAGCGGCTTCGCAGATCACTCAACGCGAGGCTATCAGTAGCCCAGCGAGAAGCTCTCTTCGTCCATGTCCATCAGGTTCGCAGAACCGGACAGCATGGCTTCAACGTGGGTGCGGGTACGCGGCAGGATGCGCTGGTAGTAGAAACGCGCGGTCTGCAGCTTGGCCTTGTAGAAGGCAGCATCGCCTTCGCCGGAAGCCAGTTTCTCGGCAGCTACGCGAGCCATGTCGGCCCAGAAGTAGGCCAGGCAGACGTAACCGGAGTACATCAGGTAATCCACCGAGGCGGCACCGACCATCTCGCGGTCCTTCATGGCAGCCATGCCGACCTTCATGGTCAGGTCAGCCCATTCCTTGTTCAGGGTTGCCAGCGGGCCGACGAATTCCTGAATGGTCTCGTTGCCTTCCTGGCCTTTGCAGAACTTGTGCACGATCTTGGTGAAGTTCTGCAGGGTCGCGCCCTGAGTCATCAGTACTTTGCGGCCCAGCAGGTCCAGCGCCTGGATACCGGTGGTGCCTTCGTACAGCATGGAGATGCGCGAATCACGCACGTTCTGCTCCATGCCCCACTCGGAAATAAAGCCGTGGCCACCGTAGATCTGCACACCGTGGTTGGCCGCTTCGAAGCCGACTTCGGTCATGAACGCCTTGGCGATCGGGGTCAGGAAGGCCAGCAGGGAATCGGCGTGCTTCTTCTGCTCTTCGTCGGTGCTGCGCTTGATGATGTCGACCTGCTGGGCAGCGAAGTACACCATGGCGCGGTTGCCTTCGGCGAAGGCTTTCATGGTCAGCAGCATGCGGCGCACGTCCGGATGCACGATGATCGGGTCGGCGGGCTTTTCCGGGGCTTTCGGGCCGGTCAGAGCACGCATTTGCAGACGCTCACGGGCGTACTTGATGCCACCCTGGAAGGCGACTTCGGCATGGGCCAGGCCCTGCAGTGCGGTGCCCAGGCGTGCGGTGTTCATGAAGGTGAACATGCAGTTCAGGCCTTTGTTCGGCGGCCCGATCAAAAAGCCGGTGGCGCCGTCGAAGTTCATCACGCAGGTGGCGTTACCGTGGATACCCATCTTGTGTTCTAGCGAACCGCAGCTGACACCGTTACGCTCGCCGTTTTCGCCAGCAGCGTTCGGCAGAACCTTGGGCACGATGAACAGGGAAATACCCTTGGTGCCGGCCGGAGCATCGGGCAGGCGAGCGAGTACGATGTGGACGATGTTCTCGGCCATGTCATGCTCACCGGAGGAGATGAAGATCTTGGTACCGGAAATCTTGTAGCTGCCATCGCTGGCCGGCTCGGCCTTGGTGCGCAGCATGCCCAGGTCGGTGCCGCAATGGGGTTCGGTCAGGCACATGGTGCCGGTCCACTGGCCGGATACCAGCTTGGTCAGGTAGACCTGCTTCTGCTCGTCGGTGCCGTGGGCTTCGATGGTGTTCATCGCGCCGTGGGACAGGCCGGGGTACATGCCCCAGGACCAGTTGGCCTGGCCAACCATTTCACTGACGGCCAGTCCCAGGGAGTCGGGCAGGCCCTGGCCGCCGTACTCAGGGTCCAGCGACAGGCTCGGCCAGCCGCCTTCGACGAACTGCTCGTAGGCTTCCTTGAAGCCGGTCGGCGTCTTCACGCCCTCGGGAGACCAGGTGCAGCCTTCGGTGTCACCGACGCGGTTCAGCGGGGCGATGACCTGTTCACAGAATTTGGCACCTTCCTCGAGAATGGCACTGACCATGTCGGGAGTAGCATCTTCGCATCCCGGCAGACTGCTGTAATGTTCTTCATAACCCAGTACTTCGTCGCGAACAAAACGGATGTCACGCAGGGGAGCCTTGTATTCTGGCATGGTACTGACCTCAACGATTATTTCAGGATTCGGGACGGCGACGAGCCACAGGGCCCATTCAAACGCGTGTTTGAAACTTACGTTTCAGCCACAGCAATGTCAAGCCCCGCCGGATGAAAAACCGGGGAACATGGTGAAGTTCGAGATTAGCAGTAAAGGTCGCAGAGTTGGGATCGGGCGTGTGCGTTATGCAGCGCAGCATTCCTGGGGGGCGTCGAGCACCAGCTCGATGAAAGATATTTCAGGCACTCCGCTGGTCGAGCGGGTGCTCAGCCATTATCAGGAATCCTATTGTGGGAGCGGGCTTACTCGCGAACAGCCTGTTGGATAACGCCCGGGAAAACCGGTCAAGCCCGGATGTCGATCAGCGTACCCAGCACTTCATCGGCGGTATCGATAACCGAGGCACCCGCCTCGACTTCCCGTTGCGCCTGCTGCAGTTCGACCAGGCTGTTGGCCAGATTCACCGGCCGGTTGCTGTCGACCTGAGTGGTCGCCGCCGGCTGGCCGGTGGCGGGTTGCAGGGGAATGGTGGCGGCCGCCGATGCGCTGATCGGCGCGCCGGCGCGGGCGATCTCTGCGGCGGCGGTATTGGCGCGGTACTGACCCTGACGTACGGCGTCAAAGCCGGAGGAAAGTAGATCGAGCGAGGCCATGGCATAAGCTCACATAGTGGCAATATGCCCATTCAAGCACATGTCGTTTCAGGATGACAGACCGGCGGTCGGCTCGAGCAGCGTATCCAGTGCGAGGTATTTGGCAATTTCCGCCGGCCGCCCCCCTTTCACCCGCGGCACTACTCCCAGACAGGGCGCCGACAGCATCGCCTTGAGCGTTTCCAGATTATGTTGCTGGCGATCCATCTGCGGATCGACCTGGTTGGCCACCCAGCCGGCCAGCCGCAGACCGTCGGCGGCGATTGCCTCGGCGGTCAGCAGCGCATGATTTATGCACCCCAGGCGCAAGCCCACCACCAGGATTACCGGCTCGCCCAGCTCCTGGGCCAGATCGGCCAGAGTCTGGTCATCGTTCAGCGGCACTCGCCAGCCGCCAGCCCCTTCCACCAATGTCAGGTCGGCACCACGCTCGAAGACCCGGAAACAGGCATCAGCGAGCCGGCTAGCGGAAAGCTGGAGCCCTGCTTCCCGGGCAGCGATATGCGGCGCGATCGGCGGCGCCAGTGCTACCGGGTTGAGCGCAGCGTAATCCAGCGGCGGCGAGCATTCGGCCTGCAAGGCCAGGGCGTCGTCGTTGCGCAAACCTTCCGGCGTGACTTCACAACCTGCTGCGACCGGTTTCACCGCGGCGGTGGTCAAGCCGCGCTGCCGCGCTGCGTGCAGCAACCCGGCGGCGATGGTGGTCTTGCCGATTTCGGTATCGGTGCCGGTGATGAAATAACGCTGGGGCATGTCGGGTCTCCGTTTCATGCGGGTTTGAACATGAGAATCTGCGCCACCTGCCAGCTGGCAGGCAGCCCCTGATCAGTGCGAAATGGCTCATAGGCGTCAGTCAGGCGGCGCAGCCGCGCCCGCCCGGTCAGCCCACCGGGGCGGCCAGGGTTGACGTTATGCGCGCCCAGCGCCTTGAGTTCCTGGGTGAGTTCACCGAGGCGCTGGTAGTACAACTGGTGCTCTTCGACCTCACAGCGCCAATCGCCGAATTCACCCGTCGCAAGAATGCTGTGCAGCTCTTCCGCCGGCATGAAGCGGTTGACGTGGACGAAGTCATCCACTGCCCGCCAGGCGGTGCGCAGCTCATGCAGGCTGCCTTCAAGCAATGTATTGAATGCCAGGCAACCGCCAGGGCGCAGTACCCGATAGGCTTCGTGCAGCACGCGAGCCAGGTCGGGGCACCATTGCAGCGCCAGGCTGGAAAAGATCAGGTCCTGGGAGTTCGCCCGCAGCGGCAAGGCTTCGGCGTCGGCCGCCACCCAGCCGCTGATCAGCGGGCTGGTTTGCCGGGCGTGGCGCAGCATGCCTTCGGCCAGATCAAGACCGATCACTTGCTGGCCATAACGCGCCTGCAGAGCGCGACTGAAATAACCGGTACCGCAGCCCAGATCTACCAGCTCAGTCGGCGCAAATTCAGCGGGCAGTCGCGCGAGCAGGTTACTGCCCACCGCGCGCTGTAGGGCGGCGGCCTGATCGTACGTTGCAGCTGCACGACTGAAGGAGTCGGCGACCAGGCGCTTGTCTGGCCGCTGTTCAGGCATGCTGGCGCTCCAGCCAGCCGGCGATTTCCTCAGCCAGCCACAGCGGCTGTTCCAGCGGCAAGGCATGGCTGGCGTGGGAATGGATTGCTACCCGCGACCCTTCATGCAACATGGCAAGATCTTGCGCCGCCGCCTCCGGCAGCAGCGCATCCTGCGCGCCCAGACAATGCAGCATCGGCTGGGTCGGCTTGCTCAAGGCCACGCGGTTGTCGAGCATGCCCAGCACCGCCAGACCGTGCAGACGCTGCTCGGGGTCCTGATTGTCCCAGGCCAGCTGCTTTGCCAGCTGCCGGGCGTCGGCACTGCCTTGGGCTACCAGCAGGCCGAAGCGCTTGAGGGTTTTCTCCGGCGCCTCGCGATAATCGTTATAGAAAGCCTTGAAGGTCTCCGTGGACATGGCCGCCGCCCAGCTCTTGCGCGCGACGAAGCAGGCGTTGGCTGCCAGGGTGGCGACCTGTCCGAAGTGCTCGGGGAAACGCCGGTGCAGTTGTACCGCCAGCATGCCGCCCAGTGACCAGCCGATCAGCACGCCGGGCTTGATCCGCTGGGCCAGGCTGCTCAGGTCGGTTTCCAGGCTGGACAGCTGAATCGCCGGCAGCGGCAGGATGTCCACATTGATATCAGAAAGGCGCTCGAGCAGTGCTTCACGCAGCGGCTGCATATTCTGCGGTGCCAGCGCCCAGCCCGGCAGCAGGGTGATGTTCTTCATGCCTCGATCTCCGGCAAATAGCTCAAGGTCTGCTGCAATGCTTCCAGCAGGCGGTCGATGTCAGCTTCACTGTGCGCCGCCGATAGCGTCACCCGCAACCGGGCCGTGCCCTGCGGCACTGTGGGTGGGCGGATGGCGGTGACCAGAATGCCGCGCTCGCGCAGGCCGGCGGACAACTGCATGGCCCGCGCACTGTCACCAACCAGCAGCGGCTGGATCGGCGTGGCGCTGTCCATCAGTTGCAGCCCCAGCGCACTGGCGCCGGCACGAAAACGCGCAATCAGTCGCGCCAGATGCTCCCGGCGCCAGCTCTCATCACGCAGCAATTGCAGGCTTTTCAAGGTTGCCCAGGCCACAGCCGGAGGCTGGCTGGTCGTGTAGATATAGGGTCGGGCAAACTGGATCAGGGTCTCGATCAGCTCTTCGCTGCCCGCGATAAAGGCGCCGGCGGTACCGAAGGCCTTACCCAGGGTGCCGACCAGTACCTGAACGTCGTCCAAGCCCAGTCCGTATTGCTCGACTATGCCAGCGCCCGTGGCGCCGAGACAGCCGAAGCCGTGGGCATCATCCACCATGACCCAGGCATCGCGCTGGCGGGCGGCGGCGCACAGGGCGGGTAGATCGGCCAGGTCGCCGTCCATGCTGAACACGCCGTCGGTAACCACCAGTGTGTTGCCGGTGGCCTTGGCCAGGCGCTTCTCCAGACTCGCCACATCATTGTGCAGATAGCGGGAAAAGCGCGCCCCGCTCAGCAATCCGGCATCCAGCAGCGAGGCATGGTTAAGCCGGTCCTGCAATACGGTATCGCCCTGCCCGACCAGCGCAGTGATGGCCCCCAGGTTGGCGGTGTAACCGCTGGACATCAGCAGCACCCGCGGCCGACCGGTCAATGCAGCCAGCGCCTCTTCCAGCTGGTGATGCGCCTCGCTGTGACCGATCACCAGGTGCGAAGCACCACCACCCACACCCCAACGGCGTACGCCTTCGACCATCGCCTCGGCGATCTCGGGATGGTTGGCCAGGCCCAGGTAATCATTGCTGCAGAAAGCCAGCAGCGGCTGACCATCAACGCTTATATGCACGTCCTGCGGCGAGGTCAGCAACGGGCGCTGGCGGTAGAGGTGGGCGGCGCGGCGCTCGGCCAGGCGTGAAGAAAGATCGAAAGGCATAGGCTCACGCAGATGCGGGCGGCAGGCTGTCAGTAACAGCTTGCCGCACAGGGTCAGGTTCGGTTATCGGCAAACACGTTCAAGCGGATAGCTAGCAGCCCGCAGCGGCGTTCAAACCGCCGCCGCGTTGGTGAACATCTGGCTGTCGCGCTGCTCGACCAGCGCCTGCTCGATGGCTGCCTGATGCACTTCATCATCATGTTCCTGGCGCTCTTCGGGCTTGATGCCCAGGCGGTCAAACAGGCGCATGTCCTTCTCGGCCTGCGGGTTGCTGGTGGTCAGCAAACGGTCGCCGTAGAAGATCGAGTTGGCACCGGCGAAGAAGGCCAGCGCCTGGGTCTGCTCGTTCATCTGCTCACGGCCAGCGGACAGGCGCACGTGGGACCTGGGCATCATGATCCGCGCGACGGCAAGCATGCGGATGAAGTCGAAGGGGTCGATATCCTCGACGTTCTCCAACGGCGTGCCGGCAACCTTGACCAGCATGTTGATCGGCACGCTCTCCGGGTGCTCCGGCAGGTTTGCCAGCTGGATCAACAGACCGGCGCGGTCCTCCAGCGATTCGCCCATGCCGAGAATCCCGCCAGAACAGATCTTCATGCCAGCATCGCGCACGTAGGACAGCGTCTGCAGACGGTCGCTGTAGGTGCGGGTAGTGATGATGTTGCCGTAGAACTCCGGCGAGGTGTCCAGGTTGTGGTTGTAGTAATCCAGCCCGGCATCGGCCAAGGCAGCGGTCTGTTCCTTGGTCAGTTTGCCCAGGGTCATGCAGGTTTCGAGACCCAGTTCACGCACACCACGCACCATCTGCAGCACATAGGGCATATCCTTGTCGGAAGGATGCTTCCAGGCTGCCCCCATGCAGAAACGGGTCGCGCCGATGGCCTTGGCCGCGGCGGCCTCGTCCAGCACCTTCTGCACTTCCAGCAGCTTTTCCTTGTCCAGGCCGGTGTTGTAGTGGCCGGACTGCGGGCAATACTTGCAATCCTCGGGGCAGGCCCCGGTCTTGATCGACAGCAAGGTGGAAACCTGCACCCGGTTGGCGTCGAAATGCTGGCGATGCACCGTCTGCGCCTGGAACAGCAGATCATTGAAAGGTTGACGCAGCAGAGTCAGCACTTCTGCCGGTTTCCAGTCGTGGCGGGTTACGGGCGCGGTCATCGAGGCATATCCTTGAAGTCGGTGGGGATTCTTATGCAAGGCATGATAATGACGGCAGGGAGACTGTCAACCACTTATGATCATCAAGGTTTACAACTGGACGCATTTTGATCAATTCAACCGTTGCCTGTTATGCCTCGGCTCTGCGGCCGGCATATCAGAATGTCTGTGCAATGGCTGCCTGGCGGATCTTCCCTGGCTGGGTCCGGCCTGCCGACAGTGTGCACTACCCTTACCCCAGGCGGGCCAGCTATGCGGCCAGTGTCAGCAACGGCCACCCGCTTTCGCCCAGGTGATCACCCCGTTCTGCTACCGCTTTCCGCTCGACAGCCTGATCCCGGCCTTCAAGTACAACCACCAACTGACCTATGGCCGGCTGCTCGCCCGCCTGCTGCACCAGGCAGTCGTCCATCATTACCAGGAGCATAGCTTAGCCCTTCCCGATATGCTGATACCCATGCCACTGCACCGCGCCCGCCAGGCGCAACGGGGCTACAACCAGGCACTGGAACTGGCTCGCCCGATCGCCCGCCTGCTGAAGTTGCCACTGGACCGCAAAACCCTGGTGCGCCAGCGCTCGACAGCGCCCCAGCAAGGTCTCGACGCCCAGGCGCGCCGGCAGAATCTGCAGAATGCCTTTGCCTGCCGCCAACCCGAACGTCTGGCCGGCAAGCATATCGCGCTGATCGATGACGTTGTGACCACCGGCACCACCATCAACGAAGCCAGCCGCACCCTGCTGGCTGCCGGGGCGGCGAGTGTCAGTATCTGGTGTGTGGCGCGCACCCCATAGGTGGCTGGCGCAGGCGTCATTTCTCTGCGACCTGTTCGCGGCCTGGCCGCTAAGCTCCTTGGTAGATGGCTGCGCGCCTACAACGCGCCGGGGATTACCTGTAAGCTGCGGACAATTGAATAGCTCCACGCGGGCAGCCTCTCCTGCGCTGCTATCGCCCGGAGCTCAGAGGAATTGTCGATGAGTCACCCGTTCGCCCTGCTGACCCCTGATACCGTGCTGGATGCGGTGGAGTCGCTGGGTTTTATCAGCGATGCCCGCACCCTGACGCTGAACAGTTACGAGAACCGCGTGTTCCAGATCGGGATCGAGGATGGCCAGCCGCTGATCGCCAAGTTCTACCGCCCGGACCGCTGGAGCGACGGGGCGATACTGGAGGAGCATCAGTTCTCTCTGGAACTGGCCGAACGGGACATTCCGGTCATTCCGCCGATGCAGGTCGAAGGCCAGACCCTGTTCGAATTCGCCGGCTTCCGTTTCAGCCTGTTCAAGCGCTTCGGTGGTCGCGCACCGGAGCTGGATAACCCCGACCACCTGCTGATGCTCGGCCGCCTGCTGGGTCGCCTTCATGCAGTCGGCGCCATGCGGCCCTTCGATCACCGCCCCGAATTGACGGTGCAGAACTTCGGCCATGACAGCATCGCCTGGCTGCGTGAACATGACAGCGTGCCCGCCAACCTGCGTCCGGCGTACTTCTCGGTAGCCGATGACCTGCTCGCACGGATTGATGACATCGTCCGCGAGCACCCCTACCAGACCATTCGCCTGCATGGTGATCTGCATGTCGGCAACCTGCTGTGGCGCGATGAGCTGCTGTATATGGTGGATATGGATGACTGCCGCCAGGGCCCGGCGATCCAGGATCTGTGGATGATGTTGTCCGGCGAGCGCGATCAGCGCCAGGCGCAGTTGGCGGAACTGGTCGATGGCTACAACGAATTCCATGATTTCGACCCGCGCCAGCTGCCGCTGATCGAATCCCTGCGCAGTCTGCGGCTGATCCATTACAGCGCCTGGCTGGCCCGGCGCTGGGATGACCCGGCGTTTCCCATGCACTTCCCCTGGTTTGCCAGCGAGCGCTACTGGGCCGATCAGATCCTCACCCTGCGCGAACAGCGCGCTGCGCTGGATGAGCCGACCCTGCGGTTGTTCTGAAAATTCCTGATTCCGCTTTATCAATCCCATCAATGGCTGTTCCCCCACCGATGATGTGCCGCATACACTGCGGCACATCATTATCTGCAACCTCGGCGCATTACGTCGGTAGCCAACCGGGAACGGCGAGTTCGAGGTAACACAACAAGGGCAACTGCCATGACCGATACCCTGCTCGACCCACGCAACCTGGCATTCGAACTCTACGAAGTGCTGGATGCTGAAGAACTGACCCAGCGCGAGCGCTTCGCCGATCACAACCGCGAAACCTTCGATGCCGCCGTGGCCACAGCCCGCCAGATCGCGGAGAAGTTCTTCGCCCCGCACAACCGCAAGAGCGACGAAAACGAGCCGGAGTATGTAGACGGCGCAGCGGTACTGATCCCCGAGATCAAGCCGGCGGTAGACGCCTTTATTGAAGCCGGTTTCCAGAACGCCGGGCGCAGCTTCGAGGAAGGCGGCATGCAGTTGCCGAACCTGCTGTCGCGCGCCTGTTTCGCGCACTTCCAGGCGGCCAACATCGCCACCTCGTCCTACCCGATGCTGACCATGGGCGCCAGCAACCTGATCGGCAAGTTCGGTACAGAGGACCAGAAGCGCCGCTTCTTCCAGCCGATGATCGAAGGTCGTTTCTTTGGCACCATGGCGTTGACCGAGCCCCACGCCGGCTCCTCCCTGTCCGATCTGCGTACCCGTGCCGAGCCGGCTGGCGACGGCACCTACCGCATCAAGGGCAACAAGATCTTCATTTCCGGTGGCGACCATCCGCTGTCGGAAAACATCGTGCACATGGTGCTGGCCAAGCTGCCCGACGCGCCGCCCGGAGTGAAGGGTATTTCCCTGTTCATCGTGCCCAAGTTCCTGGTCAATGATGACGGCAGCCTGGGCGAGCGCAACGATGTGGTGCTGGCGGGCCTGTTCCACAAGATGGGCTGGCGCGGTACCACATCCACCGCACTGAACTTCGGTGACAACGGCAATTGCGTGGGTTATCTGGTCGGCGAGCCGCACAAGGGCCTGGCCTACATGTTCCAGATGATGAACGAGGCGCGTATCGGCGTCGGCATGGGCGCCATCATGCTCGGTTACGCCGGCTACCTGTACTCGCTGGATTACGCCCGCGAGCGCCCTCAGGGTCGCCACCCCGATGGCAAGGATCCGACCAGCCCGCAGGTGGCGCTGATCGAGCATGCCGATATCCGTCGCATGTTGCTGACGCAGAAAGCCTATGTCGAAGGCTCCTTCGATCTGGGCCTGTTCTGCGCCCGATTGGTGGATGACGGCAAGACCGGCAATACCGAAGAGCAGCGGCAACTGGCCAATGAACTACTGGACCTGCTGACCCCGATCGTCAAATCCTGGCCCTCGGAGTTCTGCCTCAAGGCCAACGAGCTGGCGATCCAGATCCTCGGTGGTCACGGCTATACCCGCGAATATCCGGTGGAACAGTACTACCGCGACAATCGCCTGAACCCGATCCACGAAGGCACCCATGGCATCCAGTCGCTGGACCTGCTGGCCCGCAAGCTGACCCAGAACAAGGGCGCTGGCCTACGCCAATTGATCGGGCTGATCGAAAGCAGCATCCAGCGTGCCGGCGAATACGCCTCGCTGGAGGAACTGCGCAAGCCGCTTGAGCAATTGCTGCAACACCTGCAGACCACCACCCAGGCGTTGCTCACCGACCTGGGCAGCGGCAAGCTCAACGAAACCCTGGCCAACTCGGCGCTGTACATGAAGGTCTTCGGTCATGCAGTGATCGGCTGGCGCTGGCTGGAGCAGGCGATTCGCGCCGAGGAAGGTCTGGCCCGCGGCAATACCTCTGACGAGAGCTTCTACCGGGGCAAGCTGCAGGCGGCGCGCTACTTCCTGACCTGGGAAGTGCCTGCCTGCCACCATGAGCTGAACCTGCTGGATGCGCGTGATCAAACGTGCATGGCAATGCAGGACGGGTGGTTCTAAATCCGCTTCTGCGCGAGTTCCGGCTGACACCGATCAGCCGGAACCCTTTTTACCGGTCCGCGGGCCGCTCCCCATGTTCATCTTCGTTCCGTCGATGACGTAAGCACTTCCTCAGCCACTCCTGAACCAACCCCTGACCCGCATTGTCCGAGGCGTCGTTCCTTGGTGCTGCTTTCATTGGCACGCACTCGGGACTAAGCTTCCCTTTGTTCATCGCGGATTATCATTATCATGCCACGCCTCCACCTGTTGCCATTGATTCTGCTCGCGTGCCTGTTCTGGGCCCTGCCCTTGGCCCATGCGCAGGACAGCGAGGACGGTGCCAATCCCGTCGAACGCCTGCAGCAGGCTATCGCTGCCCTACCCGACAGCGGCAAGTCCGCCGCCGAGCAGCAGCAGTTGCAGGAAGCCTGGCAGCAGACACTGACCTCACTGCAACGAACCGAGTCACTGCGCGAGCAACAGACCGAGCTGCAGGCGACTCTGGACGACGCGCCGGAAGAGCTGCGCCGGCTGAATCAACAGACCGAAGCCCTGGGTCCAGTCAATGAAGAGCGCCTGCGCCAGCGGTTTGCCGCCGGCACGCTGCAGACCCTGGATGCCACCCTGGGCGATCAGGTCGCCCGGATGTATGACTGGCAGAACGAGCTGACGGCCGTCAACAGTGAACTGATCGCCGCCGAAACCCGCCCGGAAAAAACCCAGAGCCGGATTTCCGCCAACCAGGCGCGGACCAATGAGCTCAACGAGCAATTGCGCCAACTGCAACGCCAGCCGCAGAACCAGCTCAACCAGGCCCGAATCGAGGCGGCGGAGGCCGAACTGGTCAGCCTGGAACAATCCAGCGCGCTGCTGCGCCAGCAGTTGTCGGCGAACAATACGCTGTTGGAGCTGGCCAACGGCAAGCGCCGCCACCTGCTCGCCGAACTCGGCAACATCGATAAGGAAATCAATGTCCTGCAGGACGTGATTGACGAGAAGCGCCGCAGCTTGTCGGAACAGGTGATCAGCGATACAACCGCCGAATCACAGCAGATCAGCAACCACCAGTTGCTGCACGAGCAGAGCCTGATCAATCAGCGGATCAGCGAGGAGCTGCTCGCATCATCGAATCGAATCAGTACCCTGTCGCGCCGCAATATCCAGACGACCCAGCAGATCGATCAGCTCACCCAGCAGGAAAGCGCTCTGGACCAGCAGATCAGCGTACTGGAGGGCAGCGTGCTCCTGTCGCGTATCCTGCATCAGGAAAAGCAGGCGCTGCCGGCGGTGCAGATCGACCGCACCCTCGCCGACTCGGTAGCGGACATGCGCCTGCGCCAGTTCGAGATCAACCAGCTGCGCGAACAGTTGCGCAATCAGGACGCCTATCTCACCCGGCTACTGAATCAATTGCCTGAGGCCCAGCGGGACGAGTTGCGCGACGACCTGCTGCAGCTGATCCGCAGCCGGGGAACCCTGGTCGAACAACTCAGCGTCCATATCAATACCCTGCTGGGTGAAGCCATCGCCCTGCAGATCAGCGAAAACCAGCTGCAGCAACTCAGCACCAAGCTGCGACAAACCATCGATGATCAGTTGTTCTGGGTGGCCAGCAATCCGCCGATCAACCGCGAGTGGCTGCTCAACCTGCCACAACAGATATTGTCCCAATTACAGAATCTGCAGCCGCTGGCGCAGATAAAGCTGCTGCTGTTGACGCTCTGGGATCACCCCGGCTGGCTCGCCCTGCTACTGGCCGTGGCCAGCATTCCATTGCTATTGCGCAAGCGCCTGGTCAACCGCCTGAATCAGCTTCATGGAGAAGTCGGCCACTACCGGCTCGACAGCCAACGCACCACGCCCCTCGCTCTGCTGCTGACGGCGGTCTCGGTATTGCCGCTGCCTATCCTGCTGGGCGGCGCCGGCTTCGGCCTGGTGTTCGGTGATACCCCCGCCATGCCCAGGCTGGGGCGGGCGTTGTTGCAGCTCTCGGTTAGCTGGTTCGCGCTGCACCTGATGTATCGCCTGTTCGACCCACAGGGCATTACCATCCGCCATTTCCGCTGGTCCGCCATCAAGGTCGCGCGCCTGCGCAAGCTGACCCGCCACCTGGCCTGGGTACTGTTGCCGATGGTGCTGATCATCAGCCTGGGGTCCACCAACCCGGAGCATCTGGACAAGGATGTGGTGGGCCGAGTGGTGATGATCATCACCCTGTCGCTGTTCAGCCTGCTGGTCGGACGCCTGATGCGCCGGAGCGAGCCGCTGAACAATTCGCGGATCTTCCATTTCGGTGCCTCGCTGATCCTCATCCTGCTGCCGCTGGTGCTGGCCGGGATGACCATCTGGGGCTATCACTTCACCGCCATCCGCCTGGCGGACCGGATGATCGATACCCTGTACCTGATCGCCGCCTGGATATTGCTGCAGGGCATTGTGGTGCGCAATCTGGGTGTGGCTGGGCGTCACCTCGCCTACCAGCGGGCCATCAGCAAACGCCAGGCCGAGGAACAGGCCAATGGCGCCGAGCATGAAACACCGGTGGAGATACCTGAACTCAAGCTGGAGCAGATCAATCAGCAGTCGTTGCGTCTGGCCCGTCTGGGCCTGCTGGTGCTGTTCGGCGTACTGGTGTATCTGGTCTGGTCCGACTTGCTCAGCGCCGCTTCCTATCTGGAGTCCATCACCCTCTGGGAATACAACAGCGGCACCGCGGACAATCCGCTGATGGCGCCACTCAGCGCCGGCGACCTGCTGGGCGCGGTCATTATCGTCATTCTGACCGTCATGCTGGCCCGCAACCTGCCCGGACTGCTGGAGATACTGGTGCTATCGCGCATGGAGCTGCGCCAGGGCAGCAGTTACGCCATAACCACGCTGCTGAGCTATATCATCGTCAGCGTCGGCATCATCGGTTGCCTGGCCACCCTGGGCGTCAGCTGGAACAAGCTGCAGTGGCTGGTGGCAGCGCTCGGGGTGGGGCTGGGTTTCGGCCTGCAGGAGATCTTCGCCAACTTCGTCTCGGGGCTGATCATCCTTTTCGAGCGGCCGGTGCGCATCGGCGATGTGGTAACCATCGGCAACCTGTCGGGCACGGTCAACCGCATCCGCATCCGCGCCACCACCATCATCGATTTCGATCGCAAGGAAATCATTGTCCCCAACAAGACCTTCGTTACCGAACATCTGATCAACTGGTCACTGTCCGATACCATCACCATGGTCACGGTGAAGATTGCCGTCGCCTATGGCTCGGATGTCACCCTGGTGCGCCGCCTGCTGTTGCAGATTGCCGAAGACAACCCCCGGGTTCTGGACGAGCCGGAGCCGATGGTGCTGTTCCTCGGCTTCAATGACAACCGCCTGGATCACGAGCTGCGCATGCACGTGCGACAGTTGATCGACCGCAACCTGACCATCGATGAAACCAACCGCGAAATCGACCGCCTGTTTGCCGAGAACGACATCGAGATCGCCACCCGGCAGGTGGATGTCAACCTGCGCACCAATGAAGGTCTGGAGCGACTGATCAGCATCGACAAGGGATGAGTCGCAGCTTGCGCGCCAATCGGGGAAAAACGCACAATAGCGTTTTCCCCGCCCACCGAGCATGACCGATGCCAAAAGCCGCCGAACTGAAGAAAGGCCAGATCGTCCAGATCAATAATCAGCCGTATATCGTGTCCCAGATCGACGTGAAGAGTCCCTCTTCACGCAGCGGCACGACCCTGTACAAGGTGCGTTTCAACCATGCGCAGACCAAACAGAAGCTGGAACAGAGCCTGACCGGCGATGACTTCCTCGCGCCCATCGACTTCCAGAAGCGCGCGGTGCAGTTTCTCTACCAGGATATGGACGGCTACACCTTCATGGATAACGAGGACTTTACCCAGTTCACCCTGAACGCCGATGCCCTTGAGGAACAGATTCCTTATCTGCATGATGGCATTCCGGGCCTCTACGGTCTGGTAGTGGAAGGCAATCTGGTGGGTGTGGAGCTGCCGGCAGTAGTGGAAATGGCCATCGAGGAAACGCCCCCGGCGATCAAGGGCTCCTCCGCCAGCGCCCGTACCAAGACCGCCCGTTTCGCCAGCGGCCTGGAAATCCAGATTCCGGAATACCTGGAAACCGGCGAAGTGGTCCGCATCAATACCGAAAGCGGCAAGTTCATGTCGCGCGCCTGATAAACCTGAGGAACATCATGTCCAACCAAGCCCTGATCATCGAATCTCCCCAGCCGGCCGATGCCTGCGTTATCTGGCTGCACGGCCTGGGCGCGGATCGGTACGATTTCGTGCCGGTGGTCAAGGCGCTGGAATTGCCGACCGATCACCGGGTGCGCTTCATCTTTCCCCAGGCACCGACCCGCCCGGTGACCATCAACGGTGGCTATCCCATGCCGTGCTGGTTCGACATTCTCGCGGTGACACCCCAGCGGGTGATGAACATGGCGCAACTGGCCGAATCCGTAGCCATGGTGCGCGGGCTGATCGATGAACAGATCACTGCCGGCATCGCTGCCGAGCGTATCATTCTGGCCGGCTTTTCCCAGGGCGGCGCGGTGATCATGCATACCGCGCTGGAAAGTGGGCTGCCGCTGGGTGGCATCATGGCGCTGTCGACCTATGGCCCCACCCTCCAACAGCTGCTGACCGACCACCAGGGTCCGAAGCTGAATGCATTCTTTGCCCATGGCCTGTATGACGACATCCTGCAACCGGAGATGGGCCGCAGCGCCCACGACCTGCTGCAGCAGGCGGGATATGCCACTCAATGGCACAGCTATCCCATGGCCCATGAAGTGTGCCCGCAAGAGATCAGTGATATCCGCGCCTGGCTGGTCAGCCGCCTGGGACTCTGACCGGGCGGCAATACCGCTGCGCATAGTAGTTTTTCAGAGCTTCCTTTACACTGCTCGGTGATCCCATATCACATCGAGAGACGATTGTGCTAAAGGCACTGAAAAAACTGTTCAAGCCGGGCAAGACACCGGCTCCGCACCATGAGACGCATATCGAGCCGGCGGCCGCACCGATACGCCCGGCTCCCGAGCCGCCGACGCCGCCTGCCGCAGCCCAGCAGGACCAGCGTGAAGCCCGCCCCAAGCGCAGCCGCCAGAGCAAACCGCGCGCCACCCCGCCGCCAGCCAAACCCTGGACGCTTGCGGATTTCGCGGTCGAACCGGCCGAGGGCAAGACGCGCTTTCATGACTTCCCGCTGCCTGACAGCCTGATGCGCGCCATTCAGGACCAGGGCTTCAGTTATTGCACCGCGATCCAGGCCGAAGTGCTGGGCAACACCCTGCTCGGCCACGATGCCATTGGCCGTGCCCAGACCGGTACCGGCAAGACTGCGGCGTTCCTGATTTCCACCATCACCCAGTTGCTGGAAACCCCGCCACCGGATGAGCGTTTCATGGGTGAGCCCCGGGCGCTGATCATCGCCCCGACCCGCGAATTGGTCATGCAGATTGCCAGCGACGCCGAAGGGCTGACCAAGCACTGCGGCCTGAATGTCATGGGCTTTGTCGGCGGCATGGATTACGACAAGCAGCTCAAGCAGCTGGAACGCAAGTACTGCGACATTCTGGTGGCCACCCCCGGCCGGTTGCTGGACTTCTGCAACCGCGGTGAAGTGCACCTGGATCTGGTCGAGGTGCTGGTACTCGATGAAGCCGACCGCATGCTGGATATGGGCTTCATTCCCCAGGTGCGGCAGATCATCCGCCAGACTCCGCGCAAGGGCGACCGCCAGACGCTGCTGTTCTCCGCCACCTTCAGCGATGACGTCATGAACCTGGCGCAGCAATGGACGGTCGACTCGGCCATCGTCGAAATCGAGCCGGAACGGCCCGCTTCGGAGAACATCACGCAGAAGGTCTATGCCGTGAGCGGCAGTGACAAGTACAAGCTGCTGTTCAACCTGGTTACCCAGCTCGAACTGGAACGGGTCATGGTCTTCGCCAACCGCAAGGATGAAGTGCGCCGCATCCAGGAGCGCCTGGTCCGCGATGGCGTGAATGCCGCCCAGCTCTCCGGCGATGTGCCACAGAACAAGCGGGTACGCACCCTGGAGAACTTCCGCGAGGGCAAGCTGCGGGTACTGGTCGCTACCGATGTGGCCGGCCGTGGCATCCATATCGATGGCATCAGCCATGTGATCAACTACACCCTGCCGGACGATCCGGAAGACTACGTACACCGCATCGGTCGTACCGGTCGCGCCGGCGCCAAGGGCACGTCCATCAGCTTCGCCGGTGAAGATGACGCCTTCCAGCTGCCGCCGATCGAGGAGTTGCTGGGCGGCAAGCTCGATTGCATCCCACCGGAGGAGATCTACCTCAAGCCCGTGCCCAAGCTTCAGCGCACCGCGGAGGAGAAAGCCGCCAGCGACGCCAACGAAGCCGAACAGGCCGCTGCGGCGGCAGCCAACCGCAAGCGTTCGAGCAACCGCCGGGATGGCCGACGGGACCGTCGTTGACGCGCAATGCAAGAGCCGGGGCGAGCCATCGCCCCGCCCCGCCAGTCAAAAACTGTCATTTTTCTGCGCCATGACGCTTGTTGCTGTCACATGATTTGCGCTATACCTCAATTAACCGACCGATGCTTGGCAGTGATCCATTGATACCGCCAGGTAATGCGAGTCGGCCTTGCGGACTGCCAGGTGCGGACCGGCGCCTGATCCAGTCTCGTGACTGCGACCATTGCGAGGTAATAGCCCATGGAAGCGTGCGGAGCGACCCGACACACCTTCTACGTACTTGATACCAACGTTCTCATCCACGACCCCAACGCACTGCTCAATTTCGAAGAACACCACGTCATCATCCCGATGACCGTCCTTGAAGAACTCGATAAGCTCAAATCCGGCAAGACCAGCACCGCAGCGGACTGCCGCCAGGCAATCCGACTGATCGACCAGACCCTGGCCGATGCACCACCCGAACTGGTCGAATCAGGCGTTCCCATCCAACGCGGCAAACTGAAACCCAACGGCACTCTCGCCATCCTGATGGACAAGGCACCTCTCCCCGCTCACTGCCTGCCCAACGATCTCAACGACAACAAGATCATCAACCAGCTTTGCCAATTGCAGATACGCCATCCGGACAACCGCATTGCGTTGGTATCGAAAGACATCAACATGCGCCTCAAGGCCCGAGCCTGCGGTATCGACGCTGAGGACTACCATACCGACCAACTGCTGGATGACATCAGCCTGCTGGCCCGCGGTTACCACCAGATCGAGGGCTCGTTCTGGGATCGCGCCAGCAAAGTGGAAACTAGCCAGCTTACCGGCCAGACATTGCATGATGTTCAACTCACCGACAACCTGCCGGCCCTGCATATCAATGATTTCATCATCGATGAGCAGGGCTTCGTCGGTCAGGTCAAGGCAGTCGATGGGCGGGATCTGCGATTGCTGGACATGCACCGCGAGCCGCTGATGCATCAGGAAGCCTGGGGGCTGCGGCCACGTGATCTGTTCCAGGCACTGGCCATGCACGCGCTGCTGGACCCGGATATTCATCTGGTCAACCTCACCGGCGCTGCCGGCTCGGGCAAGACTATCCTGGCGCTGGCCGCGGCCATCGAGCAGACCATGGTCAGCAAGACCTACCGGCGCATCATTGCCACCCGCAGCACCCAGGGGCTGGACGAGGATATCGGTTTTCTGCCGGGCACCGAGAAGGAGAAGATGGAGCCTTGGCTGGGGGCAATCACCGACAACCTCGAAGCTCTGCATATGGATGATGAGTGCACCCATGGCAGCGTGGAATACATCCTCGACCGGGTACCCTTGCAGTTCAAGTCGCTGAACTACATCCGCGGGCGCAGCTTCCAGCAGAGCTTTATCCTGATCGACGAGAGCCAGAACCTCACCCCGCACCAGATCAAGACCATCATTACCCGCGCCGGTGCCGGCTCCAAGGTGGTCTGTCTGGGCAACCTGGCACAGATCGATACGCCCTATCTGAACGCCACCAGCTCGGGGCTGACCTATCTGACCGAGTGCTTCAAAGACTTCCCCCATGGCGTGCATATCCACCTGCAGGGCGTACCACGCTCCGTGCTGGCGGAATACGCCGAAACCCACCTGTGACCCAATCGGGTCGGGCACCCCTGCCCGGCCCGTTCCATTGACTGGCTTTATCGGCACCATAAGCAGCCTTCGCGTCTCGCTTGCGGCATAATGACGGGCATTGCATTTCAAGGAGCCCTAGCCATGCTGATGGTGATTTCCCCTGCCAAGACCCTGGATTACGAGACAGCCCCGGCCACCGAGCGCCATTCCCTGCCACGCTATCTGGAGCACAGCCGGGAGCTGATCGACGTGCTCCGGGACAAGTCCCCCCAGGACATCGCCAAGCTGATGTCCTTGTCCGACAAGCTGGCCGCGCTGAATGTCGCCCGCTTCGGCAGCTACAGTGATGATTTCACGACCGAGAACAGCAAGCAGGCGCTGCTGGCATTCAAAGGCGACGTCTACACCGGCATGCAGGCTGAGGATTTCAGCGAAGCCGACTTCGACTTCGCCCAACAGCATCTGCGCATGCTGTCCGGCCTGTACGGCATTTTGCGGCCGCTGGACCTGATGCAGCCCTACCGGCTGGAAATGGGCACCAAGTTGGTCAACCCACGCGGCAAGGATCTGTATGCCTTCTGGGGCAATCACATCACCGACTGGTTGAATCAGGACCTGCAGGAACAAGGCGATGATGTGCTGCTCAATCTCGCCTCCCAGGAATACTTCGGCGCGGTCAAACCCAAGGCATTCAAGGGTCGGCTGATCGAGACCGTGTTCAAGGATCAGAAGAACGGCCAATACAAGATCATCAGCTTCTACGCCAAGAAAGCCCGCGGCCTGATGGCGCGCTATGTCATCAAGGAGCGCCTCAGCGATCCGGAAGGCCTGAAGGATTTCAATCTCGAGGGTTACTACTTCGACAAGGCCAGCTCCAGCCCCGACAAGCTGGTGTTCCTGCGCGACGAACAGCAATGAGGCGCGGGCAGCGGCGCTGCCCGACTCAGTTCAGCCTGTCGCGGAAAGCCAGGTAGCCGGCCAATACCTGCTCCGGCGCCTCGACCTGCGGGTAATGCCCGATACCCTCCAGCAGCATGGTGTCGGGCTGCGGGATCAACTCCCGGTACCGCGCCACCATATGGGCACCGGAGATTGGATCAGCCGCGCCGTCGATCACCCGCAGCGGCACTGAGGTGCGCTGCATGGCACCGACCCAGCGCTCGCGGTGCACCCGCCGTTCAGCCATATAGCCAATCAGCCGGTGCATCACCGCCGGGCCATTATTGGCTTCGATCATGGCCCAGAAAGCATCGAGCTCCTGCTCGTCCGGCTGGGTATCGGCACCGAACACCTTGCCGAAATTCGCCGCCAGCCGCTCCCGACTGAACCGCCGACCGATCAGAAAGCCAATGGGGCTCATCAGCAATTTCTGCAGCAGCACCGGCCGGTGGGTTTCTGGAAACAGCCCACCATTGAGAAAGCACAGGCTGCCCATTTGCCGCTCACCCTCCAGATCCCGGGCCAGCAGCTCCTGGGCCACGCTGTCGCCGTAGTCATGGGCCAGGATGTGATAGTGCGACCCGCCCAGGATCTGCAGCAGGTGCTGCTGGATATCAGCCTGTTCCAACAAACTGTAGGCATGCCCACGCGGCTTGGCGGAAAAGCCGAAACCCAGCATATCGCAGGCAATCACCCGGTAGCGCTCAGCGAGTGGCTGCCACAGGTAATGCCAATCCCAGGAACCCGAGGGGAAACCGTGGATCAGAAGCAGCGGTTCGCCCTGCCCGGCCTCCCAATACCGCAGTTGATGACCACGGAACTCGAACTCCCGCGCCTGGGCCCGCCAATCCGCCAGCGCGATACCCGCGAGCCGGTCCATATCAGACATCGAAGCCCGGGTTGACCCGCTGCAGCTTGCGCAGCAAGGCCGGCCAGGCAATGCCGCTGCCGGCGCCACGGGTCACTTTGCGCATGCTTTCCTTGGCCCCACCCAGAATGGCCTGCGGGATGGTCAGCAGTTCGCTGCCACCGGCCTGCGCAGCCACCTGAATCTCGCAGCAGCGCTGCAGGGTATACATGGTCAGGAAGGCATCGGATATCGTCTTGCCGCAGGTCAGCAAGCCGTGGTTGCGCAACACCAGGTTGTTGGCATTGCCCAGATGCGCTTGCAGCCGCACCTTTTCCTCTTCATTCAGCGCCACGCCTTCATAATCGTGGTAGGCCAGGCTGCA
This sequence comes from Halopseudomonas bauzanensis, assembly GCF_900114735.1. Taxonomy (GTDB): domain Bacteria; phylum Pseudomonadota; class Gammaproteobacteria; order Pseudomonadales; family Pseudomonadaceae; genus Halopseudomonas; species Halopseudomonas bauzanensis. The sequence goes on along the minus strand of NZ_FOUA01000008.1, from coordinate 51,059 downwards.
CAACACGAACAGCGCCTGCTGGGAGATCGGCAGAATGCCATCCTTCTGGCAGGACACACCGACCCCAGCCGGAGTATGGGTGTGCAGCACACAGCCGGCGTCATGGCGTACTTCATGTACCGCGCTGTGGATGGTGAAACCCGCCGGATTGATTTCATAGGGCGAGTCCATGAGCTTGTTGCCCTGCAGGTCGATCTTGACCAGGTTGGAGGCGGTCATTTCCTCGAACATCAGCCCGTAGGGGTTGATCAGGAAATGCTCGGTACCGGGAATCTTGGCCGACACGTGGGTGAAGACCACATCATCCCAGCCATGCATGGCGATCAGGCGGTAGCAGGCGGCCAGATTCACACGGGTTTGCCATTCCTCGGCGCTTACCAGAGCCTGGATATCGGTTGCGGGCAGGGGCTGCATTGCATTCATAGGGATGATCCTCTTGTATGTTGGGATTTGCCGGGGCAGGACTTTTCAGCCAATTGCGGCATACTGCGCATATCCATCGGCCAGGCATCTTCAGGAGAGTCTAGAACGTGACAGCAGATAGCACTGTCAACCAGCTTACAGTGTCACCGGGCGATGGCGACCGGCATGCGGCGCTGTTGCAGCGCAACCGCTGGTTCCGCGACCTGCCGGCGGAATGCATCAGCGAGATGGTATCGATGGCCCGGCTGCGCCGGCTGGAGGATGGCCAGCGGCTGCACGCCCGCGGTGACCTGCCGGATGGCTTGTATGGCATCAGCACCGGCGCCATGCGCATCAGCAATACCGGCGCCGATGGACGCGAAGCCCTGCTGACGGTGCTGAGCCCCGGGAACTGGTTCGGTGAGATTTCCCTGTTCGATGGATTGCCGCGCACCCACGATGCCCACGCCATGGGCGTCACCGAACTCCTGCTGATCCCCCGCACGGGTTTTCAACAACTGCTCGAACGCCGCCCCGAGCTGTATCCGCACTTCATGCGGCTGTTGTGCCGGCGGCTGCGCCAATCCTTCAACATGATGGAAGACAGCGCCTTGCTGCCACTGCCCGCCCGCCTGGCCAAGCGGCTGCTGATGCATGCGCAGTATTATGGCGACGTGGCGCAAGAGAACGAGCGGCTGTCGATCCAGCTGTCCCAGGAAGTACTTGGACTGATGCTCAATAGCTCGCGCCAGAGCATCAATAAACTATTGAAGAGGCTCGAACAAGCGGGCTGGATTCGCATCCATTACAGCCAGATCACCATTCTCGATGAAGAGGCACTGACCCGCCTGGCCAATGGTACCGACAATCTGGTTTGAAGCAGGTCAGGCGCCTTTCAACACACCGATCAGCTCATCCAGCCACGGCTCGGCGTCTACTTCCGGCGTGACCGTCTCGCTGGCATCGAGCTGCAGCATGGGCAACGCCTCCCGCGCCTGCAACTCCAGCAGCAGCTCACGCATCAGTTCACCGCCCTGGCAATAGGTATCGCCATAGGAGGAATCACCCAGGCCAATGACGCCGAAGGGAATATCGGTGAGCAAAGGAAAGCGTGTCTGCATTTCGCTGTAGAACGGCATGATGGTTTCCGGCAACTCACCCATGCCAGTGGTCGAACAGCACACCAGAATGGCATCCGCACCAGCATCGAGCAGCGCATCGACCGAGGCCGGCTTGATACGACTGACCTGCAACCCTGCCGCCGCGCAACGCTCGGCTGCCTCATCCGCGAGAAAATCGGCCGTGCCGAACACTGAACCACTGAGTATTGCCAAACGCATCTTCGCCCCCTTGGAAGAATAACCGGGCGCATAGTATGCCCGAATCGGCATCCAGCTGCCGGACCCGGCGGGGCGAACATGCTAAGATGCGGCATTCGATCGACCACCAGACCCCCGGCACCATGAACGATCAGCAGACCATTCTGATTACCGGAGCAGCTCAGCGCGTAGGCCTGCATTGTGCCCAGCGTCTTGCGGCTGAGGGTTTCCGGGTGATCATCACCTGCCGCCGGCCACGCCCGCAGTGGCAGGATGAGCCGTTGGAGAATATCGAGGTGCTGTTGGCCGACTTTTCCACCGAGGTCGGCATCCGGCAGTTGATCGATACCCTGACCCGACGAAATATCCGCCTGCGTGCCCTGATCCACAATGCGTCGGAATGGCAAAATGACGATCACGCCGCCGAGGCATTCCAGCAGATGTTCATGGTACATATGCAGGCGCCTTACCTGCTGAATCTGGCCTGCGCCGAGCTATTCGATCCCGAGGTCACGGGCGACATCATCCATATCAGTGATCATGTGGCCCAACGCGGCAGTGCCAACCACATCGCTTACAGCGCCACCAAGGCCGGTCTGGAAAGCCTCAGCCGTTCCTTTGCCGCCCGCTTCGCGCCACGGATCAAGGTCAATACCATCGCTCCGGCGTTGATCATGTTCAATGAGGGTGACGCCGAAGAGTACCGCGAGAAGGCGCTGGCCAAGTCTGCGCTGGGCATCGAGCCCGGCCCGGAGGTGGTCTACCAGGCCGTCCGCTATCTGCTGGACAATCCCTACGTAACCGGTACCTGCCTCGACCTGAATGGCGGCAGAAGCCTGAAGTGAATCCACAAGAGAATTCCGATGAGCCTTGAAAAACTGACCAGCAACTATCACGACATCCTCAGCAACCTGGGCGAAGATCCCGAACGCGAAGGCCTCAAGGGCACCCCGCTGCGGGCGGCCAAGGCCATGCAGTTTCTCTGCCGCGGCTACGACCAGTCACTGGAAGAGATCGTCAATGGCGCCCTGTTCGAGTCCTCCAGCGACGAGATGGTTATCGTCAAGAACATCGAACTGTATTCCCTGTGCGAACACCACATGCTGCCCTTCATCGGCAAGGCCCACGTCGCCTACATGCCCAACGGCAAGGTGGTGGGGCTGTCCAAGGTCGCGCGCATCGTCGACATGTTCGCCCGCCGCCTGCAGATTCAGGAAAGCCTCACCCGCCAGGTGGCCGAGGCCGTGCAATCGGTGACCGATGCCAAAGGCGTAGCGGTGGTCATCGAAGCGCGCCATATGTGCATGATGATGCGCGGCGTCGAAAAACAGAATTCCTCCATGCTCACCTCGGTCATGCTCGGCAGCTTCCGCGAGTCGGTCAATACCCGCCAGGAATTCCTGCAACTGATCGGTCGGAGCAACTGATATGGAGCGTCTGGAGCCCGGCATGGCGCGCATCCGGATCAAGAACCTGCGCCTGCGGACCTTCATCGGTATCAAGGAAGAGGAAATCAACAACCGGCAGGATGTACTGATCAATGCCCGCATCCTCTATCCGGCCGACAGCGCGGTGGCCGAAAACGAGATCGATCACGCCCTGAACTACCGCACCATCACCAAGGCGCTGATCAGTCACGTGGAAAACAACCGCTTTGCCCTGCTGGAACGGCTGACCCAGGAGCTGCTGGATATCATCATGCAGCATGCGCAGGTGCGCTATGCCGAGGTTGAAGTGGATAAACCCCACGCCCTACGGTTTGCCGAGTCCGTATCCATCACCCTGAGCGCCGAACGCCCATGACCGCCGAGCAACTCAAGACCCGCCTGGGGTCGCCCGAACATTGCTTTGCCGATACGCTCGCGTTCATTGAGCAGCACTATCACTATCGACCCAGCGCGTTCAGCAACGGGCCAGTACGCAATAGCGCGGAGCAGAACCAGGGCTCCTGCAAGGTTATCGCCATGGCGCTGGATCAAGGGCTGAATGATGAGCAGGCCCTGCAGTGCTTCGCTGAGCATTACCAGGCCGTGCTGGCCAACCCGGACGGTACCGAGCACGCCAATATCCGCGCCTTGATGCAACATGGCCTGGCCGGCATCGCCTTTGAACACCCGCCGCTGACCCGGCGCTGAACGATTTCGGCAAACTGACACAGACGGAGCCCGCATGGCGGTCAAGCAACTGTTACCCACCGGGGATTTCCCCGCTCCCGGCCTGTTCCGCCGCCTGGCCAGCGCTTTCTATGACCTGATGCTGATGCTGGCATTGCTCATGGTGCTGATCCTGGCCTACCAGCAGGGCATTCTGCGCATGGTTTATGGCAGCGAAGCACTGCAGGCGATGTCCGACGCTGGCACCCTGGACCGCGATCCGCTGCTGACCGCCCTGATGATCCTCGCCATCTACGGCTTCTTCGGCCTGTTCTGGACCCTGCGCGGCCAGACGCTGGGAGCGCAAGCCTGGCGGGTCCGCGTGCAGCAGCCCGACGGCCGCTCTATCACCTGGCGGCAATCAATCATCCGGGTCACCATCGGACTACTCTCCTGGCTCTGCGGTGGCCTGGGCATCTGGTGGGCATTATGGGACAAGCAATCGCGCACCTGGCATGACATCGCCTCCGGTACCCAAACGGTGGTGTTGCCGAAGAAATAAAGGCTATCCCGGGGTTCACGGAGTATCAGGCGCCATTGATACCCCGTTTCCCAAGTACGGGTTACCCGCCCTTGTACTGCGTCTCGTAACCACTGCCACAGAAGTCACAGCTCGGGCTCGCCGGCCAGCTGCCGGCGCATAAGGTCTAATCAGATAGCCAACAGGTGATCCAGATAGGCTGCTCGCTCTTCGTACCGTTTTGTGGAGCAGTGAAGAAAAACCACTTGATGTGCTTGGGCACCCTCTTCGATTTCGAATGCCTCTACCCCGCAGTCCGCTTCAACAGATTCCCCCCAAAGCTGCTGCGCCTGGTCAATCCTGTTTATTAGACGGGCTCCTAGAGATGGGTCAGCAATGTATTCCTTACGGATTCTGCTTTTCAATGAAACGAGAGCTGCATCCGTCTTCTGTTGTGCTCCTGCCCAGGCAGATTCTGCACAGGGGAGAATCTGCAGATTGTGCGTAACCTCTTCACAAGGGCTTGGCGCTGCCTGCGCTATTGTTGAATTTATAGCCAATATCAAACCCAACCAAAACCGTTTTTTCATAGCAATATCGCGTGATTATTGGCTGACTGCTCCACCAAGATCGGTGCCGAGTCGGGCTTCATTCTTTCCGAAACTGACGCGTTCAAGTGACAAGATCGAGAAAACAACCAAGGGAAACGATAACTTATATATGGTGGCATGATTTATCCCCGACCATTATTGGATTTAATCCTTATCGAATCGGCTTTGATCTGTGAACCACACAGCGGAAGCCGGCCGCTGTCAGAAAACCTTCTTGAGAAACCAGAACGGTCGGAGCCCTGGTAAAGCTGAAATCGAGCGAGCCCAGACCATGACCACGTGTTTCTTTCAACTGGCCTTCGGGGGGACCCAGGGGATCTTTTGCACCGTGACTTCCCTGATAATAGGTGTCCGAATACCAATCATTTACCCATTCCTCAATATTCCCGGCCATATCATATAAACCCAGAGGGTTGGCCGGAAATTGTTGGCCCACCGGGCAAACGCGCGTCCACGTAACACAGCCGTCCATGTTTGACGCTTCATACCCTGCGGATAACTGCCCGTCGTGTGTCGGATAGAGCCATTCCTTACTGCCACGGTTTCTGGCAGCAAACTCCCATTGCGCGGAGGTCGGAAGATCAAAAGCAAGGTTAGTTTTCTCTGCTAGCCACAGGCAGTAATCCTTCGCTTCCTGCCAAGAAACTCTTGCGGGCTTTTTTTCATAATACGATTGCCCGACGTTCTGCTCAAACGGCGCTCTTTTTATTTCTTCACCTCTTGACCTCAGGACAACGGGCCTCCCGGTTTCTATGCTGAAAAGGTCAAAATCTCCCCAGGTAGTTTCATATTTCGAGAGGGAAAAACTGGAGACAGTAACCTCATGGGCAATATCTTCAGCCGCAGCGGGAGGAAAATAAGGCAACCATTGGCCATTTTGCACTGCACCAAAATCTCCCATCACGAAGGTGCCGCCCTCGATGAACACCTGATCCAAGACTGCTTTTTCAGTAAGTTCAGAAACCATTCTATCTATATCAGACGCAGAGTGATTTGGTTGACATCCAAATACGGCGGAGCAGGTAACCGGCAATAAGATATATTTGATTACCTTAAGCATAGTCCATCTCCATGCACCTGATGCACCTGACTAAGTGAGTGGACCGATCTGGGGTCGGTCTCTTTATCAATAATACTTAATCTCATTCTTCGCACCGATTTTTTTGGCGAAGAACGCGCCTGAAGAATGCCGCACTTTTATCAAGCACTAGGCTAGCTACCTCCTGCTTGAGCTCGGGAGAAAAAGTGCGTCGCTGCCTGATCGTCTGACACCTCATTGACGACATCAAATATTCTGTTACCCCTCATACTCTCTCGCCTATAAAAGCCTGCGACACCTACTCCAGAGAAAACTAATATGATTGTCGTTACGGTGCACTGGCAAATGAACTAATCGGTTCTGTACTCTGTACTGCGCAACGAAAGCCGGCGAGACCAAGAGAGCCATCCGAAAGAGTCTCGGGATAGCTCGTTAGTGAGAAGCTAAAACTGAGAGAGCCCAACCTCAAACTGCGAATTACTTTCTCGGTACCGTCTAGCGGCCCTTGAGGGTCTTTAGCTCCATCGCTTTCCTGATAATAGGTTTCAGAATACCAATCATTCACCCATTCGGTGGCATTACCCGCCATATCATATAGCCCCAGCGGATTAGGAGGAAGGTCCGTACCTACAAAACACCTTCCAGTCCAGAAGCTACATCCTTTACCATTCCTTTCGTCGCTGTCAGGGGCTATTTTTCCATCGTGGGTTGGGTAAAGCCAGTCTTTGCTACCGCGATTTCTCGCAGCAAATTCCCATTGGGCAGAAGTGGGTAGATCAAAAGCGATACCTGTTTTATCGGCCAGCCATAAACAATAATCCTTAGCCTCTCGCCACGTTACGCGAGCTGGTTTCGAATTGTGGTATTCATCTTCTACATTTTGTACATAAGGCTCTCTGGCATATTCCTCCCCACCTCCCCGGATCATAATCGGCCCATCATGTATCAAGTTAAAAGTGTCAAAATCTTGCCAAGTAGTTTCATAAGCGGAAAGAGAATAATTCGATAGGTGCACTGTATGAGCTTTGTCGATTTCAGCTGTCGGCGGGAAATACGGCAGCCATTGACCGTTTTGCGTAGCGCCGAAGTCACCCATCTCGAAGGTGCCGCCCTCGATGAACACCTGATCCAAGACTGCTTTTTCAGTAAGTTCGGAAACCATTCCATCTATATCAGATGCGGAGTCTGATTGACACCCGAACATGCCAGAGTAGATAACGGGCAATAAGCTATATTTGATTACCTTAAGCATAGTTCCTCTCAGCAAATCCATTGTGCCGAACCACCCGGACCTGTCATAGCCATCCAAGACACCATCAAACTTGAAAAGCCGACATATAACCATAAAGCCATTACCCATGGAATTAAAGAATGCCTTAACTCCACACAATACATGAAACTATATCCTTACAGAAGCAACAGTATCACCCACCGACAATCAGGGCCAGGTCGTATGCCCCGTGATGATTAGTGAATAGATTCTGGGCTTTGAACAGCACAGCGAAAACCTGCGAGTGCAACGGAGCCATTGGAAAGCACTGCCGGCATAGCGCGCCTTGAAAAACTGAAACTCAGCGACCCCACCTCCAGACTGCGCACTTCTTTTTTTGTACCTTCTAGCGGTCCGGTGGGGTTCTTTACTCCATTACTTTCCCGGTAATACGTCTCCGAATACCAGTCTTCAACCCACTCCTCCTCATTGCCCGCCATGTCATAAAGGCCTAGAGGATTGGGCGGAAGGTTCGTTCCTACCGAACATACGCCCGTCCAGAAAATACATCCTTCACCACCCCTTCGCGCCCCGTTGGGGGTCGCTTTCCCATCATGAGTCGGGTATATCCAATCTTTGCTACCCCGGTTTCTAGCTGCGAACTCCCATTGAGCGGAGGTAGGCAGGTCGAAAGCAATACCCGTTTTATCCCTAAGCCATAGACAATAGTCCTTGGCCTCTTGCCATGTCACTCGTGCCGGCTTCCGTAAATCATGATCATGCTCCAGATTTTGCAGATAAGCCTCTCTCGGGTATTCCTCTCCCCCGCTTCGAATTACGATCGGCTTATCATGTATCAAGCTATAAGTGTCATAATCTTTCCAAGTAGTTTCATACGCAGATAGAGAGAAGCCAGACAACTCTACTGCATGAGCCTCATCTATCTCGGCGGTTGGTGGAAAATACGGTAACCACTGACCGTTTTGCACGGCACCGAAATCCCCCATAACAAAGTCACCCTCCTCAATATACACCTGGTCGCGCTCCGCTCTTGAGAGCAGTTCTACTAGATTAGATTCGAGCTCGACCTGTTCAACCCCACTATTGCAAGCACTTAACAAGACCACATTAAGCAGAGCCAATATAGCTACCCATATTTTGAGCATAACATTTCCGTTGTCAGAGCTAATATGAAACCCAGTCAATTACCTGAGTTCCCGTGGAGGTGAGGGGCGTGAAACGACTCCAATTTAGGGCAAGACTATCGGCTCCTTGTTTCAGCAAAGGCATACTGCTCCCACAAGCCCAGCGACCATGAGTACCGGTGCACCTACCGTAACGCCGACGTGAATTTTATTTGTTGTATTGCCGAACTTGTAGGTGAGACATAACCACTCGACTGGCAATACTATCCAACCGCTCTGGATAAGGTGCAAGTCGGTTTCGCTGTATTTGGGGGAGTAGACCCGCTCAGGGCCTTCTTCGCGCAGCTGAAAGGTGAGCTCGATGCTAGGGACCGGCATGCACAGGAAGAACATTAGCGAATGGGCTCTGAACTTTGAACCGCACAGCGAAACCCAGCTCTCACTAGGATGCCATCCTGAGGAATCAGTGGCGCTTTAGTTATAGTGAAACTAAAGTCAAGCGAGCCGAGCCCGGTACTCCGAAGTACCTTCTCTTTACCCTCAGAAGGCCCGGTTGGATTTTTAACCCCTTCGCTTTCACGATAGTATGTCGGAGAAAACCAGTCTTCGACCCACTCTTTGGCGTTGCCTGCCATGTCATATAACCCTAGGGGATTGGGAGGATAACGCTGCCCAACTGGGCAAATACCAGTCCAAGCATCACAGCCCTGCATATGTTTTTGCTGGTCATTGGGGGTGGGTTGACCGTCATGGGTCGGGTAAAGCCAAGCCTTGCTGCCTCGATTTCTCGCTGCGAACTCCCATTGTGCTGAGGTAGGAAGCTCGAATGAGTGTCCCGTCAGTTGCCCGACCCATAAACAGAAGTCTTTTGCTTCCTGCCACTCTACCCGGGCAGGTTTATTTATGTAATACAAACTATCAGCGTCTTGATCAAATGCTGCCCTCTCCTCTTTGCCATCAAGCCCTTGAAAAAAAATTGGTTTCCCAACACTCAATCTATACAAGTCCCACTCGCGCCATGAAACTTCATACTTAGAAAGATAAAAGCTAGAAAGCTCGACCGCATGCGCAACGTCTTCGTCAGCTGAGGGCGGAAAATAGGGTAGCCAACGTCCATTTTGTATAACACCGAAGTCACCCATTTTGAAATGACCACCTTCAATAAAAACCAGATTTTGAATGACTTCGCCTACCATTTCGGATGCGAGGGAGTCAATATCGCCGTCAGGTTTGGCGGTGCCTTCAGACGGGCATCCTGACAAGAAAAAGACGACCAGTACCAGAATGCCCATTCTAATAAAATTAAGCATATTGCCCCCCCGTCAGCTGGACATAACGGGCTACTCTGACCGGCTGATCAGACACCGCCACTGTATTTTTAAGTTTATATTCTATGAGATGCATTTCTAAAGAAGGTAGCCAATCCATCAGTTTAAACAGCCGCCTCCTATTTTCAGAATAACTTCCTTTGGAACCATCAGAGTTCATCCGCGACACCACTTCTTCAAAATCACGCCATGACTGACTAGCCTCAAGAATCAGTAAAATCGCGCGATCCCGCTTATCAGCTCTAATGGACCCAATCCGCTCCGGTGTCAACCAATAGTCATAACACACTATATCTAGCAAGGCTCCCTTTACCTCAGGAGGAGCATACATAAGCCAACTGGCGGTTCCCCTTCCAGCATCCGCAAGAATATTTTCCGCCAGTCTGATCGCGAGCTGCTCTCTTTGCATTGATGTTTTATGCAGATTAACTAGCCGTGTAACTTCTGGAACAATTTCATTCATGACTTCCTTTCCAAACCTAGCGGCTTCGTTAGCAATGGATGAGCCCGTCAACAAACCATGCATAGCAATAGCGCAGAGCTGCTTAAAGGCGCCATAATCTACGTCTTCCAGTCTTCTAAAATCCACTTCTAAAAGCGCATTGTATACACAATGCAACATTGTCAGGAATGCACCAGCCCCCACTTCAGCCCCAAGCTCTCCCGAAGCACCGGGGCCAACCACTACCCCTGCATGAACGTTGAAATAAAAACTCTGAGCTCGAGCACTCCATTTCAATTGCACTCTAGCCTCCGCCCCTAGTCCCAACGCAGCGCCAGCCCCCACCCCCAAGCTGCAAAGCGTCGTCCATGTAGGGCGGTCCTCCAGCATGTCCATCCATTCAATCGTGCCCTCCACTTTCCCATCCGCTCTAACCCCAGCGAAGGCACCTGCTTCGGCATTTGCGGCTTCGTTGCCGGTTCTTTGGGTGCCGCCGACGCCACGCAGTGTAGGAATACCATTCTCAGCGGTGACATGTACATTGGCGGCGAGGATGGCGCTGGCGCCGGCGAAGCCGGCAAGCTCAATACGGGCGAGAGCGCGGAATCTGCCCAGAGAGGCTGTTTGCAGTTGGTTGGTCTCGTCTCGATAACGGATCGTCCACTCGCTTTCTTCTTCGGCGGGCCAAGCTATTTCGCTATAAGCTTTGCCTTCTACAAGACTGGCACTGGCAGTAGCCTTGGCGGCAATGTGGGCGGTCAGTTGTTTGGGATCGTATCCTGCGCTCAAGCTCGCTCCCATGGCGAATCGCATGGCTTGCGCTTCCGCTCTGGAGATGATGGGCGGCATACCTTCGATCGGCGTCCACTTTGCATCATCGCTTTGCCATTCCAGGAGACACCAGTCAACGAACGCCTGATAAATAGGAGCGTTGAACTGGATTTTCAAATCTTTCTTAATTGTCTCGCCCAGCTTGCGCGGATCTACCTTGCCGGTAGCATGATCAAACCAACCTTCTTGTCGTGCCCGGTCTTGAGATTCGATGCTGTAGCTTCTGTGACGGCGCCAGCCGCTGTCCTTGCGCACATAAGCATAATGCCTATTCCCTGCCAGACGGCGGATTTCGGTCAGCTGAAAGGGCTGCGCCGGGTTGCTTTCGTCAATCACACGCTCGCGCATCAGTCGCTCCATAAACGCCGCTTTATGCGCCACGATGTCTTGCTCTGCGCCGTCCAGGCCGGCATAGAACTGACGAATCATCTGTTCCAAAAACGCCTCTTCCCGTTCGATCTGCTGCTGTTCCTGCTCAGTAATAGGGATGAAAACCCCTTCCTCTGCCTGGTGGATCAGATCTATATATTCGTCAGAACAGTCGCTGCAGTCCGCTACCTGACCCACAGTACGCGTCTCTCGACTTGGCTGGCCGGCAGGTAATTGAATCTGTTGTCCCGGATAGATCGTATTGGCATCCTGAACATCTGGGTTAAGGCGCATCAATGTGGCGACGGTTGTGCCGTTTGCCCGGGCAATGAGGCTGAGGTTATCACCTGATTTCACGGTGTAGGACATATCATGCCTCCCTGGCGAGTCCAAAAAGCTGTTCTTCTACCCGTCGCAATCTCGCGGCGCCCGCCTGGGTTCGATCCGTCAAAGAACTGATGATCGATGCGGAACTTATCTGATCGGGAAAAGCCCACGCCAGCTCCAGATAATGGATACAAAGATGTTCCCGATCGAACCCGTACTCATTTGCCCGCATGATCAATTGAGAAAGCCACTCACGCCGTTGCAACCCTTCCTGCTCATCAATACTGGCGCCGCCAAAGTGGTCCGCCATGCGTTCAAGAAACTGCTCTCGCTGCTCCTGCTCCCACTGTTCGAGCTGCGCGGAACGGATAGTAAACCAACCTTCTTCTGATGCACTTCGACAGTCGCCGGTGCAGTCAGGAGCAAGTTCAAACCATTCATTTTCTCTGAAGACCACCCAGGCACTGACCGGGCCGGCAAATGCACTGACTTCCGTAGCCGTGAATGAACTCAACAAACGCAGCAACCACTCAGGCGAGTAATAGCGCAAATAGGCCAATTGACCTGAGGGCAGGCGTGCGCTGATAAGGCTACGGAGGTGATCTATCAATTGAGCCATCGGCAGCTCTGATCGAATCACGATGCCCGACGTATTCCATCGGTGCTCTTCTGTCCACAGTTGTGAGTCGATCGAAGGTTTGACAAGACAGGGGCTCACTCCCAACGCCGAGGCGTGTCGTGTACCGCGATAAAGCTGCTCCAGCTGCGGATTGCTATCGTGCTCATAAACCAGTCGGGGAGCATTGAGCAGAGCGCCGTCCAGTAGCAAATAAAGGCCATCATCAGCCGCAGGTAGCTCGCCATAAACCACGTAACGAAGGTGGCTCAGTTGCTCAGGCATGGGCACGCCTCCAGCGAACAGTTGCCGTCAGGCTGACGGTGACATTGGCTGCTCAGCAGCAAGTTGTCTTTCGCAGCCGCTACTAACCGCTCCGGACTATTTGCCAATGGCCATTGAGTGATCTGACCTGCGGCGTCTGAATCCGCGGCGCCCGCGATTGTCGGAAGCAACGCCGAAACGCCGCTGCCATTTGCCGGACTGCCACCCGAGTTCATCCGCACCTGTGGCCCGACCAAAGTGACTCCGCTGGGATCGATCTTGATGAAACTGCCGCCGGCTTTAAGGGTGATTTCCATGCCGGCTTCGATAACCATTTTCTGGCCGGCCTTGAGGTGTATTTCGCGACCGGCGGCCAGCAGATGTGCAGTGCCGAGTTTGACGTGCTGGTTATTGGCGACGGTCAGGTGGTCATCGGCCTTGATTTCGGTTTTGCGGTCGGCATGGGTGGTGCGGTGTTCTTCGGCCAGCAGCTCGGTGTAGCTGTTGGCTTCGACGCGGTCGTGGCGCTCATTGCCGACGCGGATATGTTGGTCGTTCTGGATGTTCTGATCCCAGTCGCGCTGGGCGTGGATGAAGATCTGTTCTTCGCCAGCCTTGTCTTCGATACGCAGCTCGTTGAAGCCGTCGCCGCCGGGGCTGCTGAGGGTTTTAAAGACGCTGCGAGTTTTGTGCTCCGGCAGGCTGTACGGGACCTGGTGGGTCTTGTGGTACAGGCAACCGGTGATCAGCGGTTGATCGGGGTCACCTTCGAGGAAGGTGACCAGCACTTCCATGCCTATCCTTGGGATGGCGATGCCGCCGTAGCGGTCGCCGGCCCAGTTACTGGCGACGCGGAGCCAGCAACTGGTTTTGTCGTTGGCCTGGCCTTGACGGTCCCAGTGGAACTGGACTTTGACGCGGCCGTGTTCGTCGCAGTGGATCTCTTCGGTTTCGGGGCCGGTGACGACCGCGGTTTGGGTGCCGTTGATGGGGTGCTTCTTGTGCTGCGTTGGCGGTCGAAAGATCACGTCCCAAGGGGTGGCGGTGAAGGTGTTGCGGTAGCCCTGGGTGAAGTCATCCCCGGGGTTGGTGACGCTGGTCACCGATTCTTCCAACACTTGGGGCTGTTTGCCTTCGTGGGTCACAGAGGTCAGCAGCCAGAGATCATTCCATTCCTGGCGTGGGTGCTCGGTCAGGGCCAGAAAGTGGCCGCTGATCAGGGTTGGCTGGTCGCTGTCGCCTTGCGCTACACGGTAGTCGCTGCGGTGGGCTTCGAGGGTTCTGGTGGCCAGGTGTTGGCCGCGGGTGCGGTCTTGGAAACGGCCGGGGTAGTCGTAGTCTTCCAGGGTGGGCAGGGCTTCGCTTTGCGCTTTGCTTTCCATCAGCAGGCGCGGCTTTTCGAAGTTGTAGTCGCGGCGGCTGACGTGGCTGGGGCGGGTTTGCAGGCGCAGGTTGAAGCGTTTGATGACCGGCTCGTCGGCGACCATGCCGCTGCCCTGGTTGAAGCGGGTCGGGGTCAGTTTGGGGAAGACGGTCTGGTCTTCGCCGAACACCAGCTGGTGGCCTTCGGGGCTGTGCTGGAAGTGGTAGTGGATGCCTTCTTCTTCACATAAACGCTGGATGAAGTGCAGGTCGGTTTCGTTGTACTGGGTGCAGTAGATCCGCTCGGGCCCGTCTTCGCGCAATTGGAAGCGGAACGAATCAGTGAAAATGCCGTGGCCCTTGAGCACCTCGGTGATGATCTGCGGCACAGTGCGGTGCTGGAAGATGCGCTGGTTGGTGGCGTGCTGCAGATAGGCCAGCCGAGGGACCAGGGTGATGCGATAGCGGGTCAGGCGTTTGCCGGATTCGCCTTGGGCGACGCTGTGGATCAGGCCGTGCACGCCTTGGTCCGGGCCGGCGTAACTGAGAAATGCCGGCTGGTGCAATAACCCTTCGATATCCAGGTCCGGCCGTTCGCTGACCAGGTCCAGCTCAAAGCAATAAGGCTGGCTGATGGCTTCGGTGCCTTGGAAGGCCAGCACCTTGAAGTCGTGTTCCAGGTGCGGAATGGCGAGGCTGAAGTGCGCGGTATTGGCCGGGGCGAACATCCTGTGTTCCTTCTTGGAGACTCTGGAAAACCATCGCGCGTGACCATGCCGGGTGACGCGTTGCGTTTTCCAGAAGCTCCTTGCATGTCATGGAAAAAGCCATCGACCGGAATTCCGGTCGATGGCATCGATTACTGCGCGGCTCAGGCAGAGATCGGGGTACGCCAGTCATCAGAACCGGAAGTGCCGGATACTTCGTGGGTCCAGACGATCTTGCGGTAGGTGAAATAGACGTCTTCCAGATGGGTGAAGTGCGACAGGTTCGGATCCTGGCAATTCGGCATGCGCGACTGCACATCCACGATGATGGCGTCATGCAGTTCGATGGTGAAGTAGTGCTCCTGAGTGCCTGTGGATGAGGTGCGGTACCATTCCAGGCGGCACTTGTTCAGGCGCTCGCCGGAAGTCAGCGAGTTGAAGATCAGCGGGGAGGACTTGTCGAAGACCTTGGTGATCATCAGCGGCTTGTGGACGCGCTGGCCGGTCGGCTGGCCGGATTGCGGATCGCGGGGAATGATGACCTGATGATCGAAGGCCTGAACCAGGATCTGATCTTCATGACCTTCCTGGAAAATGTTGCCGACCGAATCTTCGGTGAAGGTACCGGCGGTAATGAGGCCCTGCTTGGTGCCTTCGATGGTCATATACGCGGGTGTTGGCATGATGCTCTCCTTGCCTGGATTGAGTGGATCACAACGATCCGGGACCAGACGTATTACAAGAGCCGTGCCAGCTAAAAATAGTTAATATAAATCAGTAGGTTACTAATAATCTGGCAAGCCCAGCCAAGCTACTGTGAACACCATCACATGAAACTGCGCAAGAAGTTGCGCAAAGCTGTGCAAGTTCTTGCGCATTGCCCTGCAGGCCTTTCAGAATACGGCCTGCAGGATCGCCGCAACAGGATTATCAATGATCCGCTGTGCAATAAGTTGCCCAGCGGATGATCAGGCTCAGCCCGCTCGACGCATCAACCAGCCACCCATCACGACCAGTATCAGGATAGGTAGTACCACCGCGATCAATGGCGAGAAACCGAATACCAGACTGGATGGCCCCAACAGATCCTGCAGAATACGGAAGCTGAAACCAACCAGCACCCCGGTAAAGACGCGCTGCCCCAGTGTGACCGAGCGCAGCGGGCCGAAGATGAAGGAAATGGCAACGAAGACCAGCGCCGCCGTGGTCAGTGGCTGCAGCAGCTTTTTCCAGAATGCCAACCAGTACTGGCTGTTGTTCAGGCCCTGCTCGGCAAGGTAATTCTGGTAGTGCCAGATACCGGTCAGCGGCAGCACGTCAGGATCGAGCAGAACCACCCGCAGCAGCCGTGGAGACAATCCCACATCCCAGCGCTGCTGCTCATGTTGCTCGACCCTACTGGTGCCATCAACGTCGAACAAGGTGGTGGCGACCTCTTCCAGCAACCAATGCTCGTCCTGAACGCTGGCCCGCTGGGCGAAGCTGGTCTCCAGCAGTTCGCGCTGGTCATCGAAGCGATAGCGGGTGATGCCGTGCAGCACGCCGTTGGGCTGCACCGCATTGATATGGATGAAGTCGTCACCTTCACGGTGCCATAGCCCCTTGGATTTGACCGCGTCGCCGCTGCCAACCGCCAGCGCCCGCCGACTTTCCGCCAGGTTTTCACTGTAGGGCGCGACATACTCGCCCAGCAGCACGCCGGCCACCATCAGCACCAGCAGCGGCTTGAGTACCGCGCCCATGATCCGGGCGATGGAGACGCCCGAGGCACGCATGACGGTCAGCTCCGAATTGCTTGCCAGCGTGCCCAGCCCGATCAGGCAACCGACCAATGCCGCCATCGGCAACAGCTCGTAGAGGCGGCGCGGGCTGGTCAGGAAGATATAGGTCAGCGCTTCGATAGCACCATAGTTGCCTTCCAGGTCTTCCAGCTCGCTGATATAGGCGAACAGCAGATCCAGGCCAACAATGATCAGCGCCACCGTCAGCACACTGAGGAAGATCGATTTGCCGATATGGCGATCAAGCAGTCGCATGCTGGTCTCCCGCTGGGGCATTGGGTGCGGTCAGGGCACGGAAGTTGAGCAACACACCGATGGCCAGGAACAAGCCATGGACCCACCACAGCCCCAGCGCTGCCGGGGTCTTGCCGGCTTCCATCCAGCCGCGGGCGCTGACCAGCAATGCCAGGTAGGCCATATACAGAATGATCGCCGGCAGCAGCTTGAGAAAGCGACCCTGCCGCGGATTGACCCGGGACAGCGGCACCGCGAAGAACGCCACAATGGGCACCAGCAGCGGAATCGCCAGACGCCACTGCAGCTCGGCGCGGTCCTTCAGGTCCGGGCTATCCAACAGCCGAGCGGATGGCATCGCCTCGCGGTCGGTTACCTCCGTGACCACCTCCGGCTTGGGCAGTAGTACGCCGTAGGTATCGTATTGGATAGTCCGGAAATCCGCCGCGCCGGGACGACCGTCATAACGATAGCCGTTCTGCAATACCAGATAGCGACTGCCATCCGCATTCATCTGCTGTCGTCCGGTTTCGGCCACCAGCACACCGACACTGGCATCCTCACCCGAGCCAGTACTTTCAGCGATGAAGATGGTTTCCAGCTCGGTGCGGTCATCGGACAACCCACCGGCGTAGGTGACGCGCTGACCGCTGCCCAACGACTGGAAACGACCCGCCGCCAAGGTATCGAACTCGGTCATGGCATCCTGCTCATTGAACAATTGCTGGGTCTTGAGTACGCCGGCCGGCGCCACCCACAAACTCAACCAGGCCACCAGCAACGCCACCAGCAACGCTGGGCCCTGGGTATAGGCGAGGATCTTGCGATCACTGACGCCGGTCGCCGACAGCACGGCCATCTCGCTGTCCAGATACATGCGGCCGTAGGCCAGCAGGATGCCGAGGAACATGCCCAGCGGCAGGATCAGCACGACAAAACCTGGCAGGCGATAACCCATGATCATGAACAGCACACCGGGGTCCAATTGCCCCGCCGCCGCCTGGGCCAGGTACTTGATGAAACGCCCACTCATGATGATCAGCAGCAGCACACCGCTGACGGCCGCAAGGGTGGTCAGTACCTCACGACTGAGGTATCGGAATATGATCACATTGGTTTCCTTGATTCCGGGGGCTTTAAGGGCTCTCGGGAATAGGCCAGAATGCAGCTACAGCGTGACTGTCTGCAGTTGTTCGGCCAGCGTCGGCACGATGCCGGTCATAATGGGCTGCATTATCGGTCAATCCACACGATTTGTCTTGGGGAGCACCATGGAGTTCAACGTCAAACACGGCGCACCGGAAACCATCAAAACCGGTTGCCTGGTCGTCAGCATCAACGAAGCACGCACCCTCACCGGCACCGCGGCCCACCTCGACAGTGTCTGCGGCGGCCAGATCAGCGCTGCCGTCAAGCGTGGCGACATCACCGGCAAATCGGGGCAAACCCTGATGCTGTTCGCCCTCCCCGGCATCAGCGCCCAGCGTGTATTGCTGATCGGCAGCGGCAAGAAACCGGCGTTGAGCGATCGCGACTATCGCAAGTTGCTGCAGAAAGCCGTGGCGATTCTCAAGGATGGTGGCGCTACCGACGCGCTGCTCACCCTCAGCGAGCTGCCCGTCCAGGGCCGGGATCTGTATTCCCGGGCGCGCCTGGCGGTGGAAACCATTCGCGAAAGCCTGTACCAGTTCGATCAGTACAAGAGCAAGAAAGCCGACAAGCCACGCTTGAAGAAATGCGTGCTCTGGTCGGCCGACAAGGCCGACGCCGGCGTACTCAAACAGGCCGTCGCCCACGGACAGGCCATCAGTGACGGTACCGACCTGACCCGCACCCTGGGCAACCTGCCCGGCAATGTCTGCACCCCAACCTACCTGGCCAAGGAAGCGAAGGCGCTGGCCAAGCAGTTCAAGAGCACCGAAGTCGAAGTGCTGGAAGAGAAGGACATGCAGGCACTGGGCATGGGCTCACTGCTGTCGGTCAGCGCCGGCAGCGCCGAACCGGCCAAACTGATCCGCCTCAGCTATCAGGGAGCGGACACCAAGACCCAGCCCCATGTGCTGGTCGGCAAGGGCATCACCTTCGACACCGGCGGCATCAGCCTCAAGCCCGGCGCTGGTATGGATGAAATGAAATACGACATGTGCGGCGCGGCAACCGTACTGGGCGTGTTCAAGGCGGTTGTCAGCCTGCAATTGCCGATCAATCTGACCATACTCATCGCCGCCGCCGAAAATATGCCCAGTGGCACCGCCACCAAGCCGGGTGACATCGTTACCAGCATGTCCGGCCAGACCATCGAAATCCTCAATACCGACGCCGAAGGCCGTCTGGTGCTGTGCGATGCGCTGACCTATGCCGAGCGCTTCAAGCCCGCCAGCGTGGTCGATATCGCCACTCTCACCGGCGCCTGCATCGTTGCCTTGGGTAGCCACACGACCGGCGTCATGGGTAATAATGACGTACTGGTAGAGCAACTGCTGGATGCCGGCAAACAGGCTGACGACCGCGGCTGGCAACTGCCGCTGTTCGATGAATATCAGGAGCAGCTGGACAGCCCGTTCGCGGACATCGCCAATATCGGCGGCCCGAAAGCCGGCACCATCACCGCCGCCTGCTTCCTGTCACGCTTCACCAAGGCCTACCCCTGGGCGCACCTGGATATCGCCGGTACCGCCTGGATCAGTGGCGGCAAGGACAAGGGCGCCACTGGGCGGCCAGTGCCCTTGCTGACCCAGTATCTGTTGAATCAGGTGCAGGGCGGAGGCTACACGGCGCAATCCGGGAATATTGACCACACCGACCTGCGCGTGCCGGGCCGGTAACGCCAGACCTAGACCGTCGATAGCCAGGGATGGCTATCGCGAGCTACAGGGATGTACTTGCCGCGTGTCTGTGACCGGCGCTACCGGAGCTGGCAACACACGAACGCCGAGCCGTCGATATTTCCGGAACCTAACCGCACTTCCCACAACCAACGGCACCCATGACCCGAATCGACTTCTACATCCTCAACAGCCCCAGCCCCGACGCCCGCCTGCAATATGCCTGCCGCCTGGCGCACAAGGCCTGGCAGCAGAGCCGGCATGTCTATTTGCATTGCGCGGACGAGGCCGAGGCCAGCCAGCTGGACGACTTGCTGTGGTCATTCCGGGCAGACAGCTTTCTGCCGCACGCCCTGCATGCCGACCAACCTAACGAGGCGGTGGTCTGTGGCTGGGGAGATGATCCGACACCCCACCATGATCTGCTGATCAATCTCAGCGATGACACCCCCGATTTCTTCAGCCGCTTCAACCGTCTGGCGGAAATATTGGTCGAACACGACCCAATCCTGGTTCCGGGGCGGGAACGATTTCGTTTTTACCGCAAACGGGGCTATCCTCTGAGCACACATCAGATACGGATAGCAGGATGATGTATGACGCAGCGCGAACCAACGGACCCGTCTCGCTTGCTGAAAGACCTGGAGTCCATCCGCACATTGCTGGATGAGCCTTCCTCCGGGACGGATCAGCAACCAGACCTACAGCTCGACATTCCTCTCTTGCAGGACATCATCACCTCCGGCAGTGACGCGCCGCCCGTTGTCACGCCAGCGGCAGCGCCTGCTTCCCTCAAGGTAAATCCTTTCCTCCCCTACGAATCACTGGCCCGCCTCGCCGGCGAGCGAGTGCATCTTGAGCAGTTGCTGCAGCAGAGCATGCAACAGCCCTCATCCGGCGGGCTGCATACTGGCGCGCGGGAGGTACGAATGGAGGCTCGCCTGCAGGCCGAAGCGCAACTGGTCATGCAGGATGTGATCGACGAGATCTTGCCGGTGATCGAGGCGGAATTGCGCAAGCGGTTGAGCGCCAGGCTCGAGCAGCTGATTCAGGAACAGTTCGCCCAGAGGTCGGTGAACAGCTGAGCCAGACGGTTGCTGCGCGGAACAAGTGAGAGGTGTATTCATGCAAGCGGGACTCAATATAACCTGATCAACTTCCCCGCTTTCACAGCAATATCACCACCCCGCCAATAACCACGGCAAACAGCACAGACAAACCAACCAATACCTTCCAGGGAAAAGTTGCCGGGGGCGGCTCTATGGCGAGTTGCTCGTTCAGATAGTTTCTCAGCAGGCGAGTATTGCGTGTATTGGCCTTGTAGATAGCATCGAAGGCATCCCCCACCACCGGTATCAGGCCACCAACAAAGTCGATGCCGATGTTACGCAGCATCTGCCGCTTCACCTTGCTACTCGCCCCCGCCCGCTGTGCTTCCAACAGCACGTAGCCAGACATTATCAAGCCAATCAGATCACCAATACCCGGCACCAGGCCAATAATGGCCTCGATTCCGATCTTGAACCGCGTGAAAGGCAGACCAATGCTGCTATCAGTGAAACGGCTGAACTTATCGAGCCGCTCGAGTATGGCGCGTTGTTCGGCTGCGGATGGCTGCTTGGGCATCATGGTTCCGGTAGCAAAAGGGTGTCAGATCAATATAGGCTCAATATTCGCAGCAAGCCTTGCCATACTGCAGTTCACGACAGATGAGCTATCGACTATGAGTGTCATGCCCGCTTCTCCCGCCCACATCGAGCAGATTTATCGGGACCATTCGCGCCGGGTCCTGGCGACGCTGATCCGCTTGCTCAACGACTTCAATCTGGCCGAGGAGTGTCTGCAGGAAGCCTTCATAGCGGCTCTACGGCAATGGCCGCAGAATGGCATTCCGGATAACCCCACCGCGTGGCTGATCAGCACCGGCCACCGGCGCGGCATCGACCAGATCCGCCGCAACCAGACAGTGCGCCGCCATGCCCATCTGGTGGAGTCTGACGACGACCCATCGACGGTGGAAGCTGACGAAACACCCATCGATGATGATCTGCTGCGATTGCTGTTCACCTGCTGCCATCCAGCGCTGGCCATGGAAGCGCGGGTAGCGCTGACCCTGCGGGAAATGTGCGGCCTCACTACCGAGCAGGTTGCCCGTGCCCTGCTGCAGCGACCCACCACTCTGGCGCAGCGCATCGTCCGCGCCAAACGCAAGATCCGCGATGCCGGCATTCCCTACAAGGTGCCGGACCAGCATGAGCTGCCGCAACGGCTCCCCGATGTGCTCAAGGTGATCTACCTCGTTTTCAATGAAGGCTACTCACGTAGCGAAGGGCAGCATATCCTCGATGTCAGCCTCGTGGATGAGGCCATCCAGTTGGCCGAATCACTCGCTCGGCTGCTGCCTCACGGAGAGGTGTTCGGGCTCGCCGCGCTGATGTATCTGCAGCACTCGCGCCGGGATGCCCGCCAGGACCAGGATGGCGAACTGGTCACGCTGGAACAGCAGGATCGCAGCCTCTGGCGCCAGAAGGATATTCGCCTCGGCCTTGATTGGCTGGCCCAGGCGCTACGCCTCACGCCCGTCGCTCCTTACACCCTGCAGGCTTCCATCGCAGCGGAACACGCTACCGCCAAGAGCGCCAATGACACCAACTGGAAGCGGATCGTCCTGCTCTACGACGCCCTGCACCGGCAACAACCGTCCGCGGTAATAACCCTTAACCGGGCTGTGGCGGTGGCCATGCGCGACTCACCGCAGGACGGGTTGCGGCTGCTGGAGCAACTCAACTCCAGCAAAGAAGTCCTCAGCTATCACCTGTTTCATGCAGCGCGCGCCGATCTGCTGCGCCGTGCGGGCGACCTCGAATCGGCCCGACTGGCCTACCAGCAAGCACTCACACTGGTGGTACAGGAGCCGGAACGGCGTTTTCTGGCGCGCCAACTGCGCCTACTGGAAGAGCAACTCGCCAGCCGATCATAAAAACTTCATCAGAAAGTCGATACCGCTGTCGATCTGGTTCACATCCGCACGACTCAAGGGTAACTACCCACCAGAGGAGAGCGATAAAAATGAAATTCATGCTGATGCGCAAAGCGGACGAGGACACCGAAAAAGGCTCGTTGCCATCCGATCAGGTCTATCGAGCCATGCTCGATTACAACGAGCGCATGATCCAGGCAGGTGTATTCCTGTTTGGCAATGGCGTCCGGCCCACCAGCGAAGGTTGTCGCATCGCCTTTCGCAACGGTGAAGCCACCGTCACCCGCGGCCCTTTCACCCCCGTCTCGGACCAACTGGCCGGTTATTCTGTGCTGGAAGTGGATTCCCTGGAAGAGGCCATCGACTGGGCCAAGCAGTGGCCATGCGAAGACAGCAATGGCAACGTCACCCTGGAGCTACGGCGCTACTTCGAGCTAAGCGATTTCGAACCCGGTGCGCTCAAGGATGAGCATCAGCGTCACACCAGGCTGCCGATGGAACTGAACATCCACCTGTCATTCCCCGGCAACTGCCGTGAAGCCATGACCTTCTACCAGCAGGTCACCGGCGGCGTCCTGGAAGCCATGATTCCCTATGGTGAAACGCCCGCCGCCGCGGAAGTGCCGGCCGAGCTGGCCGACCGGATCATCCACGCCTCCCTGAACATTCGTGGCCGGCGCCTGATGGGCGCAGACATGGCTGGCGATTGTCATCAGGCGATGCAGGGCAGCTGCGTCCATCTGGAGTTCGACACCCTGGAACGCGCCGCCGAAGTATTCGATCAGTTGCAGCAGGGCGGTCAAACGATCATGCCCTTCGAAGAAACCTTCTGGGCCAAGCGCTTCGGCATGACCACCGACCGCTTCGGCACCCATTGGATGATCGGTTACGGCACCGGTCAATGTCCCCAAAACGCAAACACAGAGGAGGTTAACGCACCATGAAATATGTCGCGCTGGTGTACTACCAGGAGAGCCTTATCGAAGCCATGACCGAGCAGGAATGGCATGACCTCAACCAGGAATGCATCGCCGGGGTCGAACGGCTGACCGCCGAGGGCAAGTACGTCACCGGTCAGCCACTGCAACCCGTAACGACCGCCACCACAATCCGGGTGCGCAACGGCGAGACGCTGATTACCGATGGTCCCTTTGCCGAGACCAAGGAGCAGCTCGCCGGCTTCTACCTGCTCGAGGCCAATGACCTGGACGACGCAATCCGACTCGCCAGCCGCATTCCGCCGGCGCGCCTGGGCAGTATCGAAGTACGGCCCACCCGTGAACTACCACCGAAAGACTGAACATCCAGAACAGCGGAACAGGAGATCGACATGAACTACATTGATGGCTTTGTCGCCGCGGTGCCCACCGTCAATCAGGAAGCCTATATCCACCACGCCCGCCTGGCTGCTCAGGTCTTCAAGGAACATGGCGCACTGCGGGTAACGGAGTGCTGGGGTGATGATGTGCCCGAGGGCCAGACCACATCTTTTTCCATGGCCGTGAAGCGCCAGCCCGAGGAAACGGTGGTCTTTGCCTGGATCGAATGGCCCTCCCGCGAGGTACGGGATGCCGGCATGGCCAAGGTCATGGAGGACCCCCGCCTGCAACCAGACGCCAATCCCATGCCCTTCGACGGCAAGCGCCTGATCTATGGTGGCTTCCGCATGCTGTTGGATGAGTGAGCCTGTTCCACCCCCAGCCGGGAACTGTCAGCAGGGAAAACAACCCTGGCTGAAACGGGTCATGCGCTGAAGCATGACCCGTCTACCCTTCCCAGGCTCCTGCCTTGAAACTGCAATAGCCACGTAACACAGCCTTCCTATAGTGCCACGCTAGACACGTCGCTGCGCTGCAGCAGCGGTCGCACCTCACTTGCGCGTTTCATTCAGCTCTGAAAGCGAGACACTCATGCTCTATCACTCCCTACGTGGCGCCCTGCCGGCACGCCTGGCTTTGGCAATTGCGGTCGCCATGTCTCTATCCGCCTGCAAAAGCAGCAGTTCGAGCAACGACCGCTCACCCATCGCAATTGAGAAACCTGCCAAGCCTGCCGGTCTGGACAATGAGCAGACCGTCGCCCTGCCCGAAGTCAGCTATCCATTACCCGCCATCCGCTTTGCGGACAATAACGCAGATGGCACCGCCCGCTGGGTATTGGCTGACAACCCCATGGCCCACCTCCTGGACGGTATCAATTCCATATGGCAGGGCACCTCGGATCATTACCAGCAAGGCGCATCCGGTGACGGTCCAGACCATTATCTGGCTGACCCCATCGTCGATGCCGCAGCCTGGGAAGCCAACATTCAATATGTGATCGACGTGACCAAGGACCGCTCCGATGATGAAGCGATCCTGGCCTTCCTCGATGACGTTCGGTCAAAGAACTACAGCGTCATCGATGGCCTCGGGCCGCTGACCGAAGCTTACGTAGCGGCCTCCGGCGCCTATACCGATATTCCAGTGCCCAGCGTCAGTCAGGTCCTGCAGGACGAGCACTTTCAATCCGGCGTGAACGACGGGATCGCCTGGGCCGGAGATCAGAACGCCCCGGAACTGGGCGCCGTGGTGCGCCTGGTCGACGCCTTCCGCCAGCGCTCGCCAGCCTCGACCAACGCGTCCAAATACATCTTCTCGACCCCGCGCCCCTGGCGCATGAACGACCTCGGCGAGATCGAGTATCTCGGCACCGACAAGAACTACCAGTGCACGGATTCCAGCGGAGCAACAACCAGCCGCGTCATCGACACCTATATCACCAGCGTCAGCGTCGTCCCCGGCCTGATGTGCGCCCGCCGTCAGCACAGCGCAGGCGATTACGATAAAGGCCTGTATACGATCGATACCGAGAACCGCCGCAAGGATGGCGGCTATCCCAGCGGACACACCAATGCCGGCTACCTCGCCGCCATGGCCTACGCCTACGCCCTGCCCCAGCGCTACTCGGAAATGCTTACCCGCGCCTCCCTGTTGGGTGAGAGCCGGATCATTGCTGGCATGCACTCCCCGGTTGATGTCATCGGTGGCCGTATCCATTCCATGATCGTCACCGCCCATGCGCTGAACCAGCCGCATCTTCTCGATGACGCCACGGCCGCCTACCAGGCCGCGCAGCAGTACTTCGGTGATATGGCAGCAGCCGCAGATATGGATCTGTACGAATACGCCCATCGTCCGGTGGATAACGAGCCTGGCTTGATCGATGGTGCCTTGGTTCGCACCGAGGTCTTCAATACCAGCAAGTATGACGACAACGAGCTGAACAAGGAGCTGTACCGCTTCCGCATGACCTACGGCTTGCCCCATGACGAGACTAAAGCCGGTCAGGCACCGGTAATCCCGGAAGGTGCCGAAGCGCTGCTGGCCACCCGCCTACCCTATCTGACCGCCGAACAGCGCCGCGCAGTGCTGTACACCACCGCGATCGATTCGGGCTACCCGATACTGGACGACACCAATGGCTGGGGGCGTCTTGATCTGGTCACCGCAGCGGATGGCTACGGCGCTTTCATTGGCGACGTCACGGTCAACATGGATGCGAGCCAGGATGGCTTCAACCAGCGCGACCAGTGGCGCAACGACATTTCCGGCGAAGGTCGCCTGACCAAGGCCGGCAGCGGGCACCTGGTTCTGACCGGTGAGAATACCTATACCGGCGGCACTCTGGTGCAAGGCGGCACCCTGGAAGCCGGTTCCACCAGCGCCTTCGGCGAAGGGGATCTGTATATGGAAGACGGTACCGTGCGGGTAGACGTGGAAGGTACGCTGACGATCGAGGGGAACCTGACCATCGATGCCGGCACCCTGTCGCTGAATACCGATGGTAACGACATCCCGGTGAAAGCCAGTGGCATCGTCTATATCGATGGAGGTTCGCTGCAACTGGACTTCGCCAACACCCCCGCCACCGGCACGCAGATTACCCTGCTCTCTGGTCAGGCGGTGACCGGGGCGTTTGATAGCGTGGATGCAGGCGACGTAGACGTGGAGCTGGTTTACGACAGTAACAGTGTGGCTGCGGTCGTACTGTAACGCTGTAGCGTAAAGCGGGAGTCAGGGTCGGGAGCATAGACGTCATGTGCAACCGATCCTGATTCCGCGCCCAGAAAGGTCCTTACTCCTGCGGTGTAATCAATGGCTGTGCGGTTCCTCATCCAACAGCTCAAGCGCCTCAGCCAACACCGTTACCGACCCCTCGTGCCGCCCAGCATCGTGCAACTCCTCTCCTTGCGCACGCAACGCCACTACCTGATCCAATACCGCTTGATCGGTGGGGGGATTGTTTTCCAGGATGGCATCGATCTTTGCCATATCCTGGGGGCAATGCATGGCAAAGGCGGCAGAACTGAGCATCAATGCAGCAAAAAGCATGAATAAACGGGACATGATGATAATCCTCCGGAGGGCTCCCAGCACGTCTCAAGCATAGTTCAGAAACCTTCAGGCCGGCATACCCATGCGCGTCTCACGGCGCAGCTTGGTAACGTCTGCGCGCGGCGGCGCACCGAACATGCGGCTGTACTCGCGGCTGAAGTGCGAAGGACTTTCGTAGCCGACCCGATAGCTTGCAGTGGCAGCTTCCAGCCCTTCGCTGAGCATCAACCTTCGCGCTTCGTGCAAGCGCAGCTTCTTCTGAAACTGTACCGGCGACATACGCGTGACCTGCTTGAAGCTGTGGTACAACGCCGACTCGCTCATATTCACGTCTTCCGCCAGCTCGCGCACCCGCAGCGGCTCGGCAAAACGGCTCTTGAGCACCGATATCACCTTGGAAATACGGTGTGATTGGCTATCGGCCGAGACAAACTCACGCATACGCGGCCCCATCTCGCCAACCAGCGCGCGGTAGATGATTTCACGCTGGATCAGGGGCGCCAGCACCTTCGCATCGGTTGGCGAATCGAGTAGCTGCACCAGCCGGGTCATGGCATCGAGTATGCCCAGATCGATCTGGGCAATACACAGACCGCAGCCTGAATAAGGGCAGTCAGTTTGCTCGTCACTCGCCGCGGAGTCACCTAACTGCAGTACCAGATCGGCCACTTCCGCCGGATCGATGCTGATTTTTACCGCCAGATAGGGTTGCTCGGGAGAGGCGTCTATTACTCGCCCCTGCACCGGCAGATCGACACTGGACACCATATAACTGAGCGCGCCATAAACGATTTCCCGGTCGCCCAACTCAACCGTCTTGCGGCCCTGAGCAATGACGCACAAGGAAGGTTCATACACGGTAGACACACAACCGGAGGGCGCATCGATGCGAAACAGCTCCAGGCCGGGAATGATGGTTCTGTGGATGCCCTCGGTGGTGATCCTGGACGAGACCAGATCGGCCAGTTGCCGGCACATGGGTTCGGCGGGGGGCTGTATCGAGGCAAATTCGGGGGGCGAGTGGACAATATTGAGCATGGCAGACCTCCAGGGAGTGAAGGCAGTATATACAGGATCAGACAAGGCAGAAGCCCCGAACCGACGTTCTGCAGGAATAGGCAACAATCCAGCAGGATCGCTCAAGCCATCGCGTATAAAGCCCTGCAAAGATGAAACAATCACGTTTTGACAATCTTCGAGAGCCGGAAAACGCAAGATTGCGAAACCGCTATAAATAGGATCAGGCAATCATGCGGCAGTAACGCGCTACCCGTTACAACAACACTGGCCTTAATGTTCGTTCCACCACGGTGCCCCGCGCCAACGACTTGAACCAGTGATCCCTGACGGGAAGCGAGAACAGACCATGCATGCAACCCCCTTCAATCAAGCCAAAGTGGCTCTGCTCGGCGGCCTGCTGTTGCTCGTCCTGGCCGGCTGCGATGCTCGGGGCCAGGCCCAGGATAATGCTACGCCACCACCACCCGAAGTTGAGGTGGCCGAGGTCAACGCCGAGCCGGTGACCATCTGGGGCGCATTCAGCGGCCGGGTCGAAGCACCCCAGACCGTGGAACTGCGCCCGCGGGTCAGCGGGTACATTGATCAGGTCAACTTCGAAGAAGGCGAACTGGTCAGCGAAGGCGACGTGCTGTTCGTCATCGACCCACGCCCTTATAAAGCCCACGTGCAACTGGCCGAGGCCGAACTGGCACGCATGCGCAGCCAGTTGACGCTGGCCAGCAGCGAGGCGGCCCGCTCCGAACAGTTATGGGAGCGCCGGGCGATCTCCCGCGAAGAGTTCGAACAGCGCAATGCGGCGAAGACCATGGCCCAGGCCGCAGTGAATTCCGCAGCTGCGGCACTGCAAAGCGCCCAGCTGGATCTGGAATACACCCAGATCAAGGCGCCGGTCAGTGGCCGTATCGGCCGCGCCGAGGTAACCCGTGGCAACCTGGCGACCATCGATGCCACCCTGCTGGCAACTCTCGTCTCAGTTGATCCGCTGTATGTGTATTTCGAAAGTGATCAGCAGACCGCGCAGGACAACCCCCACGGTCAGGCTGTGCCGGTACGTATCGGGCTGTCAGGCCAGCAGGACTTCCCCTACCGTGGCCAACTGGACTTCGTCGACAACCAGTACAACGCACGCACCGGCACCCTGCAGTACCGCGCCCAGGTAGCCAACCCCGACGGCAAATTACGTCCTGGTCAGTTTGCCCGGGTGGAAATGCCGGTGGCCAACGCCTCCGCTGCCCTGCTGGTGGATCAGAAGGCGGTGCTGACCGACCAAGATCGCCGCTACCTGTATGTACTGGGTGACGACAACAAGGTAGAGCGGCGCACCGTGGAAACCGGCCGCCGGGTGGGTGGGCTGCTGGTCATTACCGCCGGCCTGAGCGAAGGCGAACGGGTGGTGGTCAACGGCCTGCAGAAGATCGCCTTCCCCGGCATGGAAGTGCTGCCCCAGCAGGTAGCGATGCGCCCCGATCCGGCACCCATGGTAGTGGCCACGGCGCCGTAACGCCCCGACCCCGCCTGCATTTTTCAATTAACTGATACGGGCGCGTCTCCCGGATGCGTTCCGGGAGACTGTTGCCGTGAATTTCTCGCGTTTCTTTGTGGACAGACCGATCTTCGCCTCGGTGTTATCGATCATCATCTTCGTGGTCGGGCTGATCAGCATTCCACTGCTGCCGGTCAGCGAATACCCCGAGGTGGTGCCGCCCAGCGTGCTGGTCAGCGCCAGCTATCCCGGAGCCAACCCCAAGACCATTTCCGAAACCGTGGCCACGCCGTTGGAAGAAGCCATCAACGGCGTCGAGAACATGATCTACATGAAATCGGTGGCCGGCAGTGACGGCAGCCTGGCACTGACCGTAACCTTCGCTCTGGGCACCGACCCCGATCAGGCTCAGGTGCAGGTACAGAACCGGGTATCCCAGGCACTGCCGCGGCTGCCCGAGGACGTGCGCCAGCTTGGTGTAACCACCCAGAAGCAGTCACCCAACCTGATGATGGCCGTGCACCTGACCTCGCCGGATGACAGCCTGGACGCCACCTATATCCGCAACTACGCGGTACTGCATATCCGTGACGAGCTGGCGCGTATTCCCGGCGTGGGCCAGGCCGGCCTGTTTGGCTCGGGTGACTACGCCATGCGCCTGTGGATCGACCCGCAGCGCGCCGCGGCCCTGGGCGTCACCGCAGGCGATATAAGCACCGCAGTACGCGAGCAGAACATCCAGGTCTCCGCCGGCCAGATCGGCGCACCGCCCATGCCGAATGGCTCCGACCTGCTGATTTCCATCAACGCCAAGGGCCGGCTGGAATCGGTCGAAGAGTTCGAGAATATCGTGCTGAAAACCGGTGAGCAGGGTGAGGTAACCCTGCTCAAGGACGTGGCCCGGGTCGAGCTGGCTGCCTCGCAGGATGCATTGCGGGCACTGCTGAATAACCGCCAAGCGGTTGCATTGCCCATCTTCCAGGCCCCCGGCTCCAACTCGCTGGAAGTCTCGGCAGCGATACGGGAAAAAATGGCCGAGCTGGAAGATAACTTTCCACAGGGCCTCAGTTGGGAAATTGCCTACGATCCGACCGTGTTCGTCAGCACCTCCATCAAGGCCGTGATCATGACTCTGCTGGAGGCCGTCGCGCTGGTGGTGCTGGTGGTGATCCTGTTTCTGCAGACCTGGCGCGCCTCGCTGATCCCCCTGCTAGCCGTGCCGGTGTCCATCGTTGGTACCTTCTCCGTCCTGCTGCTGATGGGCTTTTCCATCAACACCCTGACCCTGTTCGCCATGGTGCTGGCGATTGGCATCGTGGTGGACGACGCCATCGTGGTGGTGGAAAACGTCGAACGTAATATCGAAGAAGGTCTGGCACCATTGGCCGCGGCGCATCAGGCGATGCGCGAAGTGAGCGGGCCCATCGTCGCCATCAGTCTCGTGCTCTGCGCGGTATTCGTGCCCATGGCCTTTCTGGACGGCATCACCGGCCAGTTCTACCGCCAGTTCGCCATGACCATCGCAATTGCCACGGTGATTTCAGCGATCAACTCCCTGACCCTGTCGCCCGCTCTGGCAGCAGCCCTGTTGAAACCCCACGGGGCAGCGCCGGATCTGCCGGCGCGGGTCATTGATCGCCTGTTTGGCTGGATCTTCCGCCCCTTCAACCGTTTTTTTCTGCGCAACGCGCAGCGCTATGAATCACTGGTCGGTCACAGCCTGAGTCGTCGTGGCTGGGTGTTCGGGGTGTATCTGTTGCTGCTGGGCGGCACCGCATTCATGTTTACCCAGGTGCCCGGTGGTTTTATCCCCACCCAGGACAAAACCTACCTGATCGGCAGTATTCGTCTGCCTGAAGGCGCCTCGCTGGATCGTACCGAAGCCGTTGCGCGGCGGGTCAGCGAGCTGGCGCTGGAAACTGAAGGCGTCGCCGATGCCCTGGCCTTTGTCGGCTTCAACGCGCTGCAAGGCACCAACACGCCGAACGTCGGTACGGTGTTCATGGTGTTCGATGACTTCGCCGACCGCGACCGCACCGCCCAGGAAATATCTGATGAGATCAACGCCAAACTGGCCGACGTCAACGAAGGCTTCGCCATTACCTTCATGCCGCCACCGGTGTTCGGGCTGGGCGCAGGCTCGGGGTATTCGCTCTATGTACAGGATCGACGCGGCGCCGGTTATGGCGAACTGCAAACCGCCACCAATGATCTGGCGCTGGCGCTGAGTGAAACACCGGGCATGTTCTACCCGTTCAGCTCCTACCAGGCCAACGTTCCCCAGTTGGATGCCGATGTAGACCGTATCCAGGCCAAGGCCCAGGGTGTGCGGCTGGATGACCTGTTCGGCAGCCTGCAGCTGTACTTCGGCTCGCAGTACATCAACGACTTCAACCTGTTCGGCCGCACCTACCGGGTCATGGCCCAGGCGGATGCGTCGTTCCGCGACAACCCCAGCGACATCGACCACCTGTATACCCGCAACGCCAACAACCAGATGGTGCCGCTCAACACCATGGTCACGCTGCGCGAGAGCTTCGGGCCGGACCCGGTGATCCGCTACAACGGCTACCCGGCGGCAGACCTGATCGGCCAATCCGACCCCGCCCTGCTGTCTTCGGCGCAGACCCTGGCCGCAGTCATGGGCGTGGCCGACGAGGTACTGCCAGCCGGCATGTCATTGGAATGGACCGACCTGAGCTTCCAGCAGGTTACCCAGGGCAATGCCGCCATGGTGGTCTTCCCGGTGGCCCTGTTGCTGGTGTTCCTGGTACTCGCCGCGCTGTATGAAAGCTGGGTAATGCCGCTGGCGGTGATCCTGATCGTGCCCATGTGTCTGCTCGCTGCGCTGTTTGGCGTGTGGCTGGTAGACGGCGATAACAACATCTTCGTCCAGGTCGGCCTGGTAGTGCTGATGGGCCTGGCGTGCAAGAACGCCATCCTCATCGTCGAGTTCGCCCGTGAACTCGAACTGCAAGGCCGCGACACCATCAGCGCCGCGCTGGAAGCCAGCCGCCTGCGGCTGCGCCCGATCATCATGACCTCGGTCGCCTTTATCGCCGGCGTCGTACCGCTGGTACTGGCCACGGGTGCGGGTGCCGAAGTGCGTAACGCCATGGGTATCACCGTGTTCACCGGCATGATCGGCGTAACCCTGTTCGGCCTGCTGCTGACACCGGTGTTTTATGTCGCGCTGCGGACGCTGGCCAAGCATTTTGAGAAGGCAGAAAAGCCTGAAAGCGATGTACAAGCAGAACTTGAAGGAGCGTCACATGAGTAAGCTGGCAGGTATCTTTTCGATGGCAGCGCTGCTCAGTGCCTGCGCCGTAGGCCCGGATTATCAGCCGCCTGAGCCAGTACAGCTGGAGCAGTTTGCCCACGACCAGGCAACCACAGAGGCTGCCGGATCGGCGCAGGAACGCAACGAACAGCAGTTCTGGCAAGGCTTTGCCGACCCCCTGTTGGCTGACCTGATCAAGCAAACCATGGCCGACAACCAGAGCCTGCAGGCTGCCCTGGCCCGCTATCAGGAAGCTGAAGCCCTGCTGCGCGGCTCGCGCCGGGATCAGTTACCCAGCGTCACCGCCGGTGCCAATGTTGCCGGCCAGCGCCTGGCAGAAGTGGAGCGCACTCAGCCGGGTCAGGAGCGAGTGGAGTTATACCAGGCCGGTGTCGCGCTCAGTTGGGAACTGGACCTGTTCGGGCGACTGCGCCGCGCCACCGAGGCCAGCGAAGCACAGTTGCAGGCCGCCGGTGCAGACCAGCAGACCCTGCAGGTAGCGCTGGCCGGCCAGAT
Source organism: Halopseudomonas bauzanensis (assembly GCF_900114735.1). Classification (GTDB taxonomy): domain Bacteria; phylum Pseudomonadota; class Gammaproteobacteria; order Pseudomonadales; family Pseudomonadaceae; genus Halopseudomonas; species Halopseudomonas bauzanensis. The sequence goes on along the minus strand of NZ_FOUA01000008.1, from coordinate 17,979 downwards.
GGCCAGCAGCTACTTCCAGCTGCGCGGCCTGCAACAGCAACTGCGGGTAGCCGAAGAGAACATCAGCCTGCAGCAGGCCTCGCTGGATATCGTCAGCGCACGACTGGAAGCCGGCCGCGGCACCCTGTTCGATCAGGTGCGGGCCCGCGCCCAGCTGGATGCCACCCGGGCAGAGATCCCCCAAATCAAAGCCGACATAGGCGCCGCCATGCACCGCATCGGCGTACTGACCGGCCAGACACCCACCGCACTGGTTTCCCTGCTTGAAGTCCCTGCGAACCTACCGGACAGTCGGCCGTCCATTGCGGCAGGCAGCCCCGGTGATGTACTGCGCCGTCGCCCGGATATCCAGGCCGCTGAACGGCGACTGGCCGCAGCCAACGCCCGCATCGGCATCGCTACCGCCGACCTGTTCCCGCGCTTCACCCTAGGTGCCCTGCTCGGCTCCCTGGCCGGCACCGGGTCAGACCTCTTTACCGGCGGCGCCCAAACCGGGCGCGTCGCCCTGGGTATTGACTGGTCCTTTCTTGATCGGGCCATGGTTCAGGCACGCATAGACGCCGCCGACGCCCGCTATGCAGAACTGCTCGCCGACTACCGGCAGACAGTGCTGCTGGCACTGGAAGAAACAGAAACCTGGCTGCTGCGCTACCAGCAATCCCACGAACGCACGGCGTTGCTGCAGAGCGCCACCGACGCCGCCACCCAGGCCGTGGAGCAGGCGCGCGACCGTTATGATCAGGGCTTTATCGGCTACTTCGAACTGTTGGCAGCAGAGCAGGAACTGACCGCCATGCGGGATAACCTGGTGCAGAGCCAGACAGCCATGGTGCTGGCGATGGTGAATGTGTATCGGGCGTTGGCTGGGGCACCGGGGGCGCCCAGCTAATGAATTGCGGCGGGGTAAGCATTCTTAAAGATAGGCTTCTAGTAACCTTTACCATGAAAGGTTGAAACATACAGTTTCTCTACCTTGTCCCGGGCCCATTGGGTCTTACGCAAAAACTTCAGGGATGATTTGATTGACTGATCATTCTTGAAGCAGTTGATATCGACCCGCAGAGCCAGGCCGTCCCAACCGTAATGGCCTTGCAACCGGGTAACAACCTGCTCCAGCGTGACGCCATGCAAGGGGTCGTTCGATCTTTGTTCAGTCATCTGTTCCTCACTCCGAGGCGGCTGCAGCGTTGCCTGCTCGGACTATTTCAATCAGTGCATTCAGTGCATCAGTAGCCGTAAAGATCTCCAGCAATGTGACCGCCCACATTCTCGATGGTCACACTGCCAACCCTTCTCTCCGACATGAGATACGCCACCTCATCCGGCGGCGTGTCTGCAGTTACGCACAGCGGATCAGCCGCCATGATATCGGAAGCCCGCAGCTGAAACTTCTCCGCAGCACCAAAACCCGAGAAAAGCCGCACCGTCCGCGGTGCGTCAAGCCGCCTCAAGGCTTTTCGTGGTGCAATCTTTTGTGCAGTCCGGCATTAGCGAAGCGGCAAACTCTGAGCTTTAATGGACACAATGAACCGACATTCGCCGTGGTTCATTTTTCCAGGAGAACAATATGGCAGGTAAATTTGAGGTCTATCAGGACAAGGCTGGTGAATACCGCTTCCGACTCAAGGCATCCAATGGACAGAACATCCTTGCCAGTGAAGGGTACAAAACCAAAGCCAGTTGTATGAACGGTGTCGAATCAGTCAAGGCCAACGCCCCGGAAGACGACCGCTACGAGCGCAAGGAGTCCAGCTCTGGCAAGTTCATGTTCAATCTCAAGGCAGCAAACCACCAGATCATCGGCTCCAGCCAGCTATATGAATCAACAGCGTCCCGCGACAACGGTATCGAGTCCGTCAAGAAGAACGCCCCCGAGGCCACAGTAACAGAGGTCTGATGAGTTCCCCCTCTCCCGGCACTGGGAGAAGGGGAGTTCCCCTGTTACTGCAAAGCGTCATACCTGGCTTTTCTCCCGGCACTCGCTCGTGCTCAGTTCAAGCCGCTCGAGTCGAGTCACTCGACCTGTGCATCACTGTATATCTCCACCCGCAATCCATGCTCCCGGGAGTCAGCATAAGCACAAAGGTCCGTCATCAACTGAATCCAGTCTGCCAGATCTGCTTTATTCACCTCCGCCGCGCCATCAATTGAAAAACGCCAGAGCGCAGGTGCTGTTAACTGGTCCACCTCATCAAGCAACAGGTCATAGGCCGCATCCCAATTTCCACCGAAATAATCCGGAAAACTGAAAGACTCGCTGAGCGCCCGCAGCAGGGTCGACTTGTTCAGCTTGTTACCTGCATCCAGCGCGATGGCCGGTTGATCAAGCTGGCCTCTGGACCGCCAGGTGATTGCCGCTGGCTGGCTGGCTGCTGTGCTCATCTCAGTGCCCCTTGATGCGGGTGAAGGAACGGTAATGATCCTCCGTGTAATAGAACTCCACAGGCGGATTGCCACCTGTCACCACTCGCCGCGGGCCACGGTGTGATAAGCCCGGCGTATCCACCGTGTATTCCCGGTAGTACCCCCTCGGCTTGATCGGCAACAGCCGTTCCCGATTTTCAAAGGTGATGCCATCACGCTGGTAGGGAAACGGCCCATTCCGGCTAATCCGCTCCAGCGTGTTGTGCAGCTGCTGGTCCTGCGCCGACAGCTGCGAGTGGTTGGCAGAGCCGGACTGAGTAAGGCCGGCGCCATCAAGCAAGCCATCGAGATGCCCACCCTGCTGAAGCTGGAACAGGCCAAAAGCGAAGGCCAGAACAAGTAGAATTTTCTTCACGGTATGCACTCAGGTCCGTAGCTGCACAATGGATGCTCCACCCTTATTTTTTATGGCGTTTCAGTTCACTGACTATCCTGTTTTCGTCAGAAAAGTCCGTTATCCGCGCCACGACCGCATCATCCTTAATAATCAAGAGTGTTGGGAGATCATGGACAGCGTATTTATGAAACAACCGATTGCTTTTGTCTATCTGCATAGCATGCGCTATTGAGTATTTTCTTCTGTATTCCGCCATGTCTTCATCGCCAGTCCACAAGCGATTTATCACACCAAGCCAGGAGATATCGGCTGTTTCCTTGAAAACAGAATTTATTGTGTTTTGAGCTGCAGCGCAGCGCTCAGCGGACACTGGCCGCGTTTCTTTCAAATACCAATCACACCAGGTGGCAGTGAAAAACAGAGCATGTACGTCACCATCATTGGTGTCGATCGATATATCAGGCTCGTCCTCATTCAGCACGGACGAGTCAATTATATTATCTTTCTCCGACAGGCTTCGGGAAACCAGATCAATCTTATTATCCAGAGAGGAATCGGCTTCATGCCCCAGGTGAATCAGGTTCATCTGCTTATCAAATAAAAGATGGTAAGGCGTGCCGATAAGGCGGAATTTCTGGGCCAGATCACCACCTTCATCAATGGCCATCGGCATCGTTAATCCAAATTCTGCAATCGTGTCTTGTACCGCACGCAGGTCATCATTGAGGCCCAGATTTATGCCGATGACTTCGATCTCATCACCATATTTTTCCTGGACATGCTGGAAGTGCGGCATCTGCTGGCGGCATGGCTGGCACCAGGTTGCCCAAAACTTCAAATACACAGGCTTTTCACCTTTGTATTCGGCCAAGCTGACAGTCTCTCCTGAGATAAGGTGTATGGGCGCGTTCAGCAGCTCATCAGGTAAACCGTCGGCAGCGGAGTGAGTGGCAATGAACAGCATCATGAAAATAATTTTATTTATATGGATCAGGTAGTTACGCATCAATCAGTCCTATTTTGATAGCAGGATGAGGAGTATCGATTGCAGTGCCCGGCTACCGCACTCACCATTCGGCAGGAGCCGCTTGCTGCTCATTGAGCCGCTCCAAGCATGGTTCTGCCAATATTCGTCGTATCCATGGTTGAGATCAGAGCTTCCCGATCTGCGTTCAGCTGCTCCTCATCGAGAAATGCCGTCGCTTGCAGAGGAAAGAACTGCAACGAAGTTACGCCCACGCATCCAAATGCAGCAGTCAGGTAAGGGATGAGAAAATCGGGCTGTTTTGCGTGGTCACCTGTGAATATACCGCCGGAGGCAATCCCAATATAGACCGGCTTGTCTTGCAGCAGGCCAATTTTCTCTCCTGTGGCTGCGGCACCAATCGTGCGGCCCATCCGCAGAACCTGATCGATCCAGGCCTTGAGTACCGAAGGCACAGTGAAGTTGTTCATCGGCGTACCAATGACCAGCACGTCCGCGGCTTCCACCTCCTGGATCAATTGCTCCGACAGACGCACGGCGCTATCCGACTGCCACGCTGCCAACTCCCCAGGTGACGAGATCGCCGTGGCGTAGCTGGTCTCCGCGTGCGGTATGGGCTCCCGCCCCAGATCACGGCGAGTGACATGAGCAGCGGGATCCACGGCGAGCAGCCGCGCAATGATGGCTGCCGACAATTTCCGGCTATGCGAATTGGGCCTGGGACTACAGTCAATCAGCAGTATGTTCATATCACCTCCGGCCATGGCCTCGTGAAAGGAGCAGAGCGATCGGGTAAGACCGCTCTGTTCGTTCAAGCAACAACGATGCGGCTGGGATCCGCCAGGGCAAAGACTTCAGCGCGATCGCCACTCGGGGGATAGATCCACTCGGTATTGATCTTCGTCTTCAGCGCCTTGGCCTCTGCACCAGCCAGCTTTACCTGGCGATCCCAGCCTTCCGTGTAGACGGCGCCCCAGGGGCCCAGGTCCAGGCACGTCACGTACTGCGGCTGGCTATACGGGATCGGCTCCTCACCGATCAGATCTGCAGCCACATTATGGCCTGCGGAGCGCCCGAGATTCATGGCGTGCTGACAGGACATCATTGCGTAATTCCCATCTTCATCGGTGGCCGCGTAGGCGCAGTCGCCCGTGGCGTAGACCGTATCGAGGCCGTTGACCTTCAGATTACGATCAACATGAAGCCGACCGAAGTTGTCGCGCTGCGCCGGGATTTGCGCGGTCAGCTTGCTGGCGCGCGCGCCAGCGGTCCAGATAACAGTATCAGCCTCGATATATTCCCCATTCTCGAGCGTGACTCCTTTCGCATCGATGCCAGCAGCGCCGGAGCCGAGCTTCCAAGTGACTCCCAGCTCAGCCAGCGCTTGGGTAATCACTGGCCGCGGACCGGCACCCAGATCCGGGCCCACGTCGGTATTGCGCTCAATCATGATCACGCGCACTGCTGCATCCTGACCGAGGACTTCCCGTAAGCGGGCTGGCATTTCGGCCGCGGTCTCGATGCCAGTGAAGCCGGCGCCGGCAACGACCACGGTATTGCGCCCTGCACTTTCCGCCCGACTGGCCAAACCATGGATATGTGTCTCGAGTTTCGCAGCGTCAGCAATCTGGTCAACATTGAATGCATGCTCAGCCAGCCCCGGGATCGGCGGACAATTCAACCGGCTGCCCGCAGCGAGTACCAGGCGGTCATAGCTGATGGACCGACGCGATGTATCCAGGCCGGTACCGGCAATGTTCACCTGCTGGTTCGTCACATCGATGTGCTCGACCAGCCCCTGAATGAACGCAACACCGGTCGCCTGGAAAATGTCCTGCAATGATGCCTTCATTCCCTCGGGATTATGCTCATACAAGCGGGGCCGGACATGCAGCTCCGGTTCTGGCGCAATCAGTACGACCTCCACGTCGGTGCGCCCCGCCTGATCGAGCAGACGAGCGGCGCCCAGCGCGCTCCACATACCGGCAAAACCGGCACCTATGACAAGAATACGTTTCGACATGCGTTATGCTCCTGAATCAAATCGCGCGCCAGGAACCTGGCGGCTGTGGGGGTGCACTGATACTTACTGGCGCATCCCGATCGCCAGGCGATTGAATGCGCTCATCAAGGCAATGGCAAAGGTCAGGTCGGAAATTTCAACCTCGTTGAAATACGCCTTGAGCGGCTCGAAATCCTCGTCGGGTGCATGCGTGCGATCTACGTGCGTCAGGGCCTCAGTCCAAGCCAATGCGGCACGCTCACGTTCGCTGAAACGATCACTCACGCGCCATCCCGCCACGCTGTCGAGCTTGGCATCTGGAACGTTGTCGGCACGCAGTGCTTGCGCATGCATTTCCAGGCAGAAAGCGCAGCCATTGATCTGCGACATTCGCAGCCATACAAGCTGGATCAGCTCCATACCGAGACTGCTTTTCTCCAGCGCTGCTTTCGTAGCACCGAGCCCGCGATAGGCCTCGGGAGAGAGCGTGTGATAGGGCAAACGTTTTGGGGTACTCATGTAGATTTTCCTCAGGTGAAGATCCTTGTTGCATGGACAGTACTGTAGGAAAATCATGACCCAGCAGGTAGGTGCAAGAATTGACTAATTTAATGGGGCATTCGATATGGACTTGCAGCACCTAAGACCGAGCCAGGAACAGGGCGTGCCGCTCTATCTGCAGTTGTATCGGCGCTATCGGGAGGCGATTGCCGCTGGCAAACTCCGTCCTGGAGACCGCGTGCTGTCCGTGCGCAACCTCGCCAGTGAGTTAACCCTGGCGCGTGGCACAGTCGAAATGGCCTATCAGATGCTGGCAAACGAAGGCTACTTCGTGACGCGTGGTGCCGCGGGAACCATCATCTCGCCCCGCTTGGAGAGCCTGGCCGCAGATCACGCCAAGCTGTCAGAGCCTACCGCTCCTGCATCACCGCCACTGCACGCGATATCCAGTGAAGTGCTGCCGTTTCAGCTCGGTTTACCGGCGTTGGATGCATTCCCACGGAAGACCTGGTCGCGCCTGGCTGGCCGCACTATGCGCTCGTTGCAGACCACGGCCATGACCTACCCCGATCCAGCAGGCTATGAGCCTCTGCGGCGCGCCATTGCGACTTATCTGGGAATCTCACGCGGGATTGCCTGTTCACCCGAGCAGGTGTTCGTGACGACAGGTTATCTGGGCGCGCTGGAACTGGTATGCCATGCGCTATTGAAGACGGGTGACCTGGGATGGTACGAGGACCCGGGATATATCCTGGCCCGGCAGTTCCTGGAGCGCACGGGGATGCGCCTGGAACCGGTGCCGGTCGATGAGGAAGGTCTGAACGTGGCTACCGGTCAGCGCCGGGCACCGCATGCGCGTTTCGCCGTCGTCACCCCAACCCATCAAAGTCCGCTGGGTGTTGCCTTGTCATTGCCGCGACGGCTGGAGCTGCTGGAGTGGGCGAACCATCGCCAGGCCTGGATTATCGAAGACGACTACGACAGCGAGTTCCGTTACCACGGCCGGCCCCTGCCCGCGCTGAAAAGCCTGGATCGCGATGGGCGAGTGCTCTACACCGGCACTTTCAGCAAAGTGCTGTTTCCCGGTTTACGTCTGGCCTACCTGGTGGTCCCTGTCTCTCAAATCGGCCAGTTCAGAGATGCGGTGAACCACCGCTCCGGCTCAGGCTCCATCCTGCCCCAAGCCATGGTGGCTGACTTCATGGAACAGGGTCACTTTGGCAGGCATCTGCGCAAAATGAGAGCCTTATACGCAACCCGGCGGGGCTATCTGGTTGATGCGTTGAAGCAGGAGATGGGGGAGCACTTGTATATCCAGCCACAGGCGGGCGGCATCCATGTCCTGGCGCATCTGCGCACCGAGCAGGACGACAGGGCCCTGGCGAAGGCAGCCCAAACCAGCGGGCTCGCGGTTCACGCCTTGAGCGACTGGCAGATGTGCAACTCATCGCAGGGAGGTTTGCTGATGGGGTTCGCCAATTTTGCAACGGCTGAAGAGGCACGGGCGTCGGTTCAGCGGCTCAAGACGGTGTTGGCAAAGTGCTGAGATACTTACTCTGCCAAGTACCAGCACCACTACAATCGTTCGCGAACCACATCCGTCACCCTGGCCTCGACTGTACGTTGAATCCGGTCTTCAATCTCGCTACACAGCGAGTCCAGTTCCTGTGACGAGGTGCCAACCACAACGAAAGTCCATTCGCTTGCATCCAGTCGTTCACGATCACCACTTTCACAAACGGCCACCGCAGGTTACGCCCATAGCGCTCGTGAATCCCACCCATTCGCTGGCGCTTCTCCTTCAGCGAGCGACAGCCTGGGAGTGAAAATGTCAGGGTTAACACAACGATTTGCATGAAGCAGTCTCCAGCCAGTTGACAGTACCCCCTCCCGGAAAGAAGTCCCTCAGGAACCCAAGGTTTGCCAGCCATGGAAACCAAAGCCCCTATGGTAAAGTAGCCACAAATTTCAACCCGGACAGTTCAAATGCTTATATACCTGCTGATCGCCTGCGACCGCCTTGAAGAAAAGCGAGAGAAAAAACTGAGGCAGAACCTGCCGGAGCTGCAAGCGGCCTTGCAGGCATATGTTGATGCCAATGCAGCCAACAATGTCACGCTGATCAACGAGTGCGAGAGCGACGATTGCGAAGACTGGCAGCTGGGAATAAGTCAGCCCGTGACGAAGAACATTCACCTTAATTTCCCAGTGGACCTGTTCAACAGGCTGGCCGAGCAATACGGCATTGATTGCGAGGTGGGTTATATCGAAGACGATGCCCGCGAGCCGGTCAGCTATTTCGGCAAGTATGAAGGCAAGGGTGAAGCATTTTTGATAGCAGAGTACTTGGGGTTGTAGCAGTGCACCCCAGCGTCGTGATGGTGACCATGTCCATGCTGTCATCGGGGAGAGGGCCACCGCAGCTCGACTAAGCTCAACCCTACAAGTCACTCTGGCCAGCGGGCGCTGGATGTGCAGCTTGAAGACACCGCGCAAGCAAGCGGCGTGCTGATCGACAACACCGTTTCAGATGCAGTGGATAAAGGGGGCATGTAAGTCGGGCCTCAACGCTTGAGTTAAGGCCCGTCGGGACGCGGAGGCGGCTCAAACGAATTGTTAGGCGGCTCATCCTGCATTCTTTCCCAAGTCTGTACCATCAGTTTCTTTGTGGGACCCCAGCGATATCCACCAAGCGCGCCACTTTTCTGTATAACCCGGTGACAGGGAATCAGCAAAGCGACCGGGTTCGAGCCAATCGCATTACCGACGGCTCTTGCAGCATTAGAGGCGCCCAATGACTCCGCTATTTGGCCATAGCTAGCCACGGTGCCCGGAGGTATTTTCAGCAGCGCACGCCATACGGCGATCTGAAAATTGGTCCCTGCCACATGGAGCGAAAGCGGACCCTCCTTGGAGCCGGCATTGCCGCTAAAAATAGCATCGATAACATAGCGCGTAGATGAGGTGCTTTCTGTGATTGAGCTGAATGGCCAAGCAATACGAAGGTCATCCAGCAGTTCGTCCTTGCTGTTGAAGTCCATGAATCCCGCCCGACACACACCACGCGGGGTCACTGCCACAAACAGGGCCCCCAGCGGGGTAGAATGTACGCCGTACTCTATTTTTAGCTGCTTTCCTCGGTTCTTGTATTCCCCAGGCGTGACTGCTTCCAGCTGCACAAAATGGTCATGCAACCTTGAGCTGCCGCTTAACCCAAGTTCATGTGAGACGTCGAGCAGAGAACTAGACTTATCCAGCAGTCCTTTACCTCGCTCCAATGTGAGGACCTGCAAGAATCGCTTCGGTGTCGTGCCTGCCCAACGACAAAAGAGCCGCTGAAAATGATAAGGACTCAAATGCACATGGGCGGCTATTTCCTCCAAATTGGGCTGATCAGATGCCCTATTCACAAGATAAGTCATAGCGCTCGCGATTCGGTCATAGTCTGACATGTGGCACCGCCTCTCAGACACGATTTATGGATATGCCGCCATCTACCAGCATCGCTGACCCAGTAGTAAAACTGGAAGCATCGGAAGCCAGGTAAAGCGCTGATCGGGCAATTTCTTCAGGCTGCGCGATACGCTTGAGCGCGTGAAGATTGGATACAAACTCTTTCGCCTCAGGAGTATCCGCAAATTCCTGTGCCGCCGCTGTATCAGTTCCACCCGGCAAAAGCGCGTTCACCCGGATGTTATGGGAACCATACTCAGAAGCAAGCACTTGAGTCAGGCCAATCAGCCCTGCCTTGCTAGCTGCATATGCCGCCATCCCCGGCATACCTGCTGTGTAGCCGACTCACGACCAATGCCTGCACTGGCGCCAGTAACAATAGCGACCTTATTTTCGAGGGTACTCATATAATTGACCTCTTTGACTCTGTTCTTGATGGATGGGGATCTAACCGGAACAGAAACGATACTAAGAGGCCGATTCGAGCTTGCCGACCCGAATCTTGCTATGTTGCCTTAATGCTGTAACGCTCGGCACACGTACCGATTTGTAGCCGCGGAGCGGCGGATCACGCAAGCGCTAAGGGCTTGCCCCGCATCTTGTGCGGTAACACCGGTTAGCGAAATACCAGACCACACAACTTTTGCAGGAGAAAAAAGTGACAGATACCAACATCGAACTCACTTCGACCATTAGCGAAGACAACAAACTGGAACTGGCCCTGCGCGAGATTGAGATCCCGCAGCCGGGCGAGAACCAAGTGGTCATCCGCATCGAAGCCGCTCCTATCAACCCGTCTGACCTGGGAGTGATGTTCAGCGCGGCCGATATGACAACCGCCAGCCAATCCGGTAGCGCCGATCGCCCGGTCATCAGTGCCGATGTTCCGCCCAAGTTCATGGGTGCCGTTAAAAAGCGGGTTGGCAAGTCTATACCCGTAGGCAACGAAGGAGCCGGTACAGTCGTCGCTGCTGGCTCATCAGCCGCTGCGCAAAGCCTGCTGGGCAAAACCGTTGCGTTCATTGGCGGTGGCAGCTACCGCAAATATCTCTGTGCCAATATTCAAAGCTGTCTGGAACTGGAGCCGGGTACGACGGCAGCCGAAGGCGCTTCAAGCTTTGTTAATCCGCTTACTGCATTGGCCATGGTAGAAACCATGCGAGCTGAAGGTCACAAGGCGATCGTTCACGCAGCCGCCGCCTCCAACCTCGGACAAATGCTCAACCGCATCTGCATCGCCGACGGCATAGACCTGGTCAACATCGTCCGCAAGCCGGAACAGGAAGCCTTGCTGCGCGACATGGGCGCCAAATACGTGGTCAACTCCAGCAGCGACAGCTTTATGGCAGACCTGACCGAAGCACTTATCGAAACCGGCGCTACCATCGCCTTCGACCCTATAGGTGGCGGTAGATTGGCCAGCGATATTCTCACCTGCATGGAAGCCGCCGTTTCTCGCAACATGACTGAATACAGCGTGTACGGATCTGACATCTATAAACAGGTTTATATTTATGGGGGCCTTGATCGCGGCCCGATTACTCTGAACCGCAGCTTCGGTTTTGCCTGGGGTGTGAACGGCTTCTTGCTATTCAATGCGTTGGGAAAGCTGGGCAAGGACACCGCCGCCGCCATGCGCAAACGCATAGCCGCCGAGATCAAGACCACGTTCGCCAGTCACTACACTCACGAAGTATCCCTGGCCGGTGCCTTACAACTGGATGCGATCTCGGTTTACGGCAAACAGGCTACCGGAGAGAAGTTCCTGATCAAACCACAGAGCTAACGTTTAGCGTCTGGCTGTAAGGCCATCCGAGCGCGCTGGAGTGAGGTTGACTCCAGCGTCTGCATGAAAGGTAACCCTGCCGATCAATGTTTCTGAAGTTTTGCAGCTTCCATAATGACGCTCATTGTTCTAGCGGAGAGAATCCCCGTTCGGGGATGGTAGTTATGCAGCGTTTACAGCGAAGATATCCTCCTGGAAGGGCTTCCCTGCGAAATTCCTCAGTATATGCATGCCGCTTCTTGGTCATGATGCACCTCCTGCTAGGGGCTACCTAACTATAGAAGGTGTCTACTGAATGTGGGTAACTCGGATCCCTAACGCTTCACATAAGCCGCGCGAGGTACGAGCGTCGGGCGAACGAAGTGAGCGGACTTGATGTGATTGTTATGTGATTTTGCTACCCGAAAAAACATCCGTTTGCATCCTCCTTGACTAAGGAAAGGAATTCCTCAAAGTGCCGTACCTGCGGGGCCGGAGGATAGCTATGCCATTTTAGGTCTTGCCGCATCCAGTACACCTTCCAGGCCTTCTGGGACCTCACATAGGTTGTTTTAGCAACCGCCATCTCTGTCTTCTCGCTAGGGTCTCGAAAACTTGGCCTGACTTCGAATATCTCGACACTCTGGCCCGAGATGCGATAGTCCAGGTCAACCTGCGCTCGAACATGAGCCGGAGGTCGCTTTTCTTCCAGGAATTTTTCGAGTTCCTTTTCGCAGCGCTTTACTTCAAATTCACTTATGGCCATGCTCTAAACTCGATTATTACCATCACATAACGCCGCGCACACCGGTGCGAGCTTGCGAGCATCCGGCAGCCGAAGGCTGCGTAGTGATGCGCTTGGTTATGAACGCTCATTTCCTACCGCCAAAATTATGGTGCTGAAACTGCGGAACGACTACTCGATCAGAACTTCCGAGTTTCTGGCCGCAATATGGGCAGAACGCCACAAGAATTTTTACAGTCTCGATTGTTTGACCTTCGTACTCAAGATAATGGTCAATTTCGAGGTCCTCTTCAGTCGCCACCCGGTTCAGGTTGAGATAGATATCAGAGCCATCTTCTTCAAACCATGCCTCTGCGAGTGAGCAAGAAGGGCAATCATGAATCACAACCCGAACCTCCTTGGCCTTCATAACGCCCGCAACAGCGGAATATTTGGAGTGGATTGTTTTGCGGTAGCGTAGCGTTAAACCGCAAAACAAGGAACGGAAAATATTTCTGACTGCTTGCGCTTGTTAAATGCCATATTCGCGCTCAACCTTGGATATTCTTACTCTAAAATCAGAATACCACTCTCTACGACCTTTCTCCTGTGCCTCCCGATGCTCAACATTAGCCTTCCATGCTGTGATTGACTCGATATCGGCCCAGTACGAAACGGTTATATCGACCTCTTCTCTTGCGGACTCAATGCCGAGAAACCCAGGCTGTGAAGAAGCCAGCTCAACCATCCTATCTGCCATTAATCCGTATCCTTTATCACCGACAGTACGGTGTGAGGTAAACCGTGGGCGTATTTACCGTAGATGTCCATGCGTTCGCTTTGGCGATAGGGACCGTGTGGGCCGCCCATGTCTGGCCCTTCATCCCACTCCAGACCTAACCAGCGCAGGCTGTCAAATATTGCCTGTTCCGATTCTGGCGTGCTGCGGGTCTGATCGGTGTCTTCGATGCGCAGTAAAAACTGGCCGCCGTGCTGGCGCGCGAAGCACAGGTTAAACAGTGCAATGTAAGCGGTGCCGACGTGTGGATCGCCGGTGGGAGAGTGAGCAATGCGGGTGCGAACAGTCATCGAGAAAAGGCGGGCATTATACGGCTTTAGCGGCCGGGTTTGGAGTGAGTCCCGCGCAAGGTGGCGAGAAAGTAAATTGCCCTGTTTAGCACTGGCTTGATGCAGATCAATACATTAGTACTTGCTAATTTATTAATTGCTAATATACTAAAATATCGATTTACGCTGAGGTAGTGCATTGATGATTACAAGTGAAAGTCTAGCCGCTATGCGTGAGCACGCTCGCGCTGCGGCGGCGCTGATGAAGTCGCTGTCGAACGAAAATCGTTTGATGATTTTGTGCACGCTGGTCGGTGGCGAAATGTCGGTGAGCGAACTCAATGAGCGGGTGCCGCTGAGTCAGTCGGCTCTGTCTCAGCACCTGGCCAGTTTGCGCGAGTCTGAATTGGTCGAGACGCGCAAAGAAGCGCAAACGGTGTATTACCGTCTGAAGGGTGATGCCGCGACCAAAATTATTACGGTGTTGCAATCCATTTATTGTCCCACCGAGGAGAGGTAAGTATGAAACGTATTCATCCGAGAGATTTGTTAACCAATGCCTCTGCCGAGCTGTGCGTGTTAGATGTGCGCACCGCACCCGAAGTCGCGGCGGCGGGCTTGCCCGGAGCGCTGCATATTCCACTACACGAGTTGACGCCGGAGCGTTTGCGCAGCGAGCTCGAAAAATCGGGCAAGCAGGGTTCTTGTGTTTATCTGTTATGCCAGGGCGGTAAGCGGGCGGAACAGGCGGCGCAGCAATTGACAGGCAAAGTTGATCTGGAACTGTGCGTGATTGAAGGCGGCATGAACGAAGTGCAAAAGTGCAATATCGCCGTGACGCAGAGCGCGACAACAAAGCCAATGTCACTTGAACAGCAGGTGCGTATTGTGGCGGGAACACTGGTTTTAGTGGGTGTCGTGTTAGGAACCTGGGTTCACGCCGGCTTTTACGGACTCTCGGCATTTGTCGGCGCGGGGCTGATTTTTGCGGGCGTAACCAATGCCTGCCTGATGGGCAAATTGCTGGCCCGCGCGCCCTGGAATAAATAAGCAGCGAGTCGACTCATGATGACCTTGATCCTGATCGGGCTGGTGATTGGTTTGGTGCTGGGTTTGACCGGCGCAGGCGGATCGGTTTTTGCGGTGCCTTTGTTGATGTTCGCCGGTTTGCCTATGACCGAAGCGGTGGGCCTGTCATTAGGCACGGTCGCCGCCAGCACCTTATATGGCAGCCTGCGGGGCGGGTTTCAGCAGCATCCGATTTTATGGAAGCCCGGCGTCATTCTGGCCACGGTGGGTGCGCTCACCGCACCTTTCGGAAAATGGCTGGGATTGCGGATTGATGAACAGCTGCTCGTAGTGGGTTTCAGTGTGCTGGCGCTAATTATTGCGCTGCGTATGTGGTACAGCGCGGTGCGTGATCCTGAAGCGGCGACCATCGTTCGCGCCGGTGATTTTTCGCACACCGAGCGGCCGGGGCTGCTGTGTAACCTGAGTCAGAGTGGACAGTTTGAATTACGGCCGCGATGCGTCAGTGGATTGTTGATCGGCGGTGTGGTGGTCGGTTTGTTGTCCGGTTTATTCGGTGTCGGTGGTGGCTTTCTGATCGTGCCACTGTTATTGGCGTTAAGCCCTATCAGTATGGCGCAGGCGGTTAACACATCGCTGATGGTTATCGCGCTGGTCAGTAGCTCGGGGTTTATTAGTCACCTGCTGTTGAGCGAGCAAAATAATGTTTCGCTGCTGGCGCTGGTGGTATTTGGCGGGGTGATTGGAATGTGGTCAGGGCAGAAGGTCAGTCACCGAATCGCTAACGCACTGCTGCAAAAATTATTTGCCCTGACGCTGTTAATGATTGCGCTGTTAACGTTGATACAAAAGCTGGCGCCAGTGATGTTTACACCCAGCTGAAGACTAAACCCTGTTATTGATATTGCATGAGGTGACTTATGATTTTTCGCCAACTGTTTGAACGAGAATCCAGCACTTACACTTACCTCATTGGTTGCCGCGAAACCGGCGAGGCAGCACTGATTGATACCGTCAAAGAAGAGGTGCCCAAATATCTGCAGTTGCTGGACGAGCTGAATCTTCGACTGGTTTATGTTCTGGATACGCACACGCACGCCGATCACGTAACCGGTGCCGGTGATTTGCGCGATGCTACCGGGTGTATCACCTTGCTGGGTGAAAAAGCGCAATCCAGCTGCGTATCTGAATTGCTGAGCGATGGTGATGAAGTAACGATTGGCAAGCTCACGCTGCAAGCGATGTTTACACCGGGTCATACCGACGATTCTTACACCTTTGTGTTGCGTCATCAGGGACAAACTTACGCATTTACTGGCGATACCTTGCTGATTCGCGGCACCGGTCGCACGGATTTTCAAAACGGCAGCGCGGTAGATCAATACCACAGCTTATTTGCCAAACTGCTGCAACTGCCCGGCGATACCTTGGTGTATCCCGCCCATGACTATAAGGGCTGGACCATGAGTACGATTGATGAAGAAAAGGCGCACAACCCGCGCCTGCAAGTGAAGGATGTGCAGGCCTACGTGGAGTTGATGAGCAATCTGAATCTGCCGAATCCCAAAATGATGGATGTCGCCGTACCCGCTAATCGCGCCTGTGGGCAGCCGGAGCAACAAACGCTGACGCAGCCTGCTGATCGCAGTCAGGGAGGGTGAGAGAAATTCTCTCACCTTTTTACCCCTCTAATTTACTTCTTGTAAAACAGGGCGCTGCAACCCGGCTTTTGACAGTGCGCAGTTGCGGAGCGATAGCGAAGCCAATGCCCGAAAACTGCAAAAAATTGAGCCGGTCATGTATTGAGCGGACTGCATTACAGTAGACTCAAGAAGCTGCTCATTTGCTTTCCATGTCTGGCGTGATAGTGCGGCAAGCTTCCGCGCATTGTTGAATGTTGAACCGAAAGCAAAACATGCCGACGCAACAAAACCAGCGCAGCAAGATAAAATGGTGAGTAATATTGTGGTGGTCATACCGCTCCAATTTAACGCCTGCAGCATGCGCACCCATGGGATGGAGCGGAAGGCGCAATGTAATGGGTGTCGCCGTGCCTGCAATTGTTAACCATTATTTGGGCTCGAAGCTGCGAGTTGGATACCAAGCGTAATCTTTTACGGTTAGCCGCAGGCCCTCCAAGCTCCTGTTTTTGAGGCTATACAGGCTCTTCTCTTCTGCTAAAGCTAGAACGCCATTTTTTACTGTTGAGTTGACGGTAAACTCACTTATCTCTTGGTCATTGTTAGCAAGAACCGAGAAGCCGATCAGGATTTCATAATTATCCAAAGGGAAGTCATTGTTTGTTTGGCGGAGGTTCGCTTTGAATTTTACGGTCGGGCTGGAGTATTTATTATCTGCGTCAGAAAACTCCTGATCTGACAGAGAAAACTCCAATTCTGGATCGAGTGCCATATAGCGAAACTGACCGAGCGCCTGCTGCGTAGAGCGGAGCTCTTGTTGCACCATATCTAGTTTTTCCTCTAACTTGCGGTGCTCCTCTTCCGAAACAATACACCCCGAAAGCAACAGCGCTGTACCCAAAACCCCAACAGATAATACTGATTTCAAGAGATACTCGGCGGTTGCAGGAGCTGAGTGCAACACGGTTATTGAATTGAAGCCGGAGCATCATGCCGCATTGCCATGGCATTTTGCATGACCTCTCCCATCACCTCGATGGGGCATTTGAAGTCGAAGCGCTTGCGCGGTCGCATGTTCAGTTGCAGCGCAATGGCGTCCAGCTCCTCCTGGCTATGTACCGACAGGTCTGTGCCCTTGGGCAAGTACTGGCGAATCAGGCCGTTGATGTTTTCGTTGCTGCCGCGCTGCCAGGGGCTATGCGGGTCGCAGAAGTAGATCGCCACGCCGGTTCTTTGGGTGATCTCGGCGTGTCGCGCCATCTCCCGGCCCTGGTCGTAAGTCATGCTCTTGCGCATCGCCAGCGGCATGCTATTGAGCGCGGCGCTGAAGCCTTCCAGCGCCGAAGTCGCCGTCGCGTCGTTCATCTTCACCAACATCAGGTAGCCACTGGTGCGTTCCACCAGCGTACCGACGGACGAGGCGTTGGCCTTACCCTTGATGAGGTCGCCTTCCCAATGCCCCGGCATCAGCCTGTCTTCAATCTCCGGCGGGCGCACATGAATACTGACCATCTCGGGGATCTGGCCGCGCCGATCCACGCCACCAGAGCGCGGCCGGCGCGTCGTCTTGCCTTGGCGCAGACAGATGATCAGCTCCTTACGCAGCTCACCCACTGGCAGGGCATAGATCGCGTTGTAGATCGTCTCGCGACAGACGTAGGCATCTCGCAGGTTGGGTATGTTCATGCTGCGCAGCTTGCCGGCAATCTGCTCGGGAGACAAACGCTCACGCAGCATATGGGTCACCAGTTCGAAGCGCTCGCTACCCGGCAACAGTTTTCGCATCGGTCGACAAACCTGGCGGCGGGCCTGCATTTGCTGCTGGGCCAGGCGGGCCGAGTAGCCACCGCAAGCACCTCGGTTACGGCGCAGCTCACGGCTGATGGTCGAAGGGGATCGGTTGATCAAGCAGGCAATCCTGCGCAGGCTGAAGCCTTGGGTACGACCGATTTGAATGGTGGCGCGCTCTTCAACGCTGAGTTCGGTATAAGACATAGGGGCAGCACCGTACCGGAAAGGTCAGGTGTTGCACTCAGTTTTTGCCGCCGCCC
>NZ_FOUA01000007.1 GCF_900114735.1 Halopseudomonas bauzanensis | reverse complement strand
TCTGGTTGCTGACCTGTTTGAAGCGGTGCCGGAGATGGCCAGCAAGGTGTAAACCTGCGGCAAGCTAGGCAGTAGACAACAAGCCCCCGGCTCGGCAGAGTTGGGGGTTTTGTTTTTGGGGCGCCCGGCGAGGGTGCGAGGAAGGCCGGATCAGAGCCCAAAACTCTCCAACCGATACCCATCCTCATCCACTTCCAGAGCCCAGCCGCTGTTATCCCAATCTCCCAGCACAATTCGCTGCGCCGGTTTGCCTTCGATTTCCAGCGGATGCACAGCAGGGCGGTGGGTATGGCCGTGGATCAACGTGGTCACCCGCTGCGAGTGCATCACGCGCAACACTTCGCCCTCGTTGACGTCGGTGATATCCGCTGCCTTATAGCGCGTCCGTTCCCGACTTTCGTTGCGCAGTTTACGCCCGATGCGGTGACGGGTTTTCAGCGGTAGGTGATGCAGGATAAACAGGCTCAACGGATTGCGCAGCCAGCGACGCATGCGCATATAGCCGAGGTCGTCGATGCACAGGCTGTCGCCATGCATCAACAGCACGCGCTCATCGTTGATCTCGATAAGGGTGGGGTCTTTGAGCAGAGTGCAGCCGGAGCGGCGGCAGAAGCTCTTGCCGATGAGAAAATCGCGGTTACCGTGCATCAGATAGATCGCGGTGCCCTGGCGGGATAATGCCAGCAGGGCGGCGCTGACCTGATCGGCCAGTGGGTCGGGGTTGTCATCACCCAGCCACACTTCAAAGAAGTCGCCCAGGATATACAGCGCGTCGGCATTGCGCGCGCGGGTGTCCAGGCAGTGTAGAAACGCCCGGGTGATATCCGGGCGTTGTGCTTCCAGATGCAGATCCGAAATGAACAGATAACGCATCTGCAGGTATTACTCGATTACTTCGGCGCGTTCGATGATCACATCGTCAGCGGGGACGTCCTGGTGACCGGCACGACTGGTGGTGCTCACGCCTTTGATCTTCTCGACCACGTCCATGCCTTCGCTGACCTTGCCGAATACCGCATAGCCCCAGCCCTGGGAAGTCGGTGCGGTGTGGTTGAGGAAGGTGTTGTCAGCGACGTTGATGAAGAACTGGGCGCTGGCGGAATGCGGGTCCATGGTGCGGGCCATGGCGACAGTGCCAATAGCGTTGCCGACGCCATTGTTAGCTTCGTTCTCGATCGGTGCGCGGGTGTCCTTCTGCTTCATGCCCGGCTCGAAACCGCCGCCCTGGATCATGAAGTTACCGATAACGCGGTGGAAGATGGTGTTGTCGTAGTGACCGTCACGCACGTACTGCTTGAAGTTCTCGACAGTTTTCGGCGCCTTGTCGGCGAACAGCTCCAGGGTGATGACACCAAAGTTGGTATGCAGCTTGACCATGCGGTTGATCCTCGGGTTGGTTGCGATAAAGGTGCAATGCTATCAGCTGATGGGGATTGAGGCATCAGCTTGTTCAGCCGGCCGTGGCTTGGTGAAACCAAGGTGGCTCCTGGGTTATGATAGGCGTCTTTGGCCGGACAGATCAGATTACCCCAATGCAGGGCGCTGTTCTGTTCGCTGATTACTACCGTAATGCCGGCGGCATTGCCCGAGACGAGCCCTGAAATACTTATGAATAAACCGGAATCCACGCCTCCAGCCCACTTTCTGCGTCAGATCGTTCAGGCCGACCTGCAAAGCGGCAAGCACACGAAGATCGTGACGCGCTTTCCGCCGGAGCCCAACGGCTACCTGCACATCGGGCATGCCAAGTCGATCTGTCTGAACTTCGGCCTGGCGCAGGAGTTCGGTGGTGAATGTCATCTGCGCTTTGACGACACCAACCCGGCCAAGGAAGAACAGGAATATATCGACGCCATCAAGCAGGACGTCGAGTGGCTGGGCTTCCAGTGGAGCGGTGATGTTCGCTACGCCTCGGATTATTTCGATCAATTGCATGTCTGGGCCATTGAGCTGATCAAGTCCGGCAAGGCGTATGTTTGCGACCTGACGCCGGAACAGGCGCGGGAATACCGTGGCAATCTGACCGAGCCGGGCAAGAACAGTCCTTTCCGCGACCGCAGCGTCGAGGAGAACCTGGATCTGTTCGCGCGCATGACCGCCGGGGAATTCCCCGACGGCGCCAAGGCGCTGCGGGCGAAGATCGATATGGCAGCGCCGAACATGAACCTGCGCGATCCGATCCTGTATCGCATCCGCCATGCCCATCATCACCAGACCGGTGACAAGTGGTGTATCTATCCGAGCTACGATTTCACCCATGGCCAGTCGGATGCCATCGAGCTGATCACTCACTCCATCTGCACTCTGGAGTTCGAGGATCACCGCCCGCTGTACGAATGGTTCCTGGACAATCTGCCGGTACCAGCCAAGCCGCGGCAGTATGAATTCGCCCGGCTGAATCTGAACTACACCGTCACCAGCAAGCGCAAGCTCAAGCAACTGGTCGATGAAGGTCATGTGAATGGTTGGGATGATCCGCGCATGTCGACCCTCAGCGCCTTCCGCCGCCGCGGTTATACGCCGGCGTCGATCCGCGAGTTCTGTGAGCGCATCGGCGTTACCCGCTCTGACGCGGTGGTCGATATGGGCATGCTGGAGTTCTGCATCCGTGACGACCTGGACAACAACGCGCCGCGCGCCATGTGCGTATTGCGCCCGCTCAAGGTCACCATTACCAATTACCCGGAAGGCCAGGTAGAGAACCTGAGCCTGCCGCGTCATCCCAAGCAGGATATGGGCGAGCGCGTGCTGCCGTTCAGCCGTGAGCTGTACATCGACCAGGATGACTACATGGTCGATCCGCCCAAGGGCTATAAGCGCCTGGTGCCCGGCGGCGAAGTGCGCCTGCGTGGCAGCTACGTGATCCGCGCCGATGAGGCGATCACCGATGCCGAGGGCAATATCGTCGAACTGCTGTGTTCCTACGATCCCGATACCCTGGGCAAGAACCCTGAAGGCCGCAAGGTCAAGGGCGTGATTCACTGGGTACCGGCTGCCGACAGCGTTGAATGCGAAGTACGCCTGTACGATCGGCTGTTCAACGCCGCCAACCCGGACAAGGGCGAGGAGGGCGGTACCTTCCTGGACAATATCAACCCCGACTCACTGGTCGTGCTCAAGGGCTGCCGCGCCGAGCCGTCGCTGGCCACCGCCACGGCCGAGGAGCGTTTCCAGTTCGAGCGCGAAGGCTATTTCTGCGCGGACAGCAAGGACTCGCGCCCGGGCAACCTGGTATTCAACCGTACCGTTACCCTGCGCGACTCCTGGGGGCAATAACCGATGGCATTGCATGTCTACAATACGCTGAGCAAGGCCAAGGAGGCTTTCAAGCCGCTGGAGGACAACCAGGTGCGCATGTATGTCTGCGGCATGACGGTGTATGACTTCTGTCATATCGGTCATGCCCGGGTCATGGTCGCCTTCGACGTGGTCTCTCGCTGGCTGCGCTTTCGCGGCTACGACCTGACCTATGTGCGCAACATTACCGATATCGATGACAAGATCATCCGCCGCGCCAACGAAAATGGTGAAAGTTTTCAGCAACTGACCGAGCGCATGATCGCCGCCATGCATGAGGACGAGGCTCGCCTGAACGTGATGCGCCCGGATCAGGAGCCACGCGCCAGCGAGCATGTCGAAGGCATGCACAGCATGATCCAGACACTGATCGACAAGGGCTACGCCTATGCGCCCGGCAACGGCGATGTCTACTACCGGGTCGGCAAGTTTGCCGGCTACGGCAAGCTGTCGCGCAAGCGCATCGAGGATCTGAAGATCGGCGCGCGCATCGAAGTTGATGAAGCCAAGGAAGACCCGCTGGACTTCGTGCTGTGGAAGGGCGTCAAGCCGGGTGAGCCGAGCTGGCCCTCACCCTGGGGTGATGGCCGCCCCGGCTGGCACATCGAATGTTCGGTGATGTCCACCTGCTGCCTGGGTGACACCTTCGATATCCATGGTGGTGGTCCGGATCTGGTGTTCCCGCATCACGAGAATGAGATTGCCCAGAGCGAGGCAGCAACGGGCAAGCCCTACGCGATGAGCTGGATGCATGCCGGTGCGGTACGGGTGGATGGCGAGAAGATGTCCAAATCCCTGGGTAACTTCTTCACCATCCGTGAAGTGCTGGAGAAATACCACCCGGAGGTGGTGCGCTACCTGCTGGTGGCCAGCCACTACCGCAGCCCGATCAATTATTCGGAAGATAACCTCAAGGAAGCCAAGAGCGCCCTGGAGCGTTTCTATCGTGCCCTGAAAGGCTTGCCCAAGGCCGCAGCTGCCGGTGGCGATGCCTTTGCCGAGCGCTTTGCCGCGGCGATGGATGATGATTTCAACACTCCTGAAGCCTGCGCCGTACTGTTCGACATGGTGCGTGAGGTCAACCGTTTGAAGGACGGCGACCCGCAGGCCGCTGCTGCACTGGCCGCGCGTCTGCGCGAGCTGGCTGGTGTGGTCGGTATTCTGCAACTGGAGGCGGACGCTTTCCTGCAAGCTGATGCAGCCAGTCGGGTGGACGCTGCCGAGGTCGAAGCACTGATCCAGGCGCGCCTGCAAGCCCGGACGGAGAAGAACTGGGCCGAGTCCGACCGCATTCGTGACCAGTTGGCCGGGATGGGAGTGGTATTGGAAGACGCCAAGGGTACAACCACCTGGCGTCTGCAGGACTGATCTGCTCTGCCTTGATCCTGCTCCGCTTAAGGCGGAGCAGGATCAAGGTGTTATTTACTTCCAGATATCGTCGTCGAGTTGCCGGTCCAGTTCAGGGTAGTCTGCCGACTTGAAGGTCGGTATCAACCCCTGTTTGCGCTGCTCGAAATAATCCTTGGTCAATTTCGTTACCGTGCCGGACAGCAGTACGATGGCTATCAGGTTGATGGTTGCCATCAGTCCCATCGAGGCATCTGCGGCATTGAACACCGTCAACACCGCTTCCTTCGCACCCCAGACCACCATCGCCAGTGCAACCAGCCGCAACAAGGTAATGCCAAGCGTATTGCCACCGCCGAGATAGATCAGCGCATTTTCCGCATAGGTGTAGTTCGCCACGATCGAGGTAAAGGCAAAGAACAGGATGGCGATGGCGATGAAGTAGTTGCCGGCGCTGCCGATATGCATCTCAAGGGCCTGCTGGGTGAGCTGAATACCGGTGACACCGTTACCGGGTTCCAGCATGCCGGACAGCAGAATCATGATCGCGGTAGCGGTACAGATGACAATGGTGTCGATAAACACCCCCGCTGCCTGAACCAGCCCCTGGGAAGAAGGGTGGTGGGGCGCCGGTGTTGCCGTGGCTGCAATATTGGGCGCCGAGCCCATACCTGCCTCGTTCGAGAACAACCCGCGCTTGATACCGTTGAGCATTGCTGCGGTAATCGACCCGGCAACCCCGCCGGCGGCTTCCTCCAGGCCGAAGGCGCCGCGGATGATAGACATGAAGGCTGCCGGCACGTCTGTGATGTTTATCGCCAGCACGTACAGCGCTACCAGCACATAGGCGCTAGCCATGAAGGGCACCACGAATTCGGCGAACCGGACAATCGAGCGGAGCCCGCCGAAAATGACGATGCCAGCGAACACGGCGATGCCCAGGCCGACCGAGACCTTCGGTAAACCGAAGGCGCTCTCCATGGCATCGGCAATCGAGTTGGCCTGCACGGCATTGAAGACCAGGCCAAAGGAAAGGATCAGGCTGACTGCAAAAATGGCACCGGCCCAGGGCGCTTTCAGGCCCTTGGCTATATAAAAAGCAGGACCGCCCCGGTATTGGCCCTTGCGGTCACGCACTTTGTACAGCTGAGCCAGGGTGCTTTCGGCATAACCGGTAGCCATCCCCACCAGTGCCACCACCCACATCCAGAAGATAGCTCCCGCGCCACCAAGGTAGAGGGCAACGGCAACGCCGGCGATATTGCCGGTGCCGACCCGTGAAGCAAGACTGGTACACAGTGCCTGAAAAGGCGAGATGCCGTGCTTGTCGCTTTGCCGGGCACCGAGTATGGCGCGGACCATTTCACCGAAGTGCCGGAACTGAATAAACCCGAGCCTGATGGTGAAAAATACACCCACGGCCAGCAAGCCATAGATGAGAACATAGCCCCATAGAATGTTGTTCAGGAAATCGACGATGGCGTTCATTGGCGTTCCTTCTTCGCTGGTGAGATTAGAAGGTAGCCGTTGCGTGGGCATCCGTCATGCCGAATGGGTGTATCTGCGCCACATTTCCGAATCATCCTGTTACACTTGCGCGCCTTGATCGGAAGTTGTTTTCCGAGCTGTCCGGGAGATCTCGATGGTTGTGCTCAATGCCCTGGTACCTGTTTTCGGTCTGATATTTCTGGGGTGGTTTCTCGGTGCCCGACGCATCATCCCTGCCGAGGGGCACGCAACCCTGGGTATCATCACTTTCAAGCTGTTCATGCCGGTGTTGCTGTTCTCCGGCCTGGCCAAGGCAGATCTGGCCGAAGCTCTCTCACCCTTGCTCCTGATGCGCTATTACCTGCCAGCCTTCGTGGTGTTCATCGTGGTGAATCTGCTGGTGCATCGGCGGCTGGGACGGCCTTCGTCCATGGGGTTGGCTGCCAGCTATTCCAATAACGTGCTGGTGGGCATTCCACTGATCACCGTGATGCTGGGCGCTGAGAGCCTGGTCTATCTGTTTGCCGTCCTGGCATTCCACAGCTTGCTGCTGTTTACCCTGCAAAGCATCTATAACGCTTTTTGGGGTGGCAAGGGTGAGGAAAGAATCGACTGGCGAGGGCTGCTCGCCAGTCTGGCCAATCCGCTGATCATCGGGCTGTTCCTTGGTGGGTTGGTCAACCTGGCCGGTATTCCCATTCCCGGCCCACTGTGGCATATCGTCGAGATGCTGGCCGCAGCGGCGCTGCCTACTGCACTGCTGATGCTGGGGTTGAGTCTGGCGAGCTACCGACTTTACCTGAGCGGCACCATGGCTTTGCTGACCGCGGCCAAGCTGGTGGTCTTTCCGTTGCTCGTGCTGGGGATGGGCTGGCTGATGCCGGGCCTGACCACCGAGGCGCGTACTGTCCTGGTATTGATGGCGGCCTGTCCGACCGGGATCAACGTACTGGCCTTTGCCATGGGGCGCGAGGACATGCGCATACTGGGTTCGGTGATCTTTCTATCAACGGTCATGGCCGCTATCACCTTGCCGGTCTGGTTGCTGGTTCTCGCCAGGTGATGTGCTCAAGTGGAAACAGGGGAAGCGCCTGAATTTCCCGTTATTTCACGGAATTCCCCTGTTTTTTTCATCTAACGGACAAATTAATTGTAATTTACGCCGCTTCTTTTCAAATTGAATACAAAAGTCTAGTTGCACTTGGTGTATCCTTGCCCCCGCTTTTTGGATTGAATAAAACAAACAAGTAGGAAAAGGAGACCCCATGCCGGTCAGTCTGTTTGTCCCCGGGGAAACACGCGAACACGAAAAACGTGTAGCTCTGGTCCCCTCCGTCGCCACCAAGTTGGCAAAGCTGGGCATTGAATGCTCCTTGCAACCGGGTGCAGGCCTGGCAGCACGAATTCCCGACAATGCCTTTGAGAAGGAGGGGGTGCAGATTACTGCTTCTCCGACCAATGCTCAGCTGATTTTCCGGGTACAACCGCCGGAGCTGTCAGACATCGAGCAGATGGCACCGGGCACCGTTCTGTGCTGCTTCGTTTATGCGCACCGGGAACCAGAGATCGTCAAGGCGCTGCGTGATCGCCAGATCACCTGCTTCGCCATGGAACTGGTACCGCGCATCACCCGCGCCCAGGCGATGGACGCACTGTCTTCCCAGGCCGCACTGACCGGCTATGCCGCTGGCCTCATGGCCGCCACCAGCCTCAATCGTATTCTGCCGATGATGACCACCGCGGTCGGCTCTCTGCGTCCGGCCAAAGTGCTGGTCATGGGCGCTGGTGTCGCCGGTTTGCAGGCATTGGCCACGGCCAAGCGCCTGGGCGCCATGATCGAGGGCTACGACGTGCGTGCCGAGGTCAAGGAGCAGGTTGAATCGGTCGGTGGCAAGTTCGTCGATACCGGTGTCTCCGCCAGCGGCGAGGGCGGTTATGCCCGTGAGCTGACTGATGAGGAGAAGGCCCAGGTCGAGAAGGTCGTCACCCGCCATATCCAGCAGGCCGACGCCGTGATTACCACCGCAGCGATTCCCGGCCGCCCGAGCCCGAAGATCATCAGCGAAGCGCAGATCATGGGCATGAAGCCCGGTTCTGTGATCATCGATCTGGCGGCAGAAGGCGGCGGCAACACGCCGTTGACCGTGCCTGGCGAAACCGTTGAAGTCGGACCGGCGACCATCGTTGCCCCGCTCAACGTACCCAGCCGTCTGGCCGAGCATGCGTCCGAACTGTATGCACGCAACCTGCAGAACCTGGTCGGCCTGATGATCAAGGATGGCGAACTGGCCATCGATTGGGAAGACGAGATTCTGGCCGGCGCGGTACTGACCCATGCCGGTGAAATCCGCAACGAGGCCGCTCGCAAGGCCATCGAATCTGCTGAGGGATGATCATGGATCCAGTAACTACCATTACCGGCTTTGTAGCCCTGTATATCTTCATGCTGGCCGCGTTCACCGGCTACGAAATCATCGGTCGCGTACCGGCCATTCTTCACACGCCGCTGATGTCCGGCTCCAACTTCGTCCACGGTATCGTCGTGGTCGGCGCCATGTGGGCACTGCTGAATGCAGGCTCCACTCTGGAGCAGGTCATCGGGTTCTTCGGTGTGCTGCTGGGCGCAGGCAACGCCGCCGGCGGCTATGTGGTGACTGAGCGCATGCTGGAGATGTTCAAGCCCAGCGACAAGCGCCAAGGTACAGCGGACAAGGAATAACATCCAATGAGTCAATTTATAATCGAAGCCGTTTATTTTCTCACGGCACTATTGTTCATCTACGGCCTCAAGCGCATGGCTAGCCCGGTTACCGCACGCTCGGGCATCCTGATCGCCGGCATCGGCATGGTACTGGCGGTATTGGCTGCCTTCCTGTACGGCTTTGACGTACGTGAAGCGGCCCAGGAACACCTGACCATGAACGTGGCGCTGGTGCTGATCGCGCTGGGTCTGGGTCTGGGCTGGGCCTGGTACAGCGGCAAGAAGGTCGCCATGACCGACATGCCGCAGATGGTCGCTCTGTACAACGGTATGGGTGGCGGTGCTGCCGCAGCCATTGCGGCCACCGAGCTGTTTTCCGGCAACGCCCAGTCCCATGGCGTGGTGGTCTCCATTCTGGCGGTACTCGGTGGTCTGATCGGTGCGGTGGCGCTGTCCGGCTCGCTGATCGCCTGGGCCAAGCTTGATGGCCGCATGAATGGCGTCATCCGCCTGCCGGCCCAGCAACTGATCAACCTGGTGCTGTTCCTCGGCTCCCTGGCACTGGGCGCATACATCGTGGCCAGTGGCATTGAGGGTGGCATTTCCTTCCCGCTGATCGCGCTGTTCTTCATTCTTGCGCTGATACTGGGTGTGCTGCTGACCACCCCGATCGGTGGCGCGGACATGCCGGTGGTGATCTCTCTGTATAACGCCTTTACCGGTCTGGCCGTTGCCTTCGAGGGCTTCGTGTTGCAGAACCCGGCGATGATCATTGCCGGTACTGTGGTTGGCTCGGCGGGTACTCTGCTGACGCTGATGATGGCCAAGGCGATGAACCGTCCGGTCAGCAATGTTATCTTCAGCCAGTTTGGCGGTGATGACGGCAGTGAAGACGGTGATATCGAAGGCACCATGAAGCCAGCTGATGCTTCCGATGCCGCCATCGCCATGTACTACGCCAGCAAGGTAATCATTGTTCCGGGCTACGGTCTGGCGGTCGCCCAGGCCCAGCACAAGCTGTACGAGTTCGTGAAGCTGCTGCAGAAGCAGGGCGTGGACGTGGCGTTTGCCATCCACCCGGTTGCCGGTCGTATGCCTGGCCACATGAACGTACTGCTGGCCGAGGCCGGTGTCCCCTACGACATCATCCATGACCTGGAAGATATCAATGAGGACTTCCCGCAGGCTGACGTGGCTATCGTTCTGGGTGCCAACGACGTGGTCAACCCGGCCGCCCGCCACCGCAAGTCCAGCCCGATCTACGGCATGCCGATCCTCAACGTCGACATGGCGCGTCAGGCTTACGTGGTCAAGCGTGGCCAGGGCAAGGGTTACTCCGGCGTGGAGAACGAACTGTTCTTTGCCGAGAACACTTCCATGGTCTACGGCGACGCGCAGAAGGTAATGGTACAGATGATCGAAGCGGTGAAATCGCTGGGTTGATTCTGTCCTGAGCGGAAACAGAAAGGGGCTTCGTTAACGCGAAGCCCCTTTTTTTATTCCGCGCGCATCTGTTGCAGAAACTCTCCACACTGATTGGCCTGCTCGCCGCTGGGCGCGATCAGTGCCAGCAGTGCGGCGGCTGGTGTCAGCGAGCCCAGTGCCAGCATCCCGGCGCCGCGCAGGGCCAGTGGTCCGGCATGTACGCCGGGACGAGGTTCACTGAAGGTACCCTGGACGTACAGCGGCGAGCGCAGGGAGATAATGCGCATGCCCTTGGAGTCAGGAGAAATGTCCAGGTCCAGCTCCTCGCTGGCAAAATTCACCGTGCCATCAATCTGGATCAGCGCATTCTCGGTGTCGATCACGAACAGCGGCGTGCTCATCAGCCCATCCTCGAGAGCCAGGTCGGCCACTGCGCAGTTGATTCGCACCTCCTCGTCGCCGAACAGCCTGCCCATCAGGTAGTTGCCCACGTTGAGCCCGGCAATCTCCATCAGGCCACGGCTAACCGTGCCGTCGTTGATCACCAGCCGTACTGCGCCATCGGCACTGCCCAGCAGCGCCGCCACCGAATTACCACTGCCGCGCAGATCGGCGTCGCCGTTGAGCTCGCCCAGGCTGGTCTGCATCGGCGCGAAGCTGGGCGCCAGTTGCTTGAGCTTGAAGTGCCGCGCATTCAGCTTCGCCTGACCTTGCAGCGGGGTGTTGGCGCCGTCGAGCTCGATGTCGGCCTCCAGCGTGCCGCCGGCCATGCCGAATTTCAGCGGCGCCAGGCGCAGCAGGCCATCGTCCAGCAATACGTGGGCATCCAGATCGGTGATCGGCAATTGTTCGCTGTGTACGATGCGCTTACCGCGCACGCGCACATCGGCATCCATCGTCCGCCAGCGTTCGGTGCGGAACTCTTCGACCGGTAATACCTTGTCCGCTGGCTGTCGAACATCGCTGCCGCGGGCCTCTTTCTCGGCGTTGGAGTCGGCCCCGATCAAGGGAGCCAGGTCGCTGAACAGCAGTTGGTTGGATACCACACTGCCGGACAGCTTGGGCCGGGGTTGACCGGCGACATACGTCAGGTCGCCGTGGATATCGCTGTCGCCGATACGTCCACTGAAGTCCTGATAGCGGTAGGTAGCGCCCTCGACGGCCTGCAATTCGGCGCTCAGCCGGCCATCGGTGGAGTAGGGTGGGCTGTCAGGTAAGGTTACCCCGGTCAGGGGATACAGGTTGCCCAGGCTGGTACCCGACAGGCGCAGGTTCAGGTCCAGTGCGCCCAGGTTCTGCGGATCGGTCAGGGTGCCAGCGAGACGGATGCGGGTGGAGCCAGCGCGGACATCCGCCTGCAGTGGGAATGGCAGCGTGGCATCCTGCAGTGCCAACAGGCCGCCAATCTTGCCTTCGCCTTGTACCGCCTGCCCTTGATAGCGACCCTCGGCGCGCCAGGCGAAGACATAATCCTGCGGCGCAGCCGCATCTGATTGCTCCTGCTCGCCAATGATTTCGCTGAAGGCGATGGGTTCACCCAGCGGGTCGACCTGCAAATCGAGTTGAAGCCTGCTGATCGCATCGTCGATCCTTATCTGGCCCTGATCGAAACCAATGGTGCCGATATCCAGGACCCAGGATGCGGGTTCGGATGGATCGCTTTCGTCGTTGCCCAGACCGAAGGTCCAGTTGTTGCGCCCGTCGGCCAGGCGCTGCAGATCGGCATTCGGGGCTTGCACGTCGATGCGGGGGATGCTGACGATCTTGCGCAATAGCGGCAAGGGCGCCAGTCGCAACTCCACCCGCTCCAGACTGACGAAGGTGTCGCCTTCGGCCCATTCCGGATTGCCCAGCACCATGTGTTCGGCGGCGATGTGCGGCCACGGCACCCAGGCCCGCCAGCCGTTCGTTTCCGGCTCTCGGCGCCAGGCCACTGCCAGGTCGCCTTCGATGGCGAAGGGTCGATCCAGCGCCTCGGAAACCCGATCATTAATGGTTGGTTTGAGCAGGTTCCAGTCGAACAGCACCAGGAACAAGGTCAGCGCCGCCGCCAGCAGTATCAGGCCGGTCAACATCCAGACGAAGAACCCACGAACGTGCGCCATACCAATCCGCCCCTTGATCATGCATCCGATAACGATGCCTCAGGTTCAGACTAGCAAATCCTGGAAATGTCGAGCTCGCCGATCCAATAGCGATGCCGGCAAGCACCAGCTTCAGGCTTTCAAGCGGCTAATTGGGGGGATGGGTTTGCGGGAGCAGGCTCGGTGGGAGCGGCCTTGGCCGCGAATGGGCTGCTGCAACCCTTCGCGGGCGAGCCCGCTCCCACCGGTACCTTCAAAGGGGGGAAAGTCCCCCTGGAAATCACTTCTCGGCGTAATAACCGAAGATGGATTTCACTTCGAGGAAGTCTTCGAAGCCATAGTGGCCCCACTCGCGGCCGTTGCCGGATTCCTTGTAACCACCGAAGGGGGCGTTGTTATCCAGCGGGGCGCCGTTCAAATGAACCATGCCGGTACGGATCTGGCGGGCGACGTTGCGGGCGCGATCCAGTTCCGCTGAAGAAACGTAACCGGACAAACCGTAGCGGGTATCGTTGGCGATGCGAATGGCGTCTTCTTCGTTCTCGTAACCAATGATCGACAGTACCGGCCCGAAGATTTCCTCCCGGGCAATGGTCATATCGGTGGTTACATGGCTGAAGATGGTCGGTTGTACGTAGTAGCCCTTGTCCAGACCCTCAGGACGACCGGTGCCGCCGACAACCAGGTTGGCACCTTCTTCGATGCCCTTGGCGATCAGATCCTGGATCTTGCTCCACTGGGCCTTGGATACCACCGGACCGATGGTGGTGTCCGGTGCATCGGGGGCTCCTGCCTTGACCTTGGCAGCGACAGCCTTGGCAATGGCAGCTACTTCATCCATGCGGCTGTTGGGGACCAGCAGGCGGGTAGGCGCATTGCAGGACTGTCCACTGTTGTTCATGCAGGACATGACACCATGGGCAACGGTTTTTTCGAAGTTGGCATCATCCAACAGGATGTTGGCCGATTTTCCGCCCAACTCCAGCGCGACGCGCTTGATGGTCTCGGCACCGTTCTTCATGACCTGGCGACCAGCACCGGTGGAGCCAGTGAAGGACATCATGTCGATATCCGGGTGCGCAGACATGGTCGAACCTACGGTCGGACCGTCACCATTGACCAGGTTGAACACCCCCGCCGGCACACCGGCTTCGTCCAGCACTTCGGCCAGCAGCAGGGCGGATAGGGGGGCGACTTCGGAAGGCTTCAATACCATGGTGCAGCCAGTGGCCAGGGCAGGAGCGATCTTGCAGGCCAACTGATTGATCGGCCAGTTCCAGGGAGTGATCAGGCCGCAGACACCGACTGGCTCCTTGACCACGAGGGTGTTACCGATGCGCTCTTCGAACTCGAACTCCTTGAGCGCCTTCAGTGCGGCAGCAAAATGGCCGGTGCCGGAAGGAGCCTGGGCGTATTTCGACAGCTTGGCCGGTGCGCCCATCTCAAGGGAGATCGCCTGGGCGAATTCCTCGGAGCGACGCTGATAGATCTCGAGAATGCGCTCCAATAGGGCGATGCGCTCTTCACGACTGGTCTGTGAGTAGGTGTCGAATGCCTTGCGCGCCGCAGCCACAGCAATGTTGACATCTTCTTCATTACCCAGAGCGATGGTGGCAACGACCTCTTCCGTGGCGGGGTTGATCACATCAACGGTACGGTCACCCTTGGGCTCTACCCATTGGCCGTTGATATAGAATTGTTTTTCATGGCTCATTTGATCAGGACTCCTGCTGGGACATAATCTTGAAAGTGTCGAAACAATACACGTAATTCGCATTTGTATCAGCTGTTTGAGCGAATTTACCAAGCAAAACATGCGTCTGCTTTCACTTCAAGCGTTCAGGCAATAACTCTATACTATGCTGCGGAAAATCAGCCGCGCCCGGTCTGGCAACGTGGCGCAGGCGTGGTGCCAGCATTTCTGTCCCCGGAAGGGGTAATACTTGACTAAAACAGTGGGATATTGCATAGTTCTGCCCATGTGCAAACCTGACACGGGTGCTCTATGCGTCTGACCACCAAAGGCCGCTACGCGGTTACAGCCATGCTGGATCTGGCCCTTCACGAGGACCAAGGACCCATTACGCTGGCAGATATTTCTCTGCGCCAGGGTGTGTCGGTGTCCTATCTGGAGCAACTCTTCGCCAAGCTGCGGCGCAGCAAATTGGTAGAGAGCGTGCGCGGACCCGGCGGGGGGTATCGTCTGGCGGGGGGCGCTGCGTCCATCAATGTGGCACAGATCGTCGAGGCCGTGAACGATTCCATGGACGCGACCCGGTGTCTGGGCAAGGGGGATTGCCAACATGGGGACGTCTGCCTGACCCATTACCTGTGGACGGACCTGAGCGAGCGTCTGCGCCAGTTCCTCGGCGATATAACCCTTGCCGACCTGGTTTCACGTGAAGATATTCAGCGCGTACGCACCCGGCAGGATAAGGGAGCCTGCGCCAACGCCAACCAGGACGCTATCAACCTGGAACGCATCATCTGACGGCCGCTGGCCGTACGAACTAGAGAGCAGTGCCCGAAGAGGCATTGCAGCCTGACATACAATGCAGCCACCGCCATGACGTTGACTGCGGGACTGAGGTGATACCGTGACTCAAGAAGTCGAGAACCTTATCAAGACGGATTACGCCGCCGGCTTTTATACCGATATCGAATCCGACACGCTGCCGCCTGGCCTTGATGAAAATGTCATACGCTTTATCTCGGCCCGTAAGGAAGAGCCTGAATGGATGCTCGAGTGGCGGCTGAAAGCGTATCGCGCCTGGCTGGAAATGGAAGAGCCGACCTGGGCCCACGTACATTATCCGGAAATCGACTTCCAGAGCGTTTCCTTTTACTCGGCTCCCAAAAGCATGGCTGATCGGCCCAAGAGTCTGGATGAGGTCGATCCGGAGCTGTTGGCGACCTATGAAAAGCTGGGCATTCCGCTGCATGAGCAGGAAGCGCTGGCTGGCGTTGCAATGGATGTGGTCTTCGACTCGGTATCGGTCGTCACCACCTTCCGCGAGAAACTGGAAGAGGCGGGCGTCATTTTCTGTCCGATCAGCGAGGCCATTCGCCGTTTCCCGGATCTGGTAAAACAATATCTGGGGACCGTAGTGCCGCAAAAGGACAACTACTACGCTGCCCTGAACTCCGCGGTTTTCTCCGATGGCTCCTTTGTCTACATTCCCAAGGGCGTACGCTGCCCCATGGAGTTGTCCACTTATTTCCGGATCAATGAACTGAATACCGGGCAGTTCGAGCGCACCTTGATCGTTGCTGATGAGGGCTCCCACGTCAGTTATCTGGAAGGCTGCACCGCCCCCATGCGTGATGAAAACCAGTTGCACGCTGCGGTGGTCGAGCTGGTAGCGCTGGATGGTGCCCAGATCAAATATTCCACGGTACAGAACTGGTACCCCGGCGACGCAGAAGGCAAGGGCGGTATCTACAACTTCGTGACCAAGCGTGGCGTTGCCCATACCAATGCCAAGATTTCCTGGACCCAGGTGGAGACCGGCTCGGCGGTAACCTGGAAGTATCCCAGCTGCATTCTCAAGGGTGACAACAGTGTCGGCGAGTTCTACTCGGTCGCGCTGACCAATAATTTCCAGCAGGCTGACACGGGCACCAAGATGATCCATCTTGGCAAGAACACGCGCTCAACCATTGTTGCCAAAGGGATTTCCGCCGGTCAGAGCAACAGCTCCTACCGCGGACTGGTGCGCATCAACCCCGGCGCTGAAGGCGCGCGTAATTTTACCCAGTGCGACTCGTTGCTGATCGGCGACCGCTGCGGTGCGCATACCTTCCCGTATATCGAGAGCAAGAATCCCAGCGCAGTCGTCGAACACGAGGCGACCACGTCAAAGGTCAGTGATGACCAGATGTTCCTCTGTCAGCAACGCGGCCTGGACGCTGAGAAGGCGGTCTCGATGATCGTCAACGGCTTCTGCCGCGAGGTCTTCAAGGAGCTGCCGATGGAGTTTGCCGTGGAAGCAGGCAAGTTGCTGGAAGTCAGCCTGGAAGGTTCGGTGGGTTGATCCACCGCAGGCTGTCGAGACCATTTCATATAGATTATCAGGCGTAAAATATGTTATCGATCAAAGGGTTGCACGCTAAAGTTGAAGAAAAAGATATCCTCCAGGGGCTGGATATCGAGATCAATCCGGGTGAGGTGCACGCGATCATGGGGCCGAACGGCTCCGGCAAAAGCACCCTCGGCAACGTGCTGTCCGGCCGCCCTGGCTATGAAGCAACCGGCGGCAGCGTGCTGTTCAAGGGCCAGGACCTGCTGGAACTGGACACCGAAGAGCGGGCCCGTGAGGGTATTTTCCTGGCGTTCCAGTACCCCGTTGAAATCCCCGGCGTCAGTAACATGGAATTCCTCAAGGTCGCGGTTGATGCCAAACGCAAGCATGCCGGACTGCCGGAGCTGTCCGCCGTCGAGTTCATGAAACTGGCGCGCGAAACCAGCAAGCGGGTTGACCTTGATGCCAGCTTCCTCAAGCGCGGCGTCAACGAAGGTTTTTCCGGTGGTGAGAAGAAGCGGAACGAGATCATGCAGATGATGCTGCTCGAGCCCGACCTGTGCATCCTCGATGAAACCGACTCCGGTCTGGACATCGACGCCCTGCAAGTCGTCGCCGATGGTGTGAACTCCATGCGCGACGGCAAACGCAGCTTCATTGTCGTCACCCACTATCAGCGTCTGCTGGATTACATCGTGCCTGATTATGTGCACGTTCTGGCTGGTGGCCGCATCGTCAAGTCCGGCACCAAGGAGCTGGCGCTGGAGCTGGAAGCCAAGGGCTATGGCTGGCTGGAAAATGGAGAAGGCTGAATATGTCCGATTTTCAACAACAGGCCCTGACGCTGGCCGCAGAGCAGCAAAGCCCCGAGTGGCTGACTGCGCTGCGCGCGCGGGGTACTGACGTCTGGTCGACCGCCAAATGGCCGACCCGCAAGACCGAGGCATGGAAATACACCTCTCTGAACCCGTTGCAGACTGACACCCCGGCCCAGTGGGCCAGCGTCGACGACTGCGCCTGGCAGCAGGCGATCGATCCGATTGCCCTGGACGCCACCCGCCTGGTCTTCATCAACGGGCATTTTTCCCGTGAGCATTCCAGTGAACTGCCCGCCGGGGTAGTCCGCTTCAGCGAGGCGGATGCCAGCCAGCAGGCGCTGATCCGCCAGCACCTGGGTACGGTTGCCAATACCGGCGAGCACCTGTTTGTCGCCCTGAGCGACGCCTGGGCCACTGACGGCATCTTGCTGCACGTGCCCCGCGGCGCCCGGCTGGAGAAGCCGGTGTACATCCTCAACGTCGCCACGCCAGAAGCGCAGCCGGCGGTCAGCAGCCAGCGGGTGCTGGTGGTGCTGGAGGACAACAGCGAGGCCGAGCTGATCGAACATTACGTGTCCGGCAGCGAAAAGCAGAACCTGTTCGTCAACAGTCACACCGAAGTGGTGGTAGGCAACAACGCGCAGATTCAGCATTACCGGATCAACCTGGAACAGGAAGATCTGCTGCACGTCGGTGGCGTGCACATCGACCTGCACCGCGACGCCCGCTTTCTCGGCTTTACCCTGGCACAGGGCAGCCGGCTCAAGCGTATCGACTACCACGTCAATCATCGTGGCGAAGGTGCGCACCTGGGGCTCAACGGCGTTTACCTGCCGCGCAACAAACAGTTGATCGACTATCACACCAACGTCGAGCACCGCGTGCCCAATTGCACCACCGACGAAGTGTTCCGCGGCATCATCGGTGACTCGGCCAAGGCCGTGTTCAATGGGCGCATCCATATTCATCAGGATGCCCAGAAGACCCTGGCCGAGCTCAGCAACAAGAACCTGCTGACTTCGCCGACGGCCGAGATCAATACCAAGCCGGAGCTGGAGATCTACGCCGACGATGTTCGCTGCGCCCATGGTGCAACCATTGCCCAATTGGACGAGACCTCGGTGTTCTATCTGCAGAGTCGTGGCGTTACCCGCGCCGATGCGGTGCGCATGCTCAGCTTTGGCTTCATCAATGAGTTGCTCAATGAAGTGCCTGAGCAGGCAATTCAGGACTACCTGCGGCCGCGCCTGACCACCCTGTTTGGTGAAAGCCCTCAGGGCGACGAGCTGGGACAGATGCGTTATGAATGATTTGGCCATCGACCGGCGCAGCACGTTCAATGCCGAACTGGTGCGGCAGGATTTTCCGATCCTGCAGCAGGATGTTCATGGCAAACCGCTGGTGTACCTGGATAACGCTGCCACCACGCAGAAGCCTGAGGCGGTGATCCAGGCGATCGTCGATTACTACCGCAAGGACAACAGCAACGTCCACCGCGGTGCCCATGCCCTGGCTGAGCGCGCTACCGACAAGTTCGAGCAGGCGCGGGTCAAGGTAGCCGGCCTGATCAATGCCGCCGAGCCGCGGCAGATCATCTGGACCCGTGGCACCTCGGAAGGCATCAATCTGGTAGCGGCCAGCTGGGGACGCAGCCAGCTGCGCGAAGGCGACCGCATTCTGGTGTCGGCCATGGAGCACCACTCCAACATCGTGCCTTGGCAGATGATCGCCGCGCAGATGGGCGCCACGGTTGAGCCGATTCCGGTAAGCAACGACGGCACGCTGGATCTGGATGCCTTGCAGGGCATGCTGGATGCGCGGGTACGCATGGTCGCCTGCGGGCACGTGTCCAACGCCCTGGGTAGCGTCAACCCGGTGGAACAGATTGTGCTTATGGCCCACTCGGTGGGCGCGTTGTGCCTGATCGATGGCGCTCAGGCCATGAGCCATCTGCAGGTGGACGTGCAGGCGCTGGACTGCGATTTCTATGTGTTTTCCGCGCACAAGATGTTCGGCCCGACCGGCGTCGGCGTGCTTTACGGCAAGGCCGAGCTGCTGGAAGCCATGCCGCCATACCAGGGCGGTGGTGAAATGATCGAAACGGTCAGCTTTGCCGGTACCACCTACAACCAGTTGCCTTACAAATTTGAAGCTGGTACCCCGGATATCGCTGGCGTGATCGCCTTGGGCGCTGCGGTGGATTATCTGCAGAGCCTCGATCGCGAAGGGGCCGAACGGCATGAGCAGGAACTGCTGGAATACGCCGAAGCCAAGGCCCGGGCCATGCCCGGAATTACCCTGGTGGGCACGTCAGCCAAGCGCACCGGGGTCCTGAGCTTTCTCATGGACGGCACCCACCCCCACGATGTGGGCATGCTGCTGGATCAGCAGGGCGTCGCGGTGCGAACCGGCAACCATTGCGCCCAGCCGATCATGGACCAGTTGGGTATCCCTGGCACAGTGCGCGCCAGTTTCTGTTTCTACAACACCAGAGCCGATATCGATCGTCTGTTCGAGGCGCTGACCAAGGCGAAACAGTTCCTTGTCGAGGAGTAGAGTATGAGTGTCGAATCTTTTGATCCAACCAGCCAGGCGGTTTCCGTCAGCCCGGCTGCGCTCGAACACTTCCGTCGTCAGTTGACCAGCCAGCCGGGCAAGGCGGTACGTGTCAGCATCAAGAAAAGCGGCTGCACCGGTTTCATGTATGTCATCGACATGGTGGAGCAGGGCGCCGAGGATGATCTGCATTACCAGCTGGACGACCAGGTCGAACTGCTGGTGGAACGCGAGAGTCTGGCAATTCTCTCCGGCACCGAGATCGATATGGTGAAGGAAGGCATCAACCGCCAGATCCGCTTCATTAACCCCAACGTCAAAGACCAATGTGGTTGTGGCGAAAGCTTCAGTGTGAGTTGACATGGAAAGACGCATGGTTGTCGCCCGGGCAGACTGCCCGGCGCGGCGGGTTCCCGATGGCACACCGCTGACGATCCCGAAAGATACTTTTGTAACCATTACCCAGGCGCTGGGCGGTAACTATACCGTTACCTACAACGGCCAGATGGTGCGTGTGGATGGCACCGATGCGGAGAACCTCGGCCTCGAGCCCGAGCTGCTGTCATTCCCCGCGCCGAGCGACGACCAGATCCGTGAAGAGGATGTCTGGACCGCATTGAAGACCGTTTTCGACCCGGAAATTCCGGTGGATCTGGTTAATCTGGGGCTGATCTATTCGGTCGTAGTCGACCAGCAGGCCAAACGGGTGGATATCAGCATGACCCTGACTGCTCCCGGTTGCGGCATGGGCCCGGTGCTGGTGGGCGATGTTGAGTACCGGGTTCGCCTGGTACCCAATGTCGAGAGCGTGCACGTGGACCTGGTCTTCGACCCGCCGTGGAACCGCGACATGATGAGCGAAGAAGCGCAACTCGAAACCGGTATGTTTTTCTAAGAGCGACCTCAAGGACTTTGCATGAGCCAGTTCGGCACAGACATCAGTAGCGACGATATCATCGAGACGCTGTCATTCTTTGACAGCTGGGAAGATCGCTACAAGTACATCATCGATCTCGGTCGCGAGTTGCCACCGCTGGATGACAGCGAGCGTACCGAGGGCAATATCGTGCGCGGTTGTCAGAGCCAGGTCTGGCTGACCAGCCGGGCGGAGAGTGGCCGCCTGTATTTCGATGCTGACAGCGATGCCTTCATCGTCAAGGGGCTGCTGGCTGTGGTGCTGGCCGCTTACAACGGCAAGACGCCGGAGGCTATTCTGGCCTTCGATATCGAGGATTACTTCACGCAATTGAATCTGCTCAAGCACCTGAGCGTGACCCGCGGCAATGGTCTGCGCGCGATGGTCAAACGGATCAAGGATACGGCTGCAGCGCAGTAACGCTCATTGCCGATGCGTTCTCTGCTGGAAAACCGAGGGATAGGACAGGAGCCGGGAGGCTCCTGTCCCAGGCGAATATTCAGCGGCGGGCGATAATCCAAACAGCGTGAATGATGCCCGGCAGGTAGCCGAACAGTGTCAGCAGGATGTTCAGCCAGAAAGCGCCGCCAAAACCGACCTGAAGAAACACCCCCAGCGGTGGCAGCAGAATGGCAATGATAATTCTGATGATGTCCATGTATTCACTCCTGATTGATAAGCAACCGCCGGTGCGGTCATAGGGCGGTCATAGGGCGGTCAGGTTCTGTGACTGTCGGCTTAGCCTTATGGTTCCGATTCTCCGAACTCAGTATAGATCGCGCCGATAGCGCTGCTGCTCCTGTAGTGCCTGCCATTGTTGAGGCGACAAGACCGCTTGCAGCAGGCTGTGGATCTCGTTACCCATGCCGGCCAGGCTGCCACAAACGTGAATACTGGCCCCACGGTCCACCCATTGCCGAAGCTGATCTGCCTTGGCAGCCAGGCGGTGCTGCACGTACTCCGGCTGATCGCCGGCGCGGGAGAAGCAGCGATCCAGCAGTAGCGTGCCTTCGGTCGTCCAGGCATCCAGCTCCTCTGCGAGCCAGCGGTCATGCTGCTGGCAGCGTTCGCCAAAGAGCAGCCAGCTATCCGGACACCCCAGACGTTGGCGCTGCCGCAGCAGGCCGCGCAGGCCGGCCAGCCCGGTACCGGCGCCGATGAAGATGCCAGGGCGGTTATCCTCAGGCAGATGGAAGCCGGGGTTCGACCGCAGCTGTATTTCCACCATCGCACCGGGTTCTGCATGACAGCACAGCCAGCCGGAACCTTGTCCTGCGGAGCCGTCGTCATTGACGACCTGACGAACGATCAGCTCCAGAGCGCCGTCCTCCGGCAGGCTGGCGATGGAATAAGTGCGCAGGATCGACCCGATGCGTACCTCAGCCAGATCGCCGGCCCGCCAGTCAGGTAGCTCGCCCACTGGCAGCAAACGTATCAACCAGGCAGGGGAGCCCGGACTTTCAGGATTGAGCTGAGTGCGCCCGCACAACGTCCAGTAGCTGAACGGAGCAGAAGAGGGCGCCTGGAGTTTCAGGCCAGTCCATTGCGATATTCGCCGATGCCAGGCATGCAGTACGTAGGTATCCAGCCGGTCCGCCTCATGGCGAGGCAGCGCAGCCTTAGCCCCGGTTCCATCCAGCCAATCCCCCAGCTGCCGGCCAAACCCACAGAAGTCGGAATAGCGGCGGTCACCCAGCGCCAGCAGGCTGTAGTCCAGGCTCGTCAGATCAGGCCGGGCATTGCTGGCCCGCTGCCAGAAGGAGGCGCCGTTGTCCGGCGCTTCCCCCTCGCCATAGGTGCTGACAATGAACAGGGCCCGCGAATAACCTGAGAGAGCATCAGGGTGCAGCGCATTCAACGGCAGCAGCGCTGGCTGCAGATTGTGCTGGTGGAACGCCGGTAACAGCCTTTCGGCGATGTCTTGAGCCGCGCCGGACTGGCTGGCATAGGCAATCAGCCACTCCGAAGCCGTTACTGACGACATCGCTTTGGGCCGTGGCGGGCGCACCAGGCACAGCCAGCACAATAACAGCCAACTGCCGAAGGCCAGAGCGGCCCACAGCAATCGCTGATCGGCTAGCCAGCCCACCGGGGACAGCTCCGTCATCAGGGCGCCATGACTTCCAGCGTGGCGCTGTAGGTAGCGCGGCGCTGGGTCAGCGGTGCCTGCACGCCATCTTCCTGCACCACCTTGGCTTCCAACCACCAGAAGCCGGCGCTTGGCCAGGTGAAGGCGACTTTGCCGTCGGCATCCGTGGTCTGGCGGATATCATTGAGCCCGTCGCGGTGGCGGATACCGCCGGGGATAACATTGACCTCGACACCCGCCGCCGGCTTGCCGTCCAGCAGGAAGACGAACTCCGCCGTTTCCGTGGCGAACAGGTCATTTGGGTGGGTGATCGGCTGCAGCTCAAGCCCTTGGCCAGTGGGCGCAAAGACGCTGTCGGTCGGCTCGCCGGAGGTCACGAAGACCTCCATGCGTGATTCCATCTGGCTGACCTGCACATCCTGCGCATTAGCCGGCAGGGCATCACCGACATCGGCGAGCTCTCCCATCCAGCGGCGCTCCTCCCCATTCTCCTGGTAGCGCGCGAAGTACCGCGGTGCACCAGCGACAGCCAGTT
Source organism: Halopseudomonas bauzanensis (assembly GCF_900114735.1). GTDB lineage: Bacteria > Pseudomonadota > Gammaproteobacteria > Pseudomonadales > Pseudomonadaceae > Halopseudomonas > Halopseudomonas bauzanensis. The sequence continues at coordinate 122,804 of NZ_FOUA01000007.1, read as the reverse complement.
TGTAGGTCCCTTTCTGGGTGATCTCAACATCGAATACGCTGCGGTACTTGCCGACATGGCCGTTCTGCGCGGCGACTTCCTCGCCGTCGGGCGCGGTGATGACAAGGCGGTTGGCAGCGCGTGGTCTTGCATTGCCATCGGCACGCTGCGGCGGCTGGCCGATACCCTCCAGCACCAACGGATGGTGCTCGAAGTAGAACAGGTCGTTGGCGACGGCCGCATCGACACTGATCCAGGCGTTATCGCCCGAAACAACGGTGGTCGAGGGCAGCATCCAGGCCCGGTGGGCATTGGCTGACAGGGGCAGGGTGACGGCAATGGCGAGGGCGGTCCAGCGGGTAAGTTGTTTAAGCATGGTGTTGTATTGTTCCTGTTCTGGTCTTGAGTGTGGTTCAGGGCTGTATGTTCAGGCTGATGTTGCCCAGTTCGGTTTTACCGCTCACTTGATGCTCGGTCTGGTCGGCTACCGGCCAGCTGAATGGCAGGCGCACCAGCTCCCGGCCGCCTACTTCACGGGCCGCTTCCACCACCAACTGGTAATCCCCGGGTTTCAGGGCGGCGAGCGCCGAGTGGTCAGCCGGGAAGGTGAGGCTATGCTCGCCGACCGGCCGTGTGGCACCGGACAGGCCATCCGCCGGCAATGCCAGCGAACGACCGCTGCGCCGCCACCATTGGCGCATGTCCTTCAGCCACTTTTCTCCTTCGTTGTCTTGCAGCTTGAGGTCATACCAGACCGATAGATCAGCCACATGCCCCTCGCCATTCTCGATCCAGATGGCGACGTAGGGCCGGTGATACTCCGCTACTGCCAGCCGCGGTACTTCGACCGAAACGGTCATCTCGGCTGCGCTGGCGTGGGCCGCAAAGGCGGCCAGCGGCAGCAAGAACCATGTGCGCATGGGGTTATCCTCTTTCAGTGGATTCAATGAATGAACAGCAAGGCAATGAGTACCGGAATCAGCAGACCCAGCCCCGTGACCGGCCAGGTGGAAGGGCGATTGCGCGCCTGCCGCCGGAGCAGCAGCAGACCGGTCAGGCTGAAGATCACGCAGACCCCGGCGAAGATATCGATAAACCAGCTCCAGGCTGTACCGCTGTGCCGTCCCTTGTGCAGGTCGTTGGCATAAGCGATCCAGCCTCGATCGGTATCCTCGAAAAACACTTCTCCAGCCTGCAGATCCAGTGCTAGCCAGGCATCGCCGCCTGGCCGGGGCATCCCCACATAGATCTCATCAGCCGACCACTCGATAGCATCCTGACCAAACCGGACCGCGAGTGTCGTCTGCAGCCAATCATGTAACGGCGCGGGGAAGACCTCCTGCTCGGCTGCCACCGGCAGCAATGCGCTCAGCTCATCCGGCAGCTGCAGCTCCAGGGTACGCACCTGTGGCTGCGACTCGATTCCCGCCGCATGGTTGAGGGTGATGCCGGTAACGGCGAACAGCAGCATGCCCGCCAGACACAGAGCGGAACTGATCCAGTGCCATTGCCGCAGGGTGCCGATAACCAGGTGTTTCATTGCCTGTTGCTCATCTCGCAAGGCCCACGGCGACCGTGGGCCGGGGTTGGTCAGAAGCGGTAGTTGGCGGCCAGCCAGAAGCTGCGTGCCTTCTCCGTCACGTTGTAGTCATTCGAGCAGGACCAGGTGTCGTGATTGCCCAGATCATCGAAGGTCGGCTCGCAATTGCGACCGGCCATATCCTTGTCCAGCAGGTTGTTGACGCGACCATGCAGGGTCAGATCGTTACTGGCCTGAAAGCGCATCCCCAGGTGATAGATGTCGTAGGACTGGTAGTAGAGCTTGCGGGTAACCGGCGTCGGCCCGCTGCTGACAGCGGTGCCGCGATAGCGTTCGTCACGCAGCTCGGCGATCAGCGATAGATTCAGGCGGGGCAAGGCATCCCAGCTGAGGGTGCTGTTGAGCATGTGCTCCGGTGTGTTGACCAGGGGCAGGCCTTGCTGGGCGCCGCTCTTCTGTTCGCTGTCCGTGTAGGTGTAGTTGCCGCTGAGGCTGAGCGTGGGAATGATTTCCCAGCGTGCGGCCAACTCGATGCCCTTGGTCTCGGCCTTGTCCACGTTGGTGCTCTGGCTGAAACTGTCGTATCCCAGTTCGGCCCAGCCGGGGCCGACATCCACGCAGCCCGAGCTGAGATACTTCACGCCGTTGGCGTTGTAACAGTTGGGGACGGCATCGGCGCGGGCGATCTTGTCCTTGAACTCATTGAAGAACAGCGTGACGTTGGCATTGAAATTGGTCAGGTTGTCGTAGTACGCCGCGACTTCATAATTGGTGCTGGTTTCCGGCTGCAGATCCGGTGACCCGGCCATGGGGCTGACGCCCTGGCCGCCGAAGCCAACGATACCCGGGAACAGCTGGTTCGGCTTGGGCGTCTTGTAGCCAGTACTGACCCCACCCTTGAGAGTCCAGTTGTCCGTGGTACGCCAGGTGAGATAGGCGCGCGGGCTGATCTCGGAGCCGAAGATGTTGTGGTCGTCGTAGCGGGCGCCATAGGTGAAAGTCAGCTTGTCGGTGAGGTCCCAGTTGTCCTCGGCGAACAGCGCCCATTGCTTGTGATCCTGCGTCGCGCCGGATTGATAGCTTGCTCCGTCCATACCGAATACACCGTCTTCCATCTCGGCAAGGAAATACTGACCGCCGACGGTGAAGTGGTGATCGCCGATGTTATTGCTGAGCTTGGTGTCGAAGATGGTGTTGCGAATTTCCAGCTCGCGGCGGTTGCGGGGCAGGAAGGTATTTTCCAGTTCCGCACGCAGCTCATCGGTCAGCTCCGGCGTGCCAATACCCTGATCGGCGGCGGCCTGATCCCAGATGGCCTGCAAGGCGCCTCGCTCCTGCACCGTCAGCGGCAGGGAACGACCGAGGTTACTGCTGGTGCTACGGGTCAGGCTGGTGTCACTGGTGCCAAACGTCCAGCGTCCGGTATGCGCCAGGACGAATTGCTCGCGCTCGACCCGCTGGTATTCCGCATAACCGACACGGGGCTGAATGGTCCCTGCTCGGGCGCGCCACAGGCTGTCGACCGAGTCCAAGGTCCCCGTCTGGCCTTCGGTATTGTCGTAGCGCTGCTTGGCGATATCGTATTCGAACTGGAAGTCATGATCTTCCAGTGGCGTGAGATTGAGGGTGAAGCCGGCGTTCCAGTTCTTTGCCGCCACGATCTTCTTGTCGCCGAAACTGCCGTTATCCTCGAACAGGCTGCCATCGCCATTGACCAGCGTGCCCACACTGTACCCCGGATCGCTCTGTTCGCGATCATACAGGCTGGCGCGCAATCCCAGACCGAGTAGCCCCTCGATCAGCGGGCCACTGGCGAACAGGTCGGTCTTGCGATCGTCACCGAACTGGGAATCCTCCTGGATAGAGATGCCGTGGCTGATGGAGCCACCCCAGCTGTCCTGCACCTTGCGTGTGATGATATTGATCACCCCACCCATCGCATCGGCGCCATAGAGGGTAGACATTGGCCCGCGGATGACTTCGATGCGCTCGATGGCATCCATCGATGGCATGTACATGAACTGGCTGTTGCCGAAGTTGTTCGGCCCGATGTCGCCGATATCGCTCTGCCGGCGGCCGTCGATCAGCACCAGGGTGTAGTCCTTCGGCAGTCCCCGCATGGTGATGCTGATATTGCCGTTCTTGTCGAGATCGGCGCCGACATCTACGCCTTCTACGTCACGTAGCGCATCGGCCAGCCCAGCGTAGGGTTTGCTCTGGAGTTGTTCGCGGCTGATCACGCTGATACTGGCGGGTGCGTCGGCAATCTTCTGCTCGAAACCCGTGGCTGACACGACGGTGACATCGGGTAACTGAATCGAGTCCTGATTGGCCAGCGCAACACTGGCCGCCAGCAGCGCAACGCCACCAGCGAGGTGGGCGGGGAGGGTAATTCTGATCGACATCCGTTAGTGCTCCTTATTATGCCCTGGCAGGGCTTCCGGTGTGATCATCATGCTAATCAGAATCGTTATCATTATTGATTGTGCGCGAGAGTATAGAGAGCCTTTAGCGAAAGGGCTACCGTCTTTTATATTTAAACGGGAATATTTCTCGTTTCGGAGAGAAAAGCGGGAGGAGGTTTACTTTGGGGACAATGTGGAAGCCCGGAAATGAAAACGCCCGCCGAAGCGGGCGTCTGCCGAGGCAGCTCAGAGCCGATCAGAAATCGACGGTAGCGGAGAGCCAGAGGCGGCGACCTTCCTGGATGGTACCGCTGGTGGAGCGAGTGATATGGGCATAGTTCGAGGTCCACTGAGTATCGCCTTCACTATCGATATAGTAAGAGCCCTCCAGGAAGTCCTTATCGAACAGGTTGTAGATGGTAGCCGTCAGGGTGACATTATCGGAAGCCCGGTAAGAACCGCCCAGGTGGAAGAGTTCATAGGCATCCATGTCGCCAACTTGCCGTTCTATCGCCTGATCATCGGCGTTCAGGTTTTCATAGCGCTGAGTGAAGCGCGTACGCTCGCCCCGATACTCACCGCGCACCCAGAGCGACAGCCGCTCTGTGGCAGCCCAGTTGAGCTTGGCGTTAAGCAGGTGTTCCGGGGTGTTGTTGATACGCTCACCCTTGTCCGGCCCGCTTTTCTGTTCGCTGTCGCTGTAGGTGTAGTTACCGCTCAGGGTCCAGCGGGGGGCGAACATCCAGCTCGCCGCTAGCTCAAGCCCTTGGGTTTCAGCCTCACCGATATTGGTCAGTTGCGAATAGGTGCCGTCGGGGATTGTCGGATGCCCGGAGACAACAATGTCATTGCCATCAGAAATCTTGTCCTTGAACTCGTTATGGAACACGGTGGCGTTGGCGTTGAAGCCGGCCAGGTTGTCGTAGTAAACCCCGAATTCCATGTTGGTGCTTTCTTCCGGGCTCAGGTCAGGGCTACCGATAGTGATAGTGTCGCCCTGACCGGTAACGCCATTGATACCGTCATGCAGGTCGTTCAGGTCCGGTGTCCGATATCCTTTGCTTACACCGCCTTTTAACGTCCAGTTATCATTGGTATTCCATACCAGATAAGCGCGCGGCGTGAAGTGACCACCAAATGCATCGTGGTCTTCATAGCGCCCGCCCAGCGTCAGGGCCAGATCCTCACGCATACGCCACTCGTTTTCCGCGAACAATGCCCAGGATTTCTGTTCGAAATCTTCATTGGCAATGCCGTCGGTCATCTCAGAGTCACGGTATTGGCCGCCCACGGTGAACAGGTTGGCATCGCCGATGGGGGCAACCAGTTTGCTATCGAGAACCAGATCGGTGGATTCAAGCTGGCGGTCATTACCGCCGATGATCGAAGGAAAACCGGCGTAGGGCGCGCCGATCTCGCCAGGAATCGTGCGGCCGAGGGTTTCGGTAGTGCTGTGAGTAATGCTGCTGTCCAGGTTACCAAAGCCCAGGCGGGCGCTGTGCCCAAAAGCGTACTGCTCGCGTTCAAAGCGCAGCTGGTCAGCGTACCCGTTTGCCTCAGGATTCGCGGGAACCTCACAGTTTCTATTTCTGCCATCCAATGTACCCAGCTGGCATTCATCGTTCTCATACACCTGGCGGCCACGCTCGAAGTCCAGGTAGAAGTCGTGATTATCAACAGGCGTGAGGTTGAGGCGACCACCGATGGTGTAGTTACGCCCTTCAACCGGCGAGGCCCCACGCTTGCTGACTTCCGAGTTGTTGTCGAACATCAGGTCAGACTCTTCCCGGTTGTACAGACTGCCGCGCACGGCCATGCCAAGCAGACCTTCCACCAGCGGCCCGCTGGAATAAAAGCTGGTCTTGCTGGCGTCACCGTAATCACGGTTTTCCTGGAAGGTATGATCCAGGCTGATGGAGCCGGTCCACTCGTCAGCCACTTTCTTGGTGATGATGTTCACCACGCCGCCCAGAGCATCAGAGCCGTACAGCGTGGACATTGGGCCTCGGATGACTTCGATGCGCTCAATGGCGGACATGGGAGGAATAAAGCTGGTGGAGGTTTCGCCGAAGCCATTGGGAGAAACATTACCCGGAGCATTCTGCCGGCGGCCGTCAATGAGAATCAGCGTGTGCTGACTTTCCATGCCGCGAATGCTGATATTGAGCCCACCGGTTTTGCCAGTGCCCTGATTGACGTCGATACCTTCCACATTCTCCAGAACCTGCGCCAGGTTACTGAACCGATTCTGCTGCAGATCCTCCTGACTGATCACACTGATGCTGGCCGGCGCTTCGGTGATCTTCTGCTCGAAGCCCGAGGCGGTGACGACGGTGTCGGACAGGCGGATGGCCTCCTGGTTGGCCAGCGCAACGCCGCTTGCCAATAGAGTCAAACTGCCGACGAGGGCGCAATGTGCTGCAAGGGCAGGGCGGTTCGGCAACATCAGAAACTCCTTTCGGATGAGCTGTAGACGAGAATAGGGTGCGTCTAGCAGGAAGATTGATAATGATTATCAGGCGCCGGCAATATTACATCTCACTTTGTAAATTTCAACCGGCAAATGTAAATTTCTGAGCGGAGCGGGAGAACGGGGAGGAGCAGAGAAAAACCCAACGTGCCGGGAGCCCGGCACGTGAGTATCAACAGAAAAACTGCAGGCGGTGAAGAGAGGTTACTTCAGGCGGCGCTCGATCCCCATGTGTACCAGGATCTTGGCGGAGATCTCCTCCACCGAAAAATGCGTGGAGTTGATGTGCGGGATGTTTTCCCGGCGGAACAGGTTTTCCACCTCGCGGATTTCGAACTCGCACTGGGCAAAGCTGGCGTACCGGCTATTGGGGCGGCGTTCATTGCGGATGCTGGCCAGGCGATCAGCATCGATGGTCAGGCCGAACAGCTTCTGTTTGTAGGGCTTCAGCGCGGCCGGCAGTTGCAGGCGCTCCATGTCGTCATCGGTGAGCGGATAATTAGCCGCACGAATGCCATACTGCAGAGCCATATAGAGGCAGGAGGGCGTTTTGCCGCAGCGGGAAACGCCAACCAGGATGATGTCCGCTTCTTTATAATGATGAGTGCGCGCACCATCGTCGTTGTCCATGGCAAAATGCACGGCGTCGATGCGATCCTGGTAGTTGCCGTTGTGCTGGATCGAGTGGGATTTGCCCACCGAATAGGACGAGCCGGCGCCCAGTTCCTGCTCGAGCGGCGCCAGGAACGTGGAAAAGATATCGATGATGTAGCCTTTGGACAGAGTCAGCTCTTGATGAATGTCACGATTGACCACGGTTTCGAAAATGATCGGAGGCTGACCATCTGCCTCGGCAGCGGCATTGATTTGTTGTACCATGTCCCGCGCTTTTTCCACGGTGTCCACATAGGGCCGCAGCAGCTTGCTGAATTGGATGTTCTCGAATTGAGAGAGCAGGCTCTGGCCAAGCGTCTCGGCAGTGATACCGGTACCATCGGAAATGAAAAAAGCAGTGCGTTTCATGCGCGAAGCCTTAAGATAACAGAATTTGCGAGGGCGTCAGTCCTGAGCCCTCGATCAGCGTCAAAGTGGCATTGTGGCGTATTTGTGACTTGCAGACCAGACGGCAAAGCCCGCGCTGCGAACCTATTCATCGATTGACGGAGAGATCACCTTGCTAGAGTACGTAGTGTCCTTTGAGCAACTGGGTGTTGGAGATGTTGAGCGAGTTGGCGGCAAGAACGCCTCGCTTGGTGAAATGATCAGCAATCTGGCTGGTGCCGGTGTATCCGTACCGGGTGGCTTTGCCACCACCGCTGATGCCTATCGCGAATTTCTCGAACAGAGTGGTCTCAACGACCGTATCAATGCGGCGCTGGACGTGCTGGATGTGGATGACGTCAACGCCCTGGTGCGTACCGGTGCGCAGATTCGCCAGTGGATCATGGAAGCCGAATTCCCCGCTGCGCTGGATAGTGCAATTCGCGAAGCCTTTGCCAAGCTGTCGGCTGGCAATGACAACCTGGCTGTCGCCGTTCGTTCCTCGGCTACCGCTGAGGACCTGCCTGATGCTTCCTTCGCTGGTCAGCAGGAGACCTTCCTCAATATCCGCGGCGTAGACAACGTCATCCGCGCTACCAAGGAAGTTTTTGCCTCCCTGTTCAACGACCGCGCTATTTCCTATCGAGTCCACCAGGGCTTTGACCACAAGCTGGTTGCCCTGTCTGCTGGCGTTCAGCGGATGGTGCGCTCAGAAACAGGTACTGCTGGCGTGATGTTCACGCTGGATACCGAATCCGGTTTCCGTGACGTGGTGTTCATCACCGGTGCCTACGGCCTGGGTGAAACCGTCGTGCAAGGTGCGGTAAACCCCGACGAGTTCTATGTTCACAAGCCGACCCTGGAAGCGGGGCGCCCATCCATCCTGCGCCGCAACCTCGGTAGCAAGGCGATCAAGATGGTTTACGGCGAAGAGGCCAGCGCTGGCCGCTCGGTCAAAACCGTGGATGTGGATGCCGCCGAACGCGCACGCTTCTGTCTGAGCGATGAGGAAGTTGTCAGCCTGGCCCGCCAGGCAATGATCATCGAGAAGCATTATGGCTGCCCGATGGATATTGAGTGGGCCAAGGACGGGGACGACAATCAGCTGTATATCGTTCAGGCTCGTCCGGAAACGGTCAAGAGCCGCAGCAATGTCAACGTCATGGAACGCTATCTGCTGAAGGATAAGGGCACGGTGCTGGTAGAAGGCCGGGCGATCGGCCAGCGTATCGGCGCAGGCCCGGTGAAGATCATCCGTGACGTGTCGGAAATGGACAAGGTTCAGCCCGGTGATGTGCTGGTGTCGGACATGACCGACCCGGATTGGGAGCCGGTCATGAAGCGCGCCAGCGCTATCGTTACCAACCGCGGCGGCCGCACCTGCCACGCGGCGATCATCGCCCGCGAGCTGGGCATCCCCGCCGTAGTGGGTTGCGGTAATGCCACCAGCGAACTGAAGGACGGTCAGCTGGTCACTGTTTCCTGTGCCGAGGGTGACACCGGGATGATCTACGAAGGTCGCCTGGATTTTGATATCCGCACCAACAGCGTCGACGCCATGCCGCCGCTGCCGTTCAAGATCATGATGAACGTCGGCAACCCGGACCGCGCATTCGATTTCGCCAACCTGCCCAACGAGGGCGTGGGTCTGGCGCGTCTGGAGTTCATCATCAACCGCATGATCGGTGTGCATCCCAAGGCGCTGCTGAATTTCGACAGCCTGCCTTCGGAAGTCAAGGACAGCGTCGAGAAGCGCATCGCCGGTTACGCTGACCCGGTCAGCTTCTATGTCGACAAGCTGGTCGAGGGCGTCAGCACCCTGGCAGCGGCGTTCTGGCCGAAGAAAGCCATTGTGCGACTGTCGGACTTCAAGTCCAACGAATACGCCAACCTGATCGGCGGGCGCCTGTACGAGCCGGAAGAAGAGAACCCGATGCTGGGCTTCCGTGGCGCGTCGCGCTACATCAGCGAATCCTTCCGTGACTGCTTTGAGCTCGAATGCCGGGCGATGAAGCGGGTGCGTGATGAAATGGGCCTGACCAACGTGGAAATCATGGTGCCTTTCGTGCGCACCGTGGGCGAAGCCAAACAGGTTGTCGAACTGCTGGCCGAGAATGGCCTCAAGCGTGGTGAGAACGGCCTGCGCCTGATCATGATGTGCGAGCTGCCGGCCAACGCGCTGCTGGCTGACGAGTTCCTGGAGCACTTTGACGGTTTCTCCATTGGTTCCAACGACCTGACTCAGCTGACTCTGGGCCTGGATCGTGACTCCGGCATCATCGCGCACCTGTTCGATGAGCGGAACGCTGCGGTCAAGAAGTTGCTGGCCAATGCCATTGCTGCCTGCCACAAGGCCGACAAGTACATTGGTATCTGCGGCCAGGGTCCGTCGGATCATCCGGACCTGGCTCGCTGGTTGATGGAGCAGGGCATCGAAAGTGTATCGCTGAACCCCGATTCGGTAATGGATACCTGGTTCTTCCTTGCGGAAAACAACGGCTGATCAGCCTGGGAGCATGACGATGTATATAACGCCAGACCTGTGTGACGCTTATCCCGACGTCGCGGTTGTCGAACCCATGTTCGGCAACTTCGGCGGGCACGACTCCTTTGGCGGCGAGATCGTCACGGTCAAATGCTTTGAAGACAACTCCGTGGTCAAGGAGCTGGTTGAAGAGAACGGTAAAGGCAAAGTCATGGTAGTGGATGGCGGCGGCTCTCTGCGCTGCGCCATGCTCGGCGACATGCTGGCGGACAAGGCGGCAAAGAACGGCTGGGAAGGCATTATCATCTACGGCTGCGTGCGCGATGTGGATGTGCTGATCCAGACACCGCTCGGCGTCCAGGCCCTGGCCAGCCATCCGCGCAAGAGCAACAAGCGTGGCGTCGGCGAGCATAATGTGCCGGTCACCTTCGGTGGCGTGACCTTCCGTCCGGGTGAATATGTATATGCCGATAACAACGGCATCATCGTATCGTCCACAGCGCTGCAAATGCCCCAGTAAGCGCCAGGCATTTTCAGTTCGACACATCGGCCGGGTGACATCATCCGGCCGATGTTCGTCTGTGCTGTGTATTCATCGACTCGGAGATAGCCATGGACGATCCATTTGAAAGCCAATTACGCCAGCTGATGCGCGAAGATGCCTCCGGGCAGCCTCCCAGCGCGGATGACAAGCGGCTGGAACGTGTCCTGCATCGAGCTCATATCCACAGCGGTCTGTTCGATCTGCTCCGGCTGTTCGCCAGCTGGGGGTGGGTCATCGGCGAAGGTGGAGGGCGCGGCTTGCGCCAGGCTGCCGCAGCTCGCCGGGAACGGCGCACCTCTTCCACTGATCTGAATTCATAGCGAGCCTATCCCATGGAACAAGAAACCTGGAGCCAGAGTTTTGTGGCTGCGATGACTGCTTTGTGGACCAAAGTAGCCTCTTTCATACCTGACTTGATCACCGCGCTTATCATTGTGCTGCTAGGCTTCGTGATTGCCCGTATCGTCGATGCGGTGCTGAGCAAGGGCCTGGCCAAGCTCGGGCTCGATCGGCTGATGACCGGGGCAGGGGTGACCAAGATGCTCGGCCGCATCGGCATTGCCTCGCCGGTATCGGCAGTCATCGGCAAGATCATCTACTGGTTCATTATTCTCACTTTCGTGGTTTCCGCTGCGGAAACCCTGGGGCTGGCACGGGTCTCTGCGACACTGGATGCCTTTGCGCTGTACCTGCCAAAGGTCTTCGGAGCGGCGCTGATTCTGCTGGCGGGGTTGCTGCTGTCCCATCTGGTAGCCGGGATGGTGCGCGGCACCGTCGAAAGCATTGGCGCCGACTATGCCGGCGGCATCAGCCGGCTGGTGCAGGGGCTGCTGGTCATCATTACGGTGTCGCTGGCAATAGGGCAGTTGCAGATCGAGACCCAGTTGCTCAATACCGTGATCGCCATCGTGCTGGTGTCCTTCGGTGCGGCGGCGGCGTTGGCCATGGGTTTGGGCAGTCGCGACACGGTCAGTCAGATTATCGCCGGGGTTTATCTCCGGGAACTGTATCAGGTCGGAGATCGAATCAAGGTCGAAGACCGCGAAGGCGTGATCGAAGAGATCGGCACTGTTAAAACCACACTTGTGGATGATGAAGGCCGTTTCATTTCTATACCCAACCGCACTCTACTGGATAAACCCGTGTTGCTCTGACGGCGATACGGTCCTGCCAACTTGCCGATGACTCTGTTTTGACCGATAGCCTGGCTTCACGCAATCGCAGCCAATTGTCCGAGATGACGGACGAAGAACTGGTCGCGCGCGCCAATCGTGAACTTTTCCATACTACCGTTGCCTATGAGGAGCTGATGCGAAGGTATCAACGCACACTCTTCAATGTGTGTGCCCGATATCTGGGCAACGAAAGGGATGCTGATGATGTATGTCAGGAAGTGATGCTCAAGGTGCTGCACGGGCTTAAGCACTTTGAAGGTAAGGCCAAGTTCAAAACGTGGCTATATAGCATCACTTACAATGAATGCATTACCCAGTATCGAAAAGAAAAACGCAAGCGGCGGTTATACGATGCGCTTAGTCTGGACGCTCAGGAAGAAGCCCAAGAACCTGAGGGCCCAGCCGTAGACAGCAAGGGCCTGGACCATTGGCTCGTGCATGTCAACCAGGTAGATCGGGAAATCCTGGTATTACGCTTCGTTGCGGAGTTGGAGTTTCAAGAGATATCCGACATCATGAACATGGGATTGAGTGCGACCAAGATGCGCTACAAGCGAGCATTGGAAAAGCTGAGGAAGCACTTGAACAATCCTTTTTAGATGTGGCTCGCTTGAATTACCGTAGCTTCTGCTATACTGCCTGCGAGTTTTGCGCAAAACCTAACGTCCGAATGGATTTAACGGGGATTCAAAGATGAAATTGAAAAACACAGTAGGTATCGTTGTAAGTGCTGCTATCGCCGGCTCCGCGCTGCCGGTCATGGCCCAGAGTGCCGGTTCGGTTGAAGTCGAAGCCTTCGCCAAGCGCTATTTCACCGACAGCCGCCACAATCTGAACGACGGTACTCTGGTTGGTGGTAGCCTGGGCTACTTTGTCACCGACGACGTACTGTTGAACATCGGCCTGGGTACTTACAAGAGTCTGGAAGTGGATAACGGTCCGAACTCCGGTGAAGATATCGACGGCAAGCTCGCCCACGTTGAAGCCGTTTACCACTTCGGAGAAGGTGCGCTGCGTCCTTACATTTCCGGTGGCTTCGCTCACCAGGAACTGGAACAGGTCGGTACCAACACGGATGACCGTACCACTATGGCTGTGGCCGGTTTCGGTGTGAAAAACTACCTGAACGAAAACTTCTTCGTGAAGGCTGGTGTTGACGCCCTGTACGGTCTGGACCATCGCAACACCGAATGGCAGGCCGGCGTTGGCTTAGGTCTGAACTTCGGTTCTTCGCCCGCTCCGGTTGTAGCCCAGGCTGAGCCCGCTCCTGCCCCGGCACCCGCTCCTGAGCCCGAGCCAGAGGTGCAGTCCGTTCGCGTTGAGCTGGACGTCAAGTTCGACTTCGACCGCGACACCATCCGTCCGGAGTTCCGTCAGGACATCCAGAGCCTGGCTGAGTTCATGAAGACCTATCCTTCGGTCACCACTACCGTTGAAGGTCACACTGACTCCGTCGGCACTGATGCCTACAACCAGAACCTGTCCGAGCGTCGCGCCAACTCTGTTCGTGAAGCGCTGATCGCTGAAGGCGTTGAGTCTTCCCGCGTGAATGCAGTCGGTCACGGCGAAGCTCGCCCGATCGCTGACAACTCAACCGACGATGGCCGCGCCATGAACCGTCGCGTTGAAGCTGAAGTGGAAACTGAGGTTGAAGTTCGTTAATCGATCTTCTTCATCATAGACCCCGTGGGCGTTGCATTCGCGACCACCCGGGGTCAGCTTGCCAAGGATGGCAGGCCAAAAAAAGCCGGTCATTGACCGGCCTTTTCGTTTCGGAATCTAGGTATTTCTCAATCGACGGCCTGGTTCACGCCAGGAAAGCGCAACCTGAAATCCTCAGGCATCGGCGCAACCTTTGCGGTAAGGAAGTGATAGAACACGAAGCCGGACTTGGCCAGGGCAACCAGCTCGCCGCTATCGGCCTTGGTGATACGGAAGATGATATCGCCGCCGTACTTGTTCAGATCCATCAGCCCCACTTCAAAGACGAGAGTTTCCCGGGCGAACGCCTCCTTGAGGTAGGTGGTGGCCAGATCGGTGACGATAATGCCGACCTCTGTGACACCAGCTTCTTCTATACCGAACTGATACAGAAAGCGAGCCCGGGCCTCAGATATCATCGAGACCATGGAATCGTTTGCCAGATGCTTGCCTGAGTTGATGTCGGTGATGCGGACGGTCAGTTGAGTGGTGAAGTAAAACTGATCTTCCGGAAACTCCAGATGTAAACGTGCCATTCTTTCCAACCTGTTGCTGCATGATGTGCCGGAGGAGCGAGTACGCCGTCGCGGCCGGCAATGGAGCGCGCATTGTACGCGACTTGGCGGCTTGGAGCCTACTGGAAGGAAAAAGGCCACCCGGAGGTGGCCTTTTCTTCAACACGCGGGCCGAGGCCCGTGAATCAATTCGATCAGAACTGGTTCATGGTGTTGTCTTTACCGCCGGCTTTCAGAGCGGCTTCGCCAGCGAAGTACTCTTTATGGTTGTCACCGAGGTCGGAGCCAGCCATGTTCTGATGCTTGACGCAGGCGATACCCTGGCGGATTTCCTGACGCTGAACACCTTTCACGTAGGCCAGCATGCCTTCCTTGTCGAAGTACCCTTTTGCCAGGTTGTCGGTAGACAGTGCGGCAGTGTGGTAAGTCGGCAGGGTGATCAGGTGGTGGAAGATACCGGCTTCACGGGCTGCATCAGCCTGGAAGGTGCGGATCTTCTCATCAGCCAGCTGGGCCAGGTCGGTCTCGTCGTACTCGACGCTCATCAGGCTGGCACGGTCGTAGGCGGAAACATCCTTGCCTTCGGCAACCATGGCATCGAATACCTGCTGACGGAAGTTCAGCGTCCAGTTGAAGGACGGGCTGTTGTTGTAGACCAGCTTGGCGTTCGGTACCACTTCGCGGATGCGGTTGACCATGTCGGCAATCTGGCCAACGTGCGGCTTCTCGGTTTCGATCCACAGCAGGTCGGCACCGTGTTGCAGGGAAGTGATGCAGTCCAGTACGACGCGGTCGACACCGGTGTCCTTGCGGAACTGGAACAGACCGGAAGCCAGACGCTTGGGCTTGAGCAGCTTGCCGTTGGCCTTGATGACCACGTCGCCGTTCTCGATGGAATCGGCATTCTCGATGTAGTCGCCATCGAGGAAGCTGTTGTACAGGTCGCCCAGGTCGCCCGGCTCGTTGGTAACAGCGATCTGCTTGGTCAGGCCGGCGCCCAGGGAGTCGGTACGGGCAACGATCACACCGTCGTCGACACCCAGTTCGAGGAAGGCATAGCGAACGGCGTTGATCTTGGCCAGGAAGTCAGAGTGTGGAACAGTGACTTTACCGTCCTGGTGACCACACTGCTTCTCGTCGGACACCTGGTTCTCGAGCTGGATGCAGCAGGCACCCGCTTCGATCATCTGCTTGGCCAGCAGGTAGGTGGCTTCGGCGTTACCGAAACCGGCGTCGATGTCGGCAATGATCGGCACCACGTGGGTTTCGAAGTTGTCGATCTGGGCCTGGATTTCCTGGAGCTTGGCATTGTTGCCAGCGGCGCGGGCATCGTCCAGAGCGGTGAACAGCAGGTCCAGTTCGCGGGCGTCAGCCTGGCGCAGGAAGGTGTACAGCTCTTCGATCAGACTGGAAACGGCAGTCTTCTCGTGCATGGACTGGTCGGGCAGGGGGCCGAACTCGGAACGCAGCGCCGCGACCATCCAGCCGGACAGGTACAGGTAACGCTTGTTGGTGGTCTTCAGGTGCTTCTTGATGGAAATCAGCTTCTGTTGGCCGATGAAGCCGTGCCAGCAGCCGAGGGACTGCGTGTAGGCAGAACTGTCGGCGTCATACTCGGCCATGTCCTTGCGCATGATAGCAGCGGTGTACTTGGCGATATCCAGACCGGTTTTGAAACGGTTCTGTGCACGCATGCGTGCGACGGATTCCGGGTTGATGGCGTTCCAGCCGTTACCGGCGGTTTCTTTGAGCGCGGAAACTGCTTTGATATCGTTCTGATATGCTGACATGGTCAATCCTTCAAAGTGTGCGTTGGTTCTGACGTTAGTCGACCCCGAACCCTTAAGCCAGAGCCTGGGTTGCGGCACTCCGCAGTGCGTCGAAACAGTGACCGGAATTGAAGAATGACATAAGAGAGAGGAGGGTACGTTACAGTCGATGCGCTGGATGGCGTGTTTTGCTCAAGCTGATAGCTTGAAGAGCATACCGCCGCTCCGGTGTCATACAGGCTGCTACGTTTGAATCGCTTCCCCGTCCCTCAGGACAACTTCGTTCCAGTCGCAACCTCGTCGAACTGCCTTGTGGGCTGTCGAGACACAGATGGGTCCTTAGGTTCAGGAACCATCCGGAGACCCGTAAAGGGGCTCTGGCTAGCGGGAGCGGGGCAATAATGCGGCCTGGAAAAACAGAAGTCAACGATCTTGTAGTGAATTTATCTAAACACTACAAAACTCCAACAAAACTCATTGCAAGCGTTCGACCATCAATCGGATGCTCTGCTGTTGCGCGCTGCGGGTGGTGGTTCGGCGCCCTAGGCCGCGGTCCTGGCGGCTTTCAGCATCATCCACCCCACCAACGGTAACCCACTCGCCGAGGCGTGCGGTGACTACCGTATCGGTACGCTGTACGTCGATGACATCCTTGCCGGCAGGGTGCAGCCGATCGTTGTTGGCGCTCAGGGTGATGGTTGCAAGATCGCCGTTCAGGCGCACGGTGGCGTAAAAGCCGGAGGTGACGTCGTGATATTCGGTCTGATTGATCACCTGGCCATAGATATTGGTCGTGGTGCTGGTCAGCGGTATCCGTTGGCCGGTCTGGATCAGCACCGGGTAGCCTTCGTTGGCTGTGATCACCCGGGTACCGTCACCCGCGCCGCGGGTTTCACGGCGGATGACCCGCGCCTGATTGGCACCTCGCGGCTGCCCCACAACAATGTCCCCAGCGCCAGTTTCCAATCGACCATCCAGTCGGTAGCCGGACTCGTTACCCCGTGAACTGGCCGAGTTGCTGACGGTGATACGCAGCTTGGCCGGTTGGCGATCAAGCTCGCTCAGCAGCGCTCGGATCTCCTGCAGCCGCTCAGGCTCGGCGCGAATGATCAACTGATTGCCATAGGCGGAGACACGTTCGTCGGCACGGAGCATCGGCTGAATAGCCGGAATGACATCCTGGGCCATGTTGTAACCCAACGGGATGACCTCGGTCCGCGGCGCGGCGAGGAGCTGAACAGAGCTGAAAGCAAGGGCGAGACTGGTAAAAATGGCCAGCATGATTCGCAGATTCATGGCGCGATCTCCTCGTTACCGAAGCTGAGTTTAGCATTCGAGGGCGCGCGAGAGATCGCCGCCGGCGCCGTTACTGGGCTGCAGTGGCTTCCCACGTCATGCTCTGGTGAGGAATGCCGGCATCGAGATACACCTCCGAGCAGGGCACGAACCCCAGTTGCCCGTAGAAATCGAGCGCGTGGGTCTGGGCCGACAACCTCAGCTGCGTCATGCCTTGCTGGCGGGCGTGCTGCATGACGGCCAGCATCAGTTGCCGGCCAAGGCCTTTGCCGCGCGCCTGTGGCAACAGGGCAACACGTCCGATGCGGCCATCGTCCAGCAGCCGGGCAGTACCCACCGGTTGTTCGTCAGCAGTCAGCAGAAAGTGCGTGGCATGCGCGTCATCTGCGTCCCACTCGAGCTCTGGTGGTACCTGTTGCTCGTCGATGAACACTATCTGACGAATATCGCGCAATGCCGGCGTGCTATCCCAGTCCGCTAGCCGAATATCCAGATTATTCATCCTCGTCCTCTTCCAGCAGCAGATCGCCTTTGCTCAGCAATTGCTCCAGAAGCAGGACGGCCTCATCGTCCTGGCGCCACGCCTGCAACTGCTCGGCATCAAGATAATCGCGGTTGCAGATCAGCTGCACCAGCGGCAGCAGTCGGGTCGGTAGCAGGCAATGTTCGCCACTGGCGAACAGCATCAGGTACTCGTCCTGCTCCTGGCGCCAGGCGAGGCGGGCGTTAGGGCTGCGTACCAGGCCGTAACCCTGGCCCAGCGCATCGTTCAGCACCTGCTCGTCCAGCTCTTGCGCCGTGATCATTTCCGGGTAGCGTGGCTCGGTCATGAAGCGGCCGAACCAGGTGCCCAGGGCTTCCTTGTCCTGAATCAGCTCCAGCAGGAGCTTTTGCAGGCGGTCAACCGTCGGCCCATCGATTTGTGCCGGGTCTGCAGGCAGGCTGAGACCAGCATCGCTGTAGCGCTGATGATCACCGAGATACTGACCGAGAAAGTCGCTGAAATGGGTCAGTACTTCGGCGTGGCTGGGAGCCCGGAAACCGATCGAGTAGGTCATGCATTCGTCTTCAGCGATGCCGTAATGGGCCAGGCCCGGGGGTAGATACAGCATGTCACCGGGGCCAAGTACCCACTCATCCTGCTGCTGGAAATCGCTCAGAATGCGCAGGTCGGGATGATTCAATAGCGGGCTGTCAGCATTGCAGGCCTGTCCGACCTTCCAGCGTCGATGGCCATGTCCCTGCAGCAGGAATACGTCGTAGTTGTCGTAATGCGGGCCAACGCTGCCGCCCGGCGCAGCGTAGCTGATCATCACATCGTCGACCCGCCAGCTTGGCAGAAAACGGAACGCCTGCAGCAGCTCGGCCACCTCGGGCACGAACTGGTCAACAGCCTGGACCAGCAACGTCCAGTCCCGCTCCGGCAGCTTGCGGTAGTCGTCTTCGGTGAAAGGACCATGGCGCAATTCCCAGGGCGTGGCGCCCTGTTCCAACACAATGCGCGATTCCACTTCCTCTTCCAGGGACAGGCCTGCGAGCTCATCCGCGCTCAGCGGATTTTCGAAATCGGCAAAGGCCTGGCGGATCAGCAGCGGCTTCTTCTGCCAGTAATCCCGGAGAAACTCATCGGCAGACATGCCGCCAGGGAGGGTGGTGACGGAAAAGGACATGGGGCAGCCTCGAATGCGGCAGGAAGGTCGAAGGGAGTGGCTTGAGCCGATGCCCGGCGAGACCGGGCATCGGCGGCAGTTCAGATACGGCGAGCTTGCGCCACGGCGTTGCCAATGTAATTGGCAGGCGTCAGGGCCTTGAGTTCCCGCTTGGCTGCATCGGGAATCTCCAGCGCGTCGACAAAGCTCTGCAGCGCCTGCGGGGTGATGCCCTTGCCGCGGGTCAGCTCCTTGAGCTTTTCGTAGGCGTCCGGCACAGCGTAACGCCGCATGACTGTCTGCACGGGCTCGGCGAGCACTTCCCAGCAGTTATCCAGGTCTTCAGCAATACGTTGAACATTCAGCTCTAACTTGCTGATTCCTTTAAGAGTTGCTTCATAAGCAATGATGCTGTGAGCAAAGCCGACACCCAGGTTGCGCAGCACGGTGGAGTCGGTCAAGTCGCGCTGCCAGCGGGAAACCGGCAGCTTGCTGGCCAGGTGCTGGAGGATCGCATTGGCGATACCCAGGTTGCCTTCCGAGTTCTCGAAATCGATTGGATTGACCTTGTGCGGCATGGTCGAGGAGCCGATTTCACCGGCAATGGTCTTCTGCTTGAAGTAACCCAGGGAAATGTAACCCCAAATATCCCGGTCGAAATCGATCAGGATGGTATTGAACCGGGCCACCGCATCGTACAGCTCGGCGATGTAATCATGCGGCTCGATCTGGGTGGTGTAGGGGTTGAAGGTCAGCCCCAGGGTTTCTTCGATGAACTGACGGGCGTTGGCTTCCCAGTCCAGCTGGGGGTAGGCCGACAGGTGGGCGTTGTAGTTGCCGACGGCACCGTTGATCTTGCCCAGCAGCGGAATGTTCTCCACTTGGGTGATCTGACGCTCCAGGCGGTAGACGACGTTCGCCAGTTCCTTGCCCAGGGTCGTGGGGGACGCCGGCTGACCGTGGGTACGCGAGAGCATCGGCACGTCGGCGAACAACACCGCCAGGGCGCGAATTTCATCGGCCAGGCGACGCATCAGTGGCAGCACCACCTCGTCGCGACCACTGCGCAGCATCAACGCGTGGGACAGGTTGTTGATGTCCTCGGAGGTGCAAGCGAAGTGAATGAACTCGTTGATTTTCTGCAGTTCGGGCAGGGCCGCGACCTGTTCCTTGAGCAGGTACTCCACCGCCTTGACGTCGTGGTTGGTAGTCCTCTCGATTTCCTTGATGCGCTCAGCGTGGCTCAGCTGGAAATCATCGACCAGACGATCGAGCAGGGCATTGGCCTCGTCGGAGAACGGACCGATCTCGGGAATGCCCGGGTGCGCAGCCAGGCATTGCAACCAGCGGACCTCAACCTGCACACGAAAGCGGATCAGGCCGTACTCACTGAAAATGCCACGCAGGCTGGCGGTTTTGCTGCCGTAACGGCCATCAACGGGTGAAACGGCGGTCAAGGAGGAAAGTTGCATAGGAGTTCTCGTCAAAGGCTGGCTGAAAGCCGCAGATCATACACCATCCTGAGGTGATTGGGTTCGACCTGCGGGCAGGTGGGCAGCGCCTCGTGCGCTACCCGTTGAGGATGGAGCGGGTCGCTTCCAGCAACTTGCGGCGAGACAACAGCAGTTGCCAGCGATGACCGCCGAGCTGACGCCACAGGCGCGCCGAGCGGATGCCAGATAACAGTAGTGCACGGATGCGGTTGGCAATGTCGGGTTGCTGGAGATGCCGCATGTCGCCATGCACCTGAATGCGCAGCCGCAAGGTGCTCAAGGTATCCTGATAGGCGCTGCCCAGGGAGGCCATGGTGTTGTCATGCAGCAGCCCGAAGTGACCAACCTGCTGCTGCGCCTGATCCAGACGCTGACCGAGCACCGCCAGCATGTCGTCGCGCTTGTCCAACTGCCGTTCGAGGGTAATCAGGTTCATGGTGTAGCGCAGGGCATCACGCTGCAGGCTGGCGGTATCCCGCTCCAGCATGGCATTGAGCGCCTGCAGTCCGCTGCGAATCTGGTGATGGGAGCCGCCATAGATACCGAGGGTGTCGTCCGGCGAGCGTTCGAAGATGCTCTGGATCAGACAGCTCACCGGGCCTTCGCTGTGCTGGCCGGTGCGGGCCAGTTTATCGACCTGCAGTGCCGCCTCGAAGATCGCTCCCAAGGCCAGTACCTGTTCTTCAGCCGGCGTCATGGCGCGTCCTCATAGGCGGGAGTCGCCTGCTCGATGACACCGCCGCCCAGGCAGACATCGTCCTGGTACAGCACTATGGACTGCCCCGGGGTAACTGCACGCTGCGGCTCATCGAAGCGGATCAGGTAGCCATTGGCAGTCCGCTCGAGGGTGCAGGCCTGATCGGGCTGGCGGTACCGCACCTTGGCGGTCAACCGCATGGGCTCGGTGATGTCCAGCGGGTTGACCCAGTAGATGTTGGAGCAGGCGAGCGCGCTGGAAAACAGCCAGGGGTGCTCATTGCCCTGGCCGACGACCAGCACATTGCGCTCGAGATCCTTGCGCAGTACATACCAGGGATCATCACTGGCGCCCTGCAAACCACCGATGCCCAGACCCTGACGCTGGCCGATGGTGTGATACATGAGGCCATGGTGACGGCCAATGACCTGCCCATCAGTGGTCTCTATCTCGCCAGGCTGGGCTGGCAGATACTGCTTGAGAAAATCGGTGAAGCGACGCTCGCCGATGAAGCAGATGCCGGTGGAGTCCTTCTTGCGCGCCGTGGCCAGCTGGTATTTCTCGGCAATGCGCCGTACTTCGGGCTTTTCCAGTTCACCCACCGGGAACAGCGTACGGGCAAGCTGCTCGCCGCCAACCGCATGCAGAAAGTAGCTCTGGTCCTTGTTCGCATCCAGCCCACGCAACAACAGCGTCTGGCCGTCGCGCTCGGCACGGCGGGTGTAATGGCCGGTGGCGATCAGGTCGGCGCCCAGCATCAGCGCGTAGTCCAGGAAGGCCTTGAACTTGATTTCCCGGTTGCAGAGGATGTCTGGATTGGGCGTGCGGCCGGCCTTGTATTCTTCCAGGAAATGCTCGAACACATTGTCCCAGTACTCGGCGGCGAAGTTAGCCGTATGCAACTTGATGCCGAGGCGATCAGACACCGCCTGGGCATCAGCCAGGTCTTCGCGGGCGGTACAGTATTCGGTGCCGTCGTCTTCATCCCAGTTCTTCATGAACAGACCCTCGACCTGGTAGCCCTGTTCGAGCAACAAGGCCGCAGAGACGGAGGAGTCGACCCCGCCGGACATGCCGACAATAACCCGGGTCTGGCTGGGCGTTTTGGTTTGCGTAGTCATGTCAACGAATCAGATCCAGTGGATACCGCGGTTTGTTCAGGTAATCGGTGAGGCATTCGAGCACCATGGGACTACGCAGCTGTTCACCCAGCGCAGCAACTTCTTCCAGGGTCAGCCAATGGGCGCCTACGATACCGTCATCCAGTTGCAGGTGGGGCTGGTGAGCCACCGGCTGGGCGATGAAGCAGGTACGCTGGTAGGTAACACCATTTTCGCCGCGGAACAGGTAGACTCCGGTAAGCCCGGTGATTTCCACTGTCCAGGCGGTTTCTTCCAGAGTTTCGCGATGAGCAGCCTGTATGAGACTTTCGTCTGCTTCCAAATGCCCGGCAGGCTGATTGAATACAACTCTATTGTTGCTGACTTCCTCAACCATGAGAAACCGGCCGCGATCTTCGACGATAGTGGCGACGGTAACGTGAGGTAAAAAGCGCATATTTGACTCCCGATTCAGGCCGATAGGTTACCGTAAACCGGCCGCCCGGTGAATGGTCGGGATGAAACGCAACGGCTCCAGCGAGGGAGGGGGCTGGAATTGAACGGAAAAAGGGCTAGGATGCGAAGAGCGTCCAGGCCCTGTAGTGAGAATGTAGTCTCACTACAAAATCTGGTCACCAATCAATCAGTGGCTCCTCGAGAAAGGCGTTTCTTGCGGGAGATACCATTGAAGATGATGAAAGTGCGTGACTTTTTGTAGGAAAACTACAACAATACGGCCCACCAAATCCGTATTCTTCCGATTCGGACCAACCGTCCGGGTCTTCACTGACAACGACACACAACGGAGTCACAAATGGGATACCAAAAGATCCAGGTGCCGGCGAGCGGCGACAAAATTACCGTCAACGCCGACTTCACCCTGAATGTTCCTGCCAACCCGATCATCCCTTACATCGAAGGTGATGGGATCGGCGTTGATATTTCCCCGGTCATGATCAAGGTAGTCGATGCGGCCGTGGAAAAAGCCTACGGTGGCAAGCGCAAGATCTCCTGGATGGAAGTGTTCGCCGGCGAGAAAGCCACCCAGGTCTACGACCAGGACACCTGGCTGCCGGAAGAAACCCTGGATGCAGTCAAGGACTACGTTGTTTCCATCAAGGGCCCCCTGACCACGCCGGTAGGCGGCGGTATCCGCTCCTTGAACGTAGCTCTGCGCCAGCAGCTGGACCTGTACGTCTGCCAGCGTCCGGTTCGTTGGTTCACCGGCGTACCCAGCCCGGTCAAGAACCCCGGCGACGTCGACATGGTCATCTTCCGTGAGAACTCCGAAGACATCTACGCTGGTGTCGAGTGGAAAGCCGACTCCCCCGAAGCGAAGAAAGTCATCAAGTTCCTCACCGAGGAAATGGGCGTTACCAAGATCCGCTTTACCGAAGGCTGCGGCATTGGCATCAAGCCGGTTTCCGAGCAGGGCACCAAGCGCCTGATGCGCCAGGCTCTGCAGTACGCAGTGGACAATGATCGTAGCTCCGTGACCATCGTGCACAAGGGCAACATCATGAAGTTCACCGAAGGTGCCTTCAAAGAGTGGGGCTATGAAGTCGCTCGTGACGAGTTCGGTGCCGAGCTGCTGGACGGCGGTCCGTGGATGCAGTTCAAGAACCCGAACACCGGCAAGAACATCGTCGTGAAAGACGCCATTGCCGACGCCATGCTGCAACAGATCCTGCTGCGCCCGGCCGAGTATGACGTTATCGCTACCCTGAACCTGAACGGTGATTACCTGTCCGACGCACTGGCTGCCGAAGTGGGCGGTATTGGTATTGCTCCGGGCGCCAACCTGTCCGACTCGGTTGCCATGTTCGAAGCGACCCACGGTACTGCACCCAAGTACGCCGGTCAGGACAAGGTCAACCCTGGTTCGCTGATCCTGTCCGCAGAAATGATGCTGCGCCACATGGGTTGGGTAGAAGCGGCTGACCTGATCATCAAGGGTACTGAAGGCGCCATCGCCAACAAGACCGTTACCTATGACTTCGAGCGTCTGATGGACGGTGCCGTCCTGCGCAAGTGCTCCGAGTTCGGTGATGATCTGATCGCTGCGATGTAATTCAAGCGGCAGTCAGAAGCAATAACAAACAAGCCGGCAAATGCCGGCTTGTTTGTGTAAGAGTGCCCGGTACAGCGAGGAACACGCGGGCAGGTGTCAGTTAAACAAGCGTCGCCACCGGAGCCGCTTCGGTCATTTCAGCCGATTTGCGAACCGGCTCACCAACGGCCTGGATATTGACTGCATGCAGGCCCTTCGGACCCTGGATGATGTCGAACTGTACAGGCTGGCCTGCCTTGAGCGTTCGGTACCCATCCATCTGGATAGCTGAGTAGTGGGCAAAAAGGTCTTCATTGCGACCATTGGCTACCACGAAACCATAGCCTTTGGCATTGTTGAACCATTTGACCTTACCTATCTCCATACTGCTTTCCTCTGCTGTCCCCATACTGGGTAGTGAATCCTGCTGTGACCTCACATGACACGGAATGTCGGAGAATGACGGATTACGTATCAGGCTTGTTACACTTATTAACATTGAATCGAGATAAGTCAAGGCGGGTACAGGCAAGCTGTGTACCAGTGCACATTTTGCCTGTAGCCTGACATACACCATGTGATCAAAAGACATTTGCAACGATGGAAACTCAACTAACGTTCATGCAGGAGCCGGGGCAGCCGGAGCACGAAGAAGATGATGGTCTGGCGGTACAAACCGGCAAACCGGAACTGCAGCCGCCGGCACGCTATCAGGTCATTATGCTCAATGACGATTACACGCCGATGGATTTCGTCGTGGAGGTATTGGAGGTCTTCTTCATGCTGAATCGGGAAAAGGCTACACAGATCATGCTCAGGGTCCATACTGAGGGCAGAGCCGTATGTGGCGTCTATTCTCGGGATATTGCCGAGACCAAGGCGGCTCAGGTAAATGAATATGCCAGGGAATGTCAGCACCCGTTGATGTGTCAGATAGAACGCGAAGCGTAATAGAGCGACCAGAGTCGCACAATGAGGGGGCAGTATGCTAAATCGAGATCTGGAGATCACCCTGAACCTGGCGTTCAAGGATGCTCGCAGCAAACGCCACGAATTCATGACTGTCGAGCATCTGCTGCTGGCCTTGCTCGATAACCAGGCCGCCGTGGCCGTGCTGCGGGCATGCGGTGCGGACATGGACCGGCTGCGTCGGGAACTGACCGAGTTCATCGACTCCACCACACCCTTGATTCCAACCCAGGACATCGAGCGCGAAACCCAACCCACGCTGGGCTTTCAGCGCGTATTGCAGCGCGCCGTGTTCCACGTCCAGAGCTCCGGCAAAGGCGAAGTGAATGGCGCCAACGTGCTGGCTGCGATCTTCAGTGAGCAAGAAAGCCAGGCGGTGTTCTTCCTCAAGCAACAACACATCGCCCGCATCGACATCGTCAATTTCATCTCCCATGGCATCTCCAAGGTGGCCGATGATAACGAGAGCATGCAGGCCGAGCAGGAGAACCTTGATGAGGAGGGTGGCGAGGCGGTGGCCGCTAATAATCCTTTGGAGTCCTACGCCAGCAACCTGAACGAGCAGGCGCGGCTGGGGCGGATCGATCCGTTGGTCGGCCGTGCAGCGGAAGTCGAGCGGGTGGCGCAAATCCTGGTGCGGCGACGCAAGAACAACCCGCTGCTGGTCGGTGAGGCCGGCGTCGGCAAGACGGCTATCGCCGAAGGGCTGGCCAAGCGTATCGTCGATGGCGAAGTGCCGGACATTCTCACTGAGGCAGTGGTGTACTCGCTGGATCTCGGTGCGCTGCTGGCAGGTACCAAGTACCGGGGCGATTTCGAGAAGCGCTTCAAGGCGCTGCTCAAGGCGCTGAAGAAGCGTCCCCAGGCGATCCTGTTCATTGACGAAATTCATACCATCATCGGCGCGGGCGCCGCATCCGGCGGGGTGATGGATGCGTCCAATCTGCTCAAGCCGCTGCTGTCCTCAGGCGAAATTCGCTGCATTGGTTCGACCACCTTCCAGGAATTTCGCGGCATTTTCGAGAAAGACCGGGCCCTGGCGCGGCGTTTTCAGAAAGTCGATGTGGCCGAGCCTTCCGTCAGCGACACCATCCAGATTCTCAAGGGGCTGCGCAGCCGCTTCGAGGACCACCATGGCATCCGCTATACCGACGATTCGCTGAAGGCGGCGGCGGAACTGGCCGACCGTTATATCAATGATCGGCACATGCCGGACAAGGCCATCGATGTGATTGACGAGGCAGGAGCCTACCAGCGTCTCAAGCCGCAGGATGAGCGGCCCGAGTGCATCGACGTTGCCGAAGTGGAAGCCATCGTCGCGAAGATCGCACGGATTCCACCCAAGCATGTCTCCACCAGCGACAAGGAACTGCTGAAGAATCTGGAGCGAGACCTGAAGTTGGTGGTATTTGGCCAGGACCAGGCCATCGATGCGCTCAGCACAGCCATCAAGTTGTCCCGCGCCGGGCTGAAGTCCGCCGACAAGCCGGTAGGCTCGTTCCTGTTCGCCGGCCCGACCGGGGTGGGCAAGACCGAAGTGACTCGCCAGCTCGCCAAGAGCCTGGGGGTGGAGTTGCTGCGCTTCGACATGTCCGAATACATGGAGCGGCATACCGTATCACGGCTGATTGGCGCGCCTCCGGGTTACGTCGGCTTCGATCAGGGCGGTCTGCTCACCGAGGCGATCAACAAGACGCCGCACTGCGTATTGCTGTTGGACGAAATCGAGAAGGCCCATCCGGAAGTCTTCAATCTGCTGCTGCAGGTCATGGACCACGGTACGCTGACCGACAACAATGGTCGCAAGGCGGATTTCCGCAACGTGATCATCGTGCTGACCACCAACGCCGGGGCAGAGTCCATGGCCCGGTCGTCGATCGGCTTCACCACCCAGGACCACACCACCGATGCAATGGAGGTGATCAAGAAGACCTTCACGCCTGAGTTCCGCAACCGCCTGGATGCCATCATTCAGTTTGGCCGGCTCAGCCACGACAGCGTCAAGTTCGTGGTGGACAAGTTCCTCACCGAACTACAGGCCCAGCTGGAAGACAAGCATGTACTGCTGGACGTGGATGAAGACGCTCGTAACTGGCTGGTGGAACATGGTTACGACCCGCTGATGGGTGCGCGGCCCATGGCACGCCTGATCCAGGACCGGATCAAGCGGCCGCTGGCAGAGCAGATCCTGTTTGGTGATCTGGCCGAGCATGGCGGCACCGTGCATGTCACCCTGCGCGACGGCGAGCTGGTGCTGGATGTGCCAGAAGAAGAGATGGCCTGACCGGCCTGGCAGCGGAGCCGGAAACGGCTCCGCTGATTGGGCGCCTCAGACGTTGAAGCTGGCCCACACCGGCGCATGGTCCGACGGCTTTTCCATGGCACGGATGTCATAGTCGATGCCGGTATCGACACATTGGTCGATCAGACCGCGGCTGGCCATTACCAGGTCGATGCGCAGGCCGCGTTTGGGGTCATCCTCGAAGCCGCGGCTGCGGTAGTCGAACCAGCTGAACCGATCATTCACCGCGGGATTCATATGCCGGAAGGTATCGACCAGCCCCCAGTCCTTGAGCCGCTGGAGCCACTCGCGCTCCTCGGGCAAAAAGCTGCACTTGCCGGTACGCAACCAGCGTTTGGCGTTGGCTTCGCCGATACCGATATCGCAATCCTGTGGCGAAATATTCAGATCCCCCATGACCACGATCCGCTGATCGGCCGCATAATCCTGCTGCAGATGCTCCTGCAGATCCGCATAGAACCTGGTCTTGGCCGGAAACTTGATGGGATGAGCCCGGCTTTCGCCCTGGGGGAAGTAGCCATTGAATACAACCAGCGGCGAGCCATCAGCGCAGGGCAGGGCGGCACTGATCATGCGGCATTGTGCCTCCTCACCATCATTGGGCAGCCCCTTGCGTACCCACAGCGGCTCTTCGCGGGTCAGCAGCGCCACGCCGTAATGGCCTTTCTGACCATGAAAATGCACGTGATAACCCAATGCCTGAACCGACTCCAGCGGAAACGCAGGGTCATCCACCTTGGTTTCCTGAAGACCGATGACATCGGGCGAGTGCTTGCTGACCAGCTCCTGCAACTGGTGAGGGCGGGCGCGCAAGCCGTTGATATTGAACGAGACAACTTTCATCAAAATTCCTATCCTGAAGAAAACGGGAAAGCCGGAATGCGTATCGGCCAGAGGCGGTCTGCATGTTAGCATTCCCCGGCGGCAAGTTGGCCGCACCAACCCGTCCGGCAGGTTAGGAAACGCTGAACCACGATGCCATATTGATGCTGGAACAGAAAATGGTCCGTTTTTCCATATTGCTGGCTCTACTGCTGTTCACCACGGTCGCCCATGCGGAACTCGAGGTGCAGGTCGAGCCACGCAATGATGCGGCCCGCAAGAATATTGAGGCCTTCATCGGGCCTGTGACGGCCACCAGCCGCGAAGCCATGTGGCGCCTGGCCCGGTCCAGCCGGGAGCAGGCACTCAGCGCGCTTCAGGCACTGGGTTATTACCATGCCCGGGTACGCCCGCGGGTCACCGGCGAGGATACCGACCCGGTGCTGCTGCTGGAAGTGACCCTGGGCGAGCCCGTGCGGCTGGATAACGTGACCCTGGAGGTAAGCGGGGCGGGCCAGGATGCGGACTATTTCAACTTCCCCCTCAGCCGCCACATGATGCCCGGCGCGCAGCTGCACCATGGCCATTATGAAGACACCAAGAGTCTGCTGCAGAACCAGGCTTTGCAGCACGGCTATTTTTCCGCCGAGTTTCTGGAAAACCGGCTGCTGATCGATGTCGAAGACAATCTGGCGGATATCATTCTTCGCTATGACACCGGAGAACGCTACAGCCTCGGTGAGGTGAGCTTTTCCGAAACGCCTTTCGATGCCGATCTGCTGCAGCGCATGGTGCCGTTTCGCTATGGGGTACCCTACGAGGCGGATTTGATTGCCGAGTTCAATCGCGAGCTGCTATCCAGTGGTTACTTCGAAGCGGTGCAGGTTACCGCACCGGCTGATCTTGCGGTGGATGGGATAATCCCTGTGCAGGCCCAACTCAAGGCGCGCAAGCCCCACTCGCTGGGCTTCGGTGGCGGTTTTTCCACCGACGTAGGGCCGCGCGTGAAGGCTGACTGGACGCAGCATTGGCTCAATTCCCGAGGGCACAGTCGTGGCGCCGAGCTGGAGGTGTCTGCCCCCCGACAGAAGATAACGTCCTGGTATCAGATCCCTCTCACGCCGCCTCAGTCCAGCCATCTGCGCTTCTTCTCCGGCTGGCAGCGCGAGGATATCGACGATACCGAAAGCCAGAGCATGGTCATCGGCGGCTTGTTGCAGCGACGGTTGGAGAACGGCTGGAACCGCAGCATCGGTCTGCGCCTGGAGCAGGAACGCTATTCGCTCGGCGACGACTCCGGCCGCAGCACTCTGCTGATTCCCAGCCTCGGCTTTCAGCGTACCGTCAGCGACAACAGCATGGACCCGAGCCGCGGCTACAGTCTGATGATGGATCTGCAGGGCGCCAAGGCCGGCATCCTTTCCGATATCGACTTCCTGCGCCTGAATCTCGCTGCCAAGGGGCTGTATACCCTGTGGGACAACCACCGTTTCCTGACCCGCGCCCAGGTCGGCGGCATCGCCAGCGATGGCTTTTCCAGCGTGCCGCCATCGCTGCGCTTCTTTGCCGGTGGTGACCAGAGCGTACGTGGTTACGATTACCGTACCCTGGCACCTACCGATGATACTGGCGAGCGTATAGGCGGGCGCTACCTGCTGGCCACCAGCGGGGAATACCAATACGAGTTCCGCCCCAAATGGCGCGCGGCAGTGTTCATAGACCACGGTAATGCGGTGGACAGCTGGAAAGGCCCGATGAAGACCAGCACCGGGGTAGGCATACGCTGGGTCTCGCCGGTAGGCCCGATCCGCCTGGATCTGGCCAGGTCTATGAGCGATCCGGATGAGGGCTTCCGCATACACTTCTCCATGGGTGCCGAACTGTGACGGGGTTTCTACTCAAGGCGCTGTTGCGCGGGCTGCTCATTCTATTGGCAGTGCCTGTGCTGTTGGTGGCGATCCTGCTGGCGGTGCTGTCCAGCGAAGGGGCCAATCGATGGCTGTTTGGCAAGCTGCCGGAACTGGAGCCGCGCCTGCAGTTGGAGTTCAGTGGCGGGCAGTTGTGGCAGGGCTGGCATTTTTCCCAGGTGGCCTGGCGTGACACTGGTATCGAACTGACCATTGATGAGCTGGAACTGGCCTGGACACCCGGCTGCCTGCGCGGCAAACGCCTGTGCATCGACCTGCTCTCGGCGGAGCGCATTCAGGTACACACCACCCCCTCGGATGAGCCGGACGAGCCACGGCAGGACATCACCCTGCCGGAGATCCGCCTGCCCCTGGGCATACAATTGCAGGAAGCGCGCATCGGTGAGGTGTGGGTGAACGGCGAAGAAGCGCTGCTTCACGATATTTCCCTGCAGGCTCAGCTCAGCGGCGACCAGCTGCATATCTCCCACTTCAGCGGTCAGGGGCCCGACCTGACCTGGGACCTGGAAGGCGATCTGCGCATGAGCGGCGACTGGCCGCTGCGGGTGGTAACCGCACTGACCTTGCCGCCGATGGATGAACGCCCTTGGGAGCTGCAGGCCCGCATCGATGGAAGCGTTGCCCAGCTGCAGCTGGAAGCCCGCAGCAGCGGTTATCTGTCCGGCGTGCTGACCGCTGACGTCCAACCACTGCAAGCCGAGCTGCCGCTGACAGCCCAGTGGCGCGGCGAGCCTTCTTTTCTGGCGCTAGAGTCTCTGCCGCCCAGCCTGACCCTGAACGACCTGGTGGTGAACCTGGCCGGTGATCTGGAGAGAGGCATCGCATTGCAGGCCGACAGCCATTTGCCGGGGGAAGGTGGCAGGATAGACCTCACCGTACGCGGCCAGGCCACGAGCACCGGCGTATCCGACCTGAACTTGCATCTGGTCGTGGCTGAGCAGCCGGAACGGGAACTCAGGCTCACAGCCAATGCTGGCTGGTCTGACGTACTCACCGCCGATGCGCAGCTCGCCATGCAACAGTTTCCGTGGCAATGGTTGTATCCGCAGGATATCGGACCGCTGGAAGTGCACCAATTGGATCTTGAGGCCAATCTGCGGGATATGGCATTCGACGCGGCACTGCAGGCGCAACTCGGCGGGGTGGGAGAGCAGGAGGCCGATCTGCAACTGGCCCTCAGCGGAACCCCGGAACATATCGATATCGCCCCCTTGGCGCTGACCACCGAGCAAGGCAGCCTCACTGGTGAAGCGGCGCTGAGCCTGCTCGATGGCATTGCCTGGGACGTCAGACTGCTGTTGCAAGAGCTCAATCCGCAGATGTTCGCAGCCGAGTTGCCCGGCTCGCTGAATGGCCCGGTAACCAGCTCCGGCAGTATCCGCGATGAGCAACTGCAACTGACTGCCGACTGGGACTTGAGCGGCACCTTGCGACGCCAGCCCCTGGCCCTATCCGGCGCTGTGGCAAGCGCCGAAACGGGCTGGCAGATCACCGATCTGGAGCTGCGCCAGGGTGACAACCGTATCCGTGGTGCAGGGCACTGGGGGCAGACCGTAGAAGGCCGCTTCGATATCAACCTGGCGCGCATGGCAACGCTGTGGCCGGGGCTGTCTGGCAGTCTGGTAGGTAACGCCGAGGCATCGGGATCGGCAAATGAACCGACCGTGACGCTGGCATTGCAGGGTGAGCGGATGGGCTATGCCGATTTCGGCCTGGCGGCGCTCAGCGCTGACGGCCGGGTCACGCTCAATGATCAGTTGCCCGGCAATCTGACCCTTTCTGCCAGCCGCCTGCGCAACGGTGATACCCGGCTGGGCAACCTCAGCCTGGTACTTGACGGCACCCGGGCATCGCATCAGCTGGCGATTGATCTGCAAGGCGGCCTGGTGGATCTGGATACGAGCCTGACCGGCAGCCTGAATGACGAACGCTGGCAGGGCCAGTTGCGCGACGCCAGCATCGCCGCTGAAGACATGGTCTGGCAACTGAACGACTCCGCAGCCCTGAACTATCGCTTGGCCAATGGCGAACTGCGTCTGGGCGCCCACTGCTGGAGTCACCTGCAGAGCCAGCTCTGTTTCAATGGCGAACAACGGTTGATGCCCGACCGGCAGGTAAATCTCAGACTCACCGATTTCCCGCTGGCCTCGTTGCAGGAATGGCTGCCGGATGACCTGATCTGGGATGCAACGCTCAATGCCGAAGCGCAATTTCGCCAGGCGGTGGGTGCCGAGCCACGGGCCAACGTGGTGGTCAGTAGCCGTAACGGTGAGCTGCGGGTCAACAACCCGGACCAGCCATTGACCTTCCCCTACGAAAACCTGGAATTCACCATCCAGCTCGATCCCGAGCAGGCCCGTAGTCGGCTGCAGTTGGTCAGTGACGGGCTCGGCAATCTTGATGTCCAGGCCGATATTGCCGACCCCGGCGGCGCCCAGCGTCTCGACGGCCGCTTCGATCTGCGCGATGTGCAACTGGATATCCTGCGACCCTTCCTGCCGCAGGTCGACACGCTCAACGGAGACCTGATTGGCCGCGGCACCTTGGCCGGGACGCTCACCGAGCCGCAAGTAGACGGCGATATTTTGCTGAGCAATGGTGAAATCAGCGGACCGGAGCTGCCGGTCAGCTTCAAGCAGTTGCGGATGCAGGTGGGTGTCACCGGTCAGCAGGCCGTGATCGATGGGCAATGGCAGAGCGGGGAAGGGCAGGGCCAGCTCGCCGGCACCGCCGCCTGGGCACCGGCCCTGGCCGTGGATATCAGCCTGACCGGTACCAACCTGCCAATCCGCGTCGATCCCTACGCTGACCTGTTGGCCAGCCCGGATCTGCATATCGGTCTGGCCGACAATAACCTCGCGCTCACCGGCACCATCGCGATTCCCGAGGGGGATATTACCGTGCGAGAGCTGCCGCCGGCCGCCGTCCGAGTGTCACCGGACGCAGAGATTGTCGGTGCCACCGAAGAGACGGAAGAATCCCTGCCGCTGGGCATCAGCATGGGCATCCAGCTGCTGATCGGTGATCAGCTGAACTTCAGCGGCTTCGGTCTCACTGGCCGGCTCAGTGGCCGGCTGCATGTGCGCGAAAACATGACCGCCGCTGGTAACCTGAATATTCTGGACGGACGCTTTCGCGGCTACGGCCAGCGCCTGGAATTGCGGCGGGCGCAGATTCTGTTCGCCGGCCCGATCAGCAAGCCCTACCTGGATATCGAAGCCATCCGCCGGGTCGATGATGTCATCGCTGGCCTGCGCCTGACCGGCCAGGCCGATGCGCCCATATCCGAGGTGTTTTCTGAGCCGAGCATGGCCCAGGAGCAGGCGTTGGCCTACCTGATCCTCGGGCGCCCGCTGGGTGCCGATACCGGTGACAGCAACGTCTTGGGTCAGGCCGCGCTGGCGCTGGGCATGGCCGGTAGCACGCCGCTGGCGAAGAACATTGCCGGGTCGCTCGGTATTGATGATTTTCAGTTGGATACCGAGGGCAGCGGCCTGACAACCAGTGTGGTAGCCACCGGCTATCTCACCGAGAAGTTGAGTCTGCGCTATGGTGTAGGGGTGTTTGAACAGGCAAACCGGTTGGCCGTGCGTTACGATCTGACCAAACGCCTGTACCTGGAAGCCGTTGGCGGCCTGGTCAGCTCCCTGGATTTTTTCTACCGCATCGATTTCTGATGCATCACTTGTGACTTAAGGAGTTTCAAATGTCGAACGTTACATTGCGTGGCAACCCGATTACCGTTGGCGGCCAATTTCCCTCCGCAGGCGACAATGCTCCGGCATTCAGTCTGGTGGGTCTGGACCTGGCTGACGTGGATCTGTCCTCGTTTTCCGGCAAGCGCAAGATCCTGAACATCTTCCCCAGCGTGGACACCCCGACCTGCGCCACCTCGGTGCGTACCTTCAACAGCAAGGCCAGCAACCTGCCCAACACCGTGGTGCTGTGCATCTCGGCGGATCTGCCCTTTGCACAGAAGCGTTTCTGCGCCGCTGAAGGCCTGGAGAATGTGATCAACCTGTCGACTCTGCGCGGCGGCGAGTTCATCCGCAACTACGGCGTCGCCATCGAGAATGGCCCCATGGCTGGCCTGGCCGCGCGTGCGGTTGTCGTGCTGGATGAAAACGACAAGGTGCTGCACAGCGAGCTGGTATCCGAGATCGGCGACGAGCCGAATTACGACGCAGCACTGGCCGCCCTGGCCTGATCTGTGTGCTGGCCGGCTTCGCCCTTGCGGCGAACCGGCCGGTATTGGCGGATGCTCCCCAGGCGGCTAACGCCCCTTGATCGGGATCGCCTTGATTGAGCTGGCTCGCTGATCGTCCAGCGAATCGTAGTAGCTGTCCTGGGTCGTGGACAGGCTCTCGTGGCGCAGGTCTGCCTGCAGATCCTTCATGTCCCTGAACGGCGCATCCAGCGTTGCCGACGTATGTCGCAGCCAGTGCAGACTCGCCGCGCGCAAGGCATCGCAATCCTCCTGCAGCCCTTCGGCAATCATGCGCGCGCACGCCGCATCGAATACCATCTGTACCAATTCCCGTATTCGCCGGCCCGATAGCCCCGTGCGGCCATCCAGCGCCGACAGCAGCGGTGTCTGTTCGCCAGGGTAGGGCAGGTCAGTCAGCCCCAAAGTACTGCGGTAGCGGACCAGATACGGCAAATAGCTGTCGCGCACGCTCACTTTGGCCGCCTTGTTGCCTTTACCCACCACATGGAACCACCAGTTATCACCCGCTTTCTTGAAACTGCCCATGGTCGGCTGCCAGTTATCCCGCCCAGTCAGATCCGATACCCGCAGGTACATCGAGAACAGCGTGGTGAGAATGAACAAGGTACGCTCATGGAACTCCGGCTCCTGCTCAGCCATCTGTTCCGCAGTTTCGATCACGAACTCCCATTGCAGTTGGGTCAACGAGCGGCTGGTCACCTGGGAGACAACGCTCTGCTTGTAGCGGGATTTCTGTTTGACCGCCCGAAACGGGTTGGCATCGGTGTAATCCTCATCGATGCAGAATTGATAGAAACTGCCGCACACGGTGAATACCTGAGCAATGGTGGTCTGCGACATCTGATAGGCCTGGATCTCCGGCATGCCAGACTCGGTTTCATCAGCCAGTTTGCGCGTTGCCTTGCTCACCGTATAGTTGAATGGGCGCCAATCGGGATTGATCACAAAGGTATCCGAATCGGCTTTCTTGCGACCACCAATACGTATAAAGCGCGACTTGGTCACCGGACCGACCCAGTTATCGGGCGGGTTGAGGCAGAATTCCAGAAAGGCTTCGGCATCCTGGCGGCGTAAATGCAAGATAGGCTTCTTGCACACCAGCAACGACCACAACAGCAGACGCTCGACATGGGTACGATAGCTGTTGAACGTGGCCTGATTGGCGGCATAGGATTTCAGGAACAGCTTGACCACAGAATAATCATCCATGGCCTCGGTGGGATTGGCAAACCTTTCGAAGGCAGCGAGAACAGCGGGCAGTTCGCCGTCCAGATTATGCCGAGTAAGAAACTGGAAGTTCTTGTAGGTATCGAACAAGGGAACCGGTTGGGACATAAGGCGAATGATCCAGAAACCAAAGACAGAACGGCGCGGCCAGTGAGATTACCACATATGCAATATCCGATAATGGCTAATATCGGAAACAAGATATAGCCGGGATGAGCTTTCGCCTAGGTTCGCATAATCCATATTATGTTAAATTAGATATGTATCTAAGAAGAACCTTACGATTTGCTTATTGCAGTCCGGCGTACCCGCAGTCGACTGCCCCCCTCCGTTCTCAGCCTGAAAGCCATGCACTGCGTGAGGACGCCCGCCAACTACGCCTGCAAACGGAACACCATCGAATTCCAGGCTGCGCAGCATTGCACCCAAACGTACATGAAGATGAAATGATTAGCAGCGATCATCGGCAAGCATCACCCCACTGATAGTACAGGATGTACCATGTCTCGTTTTACTCGTCGTGACTTTCTGCGTCTTTCTCTGGCGACCGTGGGCACCGTCGCCATTTCCACAGGGCTGCAAGGCTGCCTCAGCAGTAGCAGCAATAGTCGAGCTGATGAGCAGGCTCGACAGGCCGCCTTTCTGCATGGTGTTGCCAGTGGCGACCCGCTTCAGGACCGGATCATGATCTGGACCAGAGTCACGCCTCAGGATACTGATCAGCGCGATATAGAGATCAGTTGGGAAGTTGCCAGTGACTCCGAGTTCACCGACTTGCTGCATGACGGGAGCTTCACCACTGGCGCCGAGCGTGACTTCACCCTCAAGGTCGACGTGCTCAACCTGCTGCCGGGTCAATCCTATTACTACCGTTTCCATTGCGCGGGAGCCACCTCGTCTACCGGCAGCATGCGTACCCTGCCCGCAGCCAGGGTTGATCAGGTGCGTCTGGCCGTCTTGTCCTGCTCCAATTTCCCCGCTGGCTATTTTCATGTGTACGCCGAAGCGGCCAAGGTCGAGCAGCTAGACGCTGTGATACATCTGGGCGACTACATTTATGAATATGGGGCTGGTGGTTATGCCAGCGAAGATGCTCAGGCCCTTGGTCGTCAACTGCCTGCAGACAATGCGGGCGAACTCCTGACCTTGACGGATTATCGACGCCGCTATGCGCTGTATCGCACCGATCCTGATCTGCAGCGTCTGCATGCCAGCGTACCCTGGATTCTGGTCTGGGATGATCATGAAGTAGCCAACGATGCCTGGCGCGAGGGTGCGGAAAACCACAACGAGGGTGACGGCGACTTCGCTGAGCGCAAGCTGGCGGCGCTGCAGGCCTACTTCGAATGGCAACCGATACGCCCAGCCTCCGAGCATGACGAGGAAACCCTGTACCGGCGCTTCGACTTTGCCGACCTGGTCAGTCTGCATATGCTCGATACCCGCATCATTGGGCGCGATGAACAGCTCGACTTCACCAATTACCTGACTGCCGGCGGCATGGACGGCACGCGCCTGGCGGCGGATCTGGCCGACACTGACCGAACCATGCTGGGTTTGCAGCAACTGGATTGGCTGCAAACCCAACTGGCCACCTCGACCGCCACCTGGCAGGTGCTCGGTCAGCAGGTGCTGATGGGCCGCATGCTGGTGCCTGCGGAAATGCTGGCAGCGATACTCGCCACCATGACCGATCCGGGATCCACCGACATAACAACCCTGTTGACCGAGCTGGTCACCCTCAAAGTGCGTCAGCAGAACAATGATCCTACGCTGACGCCCCAGGAGCTTGCTCGGATCACGACGTTGATCCCTTATAACCTGGATGCCTGGGATGGCTATGCCTACGAGCGCGAAGTCCTTCTGGAAACCTGTGCCAACCTGAACAAGAACCTCGTGGTGCTGGCCGGCGACACGCACAACGCCTGGGCCAGTGACCTCAAGACGGTTGACGGCAAGCAGGTAGGTGTCGAACTCGCCACCGCGTCGGTGAGTTCACCGGGGCTGGAAGCCTATCTGGACTTGCCACCTGAAATGATCCAGCCAGCTGAACAAGCCATCACCATGCTGGTCGACGATCTGCATTACCTCAACGTCAATCAGCGCGGTTTCATGGTTGTCACCTTGACGCAGGAACAGGCCCGCGCCGACTGGCACTTCGTCGATACGATCAAACAGTCTGACTATCGAATGGATACCAGCCGCAGCCACTCATTGCAAACCCTGCCCGGTGCCGGACAACGACATTTACAGGTACTGCGCTGATCGAAGCATAACGTTGCTTGGCTGCTGTCGTCGTGCCTCGATGTCACCACTGTGTAACGTAGAGCAACGTATGATCGCTGGCACTAAAGGATTGGTAGCTATTTAAGGATGAGTGCTTGCTGAAGGATTAGTACTCGCTGAAGGATCAGCACTCCCCATCAAAAGCCCGGCAAAAACGCCGGGCTTTTGTTTCCAGGCCTTTACGAAGCTGGGGAGCGGCGTAGTTATACGATCACCGCCCCTTGTCGCACGATACCTGTGTCGTCTGGCTACAAAGTAAAGACCCTCTGCGCTATAGTGCGTGCCCTTCATGACCTGAAGAAATCACTGCGGCTTTCCTCCTTCCATTTCTCGATGAAGTCCTGCTCCGTGTCCGCTCAGCTATCCAGTATCCTTGCTGCCATCCTGCCCATCCTACTGTCCCTGCTGGTCGGTTATCTGGTGGGTAAACGCCTGCCCAAGCCCGTTGTGAAACCTCTGCTGCGCTGCATCACTCCCGTGGTCTGGATTATTCTCTTCGTGATCGGCCTGGATTCGGGCGCGACCTTCAGCAGTCTTGCCTCGGGCATGGAGGTATTGAAGCAGTCGGCGCTCTACGCCTTTACCATCAGCGCCGTGGTATTTGCCTGCCTCATGCCGCTGAACCGGCCCGGCACCGCGCAAGAAGACAGTCCCGGCGGCTGGCTGGGACTCTGGCATCCGGTCAAGGAATGCCTGATCGCCTTCGGCCTGGTTCTGCTTGGCGCTTTTGCCTGGCGCCTGCAATGGCATGACAACGGCATTGGTGCTGCGCTGATCAATATCTCCGGGTGGCTCTATGCCCTGCTGTTCCTGATCGGCCTGGACCTGGCCCAGGTTGTCATCAGCCGCTCCTGGTTGGCCCCGCGGGTGCTGAAAATCCCGCTGGTGGTGATGCTTGCCTCCATGCTGGCCGGTGTGCTGCTGAGCTGGATCACAGGTGAGCGACTGGCCGTGGCCCTGGCCCTGAGCACCGGCTTTGGCTGGTTCAGCCTGTCTGGCGCTCTGGCTGGACAATATCTGGGAGAAGCCTACGGCAGCGTCGCTCTACTAACTGATCTGATGCGCGAGCTGATTGGCCTGACGGTGGTCTTCATGTTGGGGCGTAATTTTGCCAATAGCAGCATTGGCGTCTGCGGCGCAACGGCCATGGACACCACCCTGCCCTTCGTGCGCCAGGCTTGCCATTACGAATATGTGCCCACCGCCATCATCAGTGGCCTGATCCTGACCATTGCCGCGCCCTTCTTCATGCTGTTCTTCCTCAGCTTTGTCTGACGACAGCAGCCGGCTCCAAAGGGCCCGGCAAAATGGCGCCCTTTGTTGGTAGACTGTAGGCCCGGCAGCAGAGGATATGTGACTGCTGCCAATGGACTACTGATGAGAGGAAAGACATGTCTGTGCAACCACCCATGTACGGTACCCAGGATGCCTCCTACCAGGCCGCTGGCGGCATCGATGGTTTGCGCCGGCTGGTGGATGACTTCTACCGGATCATGGATACCTGGGAGCCCGCCCGTACTATCCGCGCCATGCATTCAGAAGACCTGACCACTGCACGGGACAAGCTGGCCTGCTTTCTCAGCGGTTGGCTTGGCGGCCCCAAGCTGTTCCAGGAGCGCTACGGGCAAATCAGCATTCCCATGTTCCATACCACCTGGCCGATCGGTGAAACTGAGCGGGACGCGTGGCTGGGCTGTATGGGGCAGGCCATCGAGTTGCAGCCCTACACACCTGAATTCAAGGACTACCTGTTGCGCCAGTTGCGGATACCGGCGGAACGTGTGGTTGCCGTGCAACGCACCCACTGACAGATTCAGGGTGCGACGTTCATATCCTTTGGCTGAACAAGTGCAAACGACACGGCTGTTCCAGCCAATCCTGCAGTGTCTCTTGCCACATAGCTTGGGAGAGCTGCTCCAGCGCGATGCACTGCTCGTGGATCGTTGCCCCCGGTAACCCTAGACCGCGCGCCCAATGCAGTTCAAGTTGTCCGGATGGCGTAGAGGACTGGGCTCGCAGATGCGTTGCCAACCGCTGCGCCTGGCTTTGGACTTGTTCAAAAGGCAGCCCTGCCAACCGTTCTTGCTCACCTTTTAACCAAGTTGTAATGGCGGTTTCGATCTGTTCGTGGTCATGGGTGGGCGACTGCACCAATAGCATCAGCCCCGGGGTTCCTGCCACTTCATGGTAGCGAGCCACGACCCAGTAGCCGAGTTGCTGACGAGTGCGCAGCTGATCGAAGAAAGACGCGCTGATGTGCTGTTGCAGCAATTGCCAACAGGCGCGCTCGGATATGCCGCTGGTGCGGGCCTGGCAATAGAGGATCTGGGCCCGGTCAGCGTGCTGACAATCCACCGGGATAGTCTTTGTGCCCTCCTCCACGCGCCTCACTGCTGGTAGTTGCCAATGGAATGGCTGAGTCACGCGGGGGCAAAGGCTTTGCAGGCTGGCAGCTATCGGCTCCAGCTGTTCGGATTGCCAAGGTTGCGGATGCAACCAGACCACCTGGGCGGCCGATGGTTGAGCGGCATCGGCAGCGT
Organism: Halopseudomonas bauzanensis; assembly: GCF_900114735.1. GTDB lineage: Bacteria > Pseudomonadota > Gammaproteobacteria > Pseudomonadales > Pseudomonadaceae > Halopseudomonas > Halopseudomonas bauzanensis. The sequence goes on along the minus strand of NZ_FOUA01000007.1, from coordinate 82,593 downwards.
CCCGGGGCTGGCTGGTTATTGGGCTCAATAGTACCTCCAGCTCATCAAGCAGACGATAGGCTGGCAGGGTATGGGTGCGCTCGTTCAGACTTTTCTGGTAGCGATGCTCGGCCAGGCGCTGCAGTGACAGATCAGGTGGCTGGGCCAAGGCCGCCAGTGCAGCGGCTGCGCCAACCCAGAGGGCCTTGTCCGGACCTTGCAACTCCAGCGAGATCAAGCCCGCTTCATCATGCCAGTGCAGGCTGAGACCAGAGGCATTTGCCCAGTTATCCAAAGGTTCGAGCTGGAGGGACCATAAGGCTTTCAGCCTGTCTCGCTGGTGACGACCCAACTGCCCTCCGGGCCAGCACCAGGCAAAGCGGGTTGTTTCCATACCCTGCCCGGCTGTGGGCGCTTTCGGGCTTGGGATCATGTGCAAGCCGGGCATGGCGGTTACGCTGCGGCGGCCTATCTCCGGTGAGCTCACAGCCCAGATCGGCCAGCCCGCCTCTGCCAGGGCATTACCGTCGCCTGCGGCTGGTTGCCAGCGCAACTGGCTGCTGGCGAAGCGGGTATCTGTCCAGGCTGTCCGTTGCGGCAAATTTGTGCTGTCGCTCTGGCTCTGGGCAAGCAGCACGCGCTCTGGCCGAATCTGCTGCAGCAGCCGGTGCCATGCTTGCTCGCATGAATGCGCCCACTGGCCGGTGCTTTCCAGGATCTGCTCCGGGAGCTCGTATAGGGTGCGCTCCGCGAGTGCGGTCAGCCAGCGCAGCGGCTCCCCCTGTGGTCCGTTGAAAAAGGCCTGATCAGCCAATTGCTGGCGGGCATCCTGTGGCCAATCTGATATCGGTGTTGCCCGCAATGCGGCCAGCCAGGAGAAAAAGCCGCCGAGCAGCGCAGGATAGTCACTGGCCGCCAGCAAGGGCTCAACCTCAATCCGCAACAGGGTTTGCTGACCGGTATAACGCTGGGTGCGAACATTCAGTTGCGCGGCCAGCCCCTGGGCTCGCAACCAGCCAAGTCCCCCGGCCGGGGCTGGGCTGGCCAGCCACTCGCATAACCAGCGCAGGGCCTTTGAATCTTCTGCCGTATGGGCGTCATCCAGCGCAAACAGCAAGAGCCATTGTTCCTGCTTGCCGCGGTTCTGCCAGCGCAACAGGCCTGGCAGGCGCTGCGGAGAAAACAGCGGCCCCGTGCTGGCCCTGGACGCCGACTTGCCTATCGGCAGACGAGCATCCAGCTCATTTGCCAGCAGCTCGAGTTGATCCATGGGTAGCGCTGCGTGAAGCAGAAGGCAGCCATTGGCAGCTCGGTAGTGTTTTTCATGAAACTGCCTGAGCGCCTGCGCCAGAGCCGTAGGTTCCAGGTTCAGACTGGCCAGGTTGCCTGCGCTGAAACGGCTCAGGGGATGGCTCGGATTGAACATCTGTCCCAGAGCAGCCTGTTCATGCAGGGCATCATCCGCCAGCCGGGTATGAAACTCGGCATCGATCACCTGCCGCTCCGCGGCAACCGCCTCAGGCGCAAACAAGGGCGCGGCCAGCATATCGGTGAGCTGGGTCAGGCAGGCACCCAGGCCGGCCGGGTTGACGCTGAAATGATAGCGCGTGCGTTCGGCTGCGGTGCTGGCGTTGAAGCGTCCTGACCATTCGCTGACCAACTGCGGGAAGGAACCGGCCTGTGGGTAGCCCGCCGAGCCCATGAACAGCATGTGTTCCAACAAGTGCGCCAGGCCGGGTAGGTCTTCTGGCTCATCATGGCTGCCAACGGCGAACTGGACCACGCAACTGGCGGCATCGGCTGCTGGATCGCTGATCAGCAGGCAGAGCAGTCCGGACGCTGCCCTGCAGAGCTGGTAGCTTCGGCCGTCGTCAGGTAGGCGTGGGGGTTCGAGTATGTGCATGCGTGCTCTTTGATCTTCTGAGAGGCCGTTGGCGTAGCGCGAGTGCGCTACACCCCGAAGACAATACCGTCCAATTAAACCTAAATTATTAAATTACAAATACATACGATAGAAACTTAATTCAGTATCGAGAACGTGCTGCAGATTGGCTGGCTGTCGAAAACCATGGCGTTCCTCATCGAATTTGACGTACTGCACCGGTACGCCCTGCTCTTCCAGCGCCGCGACCATCTGTTCGGTCTGCGCCGGCAATACCACCGCATCCTGCAGCCCCTGAAAGAAAATCGTCGGCGTACTGATAGCTGCTGCCTGGATCAGCGGCGAGCGCTCCTGATAGCGGTCGGGCTGGGTGAGCGGATCACCGATCAACCAGTCAATGTAGTCAGCCTCGAACTTGTGGGTAACGGCACGCAGTTGCAGCAGATCACTTACACCATACAGGCTGGCCGCTGCACGAAAACGCCCACTGGCATGGACCAGGCTGTTAAGCGTGGTAAAACCGCCCGCACTCTGGCCGCGGATAAATACCCGCTCGGGATCGATCAGGCCGAGCTGGGTCAGATGGTCGATGGCCGCCAGCACATCCTCGGTATCGGTCACGCCCCAGTTGCCCTGCAGTCGCTGCCGGTAGGCCCGGCCAAAACCGACACTGCCCCGGTAGTTCAGATCAGCCACGGCAAAACCGCGCTGGGTCCAGAACTGGATGCGGTTATCCAGCACCGGGTAACAGGCCGAGGTCGGGCCGCCATGGGTAAAGATAACCAGTGGCGGCCGCTCATTGCTTGACAGCTCTGCCTGGCTGTTGCGTGGCGGATAAAAAAAGCCGTGGGCCAGCTCCTGCTGGGCTGTGGGATAGGTCATGGGTTCGGGATGGGAAATATCCTCCGGCAGCAACCTGTTGGACACCTGTGTCAGCACACTGACCTCCCCGCTGGTGAGGGAAACGTGCACTACCGCTGCACTGCAATCGCGGGAGCTGGCCAGACAGAACAGTCCGGTGCTGTTGTGGGCCAGCCCCCGAAAGCGGGTATATCCCTGGGCCAGCTGTTGCTCTTCGCTTCGATCGGCGTGACGCAGAGCCAGGCGACCATAGCCCTGTTCGCTCCAGCTCAATGCCAGCCAGCCATCTGGCAGAGCAAGATAATGTCTGGGGTTGAGTTGCCAGGGCGCTGGGGCGTGGTCCGCTTCGCGCGATGGCAACATGTGCCACTGGCCTGCCGTCTGCCGCCAGGGCCGCCAGTGGCCGGTGCGGTCTGTCAGGGACAACAGCTCATTGCTGTCATCGAATAATGGCTGCTGCAGTGATTCACCCTCGCCCATGCGTTCAACCGCGCCTGGCAGGCCCTGGCTATCCAGGTCGGCCCAGCACAGCGAGCTGCTGGTCCAGGGGAGTTCGGGACGCTGCCATTCGATCCAGGCCAGGCGCTGGCCATCGGGACTGATACAGGGGCTGTTGTAGAAATCCGCGCTCTCGGCAAGCAGTTGTCGGGCGCCCTGCCAGTCGATCGCGACCAGCCGATGGCTCACTACGGTTCCGTCATGCTGCTCTTCAACCGCAACGACACGTCGGCGTAATGGATCATGCACCAGCCCGCCATAGCGGCAATTGGCGGCGAAGGTGAGCTGTTCGCAGGCCAGACTGTCCAGCGACTGACGATACAGCTGTTGATCGGCTTCGTTAACGAACACCAGACTATCGCCGGCCAGGCAAAGCGCGCCGCCGCCATATTCATAGACCCGGCTCCGCACGCTATAGCCCGGCGGGGTAAGTCGCCGCGTACCGGCCGGCGTCCACTCCACTACGGCATTGAGCCCCTCCTCCGGGAAAAACTCCACCCAGAGCACATGCTGGTCATCACAGGTCAGGTCAGCGTAATCCGTGCCGGCGGCGACGGCATCGGCTGCGGAGAAGCTACTGTTCCAGTGCCCGGCCCGCTCAGCTCTTGCAGATGATTCTGGAGGTGCGTTCATTGCGAAAGGTCAGTGCCTCGATCGGTGGCTGGGGTAGATCGGCCTCGGCGCGGGCGGCAAGGATCTGATGATGGTGTGGTGATTTGCTGCAGACCGGATCGGCCTGGGTGGCGTCCCCGGTCAGCATATAGGCCTGACAGCGGCAGCCGCCGAAGTCCTTTTCCTTTTCGGGGCAGGAGCGACAGGGTTCCTGCATCCAGTCATCGCCCCGATAACGGTTGAAGCCGAAGGAGTCATACCAGATATGCGACAGGCTATGTTCGCTGACATTGGGAAAGGCCACCGGCAGCTGCCGGGCACTGTGGCAAGGCAAGGCGGTGCCATCGGGGGTAATCGTCAGGAAGATATTGCCCCACCCGTTCATGCAGCCCTTGGGGCGATCTTCATAGTAGTCAGGCATCACCAGTATCAGCTTGCACGGATGGTCTTCGGCCGCCAGCTTGGCCCGATAGCGATTGGTAACCGCTTCAGCGTGGTCCAGCTGCGCCTTGGTGGGCAGCAGACCGGCGCGATTCAGATGTGCCCAACCGTAATACTGACAGGTGGCCAACTCAACGAAATCCGCTTCCAGCGCCAGGCACAGCTCGATGATCTTCTCGATCTGATCGATATTGTGCCGGTGGGTAACGAAGTTCAGCACCATCGGGTAGCCTGCGGCCTTGACCGCCCGGGCCATGGCCAGCTTCTGATCGAAGGCCTTGCGTGAGCCGGCCAGCATGTTGTTGACCTCGCCGTCCGAGGCCTGAAAGCTGATCTGGATATGATCCAGCCCGGCGTCCAGGAACTGATCGATGCGCGCCTGATTCAGTCCCATCCCCGAGGTGATCAGGTTGGTGTAATAACCCATGTCCCGCGCCGCACCGATCAGTTCGGCCAGGTCGTCACGCACCAGCGGCTCACCACCGGAAAACCCCAGCTGGGCCGCACCCAGCGCCCGCGCCTGGCTGAACACATCAATCCATTGGGCAGTGGTCAGCTCCTGTTTGTGTTCGGCAAACTCCAGCGGGTTGGAGCAATAGGGACACTGCAGCGGGCAGCGGTAAGTCAGCTCGGCCAACAGCCACAACGGCGGTCCCTGTTCGGGTCGGTCTTGCATGTCAGCGGAAACGGATCCAACGTTGTTCATGGGCTTCCCCCATAAAGGCCAGGACGTCTTCATCCAGTTCGGGTGCAGACGGAAAACAGGCTTGCAGTTCAGCGATGATCTCGTTGATTGAGCGCTGGCCATCGACCCGTTTCAGGACTTCTGCAGCGCTTTCATTGAGTTTGACCATCCCTTCGGGATAGAGCAGTACATGGCAGTTCTGTACTGGTTCCCATTGCATCCGGTAGCCGGGACGCAACGCCGGCACGGCGGTCGGCTGCGGTATGCTCATAAGCGGATCCCCCGGTGCCAGGCCGGCTGGTCGGTGACCGTATGGTATGGCGCGCGGCCCAGTTCATAGGCCATCGACATAGCATCGAGCATGCTCCAGAGCACATCCAGCTTGAACTGGAGAATCTCGAGCATGCGCAGCTGAGCCTCGAATGTCTGATAATGGTCCAGGGTAATGCGCAGACCATGCTCCACATCCCGGCGCGCTTCGCCCAGACGGGTGCGGAAGTAGCGATAACCCTGGGCGTCGATCCAGGGATAATGCTGCGGCCAGCTATCCAGCCGCGACTGATGGATCTGTGGGGCAAAGAGTTCGGTCAGCGATGAGCTGGCCGCCTCCTTCCAGTTGGCGCGGCGGGCAAAATTGACATAGGCGTCTACTGCAAAACGCACACCGGGCAGTACATGGCGCTGATCGAGGAGTTCTTCCCGGCTCAGGCCCACGGCTTCGCCCAACTGCAGCCAGGCTTCGATGCCACCGTCACCGTCGGCCGTGCCATCGTGATCGATGATCCGCTGTACCCACTCGCGGCGCGCAGAGGCGTCGTTGCAGTTGGCCATGATGGCTGCGTCCTTGAGCGGGATGTTCACCTGATAGTAGAACCGGTTGGCTACCCAACCGCGGATCTGCTCCGGAGTGGCGCGCCCTTCATGCATGGTGATGTGGAACGGATGATGGATGTGGTAGTACCGGCCCTTGTCACGCAGGGCCTGCTCGAACGCCGCGCGGCTCATCGGCTCAGTTGGCACCTTGCTCTCCTTACAGATTGATCAACATCCCATCATGGGCGACTTCGATGCCGTGGCGCGTCAACTCGGCGCGCTCGGCAGAGTCTTCGTCCAGAATCGGATTGGTGTTGTTGATGTGGGTCAATACGCGCCGGCTCTGCGGATAGGCACTGAGTACCTCGATCATCCCACCAGGCCCGCTCTGGGGCAGATGGCCCATCTCGCTGCCGAGCTTGGTCCCTACCCCGGCGTGGAGCATTTCGTCCTCGCGCCAGAGGGTGCCATCCACCAGCAGGCAATCGGCAACGCCCATCGCGTCTCTGACCTGACTGCTGAGCTGTCCCAGGCCAGGCGCATAGAACAGCACCCCGCCGGTATGGGTGTCGCGCACCAGCAAACCGATATTGTCACCGGGATGCGGATTGTTGCGGTGCGGTGAATATGGCGGCGCGGCGCTGCGCAACGGGATCGGGGTGAAATGCAGGGCCGGACAGGCGGGAACGGTAAAGCCGGCGTCCAGCTCTATACGGTTCCACTGCAGGCCGCCGTTCCAGTGCTCGAGAATATTGAATAGCGGAAATCCGGTGCTCAGGTCCTGATGAACCATCTCGGTGCACCAAACCTGGTGCGGGCAACCTTCACGCAGGGTCAGCAGTCCCGTGGTGTGATCGATCTGGCTGTCCATCAGGATGATTCCGCCAATCGCGGTATCGCGCGACTGGCGGCCCGGTTGCAGCACTGGCGTCTGTTCCAGTTGTGTGCGGATATCCGGGGAGGCGTTGCACAGAATCCAGTTGCCACTGCCGTCGGACAGGGCAATCGAGGATTGGGTGCGTGAGCGGGCATTGATCTGCCCCTTGCGCAAACCGTCACAATTACGGCAATTGCAGTTCCACTGCGGAAAACCACCGCCCGCAGCGGAGCCTAGAATATGGATCAGCATGATATGGGTCCTGGATGCGGCTGCTTGACCGGTTCAGCATGCAACCGGCCAAACAGCACGCCTGTGCTCAGCGGTTGGCAAAGTACATGGTGACTTCAAAGCCAATGCGCAGATCGGTATAGCTGGGTTTGGTCCACATAATCGAATCCTCCAGTAAGTTGACGATCAGGCCTGCCGACACCTGCCGGCAAACTCGGTTAAGCACTTGAACCCTGACGTGCTACATAGGCAACCCTCCTTACCATAGGAGCCTGGCGGGCCCCTGTCGACCCATACGCCATAGCCAGTCCGGTCCGCTATTGCTCGACAGCAACCGTTTCCAGCCAGGCGCGGATAGCCCAGAGTGCTTCCTGGCTGAGAAAATCAGCCATCTTCGGCATATACACTCGACCGTCACGTACGGCGCCATTGACGACCCTTTCCTTGTACCACTCATCGCCGTAGTCGCCGTTTTCCAGGTAGCGCAGGTCGGGATTGATGCCGCCGGAGATACCATCCAGCCCGTGGCAGGCGGCGCAGTTCTGGTTGTAGGCGGAGGCGCCGATGGTCACGGCGGTGTCATATTGCGGATGGCCTTCACGGTAAGGGTTGGTGTCCAGCCACTCATCGCCGAGATCGCTGAGGCCCTTGGTGTCAACTGCCTGGGGGGTAACATTGCCATGTGCCCATGCCTGGCCGACTGCCAAGGCCAGCCCTATGGCGACCAGTTTCAGTGTCTTCTTGTGGTGTGTCATCCTGCTTACCTCGCGGCCAGGTGATCTGTGTGTGATCACGGATGTTTTTATTCTGTTGTCGGCAAGGATGATAAGAAGGCCCTGTCTTCCCCCCTATGCTGCTTTGGTTGTCGAGTTCTGCTCCCTTGGTAGTAGTTCATGGGCAGCCCCGGTGTCACAGACGCCATCAGGCGCGGCGCGGTACGGCGCCGGCAGATACCAAGGCAGCAATTTCCTGCTACTGAAGTAGCGGTCCCCCGGTATCCCTCCCAAGGAGCATCCGCAAGGGACTATTTCCCGCCAACTACGGGTTATTTTCCGTTTCGCCCCTTCCTTGCCCTGACCAAGATGTTGGCGTGGACCAGCAACGCTGCCCTCTTCCAACAACAAGGAACACTGCCATGACAACAAAAACACTTCCTGCCATGAGGCCTGCAGCCCGGGCCGTCAGATACCTGATTCTCTCGGCGGGGCTTGCCCTGAGCGCATCTCAGGTGGCGGCTAAACCAGTCACCTGGGACGACATCGCCAACGATCACGTCTCCACCCACAACGTACTGATGTACGGCATGGGCAACAACGCCCAGCGTTACAGCCCGCTGAGCCTGGTGAACGACGAGAACGTCTTCAAGCTGACGCCGGCCTGGTCGTTCTCGTTCGGCGATGAGAAGCAGCGCGGGCAGGAGTCCCAGGCGCTGGTGCACGACGGCGTGATCTATGTCACCGGTTCGTATTCGCGGATGTTCGCCCTGGATGCCAAGACCGGGAAGCGTCTGTGGAGCTACTCCCATCGCCTGCCTGATGATATTCGGCCCTGCTGCGACGTGGTCAACCGCGGTGCTGCGATCTATGGCGACAACGTATTCTTCGGCACGCTGGATGCCGGGATCGTGGCGTTGAACAAGGACACCGGCAAGGTGGTCTGGCGGGAGAAGTTCGGTGATCACCGTGCCGGTTACACCATGACCGGGGCACCGACCATCGTCAAGGATCAGAAGACTGGCAAGACGCTGCTGATCCACGGCTCCTCCGGCGACGAGTTCGGCGTGGTCGGCAAGCTGTTTGCCCGTGATCCCGATACTGGCGAGGAAATCTGGATGCGGCCCTTCGTCGAAGGTCACATGGGTCGCCTGAATGGCAAGGACAGCACGCCCACCGGCGACATCAAGGCGCCCTCCTGGCCCGACGACCCGAACTCCCCCACCGGCAAGGTTGAGGCCTGGAGCCAGGGTGGTGGTGCGCCCTGGCAAAGCGCGAGCTTCGACCCGGAAACCAATACCATCATCGTCGGTGCCGGCAACCCCGCGCCGTGGAACGGCTGGGCGCGGACCTCCGAGGACGGCAACCCGGCTGATTACGACAGTCTCTACACCTCCGGCCAGGTCGCGGTGGACCCGTCCACCGGCGAGGTGAAGTGGTTCTACCAGCACACCCCCAACGACGCCTGGGACTTCTCCGGCAACAACGAGCTGGTGTTGTTCGACTACAAGGACTCGTCGGGCAAGACCGTCAAGGCCACCGCCCACGCCGACCGCAACGGCTTCTTCTATGTGGTCGATCGCAACAACGGCAAGCTGACCAACGCCTTCCCGTTCGTTGACGACATCACCTGGGCCAGCCATATCGACCTGGAAACCGGCCGTCCGGTGGAGAACGAAGGCCAGCGCCCACCACGTCTGCAGCCGGGCCAGGAACGCAGCGAATCGGTCGAGGTATCGCCGCCCTTCCTCGGTGGCAAGAACTGGAACCCGATGGCCTACAGCAAGGACACCGGTCTGTTCTATGTTCCCGCGAACCACTGGAAGGAAGACTACTGGACCGAGGAAGTCAGCTACAACAAGGGCTCGGCCTACCTGGGCATGGGTTTCCGCATCAAGCGCCTGTATGACGACCACGTCGGCATCCTGCGGGCGATGAACCCGACCACCGGCAAGGTCGAGTGGGAACACAAGGAACCGCTGCCGCTGTGGGCAGGCGTCCTGGCTACTGCGGGCAACCTGGTGTTCACCGGCACTGGCGATGGCTACTTCAAGGCGTTCGACGCCAAGACCGGCAAGGAGCTGTGGAAATTCCAGACCGGCACCGGGATCATCTCCCCGCCGATCACCTGGGAACAGGATGGCGAGCAGTACATCGGCGTAACCACCGGCTACGGTGGCGCGGTTCCGCTGTGGGGCGGCGACATGGCCGAGCTGACCAAACCGGTCGCCCAGGGTGGCTCCTTCTGGGTCTTCAAACTCCCCTCCTGGACGCAGCAGACCGCCAAGCGCTGAGCACTATCGCGGTAACCAACGTTGCGCCAGGCCCAGCCTGGCGCAACAGCATGAATCACAGACAGAGGTACGGAGCATGAATCCACTGACACCCCGTATGCTGCTGATATCCGGCCTGGCAGCATTCAGTCTGACGCTGCAGGCCCAGGTGGCCGATGTAGCCGAAGAAGATATCGTCACCATCAACGGCTGCGCCCTGGTGCGCGGCACATCCTGCCCCGGCGTAGACTTGCGCCAGGCCGATCTGCGCCACAAAGACTTGAGCAAGGCCGACTTCACCGGGGCCGATCTGCGCGGCGCGGACCTGCGTCACGCCAAGCTGGATCAGGCCAAACTGGATAACGCCCGGCTCGATGGCGCCAACTTCAACCGCGCCAGCCTGCAGCAGACGGCCATGCGCGGTGCCAGTGCCATCGGCAGCAGCTTCGTCGCCGTCCAGGCCTGGAACCTGAATGCCCAGGGTGGCGAATTCAAGCAGGCCGACTTCACTGGTGCCAATCTGGAGTTCGCCCGCTTCAGCGCAGCGCACATGCATGACGTGATATTGCGTGCCGCCAATCTGGAGATGGCCTGGTTGCCCAAGGCCGACCTCAAGGGCGCCGACCTGAGCGATGCCAACCTGCAGGAATCGAAAATGAACCACGCCAACCTCGAGTCGGCCACCATGACCGGCACCCGCCTGCATTACGGGACTTACCTGAACATGCACATGACCAACTGCACCGACTGTCCGGTGAACTGGGAAGCCCATCTCGGCTCCCAGGCGCGCTAGGGTCGGTTGACCATCTTAGCCCGCCTGTCGGCCAACCAGCCCGTGCAGGCGGATCACACCGGTATCGATGGCCAGGTGGACCAGTTCGGTCAACGAGGTCACCTCAAGCTTCTGTTTCAGGCTGGTCAGGTTGTTGGAAATGGTCTTGCTGCTCAGGCACAGGTGGTGGGCCACCTGGCGCGGCGCCAGTCCCTTGGCAAGCATGACGAAGATCTCGAATTCGCGCGGCGTCATGCACTCCAGCCGCGGATCGAGCCGGGTTTGATCGCCCGAGCAGGCAAGCTGGATGGCCAATTCCTGCTCGATATAGCGGTGTCCGGCCAGGCAGCGCTTCACCGCTTCGAGCAATACCTCTTGCCCTGCGCCCTTGGTTATGAAGCCCATGGCGCCGGCGGTCAGCGCCTGGCGCACCAATGGCAACTCATCGTGCATGCTGAAGAACAGAATGCGCAGCAGCGGCCAGCGCTGCAACAGGCGGCGAGCGGTTTCGATACCACTGATGCCGGGCAGGCTGACCTCCAGGATCACCAGGTCCGGGACCCGCTGCTGGACGGCGTAGAGCGCTTGTTCGCCATCACCGGCTTCGAGGATTGCCGCCTGCGGAAACTGTGCCGTGAGCAGGCTGCGGTAGCCCTGCCTGACAATGAAGTGACCATCCAGTAACAGGATATGCATGCCCCGACCTCCCAGCCAATAGCGGCGGCACCGCCAACGTGCTTCCATGCTAAGGCCTGGGCCCTGCACTTGAATGCTACCTTGGTACTTCCTGAGCGCTACTTGTTGGCAGGGTGCGGCAGTTTTTTCCACTGCCATCTACTACTTTGGTTGTATCTTGTGATGCCAATGTACTATTTGAAAGTGCCCCTGCCGCAGGGTGTAATGCCGGACATAATACAAATGCTGCGAGCGTCATGACTGGCAGCCCATAACAAGAAAAATCTGGAGCAGGCCATGCACAAGATATTGATAGCCGACGATCATCCGCTGTTTCGTGAAGCTATCTGCAACGTGATTGCAGCCGGCTTTCCCGGCTCTGAACTGCTGGAAACCTCGGACCTGGACAGCGCGCTGACCATTGCCAGGGAGCACGATGATCTGGACCTGATCCTGCTGGACCTGAACATGCCCGGCATGAACGGGTTGAACGGCCTGATCAGCCTGCGCAACGAGTCGCCCTCGATCCCGGTGGTGATCGTCTCCGCCGAGGAAGACAAGCAGGTAGTACTGCAGGCCATCACCTATGGGGCGGTGGGTTTCATCACCAAATCCTCGCCCAGGGCGCAGATGACCGAGGCCATAGTGCAGATCCTCGCCGGTGACGTCTACCTGCCGTCGGATATCATCCGCTCCAACCGCATCATTACCCGCCGCACTCCCGACGAAGCCCCGTTGTCGCCGGAGCTGCTGTACGCCCTCACCCGCAAGCAGTTGCTGGTCCTGGAGCGCATGGCCAAGGGGGAATCGAACAAGCAGATCGCCTATCACCTGGACATTGCCGAAACCACGGTCAAGGCGCATGTGTCGGCGATTCTCCGCAAACTCAGCGTCAGCAACCGGGTTCAGGCGATTCTTTCCGCCGTCGATGTGGACTTCAGCGCCTATCTCAGACGCTGAAGCGTCACCGCTCTGTGGGTGTCAGCATGTGGCTCATGGCAGCCTTCAGCTTCATCGGCTTGACCGGTTTGTGCATCAGCATGTGCCCCAGCTCCCGTACCTGCTGCTTCAATTCGTTGCTGTAGTTGGCGGTGATCAGTAATACCGGCAGCGGCATGGCCCGGCGGACGTTGATCGCCGCGGCAACATCCACCCCATTGACCCCATTGTCCAGGTGGTAGTCGGCGAGCAGCAGATCCGCTGCGGCGCGGAAGCCATCCACCTGACTGGCCAGGTCATCGGCTGACAGCGCCGTGATCACCTGGCACTCCCAATTCTCCAGCAGAGTGCGCATGGCCGCGCAGATGGACGGGTCATTATCCAGCACCCAGATACGCGCGCCGCGCAAGTGCTCGCCAATGCTGGCCGGCATGCTCAGCTGCGTGGCCGCGGCCGGGCCGCGCCTGCCGTAGGGTATCTCGACGGAGAACACCGATCCCCTGCCCTCGACCGAACGCACCTGAATGCAGTGACCAAGCATGCGCGCGACCTTATCGGCGATGGCCAGCCCCAGGCCCAGCCCCTGATCCCGAGCTTGGCTCGCGGGCTGAATGCGCTTGAACTCCTGGAAGATCTCTTCCAGCTTGTCCTGGGCAATGCCCATTCCGGTATCCCAGACTTCGATGCGCAGCCCCCGAGCATGCCGTCGACAACCCAGCAGCACCCGGCCATGCTGCGTATAGCGAACCGCGTTGGTCAGGAAGTTGCGCAGAATACGCGCCAGCAGCTGCACATCGCTGTGCACCACGCATTGGCTGCCGACAAAACGGAACTGCAACTGTTGGCTGGCGCAGACCTGCCGGTACTCGTTGGCCAGGTTGTCCAGCAGGTCAGCGATATTGAAGGAACCGACATCGGGCTTGATCACACCGGCATCGAGCTTGGATATGTCCACCAGGGTGCCAAGCAGGTTCTCGACATCTTCAAGGGACTGGTTGATTTGCCTGGCCAACGCACTACTGGCCGGCGGCACCGGCTGTTCAAGCAGGGCTCCGGTGAACAGCCGCGCCGCATTCAGCGGCTGCAGCAGATCATGGCTGACCGCGGCGAGGAACTTGGTTTTCGACAGATTGGCCTGTTCGGCTTCATGCTTGGCTTCGCGCAAGCGCGCCTCCGCCCTGGCCCGTTCATTGATTTCCTGACGCAGTTGGTCATTGACGCTGGTCAGCTCCCGGGTACGTTCGCGCACCCGTTGTTCCAGATGCTGATAGGCCTGGTGCAAGGCTTCAGCGCTGCGCTGGCGCTCGGTGACATCGCGGATCAACACGAACAGGCCGGTAACCTCACCATCGGGGTTGCGGTTGGGTACATAGGAACGCAGCAGGTAGCGCTCATCCCCCTGGAGGCTGCGTTCGGCAAACTCGAAGCTCACGCTTTCACCCTGGAAGGCCCGTTCGATGTAGGGCTCCAGACGAGCGAATTGCTCCGCGTCATGCACATGAATCATGCTCTGCCCGAGGATGTTGCCGCGTTGCCAGCCGTACCATTCGTCATACATCCGGTTGGTGAACTGATAGCTCAGGTCCTGCTCTACGTAGGCGATCATGGCCGGCAACTGGTCGGTGATCAGGCGTACCCAGCGCTCGCTTTCCAGCAGTGCCTTGGCATACAGGTCACGCTCGGTGATATCGGTGTAGGTATTGACGAAGCCACCGGCCGGCATGGGGTGGCTGCGCATTTCCAGCACCCGGCCATTGTCCAGGCGCTGTTCACGGGTCAGCTCTGGCTGGCCCGCTACGCTGTGGCTGCCGGGCGTGAACAGCTCCAGTTCGCTGTCCTCCAGCACTTCGGCAAAGGGCCGGTGCGGCTGTATCGGGGCCAGCCCGGCCAGCTCCAGGAAGCGGTAGTTCCAGAGCTCCAGCCCGCCCTGCTCGTTGACCACGGCAACGCCCTGGGACAGGCTGTCCACGGTCCGCTGCAGCAGTCGCGTCTTCTGCGCCAGGGCCTGTTCCCGGCGGGCTGTTTCGGAGTTCTTCAGGTCGGTGATGTCTGTATAGAGAATGACCAACCCGCCCTCTCGGGTCGGACGCTCACGGACCTGGACCCAGCGTTTGTTGCGCATACGGTAAAGCATGTGCCCATCGCTGCCGGCTTCCATGTCGATCACCAGGCCGGTTGCGGTCGCCAGGCGCTTGAGCTCCTCCAGTCGCGCCCCCTCACGCACCCGCACCCGGGTGCCATGCCAGAAGCGCGCATAATGACTGTTGAACAGCACCGCACGTTTGTCCTTGTCGAACAGTACCACCCCGTCATTCATGCTTTCGATGGCATCTGCCAGGTGATGCCGGGCGGTTTCCGCCCGCGCCCGCGCCTCGTTGAGCAGCCGGTTGCTGGCTTGCAGCTCGGCCATGGTCTCGTTCAATGCCTGGGTACGCTCGCGTACCTGCTCGGCCAGCTCTACCGAATGCTGGAAAGCTGCGTAACCTTCGGTACGCGGGTTGGCAATCGACTCGACGCGCTCGATGAGCGCCGCGTTGATCCTTCGCAGCTTATTGTTGGCGGCGCGCAGAGCCTGCAGTTCGTCGCGATCGGCCTGCATGCTCGCTTCAGTGCGGGTAGGCAAAAACCACCCCGGTGAAGGTTTGGTTGATGTGCATGCCATTGAACTGCTCGCCGTAGGTATTGAAACCTATCACTGCATTGCTGGCCATGTAGCTGGCCAACTCATCATCATCCCCCAGCAGCTCGGCTTCCAGCCGACGCAACACGCAGTCGCAGGCGATCATGAGTACCGGCTCGCCCAGGCGCTGGCGCAATTGCGCCAGCTGCTGCTGCAGGTCCGGCAGCAATGGTCGCGAGGCCATTGCGGTCAGCACGATGCCGGTATCCACTGCGCAATAGAAGGTCAGGCTGCCATCAGGGTTGACCCGCTGGATGGAGCGCACATAGAACTGATCACGGATACGCACCGCCAGTGCGTTCATCGCGAAGGTGGCGGTACTCAACTGCTCGACAGGCACACCGACCAGCCTCGCGTACTCCTCTGCGGCGGGCTCGGCATTGAGCTCCAGCACGGTCCGGCGCTCGGTATCGGCGGCGGTTACCACCAGTTTTTCAGCCTTCGCCTCTAGGTTATGGGTGGTGAAAACTTCGAAATCGAGCCAAGTATTGACCATCACCACTACCGCCGCCTCGGAGTGGAAGGTGCCCTGGTAATAGACGTAGGTATGCACCGGGTGATCGTCGCCGCCCGCCGATCCGCCAAAATGCGGAATGCTCCCCAGCGTGGCGTTCAGGGTGGCAAGCACCACTTCCTCGCGGCTGGAAAGGCCATCGAGCAGGGTCAGGGCAAAGGTGTGCCCCTTGATCGGAGCCAGTCCCGCGTGACGGCAGTGGTCCAGCATTCGGTCGGCCGCCGCCTGAGCATCCACCAGGCTGAAATCATCCAGTGCACTGATCAAGGTACTGTCGATGGCAAAGGCGCGGCAATCGAACCCCACGGCGCTGATGCAGCCCCGGCCATAACCTTGCGAGGTTATCTCGCCGGCCGTAGTGCACCCGACCAGGACCACACCGCCAAAATGCTGCTCCAACGCCTCCCCCAGCCTGGTGAGCGGGTACTGAGATGAGCAGAAGAACAGCACGAAGCCCAGATGGGGATGGAGCAACTGGCTAGCCAGGCTCTGCGCCGCCAGCTCGGGATCGGCAACATCGGTCATGGCGGTCCGGAAACAATCTGCCAATATCTGCTGCATGGTTACCTCTCGCACTAGGGGCTGTTGTCATTCTATTGAGCCCCCCGCCCCGGCCCCATCCTGCTTGAGTAGCAAGACCCTAGTGCTAAAGGACGAAGGGCTGCCCGCCGGCCTCTACCAGCCCAGCGCCACTCCCAGGGCCAGGGTGTCGGTTTCTTCTATCCGGTCACCGGCATCACGGTTCTTCAGGTCGAAACGGTTGTACTCGGCAACCAGTGTCAGGTTCTCATTGAGACTGTGGAACAGGCCGATACCGCTGGTCTTGAAGTCCGCCTGATAGCCCAGGCCGTTGCCGTCATCCCGGGTCTTGCCATAGGACAGCGCCACCCGGGTCTTGCCAAAGGTATACGAGCCCTGCAGCAGGTAACCCTTGCTGTCGCTTTCGCGCAGGCTGGCCTGGGTCGCGTTGTTGGTGAAGAAGGGATTGACGCCCTCGGCGTTGAAGCCGGAGCCGGTCAGCGACAGTGCCCCCAGCTTGGCCTGCACACCGTAGCCCAGCCCGCGGGAGGTCACCGAATCAATGCCTGCGCCGGTATTATCCGCCTGCTGGTACATGCCGTTGAGCCAGCTATGCAGTTGCGCGCCACCCAGCTCGAACTGGTAGGTGAGCTCACTCTCGAAACGGGGACTGTCCTGGTAGTCCTTGCCGGTCTGCACACCGTTGTCGTCCACCAGATGACCATCGACCGGGTCCATGATGCCCACGGCGGCGCGAAAGCCGCTCATCACCGGTGAACGGTAGGTGATCTGCGAAGTGGGAAACGGATAGGGATAGCCGGTGCCGATATTGCCGAAGGATACGCCGCCACCATCGACCAGGCCGAGGGTATCGCTGGATTGGCCATAGGCAGTAAGGAACTCGTCGAGCATGATGTTCGAGCGTCCGAACAGGCCGAAGTCCTTGCCGAACAGTACCTCACCCCAACTGCCGGAAACGGTACCGTAGAACTGGCGAACATCGATGCCGGTCTCGGTGGCGTTGTCCTGGCTGTCGTTGATGGTGACCCAGAACGAGGAACGGCCACCGAGGGTCAGGTTGTCGTATTTCTTGCCGACATTGAAACCGATGTAGTTGGGCAGGAAACCCATTTTCACCCGCGACTGGTTGCGGTCCAGATCGGGGTCGATATGATCAACCTTGTTGTGCACGTAGAAGGCATTGAAATAGCCGTCGACCGAAAAGCTGGTGTCATCCTGATCGTACAGGGTGATGGCGGCCGAGGCCGGTGCGCTGAGCATGGCCGCAGCCAGGGCGGTCAATAGAGGATAGGCAGTATTGTTCTTGTTCATTGTGCTCTCCGATGGAATCAGTGGCTGACGAAACTGGGCGTCCAGCGGATTATCGGAAAGCGGAGGCAGCGCCCCCATTCTGCCAAGGAGCTGAAAGTACCGGGCTTTGGTGGGCCCTACCAAGGATTGACGAGCTGCTGCCAAAGCACATGCTCGCTTGCTACCTTGGGAGGAAGCGTGTTTTTCCACTCACCCTCGGGCACATTGCTGCCTGGCTCTGGCCGAGGTGGAGGGACTTGGGCCTGGGAGGTTCGAGCACCAGCTCGTACCAGGGCTGGCCAGCGGCAATGGCGTTACCGGCTGACTCGCCCATCAAGCGGGTGCTTGACGTTCCCAGGACCAGAGCCTAATGCAGCACCTGCCCGAGCATGGCCCTGAGCTTGCCGGCCTTGATCGGCTTGTTGAGCACCGGTATGCCCAGGTCACGCAAGCGCTGCCGGCTGTGTTCACTGCGATCGGCGGTGATCATGATTGCCGGTATCTGCCATTGGAAGTGTTCGCGCAACCAGCTTACCGCATCGCAACCAGTCTGCCCGGCATCGAGGTGGTAATCGGCAAGGATGGCGTCCGGGAGGCGACCACTCAGCACCGCCAGTGCGCCCGGCAGATCGACCGCGACCTGTACCCGGGCGCCCCACTGTTCCAGCAGCCCCTGCATACTGGAAAGGATCATCGCATCGTTGTCGATCACCAGCAGATGCCGCCCCTGCAGCGGCGCGTGCAACCGCGCCAGCAATGCATCCGGCG
Organism: Halopseudomonas bauzanensis; assembly: GCF_900114735.1. Classification (GTDB taxonomy): domain Bacteria; phylum Pseudomonadota; class Gammaproteobacteria; order Pseudomonadales; family Pseudomonadaceae; genus Halopseudomonas; species Halopseudomonas bauzanensis. The sequence continues at coordinate 64,550 of NZ_FOUA01000007.1, read as the reverse complement.
GGGTCGGTGCACTGGCCCTGGCCAGCGGCACGGTGACGCTGAACATGGAACCTGAACCAACCACCGATTGCACTTGCAGGGGCGCCTCGAGCAGCCGGGCGATACGTTCGACAATCGCCAGCCCCAACCCGGCTCCCTTGCGTGGGCCGACACGGTCACCATGCAGTTGGTTGAACTCACGGAATATGTCATCGAAGCGTTCGCTGGGGATGCCCAGGCCGGTGTCCCACACCTGGATGCTCAACAGCTCACCCCGGCGCCGGCAACCAATCAGTATCCGCCCGCTCGGTGTATAGCGAATGGCATTGCTCAGCAGGTTGCGCAGGATGCGGCTGAGCATGCGGTAATCGGTGCGCACGGCCCAGCGCCCGAGCCGTGCCCGCACCTGCAATCCGTTGGTTTCGACCAGCCCCTGAAACTCGCTCAACAGCGGGTCGATGATCTCGACCAGGGTGTGATTGCCCAGCTCCAGCGGGATGTTGCCATGATCCAGGCGGGCAATATCGAGCAGGTCACTGAGTATGTCCTCGGCGCTTTCCAATGCTGCTTGGGAGCGTTCGACCAGTTGCGCCTCGGACCTGGGCAATGCTCGTTCACGCAGGGTGGCCATCAGTAGCCGCGCGGCATTCAGCGGCTGCAGCAGATCGTGACTGACCGCTGCCAAGTAGTGATCCTTGTTGCGATTGGCGAGCTCGGCGGCATCCCGGGCATCACGCAGTGCCCCTTGCACCCGTTCCCGTTCGATGATTTCGCGGCGCAGGCTGTCATTCAGGGTTTCCAGTTCCAGGGTGCGCTCATGCACCCGCTGCTCCAGTTGTTCGTTGAGCTGCTGCATGGCCCGCTCGGCCTGCTTGCGACCGCTGATGTCGGCAACGAAGCCCTCCACCAGTTGGCGCCCCTCCTCTTGTTTGAGCAACAGGTTCATGCGCACATCCAGCTCGCTGCCATCCAGGCGTCGCAGGCGAGTCTCGTAGCCAACCAGCTCGCCCTCCAGCTGTAGCCGCTCGCAGACCTGGACGAACTCCGCCGGCCCGCCGGCGAAGAAGTTATCCTTCAGCTCACCGGCTGCCGCCAGCACGGCCACGGTCGAGGGATAGCCAAGCATGCGCACCAGTGAGGGGTTGGCGGCCCGGATGCCGTGCTCCATATCACCCTGGAATATGCCATGCACGGCATTCTCGAACAGCCACTTGTAGCGATTGCGCTCTGTTTCCAGTTCCTGCAGACGGTCCATCAGTTCCGGATAGTAGCTTTTACGCGCGGACTGCAGCCCCAGCCCCAGCAGGCCGGTCAGCATCTCGCGACGTGGGTCAAAGTGCTTCGGCATAAACCACTTCCACATCCCTGATGCTGGATTCACGCGGGTTGGTCAGGATACAGGGATCGTCCATGGCGTGGATCGACAGCATCGGCAGATCGCTGATGCCCACGCCATGCATGCCCAGCGTCTGCGCGAAGCCCACCGCATGCTTGAAATCGATCAAATGCTGCACCAACCGCTGGCGGACCTGCGGGCCGCTCAGGCCGCGGATATCGATACCCAGCGTCTGGGCCACCACCTTGAAACGGTCCGGGGCGGCATCATAGTTGAAGGCCACCACGTGCTCCATCAGGATGGCATTGCACAGGCCATGGGGCAGATCCAGATAGCCGCCCAGGCTGTGCGACATGGCATGCACCGCCCCGAGAATGGCATTGGAGAACGCCAGCCCGGCCTGCAGGCTGCCGAGCATGATTTTCTCGCGCAGCTGGATATTGTCGGGCTGCTTGATCATCGCCACCAGGTTGCCGTTGATAAGTCGCATGGCCTCCAGCGCGTGGGCATCGGTCATCGGCCCACTGCCGGTGGATACATAAGCCTCGATCGCATGCACCAGGGCATCGACGCCGGTACAGGCAGACAGGAAAGGATCCATGGTGGCGGTGACTTCCGGATCGATCAGGGCCACGTCCGGCACCACCGCCTTGCTGATGATCGAGAACTTCACCCTCTCCTGCTGGTTGGAAATGATCACGAACTGGGACACATCCGCCGAGGTGCCCGCCGTGGTCGGTATCAGGATCACCGGCGGCACGGGCGTGCAAATGGTATCGACTCCCTCGAAATCGAGGATATGCCCACCGTTGGTGGCGACAATGCCGATCGCCTTGGCGCAGTCCATCGGGCTGCCCCCGCCAATGGCAACGATGGCATCACAAGCCGAGGAGCGATAGACCTCGGCGCCCAGCATCACCTCCTCTACCCGCGGATTGGCCGATACCTGGGTATACAAAACGTAGTCCACGCCCTGCTCTTGCAGACTGTTCTCCACGTCTGCGGCCCAGCCCGCTGCCACCACGCCAGGGTCGGAAACCAGCAGTACCTTGCGGGCGGCGAAGGTGTTGACGTAGTTGGCCACGGTTTTGCGTGAACCGGCGCCGAAAATGATCTCGGGAGTAACGAATTTGCGTAGCTGGCTAATATCGTAGGCCATGGTAGTAAGCGACCTTTATTGTTTTATTTGTGGAAACCACAGGTTACCTCAAAGCGGGCGGCGGAGGCGTTTTTACGACTGAAGTCGTGCCTCGGCGCCCCTCAAGTCGCATGGTCGCGTGTCCTGAGGCGGATAGCATGGTGAGACACCATGAACCGATCGAGGCAAGCCATGTCGATGTTCTCTCGACTGCAGCCAACGCTACGCTTGCTGGCGCTGATCCTGCTGCTGATCAGCCCGCTGCTGCCAGCCGATAGCGCTCCACCACCCAAGGTCCAGGAAGCGATCCAGGCGCTGTTCCCCCAGGCGACTCGGGTTGATGCCAAGCAGGGCGATGTGCCTGTTTACCCGGTATACCAGTTGAATGAGCTGCTCGGCTACGCCTTCGAATCTACCGACCACTCCAGCCTGCAGGGGTTTGCCGGCAAACCCTTCCACCTGCTGGTTGGCCTGGATGTCGATGGAGTGCTGACCGGGGTCCGGGTGCTGGGTCACCATGAGCCGGTATTCCTGCATGGTATGGGGGACAAGGCCCTGCTGGATTTTGTTGAACAATACCGCCAGCACCCCCTCAGCAAGCCCGTGGTGGTCGGCGGTCGCAAGCCGGATTCCAGTGACGGCCAATCGATTACCCAGTTCGATGGCATCAGCAAGGCCACCGTCTCCGTGGTGATCCTCAATGAAAGTGTGTTGCAATCGGCTCTGGCCGTCGCTCGCGCTTATCTTGAAGGCTTTACCAGCGCGCCGTTGGCGACACCACGCATGGATCTGTTTGAACCATTGGATTGGCAACAACTGCTGGAGCGGGGGCTGGTCCAGCGTTGGCTACTGAAGCCCGACGAGTTGGAGCAACGCCTGGGGCATTCACTGGAGCATTATCCAGGCATGGTTCACGACCAGGCTTTCAGCGAGCTGTTCCTTGCCTACCTGGATACGCCCATGAGCGGGCGCAACCTGTTGGGCGAGCAGGGTTTTGCCCGTTTGCAGAGCAGCCTGCGCGACGGAGAGCAGGCACTGCTGGTGATGTCGCGCGGCAGCTACCGCCATGTGCCGGAGGATTTCACCGCCGCCTCCTCGCCCAGCCGGCTGCTGCTGGTGCAGAACGGCCAGGCCATCGAGCTGCACGATATGGACTTCGATAACGGTGCGCTGCTGGATAGCCTGGCGATAACGCCCCCGGATGATCTCCAGGCGCATATATTCCGCATCAAGACCCACGCCGCCTACAACCCCGCGCAACCCGCTCAGGTGCGGCTCAACGTCAACCTGCAACGCAATCACCTGGTGGAAAGCCAGCTGGTGCTGGAACACCCCTTCGAGCCCGACCCCAGACTATTCGAGATCCACCAGCCCAGCGCCGCCGCCAAGCCGAGTCCGGTGTGGTTGCGTCTATGGCAGGAGCGTTGGTGGCAGTTGGCGCTGCTGGGTAGCGCGTTATTGCTATTGAGCCTGATCTTCACCTTCCAGCACCGGATCAGCCGGCACACCCGTGCCTTTCACCTGCTGCGCGGCGGTTTCCTGCTGTTCACCTTGGTGTTTATCGGGCTGTATGCCCAGGGGCAGTTGTCGGTGGTCAATATCACCACGCTGTTGCTGGCACTGGTCGATGGCTTCGATATCCGGGTATTTCTGATGGACCCGGTGATCTTCGTGCTCTGGAGCTTTACCTTTATCAGCCTGTTCGTCTGGGGGCGTGGACTGTTCTGCGGCTGGCTCTGCCCGTTCGGTGCGCTACAGGACCTGGTCGCCTGGCTGGGCCAGAAACTGCGCCTGCGCCAATGGAAAATAGCGGAGCCGCTGCACCGCCGTCTGCAGTGGATCAAGTACGGGATTCTGCTGGTCCTGCTGGTCAGCGCCCTGCTGTCGCAGACCCTGGCCGAGCGCTTGGCCGAGGTCGAGCCGTTCAAGACCACCATCACCCTGTTCCTGATCCGCAGTTGGCCCTTCGTCGCTTATGCCTTGCTGTTACTCGGGCTGGGCCTGTTCATCCACAAGTTCTATTGCCGCTACCTGTGCCCGCTGGGTGCCGGGCTGGCGGTACTCGGCAGGCTGCGCCTGTTCTCCTGGCTGAAGCGCATTGATGCCTGCGGCAAGCCTTGCCAGCATTGTCGCAACCACTGCGGCATAGGCGCGATACACCGCGACGGACGGATCGACTATGACGAATGCATCCAGTGCCTGGAGTGCATCGTCATCCTGCATGACGATCAGCAGTGCGTGGCTACGATCAGTGCCCGCAAGAAGGCCGAGAAGAGCCAGCGCAAAGCTGGCTCTGGGGCACTGATCTACAAGAGTTAAGGGCGGGTTCGCATTAGCGCCACTGATACTGCAGCCCCAATCCCACCAGCCAGCTGCGCTCCGGCGCCGGCTCGTAGTAGCGCCCACCCGAGCCGTTGACGATCAGCGAGCCGATATACTCGCGGTCGGTGATGTTATCCAGGCGAGCGAAGGGCTCGAGGGACAAATTGCCGACCGGGTATTGATAGCCCGCGCGCCAGTTGAACACCGTATAACCCGAGGCCTTGTGCTGGTTGTCGTCGGTAGCGTAGCGCTGGCTCATGCCCTGGGCCTCGATGGCGGTGGCGAAGCCACTGTCCTGGGGCTGCCAGGCCAGTTCGGCGAAGAAGCTGTGGCGCGGAATGCCCGGCAGGTCATTGCCGGCGTGATTGGCGCCATCGCCGTCGACGAAACGATCGTACTCGGCCTGCAGCCAGGTATAGGCAAGGTAACCACTCAGGCCAGCAGCGAACTGCTGCTCGATGCTCAGCTCCATGCCGCGGCGGGTGGAGCGCCCGGCATTGGTATAGGTAGAACGGCCGGTGCCCAGCTGGTTGGTGCCGGTAACGATCTCATCCTTGACCCGGCTGTGGAACAGGGCGAGATCCAGCCGGGTGTTTTCCCGGCGCCATTTCAGCCCGACCTCGGCATTGCGGGACAGGCTCGGCTTGAGCGCCTGGTTCATGCCAGCACCATCGGGCCGGTAGGCCAGCTCCTGGAAGGTCGGGGTCTCGAAGCCCTGGCCGAAGGCGGCGTACAGACTCATCTCCGAGCTCCACTGCCAGTTCAGACCCAGCGCCGGGTTGGTGCGGTGCACACTCATGCGGCCGCTGTCGTCCTGGCCATCGTCCAGATAGTCGTCGTCCGAGTCGAATTCCACCCGGTTGTAGCGCATCCCCGCCACCAGTTCCCAGCGCGGCGCCAGTTGCCAGGTACTGATCAGATAGGCTTCCTGGCTGTCGACCCGGTTGAACTCGTCGCGCTGCAAGCCGCCCTTGCTACCATTGGCATTGACGAAGCCCTTGCGTTCCTCGCCCTGGTAGTTGTAGGCCAGACCCGCTGCAAAGGTCACCGGTAGTTCGAACATTCGGGTCTCACGCTGCCAGCCCAGTTCGCCGCCGCCGAAACGTCGGTCCAGCTCGACCACCCCGCCACCAGCGGTCGCGCCACTGCCGGGAAAGGCCAGAAACTGCTGCATGTCGCGCTCGCCACCGTAGACCATCGCCGTCAGTTGGTCGTCATTGGCCAGGCGCCGCTGGTAGTTCAGCCCGACCTGGTTGTGGCGTACCGACTTGCGGGTATCGAAGGTGTAGGCCTGCGGTGGTGCCTGGCGTCGGTCGGCGCGCACCTGCTCAGCGGTCAACCCCAACGGGTCCTGGGTATCGGGCTGGTCCAGGCTATTGATCAACAGGGTCAAACTGGAATCATCATCAATATCCCAACCCAGACGCAGGTTGGCAATGTCGCGGCGGGTGTCGCTGTGATCGCGGTAGCCGTCGGTCTCCAGCCGCGAGACGTTGGCGCTGATGTTCAGGTCGCCATGCTGGCCACCGTAGCGCAGGCGCGAGCGCCACAGTCCGTCGCTGCCGATCACCGTGCGGTTGTCCAGTGTCGGGTAGAACGGTGCCTCACCGGTGTAGCCCTGAATGATGCCGCCGGAGGCATTGCCGTACAGCGTGGTCAACGGGCCGCGCAGCACCTCGATGCGCTGCAGACCATCAAGGTCGAATAGTGCCGGTTGGCCCTGACCGTCAGGCATGGTCAGCGGAATACCATCCTGCACCAGACGCACGCCACGCACGCCGAACTGGGCACGGGCGCCGAAACCACGAGATGAAATTTGCAGATCCTGGGCATAGTTCTGCCGGTTGAGGGCCACCAGTCCGGGTACTCGTTGCAGGGATTCCGAGAGGTTGGCACCCAGGTTGGGCCCATTCAGCTGCTGGCCTGACACCGTATGCCGCGCCAGCGGCAGTTGCAGGTCTTGGTCATCGCCACCACCGAGGATGATCTGCGCCGGCAGGCTGAGCCGGTCCTGGGCATGGGCCTGCGGTAGCAGTGCAAGCGTAAGTGCGAGCGCCAGCGGCGTCCGTCTGAGTATGCGCTCACTGGATGTTGTGCACATGTCGTGTCCTTTTTTGTCATTGCAACCGAAAGCCTGCTGATAGCGGCGGACATCATACTGAGGGCGCGCTTATCCGGCAGCCTGGTAGATAAAAAAAGGCCCCGAAGGGCCTAAGATCCAAAGCATGCTACTGCGGCCTGCCGGTGGAGCGGACCGGCACACCGTCTGGTTACCGACAGCTCAGAAAAAGCCCATCGGATTCACGTCGTAGCTGACCAGCAGATTCTTGGTCTGTTGATAGCTGTCGAGGATCATCTTGTGGGTCTCCCGACCGACGCCGGATTTCTTGTAGCCGCCGAAGGCCGCGTGGGCCGGGTACATGTGATAGCAGTTGGTCCATACCCGTCCGGCCTGGATTCCCCGGCCCATACGGTAGGCAACGTTCATGTCTCTGGTCCAGACGCCGGCGCCCAGGCCAAACTCGGTATCATTGGCGATGGCCAGCGCTTCGGCCTCATCCTTGAAGGTGGTGACACTTACCACCGGGCCGAAGATTTCTTCCTGGAACACACGCATCTTGTTGTGTCCCTTGAGCAGGGTCGGCTCGATGTAGTACCCACCACCCAGTTCGGCCTCCAGACGCTCGGCGTTGCCACCGATAAGGAATTCAGCGCCCTCCTCCCGAGCGATTTCCATATAGGAAAGGATCTTGTCGAACTGCTGTTCGGAAGCCTGCGCTCCCACCTGGGTATCAGTGTCCAGCGGATTGCCACGTTTGATGCGGCGAGTGCGTTCAAGCACCCGCGCGATAAAGTCGTCGTAGATACTTTCCTGAATCAGCGCGCGGGCCGGGCAGGTGCAAATTTCACCCTGGTTGAAGAAAGCCAGCACCAGACCTTCGGCCGCCTTGTCGATAAAGCTCTCTTCCGCCTTCATGATGTCGGCGAAGTAGATATTGGGAGACTTGCCACCCAGTTCGGTTGTGGACGGGATGATGTTCTCCGCTGCACAGCGCATGATATGCCGGCCCACCGGGGTGGAGCCGGTGAAGGCAATCTTGGCGATGCGCTTGCTGGTGGCCAACGCTTCACCAGCTTCCCGGCCATAACCATTGACGATATTGAGTACACCCGGCGGCAGCAGGTCGGCGATCAGCTCGGCCAGCACCAGGATGCTGACCGGCGTCTGCTCAGCCGGCTTGAGCACGATGCAGTTACCCGCTGCCAGCGCCGGCGCCAGCTTCCAGGCGGCCATCAGGATCGGGAAGTTCCAGGGAATGATCTGCCCTACTACACCCAGCGGCTCATGGAAGTGATAGGCCACGGTGGTTTCGTTGATTTCCGCGGCACTGCCTTCCTGGGCGCGGATACAGCCGGCAAAGTAGCGGAAGTGATCGGCCGCCAGCGGGATGTCGGCATTCAGCGTTTCACGCACGGCCTTGCCGTTGTCCCAGGTCTCGGCTACCGCAAGCAGCTCCAGGTTCTGCTCGATACGATCGGCAATCTTCAACAATAGATGCGAGCGCTCCTGCACAGCGGTTTTCCCCCATGCCGCCTTCGCCGCGTGAGCTGCGTCCAGCGCCAGCTCGATATCTTCGGTCGTGGAGCGGGGGATCTCGCAGATGGCTTCACCGGTAACCGGCGTGGTGTTGCTGAAGTACTGGCCTTTGACCGGGGCAACGAATTCACCGTTGATGAAGTTGCCATAGCGGTTCTTGAAGGTGATGAGGGAGCCGGCAGCTCCAGGATTGGCGTAAATCATTGTTCTTAGTCCTCTATGCGCAGCCTGGCCCCAAGGCGCAGGTCATGCTTCGATACTAGTGACTCCAGGCGTGTAGCGTGAATGCCTCCTTGGCAGGTCTGGTGTCGTCATTTAGTAGTAGATGCTGCGGTTAGCGGATCAACACTTAGGGCGGGTGACGGCTGATGATGGTCTGCAGCCAATGGGTCTGCCCCGCTTCGACAAGGCGTGCATCCGGTCCGGCATTGGCGGCTTCGATGCATACCATGCCGCGATAGCCATCCGCGGGGAACTGGGACAGGCGTGCGCCCTTGGCTTGCCATGGGTTCCATACCACCACTGATTGGCTATTGCGGCGCTGCACCCACAACGGCTCGCCCGAGCCATCAAGCAATTGCACGTCCGCTGTGGTGTCAAAGTACACCCGGTCCACTTCGCCACTGAACCGAACGGGTCCCTGCTGGCGACATTGCGCGCCCGCCTGCAACTTGTCGATGTAACTGGCACCCTCCAATCCCAGGATCTGGGCGCTATCGATATCGTCCACGGGTAGATAGCTGTGCAGCGCCTGGCTCAGAGGCTGGGGCCGGGGGCCGATGTTCGTTGTGGTGAGCGTCACACTCAAACTGCTACCAAGCACCATCTCGACCTGGACGGCCCAATGCTCACCGGGCAATTGCCGGGCTATCTCCTGCTCGGGCAGTTCCAGCACGAGGCGCACCTGCTGCGAGTCGGCTTCGGCCAGGCGCAATTGCCAATGGCTGGTACGGGCGATGCCGTGTGCCGGCCCCGGGCGCTCATCGGCAAACCATGGCCAGCACAGCGGAATACCGCCGCGCAATGCGGTGTCGGGCTTGGCCGGGTCCACCGGACTCATCCATAACAAGGGTTGTTGACCGGTGGGTGCGCAAGCGATGATCTGTGCCCCCTGTTCCGCGATCCGGGCATGCACCGCTGGGTGGTCAACCTCAATGAAACGACGTCCAAGCGCATTGCGGGTCCGGATGACGCCGGTTGGCAGAGTATCGATCACGCCTATTCCGCTCCCATGCAGAGATATTTCAGCTCGGTATATTCATCCAGGCCATGGCGGGAGCCTTCGCGCCCCAGACCGGACTCCTTGACGCCACCGAATGGCGCCATGGGATTGGAAATCAGCCCCTCGTTGATACCGATGATGCCTGCCTCCAGCGCATCTGCCACCCGCCATATGCGGTGGATATCACGGCTATAGAAATAGGCCGCCAAGCCAAAGGGAGTGGCATTGGCCAGCTCGATCGCTTCTTCCTCGGTGTCAAAACGCAACACCGCCGCCAGCGGGCCGAAGGTTTCCTCGTGGCACAACGTCATTTCGGTGTTGATATCAGTCAGCAACACCGGCTGCACATAGTTGCCTCGATCGGTGTCCGGCGCCGGCCCGCAGACCCGTTTGGCTCCCTTGGCCAGGGCATCCTCGAAATGCTCCACCACCTTCTCTACCGCATCGCCATTGATCAACGCCGATTGCGTGACGCCCGGCTCGAAGCCATCTCCCACCCGCAGCTTGCCCATGGCTTCAGCCAGCGCGGCGACGAATTCATCATGCACGCCCGACTGCACCAGAAACCGGTTGGCGCAAACGCAGGTCTGCCCGGTGTTGCGGAACTTGCAGACCATCGCGCCTTCTACCGCCCGGCTGATATCCGCATCGTCGAAGACGATGAAAGGTGCGTTGCCACCCAACTCCAGGGAGATCTTCTGAATATGCTCGGCGCATTGCGCCATCAGCCGGCGGCCAACATCCGTCGAGCCGGTAAAGCTGAGTTTGCGGACCTTGGGGCTGTGGGTAAGGGCTTCACTGATTTCACTGGCTTTGCCGGTCACCACGTTGAATACGCCGTGGGGAATGCCCGCCTCGTCCGCCAGTGCTGCCAGGGCCAGAGCGGAGAATGGCGTTGCGCTGGCCGGTTTGACGATGATGGTGCAACCTGCGGCAAGTGCCGCGCCGGCCTTGCGGGTAATCATCGCTGCGGGGAAATTCCAGGGCGTGATCGCTGCACATACTCCGACCGGCTGCCGAGTGACCAGGATATGCTGACCGATCCGCGCCCCGGGAATGGTCTCCCCGTACATCCGCCGGGCCTCCTCGGCAAACCAGCGGATGAAGGAGGCGGCATATTCGATTTCGCCACGGGATTCCACCAGCGGCTTGCCCTGCTCGAGGGTCATCAGCGTTGCCAGATCTTCCTTGTGTTCGAGCATCAGGTCATGCCAGTCCAGCAGGCAATCGGCCCGTTCCTGGGCGGTACGAGTGCGCCACTGGCGCAGCGCTGCTGACGCCGCGTCAATCGCCGTACCTATCTCCTCCGCCGACATGACCGGCACCCGGCCAACCAGATCGCCATTGGCAGGGTTGTCCACTTGCAGCGTCTGACCGCTGGCGGCATCAAGCCAGCGGCCATCAACATAACACTGCTGACGAAACAGCCGGGGGCATTTCAGCCGAGAAATCGTCATATGTCCTCCTGAACAAGGGGAATGGGCCTTGATAGACGGTTAGATAGCACCGTCACGCAGGGCTTTGCAGGCCATATTCAGAGGTTAGACACAGCCATGCGGGGACGCAAACGGGAGAGGAAATAAGCGGACCAGAGCGGCAAGGGAGCCGGCGCCCAGCCCCCCTCCATAGAACATCGAAATCAACTGCCTTCGACGCGAAAACCGATTTTCACAGTGACCTGGAAGTGCGCCACCTTGCCATCGACAATGTGCCCGCGGGTTTCCATCACCTCAAACCATTCGACGTTCTTCACGCTCTTGCTGCATTCGGCGATTGCGTTACTGATGGCGTCTTCAATGCTGTTGGTCGACGAACCGACCAGTTCGAGCTTCTTGTAGGTGCGATGATCTGACATATCAACCTCCTCTTTTGCCTGTCCTGAGTATGGCAAAGGATTGACAGGTTGGTTCAAAGATCCCCGCTGACGCTCCGTCGCGCTTTGCGCCGGCTATCGGTTTTGGCTGGGCAACCAGGCGCACGGCATTTCTCAGTGCGGCTGCGCTCGAGTTCCTGCAGTGCATGCCAGGCTTGGCACAGGGATCGGGATGATCCAGCCATCAAAGTCACTTTGCTCATGGAACAGCCTCCGGAATAAATCGATAGACCGAGTATTATCGCGATGATACAAGCTGTCAATGAGAATAATTCCTATTATTCTTTGGGTTTTCTCCTGCGCCGCATTGCAATATGAAGATACAAGTCTATAATCGCAACGCAAATCATTATCACCGGGAAACGGGACTCAACCATGGCACGCACCTTTCGCTACACCACGTTGGCTTTGACGATATCCGCTGCGGTGCTGCTCAGCGCCTGCGACAACAACCAGGACCCGGTGGCGCAATCTCCGGCCGCGACGACGTCCGATGCGGCGCAGTCCCAGCCCGCTGACAACACCAACGCCACACCAGCTGCCACGGCGATCAGCGAAGCTGATGTAGCCAGCCATTATGCCGACCTGGCCCACGCGGTGTACCTCGATGCGCTGACCGCTGCCCAAGCTCTCGACAAGGCCATCGCTACCTTGCTGGCAGAGCCAAACGAGGCGAATCTCGAGGCTGCCCGCCAGGCTTGGCTGCAGGCGCGTATCCCCTATCAGCAGTCCGAGGCATTCCGGTTCGGCAATGCCGTGGTGGATGATTGGGAGGGCCAGCTGAACGCCTGGCCGCTGGATGAAGGACTGATCGATTACGTTGCTGCCGACGACTATCAGCACGAACTGGGCAATGAAGGCGCGACCGCCAATCTGATCGCCAACCAGACCCTGACCATTGGCGGTGAGACGCTGGATGCCAGCGAACTCAGCTCCCAGCTGCTGGCTGACCTGAACGAAATCGGCGGCTCGGAAGCGAACGTCGCCACGGGCTACCATGCCATCGAGTTTCTGCTCTGGGGGCAGGACCTGAATGGTTTCGAGGCCGGTGCCGGCCAACGCCCGGTAACGGATTTCGTTCAGGGAGAAGCCTGCACCAATGGTAACTGCGACCGCCGGGCGGCTTATCTGAGCGCCGCATCCGAGCTGTTGGTCAATGATCTGCAGTGGATGGTCGGACAGTGGTCCGCCGACGAAGCCGGCAACTACCGCGCCGAACTGCTGGCGCTGCCGACCCAGGACGTGTTTCAGAAAATGCTGTTCGGCATGGGTTCGCTATCACTGGGCGAACTGGCCGGCGAGCGAATGAAGGTCGCGCTGGAGGCCAACTCCTATGAAGACGAGCATGATTGTTTCAGCGACAACACGCATAACTCGCATTACTACAACGGCAAAGGTATTCAGAACATCTACCTGGGCAGCTACCAGGCATTGGACGGCTCGGTAACCAGTGGCCCTTCCCTCTCGGCACTGGTAGCGGAAAAGAACCCCGAGCTGGACCAGCGTCTGCGGGATGATCTGGGTTCCACCATGGAAGCGCTGACCGTCATGAAGGAAGCCGCCGAAGGTGAATCAGCCATGACGTTCGACATGATGATCGCCCCCGGTAACGAGACCGGCGCGACTATTATCAACGATGCCATCGCCGCTTTGGCCCAGCAGACCGGGTCCATTGAGCAGGTCGCTGCGGTCGTGGGCGTAGACTCTCTGCAACCCGATGACGCCGGCCATTCCTTCTGATCCGTGATGATGGCGCCCGAGCCCCCGGCCAGTTCCGGGGGCTCGGGCGTCCATGTCTTCATCCAGGCCATACAGATTCACGCCCATGAAATTCTTGCTTTTCACTCCTGCTCTGGCGTTATGCCTGTTCGCCACCCCCAGCCTGGGCGCCGACTATCCGGTGCAGGACACCCCCAACTCCGGCGGTGCCGGTACCGTTACCCAGAGCGACCACAACGCCTATTCCCTGCCCCTGGGCAATCTGCCGATATCCCGCCGTCTGGATTTCAGCGTGGGCAACAGCTTCTTTCGCAACCCCTGGGTGATTGCGCCTTCGAGCACCGACGCCCGTGACGGCCTGGGCCCGCTGTTCAACACCAACTCCTGCCAGGGATGTCATATCAAAGACGGTCGTGGTCACCCGCCGGCACCGGGGGAAACAGCCGTTTCGCTATTTCTGCGGCTGTCAGTGCCGGCCGGCCCGGATACGGATCCGCAACTGCTGCAGCAACATGGTTTCGTACCCGCTCCAGTCTATGGCAGCCAGTTACAGACGGCCGCCATCCCGGGGATGAAACCGGAGGCGCGGCTGAATATCGAATGGCAGCTGTTCGAGGAAACCCTGGCCGATGGCAGCAAGGTGGAATTACGGCGCCCGCAGTACCGGATTGATGGCCCAAACTATGGCGCCCTGCCCGAGGATCTGCTGATTTCGCCCCGTGTTGCTCCGCCAATGATTGGTCTCGGTTTGCTCGAAACCATCCCCGAGGAAGCCATATTGGCGGCCGCAGACCCGGACGATCTGGATGGCGACGGTATTTCCGGGCGAGCCAATCAGGTGTGGGACCGTATAGGCCAACGCACCGCGCTGGGGCGCTTCGGTCTGAAAGCAGCTGAAGTCAGCGTCATGCAGCAGAGCATGGCCGCCTTCGCCGGCGATATGGGGCTGAGTTCCAACATCGTTCCGGACACGGACTGCACCGCCGCGCAAGAATGCGACCGCTTTGCTGACGGCGGTACGCCCGAGGTCAGCGACAAGATTGCCGCCTTCGTCAACTTCTATGCCATGAGCCTGGCAGTACCGGCCCGCCGTGATATGGACAACCCAGCAGTGCAGTCCGGTGCGAAGCTGTTCAATGAAATAGGTTGCGCCGCTTGCCACACGCCGCGGCATACCACCGGCACACTGGCTGACCGACCGGAACTGAGCGATCAGGTAATCTGGCCCTATACCGATCTGCTGCTGCATGACATGGGCGAAGGCCTGGCCGACGGCCGCGCCGAATTCCTGGCCGACGGCAACGAGTGGCGCACGCCGCCGCTCTGGGGCCTGGGGCTGACCCAGCAGATCAATCCCCGGGCCGGCTTTCTGCATGACGGCCGCGCCCGCACGCTGGAGGAAGCCATTCTCTGGCATGGCGGCGAAGCCCAGGCAACGACAGAGCGCTACCGGACATTGCCGGCGGAACTGCGCCAGTCGCTGCTTACCTTCTTGAACTCCCTGTAACGGATCTCACATGCCCTCATTATCCAATCTGAGTCTACGCACCTTGAAATGGGGTTCAACCGCCCTGCTCGCTGCGTCCTTCTGCACCAGCGCCTGGGCGCAAGCGCCCCGCGAAGCCTGGCACGGCGCCCTTACCGAAGGCTATGCCGCCCTTGCCACCAGCACCGCCAACCTCGACCAGGCGGCAACAACCTACTGCGCAACGCCCTCGGCAGAGCAGCGTGAAGCCCTTGAGTCCGCCTGGTTCAGCGCCTTCGACAGCTGGCAGGCGGTGCGCTTCGTCGATTTTGGGCCGATCGAGCAGGACAATCTCAGCTGGCAATTCCAGTTCTGGCCGGACGCCAAGAACACCGTCGCGCGCAAGGTGAATCTATGGCTGGGCGGCGAGCAAGCGATCGGCATTGACCAACTGCGAGCCGACAGCGTAGCGGTGAAGGGCTTCCCCGCCCTCGAATACTTACTCTTCGACCCGCAGGCCGCCAGGACCCAGCCGCTGCCGGAAAAACGCGCCTGCGAACTGGTGACCGCCATCAGTAGCCTGCTGCAGCACAACGCCGCGCACTTGCAGGAACAATGGCAGGCGTTCCGCCCGCACTACTTGGGCACCGAGCAGTTCCAGAACACCACGGTGCTGGCCGCCATGCACGGGCTCGACATCCTGCGTAACAAGCGCCTGGCTGCGCCCATGGGGCTGGAAGGCAAGCCGCGGCGCAATCCCTACATTGCCGATGCCTGGCGCAGCGAACATTCGTTGGCCGGTATCCGCGCCAGCCTGGTCGGCCTGCAGCAGTACTTCCTGCCGGGATTGCGCGAGTTGATGGTTGATGCCGAGGGGAGCGAGCTGGTCGAACGCCTGGATCAACAATTGACGGCGACCATCGCCCGGCTGGAGCAGCAGCCGGCGGATATGCAGACGTTGCTGGCCAACGATGACGGCTATCGCACGTTGCAATTGATCTTCATTGAAATCGACAAGCTGAACCAGCTGCTGTCCGGCAATATCGCCAGTCAGCTGGGGATTATCCGCGGCTTCAATTCGAGCGATGGGGACTGACATGCAGCGGCGCGATTTCATCCAGTTCAGCCTGCTGGGCATCGCCGCCTTCTGCAGCGCCCATAGCTTTGCTGCCAGCAGCCGCGAATTACCGGATCTGCGTTTTCTCAGCTCGGTCGACACGGCCCTTGGCGAGCATTTTATCGTCGCCGCCAACAGCAACGGGCGGGAGCTGTTCCGCCTTCCGGTAGCTGAGCGCTGTCACAGCGGCTGCCTGCATCCGAACGCGGGCCAAGCGGTAATCATGTCTCGCAGACCTGGGAAAAATCTGTATGTAATCAATATCCTGGAAGGCACTCTTGATGCATTGGTTGAGGCTGGAGATGGCTTCCATTTCTACGGCCACGGTGTATTCAGCGAGGACGGCAGCCGCTTCTACGCTACGGCCAATCATTATCCCAGCGGTGCCGGGCAGATTCGGGTTTACGCAGCAGATGATGGTTACCGGCATATGCAGGATCTGCCTGTAGGCGGCATGGACCCTCATGAGCTGCGTCTGCATCCCGACGGGCAAAGGTTGGTGGTCGCGCTGGGGGGAATCAAGACGCACCCGGACTATGGCCGTATCAAGCTCAATCTGCAGTCCATGCAGCCGGCCCTGATCGTGATGGATCGCCATAGCGGTGAGGTACTGCAACATTGCGAGCCCTCCCATCACCAGCTCAGCTGCCATCATCTGGATATCAGCCGCGACGGCATCGTCATCGCCGGATACCAGTTTGAAGGAGAGAAATGGCAAACCCCGCCATTGATCGCCCGGCTGGACACCAACACCGGGGACTTCAGCGAGATTGCGCTGGCGGAGCATGAACAGGCGATGCTGGGCAACTACACGGCCAGCGTTGCGATCAACCCCCACTCCACCGTCGCAGCCATTACGGCGCCTCGTGGGAATTGCGTCATGCTGTTGGATTATCGTTCAGGGCAGCCCATGGGAGTGGTCTCGGTACCTGATCCTGGGGGTGTGCTGGCGGAGCGTGATGGCAGCTTTGTGGTGTCATCCGGTCATGGCGGGCTATACCGGGTCCGGACCTCGGCGACAGAGCCTGAGCTGATCACCCACCACACCCTGCGCTGGGATAACCATCTGACCCGCGCCTGAACAGGGAGGCGCGGCTCAGCGGCTGGAAACCATGCGCTCTATACAGCGGCGGGAATCCTCGGGCAGATGGGTGAATTGCAAACCGGTCCAATACTGGCCGCTGGCGAGGCTCTTGCGATCCCAGCGACTTTCCGCGTCCAGCATGAATTCGCTGACGCCATTGAGGTTCATCGGCAGATTCACTTGCAGCGCCCAGCTTCGGTTCAATTCGATCGGTCGTTCGCTCAGCAGCATCAACCCTTCGGTGTGGAGATCCACAACACGCCCAAGTAATTCCCCGCTATCCAGGTCGTATACTTCCAGGCTGTTGCTCACGTGGTGGCGCTCCAGTTTTCGTCTTTCGTTCATGACATACTCTGTCCGGTATATGACCCTAAGTGTCGATCAATTAGGTGATAGCTAAAAGCCATATTCCATGTATTTACGTAAACATTGAAGCGTTTTGTGATGCGTTTGACATATCAGCGTCGCCTTGCCCCTGCTCCGGAGCGGCACCCATAATGACCGGACGTAAACGGCTCCCACATACCGGCCCATTGGCCACCCATAACGAGGATAACCCATGCGACTCACCCAGTTCAGCGTACTGCTTGGCGCAACGTTACTCAGTGTCCAGGCGTTGGCGCATGACTTCACCGCAGGTGACATTCATATCATCCATCCTTGGTCACGGGCACTGCCGCCGGTAGCGCCCACTGGCGCCGCCTATCTGGTATTGGAGAACAAGGGAGACCAGGCCGACCGACTGACGGGAGCCACCTCGCCCATTGCGGGGCGGGTCGAATTGCATGAGCACGTCCACCAGGACGGATTGATGAAGATGCAGCAGATCGACAGCGTGGCCATTGCTCCCGGCACGCAGGTGGAGTTCAAGCCGGGCGGCAATCATTTCATGCTGTTCGATCTGCAGCAGCCGCTGGTCGAGGGTGGCAGCTATCCGCTGACGCTGAACTTCGAACACGCGGGCGAGGTGGAAGTCGAAGTCAAGGTGACCGGAGAGCCGGCCCCTGCTGCGCCTGCCGATCATGACGCCCATAGCCATCATTGAGCGTCACGACAGCAGCTCGCCGGCTCAGTCGCAGCGAGTCGGCGTGCGCATGGTGACAAATTCCTCCGCAGCCGTGGGGTGAATGCCCAGGGTGGCATCGAACACCGCCTTGGTCGCCCCGGCCTTCAGCGCCACCGCCAGCCCCTGGATAAGCTCGCCGGCATCCGGGCCTACCATATGAATGCCCAGCACCCGGTCGGTGCTCTGGTCCACCAGCAGCTTCATGAAGCTCTGCTCGTCATTGCCCGCCAGGGTGTTGCGCATCGGCCGGAAGCGGCTTTCGTAGATATCCAGCTTATGCCCATTGGCGCGCGCCTGTTCCTCGGTCAAGCCCAGGGTGGCGATGTTGGGAATGCAGAACACCGCTGTAGCGATATCCGCATAATCCACGGGGCGGTACTCCTCCGGCCGATATAGCCGCCGCGCCAAGGCCATCCCTTCGGCCAGGGCCACCGGCGTCAATTGAAGGGTATTGGTCACGTCGCCAATGGCGAAGATCGCGGAGTCGGTAGTCTGATAATCGCCGTCGACCTTGATGAAGCCCTTGTCGTCCAGGGCTACCTCGGTATTTTCCAGACCCAGCCCATCCAGCTTCGGGCGGCGCCCGGTTGCATAGAGCACCAGGTCGGTATCCAGGCTTTCGCCATCCTTGAACTCGACATGGAGGCTGCCGTCGGCCTGCTTGTCGATTCGGGCCACGTCGGCATTGAAGCGCAGATCGAGCCCCTTGTTCTGCATTGTCACTACCATGTGATCACGCAGCCCCTGGTCGAAGCCGCGCAGGAACTGCTCGCCCCGGTAGGCGAGACTGGTATCGCAGCCCAGACCATGGAAAATGCTGGCGAATTCGATAGCGATATAGCCGCCGCCAACAACCAGGCAGCGCTTGGGCAATTGATCGAGGTAGAACACCTCGTTGGAACTGATCACATGCTCTCGGCCGGGGAATTCAGGAATGAATGGCCAGCCGCCGGTTGCAATGAGAATGCGCTCGGCAGTGAAGGTCTTGTCGCCCACCGCAACGGTGTGGGAGTCAAGCAGCCGTGCCCGACCATGCACCATGGTTACCCCGGCGGCGGTAAGCAGGTTGTGATAGATGCCATTGAGCCGGGTGATTTCGGCATTTTTGTTATCCAGCAAGCGTTGCCAGGTGAAGCTGGCATCGGCCAGATCCCAGCCGTAACCGCGGGCATCGGCGAAGTCTTCGGCAAAGTGGGCAGCATAGGCAAACAGTTTTTTCGGCACACAGCCAACGTTCACACAGGTTCCGCCGAGATACAGTTCCTCGGCTACCGCCACCCGCGCGCCGAAACTGGCAGCCATCCGGCTGGCGCGCACACCACCCGATCCGGCACCGATAACGAAAAGGTCAAAATCATAATCCGACATGCTTGCTGTCCTGCAACTGATACGAGCGTCACAGCATACCCGATTGGCTCCCTTCGGGTGTAAAACGGCCGGATAGGCATTTTCAATTTCATGCCCCGGCAACGGGCCTCGCGACGCTGCGGGTAACGGGCTGATCAGCCCTGTGCCAGCAGTTCGTCGTATTCGTCATTGTATTGCTCGGCCAGCTCGCTTTTCTGTTGTTCGGCAAGCAGTTTCCCGGCCATCTGGAAGAACTTCTGCTCTTCCTCTTCAAGATGATGCAGCACCTTGTCACCCAACGCCCGAGCAGTGTTCAGCCAGGCGGAACTGGACATCTCGATCTCGTCGAGCTTTTCCACCAGTTCGTCCATTTCGTGGTGTTCAGCAATGGCGTGACGGCTCAGGTCGACACCGTTCTCATGGGCCATCAGCGGGATATAGAAGTGGCGCTCTTCTGCCGTCTCATGGGCATACAGTTCTTCCTTCAGCTGCTGGTACGCTTCGACCCGCTCCTGGGTGTCACCGCTGGTCCGCAACACCGCATCGACATACTTGCGCTGCTTGTCATGGCTCATCCGCAATGCTTCGAAAATGGTCATATGCCGCTCCGTCAACCTAGGTAGTTTTTTGGACTAAGCGCACCGATCGAAGTTCAGGCAGGCTAATTGGCCCGTCTGTGTAAAAAATTGTTACAGGCCGACCCAGCCCTTTCATAACCCGCCCAGCGGGCCTACACTAGCTGCAGCCTGACGCGAAGAAACATCTGATTCGCGTATAAGAACCAATAATCAAGCCGATTCTCCAAGGAGTCCGGCATGCCTGATGCTGTATCAACACAGCCCCACAACTGGGCATTGGCTGCTTTTCTGCTGGGCGTTCTGGGTCTGTGCGCTTTCATGTTGCTGCTATCGAGCATCCTCGGCAGCAGAGCTTGGGGCCGCAGCAAGAACGAACCCTTCGAGTCCGGTATCGTTTCCACTGGCGATACCCGCCTGCGATTCTCCGCAAAATTCTATCTGGTCGCGATGCTCTTCGTGATCTTCGATGTTGAAGCCCTATTCCTGTTTGCATGGGCCGTTTCGGTGCGCGAAAGCGGCTGGGCCGGTTTCATCGGAGCCTCTATCTTTATTTCAATTCTAGTTGCGGGTCTTGTCTACGAGGCGGCTATCGGTGCCCTTGATTGGTCACCAGCCGGCCGCCGCAGGAGGCAAGCGAAGCTGAAATGAGGCTTTTAACATGCAATATGAACTTGTTCGGATCGATCCGGATGCCGTCAATGACGAGTATCCCATCGGTACCAGGGAGACCGTCGACGATAGGCTGCTGAAAGATCAGGTTCACCGCAACATCTTCATGGGCAAACTGGAAGATGTTCTCAACGGCGCGGTGAACTGGGGACGCAAGAATTCTCTCTGGCCATACAACTTCGGTCTCTCCTGCTGCTATGTGGAGATGACCACCGCCTTCACCGCCCCGCACGATATCGCGCGCTTTGGGGCGGAAGTCATTCGCGCCTCGCCCCGCCAGGCGGACTTCATGGTTATTGCCGGCACCTGCTTCATCAAGATGGCGCCGGTCATTCAACGTCTGTACGAACAGATGCTGGAGCCCAAGTGGGTCATTTCCATGGGCGCCTGCGCCAATTCCGGCGGCATGTATGACATCTACTCCGTCGTCCAGGGCGTGGACAAGTTCCTGCCCGTGGACGTCTACATTCCCGGCTGCCCGCCCCGCCCAGAAGCCTTTCTGCAGGGCTTGATGCTGCTGCAGGACTCCATCGGCAAGGAGCGCCGCCCGCTGTCCTGGGTCGTTGGCGACCAGGGTGTCTACCGAGCGGATATGCCTTCGCAACGCGAGCAGAATCGTGACCGCCGCATTCAGGTCACCAACCTGCGTACTCCTGACGACGTGTGAACCGGCGCCACGCCAACACCGCCGCCGTATTCACCGTTGACCGATAGCGATTCATATGAAGACTGCAGATCAGGCGCTGTATATACCCCCATACCAGGCTGACGACCAGCGGGTCGTTGCCGAGCTGACGTCGCACTTCGGGGCCGCCGCTTTCACCATCCAACCGACCCGCACCGGTATGCCGGTGGTCTGGGTTGGCCGCGAGCAACTGATCGCGGTGTTGCAATTTTTGCGGCAACTGCCGCAACCCTACGTCATGCTGTATGACCTGCATGGCATGGACGAGCGCCTGCGCACCCATCGGCAAGGGCTCCCCGACGCGGATTTCAGCGTGTTCTACCATCTCATGTCACTGGAACGTAACAGTGACGTGATGATCAAGGTCGCACTCAAGGAAAACGATCTCAATGTCCCCACCGCCGCGTCCATCTGGCCGAACGCCGACTGGTATGAGCGCGAAGTCTGGGACATGTACGGCATTCATTTCGAAGGCCATCCGCGACTGACCCGCCTGCTGATGCCTCCGACCTGGGAAGGCCACCCGCTACGCAAGGACTATCCGGCGCGGGCCACCGAGTTCGATCCCTTCAGCCTGACCGCCGCCAGGCAGGACGCCGAGCAGGAAGCCCTGCGCTTCAATCCGGAAGATTGGGGCATAAAACGGGGCGGCGAGCATGAGGATTTCATGTTCCTCAACCTCGGCCCCAACCACCCCTCGGCCCACGGCGCTTTTCGCATCATCCTGCAGCTGGACGGCGAAGAGATCATCGATTGCGTACCGGACATCGGCTATCACCACCGCGGCGCCGAAAAAATGGCCGAGCGCCAGAGCTGGCACAGCTTCATCCCCTATACCGATCGCATCGACTACCTCGGCGGGGTCATGAACAACCTGCCCTACGTATTGGCGGTGGAAAAGCTCGCCGGCATCACCGTGCCGCACCGGGTCGATGTGATCCGCATCATGCTGGCCGAGTTCTTCCGCATCCAGAATCATCTGCTGTACCTGGGCACCTATATCCAGGACGTCGGCGCCATGACCCCGGTGTTCTTCACCTTCACCGACCGTCAGCGCGCCTACAAGGTGATCGAGGCGATCACGGGGTTTCGCATGCACCCGGCCTGGTACCGCATCGGGGGCGTCGCCCATGACCTGCCGAACGGTTGGGACCGACTGGTCCGTGAATTCCTCGACTGGATGCCCAAGCGTCTCAATGAATACGAAAAAGCGGCGCTGAAGAACAGCATCCTGATCGGCCGAACCAAGGGCGTGGCCGATTACAACACCAAGGAGGCCCTGGAATGGGGCGTTACCGGTGCCGGCCTGCGTGCCACGGGTTGCGACTTCGATATCCGCAAGGTACGGCCCTACTCCGGCTATGAGAACTTCGAGTTTGAAGTGCCGCTGGCCGTCAACGGCGACGCCTACGACCGCTGCATGGTCAAGATGGGCGAGATGCGCCAGAGCCTGCGGATTATTGAACAGTGCCTGAACAATATGCCCGAGGGGCCGTACAAGGCGGATCACCCGCTGACCACGCCGCCGCCGAAGGAACGCACACTGGAGCATATCGAAACCCTGATCACTCACTTTCTGCAGGTCTCCTGGGGGCCAGTGATGCCGCCCAACGAGTCGTTCCAGATGATCGAGGCGACCAAGGGCATCAACAGTTACTACCTGACCAGTGACGGCAGCACCATGAGCTACCGCACACGTATCCGCACGCCGAGTTTCCCGCACCTGCAGCAGATCCCGTCAGTGATCCGCGGCAGCATGGTGTCGGACCTGATCGCCTATCTGGGCAGTATTGACTTCGTTATGGCTGACGTGGACCGCTGATTATGACTACGTTGATTAAGACAGACCGTTTCGTTCTCAGTGACGCCGAACGCGCGGCCATCGAACATGAGATGCATCATTACGAAGACCCGCGCGCGGCTTCCATCGAGGCGCTGAAGATCGTGCAACAGGCGCGTGGCTGGGTGCCGGACGGTGCCGCCGATGCGATTGGCGAAGTGCTTGGCATTCCGGCCAGCGATGTGGAGGGTGTCGCCACCTTCTACAGCCAGATCTTCCGCCAGCCGGTGGGGCGTCACATCATCCGCGTGTGCGACAGCATGACCTGCTATATCGGTGGGCATGAAAGCATTCTTGGCAGCATCAAGAGCCAGCTCGGCATCGGCCCGGGGCAAACCACCAGCGACGATCGTTTTACCCTGCTGCCGGTGTGCTGTCTGGGCAATTGCGACAAGGCGCCGGCACTGATGATCGATGACGATACTTTCGGCGACGTCACCGCCGACAGCGTGGCCGCACTGCTGGAGGCCTACCCATGAAAACCTTCGCTTCCTTCGGCCCTGCCAACCGTATTGCCCGGACCGAAGAAACCCATCCACTGACCTGGCGCCTGCGCGATGACGGTCAGCCGGTCTGGCTGGAAGAGTACCAACAGAAAAACGGCTATACCGCGGCCCGCAAAGCGCTGCTGGACATGGCCCAGGCCGATATCGTCAACACGGTGAAGACCTCCGGGCTCAAGGGCCGCGGCGGCGCCGGCTTCCCCACCGGGGTCAAGTGGAGCCTGATGCCGGCAGACGAATCGCTGAACATTCGCTATCTGCTGTGCAACGCCGATGAGATGGAGCCCAATACCTGGAAGGACCGCCTGCTGATGGAGCAGCTGCCACACCTGCTGATCGAAGGCATGTTGATCTCGGCGCGAGCGCTCAAGGCGTACCGTGGCTATATCTTCCTGCGTGGCGAATACGTCGATGCGGCGCGTCATCTGAATCGTGCCATTGATGAAGCCAAGGCCGCCGGTCTGCTGGGCAGCAATATCCTCGGCTCGGGTTTCGACTTCGAGCTATTCGTGCACACCGGCGCCGGGCGTTATATCTGCGGTGAAGAAACCGCACTGATCAACTCCCTTGAAGGCCGCCGCGCCAATCCCCGCGCCAAGCCGCCCTTCCCTGCCGCCGTCGGCGTCTGGGGCAAGCCGACCTGCGTTAACAACGTGGAAACCCTCTGCAACGTGCCGGCCATCGTCGGTAACGGCGTGCAGTGGTACACCGGACTGGCGCGCCCGGACAGCGGCGACCACGGCACCAAGTTGATGGGCTTCTCCGGCAAGGTGAAGAATCCCGGTATCTGGGAACTGCCCTTCGGTATCACCGCCCGCGAACTGTTCGAAGAGTATGCCGGCGGCATGCGCGACGGCTTCACCCTAAAGTGCTGGCAGCCCGGCGGTGCCGGCACCGGTTTCCTGTTACCGGAACACCTGGAGGCGCAGATGTATTCCGGCGGTATCGGCAAGGTCGGCACACGCATGGGCACCGGGCTGGCGCTCGCGGTTGATCACACCATCAGCATGGTGTCGCTGCTGCGCAACATGGAGGAGTTCTTCGCCCGCGAGTCCTGCGGCTGGTGTACGCCTTGCCGTGACGGCCTGCCCTGGAGCGTGAAGACCCTGCGCGCGCTGGAACGCGGCGAGGGCCGCCCCGAGGATCTTGAGGTACTGGCACGCCTGGTGGATTTTCTCGGGCCGGGCAAGACCTTCTGCGCCCACGCGCCGGGGGCAGTCGAGCCGCTGGGCAGCGCAATCAAGTATTTCCGCAGTGAATTCGAGGCCGGTATCAGCCCCGCGGCAGCGGTCGGCAAGCCCGGCGCCGAGTTCGTGCAGGCGTGACGAGCAACGGAATTCCATTAGCAGCACCCGTATAACGGGTAAGAAGACAGTACAACCATGGCCACTATTCATGTAGATGGTAAAGACTACGAAGTCGATGGGGCGGACAACCTGCTGCAGGCCTGCCTGTCCCTCGGCCTTGATGTCCCCTATTTCTGCTGGCACCCGGCGCTGGGTAGCGTGGGCGCCTGCCGCCAGTGCGCGGTCAAGCAGTACAGCGACGAGGACGACACCCGCGGCCGGCTGGTCATGTCTTGCATGACTCCCGCAACGGACAACAGCTGGATCTCGATCGACGACGAGGAAGCCAAGGCCTTCCGCGCCAGCGTCATCGAGTGGCTGATGATCAACCACCCGCATGATTGCCCGGTGTGCGAGGAAGGTGGTCACTGTCACCTGCAGGACATGACGGTGATGACCGGCCACAATCAGCGGCGCTACCGCTTCAGCAAACGGACCCATCAGAATCAGGAGCTGGGGCCGTTCATCGCTCACGAGATGAACCGTTGTATCGCCTGTTATCGCTGCGTGCGCTATTACCAGGACTATGCCGGCGGCACCGACCTGGGTGTATTCGGCGCCAATGACCAGGTGTACTTCGGCCGGGTCGAGGACGGTACGCTGGAGAGTGAGTTCTCGGGCAACCTGACCGAGGTCTGCCCCACCGGCGTATTCACCGACAAGACCCACTCCGAGCGCTACAACCGCAAGTGGGACATGCAGTTCGCCCCGAGCATCTGCCATGGCTGTGCCTCCGGCTGCAATATCAGCCCCGGTGAGCGTTATGGCGAGATTCGCCGCATCGAGAACCGCTTCAACGGCTCGGTGAATCACTACTTCCTGTGTGACCGCGGCCGCTTCGGCTATGGCTACGTCAACCGCAAGGACCGTCCGCGCCAGCCGATCGTCCAGCGCTCCAGGCTGAGCATGGGTATCGACGCCGCGCTGGATCAGGCCGCTGGTCTGCTCAATCGCCGCCGTATCATCGGCATCGGCTCGCCCCGCGCCAGCCTGGAAAGCAACTTCGCCCTGCGCGAGCTGGTCGGCGCCGACGATTTCTTCTCCGGTATCGCCCGCCATGAGCTGGACAATATCCATGCCATCCGCAATCTCCTGCAGCGTGGCCCGCTGCCGGCGGCGACGATCCGCGACATGGAGAGCCACGATGCTGTTTTTGTACTCGGCGAAGACCTGACCCAGACCGCCGCGCGCATCGCCCTCGCCCTGCGCCAAGCCGCCAAGGGCAAGGCAACCGAGATGGCCGCAGCTGCCGGCATCCAGAGCTGGCACCAGGCGGCGGTGCAGAATATCGCCCAGGGTGCCCTGAATCCGGTATTCATCGCCAGTGTGGACAGCACCCGGCTGGATGATATCGCCGCCGAGTCGGTACAGGCTGCACCGGATGACCTGGCCCGTCTCGGCTTTGCCGTGGCCCATGCCATTGACCCCGGTGCGCCGGCAGCACCCGGCCTGGAAGCCGATGCCCTGGAATTGGCACAACGTATCGCCGGGGCACTGCTCGCGGCCAAGCGCCCATTGCTGGTTTCCGGCGCCTCGCTGGGCAGTCGCGCGATCATCGATGCGGCAGCCAATATTGCCCAGGCACTGAAGAACCGCGAGAAGAACGCATCCATCAGCCTGGTCGTGCCGGAAGCCAACAGCATGGGCATGTCGATCCTGCTGGCCGACGACCCGGCTGACAAGTCGGTCGAAGCCGCCCTCGCCGCCCTGAGCACCGGCCAGTACGAGGCCCTGGTAGTGCTGGAGAACGATCTGTACCGCCGGGCCGACAAGCCCAGCGTCGATGCGGCACTGGCCGCAGCCAATGTGGTGATCGTCGTCGATCATCAGCAGACGCCGACCAGCGGTCAGGCGCACCTGCTGCTGCCGGCCGCCAGCTTTGCCGAAGGCGACGGAACGCTGGTCAGCCAGGAAGGCCGTGCCCAACGTTTCTTTCAGGTGTTCGATCCGAGCTACTACAACTCCGAGGTGCTGGTCCGTGAAGGCTGGCGCTGGTTGCACGCCCTGCGCAGGACCCTGCTGGGCAAGCCCGTGGACTGGACCACTCTGGATCAGGTGACCGAGGCCTGCGCTGCGGCACACCCACGTCTGGCTGCCATTACCGACGCGGCGCCGGATGCCAGCTTTCGTATCAAGGGCCAGAAACTGGCGCGTGCGCCCCATCGCTACAGCGGCCGCACGGCGATGCGCGCCCATATCAGTGTGCATGAACCGCGTCAGCCGCAGGACCCGGACAGTCCCTTCGCCTTCTCCATGGAAGGCTACGCCGGCAGCAGCGAGCAGCGCCAGCAAATCCCCTTTGCCTGGTCACCCGGCTGGAACTCGCCGCAGGCGTGGAACAAGTTCCAGGATGAAGTGGGTGGTCACCTGCGCAGTGGCGACCCCGGTGTGCGCCTGCTGGATGATACCCGTACAGACCTCACCTGGACCCAGCCACCCAGTGCCTTCGCGCCAGCAGTGGGGGCCTGGCAGGTCGTCCCCCTGCATCACCTGTTCGGCAGCGACGAGAACAGCAGCCGGGCCGAGCCGATCCAGCAGCGCATGCCGCCGCCGTACATCGCCCTGGCCGAGACCGAGGCCGCTCGTCTGGGCGTTACCGGGGGAACGGTATTGAGCCTGGTATTGGGTAACCAGCGACTGCAGTTGCCGGTACGCATCAGCAGCGGTCTGCCGCTGGGCGTGGTTGGTCTGCCGGCAGGCCTGCCGGGCATCCCGCCCCTGACGGCCAGCAGCGTGGTGACTGATCTGAGGGAGGCCGCACAATGAGCTGGTTTACTCCCGAGGTGATCGCCGTACTGATCAATGTGATCAAGGCCATCGTCATTCTGCTGGCCGTGGTCATTGCCGGCGCCCTGCTGAGCTTTGTCGAACGACGTCTGCTGGCCGTGTGGCAGGACCGTTATGGTCCCAACCGGGTCGGCCCCTTCGGCATGTTCCAGATTGTCGCGGACATGCTGAAGATGTTCTTCAAGGAGGACTGGACCCCACCGTTCGCCGACCGGCTGATCTTCACCCTGGCCCCGGTGGTGGCGATGAGCTCGCTGCTGGTGGCCTTTATCGTGGTGCCTATCACGCCAACCTGGGGGGTGGCGGACCTGAATATCGGCCTGCTGTGGTTCTTCGCCATGGCCGGGTTGACGGTCTATGCGGTGCTGTTCGCCGGCTGGGCCAGCAACAATAAATTCGCCCTGCTTGGGGGGCTGCGCGCTGCAGCCCAGACCCTATCCTACGAGGTGTTCCTGGGCCTGTCGCTGATGGGCGTGGTGGCGCAGACCGGCTCGTTCAATATGCGCGATATCGTTGCCTACCAGGCCGACAACCTGTGGTTCATCATTCCGCAGATCTTCGGCTTCCTGACCTTCTTCATCGCTGGGGTGGCGGTCACCCACCGCCACCCGTTCGACCAGCCAGAAGCGGAACAGGAGCTGGCCGATGGTTACCACGTGGAATATGCGGGGATGAAATGGGGCATGTTCTTCGTTGGCGAATACATCGGCATCGTGCTGGTATCCGCGCTGCTGACGACACTGTTCTTCGGCGGCTGGCATGGCCCCTTCGATCTGCTGCCGCAGCTGCCATTCCTGTGGTTCGCCTTGAAGACCGCCTTCTTCATCATGATCTTCATCCTGCTGCGCGCCTCGCTGCCCA
Source organism: Halopseudomonas bauzanensis (assembly GCF_900114735.1). Taxonomy (GTDB): domain Bacteria; phylum Pseudomonadota; class Gammaproteobacteria; order Pseudomonadales; family Pseudomonadaceae; genus Halopseudomonas; species Halopseudomonas bauzanensis. Next base: position 36,015 of record NZ_FOUA01000007.1, on the reverse strand, counting down.
GGCCGCGCTACGACCAGATGATGGCGTTCGGCTGGAAGGTCTGCCTGCCATTGACCTTGATCAACCTGCTGGTGACCGGCGCAATTGTGCTGGCAGCAGCCTGAGGAGACAGCCATGATCAAATCGATTATTCATGTAGTGCATGGCACCTACACCCAGCTGCGCAGCCTGGTGATGATCTTCAGTCATGCATTCCGCAAGCGGGACACCCTGCAGTACCCCGAAGAGCCGGTATATCTGCCGCCGCGCTACCGCGGCCGCATCGTGCTGACCCGCGATCCCGACGGTGAGGAGCGCTGTGTGGCCTGCAATCTGTGCGCCGCCGCCTGCCCGGTGGGTTGTATCTCCCTGCAGAAGGCCGAGACCGAGGATGGTCGCTGGTATCCGGAGTTCTTCCGCATCAACTTCTCGCGCTGCATCTTCTGCGGCCTGTGCGAGGAAGCCTGCCCGACCACCGCCATTCAGCTGACCCCCGACTTCGAGCTGGCCGAGTACAAACGCCAGGATCTGGTGTACGAAAAGGAAGACCTGATGATTGCCGGCACCGGCAAGAACCCGGACTACAACTTCTATCGCGTGGCCGGCCTGTCAATCGCCGGCAAGCCCAAGGGCGCCGCGCAGAACGAGGCCGAGCCGGTCAACGTCAAGGGGCTATTGCCATGATCTGTGTGAGGAATACCTGATGGAATTCGCCTTTTATTTCTCCGCCGGAGTGGCCGTGGCGGCCACGCTGATGGTGATCACCAATACCCGCGCGGTACACGCGCTGCTGTATCTGGTCACCTCGTTGCTGGCCGTGGCAATGTGCTTCTTCTCCCTTGGTGCACCCTTTGCCGGGGTACTCGAAATCATCGTCTATGCCGGCGCTATCATGGTGCTGTTCGTGTTCGTGGTGATGATGCTCAACCTGGGAAGCGACAGCCGCAACCAGGAGCGCCAATGGCTCAGCCCGCGGGGCTGGATCGGTCCTGGAATCCTGTCCGGCCTGTTGCTGGCCCAACTGCTGTACGTGTTGTTCAGCGAGCCATCCTCCGGGACCATCAGCGGCGCCAGCGTGGATGCCAAAGCGGTCGGCATCGCCCTGTTCGGCCCCTACATCCTGGCTGTTGAACTGGCAGCAATGATGCTATTGGGCGCAATGGTCACCGCCTTCCATATTGGCCGCCATGAAGCGAGGGAGGTGGCATGAACGGTATCCCCATGGAGCACGGCCTGGCATTGGCCGCTGTGCTGTTCAGTCTTGGCCTGACCGGCTTGATGATCCGCCGCAACATTCTATATGTGCTGATGAGCCTGGAGATCATGATGAACGCGGCCGCGCTGGCCTTCGTCGTGGCTGGCGCCCGCTGGGAGCAGCCCGACGGACAGGTGATGTTCATCATGGTGATCACCCTTGCCGCCGCCGAGGCCAGTATCGGCCTGGCCATATTGCTGCAGCTGTATCGCCGCTTCAGGACCCTGGATATCGACGCTGCCAGTGAGATGCGCGGATGAACCTTCTATTTCTTACCCTGTTGTTTCCACTGCTGGGCTTCCTGCTGCTGGCGTTCTCCCGCGGGCGCTGGTCGGAGCGTACCTCGGCGCTGGTTGGCGTCGGCTCGGTGGGGTTGTCGGCACTGGTCAGCGCCTGGATCACCTGGCTGTTCAGCACTGGCGCGCTGCAGGACGGCGCCTATATCCAGATACTCTGGCAATGGATGGCGGTAGGCGACTTCACTCCCAGCCTGACGCTGTATCTGGACGGGCTGTCGCTGACCATGCTGGGCGTGGTCACTGGCGTGGGCTTTCTGATCCACCTGTTCGCCAGTTGGTACATGCGCGGCGAGGCGGGTTATTCGCGCTTCTTCGCCTACACCAATCTGTTTATTGCCAGCATGTTGTGTCTGATCCTGGCCGATGATCTGCTGTTCCTGTACCTGGGCTGGGAAGGCGTGGGGGTCTGCAGTTACCTGCTGATCGGCTTCTATTACACCGAACGCAAGAACGGTAATGCCGCGCTCAAGGCCTTTCTGGTCACCCGGGTCGGTGACGTGCTGATGGCTTTCGGTCTATTCATTCTGTTCATGCAACTGGGTACGCTGAATATCCAGGAGCTGTTGATGCAGGCACCGCAGCGGTACGCCGAGGGCGACTTCTGGATCACCCTGGCGACCTTGTCGCTGCTCGGCGGTGCGGTGGGCAAATCTGCCCAGTTGCCGCTACAGACCTGGTTGGCCGATGCCATGGCCGGCCCGACTCCAGTGTCGGCGCTGATCCACGCGGCAACCATGGTGACTGCAGGCGTCTACCTGATCGCCCGCACCCACGGGCTGTTCCTGCTGACCCCGGATATCCTCCAACTGGTCGGCATCGTCGGTGGGGCAACGCTGTTGCTGGCAGGCTTCGCCGCGCTGGTACAGACCGACATCAAGCGCATCCTCGCTTATTCCACCATGAGCCAGCTCGGCTACATGTTTCTGGCACTGGGTGTCGGCGCCTGGGAGGCGGCGATTTTCCACCTGATGACCCATGCGTTCTTCAAGGCGCTGCTGTTCCTCGCCTCCGGTTCGGTTATCCATGCCTGCCACCATGAGCAGAACATCTTCCGGATGGGCGGGCTATGGAAGAAGCTGCCGATTGCCTACGCCAGCTTTATCGTCGGCGGCGCGGCGCTGGCGGCGCTGCCGCTGCTGACCGCCGGTTTCTACTCCAAGGATGAGATCCTCTGGGAAGCCTTCGCCAGCGGCAACAGTGCCCTGCTGTACGCCGGCCTGCTGGGTGCCTTCCTGACCTCCATCTATACCTTCCGGCTGATCTTCGTGGTGTTCCACGGTGAGGAACAAACCCAGGCCCATGCGGGCAAGGGGCTGGCGCATAACCTGCCGTTGATCGTGCTGACCATCCTCTCGACCTTTGTCGGCGCGCTGATCACGCCCCCGTTGGCCGGTGTATTGCCGCAGAGCGCCGGGCATGCCGGTGGTGAGGGCCGGATCGGTCTTGAAATTGCTTCCGGCGCTATCGCCGTGGCGGGCATCCTGTTGGCGGCCTGGCTGTATCTGGGGCCTCGCCGTGTAGTCGAGGCCATACGCAACAGTGCACCGGGCCGTTTCCTGACTGCCTGGTGGTTCGCCGCCTGGGGCTTCGACTGGTTGTACGACAAGCTGTTCGTCCAGCCCTATCTGTGGCTGACCCGGATTCTGCGCCGCGACCCACTGGACCGCACCATCGGCATCGTGCCGTTGCTGGCGCGGGGCAGTCATACGCTGCTCAGCCGCAGCGAGAATGGCCAGATTCGCTGGTATGCCGCCTCCATTGCCGGTGGTGCCGTATTGGTGATCGGCATTCTGCTGCTGTCGGTGGCCTGATTATGAATTCACGCAAGGAAATGATCCCGTCATGATTCTGCCTTGGCTGGTCCTGATTCCCTTCATTGGCGGCCTGCTGTGCTGGCAGGCCGAACGTTTCAGCAGCGCCCTGCCCCGCTGGCTGGCGCTGCTGACCATGGGGCTGGTGCTGGCCCTGAGCCTGTGGCTCTGGGCCAGCGCAGACTACTCCCTGGCTGGTGTAACCGATGGCGCGCCGGTCTGGACGCTGGAGTTCAAGCACGTCTGGATCGAGCGCTTCGGCATCAACCTGCACCTGGCGCTGGATGGCCTGTCGCTACTGATGCTGATCCTCACCGGTATCCTGGGTGTGCTGTCGGTGCTCTGCTCATGGAACGAGATCCAGCATCGCATCGGCTTCTTCCACCTCAACCTGATGTGGATTCTCGGTGGCGTGGCCGGCGTGTTCCTGGCCATGGATCTGTTCCTGTTCTTCTTTTTCTGGGAAATGATGCTGGTGCCGATGTATTTTCTCATCGCGCTCTGGGGGCATAGCGGCGAAGGCAAGAAGACGCGGATCAACGCGGCGACCAAGTTCTTCATCTTCACCCAGGCCAGCGGCCTGATCATGCTGGTTGCGATCCTGGGTCTGGTACTGTTCAATTTCAGCCAGACTGGTGTACTGACCTTCGCCTATGACCAGCTGCTCGGTCTCGATATGCCGCCGGGGGTGGAATATATCCTGATGCTCGGCTTCTTCATCGCCTTTGCGGTGAAGTTCCCTATCGTACCGCTGCACTCCTGGCTGCCTGACGCCCATGCCCAGGCGCCGACCGCCGGCTCCGTGGACCTGGCGGGCATCCTGCTGAAGACCGCCGCCTACGGCATGCTGCGCTTCGCCCTGCCGCTGTTCCCCAACGCCTCGGTCGAGTTCGCGCCGATCGCCATGACCCTGGGCCTGATCGGTATTTTCTACGGAGCGATACTGTCCTTTGCCCAGACCGACATCAAACGGCTGGTGGCCTATTCCAGCATCTCACACATGGGTTTCGTGCTGATCGGCATCTATGCCAGCACCCAACTGGCGTTGCAGGGTGCGGTGGTGCAGATGGTTGCGCACGGCCTGTCGGCGGCGGCGCTGTTCATCCTCTGTGGCCAGTTGTATGAGCGTATCCATACCCGGGATATGCGCGAGATGGGCGGATTATGGGCCCGCCTACCCTATTTGCCGGCGCTGAGCATGTTCTTCGCCATCGCCTCGCTGGGTATGCCGGGGACCGGTAACTTCGTCGGCGAGTTCCTGATCCTGTTCGGCAGCTTCGCCAACAACCCCTGGGTGGTGGTGATCGCCACCTTCGGCCTGGTACTGGCCTCGGCCTATTCGCTGATCATGATTCACCGCGCCTACTTCGGTGCCGAGCGTTCCGGCGAAGCCTTGCGCGGGCTCGATCGGCGCGAACTGGTCATGGTGCTGTCACTGGTCGTATTGCTGGTCGGGCTCGGGTTATACCCCCAGCCGGTGCTGGATACCTCTGCAGCGAGCATGAGCGGAGTACAACACTGGCTCAGCGACGCCCTCTCCAACCTTGTTCCGACCCGGTAGCCGTTTGATGGAAAATGACGCCATGCAATTTACCCAGTCCCACTTCATCGCCCTGCTGCCGCTGCTGATCGTCGGCGCCACGGCCATCGTGGTCACGCTCGCCATCGCCTGGCGCCGCAAGCACGATCTGATCTTCGTACTGACTGCGCTGGGCCTCAACCTGGCGCTGCTGTCACTGATCCCGGCGTTGCAGGTCGTGCCCCTGGAAGTCACCGCGCTGATGCAGGTGGATCGCTTTGCGCTGCTGTATATGGGCATCATTCTGATTGCTACCCTGGCCTGCGCCACCCTGGTCCATGCCTATTTGGGCAAGACCAATACCGGCGAGGGCTTTCCCGGCAACCGGGAGGAAATGTACCTGTTGATGCTGTTGTCCGCGACCGGCGGACTGGTTATGGTCGGCGCCTCGCATCTGGCCACGCTGTTTATCGGCCTGGAACTGCTGTCAGTGCCGGTCTACGGCATGGTCGCCTACGCGTTCTTCAACAAGCGCTCGCTGGAAGCGGGTATCAAATACATGGTGCTGTCAGCGGCCGGTTCGGCCTTCCTGCTGTTCGGCATGGCGCTCGCGTACGCTGAATCCGGCAGTCTGGCCTTCCCTGCTCTCGGCGCTGTGGCCGTGACACCGATCCTGCAGATCGGTTTCGCCATGATGCTCATCGGGCTGGCCTTCAAGCTGTCGCTGGTACCCTTCCACCTATGGACCCCGGATGTCTACGAGGGCGCTCCCGCGCCGGTTTCGGCGTTTCTCGCCACCGCTGCGAAGGTCGCCGTATTCGCCGTCTTGCTGCGCCTGTATCAGGTGTCGCCGGCAACCAGCGGGGGCTGGCTGAATGAACTGCTGACCGTGATTGCCATCGCCTCGATCCTGTTTGGCAACCTGCTGGCACTGATGCAGAGCAATCTCAAGCGTCTGCTGGGTTACTCATCCATTGCCCACTTCGGCTATCTGGTGATCGCCCTGATCGCCAGCGACGGCCTCGCGACCGAGGCGATCGGCGTATACCTGGCCACCTATGTACTGACCACCCTGGGCGCTTTCGGTGTGGTCACGCTGATGTCCACGCCGTTCAAGGGGCGCGACGCCGATGCCTTGTACGAGTACCGCGGCCTGTTCTGGCGCCGCCCGTACCTGACCGCGGTATTGACCGTGATGATGCTGTCGCTGGCAGGGATTCCGCTCACCGCCGGCTTCATTGGCAAGTTCTATATCATTGCGGCCGGGGTCCAATCGAGCCTCTGGTGGCTGCTCGGCGCGCTGGTCATCGGTAGCGCCATCGGTCTTTACTATTATCTGCGGGTCATGGTCACCCTGTATCTGGTGGAGCCAGGCATTCGACGCCACGACGCACCACTGAACTGGGGCCAGCAGGCCGGCGGTATCATGCTGCTGCTGATTGCCTTGCTGGTGTTCATTCTCGGCGTGTATCCGCAACCATTGCTGGGGCTGGTTGAACAGGCCACACTAGCGGGACTTTGATAGGTCGACCGGGACAAAGTCCCGGATCAACGGAACTTTTGTTGATCCTTCGGATCGATTTTATCCGCAGCACGGTCAATACTTGCTTCATCCGCTGCCTCGGCAGTGATACGACGCTCTACTTCCGAAGTACTGAAAAGGATAATCGACATGCAACGTCTTTCTCTGGTCATCGCTACCACCGGCCTCCTGGCTCTCGCTGGTGCTGCTCACGGCAGCAGCTTCATCGGCACCACAGACGCCATCGCCGGCTCCCTGGTCAATACCATTGACGCGACCAGCGATGCCACTACCGGCAACAACAAGGTGGTACTGGAAGCCCGTGAGGACGCAGCCAGCTTCGTCGGTAGCGATGGCCAGCTGCGCAGTGCACGTCTGGAGGCCGCTCTACTGCATATCCGCCAGTCCCACCCCGATCTGGAAGCGACTGACCTGCAACTGGCCGAGGCGATTCTCGCGCTGTGATGCATGCCTGAGATCAATGCCCGCTCGATAACGGCAGCGGTTAGCCAGCTTGGGTAAGGCGTACTCCATCGCAGGTCAGCTGCTGTTGGTCGGCGCCTTGCTGATGAGCCCTATCGCCACGGCGGGGTTGCAGCTGGACCTGGACCAGAGCCAGCTCACCCCGGCCCAAGTGCAGGTCAGCCAGACGCTGCTCGCGGAGGCCACCGCGGCGCTCCCCCCCTCGCTGGTTGAGCAACTGGACCGGACCGTGCCGGTGCGCTGGCGTGACCTGCAGGAATCGGTATTCGGGCGCGCCACGCCTGGCGGCACGCTGGAGCTGAACCGGCATTGGCTGACGGACCTCAGCGCCGGGCACGAGGACCGTTTCCCCGACGGGCGCCAGCACGGCACCTTGCGCCAGGAACTGCTCGCCACGCTGATTCACGAGATTGCTCACCTGTATGATCGCGGTCGCTCCTGGCAAGCGGAACAGCGTTCTCTGCTGCGCCACTGCCGCAACCGTTACCAAGCCCAGGGCAAGGCCGGCTTGCCTGCGGAATGTCGCGGCCAGACCGAACGCCGCTTTACCCTGAGCGACGACCCGCGCTTTCTCGATCTGGCCGGCTGGGCGCAACAGGCGGGTCGCCGAGGTATACGAGAATCTGATAATCACCAGTCCTACCGCAGCCCGGACAATTATGAGCTGCACAGCCCGGCAGAATACCTGGCGGTCAATCTCGAATACTTCCTGCTCGATCCGCAATACGCTTGCCGGCGCCCGGCTCTGCATGCGTATTTCAGAGATCACTTCGACTGGGCACCGCCAGCGGCAGATTGCCCCGGCGAAGTCCCCTACCTGTATGCCGGACTGGACGCACAGCGTCCGGCCCTGGGCTCGCTGGACCCCGAACGCATCTATGCGGTCCACTATCTGCTGGCCGAGCCCAACGAGCAATGGGCCAGCCGCTGGGGGCACAGCATGCTGCGGCTGGTGGTCTGCGCGCCAGGCCGCCCGCCCGGCCCGGATTGTTTGCTCGATCTGGATCACCACCTGGTGCTGTCCTTCCGCGCCTTTGTCGATGACCTGCAATTGTCCAGCTGGGACGGACTGATCGGCAACTACCCTTCGCGGCTGTTCATGCTGCCGCTGCAGAAGGTGGTCGATGAATATACCCGACTGGAACTGCGCGGCCTCAGTTCGATACCGCTGCGAATGGATGAACAGGCGCGCCGCCAGCTCGCCCTGCAGGCCGCGACCCTGCACTGGAGTTATGACGGCACCTATTATTTCATCAGCAACAACTGCGCTGTCGAAACCCTGAAATTGTTGCGCAGCGGCAGTGCGCTACCCCAATTGCAGGATATTGACAGCCTGACACCCGCTGGCTTGCTGGAAGTGCTCAACGCTCGTGGGCTGGCGGATCTGCGGCCATTGCAGGACCGTCAGGCGGCGCTGCGCCAGGGTTACTATTTCGATTCCTATCGGGAGCGTTACCAGCAGATGTTTGAGGTCATTCGCAGTCGATTGCGGATACCTATCGAGCGTATTGAAGACTGGCTGGCCAACCCCGCAGATCAGCGGCAGGCCTGGTTCGCCGCAGCGGACACCCGCTCCACCGCCGCCCTGCTGGTACTGGAAGAAGCTATTCGGCGCCGCCAGATGCTGTTGATTCAGCAGGATCTCAAGCAACGATTCCTGTCTTCGGATGCCCCACCAGCACTCACCGAAACCGCCCAGTTGGTGCAAGGACTGCTGAGCGCCAGCAGCTTTCTGAGCCGTCCTGGGGAATTATTGGACGAAGGCTACGGCTTGCCGCAACCGCAGGAATCCCAACGCTTCATCGAACTTGCTGGTGCCAGACAACAGGCACTGTTGACCACAGCCGATGACGTCGAGCAGCGCCTGCTATCGCTGATCAATCCACAACAACGTCAGCAGCTGGACGCCACGAACGGCAATATCAGCCTGCTGGCGCAGCAATTGCGACGATTGCATGAGGAGTCCGGTGGGATTCAGTTGCCGTGATTACACTCAGCGACAATGCACCCACCCAGTAATACCAGGCGCGCTGAGTGATTGAGCTATCAGGAGAAATTGCGCAGCAGTTGCTATGTTGCGGACCAACGAGATAACGAGGCCTATGCCTGTAACCCATGGTTATTGGTGCCCGGAGCCGGAATCGAACCGGCACGATGTTGCCATCGAGGGATTTTAAGTCCCTTGCGTCTACCAGTTTCGCCATCCGGGCTGGCTGGCACTTGGGTTTGAACATGACCTGCAAGATGGATCTTGATCCAGCCATAACTCCAAGAGATTCAGAATGTTACACAGATCATATCGCCGTAACAAGGACTTTCTTCGAGACTCGGGGCCGACCGACAAGCTGAACCATCAGCTCAATGCCACCTCCAATCAAGAGAGCCATTCAAGGTCCTCAGGAGGTTAGTCATGAGTATTGATCCGCTTGATCTTCCGCAAGAACAGCAGCCGGTACCAGGGCAGCGTCCAGGCCAGGGGCCGAACCCGGGTACGCCTCCAGAACGCGCCCCGACAGAGCCGCCGGGACCGGATGATGTGCCGCAGCAAGCTCCGGAGGAGGCTCCTGATATGGTGCCGAAGCCCAGGGCGCAGCCGCCAGGAACAGTGCCGGGGCCAGATGAGCCGGATATACCTGATCGAAGTGAGCCGCTTTGACAGAAATGCTGTCCCTTCCCGAGATGACTCACGCCATTTTCGTCCCGCCGCAATAGCGCCTGGAAAGCTTGATACGGCCAGCGCTTAACACCTATTGATCAGACGCCCCCTTGTTCGCCCCTTCAGCAAAATCGCTGTTCACGGGTTACACTTCTGAATTCTACTCCGTAGAATTCCACAACGTAGAACAAGGCGAGAGACGATGAAGAAGCAATTTCAATTGAGAAGTCGCAAGGAAGTCCATTGGACTCGGCAGTGGCTATTGGGCCAGATACAGGGTGGTCGGTTGTCTCTGCGTTATCAGCTGATTGAGCTGCTGGATACTGCGGAGCAGGTGCAGCAATTGGTTGACCAGCAATTGGATTCGGAATCCCGTACACGCTTGCAAAAAGCGCTTTCCGCCAGGCGAGCACGGGAAGCAGCCCTTCCGACTCGCAAGGGGGCACCTTCTACGCGAATGGTACGAACCGAGGTAACCGCACTGGCACGTGAGATGCTGCATACCGTTGCTGCCTCCAGAGGAGTTACTACCTCCGAGCTGATTACAAAACTGCTTGAGGATGAATACGGCAGGGTTGCGCGCTGATCACCATTGAGCCTGTCGCAACATCTGCAGACATGCTATTCTATAATTGCATTCTCCAGACAACCACTGGATAGCAAGCGGGTAGATAAAATGTCATTAGCAGATATTCAGAAAATCAGCGCCGAGAAACACCAGAGCACCGTGGGCTTGCGCACAGCGGTAACGATCATGGAGCGCTGGGGTGCTTCACGGGAGCAGATGTCGCGGATTCTGCGTGTTTCCGGCAGCACCCTGGCCCGGGCCAAAGCCGGTAACGGGACCATTGCCCTGGATAATGATCAGCTCGACCGAATCAGTTATGTGCTCAATATCCATGGGACGTTGCGGCTGATCTTCGACAACCCCGACAACGTGTATGGCTTCCTCAAGCTGCCCAACGACAATGCCTTTTTCAACGGCCGCCAGCCGCTGAGTGTCATGGCTGACGGCAGCTTTGCATCACTTTACGAAACGTTTCGCCGAATCGACGGGCTGCGGGGGGCAATGTGGTGAACTGGGTCGACCTGCCCGAGGTCGCTCCTGGCACCGCAACCGGCTACCGCCTGGTCAACTCCAAGTATCCACCCATCGCCCTGTTCGACGATGTAGCTGATCCTGAAGAATTCGAGGCGCTGCATGAGCTCCAGGCGCGAACCAACCCGCGCTTGTTGAACGAGGCCGGGCGACTTGAGTTCATGCGCCGCACCGATATCCCCTTCGGCATCCCCGGCTGTTCCTATGCGGTAGCGCCCTTCACTCATATCAATCCTGCCGGCTCGCGCTTCAGTGATGGTAGCTTCGGCGTCCTCTATCTGGGGGACTCGATCACTACGGCCCTGGCGGAGGTGCAATATCACCAGCAGAGCTATTGGAGCGGCGTGAAAGGCCTCGCCTTCGACCGCATCCTGCTGCGCGGGCTGTGCTGCCAATTCGACCAGACCGGTTTGCGCGACCTGACCGGTATCACGCCTGACCATCCGATCTACGACCCCGACAGCTATGCGGCCGCGCATGTCGCTGGCGCCAGCCTGAAGCACGCGGGGATACCGGGCCTGAAATATCACTCAGTCCGCAGCCCGGGCAATACTTGCTGGGGACTGCTGACTCCGAGACCGGTGCACTCCATCGTGCAAGCCACCCACTACGAAATGATTTGGGACGGCAAGGCGATTTCCAGCGTGAACAAGATCGCCTCGGTCTAAAGGCGGAGCGGACTCGCATCGCGGTATTTTTGAGAATGCTGCGGAAACGGTTCGCAGAAAGACAGAAAGCAAAAAGCCCCGCAGACGTAGAATCTGCGGGGCTTTAATACTGGAGGCCGAGGTCGGAATCGAACCGGCGTTCACGGATTTGCAATCCGCTGCATGACCACTCTGCCACCCGGCCTCGAAGGGGGCTGCTGTGCTGCTACTGCAACACAACTGAATATGGAGCGGGAAACGAGACTCGAACTCGCGACCCCGACCTTGGCAAGGTCGTGCTCTACCAACTGAGCTATTCCCGCTCTGGAACGGCGCCTATTCTATCTTTCTCCGACGCCCTGTCAAGTCATTGATTCAAAAAAGTTTATCTGTCGTTTTTTTCGCCAGCATCGGGGCGCAGGTGCGGCCAGGCCGCGCGCAGATAGGCCACCATGGACCACAGCGTCAGCGCGGCAGAAATCATCAGCAGCACATACCCGAGAACGACCCAGGCAGTCATTGGCAAGGCCGGGTTGGCCAGCAGCACAACCAGGGCGATCATCTGGGCGGTGGTCTTGTATTTACCCAGGTTGGAGACGGCTACCTGCGACCGTGCGCCAAGCTCGGCCATCCACTCACGCAAGGCGGAGATGACGATCTCACGGCCGATGATGACCACCGCCGGCGCCGTTACCCAGAAATTGCTGTGACTCTGCACCAGCAATACCAGTGCCACGGCAACCATGAGTTTGTCTGCCACCGGGTCGAGAAAAGCACCGAAAGGGGTACTCTGCTCCCATTTGCGCGCCAGATAGCCATCCAGCCAGTCGGTAATACTGGCCAGAGTGAAAATCACTGCGGCAGCCAGATAACTCCAGTGGAACGGCAGGTAATACAGCAGGATAAATACGGGGATCAGGCCAACCCGCATCAAGGTAAGAATATTCGGAATGTTCATAACGTCTCTGCGAACGGGTTTGGACAGCATTCTAGTCGCTATGCAGGGCAGTATATATCTGTTCTGCCAGTTTTTTGCTGATGCCGGGCGCCTTGGCGATCTCCACGGCGCTGGCGCGAGTCAGCTCCTGCAAGCCGCCGAAGTGTTTCAGCAGCTCTCTGCGTCGTTTCGGACCCACCCCGGCGATTCCTTCGAGGGTGGAGGTGTTTCGGGTCTTGCCGCGGCGCTGGCGGTGGCCGGTAATGGCGAAGCGGTGCGCCTCGTCGCGAATATGCTGAATCAGGTGCAGCGCCGGTGAGTGGCCGGGCAGCACCAGTTCATTGTGCGGGTCGTTCAGGTACAGAGTCTCCATGCCGGCCTTGCGGGTAACGCCCTTGGCCACGCCAAGCAGGGTCAAGTCATGAATGGCCAACTCCTGGAGCACTTCGCGAGCCATGTTCATCTGACCCTTGCCACCGTCAACCAGGAGAATATCCGGCATCTTGCCTTCACCATCGCGCAATTTGGCGAACCGCCGCATCAATGCCTGCTGCATGGCTGCATAGTCATCACCTGCGGTTACGCCCTCGATGTTGTAGCGCCGATAGTCGCTTTTCAAAGGCCCTTCGGGACCGAATACGACGCAGGACGCCACGGTCGATTCGCCACTGGTGTGGCTGATGTCGTAGCACTCCAGGCGGGTGGGAATCTCATCCAGCCCGAGCGCTTCCTGCAGCGCCTCGAAACGCGCCTGTACATTCTGCCGGTTGCCGAGCATGGAGGTCAGCGCCTGTTCGGCATTGGTAACCGCCATGCTCTGCCAGCGGCTGCGCGTGCCCCGCACCCGGTGAGTGAAGTTGACCGCCCGGCCCCGTGCCTGCGCCAGCGCATCGGCGATAACGGGCAGATCCTCAGGGACTGCGTTGAGGATGATTTCCTTCGGCAGCTCCCTTTCGCCGGTGCCCAGATAGTATTGCGGCAGGAAAGCCGCGAGAACTTCACCGGGGGTCTGTTCGATTGGCACCCGCGGGAAGTGGTTGCGACTGCCCAATACCCTGCCCTGCCTGACCATGATGACGTGAACACAGGCGCCGCCCGGCGTCACGGCGGCGGCAATGACGTCCACGTTGCCATATTCGGTATCGATGTTCTGCTGATCCTGCACCCGCCGCAGTTGGCCGATCTGATCACGCAGCTCGGCGGCCCGCTCGAAGTCGAGATTCTGTGCAGCGCTCTCCATGGCCTGGGTCAATTCATCCGTCAGAGCATTGCTGCGCCCTTCCAGAAACATGACCGAATGCCGCACGTCCTCGGCGTACTCCTCCTCGCTGACGAAGCCAACACAGGGCGCCTTGCAGCGCTTGATCTGGTATTGCAGACAGGGCCGGGTACGGTTGCGGAAATAGCTTTCCTCGCACTGACGCACTTTGAAGGTCTTCTGCAGCAGGCTCAGGCTCTCGCGGATCGCACCCGCGCTGGGATAGGGGCCAAAATAGCGTCCCTTGGCCTTTTTGGTCCCCCGATGCAGTCCGAGCCGTGGATAGGCGTCCAGACTGGAAAGATAGACATAGGGGTAGGATTTATCGTCGCGTAACAGAATGTTGTACGGCGGGCGCGAAACCTTGATCAGGCTCTGCTCAAGCAACAGCGCCTCGGTTTCGTTGGCCGTGACGGTGGTGTCGATGTGCCGGATACGCGCTACCAGCGCCGCGGTCTTGGGGCTCAGCCCGGTCTGGCGGAAGTAACTGGACAGGCGTTTCTTCAGGTTGTTCGCCTTGCCAACGTACAGCAACTCGCCGTCGGCATCGAACATCCGGTAGACCCCCGGCTTGCCGGTTACCGCTGACAGGAAGGCCGCGGCATCGAATCCTTCCGGCTTCATGCCTGGCTGAATGTGGCGTCGATCATGCCATGACGCACTGCCAGCAACGTCAGCTCCACATCACTGGTGATGCCGAGCTTTTCGAATATACGGTAACGGTAGGTGTTCACGGTCTTGGGACTGAGGTGAAGCTTGTCGGAAATGCCTTGCACCTTTTCACAGCCGACAATCATCAGCGCAATCTGCATCTCCCGCTCCGACAGCGCATCGAAGGGCCCCACATTGCCCGGTTCGTACATCCGCGCCAGCAGCAGCTGGGCAATATCGGGACTGATATGGCGTTGGCCGGCCACCACCTTGCGAATGGCGTTGACCATCTCTTCCAGGGCGGCCCCCTTGGTGACGTAACCGGCAGCTCCAGCCTGCATCAGACGAGTCGGGAAAGGCTCTTCGTCACAGGCGGTAACGGCGATAACCTTGATGCTGCGATCATGCTGCAGCAGCTTGCGGGTGGCTTCCAGGCCGCCGATTCCCGGCATGCGTACATCCATCAGAACGACATCCGGCTTCAACGCTCGTGCCTGGGTGATGGCCGTTTCGCCGCTGTCCGCCTCTCCCACAATGGACAGTCCGGGCACGTCACCGAGCATTCGGGTGATTCCCATGCGCACCAGATCATGATCGTCCACCACCAATACCTTGATCACCGTTTACCCCTTTCATGAGCACAGCGGGTGTAGCTTCTAAATGCCGCAATATCCCGCAACCGCGCCACGATAGCAAATTGGTGATTATTGTGAAACGCCAACGACCTCCGCCCCCTCCGGCGTCTGCAACAATAGCGCCAGTTCATCCAGGCAGCCGGGGTCATCGATGGTAGACGGCGCCGTCCATTCCTCGCCCCGCACCATTTGTCGCAGAACTCGCCGGAGGATCTTGCCCGAGCGGGTTTTCGGTAGCCGACTGACCACCAGGGTGCGCTGATAGCACGCCAGTGCTCCGATCTCCTCGCGTAGCAGTGCCGCCAGCTCCGCACTCAATCGGACTGCCTCGATGGTGACATCGTTCTTCAGCACTACCAGTCCGACCGGCAACTCTCCCTTGATTGCATCAGGCACACTGATGACCGCACATTCGGCCACCGCTGGATGCGAACCCAGCACTTCTTCCATCTCCCCGGTGGACAGCCGGTGGCCGGCCACGTTGACGATGTCATCGGTACGGCCCATGACGAAAAGATAGCCATCGGCATCGATATAGCCGGCATCACCCGTCTGGTAGTAGCCGGGAAACTCGCTCAGGTATCCGGTCTGCAAGCGCTCCGGGCTACCCCAGATGGAAGTGAGGCAGCCCGGAGGTAACGGCAGGCGGATAACGATGTTGCCCTGCTCGCCCGACGCGACCGGTTGCCCCTGGTCATCGAGGATCGCCAACTGGTAACCGGGCATCGGGAAAGTCGCCGAGCCGGGACGGGTTTCGGCAAGACCGTAACCCGCCGGGTTGGCAGCGACCGCCCAGCCGGTTTCCGTCTGCCACCAGTGATCCAGTACTGGCCGCCGGATATGTTCGTGCAACCATTCCCAGGTAGGCGGATCAAGGCGCTCTCCCGCCAGGTACAGCCGCTCCAGTTGACTCAGGTCATACCGACCGGCCAGCTCGGCACGGGGGTCCTCCTTGCGGATGGCCCGGAAGGCGGTGGGCGCAGTGAATAGCGCCTTGACGCCATGCTCGGCACACACGCGCCACACCGCGCCCGCATCCGGTGTGCGTACCGGTTTGCCTTCGAACATGACGGTGGTGCAACCGGTCAACAACGGCCCGTAGACGATATAGGAATGACCGACCACCCAGCCGACATCCGATGCCGCCCAGAATACCTCTCCCGGCTGCATGCCATAGACCGCCTCCATGCTGTAACGCATCGCCACGGCATGGCCGCCGTGGTCGCGCACCACGCCCTTGGGCTTGCCGGTGGTCCCAGAGGTATAGAGGATGTACAGCGGGTCCGTTGCCGCGACCGGCACGGCATCAGCCGGGACTGCCGCTGCCAACTGCTGACGCCAATCCAGGTCTCGCCCGGGTTGCAACCCGACAACCGCCTGGGGTCGTTGCAGCACCACGCAATGGCGGACCGGATGATTTGCCCGGGCAATCGCCTGGTCCACCAATGGCTTGTATTCCACCACACGGTCAACCTCGATACCGCAGGAGGCCGTGAGGATGATGTCGGCTTGGGCATCATTGATGCGTACCGCCAGCTCGTTGGCCGCGAACCCGCCGAAGACCACGCAATGTACGGCCCCGATACGCGCACAGGCCAGCATGGCGATGACCGCTTCTGGCACCATGGGCATGTAGATGATGACCCGGTCGCCCTGTTTCACCTGCAGGCTGCGCAACATACCCGCACAGAGCGCTACCTGTCGGTGCAGTTCGGCATAGCTGATATGCGTCTTGGTACCGGTCACCGGCGAGTCATGAATAATGGCCACCTGCTCTCCCCGGCCGTCTTCGATGTGCGCATCCAATGCCAGCCAGGCAGTGTTCAGCTTGCCATCGGGAAACCATTCGACCAGGCCGGGGCTGACGTCGCTTGGCTGGCAGGTGATGTTTGGAGGGGTGTGCCATCTCAGCCTGGCGGCATGATCGGCCCAGAACAGCTCGGGATCACGGATCGCGCGTTGCCGGGCGAGGACATAATCAGGGGGTGCGGACATGATCGTCTCCTTATTGTCATATCAACCTAGACCATCCTGCTGAAAACGAAACTAGACTTACGTCGGATGGGCTGCACGCGGCAACCAAGGTGAACTATCCCTTTCGGAGAGAGGCGCAGATGAGCAGAGACGACTCGCTCGATCAGATGGGCAGGACCGCCGTGAAGCAGAATATTCACGGCATCATGACCTTCCTGCTCGGCTACCCGCCATTCGATCAGATGGAGACCCATCATCTGGCCTGGCTGGTGGAGCATTGCCAGTTGCGCTTCTATGCCGCAGGGGATGCCATCATCCGCCCCAGCGACGGGCCGGTGCAGCATTTCTATATCGTCAAACAGGGGCAAGTGCGCGGCGAACGGCGGATCGCCGGGCAGGACACGCCAGACACTACCTTCGAGATCAGTATCGGTGAATGCTTTCCCCTGGCCGCTCTCATTGGCGATCGGGCCACCCGTACCGAGCATATAGCCGGGCAGGATACCTTCTGCCTGCTATTGCCCCGCGTCGATTTCAGTGAGTTGGTCGGCATATCTCCGGTGTTCCGTGATTTTGCCCTGCGCGGCGTCAGCAGCCTGTTGCAACAGGTCAATCTGCAGGTGCAACGCCAGGCGGCGGAAACGCTCGGCGCCCATTATTCACTGGACACCCTTCTGGCCCAGATTGCCATCCGCAAGCCGGTCAGTTGCTCTCCCGTCACGCCAATCGGCACCGCCGTCAGAATGATGCATGAAGCCAGCGTGGGCAGTATCGTCATCACCGATGCGCAGGCCGCGCCAGAGGGTATTTTCACCCTGCGCGATCTGCGCCGTATCGTTGCACACGGCGAGACCGATCTGCAGCGCCCCATCGTTGAGGTAATGACGCCGTCGCCCTGCTACCTGCCTTCAACCGCCAGCGCCTTCGATGCCGCCATCAGCATGACCCGAGAACATATTGCCCACTTGTGCGTGGTGGACCGGGGGCGATTGGTGGGCGTGGTATCCGAGCGTGACCTGTTTGCCCTGCAGCGGGTAGACCTGGTGCACCTGGCACGTGCCATCAGCCAGGCCGAAAGCATTGCCAGTCTGGTAGCGCTGCGCCGGGACATTCGTCATCTGGTCGACAGCATGCTGGCCTATGGCGCATCTGCTGGCCAGGTCACCCACATTATCACGCTGCTCAACGACCACAGCGTATGCCGGGTCATCGAGTTGTGCCTGCGCCAGCATGGCGACCCCGGCGTTCCCTTCACCTGGTTATGCTTCGGCAGCGAGGCCCGACGCGAGCAGACGCTGATGACCGACCAGGACAACGGCATGCTGTTCGAAGCGGAGAATGCCGACCAGGCCGCGGCCTACCGTCAACAACTGTTACCACTGGCACAGCAGATCAACCAGGCGCTGGCCGAATGCGGGTTCACCCTGTGCAAGGGCAACATCATGGCGAGTAATCCCGAGCTCTGCCTGTCCCGTGCCGAATGGCAGGCCCGCTTTACCCGCTGCATCCAGTCGGCCACGCCGGAGAACCTGCTGGCGTCGTCCATCTTCTTTGATTTTCGCGTGATCTGGGGCGAGCCGGCGGGTGCCCAGGCGCTGTTCGGCAGCGTACTGGACATGGTCGCACGCAATAGCACTTTCCAGCATCTGATGGCCCGCAACGCCCTCGCCCACCGCCCGCCGATCGGTCTGTTCCGCGACTTCGTCACCTCCCGCAGTGGCCGTGAGAAGGACACCCTGGACCTGAAGATCCAAGGGTTGACACCTTTTGTCGACGCTGCCCGAGTGCTGGCCCTGGCCCAGGGTATCAGCGAGACAAGTACAATCCGCCGGTTACAATTGCTCAAGCAGCAAGAGGCGATCGCGGCCCTGGATGCCGATGCCTATACCGAGGCCTATGAGTTCATCCAGCTTATCCGAATGCAGCAGCACCAGCGTCAGGAGCGTGAGCGACAGCCGCTCAGCAACCGCCTCGTACCCGACACCCTGAATCATCTGGACCGCCGCATCCTCCGCGAATCCTTCCGTCAGGCCCAACGCCTGCAGTCCAGCCTGGCCTTGAGATACCAGCTATGAAGCTGCGCAGTCTGCTCTTGCGTGGTCGTTCAACTGGTCTCACACCGGCGATGACGGCTCGCCGGTCTGCCTTGCCCGCACCCCAGCCCATCGACAGCACACCGATTGATCAAGCGCGACTGGTGGTACTGGATCTGGAAACCAGCGGGCTCGACCTGCAACGCGATGAAATCCTTTCCATTGGCGCCGTGGCGATTATCGGCAACACCTTGCAGATGGCTGACCAATTCGAATGCACACTGCTACGTCCAGCCCATCGCGCCAGCCAGGCTACCTTGCTGCATGAGATCGCGCCCAGCGAGGTCCATGCCGGTTGCCCCGCCGAGGAAGCGCTGCTCGGCCTGCTGGAATTCGCAGGCCGCTGCGTCTTTGTGGCTTTCCATGCGGGTTTCGATCAGCGCATGCTCAGCCGCGGCCTGCGCCAGGACCTGGATTACCGTCTACAGCATCGCTTTCTGGATGTGGCCGAACTGGCGCCCATGTTGTTTCCCGAAGCAGCCCGGAAGTGCTCGACGCTGGACGATTGGCAGCAGCACTTCCGATTAGTCAACAGCGAGCGCCACAATGCCGCCGCCGACGCTCAGATCAGCGCTGAGATCCTGCTGATCTTGTTGCACCGAGCCGCCACTCAGGGCACTGCTACACTGGCAGAACTGAACAATCGACTGGTGCTCTGGCGGCGGCTCAATCTGGTGCGCTCCAGCGGCTTCTAATTCACCCCCTCGGTCTGCGGCACAACACCATAAGCCACACGGATGCGGCGTGACTGATCAGTCTCTAGCCAATTCAATGGCCGTTTACGTTTTTTAACGTGAATTATCGGAAATTCAGGACATAACCCATAGCGATACGGTTTCTTTCCTGCTAGTTTCCGCGCCTCCAACAAAGTCAACAGGAGTACCCGATGATCAAACACGCTTGGTTCAAAACCACCCTGGCCGTAGCCGTAGCCAGTGCCTCCTGCCAGTTGATGGCCAACGGGTTGGCCATCAACGAGCAAAGCGTCAGCGGCATGGGTACCGGTTTCGCTGGCCGCTCCTCCTCCGCCCAGGATGCCAGTACCGTGTTTGGTAATCCGGCGGGTATGTCGCGCCTGGATCGCGCCGAGATCAGTGGTGGTTTTGCGGCAATCAAAGCCAGCACCGATATCGACGCTGCCAGTCCAAACCCTGCCACTGGTACGAATCTTGTCCAGGGCACCAACAAGGGTGATATCGCGCCCGAGGCAGCTGTTCCGTTCGCCTATTATGTTCGCCCCCTCAACGACAAGTGGCATTTCGGCCTTGGCCTCTATGTCCCGTTCGGTGTGATCAGCGATTATGAAAGCACTTCTCAGGGCCGGGATCTCGGTCTCTACAGCAAAGTGCAGGTGATGACACTGCAGCCGACACTCAGCTACCGTATCAATGATCGCGTAGCCGTCGGTTTCGGCCCAACCATCAACAAGATCGACGGCAAGCTGACCAGCAACCCCATCGCGGTCCTTGGCTCCCCCGCTGAGGTAAACATCAAGGGTGATGATATCGGCTACGGCTTCAATGCGGGTATTCTGGTAGATATAACCGACCGCCTGGCCTGGGGCTTCACCTATCACTCCAAGGTGGAATACGAACTGGAAGGACGGATCCGTAACACCGGCTTCCCTCCGGTTGCGCCCATGCCGGCCAATGGCAGCCACAAGGCCACTCTGGATTTCACCTCGCCCGAGTCGGCTGACACGTCGGTCACTTACAAGGCCAACGACAAATGGACTCTGTATGCCGGTGCCACCTGGACCCGCTGGAGCCAGCTGGATAGCATCGTAGCGGAGCTCAAGCAGCCTCTACCGGGCTTTTCCGAAGTAAGTGAAGACCTGAACTGGGACGACACCTGGTCCTATGCCATCGGTGTTGCCTATCAGCTCAACCCATCTTGGGTACTGCGCAGCGGCTTCACTCTTGACGAGTCCCCCACCAGCAACGCTGATCGCACCGTGCGCATTCCGGTGAGCAACCGTAAGATCGTATCGCTGGGCGCAGGCTGGAATATCGACCAAGACTGGACCCTGGACTTCGCTTACGCCTACCTGCGCGAAAGCAAAGGACGGGTAAACCAGACCAACCACGCAACAGGCACCCAGTACGCCGCCGAATATCGCAACAGCGCCCACGGCGCCGGTGTGCAGGTAACCCACCGCTTCTGATCCTTCAGGCGGTAAAAGAAAAGGCCCCGGTTGCTTCCAACCGGGGCCTTTTTCTTCCAGCTCAGATTACATCAGTGAGCGATGGCACCTCCTGCTCCACGGGGCACACGGATATCTTCGATCAGGTGCTGAATCTCCTCCGGCGGCGCCTTGGTAACCGAGGCTACAGCGACAGACGCGATGAAGTTGAAGATCATTCCCAAGGTACCGATCCCTTCTGGCGAGATACCGAACCACCAGTGTTCAGCGGTATCCAGCTCAGGACTGATGAATTTGAAGAACACGATATAACTGAAGGTAAAGACCAGACCCACCGCCATACCGGCAATCGCACCTTCCTTGTTCATCCTCTTGGAGAAGATGCCCATCACAATGACCGGGAAGAAGGACGCCGCCGCCAGACCGAAGGCAAAAGCCACCACCTGCGCCACGAAGGCTGGTGGGTAAATCCCGAACAGGCCGGCGACGATCACCGCGACCCCCGCCGCAACGCGCGCTGCCAATAGCTCGCCCTTCTCGCTGATATCCTTCTTGAAATTACTCTTGAGCAGGTCATGCGAGATGGAAGTCGAAATAACCAGCAATAGACCTGCCGCAGTAGACAGCGCCGCGGCCAGACCACCAGCGGCAATCAGGGCCACCACCCAGCCTGGCAGGTTGGCAATCTCGGGATTGGCCAGAACCATGATGTCACGGTCCACATACAGTTCAGTTTCCGCTTCGGTCGGGGCGTTGCTTATCAGCCGCTCCCCGTTCGCACCACGCTCATTGGTAAACTGCGGAGCGCCAGCAAAAGGAGCACCTGCACCGTACTGAATGACACCGTCACCGTTCTTGTCCTGCCACGCAATCAGTCCGGCGTTCTCCCACGTCTTGATCCATTGCGGAGCCTCTTCATAAGCCACGCCAGGCACGTTGGTCAGCAGGTTGATGCGGGCAAAGGCAGCTACGGCAGGAGCAGTGGTGTACAGAATTGCGATGAACAACAGAGCGTAACCTGCTGATTTACGGGCATCACGAACCGTTGGTGTGGTGAAGAACCGGACAATCACATGGGGCAGACCCGCTGTACCTACCATCAAGGCCATGGTGATGGCGAACACGTCGATGGTGGACTTGGTGCCGTCGGTGTAAGAAGTAAAACCTAGCTCTGCACCAAGACCATTAAGACGATCCAGCACCGAGGTATCGGTGCCGGTCACGGTGTCACCAAAACCGAACTGCGGAATGGGGTTGCCCGTGATCAGGATGGAAATGTAGATAGCCGGGACCATATAGGCAAAGATCATCACGCAGTACTGCGCCACCTGCGTATAGGTAATGCCCTTCATCCCGCCCAGCACGGAGTAGAAGAACACGATGGCCATGCCGATGATGACGCCCATGTTGATATCGATCTCCAGATAACGGGAGAAGACAATACCTACCCCGCGCATCTGACCCGCCACATAGGTGAAGGAGATGAAGATCACACAAATCACCGCTACCACCCGTGCCGTTTGCGAGTAATAACGAGTACCGACGAACTCCGGCACCGTATACCGGCCGAACTTGCGCAGATAGGGGGCGAGACACATCGCCAGCAGCACGTAACCACCCGTCCAGCCCATCAGATACACACTACCGTCGTAACCGGTGAACGAGATGATACCCGCCATGGAGATGAAAGAGGCCGCCGACATCCAGTCAGCCCCGGTTGCCATGCCGTTGGCGATGGGATGAACGCCTTTGCTGGCGACGTAATACTCGCTGGTACTGCCAGCGCGGGTCCAGATCGCGATGGCTATATACAGCGAAAAAGTCGCCCCCACCATAAGATAAATCAGCGTTTGGGTTTCCATATGCAAGGCTCCTGATTGTTATTCTTCGTGGAGGTCGTACTTGCGATCAAGTTTGTTCATCTTCAACACGTAGATCAGGATCAGCACCAGGAAGCCATAGATGGCGCCTTGCTGGGCAAACCAGAAACCAAGTGGAAAACCAAAAAACTGGATTTGATTGAGTGCATCTACGAACAGAATGCCTGCGCAGAAAGATACGACGAACCAGATGACCAACAAGGTGATCATCAACCGCAGGTTCTCCTTCCAGTAGGCTCGGGCTGCGTCTTCTTTGGATAAAGACATGACTGTCTCCTATTGTTGTTTTTATATTGCAGCTTAAAACTAGCATTAGGATGAGCAGAACGAGACTAAGACTTTGGTATAAACAGGAGAAATATCGTCGAGGCTGGGTGGTCAGCCATCCGGGTTAGCGGCATACACCGTGCGATTGCGACCTTCATTTTTTGCCCGGTACAGCGCTTCATCCGCCAGCGTAAAGATCTCATCCACCTCACCCTGCAGCGACGCCAGGCCGATACTCGCAGTGGCAACAATAATGCTGCCTTCATGCTCAATGGCGCTGCGCTCGATAGCCAGGCGCAGGCGCTCCGCGATAGCCAGGGCACGCTCATGCCCGGCATCGGGCAACAACACGGCGAACTCCTCTCCACCCAGGCGGCCCGCGATATCGTTCTGCCGCAGCATACTGCGCATCAGTTGCGCCAGATGTATCAGCACCTTGTCCCCTGCCGCGTGACCGTAGGTATCATTGATACTCTTGAAATGATCCAGATCCAGAACCAGCAGCGCGCCATCAGCAAGCCCCTGCCCAGCGCGACGAAGTTCCCGCTCCATACCTTGCAGAAACGCTCGCCGGTTTGCCAACCCGGTCAAGGGATCGGTTGCCGCCAGCCGCTCCAGATTGCGCTCATGCTCCCGCCGCTCGGTTATGTCTGTGACGATCCAGAGTTTTCCGGCATCGGTATCCTTGATCCGGATGGGGATCTGATTGATCTGCAGTGTGCGCCCATCCGCCATGATCAGCTCGCTGATGCGTCGATTACCCTCGCGTCTCTCCTCAGGCGGAGCCGCTTCCGACTGCAGATCGAGCAACTGGTAAAAGCGGCCTCGTTCGGTACCGGTGAGCGAGTCGGGCGGCATCTCCAGACCAAACAGATCACAGAGAGCCTGGTTGACGACCAGAATTTTGCCATCGGCATTTTCCAGCAATACGCCGCCGGGGAAATGCTTGATTACCTCGATCAGGCGGACGCGAGCGGCGGAAAGCGCGATTTCCATCTGTCGACGCTCGGTGATGTCGATGAGAGTCCAGATAATGTCTCCATCGGGCCGCTCAGCATCAAGCAGCGTGCCGTGGATGCTGAACCAATGAAGCTGGCCATTGGCATCAGGGAAGGGATGCTCCGCCTCTACTGCGCCTTTGTTCTGACGCAGCAGTTCAACCTGTTCCAACAAGTCGTCAGCACCTTCTTCACCGCCCTGTAGCTGACGGAAAGGAATACGTTTTAGTGGGCGCCCACCGGCAAATAGCTCCTTCGCCCGGCGGTTGGCCAGGCGTATCCGGTGATCCGGCCCCACGAGCAAAATGGCCGCGGCGTTATTATCCAGCAAGGCGTTACGCAGCTGGGCTTCTGTCACTCGCTGGCTGATATCGCTCTGCGTGCCGAGTACCCGCTTGCCTTTCTCGTCCTCCACCGCCCTGCCCCGGATTTCAGTCCACAACCAATCGCCGGTGGCTGTACGAAGACGCAACTCCAGACGGAACATTTCTCCCCTGGAAACCTCATTGATCACCTTATCCAGAGAAGCTCTGTCGTTAGGGTGCACCTGTTCGTACCAATGCGCGAAAGTCGTTGCGCGGTCATCGTGCTCATGCCCCAGCATCCGCATGCAACGCTCATCGAAATACAGGGTGTCATCCACCAGATGCCATTCCCAGAGCCCGTCATGTACCGCATCGATGGTCAGGCGCAGCCGCGCCGTGCTGTCGCGCAATCTGTCATTGATCGCATGCTGGCGGCTTATATCGTGAATATAGCCATGCCAGAGAACGCTGCCGGCGACGTCCGGCTGCGGGTTGGCATAACCAGCAACCCAGCGGATTTCGCCATTGGGGAATAACAGTCTGAACTTGATGTCCCAAGGGGTCAGTTGTGCAGCCGACTCGGCAATAAGAGCAATCGCCTCGGGCCGGTCTTCCGGGTGGATGATGTCGAATATCTCAGGCAGATCCTTGATTACCTGTGCGGGCGAGAGTCCAATCAAAGTCTCGATACCCTGGCTGATATACACCATCTCGGACGTGCCATCAGGCCATCGACGGAATTGATAAACCGCGCCGGGCACTTGGGCTAACAACCGGCTCAAACGCTCCTCGTTCCAAGCCAGATTCCGCTGTTCGAAACGCAGTCGCCCCATCAGCACGGCGATTGATAGCGCCGCCAGGAGAATTGCCAGCGTGCTGACCGCAGTCCAGAACCGGCTCTTGGTGAAACGGTCAGTAACCGGTGACAGCGCCGTCTCTCGATCCAGGCCGACGCTGATCGCGAGCGGATAGTCATCGACCCAGCGCCAGGCATAATCACGATTGATACCATCCCAGGCGGGAGCCAAGCGGTATTTGCCACCACCCGCCCCCGTGGCCATGCTGGCCTGCAACGCACCGGATACCTGGTTCCCTATGATCTCGTCCTGCCGGGTTGAGCGAGCCAGATAATAGCTGCGCTCATTAAACAACAGCGCAACGTCACTGCCAGTATGGGGAAGACTTTCTGGAAATAGCGAGAAATAAAGGTAGGCGATACCGATACCACCAAAACACCGGCAAATACACCTTCACTCCGCAACGGCTGTGCGAACTGAATGGACCATTTGCCTGATAAACGCCCAAGCACCGGATCACTGATATACAGCCCCGATGCTGGCGCACGCCCTTCGGCATGTACGCGAAAATGCTCCCGGTTGGCGATCGAGATCGGCGTCTGTGCGTTTCCTCCTGAGGGTGCCAGAGTGCTGTAAATAATCTCTCCGGTAGAGTCAGCCACCGATACCTGAAGGATGGTGCCATCTTCATAGGTATCGATGGCGGTTCTGACCGCCGCATCAAACTGATCCAGGCCATCAAGATATTGCGCGACCAGGCTATCACCCAGGTAGTCCAGGCCAGCCATCAACACGTGGATCTGCATCGCCAGTGCTTCGGAGGTCTGCTCTGCCCGCAACTCCAACTGCTGCTCGGCATAAGCCAGCTGCGATCGTTGGTTCTCAATCAGCAGCCAACAGTACGCCATGAGAATGAGCACCAGAACCGAGACTGCAATCCAGAGCGGGCCTGATGGTCGTGCCATAGCCGGCTCGCTTTCAACTCTACCGATTTCGCCCATTTATGCTTCCTGCCGCAAACAGCTTACAGTATAGGTGCTATTCGCGCTCTTAAGCAGCAGGCATCAGCAGAGCCTCCGGAGCGGTTGCTCCGGAGATGCCTACCCTTTATTGAGTAGTGTCTGTTCCGGTCGCAGGTGCTGTGCTGTTCATCCCGTCATCCGCAGGCTGCCCCATATTGCTTTGCGGCTCAGCCGATGGCGGCATGGCATTTTCTTCATTGGTACGATCATTGTCATCTGGACCACAGCCAGCCAGCATCAAAGCAAAGGCAGGAACCAACAAGTACGTCAGTCGCATAAAGGACTCCTTCTCATGATTGAAAATAGTGCGTTGGGTTTGACCGGACGTCATGAGGTAAGTGCAGATTAGTTTGCAGGAAAATGGCTGAAGGAGTATCGGAACGGGACCATCAAAAACAACAAAGCCCCGATCAACGGAGCTTTGGGAGGGGAAAAGTGGCGGAGGGCTGCCAAGCCATGGGCTACGCGACGGGGAGACCCCCGCACGCTTCAGGCAAACAAATGACCAGGCTGAAAGGCCGGTAGCCAACGTCGTTGCCCGCCCCGGCCCAAACCAAGTCGATACTACCTCCGATCTCGGCCAGGCCACTGCGTACTGCATCCATACCCACGCCACGGCCGGACACCATGGACACTTGCCCCGCGGTGCTCAGGCCGGAGTGGAACATAAGCTCAGCAATCTCGTCGTCGCTGACTACTTCATCGTCTCGCAACAGCCCTGCCCCGATAGCTTTGCTACGTAGGCGTTGCAAAGCCAGGCCGCGTCCATCGTCGCTGACACGCAAGGTGATGTACTTTCCGTCTGTGCCCCCATCGACATGAACAGTACCAGCGCCAGGCTTGCCCATTGCCAGGCGCTCGGCGGCCGGCTCAATACCATGATCGAGACAGTTACGCAGTATATGCACCATTGCGTCACTCAGCCGTTGGGCTTGTTTGTTACTCAGATGACAATCAGCCAGTGCCGGGCCGATGATCAACTGCGGCGCAGGCTTGTCCAGCTCATTGGCAATTCCGCTCAAGCTCTCCCCCAACGCGCTCAGCATGGCGTTGAGGTTGCTGCCGCTGGCCTGTTGCAGTAGCGCCAGTAGCTCGCTGTCTCGACGCTGGCTGGCCAGTTGTTCCAGTTGCTGCCATAGAGTATTGCTGACGATCTGCGTATCCCGGTCGCGGCCAAATCCTTGCAGGCGGCTGGTATAGAGCAAGTGGTACTGGCTGAAGTCATGGCTGACCTGATGCAAGGCTTGTTGCAGTGCGCTGACTGACACGTCAGCCCCCGAATCACGGCTGGCCTGTAGAACCTGCTCGGCATCATGCAGGCTGTCGGTCACAGCCATCAGCCCCAGAGTCCGGGCATTCCCTTTGATGGTGTGCAGTTGGCGGTACAGGATGGTCTGGGCCTCATCAGCAATCACGTCCTGAGTGCTGTCGAGCAACTGTCGGCAAACAGCCAGTTGCTGTTCACTGGCATCCATGAAAGCGGTGAAACGTGATTCACCAGCAGCGAGGATTTCACTCAGGATCTGCAATTCATGCTGCTGTTGATCGGCCTGCTGTTGCAGTTCGCGCATGCGGCTGAGGTCGCGTACGACCAGCATCAGCCGGCTGACTTCGTCCTGCTCATTCAGCATCGGGTTCCAATGCAGCTCGAGAATCTTGCGCTGACCGGCAAGCGTGACCGTGACTTCTGTCGGCAGCAGATGGGCGTTGCAGTCGAACATGAAGGCATCCTGTTCGAGCACAGCCATTAACGCTGCCTCGATCTGCTGCAGGGCGTCCGGGCCGAGTTCGCTGTGCTTGAATAATGTATCCATCAGCGCAGCCCCTGCCAGCTCCTCCTGCTCCAGAATACTGGACAGATGCGCGGAGAAGTCGGTGTGCAGGGTCAAGTCCGGCAGAATGGTACAGATCCCCTGTCGCATGTTTTGCAAGACAGCCTGGATCTCGCGGTTTTTCTGATCCAGCTCGGTATTATGCTGACGAATGATCTCCATCTGCTGCTCGTGGGCCATCTCCACCAGCGCAGACGCACGAATGAAACCAATATAACGACCGCCTGCGGTAATCAGCACCCCTTCTGTGCCGGGCACAGCATGGGCGGCCTGCAGTACCTGCTCGATAGTGGCGTCGATCTCCGCACTCGGGCAGGACGTCAGGAAACTGTCCAGTTGACGAGGCTGCCCGCGGTTGGACAGTAGTGCCATACCGTAACGGGAATAGACATAGCTCTTCAGACTCCGCTCGCGGATCAGCCCCAGCGGGGTACCGGCCAAGTCAAGAACAGGAAAAAAGTGTTCTTGCTGATGGCCACGAAACACTTCCAGCACCTGCAGCATGTCACTCTCGATGGACACCGGACGAATGGTTTCCAGCGCCCGGTGGATCGATGCTGTACCGTAATCCCGCAGCTGGTGCAGTCGATCCTCGGGAGTATAGAAGCGGCGTTCTTCAGTAGTGTTTTCAGTCATGCCCGACGTCTTGCTATCCAGGCTGTGGGGACTGCTCAGTGCGGCGGTATTGGGCGTCATTTCCAGGCTACCAGGTCATGTATTTGATGGCATAGTAATACCACTACATTTCCGCTACGTGACAGGCTGATGGAGCTCGCCCTATTGGCCATAAGCCATCATTTGCCCTTGCGGTCATCAAAGTGACATCACCCGCTGTTTAGCATGACGGCCTGTCAAACTTCCTGATCATTTCAATGAGGTGCCGGCTGTGTTTCTCGTAACCCTGCTGCTGTTGCAGACCGTGTTGTTGGCTGGGGTGGGTTGGTATTACTACCAGCAGCGTCGGTGTTTGATCGTCCTGACGGATAAGCAACGCACCGTACTGACAGAGCTGACAACGTTGGCGGCCAGCAATCATGAGCAGACAGCGCAATTGCAGTCCCTGAAGACCCGGGAGCAGCAACTGTTGCAGCAGATTGATGCTCAACAGCACGATCACGACCAGCAACTGTCAGCCCTTCGTAAGGAACGAGATAACGCTCATGGCTTGCAGGACGGTCGCTATCAGGCCGTGCAGGAGCAGTATCAGCAGGCGCAGCAGCTCAATCGGCAGTGGCTTGATCTGGGTGACGATATTGATCGGCTCGGGCAGATTGTGCACGCCTTTGATCGCTGGAATGGTCGCCTGGATGAACTCATGGCACACAACCAGGCCATGCAGAGTGAAAGCCAGGAGTTCACCGGTATCGTCAAACAGACCATTCTGCTGGCTCTGAATGCCAGCATTGAGGCAGCACGGGCCGGTGAGAATGGGCGCGGGTTTGCAATTGTTGCCGATGAGGTTCGGATACTGGCGCATCGCTCTGAGGCGCTGAATGACGGTTATCGCCAGCGCCTGCTGCAAAATGCGGTGATCACCACCGGTACCTTCCAGGATATCCAGGCGGCCAGCCGCATGATACATACCGCAATACAGGATATTCGACAGAACCTGGAGCGCCTGAGTGAGCAGTCGCGGCAGCAACCATCTTCCCTGGCCGCTTGAGTACATTCCCATGATCAGCGCACAGACCAGCGAACAGCTACTCACCCTGCTCAGCACCAGTGTATCGGGCTGCGTCACCAGCCTGAGTGGCGTGCATCCGGTATCCACCGACGACTGGATGTCCCAGCAGCACTGTGAGGACGCCCGACTGATCATGTTGACCTTGAGCGGTTACAACTTTCGGAGCCTGATCTGTCTATCGGCGGACAACACCGAGGCCACCACCTCGATGGACGATGACCACCTTCAAGAATTGGCCAATAACCTGTGTGGCACCTTCAAACGCCAACTGAGCCAGAGCATCCCCGAACTGGGTATGTCGACCCCCAGTGCCCTGCCGTTAGGATGCGTGGCCTATTTGCAGGAAGACGGCGCTCCGGCACTGGCGGTACGCTGTGTCGATGCCAATGGCATAGTCCTGCATGCCTGTATGGTGCCGCTGCAGGTCGGTGAAACATGGAGCCTGTCGTCACTGGAGTTGAACACGCCCGAGCCCCAGGCACTGGGCGAACTCGAATTATTCTAGGCCATCACCGGCCAAAAGCAGTACCTGGATTCATTCAGCGCATTCACAGGAGAATGTCATGTCACTTGTTCTGGTTGTCGATGATTCAGCCACCGTGCGCAACGATGTTGCGGGCTTCCTCCAACAAAACGGTTTGCAGGTGGTCACTGCTCAGGATGGCCGTGAAGGGCTGGAGCAGTTGAAGCGCCATCAGGATATCCGCCTGGTGATCTGCGACGTCAACATGCCTAATATGGATGGTCTGACCATGGCCGAAAAATCCCGCAGTGAACTGCGCAGCTCAGCGCCCATCATCATGTTGACTACCGAAAGCTGTCCCAAAATGAAGGAGCGTGGCAAGGCTGCTGGCGTCAAGGGTTGGATCGTGAAACCCTTCAATGGGCCGAGCACCATTGGCGCAATCCGCAAGCTGGCATCAGCCTGATATCAAGAGCTGGGTATCCCCTTAAAAGATGGGAAACGGTCAAGCGGTGATGATTAGAGGTACAGAAGATCACAAAAACAACAAAGCCCCGGAGTGCGGGGCTTTGAGGGCATAATGTGGCGGAGGGACAGGGATTCGAACCCTGGGAAGGCTTTCACCTTCGCCGGTTTTCAAGACCGGTGCATTCAACCGCTCTGCCATCCCTCCACGGCGGGCAATACTACCGGAAACTCGTAGGCAGTCAATGGAAAAAGACGCATCAGGTAACGTTTTTAGAACCTGCCGGTGTTGCCAGGTCGATATGAACGGGTATGATCACGAAGAAGGATGTCCGTACTGCAACCACTGGAGCCAATGAACCATGCAAATGCAACAGCGCAACACACTGCAACATACAGGGGTAAGTGAGGTAGAGGTCAGCAAGCTGTTCCGCAACACCTACTCGCTGCTCGCCATGACCCTGGCATTCAGTGCTCTGGTCGCCTTCACTTCCATGAGTCTCAATCTGCCCCACCCGGGTCTGATTATTACCCTGGTCGGCTTTTATGGCCTGCTGTTCCTGACGGCCAAGTTGCGCAATTCCGGTTGGGGCTTGATCAGCACCTTCGTCTTTACCGGTTTCCTGGGATATACCCTCGGCCCTATCCTCAATGCCTACCTGTCGTTGCCCAACGGCGGCCAGTTGGTCACCATGGCTCTGGGCATGACAGCGCTGGTGTTTTTCGGTCTGTCCGCGTATGCGATCCTGAGCCGCAAGGACTTCAGCTTCCTGTCTGGCTTCATCATGGCCGGCTTCGTCGTCCTGCTGTGCGCTGTGGTCGCCAGCTTCTTCATTCAGATCAGCGGGCTTCAGCTGGCTATTTCTGCGGGCTTTGTGCTGTTTTCGTCCGCGGTCATTCTGTACCAGACCAGCGCCATCATCCATGGTGGTGAAGACAACTACATCATGGCGACCATCACCCTGTTCGTATCGATCTACAATCTGTTCCTGAGCCTGCTGCAGTTGCTGGGCATTTTCAGCAACGACTGATTCAGCGGTTTTGGTTATACTCCGGAGGCTCGCCAGTTGGCGGGCCTTCTTTGTTTTCACTGGGTCGGATTCATGAAATTTGCCATTGCCCTGTTAGCTGGCCCGCAAGACCCGGCGGCTCGAAGCGCACTCGAATTTGCGCGGGCCGTTTTGTCTTCCGGACACCAGATCAGCCATTTATTCTTCTATCGCGAGGCGGTTCATCTCGCCTCGCTGCTTGGCGTCCAGCCGCAGGATGAGCAGGATATTACAGCCGAGTGGCGTCAATTCATTACCGAGCATCGATTGGACGCCGTCGTCTGCATTGCGGCCGCCCTCAGGCGTGGCGTGCTCGATAAGGCTGAAGCACAGCGCTGGGAGCGCCCCGCGGCCAATACCGCTGCCCCCTGGGAACTATCAGGGCTTGGGCAATGGGTAGATGCTCTGCAGAGTGCCGATCGAGCCGTGACCTTTGGAACCTGACATGAAAAGCCTGTTGATCATCAGTCGCCATGCCCCCACTCGGCACGCCGCCCGTGAGGCCCTGGATGTGGCGCTTGCCGCAGCCGCTTTTGATGTGCCTTGCGGTATTCTGTTCATGGACGATGGGGTCTTTCAATTGATGCGGGGCCAAGACGCCGCCCAGATAGGCCAGAAATCGCTGGCCGCGAACCTGCAAGCCCTACCGCTATTTGGCGTGGAGGATGTCCTGGTGTGTCAGCATTCGCTCGGGGAGCGAGGCCTGCAGGCCAGCCAATGCCTGTTGGAAGCGCGTGTTGTGAACAATGCTGAGATTGCCACGCTAATTGAACATTACGATCAGATCCTGACGCTCTGACCTGTCCATAGGATGCCCCCATGCTGCACATACTCCGTCACTCGCCGCATGCCGATTCCCGGTTCGCCAGTTGTCTGCGGGCGATCAATGCCGACCAGAGCTTATTGTTGATTGAAGATGCGGTCTATACGCTGTTACCTGGCACGTCCGGCCGCAATGCACTGGAATACCTACCCGCAAGCGTAAGCCTGTATACATTGGAGAGCGACCTGCTGGGCCGGGGCGTCGCTCTGGATGATATTTCCAGCCGCATCGAGGTGATCGACTATCAGATGATGGTGGCTTTGTGTACGGAGCATGCCAAGGTGGTGAGTTGGTGAGCCTGTTGGTGGACGGGCGAGAAGTGGCGCTCGACAAGGACGGGTTCCTGGTTGATCTCGCAGACTGGTCCGATGATGTTGCCCAAGCCTTGGCGGAGCAGGAAGGTCTGGAGATGACAGCAGCTCACTTCGAAGTGATCCATGCTCTGCGTCGGTTTTACGCTCAATACCAGCTCTCCCCCGCCATGCGCCCGCTGGTCAAGTACATTGCTCAGGAGCTGGGCAAGGACAAGGGAAGCAGTCTCTATCTATTATCACTGTTCCCGGGCAGCCCCGCCCGACTAGCCAGCAAGCTGGCTGGACTGCCAAAACCGGATAATTGCCTTTGATCGACACCTCCTATCTGCACAGCATCCTCGGCTGGGCTCTGGCGGGGTTCTACTGGCTGCTCACTGCCTCCGTCACTATTCGCATCATCGCCCAGCGCCGTCCGGTCAGCGTCACCCTTGCCTGGCTGCTCGTCATCTATATCCTGCCTTTTCTCGGCGCAGCGCTGTATCTCCTGATTGGTGAGCTCAATCTCGGCCGGCAACGTGCGGCTCGCTCCACCGCCATGGTCGAACCTTACCTGACCAACCTCACCACCCAATTTCAGGACAGTAGCTCTCCCCTCCCCGGCGGGGATCTGAGCTTGGCGATCAACCGCCTGATGACGACGCAGGTGGGCATCGGCGCGCTCAGTTACGAAGGTCTGGAGATTCTCGACACCCCCGAAGACATATTCGCACGTGTGATCCAGGATATTCGTAACGCGCAGCAATGCATTGTATTGGAAACCTATATCTGGCATCCGGGCGGGCTGGTCGATGACGTAGCCCGGGAGCTGATCGCCGCCAGCCTGCGTGGTGTCGAGGTGAAGCTGCTTATCGATCATGCCGGCAGCCGCGGCTTTTTCCGTTCTGTCTGGCGTACGGCCATGGTGCAGGCGGGCATCAAAGTGGTTCCAGCATTACCGGTTCGCCTGCTCCGCGCTCTGGCCCAGCGGATAGATTTACGGCTGCATCGTAAGTTAATCGTGATCGATGACCTGATTGCCTACACCGGATCGATGAACATGGCCGATCCCGCTCATTTCAAGCAGGAAGCGCAAGTAGGCCAATGGATTGACATGATGCTGCGTTTGGATGGCGAGGCGGCTGCGGGATTGGCAAAAGTATTCGCCTGGGACTGGGAAGTCGAAACCGGAGAGCGTTGTTTCCCCTCCCTCGCCGACAGGGCTGGCTTGCCAAGCCAGTGGTTGACGATCATCCCCTCCGGCCCCGGCTTGGGTAACCTGATCAACCAGACAGTATTGGCGAGCATCTACCGCGCCAATAAGAGCATCATCATCAGCACCCCCTATTTCGTGCCGTCGGAAGCAGTACTGGAAGCATTGTGCCAAGCGGCGAACCGGGGTGTGGAAGTCAAGTTGCTGCTGCCGCGCAAGAACGACTCTCTGATGGTAGGCTGGGCCAGCCGCTCCTATTTTGACGTCCTGCTCGAAGCTGGCGTGCAAATCCTGCTGTTTGACGGCGGGCTATTGCACACCAAAGCGATGTTGATGGATGAGAAGCTGGCACTGGTCGGCAGCGTCAACCTGGATATCCGCAGCTTTCAGCTCAACTTCGAACTGACCGTTGCTCTCTTCACCCCGGATAGCTGTACTTCCATCGGGGCGCTGCTACGCCGTTATGAGATATCCAGCGAACGTCTGCAGCCCGAGCGCTGGGCCTTGCGTGGCAAAGCCCCCAGAGCCCTGGAGCGGCTGATGTTCTTTATGAGCCCCTTGCTGTAGAACGTCTCATGCAGCCATGCGACGACACTCTTCGGCGCACTCATGGCACAGCGCAGCGCAGTCCTGGCAGTGTTCTGCATCATGTTTGGCGCACTCTTTTGCGCAATCATCGCAAATTTTCGCACACAGATTGCAGAATGCTCCGGCATAAACACTTTCGCGCGCCATGAGCGCCGCCGCCATACGGCATGCATCGGCGCAATCTCTATCCAGACGTATGCAGTCAGCCATCATTGCCACGTTGTTTTCCTGAAGGCAGGCTGACGCACAGGTTTCGCATGCGACCGCACACTTGT
The DNA here is from genome assembly GCF_900114735.1 of Halopseudomonas bauzanensis. Taxonomy (GTDB): domain Bacteria; phylum Pseudomonadota; class Gammaproteobacteria; order Pseudomonadales; family Pseudomonadaceae; genus Halopseudomonas; species Halopseudomonas bauzanensis. Next base: position 1,103 of record NZ_FOUA01000007.1, on the reverse strand, counting down.
TGCAAGCTCGGATACACGCCTCGAATTCTGTATTCATGGGGTAAACCTCCACGTGAACATAATTTAAGTCGGGACACTCCATAGAGACTATCCTGCCCTAAGCTTGTTCAGACAATCAGGCAGGCTAATCGCAACGTAAGATTCACAGAAGTTGAATAATCAGTGCGAAGAGGCCTAGGAACAGCCAAAAAGCCGAGAATAGCCAGGGCGTTCGCTTGGAGAATATCAGCGCCTTGCTTTGTCCCTGGTAGGAAGATTCCCAGCTCGAAAAAAGCGGGGCGTCGTCATAAGCCGGACCTATTTCTGGCTGGCAGCTCAAAAGATCCGTCTGCTTCCGATGCCAGTGGTTAATAATATCGCAGGCCGCCTGAATCCCCGGCCAAGCACTCATTGAGCTCAACACACCAAAGAGCGCTAACATCGGAGGGATTATCAAAGTAAATATCGGCCCCCATTCCGGATTCGTATTGGCCATCGACGAGGCATAAGCAATTACGAGAAACGATTGGGCAGTCAGATAGGCGTTGGTCCGAGCAGATAAATTGTTCGCCTCATGGTGAATCTCTTTGCGGTAGAAATCCAGACGGTCCTTCGGCGAGACAAACATCTTCATATCCAGCCCTTCCATCATTGGTGGCGGAGTACAAGACGTGATAATCATCGAGCTTTCTCCCATAACCGATCTCTCAGGTTTGAATAGAAGCTGGGGAGCAAGTTCAACGCAAAAGGCGAACGGCAAGATGACGATTTCGGGCCAAAAAAAAACCCCGCCAGCTGGCGGGGTTTCTTATTTGAAGCTTGACGATGACCTACTCTCACATGGGGAGTCCCCACACTACCATCGGCGATGCATCGTTTCACTGCTGAGTTCGGAATGGGATCAGGTGGTTCCAATGCTCTATGGTCGTCAAGCAATTCGGTTGTCGGGTGGGTGTTGAGTCCACACAACGAAAGGGTGGGAAAAGTGATAGTCGCTTAACAAGGAGGTCACTGTAATCTCGTGCCGTTCCAGCTTGTCGTTCAATCAATGTGTCAGGCCATGGCCCAAATTGTTTGGGCGTTATATGGTCAAGCCACACGGGCAATTAGTACTGGTTAGCTCA
>NZ_FOUA01000014.1 GCF_900114735.1 Halopseudomonas bauzanensis | reverse complement strand
CCGAATACTTCGGCGCAAACGCGGGTCAGAGCAGCGGTCAGAGTGGTTTTGCCATGGTCAACGTGACCGATGGTACCCACGTTCAGGTGCGGTTTGCTGCGTTCGAACTTCTCTTTAGCCATCGAGAGATCCCCTCTGCTGAGTGCAATGCGCGAGTCACGCGACCATTAAATAAAAGGCAGATATTTGCATATCTGCCTTGATATTGGAGCTCATGAGCGGATTTGAACCGCTGACCTCACCCTTACCAAGGGTGTGCTCTACCAACTGAGCTACATGAGCTTACACCGTCGCATTACCGGACTGGAGCGGGTAGCGGGAATCGAACCCGCACCATCAGCTTGGAAGGCTGAGGTTCTACCGTTGAACTATACCCGCCAAGAGCATCTTGCCCGGCAATACTAAATCTGGTGGAGGGGGAAGGATTCGAACCTTCGAAGGCTAAGCCGTCAGATTTACAGTCTGATCCCTTTGACCGCTCGGGAACCCCTCCGTAAAAGAGGCGCCATTTTCTTCACTTGGCGCCACCCTGTCAACACTTTTCTTAGAAAAAACCGCGACTTGTGTTGTTTCAGGGCATTGCTCCATCGCATCCCCTCCGGTTTTCCCGGGGCGCTGCATTGGAGCGGGCGCCATTCTATGGGATACGCCCCGTGTTGGCAACGCCTGCGCATGGCTGATATTGATGTTGCAGTCCGGGAAAGTCCGCTCGCAGCCGGGTCAGCATTGCCTGATCCACCAGACGCCTGGCCTTGCTGCCTACTTCGACCACATACTGCTGCTCTTTTTTATTGAGCGCGTGCAGGCGCACGTCATGGCCTAAATGCTGCAACTGCTCCTGCCTTACCTGGGCGTAATCCTCCCGGGCGAAAACACCCAGCGACAAGCTACCAGCCATCTCCCCCCGCGTAATCAGGAAGCTATCAATACCTTGCTCCTGCAGCGCTGACAGCTGGATGACTGCATGCCGCTCGCCACCCACTACTGGCATCACCAGCCAATAATCCACTCCCATGACCACGTCCCTGGTCTGCAACCTGGATTCAATATCCAGCGCCAACAGCCGCTGGCGCAGTTGCTCGGCCTCGGCCAGCCCAGGAAACCTGCCCAGCGCCACACAAAGAGCGGCCGTACCAGGATCAGGTCGGGGTGGCTCCGACTCAGCTACAGCGGGGGGAGGCTCTGGGGCAGCCATTGGCACTGAGGGGACGGCAGGCTCGTCTGGCGCGCCCACCATCAGCTTATTATCCTGCAGCTGCCACAGCGCATAGAGAATATTGAGAAGCGCCAATGACAGAAAAAGATATTTCACGGACTGAACTCCATGGGGCACGCCAGGGCCAGCCCGCGGAACACCAGATCACCGATCACCTGGCACCCTTCCGGCAATACCTCCTTCATGCCGGCAGCATCGCCCCCAGTCAGAATCACTGCTGGATCGTCGCCCAGCAGTTGCTGCGCGATACGTAGTTGCTCACGCACAAAGCCGGATAACATCAATTCACAACCGAACTCCACAGCCTCAGCCGTGCTGGTCCCCGGCCGCGGCTCGCGCAAGTCACCATGTGCTCCCCGGTCATAGCGGATCAGGCGGGTGTGATTGAGAAGACTGCTGCGCAGCAGCTTGCTTCCTGGTGCGATGTAGCCACCGAGGTGACGACCCTGCGCATCGACGAAGTCGGTGGTCACAGCGGTCCCAAGATCAATTACCACACAGGCACGCCGGCACAGTTGATATCCTGCCACCAACGCCAGCCACCGATCCATGCCCAGACGCGCTGCATCAATATAGCCATTGCTTACCCCGGCTAGCTGCAGCCCGGGACGGGCGAGCATGGGGTGACGCTTGAGCCAGCTCGTCAGCTGATCCACAATGACCTGCGTCTCTTCTGCCGAGCGCACACTAACCAACCGGCAACCGTGAATCTCGCGCTCCTGTCCGCCAAGCAGACGCTGAAGCTCGACCAGGTCGGGCGCCATGTCACCATCTCTGACACGCCCTTCACGATCGAGTAAACGCCACTTGATCAGCGTATTGCCGCAGTCCAGCTCAAGAATCATGACTCAGCCTCAAACTTACTTCACCGCCATTGAGCAATACCTGGCCCTCGGCTACATCAAGTCGCAGCGCCCCCCGCTGATCGACGCCCCGCTCGACCCCCTCGGTGATGACGGCACCAGTACGGACAACAACCGGCTGGCCATACCAGGCATCATGTCGCTGCCACTCCTCGACGAAAGGCGCAAAACCCGCCTCACGAAATACCGCCACCGCCTCGAACAGTCGCCGGATGAATTCGGCGATCAGCAGATTGCGGTTCAGCGTACCGTCCTGACGGGACAACAGCAGCGAGGTCCAGGCCTGGTCGATTGCCGCAGCAGCATCATTCATCAATACATTGATACCCACACCGATGACCGCTACGCAGTCAGAGGTCAGGTCGCCAGCAAGCTCGATGAGAATGCCCGCCAGCTTGCGCCCACCCAACAGCACATCGTTGGGCCATTTCAAGGCGCAATTGCGAAAACCACAACTCTCGAGCGTCTCCACCAGCACGAGACCAACCAGCAGACTAAGCCCCTCCAGCTTCTGCGCCCCACCGGAGAACGGCAACGCCAGTGACAGGTAGATATTCTGACCATAAGGGCTGACCCACTCTCTACCCCGGCGCCCCTTACCCGCCAGCTGCTGTTCGGCAACACAGGCGAGCGCTCGAGGTTCTTTCATGGAGAGCTGTTTGAGCAACTGGGCATTGGTCGAGTCAACAGTGTCTAGCAACTGCCATTCAATCCGCTCCGCCATATCAGCAGGCAGCGCCGCGGCAATCTCCGCAAGGTCCAGCAGGACGGCTCCGCGTGGAATGCGATAGCCCTTGCCGCGTATGCGCTGAATAGGGAACCCTTGATCTTCCAGCCGCTTCAGCGACTTCCAGACCGCCGCCCGGCTGACGCCAAGAGCCCTGCCCAGCTCTTCGCCGGAATGAAATTGCCCATCGGACATCATCTTGAATAACGCAGCTAGCATGGAGGTGTCGATCGTTGGAAATGAACTGCGCATGATAACGCGCTGTCATGGCTTTATGAACGAGAATGTAACAATGCTGTTCAGGTTATAGATAACTCGCAACTTGCGCAGGAGCGGCCTTGGGCGCGGAGCTTGTCGGCCAGCCCATCGCGGCCAAGGCCATTCCCAGCAGGTCTGGGCCTTTTGCGCAAAGAGAAACGCCCCGACCTGTTTCCAGATCGGGGCGTTTCGGTATAGCGCTTGACGATGACCTACTCTCACATGGGGAGTCCCCACACTACCATCGGCGATGCATCGTTTCACTGCTGAGTTCGGAATGGGATCAGGTGGTTCCAATGCTCTATGGTCGTCAAGCAATTCGGTTGTCGGGTGGGTGTTGAGTCCACACAACGAAAGGGTGGGAAAAGTGATAGTCGTTTGACAAGGCCGGTTTGTAATCTCGTGCCGTTCCAGCTTGTCGATCAATCAATGTGTCAGGCCATGGCCCAAATTGTTTGGGCGTTATATGGTCAAGCCACACGGGCAATTAGTACTGGTTAGCTCAACGCCTCACAACGCTTACACACCCAGCCTATCAACGTCGTAGTCTTCGACGGCCCTTCAGGGGGATCAAGTCCCCGGTGAGATCTCATCTTGAGGCAAGTTTCCCGCTTAGATGCTTTCAGCGGTTATCTTTTCCGAACGTAGCTACCCGGCAATGCCACTGGCGTGACAACCGGAACACCAGAGGTTCGTCCACTCCGGTCCTCTCGTACTAGGAGCAGCCCCTCT
>NZ_FOUA01000006.1 GCF_900114735.1 Halopseudomonas bauzanensis | reverse complement strand
CTACCGTACCGTTGCCTGGCTGTTGGGTGAGAACAAGAACACCATCCAGCGCCTGTTCCAGATCAAGGGCTGGCAGGTGCGCAAGCGCCGCAGTGGAGCCCGCCCCCGGGTGCAGGCATTACCTTCGGTGGCCTCGCGCCCGAATGAGCGCTGGGCAACAGACATTGCACGTGTCTGGTGTGGTCCGGTTCACCGTTGGTGCGCCCTGACCATCGTTATGGACTGCTATACCCGAGAGGCACTTGGCTGGCGGTTGAGCCCCAGCGGCAACGCCAAGGCAGCTGAAGCAGCACTGGAGGAGGCGCTCATTACCCGGTACGGCACGCTGGGCAGGGCTCAGGATCCGATCACGCTGCGTAGTGACAACGGCCTGGTATTTACCTCTCGGCATTACACTCGGACGGTGTACCAATACGGTCTGAAACAGGAGTTCATCCGTCCCCACACCCCGCAGCAGAACGGGATGGTTGAGCGACTGATCCGAACTGTGAAAGAGCAGTGTCTCTGGCTTCATAACTTCCAGACACTGGATGAAGCCAGGCAAACCTTGAGGGCGTGGTTCAAGTACTACAACGAGCAGCGCCCTCATCAGGCACTGGGGATGAAAACACCCAGTACGATTTACCAACAATTAGCGGCTTGAGTGTGCAAATTCCGCTGGGTCATTACAGCTGGGTACAGCTGATCTCAGCTAGAAAAATTGAATTTCAAATAACATCAGTAGCAAAGCGATCTAAAAAATTTAAACTTAGAAAAATGATAAAAACATACCTAGAGACTTTAAATAAAGCTGTGTAAACCGCCTATCATTGCACCCTGTAAGGTAGTGGGGTTGATGGAGCAATTACGAAACTTCTACACATAAATGCCTCTCAATACTTTACCAGCATCCGTAATACTCCTCTCAGTACCTTCAAATCCATACTCCTAAGCGGAATGCGCCTTAGTATCTTCAAGGCTAGCCTGCGATCAGCTTTGGCTGCTTTCATAAAATAGGATTTGAAATGCTTGATACACACCGCTTGATAATCCTGATCGTCGGCATACAAATCATATATCCGTAATACCTCATCGAACATAAACTCCAGACGAGAATGCATGTTGCCATCATGTACCCGATAAAAGGCCAGATCGTCCTCCAGTACATCGATAAAGTAACCGGCTCTGGTAACCTTGAGCATCATTAACAGGTCTTCAATGCGCATGGTCTCGTCGTAACCACCTACGTTACGAACAACATCTGTACGTAGCATCATGCTGGGAGCAGGCGCACCCGCTACCGTGCCACTGAAAACTGCACGAAAATCCAGGCGCCGAGCGGGCCGATGACGATACTTGTGCGGCAACCTTTCACCATTTTCAGCAATAGGCACAATATTTCCGCCGCAGATAGCCACCTGAGGGTGCGAATGCATGTGCTCAACCTGCCGACTGAGTCGGCCAGGCAGCATCACATCATCTGAAGCAATAGGGACAAAGAGGTCGCCTTCAGCCAATGCCAGCGCCCGATTGAGCGTGCTCAACAGACCTTGATTAGCTTGCACATACAGCTTGAACGGGTAATCGCCCTGCAATCGTTGCAACAACTCTCGGCTGTCATCGGTCGAGCCGTCATCAATGACTATCACCTGCTTATTGGCATAGTCCTGTGCAAAGATACTCTGCAGGCAGGCCTCAATGAAAGACGCATGATTGTATGAAGGCACGACCACACTGACCAAAGGTCCACCCACCGACACCTGATCCTCAATGCTCTTCATGCCACTTCCTGATTTGCCAGACACATTTCAGCAGCCATATGCATTACAGGCAGCCACAACTGACTCTACCTGCTCATTCGTCATTGCAGGCCCGATGGGCAAACTCAAAACCTGCTCGTGCAGTTTTTCAGTAAGCGGTAGCGACAACCCGTTCCAACTGCTATAGGCCTGCTGCAAGTGTGGCGGTATGGGGTAGTGAACAAGGGTCTGCACGCCATGCTGCTGCAAATGCGCCTGCAAGGAGCGCCTATCAGTACAGCGCACTATGAACAGATGCCACACATGCTGCTCGGCACATTCAAGCCAATACTGACTGCTGCCTGGCAGAGCAATCGAGGGATGGCTGATACCGGAGAGATAACGCTGCGCCACCTTCCGCCTGGCATTGGTATCCTGATCAAGACGAACCAGCTTGACTCTCAGCAGCGCTGCCTGCAACTCATCCAATCGGCTATTGACACCCTGATAAATATTCTCGTACTTCTTTTGGCTACCATAGTTGCCAATGGCACGAACAGCTTCAGCCAGGTCATCATCACTGGTCGTGACAGCTCCGCCATCACCCAATGCACCGAGGTTCTTGCCAGGATAAAAGCTGAAGCCCGAAGCATGCCCCCAACTGCCGGCTCTTCTCTCACCGATAGCGGCGCCGTGGGCCTGGGCCGAATCTTCCAGCACCAGAAGCTGGTGTTTTTCTGCCAACGCCATGATGTCAGCCATGGGAGCCAGCCGACCATACAGGTGAACCGCCAAAATGGCTTTTGTATTCGGCGTTATAGCAGCTGCAATCTTGTTTGGAGAAAGATTGCAGCTCTGCTCATCAGGCTCTACCAAAACCGGAGTCAGGCGATTTTCAGTTATGGCCAGGATGCTGGCAATGTAGGTATTGGCAGGGACAATGACTTCATCCCCCTCCTTGAGTCGTCCCAGCGCTTTCCAGGCACGCAAAACAAGAATAAGCGCATCAAGCCCGTTCGCAACACCTACACAATGCCGTGTACCGCAGTATGCCGCAAACTCCTGCTCGAAGGCCTTGAGTTCCTGGCCCTGAATGTACCAGCCCGAGTCAATAACGCGCGCTGCGGCACTCAATAACTCCTCGCGGAGCGAGGCATTTACGGCCTGCAAATCTAAAAAAGGTATCATTGTATCTTGCTGCTCAACTTTTTTTTGCTTTCTGCTACCGCAGCCTTCTGTATGGTGAAGTACAGATTATGCTCATCTTCCCCAACAACCTCAGCACCCATTTTTTCATGGAAGGCTATGACACGCTGGTTATCTTTCATCACTTCAAAGTGGGACTGGGCAAACCCCAAAACCTCGAATCCAAACCTATAGATAAGAAAAGCACTCTCTATGGCCGCATAACGTGTCTTGTCCTGATTGAGAATCCAGCTCCCCCAGCAAAAAGAATTTTCACGAAAATCATAGACACGAACCGTCCCACAGCGCACACCGTCCTGTCGCTCTATGATGAAATAGTACTGTATACCGGCCTGCTCATCCTGCTTGTAGCGGCGAATCCACTCACGTTGTTTGCTGACACTGGCGTCGGTGCTGGACAGATATTTCCCATAGTTCTCATCCAGCCGCAGCGCCAGAATAAATTCTGCATCATCCTCTTCAACCAGCCGCATACGGATAGTTTTGGCATCAAGATTCATATAACAGCCCGTTGTTTGAGAAACTCTTCGTAGTCACGGATATAGTCACCCTCATCGTAGTGCGCACTGGCTAATACAACGAGAACACAGTCCTGACTGAAATCATGCATGGTGTGCCAAACCATGGTGTCAATAAATATCCCCCTGATTGGCGAATCAAGCCAGACATCCTGCTGCTGGACGCCGTCATCCAGGTGCATCCGACAGCGTCCGGAAACACAGAAAGCAACCTGTTGCAAAGCCTTGTGTGCATGGAAACCACGGGATACGCCCGCCTTGGTATCAAATATGTAATATATTCGTTCGATGCCGAAGGGCACGTTACTGGTCCCTTCGATAGCGATCAGTGACCCACGATCATCACCCCTCAACGGAAAATCTATCCATTGCACCAGACTCACAATCTGCCCTCCGCCAAACTCAGCAAATACTGGCCATAGCTGTTCTTTCTTAGCGACTGACCTATGCGTCGAAGCTCTTCCTTGCTCAGCCAACCGTTGTTGTAGGCAATTTCTTCCAGACAGGCAATTTTATAGCCTTGCCGCTTCTCGATCGTTTCTACAAATAGCCCCGCCTCAAGCAGGCTCTCATGTGTGCCAGTATCAAGCCAGGCAAACCCCCGTCCCAACAGCTCGACATTAAGATCACCTCGCTCCAGATAGGCCTGGTTGATGCTGGTAATTTCCAGCTCGCCGCGGGGAGAAGGGACAACCTGCTTGGCCATTTCTACGACATCATTGTCATAGAAGTAGAGACCTGTTACCGCATAGGAGGATTGAGGGTTCAGCGGCTTCTCTTCAATCGACACTGCCCGCCTGTTTTCATCAAACGAGACGACGCCAAAACGCTCAGGATCTTTTACCTGATAACCAAAAACCGTTGCACCCGAACCTCTCCCTGCAGCCGTTTTGAGCATTGGGCTAAAGCCCTGGCCATAAAAAATATTATCCCCCAGCACCAGGCATACTGGATCTGACCCAATAAACTCTTCACCAATGATGAAAGCCTGAGCCAGCCCGTCAGGGCTAGGTTGTTCCGCGTAAGTTATAGATACACCGAACTCTGAACCATTGCCAAGCAAACGCTTATAGGCAGAAATATCCTCTGGGGTACTGATCAACAGAATATCTCGAATACCCGCCAGCATCAGAACCGACAACGGGTAATAAATCATCGGTTTGTCATAAATCGGGAGCAGTTGTTTGGACACCCCTTTGGTGATGGGATAAAGCCGCGTACCCGACCCTCCTGCCAATACAATGCCTTTCACTGATAGTCCCCCTCCTGATGATTCACACCAGCAGCACCTAGTCGTCCAAGACGGTAGTCACCACTCAATACCCGCTGCCACCACTCCTGGTTTTCCAGATACCAGGATACTGTCTTGCGAATCCCTGTCTGAAAGCTCTCCTGCGGGACCCAGCCCAGCTCACGCTCAATCTTGCTGGCATCTATGGCATAGCGGCGATCATGGCCAGGGCGATCCTGGACAAACTTTATAAGGCTTCTGTAGCTGGCGACGCCTGCCAGTTTAATAGGAACAAGCTCCTCCAGCAGATCGCAAATCGTTTCAACCACATTCAAATTTGCCAACTCGTTGTGGCCACCGATGTTATAGGTCTCCCCCGGCACGCCCGCACAAACCACTCGCCAAAGCGCTCTGGCATGATCTTCCACATATAACCAGTCACGAATCTGCATGCCATTGCCATAAACCGGTAGCGGCTTGCCATGCAAGGCATTGAGGATCATGTGTGGAATCAGCTTTTCGGGAAAATGATACGGCCCATAATTATTCGAACAGTTGGTAACCAGCACCGGCATTCCATAGGTACGCTGCCATGCGCGGACAAGATGGTCGGATCCGGCCTTCGAGGCAGAATAGGGTGAGCTGGGCGAATAACTCGTGACCTCGGTAAACAGCTCTGTACTGCCTTCCAGATCACCATAGACCTCGTCGGTAGACACATGATGAAAACGGAAGCTCTGTTGCTCATGCTCTGGCAAGGCTTGCCAGTATTTCCGGGCGGCGTCCAGCAGTACAGCCGTTCCCATAACATTGGTTCTGACAAATTCAATGGGCCCGTCAATAGACCTGTCAACGTGGGACTCTGCAGCCAGGTGCATAATGGCCTGCGGACGGAAGTTTTCGACAATACGCTGCACCTCGGCGGCATCAGTAATATCCGCCTGACAAAAGGTATATCGCTCAGAATGCTCAACATCGGCTAGCGACTCCAAATTACCGGCATAGGTAAGCTTGTCTATGTTGGCTATTTGTACACCTGTATGCGAGATAAGGTATCGAATCAGTGCCGAGCCGATAAAGCCCGCCCCTCCGGTTACCAGCACACGCTCTATCACGGCCTTGTATCCCCTACGAGCATCACCATTTTCTCAAGTAGCTGGCGATAGTTTTTTCTGAAATCATGGATGCTGTGCTGCGCGCACAAGTAGGCATAGCCAGCCTCTCCCAAGGCTTGCAACTGACTGTCCTCCATGGACAACAGCTGTTTCAACTGCCGGGCAAGATCATCAGCATTTCCTACCTGAAAAGAACGCCCGGAACACCCTTCCAGGATCGACACCAGACTGGGAATATCGGAGCCAATAACCGGACGCTGGCCGGCAAGCGCTTCCAACAGGGCCAACGGCAGCCCCTCGCTGAGGGATGGCATGGCGAAGATATCAAATGCCCTGACATACTGAAGAGCATCATGGTGAGCCCCCAGAAGCACAACCCGCTCCTGCAAGCCATGCTCCGCAACCAATGCCTCAAGTTCTTCCCGCGAGCGCCCTTCACCAATAATGGCGATCAACACATCTGGATAGCGCGCCGCCAACCTGGCAAAAGCGGCGATCAACGTGGCATGTCCCTTCACAGGCACAAGACGGCCAATACAGCCAACTATTCGACGCTCCTGAGGCAGTCCAAGCCTGCTACGAGCCTCACGGCTGTCTAATAGCATGCCGGTGGCCCGATCGATATCAATAGCATTATTGATATGAGAGGTATTGCTTTCGGTGAAGCCAGGAACCTTGGACAACAAATAATGTTTTACTGCCTGCGAGACGCCAACAATGTGCCACCGTGGCCCAATAAGCCAACTGGCTTCAAATACACGCGCTCGCCGGTCATAGTCGCCGATACCGTGTTGAACACCGATAAAGGCCGTGCGTTTCAACAGCTTGCTAAGCCACATCATCATACTGATTGGCTTGAATCGATGGGCAATGACAACGTCAAAGCCTTCATCACGACAAAAACGATACAACTTCAGCAGAGCTGACCAGCGTTTCAGCCCCTTCAGGTCTGATTTACCGAGATCAAAATAGATCGAGCGTTCAGCAGCACTCACTGGTTCGTCAGGCCCTGGCCTGCCGCGAAGAAACAACGTGGTAACACCATAGCGTTCTGTTAGTAGACCCGCGATCACTTGCTCAGCCAGATCAGAGGCGTTGACGTTGTAACGCAGCTGTATCTGTAGAACCTTTATCCTTTTACTCAACCTACCCTCCGCTCCATGTGCTTTCCAATCAATTCAGAGTTTTCATGCGTAGAAGGCTTCAACCGGAAGTAATATCACCCGGCAGCACTCAATTGCGTAGCCATATGCGCAGGGCCTTACGGGAATAACTCAGATTCAACAACACACGCCAGTCCATCCTTAGCGCATGCAAGAAAAAAGTCTTGGCCTGGGTATTTTCTTTGGCCAGATAGGCACTGCGAAACAGCGATAGACAGCGCTGCACATAAAAATCCTTGCGCATTGACTGCATGGACTCTGGCAGGCGCGAGAAAACCTCGTCAACAACCTGCAGGCCAACTTGCTGCCCATACCCTGTGTGGTGCCGCAAACTGTCATCATGCTTGTAAAGCAGCAACAAGGGCTCATTCAGTTGACTCACGGGGAAATTGGCCAGTGCCTGGGCGAAAACTGGCAGATCCTCAGAGTTGCGAAATCTTTCCGGATAATCACCCATGCTGAATACTTCCCGATGCATGGCACAGCCGCCATTGGAAAGGCCTATTGTTTTATCTAGCAAATAGCCCTTGACCCGCTCAAAAGCACTTCCAGGTAAAGGTTTATTACGGTGCCGGCGTCGATTGCCTGCTGCATTGATCGAAATATGTTCACCCATGACCAAGCGGCTTTGAGCATTATTATCGATATGTTCAATCAGCTTGCCCAAAGCCCCCGGTACAAACTCGTCGTCGGCATCCAGAAATACCAGCCAGTCAGCACGACTCTCACGAATACCCAGATTACGCACAGAGGCCAAGCCGCCATTTTCCTTGCGAATACTTCTGAACTGTCCAGGATAGGCGAGATGCAAGGCATCGATCACCGCAGGGGTTACGTCCGTCGACCCATCATCGATAATCAACAACTCCGTGCGGGCGTCACGCTGTCCGAGTATTGACTGCGCTGCACGCGCCAAAGAAGACGCATAGTTATAAGCAGGAATGATCACACAGATCAGCTCCGGGCGCTGATCCTGATGTCGCTCACCTTCCTGGCTCAAGGGTACCGGCTTATCCAACACTCTTTACCCCCTCCTTCACCACCAACACATCCTCCATGATCAGATACTCCAGATCCGACCCATAGAACATGTTCAGTGCATCCGTCGGCGAACACACCATCGGCTCACCCCGGCGGTTGAGGGAGGTATTCAGTGACACGCCGTTGCCGGTGAGTTTCTCCAGTTCCAGCATCAAGTCATACCAGCGCGGGTTGTGCCGGCGCTCCAGTACCTGGGCGCGGGAGGTGCCGTCTTCGTGGACGACTTCCGGTACGCGCTCGGCCCAGCCGTCCTTGACCTCGAAGGTAAAGGTCATGAAGGGGCTGGGGTGATCGACCTTGAGCATCTGCGGGGCGACGGTGTCGAGCATGGACGGGCAGAAAGGACGCCAGCGCTCGCGGAACTTGATCTGGGCGTTGATGCGATCGGCAACACCCGGCACGCTCGGGCAGCCGATAATGGAGCGTCCGCCCAAGGCGCGCGGGCCGAACTCCATGCGGCCCTGGAACCAGGCTACCGGGTTGCCTTCTACCATCAACTGGGCGATGTGCTCGGGCACGTTGTCGATCTTCTGCCACTGCGGCTGGCTTGGGTGACGCGCGCAGGCGGCGATAACATCTTCGTTGCTATAGCTTGGGCCAAGATAAACATGTTCCATCTTCTCTACCGGCACGCCGTTTTTCACCGAGACGTAGGCGGCAGCACCCACAGCGGTACCGGCATCGCTGGCGGCGGGCTGGACGAACAGTTCCTTCACCTCATCCCGGGCGATGATTTTCTGGTTGAGTTTGACGTTCAGCGCGCAGCCACCGGCGAAGGCAATCCGGCCGGTTTCCTTGATGATGTCGCCCAGGTAGTAGTCCATCATCTCCAGGGCCAACTTCTCGAATAGCGCCTGGATGCTGGCGGCGTAATGGATGTAGGGATCATCCGCCACATCCCCTTCGCGCTTGGGCCCCAGCCACTCGATCAGCTTGGGCGAGAAATAGTAGCCCTTGCCCTTTTCCTTGTAACGACGGAAACCGATGACGTTGGCGTATTCGGTATTGATGGTCAGCTCGCCGTTCTCGAACTTGGCCAGTCGCGAAAAATCGTGTTTGCTGGCGTCCCCGTAGGGTGCCATGCCCATGACCTTGAACTCGCCATCGAGCATGTCGAAGCCGAGGTACTCGGTAATCGCGCCATACAGGCCGCCCAGGGAGTCGGGATCGTAAAATTCCTTGATCTTGTGAATCTTGCCGTTTTCGCCGTAGCCGAAGAAGGTGGTGGCGTATTCACCCTTGCCGTCGATGCCAAGAATCGCTGTCTTCTCTTTGAAACCGGAGCAGTGGTAGGCGCTGGAAGCGTGGGCCAGGTGATGCTCAACCGGCTCCAGCTTGACCTTCTTCAGATCGAAGCCCAGTTGCTGCAGGCACCACTGGATGCGTTTCTTGTAGCGGTGAAAGCGGCGGTTGCCCATGAAGATGGCATCCAACGAACGATCCGGTGCGTACCAATAGCGCTTGGCGTAGTGCCAGCGGGCCTTTTCGAAGATGCTGATGGGCGCAAACGGAATGGCAACGACATCCACGTCTTCCGGCTTGATGCCGGCTTGTTCGAGGCAGAACTTTGCGGACTCATAGGGCATTCGATTTTTCGCATGCTTGTCCCGCACAAAGCGTTCTTCCTCGACCGCAGCAATCAGTTTGCCGTCAATATACAGGGCAGCTGAGGGGTCGTGGCTCAAAGCGCCGGAAAGTCCAAGAATAGTCAATGCCACGGTTTCGCCTCTACAAGGTAAAAATAAACCGTGATTCTACACCGATAAGCCTGTTTCTGCCTGATGAAAGCAGCGCTCCAGTATCCGCGACCGGAAAGCGTCAGGGCGCGCTTTTTGTCAGCGAGGAAGCGTTTGCTCCAGCCATTGCGCCAACGGGCTGTCGGCAGGCCAATTGCGCACGAAACGCGCTCTGTCCTTGGCCCACCCCCTGCGCCAGCTTGCCTCGCTTGCATGGCTCTGCATGGCATCCAGATCAATCAGCCATACCTGGCCTTCCTGCCATAGCAAGTTGCTCGCTTTGAAGTCGCCGTGGCTGATCCAGGCATCATTCAATTGGTTGAAGATACGCAATATGGCGTCGGCGGTGGCTTGATCAGGTAACGCTTCGCCTGTTTGTCCCAACCGCTCGAACAGACTCTCACCAGGACAGTAATCAGTGACCAGCCAGGCTTCGCGGCGCAGTGGTCCGATTCGCCGCTCGATCATGGCCAGCGGCTGCGGCGTGGCAATGCTGAGAAAGCTCAACCGCCAGGCGGCCAACCAGGAATGCCAGGCGCGGCTGGGGCGCCAGAACCGGGTGAGCCAATGCCCAATCCCTTTGATGTTGTAGCGTTTGATAACCAGCTCGCGGCCGGCCACGTTGGCCCGCGTGACCGTACTGCTGCCACCATCCTTGAGCAATGGGGCGCTGCCAAACAGGCTGTCGGGGTCGGCCAACACAGATGCCAGCGCGTCCTGCTCCGAGCGCAGCACAGCGCAGAAACGGTCGCCCGATCTGGTCACCGCAAACTGGCTGCAGTCACGCAGCGTTTTGCCCAGGAAGTTATCCAGCCGCCGCTGTCGCTGCGCCTTGATCTCCGCCGTCAGGGCCCTGGATTGCAAACCGGCAATGGCGTTGCAATCCAGGTAGACACGCAACAATGCCTCCAGCTGGGAATCCCATTGCGGCATCAACTGTGCGAAGAACAGGCCGAGGTTGCTCTGCACCGCCGCCAGCGGCAGCGGCTTGCCCGAATGCTGCGCTTCGATCGCATCGCCATCGATGACATACAGCTGCTGTCCATCCTGCAAGAAGTTGCCCAAATGCAGATCGGCTTGCAAGAGCCCCTTGGCATGCATGACCGCGATTATCTGCAGCGCGCCTTGTAGAACAGCGAAAGCCTGCGGATTGTGTGGCGACTGATCCGTCAACTGCTCCCAACGTTGTTGAAGACTTTGCGCATCCGCCAGGTACTCTGTCAGCAGATAATATCCGCCGCCAGGCAAGTCACCACTATCCAACAGAGCCGGGGTGCTTATCCCCGCCTGTTGCAGCGCCTGAATTCCCACGCTTTCACGCTGCCAGTGCCGCTCGGCGCCGGTGGCGATGAACAGCTTGGCCAATACCTTTTTCCCATCCCATTCACCGTACCCCACGAGACGCTTCCCCGGCAGGACACGCAACCAGCGATGGACCTGCAGCGACTTGCCGCCGGCAAGCGTCAGCGTGATATCGGTTGGGGGTGTACGCCCGGCGTCGCGGAGTCTGGCCGTGGTAGAACTCATTTGCGCCTCTTGCTCTTCTTGGCAGTACGACGCGTTACACGGCGGGCCCAATAACGGACTTCCGCATCGACCCGCGATTTGCCGAGGTAGGTCAGCAGAAAGCGCAGGCGCTGAGTGCGGCTGGGTGCCCGGCTGCGACGGTTCAGCGCATCCAGATCACGCATGTTTCCCCAAGGAGAAAACAGATGCGCACGGGACTTTTCCAGGTCAATGAAGCGGGCACCAACTCCGTCTTCAGTGGGCCGCAGGAACAGGTGCTTGGGGTAGAGGCAGTTATGTACGACACCCTGCTCACGCAGCGTCGCCACCAATGATGCTGCCGCGGTAATCAGGTCACGCTGCAATCGGAAGCTCAATTGATCCCAGCGGGAGAACCAGTCATCCAACGGCAGATAACCTTTTACCTCTCGGGTCAACAAGATGGCCTGCAGTTCGCCCTCCACCTTCCGCTGCCCATAAAAGGCCGCTTCCAATGCGGGTATGCCACGCTCGGCAAACCGGCCGATGTTGTAGAATTCGCGGCTCGCCGTGGGTTCCCCGAAAGGCCTGCGCAGGTTACGGATCTGATAGTTACTCTGACGCTTGAGATAGAAGACCTTCGGCCGACCGTTGGCATCCTCCAGCGTCAGGCGGCTGACGCTGCTAATCCCTCCCCGGCCATGATTAGGCTCGTCGACCAGCTCCGCGGCAACCTCCCACAGGGCATTGAAGCTATCGAGCTGATGACGTCGCAACGTATCGGACACATTCACCGCAATGAAAGGTGAGGTATTCATTCACGCCCCTCGAAATACTGCACGATCTTGCTGATGCGTGTGCGATCACCACGCTTGAGTCGCTGCTGACCGCAGTACTGCAGATAGAAGCGCAGCCTCTGTGTTCGGCTCAAATGGTACTTGCCGACCTTGTCCAGGCACGCCAGATCCTTGATCTTGCGTCGTTCGAGAAACGGGCCCCACCAGAAGGTCCCGCCTGGGCAGTCGATCATATGGATATTGCCCAGCGGCAATCCATCTACCAGGATATTTCGCCATTTGAGATCGTTGTGCGCAAAACGGTGCTCATGCATTATCCGCGTGGCATGGGCAATCTGCGGCAAGACATGCCCCAGCCAGCGCGGGTCCCGCAGCCGGGGATCATTATCGCGCGCCAGACGCGCCATATCCTGCGTGCCCGGCAACTCCTCGGTAATCAGCGCCCCGCGCTGAAAAAAACCGTAGCGCCGCTCCATGCCATAGCCCACCACCGTGGCGACAGGTATCCCCCAGGCGCGGAAATACAGCAGGTTGCGCCACTCCGCCATGACCCGTGGGCGCCCGATGAAGCGCCGCAAATGCTTGCCGGCACCATGGTAGCGTTTGACGTAATAGAAGCGCGCGCCCACCTGCACCCGTAGGACTTCACTCAGCGGGTCAGTGGCGATCAGCTCGCCCTGCAATGCGAACACCGCATCCAGCGTGGCGAAAGCCGTCCCGGTCGGCCCAACGGCATATTCCGGGTTAAGGTTCCAACGACTCATTTTCCACCGCCATCCTTGACATATTTGCGCTCGAACCGGGTCTGCAACCGCGCAGCCTTGCGCTCCAGCATGCTCAGCAGCACCGCCTCGTCGGCCAGAATCTGGCGCAGCGGGCGCTGGAAATAGGTGCGCAGAAAACGCAACTTGTCGCGCTCGGTCAGGCCGATATTCAGCGCAGAGAAATACAGCCCGCTCAGATCCTTGTCACGCCAGCGGCGCGGCACCTCAGCCCGCACCTGGGCCCGGTGCAGATCGATCAGGGACAAGCGCAAATTGTCCGGGGTCGGCGGCGCATCGGTGTGCAGCAGGAAGTGGCAGATATAGCAGTCACGATGATTGACTCCGGCGCGGTGCATCCGTCCGGTCATCTCCGCCACCCGGTGAATCAGTGCATGCTTCAGTGCTGCCGGCGGTGGGTCACTTGGCCAATGGAGGGTGAAATCCTCCAGACTGATGGTCGGTGCCAATTCTTCGGTGATGATGAAGGAATGCCGAGTGGCGGGATTGGCACCGCGCTCGCCGAAGGCCACCGCGGTCATGGTCGGCACGCCGGCATGGGTCAGCGCGTCGATTGCCTCCCATTCCTGATCGGCACCCAGCACCGGTTTCTTCAGGGTGGACCAGTTCTTGAATATTTCCCGCCAGCCGACGCCCCGGTGAATCTTGACGAAATAGCCCTGCCCGTCGACCTCGGTACGCAGGGTACGGCGCGCTTCCAGTTCGCGGAAGACCTCGCCCTGCAGGTTTTCCACCTCGGCGAAGGCATCGCGGCCGGCCCAGAGTGCCTTGAAAGGTTCTTTCAACACCAGTGTCACGCCAGCTCTCCCAGAATCACATCGGCTGCCCGCTCCGGCATGCTGTACAGGTCGGCATGCTCGGCATATTCCAGTGCATTCTGCTGCCATTCCTGCCGCGTTTCCGGATCATCAAGAATGCGCGCCAGCCAGCTGTTCAATGTGCTCTGCTCGAAGGGCTCGGGCACCACCAGGCCGCAATCGGCCTCCTCGATGTAGTGCGCATAACCGCATACCGCCGTGGTCAGGACCGGCAGCCCGGCGACCAGCGCCTCGAGCAGCACGGTGCCGGTATTTTCGTTGTAGGCCGGGTGAATCAGCAAATCGGCTCCCAGCAGAAAACGCGGCACATCATCCCGCCCCTGGAGGATCTGCACCTGCTCGGCTATGCCCAGCGCGCGAACCTGCCGCAGAAACGGCGCCTGATCATCGGCACCGATGACGATCAGGCGCGTGCGCTGGCGCAGCTCGGCTGGCAAGGCCGCCACGGCCTCGAGTGTCCGATCCAGGCCCTTGGTCTTGAAGCCCGAGCCGATCTGCACCAGCAACAGGTCATCTGCTCCCAGATTGAACTCCTGGCGAAAAGCGGCGCGGATCTCCGCCGCATTGTCAGGTGCGCGGCGGTCAGAGGAGATCCCCGGTGGCAGCAGATGGAAACGCTCTGGCGGGGTACGGTAATGCTGCATGAACAGCGGCAACTGCACCTCGGATATCATCAGAATCTCGGTTCGCCCCTGCGGAGCAAACACGGCGCGCTCATAGGCAGAAAAATGTCGATAGCGCGGGCCGAACTGGTAGAACCAGCTGCGCTGGCTCTGCGCCTTGTCTTCATAGCAGCCATCCGCGGCGTAATAGACATCCAGACCGGGCATCTTGTTGAAACCGATCACCCGATCCACCGGCTCATGGCTGAGGTCGGCCTGGACCTGCCTGAGGAACTTCTCGTTGCGGCGGTGGCTGGTCAGCGCGCTAGCCTTGATCAGGCGGATATCAAAGCCGGCCGGCCGCTCCCCCTCCCAGTCCATGGTATAGACACGGATCGCATGACCACGCTGCTGGCACACCCGAGCGATCCGCAGGAAGTCCCGCTGCAAACCACCGAAGGGGAAGTATTTGTAAAGAAGAAATGCCAGTTGCATCAGGGCTCTCGTTGTCTGGAATGCCAAGGTGTTCATCTGCTTGGCGAGGGCGACGGCTGTATATGCGCAAAAGCACAAAGTTCAAATGAATCGGCGAGTTTAGCATAGCTGGCTTGGACGCTGGGGCAGCGGGCGAACTCAAGCTGCCGCGGATTACGGCTCCTGGGACCGTCGAGGACCAGCCCGATGGCGGGTGTAGTTGGCGGCTCCGCTGGTCGAGCTAATGCTCGACCCTCCCAGGCGCTGGTTCGCTGCGATAGATATTGGATTGGGTCCTGCACCGCCGCTGAGGGGAAGTCGACCGACCGGGTCGCCATAGACCTGCCAAAAGCTGCGACGGCCTAACGCTCGGCCAGCCACAATCCTTCCAGTTGAGTCATAACCCGCTCGGGCGACAATCGGGTAAAGCACAGCGGCAATTCCCGGCGCAGGTCAAACTGGCGGGCGTCTTGGGGGGTGGGCTCGTACTTGCACTTCTTGCTCATGCAGGGCGCGCAGGGGAAGTCGCTGGCGAGATGGCTCTGGACCGCGCCGTAGGCGCCGGTGAAGCCGGGGTTGGTCGGGCCGAACAGGGAGATCGTGGGTACATCCAGTGCTGCGGCCAGATGGCCGAGCCCGGTATCCACCGCCACGCAGCCGCGGGCACCGGCAAGGATATTGGCCATACCCGCCAGCGGCAACCGGGGCAGCACCTGAACGCCTGGGAGGCCAGCGGCGATGCGCTCGGCGCGAGCCTTTTCGGCGTCATTGCCCCAGGGCAACTTGACCTGCATGCCCCGCTCCACCGCCAGCTCCGCCAGCTGCTTCCAGTACAGCTCGGGCCAGTGTTTGGTGACCCAGGTAGTACCGTGCAGAAAGACCACATAGTCTTCGCCGGAATATTCGCCGGCCAGGTAGGAGCGATTCAGGCCGTACTGTCCGGTGCTATCCGGCACCTGATAACCCAGCGCCTGGGCAAATAGCTGACGCACCCGCTCAACGGCATGCTGCCCCCAAGGTACGTTGATGGTCTGATCATACAGCCGACTGGCCAGGGGTTCGCGGGCCGATTCAGAATCCAGCCCAGCCACCGGCGCCTTGATACCTACCGTCAACAGCGCACTTTTCAGCAGTCCCTGGGCATCGATGACCAGATCATAGTGGCGGTTTTTCAGGCGTCGCCGGAAACGCTGCCATTCACCGGTGCGCAAGGTTTTCAGCGGACTCTTGCGCCAGCGGCGGATGGCCACCGGAATCACCTCGGCCACCGCGGGGTGCCATAGCGGAATTTCCGCGAAGTTCTCTTCCACCACCCAATCGAAACTGATGCCCGGCAGCGCGGCCTGAGCATCGGTCAGCGCCGGCAGGGTATGAATCACGTCTCCCATGGAGGAGGTCTTGATCAGCAATACGCGCATATCGGTCACAGTTGCGGGTCAGGCAGGGGATCACCGACCAGGCGATCCAGCGCATCGATCACCCGCTGCGGATCAAGGTCTCGCAGGCAGTTGTAATGCCCGAAGCGACAGGTACGGTCAAAACACGGGCTGCAGTCCAACCCCAGCCGTACCACTTCAACCTGTTCGGCCAGCGGCGGGGTAAAGTCCGGCGAGGTGGATCCGTACACGGACACCAGCGGCCGGTTCAGCGCCGCCGCTACATGCATCAGGCCGGAATCGTTGCTGACCACCGCGGTGGCGCAGGACATGAGATCGATCGCCTCGGCCAGACTGGTTTCCCCGGCCAGGTTGCTGGACTCTTCACGCAGCCCGGGAATCAGCCGACCACGGATCTGCTCGCCCACCGGATGATCGTTCTTCGAGCCAAACAGCCAGACCTGCCAACCCTGACGGACCTTGCGGTCCGCCACGGCAGCATAGTGCTCGGCCGGCCAACGCTTGGCCTCACCGAACTCGGCACCGGGACAGAGCGCCAGCACCGGCCGGTCCAGTTCCAGGCCGAAGCGCGCCAGCGCCGCCTCCCGGCTGGCCGGGTCGATCTGCAGTGTTGGCCGTGGATAGGGTCGCGTGAGTTGATGATCAGGCTCCCAGGCCAGCGCCATGAAGCGCTCGATCATCAGCGGATAGGCTTCCTTGTCGAGTATCCGCAGGTCATTCAACAGACCGTAACGCATCTCGCCGCGCCAACCGGTGCGCTTGGGGATGCCGGCAAAGAACGGCACCAGCGCCGATTTCAGGGAATTGGGCAGCAAAATGGCCTGGTCATACTGGCCAGCGAGGCTCTTGCCGATACGTCGGCGGCTGGCGATATCCAATACGCCGTGGCCCAGCGGGAAGCTCAGGGCCTGGTTGACCTCGGGCATGCGCTCGAGAATCGGCCGGCTCCACTCAGGCGCCAGCACATCAATGAGGCAGTCGGGGCCGTGACGCAGCTTCAGGCAGGCAAACAGCGTTTGCGCCATCACCATGTCACCAACCCAACTGGGACCAACTATCAGAATTCTCATAAGCTTGAAGCTCAAAGCATGAGGCTGAAAGCGGAAGGTCGCAACACCAGTGACATCCCGCTTCAGCCTGCCGCTTTCAGCTTACTTCACCAGCGTCAGCCATTCGTGGCGCGCCGGAATCCGGCCATTGACCAGGTCGAAGTAGGCCTTCTGCAGCTTCTCGGTGACCGGGCCGCGACGGCCGATACCAATCTGGCGGTTGTCCACTTCGCGGATCGGGGTGACTTCAGCCGCGGTGCCGGTGAAGAAGGCCTCATCGGCGATGTAGACCTCGTCCCGGGTGATGCGCTTTTCGATCACCTTGATACCCATTTCTTCGGCCAGACTCAACACGGTGCCGCGGGTAATGCCGTTCAGGCAGGCGGTAACTTCCGGGGTATAGATCACACCGTCCTTGACGATGAAGACGTTCTCACCCGAACCTTCAGCCACGTAGCCTTCGGGGTCCAGCAACAGGGCCTCGTCAGCGCCAGCGGAAACGGCTTCCTGCAGGGCCAGCATGGAGTTCATGTAGGCACCGCTGGACTTGGCGCGGGTCATGGTGATGTTGACGTGATGACGGGTAAAGGAGCTGGTACGGATGCGGATGCCCTGCTCCAGCGCCTCGTCACCCATGTAGGCTCCCCAGTACCAGGCAGCGATGACCACATGCACCTTGAGGTTGTCGGCGCGGATGCCCATGCCTTCGGAACCGTAGAACACCAGCGGGCGAATGTAGGCGGTATCCAGGTTGTTCTCACGCACCGCAGCGCGGCACGCTTCGTTGATCTGTTCCTTGGTGAAGGGGATCTTCATGCCCATGATGTGGGCAGAGTCGAACAGGCGGTCGGTGTGCGCCTGCAGACGGAAAATCGCAGTGCCCTGATCGGTGTTGTAGGCACGCACACCCTCGAATACGCCCATGCCGTAGTGCAGCGAGTGGGTCAGGACGTGGACGTTGGCGTCGCGCCACGGAACCATTTGACCATCAAACCAGATAACACCATCACGATCAGCCATCGACATAACAGCCAGCTCCATTCATATATCTATCTAGGGTTCAGGATTGCGCATCCGCATCTGGCGGAGCTTTCCTATCGTTTTCTGGCCTGGTCATGCCCGCCGCATTGTTCGAATGTAATGTCATTCAGGCATCCGCAGCCTCTGGCAGCCATTGTCGCCAGAGTCGGATGATGTCATGTCGGTAGTCATGAAACTGGTCGCCAGGTGTTTTCCCCGGCTGCTTCTGCAAAGCCAGGCGATGGGCTGCTGCGCGGTAGGCCTTGTAAGCCTCCTGCAATCGCTGAACGTCCTCACCGGCGATCAATCCGGCGTCACGCAGCCCGTCCAATATTCTGATGTTATCCGTGAAACGCAGTAACTCGGGGTACCGGCACGACCAGGCCAGAACCGCATATTGCACCATAAATTCGATATCAACGATACCTCCAGCGTCCTGCTTCAGATCAAACAGCGTCTCGGCGCTGAAAGCCGCGGGGGCGAAACCGCCATGGGTGGCCTGCGTGGCGAGGTTGTTGCGCATCTTCTGACGCATGCTCAGCACGTCCTGGCGCAACTTTGCCTCTTCTCGCTCCTGACCCAGCACGTCAGCGCGCAGGCGAATGAACTTTTCACCCAGCCGCGGGCACCCAGCCAGCGGTCGGGCGCGTACCAAAGCCTGATGTTCCCAGGTCCAGGCTTGCTCACGCTGATAACGGGCAAAGGCATCCAGCGAGGTGACCAAGAGCCCGGCATCACCCGAGGGACGTAGCCGCATATCCACATCATAGAGCGCGCCGGAGGTGGTCTGGGCAGTGAGTATATGGATGATGCGCTGGCCCAGGCGGGTATAGAAACGGCCACCATCCAGGGGGCGCGCGCCATCGGTTTCCGCATCGGTATCGCCGTCGTGGATGAATACCAGATCGAGGTCGGACCCGTGGGATAGCTCAATCCCCCCCACCTTGCCGTAACCGACAATGGTGAAATCCAGTTCGCAGGGGCTGCCATCATGCCGCCGCGGCACGCCATGACGCCGAACCATATCGCTCCAGGCCAGCTCCAGCACCTGCTGCAAAATGGCCTCGGCGGTCCAGGTCAGGTAGTCACTGACCTTCATCAGCGGCAGACTCCCGGCAATCTCAGAGGCCACCACCCGCAATACATGGGCACGTTTGAAGTAGCGCAGCACTTCCATCTGCTGTTCCAGGTCGTCCTCGGGAATGCGCACCAGTTCCTGACGCAGCTCGTCCACCAGCTCCGCGATTTCCGGCGGACGATACAAGCGCCCTGAGTTCAACAGCTCATCCAGCACCACTGGATAGCGGGTAATCTGCTCGGCGATCAGCGGGCTGGCAGAGCAAAGCACCAGCAATTCGTGCAGCGCGCCGGGGTTTTCCGTGAGCAGCAGCAAATAGGCCGAGCGCCGCGCCACCGCCTCGACCAACGGCATGACTCGTTCCAGCGCCAGGTCCGGGTCTTCCTGCTCGCATGCCATCCCCAACAACCGCGGCATGAAGATATCGAGCCGCTCACGACTCATGCGCTGCATGGCTCGCACCCGCGCCGAGCCCATCAGATTACGCAACAGCTCCCAGGCACGCACGGGATCCTGGAAACCACCTTCGGCCAGTTGCTGCTGAGCCTGCTCCGCTTCGGGCAGGTCGTTCCAAAGCAGCATCCATTCCTCATAATCGAGCTGCGGCTGATCTTCGTCCTCGTCCGGATCGGCGATCACCCCGGCAAAATGCTGCGCCACCTTGCTGCGCTGCAGATCCAGCTGGGTGCGATAGTCTGCCCAGGAATCGAACCCCATTACCCACGCCACCCGGGCCTGCCCCAGCGCATCAATGGGCAGCATCTGGGTCTGGCGGTCGTCGATGGCCTGCAGCGCATGTTCGGTATCACGCAGGAACAGATAGGCGCCCTTCAGCTCATCCACCGCGGCGTCGGGCAGATAGACATTGGTGGCCAGCACATCGAGCACCGGCAGGATTGGCCGTTGCTGCAGGCTGCGGTCGCGGCCCCCGTGGATCAGCTGGAATGCCTGGCCGATAAATTCCACCTCGCGGATACCGCCAGCGCCCAGCTTGACGTTGTCTTCCAGACCCTTGCGTTGCACTTCACGCTGGATCATCTGTTTGAGGTTGCGCAGCGCCTCGATCGCGGCAAAATCCAGATAACGCCGATAGACGAAGGGTTTGAGCATGGACAGCAGCTCGGCGCCGGCCTGCTGATCGCCCGCCACCACCCGCGCCTTGATCATGGCGTAACGCTCCCAGTCACGACCCTGGCTCTGGTAATACTGTTCCAGGGCGTTAAAGCTGAACACCAACGCGCCGCTGTCACCATAGGGACGCAGCCGCATGTCCACGCGGAACACGAAGCCGTCGACCGTCACCTCATCCAGCAGCTTGATCAGGCGCTGTCCGACCCGGGTGAAGAACTCCTGATTGGACAGACTGCGCCGACCGCCCTGGGTTTCACCGGAACTGGGGTAGGCGAAGATCAGATCGATATCCGAGGACAGGTTCAGTTCATGGGCCCCCAGCTTGCCCATGCCCAGCACGACCAGATGCTGCGGTTCTCCAGCGTGATCGCAAGGTGTTCCCAGGCCCTCGCTCATGTGCCGATACAGCCAGCGGTACCCCTGCTCCAGACAAACATCAGCCATGTCGGACAGATCCTGGGTGGTCTCCATGGTTGCCGCATGGCGCAGCAGGTCACGCCAGATAATGCGTACCTGGTGCTGCTGACGAAAACGTCGCAGCAGCCGGGCCAGTTCATCCTCGGTAGTCGCCGGCGCCAGCGCTTCCGCCAGCAGCTCGGCCATCTCGCCCGGTGCCAGCGAACGCCGGAGCCGCTCACCCTCGACCAGACGCCAGGCCATGTGCGGATCGCGGCGCAGCTGCTCGGCAACGAAGTCGCTGCCCACCAGCACCTGCTGCAGTTCGGACATGAAGGTGTCACCGAGTTGCGGCAGGCTGGAGGCCAACCCGGCTTGCTGGACGGCGAGCCGCCACTGTGCCAGATGATGATCCACCAGCCGCTGCAGGCTGGCAGGCAAGGTGAGCGGCAATGAAAGAGACATGGTCTATCCTGAATACATCCGAAGGATGCAGATTGCCACGCCCGGGGCGCATGGAAAAGAGCACAGCGAAAAAACCCGGGCCACCGATGTAGTTTCACTACAGAATCTCATGTGACCGGATGGTTTTCTTATTCGTTTTGTAGTAAAACTACACGCACCCTTGACCATTGCATTTTCGAGTCCTTCACCCCACTCCGACATGCAATCGTTTTTCCACCACGGGACCCACAAGGTCTGGAGAACAATATGAAGCACGATGATATCGATCCACTCGAAACCCAGGAATGGCTCGATGCCCTGGAATCCGTTCTCGATGCCGAGGGCGAGGATCGGGCGGAATATCTGATCAAACGCATGGGCGAATTGGCCAGCCGCACCGGCACCCGCCTGCCCTATGCGATCACTACCCCTTATCGCAACACCATTCCGGTGACCCACGAAGCGGTCATGCCAGGCGACCTGTTCATGGAGCGCCGTATTCGCTCCATGGTGCGCTGGAACGCATTGGCCATGGTGATGCGCGCCAACCTGCAGGATCCGGACCTGGGTGGCCACATCTCCACCTTTGCCTCCAGCGCCACCCTGTATGACATCGGCTTCAACTACTTCTTCAAGGCCCCCACCGAGGAACACGGCGGTGACCTGGTGTTCTACCAGGGTCACGCCTCACCGGGTATCTATGCCCGCGCGTTCCTGGAAGGCCGGATCAGCGAAGAGCAGATGACCAACTACCGCCAGGAAGTCGATGGCAACGGCCTGTCTTCCTATCCGCACCCCTGGCTGATGCCCGATTTCTGGCAGTTCCCCACCGTCTCCATGGGCCTGGGCCCGATCCAGGCGATCTACCAGGCACGCTTCATGAAGTACCTGGAAAGCCGCGGTTTCATTGAGCCCGGCAAGCAGAAGGTTTGGTGCTTCCTGGGTGACGGCGAGTGTGACGAGCCCGAATCCCTGGGTGCTATTTCCCTGGCCGGTCGCGAGAAGCTCGACAACCTGATCTTCGTCATCAACTGCAACCTGCAGCGCCTCGACGGCCCGGTGCGTGGTAATGGCAAGATCATTCAGGAGCTGGAAGGCAACTTCCGTGGCGCCGACTGGAACGTGATCAAGGTCATCTGGGGCCGCCTGTGGGATCCGCTGCTGGCCCGCGACCATGACGGTCTGCTGCAGCAGCGCATGGAAGAAGTCGTCGACGGCGACTACCAGAACTACAAGGCCAACGATGGCGCCTATGTACGCGAACACTTCTTCGGCGCCCGTCCGGAATTGAAGAAGATGGTCGAAGACATGTCCGATGAGGAAGTCTGGAAGCTCAACCGTGGCGGCCACGACCCGTACAAGGTATACGCGGCCTATCACGCGGCGACCAACCACAAAGGCCAACCCAGCGTCATTCTGGCCAAGACCATCAAGGGCTATGGTACCGGCGCCAGCCAGGGCCAGAACATCGCGCATAACACCAAGAAGGTCGACACCGAGAGCCTGAAGACCTTCCGCGACCGCTTCGGTATTCCGCTCAACGACAGTGAGCTGGAGAAGCTGCCCTTCTACCGTCCGGAAGAAGGCTCGCCCGAGTACAAGTACCTGCACTCTCGCCGCGAAGCTCTGGGCGGTTACACGCCGCAGCGCCGCGTCAGCAGCACGCCGATCCCGGTTCCGCCGCTGGAAACGCTCAAGTCGATTCTCGATGGCACCGGCGAGCGCGAAATTTCCACTACCATGGCCTTCGTGCGCATCCTTGCGCAAATGCTGAAGGACAAGGAACTGGGTCAGCGCATCGTGCCGATCGTCCCTGACGAAGCCCGTACCTTCGGTATGGAAGGCATGTTCCGCCAGTTGGGCATCTACTCCTCCGTCGGCCAGCTGTATGAGCCGGTGGACAAGGATCAGGTGATGTTCTATCGCGAGGACAAGAAAGGCCAGATCCTCAACGAAGGCATCAACGAGGCCGGCGCCATGTCCAGCTGGATCGCCGCTGCCACGGCCTACAGCACCTACAACCAGCCGATGCTGCCGTTCTACATCTTCTATTCGATGTTCGGCTTCCAGCGTATCGGTGATCTGGCCTGGGCCGCTGGTGACAGCCGCGCCAAGGGCTTCCTGATCGGCGGCACCGCTGGTCGCACCACCCTGAACGGCGAAGGTCTGCAGCACGAAGATGGTCACAGCCATATCCTGGCATCGACCATCCCCAACTGCCGCACCTATGACCCCACCTACGGCTACGAGCTGGCGGTGATCATCCGCGAAGGCTCACGCCGGATGATGGAAGAGCAGGAAAACATCTTCTATTACCTGACCGTGATGAACGAAGCCTACGCCCAGCCGGCCATGCCCGAAGGCGTGGAAGAAGGCATCATCCGCGGCATGTATCTGCTCGATGAGGCCAAGGAGAAAGGCAAGCAGCATGTCCAGCTGATGGGCAGCGGTACCATTCTGCGCGAAGTCCGCGAAGCCGCGGAAATTCTGCAGAAGAATTACGGTATCAGCGCCGATATCTGGAGCGTCACCAGCTTCAACGAACTGCGTCGCGACGGCCTGGACGTGGAGCGCTGGAACCGCCTGCACCCGACCGACACACCGCGCCTGACCTACGTCGAGCAGAACCTGGCCGAGCGCAGCGGGCCGGTCATCGCCGCTACCGACTACATGAAGCTGTATGCCGAGCAGATCCGCCAGTGGATACCTGGCAATTTCAAGGCGCTGGGTACTGATGGCTTCGGCCGCAGTGATAGCCGCCGCAAGCTGCGCGACTTCTTCGAAGTCGACCGTCGCTGGATCGTCTACACCACCCTGTCGGCGCTGGTCGAGAACGGCGAGCTGCAGCCCGAGGTACTGATCGAGGCCCAGGCCACCTTCGGTCTGGACCCGAACAAAACCAACCCGCTGAACTGCTGAGGAGACGGCCATGAGTGAAGTGATCAAGGTACCCGACATCGGCGGCGAAGGCGAAGTCATTGAGATCCTGGTTCAGGTCGGCGATCGCGTCGAAGTGGAACAGAGTCTGGTAACACTGGAATCGGACAAGGCCAGCATGGAGCTGCCGAGCCCCAAGGCTGGCGTCATCAAGGCCATCAAGGTGAAGCTGGGCGACAGCCTGTCCGAAGGTGACGAGCTGATCGAGCTGGACATCGAGGGCGGCGAGCAGCCGGCCGACGAGAAGCCCGAGGAAGCAGCCAAAGCCGAGCAGCCGGCCAAGCAGGAAGCAGCAGCTCCTGCCCCGGCGGAAAAACCCGCGCCGAAGAAAGCCGGCAGCAGCGTTCAGTCGTTCACCATCCCCGATATAGGTGATGGCACCGCGCGCGTTATCGAGCTGATGGTGCAGGTAGGTGACAAGGTCGAGGCCGAGCAGAGCCTGCTGACCCTGGAATCCGACAAGGCCAGCATGGAGATCCCCGCACCGGCCAGCGGCGTCATCGAGTCCATCGAGGTCAAGATGGACCAGGAAGTGAAAACCGGCGACCTGATGATGCATATCCGCGTTGAAGGCGAAGGCGAAGCTGAAGAAGAAGCAGCGCAGGAGCCGGCCAAGCAGGAAACGGCAGCCCCTGCCCCAGCGCAGAAGCCAGCACCGAAGAAAGCCGAAAGCAGCGTGCAATCGTTCAATATCCCCGATATTGGCGATGGCAGTGCACGGGTCATCGAGCTGATGGTGCAGGTCGGCGACAAGGTCGAGGCTGAACAGAGCCTGCTGACCCTGGAATCCGACAAGGCCAGCATGGAGATTCCGGCACCAGCCGCCGGTGTGATCGAAGCCATCGAGGTAAAACTCGAGCAGGAAGTGAAAGCCGGCGATCTGATGCTGCGCATGCGCGTGGAAGGCGAGGCTGAAGAAGCCGAGCAGGCACCCGCCGCCGAGCAAACCAGGGAAGAAGTCGCAGCAGCACCAGCCAAGGAAGAACGCGCTCCAGCTCCGGCCGCCAAGCAAGCCGCACCGGCCCCGGTCGGCGCGCCCAGCCGTGGCAACAAGAAGGTCCATGCCGGCCCGGCCGTACGCAAGCTGGCCAGGGAGTTTGGTGTAGAGCTGACCGACGTATCGGGTAGCGGCCCGCGCAATCGTATCCTCAAGGAGGATGTGCAGAGCTTCGTCCAGAGCGTCATGCGCAAGAGCAAGGAAACCGGCGGCGCAGCCGCAACCGGTGGTGCCGGCATCCCGCAAGTACCGGAAGTCGACTTCAGCCGCTTCGGTGAAGTGGAACTGAAGGACATGACCCGTCTGCAGCAGATCGGTGCCAGCAACCTGCATCGCAGCTGGCTGAACGTACCCCATGTCACCCAGTTCGACCTGGCCGATATCAGCGAACTGGAAGACTTCCGCAAGGCCCAGAAGGCTGTGGCGGAGAAGGCCGGCGTCAAGCTGACCGTACTGCCGTTCCTGCTCAAGGCCTGTGCTCATCTGCTGCGCGAACAGCCGAACTTCAACGTCTCGCTGGCGCCCAACGGCAAGCAACTGATCCAGAAGAACTACGTGCACATCGGCTTTGCCGTGGACACGCCGGACGGTCTGCTGGTTGCGGTGATCCGCGATGTAGACAAGAAGAGCCTGCTGGAGCTGGCTGCCGAAGCGGCGGAACTCGCCGACAAGGCCCGCAACAAGAAGCTCAGCGCCAACGACATGCAAGGCGCCTGCTTCACCATCTCCAGCCTGGGGCACATCGGGGGTACCTACTTCACCCCGATCGTCAACACCCCGGAAGTGGCGATCCTCGGCGTCAGTCGGGCAACCATGCAACCGGTATGGGATGGTAAAGCCTTCCAGCCCAAGCTGATGCTGCCGCTGTCGCTGTCCTACGACCACCGCGCCATCAACGGCGCCGCCGCAGCCCTGTTCACCAAGCGTCTAGGTGAACTGCTGGGTGATATCCGGTCAATGTTGCTGTAAGAAAAAGCGGTCGGTAGCGCAGGCTACCGACCGCTTTTAAAAAGGTACGAGCTGGTGCTCGAACCTCCCAGGAATGCCAATCCGTCCGCACTCACCAACCTCAACGAGACTCCCTCCCGGGATTGTCGCGCACCAGCTCGACAGCGTTTCCATCAAGCAACGCGATGCCGCTGGTAAAAAGGTACGAGCTGGTACTCGAACCTCCCAGGAATGCCAATCCGTCCGCACTCACCAGCCTCATCGAGATCCCCTCCCGGGATTGTCGAGCACCAGCTCGACAGCTTTTCTCCCCCGTAAAATGTATGCCCGTTCTCAACTATGCGTTCCAACAGGCACACCTCCTTGTAACCAGAGCCTACCTTTGCAAGCATCCAATCATTCTGTTTGGATCGATAGTCATGGACGAACTCCTCTACCAAGGCTGGTATCACTCGCGGAAGCTGTCGCACTTCGATGGGCCCGATGCCACCCAGTTCATTTCCTTCCGCTTAGCTGACTCCCTACCCGCTGATCGGTTGAGACAGATCAAGTCGGAGCTACGGATTTTGCCGCTGGCACGTCAAAGCGTTGAACGCCGTAGAAAAATGGAATACTGGATCGACCGCGGCCTGGGCTGCTGCGCCTTGGCCCACCCTCAGATGGCTGAGGTATTCATTCAGGGGCTGCGGCTTCATGACGGGCGACGTTATCGCCTATTGGCGTGGTGCCTCATGCCCAACCATGTGCATATCCTTATTGAGGCTCACTACTCGCTACCAAGGATTGTACAAAGCTGGAAGTCCTACAGCGGTCGCTGGGCTGTAAACAATAACGAGCGCCTGGGTTTAGGGATACCGGTAGGCAGCATCTGGGCTAGAGGTTACTGGGACAGGTTCATACGTGACGAGAGACATTTCCATACCGCAGTGAACTACATGCATGAGAATCCGGTAAAGGCCGGGTTGTGTCACGCAGCAGAAGCGTGGCGGTGGTCCAGCGCCTATGTCGGTCCCGAGTAGAAGGGCGCATCAGCGCGGCCTGATGGAAATGCTGTCGAGCTGGTGCTCGACAATCCCGGGGCGAGCACATGACCGGAGTGAACTCCTGGGAGATTCGAGCACCAGCTCGTATCTTGCTGGCGGCGGCAACGGGCTTGCCTGATAGGGGAGCTGTCGAGCTGGTGCTCGAAAATCCCAGGCGGGCATCAGAAATTGATGCCCGCCCTGGTGGTCCATTCCGCTCACCGGGTGAACACAAACTCCTCCCCTTCCACGCCTGCCTTGATCACCGCACCGGGTTCGAAGTCGCCGGCCAGTATGCGTTGGGCCAGCGGGTTTTCGATCCAGCGTTGGATGGCGCGCTTGAGTGGGCGGGCGCCGTAGACGGGGTCGTAGCCGACGGCGACGAGTTTTTCCAGCGCCTCGTCGCTCAGCTCCAGATTCAGCTCCCGCTCGGCCAGGCGCTGGCGCAGGCGGCTCAGCTGGATCTCGGCGATACCGCCGATCTGTTCCTTGCCCAGCGGCTCGAACACTACCACCTCATCGATCCGGTTGACGAACTCGGGACGGAAGTGTTGGCCGACAGCATCCATGACTGCCGCCCGCTGAGCTTCCGGATCACCAACCAACTCCTGGATCTGCGCTGAACCCAGGTTCGAGGTCATGACGATCACCGTGTTGCGGAAGTCCACGGTGCGGCCCTGGCTGTCGGTCAGGCGGCCGTCTTCCAGTACCTGCAGCAGGATATTGAACACATCCGGATGCGCCTTTTCCACTTCGTCCATGAGAATCACCGAGTACGGCTTGCGGCGTACCGCTTCGGTCAGGTAACCACCTTCTTCGTAGCCGACATAGCCCGGAGGCGCGCCGATCAGGCGGGCCACGGAGTGCTTCTCCATGAACTCGGACATGTCGATGCGCACCATGGCCTCTTCGGTGTCGAACAGGAATTCGGCCAGCGCCTTGCACAGCTCGGTCTTGCCCACCCCGGTCGGGCCGAGGAACAGGAAGGAGCCGCTGGGGCGGTTCGGGTCCGACAGGCCGGCGCGGGAGCGGCGCACGGCGTTGGACACTGCCACCACCGCCTCATGCTGACCGATCACCCGCTTGTGCAGTTCCTGCTCCATGCGCAGCAACTTGTCACGTTCACCTTCGAGCATCTTGGATACCGGAATACCGGTCCACTTGGATACCACCTCGGCAATTTCCTCATCGGTGACCTTGTTGCGTAGCAACTGGTTCTCGGTCTTGCCATGCTGCTCAGCCATCTGCTGGCTGCGCTCCAGGTCAGGTATGATGCCGTACTGCAGTTCAGCCATGCGGTTCAGATCACCCTTGCGCCGGGCATTCTCCAGTTCCTGCTTGGCCTGTTCGATCTTCTCCTGCAACTGGGCCGTGCCCTGCACTTCCGCCTTTTCGGATTTCCAGATTTCCTCCAGATCGGCGTATTCGCGCTCCAGCCGGGCAATATCCTCTTCAAGCTTTTCCAGCCGCTTGATGGCGGCCTCGTCATCTTCCTTCTTCAGTGCCTCGCGCTCGACCTTGAGCTGGATCAGTCGCCGATCCAGCCGGTCCAGTTCCTCCGGTTTGGAGTCGATCTCCATGCGGATGCGGCTGGCAGCTTCATCGATCAGATCGATGGCCTTGTCCGGCAGCTGGCGATCAGTGATGTAACGATGCGACAGCTTGGCCGCAGCGATGATCGCGCCATCGGTGATCGCCACCTTGTGATGCACCTCGTAGCGCTCCTTCAGGCCGCGCAGGATAGCGATGGTGTCTTCTTCACTGGGCTCATCCACCTGTACCTTCTGGAAGCGCCGCTCCAGCGCTGCGTCCTTCTCGATATATTGCCGGTACTCGTCCAGGGTGGTGGCACCCACGCAGTGCAGCTCGCCACGCGCCAGGGCCGGCTTGAGCATATTGCCCGCGTCCATGGAACCTTCGGCCTTGCCGGCGCCGACCATGGTATGCAGCTCGTCGATGAACAGAATGATCTGGCCTTCCTGCTTGCCCAGCTCGTTGAGCACCGCCTTCAACCGCTCCTCGAACTCGCCGCGGAACTTGGCGCCGGCGATCAGCGACCCCATATCCAGCGACAGCAGGCGCTTGCCCTTCAGCCCATCGGGTACTTCACCATTGATGATGCGCTGGGCCAGCCCTTCGACAATGGCGGTCTTGCCCACGCCGGGCTCGCCGATCAGTACCGGATTGTTCTTGGTCCGACGTTGCAGGACCTGGACGGTGCGGCGGATCTCGTCGTCACGGCCGATCACCGGATCGAGCTTACCCTCCTCGGCCTTGCGGGTCAGATCGACGGTGTACTTGTCCAGCGCCTGGCGGGACTCCTCGGCGTTGGCGTCGGTCACGCTCTCGCCGCCACGCAGGTTGTCGATGGCGGTTTCCAGCCCCTTCTTCGATACGCCCTGGGCCAACAGGATCTTGCCCAGACGGGTGTCCTGGTCCATCGCTGCAAGCAGCACCAGCTCGCTGGAAATGAACTGATCGCCGCGCTTCTGAGCCAAGCCGTCAGCCCTGTTGAGCAGGCGGGCAAGATCGGTGGACAGGTTCACATCGCCAGTGGGGTTGGCGATGGTCGGCAGTTGATCGACGGCATCGCTGAGCTGCTGGCGCAGACTGCCGAGGTCGAAGCCGACCTGCAGCAGCAACGGTTTGATCGAGCCCTGCTGCTGTTCGATCAGCGCGAGCATCAGATGCACCGGCTCGATCTGGTTGTGGTCACGGCCTACCGCCAACGACTGCGCGTCGGACAGAGCCATTTGCAACTTGCTGGTTAAGCGGTCAATACGCATGAGTAGCAATCCTTATCGGCAGGCCGGCAGTCGGGGTCTGTCCCGGTCCGGCGAGATTCACTTAGATGAATGATAGATGAGGATTATTACTGTGCTTTCAAGGGGGTCGCACTGATCGGCGTCAATTTTTTGTCGCAGAGTCCAGCCAAACCAGTGAAGCGAAGCGCCCGGTTTGCCCGTCGCGCCGATAGGAGAATAACCGGGTGGGGTCACTGACCGTACACAAACCACCGCCATAGACAGCATTCACGCCGGCATTGGTGAGGCGCAGCCGGGCCAGTTGATAGATATCCGCCAGGTAATGCCCCGGACGCTCGGAGGGCACAAAACAGGCCGCCGCAGCCGTGCTGCCGAAAATCTCCCGTACTTCCGGACCCACTTCAAAGGCCTCGGGGCCGATGGCCGGGCCCAGCCAGACCAGCAGTTCTTCCGGCGGCACCCCCAGCGCGCTGATGGTGTTCTCCAGAATCCCGGCAGCCAGCCCGCGCCAGCCGGCATGGGCTGCGGCCACGCGGGTGCCGGCACGGTCGCAGAACAATACCGGCAGACAGTCGGCGGTCATGATCACGCAGGCGACGTCCGGCTCAAGGGTCCAGCTGGCATCCGCTTCCTCCACCAGTCCCGGCGCGGCCTCGACCACATCGGTACTGTGCGTCTGCTCCAGCCAGGCCATGCGACAGCCCAGCATGCGCCCCAGCTCCGCCCGGTTGGCCAGAACGTTATTCAGATCATCGCCAACGTGGGTACCCAGATTGAATCCCTTGTACACGCCCTGACTGCAGCCATCCTGCCGCGTGGTGACGCAGGTCTTGACCCACTCGGGGGCCGGCCAGTCGGCCTGCAGCCAGTGCTCTTTCATTCTTCCAACTCGCCGTCCTGGCGCAGCAGCGCCAGCAACGCCTGTATATCGGCGGGCAGCGGCGCTTCCCAGCGCATCGGCCGATTGTCATCCGGATGCTCCAGTTCCAGCCGCCGGGCATGCAGTGCCTGGCGTGGGAATTCACGCAGCATGGCAATCAGCTCCTGCGTCGCGCCCGGCGGAATACGCAGCCGGCCGCCATAGGTCGGATCGCCCACCAGCGGATAATTGATATGACTCATATGCACACGGATCTGATGCGTGCGGCCGGTTTCCAGCTTGACCTTGACATGGGTGTGGGCACGAAAACGGCTGATGACGCGGTAATGACTCACCGCCTCCTTGCCGCCGGCAACCACCGCCATCTTCTGCCGATTATTGCCGTGGCGAGCGATGGGCTGGTCGACCTTGCCACCGGCTGTCATTACGCCCACCACCACGCATTCGTATTCACGAGTGACCGTCCGGTTCTGCAGCTGGATGACCAGATCGGTCTGTGCTTCCAGGGTTTTGGCCACGACCATGAGACCGGTGGTGTCCTTGTCCAGGCGGTGCACGATGCCCGCGCGCGGCACCTTGGCCAACTCGGGAGCATGGTGCAGCAGCGCATTGAGCAGAGTGCCGTCATGATGACCGGCGGCGGGATGCACCACCAGACCCGCCGGCTTGTTGATCACCAGCAGCGCGTGATCTTCATAGACGATATCCAGGTCGATGGCTTGCGGCAGCCAATCACCCTGAACTTCAAGTTCGGCATCCAGTTCCAGCAGTTCGTCGGTATAGACGGTATCGCGCGGGCGGACCTGTCTGCCGTCCACCGTCAGACTGCCGTCCTTGATCCAACCCTGCAACCGCGATCGGGAGTGGCTGGGGAACAATCGGGCAGCGACCTGGTCAAGGCGTTGACCACCGCACTCCGGGGTAACCTGTGCAGACAAGCGAATTCGTTCGGACATCAATGGCTCACTGGAACGCACCGGTACGCGCAATCCCTTTTGGTTTCGGCCCGGCGCTGTGGTTAAATACGGCTTCTTTGCCTGGCGCATGCTGTGCCTGGCAACTGAGCTCAACTATAACAGGACGGCTGTCAGGGCAACAGCGCGGGGTCGTCCATCCGGATGTCAAACATGTCGATTAAACATCTATTGCTGGTCGGTCTGCTGAGTCTGCTGGCGGCCTGTTCATCAAACAAGGCGACGGTTCTGGATGAATCGCTCAGCGAGTCCGAGCTCTATGTCCTGGCCCAGAAGAACCTGGACGCCAACAACTACGGCCAGGCTATCGAATCGCTGCGGGCCCTGGAGTCGCGCTATCCGTTCGGACGCTTCGCCGAACAGGCACAGCTGGAACTGATCTATGCCTACTACCAGAACCTGGAACTGGATGCTGCCAAATCAGCTGCCGACCGTTTCATCCGCCTGCACCCGCAGCATCCCGATGTGGATTACGCCTACTACCTGCGCGGCATGACTTCCTTCACCCGCGACCGGGGGCTCTTCGAGCGCTTCCTGCCGCTGGACATGACCCGTCGCGATCCGGGTGCGGCCCGGGACTCCTTCAACGAGTTCGCCCAACTGGTCAGCCGTTACCCCAACAGCCGTTACGCGCCCGATGCGCGCCAGCGCATGGTGTACCTGCGCAACCTGTTGGCCGCCTACGACACTCACGTCGGCCATTATTATCTCAAGCGCGGCGCGTACGTTGCCGCCGTCAACCGCGGTCGCTATATTGTCGAGAATTTCCAGCAGACCCCGTCTGTCGGTGACGGCCTGGCGCTGATGGTCGAAGGCTACCGTCGTCTGGCCATGGATGATCTGGCCAACAACGCCCTGCTGACGCTGCAGACCAACTATCCCGAGCACCCGAGCCTTCAGGACGGCGAGTTCCGCCATCATGTGGAGCCTGCCCAGCGCGAATCCGGTTGGGTCGAATCGATGACCACCGGCCTGCTGGACAAGGTCATGACCCCGCCGTCCATGAACCGGGAAACCCAGATGGAACGGGAAATGGAACAGCAGTATCAGGCAGCGCTGAATGCTCTGCCCCGGGATATCAAGACCCCACGGCAGGAACAGGAACCAGAGCCCAAGCGCTCCATCTGGAGCCGGCTGACTTTCGGTCTGTTTGATTGATTGAAGATGTGACGCCGTTCCCTCGGCGTCACATCGCACCGGCAGGCGTGCTCTGATCGCACGCTATTGCCAGCCCCGGATTACCGAATCCACCCGGCACCCTCCAACACCTGAGCTTGCGCAGCCCAACCCCCACTGCTCCCATAGAAAATCATTCGATCAAGCCAGTTTGACCACCCGAGCCACGGACTTGTTTGGCGCATCGCCCGGGTGGGATACACTAAGGGCCATTCGCTTACCTACATGGAATCACCACGATCATGGGCTTGATCAAACTGTTCATTCTGCTGGTGCTGGCTTATATCGCCTTTGTCTTCTGGCGCCAGTTCAAGGCCGCCCAGGCGGAGAAACACCGAACGCCGCCGCAACAGCCGCCCAGGATGGTTCGCTGCGCTCAATGCCAGCTGCATCTGCCGGAAGATATGGCCCTGCGTCAGGACGACAAATGGTATTGCTGCAGTGAGCATCGCGATGTGGACCAGCAGTACTGATACGGTTGACTCCCAACGCCCGAAAATATTGCGCATCTACAATATCTATCGGGTGGTGCTTGGACTTTTCCTGACGCTGCTGACCAGCTCTGCCCTGCGCGACGGGCTGATCGACCTGCAGAACCCCGATCTTTACGAAAGCGCCAGCTGGATCTATCTGATCATCAACGTGCTGATCGCCCTGCTGCTGCATCAGGGCAAGCGCGACCTGCATCTGTTCGTGCTGGCGTTCATCGATATCTTCCTGCTGGCGGTGTTGTTCTACGCGGCCGGTGGCGCCAGCAGCGGGCTGGGCAACCTGCTGATCATCCCGGTGGCTACCGGCAATATTCTGCTGCACGGGCGTATTGGCCTGCTGCTGGCGGCGCTGGCCAGCCTGGCGTTGATCTATCTGACATTCTTTCTGAGCCTCGCGCACCCCTCGATCAGTCAAAGCTACCTGCAGGTGGGTGTGCTGGGCTGCATCTATTTTGCGGTAGCGCTATTTGTGCAGCGCCTCAGCCGCCGCCTGCGGCTCTCGGAAAACCTGGCCCAGCAGCAGGCAGCCAGCCTGGCCAGCCTGGAAAAGCTCAACCAGTTGATCATCCAGCGCATGCGCACCGGCATCATGGTGATTGATGAATCGCTGCAGGTACTGCTGGCCAATGAAGCCGCCGCCCAAATGCTGGGCAAGCCGATCATCCGCGGTATGGCCCTCGATAGCCTCGCCCCGGAGCTGGGCCAGCGCCAGCGCCAATGGCAGGTCAATCCATCGATCCGGGCTCTGCCCTTTCGCAACCATCCCGGCGGCGCAGAATTGATGGCCAACTTCAAGCGCCTGCCCGCCGATGAGCGGGAGTCGATCCTGGTCTTCCTCGACGATAATGCGCTGATGGCACAGCAGGTCCAACAACTCAAACTGGCCTCCCTGGGCCGACTCACCGCGAGCATCGCCCATGAGATCCGCAACCCGCTGGGCGCACTCAGCCATGCGGCACAATTGCTGATCGAGTCAGAACACATCCATGATCAGGATCGGCGCCTGACCGAGATCATCCAGCAGCACTCCAAGCGCATGAACAAGGTCATCGAAACCGTGCTGGAATTGTCCCGGCGGCGGCAGAGCGAACCGCAACTGGTCGATCTGACACTCTGGGTAGCACAGTTCATCCGAGACTACAAGCAGACCAGCCCGGCCACTGATACCATCGAATGCGAACTGGAGAAGGAAGGCATCCTGACCCGCATGGACCCCAATCAGCTGCGCCAGGTGCTGAGCAATCTGTGCCAGAATGCCTTCCGTTACAGTGGCGAGCCGGGCAGCGAGCGCACCATCTGGCTAAAGCTGTATGAAGATGCCGGGACCGGCCTGCCTACCCTGGAGATCATCGACCACGGACCGGGCATCGATGATCGCCATCTGAGTCAGGTATTCGAACCGTTCTA
This sequence comes from Halopseudomonas bauzanensis, assembly GCF_900114735.1. GTDB lineage: Bacteria > Pseudomonadota > Gammaproteobacteria > Pseudomonadales > Pseudomonadaceae > Halopseudomonas > Halopseudomonas bauzanensis. Next base: position 235,447 of record NZ_FOUA01000006.1, on the reverse strand, counting down.
CACTACCGAGTCCGCCGGTACCGGTCTGGGCCTGTATATCTCCCGCGAGCTATGCGAGAGCAACCAGGCCACCCTGGAGTATGAACGGCTGGAGCCGCGCGGCAGCTGCATGCGCATCGTCTTCGCCCACCCCAGACGGCTGGTATGATGCCCTTTTCGAACCGCACGAACGCATGGAGCACAATGTGAACAATCCGCTGGCACTGATCATCGATGACGAGCCCGATATCCTGGAGCTGCTCGACATGACTCTGGGGCGGATGAACATCAGTACCCGCAGCGCGACCAGTCTCGGCCAGGCGCTGGAGCTGCTCAATCAGCAGCACTTCGACTTGTGCCTGACCGACATGCGCCTGCCTGATGGCGATGGCTTGAGTGTGGTGCGACATATTCAGCAGCATTGCCCAAACACCCCGGTGGCGATGATTACCGCCTATGGCAGCCTGGATACCGCCATCACTGCGCTCAAATCCGGCGCCTTCGATTTCGTTACCAAGCCCGTCGACTTGCAGCGGCTGCGCGAACTGGTCAACGGTGCCCTACGGCTGAACCAGCGCCAGGAAGCCCCACTGATTGAAGAGAGCGACGATCCGATTCAGGGCAGCTCACCGCCAATCCAGCAATTGCGTCGACAGATTGCCAAGCTCGCCCGCAGCGAGGCACCGCTCTATATCAGTGGTGAATCCGGCAGCGGCAAGGAACTGGTCGCCCGGCGCATCCACGCGCTGGGGCCTCGGGCCTGTCATCCCTTCGTGCCGGTGAACTGCGGGGCGATACCTTCGGAGCTGATGGAAAGCGAATTCTTCGGCCACCGCAAAGGCAGCTTCACCGGCGCCGTGGCTGACAAGCCCGGCCTGTTCCAGGCGGCCAGTGGCGGCACCCTGTTTCTCGATGAGGTGGCCGATCTGCCGTTGGCGATGCAGGTCAAGCTGCTGCGGGCGATTCAGGAAAAGGCGGTGCGTCCGGTCGGCACCCAGCAGGAGCAGCCAGTGAACGTGCGGCTGCTATGCGCGACCCACAAGGACCTGGCGGTGGAAGTGGCCGAAGGGCGATTTCGCCAGGACCTGTTCTATCGGATCAATGTGATCGAGCTCTGCGTACCACCGCTGCGCGAGCGCCGTGAGGATATCGCACCGATGGCCCGGCGCATTCTTACCCAACTGGCCCAGCGCGCGGGCGTCGAGGTGCCCCATATAGACCCGGCGTGCATGGAGCGGTTGAGCAACTACCGCTTCCCCGGCAACGTGCGCGAGCTGGAGAATATTCTGGAGCGGGCCTTCACCCTGTGTGAAGGCGATACCATCATGGCCAGCGATATCCAGCTTAACGCCAGCCCGCTTCCCGGCGAGGACTCCGCGCTGCGCCAGATCGATTCGCTGGAAGACTTCCTCGATGATATCGAACGCAAGGCATTGACCCAGGCGCTGGAGGAAACCCGCTGGAACAAGACCGCAGCCGCCCGCCGCCTGGGCCTGACGTTTCGGTCAATGCGCTATCGATTGAAGAAACTGGGACTGGAAGACTAGCCTGCCGCCAGCGCCAGTTCCGCCCCGCGGTGTGCCCGAGTGGGAGCGCCTTGGCCGGCAAGCCCGCTTCCACTGAACAAAGGTTCCCGACTAACCCGCCAGCAGCTCCCTGCCCGCCGTCACCGCATAGGGCGCCGGGTCGATGATCGGCTGCCGTCCCAGCATCACATCTGCCAGGAACTGACAGGAAGCCGGTGCCAGCACCAGCCCGTTGCGGTAATGCCCGGTATTCAGCCAGAGCCCAGGGTAATCCGGCACTTCGCCAATATAGGGCACACCATCCGGCGAACCGGGACGCAATCCGGCCCACTGGCGAACCGGCTGCTGCATCGCCAACGCCGGCAATAGCTGCGCCGCGGAGGCGCGCAGGGAGTTCAGCGCAGCCTCGGTGGGGGTCTTGTCGAAACCTTCATGCTCCAGAGTGCTGCCGATCAGGATATGCCCATCCTGCCGCGGAATCGCATAGCGTCCGCCGCACAGCACCATGCTCGACAACCAACCCGGCTCCGCCTTGTACAGCAGCATCTGTCCCTTCACCGGCACCACCGGCAGTGCCATGCCCAGCTCAGCGAGAAACTCACCGCTCCAAGCTCCGGCCGCCAATACCACGGCATCGGCCTGCATATTTTCGCCAGCACAGCGCACCCCAGCCACCCGCCCCTGCTCGATCAGCAGGCGGGCGTCGGCGCAGCCTTCCAATAAACGACAATGGGGGTTGGCAGCCAGAGCAACGCGCAGGGCGGCCATCAGACGAGGATTGCGTACATTGGCCAGATCAGCCTGCCACAATGCATTTTCATATCCGGCCGCCAATACGGGGACCTGACGGTAGATGAACTCGGCATCGACACTGAGCAGCGGTTTTCCGCGCCCTGCTGCCCAGCTCAGAGCGACATCCTGTTCCTCCGAATCCAGCCAGAGCAGGCCACAGGGCGTCACCTGAGGATCAATATCGGTATCTTCCGCCAACCGCGCGGCCAGTTGCGGATAGAAACCCTGCGACCAGTCGGCCAGGGCGCTGATCGGTTGGGAGTAACGCCAGGGGTACAGCGGTGAGACGATCCCGCCACCTGCCCAGGAGGCCTCGCGGCCAACCCCCCCCCGCTCGATCAGGGTTACGCGTACTCCAGCATCCAGCAAGTTGAGGGCAGACAGGCAACCAATGACACCCCCACCGATGATGACCACCTCATGCATGTCTGCTGCCGCCTCCCCGTGTTATCCATCCGATCATTCCGGCACAGGTAGTCCATCAACCACGTCTACTACAAAAGGGTAATGGTTATGACACTCAACCGGATAAACGAGTATCATACGCGCAGTTTTTAGTAAGAGGCGACATGTAAATGACAGCAAAAGATGTAGACGTATTGCTGGTCGGTGGTGGCGTCATGAGCGCCACGCTCGGAATGTTGCTCAAACAGCTCGATCCAAATATGACCATTACCCTGGTCGAACGTCTGGATCACGTTGCTCATGAGAGCACGGATGGCTGGAACAATGCCGGCACGGGGCACGCCGGTTACTGTGAGCTGAACTACACTCCCCAAGCCGATGATGGCAACATCACGATCAACCGCGCACTGTCGATCAACGCGAACTTCGAGGTGACCCTGCAATTCTGGTCCTACCTGGTCGAACAGCAGATCCTCCCAGCGCCCGGCAAATTCATCAACCCCACCGCACACCAGAGCTTTGTCTGGGGTGAGAAAGACGTGGCTTTTCTGCGCAAGCGTCACGAACTGCTCAGCGCCCATCACCTGTTCGCGGATATGCAGTACAGCGAATCGCGGGAGCAACTGGCTGAGTGGATGCCGCTGGTCATGCGTGACCGCGCAGCGGAGGGTCCGGTCGCCGCTACCCGCGTCGACCACGGTTCGGATGTCGATTTCGGCTCACTGACTCGCAGCATGATCAAGCATCTGGTAACTCAGGACGGTTTCGATCTGTGCCTCAGTCACTCGGTCAAGAGCCTGCGCAAAAGCAAGCGTGGCCATTGGCGTGTCGCTGTGAAGGACGAACAAAGCGGCGAGGACAAACAGTTCAATGCCCGCTTCGTCTTCCTTGGCGCCGGCGGCGGCTCTCTGCCCCTGCTGCAGAAATCCCATATTGATGAAAGCCAGGGTTATGGTGGCTTCCCGGTCAGCGGTCAGTGGCTGGTGTGCAAGAAGCCGGAGATTGTCCAGCAGCACCATTCCAAGGTCTATGGCAAGGCTCCGGTCGGCGCACCACCCATGTCCGTTCCGCACCTGGATACGCGCATCATCAATGGCCAACCGGCCCTGCTGTTCGGTCCCTTTGCCGGCTTCACCACCAAGTTCCTGAAGAAGGGCTCGGTATTCGACCTGTTCTCCTCGGTTCGCCCGTACAACGTGGCACCGATGATGGCCGTGGGTCGCGACAATATGGACCTGACCAAGTACCTGATCGCCGAGTCCTTCCAGTCGCACAAGGACCGTGTCGCGTCCCTGCGCAACTTCTTCCCCGATGCCAAAGAGGAAGACTGGACGCTGCAGAATGCAGGCATGCGCGTGCAGATCATCAAGAAAGATGCCGAGGGACACGGCAAGTTGGAATTCGGTACCGAAATTGTCGCCGCGAAGGATGGCACCCTGGCAGCATTGCTGGGCGCTTCCCCGGGAGCCTCCACCGCCGTGCAGGCGATGATCGACGTACTACATCGCTGCTTCAAGGAACGCATGAGCTCGCCGCAATGGCAGACTCGCATGAAGGAATTGGTTCCCTCCTATGGCCAATCCCTGATCGATGACGCTGCGCTGCTGAAAACGGTCCGTGATCGCACGTTGAGCACACTCAACCTGCGCGGCGACTGATCCCAGCCGATAGCTACTGGCAGGCGGACTGCATTACCGCCTGCCTTGCAGCGAAACTACTGCTTCGTCACATCCAGTTCGACTCCCTGCGCCCGTAAACGGTCAAACGCAGCGTCCAGATCAGTCTGTAACTGTTCAGCAAAGCCCGAATGACGGGATAGCACCAGACGCATGGGTTGCATCGCGACCTCAATATGCTCCAGCCTGACCCCATCCAGCTCCTCCAGCACGACATCCACCTGCGCCCGGTAATCCAGCAGGTAGTCCCCGCGCCCGCGCCGCAACATCTCCACCGCTCCCCTGTGCGAGTTGCTTTTATATAGAGTCAGGTCCAGCTCCGGATTCTGCACGGTATCGTTCAGCGCATTAGTATAGGTGAAGTTGGTGATCATGATGACACTACGACCGCGCAGCCCCTCCGGCCAATCGGGCGCGGGCTGGCCCGGCAGGTAATACAGATTGATATTCACCTGCCCCAGGTCCCGACCGGTCAGCAGCGTATGCTCGTCGAGCCCCGGCTTATTCAATACCCCAGGCCAGAGATGCACGTCGCCGCTCTCGAGCCCCAACCAGATGCGCGCCGCAGGCAAAATCCGTATCCGGGCATCATAGCCAGCTTCATTCAGCAACTTGCGCACCAGCTCGACCGCCTTGCCTGTGGCCCGGCCGGACTCGTCCAGCTGCGAATATCCGGGAAAGTCCATGAAGGCAACCTGCACCACCGGCTTGCTGTTGGCCAGCATCGCGCTGCTCCAGCACATCAATAGCAAGATCAACCACCTCGCCGTTCCTTTGATCAGCATCACTCCCTCCCCTCGCCTGGGTAATTGGCAACCAGCGTAATGACCTACCGGCATAATGCAATAAAAAACCCCTTGCCGGACATCCGGCAAGGGGTTCGATTACCACATGCAACTCTCAGTCACGATAGACCGGCAGGCGGGCGCAAATGGCCTTGACCTGTTCACGGACACGATCGATGACCGACTCGTCGCCCATGTTGTCCAGAATGTCACAGATCCAGCCGGCCAGTTCGCGGCACTCGGCTTCCTGGAAGCCGCGGGTGGTCACCGCCGGAGTGCCCAGGCGCAGGCCGGAGGTCACGAACGGCGAACGCGGGTCGTTCGGCACCGCATTCTTGTTCACGGTAATGAAGGCGCGACCCAACGCAGCATCCGCGTCCTTGCCGGTGATGTCCTGCTTGATTAGCGACAGCAGGAACAGGTGGTTCTGAGTACCACCGGAAACCACGTCGAAGCCGCGCTCGATGAACACACCGGCCATGGCCTGAGCATTCTTCACCACTTGCTGCTGGTAGGCCTTGAACTCGTCGCTCATGGCTTCCTTGAAGCAGATTGCCTTGGCGGCGATCACGTGCATCAGCGGGCCACCCTGACCACCGGGGAATACCGCTGAATTCAGCTTCTTTTCCAGTTCTTCGTTGGCACGGGCCAGGATCAGACCACCGCGCGGACCACGCAGGGTCTTGTGGGTAGTGGTGGTGACCACGTCAGCGTAGGGTACCGGGTTCGGATAGACGCCAGCGGCGACCAGACCGGCAACGTGGGCCATGTCGACGAACAGGTAGGCACCGACCTTATCGGCAATCTCGCGGAAACGCGGGAAGTCCAGGATCTGAGAGTAGGCGGAGAAGCCGGCAACGATCATTTTCGGCTTGTGCTCGACAGCCAGACGCTCCAGCTCATCGTAGTCGATCAGCCCGGTCGCGGTGTCGATGCCATACTGCACGGCGTTGTACATCTTGCCGGAGAAGTTGACCGAAGCGCCGTGAGTCAGGTGGCCGCCGTGGGCCAGACTCATACCCAACACGGTGTCACCGGGCTTTACCAGCGCCTGGAATACCGCGCTGTTGGCCTGGGAACCAGCGTGCGGCTGAACGTTGGCGTAACCGGCACCGAACAGTTCCTTGGCGCGGTCGATGGCCAGTTGCTCGGCCACATCGACGAATTCGCAGCCGCCATAGTAACGCTTGCCCGGGTAACCTTCAGCATACTTGTTGGTGAGCACCGAACCTTGAGCCTGCATGACCGCAGGACTGGTGTAGTTCTCGGATGCGATCAACTCGATGTGCTCTTCCTGACGCTGTGCTTCCTGCTGCATCGCTGCCCACAGCTCGGCGTCGAAAGTGGCAATATCGTTGGAACGGCTAAACATGTCACGGCCCTCTGCCAGAGATGTACAAATAAAAAAGAGGCCGCATTTTACCTCAACCGGGACAAACTGGCACATGAAAAGCATTCAGGCGGTCGGATAGGAGACTTCAAGTACCTGGGCAGGGACCTGCCACGTGCTGCTGGCGCCGGTGCGCGCCGCTCACATTGACTGCGCGTGCCCAATTGCAGCAGCTGCGAGACCAGCCAGCCGCCAGGTTTGCCCTAACCCACACTTTGGGCTAGCCTTGCCCCCCATTCCGCACCCGTTCCAGGTGCCATTTCCTCTATTCAATTATCAAGGTTGTATCCACATGGCCCAATACGTTTACAGCATGCACCGGGTGAGCAAGGTTGTGCCCCCGAAGCGGCAGATCCTCAAGGACATCTCCCTGTCATTTTTCCCTGGCGCCAAGATCGGCGTGCTGGGTCTGAACGGCGCAGGTAAATCCACCCTGCTGCGCATCATGGCCGGTGTAGACAAGGAATTTGACGGCGAAGCCCGGCCCATGCCCGGCATCAATGTCGGCTACCTGCCTCAGGAGCCGCAGCTGGACGCAGATAAAACCGTCCGCGAGATCGTGGAAGAAGCGGTCAGCAATATCAAGGACGCTCAGGCTCGCCTGGACGAGGTCTATGCTGCCTACGCCGAGCCGGATGCCGACTTCGACGCGCTGGCCGCCGAGCAGGCCAAACTGGAAGCCATCCTGCAGGCCGCCGATGGTCACAACCTCGACCGCCAGCTGGAAGTCGCCGCCGATGCGCTGCGCCTGCCGCCATGGGATGCGCAGATCGGCCATCTGTCCGGCGGCGAAAAGCGCCGGGTCGCCCTGTGCCGCCTGCTGCTGTCGGCCCCCGACATGCTGCTGCTGGACGAGCCGACCAACCATCTGGATGCCGACTCGGTAGCCTGGCTGGAGCGCTTCCTGCATGACTTCCCCGGCACCGTGGTGGCCATCACCCACGACCGCTATTTCCTCGACAATGTCGCCGGCTGGATTCTGGAACTGGACCGCGGTCACGGCATCCCGTTCGAGGGCAACTATTCGCAGTGGCTGGAATCCAAGGCCAACCGCCTGGCTACCGAAGCCAAGCAGGAAGCCTCCCATGCGAAAGCAATGAAGGCCGAACTGGAGTGGGTTCGCCAGGGTGCCAAGGGCCGCCAGGCAAAATCCAAGGCGCGTCTGCAGCGTTTCGAGGAAATGCAATCCCAGGAATTCCAGAAACGCAGTGAAACCAACGAGATCTACATCCCGGCCGGCCAGCGCCTGGGTGACCAGGTTATCGAACTGCATAATGTCGCCAAGGGCTATGGTGACAGGGTCCTGATCGACGATTTGTCGCTGACCATTCCCAAGGGCGCCATCGTTGGTGTCATCGGCGGCAACGGCGCGGGCAAGTCCACGCTGTTCCGCATGCTGACCGGCAAGGAGCAACCTGACAGCGGCAAGATCGTCATCGGCGAAAGCGTGCAGATCGCCAGTGTCGACCAGAGCCGTGATGACCTGGATGGAAACAAGACTGTCTGGGAGCAGGTGTCCGACGGCTTCGACATGATCAAGGTCGGCAACTATGAAGTCCCTTCGCGCGGCTATGTTGGCCGTTTCAACTTCAAGGGTGCGGATCAGCAGAAGTTCGTCAAGGACCTGTCCGGCGGTGAGCGTGGCCGCCTGCACCTGGCGCTGACGCTGAAGCAGGGCGCCAACGTACTGCTGCTCGACGAACCGTCCAACGACCTTGACGTGGAAACGCTGCGCGCCCTGGAAGAAGCCTTGCTGGACTTCCCCGGCTCGGCCATTGTGATTTCCCACGATCGCTGGTTCCTGGACCGCATCGCCACCCACATTCTGTCTTATGAGGATGATGCAAAGGTGGTATTCTTCGAGGGCAATTACACCGAGTTTGAAGCAGACCGCAAGAAACGCCTGGGCGAAGCCGCAGCTCAGCCGCACCGTGTCCGCTATAAAAAACTGGCTTGAGTCAAAAAAGTCACATTTTTCTGGAACTTTTTCGACCCGCTGCATGCGACCAAAGCGCGCATGCAGCGGAGCCTCGAAGAAAGTCCATAAAACGCTTTAAAATCAATCATCTACAACAGAACTTTGCGCACCTGCGCGATGCTCGTTGCGGTGCTGCAAAGTGCCTTTCACCTTCATTCCCGCGCGTTTTTTTTTGTGAAGCGCTATTTCAGAGCGTGCTCACCTCTGATAAATTTGCGCCATTACGTCTTAAACTTGCAAAAAAGAGACTTCCATGACTGATACTCTGACCTCCTGCCTGGCGCATCTCAAACTGCGCGATCCAGAGCAACCCGAATTCCACCAGGCAGCCGAAGAAGTGCTGAGCACGCTGTGGCCCTTTCTGCAGGAGAACCCGAAGTATCTCAAGGCCGGCATCATTGAACGCCTGATCGAGCCCGAGCGGGTGATCATGTTCCGCGTGCCGTGGATGGACGATAACGGCCAGGTCCATGTGAACCGCGGCTTCCGCGTACAGATGAACAGCGCCATTGGCCCCTACAAGGGCGGCCTGCGCTTCCACCCCTCGGTCAATCTGGGTGTGCTCAAGTTCCTGGCCTTCGAACAGGTGTTCAAGAACGCGCTCACCACCCTGCCCATGGGCGGCGGCAAAGGCGGTTCCGATTTCGATCCCAAGGGCAAGAGCAACGCTGAAGTGATGCGCTTCTGCCAATCCTTCATGACCGAACTGTCCCGCCATATCGGCGAGAACCTGGATATCCCCGCTGGTGATATCGGTGTCGGTGCGCGGGAAATCGGCTACATGTATGGCCAGTACAAGCGCCTGCGCAACGAGTTCACCTCGGTGCTGACCGGTAAGGGCCTGACCTACGGCGGCAGCCTGATCCGCCCTGAAGCTACCGGCTACGGTTGCGTCTACTTCACCGAAGAAATGCTCAAGGAACGCGGCCGCAGCCTGGAAGGTCAGCGCGTTGCTGTATCCGGCTCCGGCAATGTGGCTCAGTATGCTGCGCTCAAGGCGATGGATCTGGGCGCCGTGGTGATCTCGGTTTCCGATTCCGGCGGCACCCTGTACTTCCCCGAGGGCATGACCACTGAACAGTGGCATTACCTGATGGACCTGAAGAACGAGCGTCGCGGCCGCCTGCAGGAAATGGCTACCGAGTTCAATCTGGAAATGCTGACCAACCGCACGCCGTGGCACCTGCCCTGCGATATCGCGCTGCCCTGCGCAACCCAGAATGAGCTTAACGGCGACGATGCCCGCACGCTGATCGCCAATGGCTGCTACTGCGTGGCCGAAGGTGCCAACATGCCGTCCACTCTGGAAGCCCTGGACGTGTTCCTGGAGAACCGCGTCCTGTTCGCTCCGGGCAAAGCAGCCAATGCCGGTGGCGTCGCGGTGAGCGGGCTGGAGATGAGCCAGAACGCCATGCGTATGCAGTGGACCGATGGCGAGGTAGACACCAAACTGCACGCCATCATGCAGTCGATCCACTCTGCCTGCGAACGCTACGGCAAAGAAGAAGACGGCTATATCAACTACGTCAAGGGCGCCAACATCGCCGGCTTCGTCAAGGTCGCCGACGCCATGCTCGCCCAGGGCGTGGTCTGAGTTGACGATTCGATCTGCCGCAGGTCAACCTGCGGCAGATCGCCCTCAGTAGCGTCTCCGCGCAGCAGCTATAATGATGGCATATTGAACCCGACCTATCGGGGGCCGTCATGTCAGACCATCACTTCTCTTCCCCTGCCCTTTTCGACGCGACCGTCAGGCTCCAGCAGGATGCCTGGACCCACTCTGCCCCGTTGCTGGATATCTCCCTGGCAGGCCTGTTGATCAGCCGACCAGACACATGGTCACTGGCCGACGCTGATGCCCACCTAGAAACGATCATCGAGCTGACTAGCGGCGATCACATCCGCCTGGAAGCACAACTGGCCTTCAGCCGTGACGACGTGCTCGCTCTGGCCTGTCGGCATCTCGATCTGGATTCCATCGCCCAGTTGAAAGAGTTGATCAGCGCGACGCTGGGCGACCCGTCGCTGGCAGAACGCGAGCTGACCGAACTGGGTCGCTGACGCCTGACCAGACAACGGGGCGCATCTCACTCGAACAGCATGCCCAGGGCCTCATCCAGCCGGGTCACCGGCACTACCTGCATACCCTTGGGTGATTCCTTGGGCGCGTTGGCCTTGGGTACGATGGCGCGGGTAAAGCCATGCTTGGCGGCTTCCTTCAGCCGCTCCTGGCCGCTGGGTACCGGGCGAATCTCACCCGACAGACCGAGTTCGCCGAACACCATCAGGTCCATCGGCAGCGGGCGGTTGCGCAGGCTGGAGATCACCGCGGCCAGCAGCGCCAGATCGGCCGCGGTTTCCAGCACCTTGACCCCGCCGACCACGTTGACGAACACGTCCTGGTCATAGGTGGGCACGCCTCCATGACGATGCAGTACCGCCAGCAGCATGGCCAGACGGTTCTGATCCAACCCCAGGGTTACCCGCCGGGGATTGCCCAGGTGGCTGGTGTCTACCAGCGCCTGCACTTCCACCAGCATCGGCCTCGACCCTTCCCAGGTAGACATCACCACACTGCCGGGAATGGGTGCGTCATAACGTGACAGGAAAATCGCCGAGGGGTTGGCGACTTCCTTGAGGCCCTTGTCGGTCATGGCGAATACGCCAAGCTCGTTGACCGCACCAAAACGGTTCTTCACCGCTCGCAGCATGCGCAGCCGGCCATCGGACTCACCTTCGAAATACAACACGGTGTCGACCATATGTTCGAGTACCCGCGGCCCGGCCAGCGAACCCTCCTTGGTCACATGGCCAACCAGGAAAATGGCGGTACCGCTCTGCTTGGCAAAACGCACCAGGAGCGCGGCACTTTCCCGTACCTGGGCGACACCGCCGGGGGCTGATTGCAGTTGCTCGGTGAAGATGGTCTGGATGGAGTCCACCACCATTACCTTGGGTTGCTCCCGCCGGGCAGTGGCAACGATGCTTTCAATGCAGGTTTCAGTCATGACCTTGAGCTGGTCCTTCGGCAGGCCAAGCCGGTCGGCACGCATCGCTACCTGCTGCTGGGACTCTTCACCGGTGATATACAGCGCGGGCATGTTCTGCGCCAGTCGGCACAGGGTCTGCAGCAGAATGGTGGATTTGCCGATACCCGGATCACCGCCGATCAAGACTACTGAGCCGCTGACCAGCCCACCACCCAATACCCGGTCCAGCTCCGACGAACCGCTGGGCTGGCGGGGCATTTCTTCAGTGGATACCTCGGCGAGGGTTTTTACCTGGGCCATTTCTCCTGCCCAGTTGCTGCTGCGCGAACCGCCACCGCTGCCGCCCGTCGGGGTGGTATCTATCACGGTTTCAATCAGGGTGTTCCAGGCCTGGCATTCACCACACTGCCCTGCCCATTTGGTGAAGGTAGCGCCGCACTCAGTGCAGCCATAGAGTCGTTTGTTCTTCGCCATTGCGATCCCATGAAACTGAAGAAATTCTCAAGCAGTTACTATACTGATCGAGCGCGGATAAATCCTGACGGAACAATGAAAGTGCCCGAACACAGCACCAACAAAAAAAGCTATAAACGGCAGCGACGGAAACTCACCGAGGCTCTGCTCGAAGCCCAGTATGCCCTGCGCAAAGCGAAGAAGGGGCCGGTGCTGGTGTTGATCAGCGGTAATGACGAGGCCGGCAAGGCCGAGGCTATTTATGGCTTCTACAATACGCTGGACAACCGCTACCTGAATACCCGAGCCTTTGCCCTGCCCCAGGGCGTCGAGCAGCAGATGCCTCACCTCTGGCGCTACTGGATCAGCCTGCCCAAACCAGCCCGGCTCGGTTTCTACCTGGGCTCCTGGTATCACCAACCACAGATCCGCTATTGCCGGGGCGAGATCGACCTGCCGGCGCTGCGCAGGCAGATGGAGGAAGTTGCCCGCTTCGAACGCCTGCTGACCGGTGAGGGCATAGCCCTGGTCAAGCTGTGGCTGCAGGTCGAGGGTCCGGTAAAACCAGCAGGAAGATTTGCCAGCGGCGAACAGACCGTCGCCATGCGTGAATGGGGTAGTTTCAGCGACGCCGACTATGCCTGCGTCCAGGATTCATTTCAGTTGATCAGCACCCTGACCTCGACCGAGGCAGCCCCCTGGATCACCGTATCCGGCGACGATGAGCATGAGCGGGATATCCGCGTCGGCCAGATCGTGCTGCAGCGGACCCAGCAGTTGCTGGAGGCCGGCCCCGGCAAGATGCCGACCGCCTCCTGGCAACCCGCCCCGCTGACCCAGTTGCAACAACTGGATTACGACCGCAAGCTGGACAAGGCCCGCTACAAGGAGCGGCTCGCGCACTACCAGGCCCGGTTGCGCGAGCTGGTACGCCATCCAGCGTTTGCCGGGCGCAGCCTGCTGCTGGTCTTCGAAGGGACCGATGCCGCTGGCAAGGGCGGGGCCATCCGCCGTATCAGCCAATGTCTGGACCCGCGCTATATGCGCGTCCATGGCACCCGCGCGCCGACCAGCGAAGAACGCCATCAGCCTTATCTGCTGCGGTTCTGGAAACGCGTGCCATTGCCCGGGCGTGTCGCCATCTTCGACCGCAGCTACTATGGCCGCGTTCTGGTCGAGCGGGTCGAAGGCTTCTGCACCCGCCGGGAATGGCAGCGCGCCTATGATGAAATCAATGATTTCGAGGCGCAATTACAGGCCGCCGGCACCCTGGTGCTGAAGTTCTGGCTGGCAATTACCCCCGAGGAACAACTACGGCGATTTCAGGCGCGCGCCGAATCGCCGCTCAAACGCCACAAGCTTTCCGATGAGGACTGGCGAAATCGGGATCAATGGCCACAATATGAGCAGGCGCTGAACGATATGGTCGAACGCACCAGCACCGTCACTGCGCCCTGGCATGTCATTCCCGCAGAAGACAAGCGCCATGCGCGCATCCAGACTCTGGAGATCGTCTGCACGGAATTGCAGAATGCGTTGAAATAAAAAGTAAAAAAATATCAAATAAGCTCGCCATTCGGGCATACAGGAGTAGGTAGAACATGAGTCTGATTCAGGAATTCAAGTCCTTCGCCATGCGCGGCAATGTCATCGACATGGCTGTGGGTATCATTATCGGTGCTGCCTTCGGCAAGGTGGTGTCCTCCTTTGTGGATAACATCGTCATGCCCCCCCTGGGGCTCGCTATCGGGGGCGTGGATTTCAGCGATCTGGCCGTGGTGCTCCGCGAGGCGCAGGGCGATCTGGCAGCGGTTACCCTGGGCTACGGCGCCTTCATCCAGAGCATCGTGGATTTCCTGATCATTGCCGCGGCCATTTTTGTTGCTATCAAGGTGATGAACAATCTCAAGCGCAAGGAAGAAGAAGCTCCCGCCGCGCCGCCAGCGCCGAGCAAGGAAGAAGTGCTGCTGGCCGATATCCGCGACCTGCTCAAGCAGCAGGCCGAGAAGTAAGCAGCAGGACCGCACTCTGCGCTCCCCGGGTCCTGCGAACGACAGCTCGCTCGCAGGGCCTCACCAGAGAATCTGAACCGCCGGACCGGCTGCGCTATACTGCCCGCCCTGACTCGTTTTCCGGCCCGCCCATGCAACGTTGCGATACCTCTTTCGGTAGTCTCCGACTCGACCGCTACCCGCCAACCCGTAATCCGACACTGCAACCTTTCGATGCAGCTGACCTGTATCTGCTGCAGGAGCAGGCGCGCCTGTCGGAAGGCTCGGCCACGGGTTCGGTACTGGTGGTCAACGATCAATTCGGTACCCTGGCCTGCGCCTTGGCCCTGACGGGCATCCCGGTGATGAGCTGGGGCGACTCGCATCTGGCCGAGCGCGCGCTGCAGGATAATCTTCGCCATAATCAGCTATCAGCGCAGGCGGTCACCTTTGTCGATAGCCAGCGCTTGCCCAACGGCCCGATAAGCCACGTGCTGCTGCGCATCCCGAAAAGCCTGGCACTGCTCGAAGACCAGCTCAGTCGTCTGCGGCCGCTGCTATCAGCCGACGCCGTCGTAATCGCCGGCGCCATGCTCAAGCACCTGCCGCCCAGCGCTGGGGATCTATTGGCCAGGTATGTGGGCCCATACCAGGCGTCCCTCGCCTGGAAGAAGGCCCGTTTGCTGACCGCACGATTCGACTCCGACCTGACACCGGCGATACCGCAGCTCGACACCCGCTATGCCCTGCCCGAAGGCGGCCCTCAACTGACCAACCTGCCCGGCGTGTTCTCACGGGATCGCCTGGATATTGGTACCCGGGTCATGCTGCCCTGCATCCCGCCGACCGCAGGCCCCGCGCGCATTGTCGACCTGGGTTGCGGCAACGGCGCTCTCGGCATCCAGGCGGCACTGCTCAACCCCCAGGCGCAGCTGAGTTTCATTGATGAGTCTTACGCAGCGGTCACCTCGGCACGGCAGAATTTCACCGCTGCCTGCCCCGGACGCGACGCCTGCTTCACTGTCAGCGACGGCCTGGTTGATGCCGAGGCCGCCAGCGCTGATCTGGTGCTGTGCAATCCGCCGTTTCATCAGCAACAGGTGATCGGTGACGAGATTGCCCTGCGCCTGTTTCAGCAGAGCCGCACTACTCTGGCACCCAATGGCGCCCTGCTGGTGGTCGGCAACCGCCACCTGGCTTACCACGTCAAGTTACGGCGCTTCTTCAGCCAGGTGGAGCAGGTCGGTGGCAACAGCAAGTTTGTGGTGTTGCGGGCCAGCCAGTCATAAAACCGGTTGTACACACATTCTGTGGATAACTCTGTGTACAGGCTTGTGGCAAATGCCGCTGGGCCATATCGCCTCAGGTACTGGCGCAAATAGTTCAAAAAACGACCAACGTGACCAGCGGGTCATTTTTTGGCAGACCACCGCCCTGTAGGTGGCATGATGCCGCACCTTCGGCCTTGACGCAGGGGATAAATTGTTATCCGGTCAGCATTCCCGAAAACGGGTTATTGACAATGCCTTGGGATAATGAATCGTGGAAAGTCCTCCACACATTCTGTGGATAACTCTGTAGACAATACCGGGAAAGCTCGCTCAAGGGCATGCCGGACCTGGGGTCCGGCATGCTGTTCATTGTTTGACCAGCGGCGCGGCCTCTTCCTCATCGCCCGACCCGGCCCGCGTATCAGAGTCGTCGTTGTGCTGGCCACGGTTATTGATGGTCTTCAGCCGCTGCACTGCCCGGGCATTGATCGACCCTTCAGGAAAGTTGCCTGCGGCATCCGGTGTGCCGGCATCCTCACCGGCCAGCAGACTCAACGCCTGGTCGACATTCTCCACCGCATAGATATGGAACAGACCAGCCTTGGCTGCATCCAGCACCGTCTGGTGCAGCATCAGGTTGGGCACATTGGAACGGGGAATGATCACGCCCTGCTCCCCGGTCAGGCCACGCGCTTCACATAGCCGAAAGAACCCCTCGATCTTCACGTTGACCCCACCGACCGCCTGCACTTCGCCGAACTGGTTGATCGAGCCGGTGATCGCAAAACCCTGTTTCAGCGGCACCCGCGACAGGGCGGAGATCAGTGCACAGACCTCACCCAGCGAGGCGCTATCGCCATCGATATAGCCATAGGACTGTTCCAGAGCGATGCTGGCGGAAATCTCCAGCTGATGGTCCTGCGCATACCGACTGCCGAGATAGCCAGTGAGGATCATCACGCCCTTGGAGTGGATCGACTGACCCAGACTGACCTCACGTTCGATATCCACGATGCCGCTGCTGCCGGGATAGACAGTGGCGCTGATCCGCGCCGGCACCCCAAATACCGAATCGCCGATAGCCAGCACCGTCAGCCCGTTGCACTTACCGACCGCCGCACCGGCGGTATCGATCAGGATCACCCCCGACAGCATATCCTCACGGATACGCGCGCTGGCGCGGCCGGTGCGCGCCTCCTTGGCCTGCAAGGCACGCTCGATGTGGCCGGTGTCGGTCACTCTGTCACCGGCCAGCTGACGAGTGAGGTCAGCCTCGGCAACCAGCTGGAAGATATCACTGATACTGGCGGACAGATGCTGCTGATGCTCGGCCAGGCGCGCGCTGTAGGTCAGTATCCGCGCCACGGCGGCGACACTCAGCGGCGCCATGCCCTCCTCATCGACCCGGGTCTTGAGCAACTGCGCCATGCCATCGATGCTGTCCGGCGTGCGCGGCAGGTAATCGTCGAAATCCACCAGTACGCGAAACAATTCCTGGAAGTCAGGATCATGGTCCTGCAAGGTGTAATAGATCCGGCGCGAACCGATCAACACCACTTTGACCGACAGCGGAATGACCTCCGGCGTCAGCGTTACCGTGGTCAGCCGGCCGAGGTCAGCCCAGGGCGATTCGATTTTCAGCTCACGCGACTGCAGGGCACGTTTGAGCGCCTCCCAGACGAAAGGCTCGCTCAACAGTTTTTCCGCCTCCAGCACCAGGTAGCCATGGTTGGCGCGGTGCAGCGCACCGGAGCGGATATGGCGGTAGCTGGTGAGCAGAGCGCCCTGTTCGGAGCTGTATTCCACCCGCCCGAACAGGTTGTCGTAGGAAGGGTGCGGTTCATGCACCACGGGCGCGCCCCGGGAGCCCGGATGTTCAATGACGGGGTTGGGGCTGTACCGTTCGATCAGCGCTGCCTTCTTGACCGCCTCGGGGCGTGCATCGGTAGCGCGCTCATCGGCGATCAGCTCGATCACGATCTTCAGTAGATCCTGATGCATCGCCTGGATGTACTGGCATACCCCGGGGTTGTCGCAGTAACGCTCGGTCAACGGTTGCAGCAGCGGCTGCAGCGCATCGGTGATGGTCTGCTCGTTCAGCTCGCGCAATTCGTTGCTGGACTCGCGCTTCCATTGCGGCAGGCTGGACAGCGCCTCGTTGAGCACCTCTTCCAAATCCGAGATATCAGCATGGAAGCGCTCGCGTTCGGCTTCCGGCAGCCGGGTAAACTCCGCCTCATCCAGCCCCTTACCGTCGCGCATGGGGGTAAAGGCCAGATTCTGTCCCTCCCGGTACAGTGCAATGTTGCGCTCCAGCGCCTTGCGTTCGACGGTATCGATGGCGCTGTCATAACGCTTATTGAAGCGCCGATCGATCGCACTCTTCTTCTGCTGGAAGGCCGGATGTTCGAATACCGCCGGGAAGGTCGCCAGCAGGTTGTCGATCAGATGGTCAGTGTCTTCGATGAAGGCGGCTGCTATGCCCGGTGCCATGTGCAGCGCTCTGGGCTCGCGGGGCTCATCGAAATTATTGACGTAGATGCAGTCCTGCGGGGTCGCCATGCGTTTGGCCTCGGCCTGCAGATAGCGCATGGCATAGGAGAATCGCCCCGTGCCCGGCTCGCCCATGACGAACATGTTGTAGCCGGGCCGGCGCATGGCGACACCAAAATGCATCGCCTCGACGGCCCGGTCCTGGCCCAGGATGCCCTTGAACGGTTCCAGATCATCCGTAGACGTGAATCCCAGACTTTCGAGGTCAATCGGGACGGTCAGTTGTTCTGGCGACAGAGGTGTCGGGCCGGCTTTGCTCATCAAACTTGCCTTGTGAAACAGTGAAAATTCAGTGTAAACCATTGCCCGGGCTTGTGCCCCCGAACTCCCGGACCAGTTCGCGCACCAGCGGCTTCATGAAGAAACTGCTCGGCGGCATCAAGTCGACCCGCAGACCACGCTCCTGCAATTCGCCGGCAACCACCGGCCCCACGGCGGCGATCTTGAGGCCCGCGAGAATCTCTTTCAGCCGCTGCTCCCCTACCGAGCGCCGGCCGATCTGAAACAGCCGCCGCACCTGGGTGCCACTGGTAAAGGCAATGGCATCCAGCCGGCCGGCGGCCAGCTCGGCAATCAGCGCATCAACCTGGGCATTCTCGACATCGTCGGCATAGACATAGGGCCATACCGGGGCCACTTGCGCCCCGGCCTGCTGCAAGAAACTCATCAGCAATTGGTTTGGATCGGTGCCATAGAGTTGCACGGCGATCCGCCGGCCGCGCAGGTCCTCGGCCTGCAGGGTGCTGATGATACCGGCCGTGGTCGGCTCTACAGCAGTCACTTCGGCTTTGAGGCCAACGGCACGGAGGGCCGCGCCCGGCTTGGGTCCGCGAACGATCTTGCGTACCTGTCCGAGTCGGGTGATGAAATCCTCTCGTACTGTGCCTCCGGCCCGTTCAGCAGCCGTGAGGAGCCGGCGCATGCCTTCGCCGGTCAGCATGATGAAGTCGTCCCAGGGCTGACTGATAAAAGCCTCCAGCCAATCCCGTATCGGTTGCTGGTCCGGCGCGTCATGGATGGCCACCAACGGGCAGCGCAGTACTTCTGCGCCGCGCTTGAGGAGCATGTCCGCAAACAAATCCAGTTCGCGGCTTTCAGGCAAGGCGATACGGCGGCCCACCAAGGGAAGATCAGACATGGGAGGACCCTTTACCAGAGGAAAGCCGCATTGTGCGGCCAGATCCCGCCGAGCTTCAAGCGCGCCGGGCCTGGCGCCAGCTCACTACTGGTGTTGAACAAGCGCCGGGGCGGGCGTATCGAGGTGGGGCGCCAGCACTGGCGCCATGCTTTTCAATACCTGCGCCGGCAGCGCTGAGGTGAAGTGAAAGGCACCGGCATCGGCGCCCGGCACGAATGCCGTCAGGGTGCCGAAGTGGTTGGGACCAAGGAAGAATACAAAGGTCGCCGTGCGGTTCAACACCTCGCTGGAAAGGATTCGGCCATCAGCGGCCATGGTATGGCTGCGGTTGTCGCCGGTTCCGGTCTTGCCCCCAACCGCCAGCGGCTCGCCGGCAGCAGTGATGAATACGCCCTGCAGCCGCCGGCCGGTGCCGTCGAGTACCACGGCCGACAGCGCATTGCGCAGCGCCGTCGCCACCTCGGGCTGGAGCACTTGGCGCGCCTCTACTGACAGCGGCTCGAAGCGGGTTTCCCAGGGGGTCGCCGCAGCAAAATGCAGGTTGTTGATGCGCCGTACCGGCTGTCGCTTGCCGTCGTTGAGGATGATGCCCATCAACTCGGCCAAGGCGCTGGGCCGATCGCCGGAGCTGCCCAGCGCCGTCCCCAGAGATGGCACCAGGTGCGGAAAGGGATAACCGACCCGCTGCCAGCGCTGATGCAGATCGTCGAAGGCCTCGCGTTCGAGCATGCTGCGGATGCGCACATTGCGTGCACCGGCGTGCCGGGTGCGGAACAGCCAGCCGTAGACTTCCTGGCGCTGAACCGCGCTGGCTGAAAGCACCTCGTTTAGCGTGGCCTGGGGATGGCGGCGCAAGTATTCCAGCAGCCACAACTCCTGCGGATGCACCTGGGCGATATAACCCTGGTCGGTCAGGTCATACTTGCCCGGGCGGTAGGTGTGGTACAGACGTTCGATGCGATCCGGTTTCTGCGGCACCCGCACCCATTCCTGCAGAAAGGCACTGAAATTGTCGAAATCGGCTTCGGGGTAGAGCATGCGATAGACCACCGAAAGCCGGGCAGCAATAGGTTGCACATGCTGCAGCAGACGCTCGAAGCGCTGCTGCTCATCCATCCCGGCATAACGGCGCCAGAAGCGCTGCAGGTAGACTCGCCCTTCCCGGTCGGCAAACGTTTGCAGCCAGGCCTGGCGGCGCGGATCGCGATCATTGGTCAACAGGCTGCTGGCGTCCTCCACGCTGTGGTGCAGGCTGTAGCGGACAACATCACGCAATAGACGGACGAAAGGCAGGTTGATGGATTCCTGCAGCGCCTCCTGAACGGTTGGTCGCCGACGGTCATCCTCCTTGCGGTAGTTGGAAAAGCGCTGTAGTCCACCCCCGGTTGGAAACCGCTCCCAGGGCGAAGCGGAATAGCGCCGCTGCAAAGCCGCTTCAAGCATGGCTGGCAAGTCGCTGTCGGGGTGGGTGCGCAGGTAGCCTGCTGCCCATTGGCTGAGAGGATCCTGCGCCTGGGCCTCGGCAGCGCGCAGAGCGACCGCGTCGGTACCGGCCAGCGCGGCGTGCAGTTCGGCGATGATTTCAAGGTAGCTGGTCAGCACCCGCAGCTTGGCGGTGGACCCCAGCTCCAGCTTGCTGCCCTGGTTCAGGTCGAACGGCTGGCCAGTGGTATCGGTCTGCACCCGCACCTGGTTGCCGGTCGCGGTGCGCTCCATGAGCGTGAAGCTGTAATGCACCTCCGGCGCCTGTTTTCCGGACAGCAGCGTCTCGCCCAGCAATCCGTTCTGGCGAGCGATCTCCTCGTCGGCCAGACTGTGCAAAAACGCGCTGACGGACCGCTGCAACTCCACATCCAGACTGCTGCTGGCACTCAGATCAAGTCGATCCAGATCATAGATCGACTGGCCAAGCAGCGATGCCAACTGGCTGCGGGTCACCCGGATCGCCTTATCCATGTCGATGGTCTCGTCCAGAGGCTGAGTCTGCCAGTCCCGGAATACCAGCGGGCTGGCCAACGCCGCCTCGGCCAACGGCAGATCGATGCGCTGCTCGCTCGCCAACAGCCGCAAATGACTGTCGACCAGTTCCTGCAGCTCAGCCCGACCGTTCAACAGGTACCAGCTGGGCCGCCGCTGGGCGATGATCAGCGATAAGCCCTGGCGCAGCGCCACTGCCTGCGCCTGCAATCCGCGTTCGCCGTTGAGGCTGGCGCTGAAGCCGGCGATATCCGTGGCAAACCAGACCCACAAGGCATCACCGAAACCATGTACTTCGCCATGCCCGGGCGCGGCCGTCAGTGGCACGCTGTTGAGATAATCCAGCACTAGTTGGCGGCGGGCAGCCATGGTCTGCGGTCCACCGCTGTAGGCTCTGATGCTGGCCGACGCCATCTGCCGCAGCTTGTCCATGGGAGATTGGGTGCGGCCTTGCAGGGAGTGGCGGTATTTTTCGATCTGGGTCGCCAGCGTGCTGGCGCCATGGCTATACCCCTCCCCGCCCAGAGTGCCGACGACCATGGCCAGTGAAGCGTTGACCAGCCGTGGCCAATCCACGGCGGGGTTGGCATGTTCCAAGCTCGGGTCCAGCAAATGGCGGTTCTCGATGAAGAGCAACGCCTCCACCAGCAATGGCGGAATATCGTCAAACTCAGCAAAACCGAAGCGGGGATAGGTAAACCGATAGATGGGCTGGCCGTGGTGATCGGCTATCTGCAGGCCCGCCTGGGTTTTCTCCCGATAGGGCAAGAACAGACCATGATCGGCAAAATTCACCAGTTCATCGGAAAAGCACACCTGTTGACTGATACCGTAGCCGCGC
Source organism: Halopseudomonas bauzanensis (assembly GCF_900114735.1). Classification (GTDB taxonomy): domain Bacteria; phylum Pseudomonadota; class Gammaproteobacteria; order Pseudomonadales; family Pseudomonadaceae; genus Halopseudomonas; species Halopseudomonas bauzanensis. The sequence continues at coordinate 213,702 of NZ_FOUA01000006.1, read as the reverse complement.
TGTTGCAGCCGTGTTTGCAAGTCGGGAATCAGACTGTACCCCAGACGCTGATTGAAAGGACCCGCCTCGGGAAAGCGGATCGCCTCACTCGCGCCCTCATCGAGCTGGTAATGAAGTCTGCTGGCGTAATCGCTGAACCACTGCGACTGTAGCCAGGCGTAACGAAACTCAAAGCCTGCGACACAGAGCAGTATCAGCGACACGACGCCCGTCACAATCCATATCCGCAGCCTCATAGCCCCCTCGTTCACTGGTTCGCTTTCAGTCTAGTTCAGGGCTGGCATTCCATCAGTGGATGCAGGGTATTTTTCAAATGGGTTTGGTCAGATCAAGAAAAAGGCCGGGGTTTTCCCGGCCTTCATCGCGCGCCACGGCGATCAGCCGCCGGCACCCGCGCCAGCGCCACTGGCGCCTCCAGATCCGGCACCGCCGGTTCCAGCGCCAGTGCTGCCAGCACCACCACTGGTGCCGGTGCCGGCACCGCTGCCAGTACCTGTGCCGGTGCCACTACCGGTGCCAGACCCTTCTGGGCCAGACGGATTATCCGGGCTGGTAGGCGGTGCATCGCCATTGTCACCAGTCGCGTTGTAGGCACCTGAGTCCTGACGTTGCTCCTGCATGCGGTCATCGTCGTCATGCTTGTCGCCGGCGGCCACCGCCAGCGGGGCAGCAGAGCCCAAAGCAAAGGTAAATAATGCCGTATAGATCAATTGCTGTTTCATGTTTTCCACCTCCGGGTGTATTTGGGGGGACTACATGGAAATAGAATTGCACCTGCGCCAATGGTTCAAACAGAAAAATGTGTCAACGGTAACAACTGGCATCGGTGCGTCACCGCCAACCGAGGGTGGTGGCGCCGTGATTTGTCATCAGCATCGGTCAAGCCAGGTGGCTGACCAGATCCCGATGCAGTGCGGCAATCACGTCGGTCTGGGTTACCAACCCGACCAGGCGGCCATTGTCGAGCACCGGCAGACAATGCAGTCCCTGGTTCGACATCAGCGGAATCATGTCCACCACATGGGTCTGCCCGTCCACGGTAACCACTGGCGTGGTCATCACTTTGTGCAAGGGCTGGTCGCGCCACAAGTTGATACGCGTCGGCAGGATACGACCCAGCGGCAGGTCCAGCTGCGCCAGTAGATCACTCAGGCTGGTGATGCCCTGCACCACCCCATCGCTGTCCACCACCGGCAGGGTCTTGACGTGATGATGACGGAACAGGCGGACGGCCTGCATCACCGTGGTATCCGGGCCGACGGTGCGGATATCCCGTGACATGATCTGCTCGGCGCGGATATCACCCATCTTGCGCCGCAAGGCCGAGCTTTCGGTATCGCGGATAATCTGTTCCAGGTCGTGCCGGGTGATGTCGACGAAGGCGCCGTGCTTCTCCAGGGCCCGATCCAGATCCTCTTCGGTGAAGCCGACCCGCTGCCCCGGAAGAATGTCCCGGGTGTGGTGCAGATCGCCCCGCGGCGCCTGCTTCGGATAACGCACACCGGTGAGGTTGTTGTACAGCGTGGCGCAGAACAGCAGACAGCAGGCGTTGAGCATGATCGGCAATACCAGCCAGCCGCCCAGCGGCGATAACAGGTCACCGGCCAGCAGTATCACCACTACCATGGCGCTCGCCGGTGGGTGCAGGCAGCGCAGCACCGACATGCCCAGCACTACCGCGCCCACGCCGGTCACAAGTTGCCAGCCGAGAATCATCTCGGGTAACGGCAAATGCAGCATGGCCAGGCCAACCAGTGCTGCCAGCAGGTAACTGCCCAGTACCGGCCAGGGTTGTGCCAGCGCACCGGAGGAAACGACAAACAACAGCACCGCCGAAGCCCCAGCCGGACCCAGCAGAATCATCGCCGTGGTTGACCCATAGAGCAGGCTGGACAACCAGAAGGTGCAGGCCACCGCGCCGGCAACACCCATGGCGGCACGCAGCCACTCACCGGGCCGGGTTTGCACCGTGCGCGGCAACCAACCGAATAACAGCTGGGCAAGGGCCAGCAACTGACCGGACATAATATGCTCCTGCCGGCAGTAGGTGACGGCCAGGTAAAGCACATCAGAAACCGGAACTTTGCAAAAGGGGAAATCAAGGGCCAGCTATTCTGACCCTCGAAACCACAACAGACAATTCAATAATTATTGATATCTGATGCAATTATTTTTATGCAACTCAATGACTTGAGATAACGACCGACGCTCAGGAAGGGGCCCCTATCAGCTCGCCCCCGCGTGCCGACTCCCCTGCCCCGCGGATGGTCATCGCGCAATTGAAGGCCATCAGCACCATCCCCGCAGCAAAGATGCCGCCCCCGATCATTCGCACGATATAACCCGGATGGCTGGCCTCCAGCGCCTCGACGAAGGCGTAGGTCAGAGTGCCATCGACGTTGACCGCGCGCCACATCAGGCCCTGGGTGATGCCATTGACCCACATGGCAACGATATAGAGCACGGTCCCCATGCTGGCCATCCAGAAATGCAGGTTGATCAACTGGATGCTGTACATGCCGTCACGCCCCCAGAGTCGCGGCACCATGTGATAGAGCGCACCGATGCTGATCATCGCCACCCAGCCCAAGGCGCCGGCATGCACGTGGCCGATGGTCCAGTCGGTGTAGTGCGACAGGGCATTCACCGTCTTGATCGCCATCATCGGGCCTTCGAAAGTGGACATGCCGTAGAACGCCAGCGCCACCACCAGAAAACGCAGGACCGGGTCGGTGCGCAGTTTGTGCCAGGCGCCGGACAGGGTCATCATGCCGTTGATCATGCCGCCCCAGCTCGGCGCCAGCAGGATGATCGACATCACCATGCCCAGGGTCTGTGCCCAATCCGGTAGCGCGGTGTAATGCAGGTGGTGCGGACCGGCCCAGATATACAGCGCGATCACTGCCCAGAAATGCACGATCGACAGGCGGTAGGAATAGATCGGCCGCCCCGCCTGCTTGGGTACGTAGTAGTACATCAGACCGAGAAAGCCGACCGACAGGATGAAGCCCACCACGCTGTGCCCATACCACCACTGGATCATGGCATCGGCGGCGCCGGCATAGATGGGATAGGACTTGAACAGCGAGACCGGCACATCGACGTGGTTCACCACATGCACCAGTCCGGTGACTATGATGAAGGCGCCGTAGAACCAGTTGCCCACATAGATGTGCTTGACCTTGCGCCGGGCGATGGTGCCGAAGAACAGGTAGCCGTAGGCGAGCCAGACTACCGTGATCAGCGTGGCGATCGGCCAGATCATCTCGGCGTATTCCTTGCTGGTGGTGAGGCCATTGGCATAGCTGAGAATGATCGCGACGATGATCGTTTGCCAGCCCCAGAACACGAAGTTCGCCAGCTTGTCCGACACCAAGCGTACCCGGCTGGTGCGCTGGACCACGTACAGCGAGGTGGCGAACAGGGCGCCGCCACCGAAGGCGAAGATCACCAGGTTGGTATGGATGGGACGGATGCGCCCGAAGCTGAACCAGGGCAGATCGAAATTCAGCGCCGGCCAGACCAATTGCGCGGCCAGGACCACGCCCATGGCCATACCCAGCACACCCCAGACCAATGTCATGATGGTGAATTTGCGGACCACGTCATAGTTGTAGCTGGGCTCCGAAGAGCCCGCAGAAGCAGAGGGAAGATGCATGATGACTCCGAGAAGCAAGGCGGGCGAAAACGTAAATAGTGTGCGCCTCACACTGAATATAGACAAACCGATAATAACTAACATTTAATTCAATATTATTTATTATAAGACCCGCTTCATACGCCTGTATTGCCCGCTCATTGACAGCCCGCCGGCCCCTGCTAGTTTGAACATAGTCACAGAACAGAATAACAAGGTGACATATGAATCAATCCGGTCTGAATTTTGCTTTAGGGGATACCCTCGACCTGCTGCGCGAGCAGGTGCGTGGCTTCGTCGATCGCGAGCTGGCACCCCGTGCCGCGGCCATCGACAGTGACAATCAGTTTCCCATGGACATGTGGCGCAAATTGGGCGACATGGGCCTGCTCGGCATCACCGCCGGGGAAGAGTACGGCGGGGCCGGTCAGGGCTACCTGGCCCATGCCCTGGTGATGGAAGAGATCAGCCGCGCCTCGGCGTCCGTGGCTCTGTCCTACGGCGCCCACTCCAATCTTTGTGTCAATCAGATCAGCCGCAACGGCAGCGACGAACAGAAAGCGCGCTACCTGCCCGGGCTGATTTCCGGTGAACGCGTCGGCGCCCTGGCGATGAGCGAGCCCAACGCCGGCTCGGACGTTGTCAGCATGCAACTGCGCGCCGAACGGCGCGGCGATCACTTTGTGCTCAATGGCAGCAAGATGTGGATCACCAACGGTCCGGATGCAGATGTCTATGTGATCTATGCCAAGACCGAACCTGACCGCGGCGCCCACGGGCTGACCGCGTTCATTCTCGAAGGTGACAGCCCCGGCTTCTCCCGCGGGCCGAAGCTCGACAAGCTGGGCATGCGCGGCTCCAACACTTGTGCGCTGTTCTTTGATGATGTGCAGGTACCGCTGGGTAATGTGCTGGGCGAGGTCAACGGCGGGGCCCGGGTGCTGATGAGCGGCCTGGATTATGAACGGGTGGTGCTGGCCGCCGGTCCGGTGGGCATCATGCAGGCCTGCCTGGATGTGGTACTGCCCTACATTCATGACCGTCGCCAGTTCGGCCGCAGTATCGGCGAGTTCCAACTGATCCAGGGCAAGGTCGCTGACCTCTACACCGGTCTGAATGCCAGCCGCGCCTACCTCTATGCGGTAGCGCGCAGCTGTGATCTGGGACAGGCCAGCCGCCAGGACGCCGCTGGGGTAATCCTGTACACCGCCGAACAGGCCACCCGTGCCGCGCTGGACGCCATCCAGATTCTCGGCGGCAACGGCTATATCAACGACTACCCCACCGGCCGGCTACTGCGTGACGCCAAGCTCTATGAGATCGGCGCCGGCACCAGTGAAATCCGCCGGATGTTGATTGGTCGGGAATTGTTCGAGCAGAGCCGCTAACGCCAACAGACCAACTGTTTCGTGGGAGCGGCCAAGGCCGCTCCCACAGGAAGCTCCTGCCAGCATGGGCAAAGCGAGCGGTAATTGAAGCGTCAAGCCGGAACGGAAGGAGAAAATGGCCATATTCAACACCGAGATCAACACCCACTCGCCGGAGTTCACCACCAATCGCGGCGCCATGCTCCAGCAACTGACAGAACTGAGAACCTTGTTGGCGCAGATCGCCCAGGGCGGCGGCGAACAGGCCCAGGCGCGCCATTGCGCCCGGGGCAAACTGCTGCCACGCGAGCGCATCGATACCCTGCTGGATAGCGGTTCGCCGTTTCTGGAAATCAGCCCCTTGGCAGCCCATGCCGTGTATGACGAAGAAGTGCCCGCCGCCGGGTTGATTGCCGGGATCGGCCGGGTAGCAGGCGTCGAGTGCATGATCATCGCCAACGATGCCACGGTGAAAGGCGGCAGCTACTACCCGCTGACGGTGAAGAAACACCTGCGCGCCCAGGCCATTGCCGAGCAGAACCGCCTGCCCTGCCTGTATCTGGTGGATTCCGGCGGAGCCAACCTGCCGCGTCAGGATGAAGTCTTCCCCGACCGCGAACATTTCGGGCGCATCTTCTTCAATCAGGCGCGGATGAGCGCCCAGGGTATCGCCCAGATCGCGGTGGTGATGGGCTCCTGTACCGCCGGTGGCGCCTATGTGCCGGCCATGGCCGAGGAAACCATCATGGTGCGTAACCAGGCGACCATTTTTCTCGCCGGCCCGCCACTGGTACGGGCCGCCACCGGCGAGGTAGTCACTGCCGAGGAACTGGGCGGCGCCGATGTGCATTGCCGCACCTCGGGTGTGGCCGATCATTATGCCGAGAATGACGAGCATGCCCTGGCGCTGGCCCGGCGCTGCGTCGCCAATCTCAATTGGCGCAAACTGGGCCAGGTGCAGACCCGAGCGCCGCAGCCTCCGCGCTACCCCACCGAGGAGTTGTACGGCATCATTCCGGCGCAGGCGAAACAGCCCTATGACGTGCGCGAAGTGATCGCCCGGATGGTGGACGGCAGTGAGTTCGATGAGTTCAAGGCGCTGTTCGGTACCACTCTGGTATGTGGATTCGCCCACCTGCATGGCTATCCGCTGGCGATTCTCGCCAACAACGGCATCCTGTTTTCCGAAGCGGCGCAGAAAGGCGCCCACTTCATCGAGCTGGCCTGCCAGCGCGGCATTTCCCTGCTGTTTCTGCAGAACATTACTGGCTTCATGGTTGGCCAGAAATACGAAGCTGGCGGCATCGCCAAGCACGGCGCCAAACTGGTGACCGCCGTGGCGTGCGCCCGGGTACCCAAGTTCACCGTGATCATTGGCGGCAGTTTCGGCGCCGGCAACTACGGTATGTGCGGGCGCGCCTATGACCCGCATTTTTTGTGGATGTGGCCCAATGCACGTATCGGCGTCATGGGCGGCGAGCAGGCCGCAGGCGTACTGGTGCAGGTCAAACGCGAACAGGCCGAACGCCGCGGCGAGGTCTTTTCGGAGCAGGACGAGCAGCAGCTCAGGCAGCCGATACTGGATCAGTATGAACACCAGGGCCACCCCTGGTATTCCAGTGCGCGTCTGTGGGATGACGGGGTGATCGATCCGGCGCAGACCCGGGATATTCTGGGTCTGGCACTGTCAGCCAGTCTGAATGCACCGATGAAGGAGACGCGGTTTGGGGTGTTCAGGATGTAAGAAATCCCCCTCTCCCGTTGCGGGAGAGGGGCCGAGGGGGAACATGCAGTGCATTTCAACACCATCGAACTGGAGCGCGACGCGAGGGGCTTCGCCACTCTCTGGCTGAACCGCCCGGATAAGAAGAATGCCTTCAATGCCGGCATGATCCAGGAATTGTTGCAGGCCCTTGATCAACTGCAGGCGGACACCAACCTGCGCTTTGTCCTGCTGCGCGGCCGTGGGCGGCATTTTTCGGCGGGCGCTGATATCAACTGGATGCAGGAGTCGAGCAAGCTGGACTTCGATGCCAATCTGGTCGATGCCCAGGCGCTGGCGGAACTGATGTACCGCCTCTATGCCCAGCCCCAGCCGACCCTGGCGGTGGTACAGGGCGCCGCGTTTGGTGGTGCTATAGGGCTGATCGCCTGCTGCGACATGGCCATCGGCACCGAGGACGCCCAGTTGGCATTGTCCGAAGTGCGTATCGGCCTGGTGCCAGCGGTGATCAGTCCGTTCGTGGTCAAGGCCATTGGCGAACGGGCGACCCGCCGCTATGCCATCAGCGGCGAACGATTCACCGGCACCCAGGCTCGAGAACTGGGGCTGCTGGCGGAGGTCTGCCCAGCAGCGGCGCTGGCGGACCGGGTCGCTGGCTGGATCGACACCCTGCTGTTGAACAGCCCCCGAGCCATGCGCATCAGCAAGCAATTGGTACAGGAGGCAGCTCACCAGACCCTGAGCCCCGCCCTGCGCCAGCATACCGAACAGGTCATAGCCCAGATCCGCGTCAGCGCCGAAGGCCAGGAAGGACTGCGGGCCTTTCTGGATAAACGCCGCCCCAGCTGGTTACCGGAGTCCAGATCATGATCACCTCCCTGCTGGTTGCCAACCGCGGCGAGATCGCCTGCCGAGTCATACGGACGGCCAAGGCCATGGGCCTGACCACCGTAGCCGTACACAGCGCCGTCGATCACGACGCCCGCCATGTTCACACGGCGGACCGGCGCGTCGACCTGGGAGGCGCCAAGCCTGCCGACAGCTACCTGGCGATCGACAAGCTGATCGACGCCGCCTTGACCAGCGGCGCCCAGGCGGTCCATCCAGGCTATGGCTTTCTTTCCGAGAATGCCGACTTCGCCCGCGCCGTCGAGGCCGCCGGACTGATCTTCATCGGCCCACCCGCCGCCGCCATTGAGGCGATGGGCAGCAAGTCCGCTGCCAAGGCACTGATGGAGCAGGCCGGTGTGCCGCTGGTCCCCGGTTACCATGGCGCAGACCAGAGCCCGGAGAGTTTCCGCGTTGCCGCCCAGGGCATCGGTTATCCAGTGCTGCTCAAGGCGAGCGCCGGCGGTGGCGGCAAGGGCATGAAGGTGGTGCAGCACGAGGCAGAGCTGACCGACGCGCTGCTATCGGCCCGGCGCGAGGCCCAGGCAGCCTTTGGTGATGACCGGCTGCTGCTGGAAAAGTACCTGCTCAAACCGCGCCATGTGGAGATCCAGATATTCGCCGATCAGCATGGCAACTGCCTGTATCTGCATGAGCGGGACTGCTCGATCCAGCGCCGGCACCAGAAGGTCGTCGAGGAGGCACCGGCGCCCGGACTGACGGACCAGACTCGCCGGGCCATGGGCGAGGCGGCCGTACGGGCCGCGCAGGCGATCGGCTATGTCGGCGCTGGCACCGTGGAATTCCTGCTCGATGAGCGAGGCGAATTCTTCTTCATGGAGATGAATACCCGGCTGCAGGTGGAGCACCCGGTGACCGAGGCCATCACCGGCCTGGATCTGGTGGCATGGCAGATTCGCGTGGCCGGTGGCGAGCCGCTGCCGATCAGTCAGTCACAGGTACCACTGCTCGGTCATGCCATCGAGGTACGGTTGTATGCCGAAGATCCGGACCAGGACTTCCTGCCCGCCAGTGGTCGGCTGGAACTCTATCGCGAGCCGGCGCTGACAGCAGGACAACGTATCGACAGTGGCGTGAACGAGGGCGACCTCATCTCCCCTTTCTATGATCCGATGCTGGGTAAACTGGTTGCCTGGGGCGAGAATCGGGAGCAGGCCCGGCTGCGGCTGCTCGATCTGCTGCGCAAGACTTTCGTTGGCGGCGTGCGTACCAACCGCGCCTTCCTATGCCGGATACTCGAGCATCCGGCTTTCGCCGCCGCCGAGCTGGATACCGATTTCATTCCACGCCACGCCGCGCATCTACTGCGCCCAAGCAGCCCCTTGCCCGATACGTTCTGGCAGCAGGCTGCCATAGCATTCTTGCACGGCGAGCCGACCGAGCGGCGTGCAGACGATCCTGATTCACCCTGGGCTGACCGCAGCGGCCAGCGCTTCGGCTTGCCGGCGAGCTATCGCCTGCATTTGCACTGCAACGGTGAGCAGCGTGTCGTGCGGCTGGATCCGGGTCTGACCGTTGCGGATAACCGAGCAGCCATCCGCAACGGCGCCACACTGTATCTGTCCTGGGATGATGAGTTGCTGGAGGTAACCCGCTTCGACCCCATCGCCGCGGCCGATACTCGACCGCAGCCGGAAGGCGGTCTGATCGCCCCCATGAATGGCAGTATCGTGCAGGTGCTGGTCAAACCCGGTCAGGCAGTGGCGGCCGGCACGCCACTCATTGTGCTCGAAGCCATGAAGATGGAACACAGCATCCGCGCCCGACAATCCGGAGTGGTCAAACAGCTGTGCTGCAGCGAAGGCGATATGGTCAGCGAAGGCGCGGTGCTGGTGGAGATGGAGCCACACAGCTCTCTGGCCGGTGAGGCTTCCGAGAGGGGGTCAGTTCAATGAAACAAGCGGGTGCTCAGTTCCTTGCTCGCTTCCAGCAGCACCGGCAGAAAACGGGTTTCCAGTTCTCCCCGCGTTATCCGGCTGACGGAGGTGCCGACATTGAGTGCGGCGAGCACCTGGCCGGCGGGGTCACGCAGCGGCACTGCCAGTGAGCGCAGGCCAAGTTCCAGCTCCTGATCGCTGACCACCCAGCCGCGCTGGCGAGTTTCCAGCAGTGCTTCACGCAGCGTTTCGGGTGTGCGCAGCGTTCGGCTGGTCCTGACCTGCAAATTGACCCGCGCCAGGTACTCCTCCAGCGCCGCATCATCCAGTGCGGCGAGCAGAATCTGCCCCATGGAAGTGCAGTAGGCCGGCAGGCGGCTGCCAACACTGAGGTTGATGGATATCAGCCGCAGCGGTATCGAAGAGCGCGCCACATAGAGAATCTCGTCACCCTCCAGCGTGGCCATGGAAAAGGCTTCGCTCATCTGATCGCTGAGACGGTCGAGGATCGGCTGGGCGGCCACCGCCATCGGCGTCGAGGACAGGTAGGCATGCCCGAGCGTCAGTACCTTGGGCAGCAAGGAAAAAGTACGCCCGTCGGTGGTGGCATAGCCGAGCTTGATCAGGGTGTGCAGGCAGCGGCGCACCGAGGCCCGCGGAATGCCGGTACGGTGAGCTATCTGGGCAATGGTCAGATGGCGCGTGCGCTCCTGGAAAGCATGAATCACTGCCAAACCGCGCGCCAGCGAGGTCATGAAGTCGGGATGCCCGGTGAAGGCCTCGATGCGCTTGGCCGGTGAGGCGATGATGGCCGGGGCCACCGGCACGCCGCCGGGGCGGGATTCGTCAGACATGGCAAGCAACCTTATTGCATACGCGGCGTTCGATCATCGCCCATTGACGCGCCGGGCGCAAAGGCGCGCGCAGCGCGCCGATGCAGGCTGACCTACAACAGCCTCCAGGTGTAATTGAAGATCAGCCGGTTCTCGTCGATATCGGTGCGGTAGTTGGAGCGTGCCGTGACGTTACGCACCCGAATGCCGAGATTCTTCAACACCCCGCTTTGCACGGTATAGCCGATATCCAGATCACGCTCCCACTCTCGGCCCTCATAGCCCAGCCCGGTGTCCACATTATCGCCGCGAATATAGCGCACCGTTGTCACCAGACCGGGCAGCCCCAGGGCGGCAAAATTGTAATCGTGTCGCAGCTGCCAGGAACGCTCATCGGCTCCGGCGAACTCGTAGGTGGGCACCTCGTTACCCAGTGGCGTGATGTTATTGAACACCCGCGGAAAGGCATCATCACCGAACATGGCCTGATATCCGAGCAGGAACGTGTGGCCTCCATGGCTGGCCGACAGCTGCGAAACAGCGGCCCGGTTATCAATACGCCCGAGCAACCGGTCACCGTCTTCCTTCGAATCGTAGAATGCCAGCTTCGCGCCCAATACCCAGTCGCCCACCGGCTCGCTGTGACTGAGGCGGTAGACGCGCTGCTGGTAGATATCCGCCAGCTGGGCGTACCAGGCGCCGACAGACGTGCGCTGCCCGTTGAACGCATAGTCGGCACCGGCGTAGTTGAAGCGGTCGCTCGCCGCGCCTTCCAGCAGTTGCGGTGCATGCCCAAGCTTGGCGTACATCTTGCCATCGCCCGCCTCGTTGAGCAGGCTGCCGGAGCGGAACTGGCCACCCTGCAGTGTCAGCCCGGCAAGCTCGCGGGAGACGATACTGGCGCCCTGGTAGGTTGGCGGCAACAGGCGGATATCGCTGAAGGTGAGCACCGGCAGGTCCGGGGTCAGCTCTCCCAATCTGAACTCGGTTTGCGACCAGCGCACCTTGAGGGCGGCTCCCAGGCGACTGTATTCATCCTGCGCCTTGCCATCGCTGCCAGTCGGCAGCAAGCCGGTGTTGACCCGACCGCCGCCACTGTCGAGCTTGATGCCGAGCATGCCAATGGCATCAACGCCGAAGCCGATCGCCCCCTGGGTGTAACCGGAATTGATTCTCAGGATAAAACCCTGCGCCCATTCTTCGGCCTTCGATTGCTGATTGGGGCCGACGATATCGGAGAAATTCCGACTGAAATAGTAGTTGCGCGCCTGCAGCGTCGCAGAGGCGCCCTCAACGAAACCCTTCGTTTCAGCAGTGCTGGTCGCCGGTATAACCAGGCCGGCAGCGATGAGCAGGTACGAAAAATATGATTTGTTTTGCATGCTATCTCACTCGTTTTTGTTGTTTTTCAGGTACAGGTTGCCCATCCGGGGGCGCATTGCCTCCCGGAGTGCAGTGTCAGATTCAGATATTTAGCGGCTGGTTTACTGCCCGGACTCCAGAGTCGATGGTTGAGGCTGCGGTGATGCGGCAGGTTTGCGCAAACCTAGCAACAAGTGCGCAGCGACACCGAAGATCAGCCCCCAGAAAGCAGCGGACAGGCCAAGAAAGGACATGCCCGACGCCGTTACCAGAAAGGTGATCAGCGCCGCTTCCCGATCCTGCGGCACCGCCATCGCCCCCTGTAGTGAGCTGGCAATCGCTGCCAATAGCGCCAAACCGGCCAGCGCCGCAATCAGCGCGGCGGGAAACGCCGTGAAGATCGATACCAGCGTCGCACCAAACAACCCCAGGACCAGATAGACGACACCGCCTGAAACCCCGGCGATATAGCGTTTGGCCGGATCTTCATGGGCTTCCCTGCCGGTGCAGATGGCGGCGGTGATGGCCGCCAGCGTCAGGCCGTGACTGCCGAATGGCGCCAGCAACAACGAACCCAGGCCGGTGCTGCTGAGCAATGGACTGGCCGGCGTGTCATAGCCATCGTTGCGCAGCACTGCCACCCCCGGTACAAACTGCCCCGTCAGTGCCAGCATCAGCAGCGGCAGTGCCACGTTGAGCGTCACCTGCCAGCTGAATTCCGGGCTGATCCAGACCGGTACGGCCAGCCCGACCACTAGCGCCTCGCTCTGCAGTTCGCCCAGCGCCATGGCAATACTCACTCCCACCACCAGCACCGCCAGTACTGCATAGCGCGGCGCCAGGCGCTTGCCCAGCAGGTAAGTGATGAACATGGCCAGCACCAACACCGGTTGATCCTGCAGCGAGACGAACAGGCCGGTGCCGAAGCTGAACAGGATACCGGCCAGCATGGCGGCGGCTATCGCCGACGGCAACTTGCTGACGATGCGATCGAAGGTGCCGGAAAGCCCGATCAACACAATGGCAGCGCTGCTGATCAGATAGGCTCCCACCGCCTCACCCATGCTCATGCCCGGCAGCAAACTGATCAGCAAGGCGGACCCGGCAGCATTCCAGGCGATGACGATCGGTACCTTGTAGCGCAGGCTGAGCACAATACCGAGTACGCCGCTGCCCATGGATATCGCCCAGACCCAGGATGACAGTATCTCGTGGGGCAACTGCGCCGCCTGGGCCACCTGGAAGATGATCACCAGGGGCCCGGCATAGGAAATGACCGTTGCAATGAATCCAGCGACTACTGCGGAAAGTGAAATGTCCTGGAGAAATACTTTCATATCGCCTCGCGTTGCAGAATCCGGGCCGACAGCAGGCCGTGGGCGGTCAAGGGTACCATCCACGGACCGGGCGGTGTCGTCGGACAATCCCGTTGGCGTCTGCATCAGTCTCCTCCCCCGTCCACAGCCACCGGGCTGCTCAGGCCCGTGCCGCCAGCAGCGACGCAGAGGCCAGGCGCTGTCGTTTGCCGGCCAGCACGAACAGCATCATGGCCAGCACGGCGATGACGCCCGGGATGGCAAAGGCGATGAAGTTCAGCTGCAGCGGCAAGTTGATACCCAGCAGCGCGCCGCCCAGCAGCGGGCCGACAATGGCGCCGTTACGACCGATACCCGAGGCCCAGCCCAGGCCGGTGGAACGGATCGACAGCCCATAGAATTGCGCGGCAGCGGCATACAGCAGGATCTGGGTGCCAATCACCGTGGCGCCGGCGATGGTGATAAGGGTGTAAAGCACGGGCATCGGCGTCTTGATGCCAAGCAGGCTGATAGAGGCCACGGCGACGATAAAGAACGCCACCACCACCTTGCCCAGATCAAAACGGTCACCCAGCCAACCACCGAGAATCGCTCCGAACATGCCACCGAAGTTCAGTGCTAGCAGGAAGGACAGGCTGGAGCCCAGGCTGTAGCCGGCATTGGCCATCAGTTTCGGCAACCAGGAACCCAGCGCATAGACCATCAGCAGGCAGCAGAAGAAGGCAACCCAGATCGACAGCGTGCCCACCAGGCGGCCATCGCGAAAGAGATCCAGCACCGAGTTTTTCTTGCCTGAGGTTTCCGCCATAACCAGCGGACTGTCCGGCGCCAACTCCAGCTCCGGCTGCACCCGCTTGAGCATGGCCCGGGCCTCGTCGTTGCGTCCCTGGCGGACCAGAAAACCAACCGATTCTGGCAGGTAGCGCAGAATCAGCGGCAACAGCAGCAGCGGTACTACCGCAGCGAAGAACATCATCTCCCAGCCGAAGCGTGGCAGTATCAGAATACCCAATCCAGCGGAGCACATACCGCCGAGGGAATAGCCGCTGAACATCAGCGCCACCAGGGTGCTGCGCAGCTTCTTCGGGGCATATTCGTTCATCAGTGCAACCACGTTGGGCATCAGCCCGCCGCAGCCCAGGCCAGCCAGAAAACGGTAGGTACCGAATTCGGTCGGTGAACTGGCGAAGCCGTTGAGCACCGTGGCAACACTGAACAGCAGAAAGCAGATGGTGATGCCCTTCTTGCGGCCGATACGATCGGCCAGGGTGCCGAACAGCAGCGCGCCGAACATCATGCCGAACAGGGCATAACTACCCAGTGCGCCGGCTTGCAGCGGAGTCAGGCCCCACTCTTCCATGATCACGGGCAACACCACACCGTAGATAAACAAGTCATAACCATCGAAGATCAGCAGCAGTGCGCACAATCCCATAATCAACCAATGGAAGCGGTTGAAGCGGGCGCCGTCGATGACCTCATGAACATCTATTGTTTGCATGGCATCAGTTCTCTTTTGTTGTTGTTGGCGAGTCGGCAAGCCAGGTATCGGCCTAGACCCGCCATCACTGGACGAGCGCAGCATAGGAGATCCACCTGCTGACCAACAGATGTGATGTTCGATAACCGCACACTTTCAATAGCCGCCCGGACCGCCGGGCGCCGCTATACTCTTCGACATGCTTGGCTGCCGGAGATAACGATGCCCCTACCCCACCACGTACGCCTGGTTGAAGTCGGCCCGCGGGACGGACTGCAGAATGAGCGCCACCCGATCAGCGTGACGGATCGCGTCCGGCTGGTGAACGATCTGACGGAGGCCGGCGTCAGCCATATCGAGACCGGCAGCTTCGTCTCGCCGAAGTGGGTGCCACAGATGGCTGATTCCGCAGCGGTGTTCGCCGGCATCATGCATAGTCCTGGCGTGCGTTACACCGCGCTGGTACCCAATCTGCAGGGTCTGCAGGCAGCTATCGGCGCCGGCGTGACGGAAGTGGCGGTATTCGCCGCCGCTTCGGAAGGTTTCTCCCAACGCAACATCAACTGCTCGATCAGCGAGAGCCTGCAGCGCTTCGCACCGGTCATGGCTGCAGCCGAGCGCCAGGACATCCGTGTACGCGGCTACATTTCCTGTGTGCTGGGTTGCCCGTATGACGGCGCCGTCGCTCCGAGCCAGGTCGCCAGCATCGCCGCCGAGCTGATCGCCATGGGCTGTTATGAAGTATCCCTCGGTGACACCATCGGCGTGGGAGTGGCCAGCGCCACCAGCCGACTGATCGACCGGGTCGCCGCACAGGTGCCCCCGGGGCAGCTGGCGGGGCATTTCCATGACACCTACGGGCAGGCATTGAGCAACATCTACGCCGCCTTGCTGGAAGGCGTCAGCGTATTCGACAGCTCGGTCGCCGGGCTGGGTGGTTGCCCCTATGCCCCTGGCGCCAGCGGTAATGTCGCCAGTGAGGATGTGCTGTACATGCTGCAGGGCATGGGCATCGACACTGGTGTCGATTTGCAACGACTGGTTGCGGCCGGCCAGCGCATTTGTGATGTGTTAGGCCGCCCCAACGGCTCCAAGGTAGCCCGTGCCCTACTGGCCCACGAACAGGAATAAGGAGAAATGGCCATGCCACAACCGCTATGGTCACCGAGCAGAGATGCCGTCGCTCGGAGCCGCATGGAAGCCTTCCGCATCCAGGTGAATCAGCGCTGCGGGTTGCATCTGGCGGGCTATGACGAGCTGCATGATTGGAGCATTCATGAGCGTGCCGACTTCTGGCAGGCGTTGGCGGATTTCTTTGCGGTCGAGTTCCACACCCCCGCCCAGCAGGTGCTTGATGAAGGCCCTGCCATGCCGGATGCACGCTGGTTTCGCGGTGCCACACTGAATTATGCGGCCCATTTGTTACGGCGCAAGGATGACCAGCCGGCGTTGATCAGCATCAGCGAAGCCGGCGTGCGCGAGCAACTGAGTTTTGCCGAACTGAATGCCCATGTGGCTGGCTTGCAGCGCAGCCTGGAAGCTGCCGGCATCATGCCCGGCGACCGTGTTGCCGCCATCCTGCCGAACGGGTGGCAAGCGATAGTCGCCATGCTTGCCACCACCAGCCTGGGTGCGGTGTGGTCCTCCTGCTCGCCGGACTTCGGCGCGCAGGGTGTTATTGACCGTTTTGGCCAGATCGAACCCAAGGTCTTGATCGCCTGCAGCGGTTATCACTATGCCGGCAAGTCCATCGATCTGACCGACCGGCTCACCGAAGTGCTGCGCCAACTACCCACGGTCGAGCAACTGATCCTCGTGCCGGGCCCGGCCGGGGCTCAGGGACCGCATCCCGACTGTCTCCAGGCGGTTCAGCATTGGGCGGAGTTCTATCAGCCCGGCGGCCCACCGCAGTTCCGCGCCCTGCCCTTCGACCACCCCTTGTATATCCTGTATTCCAGCGGCACCACCGGCGCGCCCAAATGCATTGTCCACCGCAGCGGCGGTGTTCTGTTGCAGCACCTCAAGGAGCTTGGCCTGCATACCGACCTGCAAACCAGTGACCGGCTGTTCTACTACACCACCTGCGGCTGGATGATGTGGAACTGGCTGGCCTCCGGCCTGGCAGTCGGCGCCACACTGGTGCTCTACGATGGCTCGCCGTTTCATCCGCATGAATCCCGGCTGATCGACCTGATCGACGCCGAGGGCATCAATGCCTTCGGTGTCAGCGCCCGGTATCTCGCTGCCCTGGAAAAGGCTGGCATACAACCGGCACGCAGCCACCGCCTGGGCAGTCTGCGCAGCATTCTCTCCACCGGCTCGCCGCTATCCCCGGAGAGCTTCGACTATGTCTATCGCGACATCAAAAGCAATCTGCGCCTGTCCTCCATCTCCGGCGGTACCGATATCGTCTCCTGCTTCGCCCTCGGCAACCCACTGCTGCCGGTCTGGCGTGGCGAATTGCAGGGCCCGGGCCTGGGCATGGCCGTGGAGGTATGGAACGAGGCCGGCCAACGGGTAGTCGGGGAAAAAGGCGAACTGGTCTGTACCCGGCATTTTCCGTCCATGCCGCTGGGGTTCTGGAACGACAGCGACGGTAGCCGCTACCGCGCCGCCTACTTCGAACGCTTCCCCGGCATCTGGGCGCATGGGGACTATGCCGAGCGGACCGAGCATGGCGGGCTGATCATCCATGGCCGTTCGGATGCGGTGCTCAACCCGGGCGGCGTACGCATCGGCACGGCGGAAATCTACCGGCAGGTGGAACGTATCGAGGAGGTGCTGGAATCGGTCGCCATCGGCCAGCAATGGCAGGACGATGTGCGGGTAGTGCTGTTCGTATTGTTACGTGACGGCCTGGAACTGGATGAGGGGCTGCAACAACGGATCAGATCGGCAATCCGCCAACACGCCACACCGCGCCATGTGCCGGCACGCATTCTGGCGGTAAAGGACATACCGCGCACGCGCAGCGGCAAGATAGTGGAACTGGCCGTGCGCAATGTCGTGCACGGCCAGCCGGTGAAAAATACCGAAGCCCTGGCCAACCCGGAAGCGCTGGAATATTTCCGCAACCGGGTTGAACTGGAGCAGTAACTACTCGGCGCTGGACAGCATAATGCCGTTGATGTTGTTCGCGAATACGTAGAGAGCATCCTTGACGAAGGGCCCTGCCAACCACGTTTTTAACTTCACATTATCTTCAGGTCGCTGACGTTCGCTGCGGAGTAAACGGAATACAGACCACGTCTCGCCTTTCTATCCGAGGCATGGAAAGGATGTCTGCCAACCTTTTCCAATAGTGTTCAGGCTGAGATTTGAGCTAGACGGTCTGCCCCATCAACCTCCCCCGCTCCTGCTCCGCCCTCTCCCTCAGAAAATCCCAGGTCACCCGCATCCGTGCAATATCCTTGAGCTCGATCGGCATCAGCATCCAGAAGGTACGGATGAAGCGGATCTGCGCCGGCATGATCAGCTGTAACCGGGGATCTTGGTCAGCAGTAAAGGCCGGCAGGATGCCCAACCCGGCGCCGGCGGCGATGGCTTCCTGCTGGGCCAGCACACTGGTACTGCGCACCCCGACCGCACCGGAGCCGGCGATCTCGTCAAGAAATAGCAGGTCCTTGCTGAACACCAGATCATCCACATAGCTGACGAAACGGTGCTTTTCCAGATCGCTGCGGCTGGTGATCGGGCCGTGTTGTTGCAGGTAATCCTTGCCGGCATACAGGCGCAGCACGTAGTCAGTGAGTTTGGTGATGATGAAGGGCCCGCGCTCGGGGCGCTCCAGGGTGATGACGATATCCGCTTCATGGCGTGACAGCCGCACCGCCCGAGGCAGCGCCAGCAGGTCAAGATGCAGATGCGGATGGCGGTGACTGAGCTCGCTCAACTGGCCCGCTACCAGCATGGTGCCGTACCCCTCGGTGGCACCGATGCGCACCTGACCGGACAGGGTTTCACCGGGATTGGGCAGCGCCTGCTCGATACGCACGCTGGCCCCTTCCATCAGTTCGACCTGCGGCAACAGGCTGCGACCGGCTTCGGTCAGGGTGTAACCGCTGGTATCGCGGATGAAGAGTGCCACACCGAGACTTTTTTCCAGCGCCTGCAGCCGCCGGGATACCGTGGTGTGATCCACACCGAGGCGGCGCGCCGCTGTGGTCAGCCGCCCTGCTCTGCTTAATTCGAGGAAAAACCGCAGATTATCCCAGTCCATATCCAGTCCCTGTGCAAAAACGCAGACCCAACTTGCGAATGAGCCAATTGTTTATGGGAAAAACGCACTGCTACTATCCATGACATCTTCCAAGACGACAAGGGCAGCGGCCCAGAGGACAACAATGAGCAATAACAATATCCCCGCCGTCAAACTGCTGATCAACGGCGAGTTCATCGAGTCGAAGACTGATCAATGGCGCGATGTCATCAACCCCGCGACCCAGGAAGTTCTGGCCCGTGTGCCCTTCGCCACCCAGGATGAGATCAATGCGGCGGTCGCCAGCGCCAAGGATGCCTTCAAGACCTGGCGCAAGACGCCGATCGGTGCCCGCGCCCGCATTTTTCTCAAGTACCAGCAACTGATCCGCGAGAACATCAAGGAGCTGGCCGCCATTCTCACCGCCGAACAGGGCAAGACCCTGGCTGATGCCGAGGGCGACGTTTTCCGCGGTCTGGAAGTGGTCGAACACGCTTCTGCAGTAGGCAACCTGCAACTGGGCGAACTGGCCAACAACGTGGCCGGTGGCGTGGATACCTATACCCTGATGCAGCCGCTGGGCGTCTGTGCCGGCATCACCCCGTTCAACTTCCCGGCGATGATCCCGCTGTGGATGTTCCCGATGGCCATCGCCACCGGCAACACCTTCGTGCTCAAGCCCTCCGAGCAGGATCCGATGGTCACCATGCGTCTGGTCGAGCTGGCGCTGGAAGCTGGCATCCCGGCCGGCGTGCTGAACGTGATCCACGGCGGCGTGGATGCGGTGAATGGCATCTGTGATCATCCGGATATCAAGGCCGTATCCTTTGTCGGCTCCACCCATGTCGGTACCCACGTGTACAACCGAGCCACCCAGGCCGGCAAGCGCGTGCAGTGCATGATGGGCGCCAAGAATCACGCCATCGTCATGCCCGACGCCAACAAGGAGCAGACCCTGAACAACCTGATCGGCGCCGCCTTCGGCGCGGCCGGGCAGCGCTGCATGGCGCTGCCGGTGATCATTCTGGTTGGCGAATCGCGCAACTGGCTGCCGGAACTGGCGCGCAAGGCGCAGACCCTGAAGGTCAGCGCCGGTGTCGAGCCCGGTACCGATGTCGGTCCGGTGGTCTCCAGTTCGGCACTGGAGCGCATCAATGGCTTGATCCAGAAGGGCATCGATGAAGGCGCCGAGCTGGTACTGGATGGCCGCAACCCCAGCGTCGCCGGTTACGAAGATGGCAACTTCGTTGGCCCGACCATCTTCGCTGGCGTCAAGCCGGGCATGACAGTCTATGATGAGGAAATCTTCGGGCCAGTGCTCTGCGTGATGCAGGCGGACAATCTGGATGAGGCCATCGACATCATCAATGCCAACCCGAACGGCAACGGCACCGCCATCTTCACCCGCTCCGGTGGCATCGCCCGCCGCTTCCAGGAAGATATCGACGTCGGCCAGGTGGGCATCAATGTGCCGATTCCGGTGCCGGTCCCGCTGTTCTCCTTCAGCGGCTCGCGCGGCTCCAAGCTGGGCGATCTGGGCCCCTACGGCAAGCAGGTGATCCTGTTCTACACCCAGACCAAGACCATCACCGCCCGCTGGTTCGATGATGACGAGCAGGCTGCCGCAGTCAACACCACCATCACACTGAAGTAAGTCTTATAGGCCGGCCATTTAATGGGCCGGCCTCTTTTTTGGAGTAGCGACATGAGCTTTGAAACTATTCTGATCGAGACCCGCGAGCGTGTGGGCCTGATTACCCTGAACCGCCCCCAGGCGCTGAATGCGCTGAATACGCAGGTGCTGGATGAGCTGAACCAGGCGCTGGACCAGTTCGAAAGCGATCCCCAGATCGGCTGTGTGGTCCTGACCGGCTCCAGCAAGGCCTTCGCCGCCGGTGCCGATATCAAGCAGATGGTGGACCTGCAATACCCCGACGTATTCATGGATGACTTCTTCTCCCCTGCCGACCGCATCGCCAACCGCCGCAAACCGTTGATTGCCGCAGTGGCTGGCTACGCCCTGGGTGGTGGCTGCGAACTGGCAATGATCTGCGACTTCATCTATGCCGCCGACAATGCCCGCTTCGGCCAACCCGAAATCAACCTGGGCGTACTGCCCGGCATCGGCGGCACCCAGCGCCTGACCCGCGCCATCGGCAAAGCCAAGGCAATGGAAATGTGTCTGACCGGTCGCCAGATGGATGCCCAGGAAGCCGAGCAGGCTGGCCTGGTCGCACGCATCATTCCAGTCGATCAGCTGTTGGAAGAAACCCTGAAGACCGCCCAGGTCATTGCCAGCAAATCCCTGCCGAGCGTGATGATGACCAAGGAATGCGTCAACCGGGTATTCGAGAGCAGCCTGAGTGAAGGCGTACGCTTCGAGCGCCGGGTATTCCACTCGATCTTCGCCACCGCTGACCAGACCGAAGGCATGCAGGCGTTTGCCGAGAAGCGTAAACCCAATTTCAAGCACGCTTGAGCATCAATACAATTAGCTGACAAGAATAAGAGGTAGCTCATATGAAAATCGGATTCCTCGGCCTCGGCAACATGGGTGGCCCCATGGCCCACAACCTCCTCAAGGCCGGCCATGAACTCACTGTATTCGACCTGTCCGCAGCAGCGGTTGCCAATCTGGTAGAAGCTGGCGCCAGCGCCGCCCCCAGCATTGCCGCGCTGGCCGGCAGTGATGTGGAAATGATCATCACCATGCTGCCCGCCGCCCAACATGTGAAAGGTGTCTATCTGGGCGAGGATGGTCTGCTGGCCAAGGTGGCTCCCGAGGTACGGTTGATCGACAGCTCCACCATCGATCCCATGAGCGCCCGGGAAGTAGCCACTGCCGCGGCAGCAAAGGGCAACCGCATGATCGATGCGCCGGTTTCCGGCGGTACCGGCGGTGCAGCGGCGGGCACCCTGACCTTCATGGTCGGCGGTGAACAGGCCGACTTCGATGCCGCCCTGCCGGTCTTGCAAGCCATGGGCAAGAACATCGTCTATTGCGGGCCGAGTGGCAATGGCCAGGTCGCCAAGGTGGCCAACAACATGCTGTTGGGCATATCCATGATCGGCGCCGCCGAGGCCATGAACCTGGGCGTGTCCCTGGGCATGGACCCCAAGGTGCTGGCCGGCATCATCAACACCTCCAGTGGCCGCTGCTGGAGTACCGATACCTACAACCCCTACCCTGGCGTATTGGACAACGCTCCGGCGTCCCGCGGCTACACCGGCGGCTTCGGCACCGATCTGATGCTCAAGGACCTGGGCCTGGCCACCGAGGCTGCCAAGCAGGCACGCCAGCCGGTAGTGCTCGGCGCCCTGGCGCAGCAGTTGTACCAGACCTTCAGCGGCCAGGGTAATGGCGGGCTGGATTTCTCCGCCATCATCAAGATGTACAACGGAGCGATCGAATGACCGAGCAGAGCGTACTGGCCGAAGTGCGTAACGGCGTCGGCCACCTGACCCTCAACCGCCCGGCCGGGCTCAATGCCCTGAGCCTGGAGATGGTACGCAGCCTGCGCCAGCAACTGGACGCATGGCACAACGACGCGGCCGTGCGTTTAGTCGTGCTGCGGGCCAATGGCGAAAAGGCCTTCTGCGCCGGCGGCGACATCCGTGGCCTGTATGACAGCTTCAAGGCGGGCGATGGTATGTACGTCACCTTCTTTGAAGAGGAATACGCCATGGACCAGGTGCTCCATGGCTACCCCAAGCCCGTGCTGGCACTGATGGACGGCTTCGTCCTCGGCGGCGGCATGGGCCTGGCCCAGGCTGCCTCGCATCGCGTGGTCACCGAGCGGGTGAAGATGGGCATGCCGGAAACCGGTATTGGCTACTTCCCGGATGTGGGCGGCAGTTTTTTCCTGTCCCGCCTGGAGGGCGCTATCGGCCAGTACCTGGGCGTAACCGGCTCGCATATCCGCGCCGCCGATGCCCTGTACTGCGGCCTGGCCGACCACTGCATCAGCAGCGACCTCGTAACGGAGCTGGATCAGGCACTGAACAGCCAGAGCTGGTCGGATGACCCGGCCCGCGACCTGCATCAATTACTGCACAAACGCGCCTCGCAGAAAATCCCCGGCTCGGAAATCAAGGCGCTGCGCCCCGCCATCGACCGGCATTTCAGCCATCCAGACATGCTCAAGATTCGGGCTTCTCTGGCTGCCGAAGACTGCCCCTCCTATCAGGATTGGGCCGAGCGCACCCTGGCTGCGATCGACAGTAAATCGCCGCTGGCCATGAATGTGACCCTGGAACTGCTGCGTCGCGGTCGCGAGCTGGATCTGGCAGATTGTTTCGCGCTGGAGCTGCACCTGGATCGCCAATGGTTCGCCAAGGGCGACATCATGGAAGGCGTGCGAGCACTTATCGTCGACAAGGACAAGAATCCCCGCTGGAATCCGCCTACGCTGGCCGAGGTGAAAGCGGAACAGGTTGCGGAGCTCTTTGCCGGCTTCGCTGCGCGCAGCGCTGATGAACGGCGTCAGGCCTGAGGGGACACGACCGATGCACGATATTGAACTCAACGAAGACCAGCGCATGATCCGTGACATGGCCCGCCAGTTCGCCCAGAGCGAATTGGCGCCGCGCGCCGCCGAATGGGACAAGTCCGGCTGGATCGACGACGCTGTGGTACGCCAGATGGGCGAATTGGGCCTGCTGGGCATGGTGGTGCCGGAAGAATGGGGCGGCAGCTATGTCGATTATGTTGCCTATGCCTTGGCCGTAGAAGAAATCGCCGCCGGTTGCAGCGCCACCGGCGCAATGATGAGTATCCACAACTCGGTGGGCTGCGGTCCTGTGCTCAAGTTCGGCACTCCTGAGCAACAGCAAGCCTGGTTGCCCGATCTCGCTGCCGGCAGGGTCATTGGCTGTTTCGCCTTGACCGAACCCCAGGCCGGCTCCGAAGCACACAACCTGCGCACCCGGGCGGTACTGGACAATGGCGAATGGGTAATCAACGGTGCCAAGCAGTTCGTCAGCAACGCCAGCGGGCGCAGCTGGCCATCGTCTTTGCGGTGACCGACCCGGAGCTGGGCAAGAAAGGCCTGTCGGCGTTTCTCGTCCCCACCGACAACCCTGGCTTCAAGATCGAGCGCATGGAGCACAAGATGGGCATCCGCGGCTCGGATACCTGCGCCGTGACCCTGGATAACTGCCGCATTCCCGAAGCCAACCTGCTCGGGCCGCGCGGCAAGGGGCTGGCCATCGCCCTGTCCAACCTGGAAGGCGGCCGTATCGGCATCGCCGCCCAGGCCCTGGGTATCGCCCGCTCGGCCTTCGAGGCGGCGCTGACCTACGCCCGCGAACGCACCCAATTTGGTGTGGCCCTGACCGAGCACCAGAGCATAGCCAACATGCTGGCCGACATGCACACCCGCCTCAATGCCGCACGCCTGTTGATCCTGCATGCCGCACGGCTGCGCACCGAAGGCATACCCTGCCTCTCGGAAGCCTCCCAGGCCAAGCTGTTCGCCAGCGAGATGGCCGAAGACGTCTGTTCCAAGGCGGTGCAGATTCATGGCGGCTACGGTTATCTTGAGGACTACCCGGTGGAGCGGCTGTATCGTGACGCGCGGATTACCCAGATCTACGAAGGTACAAGTGAGATCCAGCGGCTGTTAATTGCCCGGGAGTTGAAGAACTACGCATTGTAAGGATGGAAACGGCCGGGCCCCACGCCCGGCCGCCAATAAAAAAATACCGCCCGGATCGTTTATTAACGGAGTCTCGACTAACAATAAAGTGCGCAGCTGATACACTCAGCCAGCGCAAGACAAAAACAACAAAAAATAAAGCAGGAACCTGATGTCATGCATAAACATTATGTCAATGCCGTTACCATCGTCGCCTTTTTCATTGCTCTGCTGACCGTGCTGTCCATCATTGCCGTGCACCGCACCAATGTGGCTCATGCCAACCAGCCGGCTGGCATTCCCTGTCATACCCTGAGCTGTCACGCCATGAATCCAGGCCACTGGCTCTAACCTAGCCTCATCTCGCCTGTAGTTTGAACGGCTCGATCAGCCCCACGCCGATCGCCATACCTACCAGCGCCGGCAGGCTCGTGGCCTGCATCCGCTTCATCACCCGTGAGCGGTACAGGTCCACGGTCTTGACGCTGATGCCCAATTGCTCGGCAATCTCCCGGTTGCTGTAGCCCTGCACCAGCGGCAGCAGTACGTCGCGCTCCCGGGCGGTGAGCTGTTGCATACGTTCACGCACCGGATCACCCTGCCTCTGATCGACCACCGGTGCCTGGTACAGCCGCAGCGCACGCTGGACGCTGTCGAGCAGTAACTGCTCGTTATAGGGCTTCTCGATGAAATCCACTGCCCCACCGCGAAAAGCCCGCACCACAATGGGCACATCGGCATGGGCGCTGACGAAAATCACCGGCAGCTTGCTGCCTCGCTCGCGCAGCGCGTCCTGTACTGCCAGCCCGCCCATGCCGGGCATGCGTATATCCAGCAGCACACAGGCCGGCAGCTCTTCCAGGCAATGGTCAAGAAATGCCTGGCCACTGGTGAAGGGCAACGCTTGCAATCCGACCGACTCGAGCAGCCACACCGTGGAGTCCAACATCCCCTGATCGTCATCCACCACGTACACTCGCTGCTGCCGATCCAGCTCCATATCGCTTCTCCTGATCATTATTCTTGTATAAAGCCTACGTCCTGCAGCGCTGGCAGCCAGCTATACAGGCACAACCCACCCCGCTCGTCGCGCAGCGCCTCCAACCCACCACCGAAGCTCTCGACGATGCTCTGGCTCATGGATAATCCCAGCCCCAAGCCGTCGGGCTTGCTGGTATAGAACGGCGTGAACATGCTGTTCAACTGTTCATCACTGGCACCTGGCCCCTGATCGATAACCTGCAGATCCACTCGGCGTTCGTCTGTACTCAGCCGCAGGTAAACCTGTGATGGCGTATCCGGGTACTTGTCCCGGTTAGCCTCGATGGCATTGCGTAGCAGATTGAGCAATACCTGCTGCAATAGAATGGGATCGACATGGACATCCGGCAGAGCTTCGCCGATCTGCTGGATGATTTCCACCTGCTGTTGCTGCGCCTCCCAGGCGCACAGGCGCACTGCTTCCTGCGCCAGCAGTGCGGGGCTGATGCGCTGACCGCGGCGCGGCCCCTTGCGCAGGAAGGCACGCATGCGCTTGATCACCTCTGCCGCATGCTGGGCATGGCTGGCAATACGCTCAAGTCCCTGGGCCAGACGCCGGCCCGGTTCGCCACCCGGCTCCAGCGCCGCCAGATAGCGTTGACTGGCGGCGGCGTAATTGACGATGGCGGCCAGCGGCTGGTTGATTTCATGGGCGATACCGGAGGCCAGCTCACCGAGCGTCGCCAATCGCGTGGCATGTGCCAGCTCATCCTGCAGACGGCGGCTGTGCTCTTCACTGCGAATACGTTCGGTAATATCCCGCGACACACTGACAACCTCCACCACCTTGCCGGTATAAGTCTCCCGTATCGCCCGGCTGGCGGTTTCGAACCACAGATAGTGGCCGTCACGATGGCGGATCCGGTAACTGATGGTCAGATAGCCGTCCTGCTCAAGCGCGCTGTCATAGCGCTGCCTGATCTCGTCCCGCTCCTGGGGATGGAACAGATCGTGGATCTGCGTACCACGCAACTGCTCCGGCCATCGGCCAAGCAGCGCCCAGGCCGCAGGAGAAGCATCCAGAAACGTGCCTTCGGGCGTATGCCGGGAAATCAGATCCGTGGTGTTCTCGATGATCAACCGGTACAGACGCCGAGCGACCACTGCCTGCTGCTCATTGTTCAACGCCTCGGTAGCGTCTCGGGCACGGGCCAGTATCCGGTCGCTGGCCACCGGAATGAAGGTCCACAACAGATGTCGCTGACCGGGCGTTTGCACGGGCACCTCACTGATAGCCCGCTGCTGGCCGAGCGCTGCCGTTATCAGCTGCGCATGGTTGTGGGGCAACAGAATATCCGGCGCATTACCCGCAGCGAGCAGATCGTGCATGGCCGGGTTCCAACCGCACATCCTGCCGCTGGCATCGAACAAGCACGTCGGTTGCGGATCAGCAGCCTGCAGCAGGGAGGCATGCCCCTGATCCGACATGATTTTATCAGGCACCAGATCACCTTATAGTAATTATACCTATAGACCTTGGTAATACTTCCATAACAATTCCAGCTGAGATATAAACCACCCCATAAATATACGGCATTCTCGAATGGCCGTTATCAACAAGAGCTAACAAATGCCAAGGATACGATCCATGTCCATATATCAGGAAGGCCTGTCCGCTGGTGCGGTCAACCATACCGCCTTGTCGCCCCTCGGTTTCATCGAACGCGCTGCCAACGTCTATCCTCACTACCCTGCCGTGGTACATGGTGCCGTTCGGCGCACCTGGGCCCAGACCTATGACCGTTGCCGTCGTCTGGGATCGGCGTTGCAGGGCCGAGGCATCGGCAAGGGCGACACGGTAGCGGTCATGCTGCCGAACATTCCGGAAATGCTCGAAGCGCATTTCGGTGTCCCGATGATCGGGGCGGTGCTCAATACTCTGAACGTACGCCTGGATGCCGAGGCCATCGCCTTCATGCTGCAGCACGGTGAAGCCAAGGTACTGATCGCCGATCGCGAGTTCTTCGATATCGTGCATGCCGCTATCGGCATGCTTGATCACCCACCGCTGGTAATCGACGTAAACGACCCGGAGTACGGCGAGGGACAAGCCAACAGCGTCCTGGATTACGAGGCATTCCTTGCCGAAGGCGATCCCGAGTTCGTCTGGCAGGGGCCGGATGATGAGTGGGATGCGATCAGTCTCAACTACACCTCGGGGACCACCGGCAACCCCAAGGGAGTGGTTTACCATCACCGCGGCGCCTTCCTCAATGCCATGGGCAACCAGATGACCTGGAACATGGGTCAGCATCCGGTCTACCTGTGGACGCTACCCATGTTCCACTGCAATGGCTGGTGCTACCCCTGGACAGTCACCGCCATGGCCGGTGTGCATGTATTCCTGCGCCGGGTCGATCCGCAGAAGATTCTCAACCTGATCCATGATGAGCAGGTCACCCATATGTGCGGCGCGCCCATCGTGCTCAATGCCCTGGTAAACATGCCGCCGGAAGCCAAAGCTGCCATCGACCACCCGGTACATACCATGGTTGCCGGTGCCGCGCCGCCCGCCAAGGTGATTGGCGCGGTGGAAGAAATGGGCATCAAGGTTACCCATGTATACGGACTGACCGAGACCTACGGCCCGGTCACCGTGTGCGCCTGGCACGGTCATTGGGATGAATTGCCGCTGGACGAACGCGCCCGTATCAAGGCTCGCCAGGGCGTGCGTTACCCGACTCTGGAAGGGGTCATGGTCGCCGATCCACAGACCCTGCAGCCGGTGCCCCGCGATGGCGAAACCATTGGTGAGATCTTCATGCGCGGCAATACCGTCATGAAAGGTTATTTGAAGAACCCCTCAGCGACCGCTGAGGCCTTCGAAGGCGGCTGGTTTCACACCGGCGACCTGGGCGTATGGCATGCCGATGGCTATCTCGAGGTCAAGGACCGGCTCAAGGACATCATCATCTCCGGTGGCGAAAACATCTCCACCATCGAGGTGGAAGGTACGCTCTACCGCCATCCCGATATCCTGGAAGCGGCAGTGGTGGCCAGGCCCGACGAGAAGTGGGGTGAAACACCCTGCGCCTTCGTCACCTTGAAAGCCGGGCATCAGGCCAGCGAAGCGGACATCATCCATTTCTGCCGGGATCATCTGGCCGCGTTCAAGATACCGAAGAACGTGGTCTTTACCGAGCTGCCGAAAACCTCCACTGGCAAGATCCAGAAATACGTTCTGCGCGACTGGGCCAAGGCCGTCTGATGCGAGCTCTGCCGTAACTCGCCAGGCGTCCCGCGACTACCGCCCCGGGGCGTCTGGCAGCCAAGACTCTGTTTCACAACAACAATAAGCCGACCGATGGTCAGGCCAAGGGGCCTGCGCATTCCGTTGGGCACAGGAGTACTTCATGCAAGTCTACAAACGCACCGATGGTGCCGAACAACCCTTCTGGCCTTGCGGCCCCTTCAAGATTCGCCTGCCCTTCATCCATTACCGCTGGGAAATGGCCGAAATGCTCCAGGCCCTGATCATGTTTGTGGTCAGCCTCGGCATGATCCCGCTACTGCAGACCCATCTCGGCCTGCCCTATGATGTAGCGCTGGCCTATGTGGTGGTCTGCGGTGTTGGTTTCATGCTGCCGGCGCTACTCGGTGTGCCTTTTGTACCCGGCTGGATTACACCCGGCATTCCCGTGGTTCTGCTGTTCCTCGGAGACTTCGAACCCGGTCCGGAAGCCATTCAGGCATTGTTCGCCTTGCAGTTTCTGGTGTTTGTCATCTTCCTGTTCCTCGGTATCACCCGCCTCGGTAGTGTACTGGTCCGGCTGATTCCGAACTCGATGAAGGGCGGCATCATCATTGGCGCCGGTATTGCCGCACTGATTGGTGAAATCGAGACCGGTGGACGGCTGGCTGCCACACCATTCTCTCTGGTAATCGGCAGTCTGGTCTGTCTTTACTTGATGTTCTCAGTGTCCTTCAAGGGGTTGACCGAGCGGGTTCCATTTGCGCGCAAAGTGGTCAACTACGGCATGGTACCTGGCATGCTCGTGGCCATCTTCGTGGGTATCATCGTCGGCGAATATGAGATGCCCGATGTCCGCTTCGGCATCACCGCCCCCGCATTCGCCGAGATGTGGAACTACCTGCCATTCACCCTTGGCTTCCCGGATGCCAAGGTGTTCATGCTGGCCATACCCACAGCGGTCATTGCCTACATCATTGCCTTTGGCGACATCATTGTTGGCCAGTCTCTGATGCAGCGCGCTGACGAGCTGCGCACCGACGAAGTGATCGAGAACAACATTGACCGGGTGCACCTGGTGACCGCCGTCCGCAATGCGATGCATGCCTTTTTCGCGCCCTCTCCCGGTTTGGCCGGCCCCTTGTGGACGGCCGTTGCTGCCACCATGGCGGAACGCTACAAATATGGGCGCCATGCCATGGAGTCGATCTACAGCGGTGCCGGCACCTTCTGGATTACCGGCTTTCTGGCGCTGTTTCTGCTGCCGCTGGTGAGCTTCTTCCAGCCGGTCCTGCCGATCGCCCTGTCGCTGACACTGATTCTCACCGGCTATATCTGCCTGATGGTCGGTTTCGAGCAGCTCAACAATAATACCGAGCGCGGCATTGCCGGCACCATGGGCGTGGTACTGGCGGTGTATGGCGCAGGCTGGGGGCTGGCCGCCGGCGCCGCGCTGTATATCCTGATCGAGCGTACCCACCTGTTGAAGTTCCGCAGCCCGAGTGATCTCGATCAGCCGGAAGCGGAACAGGAGCAGCCCAGATGAGCAACACTACCGAACTGCCGCTCCGCCGATTCAGCTGGCAGCCATTCCATGCGTCGATCAAGAATACTTTCACGCGGTAATTGATTACCGCTGCCGGCTCGGGCCGGCGGCGGCTGGAGAATAGCTATGCGTACTTTCACCACCCTTGAAGGCAACAGTCAGCGCCTGGATGGCGGGGCCATGTTCGGTAATGCCCCCAAGGCCCTCTGGTCACGCTGGGTCGAGACCGATGAGCACAACCGCATCGCCCTGAGCTGTCGTGCCCTGCTGGTGCAGGAAAACGATCGCAATATCCTTATCGAGACGGGTATCGGTGCCTTTTTCTCGCCGCAGATGAAAGAGCGCTACGGCGTGGTCGAGGACCATCATGTGCTGCTCGACAACCTGGCCGAGATCGGATTGAGTCATGCGGACATTGATGTGGTGGTGTTGACGCATCTGCATTTCGATCACGCCGGTGGCCTGCTGAGTCCCTGGCAGGCCGATCAACCGCCCCAATTGTTGTTTCCCAAGGCCACCTTCATTACCGGCCAGCGCCATTGGGCGCGAGCCCGCCGACCGCAC
Organism: Halopseudomonas bauzanensis; assembly: GCF_900114735.1. Taxonomy (GTDB): domain Bacteria; phylum Pseudomonadota; class Gammaproteobacteria; order Pseudomonadales; family Pseudomonadaceae; genus Halopseudomonas; species Halopseudomonas bauzanensis. Next base: position 183,023 of record NZ_FOUA01000006.1, on the reverse strand, counting down.
CCGCGGGATCGTGCGTCCTTCATTCCCGAGCTGCTCGGGCTGCTCGAAGCCAGCGGCCGGCTGGAGCTGATCCAGGACGGTGCTGGCTCCGCCACGCTGGGGCCGGGCTGGCGGTTCCGCTTCAGCGACGGACATACCCCGGGGCTGATGCTGCCCGAATTCGATATGCCCGACGGCCCGGTGGTGTTTCCCGGCGATCTGATTCCCGGCGCGCCCTGGGTGCACCTGCCGATCACCATGGGATATGACCGTTTTCCCGAGATCCTGATCGGGGAAAAGGAAGCCCTGCTCAATGACATGGTTGCCACGAACGGCCGACTGGTTTTCACCCATGACGCGCAGATGGCCGTGGCACATATCGAGCGAGACGGAGAATCCGGACGCTTCCGGGTGCGTGATACGTCCGGCAACCTGCAGTACGCCAGCAACTGACGCATCAGTGAAAATCCCGGCTGCGGGTCGCCAGGCCGTTGAGCATGTCTGTCAGGTCAACCAGCCGGGAGGCGATCAGATGACGCACTCCCTCCTTGGTTTCCAACCGGCCATAGACCTGCAACATGCTAGAATGCACCAGCTCCTTGCGTTGGCGCTCGGCCAGCGCACGCCAGACCACGACATTGACCATGCCATGCTCGTCTTCCAGGGTGACGAAGGTCACCCCGCTGGCAGTGCCGGGGCGCTGGCGACCGGTCACCAACCCGGCGACCGTCACCGGGCGGCCGTGCTCCAGGCTACGCAATTCGTTCGAATCCCGGCAGCGCAGCTGGCGTAATTTTGGTCGCAAGATAGCCATGGGATGGCGTCCCATGGTGGTGCCGACCAGTGCATAGTCGGCCTGCATCTCTTCGGCTTCCGATGGCAGGGGTAAGGTTACTGCGGCTTCCCTGATTGCCGGCTGCCCGGCAAACAGCGGCAGCTGGGGTTCGATGCCAGCCACGGCCCAGCGCGCCCGGTGCCGATTACCTGCCAATCCCCGCAACGCTCCGGCGTCCGCCAGCAGATCCCGGGCCCGGGCCTGCAACCCGGCTCGCCGGCTCAGGTCAGTGACATCGGTAAAGGGTTGCTGCTGGCGGGCCTGCTCGATACGCCCCGCATCCTCGACATGGAAGCCGCGCACCATACGCAACCCCAGACGAATACCCAGTTCGCCATCCCGGCCAGGCTCCAGCGAGCAATCCCAGGCGCTGTAACGCACATCCACCGGAAAGGTCTCGATACCGTGACGCCGGGCATCCTGCAGCAACTGATCGGGACTGTAGAAACCCATCGGCCAGCTGTTGATCAGCGCACAGGCAAAGGCCGCCGGTTCATGGCATTTGAGCCAGCTGCTGGCGTAGGTCAGCAAGGCGAAACTGGCCGAGTGGGATTCAGGAAAGCCGTACTCGCCAAAGCCCTTGATCTGCTCGAAGATGCGCTCGGCGAACTCGATGTCATAGCCGCGCTCCAGCATGCCCCGGGTGAGCTTTTCCCGATGCGGTTCCAGCCCGCCGCGGCGCTTCCAGGCGGCCATGGAGCGGCGCAGCTCGTCCGCTTCTCCGGCGCTGTAGCCGGCGGCGACTATGGCTATCTCCATGACCTGTTCCTGGAACAGGGGCACGCCGAGAGTGCGTTTGAGTACCTTTTCCAGCGCGGGGGAAGGATAGGTCACCAGTGCCTTATCATTACGCCGTTGCAGATACGGATGCACCATATCGCCTTGGATCGGGCCGGGCCGGACGATGGCTACTTCGATGACCAGGTCGTAGAACTCCCGGGGGCGCAGTCTCGGCAACATGCTCATCTGCGCCCGGGATTCGATCTGGAATACACCGATGGTGTCGGCCCGGCTGATCATGTCATAGGTCAGCTTGTCATCCGCCGGAATGGTCGCCAGGGTCAGTTCGCGCCCCCGGTAATGACGGACCAGATCGAAGCAGCGGCGCAGCGCGGTAAGCATGCCCAGCGCCAGGATATCCACCTTGAGCAGGCCGACGGCGTCCAGGTCATCCTTGTCCCACTGGATGATGGTGCGCCCATCCATGGCAGCGTTTTCCACCGGTACCAGGGTATCCAGCGGTTGCTCGGAGATGACGAAGCCGCCGGGATGCTGGGACAGATGCCGGGGAAAACCGATCAGCTGTCCACTCAGGGTCAGCACCCGGTGCACTATCGGACTGTCCGGATCGAAACCGGCCTCGCGCAGCCGCTCCGGTGTGGGGATATGATCGCTCCAGCGCCCACAACAACGGGCCAAGGTATCGACTTGCTCGGCCGGCAGCCCCAGCGCCTTGCCTACATCGCGCACGGCGCCAGCGGCGTGGTAGCTGCTGACCACGGCGGTCAGTGCGGCCCGGCGGCGGCCATAGCGGCGGAACACATACTGGATCACTTCTTCACGCCGCTCGTGTTCGAAGTCCACGTCGATGTCCGGCGGTTCATTGCGCTCGCGGGACAGGAAACGCTCGAACAGCAGGTTGCTGTGCGCCGGGTCGATCTCGGTGATGCCCAGGGCAAAGCACACTGCCGAGTTGGCCGCCGAGCCACGTCCCTGACAGAGAATATGCTGGCTGCGGGCGAAGCTGACGATGTCATGCACGGTCAGAAAATAGCTTTCATATTCCAGGTCGCAAATCAGCGCCAGCTCTGTCTCGATCTGCCCGCGCAGCTTGGCGGAAATACCGGCGGGCCAGCGCCAGGCGATGCCCTCCTCGGTCAGCTGTCGCAACCAGGACGCCGGGGTATGCCCTGCCGGCACCAGTTCGCGGGGGTAATGGTATTTCAGATCATCAAAATCGAACTGGCAGCGTTCGGCGATACGCAGCGTCTCGGCCAGCAACGCCGCCGGATAGGTATCGACCAGCCCCTCGCGACTGCGCAGATGCCGTTCACCATTGGCAAACAGGCGGTGGCCGGCCTCGTCCACCCGGCAGTGATGCCGAATGGACGTGATGGTGTCCTGCAATGCCCGACGCCCACGAGCGTGCATATGCACATCCCCGGCGGCCACCGCCGGGACATCCAGACTGGCGGCCAATGCTTGCAGCCGGGCCAGGCGCTGATCATCATCGGGCCCTCGATGCAGCTCGATAGCCAACCACAGGGTGGCGGGAAACCGCTCTTTCAGCCAGACACCGGTACTCACGTCCTCCTTCTCTGTCGGCAACCATAACGCCAGCAACCCGGACATATCGACGTCGATATCCTCACGCAGCAGCCGATAGCATCCCTTCTCCGCACGCCGCCGGGCCAGGGTGATCAACTGACACAGTCGTTGATAGCCCTGCAGGTTCTCCACCAGCAACACCAGCTTCGGCCCGTTCTCTACCTGCATTTCACTGCCGACGATCAACGGCAACTGGTGTTCCTTGGCCGCCTGCCAGGCCCGCACGATGCCGGCCAGGGTACATTCATCAGTGATCGCCAGGGCTTGGTAGCCGTGCTGACGCGCCCGGGCAAACAGTTCATCGGCATTGGAGGCGCCCCGCTGAAAGCTGAAGTTACTCAGGCAATGCAACTCGGCATAAGCCGCGCTCATGCGAACCAGCCTTGCAACATGAACGGCCCCGAGCCGTCGACCGCACGCCAGACCCAAGCCCGACGCCCGTCCCGGGTGCGGACCAGATAGTAATCCCGCCGCAGATCGCCGGCATCCCACCAGCCCGACTCGATGCGCTCGGGGCCCGCGATAATTTCGGGTACCAGGTCATTGAGCGGCTGCGGCTCGGTCAGCAACCAGCCCGGCCGCGGCCGGCCATCGTGTTGCTCTGCTCTGCCCCCCGTCACATCGGTACACCAACTGTGTTCCGGACGGTGATCAGCCACGGCGGCCAGCCCATACACGGCCTGGTCTCCCAAGCGGGCACGCAACCGTTCACGCAGCTGCTCCCAGGGCTGGGATTGTTGCGGGCGTTCGACAAAGAGTGTTTGTGACTGCGGTACGAAATCCGGCAGGTTCGGTGCCGACAGGCGCAGCGCCAGCACCGGGGCGGGCAGCTGTAGCTGTTCCAGGCGGCCGCGCGCCACATCGAACAATAACTGGGTATCACGCTCCGGCGTCAGCAGGCCCACCGGCACCGCGGTGGCAGCCAGACTGCGATGCTCCAGCGCCAGCATGAATTGCTGCACGCCGCAGTCCCGGCCAGCAAGGAAGGCATGCAGATCGGCAATCAACCGGCGTAGCGGAAACAGCAACGCCTGGTGGTTGTTGACCTCGAAGTTGAATTCGATCCGGGCAGCAAATTCATCAGCCGGCTGGAAGTTGCCGAGCGCCAGCGGCTGATGACCCAGCAGCGTATCCAGATGCCACAGCACATCCTTGGGGAAACGCCGCCCCAGCGTATCCCGGGGCAATACCAGCAGCTGTTTCACCCGCCGCAGCCCCATGCGGGCCAGGGCTGACACGATGTCGGCCGGCAAGCCACAGCGACTGATGGGCAGGCGTTCGACTTCCCTCCGCAGGGCAACATCATCCACAGCCAGACCGTCATGCACATTGGCCAACATCCGCGCCGCCGCCGGGTTGGGCGCCAATACGATGCGGTGCTGAAAGCCCAGCTCAGTCAGTTCGGTGCGCAAACGTTCTTCGAAACGCGGCCAGGGGCCGAACAGCCCCAGACTGGACTCGATTTCCAACAGCAGAGCCCGCGGATAATCCAGGCTGACATGGGAGCTGAAACGATAAGCCCAGGCGGCCAGGAAATGTTGCCAGTGATCGATCTGCTGTTGATCATACTCGGCCACGGCAAAACCACTGGTCAGTGCCTGCGCGGCAATCAGCGTCTGACCGGGCTTGAGCCCCAGCTGACGGGCTGCGGGATTGACTGCCCGGATGATTCGACGCTGCGCCGGACCGGCCACCAGCACCAGCGGCTGGGCCTGATCGTCACGGCTGCGCGATACGCCATCCAGCGCCAGTTGAGTGAGCAGAATACAGGCCCAGCGCATGGTCAGAGCGCAACCGACTGACCCGGCACCAGCGCGCCCCGGCATTTGAGCACCCGCACTTGTCGTGGCCGGCAATCCACTGCCAGACGCAGGGCGGCTGGCGATGGATTGACCGCTTCACGCAGAGAACGGCAGGCAAACCCCAGGGTCTGACCGGTCGCCGCCGCCAGTTGCAAGCGGCGCAATCCACGATCATCGATGCGCTGCGGCCAGCACAGCACCGCCGCGCAGCTGCCCGAGCGCAGACATTGCTCCGCCGCCCACAGCGACTCCCGCTCGGGCGCATCGATCAAGGTCATCCAGCGCAGATCGACGCCGGCCTGGAGCCAGGCGTGGGGATAGGGAACATGAGGCGGTGCCACCAGCACGATCCGTTCCCCCGCCCGGGTCAGCCGCGCCAAAGTCGGCCACAACAACTGCAGCTCTCCCGCGCCAGGCGCCGCCAGCAGAATTTCACTGAGCGCCGCCTCCGGCCAACCACCGCCGGGCAGCAGCGCATCCAACTGCGGGTGACCGGTGGGCTGAGCCGCAGCTGGCGTGGCCTCGCCCCGCCCTTTCCATACCCGCTGCTGGCGCAACAGGGCATCGAGCGACACCACCGCACTCATCGGCCCTGCTCCAAAAACAAGGCAGCAGAGTCAACCTGCACAAACCGAATAGGAGAGGAATAGCCAACCATGAGGACACCGTTACACTGTATAGGCATACAGCATATTGAGTACCCCAACCGCGGTCAATCTGCAGTGGATGAATGGATGCCTGGGGTGGTCATCAACTCAACGCCGCCGGAGAAACTCCAGATCTTCCGGCCGGGTCACCTTGATATTATCCGCTCGCCCTTCCACCAGCCGCGGCGCCTGGCCGGCCCATTCCATGGCCGAGGCTTCATCGGTGATCGCCACGCCGGCCGCCAGCGCGTCGCTTAACGCTGTGCGCAGCGCACCGAGGCGGAACATTTGTGGGGTATAGGCCTGCCAGAACAGTGAACGATCCGGAGTAGAACTGACCCGGCCATCCGGCCCGGCCAGTTTCAGGGTATCGCGCACCGGCACCGCCAGCAGCCCGCCGATGGGATCATGCTGCAGCGTAGCCAGCAGCGTCTGCAGATCGGACTGAGCCAGATTGGGCCGGGCGGCGTCATGCACCAGCACCCAGTCCTGCTCCCCGGCGCCCAGCGCCGTGAGCGCCTGCAGTCCGTTGAGCACCGAGTCGGCCCGTTCACGGCCACCATCGGCCCGGGTAATGCGCGGATCACACGCGCAGGCCAGTTCCGGCCACCATTCATCATCTGGCGACAGGCAAACCACCAGGCCGGACAAGCCGGGCTGGTCGAGAAAACAGTCGAGGGTATGTTCGATCAGACAGCGCCCATTCAAGGGCAGATATTGCTTGGGACGATCGGCGCGCATGCGCGAGCCGACGCCGGCAGCAGGAATGACCACCCAGAAAGACAGCGGGTGGTCAGTCATTACCGCTCAGCTGGAACAGGGTTTCGCCTTCCTTGACCATGCCCAGCTCATGCCGGGCACGCTCTTCGATGGTTTCCAGCCCCTGCTTCAGCTCGATGACCTCTGCGGTGAGCACGCGATTGCGCTCCAGCAGCTTCTCATTCTCGCTCTGCTGACTGGCGATGTCCTGCTTGAGCTGGGTGACATGCGCCAGACTACCCTCGCCCACCCACAGTCGATACTGTAAGGCGGCGAGCAAGGCCAGTGATATCACCCAGAGCCATTTCAAACGGGCAGTCTCCCCGGAAGCCGATTATCAGCCACGAAACTCGGCACGGCCCTTGTAAGGCGCCTGACCAGCCAGTTGCTCTTCGATACGCAGCAGCTGGTTGTACTTGGACACCCGGTCGGAGCGGCACAGCGAGCCGGTCTTGATCTGACCAGCAGCGGTACCCACCGCCAGGTCGGCGATGGTGTGATCTTCGGTTTCACCGCTGCGATGCGAAATCACCGCAGTGAAGCCAGCCGCCTTGGCCATCTGGATGGCTTCAAGGGTTTCAGTCAGCGAGCCGATCTGGTTGAACTTGATCAGGATGGAATTGCCGATTTTCTCGTCAATACCGCGCTTGAGGATCTTGGTATTGGTCACGAACAGATCGTCACCGACCAGTTGCACCTTGGCCCCGATCTTATCGGTCAGCACTTTCCAGCCAGCCCAGTCGGATTCGTCCATGCCGTCTTCGATGGAGATGATCGGATAACGTTGGCTCAGGCCCGCGAGGTAGTCAGCAAAACCGGCAGCATCGAATGCCTTGCCTTCTCCGGCCAGGTCATATTTTCCATCCTTGTAGAACTCGCTGGCAGCGCAATCCAAGGCCAGGGTTACGTCTTCACCCAGCTTGTAACCGGCATTGGCAACCGCTTCGGCAATGGCACCCAGAGCATCTTCGTTGGACGCCAGGTTCGGTGCGAAACCACCCTCGTCACCTACCGAGGTGCTCAGGCCGCGCGCCTGCAGTACCGCCTTGAGATGATGGAAGATCTCGGTGCCCATGCGCAGCGCATCAGCGAATGTCTTGGCGCCTACCGGCTGGACCATGAACTCCTGGATATCGACGTTATTGTCGGCGTGCTCACCACCGTTGATGATATTCATCATCGGCACCGGCATGCTGTACTGGCCGGGTGTGCCGTTCAGATCAGCAATGTGTGCATACAGCGGCACGCCCTTGGCCTGGGCAGCCGCCTTGGCAGCAGCAAGGGAGACCGCGAGAACGGCGTTGGCGCCCAGCTTGGCTTTGTTCTCGGTACCGTCCAGCTCAATCATGGCGCGATCCAGACCGGTCTGATCCAGCGCATCACGGCCGACCAGCAGTTCACGGATGGGACCATTGATATTGGCAACGGCTTTCAATACGCCCTTGCCCAGGTAGCGGCTCTTGTCGCCATCGCGCAGTTCCAGCGCTTCACGGGAACCGGTGGAGGCACCGGAGGGGGCGCAGGCACTGCCGAGGATGCCGCCTTCCAGAATCACATCCGCTTCAACGGTCGGGTTACCGCGCGAGTCCAGTACTTCACGACCCTTGATTTCAATGATCTTCGCCATGATTGCTGCTTTCTCCATCTGAAACATGCTTTAAGAAGTTAAAGGGGTTTGCCTGCCGCTCAGGCAGTTTCAAGTTGCGGGAAGCCCTTTACCAGATCATCCAGCGCCTTGAGCTGGGTGAGAAAGGGTTCCAGCTTGTCCAGCCGCAGGGCGCAAGGGCCGTCGCACTTGGCATTGTCCGGGTCCGGGTGCGCTTCGAGAAACAGACCGGCCAGGCCCTGGCTCATGCCGGCCTTGGCCAGATCAGTGACCTGGGCGCGCCGTCCGCCCGCCGAGTCGCTGCGCCCTCCGGGCATCTGCAGCGCGTGGGTCACATCGAAGAATACCGGGTACTCGAACTGCTTCATGATGCCGAAGCCGAGCATGTCCACTACCAGGTTGTTGTAACCGAAGCTGGAACCGCGTTCGCAGAGAATCAGCTGATCGTTACCGGCCTCTTCGCATTTGGTCAGGATATGCTGCATTTCCTGAGGCGCCAGAAACTGCGCCTTCTTGATATTGATAACCGCGTCGGTCTTGGCCATGGCCACCACCAGATCGGTCTGCCGGGACAGGAAGGCTGGCAACTGGATGATGTCACACACTTCGGCCACCGGCGCTGCCTGATGAGGCTCGTGCACGTCGGTAATGACCGGTACCTTGAAGGTCTGTTTGATCTCTTCGAAGATCTTCAAACCTGCTTCCATGCCCGGACCACGATAGGAGTTGATCGACGAGCGATTGGCCTTGTCGAAGCTGGCCTTGAACACGTACGGGATACCCAGCTTGCGGGTAACCTCGACGTATTCTTCGCAGATACGCATGGCCAGATCACGGGACTCCAGCACGTTCATGCCGCCAAACAGCACGAACGGCTTATCGTTGGCTATATCGATGTCGCCAACGCGGACTATCTTCTGCGCCATAGCGTAGATCCTCAGGCTTTCTTGGCTGCACGCTGCTTCAGCGCGGCATTGACGAAGCCGCTGAACAGCGGATGACCATCACGCGGCGTGGAGGTGAACTCGGGGTGGAACTGACAGGCGACGAACCAGGGGTGATCCTCGACCTCGACCATTTCCACCAGCGCACCATCCATCGACCGCCCGGACACTTTCAGGCCACTCTTCTGCAATTCAGGCAACAGGTTGTTGTTGACCTCGTAGCGGTGACGGTGACGCTCGACGATCACATCCTGGCCGTAGCAGTCGCGGGCCTTGCTGCCGGCTTCCAGGGCGCATTCCTGCGCGCCCAGGCGCATGGTACCGCCCAGGTCGGAAGACTCGTCACGGGTCTGCATTTCGCCGGTGGCGGTCTGCCATTCGGTGATCAGACCAACTACCGGATGCTTGGAAGTCTTGTCGAATTCGGTGGAGTTGGCATCATCCCAGCCCAGGATATTGCGGGCGAACTCGATGACTGCCACCTGCATACCCAGGCAGATACCCAGATAGGGAATCTTGTTTTCCCGGGCATAGCGCACGGCGGCAATCTTGCCTTCCACGCCGCGCAGGCCGAAACCACCCGGCACCAGAATGGCATCCACGTCTTCCAACTGGCCAGTGCCATTCTCCTCGATGATTTCCGAGTCGATATAACGCACATTGACCTTGGTGCGGCTCTGGATGCCAGCGTGGCTCAGGGCTTCGATCAGCGATTTGTAGGCATCCAGCAACTCCATGTACTTACCGACCATGGCGATGGTGACTTCCTTCTCCGGATGCAGCTTGGCATCCACCACCCGCTCCCACTCGGACAGATCGGCACTGCCGCATTCCAACCCGAAACGCTCGGCGACATAATCATCCAGGCCCTGGGCATGCAGGATGCCGGGGATGCGGTAGATGGTGTCGGCGTCCGGCAGGCTGATGACCGCACGCTCCTCAACGTTGGTGAACAGGGCGATCTTGCGCCGGGAGGCCAGGTCGATCGGATGATCGGAGCGGCACACCAGCACGTCGGGCTGCAGACCAATGGAGCGCAGTTCCTTGACCGAATGCTGGGTCGGCTTGGTCTTGGTTTCGCCGGCGGTGGCGATATAGGGCACGAGTGTCAGGTGCATCAGCATGGCGCGTTTGGCGCCCACTTCCAGACGCAGCTGACGGATGGCTTCGAGGAACGGTTGCGACTCGATGTCCCCCACGGTGCCGCCCACTTCAACCATGGCCACATCGGCATCGCCGGCGCCACGGATGATGCGGGTCTTGATTTCATCGGTGATATGCGGAATCACCTGGATGGTGGCACCCAGATAATCACCACGGCGCTCCTTGCGCAGCACGTCTTCATAGACGCGACCGGTGGTGAAATTGTTGTTCTGGGTCATGCGGGTACGAATGAAGCGCTCGTAGTGCCCCAGGTCCAGATCGGTCTCGGCCCCATCATGGGTGACGAAGACTTCGCCGTGCTGGAACGGGCTCATGGTACCCGGATCCACGTTGATGTAGGGATCCAGCTTGAGCATGGTGACCTTGAGGCCACGTGCTTCGAGAATCGCCGCCAGGGATGCCGAGGCGATGCCCTTGCCCAAAGAAGATACAACACCACCCGTGACGAAGATGTAGCGCGTCATGAAAAACCCGTAGATTGAAGTTAGGCGACCGCAGTCGCAAGGAATCGAAGGGAGACCAAAGTCTCGTCAAGATGGGAAGTCAGGATACCAGACAGCCCCACCTTGCTCAATCTAAAACCGGCTCCCAGCACACACTGAATCCGGCCTCACTGGAGCCTGCTGCTGCCCCTTCGGCCGTCCAGCGGCCAGCCACCGAAATCAGTTGGTTGTCGCAGTATAGCAAGGGGATTGCCGGCCGCAGCCAGACTGGAATGCCAGCCTGCTGGAACAGATCCTTGAGACTCTGACGCGGCCGACCGGGCAGCTTGATTTGCTCACCACCACATCGATAGCCGATGCGCCAGACACCCTCCCGGATCGCGATGCCAGCACCGGGCCGCAGATACAGGCGGCCATTGCCTGCCGTCAGCCGGGTGTCGGTCAATTGCGCCAGCGGCTGATCGACCCCGGCGGGCACGCCCCCGGCCGGCAACAACCACAGGCGTCCCGACGAACGGTGTAGCTGCGCGCCGTCCAGCTGCACGATCGGCTGACCGTCCGCCGCAGCGCCGAGCTGACTCATCAAGCTGTGCAGATGGCGCTGGTCCGGCAGCCTGATGGCATGGCTGTGCAACCAATAGCGCAGCAGGTTCTTTTGCCGTGCCGCAGTCAAGGTGGCGAGGATCGTCATGTCCAGACTGGGCCAGCAACACAGCCAGTCATCGATCACTCCACCCGCCGCCAGCGATAGGTCTTCAGCGGCCCGCTCATCCAGCAGTTCGTTAGCTTCGGTAGCATGCTCGGCCAATCGCAGCAGGTTCTGCGGCATGCTCGGCCAGCGCTGGCGTAACTGTGGCAGCAGCTCGTGGCGCAAGGCGGTTCGGGCGTAACGCGGATCGGCGTTGGCCGGATCATCGATCCAGTTCAATTGTCGATGGCGGGCCCAGTCAGCGAGCTGTTGACGCGACCAAGGCAGCAGCGGCCGCAACAGCTGACCTGCGCCCAATACGCGGCTGCTCGGCATACCTGCCAGCCCGCGCAGACCGGTGCCGCGCAGCAGGCGAAACAACAGGGTTTCCAGCTGGTCATCGGCGTGATGGGCCAACAGCAGCCAGTCTCCGGTCTCCAGCAACCGCTCGAATACGCCATAGCGGGCATCCCGCGCCAGTTCCTCGATGCTACCGCCGTCTGGCAACTGCACCCGCTCGATATGCAGGGGAATATCCCGGGCAGCACATTCGCGTGCGCAATGCTCAGTCCAGCGGTCCGCATCGGTGTGCAGGCCGTGGTGTACATGAATGGCTTTGAGATGAGGCAGCGGATGGTCGCGGCGCAGTTGCACCAGGGCGTCCAGCAGCACCATGGAATCCAGCCCACCGGACAACCCCAACCAGCAGGCCGGGGCGCCCCTACAGGGCGCCAGCTGTTGCAGCAGCCCCTGCAGAGTGAACATGTTACTTGATACCGAAAGCCATCAGGCGCTCGTAGCGACTGTCCAGCAGTTCTTCGGCAGACTGCTCGTCCAGCTTCGCCAGCTCGGCAAGCAGTTGCTGCTTGATCCGCGCCGCCATGGTTTCCGGCTCGCGATGAGCGCCGCCCAGCGGTTCGGGGATCAGATTATCGACCAGACCCAGTTCCTGCAGGCGACTGGCGGTAACCCCCATGGCCTCAGCAGCGTCGGACGCCTTCTCGGCCTTCTTCCACAGAATCGAGGCGCAGCCTTCGGGAGAGATCACCGAGTAGATGGAATACTGCAGCATCATCAGCCGGTCGCAGACACCGATAGCCAGCGCACCACCGGAGCCGCCCTCACCGATAACGGTGGAAATGATCGGGGTCTTCAGACGCGACATGACCTGCAGGTTCCAGGCGATGGCCTCACTCTGGCCACGCTCTTCGGCATCAATGCCGGGATAAGCGCCGGGGGTGTCGATGAATGTCAGGATTGGCATATTGAAGCGCTCGGCCATCTGCATCAGGCGGCAGGCCTTGCGATAGCCTTCGGGCTTGGGCATGCCGAAGTTGCGACGGACCTTTTCCTTCACGTCACGGCCCTTCTGATGGCCGATAATCATCACCGGCCGGCCGTCCAGGCGGGCAATACCACCCACGATGGCGGCATCATCGGCAAAGTGACGATCGCCATGCAGCTCTTCGAAATCGGTAAAGATGTGGCGGATGTAGTCCAACGTATAAGGGCGCTGCGGATGCCGGGACATCTGAGCCACCTGCCAGCTCGACAGGTTGGAGAAAATGCTCTCGGTGAGCGAACGGCTCTTGTCCTGCAGACGGGTGATTTCTTCGGTGATATTCAGCGAATTGTCGCTGCCCACCAGACGCAGCTCTTCGATCTTGGCCTGCAAGTCGGCAATCGGCTGTTCAAATTCGAGGTATTTCTGGCTCTTGATCATAAGCGTCGATTATCCGCGTGGCCCCGCGTCGGGGCATCCTGTTTTTTGCGTTACCTTACGGGATTGCCTCGGCTGCGTCGAGCAGCCCGGTCCCGTGAGAATGTCTGAATTCGGTTTATCTATAGTGCAGGGAGACGCTGCCTTTACCCAACTGGTCACGTAGCGTCTGCACCAGGTCATCAGCCGGCTCCACCCGCCATGCTTCGCCCAGGCGCAGCATGGCCAGCGCATCAGGGCGCTGCACTTCGATGGTGACTGCACATTCGCCCTTATACTTCTGCAACACGCCGGCCAGCCGGTTGAGACAGTCCGGACCGTGCCGGCGCGTATCGAGATTGATGCGCACACTGTCCAGCAGCGAGGTGCGCGCCTCTTCCAGGCTCATGACCCGCTTGGCGCGCACACGCATGCCACCGGAGAAATCATCCACCGCCACCTCGCCTTCCACCACCAGCAGCGCATCTTTCTGCAACAGCGATTGCGCCGCCTGATAAGCCTCGGCAAACAGCGAGACCTCGACCCGGGCCGAGCGGTCATCCAGCGTCACGAAGCCGACCTTGTCACCACGTTTGCTTTTCATTACCCGCAGATCGAACACCAGACCGGCGATGGTCTGCGACTCGCGCGAGGGCTTGAGGTCGATGATCCGCTGCCGGGCGAAACGGCGAACCTCCTTTTCGTATTCATCGATAGGGTGGCCGGTCAGGTACAACCCCAGGGTATCCTTCTCACCGCGCAGGCGCTCCTTGAAGGTCCACTCCCGCGCCTGACGATAGGCTTCATACACATCCCGCTCGGTGGACGGCCCGAGCAGGTCGCCAAACAGGTCGTCGTGACCACTGTCGGCGCTGCGGTGGGTCTGTTCGGCGGCGGCGATCGCCTCTTCCATGGCAGCTGCCAGGGCGGCGCGATTGCGGTCGACCTGTTGCAGATAGGCCTGCTGTTCGGTATCGAAGAAGGGGCCCAGCGAATCCAGCGCGCCGGAGCGGATCAGCGCTTCCATGACCCGCTTGTTGATTCGCTTGAGGTCGACCCTGGCGCAGAAGTCGAACAGGTCGGCGAAGGGACCACCTTCCAGGCGGGTGTTGACGATCGTTTCCACCGGCCCCTCCCCCACGCCCTTGATAGCGCCGAGACCGTAGACCACGCTGCCGCTGTCATCCACGGTGAACTTGTATTCGGAGAGGTTCACATCCGGCGCCTTCATCCGCAGCTTCATGCTGCGGCACTCCTCGATCAGCGTCACCACCTTGTCGGTGTTGTGCATATCCGCCGAGAGCACCGCGGCCATGAACGGAGCCGGATAGTGGGCCTTGAGCCAGGCGGTCTGGTAAGAGACAAGACCGTACGCAGCCGAGTGCGACTTGTTGAAACCGTAACCGGCGAACTTTTCCACCAGGTCGAAGATATTGCCCGCCAGGTCGGCGTGAATGCCGTTGTTCTGGCAGCCTTCGAGGAAGATCGCCCGCTGTTTGGCCATTTCCTCGGGCTTCTTCTTACCCATGGCCCGGCGCAGCATGTCCGCACCGCCAAGGGTGTAACCAGCCATCACCTGGGCAATCTGCATCACCTGTTCCTGATACAGGATGATGCCATAAGTCGGCTTGAGCACCGGTTCCAGACCGGGATACTGATAATTCGGGTGCGGGTAGGAAATCTGTTCGCGGCCGTGTTTACGGTTGATGAAATCATCGACCATGCCCGATTGCAGCGGGCCGGGGCGGAACAGGGCCACCAGGGCGATCATGTCTTCCAGGCAGTCAGGCTTGAGCTTCTTGATCAGCTCCTTCATCCCGCGCGATTCCAGCTGGAATACCGCGGTGGTCTCGGCCTTCTGCAGCATCGCGTAGGTGGGCGGATCATCCAGTGGGATGCGGTCGATGTCTACCGGCTCCAGGCCTTTGCGCGCCTGTTCACGGTTGATGGTCTCCATTGCCCAATCGATGATGGTCAGGGTACGCAGGCCCAGGAAGTCGAACTTCACCAGACCGGCAGCCTCGACATCGTCCTTGTCGAACTGGGTTACCAGGCCCTCACCGGCCTCATCGCAATACAGCGGCGCAAAGTCAGTCAGCTTGGTCGGCGCAATTACCACGCCCCCGGCGTGCTTACCGACGTTACGGGTGATGCCCTCCAGCTTCAGCGCCATGTCCCAGATTTCCTGGGCTTCCTCATCAACCTGCAGGAAATCGCGCAGGATTTCTTCCTGCTCATGGGCCTTGGCCAGCGTCATGCCGACCTCGAAGGGAATCATCTTCGATAGCTTGTCGGCCAGACCGTAGGACTTGCCTTGAACCCGCGCCACGTCACGTACCACCGCCTTGGCCGCCATGGTCCCGAAGGTGATGATCTGCGATACCGCATCGCGGCCGTAGGTGTCGGCCACATACTCGATCACCCGATCGCGACCCTCCATGCAGAAGTCGATATCGAAGTCAGGCATGGAAACCCGTTCCGGGTTTAGAAAGCGCTCGAACAGCAAGTCGTATTCCAGCGGATCCAGGTCAGTGATCAACAACGCATAGGCGACCAGCGAACCCGCTCCGGAACCCCGGCCGGGGCCGACCGGCACGCCGTTGTTCTTGGCCCACTTGATGAAGTCCATGACCACCAGGAAGTAACCGGGAAAGCCCATCTCGATGATGATATCCAGCTCGAACTTCAAGCGATCGAGGTAGACCTGGCGGCGTGCTTCGTAGTTTTCCGACTCGGGCGGCAATACTTTCTTGAAGCGCTCTTCCAACCCTTCCAGCGAGACCTGGCGGAAATAGTCGTCCATGGTCAGGCCGTCGGGCACCGGGAAGTCCGGCAGATAGTAGGTACCCAGTTGCACGTCGATATTGCAGCGCTTGGCGATTTCCACGCTGTTGGCCAGCGCTTCAGGAATGTCCGAGAACAGCTCGGCCATTTCCTCGGGTGACTTCAGATACTGCTCTTCGCTGTACTGGCGTACCCGGCGCGGATCATCCAGCGCCCGGCCTTCGCCAATGCAGACGCGGGTTTCGTGGGCTTCGTAATCTTCCCGGTAGATGAAACGCACATCGTTGGTGGCCACCACCGGACAATCATGCCGCGCGGCCAGGGCGACCGCGGCGTGCAGGTGCTCTTCATCATTGGGCCGTTTGGTGCGCTGCAGTTCAATATAGAAACGGCCGGGGAAGACTTCCATCCAGTACCGCAGCAGGCTGTCGGCATGGGCCGGATCACTGGATAGCAGGGTCTGGCCGATCTCTCCCTCCTTCGCACCGGACAGGGCAATCACGCCTTCGCTGGCCTCGGCTACCCATTCGCGGCGGATAGTGACCAGACCATTACGCTGGCCATGCGTGTAGCCGCGCGAGATCAGCTCGGTGAGATTGCGGTAGCCCTGACGATCCATGGCCAGCAGGGTCATGCGGCTGAGGTGGTTCTCGTCTTCCTCGCCGGTCAGCCAGATATCCACCCCGGAAATCGGCTTGATACCAGCCCCCATGGCGGTCTTGTAGAACTTGACCAGGCTGCACATGTTGTTCTGATCGGTCACTGCGACCGCCGGCATCCCTGCCCCGCCCACCGCCTTGATCAACGGCTTGATCCTGACCAGGCCATCGACCAATGAATACTCGCTGTGGACACGCAAATGGATGAAGGAAACGCTCATGTCTGTCCTGATTCGGAGGCTGGGGAATTAGCCGGGTGATTGTAACGGTGGGGGGAGCTGGGGGCCAGTCTGGCAGAAAAGCTTCGCGGCCAAGACCGCTCCTACAAAAAATCAGGGAATCACCACCACTCCCGAGCCGCCAGTCGTTACTTCTTCCATCACCGTCGTAACCGGCCCTGCCGCCAACGCCTCACGCACCGGCGCGAAGGAGCGGCGATGAATCGGCGTCGCGCCGAGCACTTTGAGAGAAGACAGGTGTTCGGGCGTCGGATAACCCTTGTGCTTGCCGATACCGTAGCCGGGATAGAGCAGCTCCAGCTCTTGCATCTCTCGATCACGGGCGACCTTGGCCAGAATCGACGCAGCAGCGATGGCTGGCACCCGGCCGTCGCCCTGGATCACCGGCTCGCTCGGCATCGGCAATACCGGGCACCGATTGCCGTCCACCAGCACCCGGTCCGGGCGAATGGACAAACCCAGCACCGCGCGCTGCATGGCCAGCATGGTAGCGTGCAGGATGTTCAGCTGATCGATTTCCTCGACCTCGGCACGGGCGATAAACCATGCCAGCGCGCGCTCCTGGATCAATGGAAACAGCTCTTCGCGGCGCGCCTCGTTCAGTTTCTTCGAGTCGTTCAATCCCTCAATGGGCCGCAGCGGATCAAGGATCACCGCGGCGGTCACCACTGCGCCACAGAGCGGACCACGGCCCACTTCATCAACACCGGCGACCAGTTCATCACCCTCGGGCAGAGTCCAGTCCATGAGCATCTGGGTCATGCTAGCCGGCCCTTGCGTTGCAGCAGTTCGAGGATCGCCGCCGCTGCCGTGTGATCGGCGTCGCGGCGCAACATCTGGTGCAGCTCCAGGAAGACTGCCTCGGTCTGCTCCCGCTCGGGCGTGGGTCCCAGACGCGCCAGCAATGCCTGGCCCATAGCCTCGGGCGTAGCATCGTCCTGTAGAAACTCGGGAGCGACTTCGCGTCCGGCCAGCAGGTTCGGCAGCGCCACATGGCCAACCTTGACCAGACGCTTGAGGATCCTGAAGGTCAGCGGCGCCATGCGGTAGGCGACCACCATGGGCCGTTTGAACAGCATCGCCTCCAAGGTCGCCGTACCCGAGGCAATCAGCACGGCATCGCAAGCGGCCAGGGCTTCATGGGCCTGACCGTCGAGCAGCGTCAGCGGCAGTTGCAGGTCGCTCTCGGCCAGTATCGCCTCCATCTGCTGGCGCCGCTCGGGATTGGCGCAAGGCAGGACGAACTGCAGATCGGGGTTGCGCTGCAGACACCAGTGCGCAGTCTGCAGGAACAGCAGGCCAAGCTTGCGCAGCTCACCGTTGCGGCTACCGGGCAGCAGCGCCACAACGGTTGCGCTCTCGCTCAGGCCCAGCGTCTGTCGGGCACCGCTGCGGTCCGGCCGCAGTGGAATGCGATCAGCCAGAGTATGCCCGACGCAGCGTACCGCCACGTCATGCTCGCGATAGACTTGTTCTTCGAATGGAAACAACGTCAGCATCAGGTCGGTGGATTGGCGGATGCCCAGCACGCGTTTCTTCCGCCAGGCCCAGACCGAGGGGCTGACATAATGCACGGTCGGGATGCCCACTTCACGCAGCCGCCGCTCGACACCGAGGGTAAAGTCCGGCGCATCGATACCAATGAAGACATCGGGGTGGCGTTGCTGGAGAAAGCTCACCAGCTCTCGGCGTATGCGCAGCAGCTCGCGCAAACGTCCCAGCACTTCGACCAGCCCCATCACCGCCAGCCGCTCCATCGGCACCTGGGTAATCAGCCCTTCGGCCTGCATGCGCGGCCCGCCGATACCGATGAACTCGGCGTCTGGATGTCTTTCCTTCAGCGCCCGGATCAACCCTGCGCCCAGGGTATCGCCGGATGCTTCACCGGCAACCAGGGCGATACACAGGGGACGTGGGGATGGCACCGCAGAGGTATTCATGGCTCAGCGCGTGATGCCGCGGGTCGAAGCCAGAATCGAATCACGATACAAGGCCACTTCGGGATATTGGCTGGCCTCGTCATCAAGCAGCTGCAACGCTTCCTGCAGCGTCTTGCCCTGGCGGTAGACCACCTTGTAGGCCCGGCGCAGCGCGGCGATCAGCTCCTGGCTGTAACCCCGACGGCGCATGCCCTCGAAATTCATGCCATGGGCACTGGCCGGATTGCCGCCGACCATGACGAAAGCCGGGATATCCTTGAACACCGCGCTGTTGGCCGCACTCATGGACCAGGCGCCGATGTGGCAGAACTGATGAACGGTGGTGTAGCCGCCGAGAATGACGCCATCCCCCACATGCACATGGCCGGCGATGGTCGCGTTGTTGGCCATGATGATGTTGTCACCGACGATGCAATCATGGGCGATATGCACATAGGCCATCAGCAGGTTGTTGCTGCCGATGGTGGTCACGCCACGGTCCTGCACGGTGCCCCGATGCAGGGTGCAGCCTTCGCGAATGACATTGTTGTCGCCGATGACCAGCCGGGTCGGCTCACCATGGTATTTCTTGTCCTGGCAATCCTCGCCGACGGAGGCGAACTGGAAAATCCGGTTGCCCTGGCCGATGGTCGTCGGCCCGCGGACCACCACGTGAGGTCCAATGACCGTTCCCGCACCAATCTCGACATCCGGCCCGATCAGGGTCCAGGGACCGACCTCGACGTCATCAGCCAGCCGTGCGGCTGGATCAACGATCGCCTGAGGGTGAATTCGACTCATACCTTGTGTTCCGCACAGATGATTTCACCGGAACAGGCTTCCTTGCCATCCACCAGAGCACGGCAGGCGAACTTCCAGATGCCGCGCTTGTTACTCAGGTAGGCTGCTTCCAGCTGCAGCTGATCGCCGGGTACTACGGGCTGACGGAAACGCAGCTTGTCGGAGCCGACGAAATAATACAGGGTGCCATCTTCGGCCTTGGTGTTCATCATCTTGAACCCCAGCAGACCGGCTGCCTGGGCCATGGCCTCGATGATCAGCACGCCCGGCATGATCGGGTGACCCGGAAAGTGACCATTGAAGAAAGGTTCGTTGACCGACACATTCTTGTAGGCGCGAATACGCTTGCCCTCGAGGTCCAGCTCGACTACCCGATCCACCAGCAGGAAAGGATAGCGGTGGGGCAGGTATTCTTTGATTTCGTTGATATCCATTATGTCTTGAGGCCTTGCAGTGAAGGGTTGGATGCGCAATACGCACAGCTCAGGACTCAGATGAGCCCTGCGTCGCCTGAGTCACCGCGGGCAACTGCTTCTCCAGTTGTTGCACACGCTTGGCCAGCCCATCGAGCTGGCGGAAGCGTGCGGCACTTTTCTTCCATTCAGCGGCAGGCTGCATTGCGGTACCGGAGGAATAGGCTCCCGGTTCGGTAATGGAGCGCGTGACCATGGTCATGCCGCTGACAAATACGTTGTCGCAAATCTCGATATGGCCAACCATGCCCACACCGCCGGCGATGGTGCAATGGCGACCGATGCGGGTGCTGCCGGAAATACCGACGCAGGCCGCCATGGCCGTGTGTTCACCGATCTGGACGTTATGGGCGATCTGGATCTGGTTATCCAGCTTGACGCCGTTGCCGATGACGGTATCGCTGATAGCGCCGCGATCGATGGTGGTATTGGCACCGATCTCCACGTCATCACCGATCAGCACACCGCCGATCTGGGCGATCTTCTGCCAACTGCCGCGGTCGTTGGCAAAGCCGAAGCCTTCGCCACCGATCACTGCACCGGACTGAATGACCACCCGCTCACCCATGCGCACGTCGTGGTACAGGGTGACGCGCGGTGCCAGCCAGCTGTCGGCACCGACACGGCTGCGCGCGCCGACGAAGCATTGCGCGCCCAGAGTGACGTTGGCACCGATAACCGCGTCCGCCTCGATCACCGCACCGGCGCCGATGGAGGCCGTGCCATCGATCTGGGCCGACTCCGCGATCACCGCCGTCGGGTGAATCCCCGGCTGCGGACGCGGCTTGGGGTCGAAGCGATGCGATAACCGGGCATAGGCCAGGTAGGGATCGTCGACAATCAAGGCGTTACCGGCAAAGTCAGCGGCATCCGCCTCGGTCAACAGCAGGGCACCAGCCTGGGTGGTGGCCAGCAACTTGCGGTATTGACGATTGGCGAGGAAGCTCAGCTGATCCGCGCTGGCGTCCTGCAAGGTAGACAGACCACTAACTACCTTGCTGCCATCACCGACCAGTCGCGCACCCAGGCCGTCAGCCAGCTGCGCCAGGGTGAAACTGATTGAATCCGCCATCCCGATCAGCGCGCGCTATTCAGGCGCTCGATGACCTGACGGGTAATATCGAATTCCGGTTTCACGTCCACTACTGCGCTGCGATCAATGACCAGATCATAGGCACCGGCCTGCAGGACACTTTCCACTGCCTTGTCCAGCTTCGGCTTGAGCTGCTCCAGCATCTCGCGGTCGGACTGGGCCTTGGCATCGTTCAGCTCCTTGGACTGGACCTGGAACTCACGGGCCTTCTGGCGAAACTCCAGTTCGATTTTCTCCACCTCGGTCTGCCCCAGCTTCTCACCGTCACGCTGCATGCGATCCTGCAGACGCTTGGCTTCAGATTCGAGGTTCTTCAGACGCTGCAACTGGCTACCGAACTTCTTTTCTGCGTCCACGGAATAGCGCTTGGCTGCGTCCGACTCAAGCAAGGCCATCTGATAGTCCAGCACAGCGATTTTCATCTGCGCGGCAGCCGGGAAACTGGCCAGCGCAAACACGGACAATATTGCTACGGAAATAAACTTGCGCACTCTGTGACACTCCTGATGAAAAATGGGGTACCCGGTTTCAGAACGTCTGACCCAGGGTGAACTGGAAGACCTGCCGATCATCGTCAGACTCGTCGTTCAGCGGCACACCAAGGCTGAAGCCCAGCGGACCCAGGGCAGTCAACCACGACAAGCCAACGCCGACACTGTAACGGATTTCGCTAGCGGCCACATCAGGGCAACTGCTGCAATAGGTGTTGAAGACGTTACCGGCATCAAGGAACAGCACTGTGCGCAGCGAGCGTTGGTCCTGGACGAAGGGCGCGGGGAAAATCAGCTCGGCACCACCGGTGATCTTGACGTTACCACCGAAGGGTAACTCGTCGCGATCCGGGTCATCCGGGTGGGGGGTGCTCTTGGGACCCAGGGTACTGTCTTCGAACCCGCGCACCGAGCCGATACCGCCGGCAAAGTAGTGCTCGTAGAACGGCACCTGCTTGGTCGAACCGAAACGCCGGGCGAAACCGCTGTCAGTATGCAGACGCAGGGTCCAATCCTGGGTGATCGGGAAGAACCGCTGGCCGCGGTAGCCAATCTTGTAGAAATACAGGTCGCTGCCCGGCATGGTGGTTTCCAGCCCCAGACTCTGCGAGTAACCGCGATCCGGGAACACACCCCGGTTGAGCGTGGATTGCGACCAGCCGATATTGGCCTTGACGCTGAAGAAGTTGTCGCCTTCGGCATCGAGGAACTCACCGATCTCCTGCACGGTGTAGACCCCTTCCTTGATCTTGTCTTCTTGCAATGACAGACCGAAGGACAGACGCGAAGTATCGCTGATCGGATAACCGATATTGAAGCCGGCACCATAGGAGTCGACCGAGTAGCTGGAGATATCCACATCCAGCTCATCGTAATCGGTAGTGCGGTAGAAGGCATTGTAGCCCAGGCTGACACCATCGGCGGTGAAATAGGGGTTGAGGAAACCGAACGACAGCGCGGTCTGGTAGGCCGAGCGGTTGGCGCTGAAGCTAACGCGGTTACCGGTACCGAAGAAGTTGTTCTGGCTGATCGAGCCACCGAGAATCAGGCCGGTGCCCTGGGCAAAACCGAGGCTGGCGGTCACCGAGCCGGAGGGCTGCTCTTCCACGGTGTAGTTGACGTCAATCAGGTCGTCAGCGCCGGGAACCGGCACGGTTTCAACGTTCACTTCCTTGAAGAAGCCCAGGCGCTCGAGACGCACCTTGGATTGGTCGATCAGGTAGGTTGATGCCCAACCACCTTCCATCTGGCGCATCTCGCGACGCAGCACTTCGTCATCGGTCTTGGTGTTGCCACGGAAGTTGATGCGGTTGACATAGGCACGCTGTCCAGGATCGACAACGAAGGTTACATCGACGGTGCGATCTTCCTCGTTGACCTGGGGAATACCGTTGACGTTGGCGAAGGTGTAACCCTCGTTACCCAGGCGGCGACCGATCAGGTCCGAGGTCGCTGTCATTACCTGGCGCGAGAACACCTGGCCCGGCTCGACCAGCAGCAGGCGGCGAACGTCCGCCTCGGGCACCACCAGGTCGCCCGACAGCTTCACGTCATTGACGGTATACAGCTCGCCTTCGTTGACGTTGACGGTGACATAGACGTGCTTCTTGTCCGGGGTGATGGATACTTGGGTGGAGGTGATATCCATATTGATATAGCCGCGGTCCAGGTACCAGGAGCGCAGCCGCTCCAGGTCGCCGGACAGTTTTTCACGGGAATACTTGTCATCGTTACGGATGAAGGACAGCCAGCCGGTGGTCTTGAGTTCGAACAGCGGAATCAGCTCTTCGTCGGAAAACACCGAGTTGCCGACCACATTGACGTGCTTGATGGAGGCGACCGAGCCTTCATCCACGACGATTTTCAGCGCCACCCGGTTGCGCGGCTCGGTAATCACCTGGGCATCGATATCGGCGGAATAGCGGCCCTGGGCTACATACTGGCGCAGCAATTCGTTGCGTACGCCTTCCAGCGTCGCCTGCTGGAAGATCTCCCCCTCAGCCAGGCCGGCCATGCGCAGGCCGTCGAGCAGGTCCTCGGACTTGATCGCCTTGTTACCTTCCAGTTCGATGGAAGCAATGGATGGCCGCTCAACTACATTGATGACCAGCACATCACCTTCTCGACCCAGCTGGATATCCTGGAAGAAGCCGGTACGAAACAGGGAACGGGTAGCATCGACCAGCGACTGATCATCCACATCGTCGCCGATGTTGAGAGGCAAGGCACTGAACACACTGCCAGCGGAAACACGTTGCAATCCATTGACGCGTATGTCGGAGATCTGGAAGGCATCGGCATAAACTCCCGGCGCCAGGAGTATCAGCAATAGCGCAGGCAATAGGTAACGTTTCATGAAATCCGTTCTGGCTGACTGGTTAATTCTTATCTGCCGCATGCGACAGCTCGGGTATTGGAGCGGGTGTCACCAGGACATTCCCGCTTCCGTATCTCTATGCCGCTCAGCTGCCCAACCGGCTTATATCGTTGTAGATGGCGAATAACATCACGCCGACAATCATGGTCAATCCTATCTGCAATCCCCACCCCTGGATACGCTCGGAAAGGGGCTTTCCTCTAATCCACTCGGCCACGTAATACACCAGATGACCACCGTCGAGCACCGGAATGGGCAGCAGATTCAACACCCCCAGACTGATGCTCAGATAGGCAATGAAACCGAGAAAGCTTTCGACTCCAGACTTGGCCGAGGCGCCCGCCACTTTAGCAATGGTTATCGGGCCGCTCAAGTTTTTTGCCGAGACCAGCCCGGTGACCATCTTTTTCAGCGAATCGAGGGTCAGCGCGGTCATGTCCCAGGTTTTCATCACTGCCACCGGGATCGCCGTCAGCGGATTGTGGCTGATGCTGCGCATCATGTGCTCGGGCCATTCGAAGGCTTCGATACCGGCACCGATGAAACCGATCAGCCGGCCATCCTGCTCACGGGCCGCGGGAGTCAGGGCCAACGTGCGGATGCCTCCCTCACGCTCCACGGTCAATTCCAGTGTCTGACCGGCGCTGGCCTGAATAGCCGGCACCACGTCCACCAGCCAGTCGCTGACCGGCTCGCCATCGATCGCCACGATCAGATCGCCCGCTTGCAGTCCAGCCGCCGCGGCCGCGCCATCCGGACTGATCTGCCCGATCAGCGGTGGCACCGCCGGCTTCCAGCTGGTCAGACCCAGCGCCGCTACCGGGTCCGGCTGTTCGGCCCCGCGCAGCCAGCTCTGCAACTGCAGGGTATAACTCTGCGGCGCGCCGCCCTCACCTTCCCGCGCCAGCAGCTGCAGCTGTCCCGTTTCGCCAAGGCGGCGGATCAGCTGCAGATTGACTTCATGCCAGGTGGGCGTCGCGGTACCGTCAATCTCGAGGATCTCCAGCCCTTCGCGCATACCGGCGCGCTCGGCGATACTGCCGGGCTCGACCGGGCCGGTTACCGGCGCGACCGTGGTGATACCCAGCACCGCAATGATCCAGAATGCCAGGATAGCCAGCAGGAAGTTGGCCAACGGGCCGGCAGCGACGATGGCAATGCGCTGCTTGACGCTCTTGCGGTTGAACGCTTGATCCAGTTCCTGCTCCGGCACCGGACTCTCGCGCTCATCGAGCATCTTGACGTAGCCGCCCAACGGGATGCCGGCAATCACATACTCGGTGCCTTGGCGATCATGCCAGCTATACAAAGCTGGCCCGAAGCCGATGGAAAAGCGCAGCACTTTGACGCCGCACCGACGCGCGACCCAGAAATGGCCGTATTCGTGAATGGTGACCAGCAGCCCCAATGCCACGATGGTGGCCAGCAGAGTAAACAAAAGATCCATTCAGCGCCTCATTCGGGGACCGGTCTGAGTCTCATACTCAGACCCGCTTGACCAGCCATGTTTCCGCCTGTTCACGGGCCTGCTGATCAGCCAGCATGACCTGTGGCAGCTCTTCGACCCGCTCGGGCGGAAGGCAGTTCAATGTGTGCTCGATAATAACAGGGATGTCGGTGAAACCAATGCGTCCACCGAGAAAGGCCTGCACGGCCACCTCGTTGGCGGCGTTGAGG
Organism: Halopseudomonas bauzanensis; assembly: GCF_900114735.1. Taxonomy (GTDB): domain Bacteria; phylum Pseudomonadota; class Gammaproteobacteria; order Pseudomonadales; family Pseudomonadaceae; genus Halopseudomonas; species Halopseudomonas bauzanensis. Next base: position 157,616 of record NZ_FOUA01000006.1, on the reverse strand, counting down.
ATGGCGCAGGCGGTGCCGCCAGCGTCAAAAGCCTGCCGAGCCAAGGACAGACAGGGGAAACGCAGCGGATCAGGGGCCTGGAAGTCCAACCGCGCGGTCCGCAGCAGGTCGAGCGCACTGACCCCGGAATCGATCCGCTCCGGCCACGCCAGTGCGTGGGCGATGGGGGTACGCATATCGGGATTGCCCAGCTGCGCCAGCACCGACCCATCGACGTAATCGACCAGCGAATGCACCACGCTCTGTGGGTGCACCACCACCTCGACCTGCTCGGGTCGCGCATCGAACAGCCAGCAGGCCTCGATCAACTCCAGGCCCTTGTTCATCATGCTGGCCGAGTCCACAGAGATTTTCTGTCCCATCGACCAGTTGGGGTGCGCGCAGGCCTGTGCTGGTGTTACCCCGGCCAGGTCTTCCAGCGCATAATCGCGGAAGGGTCCGCCAGAAGCGGTGAGCAGAATACGCCGCACGCCTACCTTGCCGAGGCCGGCGCCGTAGTTCTGCGGCATGCACTGAAAGATGGCGTTGTGCTCGCTGTCGATCGGCAGCAGCTGCGCGCCGGACTGGCTCACCGCCTGCATGAACAGGGCGCCAGACATGACCAGTGCTTCCTTATTGGCCAGCAATACGCGCTTGCCGGCACGTACCGCCGCCAGCGTCGGGGCCAGTCCGGCCGCGCCCACAATGGCCGCCATGACCACCTGGACACGCTGATCGGCTGCCACGTCGGCCAGCGCCTCGGACCCATGCAGCACCCGGGTCGGCACACCGGCCGCCGCCAGACGCGGCTGCAGTTCAGCTGCCTGGGCCGCGTCCGCCACCACAGCGAACACCGGCCGGTGCTGTTGACACTGCGCCTCCAGCACAGCCATGCGGCTGTGCCCGGTCAGAGCAAAAACACTGTAGCGGTCAACGTGCCGGGCCAGCACATCCAGAGTGCTGACGCCGATCGAGCCGGTCGCACCCAACACTGTAATCCATTCGTGACTCAACCCAGCAGACTCCCGAACAAATACCAGCCCAGGGAGAAAACCGGTACCGCCGCCGTCAGGCTGTCGATGCGGTCCATCACACCTCCATGCCCGGGCAACAGGTTGCTGCTGTCTTTCAGCCCCTGCTCGCGCTTGAACAGGCTTTCGGTCAGATCACCCACGACCGAAAACAGGACGACTACCAGGGTACCGACCATACCGATCAGGATAGATTGCATGGACCAGCCGAGATAGAGCATCGCCGCCACGGCGAGCAGCTGGGTCAACAGCACACCACCGAGCAGACCCTCGATAGTCTTGCCGGGGCTGACCCGCGGCAGCAGCTTGTTGCGGCCGAAGGTCTTGCCGGCAAAATAAGCGCCGATATCCGCCGCCCAGACCATCACCACCACAGCCAGTATCAGCCACAGCCCGCCGTCCAGCGCACGCAGCCAGACCAGTCCGTACCACGCCGGCAGCAATATCAGCAAACCGAACAGCTGCGCAATCAGTGAGCCGGTCCAGAGTCCGCGACCGTTGGGGTAGCGTATGATCATACTGGTCGCCAGCAGCCACCAGCCCAGTGCCGGCGCCAGCAGAAAATGCGGTGCCCAGGCATCGCGATACAGGCCGACCAGCATCAGCGCCACCGCCAGAGCATAGATTACCCGCCCTTTCTGCGAGACCTCACCGGCAAGCCGGGCCCACTCCCAGGCTCCCAGAGTAACAATGAAGCCGATCATCACGGCAAACCAGAGATGGTCGAGCAGCACAAAGCCGGCGATGACCAGGGGCGCTAGAATCACGCCGGTGAGAATGCGTTGCTTGAGCATCAGGACTCCGCTGCCACTTGTTCGCTGGTCTTGCCAAAGCGCCGCTGCCGGCGAGCAAAATCCGCCAGTGCCTCGCGCATGGCATCGTGTTTGAAATCAGGCCAGAAGAGATCGGAAAAATAGAGTTCGGCATAGGCCATCTGCCACAGCACGAAGTTGCTGATACGCCGCTCGCCGCCGGTGCGAATACACAGATCGGGCAGCGGCAGACCGGCAGTACTGAGCCGGGCTGCAAGATCATCCGCTTCGATGGTATCAGCGTCCAGAATGCCCGCTGCGGCATCGCGCGCCAGCGAACGGGCCGCCTGGGTGATATCCCATTGCCCGCCGTAATTGGCTGCCACCAGCAGTCGCAGACCACGACATTCAGCAGTGTAGGCCTCGGCATCCGCCATCGCCTGCTGCAACTTTGGCGTAAAGCGGCTGCGCTCACCAATGATGCTCAGACGGATGTCGTTATCCCGCAGCTTGCGCACTTCCCGGTGCAGCGCCAGCAGGAACAGCTCCATCAAGGCGCCGACCTCAGCCTGCGGCCGGGCCCAGTTCTCACTGGAGAAGGCGAACAGCGTGAGTACTTCCACCCCTTCCCGGGCGCACACCTCGATGACCGCACGGACGGCATCCACGCCCGCTTTGTGCCCTGCCACACCGGGCAGGAAACGTTTGCGTGCCCAGCGGTTGTTGCCATCCATGATGATGGCGACATGGCGAGGGACGGACCCGGTTGCAGCTTTATTATCAGTCATGATCAGGGTCTGCTGGTGTGCTGAACAAATTCATCTCCTGGTGCCCCTGCCCCGATCAGGCGCGCCCTTGGGCAGCACCCGCCAGGGCGGGATCTGCCTCAGATGGCCATCAGGTCCGTTTCTTTGGCTTCCAGCGCCTTGTCGATCTCGGCAATGTACTTGTCGGTGAGTTTCTGCACCTCATCTGCGGCACGACGCTCGTCGTCTTCGCTGATTTCCTTTTCCTTCTGCAGGTCCTTCAGCTGACCCAGCGCATCACGACGGATATTGCGTACCGCCACCCGCGCGTTCTCCGCTTCGCTGCGCGCCTGCTTGGTATAACCCTTGCGGGTTTCCTCGGTCAGTGCAGGCATCGGCACACGGATGGTGGTGCCGGCAGTAGCCGGGTTCAGACCCAGGTCGGAAGTCATGATGGCCTTTTCCACGGCCTGGATCATGCTCTTGTCGAATACGCTCAGGGCCAGCGTACGCGAGTCTTCGACGGTGACGTTGGCCACCTGACGCAGCGGCGTGTCGGACCCGTAGTAGGACACCATAACGCTGTCGAGAATGCTCGGATGTGCCCGACCAGTGCGGATCTTCGCGAAGGCGACGTCCAGCGACTCGGCCGACTTCTTCATACGTTCCTGCGCTTCTTGCTTGATTTCGTTGATCATTACTCAGCCCTCGATCAATGTTCCCTCGGCGCTTCCTACCACTGCATTGAGCAGCGCGCCAGGCTTGTTCATGTTGAATACCCGCAAGGGCATCTGGTGATCGCGGATCAGACAGATGGCTGTCAGATCCATTACACCCAGCTTGAGGTCCAGCACCTGGTCATAGCTGAGCTTGTCGAAACGTTCGGCATTCGGATCCTTCATCGGATCGCGGTTATAGACGCCGTCCACCTTGGTTGCCTTCAATACCACATCCGCATCCACCTCGATACCGCGCAGGCAGGCGGCAGTGTCGGTGGTGAAGAAGGGGTTACCGGTACCAGCGGAAAATATTACCACGTCGCCACCAGCCAGATAGCGCATGGCCTTGCGTCGATCATAATGCTCGGTGACGCCTTCCATGGTGATAGCTGACATCACCCGGGTCTGGATATTGGAGCGCTCCAGGGAGTCGCGCATGGCCAGACCGTTCATTACGGTGGCCAGCATGCCCATGTGGTCACCGGTAACCCGGTCCATGCCGGCGGCACTGAGAGCGGCGCCGCGGAACAGATTGCCGCCACCGATCACCAGTCCCACCTGTACACCAATGCCAATCAGTTGGCCGATTTCCAGCGCCATGCGGTCCAGCACCTTGGGATCGATACCGAAGTCTTCGGTACCCATCAGGGCCTCTCCGCTGAGTTTGAGAAGGATTCGCTTGTACTTGGGCTGACGGCTGCTAGGTACCTGGGCCATTCATCACTCTCCTGCTGTGGCTGGTGAAACACTCAACAAGTCACACCCAGACCATCAGGATGGCGACTTGTTCAGTATTTCTTAAAAAGAAGGCTTCACGCCTGCGCGGGAAGCCTTCCGATACTACTCTGGTTGCAGACTCCGCGCAGGGAGTCTGCAGAGCGCTGGTCACGCCGCGCAATTACTGCTTGGAGGCAGCAATCTGGGCAGCTACTTCGGCAGCGAAGTCAACCTCGGCACGCTCGATGCCCTCGCCCACTTCAAAGCGGGTGAAGGAAACGATTTCAGCACCGGCTTTCTTGGCCAGCTCGCCGACCTTGATTTCCGGATCCTTGACGAAGGCCTGCTCAACCAGGCTGGCTTCGGCGAGGAACTTGTTGATCCGGCCTTTGACCATATTCTCAACAATGTTCTCCGGCTTGCCGGCGATCTTGTCAGCATTCAGGCTCAGGAAGATTTCCTTTTCCTTCTCGATCACTTCAGGAGATACCTGGGAAGGATCAAGCAGCTGCGGGTTGCTGGCAGCCACGTGCATGGCGATGTCACGGGCCAGCTCGGCGTCGCCGCCTTTCAGGACAACCAGTACACCGATACGATGACCGTGCAGGTAGGCACCCACCACGTCGCCTTCAACACGGGTCAGACGACGGATGTTGACGTTCTCACCACACTTGGCAACCAGCGCCTCACGGGCGGTTTCCTGATCGGCGATCAGCGGAGCAGCGTCGGTGTAACCGGCAGCGAAACCCTTCTCCAGGCTATCGTTGACGAAGCCCTTGAAGTCGTCTTGCAGCGCCAGGAAGTCGGTCTGGGAGTTGACTTCGATGATAATGGCTGACTTGTTGTCGTCCGCCACCTTGACAGCAATGGAGCCTTCAGCGGCAATGTTGCCAGCTTTCTTGGCGGCCTTGATCGCACCGGCAGCACGCATATCGTCGATGGCTTTCTCGATGTCGCCATCCGCTGCGGCAAGCGCCTTTTTGCAATCCATCATGCCCTGGCCGGTACGCTCACGCAGTTCCTTGACCATGGCTGCAGTAATCTGTGACATGAATTATTCCTCTGGCTTGCTTGATTGGGAGCCACCCGGACCACAGGGTAGCCTCATCATGTTGCTTTCAAGATATTTCAACATAGTGCAAAAAGGGGGCAAGGCCCCCTTCTTGGTTACGGCATTGAGACCACGCCGGTTCCTGCTCAGCCTTCGGATGCCTCGGGAGCCGCAGCAGCTTCTTCGACGAACTCGTCGACACCGCCGCTGTTCTTGCCGCGCAGTACTGCATCAGCCATGGCGCCGGCGTACAGCTTGATGGCGCGGATGGCGTCATCGTTACCGGGGATCACGTAGTCGATGCCTTCGGGGCTGCTGTTGGTATCGACGATGCCGATGACCGGGATGCCCAGCTTGTTGGCTTCGGTGATAGCAATGCGCTCGTGCTCGACGTCGATGACGAAGAGAGCGTCAGGCAGGCCGCCCATATCCTTGATACCACCCAGGCCGCGATCCAGCTTTTCCAGGTCGCGGGTGCGCATCAGGGCTTCTTTCTTGGTCAGCTTGGTGAAAGTCCCGTCCTGGGACTGAACTTCCAGGTCACGCAGACGCTTGATGGACTGACGGATGGTCTTGTAGTTGGTCAGCATGCCGCCGAGCCAGCGATGATCAACGTAGGGCATGCCAGCGCGGGTGGCTTCTTCAGCAATGATCTTGCTGGCAGCGCGCTTGGTACCGACGAACAGCAGCTTGTTCTTGCCACTGGCCAGTTTCTCCACGAAGCTCAGGGCTTCATGGAACATCGGCATGGTCTTTTCCAGGTTGATGATGTGAATCTTGTTGCGAGCGCCGAAAATGAACTTGCCCATTTTCGGGTTCCAGTAACGGGTCTGGTGGCCAAAGTGCGCACCGGCCTTCAGCATGTCACGCATGGAAACTTGGGTCATGATAACTCCATATATAGATCGGGTTGGGCCTCCACGCATCCCGCTATCCAACCCCGAAGGGCACCCAGGACAACGTGTCGATACGTGTGCGGTTTCAGTAAATACCTGAGGTAAAAATCTGCGGTTCTCTCAGGCGCGGCGCTTTATACCATAGAGTGGGGGGCCGAATAAAGGCTGGCGTGCCGAACGGCGCCTGCCCCGGGCAGCCTTTCTATCTGATAAACTCACGCCCAATCAATCCATTCCGCACGCCAGTCGGCGTGGCAAGACGAGAGAATTCCCCCAATCATGAGCGTATCCATCAAGACCCCCGAAGACATCGCCGGCATGCGCGTCGCCGGCCGACTGGCCGCCGAAGTGCTGGAAATGATCGGGGAATACGTCAAGCCGGGCGTGACCACCGATGAGCTGAACCAGCGTTGTCACGACTTCATCATCAATGAACAGAAAGCCATTCCCGCGCCGCTGAACTACGGCGGCGGGCACGGTCGCATCCCCTTCCCCAAGTCCATCTGCACCTCGCTCAATCACGTGGTCTGCCATGGTATTCCCAACGACAAGCCGCTGAAGAATGGCGACGCGATGAATATCGATATCACTGTGATCAAGGATGGCTACCACGGTGACACCAGCAAGATGTTCCATGTTGGCGAGGTGCCCGACTGGGTCACCAGACTGTCCCGCGTTACCCAGGAGTGCCTGTACAAGGGTATCTCCGTGGTTCGCCCCGGCGCCCACCTCGGTGATATCGGCCAGATCATCCAGGACCATGCCCATGCCAACCGTTACAGCGTGGTGCGCGACTATTGCGGCCACGGCATCGGCAAGGTCTTCCATGAAGAGCCCCAGGTGCTGCACTACGGCAAGGCCGGCACCGGACTGGAGCTGAAGGAAGGCATGATCTTCACCATCGAGCCCATGCTCAATCAGGGGCGTGCCGAAACTCGGCTGCTGGGCGATGGCTGGACCGCCATCACCAAGGATCGCAAACTCTCTGCCCAGTGGGAGCACACTATCCTGGTCACTGCCGATGGCTATGAGGTGCTGACTCTGCGCAAGGAAGAAGACTTCCGCTAAAGGCCAACTCTGCCGAGGAATCATTGTGGATCACGAACTGTTTGACCCTGGCCAATTCCAGGCGGACCTGGCCCTCAAGCGCAGTCCGATTCCGGCTTTCAAGAAAGCCCTGCGCCATGCCCGCGAGGTACTGCAGGCACGTTTTGAGGGCGGCCGGGACATTCACAAGCTGATTCACGATCGGGCCTGGCTGGTCGATCAGATCCTGCGCCAGGCGTGGACTACCCTCGGCTGCCCCGACGAAGCCGATATCGCCTTGCTGGCCGGCGGCGGCTACGGGCGCGGGGAATTACACCCCCATTCGGACATCGACCTGCTGATCCTGCTACGCGATGGCACCGGCGATCGCTACAACGAGGCTATCAGCCACTTTCTCACGCTACTCTGGGACATCGGCCTGGAAGTTGGCCAGAGCGTGCGGACCATCAGCGAATGCCAGGACGAGGCGCGCGCCGATGTCACCGTGATCACCAACCTCATGGAATCACGGACACTGGTTGGTGACGAAGCCTTGCGCCAGGCCATGCTCGACGCTGTCGGGCCGCAGCACATGTGGACCAGCGCCGAATTCTTCCGTGCCAAGCGCGCCGAGCAACATGCCCGTCACGCCAAGTTCAATGACACCGAGTACAACCTCGAACCCAACGTCAAGAGTTCACCCGGCGGGCTGCGTGATATCCAGACCATCGGCTGGGTCGCCCTGCGCCACTTCGGCACCAGCGACCTGCGCGAACTGGTCGAGCAGGGCTTCCTGAACGAGCCCGAGTACAACATCCTCGCTGGCGGTCGCACCTTTCTCTGGCAGGTACGCTTTGCCCTGCATGCCCTGGCCGGCCGCGCCGAGGACCGGTTGCTGTTTGATCACCAGCGCGCCATCGCCCGTCTGTTCGGCTTTGAAGACAACGACGCCAAGCTTGCGGTCGAGCGCTTCATGCAGAAGTACTACCGCATCGTCATGTCGCTGTCGGAACTCAACGACCTGTTGATGCAGCATTTCGAGGAGATCCTGCTGCGCGATGCCGAGTCGGCAGAAATCCAGCCGCTCAATTCCCGCTTCCAGGTGCGCAATCACTACATCGAGGTGACGCATCCGCAGGTATTCAAGCGCACGCCCTTCGCGCTGCTGGAAATCTTCGTGCTGATGGCCCAGCATCCGGAGATCCGTGGTGTGCGCGCCGACAGCATCCGCCTGCTGCGTGACCATCGCCATCTGATCGATGACAACTTTCGCAGCGACATCCGCAACACCAGCCTGTTCGTCGAACTGCTGCGCTGCCGCGAAGGCGTGCACCGCAACCTGCGGCGCATGAATCGCTACGGCATTCTCGGGCGTTATCTGCCGGAATTCGGCCGTATCGTCGGGCAGATGCAGCATGACCTGTTCCACATCTATACCGTAGACGCCCACACGCTCAACCTGATCAAGCACCTGCGCAAGCTGGGCCGCCCCGATTACCAGGAAAAGTATCCGCTGGCCTGGAAGATCTTCTGCCGCCTGCCCAAGCCGGACCTGCTGTACATGGCCGGGTTGTACCACGACATCGCCAAGGGCCGTGGCGGCGATCATTCCGAGCTGGGCTCGATCGACGCTACGCTGTTCTGCCAGCGTCATCAATTGCCCGCCTGGGATACCCATCTGGTCAGTTGGCTGGTGGAGCATCATCTGCTGATGTCCACCACCGCCCAGCGCAAGGATATCTCCGACCCCCAGGTGATCCACGACTTCGCCGTCCAGCTGGGCAACCAGGTGCGCCTGGACTACCTGTATGTGCTGACCATCGCCGATATCAACGCCACCAACCCCAATATGTGGAACTCCTGGCGGGCCTCGCTGCTGCGCCAGTTGTATACCGAGACCAAGCGCGCCCTGCGCCGCGGGCTGGACAATCCACCCAACCGCGCGCAATTGATCGCCGACACTCAACATGCCGCCATGGATATCCTGGTACGCACCGGCATCGACGAGGAGGACGCCGAAGCGCTCTGGGCACAACTGGGTGACGATTACTTCCTGCGCCACACCGCCAGCGATATCGCCTGGCATACCGAAGCCATCGTGCAACATCCCGAGCACCGCGGCCCGCTGGTACTGATCAAGGAAACCGCCCAGCGCGAATTCGAGGGCGCCACCCAGATTTTCCTCTACACGCCCGAGCAACACGACCTATTCGCCGTGACTGCCGCGGCCATGGACCAGCTCAACCTGAGCATTCAGGACGCCCGAGTGATCACCACCACCAACCGCTTCAGCCTGGATACCTATATTGTGCTGGACGCCGATGGCGGCCCGATCGGCGATCATCCCGAACGCATCCGCGAGATCAAGGCCGGGCTGCTTGAGGCACTTTCCGACCCCGACGCCTACCCCGCCATCATCCAGCGCCGGGTGCCGCGACAGCTCAAGCACTTCGCCTTCGAGCCCGAGGTCACCATCTTCACTGACCATAGTGGACAGCACACCACGCTGGAATTGAGCGCGCCCGATAGACCAGGCCTATTGGCCAGAATGGGAAAAATATTTCTCGATTTCGACATCAGCGTGCAAAATGCGCGCATCGTCACGCTGGGTGAGCGTGTGGACGACGTATTCGTGATCACCGATGCGGACAATCAACCACTGTCCGATCCGCAATTGTGCGAGCGATTGCAGAGCACCATCATCCGTACACTCGGCCCCCACACCCAGCAGTCGGATAACGGCATACCCCATTCAATCGTGTTTTGAGGATCGACCCCGGATGAACCAGGACCTGCAGCAACTGCAACCCTACCCCTTTGAAAAGTTGCGGGCACTGGTCGCCGATATCACCCCCAACCCGGCGCTGTCACCGATATCCCTGTCGATCGGCGAACCCAAGCATGCTTCGCCGGCCTTCGTGCTGGACGCCATGGCGGCACACCTGGACAAGGCGGCCATCTACCCCTCGACCGCAGGCCTGCCGGCGCTGCGCCAGGGTATCGCTGACTGGCTGAGCCAGCGTTTCCAGCTGCCCACCGGCATGCTCGACGCCGACCGGAACGTATTGCCGGTCACCGGTACCCGCGAGGCGCTGTTCTCCTTTACCCAGGCCGTGGTGCAGCGGGACCCGCAAGGTCTGGTGGTCAGCCCCAACCCCTTCTATCAGATCTACGAGGGCGCAGCGCTGCTGGCCGGCGTACAGCCACATTATCTGGCTTGCGATGCCAGCAATGGGTTCATCCCCGATTTCGACAAGGTGCCGGCAGATATCTGGCGGCGCTGCCAGTTGCTGTTCATCTGCTCCCCCGGCAACCCCACTGGCGCAGTCACCTCACTGCACACCCTGCAGAAACTCATCGCGCTGGCGGACGAGTACGACTTCGTCATCGCCTCGGATGAGTGCTACAGCGAAATCTACTCACCGGCCCAACCGGCTCCGGTAGGCCTGCTGCAGGCCTGTGCCAGTCTGGGACGCACGGACTTTTCCCGCTGCGTGGTGTTTCACAGTCTGTCCAAGCGCTCCAACCTGCCCGGTCTGCGCTCCGGCTTCATTGCCGGCGACGCCCGTCTGCTGGAACCCTATCTGACCTATCGCACGTATCACGGCTGCGCCATGCCGGTCCAGACTCAACTGGCCAGCCTCGCCGCCTGGCAAGACGAAGCGCATGTACAGACCAACCGCAGCCTGTACCAGGCCAAGTTCGATGCCGTACTGGACATCCTCGGTGATGTCATGGACGTCCAGCGTCCGGATGCCGGCTTCTATCTGTGGCCCGTCACGCCCATCGATGACGAAACCTTCACCCGCCGCCTGCTGGCCGATCAGAACGTGGCCGTGGTACCGGGACGCTACCTGTCACGCGATGTCGAGGGCCATAACCCCGGCGCCGGTCGTGTGCGCCTGGCGCTGGTTGCACCGCTCGGCGACTGCATCGAAGCAGCGCAACGCATTCGTACCTTTATCAGGAGCCTCTGACCATGATCACCCTCTACGGCATCAAGGCCTGTGACACCATGAAAAAAGCCCGCACCTGGCTGGACGAACATGGCGTCGAATACCAGTTTCACGACTACAAGAAGGAAGGCATTGATGCTAACCGGCTGCACACCTGGTGCACCGAACATGGCTGGGAGAAAATTCTCAACCGCCAGGGCACGACCTTCCGCAAGCTCGATGACGCAGACAAGCAGGACATCGACCAGAACAAGGCCGTCGCTCTCATGCAGGCCAACCCCTCAATGATAAAAAGACCGGTACTCGATACCGGCTCACAGCGTCTGGTCGGCTTCAAGCCCGATCTCTACGCCGCTGCCTTCTGACTACATGCACAAAGGAACCACCCCTGATGAGTGACCATTTCAGCCTGGCCCTGGGTATCGGCACCCAGAACAATGCCGGTGACTGGTTGGAAGTGTACTATCCCCAACCACTCCTGAAACCCGATCGCCGTATCGTTGCCGTTTTCGCCGAACAGCTCGGCTACGACGGTGGCAACCAGGCCATCAACTTTAACGCCAGTCAGTGCGCCGCACTGGGCAAAGCCCTTATCGATGCAGGCTTTGCCGAGCTCGGCGCATTGGCCAACCAGTTGGAGCACAGCACCCGTCCGCTGGTCGCCACCATCCTGGAAACCGATGACGCGCCCATCACCACCCCCGGTGCCTATCTCAAGCTGCACTTGCTGTCGCATCGTCTGGTCAAGCCCCATGAAGTGGTGCTGGCTGGCCTGTTCCCGCTGCTGCCCAATGTCGCCTGGACCAACGAAGGCGCCATCGACCTGAGCGAGCTGCCCCAGCGCCAGCTGGCAGCCCGCCTTGAGGGCCGCGATCTGCAGGTGCACAGCGTCGACAAATTCCCGCTGATGACCAACTACGTCGTACCCAGCGGTGTACGCATCGCCGACACCGCCCGGGTCCGCCTGGGCGCCTATGTCGGCGAAGGCACCACCGTCATGCATGAAGGCTTCATCAACTTCAATGCGGGTACCGCCGGTACCAGCATGGTGGAAGGCCGCATCTCCGCTGGCGTATTCGTCGGCAAGGGCTCGGATCTGGGTGGCGGCAGCTCGACCATGGGTACGCTCTCCGGCGGCGGCAATATCGTCATCTCGGTGGGTGAAGGCTGTCTGATCGGCGCCAACGCCGGTATCGGCATCCCGCTGGGTGATCGCTGCACCGTCGAAGCCGGCCTGTACATCACCGCGGGCCTCAAGGTCGCGCTGCTGGACGACGCCGACAACCTGGTGGAAATCATCAAGGCCCGCGACCTGGCCAATCAGCCTGACCTGCTGTTCCGCCGCAACTCACAGACCGGCTCAATCGAGTGCAAGACCAACAAGAGCGCTATTCAGTTGAATAGCATCTTGCATGCGCACAATTGAGTGATTGAGTGAAGGAAAAGCCCGGCTCGCCGGGCTTTTCTTTATCCCCGGTTTATCGCAACGCCAACCAGCGCACCACCGAACCAGCACGCCAGGCCTCTTCACTGGCCGGCACCCAGGCCAGCACATCCGCAGCCATCATGTTCGACAGCATATGCGACGCCTGGCGCGGTAACGGCGCCAGGGTTGCAGTGCCACTGAGTGGATCTGTCCTTAGCTGCATGCGTAGCCACTGATCACGCTGGTCGGCCGGCATGGCATCCTCCTGTAAGGCGGCATAGCCCCACTCCGGCTCAGCGTCCTCACCTTCCAGGGCGCGAATCACCGCTGCCACATGCACAGCCAGCCCCACGAGTACCGCTGCCGGATTGCCCGGCAAGCCAATCAGTGGAATGCTACGCCCGGCCTGAGCACCTGTGCCGAACCACAGCGGCTTGCCGGGCTTTTGCGCCAATTTCCAGAAATGCCGTGTCAGCCCAAGGCGCTCTGCTGCGTCCGGCACGTGGTCCCGGTCGCCGACCGACACACCACCGGTGGTGATAATCGCATCCGACTCCTCCAGCGCCTGTGCCAGCGCCTCGCACATATTTTCAAAACGATCCGCCACCACACAGCAGCGCACCAGGGGCTGGCCACGCTGCGCCAGCCAGCCGCGTACCAGCGGCCCGTTGGCATCAAAGATTTGCCCAGGCGCCAGCAGCTCTCCCACCGGTTTCACCTCATCACCGGTCACCAGTACCGTTACCCGCGCCCGGGGATGCACCTTGACCTGCGATACACCGGCCATGGCAAGCGCCGCCAGGCGGCCCGCATCCAACCGCAGGCCAGGGTCAGCCAGGACAGCTCCGCATCGTAATTCCTCACCACGCAGACGCAGATCGGTCACTGGCGCCAGTGCGCGCTCGACCCTGACCACACCACCCTCACGCACCACCCATTCCTGGCGCACTATGGTATCGGCCCCCGCCGGCACCGGTGCTCCGGTCAGAATGCGCATGGCGCACCCCGGTGCCACTGCCCGGGCCGTGCTCTGGCCGGCGGGAATCTCCCCGCTCAGCGTCAGCGTTACCGGCCGCTGCGGCGAGGCACACTGCAGGTCCTCACTGCGCACGGCATACCCATCGACTGCGCTTTGATCGAACAATGGCAGATCCACTGCCGCCCGCACCGTTTCCGCCAGCACCTGCCCCAGTGCCGCTTCGATGGGCAGCTCCTGCTCCGACAGCGGCGCCAGCACCCGTCGGTAAGTCGCCAGAGCGTCCGCCACGGACAGCAAGCCCTGCGTTGTTCCGCATGCCATCAGTTGTAACCACCCGGATGCGGCTGGCCGGCCCTACATACCTCCAGCAAATGCACCAGACCAGACAACAGCGCCGCCAGCGTTTCTTCAGCCCCGCGACGGCTACCGGGGAAGGTGATCAGCAGGGTATCGCCGGCCAGGCCGGCCACGCCCCGCGACATCATCGCGTAGGGTGTTCGGCGCTGACCGAAGTCCCGGGCCGCTTCCATCATCCCCGGCAGTTCGGTGGTCAATAGCGGCTGTACGGTCTCCACGGTGCAATCCCTGGGCCCGACACCCGTGCCGCCTACGGTAATCACCAGCGCTACACCCTGCGCCAGTTGAGTCTGTACTGCGTCGCGCAGCTGAGTGGGCTCATCGGGCAGCACCTGGTAATGCACCGGCTCAAAGCCGGCCGCGGACAGGCCTACTTGCACCGAACGCCCGGCGGTGTCCGGCTTCCGGCCAGCCGCCACGCTGTCCGACAGCACGATCACCGCTGCGCTCAGGGGTGCTCGCAGATACCGGCGAAATTGCGACTTGCCCCCGGTTTTCTCCAACAGCCGACCATCGGTGATCTCCAGGCGATCCGGGCTGGTATGCGGCTTGAGCATGTCATACAGGGTCAGCGCCGCCACCTGCGCCGCGGTCAGCGCTTCCATCTCGACGCCGGTGGGGCCGATGGTCTGCACCTCGGCGAAGATGGTCACCTGTTCTTCGCCCAGTTCGAAGATCACCTCAGCCCGGTGGATCGGCAAGGAATGGCACATTGGCAGCAGTTCGTCGGTGCGCTTGGCGGCCAGTATTCCGGCAATGCGGGCAGCCTGCAGCGCATCGCCCTTGTCTGTGTCGCCGCGCCGCAGTCGCTCGATACAGTCCTGCGGCGCCCGCAGTCGGCATTGGGCCCGGGCGCTGCGGAACGAGTCTGGTTTGTTGCTGACATCTTTCAAGGGTGGTCTCCATCACAGGTGTCGCGGTGGGCGTCGGGGCGAATGCAGCAGCCCTGCACATAAGCGCTGCTGCCATCGGTGTAATGCTCTTCCTTCCAGATCGGTGCCTGGTGTTTCACTTCATCGACCACATGACGACAAGCCTCGAAAGCTTCCGCACGATGGCCCGACCGGACCACGCAGGCGATCGCCACATCACCGATGCGCAGCGAGCCAAGCCGATGCACCACCCGGCAATAGCTGAGGCCGAAACGGCGGCAGGCATCGTTTTCAATATCGGCGATGCGCTTTGTCGCCAGCGGCGCATAGGCGGTATAGCTCAGGCTTTCCACTGACATGCCCTGATGATGGTTGCGTACGGTACCGACAAACAGCGCCAGCCCTCCGCACTCCGGATAGCGATCCAGCGCCAGCAAGGCCTGGATATCGATAGGTTCATGGGTCAGGTGCAGCATGCTCAGCCTCCGGCCACGGGTGGCAGCAGAGCCAGTTGGCCACTCGCCGGCACCGGGTCGGAGCGCAGTAGCACCTCGCTGCCACAGACCACCGCACACTGGTCCAGCCGTGGCTGCAAAGCTGGCCAGTGATCCGCCAGCAGCACCAAGGCATCGGCCACCGTCGCTGGCGGCGGAGACGCATTGAGCGTGAACCGCTCATTGCCTGCCAACAACGGAATCAGCTCACCATAAAATTCAAAAGACAGATTCATCAGCCCCCCATTCCATGCATGGTTATCAATCGTGCCACCGGGCCGGGCGTCGCCGCATAGCCAGCGTCCTTGTGCCAGACCCGTTGCGTAATGCGCTGGCGCAGCGCGCGGTCATCCTCGCCGCTGCGTAGCGGCGTCAGCAGGTCGTGCCCCTGGCGAGAAAACAGGCAGGTGTACAGATGGCCGTTGGCGGTCAGTCGGAGTCGATCGCAGGAGGCGCAGAACGGACGCGTCACGGTCGAGATCACGCCTACCGTGTAATCACCATCGAGCCGATATTGGGTAGCTGGGTTCGAGCTGCGCGGCAGCGCCTGCACATGATGGAGCTGCTCAAGGACGCCAAGGATCTGTGCTTCGGACACCACCTGGCCTGCCTGCCAGCGCCCCGGCTCATCCAGCGGCATGTACTCGATAAACCGCAGCGGCAGCTGCCGTGATCGCGCCCACGCCACCAGTGGCAGGATCTGATCGTGGTTGTAGTCCTGTATCAGTACCGCGTTCAGCTTGACCGCAATGCCACGGTCGCGGGCCCGCTCGATGCCCGCCAGCACCGGCGCCAGCGGGCTACGGGTGAGCGCCTGAAAGCGCACCTCATCCACCGCATCCAGACTGATGTTCAGATCATCCAGGCCAGCCTCGATCAGATCGTCGAGCAGCATAGGCAAACGGGTGCCATTGGTGGTCATCGACAGTCGCTTCAAGCCGCGTTCGCGCAGGCGCGACAATGCCGCCACGCAGGCCACCACGTCCTTGCGCAACAGGGGTTCACCGCCGGTCAGGCGAATCTCCTCGATACCGGCATCGACAAACAGGGTCGCCAGCCGTACCAGCTCCTGCCGGTCCATCAGCTCGCGGCCGGGCAGCCATTGCGGGTGCTCCGGCATGCAGTACCGGCAGCGGAAATTGCAGCGGTCGGTGAGAGATAAACGCAGCTTGCGTTTGGAGCGCCCGAAACGATCCTGCAGCAGCGGGCTGGTGGCCATGTCCATGGTCAGCTTCCTCGACTCAAACGGGCGCAGGCGTGGGCCATGTCTGCGGGGATATTCACACTCCATAGCGGCTCCGGCTGCACGTCGGAGAAGTCCACCGGCTGAGCGCCGATACTGGCCAACCAACGGCGCGGCGCACGCTCGCCGTTGTCCAGGGCGGCGGCGAGATCCGCTTCCAGGCTGCGATGCAACAGGCAGCACAGGTAATGTCCCTGCCCACCTGACGCGGCATATACCGCCCTCAACTCATGACCGGCGCGGGTGGTTAAGCGAGACAGTAGATCATCGGGCAATATCACCGCGTCGCAGGGAATGATATGTACCCATGGTGTGGTGGCCGTACGCAGCGCAGCCAGAACACCCGCCAGCGGGCCGCGAAAGTCCGGCCAGGGGTCATTCACCACCGGGACGCCCAGAGCGCGGTAGGCGCATAGATTGCGGTTGGCGATGATGAGCTTGGGTATTCCCTCTGGCAGGGTTTGCAGTATCCGCTCGACCAGGCTGCTGCCGAGAATCGGTATCAACCCCTTGTCCAGGCCGTGAAGCCGCCGCCCCTGCCCGCCGGCGAGAATCGCTACCGTCACGCCCTTCACGCGTTTTCCGCCAATCGCGCATTCGCGATCAGCGCGCGAATTTCAGGCTGGCAGGATCCACAATTGGTGCCCGCTCTCACACAACGCCCGACCTCTTCCACTGAGGTCAGGCCGTTATCGCGAATAGCGTCGAGAATGGTATTGCGGCCTACCGAGAAGCATGAGCATACCGTCGCACCGGCATCGTCCGCCGGGTCCACGGAGCGGCCCAGCTTGAGCCCGACCACATCCGCCTCGGACAACGCCTGCTTCTCGAACAGGCGCCCCAACCAGCTGCGTGAAGGCAAGTCGGCGCGGGGTGACAGATAAACGCAGGCCAGCAAACAATCAGCATCGAGCGCCGCGGCGCAATAGTCCTGGGTGCCGTCCTGGTGAACATCCAGCCAGGTCGAGGGCTGCCCGACGCCCAACAGCGCTCGGCTCCACTGTTGCGGGTCCTCGATCAGACCCCGTCCGGCCAATTCATAACGGAGAAAGCCATCGCCCTGAATCCGTACCCAGTAAGCCGGCGCGTCTGCCTTCGTGAATTGCAGGGGCGAACGACTGAAGACCACCGCATGCCAATCCACCGGGAAAGGCGACACCAACGCCGGCGTGTGCTTGAACTCCGGCTCACCGGACAGCGGATCGACCACCGGATTGACCAGCGCACCCACGCGCGCATCCGACGCATTAAGATCATTCCAGTGGATGGGCACGAACAGCGTACGGCGAGGTTGATCGGCAGTGCAGCGCAACCGCGCAACCATCGCCCCCCAGCGACTGGCCACGCGCACCAGAGTACCGTCTTGCACCCCGCAGAGCATGGCTTCATAAGGGTGCATTTCCACGAAGGGCTCCGGCAAGTGATTGGCCAGACGCGATGCTCTACCGGTCCGAGTCATGGTGTGCCATTGATCACGGATACGACCGGTGTTGAGTACCAGCGGAAATTCGTCATCCGGCGCGTTGGCCGGGGCGCGGGGCGGGGTCGGCACCAGCCGCGCCCGGGCATCCGCATGAAAGAACCGTCGATCATGGAACAACCGCGCGGTGCTGTCACCTCTTCGCAAGACTGGCCATTGGCATGGGCGCAGGCGGTCGTAAGCGTCGGTATCGAGACCCGCCAGACCACCAATATGAAAAGCCCGTTGTACACCGTGCTGATCGTTGCGCCAGGCGGACAGGCGTGCGTGCTCATCGAATATCTGGTGCGGGCTCTGATAGTCGAATCCCTCGAACCCGAGCCGGCGAGCCACTTCACATACCGCCCACCAGTCGGGCTTTGCCGCTCCCGGCGGCGGCAGAAAGGCTTTTTGCCGGGACAGGCAGCGTTCCGAATTGGTTACCGTACCGTCTTTTTCGCCCCAACCCAGCGCCGGCAATACCACCTGCGCTGCAGCGGCGGTATCGGTATCTGCGAACAGATCGGAGACCACCAGCAGTTCGCAGCGGCCCAGTGCTTCTCGTACCCGATCAGCGTCCGGCAGACTGACTACCGGATTGGTAGCCATCACCCATAACGCCTTGATGCGGCCATCATGCGCCGCCTCGAATAAATCCACGGCTTTCAACCCCGGCTCGCGGGCAATGACCGGGCTCTGCCAGAAATCCTGCACCAGTTGCCGATGCTGTGCGTCGTTCAGTTCCAGGTGGGCAGCCAGAGTATTGGCCAGGCCACCGACCTCCCGTCCGCCCATGGCGTTAGGCTGACCGGTGATGGAAAACGGTCCCATGCCGGGCTCGCCAAGTCGCCCGGTGAGCAAGTGGCAATTGATGATGCTGTTGACCTTGTCGGTGCCACTGGAGGACTGGTTCACACCCTGGGAAAACACCGTTACCACTTTCCGGGTACTGGCGAACATCGCGTAGAACGTCTGCAGCATCGCCACGGGGACGCCGCAGGCCTTGGCCACTACTTCCAAGCGGCCAGCGCTGGCGCGGGCAGCAGCCAAAGCTTCGGCGGCACCGCCGGTGTGCTTGGCGACAAACTCGGTGTCCACTACACCGTGCTCTTCCAGATAGGTAAGCAGCCCGTTGAACAGCCACACATCCGAGCCCGCCTTCACCGACAGATGCAGATCCGCCTGCTCGCAGGTGGCGGTCCGGCGCGGATCGACCACCACGATACGTTTCTCCGGGCGCTCGCGCCGGCTTTGCATCAATCGCTGATAGACGATGGGATGGCACCAGGCGGTATTGGAGCCCACCAGCACTACCAGATCCGCCTCCTCCAGATCCCGATAATTACCACCCACCAGATCCTCGCCGAAGGCCCTTTTATGGCCGGCAACGGCAGAGGACATGCACAAGCGGGAATTGGTATCGATGTTGGCGGTACCCAGCCACCCTTTCACCAGCTTGTTGACCACGTAATAGTCTTCGGTCAGCAACTGGCCGGAAACATAGAAGGCCACCGCCTCCGGGCCGTGCTGGTCGATGATACGCCGCATGCCGGTGGCCACCCGATCCAACGCCTGGTCCCAGGAGGCGGCCAGCGTCCGCCCCTCGCCATCACGCAGCAACGGTTGCAGGCAGCGCCCTTCCAGTCCCAGGGTATCTGCCAGCGCGGAACCTTTCACGCAGAGACGACCGTAGTTGGCGGGATGCTCCGGATCGCCCTGGATGTGCAACCGGCTCGGCTCGCCTGCTTTACCCACCGTAGCGATCACCCCACAACCCACGCCGCAATAGGGACAGGTAGTACAGGTCATGCGTCCATCTCCGCCAGCGCACCGGCCAGAGTCTCGGACGCCTCCAGCAGCGTCCGCACCAGCGGCTCGCAACTGCCACAGCCGGTGGCGGCGCCGGTACAGGTCTTGATGGCGGCCAGGTCGCAGCACCCGTCGGCGATGGCCTGACATAGCGCCCCTTTGCTCACGTTCTGGCACTGGCAGAGGATGGCGCTATCCGGCAACTGCGTGACGTCGAGATTCAGGGGCGCGCCCAGGGCAGGCAGGATCAGCTGTTCCGGCGTCTCAGGCAGCGGCATGGCATTGAGCATCAGCTGCAACAACGTATTGTATTCCCGGGCCTCCCCTACCAGCACACCGCCCAGTAGCTGGCGCCCGTCCTCGCTTACCACCAGTTTCTTGTAAATCTGCTTGCGCTCATCCTCATAGCGGTAGCAACAGGCACCCGGCGTGCTGGCATGGGCATCACCGAAGGAGGCGACATCCACGCCCATCAGTTTCAGCTTGGTGGACATATCAGCGCCGGTGAACTGCCGCGTCGGCGTGCCATCGCGCGCGTGTCGCAGATGATCAACCGCCACGCGCGCCATCTCGTAACCCGGCGCCACCAGGCCATAAATGCGTCCACCCCAGAGCGCGCATTCACCAATGGCATATACGGCGGGATCGGAAGTACGACAATGATCATCAATAATGATGCCGCCCCGCTCGCCTACTGCCAGGCCTGCGTCGCGGGCCAGACTGTCCTGGGGACGAATACCCGCGGAGAACACCACCAGATCCGCTTCCAGGTGTTGGCCGTCGGCAAAGTTGAGCCGATGACGGTAGAACTCACCGTCGACGATTTCCGTGGTGCTCATGCCGGTATGCACCGACACGCCAAGCTGCTCGATCTTGCGACGCAACAACCTGCCGCCGCCGTCATCCACCTGCACGGCCATCAAGCGCGGCGCAAATTCGAGCACATGGGTCTGCAAGCCGATGTCGTGTAGCGACTTGGCCGCTTCCAGACCGAGCAGGCCACCGCCGATCACCACGCCCACTTCAGCATCGCGACCGGCGGCCATGATTGCCTGCAAATCCTCGATGGTGCGGTAAGTCAGGCAGCCGGGGCGTTCCCGTCCCGGTAGCGGCGGTACAAAGGGATAGGAGCCGGTGGCGAGCACCAGCTTGTCGTAGCCGAGCATCGCGCCCTTGCTGGTCAGGACCGTCTTGCTGTTCAGGTCGATGTGCTCGGCACCTTCTCCCACACGCAGCTCGATACCATGGCGCTCAAAGAAGCCCGCTGGCACCAGACATAGGTCCTCGCTGCTGCGCCCGGTGAAAAACGCCGATAGATGTACGCGATCGTAGGCCGGGCGGGGTTCTGCACATAGCACCGTCACCTGATAGTGTTGGTGCAACCCGCCGGCCACCAGGTGTTCGAGGTATTTCTGGCCGACCATGCCATTGCCAACCACCACCAGCCGTTGCTGCTTCATCACTGTCTCCCTCAGGCCTGATACTCAGCGCTGTTGTCCGCCGCCAAGGCAGATCGTTGCGCCAGGGCATCCTGAAGCAATGCCTCTTCTCGTACTTTATGAGCTGCGGAAAAGCGCACGGCGATGGCGCACAAGGCACTGATCAATACCACCGAGCCAAGAATGAACAGGGTTTGCTGCACCTCTCCGACCCACAGCAGCACGAAACCCGCCGCCACCGCCCCCACGTTGCCACCAGCACCGACAATACCGGCCACACCGCCGAGGGCTTCGCGATCAATGAACGGCACCAGTGCATAGGTGGCGCCGCAAGCCATATGGGTGAACAGTCCGAAAGCGAGCATCGCCAGCACCGCCAGATGGAAGCTGTCCATCACCGAGAACACCAGCAATCCAAGCCCCTCACCCACCATCAGCACAAACAGCACCTTGGTGCGCGCATCCAGACCGCCACGGCGCGCCACCTGGTCGGAAACCCAGCCACCGAGCGCACGGGCAAACAGCGCCAGCAGGCCGAAGCTGCCAGCCACCAGCCCAGCGGCCTTCAGTGACATATCGAAGTTGTCGAGAAAATAGATGGCCACCACGTTATGCATGAAGATTTCCACACCAAAACAGGCACCATAAGTGATGAACAGCAACCACACGCGGTAGTTGCCGGCAGCCCGCTTGAAGCTCTTCCAGCCGCCTTTCTTATCCATACCGGGTAATGCCCCGGCAGCATGCAACTCGCTGAAGTTGCCCGCCATGCAGTCCTGGGTGTAGCGCCAATAAAGAAACGCCATGACCAGCATCAACACACCGGGTACCAGCAAGGCCACGCGCCAGCCCAGCGCCTCTCCGGCGCCGAGCATGATTACCGCACCCAATACCAGGGGCATGATCGCCTGGGCGGCGCCGCCGCCGGCATTCCCCCAACCTGCCGCCGTTGCATTGGCCGTACCCACCACATTGGCTGCATACATCACCGACGTGTGGTATTGGGTGATCACGAAGCTGGCGCCCACGGCACCGATCAACAGGCGGAAGAACAGAAAGCTCTCGTAACTCTGCGCTGAGGCTACGCCGAACACCGGAATGGCTCCCAGCAACAGCAGACCGGTGTAGGTTTTTCGCGGGCCGAACCGATCACAAAGCGGGCCGATGATCAGACGAACCAGAATGGTAATCGCCACCGCAGCAATATTGATGTTGGCAATCTGCTTGGTGGTCAGATCAAACTCGCCCCGGATCACCGGCATCAGCGGGGCACAGGCGAACCACGCGAAGAAACAGACGAAGAAGGCCATCCAGGTCAGGTGGAACACCCGGGTCTGAATCAGGCTCAGATCAAGAAGTTGCAGGCGAGTTGCTTTATCAGTGTGCACAGATTGCGCTCCTTATCAGGACACACTGGGAACAGCAATTGCCATGCCATGGCTGTAAATGACGCGCAGCAACGGACCGCAAGCCAGCCGAGCTGACTGCTTATCCGAACCATTAATGTTTATAGAACAGAAGATTAGGAGAGTTTTACCAGGCACCTCTGATTGCCGAGACCCGCCTGGTATCTTGTCCTGGATGTGCAGGTTACCGCCGCCTTCGCCGCCCACTTGGGGTGCAGCTCTTGCTTCGGTGTATGGATCAGGTGCAGATGACGATGCTGAGACTCAAGTCAGTATCGTCAATGGATATAGTCCACTCACTCAACCAGCAAAATCATATTTGTAGTTTCTTTCCACTAGCGTTGCCCCAGCGGGCATCTTGTTCCGGAACAACTCAAGAACAGCGGCCTCCTGATCCTTGCGAAAATAGATACGCTTCAGATAGCGGTGATCGTCGGGGTTGTCGAAATTTATCTGATCATCATGAATCACATTGTTAGGGCTGGAGACGCTCAAACCCAGCAGTCCTTTTTGTGGATCCAGCAAGGCCCGGTCCAGGTTGTCCCAGGTAAAGTCATGCTGGCGAAACCGTTTGTAGATTGCCTTGTAGTTTGAGTCGCCACCCACGGATGCCAGCAGAATGCCCACCAACGCCGGGCCTGCCAGTGCGGCAATGGATAGCGCGGGATTGCTGATCAGCGCCATCAGGATGATGCCGACGATGATAAAGGGGAATACCTTGAGGAAGGTAAACACCAAATCGGGAATACCCTGCCATTGGCAGATTTCCAGACGCTCTTCGGTGGCGCGGTAGACGAATACAGTTTTTTCCATACCAATTTTAACGAACAAGAAAACCATAAAAAGCATGGGCAAAAAAAACATAAGGAATATTTCCATATCGTTTTTAAAAAGCCCATACATCCCACCGACAAACATTAAAAACCCCGGAATTATGGCCGGAAGCCCGCCGCCGAGAATACTTTTATCGATAGCCTTCACCGTCCAGGTTAATACCTGGGGCTCGGTGCTATATTCCCATTCCATCAGGTCAGACAGATCTGAAGTCCGATGTCCCCCAGTACGACGCATCAGATACCCAACCCCTGCACGCACTCAACCAGAGAAATCATATTTTATGCGCTCTTCCTTAATTTTAACGTTTGGCGGCAGTTTCTTTCTTATCAGCTCTATAACCTGGCTCTGCTGATCCTTTCTGAAGTACAGGTTAGCTCCCTGGGTGTGGTTCTCTTCCGGGTCTTTCATTTGCGCTAGCCATTCCTGCGGTATCTCCCATGGCCAGGTCAATGCGATAAGGCCATGATGCGTATCCAGAGTAGCCTCAATCACCTCATCCCACCGACACTCCGAGCGCTCCAATCTTTTGTACATAGCCTTGTAATTTGAATCTCCCCCCACCGACGCCAGCAAAATCCCCACCAACGCCGGGCCTGCGAGTGCGGCAATGGATAGCACGGGATTACTGATCAGAGCCATCAAAATGATGCCGACCACAATAAAGGGAAAGACCTTGAGGAAGGTAAACACCAAATCGGGAATATCCTGCCATTGGCAGATTTCCAAGCGCTCTTCGGTGGCGCGGTAGACGAAAACGGTTTTTTCCATACCATTCTTATAAGTAAGAAAAATTATTATTGTTATTGAAAAAAGGAATCCGCTGGCCATCAAACTGTCGCCTTTAGTGTAAAACACAAGAGAGGCTATCATCATCGGAATAACAATCACTCCAGCCAAGCAAATCCAGATCAGAATACTTCGATCAATCGCCTTCACTGTCCATGTCATAACATCTGGCTCAGCAGCATATTGCCATTCCATCTGATCAGATAATTCTAGTGTTTTCCGCCACCCAGAACGTCGCATCAAATATCCAACCCCTGCACGCACTCAACCAGAAAATTCATATTTTATACGCTCTTCCTTCATTTTAACGTTTGGCGGCAGCTTCTTTCTTATCAGCTCTACAACCTGGCTCTGCTGATCCTTTCTGAAGTACAGGTTAGCTCCCTGAGTGTGGTTCTCTTCCGGGTCTTTCATTTGCACTAGCCATTCCTGCGGTATCTCCCATGGCCAAGTCAATGCGATAAGGCCATGATGCGTATCCAGCGTAGCCTCAAGCACCTCATCCCACCGGCACTCCGAGCGCTCCAATCTTTTGTACATAGCCTTGTAATTTGAATCTCCCCCCACCGACGCCAACAGAATGCCCACCAACGCAGGGCCTGCCAGTGCGGCAATGGATAGCGCAGGGTTACTGATCAGAGCCATCAGGATGATGCCGACGATGATAAAGGGGAAAATCTTGAGGAAGGTAAACACCAGATCGGGGATATCCTGCCATTGGCAGATTTCCAGGCGCTCTTCGGTGGCGCGGTAGACGAAGACGGTTTTTTCCATACCAATCTTAACGAATAAGAAAACCATAAGAAGCATGGGCAAAAAAAACATAAGAAACACTTCCATATCGTTCTTTAAAAGCCCATACACCCCGCCGACAAACATCAAAAATCCCGGAATTATGGCCGGAAGCCCGTCACCGAGGATATTTTTATCGATAGCCTTCACCGTCCAGGTTAATACCTGGGGCTCGGCGTTATATCTCCATTCCATCTGGTCGGATAGATCTGAAGTCCGATGCCACCCGGTACGTCGCATCACAGCACCCCCAAGGTAAGAATATTTCGTGTATCAGCCGGAATGCTATCAATCACTAACGGCTTGCTGCCATTATCTGGCTCGGCGACCTGTCCATGAACATAGGGATTTTCGTACAGGCTGCCTGCTTTCATGCCGTCAAGATCGATATTGAAACGATAACCAAGGGTATCGGGACGGCCCAATATATCTGGCGGATAATGAATCTCAACTTCCAGCCTATCCATTCCCCAACGATGGGGAAGATGAACAAGCCAGATTCGCCAATCTTCTGGAGCGTACT
The DNA here is from genome assembly GCF_900114735.1 of Halopseudomonas bauzanensis. Classification (GTDB taxonomy): domain Bacteria; phylum Pseudomonadota; class Gammaproteobacteria; order Pseudomonadales; family Pseudomonadaceae; genus Halopseudomonas; species Halopseudomonas bauzanensis. Next base: position 132,321 of record NZ_FOUA01000006.1, on the reverse strand, counting down.
GTGCGGGCAGATGGTCTCTATATTTGCTTACGTCCAGCAGCTCCCAATCGCCAAGTTGCTCAATATCGATCCAATTGCCTTCAGCAAAGTAGTCAGCATATAGGTTGGCTCGGTACCCGGTCTGCCTGTCTATACTGAACCAGCCTCCTTCTGTCACCATGATCGGATAGATGCGGATGTTATGATCTGCCACATCAGGCGGGAGTACCAGCTTCAGCCAGACGCCATTTCGGTTGGGGTTATTGAGCTCGCTTATTTTCCCTTTTAAGGTTTGCGCTACGATGGTCGGACGCAACAGCACCTCCTGCAAGGCCCGCAACTCATCTTTGTTTCCCTCCTCCGTATCTGGCCAGTAATCTGCTTTTGAATTACTCCAACTGCTACGGTATAACCAGAGCTTCAGGCCTTCCAGCTTGAGGCTATCAGCCACCAATGAAACAATTAGATAGGCGGCGCCCACAATTGCAAACGCGACAACTATCCATGGGGCGAAAACAAGCCCTGCTGCGCGGTTTCCAAAGAACACTCCTAGAGAACGAAACAGCTGAAATGTGCCTATCCCTCCCATCCCAATAGTCAGAACACGTTTGGATTGGAGTGCCAGCTTTTCAGCTTCAGAGTGCGCATTGTCGATTTCTTCTTTTATCTGAAAGGTCTCGGCCACCGATGCGATCACCGCCAATCCCGACATGGCAAAGGCTCGCTTGGCAAGTGCCTTGAACAGGGCCTTGTGCTCATGCCCCGTCACCCATTTATTCGATGCGGCCTTTGTCAGCAACATCATCTGCCTGTTGCTCTTGCTGGTTTGGACCACACCTTGCAGCTGCGCCATCCTCGCCCAAACCGGCATTATCGCCAGCGCAGTCAAACCACTGAGCATGGTGGCCGCGGCTGTGCTGACTGATAGCTGGTCCTTGGTAGTCCATTCGCCGCTGGCTCCGGCGTCGGCCATGGCGGTGTGGAAGTTCCAGAAGTTCAGTACTGTGACCAATCCTGCCAGCCCCTTGTTGATATTGCTCTTGACCCAATCGTTGGCTCGTTTGATATAGCTGCCATAATCCTTGGCTTTGGCTTCCAGCTGTTGGGCCAGCTCAGCTCGACCGAGAGTTTCGATGGTGAAAGTCCGCTGCTGAATGGCGGTGTGCTGCGTTTGCTGGTGGATCTCGCCACGCGCAAGAATTTTGGCGGGCATTTCCAGCATCAGGTTATCCAGTTGTTGTTTGAGCTGTCTCACATCCCGGGTGGCAGCTTGACGATCATGGCGTGCTCCGGTGCGCGCTACGTGGCTCTGGGCATTGAGTTTACGGGTGACCATGACGACCTGTCGCGTCCAGCGTGCGTGTTTCTGTCGGTACTCTGGGTCGAGGATGAGATAGGGTCTGATTTCATCGACTGTGCTTTGCACTGCCACGCTGATGGTCAGATAGGCAACGGGTTTCCATTGCGGGCCAAGCCGGCTGCTGACGGCGGGCAGCAGTTTGTACTCGAAGGCTTCCCAGAGGTCTTCGAAATGTTGGCTGGCGACCTTCAATAGTGTGTCATAGGCGCGTTGGGCCGGTTGGCTCATACGCTGAAACAGGGCGCTGTTGCGGATGGTTTCGTTGCTGAGTACGTCGGTGATTTCCTGTGAGCGCTTCGCAACTGAACCGGCTACCGCCAGGTTGATACCTTCCTGCTCGGTAAACTCCTGTGCCAATCTGTCAATATTCGACGCCAGCTCCTTGTCGAAGTTGTAATGTGCCAAGCCCATCAGGGTGTTTGGTTCGGCGTAGTCCTTGATAACCCAGTCACGACCGGCTTCATGTTGAGTGAGTAGACCCAGCCAGGCATCCGCGTGTTCTATCAGGCTCAGGCATTGACTCTCCTCGGTCTGATCATGAAATACACAGAGGGGGTCTGTCCCCAAACGCTTCAGCCAGACGATCAGGTCTTCAAGACAGATATTCAGTGAGGCCTGATGGCCGTCGAGCTCTACACGCTTTTCCAGTACATATTGCTGAGCTTCGCCAAAGCGCACCTGCCCGCGCAGGGAGTCTCTGGCCCGCCACTGGGCCAACAGCATATCCACGCGATCGACGATGTCTCCGCCATATTCGGCGTTCAGCAAATCTCGCTCTTTGATGGCCTGCTGGAGCCCGACGGTTCCTCCATTGGCGGCATCGAACTGCTGCATGACCCTCGCATCCAGATAACGCTGGGCTTTCCGTTTGAAGGTGTGAAAGGCTTGGTCATCCACATTGAGTGTGGTTTCCAGATCAGAAAAGTCCGCTCCCGCCAACATTTCCACATACTGAGCCACTGTCAGCCGGTGCATATGCTGTTCTTCAAACTGAGCCAAGGCCAGTGCGGGGCCAGCCGCTTGCATACTCAGGTCTTCAAGTATGCCCAGCGGGTCGTCCAGTGCAATGAACAGGGCGGAGTCTTGATCCGGCACACAGGCCAGCACCCGGTCACTACCCAGAGCCGGTTTGCAGGCCTGCTCCGCATCCTGGGCCTGGGTGGCCACCAAGGTGCTGTCGAAACGCAAGTCCGCCTTCGCCGTGCCGGGGTCAATATCAGCGACATGCTCTGCTATCTCAGTCAGTGCAGCACAGTGGGGTGCCTGCATGGTGTGGGCATATCCGGCCAGATCGAGGGGGCGCATCCAGCGCGCTTGCTCTGCTGGGTCAGCCATACGTTCGTGAGTGTACTCACTCCACTTCACGCTGGAGTAAGCCAGTAGCAACTGGTGCCCTCGTGGATACAACAGGTGGCCCAGCGCGGGCTCCGCGCTACCCACAGCTGCTGCAGCCTGCTTGCTGAAGGTCGCGCCTTGCACACGGTATTCATCCAGCGTGTTGGCGGTCTGGTCGATGACATACAGCCACCCATCACGTAGCTGGCGCTGGGTATAAGTACGCGTATGCAGAACAGGTAAGGAGTCTGCGCCTTGCCAAGTAGCGGGTATCGGATGCGGGCCCGGTTCACCGCTGGTTTGCGCGGCTTCATCGAGTGCATAGCGCACCGGGAAGATAGCTATTTCTACCTGCTGCAAAGGGCACTGCCCGATACTGGTCATGGGCTTGTCAGCAAACGTGGCGAAAAGGTTGTCTCTGATCTCGCTGGGCGTGCGCATGCTGGTCATGTCGGTAGTCCTTCTGGCTCAGCCATAGTCCGGTAATACTGTTGGAGGCGTTGGTCGGGGGTGAATGCGGCAGTTTGATGATGGCTTAGCCAATGCTGGTAGCACCCATCAGTGACGGTGGCGAAGTCATCGCCATGGGTCAGGCTCAATGCGCACCAGATAACCTGGCTGCGTTCACTGGCCAGCCCCCAAGCCTCAGCGGTGAGTAGCCGGTTATCCAGCCAGCTATCCAGAGCGCTTGGTGTCAGACGCTGTAATGCAACGGGGTGATTGGCTTGCAGACATGCATAGAGGCGGGATTTCAATTGCCAACGATAAGCCTGATCCAGCCCTTGTTGTTGTGCCTCGCCAAATGGATTGCATGGCGATGCACTGGCTCCGGGGTCCGGGCCGTCAAATACCTGCCAACCTGCGTCGGCTGGCTGCCAGGTTACCTGCGGTTGCACGATATGCCATTGGCTGATTGGGCCAAGCACGTGTAATGCGGTGTCACTACCGAAACTGTTCAGCCAGAACCAGGCAACCAGTGGATCGGCATAGCGCAGCAGGTAGGCGTTACCCTGGGTATCGGCCACCTCATTGAACTGACGTAGATGGTCGGCTATCTGTGTCATGGGTGCAGGGCTGGTCAATATAGCCGCAGCCGCGTGCCATTCCGGCTCATCATCGACCTCCTGCCATAGTGTTGAGTCCTGATGCAGGCCGAGCAGGATGGGCCCCAGGTCAGCCAGATCCTGCCAAGGCGTGCCGGCGTAGAGCGGTTCTATTTGCAGTTCTTCATCACGCCGGTATAGGCGCTCCAGCGCTTGCTCATAACGCACACCATCCAGTAACAGATACCGTGTGCTCACGCGTCGCCCCCATTATTTGGGGTACAGATAGCGCACAACGGGGGCGCCAACGACAGTGCCTGCCGCTGCGCTGGTACCAATAGATTGCCGGAGAAAGCGTCAGGTGCTGCTGCGGTCTCCCCGGGTAGCACCGGCGCCGCCCCACTCCCCTTACCCGCACTCCCACCCGAGTTCATCCGCACCTGCGGTCCGACCATCGATATCCCACTGGGGTCGATCTTGACGAAGCTGCCGCCGGCCTTGAAGGTGATCTCGCTGCCGGACTCGAGGACGACTTTCATGCCGCTGGACAGGTGGATTTCCTGACCGGCTTCGATGAACTGGCCGGTGCCGAGTTTGACATGCTGGTTGTTGGCGACGGTCAGGTGGTCGTCGGCCTTGATCTCGGTTTTGCGGTCGGCATGGGTGGTGCAGTGTTCTTCGGCCAGCAGCTCGGTGTAGCTGTTGGCTTCGACACGGTCGTGGCGCTCATTGCCAACGCGGATGTGCTGATCGTGCTGGATGTTCTGGTCCCAGTCGCGCTGGGCGTGGATGAATATCTGTTCTTCACCGGCCTTGTCTTCGATACGCAGCTCGTTGAAGCCGTCGCCGCCGGGGCTGCTGAGGGTTTTGAAGACGCTGCGGGTCTTGTGCTCCGGCAGGCTGTACGGGACCTGGTGGGTCTTGTGGTACAAGCAGCCGGTGATCAGCGGCTGGTCGGGGTCGCCTTCGAGGAAGGTGACCAGCACTTCCATGCCTACCCTTGGGATGGCGATGCCACCGTAGCGGTCGCCGGCCCAGTTGCTGGCGACGCGGAGCCAGCAGCTGGTTTTGTCGTTGGCCTGGCCTTGGCGGTCCCAGTGGAACTGGACTTTGACGCGGCCGTGTTCGTCGCAGTGGATTTCTTCGGTTTCGGGGCCGGTGACGACGGCGGTTTGGGTGCCGTTGATGGGGTGTTTGGGGTGGCTTATCTGAGGGCGGTGGATAACGTCCCACGGGGTGGCGGTGAAGGTGTTGCGATAGCCTTGGGTGAAGTCATCCCCGGGGTTGGTGGCGCTGGTCACCGACTCTTCCAACACTTGGGGCTGTTTGCCTTCGTGGGTTACCGATGTCAGCAGCCAGAGATCATTCCATTCCTGGCGAGGGTGCTCGGTCAGGGCCAGAAAGTGGCCGCTGATCAGGATTGGCTGGTCGCTGTCGCCTTGCGCCACACGGTAGTCGCTGCGGTGGGCTTCGAGGGTTCTGGTGGCCAGGTGTTGGCCGCGGGTGCGGTCTTGGAAACGGCCGGGGTAGTCGTAGTCTTCCAGGGTGGGCAGGGCTTCGCTTTGCGCTTTGCTTTCCATCAGCAGGCGCGGCTTTTCGAAGTTGTAGTCGCGGCGGCTGACCTGGCTGGGGCGGGTTTGCAGGCGCAGGTTGAAGCGCTTGATGACCGGCTCGTCGGCGACCATGCCGCTGCCCTGGTTGAAGCGGGTCGGGGTCAGCTTGGGGAAGACGGTCTGGTCTTCGCCGAACACCAACTGGTGGCCTTCCGGGCTGTGCTGGAAGTGATAGTGAATCCCTTCTTCCTCGCACAGACGCTGGATGAAGTGCAGGTCGGTTTCGTTGTACTGGGTGCAGTAGATCCGCTCGGGCCCGTCTTCGCGCAATTGGAAGCGGAACGAATCAGTGAAAATGCCGTGGCCCTTGAGCACCTCGGTGATGATCTGCGGCACAGTGCGGTGCTGGAAGATGCGCTGGTTGGTGGCGTGCTGCAGATAGGCCAGCCGGGGGACCAGGGTGATGCGATAGCGGGTCAGGCGTTTGCCGGATTCGCCCTGGGCGACGCTGTGGATCAGGCCGTGCACGCCCTGGTCCGGCCCGGCGTAACTGAGAAATGCCGGCTGATGTAATAACCCTTCGATATCCAGGTCCGGCCGTTCGCTGACCAGGTCCAGTTCAAAGCAATAAGGCTGGCTGGTGGCTTCGGTGCCCTGGAAGGCCAGCACCTTGAAGTCGTGTTCCAGGCGCGGAATGGTGAGGGTGAAGTGCGCGGTATTGGCCGGGGCGAACATCCTGTATTCCCTTGTCTGACGAACAAAGTCGCCGTTATATCAGACCGCAGCCGTCAAGGCCGCCCTTGGGAAACAGGGTTGTGAGTCAGTTGGCAAAATACTGGCAAGCTATCGGAAAATCTCTTCGCGCAGTCAAGAACCAGCGCTACGCAGCTATGGGGTGGCTGCGGTAAACCAGGCTGGCCGGATATTCAGGCCAGCCTAACGCAGCAACCGCTCCACCGCCTTGGAGGCGGCCACCATGCCAAAGGTCGCGGTGACCATGGTCACGGAACCGAAGCCGCCGGAACAATCCAGCTTCACGCCCTCCCCGACAAAGGTCTTCTGCTGGCATACCGAGCCGTCCGGCTTGGGGTAGCGCAGTTGTTCGGTGGAATAGACGCAGGGCACGCCGAAGCTGCGCTTGCTGTCGGCCCGGGGGAAGTAGTGATCGCGCCGCAGCAGCGAGCGGGCCTTGGCTGCCAGTGGATCATTCACGGTTTTCGACAGGTCCGCGACCTTGATCATGGTCGGGTCGATCTGGCCACCAGCGCCGCCGGTGGTAACGATGCCGATCTTGCGCCGCCGGCACCAGGCGATCAGCGCGACCTTGGACGCCACGCTGTCGATGCAATCCACCACGCAATCGATGTCATCGGTAATGTATTCAGCAAGGGTATCCGGCGTCACAAAGCCCATGATCGGGCGCACCTCGCAGGCCGGATTGATGGCCTGCAAACGCTCAGCCATCACCTCGACCTTCAACCGGCCGATATTGCCTTTCATGGCGGGCAGCTGGCGATTGGTGTTGGTGACGCAGATGTCATCCATATCGATCAGCGTGATGCGGCCCAGCCCGGTACGCGCCAGCGCTTCGGCGGCCCAACTGCCGACACCACCGATGCCGACCACCGCCACATGGCTGGCCTGCAGGCGAGCCAACGCCTCGGTACCATACAGCCGTGCTATACCGCCGAAACGGGGATCATCAATCGCCATGTACACCTCGCACAAATGAGACCGCGCAGTATAACGCATGGCCATAGTGGATATCCGCAGCTGGTCAATAAATCACCAGTTCCCGCAAGACCATCGTGAATGCGGCCTCGCTCCTTCTATCACAGGGTTATCCACAGATTCATCCACGCTAATTGTGCACAAGCTGGATGATCCTCCCGCGCCGCTGTGGGACAATCATCCGCTTGCCCGAGAGACCCAGCCATGTCAACCAGACCAAACCAGCGTCGCCCGCAGAAAACCGGCCTGCATCCGCGTAATCGCCACCAGGGCCATTACGATCTGGATGCGCTGGTCCGTACCTGCCCGGCGCTGAAGCCCCATATCATCAGGGCTGCGGATGGTTCATCCACGGTGGACTTCGCCGATACCCGAGCAGTGACGGTATTGAACAGCGCCTTGCTGCTGCATCAGTACGGCGTTCGCGACTGGACTATTCCCGATGGCTATCTCTGCCCGCCCGTGCCCGGCCGCGCCGACTATATTCACGCCCTGGCGGACTTGCTGGGTGAAAGTCATGACGGCAACATACCCACAGGCGAGCGACTCATGGGCCTGGACATCGGTACCGGCGCCAATCTGATCTATCCACTGCTCGGCCGGGTGGAATACCGCTGGCGCTTCGTCGGCGCTGATATCGATCCCCAGGCACTCGATAATGCGGCGCATATTCTGGCAGCCAATCCAGAGCTGGCGACGGGTATCCAGTTGCGCCGCCAAACCGTGCCATCCCGGATATTCACCGGGCTGGTCGGCGCCGATGAGCAGTTTGACTTTACCCTGTGCAATCCGCCCTTCCATGCCAGTCAGGCCGAGGCCAGTGCCGGTAGCCAACGCAAATGGCGCAACCTCGGCAAGGACCGCTCCGGCAGGCAGCCGGCACTGAATTTCGGCGGCCAGGCCAACGAGCTGATGTGCGACGGTGGCGAGGCCGGGTTCCTGGCTCGCATGATTGATGAAAGTGCCGCCCTGGCCGGCCAGGTGTTCTGGTTCACCAGCCTGGTTTCCAAGGCTGCCAACCTGCCGGCGCTGCAGCAGCAGCTCGCCGCTTTACCTACCACGAACGTGCGCGTCATCCCCATGGCGCAAGGGCAAAAACACAGCCGATTGCTCGCCTGGACCTTCCTCGATAAGAAACAGCGACGCGCCTGGCGCAAAGCCCGCTGGGCTGAATGCACCGTCATCTGAGCTTTCCACCGCAGCCAAGCCGCACGTTTTTGTTGAACAGCCCCCACCCCCGGCGGTCAGAATCTCTGTACACACTGTGATTGCAACAGCCTCACACTGGTCGATTACAGCGCATTGGCAGCGCAATGCTCATGGCCCGGACCGGTCCAGCCAGTAAGAAAGCACAGTTCGTTTTCCGCAACCATTGTTGACGCAATGCATTCAATCTGGAGTCGGAACCATGTCAAATCACGCTCTGTTACACGTCCCCAAACATCTGATTGCCATCGCGACCATCGGCGCTGCAGCAGCGCTGGTTGGTTGTGCCAGCACCCCACCGCCAACCAGCCAGCTTGCCACCGCGCAACAGGCGCTCAATGCCGCCGATACCGCGGAAAGCGCCCGCTACGCCCCGGTGGAGTTGCGCAAGGCACGGGAAAAGATGCTCCAGGCCGAACAGGCCAATGTGGCCGAAGAGTATGAGCGCGCTCGCTATCTTGCCGAACAAGCCGAATGGGATGCCCGCGTTGCTGAACGCAAGGCCCGCGCGGAGAAGGCGTTGAAGGTCGTGGGAGAAGCCGAACGGGGCACCCAGGAACTGCGCGAAGAAACCCTGCGCGGCCTGCAGTGATTGCGGCCACCCTATCCAATTGCGAGGAGAAGATCCCATGCGTACTCAACTGACCATCCCTGCCTGCCTGGCTATGGGGCTGCTGTTGACGGCCTGTGCTTCCAATGAACTCAACCCCAATCTGGAACAGGCAAGACTGGACGTGACCGAGCTGCAGAATCATCCACAGTCACGGCAGCTCGCCGCCGTCGAAACCGAAGATGCGCGCGACGCACTCGGCCGCGCCGAGCTCGCCCAGAAGGAAGGTGCCGAGCCCCACGAAATCGACCACCTGGCCTACCTGACCGAGCGGCGGGTCGAGCTGGCACGCCAGACCATAGCGTTGCGTTCAGCCGAACAAGAACTCGAAGGAGTATCCGAGAAACGGGCCCGCACCCGCTTGGAGGCGCGCGATGCGCAGATCCGCAAGTTGCAGGAAGAGCTGAACGCCAAACAGACCGACCGTGGTTCGGTGGTGACCTTCAGCAACGTCTTGTTCGATCTGGACAAGTCCGAGTTGAAACCGGCAGCCAACTCCAGTGTGCGCAAGCTCGCGCAATTCCTGCAGGAAAACGAGCAACGCAAGGTGCTGATCGAAGGCTTCACTGACAGCACCGGCCCCGATGCCTACAACCTGACATTGTCCCAGGCCAGAGCAGACTCGGTACGCCGCGCACTGGTGCAGGAGGGCGTCGATGCCAGCCGTATCCAGACCGTGGGGCTGGGTGAGGCTCACCCGGTATCGGACAACAACACGCCGGCTTCCCGGGCGATGAACCGCCGGGTTGAAGTCACCATTTCCCATGACGCGCAACAAGTGCCCGCGCGTTGACATCCATCGGGGGCCGCGTTCGGTAATTGACCGACGCGAGCCGCCCTGCTCTTCAACCAGAGGACTCCTACCATGCTTCACCTGACCACACCCAAGAATGTAGAAGGCGCAGAGCGCGCGGCCTCGATCATCGGTGGCCTCGCGCTGCTGGGCAATGGCTTGCGCACCGGCGGCCTGACTGGCGTGCTGCAGATGGCCCTGGGCGGTATGGCCATTTTCCGTGGCGCCACTGGCCACTGCGAACTCAAGCGCATACTGGACGAGAACAAGCACGATTCGGCCAATATCCAGCGCTACAGTCACATGCCCCTGGATTCGGAAACCCACAGCCCGGACTTCCGCAGCCAGACCGCTTTGCCGGACAGCACACCGATGGGCCACGAAACCCATCCGGCCAAGCCGTAGCCCGGGTCCGCGACCGACACGAGAGCGTGGTGCTACTCAACTCTGCTATCATGACGGCCGATTTCAGACCCGGCCAGCGACCATGACCACCACGCTCTCCCCTACCCTTGCCCTCGCCTGCGAGCTGATTGCCCGCGATTCCACCACCCCGGACGATGCCGGTTGCCAGCAACTGATGGGTGATCGTCTGGCCGCCTGTGGTTTCACCCTGGAGTCCCTGCGTTTCGGTGAGGTAGACAATCTCTGGGCACGCCGCGGCACCCAATCGCCAGTGCTCTGCTTCGCCGGCCATACCGATGTGGTACCCAGCGGCCCGCTGGAGCAATGGGATAATCCGCCTTTCGAGCCAATCATGCGCGATGGCATGCTGTATGGGCGTGGCGCAGCGGATATGAAAGGCAGCCTGGCGGCGATGGTGGTGGCTGTGGAACGCTTTGTCGCCGCCCACCCCGACCACCGCGGCTCGATTGCCTTCCTGATCACCAGCGATGAAGAAGGCCCAGCGACCGAGGGCACCGTCAAGGTGGTGCAGACTCTGGTCGACCGGGACGAGAAGGTGGACTGGTGCATCGTCGGCGAGCCTTCCAGCACTGAGCAGGTGGGTGACGTGGTCAAGAATGGCCGCCGTGGCTCGTTGAACGCCCGCCTGTTGATCAAGGGCAAACAGGGCCATGTCGCCTATCCACATCTGGCACGCAACCCCATCCACCTGGCCGCACCGGCTTTGGCAGAGCTGGCAGCCGAGACCTGGGATCAGGGCAATGCCTTCTTTCCGCCTACCAGTTTCCAGATTTCCAATATCCACTCCGGCACGGGTGCCACCAATGTGGTGCCGGGCGAACTGGAAGCACTGATCAACTTCCGCTTCTCCACCGAGTCCACGGTAGCCGGGCTGCAGCAACGGGTCATCGACATTCTCGACCGCCACGGCCTGGACCACGAGCTGGAATGGACCCTGTCCGGCCAGCCCTTTCTTACCGAACCCGGCGAATTGCTGGATGGCGTGGCTGCGGCAATCCGCCAGGTCACGGGCCGTGAAACCCAGCCATCCACCTCTGGCGGAACGTCCGATGGGCGCTTCATTGCCACCATGGGTACCCAGGTGGTCGAACTCGGGCCGGTGAATGCGACCATTCACCAGTTGAACGAACATATCAACGCGGCTGATCTGGAAACGCTTACCGATATCTACCAGGCCACCCTGCAAGAGCTGCTCAGCTGATGCTGCAACTCATCTGCCCCCACTGCCACGAGGCGCTGCAGGTTACGGATCGCACCTGGGCCTGCGGTAATGGTCACAGTTACGACCAGGCCCGCCAGGGTTATCTCAACCTGTTGCTGGTGCAGCACAAGAACAGCCGCCAACCCGGTGACACCCCGGCCATGCTCGGTTGCCGCCAGGCCTTCCTCGACGGCGGTCATTACCAGCCGGTCAGCGACGAGATCAACCGGCTGTTCAGTGAGCAGGCACCTGCCGCCGTGCTGGATATGGGTTGCGGCGAAGGTTACTACACCGATCGTCTGGCCCGCGCCCTGCCGCAGGCCGACTGCGCCGGGCTGGATATCAGCAAGGACGCGGTGATCAAGGCCTGTCGACGCAACCGCGACATCCAGTGGCTGGTGGGCTCCAGCGCCCGTCTGCCGGTAGCCGACGCCAGCCTGGATGCCGCCCTGTGTGTATTCAGCCCCTGGTCCTGGGATGAATGCCTGCGGGTGCTACGACCCGGCGGCCACCTGTTGTTGGTCGGCCCCCATGCCGATCATCTGCTGGCCCTGCGCGAAAAGCTGTACGACAGCATTCACCCCACTCCGGAGCTGATCAAGGTCTTGCCCGAGGGGCTGGAGATCGTCAATGACCAGGTCCTGCGCTATGCTCTGGATCTGGACCCCACCGCTCTGGATAACCTGATCGGCATGACGCCCCACGGCTTTCGCAGCCGCCCTGATCGCCAGCAGGCATTGCGCGACAGTGGCGTTGCCGGATTGGAAGTCGCCATGCGCATGGTCATGTTGCAACGTCACTGAGAGGAATTTGCGTGCGCCAACCGGATATCGAGATCTATCTGAAGGAAGAGTTTCTGGAGGAGCTGGGCACCTGGCTGGAGCAGCAGGTCGGCCGCCTCGACCTGGGCCCCTGGTCCGGCACCACTCGCCGCGGCACCCTGCATGGCGACGCTGCGATTCCACTGATGATAGTGCGCAAGGCGGCCGGCAAATGGGCGAGCATCTGGTTCGAGAGCGATCGCACTCCCTGGGCCACCGACCTCGAGTGCGCCCGCGCCTTAGCTCACGGGCTCAACCGGGAAGTACGTTGCTCCATCGGCGGCTGGGAAGAGCAACATGGCGAAGCGGATGCCGACCGCTGGTACAAGGTAACCGTCGCTGGTGAAGAGGAATTCACCTGGGCGCTCAAGCCCTGAGCGCAGCGTCTGCCCAGATCAATTGCAGAGGAGCCCGCCCATGAGCGAACCCATGACCCTGGCCTGCCCACATTGCCATCGCCGCAACCGTCTGCCTGCCGAACGGCTTGATCAGGCGCCCCGCTGCGGAGCCTGCAAGGAAGCGCTGTTCAGCGGCGCCCCGGTAGATCTGGGTGGCGCCAATTTCAATGCCCATGCCAATGCCGATCTGCCCCTGGTAGTGGACTTCTGGGCCAGTTGGTGTGGGCCCTGCCAGCAATTCGCACCGGTGTTCGCCCAGGCCGCAGGCAATATCGAACCCCGCGCCCGCCTGGCCAAGGTCGACACCGAAGCTGCCCAGGAGCTGGCGGCACGCTTCGCTATTCGCAGCATCCCGACATTGCTGATCATGCACCGTGGCAAGGAAGTGGCCCGCCTCAATGGCGCGCTGCCGCCGTCGGATTTTCAGCGCTGGCTGGATGGCAATCTGCCAAGCGCCTGATTACGCGGAATCAGCGAGTGAGAGCCTGGGCTGAGCCCACCAGTAATTCCAGGTCATGGCCTTCGGGCACGCAACAGGGATGGGCATTGAAGCTGCGCGCCAGCCCAGCCAGCGCCGGGGAAAAATAGACTGTGACCTGACACTGCAGGCCATCGAGACGGTGACGGCTGAAAACAGCTGCACCCGGTGGAGCTTCGGCCGGATGCAGCTGCCGGAAGGCGTCTTCGATATCGCTCAGCGGGACAGTAGCCAACAGGCCGTCGCCCAGCGCCAGGCAATACCAGGACGATCTCGCCTCGGCGACGTTCAAAGGGCGGCTACATCCTCTGCCTGCAAGCCCTTCTGCCCCTGAGTGACATCGAACTCCACCTTCTGGCCTTCGACCAGAGTGCGGTGCCCTTCGCCGCGAATGGCACGGAAGTGCACAAACACATCCGGCCCCGAGTCACGCTGAATGAAGCCAAAACCCTTGGCATCGTTGAACCATTTAACCGTACCGGTTTGCCGATCAGACATTCCCACAATCTCCACATCACCAATGACCCACCACCCGGGAAGTCCGGAGTGGCGATAACGACACTCCGTTCAACCTTGATTCGGTAGCTGGTGCGAACCTGACGCGGCGTCGCTCCCATGAAGGGACTCGCCGTACAACCGGACGCGCCCCAGTTTGGAATACTGTTTATAGAGGCCGTGACTCGATTCTAGCCAAACATGACCGACCTGCAAGGGAGATTGTGCTACGGGGAACGTACGATATCGGCCTGCCGCTTGTTGAGGTTCTCCACCTGACCGATACCGATCTGATAGGCCCAGCGCGAATCGGCATTAACCTGCAACGGGTCTTCCTCGGCCTCGGCTGCAGCGTAGTTGTCGATCACCAGCCAGTAGCGACCCTCGACGTCATGCAGCGAAGCCGCCAGCTCGGCGCCGGCCCAGGTGGTTACCTGCATCCGCAGCATGGGCTCGGCCAAGGCAAGATCTTCACGCAGCGCCACGTTTTGCGCCGTCAGGTTGATCAGCGCCAATACCATACTGTTGATCCAGCGCTCGTTGCCGCTCTGCTGATCAGCTTCCAGGCCGACCATGCGCAGGTTGTAATCCCCCTCAGCGCGCTTGTCGAGCTCCAGGGTTTCGCCGTCGGCATGAGTCCAGCGGGCCGTCGCGACCTGCTGCATGGGAATATCGACGGCCTTCAGCGCCAGCCAATCGAGCGGGCTGACCGAGATGCTCAGCGGCCGGTTGAGCAGCAGCACCTGATCATTGTCAATGAAACGCACCAGTTGCCCGTTGCCCACCCGGTCGCCATAGATCACCCCGAAATCCAGCTCCGGGGTGTGCAGGTCGACCTTCAGCGCTTCGCTGTCCGCAGCCACCTCCAGCCCCAGACGCGCGTGATGCTCGGGATTGCTGGTCTTTTCCTCGACTACCCGGGCACCACGCAGGGCGTGCAGCAACGCCGCCAGGCGTTCTTGCTGGACCGGGAAGCCGGCGTGGCTGACGACGCCCCAGGTGCCATCATGCCGTGCCAGCTCGACCCGCCCTTCGCCCCGCGTCAGGCTGATGCGCTCCAGCGCCGGCAACTGCTTCTCCTGCATCGGCGATAGCAGATCGCGGCTGGACAGGTCGGCGACCCGGTCCTGACCACGCATATTCAACGCCAGCGCCACCAGTATCGCTGTGAGTACCACCGTGAAGATCAAAGGTTTGTTACGCATGACTATCCTCCTCAGACCGCGCGACGGCGCGCGCGGCCAACCAGCCACCACAGCAGCACACCAAGAGTCAGCAGAGCCGGTACCAAGGCGACATTGATCATCTTGAGCTGATTGCCCAGGCGTTCGATATCTGCGTTCAACTCATAGCGCACGTCGCGCAGCTGCTTGCGGATCGCCAGCTTCTCATCGAGAAAACCCTGGATCGCCTGCTCCTGTTCAGCACTCAGCTCGGTCAACTGCGATGGGTCTTGACCCTGCTGCAGCTCACGCAGGCGCTGCTCGGTCTGTTCCAGCTGCTGTTGCAGGCGCTGCTCGCTGGCGCGGTAGCGGCGCTCGGCCTTGCGCTGCAGATCCTCCACCACGGTGAACGGCCGGCTGAAATCGCCCCGCGAGCGCACGCTGATCAGCGCCTCGGAACCGGACAGGTTATCCAGCGCGTTGATCAGCAGGCCGCCATTGTCAGCCCAGGGCTGAGGAACACGCTGGCCGAAGAAGTCCTGCACCTGCACCCACATGCGGTCGGTGAGCAGGTCGGTGTCGGCAATCAGCAGCACGTTGATGTTGTCCGCTTCGGTCAGTTCCACGTCACGACCTTCCAGGCCATCCGGAAAGGCCGTGCTGGCCGGGCCCTGCAACCGAGCCGCGAAATGATAGACCTGATCATCCGCCTGGAAGCCGTTAAGCAGCACTTCCGGGTCCTGCATGCGGCTGAAGCGGCTGCTGGGTATCAGCGCACTGTTGGCACTGCTCGACAGCAGCGGCAGGAACTGCGTGCTCGCCCCTTCCAGCGGCTGCAGCGCGCCGGCGGTAGCAATAGTCAGCAGTTGCAACGGCGCGGTGACGGTGTCGTCGCGGCTCATGAACTGCGGCTCAACCTCCAGCCAACCAATATGCCGCGCCGGCAATTGTCCCTGACCGCGACTGACCGACATGCCCAGGCGGGCATCGAGCACCACCTGTTCCGGGTTGTAACCCACGCCCCAGGCCTTCAGCAGCGGGCCAAGATCAGATGATTTACCGTCGGCCATGCCATCCATCATGGCTTCCATGCTCTGGTCCGCTTCGGCCAGCGGATCGATGAAGGCCAGCAGTTTGCCGCCGCGCAGCACGAACTGATCGACGGCCAACAATGCCGCCTCGCTCAGGGTCTTGGGATGCACCAGCAACAGGACCTCGATCTCCTCCGGCACGGTATCGATGTCGGCCTCCAGCTCCTGCAAGCTGAACATCTGCTGCATCTGCTCGAAAGCGACCCAGGGCGCGCCGGGCTGGCCGCTCATCGGATTCATGCCGCCGGCCATGGGCAAACCGGAAATCAGCCCGATCTGCGGCTTTTCCGGTTGCGCCAGGCTGTTGATCAGCCGGCTCAGTTCATATTCCAACAGTCCTTCCTGCTCCAGGGCGAAGAACGGGATGATTTCCCGCTGGGCCAGTTCGTTGGTGCCGGCCAGACCAAAGTACAGCTGATCGCCACTCTGGGTCAGCGGCACGGCCTGCAGGCCAAATTCGGCGGCACGGTCCTCGGCCTCGGAGAAGGGCTGCGGATCGATGATCTGCAGTTTCAGTTTACCGCCAGCCACACGCTCGTATTCGCGGAGCATTTCCTCGACCCGGCGGGCATAGTTGCGCAGCACCACCATGTCCTTGCTGGCACGGTCGGAGAAGAAGAAGTACAGCGTGATCGGCTCATCCAGCTCTTCCAGAATCTCCCGCGTACCATCGGAGATGGTGAATAGTTTCTGTTCGGTCAGATCGAGTCGGGCCCCGGGCAGCAATACCCCGGTAGCCATGTTGAAGGCGATGAAGGCCAGCAGCAGTACCAGCAGCCCGGTACCTGAATACATCAGTCGTTTCATTGTTATTCTCCCTTGCCTCAATCGGCCTTTTTCAGGTCGATGACGATCGCGGTGGCCAGCAGCCAGGCCGCCATCAGCGATATGAAATACAGCAGGTCACGCAGATCCAGCACGCCCTTGCTGATGGCATCGAAGCGAATCAGGAAACTGAGTGAGGCAATGGCATCCAGCAGCCACTGGGGAGCCCAGCCGCTGAACAAATCCAGCACCAGCGGAAAGCCGCTGACGATGAACACGAAACAGGCCACCACGCTGAGAATGAAGGCAATCACCTGGTTCTTGGTCAATGCCGACATGCACGATCCGATGGCCAGGTAGCCGCCAGCCAGCAGCCAGCTGCCCAGGTAGCCGGTGAAGATGGCGCCGTTATCCGGCGAGCCCAGATAGTTGACCGTGATGATGATCGGAAATGTCAGTACCAGGGCGATACCGACGAACACCCAGGCGGC
Organism: Halopseudomonas bauzanensis; assembly: GCF_900114735.1. Lineage (GTDB taxonomy): Bacteria > Pseudomonadota > Gammaproteobacteria > Pseudomonadales > Pseudomonadaceae > Halopseudomonas > Halopseudomonas bauzanensis. The sequence goes on along the minus strand of NZ_FOUA01000006.1, from coordinate 115,382 downwards.
CAGGAACTTGCCCAGCACCATGTCGGTACGCGATACCGGCAAGGTCATCAGCAATTCGATGGTGCCGGACTTGCGCTCCTCGGCCCACAGCCGCATGGCCACCGCCGGCACCAGAAACAGGTACAACCAGGGATGGAAATTGAAGAAGGGGATCAGATCCGCCTGGCCGCCTTCGTAGAAGCCACCCAGATAGAAGGTGAAGACCGCCGACAGCATCAGAAAGATGACGATGAAGATATAGGCCAGCGGGGTGGCGAAATAGCTACCCAGCTCACGCTTGAAAATCACACCAAGACTACTCATGCGGCCTCCTCCGCGGTCAGGCGGCGGAAGACATCGTCCAGACGTCCCCGCTCCACCGACAGTTCCTTGACCTGCCACTGTTGCTGACGCGCATATTCGCCCACCGCCGGGAAAATCACCGCATCCGGCTCGGCAATCACTGTCAGCTGGTGCCCACCATGTTCGACTTCGACCTCTTTCACCCCCGGCAGCGCCAGCAATGGCTGGCTGTCCACTGGCTGCTGCAACAGCACGGTCACCGCCTGATGGTAATTCGAGCGGGCTTCCAGCTCGTCGGGCGTCCCGTCGGCCAGCAACCGGCCACGGGCAATCACCACCGCGCGGCTGCATACGGCACTGACTTCTTCGAGGATGTGCGTGGAGATCACCACGATCTTGTTGCTGTCGCTGGCCAGTTGCTGGATCAGTTGCCGCACCTGGTGTTTCTGGTTGGGGTCGAGCCCGTCGGTGGGCTCATCGAGAATCAGCACCTTTGGGTCATGCAGAATCGCCTGGGCCAGACCGACCCGGCGCTTGAAACCCTTGGACAGAGTATCGATGCTCTGCCCGAGTACCCCCTGCAATTCCACCTGCTCGACCGCGCGCGCGACATGGCGCTGCTTGTCAGCGCCGCGCAATCCGCGAACCTCGGCAATGAATTCGAGAAAGCCTTTCACCCGCATGTCGCCATAACAGGGTGCGCCTTCGGGCAGATAGCCCATCTGCTGCTGGGCCTGAAGAATCTGGGTACGGATATCGAACCCGCAGATGGAGGCACTGCCACCGTCCGGCGTGAGAAAGCCGGTGAGCATCTTCATGGTGGTGGACTTGCCGGCACCGTTCGGGCCGAGAAAGCCCAGGACTTCCCCCGGTTTTACCTCAAAGGACAGATTGTCCACGGCGACGTGGTCGCCAAAGCGTTTGGTCAGGCTGTTTATCTTTATCATGGCCTCTTCCATTTCCCCCCGGAATACTGGCGCGTCGCAATCAGGCGCGTGCCGCAAAGCGCAAGGATACATTGATTACCAGCGCACGGGAAAAGGACATTTCAGGCCTGCACTGGTTCCGCAGATACCGGTCCATCACCAGAGCCAATAGGTGTTCCTGTGGCGAGCAAATTATCCTGCCGTTTACTGATATGGGCATATCCCTGCGGCGTTTCAAGACCCGGCTATACAGCGGCGAATGTAACAAAGTATTGAAAAACGGTAGAATCGCCGCTCGTTGCCTGTCATTTCAGAGATTGCCCATGCCATCAGCCCAACCCTCCCTGTTCAGCCGCCTGCGTTTCGGCCTGATGCGCCGCCTGTTGTACCTGTGGGCCCGCTCGGAGAGCATCGGCAATCCGCTGGCGAAGATCGCTCCGGCCAGTGGCGAGCCGATTCTCTATGTGCTGCCCGGGCGATCCTATTCCGATCTGCTGGTATTGGATCAGGAATGCCGACGGGCCGGCCTGCCGCGGCCGGTCATGCCGCCGAGCGGTGCGCTGGAGGAAGAGTCCGCCTACTTCCATCTCACCAGCGAACTGGCCTGGAGCGGGCGCCCCGACCCGCGCAAGCGTTCGCCGCGGTTGCTGCGCGCCCTCACCGCGGTGGAATTGCGGGTCACTCCCGAGGTGAAGATAGTCCCGGTCAGCGTATTCTGGGGCCTGTCGCCGGATGCTGAATCATCGCCGTTGAAGCTGCTGTTCGCACATAACTGGGGGGTGGGCGGCAAACTGCGCAAATTACTGGCGATCCTGGTACATGGCCGCAAGATCCGCGTCAGCTTCGGCGAGCCGCTGTCGCTGCGGGAACTGGCCGATGAAAACCTTGGCCACAACCGCAACCTGCGCAAGGTCAGCCGCCTGTTGCGCGTGCACTTCAAGCACCAGCGCGGCGCTGTGGTCGGCCCCGACCTGTCCCACCGTCGCACGCTACTGAAAGGACTGATGCACGGGCCACTGGTACGCGCGGCCATCGCCCGCGAGGCGGTCGAGCAGAACATCAGCGAAGAGCGCGCCCGCCAGCGTGCCGCCCGCTATGCCGACGAGATCGCCTCGGACTTCACCTACAGCATCATCCGCTTTCTGGAAATCGTCCTGTCCTGGTTCTGGAACAAGCTGTATGACGGCATCAAGGTCAACAATCTGGAAAACGTGCAGGACATCGCCCGCGGCAATGAAATCATCTATGTGCCCTGTCATCGCAGCCATATCGACTATCTGCTGCTGTCCTACCTGCTGGTCCGCAGCAGTCTGACCCCGCCGCACATCGCTGCCGGCATCAATCTCAACATGCCGGTGATCGGCAGCATTCTGCGCCGTGGCGGTGCCTTCTTCATGCGTCGCAGCTTTCGCGGCAACCAGCTGTACACCGCGGTATTCAATGAGTACCTGCATACCCTGTTCAGCCGTGGGTTCCCGGTCGAGTACTTCATCGAGGGCGGGCGCTCGCGCACCGGCCGCCTGCTCGACCCCAAGACCGGCATGCTGGCGATCACCTTGCGCAGCTACCTGCGTTCATCCCGCCGGCCCATCGTGTTCATGCCGGTGTACATCGGTTACGAGCGAGTGCTGGAAGGTCGTACCTACCTGGGCGAGCTGCGCGGCAAGGAAAAGAAGAAGGAGTCCTTCTTCGATCTGTTCCGGGTACTGTCCGCTCTCAAGCTGCGCTTCGGCGAAGTGGCACTCAACTTCGGCAGCCCAGTGGCGCTGAATGATTTTCTCGATCAGCGCCAGCCCGATTGGCGTGATCAGCACAACGCCCCCGAATACAAACCAGACTGGCTACCGGATGTGACCAACCAGTTGGCACGGACCCTCGGCGGGGCGATCAACGCGGCGGCGGATGCCAACCCGGTCAACCTGGTGGCGCTGGCCATGCTCTCGACCCGGCGTCTGGCATTGGATGAGGCGACGCTGTCCCGCACTCTGGACACCTTCACCGGCCTGCTGGGTGATGTGCCCTACAGCGCCAATGTCACCTTGCCGACGCTCGCTGGCGCCGAGCAGATCAGCCATGTGGAAGCCATGGGCATGATAGGTCGCCAGTCCGATGCGCTGGGTGAGATCCTGTTTCTCGACGAACCCCAAGCGGTGCTGATGACCTGGTATCGCAATAACATTCTGCACCTGGTGGCGTTACCAGCGCTGATCGCCTGCCTGTTCCTCAACAACGCACGCATGAGTCGTGAGCAGATCGAGCGGCTGGTCAGCGCGCTCTATCCCTATCTGCAAGGCGAGCTGTTTCTGCACTGGCGTGAAGAGGAGTTGCCGGAGATCATCAGCCGCTACGTGGACGGCCTGGTCGGGCGTGGCCTGCTGCGCGAGGAGAACGAGCAGATCCACCGTCCGGATACCGCCTCCGGCGAGTTCGTGCTGCTCACCCTGCTGGCTCGCAGCATCATCCAGATGCTGGAACGCTTCTACATGGCTGCGGCGCTGCTGCTGAACAACCCCAACGGCAGCCTCACCGCCGAGCAGCTGGAGGGGCTGTGCACCGTCATGGCCCAGCGCCTGTCGATCCTGCATGGACTCAACGCCCCGGAGTTCTTCGACAAGACCCTGTTCCGCCAATTCATCCAACGGTTGCAGACCTTCGAGGTACTGAGCACCGACAACGAAGGTCGGTTGCATTACCAACCGGAGCTGGAAGATATCGCCGAGAGCACCGCCAAACGCGTCCTCAGTGCCGAAATCCGCCTGTCCATCCGCCAAGTGGCCCGCAGCGCAGGGTAGCCCCCCGTGTGCGCTGCCCCATACCGTCATCTACAGAAACCGCTTACTCCAGTTTCTTCTTGCCGTAGATATCATAGCGGCTCGATTGGCCGCTCAATTGGGCACTGGGGGGCGGGCCATCGATGGCCGGTGCCTTGCGCGGGCGTTTGACGGCGACGCGGTGGCTGGCCAGTTGCAGCGCAGCGGCCAGTAGTGCCGGGGCATCGAGGTCGTCGCCAGCCAGCGGGCGGAACAGGCGCATCTCCTTTTTCACCAATGCCGACTTGTCCCGGTGCGGAAACATCGGGTCCAAGTGAATGACCTGGGGCACTGCTGCTGACCAGTTAGCCATGGCCTCGATGGCGTCAGCCTGCAGCAATTGCATGCGCGCGGCGATCTCAGCCACCTCACCTCCCGCCTGACGGGCACGCTGCAGGCCGTCCTCGAGCAGCGCGGCAATGATCGGCTGGCGTTCAATCAGCGTCACTTCACACCCCAACGCGGCCAGCACAAAGGCATCACGCCCCAGGCCAGCGGTGGCATCCAGCACTGTCGGCCGCACCGCGCCACGCAGCCCCACCGCCTTGGCGACCATCTGCCCTGCCCCGCCACCAAATAGCCGACGATGGGCCAGAGCGCCCTCGACAAAGTCCACCCGCACCGCGCCCGGGGCATCGGCAGCGGTGGCCTGCAAGCTGAGGCCATCGCTGCCGACCTGCAAGAGCAATTCTGCCTGGCTGCTGCCGGCTGGCAGCACCGGCAATTGCAGGTGCATCGCCAATGCCTGCGCTGGCTGCTCCAGTTCCGGCGACAGCCAGCAAACCGCCACGCGGCAAGGTGAGTCAGTCATGGATAGAGTCCGAATTCCTGAACGGCAAAATGGCCGGGTAGTTTACCGCAACCCCGGCGGCGGATCAGAACAGTCCGCCCTGCTGCGGCGATTCCAGCAATTGCTGCTCGCCCGGCCAGGCGGGCATGGGCGGCAGCTCAGGCAGCTGTTCCTGCAAGCGCGCATGAAATAGCCGTGCCAGCTCGGGCGCCAGGCAATTATCCGGGGTGTGCATGAATAGGATCGGGCTGCGGCCTTCATTCAGCCATTGCGCGCACTTGGCAAGCCAGGGCTCCAGCCAGCGCAGACTCTGTTGATTATCCATGCCGCCGATGAAACGCACCGTCGGCGTCTGGGCCAGGGCAACGGCGTGAACCGGTAGCCGTGGTTTGCGGCGCTGGGCATCCAGGGTTGCTGCATCCGTGGCGGTGCTGGCGAACAGGCCGCGACTATCGAACATGACCCGCTCGATGCCCCGTTCATGCAGCAGGCGGTTGAGCTGCCGCTCGTTGTCATCCTTGCGAAAGAAATCCGGATGGCGAACCTCGACAGCGTAGCGATAGTGCGTCGGCAGCGCATCGAGAAAGCGGATCAGTTGTTCCAGCTGCTGCGGCCCGACACGCGCCGGCAGTTGCAGCCAGATCGGCCCCAGCCGCTGCTCCAGAGGCGCCATACGCTGGAAGAACTGCAGCAGATCGATATTCCGTGGGTCCAGTTGATCACCATGACTGACCTCCCGGGGCAACTTGGCACAGAAATGGAAATCCGCCGGCAGCAGCTCAGCCCAACGCGCCACGACCTCGGGCGCGGGCAAGGCATAGAAGGTGGTATTGCCCTCGACAGCGGAAAACACCCGGGAATACTCGTATAGCCGCTGGTCGGCATCGGCGCCGCTGGAATACAGCGCACCTCGCCAGGCCGGTTCGGCCCATAACGGGCAACCAAGAATCAAGCGGGGAGCGACATCAGACATGAATACGGACTTCAGACAAACAGATCGACACCAAAGAAGCCATCGGCTTCGGCATCCGGCAGGCTGGCCATGGCCTGATAACTGGCCAGTGCCTGATTGGCATGGCCATGCACCGGCTGCGTCGCGCCCTGGCGGGCGGGAATATACTCACCTGTGGCGCCGGGCTGCTGCACCACTGGCGCACGGACCTTGACCGGCGGTGGCGCAGTCGCCGGCTGAGCACTGGGCACCATGTTGTCCGCCGCAGGCGCAGCAGGACGCGACGGCTTTACCGGCAGCGCAGAAGCTGGATTGTAACCGTCCAGACGCATGATGGATGATCAACTCCACAGGTAATACAGAAGACCAAGGTTAATCCTGGTTATCCCAAAAGGCAAAATCACCCGACCTTCGGTGTGGCAACCTTGTCCCGCAGATAAACCGGCTGGGCATCCGCGGCGTCCAGTACCTGTCCGGCGCGCCAGGCGGGCAACGCCAGGCTGATCAGGTCAGTGGCATCGGGCAACATCTGCGGCCAGCTGCGCTGCACCGGCACCGCCAGGCGCTCGGCATACTGCCAGCCGGTGCCGGCACCCACCGGGGTGGTCAACTCGGGCGCCAGATCAACCTGTTCCGGCGCGCATACCCGCTCAGCACCGGCCAGCGTCATGACCCCATCGACCAGGTGATAGCAGCCCCAGTAGACCTCATCCATGCGCGCATCGATAGCGGCACAGACCTGCTCGGCACCCTGTTCGCGCCAGGCCCGCTGGGCCAGCGCTGCCAGGTTGGAAATGCCGATCACCGGTTTGCCAATGGCAAAGGCCAGCCCCTGCACCATGCCGGTGGCGATACGTACGCCGGTGAAGGCACCGGGGCCGCGGCCGAACACCAGCGCATCGACCTGCGCCAGCGCAATACCCGCCTCGGCCAACAGCTCGTCGATCATCGGCAGCAATAACTGAGCATGCATGCGCGGCGCCACCTCGACACGATGGAACAGGCGCCCTTCATGCAACAAGGCGGCGGAACAGGCTTCGGTGGCGGTATCCAGGGCAAGCAGAGTGGCAGTCATCGGATCTTCACGGTGGGAGCAAAAAGGCGATTGTAACAAACGACAAGGCCCGTGCGGCAAAAGCCAACACGGGCCTGGTATGCAGTGCGAGGCAATCAGCTCAGGGCAGCAAGAACCCGGCTGGTGATTTCCTCGACTGTGCCGACGCCTTCCACGCGGGAGCACTTGGGCGTGCCCTTGGCTTCGGACAGACCGCGGTAAAACTGGACCAGCGGCTGGGTCTGGGTGTGATACACCTGCAGACGCTTGCGCACGGTCTCTTCCTGGTCGTCTTCACGCTGGATCAGCGCTTCACCGGTGACGTCATCCTTGCCGGTTTCGCGCGGCGGATTGTGCTCGAGGTGGTAGACGCGGCCGGAGCCGGGATGCACGCGGCGACCGGAGATGCGGCCAACGATTTCCTCGTCGTCCACGGCGATTTCCAATACGTGGTCGATGTCGATACCCGCCTCGACCAGGGCTTCAGCCTGGGGAATGGTGCGTGGGAAACCATCGAACAGGAAACCATTGGCACAATCGCCATGGGTGATGCGCTCGTTGATCAGGCCGATGATCAGGTCATCCGATACCAGCCCACCACTGTCCATGACTTCCTTGACCTGCAGGCCCAACTCGGTGCCCGCCTTGACTGCCGCACGCAGCATGTCGCCGGTGGAAATCTGCGGAATACCGAACCGCTGACAAATGAACTGGGCCTGTGTGCCCTTGCCCGCGCCTGGGGCACCCAAAAGGATGACGCGCATGTTGAACTCCTCAATCTGACTGAAACCGGGGCCGCCCACGATTGCAATCGGAGGCTGGCATGCTCCACCGAGTGGTGGAAACAGAGAATGCGATACCGTTTCGCAAAACGAAAAGGGGGTTCAACATACACGCAGAGCTGGTTATGCACAAGCCGGTTGCGCTTTGTCAATGGCGCGCCGCCATTCTCTGTAGCGCTGGCCCGGCCTGACGCAAGCTCAGGTTTCGATGGCCGCCGCGACATCATGTCGCGGCGGGATAAGCGCAGATCTGTACCTTATAATCCCTCATCCTTAGCATCGTCCCAGAGTGCATCCAGCCGCTCCAGTGGGGTATCGGCAAAGCGCTCGCCAGCGGCGGTGAGCTGCTGTTCGATGTAGCGCAGACGCCGCTCGAACTTCTCGTTGCCGCCACGCAAGGCGGTTTCCGCATCGACCTTCAAGTGCCGAGCCAGATTGACCATGGCGAACAACAGATCGCCCAGCTCCTCTTCGACGGCGTCGTGTTCGCGCCGGCCGATGGCCTCCCGCACCTCATCCAGTTCCTCGGCAATCTTGTCGATCACTGGAGTCACCTGAGGCCAGTCGAAACCCGCAGCTGCGGCGCGCTTCTGCAGTTTCTGCGCCCGAGTCAGCGCCGGCAAGGCACGCGGCACGTCCTCCAGCAACGATAGATGCTCCGGCGCGCCGCTCTTCTCGGCCCGCTCCTCGGCCTTGATCTGCTCCCAGCGTTCCTTGATCTGTTGCTCTTCCAGACGCAACGTGCCCGGCGGGGTGCGCAGATTGCCATCCGGGAACACATGGGGATGGCGTCGCACCAACTTGCGGGTAATGCCGTCCACCACGTCATTCCAGTCGAAATGCCCGGCTTCGCGGCCCAGTTGCGCGTAGTACACGACCTGAAACAGCAGATCGCCGACTTCCCCGGCCAGTTGGCCGAAATCTTCCTCGGCAATGGCATCAGCCACTTCATAGGCCTCTTCCAGGGTATGCGGCGCGATACTGGCGAAGGATTGCTTGAGGTCCCAGGGGCAGCCGTGCTGGGGGTCACGCAGGCGCTCCATCAGATACAGCAGATCATCCAGTTGATAACTCATGCACGCCGCTCCTGGCGGTTACGCCGCACTTCGAAGACGTTCGGCAACTGGCCAATCCGCGCCAGCAGGCGACCCAGCAGGTGCAGGTTGGGAATCTCGATGGTCAACAGCATGCTGGCGTAATTGTCATCCTTGTTGGTGTGCGTGCTGACTTCCAACACGTTGAGCTTCTCGTTGGCCAGCAGTTGGGACACATCACGCAGCAGGCCGGAGCGATCATAGGCCTTGATGAAGATTTCCACCGGGTAGGTCTGCACCGGCTCGCCGCCCCAGCTGACTTCGATCAGCCGCTCGGATTCACGGTCCTGCAATTGCATGGCGGTGGCGCAGTCGGCGCGGTGCACGGTCACACCGCGGCCAACGGTGATATAGCCGATGATGGGGTCACCCGGCACCGGCTGGCAGCAGCCGGCCAACTGCGTCAGGAGATTGCCCACGCCCTGGATATGCACGTCGCCGCGCCGCCCAGGCTTGCTCGGGCGGCGCGGGATGAGATCCAACTGCTCACTGTGGCGGTCCGGCTCGACCAGTTGGTGGGCAACGTTGACCACATGGGCCATGCGGATGTCACCCGAGCCGACCGCGGCGAACAGATCTTCCTGGCTGCGGATGCCCAGGCGCTCGATCAGCTTGGCATAGTCGGCACCATTGAGCGCCATGCGGGTCAGCTCGCGCTCCAGCATGATCTTGCCGGCCTGCACGTTCTGCTCGCGATCCTGCTGCTTGAACCAGTGCTGGATCTTGGCCCGCGCCCGTGAGGTGTGCACATAACCCAGATTGGCGTTCAACCAGTCACGACTCGGCCCGCCGGCCTTGCCGGTGATGATCTCGACCTGCTCGCCGGTCTGCAGCACATAGGTCAAAGGCACGATGCGGCCGTTGACCTTGGCACCCCGGCAGTGGTGACCGACTTCGGTATGCACGCGGTAGGCAAAGTCCAACGGCGTCGCGCCCTTGGGCACATCCAGTACGTGGCCATCGGGGGTGAACAGATAGATGCGATCCGGCTCGAAGTCGACGCGCAACTGTTCGGCCAGACCACCGATATCGCCCATTTCCTCGTGCCATTCCAGCACCTGCCGCAGCCAGGCGATCTTGTCTTCGTAGGCTGTGGAGTTGCTGTCCACATCGGTGCCCTTGTAACGCCAGTGCGCACAGACGCCCAGCTCTGCCTCCTCATGCATCGCATGGGTACGGATCTGTACCTCCAGCGCCTTGCCGCCGGGGCCGATTACAGCGGTATGCAGCGAACGGTAGCCGTTCTCCTTGGGGTTGGCGATATAGTCGTCGAACTCATTGGGAATATGGCGCCACAGACTGTGCACTATGCCCAGCGCGGTATAGCAGTCACGCACCTGCGGGACCAGCACCCGCACCGCCCGCACGTCATAGACCTGGCTGAAATCAATGCCCTTCTTCTGCATCTTCCGCCAGATCGAATAGATATGCTTGACCCGCCCGGAGATATCACCCTCGATGCCCGCGTCTTCCAGCTCGCTACGCAGCTGGGCCATGACCGATTCGATGTATTCCTGGCGATCCAGCCGCCGCTCGTCCAGCAGTTGGGCTATCTGCTTGTATTTGTGCGGCTCCAGGTAGCGGAAGGACAGATCCTCCAGCTCCCATTTGATGTGACCGATGCCCAGGCGATGGGCCAGCGGCGCATAGATGTCGAACACCTCCCGCGCCACCCGGTAGCGCTTCGCGTCATCGGCATCCTTGACCGCGCGGATGGCGCAGGTACGTTCGGCCAGCTTGATCAGGGCGACGCGTACGTCGTCGATCATGGTGACCAACATCTTGCGCAGGTTTTCCACCTGGGATTGGGTATTGAAGGTATTGGCCTTGGGCGGGTTCTGCGACACGCTGATCGCCGCCATGCGCTGCACGCCGTCGACCAATGCCGCGACGTTGGGGCCGAGGCAACGCTCGACTTCCGCCAGCTCGGTCTTGCGCTCGCGCACCGCCCGATAGATGACCGCCGCTACCAGCGAATCCTGGTCCAGCTTGAGGTCGGCCAGGATCTCGGCCATTTCCAGACCGGTACGATAACTGCTGGCGCCGTTGGCCCAACGGTGCTCGGTGCGGGCGGCCGCCTCCTCCAGCTCACCCGCCCATTCACAGGCCTGCCTGAGTATCTGGGGCTCGGGCAGCGGCACACGCTCCTGGATCCGCTCGATCCAGGCATCGAGATTGACAGTCCCATCCTGATTGATCGGATGATCTGCTCTGACTTGTACCATTACGTTCAGTCCTTGCCTGACACAAACAGTGCCATGGCTTCCACATGGGCAGTCTGGGGGAACATATCCATCACCCCCGCCTGCGCCAGTCGGTAACCTGCTTCCGCCAGAATGCCCGCGTCGCGCGCCAGCGTGGCCGGGTTGCAGGAAACATAGAGTATGCGCTGCAATTTCCTTTGTGCCAGCACGGCAACGAGTTCGGCAGCCCCATCCCTCGGCGGATCCAGCAGGGCTGCCTGATAATCATCTTTCCACGTGAGTGCATCCGGCTTCGACAAGTCCGCCTGGAAAAAGTGCACCTCGGCCAGGCCATTGAGTTGCGCGTTGCTGCCGGCGCGCTCGACCATCTCCGCACTGCCTTCCACGCCGGTCACCAGCGCACCCGCGCGCGCCATGGGCAAAGCGAAATTGCCCACACCACAGAACAGGTCCAGCACCCGCTCGCCAGGCTGCAGTGCCAGCCAGTCCAGCGCCTGGTTAACCATCTGCTGGTTGACCTCGGCATTGACCTGGGTGAAGTCACCCGCCGCGAAGCGAAACACCAATTGCTGGTCGGCCAGCCGGTAGGCCGGCTCCGGCGCATCTGGCTGCAGTGCCTGCGCCGAGCCCGCGGCCTCGGGTTGCAGGCGACAGACCAGGCCGTGGGCTGTTGCCAACCCGTGCAGCCGGTCGATATCGGCCGCCGACAGTGGCTGCATATGGCGCACCACCATGCTCGGATGCTCGCCAGCGATCAGCTCGATGTGACCGAGCCCGGCACGGGCATCGAGCTGCTGCAGCAGCGCCGGCAGTTCGCGGAGCACGCCATCCAGCACCGGCACCAATACCGGGCACTGCGTCAGCTCCACCAATTCACTGCTGGCGCGCTGACGATACCCCACCACCAACCGCTGCGCCTGTCGGTCCCAGCGCATGGACAGGCGGGTCCGCTGGCGATAGCCGTAGTCTGCGGCCGTCAATGCCGGCATCCAGCGCTCCGGTTGCAGGCCGGCAAAGTGTTGCAATTGCTGGGCCAGTGCCTGCTGTTTTATGTCCAGCTGAGTTTGACGAGGCATGTGCTGCAGACTGCAGCCGCCACACAGGGCAATGTGCGGACAAGCGGGCTCTTGCCGCTCCGGGCTGGCCTCAAGCACCTTGATGACTCGGGTCTCGATCAACTTGCTGCGTGCCCGCACTACCCGCGTGTCGACCTTCTCGCCGGGCAGTCCGCCCTCGGCGAAGACAGTGCGTCCCTGCCAACGGCCGATACCGCGACCGTCGTGGGTCAGACGCTCCAGCGTGAGTTCGATTCGCTGTCCTACGGCGGCAGGCGCATCGGGCGCCCGCCGCGGTTTGCCCCGGGATCTGTTCATGAGCGGTCGTCGAATACCCCGGTGGACAGATAGCGATCACCGCGATCGCAGATGATCACCACAATGATCGCATCACGCACCTCGGCATTGAGCCGCAGTGCCGCAGCGACGGCACCGCCGGAAGACACCCCGCAGAAGATACCTTCTTCCCGCGCCAGCCGGCGCATGGTGTCTTCGGCCTCCTGCTGGCTCATGTCCACCACCTGATCCACCCGCTGGGCGTCGAAGATGCTCGGCAGATAGGCTTGCGGCCAGCGACGGATACCGGGTATCGCCGCGCCTTCGGTGGGCTGCAGACCAATGATCTGGATCGCCGGGTTCTGCTCCTTGAGATAGCGGGACACGCCCATGATGGTCCCGGTGGTACCCATGGAGCTGACGAAGTGGGTGATGCGACCGCCGGTGTCCCGCCAGATTTCCGGGCCAGTACTGCGATAATGCGCTTCGGGGTTGTCCAGGTTGCCAAACTGATCCAGCAGCTTGCCCTTGCCTTCGCGCTGCATGGCCTCGGCCAGGTCACGGGCGCCTTCCATGCCCTGTTCCTTGCTGACCAGGATCAGCTCGGCGCCATAAGCCGACATTGCCCACTTGCGTTCGTCGCTGGAATTTTCCGGCATGATCAGGATCATCCGGTAGCCCATGACCGCCGCCGCCATCGCCAAGGCGATGCCGGTATTACCGGAGGTCGCCTCGATCAGCGTATCGCCGGGCTGGATGTCGCCGCGCTGCTCAGCCAGCTGAATCATTGACAGGGCGGGACGGTCCTTGACCGAACCGGCAGGATTGTTGCCTTCCAGTTTCAGCAGAATGGTATTGCCGGTCTCGCCCGCCATGCGCTGCAGCCGAACCAGGGGCGTATTGCCTATGCAGTCGGCAATGGTTGGAAACTCGCTATTCATCATTCATCCTTCAGGTAGAGCGAAACTAGAGCGAAATCCGGATGCGCTGTCCGGCGGTGCTTTTTGCTCTATGATACCGGCAACAGGGAAAGGGATATACACATTGAACAAGCCAGGGCCCGCCGAACTTTCCGCACGATCACGCCGCAACCTGGGCCTCAAGGCCAGGCTGTTGCTGATGACACTCATCCCGACCGGACTGATAGCTCTGGCGCTGGGCGGCTACTTTACCTGGCAGCAGATGCGTGAAGTGGAAGAGCAACTGCTGCATCGTGGCCTAATGACCATCGAGTACCTGCAGCGACCCGCCGCCGAGGCTCTGCTGGAGGGCGACATAGACCGCTTCGGCAGGCTGCTCAATACCGGCCTCAACCATACCGATGTCCGTTCGCTGAGCCTGCATGATGCCGACATGCGACCACTGCAGCATCGCGGCCCGCTGATGTATCCAGCCGGCGATCCACTCACCGGCATCGACATTACCGCCGGCACCGGCCTGCAGATCCAGCGTAGCAAGCAAAGCAGCCGCTTTCTCATGCCGCTGCTGGCCGGCCCGGAACTGACCAACCGCCAGGCCCACCCGGAGATTGCCGCCGACAGCCTGCTGGGCTGGCTGGAGGTAGAACTGAGCCACGGCAATATGCTGCTGCGCCGCTACCAGAGCCTGTTGGCGACCCTGGTGACCATCATCCTCGGCCTCGCGCTCACCGGCCTGGTGGTCACCGTCATGGGGCGGCGCATTACCGACCCGATGGCGCGGATCAACGCCGCCATTCGACAGATCAGCCAGGGGCATTTCGATATTCGCCTGGGCGAGCAAGGCAGCCGCGAGCTGGATGACCTGGCGCTGGGCGTGAGCACCATGGCGCAGACCATGCAGAGCGCCCAGGGCGAACTCCAACAGAACATCGATCAGGCCACCGAAGACCTGCGCCAGACCCTGGAGACCATCGAAATCCAGAACATCGAACTGGATCTGGCGCGCAAGACTGCCCAGGAGGCCAGTCGCATCAAATCCGAATTCCTCGCCAACATGAGCCATGAGCTGCGCACGCCACTGAATGGCATCCTCGGCTTCAGCAGCCTGCTACAACGCACTGAGATGAGCGGCCGCCAGCAGGAGTACCTGTCAACCATCGAGAAATCCGCCGACAACCTGCTGGCGATCATCAACGAGATCCTGGACTTTTCCAAGATCGAGGCCGGCAAGCTGATCCTGGAGAACCTGTCGTTCAATCTGCGCGACCTGATCGACGACACCCTGACCATGCTCGCGCCCAGCGCTCACGACAAGGGCCTGGAACTGGTCAGCATCATCTACCGTGATACACCGCTGGGCCTGAGCGGCGACCCCATGCGGCTCAAGCAGATTCTCGCCAACCTCATCAGCAATGCCATCAAGTTCACCCATGAGGGCTCGGTCAGCGTGCGAGTGATGGCCGAACACCAGGACGCCGACCAGGTGCTGCTGCGCATCAGCGTCAACGACACCGGCATCGGCTTGTCGCCGACCCAGCAGAAATCCCTGTTCAAGGCTTTCAGCCAGGCCGACAACTCCATTTCCCGGCAGACCGGCGGCACCGGTCTGGGGCTGGTCATTTCCAAACGTCTGGTCGAGCAGATGCACGGCGAGATCGGCCTGCGCAGCCAGCCGGGCGAAGGCTCCGAGTTCTGGCTGACCCTGCGGCTGACCCGGTCCGCCCACGGCGAGGATGAATTACCGGAAAAGCCCCTGCTGGGCATGCGCGCCGCGCTGGTTGAACCTCAGTTGCTGAGCCGCCAGATGCTGTTGCACAGCCTGGAGGACCTCGGCCTGTCGGTGCGGGTGTTCAACAATCCCCAGGAGCTGCACGAAGCACTCACTTCGCGCACCAACCGGGACGACTCCCTGCAGCTGGCGCTGGTCAGCGTGCGCCATACCACCACCGCGCCGGGCGACACCCTGGAAATGGCGCGCCAGTGGGCCGAATTCAGCATCTGCAAATCGATAGTGCTGACCGATACCACCGAGCACTACCCGTTGCTCGACCAACTGCCGCGCTCCATGTGCCAGACAGTCTCCAAACCGGTCTGCACCCGTAAATTGTACCGCGCCGTGATGCATCTGCTGGGCGACGACCCCATGACCACGGTCCCGTTGCCACGCCAGCGGCCCCATGCACTGCGGGTACTGTGCGTGGATGACAATCTGGCCAATCTCAAGCTCCTGGAGGCCTTCCTCGCGGACCTGGGCGTGGAAACCCTGTCGGCGACCAGCGGCGAGGAAGCCCTGGAGCTGCTGACTGAGCAGATGGTCGACCTGATCTTCATGGATGTGCAGATGCCCGGCATGGACGGTCGCCAGACCACCAGCGAACTGCGTGTGCGCGAGGATATTGCCGGCTTCGATCCAGTACCCATAGTGGCACTGACCGCCCATGCGCTGAACAGTGAACGCCGCCAGTTGCTGCAATGCGGCATGAATGACTATCTGAGCAAGCCGATCACCACCGAACAACTGCGCCATAGCCTGAACAAGTGGACCGGCATGGCCCCGACGGCGCAGCTGCCGGCACCGGCATCCCCCCCCACTGATGTTGCCGGCATTGACGAGACGACGACCGCCGCCGAGCCGCAGCAGCAGCTATTGGCAGCGATCGATCCGGAAGAAGGTCTGCGACTGGCCGCCGGCAAAGCCGATCTGGCCGATGACCTGCTGCAGATGCTGCTGCAAGGCCTGCCCGAGGATCACCAGGCCATCCGTCAGGCAATGGATCAGGAGCAGCAGGATGCACTGCTTGATCGCGTGCATAAGCTACACGGCGCCAGCCGCTATTGCGGCGTGCCGGAATTGCGGGAGTGCTGCCAGGAAGCGGAAACGCTGTTGAAGAAAGGCCAGGACAGTCGCAGTGCGATCATTGCCCTGCTGGCGGCCATCGATCGGCTGCTCGAGACGTCAGCGGACTAGGCGTCCCCGACTAGGCGTCCCCAACTAGGCGTTCCCAACTGACCACAGGGCGAACGCCAGGGCCTGCTCGCGCTCGTCGCTGATCGACAACAGCATGCGCCCACCACCGCCTTGCTGGAGGCGCTGCAGGGCGACACCACTGAGCACTACGCAGGGCGCGCCCAGGTCATCGTTGTCGATCTGCATGTGCTGCCATGACATGCCCTTGGCGAGGCCGGTACCCAGCGCCTTGAGTATGGCTTCCTTGGCCGCATAGCGCTTGGCCAGATAACGAGCAGGCTGGGAATGGGCGCGAAACCGCTGCAGTTCCGCTGGCGTCAGAATGCGCTCGGCGAAGCGCTCCCCTTGCCGCCCCAGTACCGCCTCGATGCGGCTGACCAGCACCAGGTCGGTGCCAATACCAATGATCACTGTGACGCTTCTGCCGCCATGATCAGCGCCCGCATCTCGCCCACCGCGCCCGCCAGACCGGAAAACAGCGCACGGGCGATAATGGCATGGCCGATGTTCAGTTCGTTGATGCCGGGAATTGCCGCGATGGGCTCGACGTTGTGGTAATGCAGACCGTGCCCGGCATTGACCACCAACCCCAGCTTGCGGGCGTAAGCCACCCCTTCGCGGATGCGCCGCAGAGCCTGTTCCTGCTCGCTGCCGGAGGTCTCGGCATAATGCCCGGTATGCAGTTCGACGACCGGCGCCCCGGCATCCCGTGCCGCCTCGATCTGCCGCGGATCGGGATCGATGAACAGGGACACTTCGCAGCCGTAGCCGGCCAGCCGTTCCACTGCCTGGTGAATGCGCGCAGCGTTGCCGGCCACATCCAGACCGCCCTCGGTAGTCAGCTCCTCACGCCGCTCGGGTACCAGGCAAACGTGGGCCGGTCGAATCTCGTCGGCGAAGGCGAGCATCTCCTCGGTCACCGCTATTTCCAGATTCATCCGCGTCTGCAGCACCTCGGCCAGCAGACGCACGTCACGCTCCTGGATATGCCGACGGTCCTCGCGCAGATGCACGGTGATGCCATCCGCCCCTGCCTGCTCCGCCTCAATGGCCGCCTGGATCGGGTCCGGGTAACGGGTACCACGGGCCTGGCGCAAGGTCGCCACGTGATCGATGTTGACACCAAGCAGTACGCGTTGCGGTTGAGTCACTGTTCATCTCCTTTACGGGGTGAAGGTTGCCGGGCAAAAAGTTGACGGCTGACCAAAGGTCGATCGCCGAGATGCACGCCGAGTGCCTGGCGCATCAGCTGTTTGGCAACCCGCAGGGTAGTCGTGGCGCTCCAGTCATCGGCAGCCATCGCCAATAGCGCCGCACCGGACAGGCCGGCGTCAGCCAGCAGCGGATCATGAATCGGCAGCAATCCATCGCTGGCGTGCCAGACATACCGCTGCTGCGCACCGACCGGCTGGCCATTGGCATCCTCGGTCAGGCTGAAACCATAGCCCAGAATGGCCAGCAGTTGCCATTCGAAGCGGCGCAATATGGGTTCCACGCGGTCGCCCTGAGCCAGTTGTTCCAGGGCACCCTGGTAGGCGGCGAACAACAGTGGCTGGGCATCGCCAGTGCGCAGCAGGCGCACCAGCAGTTCATTGAGATAGAGGCCGCTGAACAGTACCTGGCCCTGCAACTGGGCGAAGCCTCCAGCGACTTCGGCCTGGGTCAGGGTCTTCAGGTCGCTGCGGCCAACCATGCCCACCAGCAGCGGCATGAAGGGTTGCGGAGCCAGTTTGCGCCGCTGGCCCCGCGCACCACGCCAGACCACGCGCTGCAGACCATGGTGCAGGGTGAGAAGATCGACCAGCGCACTGCTGTCCCGGTACGGGCGACTATGCAGGACGTAGGCCGGACTCAGGGAGTCTTGCATGACTCAGTCGAATCGATAACCCAGCGAATTCAGCGCGCGCTCGTCATCGGACCAGCCCCGGCGTACCTTGACCCACAGATTGAGCATGATCTTGCTGCCGAACAGCTTCTGCATGTCGAGACGGGCTTCCTGGCCGATCTTCTTCATGCGCTCGCCGCCGTCACCGATGATGATCTTCTTCTGACCTTCACGCTCTACCAGGATCAGGGCATGGATATGCAGCACCTTGCCTTCCTGCTTGAACTGTTCGATCTCGACCGCGACCTGATAGGGGATCTCGGCACCGAGCTGACGCATGACCTTCTCGCGCACCAGTTCGGCGGCAAGAAAGCGCGAACTGCGGTCGGTCAACTGATCTTCGGGATAGAAGTGCTCGCCCTCGGGCAGCAGCCCGGCGATTACCGCCTGCAGGTGATCGATGTTGCGCCCGTGCAGCGCGGAAACCGGTACCACCTCGGCGTTGGGCAGCTGCTGGGTCAACCATTCCAGATGGGGCAGCATGTCCTTCTTGTCATCCAGCCGGTCGACCTTGTTCACCACCAGGATGACCGGGCGTTCCAGATGACGCACCTTGTTCCAGACCAATTCGTCCTCGTCGGTCCAGCGCATGCGATCGACCACGAACAGCACCACGTCCACATCGCGCAGGGTCTGCGAGGCGCTCTTGTTCATGAAGCGGTTCAGCGCCTTGTCGTTTTCCTTGTGCAGGCCGGGGGTATCCACATAAATGGCCTGCACATCGCCGTCGGTCTTGATGCCGAGCAGTGTGTGCCGGGTGGTCTGCGGCTTGCGCGAGGTGATCGCCAGCTTCTGCCCGAGGATATGATTGAGCAGAGTCGACTTGCCCACATTCGGTCGGCCGACGATGGCAACGTAGCCACAGCGCGGTGCGGTATCACTCATTGACTTTCTCCACGCCCATGGCGACCAGGGCTTTTCTTGCGGCTTCCTGCTCGGCCAGACGCCGGCTGCTGCCGACGCCAAATGTCTGTCCAGTCATCAACGCCACCCGGCATTCAACGCGGAATACCCGACAATGGGCCTCGCCGCTGACATCGATGACTTCGTATTGCGGCAGCTCGCTGTGCTGCCCCTGCAGATACTCCTGCAGGCGGGTCTTGGGATCCTTGTTGTTATCCACCAGGGTCAGGGTTTCGATATGCGCGGTCAACCACAGCAGAATACGCTCGCGGGCCGCCTCCATACCACTGTCCAGGTAGATGGCACCAATGATGGCTTCGGTGGTGTCGGCGAGGATGGATTCACGACGGAAGCCACCGCTTTTCAACTCGCCTGATCCCAGTCGCAGATATTCACCCAGCTCGAAACCCTTGGCCAGCTCGGCCAGGGTCACACCCTTGACCAGGCGCGCCCGCAGGCGCGACAGCTGGCCTTCCCGCGCTTGCGGAAAGCGCTCGAAGAGCGCTTCGGCAGCGACAAAGTTGAGAATTGAATCGCCAAGGAACTCCAGGCGTTCGTTATTGCGCCCACCCAGGCTGCGGTGGGTCAGCGCCAGCACCAGCAGGTCCTGGTCCTTGAAACTGTACCCTATCTTTCTTTCCAGTCGGTCTAGCTTATTGCTCACTTTAGAGGTCTGACAATATGGGTTTCATCGAAATGGACCAACAGGTCCACGGTTCGCAGCATGGGTGCACGCACCTCATACTTGATAACGACAGTATAGGTATTGGTTCCGCTGCCGGTCACGGTGATCGCGTCTTCCGCCTTGAGATCACGAATACCATTGATCTGCATCCCTTTGTTGATATGCGAGTGCAGGTCGCGCAGGGAATTGATCTTGACCGAAGGGTCTTCATTCGCCGCGGTGACGATCTTGCGCAGTGCAAAATGATCCAGGTAGATCGGTACCAGCTTCATCGCAGTGACCGCGCCAAATACCAGCAGGGCCAATACCGCCAGCCAGCCGAAAAAAGACATGCCTTTCTGAGAGTCGCGCATGGATAACCTCGTACGTCCGTTGTTGATGTTATTGATGTACTGCCGTCTCCGTGGCAGAAGGATCACCGCTAGGTATCGCGCGTGACGCCGCGGTACCTAGTTGATCAGCCCGACTCTGGAAAAGCTTGGCAGATTGCTCAGTTTGGGTTCTGGCCAGTGCATCCATACAGCGAAGGCCTTGCCGACAATATAATTGTCCGGAACCATGCCCCACAACTCCCGCGGCATATCGGGAGAGGACCAGTAGCGACTGTCATTGGAATTGTCACGGTTGTCACCAACCATGAAGTAATGCCCCTCGGGCACGGTCCATTCCCGCTCCGGCGGCGTCTGTGACAGACGCTTGTAACGTGCCTGGTGGGCGGTCTCGCCCAATTGTTCCTGGTACAGATCGACCTTGGCCATTGCCTGTAACGGATGGCCAACCGGCACTTCATCATCTTCCACGGTATGCAGCAGCTCACGTTCCACCGGCTCGCCGTTGACGAACAATCGCTTGTCGGCGTAACGGATATGGTCACCGGGCAGGCCCACCACGCGCTTGATGTAGTTGATCCGCGGGTCGTTCGGGTAGCGGAACACCATGACATCACCCCGCTGCGGATCATCTACCGGAATGATCTTGGTTTCCAGCACCGGCAGGCGAATACCGTAGGAGAACTTGTTGACCAGGATGAAATCGCCAATTTCCAGGGTCGGTTTCATCGATCCCGAGGGAATCTGGAACGGCTCAACCAGGAAGGAACGCAGCACCAACACCACCGCCAACACCGGGAAGAAGGACTTGCCGTACTCGACCAGCAACGGCTCCTTGTTCAGCCGTCCCAGAGTAACGGGATCGACAGTCGTCACCTGGGCTTCATAGGCCGCCATCGCGCGGCGGCGCCGGGGTGCCAGCCAGAGGTAGTCCAGCAGAGCCAACAGGCCGGTGACAGCCACGGCAATCACCAGCAACAGCGGAAAGTTGATATGCATAATCGGTCTTGCGTTACCCCTGGGGTCGGTTGATGAGCGCGCCGCTGCAATAACGAACCAGCATCAGCAATCCTAGTTATCCACTTTCAGGACAGCCAGGAAAGCTTCCTGCGGGATCTCCACATTACCTACCTGCTTCATCCGCTTCTTACCGGCCTTCTGCTTTTCCAGCAGCTTCTTCTTACGGCTGGCATCGCCACCATAACACTTGGCCAGAACGTTCTTGCGCAGCGCCTTGACGGTCGACCGCGCCACGATCTGCCCGCCCATGGCGGCCTGGATGGCCACGTCGAACATCTGCCGCGGAATCAATTCCTTCATCTTCTCGACCAGCTGCCGTCCGCGGAACGCTGCGTTGTCACGGTGCACGATCAACGCCAGGGCATCGACCTTCTCGTTGTTGATCAGCACATCGAGCCGCACCAGCTTGGCGGCCTGGAAACGGTCGAAGGCGTAATCGAGGGATGCATAGCCGCGGCTGACCGATTTCAGGCGGTCGAAGAAGTCCAGTACCACCTCGTTCATCGGCAGGTCGTAGATGACCTGGACCTGAGTGCCGAGGAAGATCATGTCCTGCTGTACGCCGCGCTTTTCGATACACAGGGTAATAACGCTGCCCAGATGGTCCTGAGGCACGAGAATATTGGCCCGCACGATGGGTTCACGCATTTCGTCGATCAGCGAGGGATCGGGCAGGCGGGACGGGTTGTCGACATAGATCACCTCGCCGTCCTTCTTCAATACCTCGAACACCACGGTGGGCGCGGTGGTGATCAGGTCCAGATCGTACTCGCGCTCTAGCCGCTCCTGGATGATCTCCATGTGCAGCATGCCGAGGAAGCCGATCCGGAAACCGAAACCCAGCGCGTCCGAGCTTTCCGGCTCGTACTGCAGCGCGGCATCGTTCAGCGTCAGTTTCTCCAAAGCATCGCGGAAATCCTCGAAGTCATCGGAGCTGACTGGAAACAGGCCGGCATAGACCTGCGGCTGGACCTTCTTGAAGCCCGGCAGCATGTCCACGTCCGGTGTATTGGACAGGGTCAGGGTGTCGCCCACCGGCGCGCCCTGGATCTCCTTGATACCAGCGATGATGAAGCCCACTTCACCGGCCTTGAGGTCCACGGTTTCGGTGTGCTTGGGGTTGAACACACCCACGCTGTCCACTTGATGAACACGGCCAGTGGACTTGACCAGCACCTTGTCACCCTTCTTGATACGGCCCTGCTTGACCCGCACCAGCGACACCACACCCAGGTAGTTGTCGAACCAGGAATCGATGATCAGCGCCTGCAAGGGCGCCTCGATCTCACCTTGCGGCGGCGGAATCACCTGGATCAGACGCTCCAGCACGTCCTCGACACCCAGACCGCTCTTGGCACTGCAGGTCACCGCGTCGGTGGCATCGATGCCGATCACGCTCTCGATCTCGGCCTGGACTCGCTCGGGCTCGGCCTGGGGCAAGTCGATCTTGTTCAGTACCGGCATGACTTCGAGGCCCTGCTCGATAGCGGTATAACAGTTCGCTACCGATTGCGCCTCGACGCCCTGCGCCGCATCGACCACCAGCAGCGCACCTTCACAGGCAGCCAGCGAACGGCTGACTTCGTAATGGAAGTCCACGTGACCGGGGGTATCGATGAAGTTGAGCTGGTAGGTCTTACCGTCTTTCGCGGGATAGTACAGCGTGACGCTGTGAGCCTTGATGGTGATCCCGCGCTCACGCTCCAGATCCATCGAATCCAGTACCTGGGCGGCCATTTCGCGCTCGGTCAGCCCCCCGCAGATCTGAATGAAGCGGTCGGCAAGGGTCGACTTGCCGTGGTCGATATGGGCAATAATTGAAAAATTGCGGATCAGGCTCAGGTCGCTCACTGCAGGGTTCTTCCAGACGTGGTTTGCCAGACATGGCGGTGACCGGGGTTAACCCCGAAAACAGCCCGCAAGTCTACCCGATTACACTGCGCCGCGCTATCTGTGCCGGGCGGATTGCGGAGCCTGTCGCAATCCGCCCGGCCAGCGTCAGGCGACCTACTCGGCCAGACGGAAAGTGATGTAGCTCGCCCGCCCCTGACGGATCACCCGCATGGAAATGGAGCGATTGACCGGCAACTTACTGGCGATCTCGGCAAAATCCGCTGCAGACTCGACCACCCGATTATTCAGGTTGGTAATGACATCGCCCGGGCGCAAACCAATCATCGCACCAGGGCCAGGACGCACTTCACGGACTGCTACGCCAGTCGACACATCCATGTTTTTCTTCTGCTCGTCGGTCAGTTCGACCACCGCGATACCGAGGCGGTTGTCGGTAGCCGCCGGGGCATTGGGCGACAGCGTACCCGGGCTCGCTGCCAGCGCATCGTCATCCGGCAGAGCACCGATTTCCAGCTCCAGCTTCTGCCGCTTGCGGTCACGGATGATATCCATGGTCGCCTTGCTGCCAGGGCGCAGACGGCCGACGGCATGGGGCAGATCGGAGGACATGATGATGTCGTTGCCGTTGAGCTTGAGGATCACGTCACCGGCCTTCAGCCCACCCTCATCACCCGGGCCACCCGGCATGACCTGAGCCACCAGCGCACCGGCGGGACGTTCCAGGCCGAAGGATTCGGCCAGGTCCTTGTTGACCTCCTGAATCACCACGCCCAGCCAGCCACGGCGTACTGTGCCGTCACTCTTGAGCTGCTCGACCACATCCATGGCCACATCCACCGGGATGGCGAATGACAGACCCATGAAGCCGCCGGAACGGGTGAATATCTGCGAATTGATGCCTATCACTTCGCCGTCCAGGTTGAACAGCGGGCCACCCGAATTCCCCGGGTTGATCGCCACATCGGTCTGGATGAACGGCACATAGCTTTCGTTGGGCAGACTGCGGCCCTTGGCACTGACGATACCGGCAGTCACCGAGTACTCGAAACCGAAGGGCGAACCGATCGCCAGCACCCATTCGCCGGCCTTCAGATCGGCGGATTTGCCCATCCGCACGACCGGCAGGTCTGCGCCCGCCTCGATTTTCAGCAAGGCCAGATCCGAACGGGGATCGGCTCCAATCAGCTCGGCTTCCATCTCTCGGCGGTCGGACAAGCGCACGAAGATTTCGTCCGCACCCGCAACCACATGGTTATTGGTCAGAACATAGCCGTCTTTGGAGACAATGAAACCCGAGCCCAGCGACTGTGCCTGGCGCTGAGGCGCGGACTGGGAACCGTCAGGAAAGCTGCGCTCGAAGAACTCCCGGAAGATCGGCGGCAAACCTTCCAGGTCCGGCATCATTGGTCCAGACGCGCGCCGGGTAACATTCTGCCGGGTACTGATATTCACTACCGCCGGGGAGGCCTCTTCGACCAATTGGGTAAAGTCGGGCAATTGCGCCGCCACCGCGAGCGCCTGCCAGGTCATTAGCCAGGCACCGACTATCCCGAATAACCATCGCTGTACTGAAGTCATATTAGTAATTGCTCCTTTCTTGAGTACCGCTGACAACATTCAACTTGCCCACCCGGCTAACTACCTGCGGCGTGAAATCCGGATCCGCATCAAGGCGACCGGCATACCAGCGCATGGCAACGAATCCCAGACCAAGGCCGGAAAACCCGGCAAGAATAATCGACGGCTCGCCAGCCCCGAAAACCTGGGCCAGCAATGCGAAGCTGAACAGCCCCAGCAGCGGCACCATATAGATCAGAGATGAGCCGCGCAGCATGGCGTTTTCGGGAATACCAATGATGACCTCCTCACCGACTCGACAGGCCCGATCATCCAGTGCCCTAATCAAGCCCCGACGCGCGCCACCCATGCGTTGCAACAGGGATTGACCGCATCCGGCCCGGGCCTGGCAACTGGAACAGGCGCTGCGTCGAATGGTTTCGACCCAGACCGCACCCTGCTCCACGCTCAACACCCTAGCCTGCTCCTCAATCACGGCTGCGCACCGGTCACGGCCTGGCTGAGAGATTCAGCAATCCGCTCGGCGGTTATTGGCGGTATCTCGCCGACCACCGTAGCAAGATACAGGTCATCCGCTGCCACCAGGCGGCGACTTACCGCTACCGTGGGCCCGAGCTGCGCCCGCAGGTCCTCGGCCAGGCTGTCTTTGCCCAAAGGCTCGATGAACAGGGTAAAGCGGGCCAGGCCATCGGAATAGATCTGAGTGGCGATGCGGGTATCGCTGTCCTTCAGCGTCTGCACCTGCCGATGCCCCAGGGTGAATCCCGGCGGCAGCCAGAGCGGCTCCCAGAAATTCACATCATCCGTGGGCACATCCTCGGCAGCAGCCAGTTCCAGGCACGAGCTGCCGGGCCGCAGATCCTGATCCGAGGGGTTATCGAAGCTGATAGTGGTGAACTGAAAACGCTCGAGCAATTCGCGACCGTCATCCACCAACAGGGACTTGAGCAGCAGCCCGGTCTCCTGGTCCAGATAGAGTTCATAGGCGTAGCGGAAGGCGTCGCGTGGCTGCACGGAAATGACAGTCACCGGGCGCGAGGCGATCCGCGTATCTCCAAGCACGCGCAACCCGTACCAGTCAGTGAGACCAGCAGGATTCTTGTTCAGTTGGGGAATATTTTGCGGCGTTCTGCCCTGGGAAAGGGAGGTAGCGCAGACCAGACGACCATCGCGGCGCACCCACTCCTGATGGCGACCCGCGCTTTGCACCAGACGCTCATGAACCTTGCCGTCTTCGACCTGGCGCCAGATATTCTGGGTGGTAAAGATACCGGAGCGCTCGTAGACATAGGCTCCGTGGTAACTCTGCTCACGGGTAGCCTGATCCATACGCTCCAGCCATTTGATGCTGTCTTCAGCCGAGAGGCCTGGAGCCAGCAACAGGGCGGCCAATCCCGACCACCCCAACACATACTTCAATCGTGACACTAATTATTTTCCAGGCTCGCTGCGCGGGCGTAAGGGACGAGGTTCGGCGCGGCTTGGGCGCTGTTCTCTGCATGCCGGCGCAGATAACTGCCAATGCGCTGTTCCTGCCAAGCCGATGGCCCAGACGCCTGCGGTTGCGGTTCAGCCTGATCGGCAAGCGAAGTGAAGCCAGCCAGCACCGCGCCTGAACGGGCTTGCGCAGGTACAGCGGTTACCGGCGAGGTGCCAGCAGCAGGTGCCGTACGCTCGATGGCCGCCATGGTATTACTGCTGTCAGGCATGCCTTCCTGGTTCACCATGCGTACACCCACCAGTACCGCGAGGGTAACGGAGGCGGCCACTGCAACCCGACCCAACTGCATCTTCCAGCGCGTTGGCGCCACTGTCGGAGCTGCCGCCGGAACTGGCTCATCAGCCAAGGCCGCAGCGATACCGGCAGACAGGTCGACACCCGGCTGCCAAGGCTCCTTGTGCATGACGGACCGTGCCAGTTGGTAACGCTCCCAGCTACGACGGACGTCCGGATCCTGTTCACCGGCATGAAGGACGCGGCGCAGTTCCAGTTGCTCTGCCTCGTCATCCATGAGCGCGGAGAGAGTCTCCCGCAAGGATTCGCTTCTCATTGCTCTACCTCTACTGTATAGGCCCCGCTGGGGCGTCACCGTTTCCCTTTCCTCACGCTTCAAGCAGAGGTTTCAGGGCTTTATCGATGGCCTCCCGTGCTCTGAAGATCCTTGATCGCACAGTCCCCACCGGGCATTCCATCACGTTTGCAATATCTTCATAACTGAGACCTTCGAATTCGCGTAATGTCAGCGCCATTCGTAAGTCTTCCGGCAACAATTGCAGTGTTCTGTTGACCACTTGCTCAATTTCGTCCCGCAGCAGATCCCGCTCGGGAGAATGGATATCCTTGAGTGCACTGTCACCATCGTAATATTCGGCATCCTCGGCGGCGATGTCCGAATCGGGCGGACGTCGTCCCCTGGCGACCAGGTAATTCTTGGCGGTATTGATCGCAATCCGATACAGCCAGGTATAAAACGCGCTGTCCCCTCTGAAATTCGCCAAAGCGCGATACGCCTTGATGAACGCTTCCTGGGCCACATCCTGCGCCTCATGGGAGTCATGCACAAAACGCGTGACCAGAGCCAGAATCTTGTGCTGGTATTTAAGTACGAGCAGGTCGAAGGCCCGCTTGTCCCCCTGTTGCACCCGTTCGACCAGTTGTTGGTCGGTTTGTTCAGTCATTTCCGGCACCACCGCAACTATCTGCCGGATTTATTCTATTGCGATAGACCCGCGATGTAACCAAAAGTTCTCCCCTCACTCAGGTTCAGCTGTATGAGCCTGCGGCGACAGAAAAGTTCCGCAGCACGATGGCCAATTGATGATATCCAGGCATTCACTCACACCGCGCGCCGGCATCATGTGGCAGTATTGTGAATTACTTACCTTATATATACTACCCCGGCACAGCGCGGTATCTGGCTGCTTCCGCCAGCCAGCTCGCTCACCGGAAACCGAACCAAGAGATCCCAATGACCCGACAACGGCAATACGACGTACTGGTAATCGGCAGCGGCGCGGCAGGCCTCACACTGGCTCTGCATCTGGCGGACAATCTGCGCATCGCCGTGATCAGCAAGGGCCAGCTGTCGGAGGGCTCGACCTTCTGGGCCCAGGGCGGTGTAGCCGCGGTGCTGGATGATGCCGACACTGTAGATGCCCATGTCCAGGACACATTGATTGCCGGCGGCGGGCTCTGCCATGAAGACGCCGTTCGTCAGATCGTCGGCGACAGCCGGGATGCCATCGGCTGGCTGGTGGACCAGGGCGTTCCCTTTACCCGCGGTCGGCGGGAAGATGGCAGCGAAACCGATGACTTCCATCTCACCCGGGAGGGCGGTCACAGCCACCGGCGCATCATTCACGCTGCGGACGCCACCGGGGCAGCGATCTTCAATACCCTGCTGCGTCAGGCGCAATCCCACAGCAATATCGAGCTACTGGAAGATCACGTCGCGGTCGATCTGATCACCAGCACCAAACTCGGCCAGCAGGGCAATCGCTGCCTGGGCGCCTATATCCTCAATCGTGGCAGCGGCCATGTGGAGACCTTCGGCGCTCGCTTCACCGTACTGGCCACCGGTGGCGCCAGCAAGGTGTACCTCTATACCAGCAATCCTGACAGCGCATCTGGCGATGGCATTGCCATGGCCTGGCGCGCCGGTTGCCGGGTGGCCAACATGGAGTTCAACCAGTTCCACCCCACTTGCCTCTATCACCCAAAAGCCAAGAGCTTCCTCATCACCGAGGCCTTGCGTGGCGAGGGCGCGGTGCTCAAGCTGCCGGATGGCAGCCGCTTCATGCCACGCTTCGATCCACGGGCCGAACTGGCGCCGCGCGATATCGTCGCCCGGGCCATCGACCATGAAATGAAGCGCCTGGGTCTGGATTGCGTGTACCTGGATATCAGCCATAAACCGGCGGATTTCATTCGCCAGCATTTCCCCACCGTGCATGAGCGCTGCCTGAGCTTCGGCATCGACATCACCCGCGAGCCCATCCCGGTAGTACCGGCGGCGCACTACACCTGCGGTGGCGTGATGGTGGAGCAAACCGGACTGACCGACGTCGACAATCTCTACGCCATCGGCGAAACCAGCTTCACCGGTCTGCATGGCGCCAACCGCATGGCCAGCAATTCCCTGCTCGAGTGCATTGTCTATGGCCGCGCCGCCAGCCGCGACATTCTGCAGAAACTGCCGACCTCACAGCTACCCACCGACCTGCCTCACTGGGACGAGAGCCAGGTAATCGACTCGGACGAGGACGTGATCATCTCGCATAACTGGGAAGAGCTGCGGCGCTTCATGTGGGACTATGTCGGCATCGTGCGAACCACCAAGCGCCTGCAGCGAGCCAAGCACCGGGTCGATATGTTGCTCGCGGAGATCCACGAGTTCTACAGCAACTACACCGTCTCGCGGGATCTGCTGGAGCTGCGCAACCTGGCGGTCGTGGCCGACCTGATCATCCGCTCGGCCATGCTCCGTCATGAAAGCCGCGGGTTGCACTACACGCTGGACTACCCGGATCTGCTGCCAGAAGCCCGGGATACTATTCTGCAGCCGCCCAGCGCTGACGACTGAACCTCAAGCGCAGACGCAACCGCCGCAGCGAATCCTCCGCGGCGGCGTCCGCCGGCAGAATCACCGATACCGGCAGCAACCGCCCCGGCTCGCGCAGACGCACCACCGTCAGCAAGGCGCTGACATAGGTATCGGCCAACAGCCGAGCACCCATTTCCGAGCCGTCGCGGCGCAACACGTGCCAGCCCTGGCTGTCGAACCGCAGTCCTGTCACCGAGTGGGCATGGCGCAGGCTGACCTGCCGGGGCCAGATCCACAGGCAATACATCCACAACAGCAAGGCACACAGCGAGGCCGGCAGCAACGGCAGCGCGCTGCGGTACAGGGCCATGCAACCAAGCATGGTCAGGAATATGATGAGGCCACCCAGCCAGCGCGACGGCTGGCGCTTGAGCAGCAGTGAATCAGTCGGGTTGGACACGATCCAATATCATCCTCACAATGCGTTTGAGATCCGGATCTTCCGGCTCCCCACGCTGCATGAACCAGACGAACATATCCTGATCCTCGCATTCCAGCAGTCGCCGGTAGCGAGCCTGATCCTCTTCGTCCAGTGACGAATACACCTCTTCCAGAAAGGGTAGCAGCAGCACGTCCAGCTCCAGCATGCCGCGCCGGCTATGCCAGAACAATCGCTTCTTTTCCACCTCGGCCGTCATTGCCATCTCCAATCGGTTGATTCGCCTTCATGGTCGGCATTATACCCGCTGCGCTTGATCAAGGCACTGACAAGCCAGAAGCAGCCCCCTATCATGTGACAGAATAGATGCACCGCCATTCCCGTCCACCGGAGTCAGCCAGAATCATGCATGAGACCAGAGACCTGTCCGCGTTGTTTCCCCAGCAGTCACCGGCGCCCAGCCCCGATACCGCGCTGGCGTTACTGGATCACGAACGCGTTCTTGACGTCAGCGGCGTGGATGCGACCCGCTTTCTTCAGGGCCAGCTCACCTGCGATGTAGCTGCCCTGGCCACAGGCGGCAGCATCCTGGGGGCCCGCTGCAACCCCAAGGGCCGGATGCAATCAAGCTTCCGGCTGCTCAAGCTGTCGGATGAACGTTATCTGCTGGCGATGGATGCCCCCTTGTTGGAGCCACAACAGGCGGATCTGGCGAAGTATGCCGTTTTCTTCAAGGTGCAGCTCAATGATTGCACCGAGCAATGGGTACGCCTGGGGCTCTGGGGCCCGCAAGCGGCCGATGCCTCGGCCGCCGTCGATCTTGGCCAGAACGCTGACGAAGCTGATGCCGGACTAGCGGTTGCCTTGAGTCACGACGTCATGGAACTCTGGGTGCCAGCCGATCGCGCCAGGGAAATCATCAATGCTCTGACCGATAAAGCCCAACCCGTTGCACTGAATGCCTGGCAACTGCGGCTGATCCGCCTCGGCATCGGTCAGGTGCGCAGTCAGACCCGGGAGAGCTTCATTCCGCAAATGCTCAACCTGCAGCAACTGGGCGGTGTCAGCTTCAAGAAAGGCTGTTATACCGGGCAGGAAATCGTCGCGCGGATGCAGTATCTGGGCAAGCTCAAGCGTCGCATGTATCGCCTGACCTGGGCCGGCGACAGCCTGCCGGAACCCGCCACCCCCATTATCGACGGCAACAGCGGCCAGGCCGTAGGCGAAGTGGTGACGGCGGCCCGCAGCGATGAATGCATCGAACTGCTTGCGGTACTGCAGAACGAAGCGGCACAATTGGCGACATTGAGCGTCTCCGATATCAGCAAGCCAGCATTGGAGTTGGCAACGCTACCTTACGAAGAGCAAATGGCCGCCGAGGCTGCCGGCGAATAATCAAGGAAGAATGTCATGACGGATCTGGCCCTGCGCGTACAGGAAGAATTGATTCAGGCGATCGAGCGCGACCAATTGGTGTTGCCAACGCTGCCCGAGGTCGCCCTGCGCATCCGCGAAGCCGCCGAGGACCCGGATATCGGTATCAGCGAGCTGGTCCGGCAGATCAGTACCGATACCGCCCTTAGCGCACGCCTGATCAAGGTGGTCAACAGCCCCCTGCTGCGCTCACGCCAGGAAATAACCGACCTGAGCATGGCGGTCAACCGCCTGGGTATCGTCTATACCGCCAACCTGGCCACCGGTCTGGCGATGGCGCAGCTGTTCCAGGCAACCACCGATGTCATCGACCGGAAGATGCGCGAGGTCTGGGCACGCAGCACCGAGGTAGCGGGCATCAGCCATGTGCTCTGCCAGCACTACACTCGCCTCAAGCCCGATCAGGCCACTCTCGCTGGACTGGTACATCAGATCGGCGTGCTGCCGATTCTCAGCTATGCCGAAGAACACAGCCAACTGCTGAACGACTCCATCAGCCTGGGTATCATCATCGATCAGATTCATCCGGTGCTGGGTGACCGTATCCTGGCCGCCTGGGATTTTCCCGAGCCGCTGCGCCACGTGCCTAGCCAACACCTGGATTTTCAGCGCAACCCGGGCCAGGCGGATTACGCGGATATCGTCCAGGTCGCGATGCTGCAGAGCCTGGCCGATAGCGATCACCCCCATGCGCAGCTCGACTGGAGTGAAATCTCCTCCTTCGACCGCCTCGGCCTCGATCCGACTGGCGACCAGGAGCAGGAAGACCTGTCGGCAGAGATGGAAGCCGCCATGCTGCTACTCGGCTGAAATCGACCTTCAGCGGTTGGTCCATTGCGGCGGGCGCTTTTGCAGAAAAGCGCTCACCCCCTCCCTGGTATCCTCCAGATCGAACAGATCGACGAAGCGTTCGCGCTCGGCCGACAGCAGGCTATTGAGCGGCTGACTGCGCGCGCCCTGGATCAATTGCTTGCAGGCCTTTACCGCCTGCGGACTCTGCCGGCTGACCTGGGCCGCCAGGCGCAACGCCGTAGCCAGGGCCTGCCCCTCTTCCACCACCTCTTCGACCAGGCCGATGCGCTCAGCCTTGACTCCGTCGATGCGCTCACCACAGAGGATCATCCGCTTGGCCCAGCCCTCACCGACCAGCCATGCCAGTGCCTGGGTGCCACCGGCGCAAGGCAGCAAGCCAACGCTGGCCTCCGGCAACCCCAGCTGCGCCTGGCGCTCGGCGATGCGAATATCACAGGCCAGCGCACACTCCAGTCCACCGCCCAAGGCATAGCCATTGAGGGCAGCGATGGTTACCCCGGAAAAATCCCTCAGCGCCTCGAATGCCTGACCGAACAGTCGCGCCACCAGACGCGCATGGGCCTTGTCACCCTCGGCGAACATCTGCAAATCGGCGCCAGCGGAAAAGAACCGCTCGCCACGACCGATGATCACCAGGGCATAGATATCCGGATCGTCACTGAGATGACCAATAAGCTCGTACAGGCCATGCAGGGTATCGGTATCCCAGGTATTGGCCGGCGGATTGTCGATGGTCAGCAGGGCGGTATGCCCCGCCTTCTGCACTACCAGCTTGTCGGTACGCGGAACCAGCGCGGTGTAGGGCTGCAGAGCATGCTCCATGACGGACTCCTTTCAGATGTCGGAGCCTTCATCATTGAACATCCCGGCGCCGGCATCAAGCCGACCCCGATTCACTAGCGGGGTTCAGGCAATCGCCAGTCAACAGGCTCGCGGCCCTGCTCGATCAGATAGGCGTTGGCTGCGGAAAAGTGGCCGCTGCCAATGAACCCGCGGTGGGCCGACAGTGGCGATGGATGCACACTTTGGAGCACCAGGTGACGAGAGCGGTCGATCTGCTGACCTTTTTTCTGCGCGTAGCTACCCCAAAGCATGAACACCAGATGCTCACATTGGGTATTGAGGATATCGATAATCCGCGAAGTGAAGCGCTCCCACCCGCGATTGGCATGGGCACCAGCCTGCCCTTGAGTGACGGTGAGCACCGCATTGAGTAGCAGCACACCCCGCTCGGCCCAAGGCCGCAAGTCGCCCTGGGTTGGAATCGGATGCCCCAGATCGCGCTGGATCTCCTTGAAGATATTCTTCAGCGACGGCGGCGGGCGCACCCCTGGCTGCACGGAAAAGCTCAACCCGTGCGCCTGTCCAGGCCCGTGATACGGGTCCTGACCGATGATGACCACCTTCACCTTATCCAACGGCGTGGTATTCAGCGCATTGAAGATCATCGGCCCCGGCGGATAGACCACCTTGCCGGCAGCCTTCTCGGCCAGCAGAAACTCACGCAATTGCTGCATGTAGGGCTGTTCGAACTCGTCGCCCAGCGCCTGTTTCCAGTCCTCGGCCAACTGTACCGAACGGCTGCCCATGATCATTGCGCCAGCGGCACGGATTGAGCATTGCAACGCACCACGCGCTGGCGGTTATCGACCAGCAGGCCGGACAGGCCGTTATGCCGGGTGTCATGCAGGATCATCACCCCATCCACACATTCGGCCGTATGGTTGGCGGCCTTGGCCTGCAACTGCCCCGCCTCATCCGAGCCGATGGTCACCAGACTGAATTCGGCCACCAGCAGACCTTCTTCCTCCCGCGCAAAATTCAGGTACCCGTAGAAATGCAATACGGCCATGGTTAGAAACAAAGTGCCCAGGGCGGTGAGGATATAAGGCAGTTTGTTGGTTTCCGTTTGTTCACTCATGCAAAACTCCTACAGAATATTGGCGTAATCGGCCTCGATGCGATCGAGGCTGAGATTGGTCAGAAACCCGGAAAAGCACATCCAGGCACTCAATGCGTTCAGGTCGGCAAAGGGTTCCGGCAGATAGCGCGGCGGCACCACCAGCCCCTCCTCCACCAGTTGCCCGAGGGTGCGCATGTCTTCCAGGGTGGTCTTGCCACAAAACAGCAGCGGAATCTGTTGCAGCTTGCCCTGGCGCACTGCCAGCTGGATGTAGTTGTAGGTCAGGATAAAACCCTTGAGGTAGGCCAGGTCCTTGGTGAACGGCAGGCCATCGCTGCTCGAGCCACGGAATACGCGGCTGGCATTGTTGTAGCTGTCGTCCTCGCTGTAGCCTTCACCCCGATAAAAACCGAACACATCGAGAAAATCGCCACCGGACTCGGCCAGCTGGATTGCCTGGGTGCGGTTGGTGAGCTTGCGCAGGCGCGAAGGATAGGAGGCGAAGGTAATGATCTCCATCAGGATCGCCAGCCCTTCCTGGGTTACCGTGGACGACGGTGGCCCCTTGGCCAGGAATGTACAGATCGGCTGATGCTGGCCATTCAGACTGGTCGCCACATGCACCATGCCCTCATGCACGGCCAGAATCTTCAGATCGCGCTGGTTGAACAACGCATCGCTGCGGATCTTGATGTAGTCGGCGCCAGCGGCAGCATCGGCGACGATGCCGTCGGATTCAAATACGCGCACCGCCCGATCATCGGGGAACACCTGATCCATCTGCGCCTGCAATATGGCGACGGCCTCGGGCGCAGCGATGGTCTTGGGTTCATGGCCCAGATCATTGCCGATATTGCTCAGCGATTCGCTGAGCATGATGCCAAGATCGGTGATGGTCGGGTCGCCGGCATGGAAGGCATCGGAGGCCGAGCCGTACAGCTCCTGGGAAATGCGCCCCATCTCGGGCGTGCCGCGCGCTTCGAGCATGCGGATGACCATGCGGTATTCCCGACACATGCGCCGCATGATCTGGCCCACCGGATTGAAGGTGCCGAGCTGGCGGGTGATATCGCGCTCGATATCCTGAAACACCTGCAAACGCTCGGCCGGGTCGAAGGCCATCGGGCGACGCTTGTAATAATCCGGACCGACATCCGGGAGCTTCTTGCAGCCATCACGGAAGAACTGATCGCGAATGCTGTCATCCCACTTGATAGCATCCAGCACCCGAATCGGCGCCTGAGCCTCGACAATACGGTCGGACAGGCTGCGGATAACCAGTTGGTACTGCTCGCTCTGTTTTACCGCCATGCAGCGCTCCCTATGTTCTCGCTCATTTGCTCGTCGCCGATGCTCGGTGTTCAGTGCTCGGCGGCTCGGTGTCGTGCAGGGAAACATTGATCTGGCTGGCTTGTGGAGCGGCCAGATCAGGTACTGCCCAGCCCGGACACGCGGCAAGTACGTCCATGTAGCTCGCGGTTGCCATCCCTGGCAACCGACGGTCCGGGCTGGGCAGTACCTGACCCGGCTCATAAGCCGCAGTGTGGATCAATGTTTCCGGCGAGTCCGTTTTTCGGGATGTAGCGCACCCGCGCTACACCTTGCAACCGGGCAGAAAACTTAAAAGTCTTCAATACACAATGCACTACAACCTGAAAAACCAGCCCTTATAAAACCATCCCGGAAAGCGGATCATCACACAAACCGTACAGCGGGA
Source organism: Halopseudomonas bauzanensis (assembly GCF_900114735.1). Taxonomy (GTDB): domain Bacteria; phylum Pseudomonadota; class Gammaproteobacteria; order Pseudomonadales; family Pseudomonadaceae; genus Halopseudomonas; species Halopseudomonas bauzanensis. The sequence goes on along the minus strand of NZ_FOUA01000006.1, from coordinate 80,165 downwards.
TTGGGGGCGAGCTATGTGGGACCGTCGGTTGCCAGGGATGGCAACCGCGAGCTTACAGGGACGTACTCGCAGCGTGTCCCACATAGCTCGCCCCCAATCCCGCCACCCACAATCCAACCTGATCCGCTTTCCTTGCACAGAGCCACAACCAACATCCAACCCATAACCCTGGATTCCCCGCCTTCGCGAAGAATGACGGGGTAAAGGGCAATTACCCGATACTTAAACCTCAGGCCGCATATGCGGGAACAGGATCACATCGCGGATCGACGGCGAGTCGGTCAGCAGCATCACCAGGCGGTCGATGCCAATGCCTTCGCCAGCGGTCGGCGGCATGCCGTATTCCAGGGCGCGGACGAAGTCGGCGTCGAAGTGCATGGCTTCGTCGTCGCCGGCATCTTTCTCAGCCACCTGGGCGTGAAAGCGCTCGGCCTGGTCCTCGGCGTCGTTCAACTCCGAATAGGCATTGGCGATCTCGCGGCCACCGATGAACAGCTCGAAGCGATCGGTCACGCTGGGGTCTTCATCGTTACGTCGCGCCAGCGGCGATACCTCGAAGGGATAGCGGGTGATGAAGGTCGGCTGCTCCAGCAAATGCTCCACCAGCTCCTCGAAGATCATCACCTGCAGCTTGCCCAGCCCTTCATGGCCCAGCACCTTGGCGCCAGCCTTCTTCGCGATCTCCCGGGCCCGGTCAATATTGGTCAGATCATCCGCGCTCAGTTCCGGATTGTATTTGAGGATAGAGTCAAATACCGACAACCGCGCAAAGGGCTCGCCAAAATGGAACACCTTGTCGCCGTAGGGCACATCGGTGGTGCCCAACACCGCCTGGGCCAGCTCGCGGAACAACTCCTCGGTCAGGTCCATGTTGTCTTCGTAATCAGCGTAGGCCTGGTAGAACTCGAGCATGGTGAACTCGGGGTTGTGCCGGGTCGAAACACCTTCGTTACGGAAGTTGCGGTTGATCTCGAAGACCTTCTCGAAGCCGCCAACTACCAGCCGTTTGAGATACAGCTCCGGTGCGATGCGCAGGTACATCGGCAGATCCAGCGCATTGTGGTGCGTCTCGAACGGCTTGGCTGCGGCACCACCGGGGATGGTCTGCAGCATCGGGGTTTCCACTTCCAGGAAGCCGCGCTCGCTGAGGAAACGGCGGATCTGGGAAATCACCTGGGAGCGCACGCGGAATGTATCGCGCACTTCTTCATTGACGATCAGGTCAACGTAGCGCTGGCGGTAGCGCTGCTCGGTATCGGTCAGGCCGTGGTGCTTGTCCGGCAGCGGGCGCAGGGACTTGGTCAGCAGCTGGACCGCCGTCATGTGCACATACAGGTCACCCTTGCCGGAACGCGCCAGCGTGCCTTCGGCGGCGATGATGTCGCCCAGGTCCCAGGTCTTGATCGCTTCCAGGGTCTCGGCGGGCAAGCCCTTGCGGTCAACGTAGACCTGGATGCGTCCGCTCATGTCCTGCAGCACCATGAACGCACCGCGGTTGAGCATGATGCGCCCCGCCACCTTGACCGCAATGGCGGCCTCGGCCAGCTCTTCCTTGCTGCTGTCGGCATACTTCTGCTGCAGATCGCCGGCCAGACTGTCGCGACGGAAATCATTCGGGAAAACATTGCCCTTGGCGCGCTCTACCGCAAGCTTATCCTTGCGCAGGGCGATCAGGCTGTTTTCTTCCTCTTGCAGTGCATGCTCGTTCAGCGGTTGTTCACTCATTTCGGTGTCCTGGGTAAATCAATTCGGTAATGGTGCAGGGTGTCGGCAGTGTCGTCAGGGCCCGGTTACAGGCCCTGTTTCAGACTGGCTTCAAGGAACTCGTTGATGTCGCCATCCAGCACGCCGTCGCAATCGCTGTCTTCGATGCCGGTGCGCAGATCCTTGATCCGCGACTGGTCGAGTACATAGGAGCGGATCTGATGGCCCCAGCCGATATCCGACTTGCTGTCTTCCTGTGCCTGGGACGCCTCGGTGCGTTTCTGCATCTCCAGCTCGTACAACTTGGCCCGCAACATCTTCATCGCGGTGTCCTTGTTGGCGTGCTGGGACCGTTCGTTCTGGCAACTGACCACGGTATTGGTCGGGATGTGGGTGATCCGCACCGCCGAATCAGTGGTGTTAACGTGCTGACCACCAGCGCCCGAGGAGCGGTAGGTGTCGATGCGCAGGTCAGACGGGTTGATCTCGATCTCGATGTTGTCATCGATTTCCGGCGACACGAACACCGCAGTGAACGAGGTGTGACGACGATTGCCGGAATCATACGGGCTCTTGCGCACCAGCCGGTGTACGCCGATTTCGGTGCGCAGCCAGCCGTAAGCGTAAGAGCCCTTGATGTGAACGGTGGCACCCTTGATACCGGCAACCTCGCCCGCGGTCAGCTCCATGATGGTCGCTTCGAAACCATTCTGGTCGGCCCAGCGCAGATACATGCGCAGCAGCATGTTCGCCCAATCCTGGGCCTCGGTACCGCCGGAGCCCGACTGGATATCCAGATAGGCGTTGTTCTCATCCATCTCGCCGCTGAACATGCGGCGAAACTCCAGCGCTTCCAGGCGCTTCTGCAAACGCTCCAGCTCGCTGGTCACGTCGGCAACGGCCCCTTCATCATCTTCTTCGACGGCCATTTCCAGCAGTTCGGATGCGTCGCTCAGGCCGCTTTGCAGCTCGTCCAGCGTACCGACGATCTCAGCCAGGGAGGCGCGCTCGCGGCCCAGGTTCTGCGCCCGCTCGGGCTCGTTCCAGACGCTGGGGTCTTCCAGCTCGCGTTCTACTTCGGTCAGACGATCATGTTTGTGATCGTAGTCAAAGATACCCCCTGATGGTCTCGGAGCGGCCACGCAGGTCTTTGATGGTGTTCAGAATCGGATTGATTTCCATGGTGACAAATCCCGTCAGGAAAAAGGGGACATTGTAGCGGAAATCCCCGCCCCGGTGCAGTGATCAGCATGGAGGTTGCTTCGGTTCAGCAACCGAGCCGACCGCCGGGGCACAGAGCCTCGCGAGTCAGCAGGCCTGCAGGTGCCGTACCAGCAACTGCAGGCTCTGTCGTCCGCGGTACTCGTTGATATCCAGGCTGTAGGCCAACCGCACCCGGCGCACGTTGGGATCGGGCCATACCTGGGAATCGATATTGAAAGCGATGGCGTCCAGCACCTCGGTACCGCCACAGGGCTGCAGCACCATCTTCAGGTGCCGCTCGCCGACCAGCCGCTGCTGGATCAGATTGAACTCGCCATGGAAGCCCGGCTCCGGAAAATGCTGACCCCAAGGCCCAGCCTCGCGCAGGTGCGCCGCGAGTTGCAGATTGAACTCATCGACCGCCAGCTCACCATCGCTCAGCAGGCGGCCAGTCAGATCCTCGGCGCTCAGTTGGCGCCGCACTTCGCGGTCGAAAGCCGCGCGAAAATCCTCGAAATGGGTGGCTGGCAGGGACAAGCCCGCCGCCATGGCATGCCCGCCGAACTTGCTGATCAATCCCGGATTGGCTGCGGCGACGGCATCCAGCGCGTCGCGGATATGCAGGCCGGCGACCGACCTGGCCGAGCCCTTGATCTCACCCTCCCCCGCATCGGCAAAGGCAATGACCGGGCGGTGATAGCGATCCTTGAGTCGCGAGGCGAGAATGCCGATGACGCCTTGATGCCATTCGGCATCGAACAGGCACAGGCCGAACGGCAGGTCCGCTTCCTGCAGGTCCGTGGCATCCAGCATGGCCAGTGCCTGCTTCTGCATGTCTTGCTCGATGCTCTTGCGATCACGGTTGAAACCGTCCAGCTCGCTGGCCATCTCGCGCGCCAGTGATTCATCGTCGGTGAGCAGGCACTCGATACCCAGGCTCATATCATCCAGCCGCCCCGCCGCATTCAGGCGTGGCCCGATGATGAAGCCCAGATCGGTCGAAACCAGCCGCTCGGCGGGACGCCGCGCCACCTCCAGCAGCGCGCGAATGCCCGCCCGGCAACGCCCGGCACGAATACGTGCCAGCCCTTGATGCACCAGGATGCGGTTGTTGGCATCCAGCGGCACCACGTCCGCCACCGTGCCCAAGGCAACCAGGTCCAGCAGCTCGGCCAGGTTCGGCTCGGGACGCTGCGCATTGAACCAGCCACTGTCGCGCAGCGCGGTGCGCAGAGCCATCAGTACATAGAAGATCACACCGACGCCGGCAATTGCCTTGCTGGGAAAATCACAGCCGGGCTGGCTGGGGTTGACGATGGCGTCGGCCGCGGGCAGTTGCTCGGCGGGCAGATGATGATCGGTAACGACCACCTTGAGACCAGCCGCTTTGGCGGCCGCCACGCCATCGATGCTGGAAATGCCGTTATCCACGGTCACCAGCACGTCAGGCTGCCTGGTCAGCGCCACCTCGACAATTTCCGGAGTCAGGCCGTAGCCATACTCGAACCGGTTGGGCACCAGATAGTCGACCTGGGCCGCGCCCAGCGCCCGCAGCCCGAGTACCGCAACGCTGCTGGCGGTAGCGCCATCGCAATCGAAATCGCCGACGATCAATATCGACTGGTGCTGCTCCAACGCCTCGCGCAGCACCGCCACCGCCTGCTCCATACCCTTGAACAGCGTCCAGGGCAGCAGCGCTTTCAGGCTGCGGTCCAACTCCGCCGCCGATTGCACGCCGCGCGCGGCGTACAGGCGGGTCAGCAGCGGTGGCAGTTCTCCCAGGTCCGGCAGTTCGGCGGGAGCAACGCGAGTCTCGATACGCATGGTGCTCAGCGCTCTCCCAACAACCATTCGAGCACGAACTCGTGCTGGGTATCGGCATCGCTGACGTAGAGCACACCATCGGCAATCATCACACCCCATTCGATGGTCCGCCCCAGTTCATTGGCCAGGGCGTCCAGCGGCTCCTGGGGGAGCGCGGTGATATTCACATTCTTCAGGTTGGCCACGGCGGGGATCACCTTGCCCGCCCACACCCGCGTGTTGCCATAGGCCAGCAGTGAGACCCGCTCGGCACGCCGCGAACACCAGGTCAGGCGCTCCGCATCCGGCTGGCCAACCTCGATCCAGTGCTCGATCCGGTCATCCAGGCTCTTGTGCCACAATGCCGGCTCGTCGACCTCGGACAGGCCGCGCCCGAAAGCCAGCCGCTCCTGATACCAGAGCGCGTAGGCAAGAATACGCGCGGCCAGGCGCTGGCCGGTTTCCGATGGGTGCCGAGCCACCGTGATACGCAGATCTTCATAAACGCCGCGATCGGTATCGGTGATATTGAGATGGACTTTACAGGGAACGGACTGGAGCGCCATGGGGCTGGATATCCTGGTTCTGGGGGCCGGCAGTGTAGCGCAAAACGTCCTGCCTCGCCCTACCAGCACCGCCGAAGGCAGCGTCACTCATCCGGCTTGCGTTCCACTCCCTCGAGAAAATACGGCAGGACATGCAGGATGAACAGCATCAGCAGAGTGGCCAGCACCGCGGTGGCTTCCAGGCCGAGCCCCACGCAGACACCTACCGCAGCGGTCATCCAGACCCCGGCAGCAGTGGTCAGGCCCTTGACCTCACCCATGCTGCTGCCCTTGATGATGGTGCCCACACCGAGAAAGCCGATGCCGGCGACGATCCCCTGCACCACCCGGCTCATGGCATCATCACCGGCACCGACCAGTTCGGAGCCAAGCACGAACAATGCAGCCCCCATGCACACCAGCATATGCGTGCGGATGCCGGCCGCCTTGCCATGGGTTTCCCGTTCGTAACCGAGCAAACCACCCAACAGCGCAGCGACCAGCAGCCGCAACGCGACCCGAGTCGCTTGCTCCACATCGGTCAGGTCGGAGAACTCGCTGGCCAGGGTAACCAGGATGATATCGAAAACGTCCATTGCCGAGTCCGCATCGTCGGTAGGAACCCTCAGCATAGCAGTCAGGAAACCGTCCGCCGCGGCACTGGCTGCCGGGTAATTTCCCGCCGCAGCAGGCGCCCCCATACCGTGCCGGGTGCGACGCGCCAGACCTGGTGATGCAGCCAGGCCATGGCTTCGGCATCCTGCGCCAGGAGGCTCTGTTCGGTACGGTCCAGCGCACCGGGCCCCTGCTCCAGACAGCGCTGCGCCAAAGCATCCAACCGCTGACGCCGTGGCCCCGCCGGCGCAGCGCGAGCCAACGCTACCTGCAACCGGTTATGCCGGGGATGGATCACCGATTCGCAGAAACCGGGTTGCTGGATGCCTTCCAGCGGGCTGCGCATCATCTCCTCGAGCAACTTCGAGCCATAGGCTTCCTCGGCGGTCATCAGCCAGCCACGCCGGCGCAGGCGCTGGCCCAGCTGCACCCGGCTGAGGATCACTGAAATCGGCGCGGCGAAGATCAGCGGCAACGCCACCGGCAGTGACCAATAAAAGAACATCGGCTTCAGCCAGAGCGCGAACAGCGCCCAGGCCAGCCCGAGAATCGAGCCCGGCGCCTGATAGACCAGGGCCTCGACCCAGCCGGTCTCGCTGGTCCGGTTCTGCCCGGCCCAGCGCAGTTTGATATTGAACAGTGCCGCGGTCACGTACCGCGAATGTGACAGCATGCGGATCGGCGCCAGCATGGCCGACACCACTATCTCCAGCAATACGCTGCCCAACAGCCGAAAGAAGCCGCCGAACGCACGAACCCGCTGCGTCAATGCCGCATCCGCCAGGCCGAGAAACTTGGGTAGAAACAGCAGGCCAAGGGTGCAGCCTACCAGCGTCGCTGCGCGCAACGGCTGCCATTGTGGCCACAGCGGAAACAACTGGTGCGGGTCGGGGAAATAGTTGATGGGCCACAACACCATGCGGGTGGTAGCGATGGTAGTCAGGACCAGAAAGGCCAGCCACAGTGGCGACGCCAGATAGGACATGATGCCGTTGAGAAAGGCCATGCGATGGGCAAACCGGAGCCGGCGACTGCCGAGCATCAGCCACAGATGCTGCATGTTGCCCTTGACCCAGCGCTGGTCGCGGGTCAGCTCATCCACCAGTGATGGCGGCGACTCCTCCCAGCTGTCCTGCAATCCCGGTTCCAGCCAGACTTCATGGCCGGCGCGCCCAAGATAAGCCGCCTCGACAAAGTCATGACTCATGATCGGACCACGGAACAGCCCCCACCCCGGCAGCTTGCGCAGGCCGCAATGGGCCATGAAGGGCTTGATCCGCAAGATAGCGTTATGCCCCCAGAAAGCCGCCTCGCCCAGCTGCACCGCGGCCAGCCCGGTAGTGAACAATGGACCATATAACTGACTGGAGAACTGCTGAATCCGGGCGAATAACGAGCGGCCGTTGAGCAGTTGCGGACTGGTCTGCAAAATGCCGACCATGCGGTGGCGCTGCATCAACTGCACCATGGTTACCAGCGTGTCACCGCCCATCAGGCTGTCGGCGTCCAGCACCACCATATAATCGTAATCCCGCCCCCAGCGGCGCAGGAAGTCGCCGACGTTGCCGCTCTTGTAGTTCAGGTTGAGCTTACGCCGGCGGTAGAACAGCCGCCCTGCCGCACCCAGCTTGTCCACCAACTGCGCCCAGGCCGCCTGCTCTCGCAGCCAGGTGTCCGGCTCCCGGCTATCAGACAGGATGAAGAAATCGAAGTGTTCCAACTGGCCGGTGCGTTCGAGACTGCGGTAGACCGCGCTCAGCCCGCCCAGACTGCGCTCGATCGGCTCATGATAGATCGGCATCAGAATTGCCGTGCGCGCCAGCGGCGTGGCGGCCAGGGTAGCGGCGTCCTGTTGTTGCAGCAGCGACTGCCGATCACCACCCAGACGCCGCAGGACGAAGCCGGCAACGGCGATCCAGAAGCCAAAGGAAATCCAGGCGAACAGCAGAGCAAACAACCCCAGCATGCCGATTTCCACGGCGTTGCCGCCGTTGTAGGGCAGGATCGACAGCATGAACCAGCTGGCCAGCAGCGTTTGCCCGATTACCAGTACCAATAAACAGCTGCGCCGCAACCAGGCCGCTGTACGCCAGCGGCGACGGCTCGCGACGGCATCCGCCGTGCCGGTTTCCACCGCAGCCGGCATCATCAGTAATCCCCGTAACCGATACTGCCACGCCGCAGAGGTGGAGTCGCTGGCGCTATCGGCTGCGGCTCGATCCCGCTCCGCATGGGCTGCAGGCAGAGGTCGAACAATTCGTCCGCAGGGACCGTCAGATTATCCGCCATGGTCCGCAGGACTGCCGCCTGCACCTCCGGCGTCGGCTCCCGGCCCGCCCAATGCAGCCAGGCGAGTACCCGGCGCAGGGTGAATTCAGCAACCGTTGTGTGCATGCCGTCTCCACAGGTTATTTGATGACATTCAATACATCACTGCCGGGTGCGAGCTGATAGGTCCATGTTTCGCTCAGGGTCTGGTCACCTTCGCGCAGGAAGGCGCGTACCGATAGCGGACGATCCGGTGCCGGCTTCACCAACATCGACAACCGCCAACGCTCAAGGGCGGGAACATACTCGACGAACTGTTCGATCAGCTCACCATCCTCCAGGGCGGTGGCGTCGGCGGCTACCGGAGCCTCGGTGGGATAGTCCGACAACGGGCCGCCGGCAAAGTCGACAACCACCCGCACTGCGCCCTCGACATCTCCCCCGCCGATGCGAGTGCCGTCGCCAAGAAAGCTGTCCACCGCCTGAGCCATGGGGCTGTCCACCAGGTCGGCCATGCCGAAGCGGGCGATATAGTCGAACCGGTGCGGACCTTCTGCCGAGAGTCCACCGTCGGGAGTCCAGAACGCCACTATATTGTCATTGGTCTCATCCGGCGTCGGTAGCTGGGTCAGCACCACATGCCCCTTGCCCCAGTCGCCCTGCGGCTCGATCCAGGCACTGGGCCGCGTGTCGTAGCCCGCTTCCGGGTCCATGTAGCTGCCGAAATCGGCGTCACGCTGGAACAGTCCGAAGCCACGCACGTTGTGAGTGCCGAAGTAGTCCATGGTCAGGGTGGCCGGGTTGTTCAGCGGACGCCACAACCATTCATCACTGGCGCCGTCATGGATCAGCAGCCCATCGCTGTCATGCACCTCTGGTCGCCATTCACCGTCCGGGCGCAGCGTGTTCTGGCCGTAGTAGAACATGCTGGTCAGCGGCGCCACACCCGCCAGCTCGATGGCCTGGCGTGGAAACAGTACCGACTCGACCTGCAGCGCCGTTTCATCACCGGGAGTCACGGTGAAGCGATAGGCCCCGGTCAGACTCTTGCCATCCAGCAGCCCGTAAAAGGTCAGCGTCTCGGCGTCTGCGGCGGGCTTCTCCAGCCAGAATTCGATAAAGGAAGGAAACTCCTCGCCGCTGGGCAAGCCGGTATTGACGGCGATACCCCGGCCCGACAGGCCAAAGTTGTTGTGTCGACCCACCGCCCGGTAATAACTGGCACCGGCAAACACCAGGAACTGATTCTGGATATCCGGCGCATCGAAGGGAAAGGTCAGCTTGAAGCCGGCAAAGCCGAGATCGGCTGGCATGAGCTTCTCCACTTCGCTGTTGGGATAGCTGAATTGCGTCTTGTCGAAGGCCAGCGGCTGCGCCTCGCCGCCCTCGATCAGGTTGATGCGCACCGCATGGTGGTAGAACAACCCCGGCGGAATCAGCATCAGATTGAAGGGGAGCTTTTCTTCTCGCCACAGGCTGCTCTCGGGCTTGAAGCGGATACTCTGGTAATCGTGATAGCTCAGTTCCTGGAGAAAGCGCGGCACTTGCGGGGGCGCCTTCCAGGCGCTGTCTGCCAATGACTCGGCCTTGTCGATTACCGCCTGGAACTGAAATTCCTCCGCTCCGGCAGTCAACGGTATCACCAGCCAGATAGAACACATCAGGCGCTTCAAACCTATCGTCATCCTGCAGTCTCCCTTAATCGATATAGCGGCAAACCGTTGCGGTTTTCGATACTAAGGTTTAGGTAGCCAAGCCCTGTATCAGTTCCCATTACATGAAGCTATTGGCAATCAGCCAACCGACGCCGAGAGTGATGCTGTAAGCCAGCAGCGCCAGTACCCCGTCATGGGCGGTCATCGCCAGGCCGAAACAGGTCAATGCCAGCCCGGCGCTGCTCGCGGCGAAGGGCACGGGCTCGAGCAGAGGCAGGGTCACCGCCAATACCAGACAGACCAGCGCGATGGGCCAGCTGCCGGGGCCATCCACCAGGATGTTCAATCGGTGCTTTACCAGGCGGTCGACAAAACGCGCGGGGCGCCGCAGCCATTGCGACGCTTTGGCGAGTTTCTGCTGCCCGATCTTGCGTCGCAGAATCCACCCCGGTAGCCAGATGTGTTTACGCAGTACCAGCATCTGCATCGCGATCAGGAAAACCGCCACTCCCATGGTCGAAGGCAGCGTGGGGATGCCGCTCAGCGGTGATATGAGAATCAGACCGATCAGCAGCAATATCGGGCCGAAGGAACGCTTGCCGATGGTTTCCATCAGCTTATCCAGCGACACCGCCTCCTCCCCTTCCCCGGCTTCGTCCATGCGGTCGAGCAACTGTTCCAGACTGCTCGGTTGCTGCTTCATGCATTGTCCTCCCCGGCGCCCAACCGCATCGTGCGATCCAGCTGCCGATACCAGCGCAGGCCGATCCACGCCGACGCCGCGATATAGGGCAGACCACCGAGAACCCACATGATGAGTCCGGCGAGCTGCTGGTCCTGCAGGTCGCGGGCGTCGCCGTAGAAAGGCGCCTGGGCGAAGGTGAGAATCGCGCCCAGCACCCCGGTATGCATCAGCGTGAATAGCAGGGCAAGCAGCGCCCACGGTCCGCCCGAATGGCGGCTCTGTAACACCGACCACCAGAACAGCCCGGCGGAAAGAATGAACATCAGATGTTCCACCGCGTGCCACCAAGGGTTCTCCAGCGCCAGAACATAGAAGTACGGCATGTGCCAGAACCAGAGGATCAGCCCATGCAACCAGGCCATCGCCATCGGCCAGTGCGCGAGTTTCAACAGCCCGCGATAGAACAGCAGAACCAGCTGGCCGCCGCTGCTGATCATCTGTGCCAGTGGCTGGGCCAGCACCCACAGCGGCGGGATCACCACCATGAACAACATGTGCTGGGTCATGTGAGCCGAGGCGCTGGTCTCAGCCCATTCATCCAGCGGGCCGGCGATGGCGAACAGGCATATCGCTGACCCCAGATGAAAGCACAGCGACTGCCACCAGCGTGTCGGGCGCCGCAACTGGCCAACCAGGAACAGCAGCCAGAACGTCAACAGCATGCCAACACTGATCAGCGCACTGATCAGGTCGGAGCCGTCACTGTCGAGGGGGCTGTGCGCCATGGCCCTGGGACTGAGCGTCAGCAGGACCAGGGCCATGGCGCATGGGATGCGATAGGTCATATGCATGGCGGCAGAAACCAGACTGGTACCGCCACTACCAACGTGGCGAAGGCGGATAGAAAGTAAAGCCCGGCCGAGGTCCGGGCGACGAAACGTCGGTTCGGCTGGGTGTTCTCGGGAGTGCCACGAGCGCAATGCCAGGCAGCCCAGCCGAGCACGCCGACTACCACCAGAGTGGATAGCCAGAGCAACGCGTTGAGCCAGTTCAGCGGCCCCCGGGTCGGGTCCGGCGGCACCACTTCGCAGGCTACTGAAAGCCCGCCATAGAGCACCACGAACCAGATAGCCCATACTGTCAGGCCGGTGATCAGGTGGATGGGATGCCAGGGCGGAAAAGTCATGGGCGCTCCTTACCAGGCCATCGGCAGCAAAATGAAGGCAGCGAAGCTGAGCCAGAATACGCCGAGCGTGTAACTCCAGAACGGCTGCAGCACCAACGGCTCGTAGGGCAGCTGCGCACTGACGTAGCCAAAGCGCACCCGTACGGCCTGCATCGCCGTCGCAACTGCCGACAGAGCCCCGTGGAATAACAGATAGCCAAGCATTACCGCCAGGACCGAATCGTGGGCCGATTGGGTAGGCGTCAGCTCCGCAGCCAGCATCAGCCATACCAGCACCGCCACATGAATCAACCCGATCCCCGCGCTTATCCATAGGCCGCCCTGCAAATGACGAGTGACACCCCGGCGCAGCCGCTGCGTCAGCCACTGATAAACGACTACCGCCAGACTGAGCAGCACCCCGCTGGCAAGTAGCGGCATCAGCGCCAATGGCCCCTGCTCCGGCGCCTGCCATTGCGGAGAGGCCGTCCACAAGTAGAACCAGCCAAACAACAGGGAGGCGTAGAACGAGCCGTTGGCCATCAACGTCACCAGCATGCCCCAGCGGCCGGGACCATCATGGGTGCGTGAGTGCAGCGGCGGATCGCTTGGGTCGTCGTCCCGCACCGGCGCCATGTCCGGATGAGCGCCATTGACCCAGCTCCAGCGCAGCATGATGAAGGCGGCCACCAGCGTCGCGCCCAATGCCAGCCAGTAGGTCTTGAGCAGCAGGCTGAGGCAGACAATGGCCAGCACCACCCCGGCCTGCAGCGGAATCCAGGAGTGGCTCGGCAGGTGCACTACCTCCCGCACACGCCCGGTAACCGCGTCCGAACCCCAGGTCTCCCGCCGCCCGTGGCGAATGACTGCCATGGCATGCTTGCCCTCCTCTATCTCGAAGGGCAATTGCGGGTTGTGCCAGAGTGGATGGCGGCTGCGGATATCCGGCAGGCTGATGAAGTTATAGGTGGTCACCGGCATGGCGACCGCCCATTCCAGGCTATCCGCCCCCCAGGGATTACGTGGTGCGCGGCGGCCGAAGCGAAAGTGCAGGAAGATATCCAGCAGGAACATGGCAATGCCGATGGCCATGACGAAACCACCGATGGACGACAGCAGATTCAGCCAATCCCAGCCCAGTCCGGCCTCGTAGGTGTAGACCCGGCGCGGCATGCCCAGCAGCCCCGTGAGGTGCATCAGCAGAAAGGTCATATTGAAGCCGATGAATACCAGCCAGAAAGCCCAGCGCCCCAGCATATCCGAGGGCATGCGGCCGGACACATGGGGCAGCCAGTAATAGAGCCCGGCGATCAGCGGGAACAGCATGCCGCCCACCAGCACGTAATGCATGTGCGCCACCACGAAGTGAGTGTCATGCACCTGCCAGTTGAAGGGCACCAGCGCCAGCATCACCCCGGTCAGGCCACCGGCAACAAAGATGATAAGAAACCCGAGAATCCACAGCATCGGCAGATTCCACACCACCCGCCCGGTCCACAGGGTGGCCAGCCAGGCAAATACCTGAATCGCCGTGGGGATCGCCACCAGCATGCTGGCCATAGAAAAGAATGCCTGGGCCAGCTGCGGTATGCCGACCGTGAACATATGGTGCACCCACAACCCGAAACTGATGAAGCCCATGACGATGACTGCCAGCACTATCCAGCGATAGCCAACAATGGGCCGCCGGGCGAAGACCGGAATCAGGGTCGAAACGATACCTGCCGCAGGGAGGAAGATGATGTACACCTCCGGATGGCCGAACAGCCAGAACAGGTGTTGCCACAGCAGCGGATCACCGCCGCCGGCTACTTCGAAGAACACCAGACCCGCCGCCCGCTCCAGCTCCAGCAGGATACTGCCGAGAATCAGCGGCGGGAAACCGAACACGATCATCAGCGCCATGGCCAGGATGTACCAGCAGAAGATCGGCATCCGCCGCAAGCTCATGCCGTTGCTACGGGTGCGTAGAATCGAGATGACCAGTTCGATCGCCCCCGTCATCGAAGAGATCTCGACGAAGGTGATGCCCAGCAACCAGAAGTCCGATCCCGGCCCCGGTGAAAAAGTGCTGCTGCTCAACGGTGTATACATGAACCAGCCTGAATCCGGCGCAATGCTCAGGGCCAGGCTCGACAGGATGATCAACCCGCCGAACAGGTAGCAGTAATAGCCCATGGCGCCAAGCCGGGGAAATGCCAGGTCGCGGGCGCCCACCATCTTGGGGATCAGATACATCGCCACCCCTTCCAGAATCGGGATGGCGAACAGGAACATCATCAGGGTGCCGTGCATGGTAAACAGCTGGCTGTACAACTCGGGACCGATGATCTCCTGCTCTGGCAAGGCCAACTGCGTCCGCATGAGCATGGCAAGTACGCCGCCGACCAGGAAGAAGAACAACCCGGTAACAACGAATCGCAGCCCCACCGAGGTGTGGTTGACCGCCGCCAGCTGACCGAAGCCCGGCAGGTTGCCCCATACCCGGTCAAATTGCTCGTGCAGTTGGGCACTGTGTTTCTGCTGCTCACTCATCGACCGTCGCTCCTTCCAGCCAGGCGTCGAACTCGCCCGGCGCGTGGGCCCGCACAGTGAATTTCATGTGCGCGTGACCGGTACCGCAGTACTCTGCACATTGACCGTAATACAGGCCCGGCTCGTCAGCCTCCAGGCGCAACACATTGGTCCGCCCTGGCAGCATGTCCAGTTTGCCCCCCAGCCGCGGCACCCAGAAGGAGTGGATCACATCCTCGCTGGTCAGATGCAGGTCCACCGGCATACCCGCCGGGATATGCAATTCATCACGCAGGCGGATGCCACTGGCGGGATAGCTGACATCCCACCACCATTGCCGTGCGGTGACATCGATACGCAGAGGCTCTTCCTCGACCAAAGGCAGCGGCAGCATGCGATGACCGATGGGGATACCGAAGGCCAGCAACGCGGTGATACTGACAATCGGCAGAATCAGCCCACCACCGATGACCCAGCGATTCTGGATTCGCTGGGCCTGTTCATCCGATACCTCACCCGGCCGGCGGCGCAGCGCATACAGCCATAACGACGCCACGACCACCAGGGTGACCACGGAAAATCCGGCCATGGCCCACCACAATCCAGCCGCGCCGGCCGCAGAGGGTCCGGCAGGGTCCAGCGCCGAGTATGGGCCAGTGCAGCCACTCAGCAGGCCGAGACCGACCCAGGCTGCTAGGCTTGACGCAGGGCTCCGGCCAATACGTGGCCGGTTTGGTTGTTCAGGAGGTTCTTTTCCATGATGTCCGAATCCATCGCCAGCAAAATGTCGATTGGCGGTCACCCGATTCATCCCATGCTCATTCACTTCCCCGTCGCTGCGCTGATCGGGCTGATCGGCACCGATATCGGCTTTGTGCTTACCGGCGATCAATTCTGGGCCAGGGCCGGGCTCTGGCTGGCCGGCGTGGGTACGCTCGGCGGCTGGGTCTCGGGCACCGTCGGCTTGCTGGACCTGTTGATCGTGCCGCAGATCCGCCGGCTGATCACCGCCTGGTGCCATGCTGTGCTGGCAGTGATGCTGTTGTCGCTGGCGTCGCTGAACTGGCTGATGCGCATTGGCGAAGCCGAGGCGGCCATCCTGCCCTGGGGACTGTTCCTGTCGGTGTTGAGCGGCCTGGCTATCGGCGCTACCAGCCTGCTCGGTGGTCAATTGGTCTATGACCATGCCGTCGGGGTTGATTTTGAAGAAGCGCCGGAGCCGGCCCAGCCGGAATGAATGGTTGAGCTGCCGCGATATCCCCCTCATAGCGGCAGCTCCACGGCCGGCTTGGCCAACACCAGCCAGAGAATCAACGAGAAAAGCCCACAGCAGACCACCGCCACGGTGATGCACCAGCCTCGCAGGGGACGATCTTCCTTCTGCTCCATGCGCAACACCAGCAGCCCAACCAGGACATGGCAGACCACCAACGCGGTCACCACCGTCAGCTTGGCCACCAGCCAGCCATCCACGGTGCCATCAACCACAAATACCAAGGTGCCAGCGATGATCGCCAATAGCGCAGCGGGGGTGGCAATCCGGGTGAAAACGAAGCGTTCGATGGAATTGTGGGGATTGACGCGCACTTCTACCGGCGAGCGTCGGGCTTCGTGTCCGGCAATCAAGGCCGGGAGATACAGCAACGAAGCCACCCAGAACACCAGCGCAATGATGTGCAGCACCAGAAACCAGAGCATGCCGAGTCAACTCCTCTCATCTCGCGAGTCAGTGAACCTGGCCGGGGAGCGAGGCTGGGGAGACGACTTGGACTTGTTCAAAGCCTCCCTGAGATGTCGGACAACGAAGGGCAGCGGTTGGTGCCAGTGAAATTGGCGTGGGGCGTTGCAGAAAGTTTCAGAAGATGGAGAGTGCAACGGGGCGTGAGGTCATAGCGGTAGTGAGGAACCACGGCCATACCAGTGTTCTGCTGCCCCGTCGTCGAGCAGGTGCCCGACAACCCGAAAAGCGGACCAGCCTTCCGCCAACCAATGCGCCCGTTTAAAGCGCACCGTTTTGAAGGCGCCGCGCACCTGCGCTACACGTGCGGGCCTGCAGCGTGCCCCTCTGCAGAACAGGCACGCTACTAGCCCGGGCAAAGTACGGCTGCGCGTTACAGCGGCTTGCCCCGATTGCCATGGGCCGCCACGAACTGCTGGATGTCGGTCAGGCTATTGGGCAACACACTGCAACGCTCGGCACGCTCGAACAAATCTGCCAGATGCGCCGGCAGATGCGGTTCCTCCACCTGGGCCTTGCGCACGGCTTCCGGGAACTTGACCGGATGCGCGGTACCCAGGGTGATCATCGGCGTGGCCATGCTGCGCCGGCATTCACGGGCAGCGCGAACCCCGATGGCTGTGTGCGGGTCGAGCAATTCGCCACAATCGCGATAGACGTCGGCGATGGTCGCGCAGGTAGCTGCGTCGTCCACTGCCAGTGAATCAAACAGACGACGGGCCTCGGTCCAGCGCTCATCCTCCACGGTCAGCTTGCCGGTCTGCTTGAAGTTGTCCATCAACTCCTTGACCAGCGCACCGTTGCGGCCATGCAGGTCGAACAGCAGGCGTTCGAAATTGGACGACACCATGATGTCCATCGATGGCGACAGCGACGGATGCAGGGTGTCCTTGTCGTAGCGGTTGCCGCTCATGAAGCGGTGCAGGATATCGTTGCGGTTGGTAGCCACTACCAACTGGCTGATCGGCAGACCCATGTTGCGCGCCAGATAGCCGGCGAAGATATCGCCGAAATTGCCGGTCGGTACCGAGAACGCCATGGAGCGCTGCGGGCCGCCCAGCTGCAGGGCAGCATGGAAGTAGTAAACGATCTGCGCCATGATCCGCGCCCAGTTGATCGAGTTGACTGCGACCAGCCGGTTGCCCTTGAGAAAGCCCTGATCGGCGAAGCTGGCCTTGACCATCTCCTGGCAATCGTCGAAGTTGCCTTCGATGGCGATATTGTGGATGTTGTCGCCGAGGATAGTGGTCATCTGCCGGCGCTGCACCTCGGATACCCGGTTGTGCGGATGCAGGATGAAGATATCCACACTTTCGCAGCGGCGGCAGCCTTCGATGGCGGCCGAGCCGGTGTCACCGGACGTAGCGCCGAGGATCACTGCGCGCTCGCCACGCTTGGTCAGGAAGTGATCAAGCAGGCGGCCCAGCAACTGCAGGGCGAAATCCTTGAATGCCAGGGTCGGGCCATGGAACAGCTCCATCACCCATTCGTTGGCATCCAGCTGACGCAACGGCGCCACCGCATTGTGGGCAAACACGCCGTAGGTATCCTTGAGGATCGCCTTGAAGTCGGCATCGGCAATGCTGCCGGCAACGAACGGACGCATCACGTTGAAAGCCAGTTCGTGGTACGGCAGGCCGGCCCAGGAAGCGATCTCTTCCTGGGTGAAGCGCGGCAGGTTCTCCGGCACATACAGGCCACCATCGCTGGCCAGGCCGGCCAGCAACACGTCTTCGAAATTCAGAGCCGGCGCCTGGCCGCGAGTGCTGATATAACGCATTACAAAACCCTTCAGGTTTTGGCTTGAAGCAGGAGCCTGACGCTGGCAGCACGTCGGCTCTCCACTCCCAGCTCGGTTTAGTCCAATTGTTCTACGCGGATTCGCATCAGCGGTCCGGCGACTTCATCCAGAGCTTCCATGGCGGCGATGGCGTCGTTCATGCTCTGCTCGCGGACCCGATGAGTGAGGATGATGATCGGCACCAGACCGTCCTGTTCCTCGACGTCCTTCTGCATGATCGATTCGATATTGATGCCACGCTCGGACAGGATGCTTGCCACTCGCGCCAGAACGCCAGGGCGGTCCTGCGCCTGCAGCCGCAGATAGTAGGCAGTTTCTACGTCGCCCACCGGCAATACGGGCAGATCAGACAGCGTGTCGGCACCGAAGGCCAGATGCGGCACCCGGCTGCTCGGCTCAGTGGCCATGGCGCGGGCCACATCGATGATATCCGCCACCACCGCGGACGCGGTGGGTTCCGCACCGGCACCGGCGCCGTAATACAAGGTCGAGCCGACCGCATCGCCGTTGACCATCACCGCGTTCATCACGCCATGTACATTGGCCAGCAGACGGTCCGCCGGAATCAGCGTCGGGTGCACGCGCAGCTCGACACCATCAGCGGTGCGCCGGGCGATACCCAGGTGCTTGATGCGGTAGCCGAAGGCTTCGGCGTAGTTCACATCAGCGGTGGTCAGCTTGGTAATGCCTTCAGTGTAGGCCTTGTCGAACTGCAGCGGGATACCGAACGCCAGCGACGCCAGAATGGTCAGCTTGTGCGCAGCATCGATGCCTTCCACGTCAAAGGTCGGATCCGCCTCGGCATAGCCCAGCGCCTGGGCTTCAGCCAGCACATCGGCGAAGGTCCGGCCCTTGTCGCGCATCTCGGTAAGGATGAAGTTGCCGGTGCCGTTGATGATGCCCGCCAGCCACTGGACGCGGTTGGCCGCCAGCCCTTCGCGCAGCGCCTTGATGATCGGAATGCCGCCAGCTACCGCCGCTTCGAACACCACCATCACGCCCTTCTCGCGGGCCGCGGCGAAAATCTCGTTGCCATGCACGGCAATCAGCGCCTTGTTGGCAGTGACCACATGCTTGCCATTGGCAATCGCCTGCATGACGATCTTCAGCGCCAGGTCGTAGCCACCGATCAGCTCGACGATGACATCGATATCCGGGTTGCTGGCCAGCGCCAAGGCGTCATCACATACCTGGACATGGTCACCGACATTGCAGGAGGGGTTCGGGTGCCGGGTGGCAATATGGGTCACCTCGATCGCCCGGCCTGCCCTGCGGGCAATCTCCTCGGCGTTGCGCTGCAGAACATTGAAGGTGCCACCGCCAACGGTGCCCAGACCACATATACCCACTTTGACCGGTTTCAAACCAAGCCCCCACGTTTCTCTATGTTGTAGTAACTGCGTTGATCAGCCCATCCGTGATGAGCTGTTATTGATTGGCAATGGCCTCTTGCGCCAGTGCCTGCGCCGGCTTGTAGCCGGGCACCAGCGTCCCATTGGCCATGAAGATCGCCGGCGTGCCCTGCACACCGACCTGCGCGCCCAGCTGATACTGCTCGGCTACCGGATTCTCGCAGGTGACCGGCGTTACCGACTTGCCCTGTTTGGCGCGGGTCATTGCTGCCTGGCGGTCGTCCGCACACCAGATCGAGCCCATGACTTCTGCGGTCTTGCTATCAACACCGGCGCGGGGGAAGGCAGCGTAGCGCACTTCGATACCCAGCTCGTTCAAGTCACCGATTTCTTCGTGCAACTTGCGGCAATAGCCGCAATCCACATCGGTGAACACCGTAATATGCGTTTTCGGCTGCTCGGGCGCGAAGATCACCAGATCCTCACGCGGAATGCCATTGATCACCTCGCCGATGGCCTTAGCCTCGACTTCAGCGGTCAGGTTGCGCGGCTGCCCGTCATTGACGGCAATCAGCGCGCCCTGCACCAGATATTTGCCATCGGCACTGCCGTACAGTACGCGACCGTTATCCAACTGGATCTGATACAGACCATTGACCGGCGTCTCGGAAATCGCCGACACCGCCATGGGAAAGTTCAGCTTATCCAGACTCTGCCGGATGCTCTGCTCCACA
The DNA here is from genome assembly GCF_900114735.1 of Halopseudomonas bauzanensis. GTDB lineage: Bacteria > Pseudomonadota > Gammaproteobacteria > Pseudomonadales > Pseudomonadaceae > Halopseudomonas > Halopseudomonas bauzanensis. The sequence continues at coordinate 60,383 of NZ_FOUA01000006.1, read as the reverse complement.
TCAGCCCAGACCTGGGTGGCGCACAGGGCGAGCAGGCCGGCTGTCAGATGTTTCAGTCGCATTGATCAATCCTCTTGATGACGGGCAAGCTTATCATGAAACGGTTTTCTCACCCACGGGGATGATGACTGGCATGCAGCTCGCGCAACCGGTGTCGGGCCACATGGGTATAGATCTGGGTGGTGGACAGGTCGCTGTGACCGAGCAGCATCTGCACCACCCGTAGATCAGCCCCGTGATTGAGCAGATGGGTGGCAAAGGCATGGCGTAATGTATGCGGCGACAGCGGGCTGCGAATCCCTGCCTGCTGCGCATGCAGCTTGATCCGATGCCAGAAGGTCTGCCGGGTCATCTGCCGCGCCTGCTGACTGGGAAACAGCACATCGCTGGGTCTGCCCTTGAGCAGCGGCGGCCGCGCCTCCTCGCAGTAGCGCTCGATCCAGACCAGGGCTTCCTCACCCAGCGGCACCAACCGCTCCTTGCTACCCTTGCCGGTAATCCGCAGCACCCCCTGGCGCGGATTCAACTGATCCAGCCGCAACCCGACCAGCTCGCTGACGCGCAGCCCACAGGCGTAGAGCACCTCCAGCATGCAGCGATCCCGCAGGCCGAGGCTGTCTGCAATATCCGGCGCCGCCAGCAGCGCCTCCACGTCCGCCTCACTGAGCGTTTCGGGTAATGGCCTGCCGAGCTGGGGCATAGCGATATCCAGGGTCGGGTCTTCCCTTATCAGTCCTTCACGCAGCGCATGCCGGTAGAAGCCGCGCAGGCAGGATAATAACCGGGCGGTGGAGCGGGCCTGATAGCCGGCGTTGATACGCCAGGCCAGGTGCTCCAGCAAATCCCCCCGACTGACCTCATACAGCCCACCTCGCCCCACGAGCCAACCGGCCAGCAGGTGAAGATCGGTACGATAGGCCTCCAGCGTATGCGCGGCCAATCCACGCTCCAGCCACAGGCTGTCCAGATAGCGGCCAATGGCGCGCAGATCATCATCACTGGGGGGGCTAGGGTCGGGCGTATTCATAGAGATCTCGAACAGGTTCGCCGAGCATCTTGATAAGAATTCTTACCGTAGGCAACAACAGAATCCGGCCAAGCCGATGCGGCGGCATCAATGGCAGACCATCAACCCTGCGGACTCTGCTCGATCTGTTCGCAATAGCGACGCAGGTTATCCGTGAGATCAGGTGGACATACACCGCACTCACGATTGCCCGGTACCGCATGGTCAATGAAGGTGGGGTGCGGCAAGTCCAGACTCGCCATGATTTCCTTGAAGCGCTCCAGGGATATTGCTTCCCCCAGCCGGGGATTACATTGCTTTTCCTGGGCAATGGTAGTGACCCGGCGGCCACGGTAGTCATGACCGGGATAAACCAGCGTGTCATCCGGTAACGCGAAAAGCTTGGTCCTGACGCTGTGAAACAGCTCATCGGCACTGCCGTTCTGGAAATCTGTCCGGCCACAACCATCGATGAGCAAGGCATCCCCGCTGAACAGGCGATCCCCCAGCAGGTAGGCAAAGTGCCCATCCGTATGTCCGGGTGTATGCAAGGGTGTGAAGCACAGACTGCCGACCATGAAGGGAGTACCCTCTTCTATCCCCACATCCGTGCATGGCAATTGGTCAAGGGCGGGGCCTGCAATACGACAACCGGTCTTGCGCTTCAGCTCCAATGCGGCGGTGATATGGTCGGCATGTATATGGGTCTCCAGCGTAAACGCCAGTTTCAAGCCCAGCCCGGCCAATTCATGCAGATCGCGCTCCGTTGCGGAAATAACCGGATCGATCAGGACAGCCTGCCTGGTGTCCTCGCATCCGAGCAGATAGGTGTAAGTGGAGGATAGGGGGTCGAACAGCTGGCGAAATATCATGGGTGATCTCGACTGGTGGTGAGGTTGCATCCAATTAACAATATATTGAAATATATATAGATAAACTGTATTGTCAACGCATTCAGATTCAATGACAGGTAGCCACATGGTAGATCTCGATATCGATACGCTTCGCCGCAATGCGACGGAGGCTTGTGGCTTGTTGAAGGTATTGGCTAACCCTGACCGCTTGTTGCTGCTGTGCCAGTTGGCACAAGGTGAATACTGTGTGGGCGATCTCGCCAACGCAACGGCCATAGAGCAGCCAACCCTGTCCCAACAGCTCACCGTCCTGCGGCACAACGGCCTGGTCAACACCCGCCGTGAGGGCAAGCAGGTTTACTACAGCATCGCCAGCCCTCAGGCGATGGAGGTCATGCAGGTGCTGTACAGATTGTATTGCCAGGCCCCCAGCACTTAACAGGAGCTCATCTATGTCTTTGAAGACTGTTTCCCCGCATACGATCCATCAATACCTGGATCAGGGCGCCATACTCGTGGACATCCGCTCGGCGGATGAATATGCCCGTGAACACATTAGCGAGGCCCGTCATATTCCGCTGGAGCAACTGGCTACGGACAAGACCGCACTGAAGGATGGGACAGCGGTCATTTTTCACTGCCGGTCCGGCCACCGCACCCAGATGAATGCGAACATATTGGGCGCCTGTGTGGCCGGTGAAGCCTATGTGCTTGAAGGCGGCCTGGATGCCTGGAAGAAAGCCGGGCTGCCGGTCACCCGCGATGCCTCGCAACCGATGGAACTGCAGCGGCAAGTGCAGATTGCCGCCGGTTCAATGGTTGTACTTGGAACGGTACTCGGCGTTACGCTTTCGCCGTGGTTTCTCGTGCTCTCCGGTTTCGTCGGCGCAGGACTGGTATTCGCGGGCATTTCTGGTTTTTGCGGCCTCGCTCGCGTACTCATGAAAATGCCCTGGAATCGATGATACCCAGCCTCAGGATTGCATCACGCGGGGTAGTGCCGACAGGTGTCAGCGCTCCCCCAATACCTCGACCAGTTGCCCCGGCTGCGGCATGCCGTTGAACTTCCTGATCAGGCCATCGCTCTCCCGAACGATGATGCCCGGTGTGCCGCGGAAGCCGGTGGCGTGCATGAGCATCTGGTTATCGTCGAGGATCTGCTGCACCTTATTGGAAACGCCCTTGGCCGGCGTGATCCCGCCTTGAGCAAAATGCGTTTCGTTTTCCACCAGCGCTGCTGACGGATCGGGAGCTTCAAGAATGGCTGCTGCCTTGGCGGGGCTGTCCGCCTTGATGACGCCCACCAGCAGATGGCGCAATTGCACCTTGCCCGAGTCCACCCAGGGACGGGCCGCTTCCCAGAAGCGATTGCAGTAAGGGCAGTTCGCGTCGCTGAAGGTATAGACGACACGGGGCGCATCGGCCTCTCCATCCAGCACCCAGGTGGCGTCTTCCAATTGCGCCCAGGTTTTGTCGCTCATCGGCTTGGCCACCAGATCCTGAAGCGTCGCGGCATCGATCGGCTCACCATTGGCATCCAGCCGCGTACCCACAATCGCCTTGCCGTCACTGGTGATGTACACCGCGATGGGTTGATCACCGGCGACACCGGCGAAGGCACGCAGGTCGCCGCTCACATCGAACTCCTGCGTTATGGTCAACCCCTGGGCCTCCAACGCCTTGATGGCTGGCGGCCGGTCTCCATTCTCTGCCTGTGTACAGCCAGCCACCAACATCAGGCCGGCTGCCAGACCGAAAACAACGCGTGGCCGTTGGCCGAATACAACTCCTGAAAACATGATTACTCCTCGTCTGTAGCAAGTTGCGCGGATTGCGCGAAATGACGCGACATATTGCTTTTGAAACTGGCCATGGTGAGCTCCCCCATATGCGAATCCACCAGTTGCCCTTCGGCATCAAAAAACAAGGTGGTAGGTAATGCTCTTGCACCCACGGCGTGCATGGTTCGGGAAAACGGATCAAGCAGCACATCGCTCAAGGTCAGACCCTGGCTTTCCAGGAAAGCTTGCGCCTGCTGGGCACTTTCTCCCTGGTTGACCATGACGATATTCACCCCTGGAAACGCTGCTTGAGCCTGCTCGAACACCGGCATTTCCCGGCGACAGGGTGGGCACCAGGTGGCCCAGAGATTGACCACGGTCGGGCGGCCCTGGTAGGACAGCAGCGAGATGGGTTGCTCCTCCAACGTCGCCAGGTGCAGCTCCGGCAGGGGCGGCGAATGATGCAGCAGACCCACTACCAAGCCGGTCGTGAACCAGGCCGCGACACCGGTCGCGATTCCTGTCAGTACCGGGCGACGCACTCGCATCGTACGGGTACGCCACCAGGCAAACGCCAACGCCGCCGGCACCCCTATCCACCATGAGTATCCGCCGTCGCCAATGGCAAGCATCGACATGGGGGTTGCGAAGTAGTCTTCCCACCATTGGGCGATATAGCCCAGCCTGGCGGCTATCACCCCCCAGAACACGGCATCGAACAGCACCGCGCCAGCCAGCTTGGGAGAAACATCTGCCAGGCGCTTGGCAACCGCGCGGGTCACCAGCCAGGCAAGCAATATGGCAGCGAAGACGCCGACAATTTTGACGGGAAACGGACCGATACTCATCATGGTGTGCCTGCTGCATTCAGACGTTCCAGAAACTCACTCGCGTTGACCTCGCCCACCATGCGCAGGTCGCGGCGCTCGGTGCCATCCGGCCCCACAAGAATGAGCGTGGGTGGCCCCATAACGCCCCAGTGCTTGAGCAGGGCCTGGTCGGTCGCATCGTTGAGCGTCACATCTGGACGCACGATCTGCATGCGTGCCAAGCGCTCCGCCACCACCGGATCACCAAATACCTGGCTCTCGATCACATGGCAGCTGATGCACCAGTCAGCGTAAAAGTCGATCAACGTCCACTCGCCCCGTGCCGCTGCTTCTGCCAGACGGGCATCCACATCCTCCACTGATTTGGCCTGGATATAGGTCGGCTTGGTTGCCGCAGAGGCTACCGCCGTACCGCCGCCCAGATGCACCAGTGGCTGCAGTACCGAGCTGCCCCCCGACGCCGCGCCCAGCAGCATCAGTACCGCCCACAGCCCGACGAAGGCTGCGCCGGTACGCAGTGTCCATACTAGGCGCGGCTTGGCCAGCGCGCCCTGAGCCCAGGCCAGAAGGCCGATGGCGATTGACAGTATCCAGGCGCCCCACAGAAGCAGACTCAGGGTACCGGGCAGGAACCGATCCAGCATCATTACGGCCATGCCGACCATGAGGTAGCCGAAGGCAATATTTACCCGCTCCATCCAGGCGCCAGGCTTGGGCAGGATGCGCGCCCCGAAGGTTGCGATTGCCAACAGCGGCAACCCCATGCCGAGGCCGAGGGCAAACAGGGCCAGACCACCATAGACCGCACTGCCGGTTTGCCCGATATACAACAACGCACCCGCCAGCGGCGCGGTCATGCAGGGGCCCACCAGCAAAGCGGACAGAAAGCCCAGGGCAGCGGCGCCGACCAGGCTGCCCCCGGCCCGATCGCGCCCTGCCGACTCGACCCGATTCATCAGTGCCGAGGGCAGGCGCAGGGTAAACAGGCCAAACAGCGCGCTGGCCAGGATCAGGAACAACGCCGCAAACGCACCCAGCAGCCATGGCGACTGCAGCGTCGCCTGAAGATTGGCACCCGCAAGCCCGGCGGCCACGCCGACGGCCGCGTAGGTCGCCGCCATTGCCACTACGTAGAACAGTGAGAGAACGAAAGCGCGTCCTGGCTTGGCCTGACTGCCAACCACCATGCTAGAGACGATAGGAATCATCGGCAAAGTGCAGGGGGTGAATGCCAACAACAGGCCGAAGCCGAAGAACAACAGCGTGCCGGACACCGGCCCGAGCGTCGCGAGGCGCTGCGCAGCTTGCTGGTCCTCGCCCACCTCGGCATGCGGGGTTGCGTTATCTGGGCTGGGGGACGGCGTGGGTGAGTCTTGAACCGGGGAAGCGCCCGCTCCGCTGGTCGGCAGATCGACCTGCAGGGTTTGCGGGGGATAGCAGAAGCCCACCTCTGCGCAGCCTTGCCAATGCAGCGTCAGCGGGCCTGATACCTGTGCCGGAAAAGCCAGGCGCAGCATATCGCCTGTGTAGATTTCCGTGTCGCCGAAGAACTCATCGTGCTGGGCCGTGCCTGCAGTGAGCTCCAGCTCAACCGGGTCGCCCTGCCCGTCAAGAAGCTTCAGCGAATGGCGATAAACATAGTAGCCATCGGTAACATGCCCGACCGCGTCGACCCTGTCACCCTGCTGGTGAAGCTCAGTCAGCTCGAAGACCTCCGCTGCCTCCAGCAGCTCGGGCTCCTGTCCCCAGGTGAACAGGCCATCATTGGCCCATGCGCTACCAAAGAAACATGAAAACAGCAAAACAACCGCAAGCGCGCGTCGATACACAGACAATTTCGACTCCTCCCCAGCAATGCATTTCAGCAAGGATGCACCTGCCCGATTAAGCGAAACTAAAGCCGTTACTGCATTTCCTCATGCTCCTCCAGTGCCTGCCGCTCCTCGTTAATTCTCGCTTAATTGTTTCTGAATATGATCAAGCAGTCTGAGTACAGACGCCGATGATTACCCCTGAATACCGCAGGGCAATCCATAACAATAAACCTGCAAGGAGTGAATCTCGCCATGACCACCATGGGGCTCTTGCTAGCACTCAGCTTCGTCGCCTCCCTTGGCGCACTGGGTTTTCTGATCTGGGCGATTGCCAATCGCCAGTTCTCCGTCAACCAGCAGGACGCCGCCTCCATCTTTGAGCCGGGGGAAATCGGCACGCCAGATGACTCCACCGCGTTTCAGTCACACAAGGACGCCAAGCAACAAGGCTTTGACGCTGCCCGTGCTCGGATCGACGAGGCCGGTCACAAGGTAGTAGTGCTGATGGTGGCAGGTGCGGTACTGGCGTTGATCGTCGGCTCCCTGTTTGGCCTGATCTCCTCGTTCAAACTGCATTTGCCTGACTTTCTCGCTGACTCGGCAGTGATGACCTTCGGCCGGGTGCGCACCATGCACCTGAACCTGGTCTCCTACGGCTGGCTGTCGATGGCAGGTATCGCTGCGGCAATGTGGATGGTGCCACGCATGTTCCGCACCCCGCTGCGCCGCCCGAATCTGGCGTTTTTCGGCGCTTGCGTATGGATGACGGCGACCACGCTGGCGGTGATCGCCATCGGTCTGGGGTACAGCGAGGGTGCCGAGTGGCTGGAGATGCCCTGGCCTGTTGGTATTCTGCTCGGCATCGGTGGTGCCTGTATGGCCATCGCACTGGTGGATACTGCTCGGCACCGTCAGGTACATCACATCTATGTCACCGCCTGGTATCTGATCGGCGGCTTGTGCTGGTTCCCGATCCTCTTCTTCATTGCCAAGTTTCCGGGACTGCACGCTGGCGTCCAGCATGCCACGGTCAACTGGTGGTTTGCGCATAACGTACTCGGCCTGTGGCTGACCCCGCTCGGTGTCGGTACAGCCTACTACCTGATTCCCAAGATCGTCGGTAAGCCGGTCTTTTCCTACGCAGTATCCCTGCTCGGGTTCTGGGGTTTGGCATTGTTCTACAGCCAAGTGGGCATTCACCACTTGATTGGCGGCCCGGTGCCAACCTGGGTCGTGACGCTGTCAATCGTGCACAGCATGATGATGTTCATCCCGGTGATCGCCGTGGCGATCAACCAGCACGGCACAGTGCTCGCAAACCTGTGGGCATTCAAGCAGTCGGTGACATTGCGCTTCGTCTCCATCGGCGCACTGATGTACACCCTGGCCTCGTTCCAGGGCTCGCTGGAAGCATTGCGCTCGATCAACTCGGTGACGCACTTCACCCATTACACGGTAGGTCATGCGCACCTGGGTGCTTATGCCTTCACCAGCATGGTCATGTTCGGCGCCTTTTATTACATGCTACCGCTATTGACCAAGCGCGAATGGCCGTGGCCGCGCCTGCTTAACCTGCACTTCTGGCTGGTGGTAGTGGGCTTCTCGATTTACTTTTTCGCCGTTTCCATCGGCGGCTGGCTGCAAGGCATGGGCCTGCTTGAAGTCGGGCGACCGTTCGGTGATATCACTCGAATGTTGCAGCCCTACCTTCAAGCCCGTTCGATCGGCGGCATATTGATGACCTTCGGCCATCTCATTTTCGCCGTTCACATTGCGGCGCTGCTGCTGAACAAGCAGGCCGTAAGATCGGTCGCTTCGGTGCAGCCGGCAGCTATTGCGGAGACTGTCTGACATGATGAACCGTCTATTGCCAATCGCCGTGGGGGCGATTGCGATCCTGGCCTTCGCCACCTTGATGCTGGTCATTTTGCCTGGCATCCAGATTCGTATCGAGGAAGCGCCGGCAGGGCTCCAGCCTTATACCGCCCAGGAGCTCGCCGGGCGCCAGCAGTACGTCAATCTTGGCTGCGTGTACTGCCATAGCCAGCAACCGCGCTCCCATGAACAGACGCTCGCCGACGCAGCTCAAGGCTGGGGCCGTCCATCAGTGGCGGCGGATTACGTTTATGACCGACCGCACCAGCTCGGCACCATGCGCACTGGTCCCGACCTGCTCAATGTTGGCGCCCGGCTGCCCAGTGCCGATTGGCATCTGACGCACCTCTACCAGCCACGGGCAATCTTCGACTGGAGCAACATGCCGGCCTTCCCTTTCCTGTTCGAAGAGAAAGCACAGGCCGAGCCCGGTGACATGGTGGTCAAACTACCACCTGAATTCCGTCCCGATGGCAAGACCATAGTGGCCAGGCAGCCAGCGCTCGATCTGGTGGCTTACCTGCAGAGTCTGGATCGCAGCTATCCGGTAGACAACGAAAAGAATGCTGTGCGCGATCAGGGATTCGCCAAGCGTCTGGAGGATCGTTAAATGCAGCATGATGAGCACCGCGACCTTTCCAAGGTTGACCGCAACTTTGAGCCCTATGAGCCATACCGGCCGGTTCCGCTGCTGTTGATTGCCGTAGCGTGCTCGCTGGCCATCTGGGGCGCACTGACCTACATCGATAATCTGACTACCGCCGAGCAGTTCGTCTCCCGTATCACCCCGGTAAGCGCCGAACCGGTCATGCCCGCCGCCGAACTGGCAGAAGGCCTGGGTAACGCCAGCCCCGAGACTCTTACATTGGTACAGGCCGGGCGTGATCATGTCTGGAGTTGTGCCTCATGCCACGGCGCCGCTGGCGAAGGTACTGCCACCACGCCGCGTCTGGCGGGCCAGCTAAGCGACTATCTGCTCAAACAGCTCGTCGACTTTCGCGATGGCACCCGTGATAACGCCCATATGATCTACGTCGCCAAGGCTCTGGACGAGGACGAGATGCACGAACTGGCGAATTACTATGCCCAGATCCGCCTACCCTCGCGGGTCGGCCCACGGCTGGATGGTGACCTCGAACGCGGCCGCCAGATCACCCATGAAGGAGACTGGAAGCGCAACGTGCCCGCCTGCGTGCAGTGTCACGGCTCCGGCGCCGAGGGCGTAGAGCCTTCCTTCCCGGTGCTCGCTGGCCAGCAGCCCGAGTACACATTCTCCCAGCTCGCGCAATGGCACGCTGGCGCACGTGGCAACTCGCCGCAGCAGCTGATGGACAAGATCAGCCAGGCCATGACCCCGGAAGATATGCGCGCGGTGGCCGACTATCTCGCCACTCTGCCGCTCGACGGTGCGCCGGCATCGCAGATTCAGTGAGCCCTGACGGTTTGATGGAGTAACAACGAATGAGCGCGAATTTCAAAAATACTGGCTTCGGCAGCGCACTGCGCCGCTTTGGCATGGCGGGCGCAATCGGCCTGGTGCTGTTCGTCATCGGCGTGACGCTGTTCTATTCCGATAGTTTCCAGCGCCTGGCTGCCGCTGTCGGGACCGATGTCGACCTGCCCGATGCTCCCGGCGCGGAGGTAGCCCAAGCCAATCGCGCGGCCATGCACGCCGCCAGTGCCGCCTGGGCCAAAGATGTCCAGGTGGCCGCACCCCATATCCCGGTGGGCATCGATGGCTTCTTCGCCCCACCCACAGACGATGAAATACCGGACGGCCCCTTCGGTGAAGCCGTTCTGCGCGGCCGCGACATCTTTAACAATACACCGAAGTTCGCTGCGCAGTACTCGGGTAACAGTCAATCATGCGTGAACTGCCATCTCGATGCCGGCCGCAAAGTATTTTCGGCACCGCTGTGGGGGGCCTATCCGAAGTATCCGATGTACCGCGGCAAGAACAAGAAGGTCAACACCTTCCAGGATCGCATGCACGGCTGTTTCACCTACTCGATGAACGCCCCTGCATCCCCGGCAGGCGGACCGCCGCCGCTAGGCGATCAGGTTTATCTCGACCTTGAGGCTTACGCATTCTGGCTCGCTGACGGCACGCCGGCAGGGCAAACCCTCCCCGGCGCTGGCTACCCCAAAGTGGCCAAGACCGAGCTCGGCTACGACTATGAGCGCGGCGCAAAAGTCTATGCCGCCAATTGCGCCCTCTGCCACAGTGCCGATGGGCAGGGCCACATCGAGGCCGCCGGCAACGTCCGCTTCCCGCCGCTGTGGGGTCCGGAAGCTTACAATTGGGGTGCCGGTATGGCTCGTATCGACACAGCAACTTCCTTCATCAAATACAACATGCCGCTGAGCCAGGGCCAGACCCTGACTGATCAGGAAGCCTGGGACGTTGCCTCCTACATCAACAGTTTTGAGCGGCCGGCCGACCCCCGTCAGGTCGGCACGCTGGAAGACGCACGACAGACCTTCCACAAGGATGAGCAGAGCTATTACGGCAAGGAAGTACGCGGCAAGATCATTGGCCATGGTGTCAGCCGAACCACTGTCGCTGCAGAGTAGCCGATGAACCCGACAGCAACGGCAAACTTGGGGGAATTGGACCTGGCGAGCGTTCGCCGGGCTCGGCGGCTGGTTGTCTCCATCGAAGGGATGTGGTGCGCCGGCTGTGCAATGACAGTGGAACGCATCATTGCGCGTACTCCAGGCGTGACCTTCGCCAGTACCAGCTTCGCCGGCGGCAGTGCGATGGCGCGCTGGGACCGCGACGACTTCGACCCAACACTCATTGTCGAGCGCATAGCCAAGCTCGGCTACAGGGTTGCGCCGCTGATCGAAGTGGACGAAATGGAGCGGCGCATCGATGAGCAGACGCAGGCGGTCTGGTTGCGACTGGCAGTGGCTCTGTTTTTCGGCATGTGGAGCATGCTCGGCTCCCTGATTCTCTATATCGAGCCACAGGTGGCAGCCTCGACCGCCGGCTTCTGGATAGCATTCGGCGCGGTGGCCGCAACGCTGCCGGTGGTTACCTACGCCGCCTGGCCATTCTACCGCATGGGTTGGCGCACTCTGCGCGCCGGCCTTCCTGGCATGGACGCGATGATCTCTCTGGGCGTCCTGGCGGCAAGCGCGCTCTCGCTCTGGCAGCTGTTGCAAGGGCGGGCGGAAGTGTACATCGACACCGCTACCATGCTGGTCACTTTTCTGTTGATCGGTCGACTCATCGAACTGCACACCCGCCGCCGGAGCTCGGCAGCTGTGGCTGCTCTGCGCCAGGCTGTGCCGGAAACCGCGACACGGCTGGGCGCCGACGGCACTAGCAAGGAAGTACGCGTTAGCGAGATTCAGATCGGCGAGCGCGTTCTGGTACGGGCCGGTGAGCGTATCAGTGTCGACGGTGAAGTTGTCGAGGGCGATAGCGAGCTGGATCGCGCGCTGGTGACCGGTGAAGCGCTACCGGCGGCTGTCGGGTTGGGGAGTACGGTCGAAGCCGGCAGCGTAAACCTCTCCTGCCAACTGGTTATAGAGGTGAGTTTACCCTATGGCGAACGCTTCATTGACCGCGTCGGCCTGCGCATGCTCGAGCTGGCCGGTACCAAGAGTCAGGTCGCGCTGCAAGCCGAGCGCTTTGCCCGCTGGCTTGTCCCGGCAGCGCTCTGCCTGGCCGCACTGGCTTTCCTCTGGGGCTTCCTGGCCACCGGCGCTTTCGAGCTGGCGGCATTGCGGGCGCTGTCGGTCCTGGTTGTTGCCTGCCCCTGCGCCGTAGGCCTGGCGTTACCGCTGGCTTTCGCTACCGCAACAGCTACCGCCGCACGTCAGGGTGTACTTTTCCGTGACCCGGCCGCCATGGAAGCGTTGGCGGGTGCTCACAGCGTGCTATTCGACAAAACCGGCACCCTTACCGCCGGCGCGCTGGAAGTGGTAGATACGCTTGGAACCGGCCGTCATCAGCTGCTGACCTGGGCTGCACAAGCTGAAGTCGGCATCGCCCATCCCATGGCTCGTGCCATCGCAGCAGCGGCCCGGGCCGACGGTATATCGCCGGAGGCGCACCCTGAGTGCGCGCCGCAACGCTTTGGTCAAGGTACTCGCTGGTACGATACTGATAGCGGTGCCACCACGATGGTAGGCGCCGCTGCCTGGCTGCAGCAGCAAGGGATCCAGGTGCCGCCCCTCACACAATCGCTTCCGCCGGGGACAACCCGGATCGAAGTTGCCCGCGACAGCCTGTGGGTGGGTGCACTGATTCTGCATGACCGTTTACGTGCGGATGCAGCGAACGCCGTTACGACGTTGAGCCGTGCAGGGCTTGCGGCGAGTCTGGTCACTGGAGACCGGCGAGAGACGGCCCTGGCCGTAGGTACAGCGGTTGGGCTGCCACCAGAACAGGTACTGGCCGGCTGTCTGCCGGAAGACAAGGTGACGGCACTGGAATCGGCGGTCGGTCCGGTTGTGTTTGTCGGCGACGGCGCCAACGACTCGCTGGCTCTGGCTGCGGCCGACTGCGGCATTGCCGTGCAGGACGCCTCGGCGCCGGCAGTAGCCAGTGCCGGCGTAGTCATTGTCAACGGCGGGCTCGACGGTGTGGTGCTGGCGTGGCAGCAGTCGCGTCGCACGTTGCGTATCGTGCGCCAGAACCTGGCCTTTTCCATTATCTACAACGTAGGTGTACTGGGCTTCGCCGTCAGTGGCGTCATTCCGCCAGTAGCCGCTGCCATCGCCATGCTCTGCAGCAGCCTGAGCGTGGTGGCCAACTCGGCGCGATTGGTACGAACTATTAATCCAAACATGTCGCCCGGCAGCAATGATGCCGGTCTATCGATAACCAGAAACCCTGTTCTGGAAACGCTGTAGATGTTTGGCTGATCCCCAGGCCGTCTTCGCCTAAGATGACGTTCTGTGCAATATAGGAGGCCTGAGATGCGGGTGTTACTGGTGGAGGATGATGACCTGATTGGGCAGGGCATTGTCGCTGGATTGTGCAAACACGGGATCGCAGTGCACCACGTCGGTACCGCAGCCGCCGCGGAGGCTGCGCAACTGGATGATACGTTCCAGGCGCTGGTGCTCGATCTGGGTCTTCCTGATCGCGACGGCATGGAGCTGATGGCCAGGATGCGGACATTCGAACCCGATCTGCCCGTACTCATCCTCTCGGCACGGGATGCCATTGAACACAAGCTCACTGGTCTCCAGGGTGGGGCAGACGACTACCTGATCAAACCATTCGACCTACGCGAGCTGGCCGCACGGTTGCACGCCTTGGTCAGACGCACCCAGGGCCGAGCTGTCCAGAGTATTGAAGCCGGACCTTTTCGACTGGAACCCGACAGCGGTCTGGCCTGGCTTCATGGCGAACCGGTCACTCTGTCACGCCGAGAAGTCGATCTGTTGATTCACCTCGCCGCCGCCGATGGCCGCTGGGTGCTCCCCGATGCGCTCAGCGAACGCCTATACGGCCTTGGTGAGGAGGTCAATAGCAACGCGCTTAATGTGCATATCCATAATATCCGGCGAAAACTGGGCGCCAAAGCGATTGAGACCACCCGCGGATTGGGCTACCGGTTAGGCTGGAGACCAAACCCATGAGCCTGCGTCTACGCGCAGTGCTAATTACAGGCATCGCCCTGATGGTGCTCTGGGCCACCGCTGCAGCCTGGATGATGCAAGGCATGCGTGCCAACCTGGACCGCACCCTCGATGGCCGGCTGGCCATGTCGGCCCGCATGGTGGCGGGCCTGCTTGAAGGCGCGGCCCTAGACCCCACGGCCTCTCCGGTGAACTTCACCGAGGCAGTTCGCATCAGCGGTAAGGAAGGCATTGCCTGCGAGATCCGAGCGCTGCGGGGCGAGGTACTGGCGAGTACTGGCAGCGTCCCCTCCTCGGATTTCGCTACCCTGCCCACTGGGTACAGTACCCGTGAAATGCAGGGAAAACAGTGGCGGATTTATATCCTGCATGACAACGGTTATCAGATCACCACGGCGGACCGCATCGATGAGCGGAACGTACTGATCAACGACCTGCTCGGCGCGGCAGGCGTGCCCTTCCTGATCGCCTTCCTTGGCGGTCTGGCAGCACTCTGGATTGGTATCGGCCGTGGCCTGGCTCCGCTGGAGACCCTGCGCGAACAATTGCGCGCCAGAAAAACAGACGATATTACGCCAGTTGTCGTCGACCGATCGCCCACTGAACTGCGTCCCGTTCTGGACGCGATGAATGGACTGCTCGGACGATTGGCCCAGGCGCTGGCAAGTCAACGCGCCTTCACTGACGCCGCTGCCCATGAATTGCGCACGCCCTTGACCGTGATCGACACTCACCTGCAGGTCGTCCGCCTGAGTGACAAGGAAGAAGCGCAGGCTTCCCTTGCTGGTGCCGAGGAAGGGGTGCGCCGGCTGCGGCGGATTCTTGATCAGATGATGACACTGGCGCGCACCGAGGCCGTTATCAGCAAGGGCGACGAGTGCACTTCGGTGCTGGAGGCGGTACATGGCGTGCTCAATCAGGTGAGCGAAGCTAAACGAAGCCGCCTGACTCTGAGCGTGGCGGGCGCCGATACCGGAACACCGATGCCCAGATCGATGCTGGAAACCGCACTCCGCAATCTGGTGAACAATGCACTTCGCTATTCACCCGACTGCACGACTATTGAGGTCACGGCATCGTTCGACCACTCCGCCCAGCGCTGCGTGCTTAGCGTTGCCGACCAGGGGCCCGGGTTGAGCCCCGAGCAGGTGTCCCAGATGGGTCGACGTTTCTGGCGCGGCGACCAAGGCCGTGGGCACCAGGATGGCGCAGGCCTGGGGATTTCCATTGTGCGCGCTATTGCCGCACGATTTGGCGGCACGCTCGACCTCAAGCCTCGGGCAGAGGGTGGTCTGATAGCGGAAATCATGATTCCCCTCTCGGCTGCCACGAAAACGTGACGGGCACCTGGCAGCCATCGCATATAACAAAAAACCGCCCGAAGGCGGTTTTCTGTTTGCAGGTAAAACGTCCGATCAGGACAGTTTTTCCTTGATGCGGGCTGCCTTGCCGGACAGGGCGCGCAGGTAGTACAGCTTGGCCTTGCGCACGTCGCCGCGGCGCTTGACAGTGATGCTGTCAACCATCGGCGAGAAGGTCTGGAAGGTACGCTCGACGCCGACACCGCTGGAAATCTTGCGGACGGTGAAAGCGGAGTTCAGGCCGCGGTTACGCTTGCCGATAACCACGCCTTCGAAGGCCTGCAGACGCTGACGATCGCCTTCCTTCACTTTAACCTGGACGATGACAGTGTCACCCGGTGCGAACGGGGTAACTTCACGGGTCATCTGCTCTGCTTCGAGCTGGGCAATGATGTTGGACATTTCTAAAACTCCTACAAGCCGCCGGACTTGCTTCAATGGTTATCGGTTTCCTGTTCGCGGATGTATTCCGCCAACAGTTGCTGCTGTTCTTTGCTCAACGTCAGTTCTGCGAGCAGTTCCGGGCGTCGTTGCCAGGTTCTGCCCAAGGACTGCTTGAGACGCCAGCGCCGGATCAGTGCATGATTACCACTGAGCAGCACCTCCGGTACGCGCTGCCCCGCAAACTCTTCCGGCCGGGTGTAGTGTGGACAGTCCAGCCACCCTTCCGAAAAGGAATCCTCTGCCGCTGAATCCACGTGCCCAAGCACGCCGGGAATCAGTCGGGTTACCGCATCCAGGAGCACCATGGCTCCCAGCTCACCGCCGGACAGTACGTAGTCGCCGATGGAAATCTCCTCGTCGACACAGGTCTCGACAATGCGTTCGTCGATACCTTCATAGCGGCCGCACAGCAGGACCAGACTGTCCAGTTGGGCCAGCTCTTCGGCCCGTTGCTGCGTCAGCGGCTTACCCTGGGGCGACAGATAGATCACCCTTGGGCTTGAAGGCGCCTTTTGCCGGATGGCCTCAATGGCCTCCAACAACGGCTCGACTTTCATCAACATGCCCGGACCACCGCCAAAGGGCCGGTCATCGACCGTGCGATGACGATCATGGGCATGCTCACGAGGATTACTGAACTCGACGGTCAGTTGCCCTCGCTTGACGGCCCTGCCGGTCACTCCGTGCTCGGTCAGCGCCGTGAACATCTCGGGAAACAGGGTTACCACACCGGCCCACACCGGTCAGAACTCCGGATCCCAATCGACCTGCATGACACCTTCCGCCAGGTCGATGTGCTTTACGTACAGATCCGGCAGATACGGCAACAGCCGTTCGCGCTGATCCAGACTGCCCGCACAGGGCTTTACCACCATGACATCGTTGGAGCCGGTTTCCAGCAGGTGGTCGATACGACCGAGCAGCTGACCCTCAAGGGTCACTACCTGCAGTCCTTCCAGCTGATGCCAGTAAAACTCGCCGTCTTCCAACGCCGGCAATTCAGCTCGCGGCACGCAGATTTCCCAATCCACCAGTTCAAGCGCCTTGTCCCGGTCATCCAGCCCCTTGAGCTGAACCACCAGAATGCGCCCTTGAACACGTCCCGCAACGACGGACACCGATTGCTGCGCACTACCCTTGCGGAGAGTCCACTCGGGGTAGTCGAGCACGTTGTCCAGCGGGTCGGTGTGCGAATACACCTTCACCGCTCCGCGTATGCCATGAACCGATACGATCTTGCCGAGGACCACCAGAGGCGATCCAGCCGGCTCAGGCTGGCGTGTCATATCAGGCAGAGGCCTGAGCTTCCTTCAGCAGGGAGGCAACGCGCTCGGACGGCTGTGCGCCCTGACCCAGCCAGTAGCTTACGCGCTCCTGGTTAACGGACAGGCGAGGCTCGCCACCGGCAGCAACCGGGTTGAAGAAACCAACGCGCTCAACAAAGCGGCCATCGCGGGCATTGCGGCTGTTGGCAACAGTCAGGTGATAGAAAGGGCGCTTCTTGGAGCCACCACGAGCAAGACGAATGGTTACCATGTGGACATCATTTCCTGTATTTGAGTAAGACTCACAAATTCATTACGAGCATCTAGCCCGAAAGGTCGCGTATTCTACGGAATATCGCAAACAAATGAAACTCTTTTGTGCCCCGACCCGCTAGCGGGCCGGCTGGCACGGCTTTGGGCCAGAGCCCGGCCGAATCTACCCGTCAAAAACGGGGCATTCCGCCCATGCCGCCGCCCGGCGGCAGCATGCCACCACCACCGCCGCCGCCCATGCCACCCATACCGCGCATGAGCTTGGCCATGCCGCCTTTGCCGCTGACCTTCTTCATCATCTTCTGCATCTGCTTGTGCTGCTTGATCACCCGGCCGATATCCTGGATCTGGCTACCGGAGCCGGCGGCGATGCGGCGCTTGCGCGAGCCGCTGATGATGTCGGGGTTGCGCCGTTCAGCGGGCGTCATCGAGTTAATGATCGCTTCCATCTGCTTGAACTGCTTTTCCGCCTGGGTCTGGGCGGTTTCCATCTGCGCGGGATTGATCTTGCCCATCATCGGCAATTTATCCATCAGCGAACCCAGCCCGCCCATGCCGCGCATCTGTTGCAATTGATCACGGAAATCTTCCAGATCGAAGCCCTTGCCTTTCTTGAGCTTCTTGGCCAGTTTTTCGGCCTTGTCCTTGTCCAGCTTCTGCTCGGCCTGTTCAATCAGGCTGAGCACGTCACCCATGCCGAGGATGCGCGAGGCGACCCGGTCCGGATGGAAAGGCTCGAGGGCATCGGTCTTCTCGCCGACACCAAGGAACTTGATCGGCTTGCCGGTAATGTGCCGCACCGACAGCGCAGCACCACCACGCGCGTCACCGTCGACCTTGGTCAGGATCACCCCGGTCAGTGGCAGCGCCTCGTTGAACGCCTGGGCCGTGTTGGCGGCGTCCTGGCCGGTCATGGCGTCCACCACGAACAGCGTCTCGGCGGGCTTGGCCGCCGCGTGTACCGCCTTGATCTCGTCCATCATGTCGGCGTCGACATGCAGACGGCCGGCGGTATCGATAATCAGCACATCCATGAAGCGGTTCTTCGCTTCACGCATGGCCGCTTCGACAATGGCGACCGGTTTCTGGCTCAGATCCGACGGGAAGAAGGTGACATCCACTTCCGTGGCCAGTGTCTCGAGCTGCTTGATGGCGGCCGGACGGTAAACGTCGGCACTGACCACCATGACCTTCTTCTTCTGGCGTTCGCGCAGAGTCTTGGCCAGCTTGGCGACACTGGTAGTCTTACCGGCACCTTGCAGGCCCGCCATCAGAATGACCGCTGGCGGCGATACCGCCAGGTTCAGCCCTTCGGCCTGGCCCATGACCGCTTCCAGCTCGGTCTTGATGATCTTGACGAACACCTGTCCCGGTGACAGGCTGCGGGACACCTCCTGGCCCACGGCACGGTCACGCACCTGGTCCACGAAGGTCTTGACCACCGGCAGGGCGACGTCAGCCTCAAGCAGCGCCATGCGTACTTCGCGCAAGGTGTCCTTGATATTGTCCTCGGTCAGCTTGGCGCGGCCGGTGACCCCCGCCAGACTCGCCGAGAGGCGTTCGGTAAGATTTTCAAACATCGATGAATTCTCCTTTGCCCCGCGTACCCCGTGACGGGTTGAGGCGTACTGGCCGGCCAGTATACATTGGGGTTGGTATGGATGCAGCAAGCGCTTTATCCTCAACGCGGCTTGTGCGACACTCCACTTCTAATTGATAGGCATTTTCAAGGACGTATGACAGCACCGATATTCAGCCTGCTTGCCGCTGCTTTCTATCTTGGCGGTACGCTTTACCAGATTCGTTGCCTGATGCGGCGGCGCAGTGCCAGCCCCGGTTTGCTGCGCGGTATTGGCCTGGTCGCCCTGCTGTGCCACGCGGGCGGTCTCTATGTCCAGATCTTCACCGGCAATGGCTTGTCGTTCGGCTTCTTCCATGTATCCTCGTTAATCGCCTGGCTGGTACTGGCGGTCACCCTGATATTCAGCCTGCGCGCACCGGTCACCAGCCTGTTGATCGGACTCTTCCCGCTGGCGCTGATCACCGACCTGCTGGCCTGGCTGTTTCCGTCCCATGGCGCAGCGGTCATTCCTGGCCATTCGGCGTTGATGATCCACGTCATGCTGTCGATCCTGGCCTATGGCATTTTCACCATCGCCGTCTTCCAGGCCGGCTTGCTGGCCGTTCAGGACAACCAGCTCAAGCATCGTAATCCGGTGCGTTTCAACCGCACCTTCCCGCCGCTGCAGACCATGGAAGCGCTATTATTCCAGTTCGTGCTCTGTGGCGAGGTGCTGCTCACCCTGTCGCTGCTGTCCGGCTTCGTGTTCCTCGACAACATGTTTGCCCAGAACGTGGCGCACAAGACCCTGTTGTCCTGCCTGGCCTGGGTGGTGTTCGGCATTTTGCTATGGGGCAGACATTTTCGCGGCTGGCGCGGCAGCTTCGCGATCCGCTGGACGCTGGGCGGTTTCCTGTTGCTGATGCTGGCGTTCTTCGGCAGCAAACTGGTCAGCGAATTCATTCTGCCGATGTGATGGCAACACTCACCAACCGTACCGGGGCTGCCCGTGAATGATACAAATATCGGTGCTCTCCTACTGATACTGGCTGTGCTCATCGTCCTCTCGGCGTTCTTCTCCAGCTCGGAAACGGGCATGATGAGCCTCAACCGCTACCGCCTCAAACACGTCAGCAAGAAGGGCAATCGCTCAGCCCAGCGGGCCGAGAAACTGCTCAGCCGCCCCGACCGCCTGCTGGGCACCATTCTGGTTGGCAACAATATCGTCAACATTCTTGCAGCCTCTATCGCCAGCGTGGTCGCGGTACGGTTATGGGGCGATGCCGGCATCGCCATTTCCACCATTGCCCTGACGATTGTCATCCTCATTTTTGGCGAAATAACGCCTAAAACCCTGGCGGCATTGCACCCAGAGATGATCGCCTTTCGCGTCAGTATCATCCTCCAGATGCTGCAACGGGTGCTCTACCCGGTGGTCTGGCTATGCAGCTCGATAAGCAATGCCTTGCTGCGGCTGATGGGAGTCAACCCGAACAGCAGCGATGGCGGCCAGCTCAGCGCCGAGGAACTGCGCACCGTGGTGAACGAGGCCAGCCTGGGCATCACCCGCAAGCGCCAGAACATGCTGCTGAGCATCCTCGATCTGGAGAAGATGACGGTCAATGACATCATGGTGCCGCGCAACGAGGCCTATGGCATCGATCTGGACGATGAGATGCCGCTGATCCTTGACCAGCTGCGCACCAGTCACCATACCCGACTACCGGTATTTCGCGGCGACATCAACAACGTCACCGGCCTGGTGCACATGCGTCACATAGCCCGCCTGCTCAGCCGCAATGAGTTGACCAAGGAAAACCTGATCGCCTGCTGCAAGGACCCGTACTTCATTCCGGAAAACACTCCGCTGCACACCCAGCTGCTGAACTTTCAGAAGCACAAGCGACGCATCGGCTTTGTGGTGGATGAGTATGGTGATGTGATCGGACTGGTGACACTGGAAGATATTCTCGAAGAGATCGTCGGCGAGTTCACCACCGATCTGCTGCCCGCGAACCATGATATCCACCCCCAGGCGGACGGCAGTCATGTCATCGACGGCAGCGTGGCCCTGCGGGCGATCAACCGCCAATTGCTGTGGAAGTTGCCCGAGGATGGCCCCAAGACGCTCAACGGCCTGATCACCGAGCGCCTGGAGAGCATCCCGGAAAACAGCGTGGGCCTGAGCGTTGGTCAATACCGCATGGAAATCCTGCAGACCAAGGACAACATGGTCAAGAGCGTGCGCATCTGGCAGGTGCAGCCGCGTCCGCGGGAAACGCCGGAGGCTTGATAATCAGAGACTCCGGCCGTGCTCAAGACGGCGAGAGCCCGTTCGCGGCCAAGGCTGCCCCCAGATGAAAAGTGCAGCCTCTATCTATACAGCTTCTATCTATAGCTCGACCTGCACCGCCTCCGCCGAGCGGCGGGCCCGGGCCCGCGCCAGTTCGATATCCGTATCCCGCGCCAGCGCCACACCCATCCGCCGCAATCCGTCCACCCCGGGCTTGCCGAATAGTCGCAACTGGGTGTCCGGTTCACTGAGCGCTTGCTGCAGATTGGCATAGCCGACTGACTCGGAGCAGCCTTCAGCCATGATCACCGCCGAGGCCGAAGGGCCGAACTGACGGATCTGTGGAATCGGCAGTCCGAGAATGGCGCGGGCATGCAGGGCAAATTCCGACAGGTCCTGGGAGATCAGCGTTACCAGGCCGGTGTCGTGTGGGCGCGGCGACACCTCGTTGAACCACACCTGGTCACCCTTGATAAACAGCTCAACACCGAACACACCGCGACCGCCCAGCGCATCGGTGATGCTGCGCGCCACCTGCTGAGCCTGTGCCAGCGCCTGCTCGCTCATTTGCTGCGGCTGCCAGGATTCACGATAGTCACCCCCTTCCTGGCGATGGCCTATGGGCGCGCAGAAGCTGGTGCCAGCAGCATGCCGCACCGTCAGCAAAGTGATCTCGTAATCGAAATCGACGAAACCCTCGACAATGACCCGCCCCACTCCGGCGCGGCCGCCAGACTGGGCATATTCCCAAGCCGCCTCGATATCCTGTTCACTGCGCAGCAGACTCTGGCCCTTGCCCGAGGAGCTCATCACCGGCTTGACCACGCAGGGCAGACCGATCTCGCGGACCGCCGCCAGATAATCCGCATGACCCTCGGCAAAGCGATAGGGTGAGGTCGGTAGCTTCAGTTCTTCACTGGCCAGCCGGCGAATGCCCTCCCGGTCCATGGTCAGCCGTGCGGCACGGGCCGTGGGGATGACGGTGTACCCTTCCGTTTCCAGTTCGACCAACGCCGCGGTGGCAATGGCCTCGATCTCCGGCACGATATAAGCCGGCCGCTCCAGCTCGATGACCTGACGCAGCGCGGCGGCATCCAGCATGTTGATCACGTGGCTGCGGTGCGCCACCTGCATGGCCGGAGCATTGGCGTAGCGATCAACGGCAATGACTTCGCAGCCCAGGCGCTGCAGTTCGATGGTCACTTCCTTGCCCAGCTCGCCGGAGCCAAGCAGCAGTACACGGGTAGCACTCCCGGTCAGTGGTGTTCCTATGCGGGGCATGCCGATTATCCTTTCACAGTTCCAATATTCATCCAGACGCCCTGCTCGCGGGCCCGGCGTTCACACAGACGCAGGATTTCCCGGCGCCGTTCATCAGTGGCACGTCCCCACTCGGTGATTTCCGCCCCGCTGCGCTGGCAGCCGGTGCAGATGTCATTGTCATCCAGACAGCAGACGTACACGCAGGGGGACCTGACCGGTTGTTGCTCAGCGCTCATCAGTCATCCTGCGGCTGCAGATCACGGCGGAAGCGCTGGGCATTGTGCACATAGTGGGCGCCGCCCGCGGCGATCGCCTGCTGCTGTTGCTCGCTCAACTGGCGCACCACCTTGCCCGGTGAGCCCATGACCAGCGAACCATCGGGAATCTCCTTGCCCTCGGGAATCAGCGCGTTGGCACCGATGATGCAATTGCGGCCGATCTTGGCGCCATTGAGCACCACGGCATTGATGCCGATCAGGCTGTAATCACCTACGGTGCAGCCGTGCAGCATCGCCTTGTGGCCAACGGTAACGCCCTTGCCCAGGGTCAGCGGCGCACCGGGATCGGTATGCATCACCGCCCCGTCCTGCACATTGCTGTTCTCGCCGATCAGGATCAGCTCGTTGTCGCCCCGCAGCACAGCGTTGAACCAGACGCTGGCGCCTGCCTCCAGACGCACCTTGCCAATCACCACCGCCGTATCGGCGATCCAGGCATCATCGGCCATTTCCACCCGGTCATCGCCCAGTCGATATTTCATTACTGCTCCTTGATCGGAATTGCGTCTTTGGAAGGGGTGCGCAGCGGGATGCGGGCGTCGAACGCCACATTCATCAGCTCCACCAGAATCAGCGCCGTCAGCCCCCAGATCTTGAAACCTTCATAACGGTAGCTGGGTACATACCAGCTACGCCCTTCGTAATCGATGCGGTGGGTCATTTCGCGGTTGTCGCCGAGGAAGAAACTGACCGGCACGCGGAAGACTTCCTGGATTTCACTCTCGTTGGGCCGCAGATCGAACACGTCCGGCACGATGCCGACGTAGGGGGTGACCTTGATGCCGAAACGCGACACCAGGCTGCCCAGCGGCCCGACCACCTCGACCAGATCCGGCAGCAGGCCGATTTCCTCATGGGCTTCACGCAGCGCGGTATAGGCCAGGTCCACATCCCCCGGATCACGGCGGCCGCCCGGCAGGGCGACCTCGCCCGAATGGGTTGAAAGGCTGTTGGAGCGCAGGGTGAGAATGATCTCCGGCTCGTTATCCACGCATGTCACCGGCACCAGTACACCGGCTTCCGGCAAACCGGCAGCCTCAACCAATCGCGGGCGATATTCCGGGACCCGCTCGCGCACTTTGTCCAGCATGCAACCTACCTCGTTGTTTTTACCCATCATGTCATGATCATCATTACCGGGCCAGCGCCCCGCCGATACCTGAATAGTATCCCATAGCCGTCACATTGAAGCGGCTGCGCCTCTTTACCCTTCGGCAATTGCGCAGCAAGATAGCTATCAAACTGTTCAGCCGGGAGTCGCCGGAACATGAAATTCTGCTGCCATTGCGGCCACGCCGTCAGCGAAGCCATCCCGCAGGGAGACACCCGCCCACGCTACGTCTGCGGGCATTGCCAGGTCATTCATTATCAGAATCCACGCATCGTCGCTGGCTGCCTGGTCACCCATGAGCGACATGTATTGCTATGTCGGCGCGCCATCGAACCACGCCATGGCTTCTGGACGCTGCCGGCGGGTTTCATGGAGAACGGCGAGACCACCGAACAGGCCGCGCTGCGGGAAACCTGGGAAGAAGCACGCGCCAGGGTGGCGCAGCAGCAACTGTATATGCTGTTCAACCTGCCCCACATCAACCAGGTCTACATGTTTTTCCGCGGCCAGTTGGCCGACATGGATTTCTCCGCCGGAGAAGAGAGCCTGGAAGTCCGACTGTTCAGCGAGGCGGAAATTCCCTGGGAGCAGTTGGCGTTTCCGACCATCGGTAAAACGCTGAAACAGTATTTCCTCGATTACCCGACCCAGGAGTTCCCGGTGCGCATGCGCGATATCGTCTGGCCCCAGCGTCTAGCCGACGGCGTCAATCCATGAGTCGCTGGTGCGCGGCGCTGCTGCTCGGTTTGCTCGCCGGTAGCTGTCTGGCGGATACCGTGATCATCGAGAAACTGCTGATCCATAAACAGGAACGCCGACTGGAAGTGATCAGTGACGGCCAGGTGATACGGCATTATCGGATCGCGCTGGGCAAACAGCCGGTCGGTCATAAACAGGAACGCGGCGATAACCGCACTCCGGAAGGCATCTACAGCATCGATTGGCGTCACCACAGCCCCAGCTACAACCTCAGCCTGCATCTGGACTACCCCAACCTCAAGGATCGCGCCGAAGCCTGGAAGCGCGGCGTGGACCCCGGCAGCATGATCATGATTCACGGCACACCGGTGGATGAGGAGTACCCCGAGTGGTTCTTCACCGGGCTCGACTGGACCAATGGCTGCATCGCGCTGGACAATCGCAGCATGCGGGAACTCTGGGAGCTGGCCCCAGACGGCACCCTCGTTGAAATAAGACCTTGATACAGATCAACACCCTTCACGCTCCTCTCAGCGACACTAGCCACATCAAGAGCATGGCCGCAGAACCATGCCTGTCGTGCTACGCATCAAGGAGCATTATCCGTGAAGAAGCTACTCACTATCGCCATCGCCACCGGGTTCGGTTTCAGCATGCAGGCGCATGCCGACCGACTGAGCACTGAACTGATCAAACCCATCGAGCCCGCCACCATTACCGAACCGGAGAAGGTCGAGCTGGGCAAGAAGCTGTGGTTCGATCCGCGCCTGTCCATGTCCGGCTTCATCTCCTGCAACTCGTGTCACAACCTGAGTACCGGCGGCAGTGACAACCTGCCGACGTCCATTGGCCACAACTGGCAGCAAGGCCCGATCAACTCGCCGACCGTGCTGAATTCCAGCCTGAGCGTGGCGCAATTCTGGGATGGCCGTGCCGCCAACCTGCAGGAGCAGGCCGGTGGACCCATCGCCAACCCAATGGAAATGGCCTCCAGCCATGTGCTGGCAGTGGATGTGATCAACTCCATTCCGCAGTATCGGGAGGAATTCGCCAAGGTCTACGGCAGCGCCGATGTGACCATCGACAATATCACCGACGCCATCGCGGTATTCGAGGAAACCCTGGTCACGCCCAACTCGCGCTTCGACCAATGGCTCAAGGGTGACGACAAGGCCATCACCGAACAGGAATTGGCCGGCTACAACACCTTCAAGTCCATCGGTTGCGTAGCCTGTCACAACGGCCCGGCTGCGGGCGGCACGTCCTTCCAGCGCATGGGCGTGGTCGAACCCTACCAGACCTCCAATCCGGCGGAAGGCCGTGCGGCGGTCACCGGCAAGGATGCGGACCGTTTCACCTTCAAGGTGCCGACACTGCGTAACGTCGAGTTGACCTACCCCTACTTCCATGACGGGGCCTATTGGACCCTGGAAGAGGCCACGGACGTCATGGCTCGCCTGCAGTTGGGTCGTAAGCTGGATGAACAGGAAATCGACAACGTGGTCGCCTTCCTGAAGACACTGACCGGTGATCAGCCGACCTTCACCATGCCGATACTACCGCCGTCGACCAACGACACACCGCGGCCCCAGCCGTTCGGCATCAAGCAATAATCTCGGCCGAAACCAGGCCGCGTCCCATCCGGGGCGCGGCTTTTTTATGCCGGCAAGTCAGATATCCGCCAACTGCCACACATCATAGGCCGGCTCTTCATAGGGGTGAGCTTGCTTGAGCGCCGCTACGGCGGCCACGATCAGCTCGTCCGCGCATACCAGCTCCACCCGATACTCAGGCACCTGCTCCAGCTCACCGGCTTTGCCGATAAAGGGATCGGCGCCCGGCCCTGGTCGGAACTGCCCCTGCCCCAGCACCTGCCAGCAGCAATGCTCATAATCGCCGATACGCCCGCCCCCGGCGGCAAAAACCGCCGCCTTGACCGGCTCGAGATGGGATTCAGGGACAAAGAAGCAGAGCTTATACATGGCATGACTCCGGGCTGAAAACACTGGTGTCAGTGTTGCAGCCCGGAGCACGTCGCTCAATCAATATCAGAAGCTGAGGCGCATACCTACGGTCAGATTACGTCCCGGCAACAGCACTTCATCCTTGATGAAGGAGGTGTGTTGGCGCGCCTTCTCATCCAGCAGGTTGTTGGCCCGCGCATACAACAGGTAGTTCATGCCGTTCTGGCTGTAGCCGTGATAACTCAGCCCGGCCATGAGCATGGTGTAGGCGGCAGTGTCGGTTTCATAGGCCGCAGTATCACCCTGGCGACGCACCCGATAACCTTCCAGCTGCGCATCCATGTGGCTGGTCAGCCGCTGCTCCAGCCGCAGTCCATAGCGGTCGGCGGGAATACGCGGCAGGTTGCCGCCACCGTCACGCAGCTTGCCGCGCACGGTATCGCCAAACAAGGTCAGCTGCAGACTCTCGGTGGCCTGGATACCGAAGCTGCCTTCCAGCCCCTGCAGCACCGCATCGTTCTGCTGGTACTCGACTACCCGATAATCGCCACCCGGATCGTAGCCCGCATCGGCGGCGTAGATGAAGTCATCCACCTGATTGCGGAAGGCGCTCAGGCTGTAGGTCAGTCTGCCGCTGAGCTTACGCAGGCCGATCTCCATGTTGTAACCGGTTTCTTCCTGCAGGTTGGCGTTACCCAGTTCCACCGTACGGGTCGCGGCATGCGGCCCCATGGCATACAGCTCCTCGGCGGTGGGCAGCCGCTGCGAGCGGGACAGATTGGCGAACAGGGCATATTCCGGCACGAAGCGCCAGGTGGCGCCGGCCGAGACGGAGGTGCCCCGGTGGGATGCATCACGGGCACTGCGTTTCACGTCGATATTCTGCCACTCGTGACGCAGACCCCATTCATAGCGCCAGTTGCCCAATTCCAGCTCCTCTACCAGGAACAGCGCATGGTTGGCGGTAAGGGTGGCGGGCACGTAGGCCTCTTCACCCAGGGCGGAGAAATCACGTCGGGAGGTCTGCCCACCCAGCACGCCGCGCCAGCCGGCGACGGGCTTGTGGGTCAGCTCCAGACGCGCTTCGCTACCCTGATTCTCGAAGCGGGTGCCCACCTCGCTGCCTTCCATTTCCCGGTGGCTGTAATCGGTATGGGCCATACGCAGGCGCACCCGGTCGAAGCCGGCGAAGGGCTCCTGGTACTCGCCGCGCAGGTCCCAGCGTTGCTGCTGCATGTCGATATAGGCAGCGCCATGCTCATGCCCGTGATCATGATCGTGGTCATGACCGCCGCAGTGCCAATCGGGGCCGTGGGTATGGCAATCGGCATGTTCATGGGCAAGCAGACCGTATTCGCGGTTCTGCTCGCTGTAGGCCAGACCGAGGTAACCGCGCTCACCAATCCAGCTCAGGCCCAGCCCGGCGGAATCGGACTCGTTGAATGCGCCTTCCTGTTTGGAAGGCGTGCCGGGAATGTCATAAGGATCGGCTTCCAACTTGCTGCCTTCCAGCCGCACGGCAAACTGGCCGGCACCAGCGGTGATGCCGAAGGCACCGGCGCGCTCATCCGCCACCGTGTTGCCGCGCAATTCCAGGTCCGCTTCCACACCGCGCTCCGGCACATAGGTTGGCACGCGGCGGTCGATCAGGTTGACCACCCCACCGATCGCACCGCCACCGTACATCAGCGTGGCCGGTCCCTTGATCACTTCGATCTGTTCCAGCAACTGCATCTCACTGGTAATGGCGTGGTCCGGGCTGCTGGTGGACGCATCCAGCACGTCTACTCCATCACTCAGCACCTTGACCCGGCTGCCTTCCAGGCCGCGAATCACTGGCCGCCCCACGCCCGGGCCGAAACCACTGGAATGAATGCCCGGCTGACTGGACAGCGTATCGCCCAGGGTTGCCGACCGGCCCCGGGTCAGCTCTTCGCCCTGCAGTACGACGCTGGCCGAACTCATTTCCCCCACCTGACTGTTCAGGGCGGACGCCCGCACAACTGTATCCGGCAATGCTGCCGCTTCATCCGCCGCCGACGCTGGCGCCGACAGTCCAGCCAACGCAACCGCGCCAAGCCACCAGTAACCTGATTTTTCCATTATCCCTCCCCTATCGAACGAACCGACCCACTACAGGCCGCGAAGGAGCGGAAGTATTATTCGTTATATTATAACAATCAAGTTTTTATTTTAGCCGGAGGATGATTTGCTCAATTCATCGCTGACGATGCGGCCATCGACCAGTTGCACGGTACGCGGGCAGCTGGCGGCCAGACGGGGGTCATGGGTGACGACCAGAATCGAGCAGCCGAATTGCTCGTTGATCCGCCGGAACAGTTCGAACACGCTGGCGGCGGTCTTGCTATCCAGGTTGCCGGTGGGCTCATCGGCCAGCAGCAATGGCGGACGGGTAATCAACGCGCGGGCAATTGCCACCCGCTGTTGCTGACCACCGGAAATCTCGGTCGGTTTCTTGTCGGCCAGGTCCTCCAAGCCAACCTCACGCAACAGGCTGCGCGCCAGTTCAACGGCGTCTGCCGAAGGGCGGCCACTGCGGATGATCAACGGCATGAGCACGTTTTCCAGCACGCTGAAGGCGGAAATCAGATGGTGGAACTGGAACACAAAACCCAACGCCTGGTTGCGCAGGTGGGTGCGGGTTGTGTCATCGCTATCGCGGGTTGGCCGGCCCTGCAGGTAGAGCTCCCCGGCGCTGGGCACGTCCAGCAAGCCGATGAGATTGAGCAAGGTGCTCTTGCCTGAGCCGGACGGGCCGATCAGCGCCGTCAACTCGCCGCGACCCAGTCGCAGGTCGATATCCCGCAACACGGTGCTTTCCAGCGGCGTACCCTGGTTGAAAGTCTTGCCGATACCCTGCAGACACAACACTTCATCAGACATAACGGATCGCCACCGCCGGATCATAACGGGCGGCACGGCGGGCCGGCACCGCTGCCGCCAACACGCCGGCCAGGGTGGCGATCAGCATTGCCACCGGCACCAGCGCCGGCTCCACTGGCACCCAGAACAACCCCGGCCCGAAGATATTGAATATCTGCACCAGCCCCCAACCCACCGCACCACCGATGCCGGAACCGATCAGCCCGAGTAATCCGCCCTGCAGCAGAAACACCCGCAGAATCTGCCCTCGCGGGCTGCCCATTGCGCGTAGAATGCCGATTTCCCGGGTCCGCTGCACCACGCTGACCGCCAGCACACTGGCAATACCAAAGGCCACGGAAATGCCGACGAACACGCGGATCATCTCGGTCGTCATGCTCTGGGACGTCAGCGCATTGAGCAGTTGGCCGTTGGTCTGCATCCAGCTTTCGGCCTGCAATCCGGTCAGCCGTTCGATGCGCCTGGCCAGTTCATCGGCGGCAAAGATTTCATCCACCCGGGTATCGATCACCGTCACTCCCCCCGGCAGCGCGAGCAGGGTCTGGGCCTGTTTCAGGTCGAGATACACATAGCGCGCATCCAGCTCACGCACGCCGAGTTCGAAAATGCCGGCGATATCGACCACCGCTTCCCGGCCGTCGCCGCCATCCAGTCGCAACTTGTCGCCGACATCCAGCCCGAGATCCCCGGCCAGCTCGCTACCAATCACCGCATGGCCTGCGCCCACGCGAAATGCCCCGGCAATCAGGTCATCGCTGACCGGAATGATGCGCTCATAGCGCTCCGGATCCATACCGATCAGCGCCACCGAGGCGCGGGCCACGCCGCTGAGCGCCAATGCCGGGCCGCTGACCACCGGCGACACCGCCGGCAGCCGCGGATGTTGATCCAGCACCGCCACCACATCCTGCCAGTTGCTGATCGAGCGCAGGCGCTGGGCCCGCGGGCTTTCCAGCACCAGCGATACGGCATCATCCGGCAGCGGAGCAAGGCGGTTGAACTCATCCAGCGGCAGAATGCGGATGTGCGCCTGGGTACCCAGGGTGCGCTCGATCACATTCTCCTGCAGCCCGGTAATCAGTGCGGTGATGAATACAATCACCGCCGAGCCCACGGTAATGCCGAACAGGATCAGCAGGGTCTGCATGCGATTATCCAGCAGAAAGCGCAGCGCGATCAGCCACTCGGTCCAGGCGCTGGCCAGCAACGGTCGCATCCTCGTTACTCCCGGTCGCCGACCAGCATCGGCTCAATACGTACCCGTATCCGCTTCCCTTCCGCCGCCTGGTCCGCCAGCACGACATCACCCGCGCTCAGCCCCTCGGTAATTTCGGTCAGGCCGGTGCCGCGCAGGCCAAGCTGCACCGGCACCCGCTCCACCTGCCGATCAGCGGTCCAGCGCAATACTTCGGCCTCTTGGCCCTGGCGACTGAACAGCGCATCGTTGGGCACCACCAACGCCTGGTCGCGATTCCCGGTACGGATATCCACCGAGACCGTCATGCCCTGACGCAGAAAGTCCGCTGGCCGCTGCAGATCCAGGTGAATATCGATGGTGCCGCGATTGGTATCGATGGCCGGTGCGATAAAGCTGACCTCCCCTGCCAGCGTCTCAAGGGGAAACGCATCGGCGATGATTACCGCCGGCTGGCCGACAGCGACCGGCCCCAGATCCTTTTCATCCAGCGGGACGATGATTTCGCGGCTGTCGGTTCGGGCAACCTGCAGCAAGGTGCTGCCGGGCTGCACCAGATCACCCGGCTCGACGTCGCGCACCTGCACCACGCCATCCACCTGCGCACGAATCTGCGTGCGCTCCAGCGCCGCGCGGGCTGCGGCCAGACGCTGCTGCAATACCTGCTCATCGCTGCCACCGGAAGCAGCGGCGCTGGCGGCCAGTTGTGCACGATCACGGGCA
Organism: Halopseudomonas bauzanensis; assembly: GCF_900114735.1. GTDB lineage: Bacteria > Pseudomonadota > Gammaproteobacteria > Pseudomonadales > Pseudomonadaceae > Halopseudomonas > Halopseudomonas bauzanensis. The sequence continues at coordinate 29,288 of NZ_FOUA01000006.1, read as the reverse complement.
ACCCGCACGCTGATTTCCACCTGGCGCGCCTGTTCGCGCTGCTCGGCGGAGATCAACTGGCGCTGGAACAGCTCATCCCGCCGCTCCCGCTCGCGGGTGGCCTGGGCCAGATTATTCTGCGCCTCGCGCAGCGCCGCCTGGGCCTGGGGCCGCTGGGAACTCACCAGTTGCTGCAAGGCGGCTTCGGCTTCCCGCAGCCGCGCCTGCTGCTCGTCGTCGCGCAGCTCCAGCAGCAGGTCCCCAGCCTGAACGCGGTCGCCCTCGCGCACATGCCGCGCTTTCACCACACCGGTTATCTCGCTGCCCACCTGGGCCAACGACTGACTGTCCACCTCGCCACTGGCCACCACCCGTTGCACCAGCGGTCGCATTTCCAGCCGATAGCCGGATACTTCAGGCCCCTGCCAGTGGCGCCAGCCGAGCCATACGGCCAGCAGCAGAACAGGTAATACGATCAGCAACCAGCGTGACGGGGTGGGCACAACGCAGATCCTTGCCGCAGAGAAATGTGAGCAATCAATATATTACAGATCGGACTGCGCTGATATTTTGCCGCAATCCCGGCATTTGATCCCGTCCTGCACCGGGAACAGCGGAAAGTGGATACCGATGAAGACGAGAAAGGCCCAGCGCCGTCCGATCTGGTGGTATTCCGTGTTGGTGCTACCACAGTGCGGGCAGACCTTCGTCTCTTCCCCCTGCTGCTCGATCAGGTCCGGCTCACGATCTTCCGCCAGGATCGCCTGGGCGGCCTGCGCATACGGCTCCGGCACCTGCAGCCGCACGCCGCCCAGCGCATTGGAATACAGCCATTGCATATTGATGGTGTGCTCATCGGCGACGAAGGCGGGAATACCTTCCGTCTCCAGCCGCGCGCGGGCGATATGGGCTTCGTAAGGGAAGCTGTAGCGGGAGACGGTTACCAGCATGGCCTTGGCTCGGCTCTATTCGGCATCAAAGGTGATGTGCACCGAGGGCGCACTGCGTCGGGCCTCCCCATGGTAAACCGCTTCGATATTGTTACCGTCAGGGTCCAGCATGAACGCTGCGTAATAGTTGGGATGATAAGGGCGTAACCCCGGCGCCCCATTGTCCCGCCCACCATTGGCCAGTGCAGCACGGTAAACGGCGTCGACCATGGCACGGTCCTGCGCCTGGAAGGCCAGATGTTGACGGCCGGTCAATTCGCCCAGCGCCGCCTCGGAGTCGGTTGCCGACACCACCAGCTCATCGATCCAGAAAAAACCATCGCCACTGCCGCCGATGGGGATATTCAATACATCGGCAATGGCGGTGTAGAACCCCTGCGCAGCGGACAGATCCCGGACGACCAGTTGGACATGGTCAATCAGCCGTCCACGGTGCAATTCTTGCGTCTCCATATCGGTACCTCCGGTGTGCTGTGTGGATTGGATGACAACGGACCAAGAGTAGCTTTTTCACCGACAGCCTGCCAGATGCCGACAATTCCGCACAAACCTTCCTTTCTGCCGCTGGTCACAGAAGTAACAGGCTATTGAGGGAGAGATCATGAGTCAGAAGTTCAAGATCGATGATCACGTCAGCTGGAATTCCGAGGCTGGGCGGGTCAGCGGCACCATCATCAGAGTGCATACCTCGGACACCACCTACAAGGGCCATCCGCGCAGAGCGAGCGAAGACTCACCGCAGTACGAGATCAAGAGCGACAAGACCGATCACATCGCCATGCACCGAGAAGATGCCCTGACCAGGATCAAGTGACATGGCCCAGGCAGAGACCATCTGGACTATCGGCCACTCGACCCGCTCAATCGAAGAGTTCATCGCCCTGCTCCACCACTACCGGATCGAAGCCATCGCCGATGTCCGGCGCTTCCCCGGTTCCCGCCGCCTGCCGCAGTTCGGCCAGGAGGCCCTGCGCGCCAGCCTGAACGAGGCGGGTATCGACTATCAACTGATCACCGAACTGGGTGGCCGGCGACGGGCCGCGGCCGATTCGGTCAACGTGGCCTGGCGCAATGCATCGTTCCGCGGTTACGCGGACCATACCGCCAGCCGCGAATTTGCCATCGGCCTGGAGCGACTGCAGCAGTTGGCGGTACGCCGCCGGACCAGCATGATGTGCGCGGAAGTGCTCTGGTGGCGCTGTCACCGTTCGCTGGTATCCGATGTACTGATGGTGGGCGGCACCCGGGTCATGCATATCCAGGACGAACAGCACTGCGATGAGCATCCATACACGAGCCCGGCTCGTCTATATCAAGGTCGACTGACCTACGATGCCACCCGAGGCGAGCCGCTCAATGCCAGGGAACGGAGCCAGGGCATTCAGCAGCAGTTGGAATTCTGACTTGCTTGCTCCTGGGCGAGTCGCGCGATGCAGATGGCCTCCATTTCTCCGGCCCAGGTTCGCATCTGCATCTCGTCCAGCCGCAACTGCATGGCATAGCGGCGGCCACCCCACACCGCCAGATGCAGGGCTTCGACCAGGCTGTCGGCGGGCTGCTGTGGCAGATCGGTACAGGCGTCGAACACCCGGCGCCACATGGCGAGAAACTCGGCGCAGGCGCGCTGCTGGTGTTTCTGCTCGGCGACCCGGGGCTCCAGCGCCAGCATATCCGGATGGAACCAGGACAGTTCATGCATACCGCTGAGCAACTGAATCAACAGGCGTATCCGCTGTTGCCAGCCCAGCTCAGCCGGTTGCACCACCTGTTGCTCCACCGCCTGGATCAGCGTCTCGATGCAGTGGCGCACATAGGCTGAGTGCAACGCTTCCTTGCTCGGGAAGTAGTCATACAGCGTGCCGATGGCCACGCCGGCTTCCAGCGCCACGGCCCGGGTGGTCAGGTTGTCCCAGCCATCGCGCTGCCAAATCCGAACATAGGTATCGAATATCGCCTGCACGGTGAAGCGTGCGCGGGCCTGAGTGGGCCGTTTCAGCGGTTTACTGCGGCTTACCGGGGGTGTCTTGTTGCTCATGCTTATCCGAACCAGGCCAGTCGTTGGCTGGCGTACAGTTTATCTATCCACATTATGTCTACCGGAGTTCATCATGACCCAGATCCATAGCCTGCAAACAGACAAGAGCGATCTCGCGCGTACCCGCATCGTCACCCAAACCCTCGGTGAACTGCAAGCCGGGCAGGCGCTGCTGAAGATCGACCGCCTGGCGTTGACCACCAATAACATCACCTATGCCGCCTTCGGTGATACGCCGCACCTGCGTTACTGGGACTTCTTCCCTACCGATGATGCAGCCTGGGGACACATGCCCGCCTGGGGCTTTGCCGAGGTGGTCAGCACCACCGTGGAGGGTCTGGAGATTGGTGAGCGTTCTTACGGCTACTGGCCAATCGCGACGCACCTGGTGGTCGAACCGGTGCGCGTCACCGAGCGCGGCTTCTATGATGGCAGCGCCCATCGCCTGGAGCTGACCTCGGCCTACAACCAGTACCAGCGTAACCGCACCGATGCGGCCTACCGCCCGGAGAACGAAGACTATCAGATGCTGCTGCGGCCACTGTTCATCACCTCGTTCATGCTGGCCGACTACCTGGAAGACAACGGTTTCTTCGGCGCCAAACGCGTACTGGTGTCCAGCGCCTCCAGCAAGACCGCCTTTGGCACCGTGTTCTGCCTGGAGGGCAAGGACATTGAAGTGGTGGGCATCACCTCGGCCAGCAACCAGGCCTACGTAGATGGCCTCGGCTGTTATCAGCAGAGCGTCACCTACGACCAGCTGGAGTCACTGGATGCGTCGATCCCGACGCTGTATGTGGATTTTTCCGGCAATGCCGAGCTGCGCCAGCGCGTGCATGCACACTTTGAACAATCGCTGGTACATGACTGCTACGCCGGCTCGGCGCACAGCCAGGATCATATCAGCGAGCAGAAGCTGGTTCTCAAGGGTCCACAACCGCAGAGTTACTTCGCCCCGAACCAGATTCGCAAGCGCAATGCTGACTGGGGCCCGGCAGAAGTGACCCGGCGTTTCAATGAAGCGCAATTGAGCTTCATCAAGCGAGTCAGCGACAGCCAGTCACCCTGGCTGCGGCTGGAAACCCATCATGGCCTGAAGGCAGCACAACCGCTGATCGATACCTTGGTGAATGGCCGCATCGCACCGATTGACGGGCACGTGGTGACCCTGGACTAAGCCAGCGGAACATCCTCACCGAAGAGCGATAGCACCTGCATGAAACTCGGCTCCGGCGGGCAGCGCAGCTCCAGCGGCGCGCCGGTAACCGGGTGCACAAAGGCCATTGCGGTGGCAGCCAGCATCAGCCGGCTGTAACCGAAACGTTCGGCGAAGTAGTGGTTGTGGCGGGTGCGCCCGTAATTGGTATCGCCAAGAATGGGATGGCTGATGTGTTGCATATGCCGGCGCAGCTGATGCTTGCGCCCGGTCTCGGGATACAGCGCCAGCAGGCTGTAACGACTGCTGGGATACCCTTCGATCTCAACTGGAATCTCGGTAGTGGCCAGACGCCGATAGCGCGTCGACGCCTCACGCAGTGGCTGCGGCTCATCCTTGCAGCGCCGATCAGTAGCGTGTTCACGCAACGGATGGTCGATCAGCCCCAGCTCCGGCGCCCAGCCGCGCACCATGGCCAGATACGTCTTGCTCACCTGGCCAGCCATCAGCGCCTTGCCCAGCACACTGGCCGTTGCCGCATCACGGGCAAACACCAGCAGACCGGAGGTTGGCCGATCCAGCCGATGCACCGGATAGACATGCTCGCCACCATTGAGGCGGCGAGCATATTGCAGCGCGAATTCCGTTTCGTGGCGGTCAATCGGGCTGCGGTGCACCAGCAGTCCAGCCGGCTTGTGCACTGCCAACAACCACGAGTCGCGGTAGATTTCAGTGAGCGGATTATCGGTAGACAGACTCAATGGCAAAGGCGCTCATGACATGGCGACAGCAAGGTAGATGCACTCAGGCGGTAGCCAACTTCAACCCCAGGATACCGGCGCCGATCAATACCAGGCTGATCAGCCGCATGGGATTCGCCGGCTCATCGAACAGCAGAATACCCAGCATTACCGTACCCACCGCGCCGATGCCGACCCACACCGCATAGGCCGTACCTATCGGCAACGCCTTCATGGCTATACCCAACAACCAGACACTGATCGCCATGGAAGCAACCGTACCCAGCGTCGGCCACAGACGGGTGAAGCCTTCGGTGTACTTCAAGCCCACTGCCCAACCAATTTCAAACAGACCGGCAACAACAAGGATGGCCCAATTCATCAGATAGATCTCCTGACTGGGGCCGTCCCCGTTTGAATAATAGCGGTGAGGTCGTCCTCACGCTTTGAATAGCAGAGCGCGGCAAACCGATAGCCGCCGCGCTGGGGGCGATTATACACCACTGGTCACCGGCAGCTAGCAGCTGCGGACCAAGGGCCGTTTGACCGGTGCAAGTCTCACTTGAACAGTCGCTTGTCCCGCCAGCGTCCCCACCGATAGTAGGCGAAGGAAAAGCCCGCACTGAGCATGAAACTGAGTCCGATACCCAGCGCCACGCCGGTATCGCCGTAGACCGAGGTAGCCCAGTAAGCCAGCGGCACCCGCAGTATCCACAGGGAGATGATATTCAGCGCCAGCACCTGGAACATCGCCCCCGCCCCGCGCACCACACTATTGAAGACAAAATTGAGCCCGATAAAGGGGTAGAAGAAGGCGATGGTCTTCAGATAATGGGTGCCAAAGGCCACGCTGGCCTCGTCCTGGATGAATAGCCTGACCAGCGGCTGCGCCCAGATATACAGCACGCTGGCCAACAGCAACATGATGCTCGTATTGTAGACGATGCCGGCGCGGGTGATCTGCGCTACCCGCGGCCATTGCCGCGCGCCGATGTTCTGCCCGGCCATTGCGGTGACCGCTGTACCCAATGCGACCGCCGGCAGCAAGATGAGGTGATCCAGCCGCTGGGCAGCACCGAAGCCTGCGACCGCATGGGCGCCGAGGCTGTTCACCAACGACAGAATCACCGTGGTCCCAGCGTGGATCACCACCATCTGCGCGCCGGATGGGATACCCAGTCGCAGGATGGTTCGTACCTCCAGCCACTGCGGTAGCCGCAGGTGGAAACCATGGCCGGGAAACTTGCGCGCCAGATGCACCAGGCTATACAGGAAAGCGCCGCCCTGGGCCGCGATCACCGCACTGGCCGCCCCGGCAATGCCCCACTGGAACACACCGATAAACAGGGGCGACAGCACGATAATCAACAGCGTGGCCAACAGCACGAAGTACAGCGGCGTACGGCTATCGCCGAAGGCGCGCAAGACCGTACTGATGAAGTTGTAGCCCACCAACAGCAAGGTGCCGGCGAAGGTGATCTGCAGATATAGCCGTGCTTCATCGATAATCGCCGGGGGCGTATTGAGCAGCGCCAATAGCGCATCGGCAAACACATAGCCAGCAATGCCGATCAGCGCCGACAACAGCACGAGAATAATGGCAAAGGTGCTCAGGTAAGCGTGGACCGCGTCCGTATCCCCCCGACCACGCAGCTGGGCGAAGATCGTCAGGGTCGCCTGGTTGACGCCCATGACAAAGGCAAACACCACCATCATCAGGATGGTCCCAACCGTCACCGCACCAAAGGCCGCACTGCCCAGCAGGTTACCTACCCAGAGGCCATTGATCAGCTGGATGGATACCTGCAACAGGCTGGAGACAACGATGGGCAGGGAAAACCGTCCCAGGTGTCTGGCGATGGAGCCTTCAGTGAAGTTCTTCAATGGCTGGCCACGTCAGTCGAAGTGCTCGTGGCTGTTGGCCTGCGACTGGCGCCAATAGCTCGCGGCGCGAATGCGGCCCTTGTCCAGCCCTAGCCCCTCGGACAGATACTGGCGTACCGCGCGGATGTCACTGTATTCCCCCGCCGCCCATGCATACCCCTCGCCTTCCGGCAGGGTCAACTCACGCACGGCGGCTTCCAGCGCACCCATTCCGGCCTCTGTGGGGGCCGATTCGGTTACCCAGCGCACATCCAGCGCGCACTCGCAGGCGAAGTCGATTCTGGCCTGCTCGGTTGTCGTCTTGATGATCACCACGGCCTTGGCCGTAGCTGGCAACTCTTCCAGACGACGGCCGATCGCCGGAATGGCGGTCTCGTCACCGACCAGCAGGTGCCAGTCGAAGGCCGTCGGAATGACGAAGGAGCCCCGCGGCCCGGCAATGCCCAGCAGATGACCGGGTTCGGCATGGGTTGCCCAGTCCGTTGCGGGTCCCTGATGATGCAGTACGAAGTCGATATCCAGCTCGTTGCTGACCGGATCGTAGCGGCGTGGTGTGTAATCGCGCAGCTCCGGCTTGGGTACGCCCTCGGCAAACACCAGGCCCTTGTCGCCCAGAGTGGGCATATTGGGGCTGACACCTGCCTGCTCCGGTACCAACAGCTTCACATGGTCATCGAAGGAGGCGGAATGAAATCCGAGGAGATCCTCGCCGGTCAGGGTGATACGGCGCATGGCGGGGCTCAACTCGGTGACACGTTTGACTTCCAGCAGACGTATCTTGATCGGGTGCCGTACTTTCTGTACCGCCAGCAGGTCATTGGTCATGGTGGTCCTCGCCTCGGATGAAATCAGGATTGCCTGAAACGCTCAGGATGTCTGCTGCGGCGCGCTGCAGGATCTCAGCCATGCGGCGCTGTTGGGTATGGTCGGCATCGTCGCCGGCCAACAGCGCGGTACGCAGCGCCCTGCGAGCCTGAATGAACTCCGGCAACCAGCCGGTAGCGGCGCTCGCCTGCGCCTCGCTTTCGCCCGACAGGGTCAGCCATTGCATCTTTTTCGCCGCATGGCGCAGGGTAGCGATCAACAGCGCAACCCGCTCGTGGTGCGTCTGCAGATAGTCGAGACCGGCTGGAGAAATGCGGTAGCTCTTGCGCTTGCCTTGCTGCTCCACCTCAGCCAGGCCCCGTTCCTGCAACTGGGTCAACGCTGGGTACACCACGCCGGGACTGGGGCTGTAATACCCCTGGGACAGTTCGCTCAAGCCCTTGATCAGTTGGTAGCCATGAGCTGGTGCATCGCGCAGAAACCACAACAGCGTCAATTGCAGCTCATCGGCGCTGAATTTGCGCCCGCGCGTGAGTGGATTGCCACGCTGGCGTGCTTGCCGGCCGGTCTCTTTCTGCATAGCCTTCTCTCTCGACACAGAATATATCTTACGATATACATATGAGTCGTAAGATATATCTCGAGTCAGCGTATGTCAATGTCGGTCGGCATGGCTTACACTTTCGGGCTTTTTTGTGGTGGAGAGCAAAATGATCAATGCGCGTTACGTACCCTTGGTTTCATCGATATTGATGTCGATCTATATGGTCTCGATCATGACTTTCGTTATCACCTGGGCAAACACGGGCTTCACCGAAAACTTCCTGTCGCGTTGGTGGCGCGCCGCCTATATCGCCTGGCCAATTGCATTCACCCTGATCATCATTGGCGCACCCAGAATCAGCCGCTTTGCCATCAGTCTGCAGAAGAAGTGAAGCAGAGCCAGCCGGTATCAGTGCGCTACCGCCTTGGAAAACACGTTCAACACCACCACCCCGGCGACAATCAGGCCCATGCCGATAATCGCGGGCGCATCCAGCTTCTGGCCGTATAGAAACCATGCCGCTGCCGTGATCAGCACGATGCCCGCACCGGACCAGATGGCGTAGGCAATGCCCACCGGAATGGTGCGTAGCGTCAACGCCAGCAGGTAGAACGCAATGCCGTAACCGACAGCCATCACGATAGTCGGCAGCGGTTTGGTGAACCCCTCACTAGCTTTCAATGCCGAGGTGGCAATCACCTCGGCGACAATCGCCACGGACAGGAATATCCAGTGTTTCATCATCCAGCGCTCTCTCGTTATCGGCCCCGGATAATAGCAGCAGATAAACGGACCCGCCCGGGCCGGATGCCCTGGTCAGCCCAGTTCGAGATGCTGCGGCAAGTCATCGGTAATCTCGAACCAGGGCGCCTTGCTGCCGACAAACACGTGGCGTTGCGGCTGTACGCCGGGGTCGGTATCCAGGGTGCCCAGCGGAAAGCCATATACGTCAGGCTGGGCATCGAACCGGGTGAACAGGCTGGAGCTGCAGACCGAGCAGAACGCCTTGTGCTCACCCGGTGACGACTCGTAGAACCTGATCAACTCCTGACCCTGCAAGGTTTTCCAGTCCGCTGAGCGGATCTTGGCGCTGGTCCGGAACGCCGCCGCATGCAGCTTGCGGCACATCGAACAGTGGCAGTTGTATACATTCTTCAGCTCACCCTGAATCTCATAGCGCACCCCCTGGCATAGACAGCTTCCTGATAAGGCCATGATCCACCTCCCGTTGTTGATGCATTGAGCTTAGTGCAAAAGCGGCACGCCTATTTTCACGGTGAGCTGCTGCTCGTCGACAAGTTCTGCTACCTTCGATATCTGATTGCTAACCAGAAACGAGAAAACAAATGACTGCTCTGTATGACATTCCACTGAACAAGATCGATGGCACGCCCGGCAGCCTGGCCGATTACCGCGGCAAGGTGTTGCTGGTAGTCAACGTCGCCTCCAAATGCGGGCTGACGCCTCAGTACGAAGGACTCGAAGCGCTGTATCAGGCCAAGCGCAAGCAGGGTCTGGAAGTGCTCGGCTTTCCAGCCAACAATTTCAAGGGGCAGGAGCCCGGCACGGAAGAAGAAATTCGCGACTTCTGCTCCACCACCTATGATGTGCACTTTCCGCTGTTTTCGAAGATCTCGGTGCTGGGTGATGACCAGCATCCCCTGTACACCCAGTTGACCGCTCAGCAGCCGCAGGCGATCGGTGATGGTCCGTTCCGTGAGCGCCTGAAGGGCTTCGGCGTCAACCCGGAAAACCCCGCGGACGTGTTGTGGAATTTCGAGAAATTCCTGATCAACCGTAACGGTGAAGTCGTTGCACGTTTCGCACCGGATACGGCGGCGGACGATCCGCGGCTGGTCACTGCGATCGAGCAGGAGCTGGCCAAAGGCGCCTGAGCCGACCAGCTACCGCGGGTGGTGATCTGCCGCCGCCCGCGGATCAGCCCTTACTGGGGTGCATCCAACCACTTGTACATGACCAGCGCATCCACATAGCCCAGGGACGGATGGTTGAACGCCTTGGGTAAACGGCCCACGGTAGCGAATCCAAGCTTGTTCCACAGCCGCACCGCGCCCTCATTGCTGGAGGCGACGAAATTGAATTGCATGGCCTGATAGCCGAGCTGGACGGCAACTTCCTGGGAATGCTCGCACATGGCCGAAGCCAAGCCGCGCCCCCGCGCTGCCGAGGACACCATGTACCCGCAATTGCAGACATGATCGCCGGGGCCCGCCTGATTGGTCTTGATGTAATAGGTGCCCAGAATCTGCCCGTCTTCTTCGCAGACGAAGGTCTTTCGCGGGTAATCCATCCACAGCACAAACGCCTGCTCCCGAGTGGTATCACGCGGATATGCATAGGTATCGCCAGCCGCAGCGACCTCGTGGAAAATCGGCCAGATGCTATCGAAGTCATCCTTCGTGGCTTCTCTGATATTCATAACGCTGAGTTGCTCCTGCGCACTGATAAGGCCTGCTTTTTTACTACTTACCGCCAGCCAGGTCCATAAACGAGCCCGTCACGTAGGACGCCTCGTCAGACAACAGCCAGGCGATGGCATTGGCCACCTCTTCCGGCTCCCCTCCTCGCTGCAGGGGAATCTGGGGCGCCAGCCGCTCAACGCGCTCCGGCTCGCCGCCATCGGCATGCATGTCGGTATGAATGAATCCAGGCCTCACCCCATTTACCCGGATACCTCGTGCAGCCAGCTCCAGCGACAAGCCCTTGGTCAGCGTGTCGACAGCACCTTTGGAGGCGGCATAATCCACATACTCAAAGGGTGAGCCGGTTCTTGCTGCCACCGATGAGACATTGACGATAGCGCCCGGATATTTCGCCCTTTGCACGAATTCCCGCGAGCACAGAAAGCAACTGGTCACGTTGGTCGTCAGCACCTTGTTAAAACGCTCGACGCTCATCTCGGCCAGCGGTGATTGGCAGAACAGCACGCCGGCGTTATTCACCAGATGCGTTACTGGGCCGAAACGCTGCTCCGCAGCATCGAATAGCGCACGCACCTCGCTCTCGACCGAGACATCGGCCTGGCAGGCAAAGGCCCGACCGCCCGTTGCGCTGACGGCCGCCACCACGGCCTCCGCACTCGCATTGTCGGAACGGTAATTGACGCATACCGCATACCCTCGGGACGCCAACAATCTCGCGGTAGCAGCGCCGATGCCCCGCCCCGCACCCGTCACGATCACAACGTTATCCATGGTTTCCTTCACCTGAATCGGAGTCTTCCTGTTGTTGTGGCTGCTTTGCCCAAGCTGGTCAAGCAAAACGGCCAGATTTCTCCAGCACCTACTGATAATGGATACAGATCGGCTACCATGGTCTTCCCTTGCAAGCCGACGGTATACCGCCTCTATGTCCTACCCCATCGAACAGAAACTGGTGATCGCCGTCGCGTCCAGCGCGTTGTTCGATCTATCCGAATCCGATCAGGTATTTCGCGAGCAAGGGGAAAAAGCCTACCGGGCGTACCAGCAAGAGCATTTGCATATTCCGCTGGACAAAGGCGTGGCCTTTCCCTTTGTGCGGCGCTTTCTGAGTATCAATCAGAAATTCCCGGAGCAATGCCCGGTTGAGGTGGTACTGCTGTCCCGCAACTCGGCCATTACCGGCAAGCGGGTATTCAACTCCATCGTGCATCATGGGCTGAACATCACCCGCGCCGCCTTCCTGGAAGGCAAGTCGCCCTATGCCTATATTCCGGCCTTCAATGCCTCGCTGTTTCTCAGCGCCAACGAAGCGGATGTCCAGGAAGCCATCGATTATGACCACCCGGCCGGCACTGTCCTGCCCAGCCATGTGGTGGATGATGTAGACGATGTGGAGTTGCGTATCGCCTTCGACTTCGATGGCGTGATTGCCGATGATGCGTCGGAGCGGGTATTCAAGACGGGATCACTGGCGGATTTCCAGGCCCATGAGACATCCTACTCGCACATTCCCCACACTCCAGGGCCCTTGGCGGACCTGTTTCGCAAACTGTCGCACCTGCAGCGCCTGGAAGATCAGGCCGTGGAAGCGGCCCCTGACTACAAGCGCGTCCTGCGCACCGCCATCGTCACCGCTCGCAATGCGCCTTCCCACGAGCGCGTGATCACCACGCTGGAACATTGGGGCGTGAATGCGAACGAGGTGTTCTTTCTGGGCGGCATGAGAAAGGACCGGATACTCAGCGTGCTCAAACCCCACATGTTCTTCGATGACCAGCGCTCGCATCTGGAATCGGAAGCGGGGGATATCCCAATGGTGCATATTCCCTTTGGCGTGGCGAATCTGGGGTGATTCGCCCTATGCCATAAATGCCGGTGGCAGCGCGGTCAGCCGATCCGCGTGAGATTAACTGGCTCCGGATCACGGGAATACCTGCCCCCTGACCTTCCTCTCTGTTCCCGCCCCTGACCACTGCCGCCATCATCCGCGCAGCCCATCAATACCGCTGGTCGGCTTTGACCGACGCCTACCTCAAATGGACGAGGCCGGGTCTGGACCGGGCGCCTAAGCTCCGAAGCAATGGAGAAATCCGGCATGGTGCCAATAACACCCGACAATAAAGGGGCCAACCATGAAAATGAAAAGATGGCCGTTCTGGCCAGTATTTGCCATGGTCTCGCTGATCACCCTGGTGGCGGCGGTAGAGGTCAATAGCGCTACCGGCAGTCACCTCGCAAAGTGTTCCTCGAACTCGGTGATGTGCGGCCCACCGACGGTGACCATCAACCGGCTGTTCATTCCCTGAACAGCCGGTTGATGATCAGTCGAAGACGTCGTAGAGGATATCGGCAATTACCCCAGTGGCGATGGACACCAGGATCAAATCCGTTCCGGCCGCCTGCCACTCATACCCCGAATACCGTGGCAGGCGCTCAAGAAATGCACCGGATCGCACCTTCTTGGCAATTCCCGGTGGCAGCGGCTTACCCCGCATGAGGTTCTTGCGGATACCCGGAGGTAGCGAGGAGTAGCCATCGAAGCCGGCGCTGTGTGCATATTGCCTGGCGAGCGCCGCGGTAATGCCAGCGTCGATCAGATCGCCAATGATTTCCCTGTCCCTGTTCCTGTCCCGATAATGCCCCTGTCGGTCTCGGCGATCATCGAAGTAACCGGAATAGCGCCCACGGTCATCGTGATACTTGCGACTTTCGCGGGATGAGTGACGGTCAGAATTGCCCTGATTGCCTTGGTTGCCTCTCCCCTGCCCCTGCCCTTGGTTGCCTTTACCCGCCTGTCCGGCGTGCTCGCCCCGGTTATGCCCAGGGCCTTTTCCTTCAGGCGGCCCAGCATAAGCCGTAGCCCCCAGCAAACCGGCCGCCAGGAATGCGGCTATCGCGATACGGCTTTTCATTTCAAATCCTCATTCCAGCTGGTTATAACACTGCAAGCACCATTCGGATTATCAGACCTGCCAACCAGCGCTTCGTTCCTGCCCTCCTCGTCGCGCTTTGTGACCGACAACAACATACTTCGGTTTGCCCATCGCCTCGGTCCCGCTGCTGTGGGCAAACCGGCTGTTACTGATCGGGTGAATCGCTGGCAATGTGCATGGGAATAATGCCGCCATAGGACTGGTGATCGCGATGGGGCAGATCATGCTGGCCGGACTGAGGTTGGGTTGGGACTCGCCTGGTCGATGGCACGCAAAGCCCTGCGAGCCTCAAGCTGATGTCTGTGGCCGCCCCTGCTGAATCACCACCGATGTAGCCCCCATGGCGCGCAACCGATCACGAACCCACAGGGCGTCGCTGCTCTCCAACCACCTGGGGTGGGCAGTGATGCGAAATTGATGGTCTATCCCGCTGGCCAGCACCAGTTCGACACTACGCCAGGCCGCTTCTCCGCTATCGCGGGTCCGTGTAATCAGGTCGTACCCCGCCTGTTTCGCCTTCACATCCAGGCCTATCCAGTCGAGCAGCGGCAGCAGCTTCTCCAGCTTGCGCGGATAGCTGCCGGCGCTATGCAATCCGACCTTGAAACCCATTGCCCGCACCTGCTTGATGGCCTGCGGCAGCGCTGGCTGCGAGGTCGGCTCGCCACCGGAAAACACCACCGCATCCAACAGCCCGCGGCGGCTGTCGAGAAACTCGACTATCTGGCTCCAGGGTATTTCAACATCACCCCGCGCCGGCAGCAGCTCGGGGTTATGACAATAGACACAGCGCCACGGACAGCCCTGGGTGAATACCACTGCAGCCAACTCACCGGGATAGTCGATGCTGGTGAGGGGCACCAGGCCCCCCACCCGCAGTGACTCAGCAGCCACCGGCGGCGGCATCCTGTGGATGGAAGAACTGCCGCTCCTGATGTTCGGACTGCTTGCCGAGGTTCCAGGAGGATACCGGGCGGTGGTATCCCATGACCCGAGTCCAGACTTCACAACGTACGCGTTCGTGGTTTTGCAATGTGGTAATGGCTTGCTGGTTCATGCTGTTGCTCCTTGGGTTGCTTGCTTTTTCAGCAGGATGTCCTCATCGCAGCGTGGGCAGAACTCATGCTCACCGCTCAGGTAACCGTGATGCGGACAGATGGAAAAGGTCGGGGTTATGGTCAGGTACGGCAGCCGATAGTTGGCCAGCGCCCGTTGCACCAGCCGGCGGCAAGCGTCGGCGCTGGCCAATGGTTCGGCCATGTACAGGTGCAGCACCGTGCCGCCGGTATATTTCTGCTGCAACGGCTCCTGGCGCTGCAGTGCCTCGAATGGATCACTGGTGAAACCAACCGGTAATTGTGACGAGTTGGTGTAATAGGGTTGGTCAGCCGAGCCGGCTTGCAGGATTTCCGGAAACCGTTTGCGATCCTCCTTGGCAAAGCGGTAGGTGGTGCCCTCGGCCGGCGTGGCCTCCAGGTTGTACATATGCCCCGTCTGCTCCTGGAATTCGGTCATCCGCCGACGCACATGGTCCAGCAAGCGGATGGCCATGGCATGCCCCTCAGGATGGGTAATATCCTGAGCATCGTCGGTGAAATTACGGATCATCTCGTTGATGCCGTTGACGCCCAAGGTGGAGAAATGATTGCGCAGGGTGCCCAGATAGCGCTTGGTATAAGGAAACAGCCCCGCATCCATATGCTGCTGGATCACCTGGCGCTTGATCTCCAGGCTGTCACGCCCCAGCTCCAGCAGCCTGTCCAGTGCTAGCAGAAGCCCCGCCTCGTCACCCCGGTGCAGATAGCCCAAACGGGCACAGTTGACTGTCACCACGCCCAGCGATCCGGTCTGTTCAGCCGAGCCGAACAGGCCGTTGCCTCGCTTGAGCAACTCGCGCAGATCCAGCTGCAGGCGACAGCACATGGAGCGCACCATATTCGGTTGCAGCTCCGAGTTGAGGAAGTTCTGGAAGTAAGGCAGACCATACCTGGCGGTCATGGCGAACAGCCGCTCGGCGTTCTCGCTGTGCCAGGGAAAGTCATGGGTAATGTTGTAGGTCGGGATCGGGAAGGTGAACACCCGACCTTTCGCATCGCCCTGGCTCATCACCTCGATATAGGCACGGTTGATCAGGTCCATTTCCGCCTGCAGCTCGCCGTAGCGGAACGGCATTTCCTCTCCACCGATCACCGGCACTTGCTCGCGCAGATCCTCAGGGCAGACCCAGTCGAACGTCAGGTTGGTGAAGGGCGTCTGGGTGCCCCAGCGTGACGGCACATTCAGGTTGTAGATAAGCTCCTGCATGTACTGGCGGACCTGCTCATAACTGAGTCGATCCTTGCGCACAAATGGCGCCATATAGGTATCGAAGGAGCTGAAGGCCTGGGCTCCGGCCCATTCGTTCTGCAAGGTGCCGAGGAAGTTGACGATCTGCCCCACTGCACTGGACATGTGTTTTGGCGGCGCCGATTCGATCTGCCCCGGTATCCCATTGAGTCCTTCGTTAAGCAAGGTGCGCAGCGACCAGCCGGCGCAATAGCCGCTGAGCATATCCAGGTCATGGATATGGATATCGCCTTCGCGGTGGGCGTGGCCGATCGCCGCCGGGTATACATGGCTGAGCCAGTAGTTGGCGATAATCTTGCCGGCACTATTGAGGATCAATCCACCCAGTGAATAGCCCTGGTTGGCATTGGCGTTGACCCGCCAATCCTGGCGATTCAGGTATTCGTCGATGGTGCTTGAAACGTCAAGAAAGGTCTTCATAAACCACCACATATTGTGCGCATAGGAGTAAAACGCACTATATATGCACAAATACGGGGGTGACTTTGATATTGATCAATTCTACCGGCAGGGTAAGCCGGCCTCATCTCAGAACCGGGCGGACAGCATCAGCGAGTCAATTGGTGTTCAGTCCCGTTCGCTACCGAAACTTGCGTGCGTAAGCATCCCGTACATTGGCGGATATAAAGCCGCTGAGCCCTCTACCCGCCTGCGCGAGACGGTGCATCGTAGCAATGGCGGAGGCGCCAGCACTATGACTGGTGTATTCGTATTTCCAACCATTGTTGAATTGCACAACAATGGCGTCTGGTGAGAGTTCGTAGGCGATCACACCCGAATCTCCGCTCAGATTCTTATAGTGGTCCATCGATATCCCCCGATGTGACATTCCATGTCCAGCATAGCCAATCAATCAGTGGCCTTATATCCCTCGCTTATCCAGCTTCATGAACAATCATTCGCGTCTACCTTGATTCTGGCTTAGTTGAAAAAGCCATATCCCAAGGACTGTCTTGCCTTCTGTCCATAAAAATAATATCCAGGAGAAGCATGATGTTTAGTCGCACAAGTAGTGCCCGCTCCACCTCGCCACAACGCCAGCTACTGGCTACCGCCGTCGCCCTGGCTGCCGGATCGTTACTGTTAGCCGGCTGTCTCGGCGGCGGTGGCAGTTCATCTGACAAGCCAAGCGATCGCGCCAAACTGACGCTCGCCAATGGTGAGGTTATCGGCCTTGCCACAGACGATACGCTGATTTGGCACGGCATTCCCTACGCCCAACCACCCCTCGACGAGCTACGCTGGCGAGCGCCGCTGCCTCCGCAAAACTGGAGCGGCACGCTGGATGCGCGCGAGCGCGGCCCTGAATGCGTGCAGGCTGAAACCACCACCCAATGGCAACGCACCTCAAACATGGTCGGTGATGAGGACTGCCTGACTGTCGACATCTATCGTCCCAACCGCAGCGGCTTTGAGGATGAAGCACTGCCCGTCTACGTCTGGATCCATGGCGGCTCGAACAACTTCGGCACCGCCAAGCAGTATGACGGCAGCACTTTGGCCAATCATTCGGACGTGGTCGTCGTGATCGTCCAATACCGTCTGGGGCCGTTGGGCTGGTTCTTCCATCCTGACGTGCAGACCGATGGCGCCGACCCGCTCTCCGACTCCGGCAACTTCGGCACTCTGGATACCATTCGCGCACTGGAATGGGTGCAGACCAATATCGCTGATTTTGGCGGCGATCCGAGTAACGTCACTATCACTGGCGAATCCGCCGGCGCTCACAACGTGCTCAACCTGATGGCCTCACCGGAGGCAACCGGGCTCTTCCACCGCGCCATGTCACAGAGCGGATCGATGAACACCCGCAGCCCCGCTGCCGCTCGCAGTTCAGCCAACAGTCATATCGAATGGCTGATCCGCCTGCTGGAGGACCGTCAAACGCCGGACTCCCCCATAACCAGTGACCAGGCCAGGCAGCTGCGTGAAGAGATGGAAGCCACCGGCACACTGGGCGAGTACCTTCGCGCGGCCGAAGGCAGAGATCTGTACCAGGCCGTTTTCAACTACAGCTCCCTCAGCGCTTATGGTGCCATTGAAGACGGTACGGTGATCCCCGCTGGCGGCTGGATTCCCAGCTTTACCAGCGGTGATTTCAACAATGTGCCACTGATCCTGGGCGCCAACGAGTACGAACAGAAGTCTTTCATGCCGCTGTACGGCGCTGCCGTGAAAGGTGCGCTGCCTGACGTGCCCTCGCCGCCGGACAAGACCTGGCTAGATTTGCTGGATGTCGCCTTCGAAGGCAGCCAAACCCTGGACGAGGTGCTGCCCACCCAGAAAGACAAGGACACCTACGAACTCACCGGCTACCATGGCGGTCGTGCCTGGCGCGCTAAATATGTGGACCAACTGGCTCGCGTGATCAGCGAGCATCAGCCCGCCACCTACGCCTACGATTTCCGTTGGGGCACCCAATCAGGCCCCTCGCCCTTCAACTTTATCTACGGCGCAGGACACGCGGCGGATATCTCGTTCTTCTTTGGCACGGGTGAAGGTCTGTTCGAATTGCCCTTTACCGAGCAGAACCAGCCAGGGCGGGTCGCCCTGCAGGAGTCGATGATGAATTATCTGGCGGATTTTGCCCGCGACGGTGATCCCAACGGCAGCTACAGCGAATCGCAGCCCGAATGGAGTCGTTGGACGCTCGCACCTGGCCAAAATAAGGTCATCGTATTTGACGCCACCGCAGAAGAGGCTGATGTCAGTATGTCCGCCGAGGAGCTGACGCTAGCCAGCGTCAATGCCGCCTGGGCCGCAGCCCTTGCGGAGGCAGGCTTGACGCCATTGGAGATCGGCACCTTGCCGGTGATCTTTGGCCAATCCGCGAACTATTCCACCCCGTAACATCCCTTGGAGAGTAGAACTTCCCCGGCTGTGTAACAGCAGCTGGGGAAACAATACCGATGCAGCGACTCCGCAATCAAACTCGCGCACCTACTCCTCCGGGCACCGGAAAAATACAGATCCAGTGCCACCTATGTACCGTTATGGGCTATTACCATCGGTGGTTGAGGCGTTCGCATTGGTGCCGAGCAGCTCGATAACCTTATGCTTTACGAACAGAATAAACTCTGCCACCTCATCCGCACGACAGGCCAAACGATCCTCAGTTTGCCCTAGATAGGCCTGCCGCGCCTCACGCAGTACCGGCTGGTGTTCAATGGGCAGACGCTCCATCACCCAATCAGCAGCGATATTTTTCGGCATGATCTTTCCGGTCGCTGCGCTGAACCAGATGCGAGCCAAGGTAAGCACGACATTTCGCTCATCACCTTCCCAGTCCGGGAAGGAATTCCATAATTTCAGAGTGTCGAGCAATACTCTATACAGATCATCTTCCGGCACCGGATCAAACAGCTCCTTTGCCGCTGGGCCGATCAGCGCCATGCTGTGCCGCCTTGCTTGCGTCAGGAGGATGGCCAGGTCAGGATCAACGCCAGCGGGTTCAAAAATGCCAGAAAGAAGATCCGCGCGCAGCCATTCGCCGAACTGCAGTTCCCGCCTGGGCGGATAACGCCACGGCACAACATCGCTACGTACAACAACTGTCACTTCCATCGCACGGAGAGCTTCGCTTTGGCCGGGCGGTGCCGAGACAGTCAGCAAATCAAGCAGCAGCGCCTGCCGTACGGCGTCATCAAGTCGCCTATCTGCGGTAACCAGCACATCGATATCGCTGTATGGTTTCAAACCGCCATCCAGCGCAGAGCCGTACAGATGCGCAGCCACGAACGCAGACGCCAAGTGATGCTCGACCATATCAAGCACCTGCGACAGTTGCGTTGAAACTTCGGCAGGGAGCACGTTCTTCATTGGCGGGGCGCAACGTCAGCCAGTGCATCTATATTTCCAGAGACGATCAACTCAAGATGCTGCGTGATCGTTTCTATTGGCCAATCCCACCATGCCAATGATTCCAGGCGTGCGACCACCTCCGGATCGAACCGCTGCTTGAGCGGTTTGGCCGGGTTGCCGCCCACGACGGTATAGGCAGGCACATCCGCAACGACAACCGAGCGAGAAGAAACGATAGCGCCATTGCCAATATGCACACCGGGCATGATGAGCGCGTCGTAGCCTATCCAGACATCATTGCCGATTACCGTGTCGCCCTTGTACGGCAGCTCTTCCGGTTTGGGCATGACCTTTTCCCACCCATTACCGAAGATCTGAAACGGATAAGTGGAGATACCGGACAGCTTGTGGTTGGCGCCATTCATGATGAATTGGGTGCCACGTGCGATAGCGCAGAATTTGCCGATGATCAGTTTGTCGCCGATGAACGGATAGTGATAAAGCACATTCCGCTCAAAATCTTCCGAGTCATCCGGATCATCGTAATAGGTGTAGTCCCCGACGAGGATGTTCGGGTTGCTGATGGTGTTCTTGATGAAGCAGACCTGCGGAAAGCCTGGCATCGGATGTTTATTATCTGGATCAGGACCTTGCACGCTTTTTCCTCAATAGCCCCTGGCTATATTGTCATTTCCAACCAGCCACATTTGCTGCCTGCTGGATCCACTGGCGCATCTCTGGCACCTGCGCTTCCTCCAGACTCCTCACCTTCACGTAGCGGGAGCCTTCGCCCAGCGGGGGCGGCGCATCAAACTCGGCGCCGCCGAAGAACACCACATTAACGGAAACATCGTAGGCAACCATCTGGATGATCCACCCGCGTTCCGGCAACCCGTAATAGGCCTCTCTCCACTTCACGGCGTACTGCAGACCGGGGATTGCCTCGCGGATCAATTCATCCAGATACCTGACAATGGGATGCAGCCTCGGCATCACCTGCTCAATCCAGTCTTCGATATCCGCGTGACTGTCCGCAGGTCCGGGTGGCTTGCGCGTCGACTTTGGTTTGGGTGAAATCGCCATGGCATATCCTCCTCTTGCCGTATCTAACCGCATGCAATCTAACTGTAAGTTTCTCCGTCAAACTCGATAAGACAAAACCCATGACCGAAGGGATCAGAGAAAGTGATACACCTGGAATGCTTCCATTCGATGCATTCGCTTTCCTGCTTCGCACCCGCCTTCAGCGCCCGTTCTGTTGCCTGAGCGAGGTCGTCTACAACGAAATCCAAATGGACTGGCGTCCAATGCCTGGAATACCGACGCACCTCCGATGTGCTGGATGTCGCATCTGAACCAGGGGGATTGTGCAAAAGATAGATGATCGAAGATCCACCCGTTAGCTCCGCCACACTGTTCTCCAGCGTACGCTCGTGCGCTAGCCCCAAGGCGCCACAATAGAATGCAATGGCGGGTTCAAGCTCCGGAACATCGATGTTTATGATGATTCTCATGACTCAGCTCCCAGACGGAATAGTCGAGTGCCCGCCCGGTGCAGCGGCGGGAATAGCTGTCAGTCGCCGTCAGGCAGTAATTCGGGATTCCATACCACCTCCCAAAGATGGCTATCGAGATCCTGGAAATACCCCGCATAACCACCCCAGAAAGTGTCTTGGGCCGGCTTGATGATCGCAGCTCCGGCCGCTTCCGCTTGCTGCATCACGGTATCGACTTCTGCTCGGGAGGCGACGTTATGACCGAGCGTCATATCGGTAGCGCTGGGGCCACTCAGCGGCAGGCCAGAGTCATGGGCAATACTCTTGCGAGGCCAAAGCGCCAATTTCAGCCCCGGCTGGAGGTCAAAGAACGCAACAGCGCCATGATCGAATTCCTGGCCGATGATGCCATCCGTATGGAGCCCCAAGCCATCGCGGTAGAACGCAAGCGCGCGATCCAGATCAGCCACGCCAAGCGTGATAACGGTGACTCGAGCTTTCATATCAGAGGTCTCCGGAGACTAACGATGTTGCCGCGCATACCTTTGCTCGAGCTTAATGCTGCGCGTGCTGCACAACAACCCCGCAGCTCAGCGAGCCGTACCTCGGATTGGCGGTTGCTATTACGTTGGACAAGATCGATCCGGACGTTACAATGGCCCCCGCTTTACCCGGTCGCAGCCTACCCGGACAAAACAAGGAAACCTGATGAACGCTTTACTGATCTGCTCCGGCGGATTCGATTCCGTGACGCTCGCCTACCGGCTGGCGGCGGAGCAATCCCTCGGCACCCTGCTGACGTTCGACTACGGTCAGCGCCACCGCAAGGAAATCGATGCCGCCCGCCTCGCCGCCGAGCGACTCGCGGTACCCCACCTGATAATGGACATCGGCCATATCGGCCGCCAACTGTCTGGCTCAGCCCTGACCGATGACATCGCCGTGCCCCACGGGCATTACAGCGAAGAGAACATGAAGGTGACTGTGGTGCCCAACCGCAACGCCATCATGCTAACCATCGCCTTCGGCGTGGCCGCCGCCCGCGGGCATGACACCGTGGCCCTGGCGGTCCACGGCGGTGATCATTTCATCTACCCTGACTGCCGCCCCGACTTCATCCGCCTGTTCAGCGAGATGCAAACCAAAGCGCTGGATGGCGTGGCAGAAGTGGCATTGCTTGCTCCCTATGTCACTACCGACAAGACCGAGATCGCCCGTGACGCGGCGCGCTATGCGGTACCGGTCGGCGATACCTGGTCCTGCTATGAAGGAGGTGAGCTGCATTGCGGCCGCTGCGGCACCTGCGTGGAGCGTATCGAAGCCATGGCTCTGGCCGGCATGGCCGACCCCACGCCTTATCAAGACAAGCAGTACTGGCAGGAAGCAGTCGCAAGGGTGAAGTCATGTACACCATAAAGAAAGAGTTTCATTTCTCCGCCTCCCACCAGCTCAAGCAGATGCCCGACTGGCACCCCTGCGCCCGCTTGCATGGCCACAACTACGTGGTAGTGCTTGAGCTGCAGAGCAAGACCCTTGATCAATACGGCTTCGTCCGGGATTACCTGGAACTCAAGGCGTTCAAGGAATACATCGACGCCGAGCTGGATCACCGCCACCTGAACGACGTGCTGGGAGACGAATGCACCACTGCCGAGCGTCTGGCTCGGCACCTGTGCGAATGGGCTCAGGCTCGCTGGCCTGAAGTGACTGCAGCGGCCGTCTCGGAAACGCCCAAGACCTGGGCGGAGTATCGGCCATGATCGCGGTCAGTGAAATCTTCGGGCCCACGATTCAGGGCGAGGGAGCCCTGATCGGCTTGCCCACCGTTTTCGTGCGCACCGGCGGCTGCGATTTTCGTTGCAGCTGGTGCGATACGCTCTACGCGGTGGAACCTCGCTTCAAGAAGGATTGGCAGAGCATGGATGCCGAAGCAATCCTCACAGAGGTGAACCAGTTGAGTGGCGGCGAGCCGATATTGGTAACTCTCTCCGGTGGCAATCCAGCGCTGCAGCCGCTCGAGGAACTGCTACAACTCGGCCACCGACAAGGCCACCGCTTCGCCATGGAAACCCAGGGCAGCAAGGCCCAGACCTGGTTCAACCAGCTCGATCACCTCACCCTCAGCCCCAAACCGCCCTCCTCTGATATGCCCTTTCGCCGAGAGCGCTTCGAATCCTGTCTGGCGGCTGCCGGAGCCGATACCAACGTCAGTCTCAAACTGGTGATAGCCGACGAGGTGGATTACCAATGGGCGAGAGCACTGGCAGCCGACTATCCGCACCTGCCGCTGTATCTGCAGCCATGCAATACCGCTCCGGCTACCCCCGAGCAACCGGAACGCGAAACTGATTTGGATGCGCTGAACACCCAGTTGCGCTGGTTGGTGGAGCGGGTAACCACTGACCATTGGTATCGGCCCCGGGTACTGCCGCAGTTGCATGTGTTGATCTGGAATAACGAACGGGGGGTATGACGCCCCTCGTCGAAAACCAGGCCGGGCTTTCGAGCATACCCCGGATGATCTGCTAGGCTGACATGAATACCTCCCACTGCTCAGCGGGGAGCTACTGCCATGCCTACCCACCTCCCTGACAATCGCGCCATGCTTGCCTTCGCCGCCAGTCTTATCGGTGTGGGCATGCTCTTTCTGCTGGCCAGCCTGATGACCAGCACGCAGGCCCAGCAGAGCCAACGCAGTGCCATCGTGCTCACGGTTGAAGGCGCTATCGGCCCGGCAACGATGGACTATGTGGCACGGGGTATCGAACAGGCGGAAGAAGAGCAGGCAGGGTTGGTGGTCATCCGCATGGATACCCCGGGAGGCCTCATGGAATCCATGCGCATGATCATCCGTGACATCCTGGCCTCACCCGTGCCAGTGGCCACGTACGTGACGCCCGCCGGTGCTCGTGCGGCCAGTGCTGGCACCTATATCCTGTATGGCAGCCACATTGCGGCAATGACGCCGGCTACGCATCTGGGATCGGCTACGCCCGTGCAGATGAGCCCGATGCCAAACGCCGACAAACCGGAGCCAGCAACTGAATCAGATGCCAAGGAGAGTGAAGACGAACCCCGGCGGGGTAGCACTGCGATGGAGCGCAAGGTACTGGAGGACTCGGTAGCCTACATCCGCAGCCTGGCTGAACGCCATGGTCGCAACGCCGACTGGGCGGAGGAAGCGGTACGCGAAGCAGTCAACCTGAACGCGCAGCAGGCGCTGGAGCGCAACGTCGTGGATATCGTCGCCACAGATGTCGACGACCTGCTGCAACAGATAAACGGCCGTAGTGTCGTGATGGTGTCGGGTAGCCAGACCCTTGAGACCGCCAATCTGGTGATCAAGCAGGTGGACCCGAACTGGCGGACCCGGCTACTGTCGGTCATCACCAACCCCAACATCGCCTTCTTTCTGATGATCATCGGTTTTTACGGGATCATTTTCGAGCTGTCGAACCCCGGTCAATTGTTCCCCGGTATTCTCGGCGCGGTATGTCTCATTCTCGCGCTGTTCGCGTTCCAGGTCCTGTCGGTCAACTACGCCGGGTTGGCGCTGATCATACTCGGGCTGGCACTGATCATGGCTGAAGCATTCGCCCCCAGCTTCGGTATTCTCGGTGTTGGCGGGATCGTTGCGTTCATTATCGGCTCGGTGATCCTGATGGACGGTACACACCAGCAGGTGTCGCTACCGATGATCGGGGGCATCGCTGCCGTCGCTGCTGGCTTCATGCTGTGGATCCTGACCCGGCTTGCCCGTTTCCGACGCCTACCGGCAACCAGTGGCATCGACAAAATAGTAGGACGAGGCGGTATCGCTGCCGACAACTTCCAGCCGTGGGCAGGCGCCCCGCCTGGGCACTACCGCGGCCATGTGCAAGTCAGCGGTGAACGCTGGAATGCCGTGTCTAATCAGCCGGTCCAGGCTGGACAACCGGTCCTTATCGAGAAAGTGGAGGGTTTGACATTGCATCTCAAGCCCACCGATGACCAACGCGTCCCATAACCTCGGGAGAATCCATCATGTTCGACCTTGCACCCTATCTAGCCCCACTCATCGTACTGCTTGCCATTCTGGCATCGGCCATCCGCGTCCTCCCTGAGTACCAGCGCGGGGTCGTGTTCTTTCTCGGTCGCTTCCAAGGCGTCAAGGGCCCCGGCCTGATCTTCATTCTTCCCGGAATCCAGCAAATGGTACGGGTAGATCTTCGGGTGGTCGCGCTGGATATTCCCGCCCAGGACGTCATATCCAAGGACAACGTGACCGTACGGGTCAACGCCGTTCTCTACTATCGCGTGGTAGATCCGGAGCGGGCGATCATTCAGGTCGAGAATTTCGCCGAGGCGACCAGCCAACTGGCGCAAACCACGCTGCGCTCAGTGCTCGGCAAGCACGACCTGGACGAAATGCTCTCCGAACGGGACAAGCTCAACTCGGATATCCAGGAGATTCTGGATGCCCAGACTGACGAATGGGGCATCAAGGTGGCGAACGTCGAGATCAAGCATGTGGATCTTAACGAATCGATGGTACGCGCCATTGCCCGTCAGGCCGAAGCTGAGCGGGAGCGCCGCGCCAAGGTGATTCATGCTGAAGGTGAATTGCAGGCATCGGAGAAGCTGGTCGAAGCCGCGCGGGTCATGTCCAGTGAGCCGGGAGCGATGCAGCTGCGCTATCTACAGACCTTGGCCGACATGAGTACCGACAACACCTCCACGATCATTTTCCCGTTGCCGATAGATCTGATTAACAGCCTGGTCAAAGGTGCCAAAAATCCGTGAACTCGTTCACCGGCATCTGTTCCAGTACCTGCTGCTGATCGCAGGCGGCAAGGAACGCTGCCGCCTGCTTCGGCCCGACATCAGCCTGCGAATTATGGCGCTGATATTCCTGCGCTTCGCTTTGAAAGCCAAGCATGAATCAATCCCGCCTGAAAAAACTGAACAGGAAGCTCAAAACCTCCCGACTCAATGATGGAGGCAACCTTGGCCGGAGGAAGGACACCAACATCATTGGCGTAGGCTCTGCGAATACGCTCAAGCGCTTCCGGTGATATATCCGCCGCAGACATCATCTTCATCCAGCCATGAAGAAGCACAGCGTATTCCGATGACTCGACTTCTGATGCCAGGTCGGAGCTGGCAAGCAGGCCGTTGGGTTTGAGCCGTTCTGCGATCTCACTGAAGAAGGTCGAGCGCTCACCTTCTTCCAGGATGAATTGAGATACCAGGAAACAGGTTGCTGCGTCCTGTTGCTCGATAACCGGCAGTGAGCTGAGATAACCCTCGTGAAAAGTACAGCGGGATGCCACGCCTTCTTTTTCTGTCCTTTGGCGGCAGACATCGAGC
This sequence comes from Halopseudomonas bauzanensis, assembly GCF_900114735.1. Lineage (GTDB taxonomy): Bacteria > Pseudomonadota > Gammaproteobacteria > Pseudomonadales > Pseudomonadaceae > Halopseudomonas > Halopseudomonas bauzanensis. Next base: position 2,806 of record NZ_FOUA01000006.1, on the reverse strand, counting down.
ATGGGGCCGGATGGCTCTACCGCAATAAAACGCCAGCCGGGGTTCTTCGACGCAAGATAGATCAGCTCATCTCCTGTTCCCACGCCAACACAGAGAATGCTTGCATCTGCAGGTAGCTCTGCAAACAGTGACCCAAGCAGTAAGTGCAGGCAGTCGCGGATTGATGCCGTTTTCGCCCACTGCGTATCGTAGTTTGCAGCTTGTTGATCAAACAGAGCTTTTATTTCGCTTGGATGCATTGCATTCTCCCGTCTCCTGGCCCAACCAAAATGCCCACCGTCGGCTGGAGCACCCGGTCAGCTCTTCACGCCGAATGCCCCATGATAGTTGACTTTGCCCATGACGGAGCTCCAACCGCGGCTTGCATGCATTGTCAGGCCTCTTTGGTCCATACCGGAGTCAGAGCCGTGACCTGGGGTGGGCCAGCCAGGAGCGGCTCAACCTCTTCGAGATATGCCGCATAACTGTCTGTCTTCAAGAACTCCTGCGACGCCTCAGCACTGGCGTATTGCTGGAAAGCGCAAATTGAATCCGGATCAGCATTATCAAAGCAGTAAAAGTACGCGGTATGCCCCGGATTGGCAGCTACGGCCGGCGCCATGTGCTTTTCCCAGACCTTACGGACTTCATCCCGTTTCCCGGGCTGGGTTTGGTGCCTAACAATAAGTGCGAAAGACGTCATTGGAACCTCGCGATCATGTCGTGTAAAAACCTAACATTTGGTTAACGGACGGGATCTGGCCCGTCCCATTAAGCGAAGCGAACGGAACAGATTGAACCGATCATCTGCAGGAATCAGCTGATTTCAGGTCCAGCCTACTCTTCCGCGACGCAGGTAAGGCAGCACTGAGCATAGCCCCAATACCGCCAGGACAGCACCTATCCATAATGCAGCACGAACGTCATAGCCTGCAGAGATTGCCAAGCCGGCGAGAAAAGTCCCTCCGCCCAGGCCGATATTGATAACAGAGGTATGCACTGCATTCACCATCGGGCCGGGGTGGGCCACACTGATGATGCGTGCCATCATCGCAGGGTTCATGGGCACCCCGGACAGCCCGATCAAAATGACAAAGGCCACAGCGAACCACGTATATTGCGCCAGCAGTGCCATACCGGTTAACGACATGCTCAGCACTGCCAGCCCGATAACCATGATGATCAGGCTATGCCGGAAGGCAAAATGCCCGGTGACGATATTCCCTACTATGTTTGCCGCCCCATAGAGCATCAGTATGAAGGGAACCACCTGAATCACACCGGGTTTCGTGGAGGCCTCAACTCTTGAGAGAATGAGGCATGAAGAAATCCAATAGCTACTCCCCTGAAGTCCGTGAACGTGCTGTGCGCATGGGTCTGGAGAACTTGAAGGACTACCCATCCGAGTGGGCAGCCATCGAGTCCATTGCACCCAAAATTGGCTGTGTCCCACAGACGCTGCATGGCTGGGTGCGCAAGCACCAGACCGACAACGGCCAGCGACCCGGTCAGACGACTGAGGAGCGGGACCGCATCAAGGCCCTGGAGCGCGAGAATCGTGAGCTGCGTAAAGCGAACGAGATCCTCCGCCTGGCCAGTGCTTATTTTGCCCAGGCGGAGCCCGACTGGCCGGCACCCCGGCGCCGCAACAAACCCTGAACGGCTTCGTCGACGAATATCGTGACCGTTACGGAGTCGAGTCGATCTGCCGAGTGGTGCAGATCGCTCCGTCCGGTTACTACCGGCATGCAGCTCGAGCTCGCCAGCCAGCGCTACGCAGCATGCGGGCCAGACAAGACGAGCTGCTGAGTAGTGAGATCCAACGCGTCTGGGATGACAACATGCAGTGTTATGGCGTCGTGAAGGTGTGGAAGCAGCTACATCGAGAGCGTATCAACGTCGCGCGTTGCACGGTGCAAAGGTTGATGCGCCGGCTTGGGTTACAGGGTGTTCGCCGCGGCCAGATAATCCGTACTACGGTGCCTGATGGGAAGCTTGTATGCCCGCTCGACAAGGTCAATCGCCAATTCCATGCCAGTCGCCCAAACGAGCTGTGGGTCTCAGACTTTACCTACGTTTCAACGTGGCAGGGCTGTAATGACCCAGTGAAAACCTGCACATGCTAAAGTCGCTTCAGAAATTGGAGTGAAGCATGACGCAAGAACCCGACATCAAGCGCTGGACAGCCAAACGCAAAGCGGAGCTGATCAAGCAGATCTACCGAGGGCAGACTACAGTGCCCGAGGCTGCGCGCCACTACGATCTCACCCAGCAGGAGATCGAGAAGTGGATGGACGATGCCGAAGCCGGGATGGAAAACGCCCTTAAGGCCAATCCCAAGGATATCGCCGAGCAGTATGAAACCCAGCTGCGCGAACTCCGGGAAGCCTATGGCGAGGCCATGCTGGAGCTCAAGTTCCGAAAAAAGTTGCAGCGCCATCTCGACTCGACCGACGATTGATCGATCAGGTCATGGCCGAGATGGCTACCCAAGGCTATGTCGTGACGGTGGTGCAGGCCTGCCGCTGGGCCGGTGTGTCCCGCCGCAGTTATTACTATCGGCCTACCAAAGCCAAACCCAGGGTCAATGAGCACTTGGCGGCGCGGGTAAAGCGGGTGATCAACGATCTGCCGTATGCTGGCTACCGTACCGTTGCCTGGCTGTTGGGTGAGAACAAGAACACCATCCAGCGCCTGTTCCAGATCAAGGGCTGGCAGGTGCGCAAGCGCCGCAGTGGAGCCCGCCCCCGGGTGCAGGCATTACCTTCGGTGGCCTCGCGCCCGAATGAGCGCTGGGCAACAGACATTGCACGTGTCTGGTGTGGTC
>NZ_FOUA01000002.1 GCF_900114735.1 Halopseudomonas bauzanensis | reverse complement strand
TCTGGTTGCTGACCTGTTTGAAGCGGTGCCGGAGATGGCCAGCAAGGTGTAAACCTGCGGCAAGCTAGGCAGTAGACAACAAGCCCCCGGCTCGGAAGAGTTGGGGGTTTTGTTTTTTGACCATCGCCCCATTCCTGATCCTGATCAATGTCCCACTCAAGCCATGAGGATATGCTCCCCGCCCCTCTTGTCTTGTAAACAGGATCATCCCATGCCCCACGCCCCTGAACTGCTGGCCCCGGCCGGCACCCTCAAGGCCATGCGTTACGCCTTCGCCTATGGCGCCGATGCGGTCTATGCCGGTCAGCCGCGTTACAGCCTGCGTGTACGTGAAAACGATTTCCACAACCCGGCCGTGCTCGCCGAGGCGATTGCCGAGGCGCATGCCCAGGGCAAGAAATTCTATCTGGCGAGCAATATCGCCGCGCACAACAGCAAGGTGACCACCTATGTCCGGGATCTGCAAGAGATCATCGCCATGGGCCCGGATGCGCTGATCATGTCCGATCCCGGGCTGATCATGCTGGTGCGTGAACGCTGGCCGCAGATGCCGGTGCACCTGTCGGTGCAGGCCAATGCCACCAACTGGGCGACGGTGAAGTTCTGGCAGCAGCAGGGGCTGGAGCGGGTGATTCTGTCCCGCGAGCTGTCACTGGATGAGCTGGAGCAGATCCGTCAGCACTGTTCGGACATGGAGCTGGAGGTATTCGTGCACGGTGCGCTGTGCATCGCCTATTCCGGGCGCTGCCTGCTATCCGGCTATTTCAATCACCGCGATGCCAACCAGGGCGCCTGTACCAATGCCTGCCGCTGGAAATACGACCTGCAGCCAGCGCAGGAAACGGCCGAGGGCAATGTCGAGGCTGTCGCTCCGGCCAGGGAGCCACAGGAGGTGCAGCCGCAGCCGGTGTATCTGCTCAACCAGAGCGACAAGCCGGACGAACAGATGGCCATCGAGGAGGATGAGCACGGCACCTACATCATGAATTCCAAAGATCTGCGCGCGGTGCAGCATGTGCAGCGCTTCGTCGATATGGGGATGCACTCGCTGAAGATCGAAGGCCGTACCAAGTCGCACTTCTATGTTGCGCGTACCGTGCAGACCTATCGCCAGGCAATCGATGATGCGGTGGCAGGTCGCCCCTTCGACATGGCGCTGATGGATGATCTGGAAAGCCTGGCCAACCGTGGCTACACCGAAGGTTTCTATCGCCGCCACCCACCGGGGGTGTACCAGAACTACGAGCAGGGCAACTCGCGCATGTCGCGCCATCAGTTTGTCGGCGAAGTGCTGGAAGATCTGGGCGAATGGCTGAGCATCGAGGTGAAAAACCGCTTTGCCGTCGGCGACCGCCTGGAACTAATGACGCCTTCGGGTAATCATAGCTTCACTTTGAATTCGCTGCTGGATCGACGCGGGGAACCAGCGGACGTGGCGCCGGGTACCGGGCATATCGTACGCATTCCGAAACCACTCGGGCTGGATGTGAGTATGGCGTTGCTGCTCCGCTATCTACCGGAGCAATAACGGCTAAGCAAGACACTCGCGCTGGCGTTCCGATCATGGTTTACTGGCGCGCTCCACTGAACCTCACTCTTCATATCAGGAGCGCGTATCCGCTATGGATTGGTTGCAAGTTGTCGTTCTCGCCCTGCTCCAGGGTCTCACTGAGTTTCTACCTGTATCCAGCTCTGCCCACCTGATCCTGGTCCCGGTCCTTACCGGCTGGCCGGATCAGGGGCTGGCGTTCGACGTGGCATTGCACTTCGGCAGCCTGTTTGCGGTGCTGCTGTATTTTCGCCGCGACCTGATCGGCATGACTACCAGTTGGACGCAGTCGCTGGTGACTCGCAAGCCCAATGATGATGCGCGGCTGGCCTGGGGGGTGCTGTTTGCCACTATTCCAGTGGGGCTCGCTGGGCTGGCGTTCAAAGATGACATTGAGCTATACCTGCGCTCTCCTTTCTATCTGGCTTTGGGGCTGGTTTTCTTCGGCCTGCTGCTGGGCTGGGCCGACTGGCGTTTTCGGGGCAGCCGCACCGAGAGTCAGATGACCTGGAAGGATGTGCTGATCATTGGCTGCGCCCAGGCGCTGGCACTGTTTCCCGGCACCTCGCGGGCCGGCATCACCATTACCGCAGCATTGATGATGGGGTTGAACCGGGAAGCAGCCTCGCGCTTCTCCTTCCTGCTGTCGATCCCCGTGATCCTGCTGGCCTGCCTGCTCAAGACCAAGGATCTGGTCGAAGCCCAGGTGCCGGTGGAATGGGGGGCCATGGCCCTGGGCGTCCTGGTCTCGGCGATCAGCGCTTTCCTCTGTATCCACTACTTCCTGGTATTCATCAAGCGCATCGGCATGCAGCCGTTCGTGATCTACCGGCTGATCCTGGGTGCAGCGTTGTTGGTGGTGTTCTACTGACCTGGACGGGTCGAGCTCCTGGGAACGTCGAGCCCACGGGCCGCGATCGGACTCGATGAAAGGAGCCAGCCGGCACGCACAAAACCGCCCGCCAGCACCATGGACGAGCTGGTGCTCGTCCCTCCCAGGGTTGTGGAGTGTCCGACATAAGGGGCTGCAGGCAGCCCCTCAGAGTTACCTCAGAAGCTGAAATCCAGCTTCGCCCACAGCGTCCGACCCGGCTCGTTGATCCGGGTATCGGCCGGGAAGCCGAAACTGCCGTTGCCAGCCAGATTGAGATGTTCGGCGTAAGCCTTGTCCAGCAGGTTATCTACCCCGACACTGCCCGTTATTTCAGCACTGAAGCGATAGGCCGCGTTGATCGACAACACGCCGAAACCGGACGAATCACCAAAGTCGCGACTGGTGACGTTACCCTTGCCATCAGCAGTGCGGCTCTGCGCCGCCACCACCCGCCACAGGGCACCAGCACTCCAGTTGTCCCGGGCATAGGTCAGATTGACGCGTGCATCCAGTGGCGGCATCTGCGGCAGGGCTTCGCCGTCGCTGCGATTGCGCCCCCAGGCCCAGGCCAGGCTGGTTTCCGCTTGCCAGTTATCCGTTATATCCAGCGCAACACCCGTTTCGGCACCCATGATCTGGGCATCGATATTTTCCGCGTTACTGCCCATGCCGGTGTAATCAAACAGGATAAAGTCATCAACCACCCCGGCATAACCGGAGATCCAGGCCTCCATCCCCTCGCGCTTGTACTGCAGTCCGACATCCAGCTGCGTGGTGCGCTCGGGATCAATACCGTCAAAGGCGTTGACCGCACCAAGCGATTGGTTGGGCGAGAACAGCTCCCAATAATCCGGGAAGCGCTGCACATGGCCAATGCCCACATAGGCGGTGGCCGGCAGGCTGGACAGATCCTGCTCCAGGCGCAGGAAAGCACTGGGCAAAGTTTCCCGGCGGGTATCGCCGGCAGTAGGGTTGGGCATGGCGTGCCCGCCGCCGTGCATGCCACCGCTGACAGTGGCCCGGGAGTCCTCGACGTGATGCTGATCCAACCGCATACCGCCGATCAGCCGCTGATCATCCTGCCGGGACCAGGTCAGCTCGGAGAACAGGCCAATCTGGCTGAAGCTGGCGTCCTTGACCCAGGGCTGCTGACGATAGGTGTCGATGCCCATGCCGTTGCGGGTGCGATGGGTGTTGCGCTGGGCGTCGGCACCGGCCAGCAACTCCAGTTCATCCCAGACCCAGGTCGAGGCCAGCCGCATGCCCAGGGTGCGGCGGTCGACATTGGACGCCATCGGGTGCGGCATCATCATCCCCGAGGGCACCCGCAGACTGTAGTTGTCCATTACATGGTCGGCATAGTTGTAATACACCCGCGCTTCCAGCTCCTGCAGCGCACCGCCGTGGAATTGCCTTTCGAAGCGCAGGCCCAGACTTTCCCGCTCGAACTGCGAGCCATCCATGCCGCGCCCAGCGTAGCGCGCCTCGCCATCACCGGCACCAACGCTCAGCTCCAGCAGGGTATCGTCATCCGGTGTCCAGCCCAGGGCCAGGTCGGTGTTCCATTTGTTCCAGCGCGACGGCACACGATCGCCATTGCCGTCCTTGTAATCCCCGGACCGGGAACGGTTACCGCTCAGCCGCAGATAGCCGTCGCGGCTGCCGATGGCACCGTCCACTTGCATATCGCGGCGGGTATTGGAGCCGCCTACCACGGTGACATCCAGCCGGCTGCCCGGTTCATCGAAGCTTTCCGGCAGGCGATCAAACAGAATGGTGCCGGCTGACGCGCCCGGTCCCCAGGCCACGGTCTGTGGTCCCTTGATCACGGTCAGCTGATCGAAGTTCTGCGGCGCGATGTAGGAAGACGGGGCGTCCATGCGCGAAGGGCAGGCACCGAGCATCTCGCCGCCGTTGGTCAGCAGCTTCAGCCGCGATCCGAACATGCCACGCAATACCGGATCACTGTTGCTGCCACCGCTGCGGACGGCCGAGAAACCGGGAATGGTCTTCAGGTAGTCGGCGCCGTCACTCGCCGGGATCGGCTGACGCGCTTCCTTGGGGTTGGTGATGATGGTCAGTGGTGAATCCTGCTGCACGGCGGTGATCACCCGAGGCGGCAGCGAGAACTGCTCCAGTGAGTGCGCATGGTGATGTTCGTCGGCCAGGGCGCCACCGGCGAGCAGTACGAGTAGCGCCGCATGGGCGGCCTGCCAATGCAGGCGCGCGGGTTGCACGGCAAAGATTCCGGGCAGACGCGCACGCGCCTGCCGGTCACACATATTTCGGGACATGGCAATTTCCACTTCAATATTCAACAGCGCCGCGACAGCGCGCGGCAACGGCGTTCAGCTGTGGAAATAGCCAGGTGGGGCCCGGGCATGACTGCCACCATGTCGCAGCATCGGCAGCAACGGGGCGGTAGGCAGTGACGCAAACCGCTCCGGTTCATGCCGGGGCAGAACAAGGTCGACGGACAGGCTCAGGGGCGGGTTGAGGGTCAGCAGCTCGCAGTAGCCACACAGCTCCAGAGCGGCTAGCCAGGCTGGCTCGCCGGGACTCTGCCGGTGGTGACCATGGCCGCCGGCATCCGGCTCGGCATGGCCCGCATGAACATGCTGCTCCTGCGACGCCACGCTGGCCTGGGCCATTTGCAGCGCGGAGTACAGCGGGCCGACATGAATCATCAGCATGGCAAACAGGCCAAGCCAGATACAGGATGTCGTCAGCCGTTTGCGCACCAGCAGCAGTTCCTTTCTCGTCAATGAAGGCCCGGTGAGTCTGCGTTCGAGATAATCAGCCGAGCGGCGGTCATGCGTGACCGGGCCATGCCAGTGTAGATGAATCCGTAAGTCCATTCCTTGGGCGCGGTCAATTTTTCCGGATTGTTTGATCTGCATCAGTTGCTGGTAAGAAGCCCCAGGCTAATCTGGCCCCATGCCATCATAACAACATCAAACGAGTCCCCATGTCTGCCCTCGTTGACCTGTTCTGCCAGCGACTCAGCTCACTTCTTCCTGCCGAGCTGGAGCCCCATGAGCGCGTGAAACTACTGACGCCGCTCCGCCACCCGCTGCTGGTCAGCCGCCAACGGGCGCACCTGATCGTGGACCGGGTACGCCTGTTCGCGTTGTTGTTCGCGCTGCTCACACCGCTATGGGGCATCGTCGATGTGCTCGCCTTCCCCAATCCCCTGTGGGGTCAATTGTTGGCGTTGCGATTGCTGGTGTGCGTGGCGTTCTTCTGCCTGCTGCTGTTCTACCGTGAGCGGGGCCGGATGGCCGATGCCTATCTGGCCATGTTCATCCTGTTCGCCATTCCGACGCTGTTCTATATCAGCTCACACACCTTGCTGGCGCACTACCAACTGGTGGATATGCCCGCGGCGGTCGCCGCTGGTTACGCCTTTCTGCCCTTTGTGCTGATGGCTGGTCTGGCGCTGTTCCCACTGACGTTGCTGGAGAACCTGCTGGTCGCCATGGTGCTGTTACTGGCCCAGGGCATCGCCGGTTATCTGAACTGGTCAACCTTGAACTGGCCCTCCTTCGTCGGCGCTTTCTGGCTGCTGATCCTGATTGCCGGTGTCACCGGGCTGGCCTGCATGAGCCAGCTGGCGTTCATGATGGCGCTGCTGCGCCAGGCAATCCGGGATGACCTGACCGGCGTGTTCAGCCGTGGCAGTGGCGAGGAAATCCTGCAGATGCAGTGGCACACCAGCCAGCGCAACAACAGCGCCCTGTCTCTGGCCTTCATCGACCTGGACCGTTTCAAGGAAATCAACGACCTTTTCGGTCATGCCATGGGCGATCAGGCGTTACGCAGCGCCAGCCAGCACATCCAGAACTGCATGCGCAGCTCAGACAGCCTGGTACGCTGGGGCGGCGAGGAATTTCTGCTGATCATGCCCGATACCGATATGACCCGTGCCCGCCAGGCCATGGAGCGACTACGCAGCAGCGGGCTGGGCCAGCGACCGGACGGCCTGCCGCTGACCGCCAGTATCGGTCTGGCCGAGCGCTATTTCGACCACATCGACCTGCCCCAGCAGTTGCTGGAGCTGGCCGACCAGCGCATGTATCACGCCAAGGCGTCCGGGCGCGATCGCATCCATGCACTCTGACGAGGCGGTCATTCGGCCGCCTGCAGATCCTCCACCAGCGCCTTGAGAAAACGCGCCGCTTCGCCACCGGTAACCGCGCGATGATCCACCGTCAGTGATACCGGCAGGATCGGGTGCACCGCCACCTGCCCCTGGTGGGCCACGGCCTGCTCCCTGATCACCCCGGCACCGATGATCGCCACCTGCGGCGGCATGATCACCGGGCTGGCATAACGGCCGAACAGGGTGCCGTAGTTGGACAGGGTGATGGTCGCGCCCATCAGCTCGCGCGGCGGAATCGAGCGGTTCAGCACGTCCGCGCGTAGCCGCGCCAACCCCTGACGCAAGTCCTCCGCGTCACGGTTGCCAACATCACGCAACACCGGCACGAACAGCCCGTCGGGGGTATCCACCGCCACACCGAGGTCGATGTGCTGATGACGGGTAATGCTCAGACGTGCGCCGTCAAAGCCGACGTTCAGCGCCGGCTCTGCCTGGCAGGCACGGGCAATGGCTCGTGCCAGGCGCACCATCGGGTCACGCGCGCCAGCGTCCCATTGATGCAGATCGGCATCCTCAACGATGGTGACCGGGACCACTTCGGCATGGGCGCGGGACATGTTCTTGGCCATGGTCCGGCGCACGCTGCGTAGCGCTTCACCCGCTGTGGGCTGGGTGTCGGCGGCCTGCACATCGGCCACCGTGACCAACCCGCCAGGCCCGCTGCCTTCGAGCTGGCCCAGCTCCACACCGAGGCGCCTGGCCAGCTCGCGGGCCGCCGGCATTACCGGCAACGGGCGAGCATCGCGGCTGGAGGGCGCAGCGCCGATGATGAAATCATCCGCCGCCAGATCGCTGGTACCGCTGGCATGGCCCAGGTTACCGACCACGGTACCGCTGTCCTCGCCCTCGCCTTCGAATTCCACCAACGGCTCGCCCACATGCAGCAGATCACCCGACGCACCGAAACAACGGCTGATCACCCCGGCCTGGGGCGATGGCACCTCGACGATGGCCTTGGCGGTTTCCACCGAGACCAACAGTTGATCCACCGCCACCTCATCCCCGGCCTTGACGTGCCATTCGACAATTTCCGCCTCCTGCAGGCCCTCACCCAGATCCGGCAATTTGAACTGTTTCATTGATCATTCCCCCGCATGGTCTGACGGCCGGCCTCACAGATACTGTCCACATCCGGCAGGTAGGCCATTTCCTGCCGGGCATAGGGAATCACGCAATCGAACCCGGTGACACGCTGCACCGGCGCATGCAGGCTGTAGAACAGTTGCTCCTGCACCAGCGCGGCGATTTCCGCGCCGGGCCCGTAACTGCGCGCCGCCTCATGCACGATGATGCAGCGCCCGGTCTTGCCGACCGAGGCGAGGATGGTGTCGCCGTCCAATGGTTTGAGCGTGGCCACGTCGATCACTTCGCAATCGATGCCCTCCTCGGCCAGCCGACTGGCCGCTTCCAGGGTTTCCTTCAGCGCTGCGCCCCAGCTGACCAGGGTCAGATCCTTGCCCTCGCGCAGGGTAAAGCAGGTATCCAGCGGCAACGCCTGGCCATCGTCCTCCACCACTTGCTGCACCGAGCGGTACAGCCGCGACGGCTCAAGAAAGATCACCGGGTCCGGATCGGCAATGGCAGCCAGCAGCAGACCATAGGCCCGCCGTGGCGATGAGGGCACCACTACGCGCAAGCCGGGAACGTGCGCCAGCAGCGCTTCGGTACTTTCACCGTGATGTTCCGGTGCATGGATACCGCCGCCGTGGGGCGTGCGCATGACCATCGGGCAACTCAACCGGCCGCGGGTGCGGCTGCGCAGGCGGCTGGCGTGGGAAACCAGATGTTCCATGCCTGCGTAGATGAAACCCATGAACTGGATTTCCGCCACGGGTTTGAGCCCCTGTGCGGCCATGCCCACGGCAATGCCGGTGATCAGCGTTTCGGCCAGCGGCGTATCCATCACCCGGCGAAAGCCGAAGCGCTCATGCAGACCGACCGTGGCGCGGAACACACCGCCATTGGGGCCGACATCCTCCCCCAGCACCACCACATCCGGATCGTCAGCCATGGCCCGGTGCAGCGCCAGGTTGATCGCCTCCACCATGCAGACAGGTTTGCGTTCAGTCATGGGCCGACCCTCCCAGGGCAGCTGCCCGAATCAGCAATTCATCGCGCTGTTGCCGGTAGCGCTCCGGCAACTCGGCAAACAGGTGGTCAAAGGCGGCGCCCGGATCAGCCTCAGGCAAACTGCGGAATGCCTCCACGGCGGCATTGATCCGCTCGCCGAGGTCCCGCTGCAGTTGCTGCTCCTTCTCCTCGTCCCACAGCCCCTGGCCATGCAGAAAGCGCTGCAGGCGACCGATCGGCTCGTGCTTCCAGGCCTCGCTCAGCTCATCGGCGTCGCGGTAGCGGCTGGCATCATCCGAGGTGGTGTGGTCGCCCAGCCGGTAGGTTACGCACTCCACCAGCGTCGGCCCCTTGCCCGCCCGGGCGCGCTCGATGGCGATACTGATGCGGTCATACACTGCCAGCACATCATTACCATCCACCTGCTCACCGGGAATGCCCGCCGCCAATGCCTTGTGCGCCAGCGTCGGCGCAGCGGACTGCAGGCTGCGCGGCACCGAGATCGCCCACTGGTTGTTGTTCACCACGAACACCACGGGCAACTGCCAGACACCGGCCAGGTTCAGGCTTTCCAGAAAATCGCCCTTGCTGGTCGCACCATCGCCGCAGGTGGTCACCGCCACCCGTGGTTGCTGGCGGATACGGAAGGCCGAGGCCACCCCGCAGGCATGGCAGGCCTGAGTCGCAATGGGTACACAGATGGGGAAGTCTTCCAGCGCCCCGGGTGCGGTCCAGGCGCTGCCGCGCTCATCACCGCCCCAGTACGCCAGGATGTCCTGCATCGCGACCCCACGCTGCAGCTGCGTGGCGGTGTCGCGGTAATAGGGAATCAGCACATCGGCCTCGGTCATCGCCCGCCCCAGCGCAGTGCCAATGGCTTCCTGGCCGAGGGTCGAGGCATAGGTGCCGATCTGGCCAGTGCGCTGCAGAGCGACGCATTTCTGATCGAAGGCACGGACCAGGGTCATCTGACGATGAAAGTCGAGCAGCAGTTGGGGATCATCGACCCAGCCGGGTAGTTCACCTGATGGCTGGCCGTGATCATCAAGATAACGGGTATAGGAAATGGGTACGGATAAGGGCATGGCTATCCTCCTGACCATTGTGGACGGCCGGCTTGTGACCGGTCTCCCCGCTACCGCCCGGATAGGGCGGCGACGCTGACGGCGCGGATGCGCTCGTCAGCAGTATAGGTCAGGTTTCGCAGCGGCAAGGTTGCCTCAACGCGGCTCGCTGTTCCCGGCCGCGGTTTGGCGCAGGGCCCTGCGGTTGCGCTGCACGTGGCGCAGCCCCTCGAACACCAGCACGCCCACGGCTATCCAGATTGCGCCATAGGTGAGCCATTCATTCGGTGCAATGCTCTCGCCCAGCAACAGTGCCACCAGTACCAGCAACACCGGCTCGACGTAGCCAAGCAGGCCGAACAGGGTAAAGGTCAGCAGCCGGCTGGCGAGAATGTAGGTCACCAGCGCCAGGGCGCTGAAGGCGCCGAGCAAGCCTACCAGCGGATACAGCCGAGGAAACTCGCTGAACAGCGAGGGCGCCGTTCCACCGGCCCAGGCGAACCAGCCGGCGACCGGCAGCAGCAACAGCATGTCGAACCAGAAACCGCCGAGGTTATCGGTGCCCGTCAGCCGGCGCAGCACGAAGTAGGCCGGGTAGCCCAGGGCCACCAGCAGCGTCTCCCAGGCAATGTTACCGGCCTGCAGCAATGCATGGCCGACACCCAGTACGGCGAAGACGATGGCCAGTTTCTGCAGGCGCGAGGGATGCTCGCGGAAGACCAGATACCCCGCCAGCACCATGCTCAGTGGTAGCAGGAAATACCCCAGCGATACTTCCAGCGCCCGACCATTGACCGGAGCCCACATGAATATCCACAGCTGGAGGCCAACCAGCAGGGCGCTCAGCAGTTGCACCAGAATCAGCACCGGGCGCCGCCATATCCGCCTCGCCAACTCCCGCGCCAGCGGCCAGTAACCGGCCAGCAACATGAACAGGGTGACGAAGGGAAAGGTCAGCAGCATCCGCCAGCCGAAGATCTGCTCGCCATCGAGGGGCATCAACAGGGTGGAGAAGTAATACAGCCCCCCGAATAGCACCGATGCCGACACCGACAGGATTACCCCGATAGACATGTCACCTCCCGGCATATGAGAAAAAAGTGTTGCCCCAGCCCTGCGGGCGGACACAATGCACGCCGGCAAGGCAATTGTCGATCCCTGCCTCTGCTGTCATTCTGACGCTCTTGGACAATGAGTGAGACTGTCGTGCCTGAGTCTGTTGCCGTCAAGGTGGGTATCATCGGTCTGCCGGATGCTTCCCTCTGCAAAATACTGGAAAAGCAGCTGGAGCTGGTACCGCAGCTCCAGTTGCAAGCGTGCCTGTCGGCAATCAACGGGCTCATCGTGTCGCCGGACAACCACACCAGTGATGGGATCGACGCCACTACATTGGCCTTGGCGCGGCCCGACCTGCCCATCGAAACAGCCGGCGCATTGGCCGATCCGGCGCAGCTGGTGCATTTTCTCATGCGGGTCCACGCCCATGCGGCGTGGCAGGCATTGCACGCCGCGGGGCTGTCGCGCAGCGCACTGGTGGATTTCCACTCCCGCTACAAATACCAGCTCATGGCCTGTTCGCCCCGCGCCTACCGCGCACTCGGTCGCCAGCTCGGTCAGAGCGCAGACCAGCCGCTGCAGCCCTTTGCCAATGACTATTTCCACGCACTGATGGAAGCGTTGCGCACGCCGCCAACGCCGGGGCTGCATTGCAATGTGCTGATGCACCTGAGCGGCTATTTCACCCGTCAGCTGGACGGCACCCAACGGCAGCGGTTGGCACGCAGCATCCTGGCGTATCGTCACGGAGCCGCTTCTCTGACTGAACCTCTGGGATTGCTCCGACAGCATCTGCGCGAACATCCCAACCCGTATCTGTCCCGGCAGGTCTATCTGCAGCCCTATCTCGATGACCTTTGAACAAAGAGCCCTTCACGTACGGAATCTCCCATGCAACTGATCTGGTTTCGCAATGACCTGCGGGTGCACGACAACACCGCCCTGACCGCTGCATTGGAACAAGGGCCGACTATCGCCCTGTTCCTGCTCAGCCCCGCCCAGTGGCAGGCCCATGATGACGCGCCAGCCAAGGTCGACTTTCGACTGCGCAACCTGCAGGCGCTGGCCGCCGAACTCCAGCAACTGAAGGTTCCGCTGTTGATCCGTACCGCAGACCACTGGGCGTCGGCGCCGGAGGTGCTGGCCCAGCTCTGTGGCCAATTTCGTATCAAGCAGGTGCACGTCAATGAGGAATATGGCGTCGATGAAGCCGCGCGGGATGAGGCCGTGGCCAGGCGGCTGGCCGAACAGGGGACCGGGTTTCGAGCCTGTCTTGATCAACTGCTGTTTCGCCCGGGCGCTCTGCTGACGCGCTCGGGTAGCTATTTCAAGGTCTTCAGCCAGTTCCGCAAGGCCTGCCTGCAGCAATTGCGGCTGGCGCCGCCCCGCTGTCTGCCCCGCCCACAATCCCAACCCGCCCTGACTATCGACAGCGACCCACTACCCACCAGCGTGGCCGGCTATGCTTTTGCGGACGAATCATTACGCGCCTTGTGGCCCGTAGGCGAAGCGGTAGCGCGGCAGCGCCTTGAACTGTTTGCCGAGGATCATCTGCACGATTATGCCGAGCGCCGCGACCTCCCAGCCGAGCCCGGTACCAGCCAGCTCTCGCCTTATCTGACCACCGGGGTGCTCTCGCCGCGCCAATGTCTGCATGCCGCGCTGATGTCCAATCAGGGTGAGTTCGACAGCGGCAACGTCGGCGTGACCACCTGGGTCGATGAGCTGCTGTGGCGGGAGTTCTACAAGCACATTCTGGCCGGCTACCCGCGGGTATCCCGTCATCGAGCGTTCCGTCCGCATACCGAAGCCGTGCCCTGGCGCGACGCACCGGATGAGCTGATGGCGTGGCAGCAGGGGCGCACCGGTTTTCCGTTGATCGACGCAGCCATGCGCCAACTGCTGGCTACCGGCTGGATGCACAATCGCCTGCGCATGGTGGTGGCCATGTTCCTGAGCAAGAATCTGTTGATCGACTGGCGCGAAGGCGAGCGCTATTTCATGCGGCGCCTGATCGATGGTGATCTGGCGGCGAACAATGGCGGTTGGCAATGGAGCGCCTCCACCGGAACCGACGCAGTGCCCTGGTTTCGCCTGTTCAATCCGATCACTCAATCCCAGCGCTTCGACCCACAGGGGCGCTTTATAAAGTACTGGCTACCGGAGTTACGCGAGCTGGATCGGCGTGACATTCATGACCCGTCGCCCTTCTCCCGGACGATGTGCGACTACCCTGCTCCGATCATCGATCTGGCGGACAGCCGAGCACGGGCCTTGGCGGCGTTCAGGAATCTGCCACCAGCGGGTTCTGGTCTGAATTGAGAGGTGGGGTGTGGCGCGGTACAAAGGCGAGTTGGTCTCTGTACCGCGCCAGAAGGGCACAGCTGCTTAGAAAATATTCATCGGGAAGTCGACGAAGATGCGCACTTCATTGCCATCGCTGTTGTAGTTGCTGGCATTGTTGGATACACGCAGATTGGAGCTGCGCAGGCGCACGCTCAGATCCTTGGCTGCACCATTCTGCACTACATACTTCAGCTGGTTGAAGAATTCGCGCTCGGTGCCATCACCACGGCCAGTGCCGTCGTCGATGTCGGTACCGCGGATATAAGCCACGTTGTAGCTCAGACCCGGAATACCGTATTCGGCGAAGTCCAGACCATAGCCAACCTGCCAGGAGCGCTCGTCCTTGGCGTTAAAGTCAGACCAGAAAGAGTTGGCCACCCAGATGGTGGTGCCGCCATCACCCACAGCCCCTTGATTCTGGTAGAAGCCATAGTT
This sequence comes from Halopseudomonas bauzanensis, assembly GCF_900114735.1. Taxonomy (GTDB): domain Bacteria; phylum Pseudomonadota; class Gammaproteobacteria; order Pseudomonadales; family Pseudomonadaceae; genus Halopseudomonas; species Halopseudomonas bauzanensis. The sequence goes on along the minus strand of NZ_FOUA01000002.1, from coordinate 399,705 downwards.
GTAACCGGTGTCACCGCTGCTGCGCTGATAGGCCAGAGTAAAGTCATGCGAGCCGGTGGCGTAGTTGGCGGACAGGCTCCACAGGTTGTTGCGATCACCCGCGCCATCCCACTCCTTGTCCTGCTTGGTGCGGTAGCCGCTGAAGCCCAGAGTCAGGGTATCGCCGCCGTTCAGGGGACGGATGTAGTTCAGGTTGGCGTACTGACGCTTGAGCACGTCTTCAACATCCGAGGCATAGAGAGCAGCATGGATATTGTCGTTGAACTGGTAGCTACCACCCAGCACCTCGATGGAATTCAGACCGCCGCTGTCACGACCTGCATCGCTTTTGCGATGTTGAGCATGGAAACGACCAGCATGTACGGTCAGGCCATCAATCTCGTTGGAGGTAATCATGGTACCGGTATAGGCTTCCGGCAACAGGCGGCTGTCGTCATGGCTCAGCACCGGCAATACCGGGCGCTGGTCACCATAGGCCAGCACGGTCTTGGAGAAACGCGCCTTGACCGCAGCACCGGCATGGGCCATGTCACGCTCAACATCACCATTGTTGTCGATCATGAAGAAATCGATACCGCCGGCGCCAGCACGGCCATTGCCGCTATCCAGACGCAGTCCGTACATACCAAAGGCGTCCACACCAAAACCCACAGCGCCCTGGGTAAAGCCAGAGTTGAAGGTCAATACTGCGCCCTGGCCCCATTCGACCTTATCTTGTGCGCCGTGCTTGTAGTCACGGTTCATATAAGCGTTGCGCAAGAACAGATCAAGACTGCTGTCTTCAACAAAACCATTGGAGTCCGCCTGGCTGGCAGCCAGTGCGGGAGCGGAGGTCATCAGAGCCAGTGCGATGGCGCTCAGTTTGTATTTAGTCATTTGGATGCCATAGATGCTGTTGTATTTAGTGTTGGACCCATCACCGGCCGATAACCGTTGTAACGGGATGGTCACGCATTATCCATATTCTGGAACGTTTTCCTAGCGCGACGAAAAGCCACATTCATGACCAGGTGAGGCGTTGGGGCCAACTGTCCGGTGACCCTCAGTACCCAGGCGGCAGCAGTGGTAACCAGAGCGCCAACGCTACCAGCGTGGCCAGCAGCACTGGCGGCGTGATCAACAGGCCGATTTTCATGTACTGGCCCCAGCCGATCCGGTAACCCTTGCCTGCCAGCACATGCAGCCATAACAGCGTCGCCAGGCTGCCTATCGGGGTGAATTTCGGCCCCAGATCATTGCCGATGACGTTGGCATAGATCATCAGCTCCCGGGTGGCTGCCGGTACCTGGGCCTGGTCGATGGCCAACGCACCGATCAGGGTCGACGGCATGTTGTTCATGAGCGATGCAACCAACGCCGAGAGAAAGCCGGTGCCGACGGTAGCGGTGAACTGGCCCTGTTGTGCCAGCCATTCCAGCGCCCGGGCCCCGTAGCTCGTCAGCCCGGCGTTGCCCAGGCCGTAGACCACCAGATACATGCCGATCGAAAACAGCACTATCTGCCAGGGCGCACCCCGCAAGGCGGCTGTTACCGGCACCACCGCGCCGCGCCCGAGCCGCCACCAGCGCCCAGCGATGGCCATCAGCAGCACTGCCGCGGTGCCAGTAACCAGGGAGATGGGTACTCCCAGCGGCGCGGTGATGAAGTAGGCGAGCAACAGCAGCGCCAGCAGCGGGAAGGTGGCGCGAAATACCAGCAGGTCTCTGATCGCCGAGCGGGGCGGGTCGAGTTCGGCAATCGAGTAGCGCAGCGGGATCCGCCGGCCGAAGGCGAACCAGAGCACGACCAGGGTCGCTGCCAGCGAGACCAGGTTGACCGGCACCATGACGGCGGCATAGCGGTCGAAGCCGATGTCGAAATAGTTGGCGCTGACGATATTCACCAGGTTGGAGATGACCAGCGGCAGACTGGCGGTGTCAGCCACGAAGCCGGTGGCGATGATGAACGCCAGGGCCGCCGGCGGTGAAAAATTCAGCCGCAGCAGAATGGCAACCACGATGGGGGTCAGCAGCAGCGCCGCGCCATCATTGGCAAAGAACGCCGCCATGACCGCGCCCAGCACCACGATCAGCGGAAACAGCAGATGTCCGCGACCATTGCCCCAGCGGGCCACGTGCAACGCCGCCCAGGTAAAGAAGCCCGCCTCATCCAGAATCAGCGAGATGATGATCAGCGCGACAAAGGTGAAGGTCGCGTCCCAGACGATGTCCCATACCACGCCGAGATCCGACCAGTGCACCACGCCGGCTACCAAGGCTACCAGCGCACCGGCCAGGGCGCTCCAACCAATACCCAGCCCCTTGGGCTGCCAGATCACCAGGATCAGGGTGACGACGAAGATAGCGAATGCCAGCATTGAATCGGTCTGCTCAGAGGGTGTTCTGGTTAACGCGTCGGGATACCGCTTCGGCGCTTTCGACACGCTCCGAATAGCGGTCGGTAAGGTAACTGGAGCGTCCGCGCACCAGCCAGGTGAACTTCACCAGTTCCTCACAGACATCGACGACACGCATATAGAGTGGCGACGGCTTCATGCGTCCGGCTGCATCGAATTCGGTAAACGCCTTCGGTACGGAGGACTGGTTGGGGATGGTGACCATCCGCATCCATCTGCCGAGGATCCGCAGCTGATTGACTGCATTGAAGCTCTGGCTCCCGCCAGACACTTCCATGATGGCCAGCGTCTTTCCCTGGGTGGGCCGAACACCACCCAACGCCAGGGGAATCCAGTCGATCTGCGCCTTCATGATGCCGGTCATCGCGCCATGCCGCTCCGGACTCACCCAGAGCATGCCTTCGGACCACTCCGCCAGATCGCGCAGCTCCCTGACCTTGGGATGATCCGCCTCGGCATCATCAGGCAGGGGCAGGCCAGACGGATTGAACGTGCGCACGTCACAGCCATACCAACGCAACAATCTTGCCGCTTCCTCGGAGAGCAGCCGCGAAAAGGAAACCGCGCGCAGCGAGCCATAGAGAATGAGGATTCTGGGGGGATGCCGGGGCGCATCCGGGCCGACCAGGGCGCCGACATCTATCGGCTGCAGCTGCTCCGGATCGATATTGGGCAGGTCAGCGGCGACTGACTCGCTCATTGCGCGCCTCCGGCGTAGCGAATGGTTTCACCATCTTCCTTGGTGAAGAGCGCTACCGGGTTGGCCAGCAGGTCAAGTACCCGCTCCGATGGGCGGCACAGACGCGCGCCCCGGTCGGTGACGACGATGGGACGATTGATCAGGATCGGATGCTCCATCATGGCATCGACCAGTTGGTCGTCAGTCAGGGCGGGGTCGCCAAGATTCAGCTCGTCATAAGGCGTCCCCTTGTGGCGCAGCAGCTCGCGCGGCGTGATGCCCATCATGGCGATCAGCTCGACCAGGCGTTGCCGCGACGGTGGCGTGACCAGATATTCAATCACCTCCGGCGTCTCGCCGGATGCTTCAAGCATCGCCAGCGTATTACGCGATGTCCCACAGTTGGGGTTGTGGTAGATCAACGGTTTCATGGAGTCTTTCTCTCTGCATTGATGGTGGAACAGGCGCCTGGCAGCGTCAGCGATGGCTCGCAGATCTCCGGGTGACCACCGCAGCAATCGCGCACCAGAAACCGGAGCACGTCCTGCATGTGAGCAAGATCCGCGCGATAGATGATCGAGCGGCTCTGCCGACGCGAAGAAACCCAACCCGCGCGCGCCAGCACCGCAAGATGTGCCGACATGGTGTTGTGCGGCACCGCCAGCTGGCGGGCGATTTCACCCGCCGCAAGCCCCTCTGGCTCATGGTGTACGAGCAGCCTGAATGCCTCCAGGCGTGTTTCCTGGGAGAGCGCGGCGAAACTGTCAATGGCACTTTTTATTTCCATGCGTCCAAACATATAGACATATTAAAGCCTCGTCAACGAATTGCAGCGCAGCGCGCCTCCCGCCGAGAGCCGGCACGGAAAAATCCCGTAGCAATTGCCCTTCACCACCTTCTTCCAATCGACCTGCGGTCATGTCAGTTTGAATCAGCTCATTCATACTCAGGCGATGGGAAACCTGCTCCCCTTCGTCTTCCAAAGAGGTTTCGGTTCATGTGGTACAACGGTTTGCTCGATCCCTCCGGCTGGCAGCTGCTGGCAATCATCCTGGTGCTGACGCATATCACCATCGTCAGCGTGACGGTCTACCTGCATCGCTATTCGGCGCATCGCTCGCTGGAACTGCATCCGGCGCTGAAACATTTCTTCCGCTTCTGGCTATGGCTGACGACCAGCATGAATACCCGGGAGTGGACCGCCATCCACCGCAAGCACCACGCCAAATGCGAGACGCCGGACGACCCTCATAGTCCGGTGCAGAAAGGCCTGTCGACGGTTCTGCGCAAGGGTGCCGAACTCTACATGGAGGAAGCGAAGAACGAGGACACGCTGCGTATCTACGGCAAGAACTGCCCTGACGACTGGATCGAACGCAATCTGTACGGGCGCTTTCGCAATGCCGGGATCATCAGCATGCTGGTGATCGACCTGGCACTGTTCGGCGTGCTCGGCCTGACCGTCTGGGCCGTGCAGATGATCTGGATTCCGCTGCTGGCCGCCGGGGTGGTCAATGGTCTGGGCCATGCGGTGGGCTATCGTAATTTCGAATGCAAGGATGCGGCGACCAACATTCTGCCCTGGGGCATCCTGATTGGCGGTGAGGAGCTGCATAACAATCACCATACCTATCCCAACTCGGCCAAGCTGTCGGTAAAGAAATGGGAGTTCGATATGGGCTGGCTATGGATTCGCCTCTTTAGTGCGCTGGGCCTGGCCACCGTACGGCGCACCGCGCCGATTGCCCACCGCATCGAAGGCAAGCAAACCATGGACATGGACACCGCCATGGCCATTCTCAATAACCGCTTCCAGATCATGGCGCAGTACCGCAAGCAGGTGATCAAGCCCCTGGCGCAGCAGGAGATGCAGCGGGTGGATGAGTCTGTTCGGCATCTGTTCCGCCGGGCCAAGCGCCTGCTCAGTCGCGAAACCAGCCTGCTCGAGCCCCAGCAGGAAGCGAAGATCCAGACCATTCTGGAGCAGAGCCAATCGTTACGCATCATCTATGAAAAGCGCCTGGCATTGCAGCAGATCTGGACCCGCACCAGCAGCAACGGCCATGAGATGCTGCAGGCCCTGAGCGATTGGTGCACCCAGGCCGAGGCCACGGGCATCAAGGCATTACGCGACTTCGCCGCACAATTGCGCACCTATTCACTGCAGCCGGCAGTCCCGGCCTGACCAGCATTTTCCGATCCGGGCGCCTGGCAGGGGCGCCCGTACGGATCGAACCGCTTCGCTAGCCAGCGCAGACGGGTGAACTATACTCCGGCAGTATGCCTCCGATTTCCCCGATTCCAGAGCGGGACTCGGCGACCGGATTTCGCTCGCTCAACGAAGAGGAACCCCTCCCGATGGCTACTGTCGACCGAACCTATCTGTATGCTCCCCACCCCCTGCACGCGATACTACTCGCCGGACCCATTCCCCTGTTTCTAGGCGCTCTTCTGAGCGACATAGCCTATTCGTCGAGCCACCACATACAGTGGAATAACTTCTCCTCCTGGCTGATCGCCGGCGGTCTGGTCTTTGCCGGCCTGGCTATTCTGTGCGGGATCATCGGATTGTTCCGGGCCGATGGCCGTCATCGTCACGCCCTGTTGTCATTGTTGCTGCTCGTGGTCACCTGGATTGTCGGCTTCATCAACGCGCTGATTCATGCCAAAGACGCCTGGGCGAGCATGCCGATGGGCCTGGTACTCTCGGTGGTGGTCACACTATTGGCCTGTGCCGCCGCCTGGTTCGGGCTGGCCACTGCACGTGGGGGTGACGCATGAAGTATTTCAACCTGTCCCCGGTTTTCCCGCTCTGCACCCTGGCAATTCTGCTCAGCGCCTGTGGTGGCAATGAGGGCGATCAGCAGCAGACATACGGCACGGTCGATGAGTTACCCAAAGCCCAGCGCGGCCTGCTCCCCGACATGACCATTGCCGAGCCGACCGAATGGGGCGACCAGGTTCCCACCGTGCCTGAAGGCTATACCGTCACGGCCATTGCCACCGACCTGAAGATTCCACGCCAGACACTGGTATTACCCAATGGCGACATCCTGGTGGCTGAAGGCCGCGGCGGTAACGCCCAAGCGCTGAAACCCAAGGACGTGATCGCCGGCTACATCAAGGCCCAAGGCAATACCCAGGTGGAAAGCGGTAATCGTCTGACTCTCCTGCGCGATGCCAATGGCGATGGAACCTATGAGGAGCAGACGGTATTCGCTGAAGATCTCAATGCGCCCTACGGGCTGGCGTTGGTGGATAACAATCTGTACGTCGCCAATCAGGATGCCCTGGTGCGCTTCGACTACGAGGAAGGTCAGACCCGGGCCAGCGGGCCGCCGGAAAAAATCACCGACCTGCCGTCTGCGATCAACCACCACTGGACCAAGGCCATGACTGCCAGTGAGGATGGGCGCTTCCTCTATGTGGGCATTGGTTCCAACAGCAACATCACCGAACGGGGCATGGCGGCGGAAGTGAACCGCGCCGAGGTTTGGCAGATCGATGCCGAAACGGGGATGCACAAGCCCTATGCCACCGGCCTGCGCAACCCCACGGCGTTAGCCGTGCAACCGGGTACCGGCGTGCTCTGGTCGGTGGTGAACGAGCGCGACGAGATGGGCCCGGACTTGGTGCCCGACTATCTCACCTCCGTTCAGGAAGGCGGCTTCTACGGCTGGCCCTACAGCTACTGGGGCCAGAATGTGGATCCTCGCGTAAAACCGGGGGATCCGGAGAAGGTCGCCTCGGCAATCGTGCCGGATTACGCCCTGGGTTCCCACGTGGCAGCACTGGGCCTGGATTTCTCCAGCCCGGCGATGGGCGCTGAATATGCCGACGGCGTATTTATCGGCGAGCATGGCAGCTGGAACCGCAAGAACCCGGTCGGTTACAAGGTGATCTTCGTGCCGTTCAGTAATGGTCGGCCGTCTGGCCCGCCGGTCGATTTCGTCTATGACTTCCGTACGGCCGATGGCAAGACCCGTGGCCGGCCAGTAGGCGTGACCGTTGATCCCGAGGGTGCGCTGATCGTGGCGGATGACCTGGCCAATATCATCTGGCGAGTGACGCCTGCCCAGTAACGGCAGGCTTCCGACGAACGTAGCGGCTCGCGCGCCCTAACCTATTTGCGCGGGTCGCTTTCGCGCGCGTCACGGTTTATCCTTGGCGCTCGATCATGATTGACGGTTGCAACGGATGCGTACCTTTTTTCTGGGGGCTGTCCTGCTGCTGGCCAGCCCAGCCCTGCTTGGCTCCACCATCTACAAGTACACCGACGCGAACGGCGTCGTTACCTACACCGATCAGCGTGTGCAGGGCGCCCAGGTGTTCGTGTTCCGCGACCGGATGGTCGAGGACAATGACCGTCAGGTGTATGTCACCACGCGCAAGCATGCCGGCGGCGATACGCTGGTAGTCAACAATGACCTGTACGTGCCGGTCGAAATCGAACTGTCCATCATCGCTGCCGAACATGTGCTGGGCGCACCCGACGCGCCAGTGCGCTGGGTTCTGCCGCCGCGCGGCAATATCCGTCTGCTGACCCTGGCTCCGACTGGCACCGGCACCCCGCGCTACCAGCACAAGTTGCGTTACGCGCTGGGCGACCCCCGCGCCAAACCCAGCCCGCTCGCCTACCCACTGCCCTGGCGCGGCGGCCCCTTCCGCATGACCCAGGGCCCGGGTGGACGCTACAGTCATACCGGTCCGAAAGGGCGCTACGCGGTGGACATCGCCATGCCAGTCGGCACACCCATCGTCGCCGCCCGCGGCGGACTGGTGGTCAAGACCGAGAACCAGCAAAGCGGCCGCGGCACCAACCCGGCCGGCAATTTCGTCCGGCTGCTGCATGACGACGGCACCATGGGCGTCTATCTGCACCTGAAACAGGGGTCGGTCAATGTGCGGGAAGGTCAGCGGGTGCGCGCCGGCGAGCTGCTGGCGCTGTCCGGCAATACCGGCAACAGCACCGGCCCGCATTTGCACTTCGTGGTGCAGAAGAACGTCGGTCTGAACACCGTGTCCATTCCCTTCGAATTCGCCCAGCCCGTGAACAGCATGCCCAACTTTGCGGTGGGTGGGGAGCGCTAGATTACAGGCAACAAAAAACCCGCCGAAGCGGGTTTCTTGTCAGTCAGGCGGATCTTATTTGATCTTGCCTTCCTTGTACATCACGTGCTTGCGTACAACCGGATCGAATTTCTTGATTTCGATCTTGTCGGGAGTAGTACGCTTGTTCTTGTCGGTAGTGTAGAAATGACCAGTACCGGCAGAGGAGATCAGACGAATCAATTCACGCATGGTGCTGCTCCTTAAACTTTAATGCCGCGACCGCGGATTTCAGCCAGAACGGCGTCAATACCACGCTTGTCGATGATACGCATGCCCTTGGCGGACGTGCGCAGACGGACAAAACGCTTTTCGGATTCTACCCAGAAACGATGGTACTGCAGGTTAGGCAGAAAACGACGCTTGGTTCTGTTGTTAGCGTGGGAAACATTGTTCCCAGTCACCGGGCCTTTGCCGGTCACTTGACATACTCGAGACATGGTTAACCCTCTCCAACCACTTGCCCAACCCGAACTGGTTGGAAGTCAAAATAAGAATCTGTTGTCCAGCCGGGGCAACCCATCACGCTTCACTGTAATGTATGGATTACAGGTGCAGCCCCGAGAAGAGCGGAGCTTTATACCAAAATGTGCCACCCCAGGCAATGATTTTTGATGTAACCGCCTCATAAAAGCCCGCGTTCGGCAAAGGACACCGGGTCACCATCACCCACCACCAAATGGTCAAGCACGCGGATATCCACCAGCGCCAGCGACTCCTTCAGCCGCCGGGTCAGCAGCAGGTCGGCCTGGCTCGGCTCGGCCACTCCCGACGGATGGTTGTGGGTCAGGATCAGCGCTGCGGCATTGTGTGACAAGGCGCGCTTGATCACCTCACGGGGATAGACACTGGCACTGTCCAGGGTGCCGCGAAACAGCTCCTCGAAGGCAATCACCCGATGCTGATTGTCGAGATACAGGCAGGCAAAGACCTCGTGGGGCAGCGCCATCAACTTGCTGCGCAGAAAGTTGCGCACCGCACCGGGCGAGGTCAGCGCATCGCCGCGCTTCAGGTCCTCGAACAGATGCCGCCGGGCCATTTCCATGACGGCTTGCAACTGCACGAACTTGGCCGGACCCAAACCCCGATGGCGACAAAAGTCCTGCTGCTCGGCGTGCAGCAGGGCACGCAGGCTGCCAAAGCCCTGCAGCAGATCGCGGGCCAGATCCACGGCGCTGCGCCCCGGCAGGCCCGTGCGCAGGAAGATCGCCAGCAGCTCGGCATCGGATAGGGCAGCAGCCCCTTGCAGCAACAGTTTCTCCCGGGGGCGTTCAGCCTCCGGCCAATCGGTAATGGGCATGACATGCACTCCTTGCGTTCATCAATGCACGTACTGCCCTTTTCGTGCTGGCAAAACCCCGAGTATAGGGTGGGCTCGCATCGATGGTCGAGTCGCGCAGGGGGAGCGCGTGACAGGGTCGCCATATGGTATCGTTAGCGCCATTTGCCAGGCACTCTGGAGTCGATGATGCAGCGGTTGTTGAACAAGCAGGTGGTACTGGGAATCAGCGGCGGGATCGCTGCCTATAAAAGCGCCGAGCTGGTGCGCCGGTTGAAGGACGCCGGGGCCGATGTGCGTGTGGTGATGACCCGCGCTGCCCACGAGTTCATCACGCCCCTGACCCTGCAGGCGCTGTCCGGCAACCCGGTACATGGCGACCTGCTGGACCCCGCGGCGGAAGCAGCCATGGGGCATATCGAACTGGCGCGCTGGGCGGATCTGGTGCTGATCGCGCCGGCCACCGCCGACCTGATGGCACGGCTGGCCACTGGTCGCGGCGATGATCTGCTGACTACCCTGGTATTGGCCACCGATGCCCCGATCGCCCTGGCGCCGGCCATGAACCAGGCCATGTGGCGCGACCCGGCGACCCAGGCCAACCTGCAAACGCTGTTGCAGCGCGACATCAAGGTCTACGGCCCCGCTGCCGGCGAGCAGGCCTGCGGCGATATCGGCCCCGGCCGCATGCTCGAACCCACCGAGATCGCCGCGCGCTGCGCCGAATGCTTCGAGCGCGGGCTGCTGACCGGCCGCCATGTGCTGATCAACGCCGGCCCGACCCGCGAGGCGATCGACCCGGTCCGCTACCTGTCCAATCACAGCTCCGGCAAGATGGGCTTTGCCCTGGCCGAGGCAGCCGCCGAGGCCGGTGCCCGGGTTACTCTGGTGGCCGGCCCGGTCAACCTGCCAACCCCGCCCCGGGTCGACCGGGTGGATGTGACCAGCGCCGCCGAGATGCTGGCTGCCTGCGAAGCCGCCCTGCCCGCCGATCTGTTCATTGCCTCGGCGGCGGTGGCGGATTACCGGCCCGCCAGTTGTGCTCCGGGCAAATTGAAGAAAGAAACCGACAGCGACGCCGGCCTGACCCTGACCCTGATACGCAACCCGGATATCCTGGCGACCCTCGCCGGCCATGCCCAGCGCCCCGGCTTCTGTGTCGGCTTCGCCGCCGAGACCGATGATGTGCTCGGTTATGCCAGTGACAAGCTCACCCGCAAGAACCTGGACCTGATCGTTGCCAATGATGTCAGCCAGCCGGGGATCGGCTTCAATGCCGATGACAACGCCGTCACCCTGATCGACCGCAGCCTGGCTCCACAGCCGCTGCCCCGCGCCAGCAAGCACAAGCTGGCCCGCCAGCTCATCGCTGTCATTGCCGATCGCCTGACTACTTCAGCCTGAGGAAACACCATGCACGCCCTGCAAGCCCGCATTCTCGACCCCCGCCTCGGCCAACAATGGCCGCTGCCCACCTACGCCACCACAGGCTCCGCCGGGCTGGATCTGCGGGCCATGATCGACGCGCCGCTGACGCTGGAGCCTGGCCAGACCACGCTGCTGCCCAGCGGCATGGCCATCCACATCGCCGATCCCGGGCTGGCGGCGATGATCCTGCCACGCTCGGGGCTGGGCCATAAACATGGCATTGTGCTGGGCAACCTGGTCGGATTGATCGATTCGGATTACCAGGGCGAGCTGATGGTGTCCTGCTGGAACCGCGGGCAGCAGGCTTTCACCATCGAGCCGGGCGAACGCATCGCCCAGCTGGTACTGGTCCCGGTGGTCCAGGCGCAGCTGGAGATCGTCAGCGAATTCGACGACAGCCAGCGCGGCGCAGGTGGGTTCGGACACACCGGCAGCCACTGATTTCTTTGATTTGCAGGGAGGCAATACACAAAGATGAAACTGACGAAACCATCCATGACCCGACAGCCCAGCACCGTACCGGGCACCCTGGCACCGCTGCTGGTGATGCTCGCCAGCCTGGCCGCCGCGCTGACGCTGCTGTGGCTGCTGCTGTTCGCCCCGGCGGCGGACAGCTATCGCAGCGACCTCAGTCAGGCCTATGCCATTCAGCAGCAGAGCGCGCTCAATCGCGCGCTGGCGCAGCTCGATGCGGATGTGGCCCGGGCTGCCGCCAATCCCCAGCTGCAGGCCCTTCTGCAGCAGCAGGGCAGCCTCCGTCCCGCAGGCACACTGGTTCACCAGTTGGCAACCTACCTGCACCGTCCCGGCGCTGCACGTCACATCAATGATGCGCAGGCGCCGCTGAGCTTTGCGGCGCTGGACATGATCCGCCGCGCCGAACGTGGCCTGCCGGTCCCGGCCGAAGCGCACAAGGTCGGCGAGCACTGGCGGCTGTATCTGGTTGAACCGCTGCGCACCGCGCCCACAGCGCCGATTGCCGGCACCCTGTTGGTAGTATTCGAGTTGCAGCGCCTGACTGCGGCATTGCCGCAGCTGCCCCAGGATGCCGGCAAGGTCGCGCTGATCCAGCAATTCCCGGCTGGGCCGGCACAACCGCTGTATCAGGCCGGTAGCGGCCATGGCGACGTTCTCAGCCTGGCTACTGACAATCCCGCCTGGCGCCTGGAATTCCAGGCCGGGAGCGCCATGGGCGCAGGGGCACCCAATCCGCTGGTACTGCTCGCCGCAGTGCTGCTGGCGCTGGCCGGCGCCCTGGCCAGCCTGCTGTTGCTGCAACGCAGCTGGAACCAGGCACTGGCCGCCGATGCCCAGACCCTCGAGCAACTGACCCAGGGCCACAAGGCCGCTGGCTTGCGGCTGGGCCCGCTGGAGCCTCTGGCGCAGAGCATCATGCAGCTGGTCAGCCGCGGCAGGCAGGCACCGGTAGCGCCTGCTGCCAGTCAACCGGTACGGCCAACGCCACCCGTTGCCGATTCCGCCGCCGCGCCCCTGCCGCCGCTGGAAGATGTACTGGATATCGATATTCTCGATGACCTGCCCGACGAGCCGATGGCCGGCGCGCCTTCCCTGCCGGCAGAAATCTTCCGCGCCTATGACATCCGCGGTGTAGTCGGCCGCACCCTGAGCCCCGAGTACGTCTATTGGCTGGGACGGGCGATCGGCAGCGAATCGCTGGATGCCGGCCAACCCCGGGTTGCCGTGGCCCGTGATGGTCGACTGTCCGGCCCGGAGTTGCTGGAACAACTGATCCGCGGTCTGACCGACTGTGGCTGTCAGGTAGTCGATCTGGGCATGGTGCCGACTCCGGTGCTCTACTACGCCACCCACACCACCGAGGCCACCTCGGGAGTGATGCTCACCGGCAGTCACAATCCGCCGGACTACAATGGGTTGAAGATCGTCATTGCCGGTCAGACCCTGTCTGGCGAGCGTATCAGTGCGCTGCGCCAGCGGCTGGAGCAGAACCTCCTGCATGAGGGCAATGGCGAATGCCAGCCGCTGGACATCCTGGACTCCTATACCCATCGCATCGTCGACGACGTACTGCTGGCGCGCCCACTTAAAGTGGTGGTTGATTGCGGCAATGGCGTGGGCGGAGTGATTGCCCAGAACCTGCTGGAGCAGCTTGGCTGCGAGGTGGTGGCGCTGTACTGCGAGGTCGATGGCAACTTCCCCAACCATCATCCAGACCCGGGCAAACCCGAGAACCTGCGCGACCTGCAATTGATCGTCAAACAACACAACGCCGACCTGGGGCTGGCCTTCGATGGCGATGCCGACCGCCTGGGCGTGGTCATGGCCAATGGCGAAATCATCTGCGCCGACCGGCTGCTGATGTTGTTTGCCGAGGATATAGTGACTCGCAACCCCGGTGCCGATATCGTATTTGACGTGAAATGTACCCGCCAGCTACCACAGTTGATCAGCCGCCTGGGTGGTCGCCCGGTGATGTGGAAATCCGGCCACTCACTGATCAAGGCCAAGATGCAGGAAACCCAGGCCCTGCTCGGTGGCGAGATGAGCGGCCATGTGTTCTTCCAGGAACGCTGGTACGGCTTCGATGACGGTCTGTACAGCGCCTGCCGACTGCTGGAACTGGTCTCGATGCTGACTCAGGATCGCGAGCAGATCAACGCGATGTTCGACCGCTACCCGACCGGCCTGAGCACACCAGAGCTGCATGTCGAGGTTGGCGAAAAGCGCAAGTTCGCGTTGATGAACGACCTGGAAAACACTGCCGAATGGGGCGAGCAGGCCCGCGTCACCACGATCGACGGGCTGCGCGTGGACTACCCTGATGGCTGGGGCCTGGTACGGGCGTCCAATACCACCCCGGTGCTGGTGCTGCGGTTCGAGGCCGAAGACGCCGGTGGGCTGGAGCGCATCCGCCAGCGATTCCGCGAGCAGCTGACCCGCGTCGCGCCCGACCTGACATTGAACAATCTGTAATATCCACAGCCGGGGTTGCCCCGGCGCTGACGATTCCGATCAGGAGAAGAGAACCACCATGTTGAACCGTGACGCCGCTACCCAGGTATCCATGATCCTGACCGAGGCTCTGCCCTATATCCAGCGCTTCACCGGCAAGACCATCGTCATCAAGTACGGCGGCAACGCCATGGAGAGCGAAGAGCTGCAGGCCAGCTTCGCCAAGGATATCGTGCTGATGAAGACCGTTGGCATCAATCCGGTGGTAGTGCATGGCGGTGGTCCACAGATCGGTGACCTGCTCAAGCGCCTGAACATCACCAGCGAGTTCATCGAAGGCATGCGCGTGACCGACGGCGCGACCATGGATGTGGTGGAAATGGTTCTCGGCGGCCAGGTGAACAAGAATATCGTCAACCTGATCAACCAGCATGGCGGCCAGGCGCTCGGCCTGACCGGCAAGGATGCCAACCTGATTCGCGCGCGCAAGCTCAAGGTCACCCGCCGCACCCCGGGCATGGACAAGCCGGAGATCATCGATGTGGGGCAGGTCGGTGAAGTCAGCGAGGTCAATGTGAAGCTGATCAACCGACTGATTTCCGATGACTACATTCCGGTAATCGCGCCCATCGGCGTGGGTGACGACGGCACTTCCTACAACATCAACGCCGACCTGGTCGCCGGCAAGGTGGCCGAGGCGCTGGGCGCCGAGAAGCTGATGCTGCTGACCAATATTGCCGGGCTGATGGACAAGGCAGGCAAGGTGCTCACCGGCCTGACCACCGCACAGGTCGACGAGCTGATCGCCGATGGCACCATCTACGGCGGCATGTTGCCGAAGATCCGCTGCGCACTGGATGCGGTGCAGGGCGGGGTTGGCAGCGCCATCATCGTCGATGGCCGGGTACCCAATGCGGTACTGCTGGAAGTCTTCACCGACACCGGTGTTGGCACTCTGATCACCAATCAGCAGCCGGAGTGAACCACATGCAGCAGAGCGACTTCCGGTTCAGCTGCCCGCTGCGCGTGCGCTGGGCCGAAGCCGACCCCCAGGGCATCGTGTTCAATGGTCATTATCTGACCTATGCCGATGTGGGCATTACCGAGTATTTCCGTGCTCTGCGGGAGGTGCACCCTGACACCGGTGTCAGCGGCAGCGACTTCTTTGCCGTACGGACCTTGCTGGAGTATCAGGCGCCAGCCTGCTTCGACGATGTGTTGCAGATTCATGTGCGTATCGCCCGGCTGGGCAACAGCAGCATGCAGTTCGCCATCGGTATCTACCGCGAACAGCAACTGCTGGTAACCGGGGAAATCGTCTACGTGCATGCGGATATGACAACCCGGCGGCCGCAAGCCATCCCGCAAGCGTTCCGCGAGGCCATCGCTGCCTTCGAGAAAACCAGCGTTCAGCTATAACTTGCGCTGGCAGCTTGAAGCGCTGAATCGCCTCAGTCTGCCAGCAACAACTGCAACCGCTGACGGCGATTGGCGAAGGTGTCATTGACCGTCGCGATATCCTGACGGTTGTTATTGATCAGCCGCTGCAGGCGCTGCTGCTCCGCTTCTACTTCCGCCAACTCCCGGAGAATCTGCGGGTCTACCTTGCGACCAGCCCGCTCCTGCACCGCCGCCCGGCTCAGCAAGTCTTCGCGCTGGTTGTTCAGGGTGAGAATGCCCGTTTCGGAAGTGGCAATCAGGTTCTCGATCTGCTGGACCTGGCGACTGTAGGCACGGTCGAGGTCTTCCACACTGGAATACAACCGCAGCAGGGTCTCGTCGGCGCTGCGGCGCTGCTGCTGCTCGCGCTCGGCGGCCCGCGCCGCCTCCCGTTCCTCGGGCGTGAGCGCCGCCGGCACCACCTGCTTTACCCGGCCATCGCCATCGAGCACCTCATAACCGCGACTGACATGCTGGGGCGGCACGCTGCGGTCCAGCACCGTGATGCCCTTGTCATTGACGTAGCGATACAGGTCGGCGGACTGGGCCTCGGCGGCAAGCGCAATACTGCCGAGAACCACGGCCATAGCTCGATACCCAATCCTTTTCTGCATAACTGGACCACCCTGTCCTGGCTTGGTTGACGGCCTCCGCTCAGATGCCGTACTGCTCGCGATACGCCTGCACTGCAGGCAGGTATTTGCGCAATTGCGCGTCGTCTTCAAGAAACGCAAGAATCTGGGTCAGCGACACGATGCTCACCACCGGGATGCCGAAATCACGCTCGACTTCCTGAATAGCTGACAGCTCGCCCTGGCCCCGCTCCTGGCGATCTAGCGCTACCATCACCGCGGCCGGCTCGGCGCCTGCCGCCTGGATAATCTGCATGACCTCGCGGATCGCCGTCCCGGCGGTGATGACATCATCGACGATTACCACCCGACCCTGCAGCGGCGCGCCCACCAGAGAACCACCTTCACCGTGGTCCTTGGCTTCCTTGCGATTGAAACAGTATGGCAGATCGATATCAAAGCTGTCAGCCAGGGAAACGGCCGTAGCCGCCGCCAGCGGAATACCCTTGTAGGCCGGCCCGAAGATCATGTCGAACTCCTTCGGACCATTGTGGATCAGCGCCTGGGCATAGTAGCGCCCCAACCGGGCCAGCGAACTGCCAGTATTGAACAAGCCGGCATTGAAGAAGTAAGGGCTCTGGCGTCCAGACTTGAGGGTAAATTCACCGAAGCGCAAAACATTGCGATCCAGCGCAAACCGAATAAATTCCCACTGATACTCATGCATCTATTCTATTACCCTCATCTATAACAAAATTCCTTTCAGCTCGGGTATCATACACGCACGAATTTGAGGGAGCCATGTATGCGAATAATCAGTCTTAATGTCAACGGTGTCGAGGCCGCTGCGGCCCGGGGTCTGTTTGACTGGCTGCGCACGCAGGATGCGGACGTCATCTGCCTTCAGGACATACGCGTCACCGCTCCCGAGCTGGAACAGGACCCCTATTGGCTTGAAGGCTACTGGCAATATTGCTTCGAAGCGGAAGTGCCCAGCCAGGGCGGCGTAGCCATTTATACCAAGACCGCACCCAAGGCGATCATCATGGGGCTCGGCTTCGAGCTGGCCGATCGTTACGGGCGTTATATCCAGGCGGATTTCGACAAGGTCAGCATCGGTTGCCTGCTGCTGCCGTCGGGCCGGGACGGGGATGCCAGTCTGAACCAGAAATTCAAGTTCATGAATGACTTCACCACCTACCTGACCAAGCAGCGCCGCAAGCGCCGCGAGTTCATCTATTGCGGCTCGCTGCACACCGCACATCTGAAACTGGACGTGAAGAACTGGCGCGACTGTCAGCACCAGCCTGGCTTCATGGCGCCGGAGCGGGCCTGGATGGATGAAATCTTCGGCACCCTGGGCTATGTCGATGCCCTGCGCGAAGTCACCCGCGAGTCCGATCTGTACAGCTGGTGGCCGGATAGCGAACAGGCCCAGGACCTGAATCTCGGCCTGCGCATGGACTACCAGATCCTGACCCCTGGCCTGCGCCGTTTCGTGAAGCATGCGGCAATTCCGCGCAAGGTGCGCTTCTCGGAGCATGCTCCGGTCATCATCGACTACGATTGGGTGCTGAGCATCTGATCGCTGGCGGGCGCTGTCTCGGCGCCCGTTTCCCCTGCCTGCCGTTCTTGATATTGATCAATTACTGATCATTTCGCTCGCGCTAAACTCAACCCGGCTTATTACCACTTCCCCTTATATGAATGCATCTGGCTGCCCTGTGCGGCTGTCTGCGTTTCACAGGAATTGTCGTATGTCCGAATCGTTGAAGCAGGATTGGGACCCCCGGTCCGATAGCGTTCTGCGTGACCAGCGCGCCGCCTATGACGCCATGCGCGAGCACTGCCCCGTTGCTCACAGCGACTATGCCGGCTGGAGCCTGTTTCGCCATGCCGATGTCCGCCGCGTTCTGCTCGATCATGCCAGCTTCAGCAACCAGGTATCGCGTCACGTATCCGTACCTAACGGCATGGACCCGCCGGAACATACAGCCTATCGGAAAATCATCGAGCCCTACTTCAACGCCGAGCGCATGGCTGAGTTCGAGCCCATTTGCCGGGCAATCGCCGAGGACCTGGCGACCAGCGTCCTGCACCAGGACCACATCGAGGTGATGGCTGACTACGCCCAGCCCTTCGCCCTGCGCATTCAGTGCGCCTTCATGGGCTGGCCGCTGAACCTGCAGGACCCGCTGCTCAGTTGGGCTACCCGCAATGCCCGGGCCACCCTGGCTCGTAACCGTGCGGCACTGAAAGAACTGGCGCAGGAGTTCGATACGCTGATCGCGGATCTGCTGAGGATGCGCCGCCAGGCTGACAGCGAAGCCGATGACGATGTCACCACCGCGCTGATGCGGGAACAGATTGATGACCGGCCGCTGAGCGATCAGGAAATTGCCAGCATCCTGCGCAACTGGACGGTCGGCGAAGTCGGTACCATCGCCGCCTCGGTCGGTATCCTGGCGCAGTTTCTGGCCGTGCATCCCGAGGTCCAGCAGCAACTGCGCGACAACCCCGAACTATTGTGGCAGGCCAACGATGAGATCCTGCGCCTGCACGGCCCGCTGGTCGATAACCGCCGGCGCACCGCTTGTCCGGTTGAGTTTGACGGCCAACACATCGAGGCAGAGCAAGCCATCACCATCAACTGGATCGCCGCCAACCGAGACCCTGCCGTGTTCACCCAGCCGGAACGCTTTTCCCTGGACCGCGACCCGTCGCTGAACCTGCTGTATGGCGCAGGCATACATGTGTGCCCCGGCGCGCCGCTAGCCCGCATGGAGCTGGTCATCATCATGCGCAGCCTGTTACAGCACAGCCGTGAACTCAGCCTGATCGCCGGGCAATCCGCGTTGCTGGCGACCTACCCTTCGAGCGGTTACGCCCGCCTGCCGCTGCGCCTGCGCTGACCCCACTCCTCCCGATCTAATGCCGGGCGCGACAGATTGCCGCCCGGGCAGCGCCTTCCAAGGGGCGACAGCCGCTGCGCATAGGCGTATGATGCGATTGATATTACTTCCCATTATCATAAAAACCTCACCATTGGCAGCACGAGTCATCGACTCTTGCCGCAGCCCCCGTGGACCTCACTCTCTTTCAGTGCAGCAGCCAGGCACCGTCAGACCGCGTCACTATCCATCCATGAACGGGCCGCAGCAGTGTTGCCGGTGTGGTTGAGAATGCATCGATCAGGACAATGGTAAAAACTGCAATCAATCTGCCCACACACCAGTGGGCGCTGCTGGCAACCGGTGCCGCTCTACTCACCGCTCTGCTCATGCTGTCCATGGCCACCGGCGCGGGCGTGTATGGCGCCGCGCAGGTATTCGGCTATTTCCGTGGCGATGCCGCCCTGCTCGCCGATGACAAACTGGCAATGATTATCCATACCCTGCGCATGCCGCGTACCCTGGCCGCACTGTTGGTGGGGGGTAGCCTGGCGGTAGCAGCCAGCCTGCTGCAGAGTGCCACGCGCAACCCCCTGGCCGAGCCGGGTCTGTTGGGGGTCAACGCCGGAGCGGTCATGGGGCTGGTGATCGGGCTGATCTATTTCGGGGTCGAATCGACCCAGGGCTATCTGGTGTGGTCAAGCGCTGGCGCACTGCTCGGCAACCTGGTGGTGTTGGGCATCGGGTTGATGTTGGGGCAGGCCAGCCCACTGAAACTGATCCTCGCCGGGGTGGCGCTCAGCGCGGTCTTTGGCGGGCTGTCGAACTATCTGCTGCTGGCCAACCAGACGGCGCTGGAGCAATTCCGTTTCTGGAACCTGGGCTCGCTATCCGCCTCGGAGCTGGATGCAGTGCGCATCATCACCCCCGTCGTCCTCGTCGCACTGGGTCTGGCGGCCATGCTCTGTCGGCAACTGACCTTGATGCAAATGGGCGACTCGCAGGCCAAGGCGTTGGGCATCCATACCACCCGGGTGCGCATCGGCGTGCTGGTGGCGTCCACTCTGTTCACCGCCTGCGCTATTTCCCTGGCCGGCCCGATCGGCTTCGTCGGCTTCCTGGCGGCCTACTGCGCGCGCCTGGTGGAACCGGTGAAACTGATCACCCAGATGGTATTTTCCGCCCTGTTCGGCATGTTGTTCCTGCTGGCCGCCGACATCCTGGCGCGCTGGGTGATCCAGCCCTTCGAGATGCCGGTGGGTACGCTGTTGGCGGTGATCGGCGCGCCGGTGCTGATCGCCATTGTGTTACGCGGCGGTTTCCGCTCGCTGTTGACGGTGAGGTGACGATGAACACGAGCATCCCTTCCGGCGTATGGCGTCTGCAGCTGGGCAAGGCCACCGTGCTGCTGCACCGCCGCACCTGGCTGATGACCTTGCTGATGCTGATCACCCTGCTGTTGTTATTCGTCCTGTCGGTGAGTATCGGCTCGGCGGACATGAGCATGCGCGAGGTCATTGCCACCCTGGGCGGTCAGGGCAGCAAGCTGCATGAGATCATGGTGTACAAGATCCGCCTGCCACGGGTCACCGGGGTGGTGGTGGCCGGGCTGGCGATGGGTATGGCCGGCTGCCTGATCCAGACGCTGGTGCGCAACCGGCTGGCGACCCCGGACATGGTTGGGGTCAACGAGGGCGCTTCGCTGGCAGTCATCGTATTCGCTCTCTATCTCACCCTGGGCAGCTGGCCTTGGTGGGCATCGCCGCTGGGTGCGGCATTGGCCGCGGTGGCGCTGTTCGTACTGTGCCGTCGGCCGGGGGAGCAGGGCTATCTGTTCATCATCATTGGCATCGCGATTTCCGAGCTGTTCAATGCCGTCGGCGAGTTCGCCATGTCCACCCAGCCCCTGACTCACCTGGGCAGCGTCTATCTATGGACCATGGGGCACTTCGCCCATGTCAGCTACCAGACCACCCAGCCCATCACCCTGATTCTGCTGGCGCTGTGCCCGCTCATGGCACTGATCAACCGACCGCTGGCGCTGCTGCGCTTCGGCGACGCCACGGCGCGTAATCTGGGCGTGAACGTGCCGCTGGTACAGCTGGGCATACTCGGGCTGGCGATCCTGGTGGCCTCGCTGGGCACCGCGATCGGCGGGCCGGTAATCTTCGTGGCGATGGCCGCGCCCATCCTGGCCTCCTGGCTTACCCGCGATAATCTGGCGCCGATCTGGCTGGCGGCGCTGTGCGGCGCCGTAATGCTCATGGGCAGCGACATTCTGGTACGGGTGCTGGCCCAGCCCAATGAAATCCCGACCGGCATCATGACCCGCATCTTGGGCGGCTTCCTGCTGCTCTTCCTCCTGATCAAAGACAGACAGTGGTCCGACTGATGACAGTTCTGCAAGTACGCAATCTGCAATTTGGCTATCACCAGAAACCGGTTCTGCACGATGTATCTTTCAGCCTGCCCCGGGGCAAGCTGATTGGCATCGTCGGGCCAAATGGCAGTGGCAAATCCACCCTGCTCAAATTGCTGGCGGGACAACTGCCGCTGCAGCAAGGCGAGGTGGATATCCAGGGCCAGGCGCTGGCCAGTTTCTCCACCAAGGCACTGGCCCGGCAACTGGCATTCCTGCCCCAGCGGCCGGTAATGGCCGAGGGTATACGGGTAGAGCAACTGGTGCAGTACGGTCGCCACCCGCATCAGGGGTGGTTCAACCAATGGAGCGCAGAGGATGCCCGGCAGGTGGCCCGCGCCCGGGACATCATGCAGCTGGAGCCTTTATGGCAGCGCATTGCCTCTTCCCTGTCCGGCGGCCAGGCCCAGCGCGCCTGGCTGGGCATGATCCTGGCGCAGAATACCGACCTGATCCTGCTGGACGAGCCCACCAGCGCGCTGGATATCGGCCTGCAGACCGAAGTGATGGAGTCGATCCGCCACATCACCACCGAGAACCGCACGGTACTGATCGTGATCCATGACCTGGGCATGGCGGCGCGCTACTGCGATGAGCTGATCGCCCTTGATGAAGGGCGGGTCGCCGCCATGGGTCCTGCGCGGGAGGTCATCACCAAGGCATTGGTGGATCGGTTGTACAACACCAATGTGGATATTCTCGCCGCACCGGATGACGGTGCGCCGGTGATCGTACCGCGTCGGCGGACGTCCTGACGTGGGTGAGACAATTTGACCCTTTAATGAGAATCGTTATTAATATCAACAAGTGATATCATCCCCTCACTTTCCCCGTCACAGGACATTCCCATGACCACATCAATCTATCGCAGCGCCCTGGCGCTGCTGCTGGCCGGGCTGGCCAGCGTCGGTGCCTTGGCCGAGACCCGTCAGGTCGAAGACGCCCAGGGCAACCAATTAACGGTCCCCGCCGAGCCCAAGCGTATCGTGACCCTCAGTGAACTGGATCTGGATACCGCGCTGGCTCTGGGTATCACCCCGGTGGGCACCACCGATGGCCGTGGCCAGGCGTCGCCACCACGCTATCTGGAAGGCAAGGTACCGGCGCAGACCCGCTCGGTCGGCCTCCTCAACGATCCCAACCTGGAAGCCCTGCTGGAGCTGCAGCCGGACTTGATCCTCACCGGTCCGCAGAAACCCGAGCAGCTGGCGATTCTCAATGAAATCGCACCGACCGCCGTGTCCTATGCGCTGGGAGAATACTGGATGGACGCCACGCTGCGCGTCGCCAACATCCTCAACCGCGAAGCCGAAGGCCAGCAACTGCTTGAGCGCTACAAGGCCCGCGCCGCCGAGGGCCGCGACAAGCTCAGCGAGCATCAGGGCGAAACGATCAGCATTGCACGCTGGAACCCCAAAGGGCCGGCCTACATGCTCAAGGATTCCTTCGCCAGTACCGTTGCCCATGACCTGGGTCTGGTGCGCCCGGGTCATCAGCAGGAGCCGGGCACCACCCACTCCATGTCGCTGAGCCTGGAATCACTGGCCATGCTGGACGCGGATTGGCTGGTCGTCGGCACCCTGGCCACCACTGGCGATGCGGTAAACGCCATGCGTCAGGCGGAGCAAACCCCCATGTTCCTGCAAATGGAATCGGTCAAGGCCAATCAGTACAGCGCCGTCGACGGTTCCGTGTGGACCTCCACCGGCGGACCGCTGGCTGCATTGCAGGTGATCGAGGATATTGAAACCATGGTGCTGGACAGCGAAGCGAACGCCACCGCGGTCGCCGCTACCCCCTGATCCGCCCTGCCACGCCCGGCTCGTTCAGCAAGATCGGGCCGGCGCGATCAGCAAGCGCCGCAAGAATCGAGGGAATCGGATAACACTGGAAAAGCCGACCACCGGGCGGTGGCCGGCCAGGCCTTACTTGATCAAGCGCAGGCAGAACGGATAACGATAGGCCGTACCTTCGTTGGCCTTGATCGCGGCGATGATCATCAGCACGATCGCACCGACCCCCACCACCCAGATCAGCAGAAAGCCGATCGCCACGATCATCAGCAGCAGGCAGACCAGCACCGCGATGGCGACCGTAATCTGGAAATTGAGCGCCTCCTTGCCCTGGTCATCGACAAAGGGATGCAGCTACTTCTTCATCTGCCAGATGATCAGCGGGCCGATCAGGCTGCCGATTACCGGAAGGAAATAACCGAGAAACCCGGCCAGATGCGCAATCATCGCCCACAGGCGAGCATCCTTATCCGGTTCCAGCGTCTCGATGCGCGACTCATCATCAATCATGCTCGCGGCTCCTCATAGTATTAATGGGTATCATGCTTAGCGTCAGGATAGTCGAACACCACAAGACTGTCTTAACGCCGGTCAAGAATCAGTCCGCCAACGCTGCCAGCTGCGCCGCGAAGAGCTCGTTGATGCCCGCGGTGGCCAACTCCAGCATGGCAGTCAGCTCCTGGGGCGTGAACGGCGCCGCCTCGGCAGTACCCTGCACCTCGATAAAGCCACCTTTATCGGTCATGACCACATTCAAATCGGTATCGGCTGCGGAATCTTCCGGGTAGTCCAGATCCAGTACCGGCGAGCCCTGGTAGATACCCACCGAAATCGCCGCGATCATCTGCACCGAAGGTACCTTCTTGATTGCGCCACGCTGCTTCATTGACCGCAGCGCATCGACCAGCGCCACGCAGGCCCCGGTAATGGATGCCGTGCGGGTGCCACCATCGGCCTGGATCACGTCACAATCGATATAAATGGTGTTTTCACCCAGCGCCTTCAAATCCACCGCCGCGCGCAGCGAACGTCCAATCAGCCGCTGGATCTCCAGGGTCCGCCCACCCTGTTTGCCCTTGCTCGCCTCCCGTTGCATGCGCTCACCGGTCGCTCGCGGCAACATGCCGTATTCAGCAGTGATCCACCCCTGGCCGGTGCCGCGCAGAAAACGCGGCACGCCGCCTTCCACGCTGGCCGTACAGATCACCTTGGTATCGCCGAACTCAACCAGCACCGAACCTTCGGCATGCTTGGTGTAATGGCGGGTCAGGGTTACCTGACGCATCTGGTCTGCCGCGCGGCCGCTGGGTCGTATCATCTGTTCAATTCCTTACTGCATGTGTGAGCGGCGATTATACGGAGCCTGCCCGGCGGTACAACAGCAGCCTGTACCCCCGAGCCGACTGGCGGAGTACAATGCCCGCCGCCGAGCAATAAATAGACAAATTGGAGTGGACCCATGGTATTCAGCATGACGGCCTTCGCCCGCAGCGAACTCAGCACCGATCAGGGCAATCTGGCCTGGGAGTTGCGTTCGGTGAATCATCGCTACCTGGAATCCGCCCTGCGCCTGCCCGACGCCTTTCGCGATCTGGAAGGCCCGCTGCGCGAACGCCTGCGCAAACACATCGCCCGCGGCAAGGTGGAATGCACCCTGCGCTTCAACCCGGCTACGGACGCCGCACCCGACCTGAGTCTCAACCAGCCCCTGCTTGATCAACTGATCGAGGCTGCCGGCCGCATCGGCAAACAGCTGGACAATCCGGCCCCCATCAACCCGCTGGAACTGCTGGCCTGGCCAGGCGTGCTCGGTGGCGAGGGCCGTGACCAGGTAGACCTCAAGGCGCAGGCCGACCAGTTGTTCAATCAGGCGCTGGAAGAACTCAAAGCGCACCGCGCCCGCGAAGGCGCCGAACTGCGCGAGCTGATCGAAAGCCGCCTCGACAGCATGGCCGAACGGGTCATTACCCTACGCGAGATGATGCCCACCCTACTCGCCGCCCACCGCCAGAAGCTGATTGATCGCTTCAATGAAGCCAAGCTGGAATTGGACAGCACCCGCATCGAACAGGAACTGGTGATACTGGCGCAGAAGATCGACGTCGCCGAAGAGCTCGACCGCATCGACACCCACATCAACGAAACCCGCCATGTACTCGACAGCAAGGCCGCCATCGGCCGCCGCCTGGACTTCCTGATGCAGGAATTCAACCGCGAAGCCAACACCCTGGGCTCCAAGGCCATCGACGCCCGCAGCACCCAGGCAGCGGTGGATCTGAAGGTGTATATCGAGCAAATGCGGGAGCAGGTGCAGAATATCGAGTGAGCCAAGCGGCCTGACCTGATGCCCTCGAAAAGGGTGATATCACTAGATACATCCTGGTAATGACCCCGCAACACCAGGCCAGGCCGACGTTTGCTCCGATCACCCCCTTCCCTTTCCTGAAACTTCTCCAGGCCAGCTCCCTTCCTTATAGCCACCTGCCTTGACACCTCCCCGGCATCAATCGTAGCGTGAAGCTGACAGCTGTCAGGAAAGCAAGATGAGCTCTTCTCTCCGGCTAAACCTGTACCCCTCCCATTGCCGGCGGAACCATATCTGAATGAGTCGATTCCCATCGGCCCCGAACCAAAGCCGTGCTACCGATATCCCAAGGAGAACTGCACGTGAATAATGACAATAACCGTGATGACCTCAATAACCTCGCCATATCAGAGAAGGCCAAGCCGCTGCTTGAAGCTGTAATCAAGCATGTGCGCGAGAACGTGGATCCGATACTGGAAGAATACGATCGGCTGGGCGAAGGTCGGGCAGATCGTTTCAGTTATGTGCCGGGACAGTTGGAGTTGATCGAAGGTGCCAAGGCCAAGGCAAAGGCCGCCGGGCTCTGGAATTTCTTTCTGCCCAATGCGGAAACCGGTGAAGGGCTATCCAACCTCGACTATGCCTATATCGCATTCGAGCTGGGTAAGAACCCTCTGGCTTCCCAGACGCTGAACTGCTCTGCGCCCGATACCGGCAATATGGAAGTCCTGGAGCGGGTCGGGACCCCGGAGCAAAAGGAAAAATGGCTGAAGCCGCTACTGGCTGGCGAGATTCGTTCCTGCTTTGCGATGACCGAGCCGGATGTAGCATCGTCCGATGCGCGCAATATTGGCACCACCGCTGTATTAGAGGGCGATGAGTGGGTCATCAATGGCGACAAGTACTATATTTCCGGGGCAGGCGATCCGCGCTGCAAGATAATGATCTGCATGGTCAAGACCAGCCCAGACGCAGAGGCGTTCCGGCAACAGTCGCAGATCCTGGTGCCCATGGATACCCCCGGCGTCCAGATACTGGGGCCCATGAACGTGTTCGGCCATGACGACGCACCCCACGGCCATATGCACATCAAACTAGACAATGTCAGGGTGCCCAAAGAGAACATCCTGTGGGGTGAGGGCCGGGGTTTCGAGATATCTCAGGTCCGCCTGGGGCCAGGTCGCATCCACCACTGCATGCGCTCCATCGGTGCCGCCGAAAAGGCGCTGGATCTGACTCTGGAGCGCGGTATTTCTCGCGAGGCTTTCGGCAAACGCATTATCGATCTCGGCAAGAACATGGAGACCGTTTCCCGGGCCAGAATCGAGATCGAGGCGATGCGCCTTATGGTCCTGAAGGCAGCAAAAGCCATGGATGTGCTGGGCAACAAAGAAGCCCGTATCTGGGTCTCCATGGCCAAGGCGATGGTCCCGGAGAAATGCTGCAAGATCATCGACGAGGCCATTCAGATTCACGGCGCAACAGGCGTTAGCCAGTGGTCACCACTGACCGAAATGTATATGAAGCAGCGCACCCTGCGGCTGGCCGATGGACCAGACGAGGTGCATCATAATGTTGTTGCACGGGCTGAGGTGAAACGCGTCGAAAATCTCGGTTAATTCCGAGAAGAATCGGAGCGGCCGCCGATCAGCCAGATAGCCCACCGCCTGTTGCGAGCACGCCGGACAGGCGGGCAAGGCTCGCTTCAGCGGCCAATCCATTTCGACAAACAAATCAAATAACAGGATTATCAACCATGGATATAAGAGGTCGTATTGTCGTCGTTACCGGCGCGGCTGGTGGTATTGGCCGGGCCCTAGCTCTGCGTTTCCACGAGGCCGGAGCCAAGCGCATCATTTGTGCAGATATTGATGGTGCGGGGGCAGCCGCTACCGCCGAAGCCGTTGACGGCATAGCCCGGCAGGTCAACGTCGCCTCCGAGCAGGAGATAAAGGCACTGATTGATGACGTCGAGACGCAGGAAGGTCCTATCGACCTGTTCTGCTCCAACGCGGGCATTCTGCTGCGGGGCGGTCCGGAAGTTCCCGACGATGATTGGCAGCGTATTTGGGACATCAACGTCATGTCCCATATCTATGCCGCACGACATCTCGCGCCCCGCATGAAAGCACGCGGCGGCGGTTATTTGCTCAATACGGCTTCCGCCGCGGGCCTGCTTTCGCAGGTCGGCTCCGCTCCCTACGCAGTAACCAAGCATGCCGCGGTTGGTTTTGCCGAATGGCTGGCGCTCACCTATGGTGACGATGGGATCAAGGTCTCTGTGCTATGCCCCCAGGCTGTGCGAACCGCAATGACCCAAGGTAAAGAAGACAGCGTTGCCAGCATCGACGGCCTGCTCGAGCCTGAACCGGTGGCAGAAGCCTGCCTCAAGGCAATCGAAGAAGAAACCTTCCTGATCCTGCCCCACCCAGAGGTACTTGGTTACATGCGTAACAAGGTGGAGAACTACGACCGCTGGATTGGCGGAATGCGTAAACTCAACCGCCGTTACGCTCCGTCGAAAGACTAACGGACAGCGCGCCCGTCAAAAACGGGTAGCGCGGCATTATCGGCCATTTCTCCAAAGTTGTTGGCAAAGTCTGTGCCGAACGTCGCTGGCACATGCCCAACATGACGGATAAACTGACAGGCATCAGGATTGTCATTATTGCCTGTCAGTCCCCCACCGCTGCAGCGCAATACTGATACATATCAGAACCTTTCCGTAATGGATTAAATAATGTCCGATAATAAAAACAGTTCGGGGTCGGCGGAACATGCTCCGGATCCGCTGTTCGAAGCCAGACTCGTAGGTATTCAGGACTCATCCCTTGCCGAACAACGTCGGGACCAGATATGCGACGCGGCGCTTGAACTCTTTTTGCAGAAGGGATTTGCCTCAACAACGATCCGTGATATTTGCGCGCTCTCGGGCGTCAACCAGGCGAGCATCTATGACTACATCGCCAACAAGAACGACATCCTTCGGCGCCTACTGAACAAGCTCTGGTTTCGGTCCGGGGTGCCCAATCTGCATGAACTACTGAAACAGGACCCCGAGGCCTCGCTGGAGGACTGCCTGCGCCTGTATCTGCGTGAATCCTGGACGACAAAACGCAAGGGTACGATACTCGCTTACCGTGCGGTTCCTCATTTGCAGAAGGACGACCGCGCTGCCATGCGCGCCCGTGACCAACTCGTGATTCAGGAAATGGCGATGGAGCTGCGGGAACGAGCGGATCTAGCGGAGAATGACCCAAGAGCGGATATCATTGCCAACCTGATCATGTACCTTGCCGGCTTCGGTCCCCTGCGTGACTGGTTGCATCAGGACATTGACGACGACGTCATCGTTGACACGATTGCGGCAGGTGTCACTGCCATGATCGAAAAACTCTCCGAACACCAGCGCTAGCCAAGCCCCTCCTACCGGTTCAGCCAGCGTAAGCTGGCCGCAATCCGGAGCCATCAAGAATCTCTGCCTCCGGATTGCTGGCCAGGTACCCCATCAGGCCAGACTCGGGCTCAGCCGATTCTCGCGCCAAATGATCGCTACCAACAGGGCCGATGCCAGGCCGCCGACAATAGTCGTTATCACTCCCGGAAAGCTGAAGACAAAGCCGGCGATAATCAGCGGCAACCGTTGCCACGGTTTCACCAGACCCGCACCCAGCAAGTAGCCCTCAAGACCGCCAGAAATCAGCATGATGCCGGCAATGATTGATGGCAGAACGTACAACAACGGCGTCAGGTCTCCCTGCAGTACCAGCGCAGGCTGGAACAGGAAGAACAACGGGATAAAGTAGATAACCACTCCGAGACGCATGGCTGTGAACGAGGTTTTCATCGGCTTCGCCCCAGCCATGGTGCCAGCCAGGAACGCCGCAGCGCCGACAGGCGGTGTGATCACCGACAGCATTGCGTAGTACACGATGAAGAAATGCACGGCGATGGTATTCAGCCCGCCAACTTCAATGATCGCTGGAGCCAGTGTCACCGCCAGGAAGATATAGGCGACGATGGCGAGGCCGGCCATGCCCATGATGAAGCAGGCCGCGATACCGAAGAGAATGACCAGGAAAACGTTATCGCCACCGAGCCCCACCAGACCGGAGGTCAGTGACCCGGTCACGCCCGTAATGGTCAAGGCACTGACGACAAAGGCAATGGGCAAGATGATCGCGGCAGTCTGGGTGATCAATACGCCAATCTGCCGTATCGCACTGTATAGCCGCTTTGGTGTCAGGCGTGTCTCTTTACGCAGGAAGGACAGGCCAATCATCAGGATGCACGCATACCAGGGCGTATAGTATTCCCACCGCATATACAGCAGACCCCAGATGAGGAATACCATCACCAACAGGAACGGCCACCCGCGCAGCAGAACCTTGCGCGCCGACGGAATGTCCTCTTTAGCCATGCCCTTCATACCGGTGCGGGCGGCGTAGGCATCCACCTGCAAGATCAGGCCGAAGTAGAAGAGCAGCGACGGCAGGATCGCAGCAATCATGATGACCGCGTAATCCACCCCAATGGTGATCGCCATGACGAAGGCGATCGCCCCCATGACTGGCGGCATTACCACGCCACCGGTCGATGCGCAGGCCTCAATCGCTCCAGCGTAATGCGCGGGATACCCGGCCTTCTTCATCGTCGGAATGGTGATCGAGCCCGTCCCGGCGATATTGGAGAAAATGGAACCGGAGAGACTTCCCATGAAAGCACTGGCGACCACAGCCACTTTGGCGGGGCCGCCGCGGTAGCGCCCGAAACTGGCGTTGGCCAGGTCAATAAAGAAGTCGCCCGCGCCCGTGGCCAGCAAGATACCAGCGAACACCAGAAACCCCAGGATAATCTCAGCGACAATCTTGGTAGTGATACCCATCATGCCTTCGGTGCGGAAGATATGGGCCTCAATCATGTGCTCGAACTGATAGGGGATGCCCATGAACAAGCCCGGGAAATAGTCCGCAATCAGGGGATACAGCCCAATGAGCACGACCACCAGCAGGAAAGGCACTCCACCGCTGCGCCGGGCAAGCTCCATCATCAGCAGCCAGACCACAATGCCCATGTACAGGTTGCTCCACCCTGCCTGAGCCATATCCCAGGCATTGGCGGCAAAGTAGAAGCTCACGCCCACTACCAGCACGGCCGCGATCAAATCATAGAATGGCACCTTGTACTGGCCGGACTTCCCGGGCAGCGCTATAAACGCCGCCGCTGCGAAGAGGCCGATAAAGATCCAGTAGTATTCTCCTTCGAGCAACCGATGATCGGCAAATGTGAGCCCGAAAATATAGGCAATACCCGCTAGCAGCCCACAGACACAGAGTGTGACAAAAACGATACTCTGCCACGAGTTCGCGTCGCCAAGCCGAGTTACCTCAGAACTATGCTCAACACTTTCAGGAGCGACGGCATCAGACTTCATGAGTTTTCTTCCGAAGATAAGGGAATGTTGTGAGGCGTGGCCCGGCCACGCCCTGCTGCTTAGAGGCGGGTGCGGAAATGCTCCAGCCCTTTCGTATGCTCGTTCATGATTGCCATGAACTCTTCGTTGTTATGACTCGCCGGGATCCGACGCTCCCTTGCTTCATCCAGCGCCGCCTGGCGTGCCTTGTTCCAGAGATCCATCTTCTCGATTGCGGCCTGATTCCACTGGTCATCTTCGGCGGTCCAGGCGCCAACTTCTTTCAGGTAGCGGATGGTGCCTTCATGAACCGGCAGCGGTGAGCGATCCAGGTATTCCCGGAAAACGGCCAGATCCATACGAGAGGATAAAGGGTGCGTGTTCTTGTACTTGTCAAAGGACTGGTGGAGCCACTTGGCCATGTTGTAAGCGAACTCTTCATCAGCATCCGCCGGAACGGCATACAGGAAGTTGGACGCCAGACCATCGACACCTCTTGCCGTTGAAACCCCCAGATTGATGGTGGTGGGCACAACCATCGTGCGGTGCTCCAGGAACCGGTCCCACGCTTCCTTGTTGTCCCTGTCCATCGGCAGCCAGCGAATTCCTCCGGGGGCGCCTTCCATTTCCGAGAGGATGGAACTGGTGGGCGCGCAATAGGCGACGTCAGCCCGGCCTTCCACAACAGAACGGCAGCTCTGGGCGTAGCTGCTTGCAGACACGTAGGAGAATCTCTCAGAGACCTCTTCATCCGTCATGTCCAGGTAGGCAGGGAGTGCTTTCGTTACAGCGACTACCATGGGAGGCGAGAATTCGCCCTGCGCGACGGAGATCTTGCCTTTTTTCAGATCATCCATGGTATGCAGGTTAGAGCTACCCGCAACGACAAACCCCCACGGCGTGTCGTTATGGTGCCAGATCACGCGCTGGGCCACCG
Organism: Halopseudomonas bauzanensis; assembly: GCF_900114735.1. Taxonomy (GTDB): domain Bacteria; phylum Pseudomonadota; class Gammaproteobacteria; order Pseudomonadales; family Pseudomonadaceae; genus Halopseudomonas; species Halopseudomonas bauzanensis. The sequence continues at coordinate 368,114 of NZ_FOUA01000002.1, read as the reverse complement.
GCTTCATGCTGGCATAGGCCCCAATACCTTCGATCTGAAAGCGCATTTCCGCAGATGACACCGAACTGATGCTCAGATCCCTGCGATCAGTCAGCCGCCGGTAGCGCTGGGCTTCGTTATCCACCGGGACTATACGGACGTTCGAGCCAGTCTCTTTCTGAAAAACCGGGCCCCAGCCATTGGTCGAGGCAAAGCTACCGCTGGAGGTACCGGATGTACCTATCGCCAGCAGGCGCGGCATTTTGTATTCCGCCGCATTCGCCAGACTGGCACTGCTTATTGCAAGGACGGCTGCGATCGATATGCCTGAGCTCAGGATACCTTTGAGAAACGTGGTTTTCATGTGGATCTTCTCCGGTTTTATTATTTTCACGACCCAGGGGGTAGCGTATGGAACAGGCCGTCCTTGGCGGGCTTCTTGCCCCACTTTCAATCTGGCTGACACTTGTCAGGCTAAGATCGAAAGGGGCATCAGGTCAAGCAAAGCTTGTGCTCTTTCGGTCATCGGGAATTCTGGCGTAGCCCTAGATCAGGCCTTGCTCCGCGGCCATTGTGGCTATCTGTTCACGCAGGGATTTCTTCAGTATTTTGCCCACACCACTGCGAGGTAGCGCCTCAACGAAAATGATGCCGCACGGCGTTTTATATTTCGCCAAGTGCTCGTGGCAGTAGTCCAGCAATTCGGCTTCGGTCACCATGGCACCCGGGACAGGTACAACCACGGCGATCACCTCCTCACCCATGCGTTCCGACGGCACGCCCACCACCGCTACTTCCGCCACGCTTGGATGAGCAATAATCAGCTCCTCCAGATCGCGTGGATAAATATTGAAGCCGCCCCGCAGAATCAGATCCTTCTTGCGGTCGACGATATAGAGGTAGCCGTCTTCATCAAGGCGTCCAACATCGCCGGTATGGAGCCAGCCGTCCTGAATCGCAGCTCTGGTTGCTGCCTCGTTCTGATAGTACCCAGGTGTGATATTTTCGCCGCGCACCAGTAATTCGCCGATCTCTCCTACGGGCAGTGGCTGCCCGACCTCATCAGCGATGCGTAGCTCGACGCCCGGGAAAGCGCGCCCCACCGATCCAGGCTTGAGGGACTCACCGGTACGATGCGCCGATACTGTCGGAGCGGCCTCGGACAAGCCGTAACCCTCGTATACATCGACACCAAACCGCTGTTTAACCGCGGCTATCAAGGCTACTGGCATGGGAGCGGAGCCGGATCCTACTATCTCCAGGCTCGAAAGGTCGTAGTTATCCGTCGCGGGATCGGCCATCAGTGCCTGAATCATGGCCGGCACGGCGCTGAAGCGGCGGATCCTGTGTTCCTGAATCGCCTGACAGACTTCGGGGACACTGAACTTCGCCAGCACGACGATCGTCCCCCCTCGCAGAAACAGCGTATTGGCCGTGGTGAAACCATAGATATGCGCCAACGGCAGTACACCCAGGGTAACGCCAGCCGGCTCGCCGGACTGTTCAGCCAAAGCCGCCGCCGCAGCGGCATTGCTGTAGAGGTTACGGTGGGTAAGCATGACGCCTTTGGGCTGGCCTGTTGTGCCGGAGGTAAACAGAATCACCGCCGTATCGTCCGGTTGCAGATCGGGTTTTTGAACCAGCTCTGGCGCCAGTTCCACCAGCGTCTGAAGGTCCATAGTCCGCTCACTCACCAAGCCGGCATTCGCCGCATCCAGCCCAGCAACCAGCAGTAGCGGCTGCACTGCAAGGCCCTCTACCGCTTGCTGCACATTGGGCAGCACCGAGGCACTGGTAATGATCGCGCAAGCCTCGGACGCGCTCGCGATAAATCTGATTTCCTTGGGGTGGAGCACGTGCATCACCGGCAGCACAATCGCACCAGCGCGCATGACTGCCTGGTAGGCAATGAAAACCTCTGGCGAGTTCGCCATGCAGACAATGACCCGATCACCAGGCTTGACGCCCTGCGCCTGGAGCCCCGCCGCCATGCGATTAGCCGTGTCCAGAAGATAGCGATTGCTCAAGGCCTGACCATTGAAGTACAGGAACGGGTATTCGCCAAAGCGCTTCAGGTTGTGTTCAGGCAGGTCAGTCAGAATCATAGTGAAGCCCTCAGACCGCTACAGCGACCAGTATTGTTGTTGTCGACTTTTCTATTCACTCCACGTCATGTCAGGCTATGTTCAGCCTCAGTACAAGGAGAATCCATAATCCTGATAACGGTAACTAAGGAAAAGCAAAGTGGCCGAGAGGGCAGCGTTCTGCCAGGAAGCTCAAGCTTGGTTAGAAAAACTGCCCGTACAGCATGTGCTCCCTCTTCAGGAATGAGAGAGAGACTTGCCGCTGGCCTGCTGCGCTTGCCAAGACTGACGGCGAAGCCGGTCTCGAACAGGCCACCAATGATCAGCATGCTCCAGTTGATGCTCATGATTTCCCCTCTGCCCGCCCGCGCTGACGCCATGGGCGTCCGCTGCTATCATGTGCTGCTCATCCATCCCGCACCGAAGATGTCACCTTGGCTCTCTCCGCTTCCCGCTTGAACGTCTACCGTCAGCCGGGCTTCATGCCCTTCGTCATCGCCCGCCTGCTGGCGGTATTTGCCATGCAGATCCAGGCCATTGTGGTCGCTTGGCAGATCTACGAAATTACCGGTGATCCGTTGTCGCTGGCATGGGTCGGGCTGGCGCAGTTTTTGCCGATGCTGTTTCTGCTGATGCCTGCGGGCGACCTGATCGATCGCTACAGCCGCAAACTGATTCTCGCTCTCTCTTGGGCTGGCGCGGCGGGCTGCAGTGGCATCCTGCTGTGGCTGACCGCACGTGGCGAGCATGAGCCGGGCTGGTTCTATGGTGCGCTGGTACTGTACGGCTGCTCGCGGGCGTTCATCGGGCCGGCCCTACAAAGCCTGTTGCCGCAAATCGTGCCGCGGGATCAGTTGGCCCAGGCGATTGCCGCCAACAGCACCATCATGCGTACCGCGACCATCCTCGGTCCGGTGTTGGGGGGCGTGCTCTATGCCGTCGGCGGCGGTGAGCTGACTTATGCGATCTGCCTGGTGTGCTTTGCCGGCGGGCTGTTGCTGCTCAGCCGCGTACCGGTGCTCTATGCCGAAGCCATGCAGATTACCGAAACCTCCGGCTGGCAGCGCTTTACCGCCGGGCTGCATTTCATTCGCACCCGGCCGATCATTCTCGGCACCATTTCCCTGGATCTGTTCGCCGTGCTGTTGGGCGGTGTGGTCGCTCTGCTGCCGATCTATGCCAGCGATGTGTTGCACGTCGGCCCCGAGGGCCTGGGCATTCTGCGCAGCGCCATGGCCGTGGGTGAAATCTGCGTGGGCCTGTACCTGAGCGCCAGGCCATTCAACAGCAATGTCGGGCGCACCATGTTTATCGCGGTAGCGATCTTCGGTGTGGCCAATCTGGTGTTCGCGCTGTCGACGCTGTTCTGGCTGTCCTTCGTTGCGCTGCTGATAGCCGGCGCCGCAGACATGGTCAGCGTGTATATCCGCTCGGCGCTGATCCAGTTCTCCACGCCCGATGCCATGCGCGGCCGGGTCAATGCGGTCAACATGTTGTTTATCGGCTCGTCCAACGAACTGGGCAATTTCCGCGCCGGCACCAGCGCGGCCTGGTTCGGCGCGGTACCGGCCGCCTTGATCGGGGCCTTCTGCACCCTGGGCGTGGTGGCCGGCTGGGCTGCGGGGTTCCGCACGCTGCGCCAGGTCGATCGCTTCGAGGATGCCTCGCCCGAGAGCCGGACCGCACGTAGCTGATATTCATGGCCGGCACTAGTCGGCCGCACCTGGCCGGTCGCACCTAACCGGCCGTACCTCGCCGGCCACACCGAAATGACGGCGCCGGCCAATGCCTTTATAATCCCGCCACTTCGTCGATCCCGTCAGGAACCTGCCATGAGCCAAGCCACCGGTACTCTTTATATCGTTTCCGCCCCGTCCGGTGCGGGCAAGACCAGCCTGGTCAAGGCCTTGATCGAGCAGATCGACAGTCTGCGGGTGTCGGTATCCCATACCACCCGGGCGATGCGCCCTGGCGAAGTGGATGGCGTGAATTATCACTTCACCCGCCGCGAACGCTTCCTCGAACAGGTGGGCCAGGGTGATTTTCTCGAACATGCGGAAGTCTTCGGCAATCTGTACGGCACCTCCCAGAGCACGGTGGAACAGACTCTGGCCGAAGGTCATGATCTGATTCTGGAAATTGACTGGCAGGGTGCCCAGCAGGTGCGGCGGGCGCTGCCCCAGGCCCGCTCGATCTTCATCCTGCCGCCAAGCAGCTCCGCCCTGCAGGATCGCCTGAGCAATCGCGGGCAGGATAGCGACGACGTGATCGCCGGACGCATGGCGCAGGCGGTGGAAGAAATGAGTCATTACGTGGAATATGACTTCATTGTCATCAACGATGACTTCCATACCGCCCTGGATGACCTGAAAGCAATCCTGCGCAGCGGACGTCTGACCCTCGCCCACCAGCAGGATCTGCACCGGCACCTTCTTACCGGCCTGTTGTCAGACTGACTGGTTAACCGGTAAACTGTTCGGTCCCGCGTTTTTACCAAGCGCTTCCCGATTTTCTTTTTTCTGCCGTTCGGAGTACACCATGGCCCGCGTCACTGTTGAAGACTGCCTGGAAAATGTAGACAACCGCTTTGAGCTGGTCATGCTGGCCACCAAGCGTTCGCGTCAGATCGCTACTGGCGGCAAGGAACCCAAGGTTGCCTGGGAAAATGACAAGCCCACCGTCGTGGCTTTGCGTGAAATCGCCGAAGGCCTGATCACCGACGCGATCATGGCCGAAGAAGCTCTGCGTGAACAGCAGGAGCCGCTGTACTCGCTGGAAACCGAACTGCCGGAGTAAGCGGTTGCGATGGCCGTGCGACCTCGTTCAAACTGCTCTGACAGCAGGGTGCAGGAGAGTTGCATGTCCGGTATAGAAGTCTTTGCCGATCGGCTGGATGACTACCTCGAACCCGATCAGGTCAACCTGGTACGCCGCGCCTATTTCTATGCGGAGCAGGCCCATGACGGCCAGACCCGCCGCAGCGGCGAGCCCTACGTCACCCATCCGCTGGCGGTAGCCAACATCCTTGCTGATATGCACATGGACCATCAGAGCCTGATGGCCGCCATGCTGCATGATGTGATCGAGGATACCGGCATCCCCAAGGAAGCCCTCACCGCGCAGTTCGGTGATACCGTGGCAGAGCTGGTCGACGGCGTCAGCAAGCTGACCCAGATGACCTTCGAGACCAAGGCCGAGGCCCAGGCTGAGAACTTCCAGAAAATGGCCCTGGCCATGGCCCGCGATATCCGGGTCATTCTGGTCAAGCTCGCTGACCGCCTGCACAACATGCGCACCCTCGGCGCCCTGAAGCCGGAAAAACGCCGCCGCATCGCCCGGGAAACCCTGGAAATCTACGCGCCCATCGCCAACCGCCTGGGCATGCACAGTCTCAGCACCGAGTTCGAGGACCTGGGCTTCAGCGCCATGTATCCGATGCGCTCGCGGATGATCGCCCAGGCTGTGCGTGACGCCCGTGGCAACCGCAAGGAGCTGCTGAACAAGATCCTCGACTCCCTGGAAGCCTGTCTCGAGCGCGAGGGGCTGCAGGGCAAGGTGCTGGGCCGCGAGAAGCATCTGTACGGTATTTACCAGAAGATGCGCGAGAAGCGTAAGGCGTTCAACGAGATCATGGATGTCTACGCCTTCCGGATCATCGTCGACAAGGCCGATACCTGCTATCGCGTGCTGGGCGCCGTGCACAGCCTGTACAAGCCCTTCCCTGGCCGCTTCAAGGACTACATCGCGATCCCCAAAGCCAACGGCTATCAGTCTCTGCATACCACCCTGTTCGGTATGCATGGTGTACCGATCGAGATCCAGATCCGCACCGAAGAGATGGAAGAGCTGGCCAATAACGGTATCGCCGCACACTGGGTGTACAAGTCGAAGGACGAGGTGATCAACGGCAACCATGCGCGCACCCGTCAGTGGCTCAAAGGCGTGCTTGAACTGCAGCAACGCGCGGGTAATTCGCTGGAGTTCATCGAGAACGTCAAGATCGACCTGTTCCCCGATGAGGTCTATATCTTCACGCCCAAGGGCCGGATCATGGAGCTGCCCAAGGGCTCCACACCGGTCGACTTCGCCTACGCCGTGCATACCGATGTGGGCAACAGCTGTATCGCCTGCCGTATCAATCGCCGCCTGGCGCCGCTGTCCGAGCCACTGGAAAGCGGCCAGACCGTGGAAATCATCACCGCCCCAGGCGCCCGGCCCAACCCGGCGTGGTTGAACTTCGTGATCACCGGCAAGGCGCGCAGCAATATCCGTCATGTGCTCAAACACCAGCGCCACTCCGAATCCATTGCGCTGGGCGAGCGGCTGCTGGACAAGGTGCTGGCGAGCTTCGATACCAGCCTGGAGCAGATTCCCGAGCGGCAGATCAAGCGCGTGCTGGCTGACTGCCGCATGGAGACGCTGGAAGACCTGCTGGCGGACATCGGGCTGGGCAATCGCATGGCCTATGTCACTGCACGCCGCCTACTGGCAGGTGATACCGCGGCCGAGGCCGAGGCAACGCGCAGCGATGCCGTTATCCAGCAACCCCGCAGCGAAGAGAAACCCCTGGCCATTCGCGGTACCGAAGGGCTGGTGGTCAGTTTTGCGCGTTGCTGTAATCCCATTCCGGGCGATCCCATTGTCGGCTTCCTCACTACCGGCAAGGGCATGGTCATTCACCAGGAAAACTGCAAGAACCTGGCGGAACACCACGACAATAATGAAAAGATTCTGCAACTGACCTGGGATAAGAATGTCAGTGGCGAATTCACCGTGGAGCTGCGCGTGGAACTGGAGCATCAGCGCGGCATTATTGCCCAGCTCGCTACCAGCATCACCGTAGCCGATGCGAGTATCGACAAAATCAGCGTGGACGAACGCGATGGTCGCATCAGCGTGGTGCAACTGGTGCTGCGCGTGCGCGGCCGGCTGCACCTTTCCCAATTGATCAAGCGGATCCGTGCGCTGCAAGGCGTGCTACGGATTACCCGCCTTAAAAACTGAATCCAGATGGAGACCTTCATGAACAAGCAAGTCATCACCAGCGAACACGCTCCCGCCGCCATCGGCACCTACTCCCAGGCCATCAAGGTCGGCAACACCGTTTACCTGTCCGGCCAGATCCCGCTGGACCCGCAAACCATGGAAGTGGTTGAAGGCTTCGAGGCCCAGGTCTGCCGCGTGTTCGACAACCTGGCACTGGTAGCTGAAGCGGCTGGCGGCAAGCTGCAGGACATCGTCAAGCTGAACATCTACCTGACCGACCTGGCCAACTTCGGTACCGTCAACGAAATCATGGGCCGCTACTTCGAACAGCCCTATCCGGCCCGCGCGGCCATCGGCATCGCTGCGCTGCCCAAGGGCGTGCCGGTAGAGATGGACGGTATCCTGGTCGTCGGCTAAGCGATCGCTGTGGTGTCCCGTGGAGCTCCTGCCGGGCCCGCCCCACAGGTACACCCATAGCTGGACGTTTGCCGCTGAGGTTACTCGAGCATGCTCGAGTAACCCTCCCGGTAGCTGGGATACACCGGCTCCCACCCCATCTCCCGCGCCAGTGCATTACTGCAGCGCTTGCTGCCAACCCGATTGGCCGTAGGCCCTTCGGCCAGCAGTTCCACACCCACCTGCTCTGCCAGCCACTGCGCCACGTCGTGCAAGGGCGCCGGCTCATCGTCTACGCCCAGATAGCAGGGCGCCAGCAACTCGCCCTGGTCAGCAGCCAGTAACAGGCATTCCAATAACGTCGCGGCATCATCCCGATGGATGCGATTGGTGTATTGCACCGGGGTTTCCGGCACATGCAATCCGCTGCGCACCTGTTCGATCAGTCGCGTGCGCCCCGGCCCGTAGATACCAGCCAGACGCACCACCGATGCCGGGACGCCGCTGCGCAGCGCCACGTCCTCGGCCTGGATCAACAAGGGTGCGGTTGCTGACTGGGCCAGCGCTGGGCTGTTCTCGGTTACCCATTCACCCTCGCTCTGGGCATAGACCGCCGTACTGGACACCTGCAGCAGGTGACGCAGCTTATGCCGACTGTCCTTCAGCCAGCCCAGAACGTGCTGCAGCCCATCGATATAGAGCTGCTGGTACAGTTCGGGATCGCGCCGCCCGGCGGCCGGGCAGTAAACCACATAGTCGACCCGCTCCGGCCAGTCAGCCGGCTTCTGCGGCTGGGTCAGATCAGCAGCGATCCGGCCAATATCCCCGGGTAAAGCCGAGGGGTCGCGGCGCAGTCCACTGACCTGCCAACCGCGCTGCAACAGACGCTCGGCAAGAGCCGTTCCCACATCACCGCAGCCGGCAATAACTACATGTTTCATGCTGATTGTTTTCCTCTATCGATCAACCCGCTATGCTTGCTGAAAATCTCCGCGAGCAGTATACGACATGACCCTGACCGAACTCCGTTACATCGTCACTCTGGCCCAGGAACAGCATTTCGGCCATGCCGCCGAGCGCTGCCATGTTTCCCAGCCGACGCTCAGTGTCGGCGTCAAGAAACTGGAGGAAGAGCTGGGCATCATGCTCTTCGAACGCACCAAGAGCGCCGTGCGGGTCACCCCCGTGGGTGAGAAGATCGTCGCCCAGGCCCAGCGGGTACTGGAAGAGGCAATGGCCATCCGCGAACTGGCCAGCGCCGGCAAGAATCAGCTGTCGGCCCCGCTCAAGGTCGGCGCCATCTATACCATCGGGCCGTATCTTTTCCCGCACCTGATTCCACAGCTGCACCGGGTGGCCCCGGAAATGCCGTTGTACATCGAGGAGAACTACACCCACATCCTGCGCGACAAGCTGCGCAATGGGGAGCTCGACGCGATCATCATCGCGTTACCATTCAGCGAGCCGGATATTCTGACCAAGCCGCTGTATGACGAACCCTTCAGCCTGTTGATCCCGGCCGATCACGCATGGGCCAAGCGCGACTACGTGTCGCTGGATGACCTGGATGATGATCGCCTGCTGCTGCTCGGCGAAGGTCACTGCTTCCGTGATCAGGTACTGGAAGCCTGCCCCACCACACGCCGCAGCGATGAACAGCTCAAGCACACCACCATCGAATCCAGCTCCCTGGAAACCATCCGCCACATGGTTGCCTCGGGCATGGGCATGACGGTGCTGCCGATGTCGGCCGCCGATGATCGTTATTACAGCTCCGATCTACTGCTGACCAAACCATTCAGTTCGCCGGTCCCCTTCCGCACCGTGGCGATTGCCTGGCGCGCCAGCTTCCCACGCCCACGGGCAGTGGAAATTCTCAGCGACTCGATTCGCCTGTGCTCGGTTGGCGACCCCGCCGATAAGCGCCGGGCTTGATGACAGCATGACGTTGCAGCTGGAACGCACACCGCTGACGGTGTTCAAGGGTATCGGCCCGGCGCTGGCGGACAAGCTGGACCGTCTCGGTCTGAGCAGCGTGCAGGATGTGCTGTTTCATCTGCCGCTGCGCTATCAGGACCGCACCCGCATCACGCCAATCGGAGCTCTGCGCCCAGGCATGGACGCGGTCATTGAAGGTGTCGTGCTGGGGGCAGAGGTGGTGATGGGGCGACGTCGCAGCCTGTTGTGCCGCATTCAGGATGGCAGCGGCACCTTGAGCCTGCGTTTCTATTATTTTTCCGCCGCACTGAAGTCCAATCTGCAGCGTGGCAGCCGCTGGCGCTGCTACGGTGAGGTGCGCCCCGGCGCCTCCGGGCTGGAGATCTACCATCCGGAAATGCAGAACCTGGACAGCCAGCAGGCAGCGCCGGTGGCCACCACCCTGACGCCTATCTACCCGGCGACCGAAGGCCTGTCGCAGCAGCGTTTGCGCAGCCTCACTGATGCTGCTCTCGCCTGGCTGGATCAAGGCAACAGCCTGCCTGACCTGCTAGCCCCCGAACTTACCGAGCAGTATCAGCTGCCGCCCCTGCGCGAGGCCATCCACACGCTGCACCGACCGCCGCCCGATGTCGACTTGCAGGCGCTGGAAGATGGTCGCCATTGGGCCCAGCATCGGCTGGCGTTCGAGGAGCTGCTGGCCCACCAGTTGACCATGCTCAAGCTGCGCGCCGAAGTGCGCGCCCATCGGGCACCGGTAATGCAAGCCCCCGGCGAACTGGCGCAGACCTTCATCAGCCAGCTGGGCTTTCCGCTGACTGGCGCCCAGCAGCGAGTAGCGGAGGAAGTCCGCGCCGACCTGCGCCAACCCCAGCCCATGCTGCGCCTGGTCCAGGGCGATGTGGGTGCCGGCAAGACTGTAGTCGCGGCGCTGGCGGCATTGCAGGCGCTGGAAGCCGGTTGGCAGGTGGCCTTGATGGCGCCAACCGAGATCCTTGCCGAGCAGCATTTCAACAACTTCCAACGCTGGTTCGCGCCGCTGGGCATTTCCGTCGCCTGGATGGCCGGCAAGCTCAAGGGCAAGGCCCGCAGCAATCAGCTGCAGATGATCGCGACGGGTGATGCCGCCATGGTGGTCGGCACCCATGCGCTGTTCCAGGCCGAAGTGCAGTTTCACAACCTGGGGCTGGCGATCATCGACGAGCAACACCGCTTTGGTGTGCAACAGCGGCTGGCCCTGCGTGACAAGGGCGCGGCTGGACGCTTCTCCCCGCATCAGCTGATCATGACCGCCACCCCCATCCCGCGCACCCTGGCGATGAGCGCCTATGCTGATCTGGATACCTCGATTCTCGATGAGCTGCCGCCGGGGCGCACCCCGATCAATACCGTGCTGGTGTCCGACAGCCGACGCGATGCGGTGGTCGAACGGGTGCGCGCCGGTTGCGCCGAGGGCCGCCAGGCCTATTGGGTCTGCACGTTGATCGAGGAGTCCGAGCAGCTCCAGGCCCAGGCCGCCGAAGTGACGTGGCAAGCGTTGTGCGAACAATTGCCGGACCTGTCGATCGGCCTCATTCATGGGCGTATGAAGGCAACGGAGAAGGCCGAGATCATGCAGGCGTTCAAGGATGGCGACCTGCACCTGCTGGTCGCCACCACCGTGATCGAGGTCGGCGTGGATGTGCCCAATGCCAGCCTGATGATCATTGAAAACCCCGAGCGCCTCGGCCTGGCGCAACTGCACCAGCTGCGCGGCCGGGTCGGCCGCGGCAACACTGCCAGTCACTGCGTCCTGCTGTATCACGCCCCGCTGTCGGCACTGGGCCGCGAACGCCTGGGGATCATGCGGGAAAGCTCGGATGGCTTTGTCATCGCCGAAAAGGATCTGGAACTGCGCGGCCCCGGCGAAGTGCTCGGCACACGCCAGACCGGCCTGGTACAGTTCCGCGTCGCTGATCTGGTCCGCGATGCCGATCTGCTCCCACAAATACAGGAAGCCGCAGTGGTCTTTACCCGGCAGCACCCGCAGCGGGTCGATCTGGTTATTGATCGCTGGCTGGCTGATGCACAACAGTTCGCTCAAGTGTGACGCCTAGGGCCCCAGCTTGCGATGCTACGTGGACACCCCCTAAGATCACCTCAATCAAGCCATTCCGATTGTCCAGACAAGGAACTTTCTGATGACCGATCACGCAGCCATGCCGTCAGGCAGCGCCAGCTTGCCCGACCTGCTGGAAAAGCAGCTGCAGCGACAGCAGATTACCTACCGGCTGCGGCCCCAGGGCGCAGCCGGCCCGCTGTGCCAGCAGATTCGGGTGTGCCTGCTCAGCGACGCCGATGGCATGTTGTTGACGCTGTTTCCCGCTGACCATCTGCTGGACCTGCGGGAACTGACACGGGTGACCGGTCGGGAACTGCAGCCGGTGCGCGATCAGCAGCTGCAGGCGCTCCTGCAACGCTACCAGCTGGCGCAGTTGCCGGGCTTGCCGGTGTTGGTGGATTCACCCTGTCTCATCGAGCAACAGCTGCTGGCCCACGCCCAGGTGTGGATGCCCAGCGGCCTGTCCGGTTGGTGTCTGGAGCTTGAGCAGAGCGCATTGGCCAGCCTGGCGGCAACCGCCACCGCCGCCGCCTTCGCCGTCCCGCTGAGCACCATCGAATGTACCGCTGAAGATGCCGAACAGGACCGGCACGACATCAACCTGGCGGTGAAGAACTTCACCGCCCTGCGCATGCGCCAGCGTCTGGAAGAGACCATCGAGATTCCGCCGCTGCCCAACACCGCCCAGCAGATCATGAAACTGCGGGTGAACCCCGATGCCACCGTCGAGCAGCTCACCGATGTGGTGGAAACCGACCCCAGCCTGGCTGCCCAGGTGGTCAGTTGGGCCTCCTCCTCATTCTATGCCGCACCGGGCAAGATTCGCTCGGTGGAAGATGCCATCACCCGTGTGCTGGGCTTTGACCTGGTGATCAATCTTGCGGTGGGCCTGTCCCTGGGCAAGACGTTCAACCTACCCAAGGATGCGCCCGAGTGCAGCACGCCCTACTGGGAACAAGCCATCTATACCGCCGCGGCGATCGAAGGGCTGGCCAGGGCGATGCCGCGTGAACATCGCCCGGAGCTGGGCCTGAATTATCTGGCCGGGCTGCTGCATAACTTCGGTTATCTGCTGCTGGCTTATATCTTCCCGCCCTACTTCAATCTGATCTGCCGCCACGTGGAAGCCAACCCGCATGTGCCGGCCCACCTGGTGGACCAGCATCTGCTCGGCGTCAACCGGGATCAGATCGGTAGCTGGCTGATGCGCTACTGGGACATGCCGGCGGAAATTTCCAGCGCCATCCGCCATCAGCATGATCCGCATTACGCCGGTGAGCATTATCAATACGCCAACCTGGTTTATCTCAGCCTGGCGCTGCTGCGTGAGCGGGAACTGGGTGGCGGGCCGGAGATGGTTATCCCCGAGCTGCTGCTGGAGCGTCTGGAGCTGACCCGTGAACAAGCGGACAAGGCGGTGGACAAGGTACTGGACGCGCGCGATGCGCTACGCAAGCTGGTGAATGAGTACCAGCTGGGCTGGAATCGCTGAAAGATCGCTGAATCAGCTACCGGGGGCTATACAGCCCCCGGCCTTTCCGTTCAATTGACGGAATCTTTCAATCCCTTGCCGGGCTTGAAGGACACGGTGTTGCTGGCCTTGATCTGAACAGGCTCACCGGTTTGCGGGTTTTTGCCGGTCCGGGCACCACGATGCCGCTGCAAGAAGGTTCCGAACCCGACGAGGGTAACCGTATCCTTGCGGCTCAGGGCCTGGGTGATTTCATCGAGAATCGCGTTGAGCGCGCGGTTTGCCTGGTCCTTGCTCAGGTCAGCCTTGTCGGCAATAGCCGCTGCGAGTTCCGGTTTACGCATATAGAGCCTCACTATGTGTTGTTTTTGTTTTTCGCTGCCTGCTGCAACGATGCTTGGCGACCGCCCCGCCGCTCCTGGCTCAAGGCTGTCAAAGCCTGCCCAGCATGGCACGACTCGGGCGCCTGCGCCAGCCAGAAACCGGGCTGACAGAGAGAGTTATCGCTGATTTCCCGGAAAAAGGCAAAACTGTCTCATTGCCATAACGGTTAACCGATAGCAATCATCTCGAAGTCTTCCTTGCCGACTCCGCAATCCGGGCATTGCCAATCAGCCGGTACGTCTTCCCAGCGAGTCCCTGGCGCGATGCCGTCATCCGGCCATCCTTCCGCCTCGTCATAGATGAACCCACATACGATGCATTGCCATTTTTTCATCAATGATTCCTGAATAGTGCGCTGTAAAATCGGCTTCCGAGACTACCGCAAAGCTCTGACGCCGGCCAACCGCTGCGCCAGGGCGGGTGAATAACCGCCAAGTCATGATACCCTCTGCACCAGACACCCGCAGCGACAGTGAGATCCGTGAGTATTCCCGACTGGCAACTGGTAACCGATCATTCCGATATTTCCGACAGCGTTTTGCTCGATTGGCTCCGCGACACGGGGTCACTGACCCGGCGGCTGATGGCGGCCGGCAATGATGATTTCCGGGTCGAAGTACTGGCCGAGCAGCAGCAACCGGCGCGCGCAGATGAAGCCGCGGCGCTCGGATTGGCTGAGGCCCATCCGGTATGGGTCCGCGAAGTCCTGCTGCACACGGCGGGAGCGCCCCGGGTATTTGCCCGCACGGTAGCCGATTTGCAGGCTTTCAACGCCGCTGGCGTGCATCTGGAAAACCTGGGCAGCCGCAGCCTCGGCGAGCTGTTGTTCAATGATCCGCGGATCCGCCGCGCGCCGATCGAGATCAGCCGCTACCCGGCCCGCTGGTTGCCAGCGGATCGGCAGCAGCCTGGTTGCTGGGCTCGGCGCTCGTTGTTCGCCAGCGAGCGACTGCAGCTGTTGGTATGCGAGGTTTTTCTCCCCGGCTGGCCTCCGGCCGCCTGAGTCCATCACCGTTTCGGAGACTATTGTGTCTGGCCTGTTGATCAAACCCCTGTCGCGCCTCCATCCTCGCGCCATCGACTTCATCCAGCTCATGCGGCTGGATCGCCCCATCGGTATCTACCTGCTGCTGTGGCCCACGCTGTGCGCGCTGTGGCTGGCCGCAGGCGGCGTTCCGGATCTGCTGTTGCTGGCAGTGTTTGTCACCGGTGTGGTGTTGATGCGGGCAGCTGGCTGCGCCATCAACGACTTCGCCGATCGCAAGGTCGACGGCCATGTCACCCGCACCCGCAATCGGCCTCTGGCCACCGGCAAGGTCAGCCCCCGGGAAACCCTGCTGGTCTTCGCCATTCTGGTGGCGCTGAGTGCCTCTTTGCTGCTGTTCACCAATCTGCTGACCTTCAAGTTGTCACTGGTGGCACTGGCACTGGCAACCGTTTACCCCTTTTGCAAACGCTTCACCTTCTATCCCCAGGTGGTGCTGGGCGCCGCCTACTCCATGGCCATCCCCATGGCCTTCGCTGCACAGACCGGCGAACTGCCGGTGGCGCTGTGGCTGCTCTACATCGCCAATCTGCTGTGGACTGTGGCTTATGACACCGAGTACGCCATGTGTGACCGCCCCGATGATCTGGTCATCGGCGTCAAATCCACCGCCATCGTATTCGGCGAAGCCGACAAGTTGATCATCGCGCTGCTGCAGGGGCTGACATTGCTGTGCCTGCTGCTGGTCGGCAGCCGCTTTGAGTTGGGCGCCTTTTACTATCTGGGGTTGGTGGCCATGTTGTTGAGCTTCGGCTGGCAACACTGGTTGATTCGCGACCGCGAACCACAGGCTTGCCTGGCCGCATTCCTGTCCAACCACTGGAGCGGACTGCTGGTATTTGCCGGCCTGGTGCTGGACTACCGCCTGGGTTAAATGGTCAGCGGTCACACAACTGCAATATTCTTGTTATCTAATCGGTGTATGTCAGACACTGCAACTGGACGGAGTACCATGGCAGACAAGACCATACTGATCGTAGACGACGAAGCCCCTATCCGGGAAATGATTGCCGTTGCGCTGGAGATGGCCGGATACCGCTGCCTTGAAGCAGAGAATACGCAACAGGCCCATGCTGCCATCATAGATGCCAAACCGGACCTGATCCTGCTGGACTGGATGCTACCGGGCACGACCGGCATCGAACTGGCAAGACGCCTCAAGCGCGACGAGTTGACCAGCGACATTCCCATTATCATGCTCACCGCCAAGGGTGAGGAAGACAACAAGATCCAGGGGCTGGAAGTGGGTGCTGATGATTACATCACCAAGCCGTTCTCACCCCGGGAGCTGGTTGCCCGCCTCAAGGCCGTACTACGCCGCGCCGGTCCGGTGGACGAGGAAGCCCCCATCGAAGTGAATGGTCTGCACCTGGACCCGATTAGCCATCGCGTCACCATTGACGGCGCACCAGCGGAAATCGGCCCGACCGAGTATCGGCTGCTGCAGTTCTTCATGACCCACCAGGAACGCGCCTATACCCGCGGCCAGTTGCTGGACCAGGTCTGGGGCGGCAATGTCTATGTCGAAGAGCGTACCGTGGATGTGCACATCCGTCGTCTGCGCAAGGCTCTGGGTTCCGCCTATGAAGGTCTGGTGCAGACTGTGCGCGGCACGGGTTACCGTTTTTCCACCAAGGGCTGAGGCGCTGCATTGCGGCAGTGTCTACCCATCTGATCCAGGATAATACCAGTGGAAAACAACTGGTTCCGCGCAATCTCAGGCAGACTGTTCTGGCTGCTGCTGGGCTGCCTGCTGATCGGCCTGCTGGTGGGACAACCTGCCTGGGCTCTGGTCATCGGGCTGGCCATCTATCTAGGTTGGATGCTACGCCAACTGCAACGTTTTCAGCACTGGTTGCAAACGCACCCGGGTGAGCCGCCACCGGAAGCCTCCGGCATCTGGGGCGAGATTTTCGATGGCATCTACCGCATGCAGCGCCGCGACAAGCGCATGCGTGGGCGCATGCAGACGGTCATTGAACGCATCCAGGCATCCACCGCAGCACTGAGCGATGCCGTGGTCATGATCGACAAGGATGGTCATCTCGAGTGGTGGAATCACGCCGCCGAAAGCCTGCTCGGCCTGCGCGCGCCCGACGACAGCGGACAGCATGTGCATAACCTGCTGCGCGATCCGCGTTTCGTCCACTATTTCGACCACGGCAATTACCGCGAGCCGCTGGATATTCCCTCTCCCTTGAATATCAACACCTGGCTGCAGTACAACATCACCCGCTACGGCAATGGCGAGCGGCTGTTGCTGGTCCGCGACGTTACCCGGCTGCATAACCTGGAGCAAATGCGCAAGGATTTCGTCGCCAACGTATCCCACGAGCTGCGCACTCCGCTGACCGTGGTAGTCGGTTATCTGGAAACCATGATCGATAGCGATGACGGCAGCAATCCGCGCTGGATGCGGCCGCTGCACCAGATGCAGCAGCAGGCCCGGCGCATGCAGAGCCTGCTCAACGACCTGTTGATGCTCTCGCGCCTAGAGACCTCAGAGGCCCGCGCCGAGGAAAAACCGGTCGATATCGCTCTCATGCTGCCCGGCATCCGCAAGGACGCCCTCGCCGTGTCCGGAGAACGGCAGCACAGCATTTCCATCGACTGCGCCACCCAGGCCCGCATCATGGGATGGGAGTCGGAGTTGCGCAGTGCCATCTCCAACCTGGTGTACAACGCCGTGAAATATACCCAGGATGGCGGTGAGATTCAGATCACCTGGGTGCAGGATGACCGCGGCGCGCGCCTGAGCGTAACGGATAACGGGCCGGGAATCGCCGCCGAACACCTGCATCGGCTGACCGAGCGCTTCTACCGTGTCGACTCCAGCCGCAACAGCACTACCGGCGGCACCGGCCTCGGACTGGCTATCGTCAAACACGTGCTGATGCGCCATCACGGCGAGCTGCAGATCAGCAGCACACCCGGCAAGGGCAGCAGCTTTACCTGCGTATTCCCGGCCGAACGGCTTATCTGAAGAATGAGCCGTCGTTGACGGCTCAGTGACCGCCCTCGGCAATCAGCATCGACAACCACTCCAGCTTGGCCGGGTCCTGGTCGACGAATTTCAGCGTCACCAGCACCCATTCGCAATCCATGCGATCCTCCAGTGCCGCCAGGGTATGCACGTAGCCGTTGATACGGGCCACGCCCTGCTCACCTTCCTGCTCCAGATCCAGCACCGCGCTGTCGAACACTGCCGGCAATTGCTCACCCCGGCGCACCACCAACCGTGCATCGCGCAGGCTAAGGCTCCGGATGACACAGGCGAACTGCTGACCAGCCACGCGCAGTTGCGCCCGAGCCGTTGAGCGTGCTGCTGTCCGGTTATCCACCGGCACGGCCGGCTTCGGGGTTGTGGGTGGGACAGGCGCCGGGCGCGAGCCCAGCAGGCTGGTGATGGTCTCCTGGGCGTGTCCGCCGGTGGCAACGGGACGGGCACGCAACTGCTGCAGCTTGCCAGCCCGCTGCAAGGCCTTGCGCACCTTGGAAATCAGCTGTTCGTTGCTGAACGGCTTACCAACATAGTCGCTGACACCCGCCTTGATGGCCTCGACTACATTGTCGCGGTCACCCCGGCTGGTCACCATGATGAAAGGCGTCTTCTCCTGACCGGATTGGGTGCGAAACCACTGCAGCAATTCCAGGCCGCTCAGCTCTGGCATTTCCCAGTCGCACAGGATCAGGTCGAATGAGGTTCGGGCAAGCAGCTGACGTGCCTTGCTGCCATTCACCGCCTCTTCGATCTGCAGACCCGGGAAATGACTGCGCAGGGCTTTCTTGATCAGGTCACGGATAAAGGGGGCATCATCCACAACCAGAACGGATACACTCGCCATTGAGATTCTCTCTGTCAGTTACCGCCACAGCTTACCCCAGAGTGATGGCAAATACCCAGCAAAGGGCGGCGGCGTGAGACAGCAGAAGGCAGCTGAAGGCAGCAAGAACGTCCGCTGACGCCACGTCAGACTCGACGTGGCGTAGCGGTGAGTCGACTCAGAGCTTGCCGGTCAGAGCATTGAGGAACAGCTGTTGGTATTCAGCGGCGGTCAACTGACGCGCATTGGTGCGAGCAGTGACGTCCTTGATCGACATTTCGCCGATCAGCTCGGCCTTGGAATCATCCACACCGATCTCGGCCAGGGTATGCGGCAGGCCCAATTCGGCGCGCAAATTCAGTACCCAATCCAGCATGCCATTGAAGTCCGCATGGGGCAGGCCCAGGTAGCGGGCAGCACGGGCCATCTCCGGCTCGATCACCGAGCGGTTGGCCTGCATGACATAGGGCATGACGATGGCATTGAGCAGACCATGATGCGAGTCATACAACGCGCCGATGCTATGGGACACCGCGTGAATCGCGCCCAGGCCGCGCTGGAAAGCAGTTGCACCCATGCTCGACGCTACCAGCATCTGCAGCCGCGCATCGATGTCATTGCCGTTGCGTACAGCGCGCGGCAGGTATTCCTTGACCAGGCGCATGCCTTCCAACGCGATGCCTTCAGCCATCGGATGGAACGTCGGCGCGAGGAAGGCCTCCAGGTTATGTGCCAGAGCGTCCATCCCGGTAGCCGCAGTCAGCTTCGCGGGCAAGCCCAGGGTCAGCTCAGGGTCCAGAATGACGATCGCCGGGGTCATCTTGGGATGGAAGATAATGCGCTTGGCATGATTCTCCTCATCGGTAATGACCGAGGCATTACCCACCTCGGAGCCGGTACCCGCCGTAGTCGGGACCGCGACGACCGGCAGCATCAGGCTGGCATCGATAGTGGCCGGGTTACGCGCTTCCCACAGAGAGCAGTTCTGTCTGCCCACCAATGCCACCGCCTTGGCCGCATCGATGGCCGAGCCACCGCCGAAGGCGATCACGCCGTCATGATTGCCCGCCTTGAGCGCAGCGATGCCATCGGCCACGTTGCCGCCGGTGGGGTTGCCTTTGATCGCGCTGAACAGACCGATTTCCAGTCCGGCTTCACGGCATACCTGCAAAGCCTGCTCGACAATCGGCAGCGCGGCCAGACCCGGGTCAGTGATCAGCAACGGCGCCTTCATCCCCAACTGCCCGCAACATTTGGCCAGTTCACGAATACGCCCAGCGCCGACACGAACGTTGGTGGGATAGCTCCAGTTGTTGCTGTAGGACGTGATTTCCATTTACTCTCCTGAGATATCAGATAAATGACGCGGCCGCGCGATCAATCCAGCACAAATAGATCGTTCGGATACACATTGAATTTATGTACCGCAAAATACCCAAACATGCGCTCCGCGTCCAACCAAATCCACCTGCGGCAATCTGACTACTTGAAATAACCCGTTACCTAAGCCATCTTAGACACATACCTGCCGCAGAGACTGACGCGCATAAGCAGGAGCTGCATCCATATTAGCCTTCGAGGATATATCATGAAGTTCTATCTGTTGCCCTTGGTCGCCGCAGCCGCCCTGACAGCTGCTCACTCAGCCTCTGCCGCTGAAGAATTGTTCCAGAGTAAGGTATGTGTCGCCTGCCACACCGTTGATACCAAACTCGTCGGTCCGGCTATGAAGGAAGTCGCTGCCAAGTACGGCGAGCAGGCCGATGGCAAGGAGCACATCATGGCCAGCATCCAGAATGGTTCCAGCGGTATCTGGGGCCCGATCCCCATGCCGCCGAACCAGGTAACCGAAGAAGAAGCCGGCAAGCTGGCCGACTGGATTCTCTCGCTGAACTAAGCGACATCCGCACAGCAGTGCCGACAAGGGGCTGAGTCTGATTGACTCGGCCCTTTTTGTTTGTGCGTGAACCGCAGCCATCTCAGTCGCCCGTCTGTTCTCCAGCCCGTGGCAGGATATAGTCATCCTGCTGGTGTACCAGTTCCTCCACTCCGGGTGAATGATATACCTCAAGGCATCCGGCAAAGGCATTCGCCCCGCCCTGCTTCATGTGCACCGGCTCGTTGATCATGGCCTCGCGAAAATAATCTGCCACTACCGCATAAGGATCGTGCAGAGTCTCCAGTGTATCTTCGTCCTGATGAATCCGATGCTGACCCCGGCCCAGGAAATAATAAGCGCCGACCGCCTCTGCCACATCATCCCTGAGCGCTCCCGG
The DNA here is from genome assembly GCF_900114735.1 of Halopseudomonas bauzanensis. GTDB lineage: Bacteria > Pseudomonadota > Gammaproteobacteria > Pseudomonadales > Pseudomonadaceae > Halopseudomonas > Halopseudomonas bauzanensis. The sequence goes on along the minus strand of NZ_FOUA01000002.1, from coordinate 347,630 downwards.
CTGTGGATAAGCTGTCAGCAGGCAACGGGACAATCCATAATTCTTCAAAGACTGGCGGGCCGCCAATGTCGCCTCGGATGGCGTGGCCCAGACGGGCGCGCCCGTGGCCAGCGCCAGGAAAAACATGAGCGGTTTCATTTGAGTTCCCAATACAGAATGCGGGTAAGCGATACCCGGGCGTTATAGCTATGGCTATTCGGGTTTTGGTAGTCCGTACCATCACCGGCCCGGGTGTCATCCCAGAGGGTGACATGTCCAGTGGCATCACTCCAGCCCGACACCTCCATCACGATAAGCCCCTTGAGTCCCGCCAGCTGCCCTGCCTGGGCTGGCTGCAACACCTTATCGGCGCTGCCCCAATTGTGCTTCACGAAGTGGATGATGTCATCGACCCGCATAATGTAGGGCTGGCCGTCATCGCCACGAACCCGGTAAATCGGCGTAGCGGGAATGATTGTGCCTCGTGGAATCGCGTAGCCTCCATGGTTGAAGGCTCGGCTCATGCGCAGCGCACAAGCGTTGGTATAAGCCTCTGGATTGGCCCGGCGATGCCTGGCCACATCTCCGCCCACGAGTTCATACACGTCCGGGGCGGCCATAGCTCCCACTTCGGCATACGCGTCCCACAAGGACTGGAACGCGGGGCGTTTGATTTCCAGGCGGGTCGAGGCACTCCCAGCGGTGGCGATAAGACTGGTCATCAGAGTACTCCTTGCAGGTCCAAATGCTGATTTTTCAGCACCTCCGGTATAAATACCGTACCGTCCGCCTGTACGGTTCCGGTCACCGTCTTGTCGAGCGGCCCCTGTAAGTGTATTTCCACCGTCTCACCAAGCTCGTAGCCGGTGGTTTCGGCGTGCAGATTGAGATCGATATAAAAACGCGAGGTATCGGATATCGGCGCCTGACTCTCACTATAGGACCAGTAGATGCGATCAATGGATTTGTGCACTACGGTATTATTGAAGAGGAAGGCGCCGGCAGCAGTTCCGCCACTGGCCCGACTGCCAATATGCACGGTACCGTCAGCCAACAGCGTATTCGAGCCGGCCGGGCAGCCGCAGGCGACGTAGTCGCCGGCCCGCGCCGCCGGTCCCGCTGGCAGAACTACTGTTCTGGGTCCGACAGCCATGATGGGGCCGATGCCTTTGCGGCAAGCGGGGCAGCTTGCCTGATGACCGACCGAGCTGGCCACCAGGCCATCGAACATGATGCCGGGATTGCCTTCGATCACTGTGCCGCCGGTAGAGGTCTTGGAGCCTACGCCTATCTTGATCATCGCCGTCCCTGTTTTCCTGATAAATCCTGTGGATTGAGGCAGCGATGATCCTAGCGAAGCCCCGAGGCAGGTCAAGGCACTTGCTGTCTGGATGAGAGGTGCATCACAGCGTTGGCACATCACCCATTACCCAAGGCGGCTGACAGTCGATATGCTGGGACAACTTACGCTCCTGCCATGACATCTGCCGAGGTACGCAATGAACCCTATTACCTACTGTCTGGCTGGTATGATGCTGTTGATGCTGGCTGCGGGCGCGCAGGCAGCGACGATGCGGTGTGACAGCGGCCTGATTTCCACGGGCGACACCATCCTGGTTGTCATGGAAAAGTGCGGTGAGCCGGCTTCCCGGCAGGTGAATCATCCTGAGGTCGATACAGCCGGCCAGACCGTGCAGGGCGCGGTCATGGTTGAGCACTGGTTATACGGCCCAACCCATGGCATGTCCTACCATCTGCGCTTTATCGATGGACGGCTGGTGCAGATTCGCAGCCAGCGGTAATACTGCCGAGATCAATCCTCGGCAGCATTATCCGTGGAGACACTGCCCTCCACCTGCTCGGCCATCCGCTTGAGGCCGACGTGCCGTACGTTGGTGCCTTCGACCATGTGGATCACGTGCTCGGCGACGTTACGGGCGTGATCACCGACACGCTCCAGCGAACGCAGCACCCAGAGGATGTTCAATACGCGGCTGATCGAGCGCGGATCTTCCATCATGTAGGTGACCATTTCGCGCATGGCGGTCTTGTATTCCCGGTCGACGACCTTGTCTTCGCGCGCCACTTCCAGCGCCTGCTGGCTGTCGTAGCGGGCGAAGGAGTCCAGCGACTGCTGCACCATCTTGTGTACGTGATAGCCGATGTGACGGCATTCAACGTACCCACGCGGTGCCTGACCTTCTTCAATCAGTTGCAGCGCCCGACGGGCGATTTTCGAGGCTTCATCACCAATGCGTTCCAGATCGACAATGATCTTGCTGATATTCACTACCAGGCGCAGGTCGCTGGCAGCGGGTTGCCGACGGGCCAGAATGCGCATGCAATCTTCGTCGATCATACGCTCCATGTCATTGATGACCCGGTCGTTTACACGCACGTGCTCGGCGAGCTTGCCATCCGCTTCGATCAGCGCGGTCAGGGCGTCGTGTACCTGCTTCTCCACCAGCCCACCCATTTCCAACAGCCGGGTGCGGAGCGACTCCAGCTCTTCGTTGAATTGCTGGGAAATGTGCTGGGTGAAGCTATCTATATCTTTATTCATGGCGACTCTCCTCACGGACTAGCCGTAGCGGCCGGTGATGTAATCTTCGGTCTGTTTCTGGGTCGGGTTGGTGAAGAGAGTGTTGGTATCACCGAACTCTATCAGCTCGCCCATGTACATGAACGCCGTGTAGTCCGAAACCCGCGCCGCCTGCTGCATGTTGTGGGTAACGATGACGATGGTGAACTTGTCCTTCAGCTCGTGGATCAGCTCCTCGATCTTCAGTGTCGAAATCGGGTCCAGCGCTGAGGCCGGCTCGTCGAGCAGCAGCACTTCGGGCTCCACGGCGATGGTACGGGCAATCACCAGACGCTGCTGCTGACCACCGGACAGGCCCAATGCCGATTCATGCAGGCGATCCTTGACCTCGTCCCACAAGGCCGCGCCGTTGAGCGCCCACTCGACCATTTCATCCAGGGTGCGCTTGTTGTTGACGCCCTGGATACGCAACCCGTAGGCAACGTTTTCATAGATCGACTTGGGGAACGGGTTAGGCTTCTGGAAGACCATGCCGACCCGGCGACGCAGGTTGGACACGTTCACGCCCTTGGCATAGATATCCTTGCCGTCGAGCAGGATCTGGCCGTCGATACGGCAACCATCAACCAGATCATTCATCCGGTTGAAGCAGCGCAGCAAGGTCGACTTACCGCAACCGGACGGGCCGATAAAAGCGGTGACCCGGTTACGCGGGATCTGGATGTTCACGTCGAACAATGCCTGCTTGCTGCCATAAAACAAGCTCAGACCAGGCACATCGAGGGCGATGGTTTCCTGATCCATGCTCAGCACCTGCTGCGAGCGCTCCAGAGCGCTCATATCCATTGCATGGGTTTTGCTGCTATTGGACATAATTCTGTATCCGCGTCGTAAAGGTTGAGACGATCAGTTTTCCAGCGCCTTGTATTTTTCGCGCAGGTGGTTACGTATCGCGACCGCCGAGAAATTCAGCAGGGCGATCACTGCGACCAGCAATAACGCCGTCGCGTAGACCAGCGGCCGCGCGGCCTCGACGTTGGGGCTTTGGAAACCGACATCATAGATATGGAAACCAAGGTGCATGAACTTCTGGTCCAGGTGCAGATAAGGATAGTTGCCATTCACCGCCAGTGACGGTGCCAGCTTGACCACACCTACCAGCATCAGCGGGGCTACTTCGCCAGCCGCGCGGGCTACCGCCAGGATCAGACCGGTCATCATCGCCGGGCTGGACATCGGCAGGATGATCTTCCACAGGGTTTCCGATTTGGTCGCGCCCAGCGCCAGGGAGCCTTCGCGCAGGGAGCGGGGAATCCGTGTCAGACCTTCTTCGGTGGAGACGATCACCACCGGCACCGTCAGCAGCGCCAGGGTCAGCGAGGCCCACAGCATACCGCCGGTACCGAAGGTCGGTGTCGGCAGCGCCTCGGGGAAGAACAGCGAATCGATGCTGCCACCAAGGAAGTAGATAAAGAAGCCCAGACCGAACACACCATAGACGATCGAGGGTACCCCCGCCAGGTTGTTGACCGCGATCCTGATGGTGCGAGTCACCACGCCTTGTTTGGCATATTCGCGCAGGTAAACCGCCGCCAGCACACCAAACGGCGTGACTACCACCGACATGATCAACACCATCAGCACCGTACCGAAGATCGCCGGGAATACGCCGCCTTCCGTGTTGGCCTCACGCGGCTCGTCGCTGACGAACTCCCACAGCTTGGCGAAGTAGTGCCCGATCTTGTCTAGGGTGGTCATGCTGTTGGGCTGGAAGGCACGCACGACCTTGCTGAGATTGATCTCCTTCTCACGGCCGTCCGACACCCGCGCCGTCAGGCTGTCGCGGTTGAACTCCTGATACAGCCCCATCAGGTGCTGCTCCAGCTCGGCATACTCATTGTTCAGCGCGGTACGCTCGGCTTCCAGTGCGGCTTCCAGCTCGGGCGTCAGCTCGTTGCGCATCTCATAGCCGCGCTCCTGCAGGCGCACCCGCTCCAGGCCGGAGTTGATGCGGCCGATGTCGGACTTTTCCAGCTGCTGGATATCGTCATAGATAGCCAGTGCGCGATCCATCGCCTGCTCCAGCGCCGGCCAGGCATCGGCGCCGGTGGCGACAACCTCACCATTCTGGCGCACGTCGGTCAGGTAGCCATAGAAGTTGCCCCACTCCCGACGTTCGATGACGATGATATCTTCCGGCGTGCGTATATTTTCCAGCCACTCACCGACCACCCAGCGGAAATCGGCACCATAGAGGTCCCGGTTACCGACCTTGAGCAACTGGCGCTCCATGAAGCTTTCGTTTTCCGCATCCACCGGCAGGCCGGCCCCGGCGAGACGCGCCGCAGGCACCTCTTCCCGGCTATTGACCTCGCCCATAATGATCAGGGATTCCTGCCCCGGGATACGGTACTGTGCCTCGATCACATCCGCAGGCCAGAAGTGGCTGAGCCCGCGCACGGCGATCAATATCAGCAGACCCAGGGTCATGACCACCGCGATGGAGACCGCACCGGCGTTCATCCAGATCCACGGGCTGCCGCTTTTGCACCAGGCTTTGAAAGTATTCTGTTTCACTGTGTCGATTCCTGTTATCCGTGGGCCTTAGAGCGATGCGTACTTCTTGCGCAGGCGCTGACGGATCAGTTCGGCCAAGGTGTTCATCACGAAGGTGAAACTCAGCAGCACCAAGGCTGCCAGGAACAGCACACGGTAATGAGTACTGCCCACCTCGGATTCGGGCATTTCCACCGCGATGTTGGCCGACAAGGTGCGCATACCTTCGAAGATATTCATGTCCATGATCGCCGTGTTGCCGGTGGCCATCAGCACGATCATGGTTTCACCCACGGCGCGCCCCATGCCGATCATCACAGCGGAGAAGATACCCGGGCTGGCGGTCAGAATGACCACCCGGCTCATCGTCTGCCAGGGCGTCGCGCCCAGCGCCAGCGAGCCCTGAGTCAAATGCCGCGGCACGCTGAAGACGGCATCCTCGGCAATCGAGTAGATAGTCGGGATAACCGCAAAGCCCATCGCCAGACCAACCACCAGGGCGTTACGCTGGTCAAAATCGATACCCAGGTCATGGGTAAGGTACATGCGCATGTCGCCACCGAAGAACCATGCTTCCAGGTAGATGCTCATCTCAAAGCTGAACCAGCCGATGATCAGCAGCACCGGTACCAGCAGCAATGCTTCCCAACCATCGGGAACCACGAACCGCACCTTCTCCGGCATCTTGCTCCAGGCGAAGGCAAAGGCAATGAAGGCGATCGGCGTGAGGATCAGCAGGCTGACGATCCCCGGCAGGTTGGTCTCCAACAAAGGGGCCAGCCATAGACCAGCAAGAAAGCCCAGGATTACCGTCGGCAGCGCTTCCATCAGCTCGATGATCGGCTTGACCTTACGGCGCATGGCCGGGGCCATGAAGTAGGCCGTATAGACCGCGGCGGCAATCGCCAGCGGGGTCGCCAGGATCATTGCGTAGAAGGCGGCCTTCAGGGTGCCGAAGGTCAGCGGCGCGAGACTCAGCTTAGGCTCAAATTCGGTGCTTCCAGAGCTGGACTGCCAGACGTAATCGGGTTCGGGATAGCTCTCATACCAGACCTTGCCCCACAGCGCCGACCAGGAGATCTCCGGGTGCGGGTTGTCCACCTTCCAGGCACTGATCTGACCATCAGTATGCTCGACCAACAGATCGGCGGCGCGCGGCCCGATGCTATAAGCCGCTACCGACCGGTCATCCACCGACTCCACCATCAGGTTCTGGTGCGCAGTGGTGTTGTAGAAGCCCAGACGGCCTTTCTCATCAGCGGCGAGGAAGACCTTGCGCCGCTCTTCACCTTGAATATCGGTGATCGCGGTGCCTTTCTGCGCATCGAAGCTGCGGACCAGAGTCAGTTTCGAGGTGCCCTCACCGCGCACCATAAACCACTGGTTCAGGTTGCCCTCGTTATCGCCGATGATCAGCGAAATGCCACCCAGCAACAGGTTGGCCGCAGTCACCTTGCGGTCAGCGCCCTCAACGACGGGGTAGCGCTCCAGCAGCGCGCCGTCCTGGCGCAGCGCGTAGACGTTGACGTACTGATTACCGTTGAATACGTACATCCACTGCAGCAGCGGATCGACCAGCACCTTTTGGATATCACCACTCACTGGCGCCAACGGAATCTGTTGTTGGTCAACGCTGACCTCACCGGTCATTAGGTTCTCGCGGCTGCTGATGCGGGTGTAGACCAAATTGCGTCCAACGCTACCGATCAGCGCCATATTGTCGCCGTTCACGCGCATGGTCACGCTGTCCAGGGCGCGGCCCTGTTCATCCAGCGTCAGCGGCTCGCTGCCGTAAGGAAACACCAGCGAAGGCGTGATCAACCGGCGATCTTCAGGGTAGGTAACGCGATAATCATGTCGACCGATAATGACCTGGCCGTTGCTCAGGCCCACCACGAACTGACGTGAGGTGGGGCTTTCCACATTGAAACTGGTGATCTGCGCGCCGTCCGGGATCGGCAGTTGCTGCTCGCTGATCAGTGCGCCATCAGCCGTCTGGAAGAACGCCAGCTGGCCACTCTCGGCCAGCCGTACGCCGACCTCGGCCTGCTCCTCCATAGCCAGCATCAGGGGCGCACCGCTGTTGGCAGCCCAAGCTGGCTGATACCGCGTGCGCTCCTCCAGATCGGCCCCACTGAATAGCGGCAGCACCTCGGATAGCAGATAAAGGAAGATGAGCAAGATAGCAGCAATCACCCCCAGGCCACCGACCGCCACATACCAGCGGGTAAAGTGATCCTTGAAGTGGCGTACCTTGCGGTGGCGTTGCATCGCTTTGGTATCAAAGTCGATACGAGTGTCTTGGGGGGATGATTGCATATTCATGGCGCCACCCTACAGGGCAAATATGACAGATTAATTACAGCGAGAAGGCGAAAAAGGGGTGTGCTCGAAGCACACCCCTTTCGCTGGGCATCCATGCCCTCAATAGTCCTTTGCTTACATGTCCAGCTCTTTGTAGACCTTGTCTACGACGCGCTTGGGCATCGGCACGTAGCCGTCCTTGAATACAACTTCCTGACCTTCCTTCGATAGCATCAGCTTGACGAATTCGCGCTCCAACGGTGCCAGTTCCTTGTTCGGCGCCTTATTCACGTAGACGTACAGGAAGCGCGACAGCGGGTACTCACCGGAGACGGCATTCTCGGGAGTAGCGTCAACGAACTCGGCGCCTTCTTCAGCGGCCAGCGGCACAGTGCGGACGCTGGAAGTACGGTAACCGATACCGGAATAACCGATAGCGTTCAGCGACTGGCTGATCGACTGCACCACGGAAGCGGAACCGGGCTGCTCGTTCACACCGCTCTTGAAATCACCCTTGCACAGAGCAACTTCCTTGAAGTAGCCATAGGTGCCGGAAACCGAGTTGCGACCGTACAGCTGGATGTCGCGGTTTGCCCACTGACCGTCGAGGCCAGCCTGACCCCAGGTAGTGATGTCACTGTCATTGCCGCACAGACGAGTAGAGGAGAACACGGCGTCCAGCTGAGCCATGGTCAGACCTTCAATGGGGTTATCCTTGTGTGCAAACACAGCCAGAGCGTCGATAGCGACAGGGATCTCGACCGGCTTGTAGCCATACTTCTCTTCGAATGCCTGCAGCTCGCTATCCTTCATCTTGCGGCTCATCGGCGCCAGGCTGGAAGTGCCCTCGGTCAGTGCCGGTGGCGCAGTAGAAGAACCGGCGGCCTGGATCTGCACGTTGACGTTCGGATAGTGACGTTTGAACTCTTCGGCCCACAAGGTCATCATGTTGGCCAGGGAGTCGGAACCCACGCTGGACAGATTGCCGGAAACGCCACCTACCCGCTCGTAGGCTTTCAGATCTGCATCAACGTTGGCAAAGCTGGTGCCTGCGGCCATCCCGGCAGCGGCAACAGTGATAGCGGCGCACAGTCGCTTCATTTTCATGTCTTTCTCCTGGTGAGGTAGTGTTAGCAACACGCGACTCAGTATCGGGAGCCGATGTGACAACTCTATGCCCGGATTATGACAATTGGATGAAAAAGCGCTGTCAAAGTGCCGGCAATGTTCTTAACCGGCTCCCCCTTGTTTTATTCCTTGTTCCAGAGCCGATTATTGCTCCTTCCGCCATTGAGCCCCCCTGCGCAATCCCTTAAGATACGCGCGTTGAGCTTGTCAATAATCATCATTGTCATTTATTCAGGGAATTGCCGAAGGCGCTGCGCGTATTCGCCGTTTTCGAAATTTCTCAGCGGACACAACAACTACAATATCGAGTAGTTCATGCAAGATTTAGATCAGAACCCAGTGCCCAGGGGTGAACTGGCACTTAAAATCACCGCATTGCCCCGCGACTGCAACAGCTTCGGCGACATCTATGGTGGATGGCTCGTCGGTCAGATGGATATGGCCGGTACCAGCAGCGCCTCACGTATCGCCCGCGGCCGGGTAGCCACCGTTGCCATCGACCGCATGGGCTTCATGGTGCCGGTACCGGTAGGCGCGCAACTCGCGTTTCACTGCCAGGTGCAGGATATCGGCCGCAGCTCGATCACCGTGCTGGTGGAGGTGTGGAGTGATGACCACACTCACGAAGAGAGCCGCAAGGTGACCGAAGCCACCTTCGTGTTCGTGGCCATCGATGACCGGGGACGAACTCGGGTTATTCCTTCCTGAGCAGAGCATTCACAGGATGCCGGCGCCCCGTCAGGTAACGGGTGCCGGATCCTGAAGCACTACTGCGGCCTCAAGCCTGGGGATAATCCGCGTAGGAATGCTTGAGCGTGGCGTGGTTGAGCAGCATCTCTGCCTTCAGCTGGCTGCCGTCGGCAGAATAGATGCGTGAGCGCACCCAGTACGACTCAGTACGCTTGCTTTCCGACAGCGCCACTACTTCCCGGCGGATCAGATAGTCCTCGCCCACCAACAGTGGCCCGTCGATCATGCGGATTTCCTGGTCGGCGAACAGGCCGATTACCGGCTGGCGCACCGGGAAAGCCGCCTGCTTGCTGCTGTATTCCGCCAGCACACTGACCATCTCCAACGGAATGATCGGCCGGCCCCAGGGAGACACATCGGCCTGCGAATACCAGGGCGAATTTTCGGTAATACGCTCCAGCTTCTGGTTCAGCGAAAAGGGATACAGCTCACCCATGTGCTGATCGGCGTCCATGCGTACCCGCTCTTCCTCTGCTCCGGTCATACCCACCTGCAGATCGGCCAGAATCACCAGCCGCTCCGGCGGGCGCAGCCTGGCCATACGCTCATCCAGCAGGCTCGGGCCCGCATCACCAATACTCGCACTGGCTTCCAGCACCGGCGTACCATCGGCCTTCTCAGCCCAGCAACGTACGCGGGTCGCGCCCGGCGCCGGACGCTCGACAAAGGCGCGTACTTGCTCGCCCTCCACCACCATGTTCTGGAAGTGCGCCGAAAAACAGCCGCGCTCGAACCAGTCCTGCCCCCAGATCTCCACCAGCAGCGGTGTGAACTGACTGAAATGGGTTGGCCCCTCGATAGGGCCAGCGCGGAAACCGAGCTTTTCCGCCATATCGTCATCATGGATAGAGGTATGGCCACTGTATTGCTGATCAGCCAGCATCTGTTTTGGCTCGCGCAGCGGGCCGCACAGGTAAAGCGGGGTATCGAAACTCATGTGTCGTCTCCTCAACCGTTGAGCATGGCGCTGAGGCGCTCACGAATAATGCCTTCGGCCTCGGCCATGATGCGGTCGACCAGTTGCTGCACCGTCGGCACATCGCGGATCAGCCCCGCCACCATGCCGCAAGACCAGGCGCCCGCATCCATTTCGCCGGTCTTCATGATGCGCGGATAGACGCCGGCCACTTCCTCGACAATATCCTCGAACTTGATCGAGGTGCCCAGGCGCTGTTCTTTCTCAAGCAGGCGCTCGACCGCCGCGTTGTTCATCACCCGCTCGGTATTGCGCAGCGGGCGCATGACCAGCCGGGTATCCAGCTCGCTGGCCGCCACAATGGCCTGCTTCACGTTCTCGTGTACCGGTGCTTCCTGGGTGGCGATAAAGCGCGTACCCATGTTCATGCCGTCAGCACCCAGCGCCAGCGCAGCGGCCAGCGAACGACCATCGGCCATACCACCGGAAGCGACAAAGGGGATTTTCAATTCTTCGGCAGCACGCGGCAGCAGGATGAAGTTGGGGATATCGTCCTCACCCGGATGCCCGCCGCATTCAAAACCATCCACACTCACCGCATCGCAGCCAATGGCCTCGGCCTTCAGCGCATGGCGCACCGCGGTGCACTTGTGGATAACCTTGATGCCGTTTTCCTTGAGGATCGGCAGCCACTTCTGTGGATTGTTGCCGGCGGTTTCCACCACCTTCACACCACCTTCGATGATGGCCTTGATGTAGCCAGGATAATCCGGCTGATTCACCGATGGCAGAAAGGTCAGGTTGACGCCGAACGCCTTGTCGGTCATCTCACGGCAGCGGCGAATCTCCGCGGCCAGCGCTTCGGGGTTCGGCTGAGTCAGCGCAGTGATCATGCCCAGCCCGCCGGCATTGGCTACCGCCGCTGCGAGTTCGGCATAACCGACGTGGTGCATGCCGCCCTGGATGATGGGATGCTCGATACCGAAGAGTTCTGTGATTCTGGTTTTCATGGCTACCTACCGAGTCGAGTTGGCAGCACGCCACGGGCGTGCCTCTGACAATAACGACTGAGTTTAGGCGGGCCGACGTAGCTCGGGCAAACACGAGATTGAAGGGGTATTCAGGAGGTTTATGGATGGCTCAGTACCGGCCACCCAAACGAGTGGCCTGGTGTTTTGGTGTTACCTGTCCGAGGCAGAATCTTCCAATGCCTCGCCGCCTCTCTGGATATCCCTGCCTGCGCCTTCCATGGTGTTACAGCCGGCCATGAACAGAACCATCATTCCGAGCAATACTGATTTCAGTGTCAGACTCATAATTTGACTCCAGCATTATTATTGAGCACCAGTCACGCGCCGGGGGCAGCGTGGGTCAGGCTGAATGGAGCGCAGCCACAATTATGGACAGCGAAGGGGCGAAGCTGGTTCATATAGGGTTTGCTGGGGCTTGTCTCAATCGGCCACCATAGCGGAAAGCTGGTACCCTGAGCCGCTGCGAAGCGTCAGACAATAAGAGAACCCCATGCCCCAGAATGCCGATCGCCCTAACATGATCCTGACCGTGCTGTGCGACACCCTCACCTCCCTCGTGGTGATCGGGTTCGCCCGCCTGGCCTACGGCATCATCCTGCCGGCGATGCGCGCGGACCTTGGCCTGTCCTACCAGCAGGCCGGGATTCTCAGCACGGTTACCGCCCTGTGCTACGTCTGCTTTGTCCTGGCCGGCGGCCTGGCTGCGGCCCGCTGGGGAGCGAAGGCCTCCGTCATGTTCGGCATGCTCACGGTCACGGTAGGGTTCCTGGGCCTGGCTATCGCCACCCACTTCTGGCTGGTGATGTTTCTTATGGGGTTACTGGGGTTTGGTACCGCCTTTGCGTTCGCGCCAATGGTGGCGCTGCTGGCGACCTGGTTTCCCGAGCAGCGCGGGTTGGTCATCGGCTACATGTCCAGTGGTGTCGGCATCAGTGTCCTGCTGACCGGTGTCCTCGTGCCCATTCTGTTCGACGTGTTTGGCGAACAGGGCTGGCGGGTCAGCTGGGGCATGTTTGCCGCCTCCGCCCTGTTTGTCACCGTCATGATCGGTCTGTTTGTACGCAATCCACCCAAGGCCACAACCACCGCTGCCGGGCAACTGCCGTCGGAGGTGAAGTGGCGGATCTACCGCAACCCCCGGGTACTGATCGTGGCCACCACCTACGGCATCATCGGCCTGGGTTATATCGTCCAGACGGTATTCATGGTCAGCTTCATGGTCGAAAGCGGCCACACTGAAGCCATTGCAGGACGGTTTATGGCGATGATGGGCTTACTGTCCATCGCCGGCGGACCCTTGTGGGGATGGCTGTCTGACCGCTGGGGCCGGGGTAACGCACTGGCCATGTGCATGTTCCTGGTGCTCATCGCCGTGGCGTTACCCATCACCGGGCAGACCCTGCCCCACTTCTTCTTGCACTTCCTGGTGATGGGCGCCTCGGTCAACGGCTTGTTCGCGATGATCCAGACCAGCGCGACAGACCAGGTGGCCCCCCGCTACATCCCTATCGCATTCAGTTTTGCGACCGTGTTCTTTGCATTCGGCCAATTCCTCGGGCCGGCCGTCGGCGGTTGGCTGATCGAAAATACCAGCGGCTTCACCGCGGCTTTCAGTTTTACCTTCCTGGTGCTGTCGGTCGGGTTTGGTCTGACGCTGTTGATTCGGCGGTTTCCCAATGAATGGGCGGTCGGGGAGCCGAAGGCGGTGCCGATCCAACTTTCTGAAGGCCGGGGAGCAGCGAAATGACCAACGGAGTCCCGGCGCCCACCGGCGGCGTTAGTTAGGAAGTACATTATGTCCGGCTCACTACCTCGCTTGTACTCCTTCCGCCGCTGCCCTTACGCAATGCGCGCCCGACTCGGCCTCCTGTTTGCCGAGCTGAAAGTAGAGCTGCGGGAAGTAGTACTGAAAAACAAGCCGGCGCAGATGCTGGCTATCAGCCCCAAAGGCACTGTTCCTGTTCTGGAACTCGCGGAGGATGACAGCTCTGAGAGACTCGTTATCGAGGAAAGCAGGCAAATAGTGGAATGGGCACTGCGACAGAACGATCCAAAAGGTCTATTGAACATCGATTTAGTAAGCGCTAATACCCTGATCGACCAGAACGATAACGAATTCAAACATTGGTTGGATCGCTACAAATACGCCGATCGCCATCCAGAGTTAACCCAGTCAGAGTATCGGGAGCAGGGCGAGGTGTTCTTGCAGGTGTTAGAACAGTTGCTCGCTAAAAACAGGTATCTGCTGGGAAGCAATATCAGCATCGCTGATATCGGCATCATGCCTTTTGTACGCCAGTTCGCCCATGTAGATCAGGAGGTGTTTTACAGCCTGCCCTATCCGAATCTACAGCAATGGCTGAGGGATTGGCTGGAACACCCAGTCTTTCAGCACGTCATGATCAAGTTCCAACCCTGGCAGGAAGGCCATGAAATAGTGGTGTTTCCATAGGGCGGCAAGCAAACTCGAGCCCAGCGTTTCAGGGTCTGATCCAAGGCCCTGGCAGTATCTGTTCCGTTCGACACCTTTTCCCACTGGGCCAACATCCATTTATGCAGTGCATCAGCAACGGGCCTGGCATGTTTATTTCTCATGATTCAGCGCTGCTCTGACGTGAGCTCGCTGGCTTCCAGCTCGACCTGGTACAACAACTTGATGTACTCCAGTACCTACTCGGCCAGCACGCTCTGATTGACCACGTGCAGATCGGCCTCTTACGAGGGGGCGCCTTTGGCCGGCAGCAGTAGGTCACGACGGCCGAAACCGGCCAAAAGCGGGCAACAGTCCAAGAGGTGTGAAGGAAGGTTTCAATATCTACCAGAAGCACACGTTTATGGTCCCCACACCAAGCCAGCCTCAATTCGAGACTGGCCTGGGCGTGACGGCACCTAATCAGGTCTTCCGCTTCACATCGCCCGCTTTAACTCACCGTAGTTGCCACGAGTGCGAAGCACCAACGTGACATCCTCATTATTCCGGTTACGGAAAAACCAGCCATGGTTCCCCGTGAACGCGGCCGTCAAATCGCCTTCATCCTCCGTAACGCCACGGCCCTTCTCATAAGAGATAGACTGGCCACCGCCATCACCGTGGGTGTCGAAGTTGACGGGGCCGCCTTCTGATACCCAATGAAAGCTGGCAATCGCACCTTGTTCCATAGTCAGCTTGTACTCAGTGCCTTCGCCAGGGGTCAGCACTACGCGGACCTCATCCTGCCATTCCGGCTGCGCTGGAGCAGGCGTTGCGACAATTGGCTCTGCCTGTGGCTCAGGGTCAGCAACTGTCTGTTGAACCGGGGCCGTCGGCTCTGGTGAGAGCTCTTCAGCAGCGGAAGGCACCGCCGTCAACTGCGCGGCTTCATCAGCAGCGGCTTCATCGGCAAGTTGCTGTTTGATCTCGCCCATCTCAGTCAAACCCAACAAACGGCCTACACCCGTCGGGTCAATCGCGTATTCGGCTGGCATGACGACGGTCACCAGAAGCACCAATGCAACGATGGCGGAGATGATGGTAGAGCGAATCAGTTTTGCGCTACTGGGTAGTTCAGCGCGTGAGGGCATATCGGTGTTGTACATAAATGTCTCCAGAATCAAGCAATAAAGTAGCCAGTGAGCTGATAGCCAATAAGCAGAAATCCCGCGCCCATCATGGCTACGTTGGCGGTGTAGGCATGACGGAAGAAGCCGTCAGTCTTACGCCAGAAGCTCATTGCAATCAGGATCATGGCCAAAGCAATTAGCTGGCCCATTTCCACGCCGACGTTGAACGCAAACAGGTTTGGGACCAGCCCATCCGGTGAGATGTCGTATTCGATAATCTTCGACGACAGGCCAAAGCCGTGAAACAAACCAAAGATCAAGGTGGCGGCTTTGGTGTTGGGTTGAAAGCCAAACCAGCGTTGGTAAGCGCCCAGGTTATCCAGCGCCTTGTACACCACAGAAAGGCCGATGATCGCGTCAATGATGTAGCTGTTGATACCGATATTGAAGTACACGCCCAGCAGCATGGTGAGCGAGTGTCCAACAGCAAACAGGCTTACATAGATAGCGATATGCTGCATGCGGTAGAGGAAGAAAATCACCCCCAGCAGAAACAGCAGATGATCATAGCCGGTGACCATGTGCTTGGCCCCGAGGTACATGAAGGCAATGAGGTTCACGCCAGTGATTTCCTGAATGTAGCCCTTGTCGCCTTCGGCGACAGCGTGGGCAAATGCGTCAGGCATACCTATAAACATCAGCGCGGTGAACAGTAAAAACAGTAATAGCGGGCGATTCGAGCCTACAGGGAATCTGCCCGAATCGCTTCCTGGAAAAGAATGCATTATTTAGTCCTGAATGACGGTGGTTAAAAGTCGCGAGGCGGCGTTGTCAGCACACCAGATCAGGACGGGGAGGCCGCTTGACTAAAAAGATCGGTGCCGCAGGCACAAAACTGCCGGCGTCACGCAGAAGCGCCGCACTCTTCGATTGAGCGCTTAGGCCCAGAGGCATATTCAGGTGCGGCGTTTCGTGCACGTGATCGGCAGTCAGCGATGAATGGAAGTGATCCGCACAGATTGTGCAGGTGGGAGCGTCGTTACCGTGCGAATGCGCGTGAGCGGGCGGGCTGGCGCCATTCACTAATGCCGAGCTATGCCCGACCCATGCCATCAATATGACGAGAGCGAGGGCAAATATCACCTTGGCGCTGATGGGCTTGCTGGGCATATCTAGAGGGTCCGGTGCCTGGGGCTCGTGAGTCTTGCTGATTCGACGGATTGACCGTATCCCCTCCAGGGGGATAGGATGCGAGCATAATCCATCCCGACATGAGACTCAATACATGAGCGAAAACGCAGAGGGGCACCAGCACTCAAGCCATGGCGATATCGTCAAAAGATTGAAGCGGGCAGAGGGTCACCTACGTAGCATCATCACCATGATTGAAAGCAGCCGCCCCTGTGTCGATATTGCACAACAGTTGCACGCGGTAGAAAAGGCAGTCTGCCAAGCCAAGCGAACACTTATTCAGGACCATATTGACCACTGTCTGGAGCACACGGTAGAGGCGCTTTCCGGGGGTGAACGTGCACCACTGGAAGATTTCAAGCAAATCACCAAATACCTCTAAGACTTTTCCCAGCAGGGTTTCTTCCATGTCGAGTTTCGCCGAACTACTGCAGCAGGGGGCCTCCCAGGCGTGGTTATATTTTCCCACCGCCATTTTATTAGGCGCTCTGCACGGCCTGGAGCCTGGACACTCCAAAACCATGATGGCGGCGTTTATCGTGGCGATTCGCGGCACAGTAAAACAGGCCGTTCTGCTTGGTTTCGCAGCGACGCTTTCTCACACGGCGGTGGTCTGGTTAGTGGCCATGTTTGGCATGTATCTGGGGCAGAATCTCGACGCTGACACTACCGAGCCCTACTTCCAGCTTGCCAGCGCCGCCATCATTATTCTCATCGCCCTGTGGATGCTGGGGCGCACCTGGCAGGGCGAGCAAACATGGCAGCTCGAGGCGGCTAGTGCACATCAGCATCACCATGAACATGAACATGAACATGCCCATAACCATGATCATGTCAAAGCTGGAGGGCTTGAGCTGTCGCTGGAAGGTTATCAGGATGCCCACGAACGAGCGCATGCCCAGGATATTCGCACGCGTTTCAGCAATGGCAATGTCAGCACCGGCCAGATCATTCTGTTCGGGCTGACTGGGGGTTTGATCCCCTGTCCGGCGGCGATTACTGTGTTGCTGCTCTGTCTGCAGGTGAAGGAAGTCACGCTGGGAGCGGTACTGGTGTTGTGCTTCAGTATTGGTTTGGCAATCACGCTGGTCACCGTCGGCGCCGCTGCCGCCATCGGCGCACGACAGGCATCCAATCGTTGGCCTTGGCTCAGCACGGTGGCACGCCGCGCCCCTTATTTTTCCAGCGTACTGATTATCGGGGTGGGTATATATATCGGCATTCACGGCTGGACCGGGCTCAATGCCTGACGCGTGGCTGGAGCTTTCCGGCTATCTTGGACTTTTCCTTGCGGCATTCGGTGCCGCCACGCTACTGCCGATGCAGTCAGAAGCGGTGCTGGTCGGGCTGTTGCTGACAGACCGTTACGCTGCCTGGGCATTATTGACGGTCGCAACCACTGGCAATGTGCTTGGCTCCGCCGTCAACTGGTTGCTGGGCCGCTCTATAGAGCGCTATCGACAAAAACGCTGGTTTCCAGTCAGCGAGCGCAAACTGGAAAAAGCCCAGCAGGCTTACCATCGTTTTGGCCGCTGGTCGTTACTGCTCAGTTGGGTGCCAATTATTGGCGACCCACTGACCGTGGTCGCCGGCGTTATGCGCGAACCTTTCTGGAGCTTTCTGTTGATCGTCACACTGGCCAAGACTGCCCGCTACCTGCTGCTGGCAGCCGTCACGCTAGGATGGTTTATTTGAGCTCAAGGGGGCTTTTGACAGCCGAGCTTAAGCCTTGAACGTCGACGAACTAAAGGCGCGGCCATATTCAGTCGTCGTTCTCAAACTGCGTAATGACTTGGCGGTCTTAGTTTTCTTCTGCATGGAATCTGACCTGGAGTTAATGTTCATCTGCATCTGACGTCAATAGCGCGACCGCTGGCTAAAAAACCACAAGAGAAGCTAAAACACCAAGAATCGCACACCCTGCCAGCACTTTGATCATGCCGACTTTGAAATGAAAAATCGCGACCATGGCGCCTACAGCCAGTAGCAACGACAGTACATCCAGGGATTCTAGGTTTGGCGTTAACACACGCGCTCCCATAAAGCGCCATTCGCCTACTTCAGCGAAAATAACGTGAAACCCAAACCAGATCGCTAAGTTCAGGATAACCCCGACTACCGCAGCGGTAATGGCTGACAGCGCGGAGCTCAGTGCGCGATTATCGCGTAGACGCTCCACATACGGAGCCCCTAAAAATATCCAAAGGAAACAAGGAACGAAAGTAACCCAGGTCGTCAGCAGCGCAGCCAGCGTCGCTGCTACCAAGGGATCAAGGCCTGTGGCCTCGCGATAAGCACCCATGAACCCGACAAACTGCACCACTTGAATTAACGGGCCCGGGGTCGTCTCCGCCATGCCGAGGCCATCGAGCATTTCGCCCGGTGCCAACCATCCATAATTTTGCACCGCCTCTTGGGTTATGTATCCCAACACCGCGTATGCACCCCCAAAGGTCACCACCGCCATCTTGCTGAAAAAGAGAGCAATCTGGCTGAATACATTCTCGCTACCAAACATTGCTAACAAGAGCACGACCGGCGTTAACCACAACAGCAGTAGGGTGGCTGACATGCGTAGCGACCACTGGCGATTGGGACTCGCATGAGCAGGCAGTCCTTCGCCGAGTATGGAGTCTCGGTCGCTAAGAACTGACTCGTCAGCACTTCCATGGCCACCTCCCACTTCAAAGGCCGTCATGCCCCGCTTACCGCCCCAATAACCTAGAAGAGCTGCGGTTAAAATAATCAGTGGAAACCCCACCTCAAAAAGGAAGATGGCGACAAAAGCCGCAGAGGCTATGGCAAGCATTATCCAATTCTTCAGAGCTCGCTTGCCTATACGCACAACTGCGTTAAGCACCACTGCCAGTACCGCCGCTTTCAAGCCAAAGAAGAGCCCCTCAACAGCTCCAACATTGCCCAGGACGGCATACAGATAGCTCAGTGCTAGAATGGCGATAAAACCCGGTAGCACGAAGAGACTGCCCGCGACCAAGCCGCCTTTGGTGCGATGCATAAGCCAGCCGATATAAATAGCCAACTGTTGCGCTTCTGGCCCCGGCAGCATCATGCAGTAGTTGAGCGCGTGGAGAAAACGGCGCTCGCCAATCCATTTTTTTTCTTCGACAAGGATGCGGTGCATCACTGCTATTTGACCGGCTGGGCCGCCGAAGCTCAATAATGCAATTCGTAACCAGACCCTGACGGCCTCACGAAACGGTACCTGATGGGGCGATTCAATGTTTGGCGGCATGGCGCACTCTTTAATGATGGCAGGGCTTATTTGTAGAATGTATAACGTTAGTGTAATGAATACAACGAGAGGGTGTTATGGCTGATCACGTGCAGCACTGGTTGATATTGATCATGCGCCTTAGTGGGCGGGCGGGAACGCCTCGCATGAGGATATGGCGCGCTCTTCGTAGCTTAGGTGTGGCGGTACTCAGAGATGGCGTTTACTTGCTGCCTGCCAGCTCCTCCCGCAGAAATGCCCTGGAGCAGCAGGCCAGCGAAATCAAGATGCTGGGAGGTGACGCGCTGCTGATTGAGGTAGAGGAATCAGCCATAGATGGCATTGATGCTTTGCCTTCGCTCTTTGATCGAGCGGCAGATTTTCAAGCCTTAAGAACAGCGGTGGTTGACTGGCAGCAGGCATGCCCTCAGTTGGAGGAGCGAGAAGCACAGCGTCAATTGACCCAGCTACAGAGACGTTTGCAAAGCATTATGGAGATCGATTTCTTTCCACGCGCAGAAAGTGAGCACGCCGTCACAGCCATGGCAGATGCGGAGAACGTCTTTAATCGTTGCTTTGTGCCTGACGAGCCGCAGCCGAACCAGGCCGAGATCCCACTGCTTGATCGCTCTGCATTTATCGGAAGATGCTGGGCCACGCGGCGCCGCCCCTGGGTGGATCGGCTAGCATCGGCTTGGTTGATCCAGCGCTTTATTGATCCCGAGGCTCGCTTCGTGTGGCTGGAACACCCAAACCAGTGCCCGCCAGATGCGCTAGGGTATGATTTTGATGGAGCCAACTTCACCCATGTTGATGACAAGGTCACCTTTGAAGTGCTGCTGAGGAGTTTCAGTCTTGAGACTCAACTGGGTTTAAGCAAGATTGGGGAGCTAGTTCACTACCTGGATGTGGGAGGCCCCCCCGTTCCAGAGGCAGTAGGGTTAAAACTCATGGTGCTCGGGGCCAAGGAGCGCTGTCATGATGATGACGCGCTCCTGCAACATACCAACATGCTGTTTGACGACCTTTACCAGGCGTATTTGACAGGAGACCCGTACCGGGAATGAGCGTCGCGCAGACAACAGGTTCCAGACAGCAGGGTCAGATGGAGAATGTATCGTGACCCTTCCGTGTTGGTTATCGTGCTCTGCTTTCTGAAGCTTTCTGTTGATAGTCACCCTGGCCAAAGCCGCCCGCTACCTGCTGCTGGCAGCCGTGACGCTAGGATGGTTTGTTTAAGCCCAAGGGGACTTTTGACTGCTGAGCCTGAACTTTAAACGCCACCGGAAAAAAGCTGCGACCAGATTTAATCTGCTTTCTCAAGTTCTGTAACAACGTAGCTTCCATTTTCCTCTTCAGCATGGAATCTAACCTTGTCCCCCGCAGTGAGTCCTTCCAGATCAGAGGCGTCCTGAACGCGGAATACCATGGTCATCGGCGGCATTTTCAGGTTGTCGATCGGGCCGTGGCGCAAGGTGACACGCTGCCCAGCCTGATCAATCTTTCTCAGCTCACCTTCGGTCATGGCGTCATGCTCGTCTGCCATGGCGGAGGTGGCAGTAAGCGCACATGCCACAAAGAACATCATTACTTTTTTCATCGTATTGCTCCTGTTACTCAAGGTTAATAGCTCAGTTCGTGCTTACTTCAAGACCGCCAACCATGCCGGCTTGAAAGTGCCCTGGCAGCAGGCAAGCAAAGTCAAAGCGCCCGGCTCGATTGAAGGTCCAGATCAGCGTTTGCGTTTGGCCCGCGGCTACGTGCGCCATATAGGGCTCGTCATGCTCCATCCCTGGAAACTTTTCCATGAGCGCGGCATGCTCTTTCAGCTCCGCAGCCGTGCCCAATACCAGTTCATGCAGCATTTCCCCTTCGTTTTTAATTACCAGTTTCAGCGTCTCACCCTCAGCCACTTCGAAATGATCCGGGGTAAAGCGCATGTTGTCGTTCATGCGAATGACTAACTCGCGATCTACCTGGTCCTCGCTTGCGCCGATGCCCCAGGCCTTTTGCTCCGGCGGCATCGCACTGCGCGCGCTATCTTCGGCGTCGCCATGCGCCAATACCCCGAACGACAGCGTACTTAGCGCCGCAATGACTGTTATCCGTATTAACGTGTTCATCTGTATATCTCCCGTTGCAGATTAATGACCGGAATGCCCGGTGGGTTTGCGTACTTGCACTTCAACCGCCGGCTTGCCGGTAGTCGATTCGGACTTGAAACGCGCCGGCTCGGCCAGAGGCCCGGTCCACTCGAAAGCCTGGGTGCCTTCCGGCTGCCGATACCAACCAGGATCGCGGTAATCACCGGCAGGCTGATCTGCACGTACTTTGAGCATGGTGAACATGCCGCCCATTTCCACCGAGCCAAAGGGCCCGTCACCGGTCATCATCGGTATGGTGTTCTCCGGCAGCGGCATCTGCATTTCCGCCATATCGGCCATGCCCCGCTCGCCCATCACCATGTAATCGGGGATCAGATCATTGATCTGCGTAACCACCTTGCGGTGATCAACGCCAACCATCGTCGGCACGTCATGGCCCATGGCGTTCATCGTGTGGTGGCTCTTGTGGCAATGAAAAGCCCAATCACCGAGATCGCTGGCGATGAACTCGATCTGCCGCATCTGACCCACTGCCACGTCCGTGGTTACTTCCGGCCAGCGTGCGCCGCGCGGTACCGGTCCGCCGTCGGTTCCGGTGACCTCGAACTCATGGCCGTGCAGATGTATGGGGTGATTGGTCATGGTCAGATTGCCGACGCGGATCCTCACCTTGTCATCCTTACGTGCCACAAGAGGGTCAATCCCGGGAAAGACCCTGCTGTTGAACGTCCAGATATTGAAATCAAGCATCTCCATGATCTTGGGCGTGTAGCTTCCAGGTTCGACGTCATAGGCGTTAAGTAGAAAACAGTAATCGCGGTCGACCTCGTCAATATTGGGATGAGCATCGCGCGGGTGAGTTACCCAGAAACCCATCATGCCCATGGCCATCTGCACCATTTCATCCGCATGCGGGTGATACATGAAGGTCCCGGGGCGCTTGGCTTCGAACTCATACACATAGGTTTTGCCCGCCGGGATAGCACGCTGATTTAGGCCAGCCACCCCATCCATGCCGTTGGGCAACCGCTGCCCATGCCAATGGATACTGGTATGTTCCGGCAGCTTGTTGGTAACAAAAATACGGACTCGATCACCCTCTACCACTTCTATCGTAGGCCCAGGCGATTGGCCGTTATAGCCCCAGAGATGAGCATTGAAGCCTGGAGCCATCTCCCGCACTACCGGCTCCGCAACCAGATGAAACTCCTTTACACCGTTATTCATGCGCCAAGGCAGCGTCCAGCCATTGAGCGTCACCACCGGCTTGTAAGGCCTGCCAGTATTCGGCTCCAGCGGCGCCATGGTCTCCGGGCTGCTCTGAATTACCGGCTCGGGCAACCCCGCCAAAGAAACCCGGCTGACCGAAGAAGCAGCAACGGCTGCCGTTATGGCACCCGCGCCCATAAAGAAATCACGTCTTGAAACCATGTTAGTGCCCTCCGGCGGGGGAAGCGGATGTGGAGGAAGCGCTATTGGCCTCGCTCGGCGTTACTGGCCCAAAACGGACCAGGTCCAGTTCAGACTGAGCTACCCAGAAATCACTCTGGGCCTGCAGATAACGATTGACTGTGGAGATCTGCTCCCGCGCATCAGCAAGTAGCTCGAATACACCGATAAACATGCCGTTGTAGAGCAACATGTTTTCCTCACTGATACGCTTGCGCAGCGGGACAATCTCATCCCGGTAATGCGCTGCCACATCCCATGCAGTACGGTAGGCTTGATAACCTTCGCGTACCTGCGAGCGCGCATTGATTGCCACTTCGGCGGTCATCTGCAGTTGCTGCATGTACCGCGCCTCGTTGCCGGCCATGCGAGCTCCGCTCCAATCAAACAACGGCAGCTCAACGGTAACTTCATAGCCGCGCTGCACGGGCTCTTCGTTGGAACTGTTATTGCTGACCCCCAATTCCAGCACATTGATAAAGCGCGTCGCCTTGCCCAGCTTCAAGTTGGTCGCCAGGCGTTTGGCACCCTGTTGTGCGGCCCTCACATCCAGGCGACTGGCCATGGCCTGCTGCTCGATATCTGGCTTGTCCAATGGCTTAGCAGGCACGTCCGGCAGCCGCTCTGGCAGGGTAAAATCCGTCTGTTCTCCCCATAAGCCAAGCAAGCGAACCAGCCGCTCATGGCTTGCGACCTGCTCTTGTCTGGCCTGCAGGTGAGCCAGTGCTGCTTCCGCGTAAAAGCTCTGCTCACGGGCTTGCTGCAAGGCGCTGTAATTACCCACGGCGGCCATACGGTGAGCCATTTCCGCGCCTGCATCAGCCGCCTGTAGAACCTGCTCGCTGTATACCAGACTCTGCTGCGCTGCGACCGCGCGATACCAGGCTATACGCGTGTCCGTTGCCAACCGCATCACCGACAAGCTGACTTCCCGCTGTACCTGCGCATTTTGGCCCTCAGCTATGCGACGGGTTAAGGGCAAGGCGATCAAGCTGCCCAGATTAAGGTGCAACCCGCGTTCCCACTCCACTTCGCTGCCACGCGTCATGCGCCCGATGGAAAAGCCGGGATTCGGTAAACGGCTCGCCTGTACCCGCTGCGCATCAGCGATACCCAGATCAAACAAGCGAGCTTGCAGCCCGGGATTGTTCATCAGCGCAATTTCCACTGCACTTTCCAGCGCTAACGGCTCGGCCAGAAGCTCGGCGATACGCTCGCGGACCACCGGCGGCTGATCCTGCGCGGTGGCCCAATGCAGCGAATCCTGCCCGGTCAGCTCGGCGCTCTGTTGCTGAACCTGTTCAAGGCTACTTTGAGGCGCCAGCCCCGCACAGCCCGCCAGGGTCAACAGCAGCACGCCGATGAAACCCAAACGCGCGAGAGCCGTATTGGTCTTGTTCATAACCAGCTCCTTAATGATGTTGATGCGGATTGGCGTCGCCGCCAGCATCGGAAGCGTTATCAATGTCGGCATCAGCGCCATCATCTTGCGACTGGCTGGCCTCCCATACCTCTGCCGCATAGGCTTGCCAACCGCCTATACGGCCGACGGTAGCATTGGCCTCACGCCAGTCGCCGGGAGCCTGGTGCTCAAAGCCTCGATAGCTGTGCAATGGAGATTGGTAAGTCACTGGCGGGACGACGTTGGCGCCAGATGGATCAGGCTGGGTTGCCTGGGCGTGACTGTGCCACGCCAGAACGGCTAATAAGCCGCCAATACAATACGTTGGGGAAAACATGACCACCTCTGCGATCAGATCGGTATTACCGATCAGAAATGTTCAGCTCAACAGGAGCCGTTATCGTTTCAGAGGAGGACGGTGCGGGGAGGTCGTTTGAGTGGCTCGGGGGTTTGCCCGACAAATAACAGATAGGCCGGCACAGAGAGTACCGGAGCAAACACAGCCAAAGGCTCGGTGTTGCAACTGGTCAGGGCACTGATGCCATGACAACTGACCGCACAGAGCACACAACCGCTATGCACTGTGTCGCCGGTCTCGTTATCGGCTTGATCAGCCATTGCATGATGGGCGTGCTCAGCTGGCATCTCAGCCTGCTGCATGGCCTCAGGCGAAGCTGTGCAGGACTTAGAAAACGCACCCGCCATCGCCTGGGCCGGGATGATCAAAATCATCAGCCAAAGCAGACAGATACGCAGTAAGCCAGTTTTCATCAAGCATCCTGAAGGAGTTGTTATACGGAGATTACCGCTGACGGCCATATTTATCCAGTTGCCGACGCAACAAGTTGTAATTTCTATACCATCATTCTAGGTCTGCTTATTTGTGAGGCATCTAGTTTAATCGGACTGATCATGCATATGCGAAGGACGTCTGCTATTGGCCGATAGCAGCCCCCAACGCTCACCCAAGAAACATATTCTCCCGATGCCACCTAACCAACCCACCATCCGGCACAAACCGCTCAGGTAACACAATCTCGCTCCCTTCAATCCCCACTAGCGCCGACCTAGCAAATGAATCTGCACGAGTCTTCAATTGATCGCTCACCATCACCGTAAACTCATCCGACAACGCAATAAGTCCCTGATCGAACGCCCGGTCGTGCAAGGCTGACAAGCATAGGCCGTTAGCCGGGTTCAGCCTGTTCGCTTTGTCGACACTCCAAGGCACGATATGGCTTGCGAGGAGCAGGCGGGGTTCGCTCAAGCCAGACATGCAGCACTTCGCTTTGTAGCTTGCGAGGACGGCCTTGCGAAAGAAACTCTGCCGAATCCGTATGCGAACCTGGGCTTCTCGCGTTTCGCCAACATAGTCGGCGGGGTCTTCGGCAATGTTGGGGTGTGCTGTTGGGACTGCGTGTTCCGATGTGGTGAGCAGCGCGCTGCATTCATCAACCAGGCTTTGCCAATCGTTCTGGAACTGGTCCCAGATAACTCGATCCAGCTTTGATGCGCCAGAGAGACCTTTGCGACCAGTATTAGTGATGGCAGGATCTAGGCTAGCAAAATTGACCAGCTTCATAGCGATTGAAGATGGCGTCCGACCAAGCCGGGTTGCCAGGTCGATGATGTCTGGGTTGCCTTTGTGAAGCCGGCCGAAGGGAAGCTGGCAATACAAATAGAAAGCCAATTTGAGCTCATCGGCAGTCCAGCGCACATTGGACAAAACGGACTCCTTTCTCGTCTCGCTGTGGTGGCACCAGGATAGCTCAACAACACCGTTGCGGATATGATCCCGTTACGCACATTAGCAAGGAAGCCGTATGCAGCAGAAATGGAGTGATCGTCCGCCCAGCGAGGACGCAATTGATGTTCTGCTGAATACCTCTCCGGCGTTTCTCCGAGCACATGGGTCCCTGCTGGCGAAAGCGCTCCCTCCGGTTTCCGGGTTCGGTATCTTTTTGCTGTACTTCTACCGTAACCACTTCTATCCCAGCTTTGATCTATTCCAGTTTTCGTCATTATTGCTGGCGGCGGCGTGTATTGGCTTCGCCATTGTTGGTGCGGTGATCATTATGATGGTTCTACCTGGTGCCGCTCTGTTTCATTGGTTCCTCAATACTAAGAGGGTCAAGGAAGAGATTGTCTATGCGATGCCCTATGCGGAGGATGCACGTACAAAAGCCGTTTGGCAGCTGGTACTGCTGGCGTATTTTGCGCCTTTCGGGGTGGTCGGACTTGGTCTGGTAGCAGCGCTAGTGCTTGAGCCGCGTCTTTTTACCATTACCGCCCTGCTATGGTCCGTCTTTGTTGCGCTGGGTTTCGGCATTGCTTTGCAAATACGGTTCGATCTGCCTCGTTGGAGCTTTCTCAATTACACTTGGGCGGCTTTCATCCCACTCCTGATCTTTGTAATCCTACTTTCGACGATCCTGCGAAGTAGCATGCCGATCGTGGAGAACCTGGAAGGCTTCTGGCACTACCCGATTCTCTGGGCGGTTCCCGTCATCATTGCCATCATGGTATCGATCTGTTCGATGGCACATTTCGCTGGTTGGAATGCCGCTCTGCTCTTCGGGCTGTTCTTTGGTTTGCTTGTGGCCGGCTACAGCGGCCTGCTCACTACGGTCCCAGAAAAGGCTGTCAAAGCCCTCGGGCTCGGCGCTTACGAGGCGGAAATGGTCATGCTCGATCCGGCGTTCTGCAATACCGACCTCAGCGAATTAGGCATCGCCGAGGACTGCACATTGCGCAATGTGCATGTGGTGTGGTCGTTCGGCGAGTCGATCGTATTGCGACCTGCACTCAATCAGCCGCGGCAGATCCAGATTCCGGCGGTGTTTGTCCGGTCGTTGGTTCAAAAGTCCGGTGCAGGTCATTAACTACTTTCATCGAATCGCCAGAGGCACCTCCGCTTCTGAAAACGCGTTTACGTATGCCCTCAAGCATCGGGGCACTCGGCAGCCGCCTGCTCCGCCGCTTCGCTATCTTCAATCGCCATTACCTCAACGGGATCACGCTTCTGCAATTTCGGCGGTGGCGCCACCCAGGCTCTGAGCTTTTGTCCGACTTCCTGATAAAAATGCGGTACAGCCTTTTCGAGTTCCTCGATGAATACCTTTGCGCCGGAGAAGCGCGAGCCTAAATCAGCCATATAAAACACTTCGAAGGCGCTCGGCACCACATTGGTCGAAAGCGTTTCAAGTGCGTTCCCATCCGCAAGTAGTTTCCCCAGTGGTGCTTGCGTTTCTTCAGCACGGCCTGGGCGGATGGCTTTGACGTAAAAACCCTCTGCATTAGCCTTGTTGACTTGCTTTATCAGCCAGTTAATCCGAGCGGAACTACGTATCTTGTCTTGCGGTGCGACTAGACGCATGGAGCAGGTTATCGTGCGCTTAATTAAATCTGCAGTTATGTCGAGATCAGCCGCAGCATCAGGTATAGCCAGACAGCAGGTTAGCTTGTGTTCCTTGGCTAAAAGCTCACAGTCGCCCTTGAGCCGAAGAACGGGGTCATTACGGTGGGCTTTGCTGATCTTTTGCTTTACCTGCCTACCAAGCTGGCGACTCATGACAAGGCATAGATCACGTTGCTCCTGATGCCAGCTTGAAACCGTGTTCTCTACTTCCCCTGTGGTCTTGCCCAGCACTGCTCCGCTTTTGACCTTGGCAACGACTTCCTTCCATTCACGGTTCATGCTGTCAAACCGCGTTGCACCGCTGGAGTCATGGCTGAAATAGCGCAGCACTTCTTCGAGGATAAATCGTTGATCTGGTGATGTGATGTCACCCGAATCCAGTAGCAATGTTGCCTGCGTCACAGCGTACATCCAAGACCAATGATAGAGCTCTACGCCTTTCAATAGCGTTTTAGGAAGCTTTACGGGGTGATGATTGGGCAGAGCAACGAACTGGTTGGTGATGGTGATGACCGCATCGATCTTGTTTTTCTTGGCTTGCAGCAGATAACGCTTCAACTGCTCCTCACCCACTTCATTGTTACCGACTTTTGCTTCGATCAATGCGGACCATTGTTTGCTGCCGGTTACCAACTGCACCAGGCCGTCTGGGCGGTCTTTCTTCGGTATGTCTAGATTGCATTCCAATGCGACTTCAGTCCAGGCTCCCATTCGAGCCCGAGCGCTGACTCGATGCCCCAATGAAGCAAACATTACCTGCCGAAACTCATACACCCCACGCAACGCAGCAAGCAGAATCGAGGCCGCCCTTTGCTCGCGGTTGGTATCGGCTACTACCGGTATTAAGCGAGCTACTTCTCCATGAATTACGTAATCTGGCCGTTCCATATGCGTTTATCCTTTTTTGGTTCTCAATCAAGCATTCACTACCCCTCGGCACCCTGGATACTTAGAGCACCCCCAAAAGGCGTTCCCTGCATTGGCACCGCGCTTGGCCAGACGTTTGATCATCATGCTGCTGCATACCGGGCACGTTGGGTTCTCAGGTATCGGTTGATGGGCTGGTTGGTCGGGCTCCGCAGGCTTGGGCTCTGGGGGCGTGGCGCGATGCTGGGCAAGCCATTGTTTGAGCCGAATCCCATCAATCAGTTGAATGTTGCGGCCGGCAGCAAAGGTTTTTGCGGCGTCGGTGAACTGGCCGGAGGTGACGACGAATCCCCCTGCAGCCCCTTCTGCCGCCATCGCACCGAAGAACTCACGCACCACCGGCACACCGACCCTCAGTGAGCGCCAGTGTTTGCACTGCACCAAAGACTTTTCTCCACTCTTGCGCAGGATCAGGTCTACACCGCCGTCTGGGCCGCTGCCGCCGGTTTCAGTGACGCTGTAACCCTGACCTCGGAACGCCTCACCGATCAGTTGTTCGAATTGCTGCCAACTGAGGCCATCTATGGTTTTGCCGGGTTGGGTGGCAGCTTTGACGTCTTTAAGCAGTGTTTTACGACGCTGACGCCCGGCAATAGAACCAATCACGCCGAACAGACATACAAGCGGAATGAGGTATCGCCCAATCATGGCGGAGGTGTGCCACAGCTGGCTGAGCATCACGCTCGACATGTCTCCGGGCTTGACGTCAGCGGGAACAACTACAGGACTGTTGGCTATGGGATTCAGAATCAGCCAGGCGAAAAAACCGATGCCCAGGCTGACCCACCAAGGCAAGCGGGAAAGGATTATTACCAGATCATCGAAAGTTGAAGTACGTCTACGCGCCATCCATGAGCTCCTGAGAGTGGCCTACTGCCTGTATTTAAAGTAGACCTTCCTTACAATAAAGGCCACCGCTGCGTCCCGGGCCCGACCCTTGGACACACCCGACACGCTGCTTTATGCTTCGTGCCATCAGGGGCGCAGCATACCTGCAACGGATCGCTCGCCCCGCTTTACTAGCCTCTCTCAAAGCCGAAACACATGAGCAAACAAGCAGCATCCAGTAAAAAGACCAAATCCTTCGAACAGACCCTCTGGGATACCGCCGACAAACTGCGCGGCAGTGTCGAGTCCTCCGAATACAAACACGTTGTACTGAGCCTGATCTTTCTCAAATTCGTCAGCGACACCTTCGAAGCACGCCGGCAGGAATTGATTGACCTTGGCCAGAGCGACTATATCGACATGGTCGACTTCTACACCATGCGCAACGTCTTCTACCTGCCCGAACAATCGCGCTGGTCGTATATTCGAAAGCACGCCAAGCAGGATGACGTCGCGGTCAAGATCGACACCGCGCTGCACACGGTCGAGAAGAGCAATCCGTCATTGCGCGGCGCATTGCCGGATAATTACTTCTCGCGTCTGGGCCTGGAGGCCAACAAACTGGCTGCGCTGATCGACTCGATCAGCAATATCGATACCGTCGCCGATAACGAGCAGGACGTGGTTGGTCGGGTGTATGAATATTTTCTCGGCAACTTTGCCGCGACCGAAGGCAAGGGGGGCGGCGAGTTCTATACGCCCAAGTGCGTGGTCAACCTGATCGCCGAAATGATCGAGCCCTACCAGGGCAAGATTTATGACCCCTGCTGCGGGTCGGGCGGCATGTTTGTGCAGTCGATCAAGTTCATCGAAAATCACCAGGGCAACAAGAAAGACATCTCCATCTATGGTCAGGAACAGACCGCCACCACTTATAAGCTGGCGAAGATGAACCTGGCGATTCGTGGCATTGCCGGCAACCTCGGTGAAGTGCCCACCGACACCTTCTTCAAGGACCAGCACCCGGATCTGAAAGCCGACTTCATCATGGCCAACCCACCGTTCAACCTGAAGGAATGGCGCGCCAGCAACGAGCTGACCAACGACCCGCGCTGGGCCGGTTATGAAGTACCACCCACCGGCAACGCCAACTACGCATGGATACTGCACATGCTGAGCAAGCTCAGCGAGAACGGTGTCGCCGGCTTCGTTTTGGCTAACGGCTCCATGAGCACCAACACCAGCGGCGAAGGCCTGATCCGTCAGAAGCTGATCGAGAACGACCATATCGATTGCATGATCGCCCTACCCGGCCAGCTGTTCTACACCACACAAATTCCCGTGTGCCTGTGGTTCATGACCAGAAACAAGCGCGCCCAGCAGTTCAGTGATGGTCGCAAACACTTCCGCGACCGCCAGGGCGAAACCCTGTTTATCGACGCCCGCAACACCGGCAGTATGATCGACCGCACCCACAAGGAACTGACCACCGAGGATATCGCCAACATCGCCCGCACCTACCACGCCTGGCGGGGCGAATTCGACGGCGAGACGGTATATGAAGACGTACCTGGCTTCTGCAAATCCGCCACGCTGGATGAGATCAAGGCAAACGACTACGTGCTGACGCCCGGTCGCTATGTAGGCGCAGCGGAAGTGGAAGACGATGGCGTGCTGTTTGAGGAAAAGATGGCTGAGCTAAGCCAGACCCTGTACCGGCAGATGAAGGAATCGGCCAAGCTGGATGCGGTGATTCGGCGGAATCTGGAGGGGTTGGGTTATGGGGAGTGAGTGGACCACAATCGGCTCGATCGCTACCGTTTTCGATGGGCCGCACGCCACGCCAAACAAGACCGATGAGGGTCCATACTTTCTCAGCATTTCGAGCTTAGAGAACGGAAAACTCGATCTTTCCAAGTCGGCAAGACTGAGCGAAGAACAATTCTCGAAATGGACGAGACGTGTCACCCCAGTTGAAGGTGATGTGCTTTTCTCGTATGAAACCCGTCTTGGCGAAGCTGCGCTTATGCCCCAAGGGATAAGGGCGTGCCTTGGCCGTCGAATGGGATTGTTAAGACCTCTCGTATGTAAAGTATTACCTCGCTATCTCTTATTCGCATATCTAGGGCCTGATTTCCAAAAGGAGATTCGCTCAAGAACGAATAGCGGAGCTACCGTCGACCGACTGTCCTTGAAAGAGTTGGCGGATTTTCCGATCAGAGTCCCGCCGTTGTCTGAGCAAAAAGCAATTGCAGACATCCTCGGTTCCCTTGACGACAAAATCGAACTCAACCGCCAGATCAACACCACGCTCGAAGCCATGGCACAAGCGTTGTTCAAAAGCTGGTTTGTGGATTTCGATCCGGTGATCGACAACGCCCTGGCCGCCGGCAATCCGATCCCCGACGAACTGGCCGACCGCGCCGAACGCCGCGCCCAAGCCGCACAGCAGCCATCGCCCGAACAACCCCACACATTGCCCACCCACATCCGTCAGCAATTCCCTGATCGTTTTGTGTTTACCGAAGAAATGGGCTGGGTGCCGGAGAGGTGGGATGCTGTTACGTTAAACACGTTAACATCCAAAATCGGTAGCGGCTCAACACCACGTGGCGGGAGCCAAGTGTACATAGAGGATGGTGTCTCTTTGATTCGGAGTCAAAATGTTTACGATTCGAAGTTTGTCTGGGAAGGGCTGGCGCGCATTACGGATGAAGCTGCAGCGCAGTTGAAAGGAGTGACCGTGCTAGAGGGCGATGTTCTTCTGAATATCACCGGGGCCTCCATTCTTAGGACTTGCATCGCACCCTCAGAAGCGCTACCTGCGAGGGTAAACCAGCACGTAGCTATAATAAGACCACGCCCAGGCGTTCCTTCTAAGTACCTTCACCTTCACTTGCTGAACGCCAGTACCAAGAGCTATCTAATGGGCCAGAATGCAGGTGCATCCAGAGAAGCCGTAACAAAGACGCACATCGAATCCGTTCCAACATTGAACCCTGGAGTCGAAGTTCTTGCCCAATTCGCCGAGTTCGTATCTTCTTTTCAGGACTGTGCGGCGAACTGTAGTTCAGCGGTGCGGACACTGTCTTCGCTTAGAGATCGGCTCCTCCCCAAACTCCTCTCCGGCCAACTGCGCATCCCCGAAGCCGAACAACTGCTGGCTGAAGCGCTCTGAAACAAGCAACCACATGGTGTAAATTCATTCACTTGGCGGAGGATTTTACACCATAATTTTCACACCCATGGGCCGGTTGATCTGGCAGATAAGCCTGCAAAACAGCTACCTGGAGTGCGATTACTCATGCAGGCGTTCCTGTTCGGCGCTCCTGCAATCCTTCAAGCACTGCGGCCCGTCCTGAAGCACTTCCGGCAGATAGCTGTCGTCTGGGTCTGAAGCAAGCTAGGGCCGACGAGCAGCTAAACATCTACACGCTAGCCAATCGATCAAGCATATCGGGGTACTGCTCAACCAGTTTTAGCAGCAGCGCCGCATGAGCATTCGGCTTCGCCTTATCCTGTTCCCAGTTGCGTAGGGTTTCAGGGCTCGTTCGTATGCGCATAGCAAACACCCCCTGTGACATCTTCATTTTCTTTCGCAGAGCGACGATTTCATCTGCAGTCACCTTGGGGGCAGGCTTGTCTTCAACGGACACCTGACGCAAGGTGATCTTGCCCTCCCGCTGCGCCGCCATCTCATCGATGCCCTGCAGCATTTCATCAAACAGATTGCGCTTCTTCATTTGAGACCTCGCTTGCGGAAGTGTAGGCAAGCTGCCTATGCTTTTCAAGCAATGCGGGCCCGTCACACATGACCATCAACCACTCAGTATTGCTTAGCAGTTGCTGCGGCGAGAAGACGCCGCTTGCCCGGAGGCACCAGCGGCTGAGATGTTCAGCAGCCCGAGTTTACGCCACGCGAGAAACTGGCACTGTAGGTGTTACTATCTGCGCAGAAATAAACTCGGCATGACAATATCAACTGCAATACAAGGTTGCATCGGACTTCGATGATCCAGCTGCGCTGCACAAAGAAACTGTTCGCCAGACTGCCAATAGACGCCAACGGTCGATTGCCGAACACCAGAGCCCGCCCGCTCGCAGCCAATGATGCAGGCGATAGCCCCTTGAGCGGCTGGCACGCTAATCTGCTTACACTGCAACGCCGCAACTGCGTGCTATTCGCCCACGACGCTACCCGATTTCCGGTGCTGCTCACCTGCCTGACCAAACCGGACTTTGCCGAGCTGGACTACTTGTTTCAGGATGGGTTGATGAATGCCCTGCTCAAGGGCGGCGCGAATCAGGCGCAACTGAATGCGGCAGCCAGCGCTCTGACGCCTCTGCAATGCGACACGACGTGCGACCGATCGGTGCAAGGCACACTGAACCATATGAAGCAGGATGTGGATCATATGCTCTGGTACGACAGCGCATCGATCATGGATCTCAACCCCTACCGCGCCAGCCTCTGGCTTGCTGACCGCCCCTGTAACGTGAAGGGCAGCAAGGACTTTGTTTGGCCCATGAAGGCAATGCTGGCACTATTGGATCAGCTTTCCCGAAAGTCCGAATAGTTGCTGAACAGATATACACTTTTTGCATAGTACTTTCTGCTCCGCAGAAACTGTCGTCATTGAGGATAAGGAGTACCCGATGAGTTTCAACGAGGCCAAGCTGGAGCAGGCGATTATCGAGCTGCTGGGTCAGCAGGGTTACTCGCATTACACCGGCGACAGCATTCAGCGCGCCAGCAACAGCGACGTACTTATCAAGGGCGATCTGCGCCAGTTTCTCGCGGCACAGTACGCCGTTGATAACATCACCGCCAATGAGATCGAGTCGATCATCCAGCAGCTGGAAAGCCTGCCGGCGCTGGATCTGTATGAGTCCAACAAGACCATTCACAAGCGCGTGGCCGATGGTTTTCTGCTCAAGCGCGAGCGCACTCAGCAGAGCCAGAAAGACCTTTATATCCAGCTGATCGACTACAGCGGCCTGCCGGAACAGCGTGTGCCCGTGGCAGGCGAGGTTGAAACCTTGCAAGCCGAGGCTCCGGCGACCTACCGGGCCGGCAGTAATATCTACCGGCTGGTCAGTCAACTCACCATTGAAGGCAGCGAAAAGCGCATCCCTGATGCCATTTTGTATATCAACGGCCTGCCGCTGGTGGTGTTCGAGTTCAAGAGCGCGGTGCGCGAGAACACGACCATCCATGACGCTTGGAAGCAGTTGGCCACCCGCTATGTACGCGATATTCCCGAGCTGATGAAGTACAACGCGCTGTGTGTGATCAGCGACGGGGTGAATTCGCGCATGGGCTCGCTGTTTGCGCCCTACGAATTCTATTACACCTGGCGCAAGATCACCGGCGATGAAAGCATCGAGCAGGACGGCATCAACGCTCTGCACACCATGATCGAAGGTCTGTTTCACCCAGACCGGTTGCGCGCGGTAATTCGTCACTTTATCTACTTCCCGGATGTATCGAGGAAGGAAGAGAAGATCCTCTGCCGCTATCCACAGTTCTACGCAGCCAACAAGCTGTACGAGAACATCCGGCTGCACCGTAAGCCATTGGGCGATGGCAAGGGCGGCACCTATTTTGGCGCGACCGGCTGCGGCAAGAGCTACACCATGCTGTTTCTCACCCGCTTGCTGATGAAAAGCGTGGAGTTCGAGAGTCCGACCATAGTACTGATCACCGACCGCACTGACTTGGACGACCAGCTGGCCGGCCAATTCACCAATGCCAAGGGCTATATCGGCGACCAGACGGTGATCAGTGTGGAGAGCCGCGCGCAGTTGCGCGAACTGCTCAAGGGCCGCAACAGCGGCGGGGTATTCCTGACCACTATTCACAAGTTCACCGAAGACACCGAACTTTTGACAGAGCGCACCAATGTGATCGTCATTTCTGACGAGGCGCATCGCAGCCAGGTGAATCTGGATCAGAAGGTGCGGGTGACAGACCAGGGTGTGAAGCGCACCTTCGGCTTCGCCAAATACCTGCACGACTCCCTGCCCAACGCGACCTATGTGGGCTTTACCGGTACACCAATCGACGCGACCCTGGATGTGTTCGGTGACGTGGTGGACAGCTACACCATGACCGAGTCGGTGAAAGATGAGATCACCGTACGCATTGTCTATGAAGGCCGCGCCGCCAAGGTGCTGCTGGATAATGACAAGCTGAAGGATATCGAAGCCTACTACGCCCAGTGCGCTGAAGACGGCACCAGCGAATATCAGATCGAGGAAAGCAAGAAAGCCAGTGCCAACATGAGCGCGATTCTCGGCGACCCGGATCGCATCCAGGCGCTGGCCATCGACTTTGTTCATCACTATGAAAAGCGCATCGAGGAAGGCTCAACGCTGAAGGGCAAGGCGATGTTCGTCTGCAGCAAACGCGAGATCGCCTATGCCTTCTGGCAGCAAGTGATAGCGCTGCGGCCGCAGTGGAATGAGCTGTTGGCCGCCGAGCAAGGCGTTGAGCTGACCGAGCAAGAGCGCAAGGACATCAAGCCGATGGAACGGATCAAGATGATCATGACCCGCGGCAAGGATGACCCAAAAGCGCTGTACGACATGCTCGGCAGCCAGGAATACCGCAAGGAGCTGGACCGTCAGTTCAAGAATGCCAAGTCCAATTTCAAGATCGCCATTGTCGTGGACATGTGGCTGACCGGCTTCGATGTACCCTTTCTGGACACCATGTATATCGACAAGCCCATTCAGCGCCACAACCTGATCCAGACCATCTCACGGGTCAATCGCAAGTTTCAGGGCAAGGAAAAAGGCCTGGTGGTGGACTACATCGGCATCAAGAAACAGATGAACATGGCGCTGGCTCACTACAACAAGGCCGACCAGCAGAACATCGAGGAGATAAACCAGTCAATTGTGGTGGTGAAGGACCATCTGGACCTGCTCAACAAGCTGTTCCACCGCTTTGATGCGCGCCTGTACTACACCGGTAGCCCGCTGGAACAGCTCAACTGCCTGAACATGGCCGCAGAATATGCGCAGATCACCGACAACGTCGAAAAGCGCTTCATGGCGCTGGTGAAACGCTTGAAAGCCGCCTATGACATTTGCTGCGGCTCGGAGGGCATCGGCCAGGCCGAGCGCGATCAGATCCATTTTTATCTGGCGGTGCGTTCCATCGTGTTCAAGCTGACCAAGGGCAATGCACCGGATACCGCGCAGATGAACGCCCGGGTACGCGAGATGGTGGCCGAGGCGTTGAAAGCCGACGGCGTGGAGGAAATCTTCAAGCTGGGTGAGGATGGCGCCGGTGAGATGGATATCTTCGATGATGATTATCTGGCCAAGATCGAGAAGATCAAACTGCCCAACACCCGGATCAAATTATTGCAGCAGTTGTTGGCCAGGGCGATTGAGGACTTCAAGAAGGTCAATAAGACCAAGGGCGTCGATTTCGCGGCGAAATTCAAAGCGCTGGTAGATCATTACAACGAGCGTAAGGAAGACACGCTTTATGTCGGCGAAGTCTGGGAAGATATTACCGACAAGTTTGTGGAGCTCATTTCTGCGCTAAAAGATGAGAAGCAATCCTACGCTGACTTGGGTATCGATATTGAAGAGAAAGCCTTTTATGACATTCTCAAAAAGCTGGCTCATGAATACAGCTTCACTTATCCCGAAGACAAGCTGCTGACCCTCGCCGCTGCGGTGAAAGTGGTGGTGGATGACAAGGTGCAATACACCGACTGGAGCCAACGGGCTGACATCAAGGCCGAGCTCAAGGTTGGGCTGATCCTGGTGCTGGCGAAACATGGTTACCCGCCGGTGGATCGGGACGAGGTGTACAAGGAGATTTTCGAGCAGGCGGAAAACTTCAAGAAGTACAGGTCGTCGTGAAGCTTGCCCAGCAGATGATCCGTCTTGGTGTTGGCACTAACCTCGTTTATCGTGTCGAACTATTAGATTGTTAAGCATTTCGGTACCGAATTCCAAGGAGACAAGCATGACCACCGCATCAACCCGGGCCGCCGATATTCGCAGTGCGTTGCAGGTCAATCCGAACCTCAAGGGAGCCGCTGAACTCAAGCAGGAGATCGAGCGGCGCGTCGATTTCGTCAAGGACACGCTGCGCCGCTCCGGTATGCGGGCGCTGGTGTTGGGGATCAGCGGCGGGGTGGATTCGACGACGGCGGGCAGGTTGTGCCAGCTGGCGGTCGAATCCCTTCGTCAGGAAGGGTACGAGGCGACTTTCTACGCCATGCGCCTGCCCTATGGTGTGCAGTTTGATGAACAGGATGCACAGGCGGCGCTGGATTTCATCAAGCCGGACCAGATCCGCACGGTCGATATCAAGGGCTCGGTAGATGCGATGATGACCTACTTTGCCGACGAGCCAGCGGAAGCGGCCAAGCGCGATTTCGCCAAGGGCAACGTCAAGGCCCGCACCCGGATGGTCGCGCAATATACCCTGGCCAATTTCGTTAACGGTCTGGTGGTCGGTACCGATCATGCTGCCGAAGCGGTGATGGGCTTTTTCACCAAGTTTGGCGACGGGGCCTGTGATCTGGCTCCGCTAACGGGACTGGTCAAGAGCCAGGTACGACGTATTGCTGCGGATCTGGGTGCGCCGGCCGGATTGGTCGGCAAGATACCCACTGCTGATCTTGAAGAGCTGCAGCCCGGCAAGCCGGATGAGGATGCCTACGGGCTGAGCTATGAGCAAATCGATGCCTTTCTGTTGGGCGGCGCCGTTGACGATGCGGTCGCCAGCAAGATCATCGAGCGGTATGACATGACAGAGCACAAGCGCCAGCTGCCTCTGGCACCCTGATCATTGCTGCGGCTCGCCGCCCTTAGCCAGATACGGTTCGCATCACCGACAAGGGCACCTGACGCGCCTCACGCTGCGGCAGGTGCTGCCACCACTTGGTTTAAAGAGTTATCCGGGCGCCCAGCAGTTTGACGAAGGCGGCTAGCCAAGCGGGATGTGCTGGCCAGGCAGGGGCGGTGACCAGATTGCCCTGAACGTGTGCCTGATCCACCGGAATATCCATATAGGTTCCGCCGGCCAGTTTCACGTCTGGGCCGCAGGCTGGATAAGCACTGCATTCCCGGCCCTGCAGCACGCCTGCCGCTGCGAGCAGCTGCGCGCCATGGCATACCGCGGCGATGGGCTTTTGAGCCTTGTCGAACTGCTGCACAATGTCGATTACACGCTGGTTCAGTCGCAGATACTCTGGCGCCCTGCCGCCGGGTATCACCAGGCCGACATAGTCCTCGACTTTTACCTTGTCGAAATCATAGGTCAACGCGAAGTTATGCCCAGGCTTTTCCGTATAGGTCTGGTCACCTTCAAAGTCATGAATGGCGGTACGCACAGTGTCACCCGCTTTCTTGTCGGGGCATACCGCGTCCACCTGATAACCCAGCATGGTCAGTGCCTGGAACGGCACCATGGTTTCATAATCCTCGGTGAAGTCACCGGCCAGCAGCAGTAGTTTCTTGGCGCTCATCTTACGGCCCTCCAGATAGTGAAAAGACCAGCATGCACGGGTTTGCCGACATACGGGTTACAGACAGCGAGTACAATGGGCGCAGCTAGCGCCCCTTCAACGAACCCAATAGCCCGCGCATGATCTGCCTGCCCAGTTGCGTGCCGAAGGCGCGCATGGCGCTGCGCCCTGCTTGCGTGATGAGATCACCCATGACGGATTTCTCTGCGGCCGGGCGCCGGGTTTGCTTGGCTTCGGACTGGCGGCGGGTAACCACGGTTTCTTCCGACAGTGCCCGTTCAGCGTTCTGTTGCAGGATCTCATAAGCCGATTCGCGGTCCAGCATCTGGTCAAACACACCCGCCAGCACCGAGCGTTGCACCAGGGTGCTGCGCTCCGGGTCGCTGATGGGCCCCATCTGGCTTGCGGGCGGACGAATCAGCACGCGCTGGACCGGCGTGGGCACGCCCTTGGCATCGAGCACCGACACCAGCGCTTCGCCCACACCCAGTTCGGTAATGACGACCTCGGTATCCAGCCCTGGATTGCTGCGAAAGGTCTGGGCGGCGGTGCGCACCGCTTTCTGGTCCTTGGGGGTGAAGGCGCGCAGGGCGTGCTGCACCCGGTTGCCCAACTGCCCGAGAATGGACTCAGGCACATCCAGCGGGCTCTGGGTAATGAAATACACGCCGACGCCCTTGGAGCGGATCAGCCGCACGACCTGCTCGATGCGATCAACCAGGCTGGTGGGCGTATCCTTGAACAGCAGGTGCGCTTCATCGAAGAACAACACAAAGCGGGGCTTGTCGGCGTCACCGACTTCCGGCAACTGCTCGAAGAGCTCGGATAACAACCAGAGCAGAATGCTGGAATAGGCCAGCGGGCTGTCGCGGTACAGGCGCGCCGCATGCAGAATATTGACGACGCCCTGCCCTTGCTGGTTGGTCTGCATGAAGTCATCGAGGGTGACCGCCGGCTCGCCGAACAGTTGATCGCCGCCCAGGCTGTCCAGATTCAGCAGCGCCCGTTGAATGGCGCCGATACTAGCGGGCGAGACATTGCCGTATTTGGGGCCGATCTCGCTTCGATTGTCGTTGACGTGACCCAACATGGCGCGCAGGTCCTTGAGATCGAGCAGCAACCAGCCGTTGTCGTCCGCGACCTTGAACACGATCTGCAAGACGCCGGTCTGGGTCTCGTTCAGGTTCAGCAGGCGCGACAGCATGATTGGGCCGAAGTCGGTCATGGTCAGGCGCAGGGGGTGGCCATGTTCGCCGTAGACATCCCAGAATACCGTTGACGCACCGCTTGGTTGCAGATCATCCAGGCCAACCAGTGCCGCCCGCTGTTGCAGACGCTCGTTCATGATGCCCGGCTTGGCAATTCCGGAAAAATCGCCCTTGATGTCGGGCACCAGCACCGGCACTCCCATCTCCGAAAACGCCTGGGCCATCACCTGCAGGGTAATGGTCTTGCCGGTGCCGGTGGCCCCGGCAATCAGGCCGTGACGATTGGCCATGCGCGGCTCGATGGCAACGCGCTGTTCGCTGTTGGCGCCCAGCAACAGGGGCGGCAGAGTGGTATCGGTCACGGGCATGCTCCAGAGGAAGGATTACCCGAGTGTAAACGGCTTGTCGCGTACAGGTGAAGCCGGAAGTTACTGCCCGGCCAGTCCCGCCGCCCGGCCCCGCGCCGCATGCAGCTTCTTGAAACTGTCGATCAGCCGTTGATGCCGGTCCAGCCCTTCCAGTTGCATGTTGGTCGGCGTCAGACCATGGAAGCGCACGCTGCCCTCCATCGAGCCGATCACCGCGTCCATGCGCTCGTCACCGAACATGCGGCGGAAGTTGGCTTCGTAGTCGTCCAGCTCCAGCTCTTCGTCCAGTTCGACTTCCAGCACCACGTTCAGCGCCTGGTAGAACAGGCCGCGCTCGACAGTGTTGTCGTTGTACTGCAGGAAGGTTTCGGTCAATTCCTTGGCTTCTTCGAACTGCTGCAGGGCGAGATGAATGAGGAGTTTCAGCTCCAGAATGGTCAGTTGGCCCCAGACCGTGTTGTCGTCGAACTCGATGCCGATCAGCGTGGTGATGTCGGTATAGTCGTCCAGCTCGCTCTCTTCCAGGCGCTCGACCAGTGCCTGCAGGCTGTCGTCGTCCAGGCGGTGCAGGTTGAGGATATCCTCGCGGAACAGCAGCGCCTTGTTGGTGTTGTCCCAGATCAGGTCATCGACCGGATACACCTCCGAATAGCCGGGCACCAGGATGCGGCAGGCGGTGGCGCCCAGGTCATCGAAGACGGCCATGTACACTTCCTTGCCCATGTCTTCGAGGATGCCGAACAGGGTGGCGGCTTCCTCGGCGTTGGCGTTGTCGCCCTGGCTGGAAAAATCCCATTCGACGAAGTCGTAATCCGCCTTGGCGCTGAAGAAGCGCCACGAGACCACGCCGCTGGAGTCGATGAAGTGTTCGACGTAGTTGTTCGGCTCAGTGACCGCCTGGCTTTCGAAGGTCGGCTGGGGCAGGTCGTTCAGGCCTTCAAAGCTGCGGCCCTGCAATAGTTCGGTCAGGCTGCGCTCCAACGCGACTTCAAGGCATGGATGGGCGCCGAAGGAGGCGAAGACGCCGCCGGTGCGCGGGTTCATCAGGGTCACACACATCACCGGGAACTGGCCGCCCAGCGAGGCGTCCTTCACCAGCACCGGGAAGCCCTGCTCTTCCAGCCCCTGGATGCCGGCCAGGATCGCGGGGTACTTGGCCAGCACCGCCTGCGGCACGTCCGGCAGGGCCAGCTCACCCTCCAGGATCTCGCGTTTCACCGCCCGCTCGAAGATTTCCGACAGGCACTGCACCTGCGCTTCGGCCAGGGTATTGCCGGCGCTCATGCCGTTGCTGAGGAACAGGTTCTCGATCAGGTTGGAGGGGAAGTACACCACCTCACCGTCCGACTGGCGCACATAGGGAATGGAGCAGATGCCGCGCTCGGTATTACCGGAGTTGGTGTCATACAGATGCGAGCCGCGCAGCTCGCCCTCGGGGTTGTAGATCGCCAGGCAGTGTTCGTCGAGGATCTCCGCCGGCAGCGCATCCTTGCGGCCAGGCTTGAACCAGCGTTCGTTGGGGTAATGCACGAAGGCCGCATTGGCGATGTCCTCGCCCCAGAACTGGTCGTTGTAGAAGAAGTT
This sequence comes from Halopseudomonas bauzanensis, assembly GCF_900114735.1. Classification (GTDB taxonomy): domain Bacteria; phylum Pseudomonadota; class Gammaproteobacteria; order Pseudomonadales; family Pseudomonadaceae; genus Halopseudomonas; species Halopseudomonas bauzanensis. Next base: position 305,672 of record NZ_FOUA01000002.1, on the reverse strand, counting down.
GCAATTCAACCGCTCGATGAATTCGCCCAGGGACGAGGCCAGCGCTGCTTCCTTGGTCGCGCCCTTGCCGTTGGTGAAGCACATCGGCGACTGCGCATCGCGCACGTGCAGCGACCAAACATTGGGCACGATATTGCGCCAGGAGGCGATCTCGATCTTCATGCCCAGCCCGGCCAGGATGCCCGACATGTTAGCGATGGTCTGCTCCAGCGGCAGATCCTTGCCCAGGATGCAGGTGCCCTCGTCCGTTGCAGTGGCCGGCAGCAACAACGCCTGGGCGTCGGCATCCAGGTTATCTACTTCCTCGATCACGAACTCCGGCCCGGTCTGCACCACCTTCTTCACCGTGCACCGCTCGATGGAGCGCAGGATGCCCTGGCGGTCCTTGGCGGAAATGTCGGCGGGCAACTCGACCTGGATTTTGAAGATCTGCTTGTAGCGGTTCTCCGGGTCGACGATGTTGTTCTGCGACAGGCGGATATTGTCGGTGGGAATATTGCGGGTGTTGCAGTACAGCTTCACAAAATACGCCGCGCACAGCGCCGATGAAGCCAAGAAGTAATCAAAGGGCCCCGGTGCCGAACCATCACCCTTGTAGCGGATGGGTTGATCGGCCACCACGGTGAAGTCATCGAACTTCGCTTCGAGGCGAAGGTTGTCGAGAAAGTTGACCTTGATTTCCATGGGGGCGATTACCGGGTTGTGGGCGGAGCGAAGAGGCCGCCATTATCCGGGTTTTGCGCGGGAAGTCATGTGCTGGTCATCGGACGCTGACATGCATATCAAACTATCAGTACACAGCAGCCCCTGTTTGCATTGCCTTAATCGGAGTTGGTATCGCCCAGAAGCAATGGGTTGTAAGTGAATTCCTTCAAACAAGACATATAGGTTCCCATCAGATCGTAGGCCGTCGTGCAGCTGTAGGGCTTCAATCTCGCCGGCAGCTCGGCTAGAAGGCCGAATCGTTGAATTTTGAATAATGCGTGATCATGCACATGGGCCATGTGAACGAACGGCGTCTCGCCATCCTCAGCGTTCGCAGCCAAGGAAAAAAGCGAAACCATGTAGTTCAGCGCCTTGGTATCCATTTGGTGCATTACCGTATTGAGCCGGTCGTCGTTGGCCTCGGGTCCCAGCCTCAAGTTCACGCCGGCAGCCTCCAGCGCAGCCAGAAAGGATTTGTAAACGGGTACGCCTGGGTGGGTCTCTCCAGGCACGGCGACTCGGACTTCGCTGCCGGTGACTTGCAAATGAAATAGTATCGCGGCCGCCAATGCCAAATAAGGTGGCTGCTTCAATTGTTGGAAATAGGCCTGTCTCTCAGGCGAGGCACCTTCCAACCCGAACGGGTCATGCTTCAAGCCGTAGAGCCATACCAGGCATTCAGCCTGCTCCACCAGCATGTTTGGCAGACTGGTCGTCTCCACGCCAAATACATCTGCCACCGCGTCCGGTATCTGCTGGCGGTTCAATCGTAGATCGATCTTTGCAATCTCTCTAGGCAGGTCCCGCTGCGAGGAACTATAGAGCTCATGCATTTCTCGCCAATACGAAGCTTCAGAGTCGAGAAAGAAGTCCTTTAACAGACGTACTCTGGCCAAATCCTTATGCGCATTGGGCGGCGTCATGCCCAATAAGGTCACAAACGCTGTCCTGGCCACTCCTATCGCTTCTGATGCACCCTCTGCGGGCGAAACATGGGACGGCCAGAAGGCGTATCCGTCACGCGGGTGGAGCCGTCCTTGCTGCCTGTTCTGTTCGACCAGCAATTCGCGCTGCCGCCCGGTAATGAAATCCGCTACATAGCGACTCATTTGTGCCACCCGGCCCTCGAAATAGCCTCCTTCCAGCTGCCCTGGCTCAGGGCCTTCCAGTAATGGGCGTGCGCTTGCTAATCCGATAGGCGGAATACCATTCTTCAGTTCGCGCAGGTAATACCGGAGCATTTCGTTGTTTCTGGTTTTATGCGTAGTACTGCTCGGTGCGCTTGATCCAAATACCGCACTCATCGAATCCTTCACCAGCAACACATGGGAGCGCCACTTCTTGTTTATCCTGGACATCTCCCTGGCAAGCACCGTCAGCTTTGCCTGTTCATACCGCAGCAGATCGTCCAGGCCTTCCCCACAGGGAAAGTCCTGGCCCAGCAACTGGTCAAAGGGGATACCGTAGTTCGCCAACAGCGCCTTCAACGGCTCGTAAACCTTCTCGCTAACACCGAATCGCAGATCGAGGAAATCCAGAAAATCCTCTCGATCAAATGGCATCGACGGTTCGGCCCCATTCACCGGAACAGCTGGTGCATACCGAGCCGGAACCTCCCCTTGCTTTTCCGCCGCCTGGCTAGTGTTCATTCGAACCGACCTGCGAAAGATCAGTAGCAACTAAATTTTGCACCGCTTTTATCCGCCCGAGTCCCTGCGCTGATCGCATCTGGGAGAAGACCGCTTTGCCCGCCTGCAACTCATCGAGCAGCTCGAATTGATCGGCTGCCGCCCTGACCGCCGAGGTCGCGGAACAGTGATTGATACGCATCTGCCGCTCGGCCAACATGCCAATCAGAGGCAGGTCACCCACCTCCTCTCGTAGCTGCGCAAAGTGATACATCTCTTTCCCGGTTACAAATACTACGTTGTTGCTCATGCCTGCTCCGGCTGCTTCAGTGGATGAGAAGCAACATTAACGACAGCCTTGCCACAGGCAAAGGATGGAATCTTACAAACTTTGGTCCGTGAGCAGGCTTTGCTCTACTGAGCAAGCGAATACTCCAACCAGCTTACATGCGCTGATTCAGCCCCATGTCCCAGAAGTCGATTTCCAGGCGAGTGGCGTCGCTGAAGATGCGCACCAGTTGTTCGAAACGACGCGGCGAGACGTCGGCCAGCTCGCGGTTCAGCCAGTCGATTTCCGCTGCGGTGGCGCTCTGGAATTCGTCGCTTTCGTACATGGCGATCCAGGCGTCGTAGGGGTTCTGCTCGCCGCGCAGGGTTTCGCTGCGGCTGTTCAGCCACTGGGCGATCTGACCGTAGCCCACCAGACAGGGAGCCAGCGCCACGTGCAGGTCGAGCAAGTCACCGCGGTTACCGGTATCCAGCACGTAGCGGGTGTAGGCCATGGTGGCGCGGGCTTCGGGCAGGGCCTGCAGCTCCTGTTCCGAGATGCCCCATTCGCGGCAGTACTGGATGTGCAGACCCAGTTCCAGATCCACAATCGCTTCCAGCCCGGCCTTGGCCTGACGCAGATCCTCCAGCGTCGGGCTCTTGTAGGCGGCCAGCGCGAAGGCGCGGGCGAACTGGATAAGGAATAGATAATCCTGTTTCAGGTAATGCCGAAACGCACCCGCCGCCAGCGTGCCGTCACCCAATTGCCGCACGAAGTCATGCTGGAGGTAGGCATCCCACTCGCTCTGGCAGGCTTGCTGCAGCTGCGTGAAATTGAAAGCCATGGTTTTATCTCACTGATTTGAAAGAGTTTATTGGTGGCAGATACCTATAAATACCTGACCAACGCCGCTGCCACTATGCCGGCAGCGATGGCTGGCAAGGGTTTCCGGAACAACAGCATCAGGGTTGCGGTGGTCAGCAACGCCAGCCGGGCACCATTGTCCCCGCTGACCGCCATGGGCGCGAGCAGTGCCACCAGTACCGATCCAGACATGGCCTCAATGAACCGCGTCACCCGGTCACTGATAGGCACGAAGGACATCACATACACCCCACCCCAGCGGGTTGCCAGTGTCACCACGGCCATGACCACAACAATGACCATTGCCCCGCTGCCTGTCGTGCTGACGGTGATCATTTCCCGCCCCCACGGATCATTCCTGCCAAACCTCCCGCCAGCGCGCCCACCACAACATGGCTGTTTTCCGGCAGATACCAATACGCCAACAGTGAAGCGATGGCAGCGATGCTCCAGATGACCAGCATCCGCAGGTTCCTTTCGCCGCCCACCACCATTGCCAGCAGGAAGCAGCCCATGACCATATCCAGCCCCAGGCTCGCCGGATCACTGATCGCGTTGCCGAAATGAATGCCAAGCCAGGTGCCGACTATCCAGAACGACCAAAGCGCCAGGCCACCACCCAACAACACTCCCAACCCCGGCTGGCCGCGATTGAACGCCTGCATGGACATGGCCCAGTTGGCATAGGATGCAGTCAACATCACGCCATAGCGCTGCGGCGCTGGCAGTTGGCGCAATCAGGGATATAAGGTGGCTCCCATCAGCAGGTGCCGGGCGTTGATAGCGAATACCGTGAGCATCATGGTGAACAGCGGCATCTCCGCGCCCCACAGATCCAACACCGCAAACTGCGAGGCGCCGGCAAATACCAGCGTGCTCATGCCCATGATGGTCGACTCACTCAACCCGACCTGCGCCGCAGCCAGACCGAAAGCAGCGCCGAAAACAATAACGAACAGAGAAATCGGCGCCAGTTGCTTGAAGCCCGACCAGACCAATGATCTATCGAGTTGATGGAGTTCAGTACTCGCCTTTATCAATTCATGGCCCTCGAGCCGGCTTAACGGAACACTAGAGTGTACCAGCCATTCGATAGGCAAATTGTCGAGTACGGAAGATGACTCACCAGTTCAGGAATCATAGGGCGTCATGAACGCCCTCATGTACTTTCCACCGCCACCTCAGGCTCCTCCGGGCGACGCGCATACCGCTCGGCCAGCACCGCGCAGACCATCAGCTGGATCTGGTGAAAGATCATCAGCGGCAGGATCATCGCGCCCATACTCCCGCCGGCGAACAATACCTGGGCCATGGGCACCCCGGTGGCCAGGCTCTTTTTCGAGCCGGCGAACAGGATGGTAATGCGATCCTCGGTATTGAAGCCCATGCGCCGGGCCAACTGCTCAACCAGTACCAGAACCAGAGCCAGCAAGATACAGCAGGCCAGCACCAGCCCGCCCAGTTGCAGCAGCGGGATGCTGTGCCACAAGCCCTCCACTACCGCTGCGCTGAAGGCGCCATAGACCACCAGCAGGATGGAGCCCTGGTCCACGTTCTTCAGCCAGATCTTGTTCTGTTCGATCCACTGACCGATCCAGCGGCGGGCAATCTGGCCAGCGATGAAGGGTAGCAGCAACTGCACGGTAATCTGCCCGATTGCTCCCAGCGTATCGCCACTGCCAGCCTCAGCCCCCATCAGCAGCATGACCAGCAGCGGCGTGACGAAGATGCCCAGCAGGCTGGACGTCGCAGCGCTGCACACTGCCGCCGCGACGTTGCCCCGCGCCAGCGAGGTGAAAGCGATGGCAGACTGCACGGTTGCCGGCAGCGCGCAGAGAAACAGCATGCCGAGATACAGTTCATGGCCCATCATTGGCGCCAGCACCGGCTTGAGCGCCAGGCCAAGCAGCGGGAACAGCACAAAGGTGCAGCCAAACACCACCAGATGCAGGCGCCAATGGGTGGCGCCGGCCCAGATGGCCTCACGCGACAACTTGGCGCCATGCATGAAGAACAGCAGGGCGATGGCCAGGTTGGTCACCCAGCCAAATACGACGGCCACGTGGTCACGTACCGGCAGCAGGCTGGCCACGGCCATTACGGCGATCAGGCAGAGGGTGAAGTTGTCGGGCATGAAACGAGGACGGGCCATGGCGTCGATCTCCTGGGCAACGGAACGGCTTGCACTGATGAACGCATGAGTCTACTGTCGGGCAGACTTTCTGACTAACGCAATCAGGGCCATCAATGTCGAGAAACGGACAAAGCAGTCCCGTACATCGTCCGGTACCAAAGCTCCCCCACCTGCCCCGGCCGTTGTATGCACGGGTCGAATCACTGGCGCGGCCGGCTGCCACGGACTGGCACAGCCACCCCTGGGCGCAATTGTCCTATGCCACCCAAGGCGTGCTCTCGGTGCACACCCAGACCGGGCGCTTTCTCGCGCCGCCGCAGCGGGCGATCCTGGTGCCGCCGGATATGCCACATGCGGTGCTCAGTTCGCCGCGCACCGAAATGCGCAGCCTGTATCTGGAGCCGCAGGTAGTCGGTTGGGCCGAAGAGCACTGCCTGGTATTGGAGATCACTCCGCTGCTGCGTGAGCTGATCAGCGCCTTCGGCCAGGTGCCTGCCGAGTATGCGCTCGATGGGGCGGACGCTCGCTTAGTGGATGTCTTGCTCGATCAGCTGCGAGTGGCCCCGCGCACCGGCCTGTTCCTGCCTTGGCCTGGCGATCCCCGGCTGCAGGCGCCCTGCGAGCAGCTCTATCAAAGCCCCGAGCATAGCGTCAGCTTGCAGCAGTGGAGCCGGGAGTTGGGTATATCGGAAAAGACCCTGTCGCGGATATTCCTGCGCGAGACCGGCATCGGCTTTCGCGCCTGGTATCAGCGCCTGCGTCTGTTGCACGCCCTGCCGCTGCTGGATCAGGGCCAGAGCGTGACCGACGTGGCGCTCGCCTGCGGCTACGATTCCACCTCGGCCTTCATTGCGGCGTTCCGCCAGCAGTTGGGAATTACTCCCGGTGCGCTGGCGGGCAGGGTCGGCCAGATCGCTGAATTGGCGCCAGCTGACTAAGAGCGAGTCAGCCGGGGTCGAGACTACAACGGGCCATCAGGCGGACCAGCGTCCGTTCAAATCGCCTCCAGCTTGGCATAGGCCACCATCAGCCATTTGCTGCCTTCATCGTCGAAATTCACCTGAATGCGCGCTTGGGCGCCATGTCCTTCGTAGTTGAGGACCACGCCTTCGCCGAATAGCGAGTGCATGACCCGCTGGCCCAGGGCGAAGCCGGTGCTCTCGGAGGCTTCCTGGGTGAACATGCTGCCCTTGCCCTTGCCGGGGCCGAAAGGTCGGCTGACCGTATTGCCCAAGCGTACTTCACGGATCAGCTCGGCGGGGACTTCACGGACGAAGCGCGAGACCTTGTTGAAGGTTTCGCTGCCGTACAGCCGGCGGGTTTCTGCCCAGGTGATGATCAGTTGCTGCATCGCCCGGGTGATGCCCACATAGGCCAGGCGGCGTTCCTCTTCCAGCCGACCCGGCTCTTCCAGGCTCATCTTGTGCGGGAACAACCCCTCCTCCACGCCAGCGAGGAACACCAGCGGGAATTCCAGGCCCTTGGCGCTGTGCAGGGTCATCAGCTGGACGCTGTCCTCGAAACGATCGGCCTGGGTTTCGCCAGCTTCCAGCGAGGCATGGGCGAGGAAGGCCAGCAGCGTGTCGCCCTCTTCTTCCTCGTCGGCCATGTCGTTCTCGAAGGCGCGGGCGGCGGAGACCAGTTCTTCCAGGTTTTCCACCCGGGCCTGGGCCTTTTCGCCCTTTTCCTTTTCGTGGAAGGCCAGCAGGCCGCTGTGTTCGATGACCTGCTGGGCCATGCTGTACAGCGGCACGCCTTCGACGCGTTCGGCCAGTTGTTCGATCAGCTGCATGAAGGTCTGCACTGCGTTGGCAGCGCGCCCCGGCAGGCCCTTGTTGTCGAGCAGGTCACAGCCGGCCTGCCATAGCGATACATCCTGCTGGCGGGCGTGCTGGCGCAGGGTTTCCAGGGTCTTGTCGCCGATGCCGCGGGTGGGAACATTGATGATGCGCTCCAACGCACCGTCATCCCCGCGGTTGGCAATCAGACGCATGTAGGCCATGGCGTTCTTGATCTCGGCGCGCTCGAAGAAGCGCTGGCCGCCATAGATGCGATAGGGGATCGCAGCGCGCAGCAGGGCCTCTTCCAATACCCGGGACTGGGCGTTGGAGCGGTACAGGATGGCGATCTCGCTGCGCGCCATGCCTTCGCTGACGGCCTCGCTGATGCGGTCGACGATGAACCGCGCTTCGTCCTGTTCGTTGAAACCGGCATACAGGGAAATCGGCTCGCCGTCGTTGCCGTCGGTCCACAGCTCCTTGCCCATGCGTCCGGCGTTGTTGGTGATCAGCGCGTTGGCGGCCTTGAGGATGGTGGCGGTGGAGCGGTAGTTCTGCTCCAGGCGGATCAGCTCGGCGGTCGGGTAATCCTGCTGGAACTGCTGGATGTTCTCGATCCGCGCACCACGCCAGCCATAGATCGACTGGTCGTCGTCACCCACCACCATCAGGCTCGGATTGTTGCCGGCGATCAGCCGCAGCCAGGCATATTGCACGGCGTTGGTGTCCTGGAATTCATCCACCAGCATGTGTCGGAAGCGCGCCTGGTACTGCTCGCGCAGCGCCTGGTTGTCGCGCCACAGCTCCAGTGAGCGCAGCAGCAACTCGGCAAAATCCACCACGCCGGCGCGGGCGCAGGCCTGCTCATAAGCGGTATAGATGCGCAGCATGGTGGTCAGAAACAGGTCGCCAGCAGCCTGGATATGCTGCGGACGCAAACCTTCGTCCTTCTGCCCGTTGATCCACCATTGCGCCTGGCGTGGCGCCCACTGGTTCTCATCCAGCCCCAGCTCGCGGACCACCCGCTTGACCACCCGCAGTTGGTCATCGCTGTCGAGAATCTGGAACTGCTCGGCCAACCCAGCCTCGCGCCAGTGGGCGCGCAGCAGGCGGTGCGCCAGTCCGTGGAAGGTGCCAACCCACATGCCCTGGGGCGATATGCCGAGCAGTTGCTCGATACGCTGGCGCATCTCGGCCGCGGCTTTGTTGGTGAAGGTGACCGACAGAATGCTCCAGGGCGAGGCCTTTTCGACCTCCACCAGCCAGGCGATACGGTGTACCAGCACACGGGTCTTGCCGGAACCGGCACCCGCCAGCACCAGTTGTTGACCAGTGGCGGCGGTAACGGCCTGGCGCTGGGCGTCGTTGAGAGAACTGAGCAAATGAGAGATATCCATCGCAGCATTCTACCGTGCCGGCGCCGGGGTCGGAAGGAAGACTGCCGGAGCCATTTGGGTAATCGTCCGAATTGTCTCAAAGGGGTCTGTGCCGAATGGGATACGCTGGTGTATGGTTTGCCAAATGGATTGCAGTCACATGGAAGCGTCATGACAGTAGACCCGACCCGGCGCCGTGGATGCGCCCCAGCATGACCGGTAGTGAAAAGGACCTCAGTACGGCGGCTGTTCGCCAACAGTTGCGCCAGCTTGATCTTTTGTTCGAATGCGCCCGGCTGCCGCAATGGCTGGTCATGCTGGCCGCCTGCGCTGTCAGCCTATTGATCTGGCAGGATGGATCGCAGCCGCTGGTGCTCGGCTGGCTGATGGTGATCTGCATGCTGACGCTGCTGCGAATTCGCGTGGCGCGCTGTTACCGGCACAGCTCGCCAGAGCAACGCCTGCGCCCGCGCTGGTCCGCGTTGTTCTATCTCGGCAATGCCTTCTCCGGGCTGGCCATGGGCCTGGTGCATATCTTGCTGGTGCCGGTGGATACCTTCGCCGTGCAATCAGCAGCCTACGCCGTGACCACCGGCGTGATCCTCTGCGTCAGCATCATCTACGCGCACCGCTTCAGTGCCTTTTTCAGCTTCGCCCTGCCCAGTTGGCTGCCGCCGACCCTGTTCCTTCTGCTGCAGGACGACCCCACCAGCCCGTATTGGGGTCTGATGGGAACTACATTGTTTTGTTGCATGTTGCTGGCAGCGGCGTTCATCAATCGCTCGGCCAGGCGCTCCCTGCAAAGCGACATCCATAACGAGGCGCTGCTGCACCGACTGAATGAGGCCCACCAACAGGCCGAAGCGCTGAACATCCAGCTGACCGGCGAAATCCAGCATCGCCGCCAGGCCGAACAGCAATTGCGTAACAGCCATGACGCACTGGAGCATCGCGTCGCCCAACGCACCACTGAGCTGCAGCAGACCCAGGCGCGACTGAGCATGGCACTGGAGGCCAGCGCCCTGGGATTATGGGACTGGGATCTGCGCACCGATGAGGTTCACCACTCCCACCTGCAGGAAATCTTTGGCCTGCCGGATACCCGCCTCACCATGCAGGGCGGGCTCAAGCCGCGGGTACATCCAGAGGATGTGGAGCGCGTACGCGCTGCGTTGATTGCCCATTTCAAGCACGCCACACCCTATTGCGTGGAATACCGGGTGAAACACCAGGCTGGCCATTGGGTCTGGGTCGAGGATAACGGCCGCGCCGTCGAGCGCGACAGTGCCCGGCGCGCATTGCGCATGATCGGCACCCGCCGCGACATCACCTCGCGCCGGCAGCACCATGAGCAGGAGCGCTTGGCCGCCACTGTGTTCGAGGCCACGTCGGATGGGATTTTCGTACTTGACCCACAGCGCCGCATCCTGGCGGTGAATCAGGCCTTCAGTGTAATCACCGGTTACGCCGCGAATGACGTGGTCGGCAAGGCTCTCACCTCCGCCAGCACCAATCCTGACACGCTGGCCACCTATGCGCGCATGCGCACAACCTTGCTCAGCCATGATCGTTGGGAAGGCGAGGTGCAAGAACAGCGACGCAGCGGTGAACGCTATCTGCAGTGGTTACAACTGACCGTGGTACGCAACGGCGCTGGCGATATCACCCACTATGTCGGCTTCTTCGCCGACCGCACCATTAACCGCCAGACCGAGGAACAACTGCGCTATCTGGCCAACCATGATTCATTGACCCAACTGGCCAATCGCGGCCTGTTCACCCGGACCCTGGCAGAGGCCACCGGTCAGGCCCGTGCTCATGGCACAGGCCTGGCGCTGCTGCATATCGACCTGGATCGTTTCAAAAACATCAATGAGACCCTGGGCCATGCGCAGGCCGACGCCCTGTTGCGGCAGGTGGCCGACCGGCTGAGCGCGACCCTGTCCGATGCCCTCATTCTGGCGCGATTGTCAGCCGATGAGTTCGTCGTCGTGCAGCAGGATATGCCTGGCAGTGCCCTGGAGCAGTTGGCGAGCCGGTTGCTGCAGATACTCGGCGAGCCGATCCGGCTCGGTGACAACGACCTGATCATTTCCGCTTCCATTGGCATCAGCCTGTTCCCTGGCGAGGCGCGCAACAGCCTGCAGCTGATCAACCAGGCCAATCAGGCGATGCAACATGCCAAGCATCTTGGCGGCAATGGTTTCCAGTTCTATTCAGCACAGTTGCCAACACGCAGCACCGACCGTCTGCATCTGGAAAACGACCTGCGCAAGGCGTTGACCGATGATCAGCTGCAGGTGCACTACCAGCCCAAGCTGCATCTGGCTTCCAACAGTATCAACAGTGCCGAAGCGCTGGTGCGCTGGCAGCACCCCACTCGCGGCATGCTGCTGCCCGGCGAGTTCATCGCCATCGCCGAAGAAACCGGATTGATCTTGCCACTAGGCGAAAAGGTACTGCGCCGGGCCTGTATCCAGGCCAGCCAGTGGTTGCATACAGGCTCCCTGGCCGTGCGGGTGGCGGTGAATCTATCGGTGCAGCAACTACGCCAGCCGCACTTCGCCGCCCTGGTTGCGGACATCCTGACGGACACCGGTTTGCCCAGCCACTTGCTGGAACTCGAATTGACCGAAAGCATGTTGCTGGAACACAGCGATAGCGTGGCAGACAACCTGGCGGCCCTGCGCCAGCTGGGGGTGGAATTGGCGGTGGATGATTTCGGCACCGGCTATTCCTCACTGGCCTACCTCAAGCGCTTCCCGATCCGCTGCCTGAAAATTGATCGGGCCTTTATCTGCGAACTGGACGAGCAGCCCGGCGATACGGCCATCGTCCGGGCTATTATCGCCATGGCCCACAGTATGCATATGAGCGTGGTGGCCGAAGGTGTGGAGCAGGAGAGCCAGTTGGCCTTCCTACGCAGCCAGGGCTGTGATGAGGTGCAGGGTTACCTGATCAGCAAACCGCTGCCCACCGATGCCTTCACTCGGCTGCTGCAACAGCAGCAGTCTCAGGCGGACACCCCGAGCCAGCCCAGCGAAACGCTTTCCTAGCGCTCATCAGACCAGACATGCCCGGCGCGCTCCAGCAGGCTGTCCGCGGCCTCCGGGCCCCAACTGCCGGCGGCGTAGCGCTTGGGCGAACGGTAGACTTCGCGCCAGCCACGGATGATCGGGTCGACCCAGCGCCATGCCGCCTCGATCTCGTCACGGCGCATGAACAGGGTGGCGTCGCCCTGGATCACGTCCAGCAGCAGTCGCTCGTAGGCATCCCAGCGACGACGTTGGAAGGCTTCGTCGAAATGCAGGTCAAGATCCACTTCCTGCAGCGCCATGCCCCGCCCCGGTGACTTGGCCATCAGCGACAGGCTGATGCTTTCATCGGGCTGCAGACGAATCACCAGGCGGTTGCCCACCGGGGTGTCGTTGCCGGGAAACAGTCGGTGCGGGACCGACTTGAACTGGATGACAATTTCCGATTTGCGCTGCGCCAGGGATTTGCCGGTGCGCAGATAGAAGGGCACGCCGGCCCAGCGCCAGTTATCAATTTCGGCCTTGAGCGCCACATAGGTTTCGGTATTGCTGTCGTGGTCGACGCTTTTCTCAAAGTAGTAGGCCGGCAGCTGTTCGCCGGCACGCTTGCCCTTGGAGTATTGACCGCGCACGGTCTGATCCTGCACATCCATACCGGTGATCGGCCGCAGGGCTTCGAGGATCTTGAGCTTTTCGTTACGCACCGCTTCGGGTTCGAAGTGCACCGGCGCTTCCATAGCCACCAGGCACAACAGCTGCAGCAGATGGTTTTGCACCATATCGCGCATGGCGCCGGCGTGATCGTAGTAGGCGCCGCGGTTTTCCACCCCGACGGTTTCCAGCACGCTGATCTGCACGTGGTCGATATGGCCATTGCGCCACAGCGGCTCGAACAGCGCATTGCCGAAGCGCAGCGCCAGCAGGTTCTGCACTGCTTCCTTGCCGAGAAAGTGATCGATGCGAAAGACCCGCGACTCGTCGAACACGCTGCCGATCCGGTCGTTGATCTGGTTGGCGGTCTTGAGGCTGTCGCCCAGGGGTTTTTCCAGCACGATGCGGGCTTCGGCATTCACCAGCCCGGCCGACTCCAGGTGCAGGGCCGTGGGTGCGAACAGGTCGGGCAGTGTGGCCAGGTAGAACACCCGCACCCGACCCGGCTGCTCGCCCAGATGCCGGGCCAGCCGTGCGAATTCAACCCGCTGGCTGACGTCCAGGGTCAGGTAGTCGAGACGCTCGGCAAACCCATCCCAGGTGGCCTCATCGAAGTCGGCCTTGGCCACGTGCTGGCTGACATGCCGGCGCACCAGTTTACGGTAACTGCCCCCGTCATGCCGGGCGCGGGCCAGCGACAGGATGCGGGTATCGGGATGCAGATGACGATCACGATGCAGGTAGAACAGGGCCGGCAGCAGCTTGCGCATGGCCAGATCCCCGGTGCCGCCGAATACCACGATGTCGCAGGCTTTGCCATATCGTGCTGACACTATTGTTCTCCTCGGAAAAGCGGCCGGAGGGTTTTTGTAGTATAACTACACGACACTACGACTCCCGTACCGCAGACTATCATGAAGCTCACGTGAACTTGCTCCAACACATTGCCGGTAACCGCCAGATTCTCCGAAAATCGGAGCTGAAGGTCGCCGACCACGTCCTCACCAACGCCGCCCAGGTGATGCATTCGTCCATGGCCGACCTGGCCCGCGAAGTGGGCGTTAGCGAGCCCACCATAGTGCGCTTCTGCCGGGCCATCGGTTGCACCGGTTTCCAGGACCTGAAACTCAAGCTGGCGCAGAGCCTCGCGGCGGGCGCCAGCTTCGGGCAGTTCTCGATCAATGAGGACGACAGCGTCGATGAGCTGTCGCACAAGATCTTCGATACCACCCTGGCAACCTTGATGGATGTGCGCGAACGCCTGGATGCCGATGCCATGGAACAGGCCATTCTGGCCATGGCCGACGCCCGCCGCGTGGAGTTCTACGGCTTCGGCGCCTCCGGTGCGGTGGCCAGTGATGCCCAGCACAAGTTCTTCCGCCTGCAGGTGTCCACCGCAGCCTATTCCGACCCGCACATGCAGGCCATGTCCGCCGTGACGCTGGGCCCCTATGATGTCGCCGTGGCCATCTCCCAGACCGGGCGCACCAAGGATTTACTGCACTCGGCCACCTTGGTAGTGGAGGCCGGCGCCACCTTGATCAGCCTGTGCCCCAGTCACACGCCGCTGGCCGAGCTGGCACGCATTCACATCCCCATCGATGTCATTGAAGATACCGATATCTACACCCCACTGTCATCCCGTATCGCCCATCTGGTGGTGATCGATGTGCTGGCCATGGGTATGGCCATGCGCCGCGGTCCAGAGCTGGTCAATCACCTCAAAAGCGTGAAGCGGAGCTTGCGCGGGTTGCGGCTGTCCAACAAGGGCAGCCAACGGAATACCGATACGCAGGAGTGAGCCGATGCGCAAAGTCTCTCGTGGCCCGAACCCCACCGAGCATGACGCCTCGCCCGTTCATTCCCGACCCTGGCAGCGGCTGCGCTTCGCTGATCATCTGGTGCCTCGCCCGCCAGTGTCGGGTATCAATGTCCGCTGCCGCCTGCAGCATTTCGCCATTGTGACTTACGCTGTTGCGGCGGATCGTTTGCGCCGGCTGATACCGCCCCGCTTCATGCTCGATAGCGTAATAATCGGCGGTCAGGAACGCGGGCTGGTCTCTGCAGTACCCTTCGTCAATGTCGATTTCACCCTGGCGGCTTATCCTTTTCCACGCCTGCGCATGGGTCAGGCCGACTATCGCACCTATATCATCGACCGCCTGACCGGGGAGCGTGCCGTCTGGTTCTTCGGTACCACCCTGGACTCCTGGACGCTGCCCCTACCCCGGCACGTCTGGCAACAGCCCTGGCATCACGGCTCTCTGCGTTTCGATTGCGCGCTCGATGCCAGTGGCAGTCGTTACCAGCGTTATCGCCTGCATACCGCATCAGCCGGAGCCAGCGTCGAACTCAGCCTGACCCAGCAGGAAGTGCCGGAAGCCGACTACCCCGGCTTCGCCGATGCGGAGACCGCACTGGTCTACCTGACCCATCCGCTGGTGGGCTTCTTCCATCGCCGGCGGGATGGCCATATCGGCGCCTATCGCGTGTGGCATGATCAGCTGCAGGTGCAGCCCGGGCGCCTGTTGAATGCGCGTTTCGATCTCTTTACTCGCATGGGCCTGCTCTCGGTCGCCGAGCAGCAGTATCCGCACAGCGTGCTGATGCAGCCGATCAATGACTTTATCGTGTATCTGCCGCCGACCCGTCTGGAGTCCGAGTGAGGCATAATGGGGCGCCTTGCCTTTTTCATCAGGAGCCGCACATGCCCGTCGCCATGGCCCGCCATATTCTGGTCAAGACCGAAGCCGAAGCTGCACAACTGAAACAGCGTATCGCTGCCGGCGAGGCATTCGATGTGCTGGCGAAAAAACACTCTACCTGCCCCTCGAAGAAACGCGGCGGCGACCTTGGCGAAGTGCGCCCCGGCCAGATGGTGCGGGCTGTCGATCAGATCATCTTCAAAAAGCCGCTGAAAGTCGTGCATGGCCCGGTGAAGACGCAGTTCGGCTGGCATCTGGTGCAGGTTTTCTACCGCGACTGAATACCGCACCCCGCCGCGCTGCAAACCCCGGAATACCGTCTATGCTTGTAGGGACATTTTTCAATAATGACCCAACAAGGCAACGTACCCGGGGGCAGCATGCAACTGAAGAATCTCTACAAACCCGTGCGCATCGCGAGTTTCGTGGTCCTCGCGCTGATGGTGGTTTCCGCTCTGTATGCCTTCACCATGACCGTCCTGCACTGGACGGGTATCAACGTCTGACGAGGCGCGATCATGAACAACAGGCAAGCCAGGATCTTTGCATGGGGCTCGACCATCGCCGCCGCGGTGCTGTTCCTCGGGCTGACACTCGACAGTCATCGCCAGTTTCCCGAACTCACCAATGCCGACACCATTACCCCGCAGGTGACCCACGGCAAGGATGTGTGGCACAAGTACAACTGCATCAACTGCCACACCCTGTTCGGTGAAGGTGCCTATTACGCACCGGATCTGACCAAGATCACCCAGCACCGCGGCGAGGCCTATCTGCAGGCCTACATGCGCGATCCCAGCGCGTTCTACGATGAACAGACCCACCGGCGGCTGATGCCGCAGCAGAACCTGAGCGAAGAAGAAATCACCGACCTGATCCAGTTCCTCGACTGGGTCGCCAACGTCGACAACCAGGACTGGCCGCCACGGCCGATTCTGGTCACCGGCGGCTTCACCGCGGTGGCGGGCTCCGGGGGCGCCGGGCAGGCGGCTGAGGTGCAGAGCGGCTCGACCTCGGTGGGAGTGCGTCCGGTGGATGCCGATGATGACATCCGCGCGCTGGGTGAGAACGTGTTCCGCACCGCCGTACCCGGCTGCGTGGCGTGCCACTCGCTGACGCCCGGTGCCGATGGTGCCGGCCCCAGCCTGGCGGGTGTGGCCACCCGCGCCGAGTTGCTGGTGGGCGAAGCCAACTACAGCGGCCAGGCCAGCGATATCGAGGGTTATCTGCGCGAATCCATCCTCGAGCCCAGCGCACATCTGAGCACCGGCGGCATGTACTCGGCCAACGGCGTGTCATTCATGCCCGATACCTATGGCAACAGCCTGAGCGAAGAACAGATAGAGCAGCTGGTTGCCTTCCTTGCCACGCTCAAATGACCCCTGCGGACGGAGAACAACAATGCGCTACAAGTCACAGTCAGTCGCCTACTGGTACTTCGCCGTCGCCATGGTGCTGTTCGGGCTGCAACTGGTGTTCGGTCTGCTGTCGGCCACCAAGTACCTGGGGCCCGATCCGCTGCTGTATATCCTGCCCTTTGATGTCACCAAGGTCATTCACACCAACCTGCTGATCGTCTGGGTACTGACCGGATTCATGGGGGCGACCTACTGGTTGATCCCCGATGAATCGCGCACCGAGTTGCACAGCGTCAAGCTGGCTTATATCCAATTGATCCTGTGGACGCTGATGGGCGTGACCGCGATCATCGGCTACCTGTTTCGCTACGGCACCGGCAACAAGCTGCTGGAACAGCCGCTGCCGCATAAGCTGGTCATCGTGGTGTGCATGCTGATCTTCATCTACAACATCGGCATGACGATCAGGAAATCCGGGCGCTTCACCACCACCGAGGGGGTGCTGCTGCTCGGCATCGTCAGCTCCGCCGTGCTGTTCGTTCCGGCGCTGCTGCACTACGAAAACTACACGGTGTCGATCTTCTATCGCTGGTGGACCATCCACCTGTGGGTAGAGGGTGTATGGATGATGATCATGGGCGCGTTCCTCGCCTACCTGCTGATCCGCCTGTCCGGTGCCGACCGCGAGGTCATGGAGAAGTGGTTGTATGTGATCGTCGGGCTGGTCTTCCTGGCCGGGATCCTGGGCACCGCGCACCACTATTACTGGGTGGGCGTGCCCTATTACTGGCTGCCGATCGGCGGTTTCTTCAGCGCACTGGAGCCGCTGGCGATCGTCGGCATGGCGATGTATGCCTATGGCGCCATGCGCCGTGCGGGGCTATCGCACCCCAACGTACTGGCGCTGCACTGGACCCTGGGCAGCACCATCTTCACCCTGTTCGGCGCGGGCCTGCTGGGGCTGGCCCATACCTGGCCCAGCATCAACAAGTGGACCCACGGCACCCTGATCACCGCCATGCATGGCCATGCCGCCTTCTACGGCGCCTACGCGATGATCACCCTGGCGATGATCAGTTATGCCCTGCCATCGCTGACCCACGGCCGCCCGGAAAAGGGCAGCAGCATCGGCTACTGGTCCTTCTGGCTGCAGCTGGGCGGCATGTTCGGCATGACCATCTCCTTCGCCACCGCCGGCATCGGCCAGGTGTACCTGGAGCGGATCATGGGCATGGGTTATCTGGATGCGCAGCTGAAGATCCAGATCCACTTCGTCATGCTGATCATCTGCGGCAGCATCTTCGCCACCGGGGTCGGGTTGTTCATCTTCGACTTCTTCCGCTACCGACCGCGCTTCGAGGTTACCGAGCCGGAGGTGAGGGATAACGAGGTTGCCGTTGGGCGCGTGGTCTGATGAACGCAGGAGTGGGCGATTCCATAGTGCCGTGCAATGTTAATGTGGGAGAGGATGTTTGATGGCAGTTGATGAAGCCGTACGCGGCCAGGTCAATGTCCGCGAGGCGCCCTGGTATCACCCGACCGGCAACGAGGTGGCGCTGTTCGAACAATGCCATGCCCGGGGGCTGGCGGTGATGCTCAAAGGGCCGACCGGTTGCGGCAAGACCCGCTTTATCGAGCACATGGCCTGGAAACTGGGCCGGCCACTGATCACCATTCCCTGCCACGACGACCTGGCGGCCAGCGATCTGATCGGCCGCTTCCTGATCCAGCACAACGGCACCGTCTGGCAGGATGGCCCGCTGACCCGCGCCGTGCGCGAAGGCGCCATCTGCTATCTGGATGAGGTGGTCGAAGCGCGCCAGGATACCGTGGTGGTATTGCATGCGCTGACCGACCATCGCCGCCTGTTGCCGATCGACAAGACCGGCGAAACCCTGCAGGCCGCCCCCGGCTTCCAGTTGGTGGTGTCCTACAACCCTGGCTACCAGCGCATGCTCAAGGACCTGAAACCCAGCACCCGACAGCGCTTCGTCTCCATGGATCTGGATTTCCCGCCGCCCGAGCAGGAAGTGCGCATCGTGCAGCATGAAAGCGGCCTCGACGAGGCCACGGCCAAAGGGCTGGTCGCCCTGGCCGAGCGCATCCGCCAGCTGCGTGATCGTGGTCTGGCCGAGGTGCCCAGCACCCGATTGTTGATAGCCGCCGGGGCGCTGGCGGTCTCCGGCATCGACCTGCGCGAAGCCTGTCAGGCCGCCATCGTCTCGCCGCTGTCCGACGAGCCTTCGATGGTTGCAGCGCTGCGCGATCTGGTTGATGCCACCTTTGTCTAGGGTGGTTTTTCGTGGCTGAAGCAGAGGAGCTGGTCAGCGACGCGGCGCGCCACGCGACCATCTATGCACGCCGATTGTGGCTGCGTTATCGCCCGCCGCCCGATGCTCCGCCCACGGCACTGCTGGTGGACATCGCCCCGCGTCTCGACCTGCTGATTACCGCGTTGACCGGCCGTAGCCTGCCGATCCGCATTGCCCAGTTGCCGGCACGGCCAACGCTGTTATCGCGGCTGTACCGTCGCCACCAGGCTCCCTGGTTGCGGCAACCGATACCCGCCACCGACGGCCAACGGTTATGGTTGCCCGCCGATTCCGGTATTGAGAATATCGCCCAGGGCAACGAACTCTATCGGGTCATGGCCTTGCAGCAGGCCGCACGTATCCAACGTAGCAGTGCCGAGCTGCTGGACCCGGCGTGGCCGGCGTTGCTGGCCGATGCTTACCTGCTACTGGAAGCCTGGGCCGCCGATGCCGAGCTGATTGCGCACCTGCCCGGCATGATCGCCACGGTCACCCGGTTGCGCCAGTACGCTCTGCAAGCGCGACCACCACTGAGTACCTTCTCGCGTCCGCGCCAGTCACTGGAAGCACTCCTGCGCCAACTGCTGGAGGCGCCCTGCGGCCAGCCCTGCGCAGCCATCCCTCTCAGCCCGTCGCCGAAGGCGTCGGTACGCCTGGCGCCCGAGCTGTTGGCAAGCATCGGCCTGTCACCGACAGATCGAGCCGGCGGCAACGCGCCGCTGCTCAAAGACTGGTGGACCGGTGAGTTGCGCCAGCCCGCATCCAGCGCGCGCAACGAGCTAGCCCCTGGCGACGCGCCAACCGAGCCGCAGCCCACCGCGGCGCCGACCCGCAGCTCACATCTGCTGCGCCGGCCCGACGTACGCGAAGCGAAGGAAGATGAGGATGACGACAGCGATGCGGGGGTCTTCATGGTGCAAGCCGACGAGCCCCATCAGCACGCCGAAGACCCGTTCGGGCTCAACCGACCGGTGGACAAGGATGAGGACATCAGCGCCGATGACTACGGCGACATGCTCTCCGAGCTGTCCGAAGCGCGACTGGTATCCACACCGGGCCGGTCGAAGGAAGTCTTGATCTCCGATGATCCGCCGGACACCAATACCGCCATGCAGCTGAAGACCGCCATCCGCGAGCAACAAGGTCTGCGTTACCCGGAATGGGACTACCGCATCCAGGCCTACCACCAGCCCGGCGCGACCCTGCATGTGCTGCCCAACCTGCCCGGCTCCCAGCAATGGGTGGATGACACCCTGGATGCCCACCGCAGCCTGCTCAATCATATTCGCCGCCGTTTCGAAATGCTCAGCGCCCAGCGTGTCACCCGGCGCAAACAGCTGGATGGCGACGACATCGATCTGCAGGCCTATATCGACAGCTACGCCGACTTCCGCGCCGGCGGCAGCCTCTCCGCTGCCCTGTACCAGACTCGCCGCACCGCCGAACGCAACCTGGCCATCACCTTGTTGATCGATATCAGCGGCTCGACCGACAGCTGGGTCTCGACCAATCGGCGCATTATCGACGTGGAGCGCGAAGCCCTGCTATTGGTCAGCGTGGCGCTGGACGGCATGGGCGAGCCCTGGTCAATCCAGGCCTTTTCCGGGGAGGGGCCCGATGCGGTCATCGTCCGGCAAATCAAAGGCTTTGATGAGAACTTCAGCAACGAGGTCGCACTGCGCATCAGCTCACTGGAGCCGGAACACTACACCCGCGCCGGTACCGCCATCCGCCACGCCAGCCGTGATCTGTTGCAGCAACCGGCCAGCCACCGGCTGCTGCTGGTGCTGTCCGACGGCAAGCCCAACGACAAGGATATCTATGAAGGCCAATATGGCGTGGAGGACATGCGCCAGGCCGTCACCGAAGCCACATTGCAGGGTATCTCGGCGTTCTGCCTGACCATCGACCGCCAGGCCCCGGCCTATCTGCCGCGCATTTTCGGCGCGCAGCATTATGCGCTGCTGCCACGCCCGGAGCTGTTGCCGACGGTATTGCTGGATTGGATGAAGCGGCTGGTGGTGCACTGAGCCGGGAGCGGGCTTTTGTGGGAGCTTTACTGCTTATCTCCCGCCAACCCCAGCCGCTCATGCCACTCCGCCAGTGACTCCTGTGGATAACCATCAAACTGCTGATCCGCGGGCGCCAGCTGCAGCTCGACCCAACCGGCCCTGGAGCCCAGCAAGATGTGGGTATGCTCCGGCGGCACCGGCAATTCGGTGTCGATAGCCGAGGCGAACGGGTGGATCAGCTCCGGCCACTGCGGGTCGTACAACCAGAGCCCGCTGCCGCATCCACGGCAGAAGTGCCGCTCGCCGCTGCTGGTCTGGATACTGCCGTCGGGCTGTGCGATCCGCGCGTGGTACACCGAAATCGATTCGCGCCCGCTGACCTGCAGACTACGGGCGTCGCCGCCCAGATTGATGGCGTAGCCGCCACCGCCCTGGGTCTTGCGACAGATCGAGCAATAACAGCGCTGATAAGGATAAGGCTGGGCGCTGTCCAGACTGAAGCGTACCGCGCCACAATGGCAGGAACCTTCAAGCTGCATGGCGATTTCTCCCCTCGTTCATACCCCTATCAGATCACCCCGCAGGCAGAGCGCGCTCCGCCGCCACCCAGCGGCTCGGGGGTATCGGCATGGTTGTCGCCACCTGCGTGGATCATCAGCGCGCGGCCCTCGATTTCCTCGAGCTTCTTGATGCGCGGCGCCAGCACCGGATAGTCCGCCGTACCGTCGCTGTTCACATAGAGCGCCGGCAGGTCGCCCAGATGACCGTCGGCATAGGGGCCAAGGTGTTTGCCGGTATCCTGCGGATCGTAATGACCGCCCGCCGCCTGCGCTGCGGTCGGCTGGCCGTCTTTCTCCGCCGCTTCGCAACTGCCGTTCTCATGCACATGGAAACCGTGCACACCGGGTTCAAGGGATGTCAGCTTGGGAGTAAATAGCAGACCGTGATCCGTCTCGCTGATCTCGATGGTGCCGATGGATTCCTGCTTGCCGTCGGCACTGACCTTGTTGATGGTCACTTCCTGCGACGCCGCGTGAGCGGTACCAATGGTCAATGCGGCGGCGATTATCAGCCATTTCTGCGATTTCATGCTCGTCTCCTTGGGATGATTCTAAGCATGGGACAAAGCCGCCGGGCGGTCGTTCAGGGTTTTGCGTCCTGAGAGATGGCATTGCCGCTCAGTGCGCCTCTCGCCGATCGAATAGCTTGCCGCCCAGCATGATCACACCAAAAATCACCGCCCCGGCCAGAATGCCTACCCCCGCCGACATCAGCGTCGGCAACACTCCGCCGAGCACCGAGCCGATCCAGGGCAAATCCACCGTATGCTCAGCGGTATTTTCGATCCAGTGACCCAGGGCGTGAAAGCCGTGGGTGAGAATGCCGCCGCCGACCATGAACATCGCCGCGGTCCCCACAACCGACAGGGTTTTCATTAGCCAGGGCGCCAGCCACAACAGACCGTGGCCGATTTTCTGCAATGCCGTGCTACCGCGCTCGGTCAGCGCCAGCCCCACGTCATCCAGTTTGACGATGCCGGCCACCAGGCCGTAGACGCCCACGGTGACCGCCAGTGCAATGGTACTGAGTACCAGCACCTGGGTGAGGAACGTCGCTGTCGCGACCGTACCCAGGGTGATGGCGATGATCTCGGCGGAGAGGATGAAGTCGGTGCGCACGGCGCCCCTGATCTTGGTCTTCTCAAAGGCGACCATATCCCGGTTGGGGTCAGCCAATGCTTCGAGCTTCTGGGCGCGCCGTTCAGTGTCGTCATGGAAGAACCGGTGCGCCAGCTTCTCAAACCCCTCATAACAGAGGAAAGCACCGCCCAACATCAGCAAGGGCGTGATCAGCCAGGGAATGAAGGCGCTGATCAACAACGCACCCGGTACCAGGATGAATTTATTGCGAAAAGAGCCTCGCATCACCGCCCAGACCACCGGCAATTCCCGATCCGCCCTGACGCCGGTCACCTGCTGGGCATTGAGCGCCAGATCATCCCCCAGCACCCCTGCGGTTTTCCGTGCCGCCAGCTTGCTCATGACCGATACATCATCGAGCAGGGTGGCAATGTCATCAAACAATGCGAGCAGACTGGAAGCCAAGGGCAACATCCTCATCAGGATCGGCAGCGCCGCTGCCGAGGCGGGGTTTGGCTTGAGTATTGTTCCGAAACCGGCAATCAGCCACCCCCCAACGGTGACGGCCAGCCGGCCAATCCGCAGCAGCGCACAAGCCTGCCGCCCCGCAACATGCTACTCTGCCAGCGTTATCCCTATTGCCAGAATGTCCCATGAGCGTTAACCAAAGCCTGCTGTTACTCGCCCTGATCATCGTCGGCGGCGCCTTTCTCGCCATCGCCGAGATTTCTCTTGCCGCCGCGCGGCCACTCAAGCTGCGGCGAATGGCCGACAATGGCAATGCCGGGGCGCTGAAAGTCATCGCGGTACAGCAGAATCCGGGCAATTACCTGACGGTGGTCCAGATTTCCATCAATGCGCTGGCGATTCTCGGCGGTATCGTCGGTGAAGAGTTTCTGACGGCCGCCTTCACCCAGCTGTTGCTGCTGGTGCTGGAGCCACCGCTGGCAACGACGCTGGGGTTCGCTTTATCGTTCCTGGTACTGACCTCGCTGTTCATCGTCGTCACCGATCTGATCCCCAAACAAGTAGCCATGGCATTGCCGGAGCCCCTGGCCATATTTTCCATCGGTCCGATGCGCGCACTGAACACGCTATTGCGGCCCTTGGTATGGTTCTACTCGCGCCTGGTCAACGGCCTGATCAGACTGCTGCGCCTGCCTGCCCGCCGCGATGATGAGGTCACGCCCGAGGATATCCTCGCGCTGACCGAGGCCGGTGCGCGCTCGGGGTTACTGGCGCCCGGTGAACAACAGGCGATCGAGAACATCTTCGAGCTGGATACCCGCACCCTGCCCAGCGCCATGAGCAATCGTGACGAGATTGTCTACTTCCTGATCGATGATTCCGATGCCCTGATCCGCTCGCGGATCGCCGACACGCCCCATTCCTGCTATCCGGTCTGCGATGGCGATATCGATCACATCATCGGCTATGTGTCGATGAAGGATCTGTTCAAGCGCGTGCTGCACAACGAGCCTATCTCTCTGGCCGATCCGGCGCTGTTGCACAAACCGCTGGTGGTGCCGGACCGGTTGACTCTCGCCGAGCTGCTCAAGCAGTTTCGCCTGGTCGGCGAGGATTTTGCGCTGATCGTCAATGAGTACAGCCTGGTGGTCGGGCTGATCACGGTGAACGATGTGATGAGCATCGTGATGGGCGACCTGGTGCCGCCGTGGTATGAGGAACAGATCGTGCGCCGGGATGATAACTCCTGGCTGATCGATGGCGTGACGCCCATCCAGGACGTGCGCCGGGCGCTGGAAATCGAAGACATTCCCCAGGAAGAAGGCTACGAGACGCTGGCCGGCTTCATGATGACCATGCTACGTCGGGTGCCACGCCGCACCGACCGGGTAATCTGGGGCGACTATACGTTCGAGGTGGTGGATGTGGACAGTTATCGCATTGACCAGGTCCTGGCAACCCGCACCTCATCCAGTTCAAACGAAGCAGATAAAACCTCCGCAGGTCATCACTGAGAAGCTGCTTGGCGCCCGCTGAAGAGCGGACGCCAATAGCAGAGCGCTGGATCAGATCATACGCCGCAGCACGCCATCCTTCTTGACGAAATGGTGCAGCAGGGCGATGCCGATGTGACCGACGATCATGATCAGCAGCAGCCAGGCGATGGGCGAGTGCAGGCTGCCGATACTGGCCATCCACGGAATCTCATCACCCTTGGCGACCAGTTGGATGCCGAAAGGAGTCCAGCCATAACCGTTGCCGATCATGGTCATGATGCCGGTAACTGGCATCAGGACCATGCCCGCATACAGCAGGAAATGACCGATCTTGACCAGCAGTGCGGTGGCCGGATCCTGCACCGGACGATTGTTCTTCTGCTTGGCGGCCCAGATGATGCGCAGCACCACCAGTACCAACAGCAGGGAACCAATGGAAATGTGCCACGGCACCAGGGTCTGGCCGACCCAATGCTCACCATCATTGATACGGTCGAAGAATTTCAATATCTGCCAGATGATCAGTAGGCCCATCCCCCAGTGAAAAAACCGGGAAATGCTGCCATAGCGTTCTTGGGTATCACCTTTCATGTCCTGCTCCTATCTCACAATCCATCAGTTTCCATCACGGATATTGCTATTTGATTTATGCGCCAATGCTTGCACAAGCGGATCATCAAGCGTTTCGGCTTTTGTGTCTGAATGTGTGCAGTAGACAGCATCGTTGATCCTTTCAAGCGTGATCAGGCGATGCTCTCCACGATACCGCCTTCCACCCGCAATGCCGCGCCGGTGGTGGCGCTGGCCTGGGGCGAGGCGGCATAAACGCAGAGATTAGCCACTTCTTCCGGGCTGGCAAAGCGGTGCAGCAAGGTGGACGGCCGGTTTTCCTTGAGGAACAGACCTTCCATTTCCTCGGCGGTGACACCCCGCTCGGCCGCCAGGTCAGCCATCATCTGGACCGCCCCCTCGGTACGGGTTGGCCCCGGCAGAATGGTGTTGACCGTTACCCCGGTACCCGCCAGCACCTTGGCCAAGCCGCGGGACAACCCCTGCAGCGCACTCTTGCTGACGCCGTAGTGCACCATCTCGGTGGGAATGTTCAGTGCCGATTCGCTGGAAATGAACTGGATACGACCCCAGCCGCGCTCGCGCATGCCCTTGGCATAATGCCGGGACAGACGCACACCGCTCATGATGTTGACCTGGAAGAACTCTTCCCACAGCGCATCATCGATATCAAAGAATTCCCGCGCACCGTAGATGCCCAGGCCGTTGACCAGGATATCCGCCTGCGGTTGGGCCGCAATCAGGGCTGCGGTGCCCTCCAAAGTACCGGGATCACAGACCACGCCACGGGCAGCATCGCGGCCAACAGCGGCATTCACTTTCTCTACCGCGCTATTCACCCGGCCCTGATCACGGCCAACCACGGTCACCTGGGCACCGGCACTGGCCAGGCCAGTGGCGATCGCCAGGCCGATACCCCTGGTAGAACCGGTAACGATGGCGGTCTTGCCGGAAAGATCAATAATCATGGTGTAGCTCCTCTAATAAATGGCAGCGGTATCAACCAAAGCGAAATGCGGAAATGGTGGTCTGCATGACCCGTTCTGAATACACCTTCTGACCCGGTTCCTCGCCGCCAGCGCCAGCAGCGACCAGCAACGGCATCAGGTGTTCCTCGTCGCCCTGCGGATGGCACAGATGAGCATGGGGGGCCTTGGCCCAGTCTCGTAACAGCTGATCACGCTCTGCTGCCGGGCTCTGCACCGCCTGGGTCAACCAGCGATCGAATTCATCGGAAATAGCCGAGAAGCGGCTGTCGCCATAGGCACGCATGTTATGGAAACTCATGCCACTGCCGACAATCAGAATGTTGTCATCCCGCAGCGCGGCCAGCGCCCGACCGGCCTCCAGGTGCGCCTCAGGGTCCAGGTCGTGACGCAGGGACAGTTGAATCACCGGGATATCCGCTCCCGGAAACATCAGTTTCAGCGGAATGAACATGCCATGGTCAAACCCGCGCTCGGCATCCACCTGCGCCGGCATGCCTGCTCCATTGAGCAGTTGGGCTACCTGCTCGGCCAACTGCGGTTGACCTGGTGCCGGGTAGGTCAGCTCGTAGGTGTGCGCCGGAAAGCCGTAATAATCGTAGATCAGCTGCGGGCGGGCATGGCCGGTAACGCTGAACTGGTGCTCCCGCCAGTGTGCCGACACCATGACAATGGCCTTGGGGCGCTGGGGCAGCGTGCTGGCAACCTGCTTGAGAAAATTGCCCATTCCCACCCAGGTAGTCGCGGGATCCCAATCCATGAAGAAACAGGGTCCACCACCGTGGGGGATGAACAGCGCCGGCTGACGTGCAGAGTTGTCTTTGCTCACAGAAATACCCTCCAACTTTGTATGGCAACAGTATCGTTGCTGCCAATAAGTAAGAGAACCGGCTAACATTCACCAACACTTGTTACCAACAGTAGGAAGTGAGCATGGACCGTATTACCAGTATGCGAGTTTTCGTTCGGGCTGCCAGTGCCGGTAGCCTGTCCGCTGCTGCCCGTCACCTGAGCATGTCGCCCGCCATGGCAGCCAAACATGTGAATGCCCTGGAGGCGCGCTTGGGGGTGAAGCTGTTTCATCGCACCACACGACGCCTGAGCCTGACCGAGGCGGGCAGCAACTATCTGGAAGCCTGCCAACGCATCCTGCCGGAGATCGATGAAGCCGAAGCCGTTGCCGCCTCGCAGCGAGTCAAGGCCACCGGCCTGTTGCGCATGAATGTGCCGCTGTCCTTCGGTGAGCGTTTCGTCGCGCCGCTGATTCCGGCATTCAGTCATCGGCATCCCGAGGTCAAGGTCGAATTGGGGCTGAGCGATGCCCAGGTGGATCTGCTGGCCGGCAGCTGGGATCTGGCCATACGCATCGGCCGGCTGAGCGACAGCAACCTGCAGGCGCGCCGTCTGGGTGACAGCGCCATGCTGGTGTGCGCTGCACCCAGCTACCTGGATCAGCGCGGCGTGCCCCGCCGGGTGGCCGAGCTGGCCCAGCACAACTGCCTGAGCTATACCCTGTCACCCATGCAGGACGCTCGCACCTGGGCCTTCGGCCCTGACGGCGAGGTACGCGTTCCGATCAGTGGTGATCTGCTGGCCAACAACGGTAATGCCCTGCTGGCTGCCGCCGTCGGTGGCCAGGGCATCATCTATCAACCCCATTTCATCGTTGGCGAGGCGCTGGATGCCGGCCGACTGGTGGCGCTGGAACTGGACCAGCCGGTGATCGAACTGGGCGGCATCCACGTTCTCTATCCACCGGATCGCCGGCCGCCGGCCAAGGTGCGGGTGATGATCGATTATCTGGCGGAGGCGTTTGAACGCGCACCGCCTTGAGCGGTAACTCGAAGGCTCGCACGTTCCTGAACGCATCGAGCACCCGTTCGATGAGCGAAGTCAGCCGGCCCCGTTCAAGCGTAGCGCAGCTGCGCTACGCTCCATAACTCTCAGCGGGTTCCTGCACCCCGTCCGGTCGGTCAATCACAATGCGTTCGCGCAGCCAGCTGGCGAACTCGGCTTCGCTGATGGAGCCTTCGGCGAGGCCAATATATTGCGGATAGAGCTCGACATCGTCCGCCTCCAGATGCCCATCATTGAGTTCGATAAACACCTCGCACATGACCGCCGCGGCGCGCTTGTTGCCATCGACAAAGGGATGATCACTGGCCAGGCCATGGGCCAGGCTGGCAGCCAGATCAGCCAGATCCGGTGGCGGCTTGCCGTAGGCGAACAGCTGTTGCGGGCGGGCCAGCGCCGAGTCAAGCAGCCCCTCATCCCGCACCCCGTTACCGCCGCCATGCTCGGCCAACTGCCGGTCATGAATGGCCAGTGTCAGTTTACTGGTGATCCAGACAATCATGCGGGCGGCCTCACTGTGCCAGTTTGTGCAAGAGGTTGCGCCGCTTACGCATAACTTTATCAGCCACTTCCATTTGCTCAGCCAAGGTCGGATCAAAGGTAGTGAGCTTGATGCCGTCCGGCGTTTCCAATACATACAGCTCATCACCCTTTTCCAGGCGCAGGCGGGCGAGGATATCCTTGGGTAGGATGACCCCGGCGGAGTTGCCGATGCTGGTGATTTTGAGTTTCATGTACATCTCCTTGATCCGGTTATAACGAAAGGTATAACCGGATTGATCAAAGTACAAGCAGGCAACTGACCCTGAGCGTAAGCAGCTAAGGCGTTTAAAGCTCAAGCCGGAAAAAACGGGAAGAACAACAGCAACAGCGGGATGGCAATGGCGCCGGCGACGAAAATCAGCGGCAAACCACACCTCAGATAATCAGCAAATTTATAACCGCCAGCCGACAACACCATGAGATTCGCCGGCATGCCGATCGGTGTGGCATAGGCGCAGGAACCACCTATCACAATCGCCATCAGCACCGCCCGGGGATCGGCGCCCAGATTGGCCGCAATGGACATGCCAATGGGGACCAGCAGTGCAGTGGTCGCCGTGTTGGACATGAAATTGGTAAGCGCGCAGGAAATGAAGAAGATCACCATCAACAGAACGGCAGGGGACGGCTCTGTGCCGAGCAGGTCCATGATGAAGGTAGCGACCGTCGCCCCAGCTCCCGTCTGGTCAAGCGCGCTGGCCAAAGCCAGGGTGCCGCCGAAAATGAAGATGGTTTGGGTGTCGATGGAGTGATACGCCTGTTTCTCGGTCAAGACCCCGACCAGCACCAGAAATGCCGCGCCGATACAGGCGGTAATGTGCAGGGGAATGCCTATCGCCTTCTCGAAGACCATGCCAAGGATAGTGGCAACCATGACCACCAGCGACATGATCTGCTTCCACTTCGGCACAGCACTGAAATCATGCTCCTGATCGAACCCGCTGATCGCAGATGAATTACCTGCGGGCAGCAACCGATAGCCGAAGAAAGCGAAATAGATAATCCCGCCAACCAGCAATGGAAGTCCCACCTTGGCGTATTCGAAAAAGCTGAACTCAAGACCGGCATTCTGCAATGCGCTTTGGGCAATCAGGTTGCCTGGCGCACCGATCAGCGACAGATTGCCGCCCATTGCTGCGGCCAGTACCAGCGGCATCAACAACCGTGAGCGAGAGAAACCGGATTTAGCTGCGATGCCGATTACCACCGGAATCAGTATCGCAGCGGTGCCGGTATTGGACAGCAAACCGGACAACACCCCGACGATTACCATGATCGCCACGATCAGTTGCCGCTCGGTCTTGGCGAAGCGCGTCACCAGACCACCGATACGGTTTGCCATCCCCGTTTCGAACAGGGCGGCCCCCACCACGAACATACCCACGAACAGGATGACGTTGGTATTGATGAACCCATTGAATGCGGTTTTCGGGTCGAGGACACCGGTCACTACCAGCGTCAGGCAGACGATGATGGCAGTCAACGCGAGAGGAATTCGCTCCCAGACAAACATGACGGTTGCGAACAGCAGGAGCAGCAGGGTTATCTCGATGTGAGTCATTTATTTCCCTCCTCAATCAAGAGGAGACTCCATGTATTTTTGTTATGGGCGAGGCCGCAACAAGCTGCGACCGGCCGAGTATATACAGTGAAATAAACTGGATTGATCGCCTTGAAATCACATCTTTAGTGAATTTGAGTTAACAATATAATTACTCGGCGACACGCCACTAAGCCTTGGCTTTAACGAGCGAGGGGCTGGGAAATAACTTTAGGGATGCAGCAGGATTCCGGTGCCACAGGCTGACGAGGGCGCAGTCTGTGACATGGGAATTTAATGATGGGAAGAGAAAGCAGTGCAGGAGCTGCGGCCTGTTTACTCTTTTACGTTCATATATTGCTCTGCCCAGGCGAGGTATTCGTCGGGGCTGGTGTAGCGGGTCGCCAGTTCCGAGGCAGTGAGACCATTGCCGGGGGCGATACCACGTTGTTCGCGCAGGCTGTCGTAGGTTGCCTTGATTGCAGCGAAGTAGGCACCGTGTCCGTTTACCACAATGCGTACACCCAACGCGGCCAGGCGCTCGTCATCGCGTAGCTGCGGATTCCCGTAGGTCACCAGCATCAGCGGCACCCGCAACCCTTCGGCGATAGCTTCCAGGTGGGCGAAGTCCTCCACGCCGACCAGACAAATACCATCGGCGCCTGCTTCCTGATAGGCGCGGGTGCGGTGGATCACGTCGTTAAGCGACTGCACACCGGCGTGGGTACGCGCAATGATCGCCAGGGCGCTGTCATTGCGTGCTTCCCGAGCGGCCTGCAATTTGCCGACACCCTCCGCGACGCTGATAAGGTCGTACGACTTGCGCCCGAACTGCGCCGGCAGCAACGTATCCTCCAACGTCAGTGCGGCGACCCCGGCACGCTCCAGCTCGGTTACCGTGCGCATGGCATTGAGCGCATTACCGTAGCCGTGGTCAGCGTCGGCAATCACCGGCAGCCGAGCCACCCGACCGATACGGGTGGCCTGTTCCGCAAACTCGCTGAGCGTGATCAGGGCGATATCCGGTGCCGCCAACACTTGCAAGGAGGCGACCGAACCACCGAGGATACCGACCTCAAAACCGAGATCGGCAGCGATACGGGCCGACAGCGGGTCGAACACCGAGGCAGTTTGAAAACAGGCGGAGCGGGCAAGCAAAGCGCGGAAGGCGTTGCGCATCTCGTGATGGCAGACTTTCTGCATGGTCTTCATCTCTGTGATCTGTACCAAAGTGACAAAGCACTACATGCACCGTCACCAGAAGAGGGTCCGGTACGGTGCAGTTACTGCTAAGGATAGTGGAAAAGCTGACAACCATACCACGACGGACAAGCATGTGCCGCCGTGGCGGATGAAGGGATCACTTGATGAAACGCACCTGGCTGTTGATCTTCTCGATGATCGAGCCTTTGCGCTCATTGAAACGCGCCTTGTTCTGCTCGAACAGGTTATTGCCCTTGGTATCGATGGAGATGATAAGCGGGCCGAATTCGCGGACCCGATTCACCCACAGGGTTTCCGGCATGCCGAGATCCTGCCATTCGGCCCGCTCGATCTCTTCCACCTTGGTGGCAGCCAATACCGCGCAGCCGCCGGGGAAAACCGCATGCACCGCCTTGTTCTCCAGGCAGCCGGCGGTGGTTTCCGGACCCATACCGCCCTTGCCAATGATCAGCTTGACGCCGGTTTGCTCGATGAATTCCTTCTCGAACTTTTCCATGCGCATGCTGGTGGTTGGGCCAATGGAAACCATCTCGAAACTGCCGTCATCTTTCTTGCGGACGATTGGCCCAGCATGGAAGATCGCCCCACCTTGCAGGTCAACCGGCAACTGCTGCTTGAGTTCGATCAGGCGACGGTGGGCTACATCGCGACAGGTCACCAATTGTCCCGTCAGGTAAACGATGTCACCGACGTTCAGGCTCTCGAGGTCTTCATCCTTGATCGGAGTGGAAAGGGTCTTGATCACAGTACTACTCCTTCATGCGAGAGGATGTCATAGGACAGGTCGGCATTGATGCGGATCTTGCCGCGACGATGCGCCCAGCAGCCGGTTGAAACGGCTACGCCGATAGTCGACGGGTGCCGTGCGGAAGATTCGATATTCACCCCCATCACGCTGGTGTTACCCGTCAGGCCCTGCGGGCCGATACCAATCTCGTTCAGCCCTTCCTCGAGCAGCTTTTCCATCAGTGCCGCATTCGCGTTGGGATGTTCGGAGTCCACCGGACGCAGAATCGCCCGTTTGGACAACCGTGCGGCAGTCTCCACCGAGGTGGAAACACCCACCCCCACCAGCAGCGGCGGGCAGGCATTGACCCCCCGCGAGGTAATCACATCGAAGACGAACTCGGTCACCCCTTCATAGCCCTGTCCAGGCATCAGCACCTTGGCCGACCCCGGCAGAGTGCAACCGCCACCGGCCATGTAGACGTCGATCACGGCGTAATCGGCATCCGGGATGATTTCCCAATCCAGCCATGGAATCTTCGAGCCGGTATTGGTGCCCGTATTCTTCTCATCGAAGGTTTCCACAGCGTTGTGGCGCAACGGCCCCAGGCGGGTGGCATCCAGCGTGGCGTTCTCCAGAATACCTTCGAGTTCACCAAGCAGCGGAAACCGGGAGCCGGCCGAAATGAAGTACTGGATGACCCCGGTATCCTGACAGCTCGGGCGATCCAACCGGTCTGCGGCCTCCTGGTTCTCGGCCATCGAATCGAAGATTTCGATAGCCAGCGAGTTGGTTTCTGCAGCGCGCAACTTGGCGGTCTTTTCCTTGACGTCGGTTGGCAGCCTCTTACCGATATAGGCTGTGAACTTGCCTAAAACATCGGTAAGAGACTGGACAGCTACCTGGTTATCCATTGTCGTTCTCCTCACAAGGCGGGTTAGTCTGCGGCATACCGATGCCGCACATTGTTGTAGGAATGGGCGTGGGAGTACGGTAAGGTTTTCCAAGAAGGTTTGTAATACAATGAAAATCACTTCATTGTTTCCTGCAGGTTATCTATGAACCAGGTGTCGGAACTGGCGTTCTTCATCCAGCTGAATAAACTGGGCAGCCTTGCGGCTACTGCGCGCGAGCTCAACCTGACGCCACCGGCGGTGTCCAAACGACTGGCAAGGTTGGAGCAGCGGCTCGGCGTGCGCCTGCTCAATCGCACCACGCGCAGCATCAGTCTGACTGCCGAGGGCGAGCTCTATCTGACCAATGCCCAGCGCCTGTTGGGTGAAATCGAGGAAATGGAGCGCCAGGTATCCAGCAGCCGAGCGGAACCCAAGGGGCTATTGCGGGTAAATGCGCCGTTGGGTTTCGGGCGCACCCATATCAGTCCGGCGATCTCCTCGTTCGTGAAACGCTACCCCGAAGTCGAGGTGCAACTGCATCTGACCGACCGGCCGATCAACCTGCCGGATAACGCCATCGATGTGGCGGTCCGCTTCGGCGAGTTGCCGGATTCCCGATTGATTGCCCGCAAGATCGCAGTGAATCGCCGCCGTTTGTGCGCGGCGCCGGTTTACCTGGAAGCCTTTGGTCATCCCGACACGCCTGATGACCTGTCCCGGCACAATTGCATCGTGCTGCGCCAGAACGATTCGGCTTTCGGTATATGGCGGCTGAGCAAAGGCAAGCAGACCGAGTCGATAAAGGTGCACGGCAGTCTCAGCACCAATGACGGCGAAGTGGCCTTGAACTGGGCACTGGATGGCCACGGCATCCTCATGCGGGCTGAGTGGAATGTGGCCAGTTATCTGCGCACCGGGCAGTTGGTAGAGGTATTGGGGGATTACGAAACGCCACCGGCGGACATCTACGCCGTCTATCTGGAACGCCTCAACCTGTCGGCCAAGGTATCGTTCTTCATCCAGCATCTACGCGATTTCTTCCGCGACAATATCGACCGTCCGCATGACAGCCTGGCGGCGTGGCGGTAGTACCTTCTGTCAGAGCAGAAGAATTCCCAGCAGCTATTCCGAATGTCAGGCTCTCCGGAATCAGGTTACACCGATTGGTCCAACCTGATTCCGGAGACAGTCAATCTATTGATGTTACAGCGCCTGAAACTCTCTATTGTCGCCCTCTTCCGCCGCAGTGGTCTCCATCGGAGGGGCCTGGACGTTCCCAGATTGCTCTGGCACATCCACGTGAGGCAATTGCAGAGCCTGGCTGGTGTGACGGCGGATCTCATTGGTCAGCGCCGGGCTGTCGTTGAGAGTGCGCCCGTAGGAGGGAATGATGGCGTTCAGGCGGTCTTTCCAGCCAGCGGCCATCTGTTCCGGGAAGACCTTGGCCAGCACGTTCAGGATGATCGGCGGCGAGGTGGATGCGCCTGGCGAGGCGCCTAGCAGGGCGGCGATGGTGCCATCGGCGTCACTGACCACCTCGGTGCCGAACTGCAGGGTCGCGCCCTTCTGGGAGTCAAGCTTGATTATCTGCACACGCTGCCCGGCGGTAACCAGCTTCCAGTCCTCGGGGTTGGCCTCGGGGAAGTACTTGAGCAGTTCGGCATGACGATCTGCATCGCTCAGGCTGGCTTGCTGCACCAGGTATTTGACCAGATCCAGATTCTGCCTGCCGACACTCAGCATGCCAGCGAAGTTGTTGTGGTTGACCGAGGAGAACAGGTCAAACCAGGAGCCGTCCTTGAGAAACTTGGTGCTCTGCAGCGCGAATGGCCCGAACAGCATCACCGGCTTGCCATCCAGCTTGCGCGCGTCCAGGTGCGGTACTGACATCGGCGGCGAACCGGCTTCGGCCTTGCCGTAGGCTTTCACCTCATGACGAGCGGTGATTTCGGGTGATTCGAAGGCCAGGAACTGGCCACCCACCGGAAAACCTCCATAGTTGCGCGATTCGGGAATACCGGACAATTGCAACAGTTTCAATGCCGCTCCACCGGCACCGATGAAGACGAAGCGCGACTTGATGGTGCGCTCCGTGTCAGCCTTGAGATCATGGACGGTGACGTTCCAGGTCTTGTCATCATTCTGATCCAGACCACGCACTTCATGATTCAATTCCAGCTGGAAATTGGGGTTGCGCTGCAGCGACTCGGTCAGCTGGCTGGTGATCACCCCGAAATTGACGTCGGTACCCAACGGCATGTAGGTCGCTGCTACTTTCTGAGCAGGATCGCGACCTTCCATCACCAGCGGTGCCCATTGGCTGATCTGCTCGGGGTCTTCGGAATACTCCATGCCGTAGAACAACGGATTCTTGATCATCGCCGCATGGCGCTTGCGCAAGAACTCGATGTTGTCATCACCCCAGACGAAACTCATGTGCGGAGTCGGATTGATGAAGTCGGAAGGCGTGGACAGGCGTCCCTGCTCGACCTGGTGGGCCCAGAACTGGCGTGAGATTTCGAACTGCTCGGCTGTGTTAACCGCCCGGCTGGTTTCAATGCTGCCATCTTCCCGCTCGGGAGTGTAGTTCAGTTCGGCAAAACCAGCGTGACCGGTGCCGGCGTTGTTCCAGCCGTTGGAGCTTTCCAGCGCCACGGCGTCCATGCGTTCGAACAGGTGCACGTTCCAGTCCGGCGCCAATTCCTGCAGATAGGTCGCCAGAGTCACACTCATGATCCCACCACCGATCAGCACCACATCCACCGGCTCTTCGTTCTCCGCCGGGGGTGCAGCACGCTGGTACAGCGGCCAATAGAGAAAGAGGGCAAGTATCACGGCCAGTGACACACTGATAGCAAGCAAGGTTTTGATAAGTTTTTTCATGTTCTCCGGACGCTCTCTGTCGACCTGGTCATTTATGGGAAGATATTTCCGTTCATTATAGGCTTGCACAGAGGAGCCATGGTCACTTTCCAGTAGAGCCTGGTGCAGAATGACATCGCACCATCCATCCGTACCCCCCGCCCACCGCTGTTACTCACTCACCATAGCCAGTACAATGCGCCGCCGCTTTACCGCGACGCCCATTCTCTTTCTGCAGGACTGACCTTTGATCTCCACCGCCAACATCACCATGCAGTTCGGCGCCAAGCCGCTGTTCGAAAACGTTTCCGTCAAGTTCGGCAATGGCAACCGCTACGGCCTGATCGGCGCCAATGGCTGCGGCAAGTCGACCTTCATGAAGATCCTCGGCGGTGATCTGGAACCCTCCGGCGGTCAGGTGATGCTGGAGCAGAATGTGCGCCTGGGCAAGCTGCGTCAGGATCAGTTCGCCTATGAGAACGACAGCGTGATCGATACGGTGATCATGGGCCATGAGCAGCTGTGGAAAGTGAAGGCCGAGCGCGACCGTATCTATTCCCTGCCGGAAATGAGCGAGGCCGATGGCATGGCGGTGGCCGAGCTGGAGACCGAGTTCGCCGAGCTGGACGGTTATACCGCCGAGTCCCGCGCCGGTGAACTGTTGCTGGGTCTGGGCATTCCGCTGGAACAGCATTTCGGCCCGATGAGCGAAGTCGCCCCCGGCTGGAAGCTGCGCGTGCTGCTGGCCCAGGCGCTGTTTTCCGATCCCGATGTGCTGCTGCTGGACGAGCCGACCAACCATCTGGATATCAACACCATCCGCTGGCTGGAAGACATTCTCACGGCCCGCAGCAGCACCATGATCATCATTTCCCACGACCGCCACTTCCTCAACAGCGTGTGTACGCACATGGCGGATCTGGATTACGGCGAGCTGCGCCTGTTCCCCGGCAACTACGATGAGTACATGACCGCCGCCACCCAGGCGCGGGAACGCCTGCTGTCGGACAACGCCAAGAAGAAGGCGCAGATTGCCGAGCTGCAGACCTTCGTCAGCCGCTTCTCGGCCAACGCCTCCAAGGCCAAGCAGGCTACCAGCCGCGCCAAGCAGATCGACAAGATCCAGCTGGACGAGGTCAAGCCGTCGAGCCGGATCAGCCCGTTCATCCGCTTCGACCAGCACAAGAAACTGCACCGCCAGGCAGTGACTCTGGAACAGGTCAGCCAGGGTTTTGATGGCGAGGCATTGTTCAAGAACCTCAGCCTGCAGATCGAAGCCGGTGAGCGGGTCGCCATCATTGGTCCCAACGGGATCGGCAAGACCACGTTGCTGCGCACCCTGGTCGGTGAAATGGCGCCCCAGGCAGGGGCAGTGAAGTGGGCCGAGAGTGCCGATGTGGGCTATTTCGCCCAGGACCACATGGAAGACTTCCGCGACGATTACACCCTGTTCGACTGGATGGCCCAGTGGACCCAGGGCGGCGAACAGCTGGTGCGCGGCACGCTCGGGCGCATGCTGTTTTCCAATGACGACATCCTGAAATCGGTGAAGGTGATTTCCGGTGGTGAACAGGGCCGCATGCTGTTCGGCAAGCTGATCCTGCAGAAGGCCAACGTGATGATCATGGACGAGCCGACCAACCACCTGGACATGGAATCCATCGAGGCGCTGAACCTGGCGCTGGAAAACTTCCCCGGCACGCTGATCTTCGTCAGCCATGACCGCGAATTCGTCAGCTCGCTGGCCACCCGTATCATCGAGCTGTCGGAATCCGGCATCAAGGACTTCTCCGGCAGCTACGACGATTATCTGCGCAGCCAGGGCGTGCTGGTCTGAGCCAACAGCTCAGGCACCGCCCCTGACCGGCCGGGTCCATCCCGGCCAACGGGTTAAAAGGCTCTGCTTACGGTACCAGCGTACCGGTTGCCTGCAGATAAACCTGTCCCTTTTCCTTTACGACCTCGGGCTTGCCGGTTTCCGAGGCGATATGCACCTCTTCCAGCACCTCGGCGGTTTCCACCAGGTCCGCCTGGATTTTCTGCAGGGCATTTTCCAGGGTGTAGGTCAGCATGTGTACTTCATGCATCTCCATCGCTGTCAGCTCATCCTTCGCCAGCAAGGCTTCCAGTTTCGCGTTGTACTCGCGCATGTTGGTGACCGCCTGCTGCAGGGTTTCCGCGGGCTCACCCTTGGCATGGGCGGTACGCGTTGCCGAATCGCCGGCCCAGCCGGCCGCGCTCAGGCTGAGGGCGATGATCCCGGCGAATAGGCGAAATGAAGTCTGCATGATTGATCCTCCTGGAAAGGCCCGACATGGGCGGTTCAGCAGGACAGTACTATTGATGATAATCAGTCGCAATTGATAATTTATTCCATCACTGCGGCAGAGCGACGCAGCGCCGGGTCCTTCATGGGCTCGCTGCCGCCGGGCAGCTGTCCCGAAATTGCAGCGTAACCGTCATCAATCGGTCATCCCGAAGGTCGCAAGATGGGCTCGCCCATATCATGTTCAATGCTCCGGGAGGCGACAGCATGGCTTTCGTTCCAGACTTTGCAGGTGAATCCGTCAAGAGCGTGCGCAACGAGCGCCGACGGCAGGAAGACAAGCGGCGTATGGCCTATCGCCGGGCGATCGAGGATTATCGCGAAGCCCAGGCATTGAATGCCCAACTGCGCGACTTTCCGGAACTGATGAGCCATCATGACCACGGCGTGCTGCCCCGGCCCACGCTCTGATCCGGATACCGGACGCCTGCATCGGATGCTCGACGCCAGCGTCCAAACCGCAGACCTGACTTCAGGGCGGGGCTCTTTACCAGCGCTGCAAACGTGCATAATGCAGCGATGGACCAGACTTCGCATACCCCGGCAACCAGGACTCCGCATCGCCCGCGCTGGCGCAGCTTGGCGTTGCTGGCGCTGCTGCTGGTGCCGCTGTTATGGCCGGTGCAGCACCTGGCCGAGCGCTACTACCGCGGCGTACTGATCGAACAGAATCGCCAGACCCTCGATCTGTACATCGCCAACCTGCTCGGCACCCTGCGTCGCTTCGAGGTATTGCCGCAGATCCTCGGTGACCTGCCGGATCTGCGTAGCGCCATGCATGCCCCTACCGATAGCGCGATACTGCAGCAGGCCAACCAGTTGCTGGCGCAGATCCGCGAGCAGACCGGTGCCGATGTGATCTACCTGCTGAACCCCAAGGGCCATACCCTGGCTGCCTCCAACTGGGACCAGCCCGATAGCTTCGTCGGCGGCAACTTCGACTTCCGCCCGTACTTTCGCGAGGCTCTGTCCGGCCAGCTGGGACAGTTCTTCGGCCTCGGCACCACCTCCGGCAAGCGCGGCTACTACTTCGCCTATGCCATGCATGAACAGGAGCGCAAGATCGGTGTGCTGGTGGTCAAGGTCGATCTCGACCATACCGAAACCCTGTGGGGCAACACCCCCGAGCAATTGATGGTTACCGACAGCAATGGCGTGGTCATCCTCACCTCGCGCCCCGAGTGGAGATTCCATGCCACCCGCCCGTTGAGCGACGAGGAACGTGCCAATATTGCCGCCAACCAGCCCTATCCGACCCTGTCGCCACGACCATTGCCGTTCGATCCGGGTGCCTGGCTGGTGCAGAGCAGTCACCTGCCGGAAACCGAGTGGACGGTCAGTATCATGGCGCCTCGACTGCTGCTCGATCGCCCGGTGCGCACCGCCCTGGCGGTGGGCGGCGCCACCCTGCTGGTGTTGCTGCTGCTATTCAGCCTGTTGATACTGCGCCGCCGCCACTATCTCGAGCGCATCGCTCTGGACGCCCGCGCCCGCGCCGAACTGGAGCAGCGTGTGCTGGAACGCACCCTCGACCTGGAGCAACTCAACGACCGGCTCAAGCAGGAAGTGCTGGAACGCGAACAGGCCCAGCAGGGATTGGTGCGCGCCCAGGACGAGCTGGTGCAGGCCGGCAAGCTGTCGGCATTGGGAACCATGAGCGCCAGCATCAGCCACGAACTCAATCAGCCGCTGGCGGCGATCCGCAGCTATGCCGAGAACGCCGCCACCCTGCTCGACCATCAGCGCACCGATGATGCCCGTACCAACCTCGGCTTGATCAGCGAGCTGACCGGGCGCATGGCGTCGATCATCGCCCACCTGCGCGCCTTCGCCCGCCGTGATCGCCATGCCCCGGCACGGGTCGCCCTGCAACCGGCACTGGACGACACCATGGCGCTGCTGGCCAAACGCCGCCGGGAGCTGGATGTGGAGCTGAGCCGTGACCTGCCGGAGGCGACCATCTGGGTCCAGGCCGGCGAGACACGCCTGCGCCAGGTACTCGGCAACCTGCTCGCCAATGCCCTCGACGCCTTGAGCGAGAAAGCCCCGCCGCGGCGCATCTGGATCAGCACCGAGCAGCATGGTGAGTACATCCACCTGCTGCTGCGCGACAACGGCCCCGGTTTTTCCGATGATGCCCTGGAGCACGCCCGCGAGCCGTTCTTCACCACCAAGACCAGCGCCCAGGGCCTCGGCCTCGGCCTGTCCATCTGCGATACCCTGATGCGCGCCCTGGGCGGCGAACTGCTGCTGGCCAATCATCCGGACGGCGGCGCGCTGCTGACCCTGCGCCTGCGCCTGGCCAGCCCGGGCGTCAATCTCCAGCCCACCGAGGATTTCTGATCATGACCAGCGATAACAGTATCGGTAACCATATCCAGGTGGTGCTGATCGACGATGACGCCCATCTGCGCCAGGCGCTCAGCCAGACCCTCGACCTGGCCGGGCTCAAGGTCCTCAGCCTTGGCGACGCCAATGGCCTGGCTACGCGTATTCCGCATGACTGGCCGGGTGTGCTGGTCAGCGATATCCGCATGCCCGGCCTCGACGGCCTGCAATTGCTGCAACAGCTGCATGAGCAGGACGCCGAACTGCCAGTGCTGCTGATCACCGGCCACGGCGACGTCCCCCTGGCGGTCCAGGCCATGCGCGCCGGTGCCTACGACTTTCTGGAAAAGCCCTTCGCCAACGACACCCTGCTCGACAGCGTGCGCCGTGCCCTGGCTGTGCGCCAACTGGTGCTGGACAACCGCAGCCTGCGCCTGGCGCTGGCTGACCGCCAGGAACTGGCTGGCCGGCTGATCGGCCAGTCACCGGCCATGCGCCGCCTGCATGAACAGATAGGTGCCCTCGCCGGCATCAACAGCGATGTGCTGATCCTCGGCGAGACTGGCACCGGCAAGGAAGTGGTCGCCCGCGCCCTGCATGACCTGTCCAGCCGCCGTAACGGTCCCTTTGTCGCCATCAATGCCGGCGCCCTGGCCGAGTCGGTGGTGGAAAGCGAGCTGTTCGGTCACGAGCCGGGGGCTTTTACCGGCGCTTCGAGGCGCCGTATCGGCAAGTTCGAATTCGCCAACGGCGGCACCCTGTTTCTCGATGAGATCGAGAGCATGAGCCTGGAGGTGCAGGTCAAGCTGCTGCGCCTGTTGCAGGAACGGGTGGTCGAGCGCCTGGGCGGCAACCAGTCGATTGCGCTGGATATCCGCGTGATTGCCGCCACCAAGGAAGACTTGCGCCAGGCCGCCGACCAGGGCCGCTTCCGAGCCGACCTGTATTACCGGCTGAATGTCGCCCCCCTGCGTATTCCACCGCTGCGCGAGCGCGGCGAAGATCCGTTGCTGCTGTTCCAGCATTTCGCCATGGGCGCCAGCAGCCGCCATGGCCTGCCCACCCGCGAGTTACCGGCCGGCCAGCGCGCCATGCTGCTACGTCATGCCTGGCCGGGCAACGTGCGCGAGCTGCAGAACGCCGCTGAACGCTTCGCCCTGGGCCTGGACCTTGAACTGGAACCGGGTCAGGAGGGCCTGACCGACAGCGCCGCACTGAGTGGCAACCTGGGCGTCCAGGTCGAGGCCTTCGAGCGCGCCCTGATCGCCGCCGAACTGGATCATCCACACAATTCCCTGCGCAGCCTCGCCGAGGCCCTCGGCATCCCGCGCAAAACACTGCACGACAAACTGCGCAAGCACGGACTGAGCTTCACACCGGTTGGCGGAAGCTCGCCAGAAGACCTCGACTGACCGGCGGGTTTCCGCCAAACAGCTCGGGCTCCACAGCCTCCGGTACCGCCCCAAGCAACCTCCTCGCAACACGCCAGGCCTGATGCCATCTGGTCTGGCGGCCTTCTACCAAGCTTTCCCACACCACTGATAGCAGACTGGCATGGCCCTTGCTCTTAGCTTTGACAGGGCGCCTGAACCAACCTCGTTCGCCCTCAACGGTTCGGTGCTACGGCGCCTGACCAGTAAAACTAAAAACAAGAGGAAGCACTCACATGTTCAAACTGACTGCCAAGGCGCTGGCTTGCGCCCTGACGCTGAGTCTGGCTGGCCTGGTCCAGGCCGATCCGATCGCCATCAAGTTCTCCCACGTGGTTGCCGAGCACACCCCCAAAGGCCAAGGCGCACTGCTGTTCAAGAAGCTGGTCGAAGAGCGCCTGCCCGGTCAGGTGACCGTTCAGGTCTACCCGAACTCCTCGCTGTTCGGTGATGGCAAGGAAATGGAAGCGCTGCTGCTCGGCGACGTGCACATCATCGCCCCGTCGCTGGCCAAGTTCGAGCACTACACCAAGCAGATCCAGATCTTCGACCTGCCGTTCCTGTTCGATGACATCGAGGCCGTCGACCGCTTCCAGCAAAGCCCGGAAGGCCTGGCACTGCTGACCTCCATGGCGGACAAGGGCATTACCGG
Source organism: Halopseudomonas bauzanensis (assembly GCF_900114735.1). GTDB lineage: Bacteria > Pseudomonadota > Gammaproteobacteria > Pseudomonadales > Pseudomonadaceae > Halopseudomonas > Halopseudomonas bauzanensis. The sequence goes on along the minus strand of NZ_FOUA01000002.1, from coordinate 263,304 downwards.
CCTCGGCTACTGGCACAACGGCATGAAGCAGCTGTCTGCCAACAAGGCGCTGCATGAGCCCAAGGATGCCCGTGGCCTGAAGTTCCGCGTGCAGGCTTCCGCCGTGCTCGACGAGCAGTTCAAGGCGTTGCGCGCCGCACCGCGCAAGATGAGCTTCGCCGAGGTCTACCAGGGCCTGCAGACCGGTGTGGTCAACGGTGCCGAGAACCCCTACTCGAACATCTACAGCCAGAAGATGCACGAAGTGCAGGAATACATCACCGAGTCCAACCACGGCGTGCTGGACTACATGGTGATTACCAACACCAAGTTCTGGGATGGTCTGCCTGAAGATATCCGCAATGAACTGACCGCGATCCTCGCCGAAGTCACAGTGGCGGTGAACAAACAGGCCGAGGAGCTGAACCAGCGTGACAAGCAGCGCATTCTCGATGCCGGCACCACCGAGATCATCAACCTGACCCCCGAGCAACGTGAACAATGGCGCGACGCCATGCGCCCGGTGTGGGAGAAGTTCGAAGACGAGATCGGCGCCGAGCTGATCCAGGCCGCTGGACGGTCCAACCAGGCCGACTGAAGCCGGTCGGGCGGCGCTGCGTCACTGCACGCAGCGCCGCAGCCCCACCCGGGGCTTACTCACTCTCCCATTGACCGTTCCCCTGACGGAGACCCTGCATGAACCCTGTCGCTCGTGCCTGGAACCATTTGGAGGAGGCCCTGGTGTTCATCCTGTTATCGGGAATGACGCTGGTCACCTTCCTCTACGTGGTACTCAACAACCTCTATTCGGTGTTCTATTCACTCGCCGATACGATTCCCCTTGCCGAGGATGCATTGTTCTCGATCGGCGATAGCATCCTCTTCCTGGCCCAGGAAATGACCTGGAGCATCGCCCTGTCCAAAGCCATGTTCGGCTGGCTGATCTTCGTCGGCCTGGCCTGGGGCGTGCGTATCGGCGCCCACATCGGTGTCGATCTGCTGGTACGCAATTTCAGCCTGCGGGCGCAGAAGGGCGTCGCCCTGCTTGCCGTCGGCATCTGTCTCGCCTATTGCGCGTTGATGGCCTACTCCAGTGAGGAATGGGTCGCCGCGCTGCTGCGCGCCGGCATCGGAGCCGAAGACCTCGATCGCTTCGGCATCATGCAGTGGCATATCGTGATGATCGTCCCCATCGGCTTCAGCCTCATGTTCCTGCGCTTCCTTCAGGTGTTCGTGCGCATCCTGCGCAACCAGCAATTGGGCCTGGGCGGCCACGGCGAAGCCGAGGATGCCCTGAAACTCGCCACAGCAAACACGGCCGAGGAGGCTAAACAATGACCATTGCCTTCCTGTTCCTTGCCCTGTTCGCGCTGATGTTCATCGGTATCCCGGTGGCGATCTCCCTCGGTCTGTCCGGGGCCATGACCATTCTGATGTTCAGCAACGACTCGGTGCGCTCGCTGGCCATCAAGCTGTTCGAAAGCAGCGAACACTACACCCTGATGGCGATTCCGTTCTTCCTCCTGGCGGGCGCCTTCATGACCACTGGCGGCGTGGCCCATCGCCTGATCGACTTTGCCAATGCCTGTGTCGGCCACATCAAGGGCGGCCTGGCCATTGCCGCGATTCTGGCGTGCATGTTGTTCGCCGCATTGAGTGGTTCCTCGCCGGCCACCGTGGCCGCCGTGGGCTCCATCGTCATCGCCGGTATGGTGCGCTCCGGCTACAAGCAGGACTTCGCCGCCGGTATCGTCTGTAACGCCGGTACCCTGGGCATCCTGATCCCGCCATCCATCGTCATGGTGGTGTATGCCACTGCTACCGAGACCTCGGTCGGCAAGTTGTTCATGGCCGGTGTGGTGCCAGGCCTGCTACTCGGCCTGTTCCTGATGGCAGCCATCTACATTCTTGCCCACATCAAGGACATGCCGGCGCTTCCGCGCGCCTCCTTCCAGGAAGTGCTGCGCACCGGCCGTCGCGCCATCTGGGGCCTGCTGTTGATCGTGATCATCCTCGGGGGCATCTACTCGGGCATGTTCACACCCACCGAGGCCGCCGCAGTCGCAGCGATCTATGCAGCCTTCGTGGCGATCTTTATCCATCGCGACATGACTTTCCGCCAGTGTCCCGGGACGGTGATCGAAGCCGCCAAGCTCAGTGTGGTGCTGATGTTCATCATCGCCAATGCCATGCTCTTCGCCCACGTACTGACCACCGAGCAGATCCCGCAGTCGATCACCGCGTGGGTGGTGGCACAGGGCTTCAGCCCCATCGAGTTCCTCATCGTGGTCAATATCGTACTGCTGGTCGCGGGGACCTTTATGGAACCGTCGGCGATCATCCTGATCCTGGCGCCGATCCTGTTCCCGATCGCCACACAGTTGGGCATCGACCCGATCCACCTAGGCATCATCATGGTGGTGAACATGGAGATCGGCCTGATCACGCCACCGACCGGGCTTAACCTGTTCGTCACCTCGGCGGTTACCGGCATGCCGCTGACCCGCACCATCAGGGCGGTGTCGCCGTGGCTGCTGATGATGCTGGTGTTCCTGATATTGGTTACCTACGTGCCATTCATATCCCTGGCACTGCCCGAATGGTTGGGCATGTAGGACAGGTACGCTCTGCGTCAAGCACTTGCCCGGCCTCAGCGCCGGGCTTTTTTATCTGCCAACTGCCAGAAGCGCGCCAGATCGGTCGCCCGTGCGGACAGTTCCGCCGCCGCATCGCGGCAGGCCTGCTCCAGGCTGATCGGACCCGGTGTGAGGCTGAAGGCGGCATCGATGCCCGCTTCGTACAGCCGCTGATAACCCTCACCAAGGCTACCGGCCAGCGCGATTACCGGTACCCCGGCGGCCTGGGCAACGCGCGCTACACCCACTGGGGTCTTGCCGTGCAGACTCTGGCCGTCCAGCCGACCTTCGCCGGTAATGGCCAGATCAGCACCCTGCATGGCCGCGGCCAGCCCCGACAATTCCGCCACCAGCTCAATGCCTGGCCGGAAGCCGGCACCCAGTACCGCACAGGCGGCAAAACCCAGACCGCCGGCCGCACCAACACCCGGCACGTTGCGCACATCCTCGCCCAGGGCAGCGGCCATGACATCGGCATAATGCTCCAGCGCCCGGTCCAGTTGCTCCACTTGCGCGGGATTGGCGCCCTTCTGCGGACCGAATACATGGGAAGCGCCGCGCGGGCCGCACAGCGGGTTATCCACATCCGCGGCCACCAGTACTTCGACAGCCGCCAGACGCGGATCCAGGCCATCCAGCTCGATGCGCTGCAGGTCGATCAGCGCCGCGCCGCCTGGTGCCAGTGGCTCGCCAGCGGCATCCAGCAACCGTACTCCCAACGCCTGCAGGACCCCGGCACCGCCGTCATTGGTGGCGCTGCCGCCGATACCCAGAATGATGCGCCGGGCACCGGCATCCAGCGCCGCCAATATCAATTCACCGGTGCCGTAGCTGGTGGTGATACGGGCATCACGCTGGGCCGGTTCGACCCAGTGCAGGCCACTGGCGGCCGCCATTTCGATCACCGCCTGACCATCTTCCAGCCAGCCCCAGTGGGCCTGCACCGGCTGGCCGAGCGGGCCGCGCACAGTCAGCTCGCGCCGCTCGCCCCCGCTGGCAGCCAATACCGCATCCACCGTGCCTTCGCCGCCATCGGCCATGGGACACAGGCGGATATCCGCGTCGGGGTAGACTGTCTGCCAGCCCCGGGCAATGGCGCTGGCCACATCCTCGGCGCTGAGGCTTTCCTTGAACGAGTCGGGAGCGATTACCAGCTTCATCACAGCAGCACCAGGCTGAACAGCCACACGGTAATGATGCCGACAATACCCTGGACCAGCGTGGCCATGGTTTGCGCCTGGTAAGCGGTCGCTACCTTCATGCGACTGAACTGAGTAACCACCCAGAAGAAGCTGTCATTGGCGTGGGAAACGGTCATCGCACCGGCACCGATCGCCATGACCGTCAGTACCCGACCCATCTCGCTGTCCAGCCCCAGCTGACCGAGCAGCGGCGCAACCAAGGCCGAGGTGGTGACCAGGGAAACGGTACTGGAACCCTGCGCGGTCTTGAGACCAGCGGCTACCAGGAACGGCATGAACAGGCCGATGCCCAAGGTCGACAGGGTCTGGCCCAGATAATCCCCCAGCGGCGTGGCGCTGAGCATGGTACCGAAGGCGCCACCGGCACCAGTGATCAGCAGGATCGGGGCCGCAGCCACCAACCCTTCGGTAACACGGTCATGCAGCTCCTGACGCTTGTTATCCGACTTGAGCAGGGTACAGGCCAACGCCAGGCCAATCGCCAGCGCGAAGATCGGCTGACCGAGGAAGGTACCCAGCGTATACAGTGCACCTTCGCCCACCGGGCGTGCCGGCAGATTGACCACCGTGCCCAGACAGATCAGGACAATCGGCACGAAGATGGGAGCAAAGGCCTTTACCGGGCTCGGCAGTTCACCGTAGCTGTCGCGCATCGCCTGGTAATCGTTGCTGTCCATGATCGGCGCGCCATCGTCTTCCAGTTCGATGTCCTTGCCGATAAAGCGATTGGCCCACAGCATACCGGCCATGGCAGTGATGAACGCCACCACCAGACCGACCAGGATCACCAGCCCGAGATTGGACTCCAGACCCAGGTTACCGGCTGCAGCAATCGGGCCGGGGGTGGGCGGTACGAAGGTATGGGTCGCGTACAGGCCGGTGGCCAGGGCCACACTCATCGCCACTACCGATACCTTCATCCGCGCGGCCAGGGCATTTTTCAACGAGTTGAGAATAACGTAGCCAGAGTCACAGAATACGGGAATCGATACCAGATAACCGATGATCGATACCGTTAGCGTCGGGAAACGCTCTCCAAGCAAGCGAATCACCGTTTCCGCCATGGTGATGGCGGCGCCGCTGCGCTCGAGGATCACCCCGATGATGGTGCCGAACACGATGACGATACCGATGTAACCGAGTATGCCGCCGAAGCCGCGGGTGATGTGCCCGGCGATCTCCAGGACCGGCAATTGGTAGGCGAAGCCGGCCAACAGCGCGGCTCCGAGCAGGGCCAGGAAGGGATGCAGTTTGAATCGCGTTGTCGCCAGGACGATAAAGACAATCAGTGCGATCAGAATCAGGACCAGACCCATTATCGTGTTTCCTATCTATGTGTTTGAAGTGGCAGTGCCTCGGCGGAATTAACAACTCCCCAGCCAAGGCGCGCCATTATTGGACATTTAGCCGCTACTGGACAGGCTTTGAATCATTCAAGCATGCCGCCTCGATACTGTCAGCCTTCGGCTTTCACCGCTGGTCGATCAGCTAAAGGGCTCCGCCAGCTGTTTGATCAAGGCCCGTTCCTCCCGCAAGAAGGCCAGGAAGGCTTCAGCCACCGGGCTCAGGCGCTTACCCCGGGCATGCACTGCACACCAGCTGCGAAACAGTGGCAGGTCGGTGAAATCCAGGCGCGCCAATTGGCCATTACGCAACCAGGGTGCGGCGCTATGCGCCGAGACCAAGCCGATACCCAGCCCGGCGATCGCCGATTGCACCACCGTTTCCCCCGAGCCCATCTGCATTACCCGCTGCAGATGCACCCGTTTCTGCTGGAAAAACTCGTCGCAGGCCTTGCGGACCCCCGAGCCGATTTCGCGCACCAGTACCATCTGCGACTCCAGCTCGGCCAGGCCAAGCTGCTGCCGCGCGGCCAGCGGATGATCCGGCGCCGCCACGGCGATCACCGGGTTGTTCAGGAACGGGAAGAAATCCAGCGCCCGATCCGCCGGTACCATCCCCACCAGCACCACATCATCGAGGTTGTCACGCAAACGGCGAATCACCTCCGCACGGGTGCTGACTTCCAGCCGGAAGCTCACCTCCGGGTGACGCTGGCGGAAGGCCGCCAGCAGGTGCGGGGTCAGATACTGGATGCTGCTCGCCACCGCCAGCCGCAACTCGCCATGCAGGGTGCCCTGCAGTGCGGACAGCTGCATGTCGAGGATTTCCAGCCGATTGAAGATATCGCCGCTGGCGGCCAGCAGGATGGTGGCGGCGTCGGTCAGATAGAGCTTGCGGCCCACGTATTCGAACAGCGGCTGCCCGACCAGCTCTTCCAGCTGGCGCATCTGCAGACTCACCGCCGGCTGGGTCAGCGCCATCTCCTCGGCCGTTCGGCTATAGGACAAGGTGGCACACAGACTGCGGAATACCTGGAGCTGGCGCAGTGTTATCCGGTGCAATTCTTTGCGCATCGAACCTCTCCGCTGATGTTGGATAGGCAATATATTAGTAATTACTTATAAGTAATCCAACAAATACTCATTTTTAATCATTCATGCTGCGGTTGTATGTTGAGTTCACCCCCGATCACCCAACAGAGGAAAGGGATGTGATCAAGAAAATCCTGATTGCCAACCGTGGCGAGATTGCTGTCCGCATCGTCCGCGCCTGCGCGGAAATGGGCATTCGCTCGGTGGCCATCCATTCGGATGCGGACCGCTATGCGCTGCATGTCAAACGCGCCGATGAGTCCTATAACGTCGGCAGCGACCCCCTGGCCGGCTACCTGAACGCCCGGCAACTGGTCAACCTGGCGGTCGAGACCGGCTGCGATGCACTGCACCCCGGCTACGGCTTCCTGTCGGAAAATGCCGAACTGGCGCGCATTTGCAGCGAACGGGGGATCAAATTTATCGGTCCCTCGGCCGAGGTGATCGCCCGCATGGGTGACAAGACCGAAGCGCGGCGCAGCATGATTGCCGCTGGAGTGCCGGTAACCCCGGGCACCGAGGGCAACCTGAAGGATTTGCAGGAAGCGCTGAGCGAGGCGGACCGGGTCGGCTATCCGGTGATGCTCAAGGCCACTTCGGGTGGCGGCGGGCGTGGCATCCGCCGTTGCAACAGCAAGGAAGAGCTGGAGCAGGCCTGGCCGCGGGTGATATCCGAAGCGACCAAGGCTTTCGGCAGCGCCGATGTGTTTCTGGAAAAATGCATCGTCAATCCCAAGCACATCGAAGCCCAGGTGCTGGCTGACAGCTTCGGCAACACCGTGCACTTGTACGAACGTGACTGCTCGATCCAGCGCCGCAACCAGAAGCTGATCGAGATCGCCCCCAGCCCGCAGCTGACGCCCGAGCAGCGCGCCTATATCGGTGACCTGGCAGTGCGTGCGGCCCAGGCAGTGGGTTACGAGAACGCCGGTACCGTGGAATTTCTGCTGGCGGACAATGAAGTCTATTTCATGGAGATGAACACTCGGGTGCAGGTGGAACACACCATCACCGAGCAGATCACCGGGATCGACATCGTCCGCGAGCAGATCCGCATCGCCTCCGGCCTGCCCCTGTCAGTCAAGCAGGAAGATATCGAGCACCGCGGCTACGCCATCCAGTTTCGTATCAACGCCGAGGACCCGAAGAACGACTTTCTTCCCTCCTTCGGCAAGATCACCCGCTATTACGCACCGGGTGGCCCGGGTGTACGGGTGGATACGGCGATCTACACCGGTTACACCATTCCGCCCTACTACGATTCGATGTGCCTGAAGCTGATCGTCTGGGCGAATAACTGGGAAGACGCCATGGATCGGGGTTACCGGGCACTGGATGACATGCACCTGCATGGGGTCAAGACCACCGAGCTGTATTATCAACAGATCCTCAAGAATCCGGATTTCCGCAGCGGCGTCTTCAATACCAGCTTTGTCGACACCCATCCGGAGCTGACCAACTACTCGACCAAGAACAAACCCGAAGCCCTGGCCCTGGCCATCGCCGGCGCCATCGCCGCTTACGCCGGACTTTGATTTTGTGCCGCAAGCCAGACGCTTGCCGCCGATGAGGAATGCACCATGAGCAAGAAACGCATCAACGTTACCGATACCATTCTGCGCGATGCCCACCAGTCGCTGCTGGCCACGCGCATGCGCACCGAAGATATGCTGCCGATCTGTCCGAAACTGGACCAGGTAGGCTACTGGTCGCTGGAAGTCTGGGGCGGCGCCACCTTCGACGCCTGTGTGCGCTTCCTCAAGGAAGACCCTTGGGAACGCCTGCGCCAGCTGCGCACCGCGCTGCCCAATACCCGTTTGCAGATGCTGCTGCGCGGTCAGAACCTGCTCGGCTACCGCCACTACAGCGATGACGTGGTCCGCGCCTTCGTCGCCAAGGCCGCGGTCAATGGCATCGATGTGTTCCGCATCTTCGATGCGATGAACGATGTGCGTAACCTGCGTACCGCCATCTCCGCCGTCAAGGCCGCGGGCAAGCATGCCCAGGGCACCATCTGCTATACCACCAGCCCGGTGCATACGGTTGAGCTGTTCGTCGAGCAGGCCAAGACCCTGGAAGCCATGGGTGTTGACTCCCTGGCGGTGAAAGACATGGCCGGTCTGCTGACCCCGTTCGCCACTGGCGAACTGGTCGAAGCGCTAAAAGCGGCTACCAGCCTGCCGGTGTTCATTCATTCCCATGACACCGCCGGCCTGGCTGCCATGTGTCAGCTCAAGGCCATCGAGTGCGGTGCGGACAATATCGATACCGCCATCGGCTCCATGGCCTGGGGTACCAGCCATCCAGGTACCGAATCCATGGTCGCGGCGCTCAAGGGCACACCCTATGACACCGGCCTGGATCTGGAGCTGATTCAGGAAATCAGCATGTACTTCATGGAAGTACGCAAGAAATACCACCAGTTCGAAAGCCCCTTCACCGGTGTGGATACCCGGGTGCAGATCAACCAGGTACCGGGCGGCATGATGTCCAACCTGGCCAACCAATTGAAGGAACAGGGCGCGCTGAATCGTATTCAGGACGTATTCGATGAAATCCCGCGGGTGCGCGCCGACCTCGGTTACCCACCACTGGTGACACCGACGTCGCAGATCGTGGGCACTCAGGCGGTATTCAACGTGCTGGCCGGCGAGCGCTACAAGACCATTACCAATGAGGTGAAACTGTACCTGCAGGGTCGCTACGGTCAGGCGCCCGGCACCATCAACCCGGATGTGCAGGTGCGAGCCATCGGTGACGAGAGCGTGATCGACGTGCGCCCGGCGGATCTGCTGAAGCCGGAAATGGATCGCCTGCGCAATGAAATCGGCAGCCTGGCGAAAAGCGAAGAAGACGTGCTGACCTTCGCCATGTTCCCCGATATTGGGCGCAAGTTCCTTGAAGAACGCGCCGCCGGCACCCTGGAACCGGAAGTGCTGCTGCCGATTCCGGATGGTGACAACAAACCGCTTGCCGCCGAAGGCGTGGCGACCGAGTTCATGATTGACGTGCACGGTGAAAGTTACCGTATCGATATCACCGGTGTGGGCGTCAAAGGGGACGGCACTCGCCATTTCTACCTGAGCGTGGATGGCATGCCTGAAGAAGTTGTCCTCGAAGAACTCAATCAATTCGTCGGCGGCGCTGGCGGCAAAGCCCGTCAACACGCCACCAAACCGGGCCATGTCACCACCAGCATGCCTGGCAATATCGTCGATGTGCTGGTGGCCGAAGGCGACAAGGTCAAGGCCGGCCAGGCGGTGCTGATCAGCGAAGCGATGAAGATGGAAAGCGAGATCCAGGCGGCAATCGACGGCACCGTCAAGGCCGTGCATGTAGCCAAGGGTGATCGCGTCAACCCAGGTGAGATATTGATCGAGATCGAGGCCTGAGCATAGCGGGGGGCCGGCAGGCTCCCCGCTCATACCGAACCAGCGAGCGTAAGCCATGCCCTACAAAAAACTGAAAAATGCTGATGATGACAATGCCCTGCAACAGATCATTGACGGCTACATGCACTTCCATGAAGAGGTGTACCCCCAGCAGGAAGAGCTGTTCAGAAAACTCGCTTTTGAGCAGACGCCCAAGGCGATGTTCATCACCTGCGCCGATTCGCGCGTGGTGCCCGAACTGATCACCCAGAGTTCGCCCGGTGATCTGTTCGTCACCCGTAACGTCGGCAACGTCGTCCCCCCCTACGGTCAGATGATGGGTGGCGTTTCCACCGCCATCGAATATGCCGTGGTCGCCCTCGGCGTCAAGCACATCATCATCTGCGGTCACTCCGATTGCGGTGCCATGAAAGCCGTGCTGGAGCCCTCCCAGCTGAAAGGCATGCCCACGGTAAAAGCCTGGCTGCAACATTCGGAAGTGGCCAAGATCGTGGTCCAGGAAAACTGTGGCTGCGCCGATCACACTACCCTCGGCATCCTCACCGAGGAAAACGTGGTTGCCCAACTCGGTCACCTGGCCACCCATCCTTCGGTCGCTTCACGCCTGGCCCGCGGCGATCTGTTCATCCACGGTTGGGTGTACGATATCGAAACCAGCCAGATCCGCGCCTACGATACCGAAAAAGGCGAGTTCCGCCGGATCGGTGATGGTCCGCTGCCGATGGCGACACCACGCCCGCGTTACTGACGAACGTCGGCTGGTCCGTCGCCCGCTTTGGGTTATAATCGCGGATCATGGCCACCTGGCCTGTATTCTTTTCGAGCCACGCCTATGCGTGGCTTTGTTTTTCGTCATCAAGAGGCACGACAATGACCGCACTGGTTGGCGTGATCATGGGCTCCAAGTCCGACTGGTCTACCATGAGCCACACGGCAGACATGCTGGAGCAGCTGGGTATCCCCTACGAAGTGAAGGTGGTATCTGCGCACCGCACCCCCGATCTGCTGTTCGACTATGCCGAACAGGCCGCCGGGCGCGGCATCGAGGTGATTATCGCTGGCGCGGGTGGCGCTGCGCACCTGCCTGGCATGTGTGCGGCCAAGACTCACCTGCCGGTACTCGGCGTGCCGGTGCAGTCGTCAATGCTATCGGGCGTCGACTCGCTGCTATCGATCGTGCAGATGCCAGCTGGCGTGCCCGTAGCTACTTTGGCCATCGGCAAGGCCGGGGCGGTCAACGCAGCGCTGCTGTCAGCAAGTATTCTGGGTGGCCGCCATCCGCAATATCATCAGGCCTTGCAGGATTTCCGTAGCCGGCAGACCGATACCGTGCTGGATAATCCGGACCCACGTCAGGTTTGAGGAAGCAATCATGAAAATCGGCATCATCGGTGGTGGTCAACTCGGACGCATGCTGGCTCTGGCGGGTACGCCACTGGGTCAGCAGTTCGCCTTTCTCGACCCGGCATCGGACGCCTGCGCCGCCGCCCTGGGCGAGCATCTCTGCGCAGCCTATGACGATCGCGAGCAACTGCGCCAGTTGGCCGAAGATGCCGACGTGGTGACCTTCGAATTCGAGAGCGTGCCGGCGGAAACCGTGGCCTTTCTCGAGCAACATGTGCCGGTATTCCCCAATGCAGAGTCGCTGCGCATCGCCCGCGATCGCTGGTTCGAGAAGTCCATGTTCCGGGAACTGGGCATCCCCACGCCCGAGTTTGCGGATATCCAGTGCCAGGCTGATCTGAATAATGCTGTGCAGAATATCGGCCTGCCCGCCGTGCTGAAGACCCGCACTCTGGGGTATGACGGCAAGGGTCAGAAACTGTTGCGCCAACCGGAAGATGTCATCGACGCCTTCGCCGAACTGGGCAGCGTGCCCTGCATTCTGGAAGGCTTCGTGCCTTTTACCGGTGAAGTCTCGCTGGTCGCCGTGCGCAGCCGCGATGGCGATACCCGCTGCTACCCGCTGGTGCACAACACCCACGAGCAAGGCATTCTGCGACTGTCGGTGGCCAGCACCGAGCACCCCTTGCAGGCCCAGGCGGAGAACTACGCCGGGCGCGTGCTGGACAAGCTGAATTACGTCGGCGTGCTGGCCTTCGAGTTCTTCGAGGTGGATGGTGGCCTGAAGGCCAACGAGATCGCCCCGCGGGTGCATAACTCCGGTCACTGGACTATCGAAGGGGCCGAATGTAGTCAGTTCGAGAACCATCTGCGGGCCATTGCCGGCCTGCCGTTGGGTTCCACCGCCAAGGTGGGTGAAAGCGCCATGCTCAACTTCATCGGCGAGGTACCGGCAGTGGCCAAGGTCACCGCCATTCCCGACTGCCACCTGCATCACTATGGCAAAGAGTTCAAGCCCGGACGCAAGGTCGGTCATGCCACCCTGCGCTGCACCGATGCTGCCGTGTTGCAGTCACGTATCGCCGAGGTCCAGGCCCTGATCGATTGATCCGGGCCTGTTATCGGGAGGTCCTCATGCGGCATCTGTTAATCACCTTGGCGTTGCTTTTCCCCATTCTGGCAATGGCTGCTCCACGCACCGTGGACTGGCTGGACCTGCTGCCCGAGGAAGATTATCAGGCCATGCTCGACATGCCCGAGATCAGCCATGATTGGGGCACCGAGGCTCCCGGCGATTTCTCCAACAGTCTGCGCTCATCCGATCGCAACCTGCCCGAAGTGATGTATTCCACCCGTGTAGTCGGGGAAATGGACGGTCAGCATATCGAGCTGGGCGGCTACCCGGTCCCGCTGGAAACCGATGAGCAGGGCCGCTACATCAGCTTCTTCCTGGTGCCCTATCCCGGCGCCTGCATTCACGTCCCGCCACCGCCGCCGAACCAGATCATCCTGGTCGAGTACCCAAGCGGTCTCGCCATCCAGGATATCTACCAGCCGCTGTTGCTCACCGGCACTCTGCAGGTAGCCCAGACCAGCAATGAATTAGCCGATGCCAGTTACCGGATGCGCGCCGACAAGGTAGTCAGTTACCCCGGCGGATAACCCTGGCTTTGCGCTATCGCCCACACGGGTGAGCGCTCTGGAACGGGCATTCCGTTAAGCTCACGGCCCTCAGCTAAGCATGCAACGGAGGCAGGATGGGGCTTTTCACAGGGGTGGTGATACTGGTATTGCTGGCAGGTTGGTTTACCCACAGCTGGTTGCTCGACCGGCCTGTCCCGCAACGGCAGGCAGTGCCCATGGAGGCAGATATCTATCGCGTCGGTGAGGCCTTCATTGCCCGCCGCCGTAGCCAGAACCCGGTATCTTCCGTGGTGGTCATGCATGGCTTTCTGGAAAACCCGTTGTACTTCACCCGTTATTACCAAGACCCCAGTATTGAGCTGATCATGCTCACCAGCGCGGGCTATCACCTGCCGTTGCAGACCCCGGTGTTCCAGCAACCCCCGTGGAAAGCCACTCCCGCACTGGCCACCGGCACCATTGTCGGTGATGCACAGGTGCTCAATCTGGCATTGGAGCATCTGGTCACCACGAACACTGTGCGCGTACACGGACATTCTCGCGGCGGCGCTGTGGTGCTGGAAGCCGCGCGTCAGCGGCCTGAGCTATTCGAACCGGTCGAGGTGATCCTGGAAGCGCCGGTCCTGCCTCAAGGGCAGCTCTACCAACCGACATCAAAAATAGTCCATTGGCTGATGCCGCTGGTTCATCTACTATGGCAACACAAGCCAGCCGGGATTCTGCGCAGCCCCATCTGGGGGCCGCTGGATGACAGCTTCAAGCGCGAGCTGATCCTGGCCATGCCGTTCAACCCACGGCGCAGCCGGGTGTTGATGACCAATACCAGGGATATCGCTGACTGGATGACCAATACCGGGCCGGATATCTATCGTCACGTCAGACGTGGCGCGGTGCTGGTACCGGGCCGGGATCGTGTCTTGCAGAGCGAGGCCATGCTGGACAGCGCCCGGCAGGCTGAAAACCTGCAGATCATCGAAGTGCCTGACGGCAGCCACTTCGTTTTGCTGGACAATCCTGAGGCAATACCGCCCTTGATCCGGAACTGACGATGTCCTATAGCTTCGAGCCGATTGGTGTTATGCACTCCTGTTTCGCCGAGAAGTTCGCCATTCCCCGCCAACCGCAGTTGGCCCCCGCCGCGCGGGGTATGCTCGAACTCTTCGCGCCCTATGACAAACCCGAAGCAGTAGCCGGACTGGAAGGTGTTAGCCACCTCTGGCTACTGTTCGTGTTCCATGCCGCCGCCTCGGGCGAACAGCATGTGCGGGTGCGGCCGCCCCGCTTGGGTGGCAACAAGCGCATCGGGGTATTTGCCAGCCGCTCCACCCATAGACCCAATCCCATCGGTCAATCCGTAGTCAGGCTGGAAGGCATCGAGCCGGGACGGCTGTTGGTGTCCGGCATCGATCTGCTGGATGGCACGCCGATCCTGGATATCAAACCCTATGTGCCCTATGCCGATGCCCTCGGTGACGCCCGCAATTCGCTGGCCGAATCCGCCCCGGCCCAGCTGCTGGTGGAGTGGTCCGCACCAGCCCTGCTGCAGGCCCGCGAGCAGGCGCAGCGGCTGCAGCAGCCGGTTCAGGAACTGATCGAACAATGCCTGGCACAGGACCCCAAGCCCGCCTATCAGCGGCCGGATGCGGACCGCGAGTATGGGGTACGCTTCTGGGATATCAATGTCCGCTGGCATTATCCACAGGCGGATCGCATTCGCGTACTGGCCGTGGAGCCCGTGGCATGATCGATCTCGGACATGTAGCACTGATGATGCTGGCTGCCGGCATCGGCGCCTGGATCTGGCGGGGCCTGGGATTGCGGGATCAGGCGCTACGCCTGGTACGTCAGCATTGCGTACGGACCAATGTGCAACTGCTGGACGAAAGCATTGCGCTCAATCGCCTGCGCCTTGGGCGTGGGCGTCATGGCCGGCCGGGACTGATTCGCCGGTACGGTTTCGAGTTCACCGTGACCGGCGAACGGCGCTATCCCGGCTTTATTGAAATGCATGGTGGGATGCTGCTGAAGATCGAACTGGCTCCGCATCCCTTTCCCGGCGAAGGACCTGGACCGGACGATCCGCCACGCCGAGACAACGTGCATTATTTACAGTAACGGTTATCAAAACCCGCTTCCCATATTCCTTTTAGTTCCACGTGGAACACCACTGTGCCCCCGCTTGCGGGCGATCGTGCGGAGGCATTAAGGTAGCCGTTTCATCCAGGACTGGCACCATGAACCGCTGTCTGCTTTTTCTCACGCTTCTGCTCATCACCACCGCAGCGCATTCCGCCGCCTGCCTGATCGAATCCAATGACGATCAGGTGCCGATCCGCCTGTGCCAACAAAACATCAATATCCCGCCGCAGCTGTTCCAGGACAGCTTCTGCCAGCCCCAGATCACCGAGCGCAGCTTCGATATCCAGTTTGTGGATGCCTGCCCCGAGGGCGCATATGGCATCTGTACCGGCGCACGAAGCGAGGGGGTGGCCTATCGGCAATCCATTCACTATTACAGCGAACCCGGTGATGCGCCGGTGTTGAAGGCGTACTGTGAGCAGTTCAGTGACGGGCAATGGCAGCTGCCCGAAATCCACTCAGATAAGGATCAATAGGGCGGGGGCGGTGATAGTTGGTGATCCGCCAGGTCCAGCCGGTCACCCACTTCCAGGCCCAGTTTCTCGGCCGTTCCGGGCGGCACCTCGATCACGAAACGCAGCGCCTGATCCGCCTGATAGAGCGCACAGGGCGGCGCAGCGCACGGCGGCACCTTGGCAAATATCTGTACCAGCCGGGCGTTCTCATCGACAAATAACAGGTCCAGCGATATCTGCATGTTGCGCATCCAGATCACCGGCCGGGTACCCTCGGGGAAATCAAACAGCATACCCTCGCCGGCAGCAAGATCGGTGCGCCCCATCAGACCCTGGCGGCGGCTATCCGGGTCGGCTACCAGCTCCAGCTGAAACGAATGGCCGCCCAGCATCGCCTGGATGGCCTGCGCCTGCAGCGGGGTTACCGCAAACAAAGCCAGCATCAGCAGCCAGCCGCGCCCCAGCCTGCCCATCAGGGATGCTCCTTGAGCATGTTCTGGTACACCATGTTGCTCAGGTACAGTCGGTCCGCCTCACCGAGCTGAGCGTATTCCACCCCGGCGGCGTTCAGGTAAACCTCGTCCCCATTATTCAACAGCGGGCCGCTATCGATACGCTGGGTCCGGCGAAACAGCACCTTGCCGTCGGCGTCCAGGAGATCCCATGGCAGCGGCTCGCCGATGACCACATCATCAGTATCCAGCAGTTTCAATAACACACCAATCTCCGTAGCGGTCCGGGATCATGCAATCTATCAGGCCGAGATAGCGTGATGCTATCGGAGAACCGGTTTCCGGTACATTTTCACCGATACAGGTCCTCACGGGTCCAGGGCACATGATGGGTGCCGTCCGCCAACGGCTTGACCGCCAGGATCTGGTGAATATTCATCCAGTTACGCTTGAAGCCATAGGCACAACCGGCCAGATAGATACGCCAGATACGCAGGGTCTTGTCTGATACCAGTTGGCCTGCCTGCTCCAGATGGTGTTCCAGGTTGCCGCTCCAGTGCTCAAGGGTGCGCGCATAGTGCAGACGCAGGCTTTCCACATCCAGCACCTCCAAGCCCTGCTCGCTCATACTGGCGATCGCCATCGACAGATGTGGCAGCTCGCCATGGGGAAAGACGTAGCGGCCGATGAACTTGCCTGCCCCGCGACCCACCTGACGGCCATCGATGTATTTGGCGGTGATCCCGTGGTTCATCACCAGTCCGCCGGGTTTGACCTGCTCGAACAGAATCTTGAAATAGGCGCCGAGGTTGGCATGGCCGACATGCTCGAACATGCCGACACTGACGATCTTGTCGTAATTCTCCCGACCGGCCAGGTCCCGGTAGTCGCGCAGCTCCAAGGTCACCCGATCCGTCAGTCCCGCCGCCTCGCTGCGCGCCTGCGCCAACGCCAGCTGGGCTTTGCTCAAGGTAATGCCGTGCACCTGGACATCATAATAACGCGCCGCATGGCGAGCCAGACCGCCCCAGCCGCAACCCACATCGAGCAAGTGTTCGCCGGGCTTGAGACGCAATTTGCGGCACAGGTGATCGAGCTTCTGGGTCTGGGCAGTGGCCAGGCTGTCTTCGGGATTACGAAAATAACCGCAGGAGTAGACCATCTGCGGATCCAGCCACAGGGCATAGAAGTCGTTGGACAGGTCATAGTGGTAGGAGATGGCTTCGGCATCCATCTGCTTGTCGTGTTCGGTGCGCTCCGGTGCCGGCTCGGTGTTGTCGCCCAGCAGCCCCTTGCTCAGCCGGTCCGCCACGGCGATGACATCCATGATGTTGCCCTGGATATCCAGCCGCTGGTCAATATAAGCCGCGCCCAGCTTGTCCAAGGTCGGATTCTGCATTTCCTGCAGCAATCCCAGATCATTGATCAACAACGTGACCCGGGGATCGGGACCGAGATCCAGTGTCGGCCCGCCCTTCACCACCACGCGCAGAGGCAGTTGCAATGCCCCCAAGGTTTCGGAAAATTGCGCAAACATCCGGTCATCTCCTGTGTCTATCGGCATTAAACCAATATAGGCCACAGGATCAGGGTTTGCCTGCTACTGGCCCTTGACCGGGCGCTTCCAGCCCGCCACATTGCGCTGACGGCCCCGCGCCACACCCAGCTGGGCATCAGGAATATCCTGAGTGATGGTCGAGCCCGCTGCGGTGGTTGCCTGGTTGCCCACCGTCACCGGCGCCACCAGCGCCGTATTGGAGCCAATGAAGGCGCCATCGCCAATACGCGTGACGGATTTGTTGGCCCCGTCGTAGTTGCAGGTAATGGTGCCGGCGCCGATATTCGCCCCCTTGCCCACCTCGGCATCACCGACGTAGGACAGGTGATTGATCTTCGAACCTTCACCCACCACGGCCTTCTTGGTCTCGACGAAGTTGCCGACCTTGGCACCGCGGTGCAGCAGGGTACCGGGACGCAGGCGAGCATAAGGCCCGACATCACAATCCTCGCCGACTTCGGCGCCTTCCAGATGACTGAAGGCCTTGATCACCGTGCCGCTCTTGATCACCGAATCGCGGATCACGCAGTGCGGCCCGATGATGACGTTATCTTCGATCACCACGCGACCTTCCAGCACCACGTTGACGTCGATGCTGATGTCACGACCGATGGTCACATCGCCGCGTACATCCAGCCGCGCCGGGTCCGCCAGTGAGGCGCCCTGGATCATCAGCCGCTCGGCCTCGCGCTGCTGCCAGCCACGCTCGAGTACCGACAACTGCAAACGGTTGTTGGCACCCATGACCTCCAGCTCATCCGCGGCCTGGGCCACTTCCACCGGAATCGAGCCCGCTACCGCCAGGGCCACTACATCGGTCAGGTAGTACTCGCCCTGGGCGTTGTTATTGGACAGGCTGGACAGCCAATCCGCGGCCTTGCTGCCCGGCAGGACCATGATGCCGGTGTTGCCTTCGTTGATCAGCAGTTGCTCAGCCGAGGCATCCTTCTGCTCGACGATGGCCTGTGCCTGGCCGTGCTCGTTGCGAATGATGCGGCCGTAGCCGGTCGGGTCCTGCATCAGCACGGTCAACAGCCCCAGGGCCTGGCTGCCGGCCTGATCGACCAGTGCGCGCAGGGTATCCACCCGGATAAGCGGAACGTCGCCATAGAGCACCAGCACCTGATCCGCGCCCTTGATGTGTGGCAGCGCCTGGGCCACGGCGTGGCCGGTGCCCAACTGTTCGGTCTGCAATACCCAATTGAGGTCCGCGCCGTCCAGCGTCTCACGTACCTGTTGGGCGCCATGACCGATGACCACATGGATGCCCTCCGGCAGTAGCGCACGGGCGCTATCGATTACATGCTCGAGCATCGGCTTGCCTGCCACCGGGTGCAACACCTTGGGGAGAGAAGAACGCATGCGGGTGCCCTGGCCGGCGGCAAGAATGACTACGTGCAGATTCATCGATCTGATCCTGGGTCGAGTTGAAGATGCTGGGATGATAGAAGCTGGCAGCAGAGTGCCGCAAGTCGATCAGTTACTCAGAAGCTCTGGTTCGCTGCTGCCATTCATCCGCGGTCAGCGTCATCTGACCGGTAAAAGCGGCTGCGGTTCAGTAGCCTGTAGGCACAGCGGCGCAAGCCTGCCGAGCGCCCAAAAAAAAGGCAGCCAAAGCTGCCTTTTTTGAAGCTGGACTCAGCGTTTGACCGCTGGTCAGCCGTACTTCTTGCGCAGTTCCTGCACGGTACGCAATTGGGCTGCGGCTTCGGCGAGACGGGCGGAGGCCGAACCGTAGTCGAACTCGGCGCCTTTCTCGTTGAGAGCCTTTTCTGCGGCCTTCTTCGCTTCCTCTGCAGCTGCTTCGTCAATGTCGCCGGCGCGGATGGCCGTATCGGCGAGCACCTTGACCATGCTCGGCTGAACTTCCAGGAAGCCACCGGAGATATAGAACACCTCTTCGGTCTTGTCCTGCTTGATCACCCGAACCGGGCCTGGCTTGAGGTCAGTCAGCAACGGTGTGTGACCCGGCAGAACGCCGACGTCACCCATGTTGCCGTGTGCCACGACCATCTCGACCAGGCCGGAAAACAGCTCTTCTTCCGCGCTTACGATATCGCAGTGCACTGTCATAGCCATTCAAGTTGCCTCGGTTCTGCGCCCGCCAGAGCGGGCGCGGCCCATTACATGTTCTTCGCTTTCTCTACCGCTTCGTCGATGGTGCCGACCATGTAGAAAGCCTGCTCCGGCAGGTGATCGTAGTCACCATTCAGAATGCCCTGGAAGCCACGGATGGTTTCTTTCAGGGAAACGTATTTGCCGGGCGCACCAGTGAACACTTCAGCTACGTGGAAGGGCTGCGACAGGAAGCGCTGGATCTTACGAGCGCGGGCTACCAGTTGCTTGTCTTCCTCGGACAACTCGTCCATACCCAGGATCGCGATGATGTCCTTCAGCTCCTTGTAGCGCTGCAGAACGTACTGAACGCCACGGGTAACTTCGTAGTGCTCCTGACCGATGACCAGCGGATCCAGCGAACGGCTGGTGGAGTCCAGCGGGTCAACCGCAGGGTAGATACCCAGGGAAGCGATGTCACGGCTCAGTACCACAGTCGCGTCAAGGTGAGCAAAGGTGGTGGCAGGCGACGGGTCGGTCAAGTCATCAGCAGGTACGTAAACGGCCTGGATGGAAGTGATGGAACCGGTCTTGGTGGAGGTGATGCGCTCCTGCAGAACACCCATCTCCTCAGCCAGCGTCGGCTGATAACCTACCGCGGACGGCATACGACCCAGCAGGGCGGATACTTCGGTACCGGCCAGGGTGTAACGGTAGATGTTGTCGATGAACAGCAGAACGTCCTTGCCTTCCTCACGGAATTTCTCGGCCATGGTCAGGCCGGTCAGGGCGACGCGCAGACGGTTACCCGGCGGCTCGTTCATCTGACCGTATACCATTGCCACCTTGTCCAGAACGTTGGAGTCCTTCATCTCGTGGTAGAAGTCGTTACCTTCACGAGTACGCTCACCAACACCAGCGAACACGGACAGACCGCTGTGCGCCTTGGCGATGTTGTTGATCAGCTCCATCATGTTCACGGTCTTGCCTACACCGGCGCCACCGAACAGGCCAACCTTGCCGCCTTTGGCGAAGGGGCAGACCAGGTCGATGACCTTGATGCCGGTTTCCAGCAGGTCGCTGCCGCCAGCCTGGTCGGCATAGCTCGGCGCGGCGCGGTGGATACCCCACTTCTCTTCATGCTCGACCGGGCCGGCTTCGTCAATCGGCTCGCCCAGTACGTTCATGATGCGGCCCAGCGTGCCGACACCAACCGGTACGGCAATCGCGCTGCCGGTGTTGTTCACATCCAGGCCACGCTTGAGGCCTTCGGTGCTACCCATGGCAATGGAACGGACGATGCCGTCACCCAGCTGCTGCTGGACTTCCAGGGTGGTTTCCGCGCCGATGACTTTCAGCGCGTCATATACGTTCGGTACCTGATCGCGCGGAAATTCCACGTCGATGACGGCACCGATGATTTGAACGATACGTCCGCTACTCATTGTAGGTTCCTCTAAGTGGTATGAAACCGTTTCGTCTCACCGGCCGCTTTATACCGCGGCGGCGCCGCCGACGATTTCCGAAATTTCCTGGGTGATCGCGGCCTGACGTGCCTTGTTGTAGATCAGCTGCAGGCTGTCGATGATATCGCCCGCATTGTCAGTCGCATTCTTCATCGCGATCATCCGTGCCGCCTGTTCGCTGGCACTGTTCTCGACGACAGCCTGATAGACCTGTGATTCGATGTACCGCTTCAACAGGCCATCCAGCAATCCCTGGGCGTCCGGCTCGTATACATAGTCCCAACGCTCCTGCAGCTCTTCGGTATCCGAAGCCACCAGAGGAATCATTTGCTCCACCTTGGGCTTCTGCACCATGGTGTTGACGAACTCGTTGGAGACCAGATACAGACGATCGATACGCCCTTCATGGTAGCCGTCAAGCATGACCTTGACGCTGCCGATGAGGTCGTTCAACGCCGGCTGTTCACCCAGGTTGCTGATTGCCGCGACAACGTTGCCACCGTAGCTGCGGAAAAACGCAGCACCCTTGCTGCCAATCACGCACAGCTCGGTTTCGACGTTACGGTCACGCCACTCTTTCATGTTTGTTACCAGTGCCTTGAACAGGTTGGTGTTCAAACCACCGCAAAGACCACGATCCGTGCTGACCACGATATAACCAACCCGTTTGACTTCACGCTCCTGCATGAAGGGGTGGCGATATTCGGGGTTGGCGTTGGCCAGATGGCCAATCACCTGACGAATCCGCTCAGCGTAGGGACGGCTGGTCGCCATGCGCTGCTGTGCCTTGCGCATTTTGCTGACCGCCACCTTTTCCATGGCGCTGGTGATCTTCTGAGTACTTTTGATACTCGAAATTTTACCGCGAATCTCTTTTGCGCCTGCCATGTCACACCTTTCAGGTTAGCCCGTGGCCGTATCGCACGAAGCGGGATACGGCATCGCCGTATCCCGCCCTCGGCTTACCAGCTTTGGGTCGCCTTGAAGTTCTCGATGCCAGACTTGATACCGGCTTCGATCTCGTCGTTGTAGTCGCCCTTCTCGTTGATCTTGGCGAGCAGGTCGGCCTTCTCACGCTTGAACCAGGCCAGCAGAGCCGTTTCGAACGCGCCGATCTTGGCGATTTCGACGTCGGTCAGGAAGCCCTTCTCGGCAGCGTACAGGCTGATCGCCATTTCGCCGACGGACATCGGAGCGTACTGCTTCTGCTTCATCAGCTCGGTAACGCGCTGACCATGCTCCAGCTGCTTGCGGGTCGCTTCATCCAGATCGGAAGCGAACTGGGCGAATGCTGCCAGTTCACGATACTGGGCCAGCGCGGTACGAATACCACCGGACAGCTTCTTGATGATCTTGGTCTGCGCCGAACCACCAACACGGGATACCGACACACCAGCGTTGACCGCCGGGCGGATACCGGAGTTGAACAGGTCCGATTCCAGGAAGATCTGACCGTCGGTGATGGAGATCACGTTAGTCGGAACGAAGGCGGATACGTCACCAGCCTGGGTTTCGATGATCGGCAGGGCAGTCAGGGAACCGGTCTTGCCTTTCACTTCACCGTTGGTGAACTTCTCGACATACTCTTCGGACACGCGGGATGCGCGCTCGAGCAGGCGGCTGTGCAGATAGAACACGTCACCGGGGTAGGCTTCACGGCCCGGCGGACGGCGCAGCAGCAGGGAGATCTGACGGTAGGCCACAGCCTGCTTGGACAGATCGTCGAATACGATCAGCGCATCTTCACCGCGGTCGCGGAAGAATTCGCCCATGGTGCAACCGGAATACGGTGCCAGGAATTGCAGGGCAGCGGATTCGGAAGCCGAGGCGGCAACGATGATGGTGTTGGACAGGGCGCCATGCTCTTCCAGCTTGCGCACCACGTTGGCGATGGTCGACTGCTTCTGACCAACCGCGACGTAGACGCACTTGATGCCGCTGTCTTTCTGGTTGATGATCGCGTCGATCGCCATGGCGGTCTTACCGATCTGGCGGTCACCGATGATCAGCTCACGCTGGCCACGGCCGATCGGGATCATTGCGTCAACCGATTTGTAGCCAGTCTGCACCGGCTGGTCTACCGACTTACGCCAGATAACGCCAGGCGCTACCTTTTCTACCGCGTCAGTCAGTTTGGCGTCGATCGGGCCTTTGCCATCGATCGGGTTGCCCAGTGCGTCAACCACGCGACCCAGCAGTTCCGGACCTACCGGGACTTCCAGGATGCGGCCGGTGCACTTGGCTTCCATACCTTCGGCCAGGGTCAGATAACCACCCAGGATAACGGCGCCGACGGAGTCCTGCTCCAGGTTCAGAGCCATACCGTAAACACCACCGGGGAATTCGATCATTTCCCCGTACATCACGTCTGCCAGACCGTGAATGCGAACGATACCGTCAGATACGCTGACGATAGTACCGACATTGCGAGCCTGTGAGTTCACATCGAGTTTCTCGATGCGCTGCTTGATAATTTCGCTAATTTCGGAAGGATTCAGTTGCTGCATGCCATGTCCCTCAAATCAGGATTTCAACGCCTCGGCCAGCTTTGCAAGCTTGCCGCGGACCGAACCGTCGATGACCAGGTCACCCGCACGAATCAACACACCGCCAATAAGGGACGGGTTGATGGTCACATGAGGAGTTACTGTGCGGTCTAACCGCTTGGTTAAAGCGGTTGCCAGCGTTTTCTGTTGATCGTCAGTCAGTTCGAAGGCGGATTCCACCTCGACTGTGATGCTGCGATCGTGTTCCGCCTTGTATTGCTCAAAAAGCTCGGCGATGTCCGGGATCAGGGGCAGACGGTCGTTCTCAGCCAGAGTACGGATAAAGTTACCGAACTCGGCAGTTACACGACCTTCGCACACCATGAGCAGATCATCGGCCTTGCGTTCCCGAGTCAGCCCCGGGTCGCGCATCCTCTCGACAAAAAGCGGATCGGCGGCTACGACGGCTGTCAGAGCCAGCATGCCTGACCAGGCATCCAGCGCAGCAGCAGAAGAAGCAAACTCGAAAGCCGCTTTTGCGTAAGGCCGAGCTAGCGTAGTGATTGTAGCCATGCTCGCCTCGCTTAGAGTTGTGAGGCCAGTTTGTTGACCAGCTCACTGTGGGCCGAAGCATCTACTTCGGATTCCAGAACCTGTTCGGCTCCCTTGATCGCCAGTGCGGCAACCTGGGCGCGGAGCTGGTCCTTGGCGCGGTTCATTTCCTGCTCGATTTCAGCCTTGGCAGCTGCAATCAGACGTTCACCTTCGGAACGTGCCTGCTCGCGGGCTTCCTCAACGATGAGGGTGGCACTCTTGTTCGCCTGCTCGATGATCTGGGCAGACTGTTCCTTGGTCTCACGCAGGGTCTGGGCGGCTTTTTCCTGGGCAAGACCCAGGTCGCGCTGGGCGCGGCCAGCCGCATCCAGGCCTTCGGCGATTTTTTTCTGGCGTTCCTGCATGGCGTGGGTAATCGGCGGCCATACGAACTTCATGGTAAACCAGACAAAAATAGCGAAGGCAATCGTTTGACCGAGCAGCGTCAGATTAATATTCACAGCGATTTACCTCGTGCTATTTCATTGAGTCCTGGGGATAACACTGATACGGCAGAACCTGCGTTCTGCCGTTCATCGTTACCAGTCGATTAACCGGCAACACCAGGTGCAACAACGAAGATCAGGTACATCGCGATACCAACACCGATCATCGGCACGGCGTCGAGCAGACCAGCCATCAGGAAGGTCTTGGTTTGCAGCTGCGGGCCCAGCTCAGGCTGACGCGCAGTGGATTCCAGCAGTTTGCCACCGAGGATGGCGAAACCGATACCGGTACCCAGGGCGCCCAGACCGATCATGATAGAGGCAGCGATGATGACGAGTTCCATAATTACTCCTAGAGATCAAAGTTTAAGTTCAAGTTTATCGTTGGTTGAACACGGGTCTGGCTGCTCAGTGATGGTCCTCATGGGCAGCACTCAAATACACCACAGTCAGCACCATGAAGATGAAGGCCTGCAGCGGAATAACCAGAATGTGGAAAATTGCCCACGGCACGTTCAGCGCCCATTGCACGTAGAAGGGCAGAAGTGCAATCAGGATGAACACTACTTCACCGGCATACATGTTGCCGAACAGACGCAGTGCCAGACTCAGGGGCTTGGTCAGCAGACCCAGCACCTCAAGGAACAGGTTGAAGGGAATCAGCGCCCAGTGATTGAACGGGGTCAGGGTCAATTCCTTGGTAAAACCACCCACACCCTTGATCTTGATGCTGTAGAAAATGATCAGCGCGAACACGGCGATGGAGATGCCGAAGGTGCCATTGGGATCAGTGGTCGGAACGATCTTGAAGTAATCCAGGCCCAGCGCCATGCCGATACCCGGGATGTAGTCCACGGGGATCCACTTCAGCGAGTTCATCAGGAATACCCAGACGAAAATGGTCAGGGCCAGCGGGGCGATCAGCGGATTACGGCCGTGGAAGGTGTCCTTGACGATACCCTGCACGAAGTCGACGATCATCTCGACAAAATTCTGCAAACCACCGGGGGTGTCGACGGTGGCGCGACGGGCAACAAACCGGAACAGGCCGATGAAGATCAGCCCCATGAAGATGGACCAGCCCAGGGTATCCAGGTGAAACGCCATGAATCCCATGTCGGCGGCTTCGGTGCCGGTCCTGGCCAGGGTCCAGGTGGTTGCTTCGACGATGCTGCCGTCAGCCCGCTCATAACCTGCCGGTAGCTTACCGAAGGTCAGGTTCTGCAAGTGGTGCTGAATGTATTCAGCTGATGTGGTTGCCATATTTGCCTCAGACACTAATGCTTTGGAAAGCCTTTGACGATGAGAAGTGCGCTGGCTCCTACCACCAGCACCGCCAGATAGCCGCCAAATACCGCTGCGACCTCCAGGGGCTTCACTCCAAGCCAGACTGCAATGAACAGTACGGCTGTCAGTATCAGTTTGCCTGCCTCGCCGGAGTAAAATTCTCCGACAATAGCACGGGCCGACCGGGCTCCGCTGTAGCGGTACACCCGAAAGGCGAAATAGCCGTTGGGAATCAATGCCACCAATCCCCCCAACAGACCGGAGTAGCCAGCTATCCAGCCCTGGAATCCCCACAGGACGAGCGCTACTGCCAAGGTCACAATCAATTGCAGCATCAGAACCGGGAAGGCGGGCGTTCGGTGAAAAGGGGACTTGTTGGGCGTTCTTGCGTCCATTCCGACCCTCTTGGTATTTCCGACGACGTCAACCGCTGTTGCTGCAATACACTGGTGCATTTTTGCCCAGCCAAAATAGCGCGAGGAGTATAGGTGGATTACGTAGTCGATTCAACTACAGCGGTTGATTTCCGTAGTGCGCTGCGATGTTGCAGTTGTTACTTAATGTGCATGAGTACGCCATCGAGTTCATCCAGCGAGTTATAACTGATAACCAGTCGGCCCTTGCCCTTGGCACCATGCTGGATCTTCACTTCGGCGCCGATTCGCTCCGCCAGATCCTGTTGCAGTCGATCGATGTCCGGATTGCTGCGGATGTCCTGGGCGTCCCGGCGTGGGTTCAGCCACTGGCGCACCAGCGCTTCGGTCTGGCGCACGGTCAGTCCCCGTGCCACTACCTGGCGGGCGGCCTCGGTCTGTTGCTCGGCCGGTAGACCGAGCAGCGCCCGGGCATGCCCCATTTCGATGTCGCCGCGCTCGAGCAGCAGTTTGACGTCATCGGGCAGTGACATCAGGCGCAACAGGTTGGTGATGGTGACCCGGGATTTACCCACCGCATCGGCCACCTGCTGCTGGGTCAGCTCGAATTCCTGCTGCAGACGCTGCAGGGCGATGGCTTCCTCGATGGGGTTGAGATCCTCGCGCTGGATGTTCTCGATCAGCGCCATGGCAATGGCCGCTTCATCGGGCACTTCACGGATTACCGCGGGGATGCTGTCCAGGCCAGCCTGCTGGGTGGCCCGCCAGCGCCGTTCACCGGCAATGATTTCATAGCGATCACCGGCAATGGGCCGCACCACGATCGGTTGCATCACGCCCTGGGCCTTGATCGACTGGGCCAGCTCTTCGAGCGCCTGGGGGTCCATGTCGCGGCGTGGCTGATATTTGCCGCGCTGAATCAGGTCGACCGGCAGATCGCGTAACAGCTGATCCTGACTGCCTTCGGTCTTCTCGTTGGGATTGGCCTGACCCAGCAGTGCATCCAGTCCCCGTCCCAAGCCGCGTTTCTTGACCGCCATGCCGTCCTGTCCTTTTTCGTTTAATCGTTTACCGGCGCAGCCTGTTTGGCCGCCTTGCGCGTACGCCTGACCAACTCACCGGCCAGGGCCAGGTAGGCCACGGCGCCGCGTGACTGCTTGTCATACATCAGCACCGGCATACCGTAACTCGGTGCTTCAGCCAGGCGCACGTTGCGCGGAATGACCGTCTGGTACAGACGTTCGCCGAAGTGGCTGCTCAACTGCTCTGACACCTCGCGGGTCAGGCTGTTGCGCGGATCATACATGGTGCGCAGCAGACCTTCGATCTGCAGCGCCGGATTGAGTACCGAGCTGATACGCTGGATGGTATTGACCAGCGCCGACAGGCCTTCCAGCGCATAGTACTCGCACTGCATGGGAATGATCACCCCATCGGCGGCTACCAGTGCGTTGATGGTCAGCATATTCAGCGACGGGGGGCAGTCGATGAGGATGAAATCGTACTTGTCGCGCACGTTGGCCAGCGCATAGCGCAGCCGACTTTCCTTCATCTTGAATTCCAGCAACTCGACTTCCGCGGCCGTCAGGTCACCATTGGCCGGCAGCAGGTCATAGCCGCCATGCTCGGACTGGCACAGCGCCTCTGCCAGCGTGCAACGGTCGGTCAGCAGCTCATAGACAGAGTTATCCAGTTGCGACTTGTCGATGCCACTGCCCATGGTCGCGTTGCCCTGGGGGTCGAGATCGATCAACAGCACCTTGCGCTTGGTCGCTGCCAGCGAGGCGGCCAGATTCACTGTGGTGGTCGTCTTGCCGACGCCGCCTTTCTGGTTGGCTATTGCCAGTACCTTGCCCACTGGGACCTCCTCTCGGGTTTTAACCTTGTGCCGTGCGTCGCAGTATCAGCAGATGCCGGCTGGCCTGGCAACCGGGTACCGCCAATTCTTCACTGTGGGTCACGGTGAAATCCGCATCCAGAGCCTGCAGTTCGGAGTCGGGATACAGGCCCTTCATGGCCAGCCACTGCGTCTCGGGACCACTCAGATGGCGGGTCAGGTTGGTGAAGTCGGCCAGCGAGCTGAATGCCCTGGACACTATACCGTCAAACAATTGATCCGGGGTAAAAGCCTCCACCCGGCTGTTGACCACCTGCATGTTGCCCAGCCCCAGCTCAAGCTGCACCTGGGTCAGAAAGCGGGTTTTCTTGCCGTTGCTGTCGAGCAGGGTAAATTCGCTGTCCGGCTGCATGATCGCCAGGATCACCCCCGGCATGCCGCCGCCACTGCCCACATCCAGCCAGCGTCCTGCGCTAACGAAGGGCAGCACACTCAGACTGTCGAGCAGATGGCGACTGACCATTTCATCGGGGTTGCGCACCGCGGTCAGGTTGTAGGCCTTGTTCCACTTGTTCAGTAACGTCAGGTAGCCGAGCAGTAACTCAACCTGCCGCTCGGTCAGCGACAGGCCCATCTGTTCAGCACCGCGAACCAGTTCCCTGGCGTGATCAACCATACCGCTCAAGCCTCCCGGGCCAATGTACCGTCGTTCAGCGCATTGCGCTTTTTCAGATGGATCAGCAACAGACTGACTGCCGCCGGAGTGACGCCGGGAATGCGCGATGCCTGGCCCAGGGTCTGCGGACGGATGCTCGCCAGCTTCTGGCTGATTTCCTTGGACAGGCCATTCAGGGTCGCGTAATCCAGATCGGCCGGCAGCAGGGTCTGTTCATGCTGCCGCAGCTTGTCGATCTCGTCCTGCTGCCGCTCGATGTAACCGGCGTACTTGGCATGGATTTCCACCTGCTCGGCGGCATCGGTGGGGATGTCCGTCGCACCGGTGATGCGGGTCAGGGTGGGATAATCCACTTCCGGCCGGCGCAGCAGATCCAACAGGTTGTATTCCCGGGTCAGCGGCGTATTGAAATGCGCGGCAAAGTCCTTGCCGACAGCGCTGGTCGGCTGCACCCAGGTGGAACTCAAGCGCTTCTGCTCCGCCTCGATCGCTTCGCGCTTGGCGCTGAAGGCCGCCCAACGGGCATCATCCACCAGCCCCAGTTCGCGCCCCTTTTCGGTCAGGCGCAGATCGGCATTGTCCTCGCGCAGCACCAGGCGGTACTCGGCGCGGGAAGTGAACATGCGGTAGGGCTCGCGGGTACCCATGGTGATCAGGTCATCCACCAGCACACCGATGTAGGCTTCATCCCGGCGCGGGCACCAGCTTTCCTGATCCTGGGCGCGGCGGGCCGCGTTCAATCCGGCCAACAGGCCCTGGGCCGCCGCTTCTTCGTAGCCGGTGGTGCCGTTGATCTGACCGGCAAAGAACAGACCGCCGATCACCTTGGTTTCCAGCGAGTATTTCAGATCCTGTGGATTGAAATAATCATATTCGATGGCGTAACCCGGACGCAGGATATGGGCATTTTCCATACCGCGGATCGAGCGCACCAACTGCAACTGCACATCGAAGGGCAGCGAGGTGGAAATGCCGTTGGGATACAGCTCATGGGTGGTCAGGCCTTCCGGCTCGATGAATACCTGATGCTGATCCTTGTCGGCAAAGCGATGGATCTTGTCCTCGATCGATGGGCAGTAACGCGGACCGACACCCTCGATCACCCCGGTGTACATGGGTGAACGGTCGAGATTGTTGCGGATGATCTCGTGGGTGCGTTCGTTGGTGTGGGTAATCCAGCAGTTGACCTGCTCGGGATGCTCGTCGGCGCTACCGGTAAACGACATCACCGGGATCGGTGTATCGCCCGGTTGTGCGGTCATCTTCGAGAAATCCACACTGCGTCCGTCGATCCGCGGCGGGGTGCCGGTCTTCAGACGATCGACCCGCAACGGCAATTCACGCAGCCGCCGGGCCAGCGCGATCGCCGGCGGATCACCAGCACGGCCGCCGGAATAATTATCCAGACCGATATGGATCTGCCCACCGAGAAAAGTCCCGGCGGTCAGCACCACGTTATCAGCGAGAAAACGCAGGCCCATCTGGGTCACCACACCGCGTACCTGGTCCTGTTCGACAATCAGGTCGTCACAGGCCTGCTGAAATATCCACAGGTTCGGCTGGTTTTCCAGGGCATGGCGCACTGCCGCCTTGTACAGCACCCGGTCAGCCTGCGCGCGGGTGGCACGCACAGCAGGACCCTTGCGGCTGTTGAGCACGCGGAACTGGATGCCCGCCCGGTCGGTGGCCTTGGCCATCACGCCACCGAGCGCATCGATTTCCTTGACCAGATGGCTCTTGCCGATACCGCCAATGGCCGGGTTGCAGCTCATTTGCCCCAGGGTCTCGACGTTATGACTGAGCAACAACGTCTTCACGCCCATGCGGGCAGCCGCCAACGCTGCCTCGGTACCGGCATGGCCGCCACCAATCACAATCACGTCAAAACGATCCGGAAAATCCACCGTGCACCTCGTTGTCCGGGCTGAGCCGGACGTCGGGAAAAGGGGCTGATTATAGGCGCAGAGGGAAAAAATTGCAGCAGCAGCTGAACATTTTTTGAACAGCCTGTCGGAGCCGCCTGGCAAGCAGGTCATTCATAGAATAAAGATAGAAAATATTTAAAAAGCTTTATGTTAATGCTGTATATGGTGTCGTGTTTATCTGTGGATATCTAATAAAACTCCTTATGAATCATGAAATTGGCAAAAGCATAACCCTGTGCTCCGGCTGGGCACAGCCCGTGACGGGATGGGGGTGGATCCTGTGCATAAGCCAGCCGGTTATCCACAGCCGGGTTTGACCCTGGTTTACGCACAGGGTTATGGGCAGGGCTGAGGGTGAGTTGTACACAGGGCTTATGCGAGCGAAAAGGGGCCGTCGCGGATAACAAGTGAGGGGGAATTTCACGGGGAGGGAAGAATTCGGCGCATGTCAGGAAGAGCACAAGCCCGATTCGCAGCTGAACGAAGAGAGGCCGACTGGTTGATTGCCCATCGACCCGCGTCCACCAGCCGAGTTATTTGCCGATACAGAAGCTGGAAAAGATCCTGCCCAACAGGTCATCCGCACTGAATTCGCCGGTAATGCTGCCCAGGGCCTGCTGCGCCATGCGCAGATCCTCGGCCAGCAGCTCCCCGGCGCCCATCAGGGTCAATTGCCGGTGGCCGTGGTCAAGGTAACTGGCAGCCTCTTCCAGCGCTTCCAGGTGGCGGCGGCGGGCGCTGAACAGGCTTTCCGCGGTCTGTTGATAACCCATGCAGGCTTTCAGGTGATCGCGCAGCAGATCAATGCCGGCGCCACTGCGGGCGCTGAGGTGCAGGCTGACGCTGCCGTCAGCGGCGGTCTGCTGACCAACCGCCGCGCCGATAAGGTCGATCTTGTTGTGGATGAGGGTGATCTTCGCCGGATCGGGCCGTTGATCGAGAAACTCGGGCCACAGCTGGTCCGGCTCGTTTGCCTCTGGCTGACTGGCATCCACCATCAGCAAGATGCGATCGGCATCGGCAATGGCAGCCATGGCGCGTTCGACGCCGATCTTCTCCACCACATCATCGGTATCGCGCAGACCGGCGGTGTCGATGATATGCAGCGGCATGCCATCGATGTGGATATGTTCGCGCAGGATATCCCGGGTGGTGCCGGCAATATCGGTGACGATGGCACTTTCGCGGCCGGCCAGGGCATTGAGCAGGCTGGACTTGCCGGCATTGGGCCGACCGGCGATAACCACCGTCATGCCGTCGCGCAGCAGCGCGCCTTGCCCGGCTTCCCGGTGTACCTGAGCCAACTGCGCCTGAACAGCCTGCAGCTGGCCGAGCACGTGGCCATCGGCAAGAAAGTCGATCTCCTCTTCCGGGAAATCAATCGCCGCTTCGACATAGATGCGCAGGCTGATCAGCGCTTCGGTCAATCCATGCACACGCTGGGAAAACGCACCCTGCAGTGACTGCACGGCATTGCGCGCCGCCTGTTCGGAGCTGGCTTCGATCAGATCGGCGATGGCTTCAGCCTGGGCCAGATCGAGCTTGTCGTTGAGAAAGGCCCGTTCGCTGAATTCACCGGGCCGGGCCAGGCGCGCGCCCAGTCGCAGGCAAGCCTTGAGCAGCATATCCATGACCACCGGACCGCCATGCCCATGCAGTTCCAGCACATCTTCACCGGTAAAGGAATGTGGGCCGGGAAAATACAGGGTAAGGCCATGATCCAGAGTAAGACCCTGGTCCTGGAACGGGCCGTAATGGGCGTGCCGCGGGGTGGGCGTCAGGCCGCCGAGCTGCCGAGCGATATCCAGCGCCGCCGCGCCGGACACCCGGACAATACCGACTCCGCCCTGGCCTGGCGGGGTGGCGATGGCAGCAATGGTGTCGGCGTGATAAGGGCGGCTCATGATGCGTTCCTGTCGATGGGTCAAAGAATAGATAGCAAAACGCCCCGAAATCGGGGCGTTTGCGAGGGTAGCCTGGCGGCGGAGATCAATCCTTCTCCGCGGCGCCTTCGATCTGCCGGGTAATGTACCACTGTTGCGCGATCGACAGGATGTTGTTGACCACCCAGTACAGCACCAGACCAGCCGGGAACCACAGGAAGAAGAAGGTGAAGATGATCGGCAGCATCTTCATTACCTTGGCCTGCATCGGGTCCGGCGGAGTCGGGTTGAGCTGCTGCTGGATGAACATGCTCACGCCCATCAGGATCGGCAGGATGAAGTAGGGATCCTTCAGCGACAGGTCGGTAATCCAGCCAATCCACGGGGCTTGGCGCATCTCGACGCTTTCCATCAGGGTCCAGTACAGGGCGATGAACACCGGCATCTGTACCAGGATCGGCAGGCAGCCACCCAGTGGATTGATCTTTTCCTTCTTGTACAGCTCCATCATGCCCTGGGACATCTTCTGGCGGTCGTCGCCAAACTGCTCGCGCAGCGCCTGCAGCTTGGGCGCAACCCGACGCATGTTGGCCATGGAGCGGTAGCTGGTGGCAGAAAGCGGGAAAAATACCAGCTTGATGAGGACGGTCAGCAGGATGATGCTCCAGCCCCAGTTGCCGACCATACTGTGAATCAGACTCAGTACCCAGAACAGCGGCTGGGCGATAAACCACAGGAAACCGTAGTCGACAGTCAGTTCCAGGCCAGGGGATATTTCCTTCAGGCGATCCTGATCCTTCGGACCGGCATAGAAATCGGCACTGATGGTGGCCTGCTCACCGGCAGACAGGTTCACCGCCGGGCTGACAAAACCGACGATGTAGTTGCCCTGGCTGTCCTTGCGGGTCTGATAGACATGCTGCTGTTCAGCATTCGGAATCCAGGCGCTGACAAAATAGTGCTGCAGCCAGGCGATCCAGCCACCTTCGATGGTTTCCTTCAGGCGGCTGTCATCCATCTTGCCGAGTTTGAGTTTCTCGTAGGAGTTCGACGAACTCCAGTAGGCGGCACCCAGGAAGGTGGCCATGCCAGTAGCGCTGGAACTGGATGGATCACCGCTGCTGTCACGCTTGATCTGGCCGAACAGGCTGCCGGTCCAGGTGCTGTCGCTCTGGTTGTCGATCAGGTAGTCGACGTCGATCAGGTAGTCACCCCGGTTGAAGGTGAACCGCTTGATGTAATTGACATCGTTCTCGCTGAAATGCAGATCAACGGTCAGGCTGTCGCTGCCCTCGGCCAGCTGGTAGCTGGTTTGTTCGACGCTGTACAACGGCCGACCATTGGCGCGGGCATCCGGACCGTTACGCCCGGCCAGTCCACTTTGCGCGACATAGGTACGGCTGTTGCTCTGCTCGAGCAGCTGGAACGGCAGATCGGGACGATCCTTGCGGGTCGGGTAGGCCGGCAACGACAGGGCGACGATATCGCCACCCAGCGGATTGATGCTGACGTTCAGGGTATCGGTCTGGACACTGATCAGGCCGGAAGGAGTAGTGGCAGTCTGTACCGGCGTGGTCGGCACGTCGCCGGTTACTGGCTCGACCGCCTGTGGAACATCACCATCAGCGCCTTCGCTAGCGGGCAGTGATGGCAAATCACCATTCGCCATGCTCATCTCGGTTTCGCTGGCCGGCAGCGGTTCACCCTGACCGTAATCATTGTTCCACTGCAGAACCATGAGGTAGGTGATCACGAGCAAGGCAGCTATGAGGATGTTTCGTTGCATGTTCATGGTTTATTTGGCCATCCGAGAAGAACGGTTGTTCTGTAGGGGTACAGGGTCATAGCCACCCGGGTTCCAGGGATGACAGCGGGACAAGCGTCGCGCACTGAGCAGGCTGCCCTTGAGAAAACCATGTTGTTCGATGGCTTCCTGGGCATAGCAGGAACAGGAGGGGTAGAAACGACAATGACTGGCCATCAGCGGGCTGATAGCGTAACGGTAAACCTTGATCAGTCCGAGCGCGATACTACGCATTGGATGATGGGGGTCCGGAATTGCGGGTGCGATTGTACTTGTCAGCGGCCTTGTTCAGCCGGCGCCACATGTCCTGGAACAGGACATGCAACGCGGCATTGTCAAGCTCGCCCAGACCCTTGCGGGCCAGGACGACGATATCCAGGTGATCCAACTCAGCACGATGGTGTCTGAAGGACTCACGAGCAATACGCTTGACCTTGTTACGGTCAACCGCATGGCGGACATTCTTCTTGGCAATGACCAGCCCCAATCGTGCCTGTGCCTGGCTGTTATGCCGGGCCAATAACAACAGATTGGGGCCAGAGGCCTTACAGGTGGCTCCATCGAATACGTTCTTGAACTGAGCAGGCGTCAATAGCCGGTGTTCAGGACCGAATCCGAGATCCACCTGTAGTTCCGGTCTTAAGCTGACAGCTTGTGACGGCCTTTGGCACGACGACGAGCCAGAACGGCACGGCCGTTCTTGGTAGCCATACGAGCACGGAAACCGTGGTTGCGCTTGCGCTTCAAAACGCTGGGTTGAAATGTTCTTTTCATCTTCAGATACCTGAGTAATTCACGACAGAGCCGCTAAGCCCTTTCAAGGGATCGGAGATTCTAGAGAAGAAGGACCGCGAGGTCAATTTGAATTCTGTCCCCCAGCAGATAAATCACGATACAAGACAATACAAAGAGAAAGAATTTTAAAAGATAGTTTATGTAGATCTTAATAGGTAGCGGGTTTTCTGTGGATAACCGACGCCAGGCCTGAGCCAGCCAGTGTTCTGGCGATCGAAAACCCGGTGGGCAAATTGTGAGCGGAGCCCCTGCGAGCTTGTGCTCCTCCTGTGGATAAGCATGATGGATATCCACAGCCCGATTTATCCCCGCCGTTCGGATGGTCTTGCCAACAGGCTGGTACAGCAATTGTCCACAAGGCTTACGCGGCGCGAATGGCGGCGTTTTATCACAGGGCAGAAGGATCCTGAGGGCATTCTGGAAGCCTTTATGCTTGAGAATGGACACGCCTGGTTACCCAGCATGTGTGTGGATAACTGAGGGGGGACAGGCTAGAATACAGGCTGTTTTCGTCGGCTCACCGGACCGGTGTTCCACGGACCATTTTCAACAAGCAACTCGAGCCACGCAGGCTTGAAGTCGGGGGAATTTAGTGTCTGTTGTACTCTGGCAGCAATGCATTGATTTTTTGCGTGATGAGCTTCCATCCCAGCAGTTCAACACCTGGATTCGTCCCCTTCAGGTAGAAGGGGATCATGGAGAGTTGCGCCTGTATGCGCCCAATCGCTTTGTACTGGATTGGGTCAATGACAAGTATCTGAATCGCATCCAGGAACTGCTGGATGATTTGTCCCAGGGGCAGGCGCCGCTGGTTTCGCTGTTGATCGGCAGCCGCCGTAGTAGCGCGGCGAGTGCGGCGGCGCCCCAGGCACCCGTTGCCCCGGCGGCTATCACGGCAACGCCCGTCGCCGAACCGCCACCGCCGCCAGCGACGCCAGCGACGCCCCGGGCGCAAGCGACTACCCAGGGCTTTCAACCCGAGCCTGGCCCCTATGACAAGCGCAGCGAAGAAGACCCGCGGCCGCCGCAACGGGCCGACCAGCCGAATAATGCGGTGGTCAAGCACACCAGCTATCTGAACCGCAGTTTCACCTTCGAGAACTTCGTCGAAGGTAAATCCAACCAACTGGCCCGGGCGGCTGCCTGGCAGGTGGCGGACAACCCGCGCCATGGTTACAACCCGCTGTTCCTTTATGGTGGTGTGGGTCTGGGCAAGACGCATCTGATGCATGCCGTTGGCAATCATCTGTTGAAAAAGAATCCTGCGGCGAAGATTGTCTACCTGCATTCCGAGCGTTTTGTCGCCGACATGGTCAAGGCGCTGCAGATGAACGCGATCAATGACTTCAAGCGGTATTACCGTTCGGTCGATGCGCTATTGATTGACGATATTCAGTTCTTCGCCAAGAAGGAGCGCTCCCAGGAAGAATTCTTCCATACTTTCAATGCCTTACTTGAGGGTAACCAGCAAGTTATCCTGACCAGTGATCGCTATCCGAAAGAAATCGATGGTCTGGAAGAGCGCTTGAAATCCCGCTTTGGCTGGGGCCTGACCGTGGCCGTGGAGCCGCCGGAACTGGAAACACGGGTGGCCATTCTGATGAAGAAGGCCGAGCAGTCGCGTATTGACCTGCCCCATGATGCCGCGTTCTTCATTGCCCAGCGCATTCGCTCCAACGTTCGCGAGCTGGAAGGCGCCCTCAAGCGAGTGATCGCCAGCGCGCATTTCATGGGTCGGGATATCACCATCGAGCTGATCCGCGAATCGCTCAAGGACTTGCTCGCGCTGCAGGACAAGCTGGTCAGTATCGATAATATCCAGCGTACCGTCGCTGAGTACTACAAGATCAAGGTGGCAGACATCCTGTCCAAGCGCCGCTCGCGCTCGGTCGCCCGGCCCCGTCAGGTCGCCATGGCACTGTCCAAGGAGCTGACCAACCACAGCTTGCCGGAGATCGGCGATGCCTTTGGCGGACGGGATCACACAACTGTGCTGCACGCCACAAGAAAGATCGCGGAATTACGTGAAATTGATGCGGATATCCGCGAAGATTACAAAAACCTGCTACGGACGCTGACCACCTGAGCGTATGTACCAGGCAAACAGCCAACCTGCACGAGGTCGAAGGAAGACAATGCAATTTACCATCCAGCGCGAAGCCCTGTTGAAACCACTGCAACTGGTGGCTGGTGTCGTCGAACGTCGGCAGACATTGCCAGTGCTGTCCAACGTTCTAGTGGTCGTTGATGGGAATACACTGTCGCTGACCGGCACCGATCTTGAAGTCGAGCTGATCGGCCGAATCCCCCTGGAAGAACAGGCTGAGCCCGGCGAGATTACCGTACCTGCGCGCAAGCTGATGGATATCTGCAAATCCCTGCCAGACGATTCGACGATCAATTTTCGTGTTGAAGAAGGCAAGGCTATCCTCAAGGCCGGGCGTAGCCGCTTCACCTTGACTACCCTGCCCGCTGCGGATTTCCCGAATGTGGAAGACGGCGAGAGCGCGATGAATTTCGCGGTCAGCCAGAACAAGCTGCGCCGCCTGATTGAGCGCACCGGTTTCGCCATGGCGCAGCAGGATGTTCGTTATTACCTCAACGGCATGCTGCTGGAAATCAATGCCGGCCAGCTGCGCGCTGTTGCCACCGACGGGCACCGCATGGCGATGTGCACTGTCGATGCCAATATCGACTATCAGGAAAAGTACCAGCTGATCGTTCCGCGCAAAGGGATTCTCGAACTTGCCCGCCTGCTGGGTGAAGCGGATGACCTGATCAATATCACGCTTGGTACCCACCACATCCGCGCGACCACAGGCGACTTCACCTTCACTTCCAAGCTGGTCGATGGCAAGTTTCCTGATTACGAACGGGTATTGCCGCGTGGCGGTGACAAGGTGGTACTGGCTGATCGGCAATCCCTGCGTAACGCCTTCAGCCGCACGGCCATTCTGTCCAACGAGAAGTACCGCGGCATTCGGCTGATGCTCAGCGACGCAATGCTCAAGATCCAGGCTAACAACCCGGAGCAGGAAGAAGCTGAGGAAGATACTGTAGTCGATTATTCCGGCGCGCCGCTGGAGATCGGGTTCAACGTCAGTTACCTGCTCGATGTAATGAACGTGCTGAGCAATGAGCAAATCAAGATGACGCTGTCTGATGCCAACAGCAGTGCCCTGGTTCAAGAGTCCGAATCGGACGACAGCCTCTACGTCGTCATGCCTATGCGTCTCTGAGCTGCATGCCGCTCAAGCGACTCACCGTCACCGCGGTGCGCAATCTGCACCCGGTGACGCTTCACCCTTCCCCCCGCATCAACATCATTTCCGGCGCCAACGGTAGTGGCAAGACCAGCCTATTAGAAGCCATCCATATTCTTGGCCTGGCGCGCTCCTTTCGCAGCACCCGCTTGCAGCCCGTAATTCAACATGGTCAGGATGCCTGCACCGTTTTTGCCGAACTCGTTCTGAGCAATGGTCTGGCTTGTTCCATAGGCATTACCCGCGGCAAACAGGCCGATTACCAGATACGGATTGATGGGCAGACGGTGCGGAGCACGGCACAACTGGCCGAAACGCTACCCTTACAACTGATCAACCCAGACAGTTTCCGCTTGCTTGAAGGCGCGCCGAAACAGCGCCGTCAGTATCTGGATTGGGGAGTGTTCCACGTGGAACATCAGTTCCTCCCGGTATGGCAGCGTTTGCAAAAAAGTCTGAAACAGCGTAATAGCCTGCTGCGACGTGGTAGAATACAACGTTCGATGCTGGTCCCCTGGGAAACGGAGTTGGTTTCTGCCGGGGAGCGGATAGACGATTTCAGACGATCCTACCTGCTGCGGTTGAAGCCGGTGTTTGAGGAAATCCTGGCTCGATTGCTACCGCTCGATGATCTGACCCTTAGCTACTATCGCGGTTGGGATAAGGAGCGGGGTTTGGCTCAAGTGCTCGACGACCAGTTCGAACGCGATAGTCAGCTGGGGTATACCCAGTCGGGGCCTCAGCGAGCAGATTTGCGGCTACGCGTGAAAGGCATGAACGCGGTGGATATTTTATCGCGGGGGCAGCAGAAGTTGGTTGTTTGTGCGTTGAAAATCGCGCAAGGCTATCTTTTACGCCAGTTGGGAGCATCCCAGGAATCAGTGTTTCTGGTGGATGACCTGCCGTCCGAATTGGATGAACGACATCGCCGGGCGCTCTGCAGCCTGCTGGAAGATCTGCAGTGTCAGGTCTTTATCAGTTGTGTTGATGACCAGCAAATGCAGGATTGTTGGAAAAACGATACACCATTGTCGATGTTCCACGTGGAACATGGACGCATTGTGCAGACTGAATAATGTCTGGGAGTGATTATAAATGACCGAAGAAAGAGCTTACGATTCATCAAGTATCAAGGTCCTCAAAGGCCTTGATGCGGTGCGTAAACGCCCCGGCATGTATATCGGTGACACGGACGACGGAACCGGTCTGCATCACATGGTGTTCGAGGTGGTGGACAACTCCATTGACGAGGCGCTGGCCGGCCACTGTTCGGATATCACCATCATCATCCATACCGATGAATCCATTACCGTACAGGATGATGGCCGGGGTATCCCGGTTGATATCCACGAAGAAGGCGTATCGGCTGCCGAGGTCATCATGACCGTACTGCACGCCGGCGGTAAATTCGATGACAATAGCTACAAGGTATCCGGCGGGCTGCACGGCGTAGGGGTTTCGGTGGTCAACGCGCTCTCTGAAGAGCTGATCATGACCATTCGGCGGTCGGGTAAGGTATGGGAGCAAACTTACCGTCACGGCGTCCCTCAGGCCCCTCT
The DNA here is from genome assembly GCF_900114735.1 of Halopseudomonas bauzanensis. Taxonomy (GTDB): domain Bacteria; phylum Pseudomonadota; class Gammaproteobacteria; order Pseudomonadales; family Pseudomonadaceae; genus Halopseudomonas; species Halopseudomonas bauzanensis. The sequence continues at coordinate 223,618 of NZ_FOUA01000002.1, read as the reverse complement.
GGAGGCCATAGGTGACACTGAGGGCAGCGGCACCCAGATTCACTTCAAACCCTCGGCGGAAACCTTCACCAGCATCAGTTTCAGCTGGGACATTCTGGCCAAGCGCCTGCGGGAACTGTCCTTCCTCAACTCGGGTGTGGGTATCCACCTGATTGACGAGCGTACCGGCAAGCGCGAGCTGTTCCGCTATGAAGGCGGTCTGCGTGCCTTCGTTGAATACCTCAACGTCAACAAGTCCACCATCAACTCCGTATTCCACTTCAATATACAGCGGGACGACGGCATCGGTGTGGAAGTGGCGATGCAGTGGAACGACAGTTTCAACGAAAGCCTGCTGTGCTTCACCAACAATATTCCCCAGCGCGATGGTGGTACTCACCTGGCGGGCTTCCGCAGTGCATTGACCCGCTCGCTGAACAGCTACATCGAACAGGAAGGCCTGCTGAAGAAGCTGAAGGTCAGCACCTCCGGCGATGATGCCCGTGAAGGTCTCACCGCCATCATTTCGGTGAAAGTGCCGGATCCCAAGTTCTCTTCCCAGACCAAGGACAAACTGGTTTCCTCCGAGGTGAAAACCGCGGTTGAACAGGAAATGAACAGGTTCTTCAGTGACTATCTGCTGGAAAAGCCCAACGAAGCCAAGTCCGTGGTTGGCAAGATGATCGATGCCGCCCGGGCCCGCGAAGCTGCGCGCAAGGCGCGGGAAATGACCCGCCGCAAGGGTGCGCTGGATATCGCCGGCCTGCCCGGCAAACTGGCCGACTGCCAGGAAAAGGATCCCGCGCTGTCCGAACTCTACATTGTGGAAGGAGACTCCGCGGGCGGTTCTGCGAAGCAGGGCCGTAACCGCAAGACGCAGGCAATCCTGCCGCTCAAGGGCAAGATCCTCAACGTGGAGAAGGCCCGCTTCGATCGCATGCTGTCATCCCAGGAAGTCGGCACACTGATCACCGCACTGGGCTGTGGTATTGGCCGTGACGAGTTCAATATCGAAAAGCTGCGTTACCACAACATCATCATCATGACCGATGCCGATGTTGACGGCGCGCACATCCGTACTCTGCTGCTGACCTTCTTCTTCCGTCAGATGCCCGAGCTGATCGAGAAAGGCTACATCTACATCGCCCAGCCGCCGCTGTACAAGATCAAGAAAGGTAAGCAGGAACAGTACCTCAAGGATGATGAGGCGCTGGAGGATTATCTGACCCAATCGGCACTCGAGGATTCCTACCTGTACGTTAACGAGCACGCCCCGGGCATTACCGGCGAAGGCCTCGAGCGTCTGGTCAATGAATACCGTGGTGTAATGAAGACCCTCAATCGCCTGGGCCGTCTCTATCCCCAGGTATTGATGGAACAGCTGATCTATGTGCCGCGCCTGACGAAAGAAAATCTGGCAGACAAGGTGTTCATGGATAACTGGTTGATTCCATTTGAAAAATTGGTAAAAGAAGAAGAGAGCTCCGGACAGGAATACCGGGTCAGCTTGCGCGAGGATAAGGAACGTCAGCTCTGGTTGCCCGAGGTTGAAAGTATCAGCCACGGCCATACCAGCTATGTGACCTTCAACCGCGATCTGTTTGCCAGTAACGACTACGGTGCCATCGCGGATCTGGGCGAGAAGCTGCAGAGCCTGCTGGAAGACGGCGCCTATATTCAGCGTGGTGAGAAGAAGAAGCCGATCCGCTACTTCAAGGAAGCCATCGAATGGATGATGAACGAAACCGCTCGCCGTCACACCATTCAGCGCTATAAGGGACTGGGCGAAATGAACGCTGACCAGCTGTGGGAAACCACCATGGACCCGGACAACCGGCGCATGCTGCAGGTCACCATCGAAGACGCCATCGGCGCCGACCAGATCTTCAACACCCTGATGGGTGACCACGTGGAACCGCGCCGCGAGTTTATCGAGCGCAATGCATTGGCGGTATCCAACCTGGATGTGTGATTCCAGGTGAATAAAAAATCCCCGGCTGGAGCGATCCGCTGGGGATTTTTTTGGGGGTGGCGGAAGTCTTACTGCAAGGAAGAGGCTAGTCGGCAGGGCTGTGCCGACACGCCGTAAACACATCCATGTGGGCTCGCGGTTGCCATCCGTGGCAACCGACGGTCGGCCCAACCCTGCCGACCAACCTCTTCCACTCGCTCTCACGTTGCTGTTGGTTGGAAACCGCCTGACAACAAATGTCAGCCAACTCAGCCAGCCTGCATTTCCCGCATAGCCTGATTCACCCACGCCTCGGCCTGCTTGTTGACCTCTACGATGGAGCGCGGGTCCTGGCCTTTGGGATAGATAGCCGGCCCGATTCTCACCTGCACAGTACCCGGGCGCTTGCCCCAGCCGTTGCGCGGCCAGAACTCACCGGCGTTATGGGCTACCGGGATCACCGGAGCGTTGTTGGCGCAGGCCAGGGCGCTACCGCCGCGGGTGAACTTGATCGGGTTGCCGGGCAGCACGCGGGTGCCTTCGGGGAATACCAGCACCCAGACGCCCGCTCGCAGGCGCTGGCCGCCGATGCGGCTGAGCTGCTGCAGGGAGTTGCGCGCCTTGCTGCGGTCGATGGCGATGGGCTTGAGCAGAGCGAAGGCCCAGCCGAAGAAAGGCACGTAGAGCAGTTCCTTCTTGATCAGCTGGGTCTGTGGACGGAAGATCTGCTGCAGGAAGAAGGTTTCCCAGGTGCTTTGGTGATTGGAGAGAATCACGCCGGGCTGATCGGGAATGTTTTCCTGGCCGACCACTTCATAGCGAATACCGACCAGCCATTTGGTCAGCCAGATGGCAAACCGGCACCAGCACTCCAGAATCAACTTGAAGCGGGTGCGGTAAGGCAGCAAGGGACCGATGATCAGCATCGGCACCGCCCACAAGATTGCACTGGCGGACAACAGCAGATAGAACAGGGTGACGCGCAAGGCCATGAGTACGGACATGGAGTCAGGTTTCCAGCAGGTAACTGGCCACTGCGGCCAGATCATCGAACACACGGGTACCGGCAGGCAGTGACTTGCCTTCAGTAGCCCGACCTTTACCGGTACGCACCAGATAGGGCTGACACCCTACTGCCGCACCCGCCTGCAGATCCCGCAGGCTATCGCCGACCGTGGGCACACCATCGAGCGTGACGGCGTAATGCTCGGCGATCTGCCGGAACAGTCCTGACAGCGGCTTGCGGCAGTCGCAGCCATCATCCGGACCATGTGGGCAATGCCGGATCAGGTCCACGTGCCCGCCCTGTGCCGCGACCAGCTCACGCAGGCGCTGATGCATGGCTTCCAGCGTCTGGGCAGTGAAATAGCCGCGGGCCAGACCGGACTGGTTGGTAGCCACGGCTACTGTCCAGCCCGCCTTGCTCAGCCGTGCGATCGCCTCGATGGACCCCGGTAACGGATGCCACTCAGCTACGGATTTGACGAAGGCGTCGGAGTCTTCGTTGATGACTCCGTCGCGGTCGAGAATAATCAGCTTCATCCGAGCAGCGAGATATCGGCAACACCCAGGAACAGGCCGCGCAGGCGAGCCAGCAGCGCGTACCGGTTGGCTTTGATCTGCGGATCCTCGGCGTTGACCAGCACCTGGTCGAAGAAGCTGTCCACCGGCTCGCGCAGCGACGCCAGGCGCTCCAGGCTGGCCTGGTACTGCCGATCGGCTGCCAGCGGCCCGACATCGCTCTCAGCGGCTTGTACCGCTTGTGCCAGTGTCTGCTCGGCAGCTTCGTTCAGCAGTGCCGGGTCGATAACCTCAGGTACCGGGTCTTCGGACTTGGCCAGGATATTGGATACCCGCTTGTTGGCTGCGGCCAACGCTTCGGCTTCAGGCAACCGGCGGAAAGCCTGCACGGCCTGTACCCGCTGATCGAAATCAAGCGGCGAATGGGGGTGCACGGCCCGCACCGACTGGTACACGGCCACGTCGATGCCTTCGTCCTCATAGCGGGCGCGCAGGCGATCGAAGATGAACTCCTGCACCTGATCGACCAAGCCTTCGCCCTTCACGGCGGCGCCGTATTGATTGACGGCGGTCTGCAAGGCGGCATGCAAATCCAGCTCCAGTCGCTTCTCGATCAGGATCCGCAACACACCCAGGGCGGCGCGGCGCAGGGCATAGGGGTCCTTGCTGCCGGTGGGCAGCATGCCGATACCGAAGATGCCGACCAGGGTATCGAGCTTGTCGGCCAGCGCTACCGCGGCGCCGGTCAGGGTACTCGGCAATTCGGCGCCGGCGCCGCGTGGCATGTACTGCTCGTTCAGTGCCAGGGCCACGTCTTCAGCTTCGCCATCATGCTGGGCATAGTAATACCCGGCAATGCCCTGCAGCTCGGGGAACTCGCCAACCATTTCGCTGGCCAGATCGCATTTGCTCAGCAACCCGGCGCGGGTGGCGTTGGCCGGGTCGCCGCCGATGCGCTCGGCGATGAAGGCAGCCAGGTTGGACACCCGTACGGCCTTGTCGTAGACGCTGCCCAGTTGGGCCTGGAATACGACGCTGGCCAGCCGCTGGTTGTTGTGTTCCAGCGGATGTTTCTTGTCCTGCTGGAAGAAGAACTCGGCATCGGTCAGCCGCGGGCGCACGACCTTCTCGTTGCCGGCAATGATCTGCGCCGGATCGGTGCTTTCGATGTTGGCCACGGTGATGAAGCGCGGCAGCAGGCGGCCGTTGGCATCCAGCAGGCAGAAGTACTTCTGGTTGTCCTGCATGGTGGAAATCAGCGCTTCCTGGGGCACGTCGAGGAACCGTTCTTCGAAGCTGCACACCAGCGGCACCGGCCACTCGACCAGGGCGGTAACTTCGTCCAGCAGGTCGTCGGGGATGATCGCGGTGCCCTGCTGTTCGGCGGCCAGTTGTTCCACGCGCTGGCGGATCAGTTCGCGGCGTTCGGCGAAGTCGGCAATGACGTGGGCCTGGCGCAGGGCATCGGCATAGCTGGCCGGTGTGCTGATGCGCACCTCGCCAGGATGGTGGAAGCGGTGACCGAGGGAGGTACGGCCGGCCTGCTGGGACAGGATCTCGCCGGGAATCATGCTGTCGCCCTGCAACATCACCAGCCACTGGGTGGGACGCACGAACTCGGTCTTGCCGGCACCCCAGCGCATGCGCTTGGGAATCGGCAGCGCCGCCAAGGCGTTATCCACAATCTGTGGCAGCAGTTCAGCAGCGGGCTGACCGGCGATGGTCTGCACATGGCGCAGGCGCGGGCCGCTCTGATCCAGTTCGCTCAACTCCACGCCGCATTTGCGGGCGAAGCCCAAAGCGGCCTGGGTCGGCTGGCCCTCGGCATCGAAGGCCGCCTTGACTGGCGGGCCGTCCATCTGACTGGTGCGGTCGGGCTGCTGGGTCGCCAGTTGCTCGACGAACACTGCCAGGCGCCGCGGGGCGGCATAGTAGCGGGTGGACTCATAGGCCAGACCGGCTTCGTTCAAACCTTTTTCCACACCCTCGAGGAAAGCTTCGGCCAGGCGCTTCAGCGCCTTGGGTGGCAGCTCTTCGGTGCCCAGTTCAACCAGAAAATCGAGTGCCAGCATCATTCGGCCTCCTTCAGTTTGGCCAGTACTTCATCACGCAGTTCGGGGTTGGCCATGGGGAAGCCGAGCTTGGCGCGGGCATGCAGATAGCTCTGGGCAATCGACCGGGCCAGGGAGCGCACGCGCAGGATGTAGCGCTGGCGTTCGGTTACCGATATCGCCCGGCGCGCATCCAGCAGGTTGAAGGTATGGGAGGCCTTCATCACCATTTCATAGGCTGGCAGCGGCAGTTCGGCTGCGGTCAGGCGGTTGGCTTCGCCTTCGTAGAAGTCGAACAGATCGAACAGTTTGTCGATATTGGCGTGTTCGAAATTGTAGGTCGACTGCTCTACCTCGTTCTGGTGGAACACGTCGCCATAGGTGACTTTGCCGAACGGGCCATCGGAATAGACCAGGTCGTAGACCGAGTCGACGCCCTGCAGGTACATGGCCAGGCGCTCCAGCCCGTAGGTGATTTCGCCGGTGACCGGATAGCACTCAACGCCACCCACCTGCTGGAAGTAGGTGAACTGGGTGACTTCCATGCCGTTCAGCCAGACCTCCCAGCCCAGCCCCCAGGCGCCCAGGGTTGGCGATTCCCAATTGTCTTCGACGAAGCGGATGTCATGCACCAGCGGGTCGATGCCGATGTGGCGCAGCGAATCCAGGTACAGTTCCTGGATGTTGTCCGGGTTCGGCTTGAGCACTACCTGGAACTGGTAGTAATGCTGCAGACGGTTGGGGTTCTCGCCATAGCGGCCATCCGCCGGGCGGCGGCTGGGCTGGACATAGGCGGCGTTCCAGTTTTCCGGGCCGATGGAGCGCAGGAAGGTCGCGGTGTGGAAGGTACCGGCACCGACTTCCATGTCATAGGGCTGGAGTAATACACAGCCCTGCTGCGCCCAGAAGTTCTGCAGCGCGAGGATCAGGCCCTGGAAGGTCTGGGCGGCGGGATTGGTCTGAGTCACGTTTTTCACCGGTCAACTGTGAAGAAAGGGCGAAGTATACAATCCCCGCGGGACGGCATACAGCATGGCGGGATATTTGTCGCCTGGTTGGCGGCGCAGATGTCGAGCACCCGTTGCAATGCTAAGCCCCTGGGGGGCGTCGAGCACCAGCTCGATGAGCGGAGTCAGCCGGCAACACCATGGCTGCCGGCCAGTCCTGGTACGAGCTGGTGCTCGAACCTCCCAGGGGGGCTCTCCTGATCCACTCAGCTGACGACCCGGTAGGACGGCTGATAGGCGCTACCGTTGGGTAGCTTCATCCGCTGCTGTTCGACGAAGGCGGTCAACAGTGCCTCCAGTGGCTGCATGATCTCCGGATCACCATGGATCTCGTAGGGCCCGTATTGCTCGATCAAGCGGATGCCCTTGTCCTTGACGTTGCCGGCGACGATGCCGGAGAACGCTCGACGCAAGTTGGCCGCCAGTTCATGGGGCGGGGTGCTGCGGCGCAGCTCCAGGTTGGCCATGTTTTCGTGGGTCGGATCGAAGGGCCGCTGGAAGCCCTCTTCAATCTTCAGCAACCAGTTGAAATGGAAGGCATCACTGCGTTCGCGGCGGAAGCGCTCCACCTCTGCCAGGCCCTGCTTCATCTTGCGCGCCACCAGCACCGGATCCTCGATGATGATCTCGTAGCGCGCCTGGGCCTGCGAGCCGAGCGTGGCACCGACAAATTCATGCAATTGCTGCAGGTAGCCAGCCGACTCCTGCGGTCCGGTCAGGATCAGCGGGAATGGCAGTTCGCTGTTGTCCGGGTGCAGCAGAATACCCAGCAGATAGAGGAACTCTTCGGCGGTGCCGACGCCGCCGGGGAAGATGATGATACCGTGGCCGACCCGAACGAAGGCTTCCAGGCGCTTTTCGATATCCGGCAGGATCACCAACTCGTTGACGATGGGGTTGGGCGCCTCGGCGGCAATGATGCCCGGTTCGGTCAGGCCCAGGTAACGGCCATCGATGACGCGCTGCTTGGCATGGGCAATGGTTGCGCCCTTCATCGGTCCCTTCATCACGCCCGGGCCGCAACCGGTGCAGATATCCATATTGCGCAGGCCCAGCTCGTGGCCGACCTTCTTGGTGTATTTGTATTCCTCGGTATTGATCGAGTGCCCGCCCCAGCACACCACCATCCTGGGCTCCACGCCGGGCGTCAGCGTGCGGGCGTTGCGCAGCAGGTGAAAGACGTAATCGGTGATGCCATTGGAGGTACTCAGGTCCACCCGCTGGTTGCGCAATTCACTCTCGGTGTAGACGATATCGCGCAGGGCGCTGAACAGCATTTCCCGGGTACTGGAAATCATCTGGCCATCGACAAAGGCATCGGCTGGCGCGTTGCGTAATTCCAGGCTGACGCCGCGATCGAGCTGGTGGATATGCACCTCGAAATCGGCATAGGCTTCGAGGATGGTCTTGGCGTTATCGACCCGGGCACCGGTATTGAGGATGGCCAACGCACACTGGCGGAACAACTGATAGGTGCTGCCGGAACCGGCTTCACTCAACTGCTGGACTTCACGCTGGGACAGGATTTCCATACTGCCCCGGGGAGTAACTGAAACATTGACGACGTGTCTAGGCATTATCGCTTCCGCGTTGAAAATGGATACCCCATCTTACGCTACAGCTACCCGGCCGATACAACGGGAGCTGGTATAAACTGTTTCGACCGGTAATCAGGAGCACCGCCTTGAAATCATCCCGCAACGACCTGTCCCGCTGCCATTGGTGTTCCGCGGACCCGATCTACCAGGCTTATCACGACCAGGAATGGGGCGTGCCCGAATACGATGCCCAGCGGCTGTTCGAGAAGCTCCTGCTTGATGGCTTTCAGGCGGGCCTGTCCTGGATCACCATTCTGAAGAAGCGCGAGCGTTACCGGCAGGTCTATCAGGGGTTCGATGCGCAGTTCATGGCGGCGCAGACCGATGCCGATCTGCAGGAGTTGATGTTGGACCCCGGTATCATCCGCAATCGCCTCAAGGTGCATGCGGCGCGACAGAATGCCCGGGCCTGGCTGGCCCTGGCCGAGCAGACGGACCCCGCTGCCTGGCTCTGGCAGTTCGTCGGCGGCCAGCCGCTGATCAACCATTTTGCTGTCCATGCCGAGGTGCCAGCCATCACCACCGAGGCCCAGGCCATGAGCAAGGCATTGAAGCAGGCCGGCTTCAGTTTTGTCGGACCGACCATCTGTTATGCGTTCATGCAGGCGACCGGCATGGTTATGGACCATACTCTGGATTGTTTCCGCCATGCCGAACTGGCTGGCGGAGCTGCTACTGTCAAACAACAATAATGATGGAGAACATCCATGCAATTGACCAAACGACTGAGTCTGCTGGCCGCTGCCGCGGCGCTGACCGCCACCACCGCGGTATTCGCCGCACCCACCTATATCAATGTGCTCACGGGCGGCACCAGCGGGGTGTATTACCCGATCGGTGTGGCCATCTCCCAGCTGTACGGGCAGATCGACGGCGCCCGGCCCTCGGTGCAGGCCACCAAGGCCTCGGTGGAGAACCTCAACCTGCTGCAGTCCGGCCGCGGTGAACTCGCCTTCGCCCTCGGCGACTCGGTCGCCGATGCCTGGAATGGTGTCGAGGACGCGGGCTTCAAGGCGCCACTCAAGCGGCTGCGGGCGATTGCCGGAACCTACAATAACTATATTCAGGTGGTCGCCAGTGCAGAGTCCGGCATCAAGACCCTGGAAGACCTCAAGGGCAAGCGTATTTCGGTCGGTGCGCCCAAGTCCGGTACCGAACTCAATGCCCGGGCGATCTTCGCTGCCGCCGGGCTGAGCTACGAGGATATGCGTCGGGTCGAATTCCTGCCCTATGCCGAATCCGTCGAGTTGATCAAGAATCGCCAGCTGGACGCCACCCTTCAGTCCTCCGGTCTGGGCATGGCGGCCATTCGTGACCTGGCCAGCACCATGCCGGTGAATTTCGTCGCCATTCCCGGCGATGTAGTGGAGAAGATCAACAATCCGGCCTATCAACCGGGCGTGATTCCGGCCGGTACCTATGATGGTCAGGACGAGGACGTACCCACTGTGGGCATCACCAATATCCTGGTCAGCCACGAAAAGGTCGACGAAGAAGTCGCCTATCAGATGACCAAGCTGATCTTCGACAACCTGGATGCCCTGGGCAACGCCCATGCTGCCGCCAAGGCAATCAAGCTGGAGAGTGCGGCGCAGAACCTGCCGATTCCCCTGCATCCTGGCGCCGAGCGGTTCTACCGGGAAGCGGGTGTTCTGGAATAGGTAGCAGGGAGTAGTCTATGAGTGAATACCAGGGGCTCCACGCGAGCCCCGCCGAGTGGCCCAAGGCGCTGTTCTATGTGGCGTTGTTGTTTTCCTGCTACCAGATCATCACCGCCGCTTTTCACCCCGTGTCCACCCAGGTGTTGCGGGCGGGGCACGTCGGCTTTCTGCTGATGTTGGTGTATCTGAGCTATCCGCTGCGCGGCAAGGCGCGCCCCTGGCAGCCGCTCGCCTGGGTGCTGGCGCTGGCGGGCATGGCGACCTTTTTCTATCAGTGGTATTTCGAAGCGGATCTGATCCAGCGATCGGGTGACCTGACCAGCCTGGACATGGTGGTTGGCCTGGTGCTGATCGTGCTGGTCTTCGAGGCGGCGCGGCGCGTGATGGGGATTGCCCTGCCGATCATCTGTGGGCTGTTCCTGGCCTATGGACTGTTCGGCAACCATCTGCCCGGCGATCTGGCGCACCGGGGATACGGGCTGGATCAGGTGGTCAACCAGCTGTCCTTCGGCACCGAAGGGCTGTACGGCACGCCCACCTACGTCTCGGCCACCTATATCTTCCTGTTCATCCTGTTCGGTTCGTTCCTGGAGCAGGCCGGGATGATCCGCCTGTTTACCGATTTCGCCATGGGCCTGTTCGGCCACCGGGCCGGTGGACCGGCCAAGGTATCGGTGGTCTCGTCGGCGCTGATGGGCACTATCACTGGCTCCGGGGTAGCCAACGTGGTGACCACCGGCCAGTTCACCATTCCACTGATGAAGCGTTTCGGTTATCGGGCGGCCTTTGCCGGCGGTGTCGAGTCCACGTCCAGCATGGGCAGCCAGATCATGCCGCCGGTCATGGGGGCGGTGGCTTTCATCATGGCCGAGACCATCAACGTGCCCTATGTCGAGGTAGCCAAGGCGGCGTTGATACCGGCCCTGCTGTATTTCGGCTCGGTATTCTGGATGGTCCATCTGGAAGCCAGACGCTCGAAACTCAATGGCTTGCCGAAGGATGAATGCCCCAGTGCCTGGGATGCGGTCCGTCAGCGCTGGTTTCTGCTGATTCCGCTGATCATATTGATCTGGCTGCTGTTCTCCGGGCGCACGCCCATGTTTGCCGGAACCGTGGGGCTGGCGCTGACCGCTATCGTGATTCTTGGCTCGGCATTGATTCTGCGATTGTCATCCACCGCACTGCGGGTGGTGTTCTGGATTGTGCTGGGGATTCTCTGCGCCGGTTTCTTCCAGTTGGGGATCGGTGTCATCTTCGGGGTCATTGGTGCGCTGGTAGTGGCTTGCTGGTTCATCAAGGGGGGGCGCGACACCCTGCTGATCTGTTTGCACGCGCTGGTTGAAGGGGCGCGCCATGCGGTGCCGGTGGGCATTGCCTGTGTGCTGGTGGGGGTGATCATCGGCATCGTCTCGCTGACCGGGGTGGCCTCGACCTTTGCCGGTTACATTCTCGCCGTGGGTCAGGACAGTCTGTTCCTGTCGCTGCTGCTGACCATGCTCACCTGTCTGGTGTTGGGCATGGGCATTCCGACGATCCCCAATTACATCATCACCAGTTCCATTGCCGCGCCGGCGTTGCTGGATCTGGGCGTGCCGCTGATCGTCTCGCACATGTTCGTGTTCTATTTCGGCATCATGGCTGACCTGACCCCACCGGTGGCGCTGGCCTGCTTTGCCGCAGCGCCGATCGCCCGGGAGAACGGTTTGAAAATCAGCCTGTGGGCGGTGCGCATCGCCGTCGCCGGCTTCGTCGTGCCGTTCATGGCAGTCTACAGCCCGGCGCTGATGATGCAGGGCGGGGACTGGTCGGCGGTGCTGTACATGCTGGTCAAGGCGGGCTTCGCCATCGGCCTGTGGGGTATCGTCTTCACCGGCTATTGCCTGCGCCCGCTGGTCTGGTGGGAAAAACTGCTGGGCTTCGCTGCTGGCGCGTTGATGGTCCTGGCTTTGCCGATTACCGATGAACTGGGTTTCGCCCTGGGTCTGCTCTTTCTTGCGCAGCACTGGTGGCGGTCACGGCGCGTGCGCAGTCCGGCATGAATGCGCTGTGTCTCGGCTTGGCCGGGGTGATCTGGGCGCAGCTGCCGCTGGCCGAGTTCACCCTGGCCTGGCAGCACAGTGTGGAGAAGATCCGGTGGGAGGAGGACTATCAGCTCGACCCGGCTGGCCTGCTGCTGCGCGAGGCGCGAATCCGCGGCAGTGGCGCCGGGATGGATATTCCGCAGGACGCCATATTGCGTGATGGCAGCTGGCATTATCGGCCGCAGCTACCGGCATTGCAGCCGCTGCGGCTGGGGCGCAGCGATGCCCCGGCGGTGGGCGATTACCAGTTATGCAGCGAAGCTGGCTGTCGGCCCCTGGCCGATTGGCTGGGGCCACCGAGCCCGCAGCGACCGGTGGTGGAATTGTGGAGTTGTCAGCCGTCGGTGGGCTGATGCCAGTGCGCAGGCTACAATGGCGTTTTTTCAGGTTGGAGAGTGGTGAGTGAAAAGGCTCAAGGGCGCTATCACGGTGGGGTTTCTCAAACTGTTCGCGTTACTGCCCTTCGGCGTGGCGCAGCGCCTCGGAGCGGCGGTGGGCTGGCTGATGTGGAAGCTGCCGAACCGGTCGCGTGACGTGGTACGCATCAACTTCGCCCATTGCCTGCCGGAACTGCCACCCGCCGAGCGGGAACGGCTGGTCGGCGAGACGCTGGTCAATATCGGTCGCAGCTTCGCCGAAAGTGCCTGTGCCTGGATGTGGAGTCCGCAGAAAACCGTGGCCCTGATCAAGGAAGTGGAAGGCGAGCAGCTGCTCGATGAAGCGCTGGCCGAGGGCAAGGGGCTGGTCGGCATCACCAGTCATCTGGGCAACTGGGAAGTGCTCAACCACTGGTATTGCCTGAAATGCTCACCGATCATCTTCTATCGCCCACCCAAGCAGAAGGCGGTGGATGAGTTGTTGCAGAAACAGCGCACCCAGTTGGGTAACAAGGTGGCGGCGTCCACCCGCGAAGGCATCATCAGCGTCATGCGCGAGGTGCGTCGGGGTGGCGCGGTTGGTATTCCCGCCGACCCGGAGCCGGCGCTGAAGAGCGGCCTGTTCGTGCCCTTCTTCGGTATCCAGGCGTTGACCAGCAAATTCGTGCCTGGCCTGCTCAAGGGCGGTGCGGCCAACGGCGTGTTCCTGCATTGCGTACGCCTGCCTGATCACAGCGGCTTCAAGGTGATCGTCGAGCGTGCCCCCGCGGCGCTCTACAGCGAGGATGAAACCGAGGCGGTGGCGGCGATGAGCGCCTGCATCGAGAGCTACGTGCGGCGCTGGCCCAGCCAGTACATGTGGAGCATGAAACGCTTCAAGAAACGCCCCGCCGGCGAAAAGAAATGGTATTGAACTGAACCGGTAGCAAATGACAAGGACAGCACTCCATGAGCAACCAACGGCAATATCCACGGACGATGATGAAGTGCCGGATCAAGATCACCCATCCGGCGATCGGCTCGCTGACCGCCCAGACCCGGGACCTGTCCGATGGCGGCGTCTTCGTCGAACATCCTGACCTGGCCGCGCTGGCCGTCGGCGATGAGGTTACCGGGCAGGTGCAGGACATGCCGATCGAGGCGCCGGTCCTGCGTATGGTGATCCAGCGGGTGGTGCCAGGCCAAGGTGTAGGCCTGGCCTTTCTCGACGAGGCCTGATCAGCGCCGCCAGAACATCGGCGTCAGCAACACCAGCAGGGTGAAGACTTCCAGACGGCCCAGCAGCATGGCGAAGCTGAGAATCCATTTGACCGTCGCCGTCATGTCGCCGTAGTGCGCGGCCACGTCGCCCAGCCCCGGACCCAGGTTGTTCATGCAGGCGGTCAGCGCCGAGAAAGCGGTAACAAAGTCCAGGCCGGTGCCGAGCAGCAGCAGGAACAGCAGGGCGAAGGTGAACACATACACCGAGCAGAATCCCCATACCGCTTCCACTACCCGATCGCCCACCGGCTTGCTGCCCAGCTTGACCGGAAATACCCCGTTGGTATGCAGCAGCCGCTTGATCTCCCGCACGCCCTGCTTGAATACCAGCACCACGCGGATCACCTTCATGCCGCCACCGGTGGAACCGGCACAGGCGCCGACGAAGCTGGCATACAGCAGCATGAACGGCAGCACCGAGGGCCAGGAGGCGAAGTCGGTGACGGTGAAACCGGTGGTAGTGGCAATGGACACCGTCTGGAAAGCGGCAAAGCGCAGTGACGAAGCGACATCGTAGTATTGGGAGTAGCTCAGCAGCGCGGCGCTGATGACGAACAGTCCCAGCAGGATCAGCAGATAGGTCCGGCACTCGGGATCCTGCCAGTAGCTGCGGATCGAGCGAAAACGCCAGGCGGTGAAGTGCAGGGCGAAATTGATCCCCGAGATGACCATAAACAGCACGCAGATCAGCTCGATGAGCGGACTATCGTAATAACCGATACTGGCATCGTGGGTAGAGAAGCCGCCGATGGCCACTGTCGAAAAGCTGTGGCCAATAGCATCGAACAACGACATTCCGGCCAACCAGTAGGCGCCGGCACAGGCCAGCGTCAGACCGGTGTAGATGAACCAGAGCACCTTGGCGGTTTCGGCTATGCGCGGGGTCAGCTTGTTTTCCTTCAGCGGGCCAGGCATTTCGGCGCGATACAGCTGCATGCCGCCGACGCCCAGCAGCGGCAGGATGGCGACCGCCAGCACGATGATGCCCATGCCGCCGAACCATTGCAGCTGCTGTCGATAGAACAGCAAGGAGCGTGGCAGGGTATCCAGCCCGGTAATCACCGTGGCGCCGGTGGTGGTCAGCCCGGAAAAGGATTCGAACACCGCATCGGCTACCGTCAGATCGGGCAACTCCAGCAGGTACAGCGGCACCGCCCCGAACAACCCCAGTACCAGCCAGAACAGCACGGTGATCAGGTAGCCATCGCGGGTACGCAATTCGTTGCGCCGGTGGCGCACTGGCAACCACACCAGCAGGCCGATGACCAGAGTGATGGCAAAGCCAACCAGGAACGCCTCCCGCGCATGCTCGCCATAATGGAAGCCGACCGCGGCGGCCGGCAGCATGCTGGTGGAAAACAGCATCAGCAGGATGCCGAGGATGCGCTGGATCTGGGAATACTGCATGCGCTCGCTTACCTGTGCCGAGTCAGAGGAAGGTCAGCCCGACCTGGAACAACCGCTCGACATCGCGGATGTGCTTCTTGTCGATAACGAACAGGATCACATGATCCTCGGATTCGATCACCGTGGCGTCGTGGGCAATCAGTACCTCCTCCTTGCGCACCACCGCGCCGATGGTGGTGCCCGGCGGCAATCTGATCTCGCTGATTGCCTTGCCCACCACCTTGGAGGAGCGGGCGTCACCATGGGCGACCACTTCGATGGCTTCCGCTGCGCCGCGGCGCAGCGAGTAGACATTGACGATATCGCCGCGACGAACGTGCGTCAGCAATGTGCCGATGGTGGTCTGCGAAGGTGAGATGGCGATATCGATCTGGCCGCCCTGCACCAGATCCACATAAGCCGGATTGTTGATCAGCGCCATCACCTTGCGTGCCCCGAGCCGCTTGGCCAGCATCGAAGACATGATGTTGGCCTCATCGTCGTTGGTCACCGCACAGAAGATATCGACTTCCTCGATATTCTCCTCCACCAGCAGCTCCTGGTCTGAGGCGCTGCCATACAGCACGATAGCCTTTTCCAGGTTTTGCGACAGGTAATCGGCGCGGGCCCGGTTGTTCTCGATGATTTTCACCCGGTAACGGGTTTCGATGGCCTCGGCCAGGCGTTCGCCGATGTTGCCGCCACCTGCGATCATGATGGTCTTGTGGCTCTTTTCAACTCGGCGCAGTTCACTCATCACCGCGCGGATATCCTGCGAGGCGGCAAGGAAGAACACCTCGTCATCGGCTTCGATGACGGTATCCCCCTGGGGGGTGATTGGCCGGTCGCGGCGAAAGATGGCCGCCACCCGGGTATCCACATTGGGCATGTGCTGGCGCAGATAGCGCAGCTCCTGGCCCACCAAAGGGCCGCCGTAATAGGCCCGCACTGCCACCAGCTGCACCTTGCCGCCGGCAAAATCCAGTACCTGCAGCGCGCCGGGATTCTGAATCAGCCGCTTGATATAAGTGGTGACGGCCTGCTCGGGACTGATCAGCACGTCGATGGGAATGGCTTCGTTCTGGAACAGCTCACCGCGGATGAGGTACGCCGACTCGCGGATGCGGGCAATCTTGGTCGGGGTACGAAACAGGGTGTAGGCCACCTGGCAGGCAATCATGTTGGTTTCGTCACTGCTGGTGACGGCGATCAGCATGTCCGCATCATCAGCCCCCGCCTGGCGCATGACGGTCGGCAGCGAGCCGCGTCCCTGCACCGTGCGGATATCCAGGCGATCGCCCAGAGCGCGCAGACGTACCGTGTCGGTATCCACCACCGTGATGTCGTTGGCTTCGCTGGCCAGTTCAGCGGCCAGGCTGCTGCCGACCTGACCCGCACCGAGAATGATGATCTTCATGGCTAGTCCCTGCTGTCGGGCCCAGTGTAGCTGCTGGCCGGTGCGTTATTGGCGATTTTCAACAATTTGGCCAGATAGAAACCATCGTGGCCATCCGGCTGGGGCAGCAACTGCCGTCCGCAGGGCTGCTCGAGACCGTAAGGGCCCGCAATGGGAAGTTGGCGGGCGCCTGATTGGCGGGCCAGAAAGGCGTCGATCACCTGGGTATTCTCCTGTGGCAATACCGAGCAGGTGGCATAGACCAGAATGCCGCCGACCGCCAGGGTGCGCCATACCTGATCGAGCAGTTCGCCCTGCAGCGCGGCCAGTGCGGCGATGTCGTCCGGCTGGCGGGTCAGCTTGATATCGGGATGGCGACGGATCACGCCGGTGGCCGAGCAGGGCGCATCCAGCAGAATGCGATCGAAGGGCTGCCCGTCCCACCAGGCGTTCAGATCGCGCCCATCGGCCGCCTTGAGAGTTGCACTCAGGCCCAGGCGCTGCAGATTGTCTCGCACCCGTTCGAGCCGGGCCGGCTCCAGATCCAGCGCTACGACTTCCTGCAGCCCGGGCTGCAATTCGAGAATATGGCAGGTCTTGCCACCGGGGGCGCAGCAGGCGTCCAGTACCCGCTGGCCGGGCAGCAGCTCCAGCAGCGGCGCCGCCAGTTGGGCCGCCTCGTCCTGCACGCTGGCCGCGCCGGTGGCAAAACCGGGCAGCTGCTGCACATCACAGGCCTGAGCCAGAGTTACCCCGTCGGCGCTGAATGGGCAGGGCGTGGCCGCGATGGCGGCCTGCTGCAACTCTTGCAAATAGGCATCGCGGCTGGTCTGCCGCCGATTGACCCGTAGGGTCATCGGTGGGTGCAGATTATTGGCCGCACAGAGCGCTTCCCAGTGCTGTGGCCAGACCTGCTTGAAGGTCTTCTGCAGCCACCGCGGATGGGAGACGCGAATCACCGGGTCGTGCTCCAGTTCTGTCAGCAGGGCGACACCCTCGCGCTGGGTACGACGCAGTACGGCATTGAGCATGCCCTTGGCCCAGGTTTTCTTCAGGGTGACGGCCAGCTGCACGGTCTCGGCAATGGCTGCATGGGGTGGCACCCGGGTGTACAGCAACTGGTACATGCCGATCAGCAGCAGGGCATGCAGGTCGCGGTCGGCGGCTTTCAGCGGTTTCTGCAACAGATGACCGGCCAGGCCGTCGAGGCGCTGAAACCAGCGCGCGGTACCCAGCGCCAGTTCCCGGGCCAGGGCATGGTCACGCGGCACTACCTGCTTGAGCTGTGCCGGCAGGCTGCTGCCCAGTGATGCCTTGCCGGCCATCACGGTAGCCAGCGCATTGGCCGCGGCCAGGCGCGGACTCATTGACCGTTGGCCAGCAACTGGCCTGGGGCGAACTGCTCGCGCCGGGCGTTGTACAGATCGGCAAAGGCCAGCGGCTTGCCACCGGGCAGTTGCAGCCGGGTCAGGCGCAGGGCACCGTCACCGCAGGCGACCAACAGGCCCTGCTTGCTGCAATCGAGAATTTCGCCGGGCTGGCCGGTACCGGCTTCCGGCTGGGCCGCCCAGACTTTCAGCGGCTGATCCTGCCAGCGGGCATGGGCCAGCGGCCAGGGATTGAAGGCGCGGATCAGGCGATCCAGTTCGGTCGCCGGGCGGGCCCAGTCGATGCGCGCATCGGTCTTGCCGAGCTTGTGTGCGTAGGTAGCGAGGTCATCATCCTGCACCTCGCCGTCCAGCGTCCCGGCGGCCAGGCCATCGATGGCCTGCAATACCGCCTGTGGCCCCAGCTCGGCGAGGCGGTCGTGCAGACTGCCGCCGGTATCCGCGGCGCTGATTGGTGTGTTCACCTTAAGCAGCATCGGCCCGGTATCCAGCCCCGCCTCCATGCGCATCACGGTTACGCCGCTGGTGTTGTCACCGGCTTCGATGGCCCGCTGAATGGGCGCGGCACCGCGCCAGCGTGGCAGCAGCGAAGCATGGCTGTTGATGCAGCCCAGCCGCGGGATGTCCAGTACCGCCTGGGGCAGGATCAAGCCGTAGGCGACGACGATCAGCAGATCCGGCTGCAGCGCGGCCAGTTCGGCCTGGGCCTCGGGCGCACGCAGGGAAACCGGCTGGTACACCGGCAGCTCATGTTTGAGCGCCAGCGTTTTGACTGCGCTCATGGCCAGCTTCTGACCGCGCCCGGCCGGCCGATCCGGCTGGCTGTAGACGGCGATGATATTCAGGCCGGCTTGCAGCAGTGCCTGCAGATGGGCGGCGGCAAATTCCGGGGTGCCGGCGAAAACGATGCGAAGATCAGAGCTGTTCATGAAATGGCCTTGTTGGCTCGGCAAGCGCTACCGAGGGATCATCCGGGTAAAGAAAAGGCTTGCCGGAGCAAGCCTTCTGACCTGAAGGGCTCAGGCGTTGGCCTGCGCCTTGTGCAGCTTCTCCAGTTTCTTGCGGATGCGGTCACGCTTGAGGTTGGACAGATAATCCACGAACAGCTTGCCATTCAGGTGATCGCATTCATGCTGGATGCAGACCGCCAGCAGGCCTTCACAAACGATGTCGAAGGCTTGGCCGTCACGGTCCAGCGCCTTGACCCGGACGCGCTCGGGGCGGGTGACCGTCTCGTAGAAACCGGGTACCGAGAGGCAACCTTCCTGCATCTCTTCGAGATCCTCGGTCAGTGGCTCCAGCTCCGGATTGATGAAAACCCGCGGTTCGCTGCGGTCTTCCGAGAGATCGATGACGATGACGCGTTCATGCACGTTGACCTGTGTCGCAGCCAGTCCAATCCCTGGGGCTTCATACATGGTTTCAAACATGTCATCGACCAGTTGCCGGATGCGCTCATCAACAACGTCGACCGGCTTGGCGATGGTACGCAGCCGGGGATCGGGAAATTCTAAAATATTCAATATGGCCATGTCGGTTTGTGATGCACGTTGTAGAACTGTTTCGTAAGGTGCTGCTAATATGCACGCAGCTTGGAAGTATAGCTGGTTCACGTGCCGGAGAAGGCGCGGGACCTTGGGTGCTGGCCTCTATAATAAAGGGATTCATGTCATGAGGAAAACATTACTCGGCCTGTTGCTGCTCTCGATGAGCATTCTGGTGCAGGCCCAGGAGTCGGTGTTCAGGGAAAACCACCCCGAGCGTTACCAGGTAGTCAGAGGCGATACCCTATGGGATATTGCTGGTCGGTTTCTCAATCTGCCCTGGAAGTGGCCGGAAATCTGGCACGCCAACCCGCAGATCAACAACCCCCACCTCATCTACCCCGGCGACATCATATCGCTGGTGTACATTGATGGCCAGCCACGGCTGATGGTTGACCGCGGCCAGGGTGGTACCATCAAGCTGTCGCCTACCGTGCGGTCCTCGGCTGTGGCCGAAGCCATTCCGACCATTCCGCTGGAAGCCATCAACGCGTTCCTGAATGCCGGACGCATCATGGATGACGCCGAGCAGCTGGAAGCCGCGCCCTATGTCATCGGCGGTGAAGCGGAAAGCGTGGTAGCCGGTGCCGGCAATCGCGTCTATGCCCGTGGTGATATAGATGAAACCATCCCCGCCTTCGGCCTTTATCGCCGTGGCAAGGCCTATACCGATCCGCAGAGTGGCGACTTCCTCGGCATCCACGCCCAGGAAATCGGTAACGCCGACGTGCTCGCCACCGAGCGCGACATCACCACGCTGATGGTTACCCGCAGCCGCCAGGAAGTGCGCATCGGTGACCGCCTGCTGGAGACCGAAGAGCGGGCTGTGGCCTCCACCTTCTTCCCCAGCGACCCGGAAGATGAAATCGATGGCCTGATTCTCGACGTGCCCAACGGTGTGACCCAGATTGGCCAGTATGACGTGGTCATTCTCAACAAGGGTGCCCGCGACAATCTGCAGGAAGGCAACGTATTGGCGATCTACAAGACCGGCGAAGTGGTTCGCGACCGGGTGCAGAACGAGCGGGTGCAACTGCCCGACGAGCGCGCCGGCCTGTTGATGGTATTCCGCGTCTATGACCGCATGAGCTACGGCATCGTGCTCAACGCCCAGCGCCAGCTGGCAATCATGGACAAGATCCGCAATCCCTGATGATCACCCCCCCGCCCGTTTTCGGGCGGGGGGGTGTGCCGTTCTCAGCCCTTCATTCGTTCCGCAGAAGGCTGATTCCATGCCCCTCGATCTGACCGACCGCCGGCAAGCCTGGCTGGCCCTGAGCATGCTCGGGCTGGGCCCTGCCGCGCGGCGCGAGTTGCTCGACCAGAATCCCGACCCCATCCGGATATTCGGCGCTGATGTGCTGACCCTCGGTAGCCTGGGGCTGAATCGGCGCACCCAGAACGCCATCCTGCAATGCCAGCAGGGCGATAGTCCGATACTGGAGCGTGTTGAGCAGAGCCTGCAGTGGCTAGAGCAACCGGGCTGCCATCTGCTGACCTTCGACGACCCGGCTTACCCGCCGCTACTGCGGGAAATCACCGATCCGCCGCTGGTGCTGTTCGTGCAGGGCGAGCCGGCGCTGCTGGCGGACCCGCAACTGGCCATGGTCGGCACCCGCCATCCCGGCCCGCAGGGTGCCGCCACCGCCCGGGCTTTTGCCCACAGCCTCGCCGACAGCGGCCTGGTCATCACCAGCGGCATGGCGCTGGGCATCGACGGCGCAGCTCACCAGGGCGCGCTGGATGCCGGTGGGCAGACTATCGCGGTATGGGGCACGGGGCTGGATAATTGCTATCCACGGCGACATCGCCGGCTGGCCGATGCGATTGTCGCCGCCGGCGGCGCGCTGGTTTCCGAACAGCCCCCGCGCACCGCCCCGCATGCCGGTCTGTTTCCTCTGCGCAACCGCATTATCAGTGGCCTGAGTATGGGCACTCTGGTGGTCGAGGCCAGCCTCAACAGCGGCTCACTGATCACTGCCCGGCTGGCCATGGAGCAGAATCGCGAGGTGTTCGCCATGCCGGGCTCGATCCACAATCCGCAGGCCCGCGGTTGCCATCGCCTGCTGCGCGATGGTGCCACCCTGGTGGAAACCACCGCTGATATCCTCAGCGTGTTGCACCTGCCGCTGCGCGACGCCATTGCCGCAGCGGACGAACCGCCCGTCACCGAGCACATCCGGCATCCCTTGTGGCGCTGGATCGGCCATGATCCGGTAACGGCTGATTGGCTGGCCGGACAAAGCAACCTGCCGGTTCACCAGGTGCTGCAGGGGCTGATGGAGCTTGAATTGAGCGGCCATGTGCAACACACGCCCCACGGTTATTCCCGCAGTGGCCAGCTGACCGGCACTCGCTGAGTGCAATACTTCCTTGAGCCCGGCCGCTGGCTCGGCTAATGTCGCCTCTCGCAAATCAAAGAGGTGGACTATGCTGGCGGGTTGGCGGTTGGGGCAGATACGAAGGGTGCTGCAGGCTGGAGGGGTGATCGCCTATCCAACCGAGGCGGTCTGGGGGTTGGGCTGCAATCCGTGGAAAGCCGAGGCGGTGGAGCGGTTGCTGTGGCTCAAGCAGCGGCCGGTGGAAAAGGGCCTGATTCTGGTCGCCGGCAGTGCCGAGCAGTTCGAATTCCTGCTGTGGGATCTGCCGCACAGTCAGTTGGCCAAACTGCAATTGTCCTGGCCCGGACCGAATACCTGGCTGGTTCCGCACCAGGGCCGTCTGCCGCCATGGATTACCGGTAACCATGCCACCGTCGCCCTGCGCGTCAGCGACCATCCGCTGATTCGTCAGCTGACGGCCGCGGCCGGCCCGCTGGTCTCCACCTCAGCCAATCCCGCCGGCCGGCCGGCGGCCCGCACACGCCTGCGCGTAGAGCAGTATTTCCATGATCGCCTGGACGATATCGTGCCTGGTGCTTTGGGTGCGCAGCGCAATCCCAGTATCATCAGGGATCTGCAAACCGATACCGTCATCCGCTCAGCCTGAGAGAGTCACTGATGAATACGATTCCCGATGCTACCGATGTGGCTGCCGTCAAAGATTATCTGATGAACCTGCAGGATCGCATCTGCGCGGCACTGGAGCAGGCTGACAGCCGTGGCCGGTTCGTCGAGGACAGCTGGGAGCGCCCCGGTGGCGGCGGTGGCCGTTCGCGGATTATGGAAAACGGCGCGCTGCTGGAAAAGGGCGGCGTCGGTTTCTCCCATGTTTTTGGCGACGGCATGCCGCCATCGGCCACGGCCCATCGGCCGGAGCTGGCTGGGCGCAGCTTCCAGGCCATGGGCGTATCCCTGGTGATGCACCCAGACAACCCCCATGTGCCCACGTCCCACGCCAACGTGCGCTTTTTCATTGCCGAGAAGGAAGGCGCCGAGCCGGTCTGGTGGTTCGGCGGCGGTTTCGATCTGACGCCCTATTACGCCAGCGAGGAAGACTGCATCCATTGGCATCGCATCGCCCGCGATGCCTGCGCGCCCTTCGGTGATGAGGTCTATCCGCGTTACAAGAAGTGGTGCGATGACTACTTTTATCTGCGCCACCGCAACGAAGCCCGGGGCATCGGCGGGTTATTCTTCGATGACCTCAACGAATGGGGGTTCGAGCGCTGCTTTGAGTTCATGCGCGCCATCGGCGATGCCTATCTCGAAGCCTACCTGCCGATCATCGAGCGCCGTCGTCATACCGCCTGGACCGAACAGCAGAAGGCCTTCCAGGAATATCGTCGCGGCCGTTACGTCGAATTCAACCTGGTCTGGGACCGGGGCACGCTGTTCGGCCTGCAGTCGGGTGGGCGCACCGAGTCGATTCTCATGTCGCTGCCGCCAACCGTGCGCTGGGGCTATAACTGGGAGCCCGAGCCGGGCAGTGCCGAAGCGCGCCTGCTGACCGAGTTTCTGCCGCCGCGCGACTGGCTGAAGGGGGCGAACTGATGGACCGCTATGCCGTGATCGGCAACCCGATCGCCCACAGTAAGTCGCCGCCGATCCACGGCCTGTTCGCCCGGCAGACCGGCGAGCAGCTGCAGTACGAGGCGCTGTTGGCGCCGCTGGATGATTTCGCCGGCACTCTGCGGGATTTTCTGCAAGAGGGTCGTGGCGTCAATGTGACCGTCCCCTTCAAGGAACAGGCCTGGGCGCTGGTCGATAGCCGCACGCCGGCAGCCGAACGGGCCGGTGCGGTGAATACCATTCAGCGTCTGGACGACGGCAGCCTGCTGGGCGACAACACCGATGGCAAGGGTCTGGTGCGGGATATTCAGCATAACGCCGGGTTGCCGCTGGCCGGCAAGCGGATCTTGCTGATTGGCGCCGGTGGTGCCGCGCGGGGCGTTATCCAGCCGCTGCTCGAAGCCGGGCCGGCGCAGCTGTGCGTGGTCAACCGTACGGTGGAGAAGGCCGAACAGCTGGCCATGCTATTCAAGGACCAGGGTCCGATCAGCGCGGCCGGCTTCGACTGGCTGGAGGAATCGGTGGACCTGATCATAAATGCCACCTCCGCCAGCCTGGATGGCCAGCTACCGCCGCTGCCCCCCAGCCTGATCCGTCCGGGGCACACCTGGTGCTACGACATGATGTATGCCAGTGAGGCGACGGTCTTCAATCGCTGGGCCGACGAGCAGGGTGCAGCGCGCTGCATCGACGGCCTGGGCATGCTGGTGGAACAGGCCGCAGAAGCCTTTTTCCTGTGGCGCGGTGTGCGCCCTGACACCGCCCCGGTGCTGGCCTCGCTGCGGCAGCGCGGCTGAGCATCAACTGTTGCTTACGCCCGGCGCGGTATCAGCAGTGACAGCATGAACAGCCCTGCTGCGCTTACCACGATCGACGGCCCGGCCGGCGTATCCAGGTTCCACGACAACGCCAGCCCGCCGAGCACTGCAACACAACCCAGACAACTGGCACCAACCGCCATCTGTTCCGGCGTGCGTGCGTGGCGCTGAGCGGCGGCCGGCGGGATGATCAACAACGAAGTGATCAACAGCACGCCCACCACCTTCATCGCCACCGCGATGACGATGGCGATCAACAGCATCAATGCCAGGCGAATGCCGCTGACCGGCAGGCCTTCGACCCGCGCCAGCTCCTCGTGTACGGTTACCGACAGCAATGGCCGCCACAACCAGGCCAGCAACACCATGACGACCACCAGCCCGCCGAGCATCCAGTTCAGATCCGCCGAGGTGATCGCCAACAAGTCGCCAAACAGGTAGGCCAGCAGGTCTACTCGCACATTGTCGGTCAGCGCCAGCACCACGATACCCAGTGACAGGGTGCTGTGGGCCAGGATCCCCAGCAGGGTGTCACTGGCCAGCCATTTGCGGTTCTGCATGGCCACCAGCAATACTGCCAGCAATACGCATCCGGCCGTTACCGCCAGGGTCAGGTTGAGCTGCAGCAGTATGCCCAGCGCCACACCAAGCAAGGCGGAATGGGCCAGGGTGTCGCCGAAATAGGCCATGCGCCGCCACACCACGAAGGAGCCCAGCGGGCCCGCCACCAGCGCCAACCCGAGCCCCGCCAATAATGCATAGAAAAGAAAGTCAGGCATGTTTGCAGGTAGATCCGTCCGGATGATGATGGGGAGCGTCGATGACTTCGCCATGCATGTCATGGCTGTGGTCGTGGTGATGGTTGTAGACGGCCAGAGCGCTGGCCTGTTCGCCGAACAGGGCGACGAAGGCCGGGTCGGTACTGACCTGTTCCGGCCGGCCGGAACAGCAGACATGGCGGTTCAGGCACACCACCGTATTGGTTGTCGCCATCACCAGATGTAGATCATGGGAGACCATCAGCACCCCGCAGCCGTAACGATCGCGCAGTCGGGTGATCAACTGATACAGCTCGATCTGGCCATTTACATCCACTCCCTGCACCGGCTCATCCAGTACCAGCAGGTCAGGTTGGCGCAGCAGCGCACGGGCCAGCAGAATGCGTTGCTGCTCACCGCCAGATACCTGCTGCAGCGGGCGTTGCGCCAGGTGAGCTGCACCGACTTCTTCCAGCGCGGTCAGCGCAGCGGCGCGCTTGACGCCGGGCGCCAGCAACAGAAAGCGCAGCACCGTCAGCGGCAGGGTGGCATCGATCTGCAATTTCTGCGGCATATAGCCGATACGCAGACGCGGCTGACGCTGGAGCTTGCCACTGTCGGCCTTGAGCAGGCCGAGCACGATACGCACCAGGCTGGTCTTGCCGGCCCCATTGGGGCCAATCAGCGTGACGATCTCGCCACGACGTACCTGCAGGGAAATGTCTTCGAGAATGGCATTGCCATGCCGTTGCAGACCGATTCGGCTGAGACTGAGCAGCGTCTCGCTCATGCCGCCTCCCGGCACTGGCTGCACAGGCCGGCGATTTCCACGGTTTCCGCTTCCACAGAAAAATCCATCTGGTCTGCGACCTTGGCAATGGCCGGATGGATCAGCGACTGGTCCAGCTCGATGGCGACCCGACAATTGCGGCAAATGAGGAAGTGGCCCTGGTGGGTGTGTTCCGGGCTGGCGCAGCCGATAAAGGCGTTCAGTGACGCGATGCGGTGCACCAGTCCCTGCTCCTGCAGGAAGTCCAGGGCGCGGTAAACCGTTGGCGGTGCCGGGCGGCGGTCGTCCTCGCGCGCCAGGGTTTCCAGCAGATCATAGGCGCCCAGCGGTCGATGGCTTTGCCAGACCAGTTCCAGTACGCGCTTGCGCAGCGCGGTCAGTCTTGCCCCGGCCCGCTCGCAGACCTGCTCGGCGGCGCTCAGCGCATCGCTGACGCACTGGCTGTGGTCATGGGGACAGTGGGGGTGTTCCGGCAAAACGAATTTGTTCATGCGGGCCCTATAGCGAATTTGACGATGACTGTTATTATATAACAATTCTACGTCCGAGGTATGTCCGATGATCCTGCGTTTCCTGCTTGCCCTGGCCTGCGGGCTGAGCCTGTCTTTTCCCGTGACGGCTGCTACACCCAGCGTGCTTACCAGCGTCAAGCCGTTACAACTGATAGCCGCCGCTGTGCTGGACGGTATCGCCGAGCCTGAAGTGCTGCTGCCGCCAACGGCCTCGCCGCACAATTATGCTCTGCGTCCATCCGACCGACGGCAGATCGCCGCGGCCGACCGCCTTTACTGGGTGGGCCCGGAACTGGAGCGCTTTCTGCAGAATCTGCTCGACACTCAGTCCGCCGCCCGCCGGCTGGACCAGGTTCCCGGTCTGACCCTGCGCAGCTTTGATGGAGCGCAGCACGCCGACAACAATCATGACCATGACCATGGGGATCACCAACACGCGCCGGGGAGCCTGGACCCGCATATCTGGCTGTCCGCCGCTAACGCCAGCCAGATTGCCCGCTGGATGGCTGTCGATCTGGCGCAATTGTATCCTGAGCATGCCGATCGAATGCAGCGTAACGCAGCTGAGTTCAGCCAGCGGCTCGATCAGTTGCAGGCGCAGCTGCAACAACGCCTGCAGCCTCTGGCTGGCAAGCCCTATTTCGTTTTTCATGATGCCTATGGTTATCTGGAAGACAGCGTCGGTCTGCGGCCGCTCGGCGTATTCACCCTGTCGATGGAGCTGCAGCCCGGTGCTCGGCATCTGCATGAGCTGCGCCAACAGCTGGCCGCTGCCGGTCCGAGCTGTGTCTTCCGGGAACCGCAGTTCCCCGCCGAGCGTCTCGCCACCCTGAGCGCCGGCATGCCGGTACATGAGGCTGAACTGGACCCGATGGGGACCACTATTTCTGCGAGCTCCGGCAGCTACGAGCAACTGCTTGAATCCCTGGGCAATGCCCTGGCCGACTGTCTCGAAGCACTCTGATCCTGTTCCGGTCCTCCTGTCGCTCCGTTCTGCGCCCGGCTCAAGCTTCAGGCTAGCCGGGCCGATATAGAGGTATCCAAAGCACCCATGCTGAAAGCGAAGCATGGGGTGTTTTTCCGTATACACCTGCTGACAGGAAAAGGTGCATGATCAATTTGCGCAATATCTCGATTGCCGCCCGGTTGACTGGCGGCTTCGTTGCCATGGCTGTCGTCGTTCTGTTGTTGGGTTTCATGGCACTTCGCGAGACCAGCAGTATTCACGACCAGACGATAGAAATAGAGCAGGTATGGCTGCCCAACCTGCAGGAGCTGAACAGTCTCAACCAGAACTTCATGCGGTATCGGATATATGCCCTGCGCTCGCTGTTGTCCACCGACCCGCAGGACATCCGCCAACAACGCCAGCGTATGAGCACGCTGGAGCAGAACCTGATGGAGGCGGAGGCTGCTCTCGATCAGGCCATCACCTCACCTCATCCGCAGCGCATTTTCGATGATTATCATCAACAGCGGCTGAACTACATGACCGTGGCGGGTGAGATGGCCGTTGAGTTGGATGCCGGCAATCGCGAGCGGGCATTGCAGATACTCGACCAGCAACTCAACCCCATTGCCGATGCCGCCACCGCCCAACTGATTCAGCTGGAGACGTTGATTATTGCCGGCGCCAATACCGCCGCGGCGCAGTCTGAGCACAGTTATCAGTCCGCGATCCGTCAGGTCATCCTGGCCATTGTGATAGCCACGGCGTTGACGCTGCTGCTGGCCTGGCTGCTGACCCGCAGCATCATTGCGCCGATCCGGCAGGCGCTGCAAGTCAGTGAGGTGATAGCCACCGGCAACCTGACCCAGCAGATTCACGTGACCGGCCGTGACGAAGCGGCTCGACTGCTAAGGGCGCTGGCAGATATGCAGGGCAAGTTGCGCAACACCATCCAGGGTATCGCCAACTCTTCCTCGCAACTGGCCTCGGCCGCCGAGGAACTGAATGCGGTCACCGAAGATGCGACCCGCAGCCTGCAGCGACAAAATGATGAAATTCAGCAGGCAGCCACCGCAGTCAATGAAATGAGCGCAGCGGTGGAAGAAGTCGCCGGCAACGCCGTGCAGACCTCCGAGCAATCCCAGAGCACTGCGGCGAGCGCCAATCAGGGTGGTGAACAGATCGCCCAGACCCAGATCAGCATGCAGCAGCTGTCGGACAATATTCACTCCACGGCCAAGGAGGTCGAGGCGCTGGCCAGCCATGCGCAGCATATCAGCGGCGTGCTGGATGTGATTCGCGCCGTGGCCGAGCAGACCAATCTGCTGGCGCTGAATGCCGCCATCGAGGCGGCTCGCGCAGGTGAACATGGGCGGGGATTTGCGGTGGTGGCCGACGAGGTGCGTGCGCTGGCCCATCGTACTCAGCAGTCGACCGCAGAAATCGAGACGATGATCGGCAATATCCAGCAGGGCAGCGAGCGCACCGTGGCGGCCATGCAGATCAGCGATACCATGGCCGCCAGTACCCGGCAACAGTCGCAGCAGGCCGGTGATGCCTTCGCGCTGGTATCTGCTGCCGTCAGCCAGATCAATGAGCGCAACCTGGTTATTGCCAGCGCTGCCGAAGAGCAGGCCCAGGTGGCCAATGAGGTCGATCGCAATCTGGTGAATATCCGGGATCTGTCGACCCAGACAGCCGCTGGCGCTGAGCAGACCAGCGCTGCCAGTCGCGAGCTGTCACGCCTGGCAGTGGAACTCAACGAGCTGGTGACCCGCTTTCAGACCTGAGCGGCGGCTGGCGAAAGGCAAGCCGGGCGGCGCAAGCCCGCCCCGGCTTCAGGTCCCCTTGTTACCCAGAATGGCGGTGAGCAACCCGGGGAAGCGGCTGTCCATCTCTTCCCGGCGCAGGGAATTCATATGGCTGGTGCCTACGCCATAGGTGCAGACCAGGCCCGCGTCGCGAAGCACCCGGAAGTGGTGGGACATGCTCGATTTGGGCCGGCCACCGTCCAGTTCGCCGCAACTGGCCTCGGCTACCTGGGCCAGACGTTGCACGACTTCCAGACGCACCGGATCACTCAGCGCATAGAGCACACGCTCGAGTACGAACTGATCGGGAGCAGGATGTTTGAAAGGTCTCATGACAATAATTCTACCTTGGGGTTTGTCTTTGATCCATTGTTCGAATAAAATCGAACAACTCATCCCCATCACAGGAATTCTTCATGTCCGCGTTATTCCAGCCCTTCACCCTGAAGGACATCACCCTGCGCAATCGGATTGCCGTACCTCCCATGTGTCAGTACCGCGCCGTCGACGGACTGGTGAACGACTGGCATCTGCAGAACTATGCCGGCATGGCCCGCGGTGGCGCCGGCCTGGTCATTGTCGAAGCCACTGCCGTGGCGCCGGAAGGGCGCATCACTCCCGACTGCGCCGGCATCTGGAACGATGAATTGGCCCAGGCGTTCATTCCGACCGTCCGGGCAATCAAGCAGCACGGAGGCGTGCCGGGCATCCAGATCGCCCACGCCGGTCGCAAGGCCAGTGCCAACAATCCCTGGGAAGGGGACGACCACATCGCCAACGACGACCCGCGCGGCTGGCAGACCATCGCGCCCTCCCCCATTGCCTTTGGCGCAAACCTGAGCAAGCAGCCGCAGGAAATGACCCTGGACGATATCGCCCGGGTACGTGATGACTTCGTCGCTGCTGCCCGGCGCGCGCTGGAAGTCGGTTTCGAGTGGCTTGAGCTGCACTTTGCCCATGGCTATCTGGCGCAGAGCTTCTTCTCCGAGCATTCCAATCAGCGCACCGATGCCTATGGCGGCAACTACGAGAACCGCAGTCGTTTCCTGCGTGAAACCTTCGCTGCGGTGCGCGAGGTATGGCCAGCGCATCTGCCACTGACCATGCGCTTTGGCGTGCTGGAATTCGATGGCAACGACGAGCAGACCCTGACCGAGTCCATCGACCTGACCCGCCGCTTCAAGGAAGGTGGACTGGATCTGCTGAGCGTCAGCATCGGCTTCAACATTCCCGAGGCACGGATTCCCTGGGCGCCAGCCTTTATGGGCCCCATCGCCGAGCGGGTACGCCGCGAAGCGGGGATCCCGGTTGCCTCGGCCTGGGGCTTCGGTGAGCCGCATATTGCGGAAAAGGCGGTACAGGATGGCCAACTGGACCTGGTCATGGTCGGCAAGGCACATCTGGCCAACCCGCACTGGGCCTACTACGCCGCCCGGGAATTGAAGATCGAAAAGGCCTCCTGGGCAACCTTGCCCGCGCCCTATGCCCATTGGCTGGCGCGATACTGAGCCGCTGACCGGTGTCGAGATGGAACTCGACACCCTATGGTTTCAGAAGGCGTGGTTACAGCGCCAATGGCAACCCCACCGCAATAGTCCCATGCGCCTCCAGCAGCCGCTGGAAATGCGCCGGCTCCTTGATCAGCACACCGCTGTGTTCGGCATGGTGGTCGGCGGCCAGCTGCCGTGATAGCCAGAAGCGCAGCGCCGCCAGGCGTAGCAGGTCAGGCCAGTGTTCCGCTTCCAAGGGGGTAAAGCGTCGGTGGCTGGCATAACCGGCCAGTAGCGCTTCGGTGCGCCGTTCGTCCAGGCCGCCCTCGTCTGCCAGGCACCAGTCATTCACGCAGATGGCGACGTCATACAGCGTCCAGCCGCTGAAGGCATTGTAGAAATCGATGATGCCGGTCAGGTGATGGCCATCGAACAGCACGTTATCGCGGAACAGGTCCCCATGCAGTACCGCCTCGGGCAGTATCGGTCGTTGCTGACGCAGCCGGTCCAATACCGGCAGCATGGCATGCAGCGTGGCGCGGGC
The DNA here is from genome assembly GCF_900114735.1 of Halopseudomonas bauzanensis. Taxonomy (GTDB): domain Bacteria; phylum Pseudomonadota; class Gammaproteobacteria; order Pseudomonadales; family Pseudomonadaceae; genus Halopseudomonas; species Halopseudomonas bauzanensis. The sequence continues at coordinate 192,796 of NZ_FOUA01000002.1, read as the reverse complement.
CCGCGGCTCGCAGCGCTCAAGCAGCGCCCGGGTCTCGGTGGTCATCCACGCCAGTCCCCGATCGCTTGGGCGCAGCAGACCGCTGGTCGCCGTGGCATCATGCAGTCGCGCCAGCGTCTGGCCGACCGCCTGGCAATGGCTGGCATCCGGGGTATCGATATGCCGCCCCGGCAACCTTGGCTGCAACAATGCCGGTCGATCATTGAGACGATGCAGGGCGATAGCGCTGCGGTCGCGCAGGGCATAGGGCACCGGCAAGCCAGCCTGCTGCAGGCGGTCGAGCAACTGGATGAAAAACGGCAGTTCGGCGATCGGGCCACGTTCGACCAGGGTCAACACGTATTCGCCCCGCTCGGTGGCGACGAAGAAGTTGCTGTTCTCGGTGCCGCCGGCGATGCCGCTGTAATCGATCAGCCGGCCGAGCTCGAAGCGCTGCAGAAAGTCTTCCAGCTCAGGTCGCTCGACCGGAGTGAATACCGACATGTCAGCGCCTTACCACTCGAAGATCTTCCATGAGGGAATGCGCAGGCCGTTGGGGTTGTCGGCCCGGGTGAAGTTGCCATCATCGTCCACGGCGACCAGAAAATAGGGCGCACCGTTCTTCGGCGTGATCTTGATCGCATAGAGGAAGCCGTTCATGCGGTACTCCTCGATGGTCTTGTCGCCCTCCTGACGAATGGTCACATCCGGCTCGCCGGTGAGCGGCGGTTCTTGTGCCATTACGGCGAAACTGGCGATCAATGTCAGTGCAGCCAACCCGCGGCCAATCATGCGTGTCATGTTAACCTTGTCCTTTAGTGGAATGACGTTAAGGTCATTCTAGCCCCTTTTTCTTCTGGAACGCTGACCTGACGCATGACTGACTCCATTGCCCCGCTGATTCTCGTTGACGGCTCCTCCTATCTGTATCGGGCCTTCCACGCGTTGCCGCCGTTGACCACCTCCACCGGCAAGCCCACTGGCGCGGTCAAGGGCGTGCTCAATATGCTCAAGAGCCTGCGCAAACAGTACCCGGACAGCCCTTTTGCGGTGGTTTTCGATGCCAAGGGGCCGACCTTCCGTGATGCCTTGTTCGAGAATTACAAATCCCATCGCCCACCCATGCCCGACGATCTGCGCCTGCAGGTCGAGCCGCTGCATGCCAGCGTCAAGGCGCTCGGCCTGCCGCTGCTGTGTATCGATGGCGTCGAGGCCGACGATGTGATCGGTACCCTGGCCCGGCAGAGCGCCGCGCTGGGCTGTCCGGTAGTGATTTCCACGGGTGACAAGGACATGGCGCAGCTGGTCGACGACCACATCACCCTGGTCAATACCATGACCGGCACGGTGATGGATGCGGATGGCGTGCGTGAGAAGTTTGGTATCGGCCCCGAGCTGATCATCGATTACCTGGCGCTGATGGGCGACAAGGTAGACAACATCCCCGGCGTACCGGGGGTGGGCGAGAAAACCGCGTTGGGTCTGCTGACCGGCCTGGGCGGCGGCATGGATGTGATCTACGCCAACCTGGACAAAATTGCCGAGCTGCCGATCCGCGGTGCCAAGAAGCTGGCGGAGAAGATGCTCGAACATAAGGACATGGCCTATCTGTCCCACCAGTTGGCGACCATCAAGGTGGATGTGGAGCTGGACGTGCGGGTCGACGCCCTGCATCCGACCGAGCCCAACCGCGAAGCGCTGATCGAGCTGTATCGCAAGCTGGAATTCAAGAACTGGCTCGACGATCTGCTGCGCGAGGCGAAAGCTGCCGGCGAGGCGGTGGAGGCGCCGAACCAGGCGGAGGCGGTCGAGCCGGAATACGAGACCATTCTCGACCAGGCGCGCTTCGATATCTGGCTCAACCGGCTGCAGAACGCCACGCTGATCGCCTTCGATACCGAAACCACCAGCATCCATGCCCAGCAGGCGGACCTGGTCGGCATCTCCTTTGCGGTCAGCCCCCACGAAGCGGCTTATGTGCCACTGGCCCACAATTACATGGGTGTGCCTGACCAACTCGACCGCGACCAGGTGCTGGCGGCGCTCAAGCCCGTGCTGGAAGATCCGGGCAAGCGCAAGGTCGCGCAACATGCCAAGTACGACATGAACGTGCTGGCGCATTACGGTATCCAGGTGCAGGGCGTGGCGTTCGATACCATGCTCGAATCCTACGTGCTGGACTCCACGGCCACCCGCCACGATCTGGACAGCCTGGCGCTGAAATACCTGGGCACCGGCACCGTGCGGTTTGAGGATATTGCCGGCAAGGGCGCAAAACAGCTGACCTTCGACCAGATCGCGCTGGAACAGGCCGGCCCCTACGCCGCCGAAGACGCCGACCTGACCCTGCGCCTGCACCAGACCCTGTGGCAGAAGCTGCAGGGCATCACCTCCCTGGCCAAGGTACTGGAACAGATCGAGATGCCGTTGGTGCCGGTGCTGGCCCGCATCGAGCGCAGCGGCGCATTGGTCGATGCCAAGCTGCTGGGTATCCAGAGCCGCGAGCTGGGCGACAAGATGGTCGCGCTGGAGCGCCAGGCCTTCGAACTGGCCGGCGAGGAATTCAACCTCGGCTCGCCGAAGCAGCTATGTGCCATTCTTTACGAGAAGCAAGGCCTGCCGGTGATCTCCAAGACCGCCAAAGGCCAGCCATCCACTGCTGAATCGGTACTCGCCGAGCTGGCCGACCAGGGCTACGAGCTGCCCCAGGTGATCATGCAATACCGCACGGTGAGCAAGCTCAAGAGCACCTACACCGACCGCCTGCCGGAACAGATCAACCCGCGCACCGGGCGCATCCATACCAGTTATCACCAGGCGGTCACCGCGACCGGCCGGTTGTCCTCCTCCGACCCGAACCTGCAGAACATTCCGATCCGCAGCGCCGAGGGCCGGCGCATCCGCCAGGCCTTCATCGCACCGCCCGGCTACAAGATCATGGCCGCGGACTATTCGCAGATCGAGTTGCGCATCATGGCGCATCTGGCCCAGGACGAAGGCCTGCTGGATGCCTTTCGCAAGGGCCTGGACGTGCACCGGGCCACCGCGGCCGAAGTCTTCGGCGTGGCTCTGGATGAGGTCAGCAACGACCAGCGGCGCAGCGCCAAGGCGATCAACTTCGGACTGATCTACGGCATGAGCGCCTTCGGCCTGGCCAAGCAGATCGGTGTCGACCGCAAGCAGTCCCAGGATTATATCGACCGCTACTTCACCCGCTATCCCGGGGTGTTGCGCTACATGGAAGACACCCGCGCCCAGGCGGCGGAGAAGGGCTTCGTCGAAACCCTGTTCGGTCGGCGCCTGTACCTGCCGGAGATCCACTCGAAGAACCAGGCCATGCGCAAGGGTGCCGAGCGTACCGCGATCAACGCACCGATGCAGGGCACCGCCGCCGATATCATCAAACGCGCGATGATCGAGGTTGACCGCTGGTTGCAGAGCTCGGGGCTGGACGCCCGGGTGGTCATGCAGGTGCACGATGAACTGGTGCTGGAGGTCCGCGAGGATCTGCTCGACCAGGTCAGCGCCGGCCTGTGTGAACGGATGAGCGCCGCGGCTGAGCTGGACGTGCCGCTGCTGGTTGAAACCGGCATCGGCGACAACTGGGACGAGGCCCATTGACCGGCACGAAATAATTTTCAGCGGCCGGGGAACTTCCCCGGAAACCGCCCGGTCAGAGACTATGAATGGCCAGTCAAGCCCTTCATGCTCCTTAGATGTGATTTAGTGTTGGCAGAATACCGGGCATCCCTTTCCTAGCACAGCCCGGTTGTTGAACCCCGAACCTTCCCTCCCCATAGAAGTTCGGGGTTTTTTTTGCCTGTTATTCGGTGGCTGCCGGCTGGTCTTCGTCCTGCTCGGTATCTTCGGCGGGGTACAGCCAGCTCTCCAGCACCGCATGGGCCTCGTCGATACCCTGGCGTTTGGGCGAGGAGAACAGCTGCACGCTGGCGCGGTTGCCGAATTCCTTGCGTACCGTGCTCTGCACCTTGAGCAACACGCCCTTGGCCGCGCCGAAGGACAGTTTGTCGGTCTTGCTCAGCAGGATATGCGCCGGCAGGCCGGCAACATTCGCCCAATCCAGCATCATGCGGTCGAAGGCCGACAGTGGATGGCGGATATCCATCACCAGCACCACGCCGGCCAACGAATCCCGTTGGGTAAGATAGGCGTCCAGGTGTTTTTTCCAGTGCTCCTTCAACTCCAGCGGCACCTTGGCGTAGCCGTAGCCGGGCAAGTCGACCAGGCGATGGGTATCATCGAGGGCGAAGAAGTTGATCAACTGGGTGCGCCCCGGGGTTTTCGAGGTCCGTGCCAAGCGTGCGTGGGTCAGGGTATTCAGTGCACTGGACTTGCCGGCGTTGGAGCGCCCGGCAAAGGCGACTTCGTAACCCTGGTCCGGCGGGCATTGATCGACCTGGCTGGCGCTTTTGATGAAGCTGGCTTGTTGGCAGAGAATGGGGAGCGGTGTGGCTGGGGGCATGGAATATCCGGTTTGTGTGGTAGGGTCGAACGGGAACAGACCCTAGATGCATTCACGTCAGCGGCTAGCTTAGTATATAATGCCGCGGTTTAATATCGTGGCAGGCACTGCGACAGTATGGCCATTGCGCTGCTTCCGAGGGGCGGCTAGCATGGGCGCTTATTCGAGCCGGCCTGTATTTGTATTACTGTTGCCAGGCGTCGAGGCTGTCTGCACATAACGCGGTCATCGAGACCGGACGCGGACCAGGCCTGATTTTTCTTTTAGCCGTAATTGGATTAGCCGATGAATAAATTACTTGTAAGTCTGGTGTTATCCCTCGGTGTGGCCGGTTCGGCCCATGCGCTGCAGGGTGATGCCGAAGCCGGCCAGGGCAAGGTGGCCGTCTGTGCAGCCTGTCACGGTAACGATGGTAACAGCATCATGCCGAACTGGCCGAACCTGGCCGGTCAGGGCGAGCGCTATCTGCTCAAGCAGCTGGTCGAGATCAAGGAAGGCGTACGAGTGGTGCCGGAAATGACCGCCATCGTGGCTAACATGAGTGATCAGGACCTGGCTGACGCCGCAGCTTTTTATGCAGCGCAAACGCCGGCTCGCGGCGTTGCCGATCCCGAGCTGGCGGCACGTGGTGAAGCCATCTACCGTGGCGGCGACCTTGCCACAGGTCTGCCGGCCTGCACTGGTTGCCATTCACCGACTGGCCAGGGCAACGACCCGGCGGCCTACCCGCAGCTGGCTGGGCAGCATGCCACCTACACTGCCAAGCAGCTGACCGACTTCCGTGAAGGCGACCGGGTCAACGATGGCGATGCCATGATCATGCAGACCATCGCTTCGCGTTTGAGCAACAAGGATATCGAGGCTGTCTCGAACTATATCCAGGGTCTGCGTTGATCCCAGTTGCGCTGCAATAGCTGGTGTTAAAAAAAGGGTGGCTGCGGCTGCCCTTTTTTGCGACTGTAGAAAACCCAACCGGCTTGCGGAATAGCGCACCGGGGAACCTTTTTGCCATCATGATGGCCTGAATGTCACAGAAAGATTGTCTGGAGAGATACATGCGCAAGTTGTTGACTGTTGGATTGGTATGGCTGCTGGGCAGCCTGGCAATGGTTCAGGCTCAGGAAACCCAGTACAAGGCCGGTGTGCATTACGTCGAGCTGCCCGCCGTGGCGCCGACCCAGGAGCCGGGCAAGATCGAAGTGGCCGAACTGTTCTGGTACGGCTGTGGTCATTGCTTTACCTTCGAGCCGATCATCGGCGAGTGGAAGAAAACCCTGCCCGAGGACGTACACTTCCGTCCCGTCCCCGCTTTCTTCGGCGGCGCCTGGGACACCCATGGCCAGCTGTTCTACACTCTGGAAAGCATGAACCAGCTGGGTGACGCCCACGCAGCGGTATTCCAGGCTATCCACAACCAGGGCAACCGCCTGGCTGACACCGATGCCATGGTCAAGTTGCTGGCACAATACGGCGTCGATGAAGATGAGTTCCGCAAGACCTGGGCGTCCGCCGGCGTGAACCTCAAGATGAGCCAGGCCAAGCGACTGGCCAAGGCCTATCGCGCCACTGGCGTACCCACGCTGATCGTCAACGGCAAATATCGAATCGAAGGCGGCATGGCCGGCAGCTTCGAGGAAATGCTGAAAATCGCAGAATACCTGGTGGATCAGGAACGTTCCTGACCAAGGATGCTTTGATGATTGCAACGGGCAATATTCCATGGCGACGCGCTACTCAGGGTTCCATGGCGCCCGCCTGCCTGCAGACCAATCCGAACTGGGCCTGCGGTGATACTGAACAGCCGCTGCCCGATGTATTGCGGCTGCTCAGCTTCAACATCCAGGTGGGTATCAACACCCAGCGCTACCATCATTATCTGACCCGTGGCTGGCAGCATGTGCTGCCCCACGCGCGGCGCCAACACACCCTCGGGCAGATCGCCCAGCTGCTCAACGACTTCGACGTCGTTGCGCTGCAGGAGGTCGATGGTGGCAGCCTGCGTTCGGGCTTCGTCAATCAGGTGGAGCACCTGGCGAAGGAAAGCCAGTTCCCCTTCTGGTATCAGCAGCTCAATCGCAATCTCGGGCGCTTCGCCCAGCACTCCAACGGGTTTCTCAGCCGCTACCAGCCGAAACTGCTGGAAGACCACAAGCTGCCCGGCATGTTGCCCGGTCGTGGTGCGATTCTCACCAGCTTCGGCCAGGGCCCGGACAGCCTGTTGGTAGTGATGATGCACTTGGCGCTGAGCACCCGTACCCGCGCCAATCAGTTGGCTTACATCCGCGAGCGCATCGCCGATCATGCCCATGTGGTATTGATGGGGGACATGAATACCCATGCCGAAGACCTGTTGGAGCGCTCACCGCTGAGCGGCAGCAATCTGCACACTGCCAGCCTGCCCGGCACCTACCCGAGCTGGAAACCGGCCCGCGTGCTGGATCACATCCTGCTCAGCCCCAGCCTCAACATCGAGCAGGTGGACGTGTTGCCGCAGCCGATCTCCGATCACCTGCCGGTGTCCATGCACATCCGCCTGCCGCCCAGCCTCTGCCATCTCCCTGCGCCAGCGGTAGATTGATGCGCTGGCGTTGGTCGCGCCCGGTTCATACGCTCTCCGGGCTGTTGCTGATCTGTCTGGCACTGGCCGGCTGCAGTCGTGGCCTGGTGATCGACACCAGCCATACCGCCCGTGGTCAGGATAGCCGCGTGCAGTATGTGATCCTGCACTACACCTCCTCGAACTCGGCCCGGGCGCTGAATACCCTGACCCTGGGTGAGGTCAGCAGCCATTACCTGATCGATGCCAATCCGCCGACCATCTACCGCCTGGTGGACGAGAACCGCCGTGCCTGGCACGCCGGTGAAAGTAGCTGGCAGGGCCGCACCTGGCTCAATGCCAGTTCCATCGGCATCGAGATCGTGCACCCCGGCTACCATGACACCTCCGAAGGGCGTCAGTGGCAGCCCTGGGATCAGGCGCAGATCGACCGGCTGATTCCGCTGTTGCAGGACATTCTGCAGCGGCACGGCCTGCCGCCGGAGCGGGTAATTGGCCATAGCGATATAGCACCGCAGCGCAAGCTTGATCCCGGGCCGCTGTTCCCCTGGCAGCAACTGGCCGAGGCGGGCGTAGCCATCTGGCCTGATGCGGCGCGGGTAACGCAGTATCAGCATCTGCTGGGCGGCCAGACGCCGCCCCTGGCCTGGTTCGAGATGGCCCTGGAGCGCTTTGGTTACAGCCTGGCGGCGCGTCCCGGACAGACCAATGCGACCCGCAATGTGATCGCCGCCTTCCAGATGCGTTTTCGTCCGGCCCGCCATGATGGTCTGCCGGACGCAGAGACCGCTGCCATACTGGCGGCACTGGTTCCCGACAGTTTTGCCGAGATCAGCCGCTTTAGCGAATTCACTGTACCGCCCGCCCCCACGATCACCCTACCCTGACCAAGGAACACCCCACCCATGCTCAATGGAATCTGGCTGAGCTTCTTCCTTGCTGCCTTCGCTGCCGCGCTCTGGCAATGGCTTGGGATGGGCGACAGCGAGGTATTCAGCCGGTTGGTGGCGGCGCTGTTCGATATGGCCCGGCTCAGTGTCGAGATCGTGCTGGTATTGGTCGGCACCATGACCTTGTGGCTGGGCTTTCTGGCGGTCGCTGAGAAGGCTGGACTGATCCGTCTGCTGGCGCGCGTGCTGGACCCGCTGTTCCGCCGGCTGATGCCGGAGGTACCCAGTGGGCATCCGGCGTTGGGGCATATCAGTATGAACTTCGCCGCCAATATCCTCGGTCTGGACAACGCCGCCACGCCCATCGGCATCAAGGCTATGCACTCGCTGCAGGAACTCAATCCGCAGAAGGATACCGCCACCAACGCGCAGATCCTGTTCCTGGTGCTCAACAGTTCATCGCTGACCCTGTTGCCGGTGACCATTTTCATGTATCGCGCGCAGCAGGGAGCGACCGACCCGACCCTGGTGTTCTTGCCGATTCTGCTGGCGACCACCGTTTCCAGCCTGGTCGGCCTGCTGACCGTGGCCTTCATGCAGCGCCTGCGCCTGCATGATCCGGTGGTGCTGGCCTATCTGCTCGGCGGGGCAGCCGCGCTGGGCCTGTTACTCACCACCCTCGCCGGTATGTCCGCCCAGGCGCTGGCTGCCACCTCGTCGCTGGTCGGTAACCTGACCCTGTTCGGCATCATCATCCTGTTTCTGGGCGTGGCGGCCCTGCGCAAGGTCAAGGTCTATGACACCTTCATCGAGGGCGCCAAGGAGGGCTTCAGCTTCACCATCTCGCTGCTGCCGTTTCTCATCGCCATGCTGGTGGCCATCGGCGCACTTCGTGCCAGTGGCGTGCTGGACGCCGGGCTGGAAGGCATCCGCTGGCTGGCGGAAGGGTTCGGCTGGGATACCCGCTTCATCGATGCCCTGCCCACCGCCTTCATGAAACCGCTGTCGGGCAGTGGCGCGAGGGCAATGATGATCGAGACCATGGACACCTTCGGCGTCGACAGCTTCCCGGCGCTATTGTCGGCGACCTTCCAGGGCAGCACGGAAACCACTTTCTACGTAATCGCGGTGTATTTCGGCGCGGTCGGTATCACCCGCATCCGCCACGGCCTGGGCTGCGCACTGACTGCCGATCTGGCCGGTATGCTTACCGCCATCGGGGTGTGTTACTGGTTCTTCGGCTGAGGCGCCCTGCTAAGCTGTAGAGCAGAACCCTGATTGGAGGCCCCATGCCCGCACCGCGTTTTGACCAGTTGCACCGCCAGCCCGGCCCGTATTTCGTGGCCTTGGGCGGTGCGGGGATGTTTGGGGCGAACCTGTATCTGTACGGCTCCGGTGGCGAGTGGATCGCCATCGACTGTGGCTTCGCTCTGGAGTCCACGCCCAGCGGGGACAGCCGTGTGGCCGTTCCGCTCATCGAGGCGCTGGAAAAGCACGATATCAAGCTCAGTGCGCTGTTGATCACCCATGGCCATGAGGACCATATCGGTGCCATTCCCTACCTGTGGCGCGAGCTCGGCTGTCCGCTGTATGCCAGTCCCTTTACTGCCCGGCTGATCCGCAACAAGCTGGCGCAGAATCTGGAATGGCCGCCATTGCATGAGATCCGGCCGCTGGAGCCTATCGGGCTCGGTGCCTTCCAGGCTGAATGGATACCCGTCACCCACTCGATTCCCGAATCCCACGGCATTCTCCTGCAGGTAGCCGGCAAGCGCATCTACCACAGCGGCGACTGGAAGCTCGATGCTCAGCCGCTGGTGGGTGAATTGACCGCCGAGGGACGACTGCGTGCCATCGGCCGTGAAGGCGTGGACGTGGTGATCGGCGATTCGACCAATGCTCCGGGCAGTGGCGCCAGCCGATCCGAAGCGGCGGTGCAGGACGGCCTGTCGGATGCGATTCGCCCCTGCACCCAGCGGGTGGTGGTTACCTGTTTTGCCAGCAACCTGGCACGGCTGCACAGCCTGGCGGAAATCGCCTTCGATACCGGCCGCTACGCCGGCCTGCTCGGCCGCAGCCTGGTCAGCATGCACAGTTTTGGCAGGGCACATGGTTATCTGCGGGCCCGTCCGGGGTTTATCGCCCCCTGGGAGTTGGGTTTTCTGCCGCGCGATCAGCAGTTATGGATCTGTACCGGCAGCCAGGGCGAGCCGGCTGCCGCGCTGGGCCGGTTGGCGGCGGGCAGTCATCCGCACCTCACCCTGGCGCCCGGCGATACCGTGGTGTTCTCCTCACGGCTGATTCCCGGTAACGAGGAAGCGCTGGAGCGCATCAAGCACAACCTGCTCAGGCAGGACGTGCACATCATCGATGACGACATGGCCCCCATCCACGCGTCCGGCCACCCACCCCAGGAAGATCTGCGCCAGCTATATGGTTGGCTGCGGCCGCGCTATCTGCTGCCGGTGCATGGCGAGCCTTACCATCAGCAGGCCCACATGGAGTTTGCCCGCGGTCTGGGTATCGGTGGGCTGGTACCGGGTAACGGCGATCTGATCGACCTGAGTGGTCAGCCTTGTCGGGTGGCTGAGGTGCCGTGGGGGTTGATCGAGGTGCAGCGGTAGATCCCCCGCCCCCCTCAGAAACTCTGTTCCTTGATCTTCTGCCACAACATCCCCAACGCCAGCAATGGCGAGCGGAACAGTTCGCCCCCGGGAAAGGCCATATGCGGCACCTGGCTGAACAGGTCGAACCCGCGACTGGCCTGGCCGGTCATGGCCTCGCCGAGGATGCGGGCGGCCAGGTGGGTCGCGTTGACGCCGTGGCCGGAGTAGGCCTGGGCGTAGAACACGTTGGGCTGATCGGGCAGGCGGCCGATCTGTGGCAGGCGATTGGCGCCGATGCCGATCATGCCGCCCCACTGGTAATCGATACGGGTGGCCTCCAGCTGCGGGAAGACCTTGAGCATCTTCGGTCGCATGTAGGCGGCAATGTCCGCCGGGTCACGCCCCGAGTAATGGCAGGCACCGCCGAACAGCAGACGCCGATCGGCAGACAGCCGGTAGTAATCCAGCGCCACGCGCTGATCACAGAGCGCCATGTTCTGGGGAATCAGCTCGGCGGCCAGTTCGGGTGACAGCGGTTCGGTGGCGATCAGGTAGCTGCCGGCGGCAATGACCTGGCTATCGAGGCGACGCTGCAGGCCGCTGTGGTAAGCGTTGCAGGCGAGCACCAACTGGGCGGCGCGTACCCGTCCTCGGTCGGTGTGCACGGTGATGGTCGAGCCATGATCAATGGCGGTCACCGCCGAGCGCTCGAACAACCGCACGCCCAGCGACTGGGCCGCTGCTGCTTCGCCCAGGGCCAGGTTCAGCGGATGCAGGTGCCCCGAGCCCATGTCGATCAGCCCACCGACATACCGATCAGAGCCGACCACGCTGCGCATCTGGTCGGGCTCGACGATTTTCAGTTCATGCTGATAGCCCAGCGACAACAACTCGTCCCGATCAGCGCGAAAGGCGTCGAGATGGCGCGGCTTGTTTGCCAGGTCGCAATAGCCCCAGGTGAGATCGCAATCGATGGCGAACTCGGCCACGCGCTCGCGGACGATGTCGACCGCTTCGATACCCATCAGCTTGAGATCGCGCACGCCCTCCGCGCCGATGACACCGGCAAACTGATCGACGTCATGGCCGACGCCGCGGATCAACTGGCCACCGTTGCGGCCGCTGGCACCCCAGCCAATCCGCCGCGCTTCCAGCAGCACCACCGAGAGCCCGCGTTGGGCCAGTTCGATGGCGGTATTCAGCCCGGTAAAGCCGCCGCCGATGATGCACACATCGGCCTGTTCCTCGCCTTCCAGTATCGGCAAGAGCGTCTCGCGGTTGCGTGAGGCAAGGTACCAGGAGTTGGGGTAATCGGCGGAATGGATGGTGTGGCGTGACATGGAAGCTCCGTCGCACAGCGGAAATACAGACCGGCAGGATAACGGCAATTGTCCTGCCACAGAAGCCCTGGCATGCCGTGGCGCCGGAGCAGCGGACATTGCTCGCGGCTTTTGTCGGGATAATTTGCTATTCTTGCCGCCAGCGACCTCCCGCCGCACCCATCGTTTCAGTACTTACTTGCCTGTGGACCTGCCATGCGCCCAGCCTATGCCCTGATCGACTTATCGGCCCTGCGCCATAATTACCGTCTGGCCAAACGCCTGACCGGCTGTAACGCCCTGGCGGTGGTCAAGGCCAACGCCTATGGCCACGGGGCGCTGGAGTGCGCCGCCGCCCTGAACGAGGATGCTGATGGGTTCGCGGTCGCGGCGATCGAGGAGGCACTGGCCCTGCGCGAAGCGGGTCACCGGCAACCCATAGTGCTGCTCGAAGGCTGGTTCGAGGCCGCCGAGCTGGAGCTGATCTGCCGCCATGATCTATGGCCAGTGGTGCATCACCACGGACAGTTGGCTGACCTGCGCGAAGCGAACCTGAGTCGGCCGCTGCAGGTCTGGTTGAAGCTCGACAGCGGTATGCATCGTACCGGCTTCTCTCCAGTTGAGTATCCGCAGATCTGGCGTGAATTGCAGGCCAGCAACAAGGTCGCCAGCCTGACCAAGATCACCCACTTTGCCCGGGCCGATGAACCGGAAACCGGCCGTACCGAGGAGCAGCTGGAGACCTTCGCGCAAGCGACCGCAGGGCTCGACGGCCCTGCCAGCCTGAGCAATTCCGCCGGCGTGCTGGCCTGGCCCAGCGCCTATGGCGATTGGGTCCGGCCCGGCATCATGCTGTACGGTTCCAGCCCCTTCGACTTTGCCCAGGAGCAGGCCGCGCAGCTGCGGCCGGTGATGCAGCTGGATTCGAGGGTGATCGCGGTACACAACATTGCGGCGGGTGAACCCATCGGCTACGGCTCGCGGTTCGTCACCCGCCGGGCGAGCCGCATCGGGGTGGTCGCCATGGGGTATGCCGATGGTTATCCGCGTCATGCGCCGGACGGCACACCGGTACTGGTGGACGGCCAGCGCACCTGCATCAGCGGGCGGGTCTCCATGGACATGCTGACGGTGGATCTGACCGGGCTGCCGGGCAGCGGGCTGGGCAGCCACGTACGGCTTTGGGGCGATGGGCTGGATGCCGGCGAGGTGGCCAGCCATGCCGGGACCATTTCCTACCAGTTGTTTTGCAATCTGAACCGGGTACCGCGGCGCTATCAGGTCTGATTTCGGCAGGGTGCTGCGTTGAAAATAATGCACAGCCGTGCAATCATGCGGCCCACCTGATCCCATCTGTATTGCCCAGAGGATTCCGACCTTGGATGTTGGCGCCCGACTGAAAACCATCCGCAAACTCAAGGGCCTGTCCCAGCGCGAGCTGGCCAAGCGCGCCGGAGTCACCAACAGCACCATTTCGATGATCGAGAAGAACAGCGTCAGCCCCTCGGTCAGTTCCTTGAAAAAGGTACTGGCGGGGATCCCCATGTCGCTGGTTGAATTCTTTGCCGTCGAAGCGCCCGCCGATCAGCCGCGCAAGGTGGTCTATCGCACCGGTGAGCTGTTGGACATCGGCAGTAATGAGGTGATCATGCAGCTGGTCGGCAAGGATCACCCCGACCGCAGCCTGTCTTTCCTGCGCGAAACCTACCCGCCCGCCGCCGACACCGGGCCGGATATGCTCAGTCATCAGGGCGAGGAAGCAGGCATTGTGGTGCAGGGCCGGTTGGAGCTGACCGTGGGCGCGGAGATTCATGTTCTCGACACCGGGGATAGCTACTACTTCGAGAGCAGCCAGCCGCACCGCTTCAACAACCCCTTCGACGAACCCTGCGTATTGATCAGCGCCACTACCCCGGCGAATTTCTGAGACTCAATTCGGCGGGAAGGTGCTCAATAGCTTGGCGGCCCGCTCGTGCATTTCCTGATTGCGTTCCAGGGGTGTCTGGCGCTCGCGCACCGTCTGGCTGTCGCTGCCACGCCAGACCAGCCGCCCATCGTTGGCGTCAAGCATGTCAATCTGCAGCGTCATGACCTGATAGTCCACGGTGCGGGTCTGGCTGTATCCGGGGCCGCCCCAGTAAGGCCCCCAGTAGCCCCAGCCGCCACCATAGTGCGTGGTGACGTTATCCCGACGGGTTTCCAGCACCACCGAGGCGCGGACCTTCAGGTCAGCGGTATCCGCTGGCTGGGCTGGTCGCAGGCCGCGTACATCCAGCTGGGCGGCGACCGCTTCGAGGACGCGCTGGCTGGTGAGATCACTGGTCAGGCGCGGATCATTGGCTGGTGCGTAGCTCACCGGCGGATCGGCCCAGCTCCAGGTCTGGTACTGGCTGAAATCCCGGCTCAGATCATAATCTGCACGGGGTCCGGTGGCCTGGCAGGCCCCCAGCATCAGCAGCGACAGCAGGATCATAAAGCGCAACATGGGAAACCTCGGCTGCGTCAGTAGTATATGGAATCAGACTGCCAGAGCAGGTGATGGTTCTGTACCCAAGCTACACCAGCGGCAGCAGCAATTGGAAGCGTGCGCCCTCTCCCGGATGCGATTGCAGAGTAATCTGACCGCCATGCAGTTGCACTATCTCCCGGCACAACGCCAGGCCCAGACCGGCGCCGCCCCGGCTGGCGCCGATCTGTACGAAAGGCTCGAAGATGCGTGCTTGCTGGCCATAGGGGATACCCTCGCCATCGTCTTCGACCGCCAGTAGCAAGCGCTCATCCTGCACCGCGGCGTGCAACCGCACTGCGCCGCCCGGGTGGCTGTGGCGGATGGCGTTGGCCAGCAGATTGTCCAGCACCCGCTCGATCTGCAAGTGATCCAGTTGTACCTCCGGTAGATCGGTCGCGCCCTGCACCTCCAGCGTCAGCCCTTTCGCCTCGGCCTGCCCCAGGAACCGCTCGCGGGCACTGGTCAGCAGCGCATCGATTGCGCACGGGCTGCGTTCGAGTTTCTGCAGACCGTTCTGGTAGCGAGAGAAGTCCAGCAACTCGTTGATCAACCGCACCAGGCGGTGCATTTCCTCATCCACGGTCCGTAACAGTTCACCCTCCCGTGACCCGGCCGGAAACTGCAGGCGTTCCAGCAGCAGGGCAAAGGCCATGTGCATGCCGGCCACCGGGGTGCGCAGCTCATGAGAAGCGCGCAACACAAATTCGCTGCGGATACGCTCGAAAGCGCGCTGTTCGGTGACGTCATGCAGCACCATCACCATACCCAGCAGCCGCCCGCCGGTATGGCTGACCGGCGTGATGCTGTAGGTCAACAACCGCGATTCGGCATGCACCTGCACCTGCAGATCACCCAACACCCCGCTTTGGGTGGAGCCGCGGGCTACCTGCCACAGTTGCTCGTCCAGTTCCGGGCGCTGCAGGGCCTGGCTGGCGCTGAGGCCGAGCTGGCGGGTATCGCAACCCAGCTGGCGCCCGGCCACTGGGTTGAAATGCTCCAGGCGGCCGCTGCGATCGAAAATCAGCAAGCCATCGTCGATGCTGTCGAGTACTGCCTGTAACCGCCGCTGCTCGGCCAGCAGCGCTTCCACATCACTGTGACGAAACTGCTGTAGCGCCGCCGCCATCAGACCGAAGCGCCGGCTCAGAGTGGCCAGCTCAGCGACCGGGGTGACGGGTAGGGTGACGCTGAAGTCGCCCTTGCCAATCAGGTTGGCCGCGTCGGCCAGCGCCTCGATTGGCCGGCCGAAGCGTTGCGCGATGCTGTGGGCGGTTACCAGGCCCAGCACCAGTACCGCCACGCCAACCAGACCGAGCAACCCGGCGATCAACCAGGCGCGTTCACGGGCGTTCTGCTCCCCGGCGCGCAGTTCCACCAGATAGTGCATGAGCATCCGGTCGATGTGGTTGTGAATGGTACTGAAGTGGCGGCTGAACTCGTCGCTGCCGAGAATCTGCTGGCGCACTGTCAGCGGCTCGGCGAGCAGGTTCTCGAATACCGCGTAAGCCTCGGTCAGCTCTGTCAGCGTCTGGTGTTCGGTCTCATGCCGGGCTTCCTTCCGGGCCTCCGCCAGCCACTCTTCGAAGCGGGCGTCGGCGGTGCGGATGGCGGTCAGATCCGGTTCGTCGACCAACAGCAAGGCCAATTGCCGGTTCAGCTCCTGGCTCAGGCCGGTGGCGGCCTCGATACTGCCCAGGGTGCTGGTCATGGCCTGACTCTGGGCGCGGGTGAGATGCAGCACACTGAAGATACCCAGCAGCAGCCCGATCAGCGCCACCGTAAGCAGTGCGCCATTGCTGAGAAACAGCCGGCTGCGCAGTTTCACAGGCCGAGTTGCTTGCGTTTGCGATAGAGCGTGGACGCGTCGATGCCCAGTGTGCGTGCCGCCTGATCCAGCGTCTCGCTATTGCCAAGCACGGCAGTGATGTGAGCGCGTTCCAGCTCTTCCAGGCTGAGTTCCGCGCCGGCCCGGGGCACGCTGTCGAGTGGCGGAGCATCGAAACCCAGGTGCGTGAGATCGACCAGCTCTTCGGTGCAGATGATGCTGGCGCGCTCGATCATGTTGCGCAGCTCGCGGATATTGCCTGGCCAGGAATGCTGTTGCAGTGCCGTCAGGGCCGCGTCGCTGAAACCGCGGGCGGGGCGGCCATAATCACTGACGAAGCGTGCGAGAAAGCGCTCGGCCAGCTCGGGAATATCCTCGACGCGTTCGCGCAGCGGCGGCAGTGTCAGGGTGATGACATTGAGACGGTACATCAGGTCCTCGCGGAACGCGCCGGCAGCAGCCATCTCCGCGAGGTTGCGATTGGTCGCCGATAGAATGCGCACGTCTGCATGGCGGGTCTGGGGATCGCCGACGCGCTCATACTCACGGTCCTGAATAAAGCGCAGCAATTTTGGCTGCAGGGCCAGGGGAAAGTCGCCGATCTCGTCCAGGAACAGGGTGCCACCGTCGGCCTGACTGACTCGGCCCAGGGTATTTTCCGTGGCGCCGGTGAAGGCGCCACGGGCATGGCCGAACAGTTCGCTTTCCATCAACTCGGCGTTCAGTGAGGGGCAGTTGACCGTGACGCAGTCATGCTTGCTGCGCTTGCTCCAGCCATGAATGGCCCGCGCCAGTTCGCCCTTGCCCGTGCCGGATTCGCCGAGAATCAGGATATTGGCATCGGTATCAGCCACCTGGCGCGCGGTATCCAGTACCGAGCGCATGCCTGGGCAGTGGGAGTCGAGATCGGCCCCGGCAGCGGCGGTTTCCTGCTCCAGCGTCTGTAAACGGGCCGCCATGCGGCTGGTTTCCAGTTGCCGTGCGGCGGCCAGGCGCAACTGCTCGGGACTGCAGGGTTTGACCAGATAATCCGCCGCACCCGCCTGCATGGCATTGACCGCGGTATCGATTGCCGAGTGGGCGGTTACGATCACCACCCGCATCCAGGGAGCCAGCACTCGCAGCCGGGACAGCACCGTCAGGCCGTCATCGGCACCCAGCCGCAGATCGAGAAAACAGAGATCGAATACCTGCCCCTGGACCAGCGCCTGCGCCTGATCGCCAGAGCTGGCTGTGGCAATGGCGTACCCCTCGTCCTCAAGACAATAGCGAAAGGTGCGCAAGATCGCCGGTTCGTCATCGACCAGCAGAATGCGGCCTTCTTTATCGGGTGTTTGCATGATCCGCTCCATAGGCTGCCCCTGTGTGGTTAGTCACCGCTGCGTCATGCAAGTTGCACGATATTCTCTGGCCCTTCCTGCAATTTGCACGGCTTCGAAATCGTGGTGAATTCGATAACTTATTGATTTTCAATTAATTAGCGTAAAGCCAAAAGCTGGCATGACTGCTGCAACGGTATAAGGGAAAGGCCTTTACGGCCGCTGAAAGAGGAAGTCACTATCATGCATGCCTTGAAAAAACTCGCCATTGCCACCGCCACCGTCGGTGTCATCGCCCTGAGCCCGATGGCAGCGTATGCAGAGGATGGCGATATGAGCCGTCAGCTGACCGAAGCGCGTCAGGAAGGCTCGGTCTGGACCGCCTTCGCTCTGAACCGCCACCTCAGCCCCTTCAGCATTGATGTTGAGATCGAGAACGGCGTTGCCGTGCTTACCGGTGAGGTCGAGTCGGAGGTTGACCGCGATCTGGCCGAGCAGGTAGCCCTGGGTGTGGAAGGCATCCGCGAAGTGGACAACCAGCTCAAGGTCGAAGGCGAGACCGCCGATCGCAGCACTGCCGATGATAGCGGGGCCGCCTTTTCCACGCGTTTCAACGATGCCACCACCACGGCAACCGTGAAGTCGAAACTCTTGTGGAATCGCAACACCGAAGGGCTGGACATCAATGTTGGCACTCGTAACGGGGTGGTGACCCTGCAGGGCAACACCGACTCAGCGGAATCGAAGGAACTGGCCGAGCGGCTGGCGCGCAATACCGAAGGTGTTCGCCAGGTCGACAATCAGCTGGAGGTCAATGCCGAAGCGGGCACGGCCGACAAGGCGCGGGACAAGGCGGATCAGGCTGGTGCAGCCATCAGCGATGCCTGGATCAGCAGCAAGGTGAAATCCAGTTTCCTGTTCAACAACAGTCTGGATGGGCTGGATATCTCCGTGGATACCAAAGGCGGCCAGGTGACCCTGGGCGGTCAGGTGGCCACATCGGCAGAGAAGGATCTGGCCATTGAAATCGCGGAAGACATCCGCGGCGTGCAAGGCGTCAATGCCGATTCACTGCAAGTCGGGAATGAAGGCTGAATCCGGCATATCAACTAATTGAGGAGAACTGCCATGTTAAGTTGGGCTATTACTTTTCTGATCATCGCCATCATCGCTGCGGTTTTGGGTTTTGGTGGTATCGCAGGCACTGCTACCGGGATTGCCAAGATTCTATTCGTGGTCTTTCTGGTGCTCTTCGTCGTGTCCTTCATCATGGGTCGTCGACCCAAGCTATAGGGCACAACAACTGAAGCGCAAACTCGAACCGGTCACTTTGTGGCCGGTTTTGCGTTGGCGTCATCTGGAAAACGTACGCGCACCAACAGACCGCCCAGTGCCCCCTGCTCCAGGCTGATCTGCGCCCGATGTGCACGGCAGATTTCGCCGACGATGGACAGCCCCAGGCCGCTGCCAGTACCGCCTTGTCGATAGAAGCGCTCGAAAACCCGGTTGCGCTCGGTTTCCGGAATACCCGGCCCGGTATCTTCGACCTCCAGGCAGGCGCCAGCGGTGAGTCGCAGAATGATCTGCCCACCCGCCGGGGTATGCACCAGCGCATTATCGATCAGGTTACCCAGCAGTTCCTGCAGCAGCGTCGGCTCGCCCCATACGGTAAAGGGCTGCTCGACTTCCAGCGCCAGTTCGACCTGGCGCCCGTAGGCAAGCGGAACCATGGCCATGGCCACATCCTGCACCAGCGGCGGCATATCCACATGTTCGGCGCTGCCATCGGCTACCGCCCGGGCGCCGCGTTCAATGCGGGCCATGGATAACAGGCGGTTGGCCAGGGCGATGGTGCGATCGGTACTGACCTCCGCATCCTGCAAGGCCTGGCGCCAACTCTCGGGTTCGGTCGCGCGCAGGCCAAATTCGATGCGTGCCTTGAGCGCCGCCAGCGGCGTGCGCAATTCATGGGCGGCCTCGGCGATAAAGTCGCGCTGGCGTTCGAAGTTTTCCCTGAGCCGGCCGGTAAAATGGTTGATCGCATCCACCAGCGGGGTGATCTCCCGTTGCAGCCCCTCGGTACTGATCGGACTGAGATCATCACTGCGGCGCTGGGCCACTTCTTCTTTCACGCGCCGCAACGGACCCAGGGCCGCATTGACCGTCAGGTAGGCCAGCAGCAATGCGCTCACGCTCAGTACGCTCAGATTGATCAGCGAGCGCTGCAGCAGATGACGTGCCATGCCCTCGCGGGCGTTCAGCGTTTCGGCGACCCGGATTTCCGCCATGCCTTGCAGCTCGCCGCCGCTGACCGGCTGCAGCAGGCTGACCACCCGCACGCCGGCGCCGTGATATTCCGCATCGTAGAAGCGGGCCAGGGCGGGATAGTTCTGGGTCATGGCAACGCCGGCGGGCGGCGCGGGCAGGTCGTCATAGCCGGAAATGGGCTGGCCATTCAGATCCAGCACCTCGTAATACAGGCGGCCGGTGATGTCGTAGGCAAAATTGTCCAGGGCAATGTAGGGCACATCCACCTGCAGCTTCCCGTCAATATCGAACAGGCGCTCGGCAATGGCCCGGGCGGACGACAACAGGGAGCGGTCATAGGCGGTATCAGCGGCCTTGCGCGCGTTCCAGTAAGAGGCGGAGGCGGCCAGGATCAGCAGCACACTGAGCATCAGCACCAGCCGCACCATCAGCCGGCGGCGGAGGCTGCCGGTACCGCGGCTGCGCTTCATTCCGTGGCTTCCAGCAGATAGCCCAGCCCGCGGAAGGTAACGATGCGTACATGGCTGCCGTCGAGCTTGCGGCGCAGCCGCGAGATATAGATTTCAATGGCTTCGGGGCTGGCGTCCTGATCCAGACCGAAGACCTTGCTGGCCAGTTGTTCCTTGTTCAGCATCCGGCCTGGCCGGGTGATCAGATTTTCCAGGACCGCATGTTCGCGCGAGGGTAGCTGCAGCGGGGCACCGTCAAGAGTGAAGCGCCGATCGGTCAGGTCATAGACCAGCGGTCCGCAGCATTGCTGGCGCTCGCCACCCATCAGGCTGCGCCGCAGCAGGGCATTGACGCGGGCTTCCAGTTCGCTGAGCTCGAAGGGTTTGGCCAGGTAGTCATCCGCGCCCAGGTTCAATCCGCGAACCCGGTCGCCCACCTCGCCCCGCGCAGTCAGGATCAATACCGCCAGGGTCTGGCGCCGCTCGCGCAACTGGCGCAAGACCTCGAAGCCGTCCAGGCGCGGCAGGCCGACATCGAGAATGGCCAGGGCATAATCCTCACTGCGCAGCGCCAGATCGGCGGCCACGCCATCGTGCAGGGTGTCCACCGTCAATCCGCCAGCCTTGAGCGCGCGGGTCAGACTGTCAGCCAGTTCCGGATCATCTTCCACCAGCAGAATGCGCACCCACTTCCCTCCTTCGATCATTTTGACGAGTGTACACCTCCCGTCGGCGGCGACGAAGGTTGCACCCTTGATCAGGTGGGGATGACAGGTTGATGAAAGGTTGCGGCATTAGGCTTCTGGGCGTTAGTCGAATATCACCCTGATTAAAACGAGCGCACAGCGCTTCTACAAAAAAAATAATGGAGAAGCTGATGACCGTCAGTATCAATACCTGTTTGCTGCGTGCCGCCCCGCTGGCCCTGCTGGTCAGCCTGCCCATGGCGCAGGCGGCAGATGAGGGCTTCCTGGACGGCAGCAAAGCCAGCCTGGAAATGCGCAATATCTACTACAACCGCGATTACCGCGAAGGTACCGGCCAATCCAAGCGCGAGGAATGGGCGCAGGGCTTTCTGCTGAACCTGCAGTCGGGCTATACCCGGGGCCGGATCGGCTTCGGTCTGGATGCCCAGGGGCTGCTCGGCGTCAAGCTGGACTCCAGCCCGGACCGCACCCGCACCGGCCTGCTGCCACGCCATGATGATGGCCGCGCCGCCGATGAGTACAGCAAGCTCGGGCTGACGGCCAAGGCGCGGGTATCCCAATCGGAGTTGCGTCTGGGCACGCTGATGCCGACGCTGCCTACCTTGAAGCCGAACAACAGTCGCATCCTGCCGCAGACCTTCGAGGGCGGCATACTGGAGATCGGTGAATTCGACGACCTGTCCATGTCCCTGGGTCGACTGACCAAGACCAAACTGCGCGACTCCTCGGATGCCGAAGATATCGTACTCAACAGCAAGAACGGCCGTTTTGTCGGCGTTACTGCTGATCACTTTGATTGGGCCGGGGTGGATTATCAGTTCACGCCTGGTCTGGCGGGCAGTTATCACCTGGCACAACTGGATGATATCTACCGCCAACAGGTCATGAGCCTGAGCCACCGCGGCGCTCTGGGTGCGGGCAATCTGCGCGCCGAGCTGCGCGTGGCGCTGTCCGATGACCAGGGCGCCGCGCGCGCCGGGTCGATTGACAACCAGGCCTGGCAGGGCGTGCTGGGTTACCGCCAGGCCGGTCACGGATTGGCGCTGTCGTTGCAGAAAATGCGTGGCGACAATGCTTTCCCGTATATCAACGGCAGCAACCCGAATCTGGTCAACTTCGTGCAGGTCAACGATTTTGCCGAAGCGGGGCAACGCTCCTGGCAGGTACGTTACGACTACGACTTCGCCAGTTTGGATATTCCGGGACTGACCTTCATGACCCGCTATACCAGCGGCGACAAGGCTGAACTGGCCGCCGGTGGTCATGGCAAGGACTGGGAGCGCAATATCGAGCTGCAGTACATCGTCCAGCGCGGTGCGCTGAAGAACGTCGGCCTGCGCTGGCGCAATGCGACCTACCGCTCGAGTTATGCGCGTGATCTGGATGAAAACCGTTTGATCGTCAGCTACACCCTGCCGATCCGCTAGAAAACTGCCTGATTACAACACTTATAACCTCTGAAGAGGAATTGCGACATGAAAGCTTCTCTGCGCACAGTACTGCTCGCCATGGCCTGCCTGGGTCTGGCGGCGCCGACTCTGGCCGATGAACCAAGACGCCCCGAATGCATCGCCCCGGCCTCCCCGGGTGGCGGTTTCGACCTGACCTGCAAGTTGGCCCAGAGCGGCCTGCTGGAAGGTAAATACATCAGCAAGCCCATGCGCGTGACCTACATGCCCGGCGGTATCGGTGCGGTGGCCTACAACGCTGTGGTCGCTCAACGGGCGGACGAGGGCGGTACCATTACCGCCTTCTCCAGCGGCTCGCTGCTGAACCTGGCCCAGGGCAAGTTCGGCCGTTATGACGAAACCGCGGTGAAATGGCTGGCTGCCTTCGGCACCAGCTATGGCGCCATTGCGGTGCGCGCCGACTCGGAATTCCAGACCCTGGATGATCTGGTCAAGGCGCTCAATACCGACCCGAGCAAAGTGGTGATCGGCTCCGGTGGCACGGTTGGCAGCCAGGACTGGATGCAGACCGCCTTGATTGCCCGCGCTGCGGGTGTTGATCCGCGCAAACTGCGCTACGTGGCGATGGAAGGCGGTGGTGAACTGGCCACCTCGCTGCTGGGTGGTCATATCCACGTTGCCAGCACCGATATCTCCGACTCCATGCCGCATATCGAAAGTGGTGATCTGCGCATTCTGGCGATCATGGCCGATGAGCGTCTGCCCGGTGCGATCACCGAGCAGATCCCTACGGCCAAGGAGCAGGGTTATGACGTCAGCTGGCCGGTGGTACGCGGTTTCTACATGGGACCGGAAGTGAGCGATGAAGAGTTCGCCTGGTGGAAGAATACCTTCGACCAGATGATGGCTTCGGAGGACTTCGCCAAGCTGCGCGAGAGTCGCGAGCTGTTCCCCTTCGCCTTGAGTGGCGATGAGCTGGACGCCTATGTGAAAAAAGAGGTGGCCAGTTACAAGGAGCTGGCTGCTGAATTCGGACTGATCCGCTGATCCGCTGATCCGCTGATTGGCTAGTACGGGCGGACGTCCTGTCCGCCCGCTTCTTGAGGACTCCTGTCATGTATCAACGCCTGTTTGCCGGCTTTCTGCTGGCGGTCTGTGCTGTCCTCGGCTGGATGGCCTGGGGGCTGGAAGCCCCCTTCTCCTACGAGCCGGTTGGTCCCCGCGCCTACCCGCTGTTGCTGCTGGGCCTGCTGGCCGCCGGCGCACTGGTGCTGGTCATCAAGCCGGCCCTGGAAAGTGGCAGCAACGAAGAGGCGCCGCTGTCGCCGGTCATGGTGCCGAAGCTGCTGCTGTGCCTGGCGTTGCTGCTGGCGCTGGCCGCCCTGTTCGAGCGTCTGGGTTTTGTCCTGACCAGCGTCGCCTTCGCCTATGGCATGAGCCGGCTGTTCGGTGGGCGCAACCTGCCGAGCATCGCCGTCGCACTGGTATTGGGGCTGGGCCTGTACTTCCTTTTCGATCGCATTCTGGATGTGCCGCTGCCGCTGGGTGTGCTGGCTGCCCTGGAGAACTGATATGGATACGTTGCAATATCTCGGCCAGGGCTTTGGTGTTGCCCTCAGCCCGAATAACCTGATCACCGCCCTGGCCGGTACCACCATTGGCACCATCGTCGGGCTGCTGCCGGGCCTGGGGCCGATCAATGGCGTGGCGCTGTTGATTCCGGTCGCTTTCGCCCTCGGCCTGCCGCCGGATACGGCGCTGATTCTGCTCGCAGCGGTCTACCTGGGTTGTGAGTATGGCGGACGGATTTCCTCGATTCTGCTGAACATCCCCGGCGAAGCCTCGGCGGTCATGACCACCTTGGATGGTTATCCGCTGGCGCGGCAGGGCAAGGCGGGTATCGCCCTGTCGATTTCCGCCTGGAGTTCGTTTATCGGTGGCTTCATCGCCACCATCGGCGTGGTGATCTTTGCCCCCTTGCTGGCGAGCTGGGCGGTTTCCTTCGGGCCAGCCGAATACTTCATGCTGATGATCTTCGCAGTGGTCTGTCTGGCTGGCATGGCCGGTGACAAACCGGTGAAGACCGGGGTCGCGGTACTGATTGGCCTGCTGTTGTCCTGCGTGGGCATCGACGCCAACAGTGGCGTCTACCGTTTCACCTTCGGTGCGCTGGGATTGTCTGACGGCATCCAGTTCGTGGTGCTGGTGCTGGGCCTGTTCAGCATCAGTGAGATCCTCACCCTGCTGGAACGCACCGAGCATGGCCAGACGGCACTCAAGGCCAGCGGCCGCATGCTGTTCAATGTGAAGGAAGGCGCCTCGGTATTCGCCACCAACATCCGCAGCGGCGTCATGGGCTTCGTTTTCGGCATTCTGCCCGGGGCGGGGGCGACCCTGGCCAGCGCGATGTCCTATATGACCGAGAAACGTCTGGCCGGCAAGGAAGGTCGCTTCGGCAACGGTGATCTGCGCGGCCTGGCGGCGCCGGAAACTGCCAACAGTGCCTCGGCGTGCGGCTCCATGGTACCGATGCTGACATTGGGTATTCCCGGCTCCGGTACCACCGCGGTGATGATGGGTGCGCTGACGCTGTACAACATCACCCCCGGCCCGCTGCTGTTCCAGAACCAGCCGGATCTGGTCTGGGGTCTGATTGCGTCGCTGTTCATCGCCAACATCATCCTGATCGTGATGAACGTACCGATGATCAAGATATTTACCCGCATTCTGTCCGTACCGAACTGGACCCTGGTCCCGGCCATTGCCATCATCACCTCGATCGGCGTTTACGCGGTGCATGCCACCACCTTCGATCTGTTCCTGATGATCGGCATCGGTGTGTTCGGTTATATCCTGCGCAAGCTGGACTTCCCGCTCTCCGGGGTACTGCTGGGCTTCATTCTCGGCGGGCTGATGGAAAGCAATCTGCGCCGGGCGCTGTCGATTTCCAACGGTGATCTGAGCGTGCTGTGGAGCAGCCCGATCAGCCAGGCGCTCTGGGCGCTGGTCGTGCTTATCGCCCTGCTGCCGTTCTGGCGTGCCTGGCGCGCAAAAAGACGGGCCCCAGCGCTGCAGCCGGATGTCTGACCGCTACCCACTGAAACACCTGGCAGCCCCGTTCGCGGGGCTGCTTGGCGGCTGGCTCGCCAGTTTGATCCACCTGCCACTGCCGTGGATGACCGGTTCCCTGCTGGCGGTGATTCTGGTGCGCTGCAGCGGCTGGCTGATCACCGAGCTGCCCGGCGGTCGGCGGGTGGGGCAGTGGCTGGTCGCCAGCGCCATCGGTCTGCATTTCACGGCGCCGGTGCTTGAGCAGGTGCTGGGTCATCTGTGGCTGATCCTGCTCGGCTCGCTGGGTACTTGCCTGCTCAGCGTGCTGGGTATTGCGATACTGCGCCGCAACGGCGTGGACCGGGCCACAGCCTTCTTCTCCAGCATGCCCGGCGGCGCCAGCGAGATGGTGGTCTTTGCCCTGCGTCACGGCGCCGATCCGGCGCGGGTGGCCGCCGCGCACAGCCTGCGCCTGCTGCTGGTGGTGCTGACCATTCCGGCGATCTTCATCTGGACGCTGCCGGCCAATGCGCCGCCGACCCTGGTTCAGCCCGACTGGGGTTGGCTGTTGATCCTGATGCCCCTGGGGCTGCTGGCCGCCCTGATCTGGCGGCGGCTGGGTCAACCCAATCCGTGGATGCTCGGCCCGCTGCTGTGTTGCGCCGCCGCCAGCGCGATATTCGATCTCAACATCGCCCTGCCGGCAGCAGGCAGTGCCATCGGCCAATGGCTGATCGGCAGTGCGCTGGGTTGCCATTTCGATCGAAAGTTCTTCCGCAGCGCGCCGGCGTTCCTGCTGCGTGTGCTGCTGTTTGCCGTGACAGCCATGCTGGCTGCGGCCGCTGGCGCCTGGCTGCTCGGGCGTTTTACCGAGATGGAGGTTGCCGGGTTGACCCTGGGGCTGATGCCGGGTGGGATTACCGAGCTCAGCCTCACTGCCGAGGCGCTGCATCTGTCGGTGGCGCTGGTAACTGCGCTGCAGGTGGCGCGGCTGTTGCTGGTGATGTTCTTTGCCGAGCCGGTGTTTCGCCTATGGCAGCGCCGAGCGCCGGAGCTTGATGCCTCGCAATGATGGGCCACACCTTTGTAACTGCGACCTTCGAGCCCCTTGCCCGGCCTTGCGCCCAGCGTTTAGCCTTACCGCCTTGTTTCCATCAGGAGCGTCATGTCCGTGCGGATTACTGTCTGGGATTTGCCCCTGCGGCTGTTTCATTGGTTGTTGGTACTGGCGGTGACCGGTGCGCTGGTTACCATCAATCTCGGCGATAGCTGGATGGAATGGCATGGCCGCTTCGGTCTGGCGGTGGTCGGGTTGATCGTCTTCCGGCTGGCCTGGGGCGTGCTGGGCTCGACCCATTCGCGGTTCGCCAGCTTCTTCCCGTCACCGGCAGCGATCGCTCGCTACTGCCGAGGTCAGTGGCGGGGCGTGGGCCACAATCCGTTGGGGGCGCTGTCGGTCTATGCCCTGCTCGGGCTGTTTACCTTTCAGGCGTTCAGCGGCCTGTTTGCCAGCGATGAGATCGCCTTCAGTGGCCCGCTCAGTCAGGCCGTCTCCTACAACGCGGTCAATACCCTGAGCCGTTGGCACCGGCAGACCGAGCTGTGGCTGTATCTACTGATCGGGCTGCATCTGCTGGCGATCATCGCCTACCGCCTGCGCGGCCGGCAGCTGCTGGGGCCGATGCTGCATGGCAAGGTGGAGACCACCGAGGCGACCGAGCCGCGCGGTGGCGGAGCGGGTGCCTTCACTGTGGCGCTGATAGTCGCCCTGGCCGCGGTCTGGCTGGCCAATGGCGGCTGGCTTCAGCCCTGAGCTGAAGCGGCCGCCTCATCGGTGGGCCGCTTTAGCCCGCTCAGGGTATTGAAGGCGATGTGGGTGCTGGGGAATATCTCGCTGACCTGCTCCTGAATCCAGTCGGTCTGCTCCAACTGGTCCATTACCGGCCCCTTCACCTCCGCCAGATGAACCTGGATATCCCGCTCGCGTAACCCCAGGCTCAGCTCGCACAGCATGTCCAGGCCGGTGCTGTCGATATGGTTGACCGCCGAGAGGATCAGCAGCAGCTCGCGGGTGTCGGGATAGTCGCGCAACGCCCGCAGGATGGCCCGCTCGATGGCCTTGGTGTTGGCGAAGAAGATATTTTCATCGATGCGCATGGCCAGCAGCTGCGGCTCGGTTTCCACCAGGTGGCGCTGGGTGTTGCGGAAATAGTGGGTGCCGGGCACTCGGCCCACGACCGCCACATGGGGGCGGCTGCCGCGCCACAGCTGAGTGACGACGGAGAGCCCGACGCCCAACACGATGCCGCCTTCGATTCCAAGCAGTACAACCCCGGCGGCGGTGCAGATCAGCGTCAGGCCCTCGCGCCGGTCATAACGCCAGGCGCGTTGCAGGCTGGCCAGATCGATCAGCGGTGCTACCGCGACCAGAATCACTACCGCCAGCATGACCAGCGGCAGCCAGGCGAACAGCGGAGCGATGGTCAGTAGAATCAGACCGATCACCACCGCCGATATCACGCCGGCCAGCGGGGTATTGGCGCCGGCCTCGACGTTCACGCCCGAGCGGGAGAAACCGCCACACACGGCGAAGCCGCCGGTCAGTGCCGAGCCTGCGTTGGCCGCGCCCAGTGCGAGTAGCTCGCGGTCGGGATTGATGCTCTGGCGTTTGCGCCGCGCCAGGGATTGGGCAATGGAGACACTCTCGACGAAGCTGACCAGACTGATCAGCGCGGCGGGCAACAGCAGCGCCTGCAGGGTGACAACATCCGGTGTGGACCAGACCAGTGCTGGCAGTCCGGCCGGCAGACTGCCCACCACCGGCACGCCACGGGCACCCAGATCCCAGGCGATGGTGACCAGTAGTCCGATCAGCACCACCAGAATCGGCGCCAGCCGCGCCAGCAACCGGGCAGCTCCTGCGCTGATGCCCAGCCGCTGGAGATGGCCAGCCAGTCGGCTACGGGCATAGAGCAGCCAGGCCAGGGCCAGCAGCCCCATAGTCAGCACCAGCGTATTGACCGGCTGCCAGGCGGTCAGCAGCTGCGCCGGCGAGCTTGGCCACTCACTCAAGCCGAGCAGGTGGGGCAACTGACTGAGCACGATGAGAATGGAGGCGCCGCTGATGAAACCGCTGATCACCGGATGACTGAGAAAGTTGGCAAGAAACCCCATGCGCAACAAACCCAGCACGAACAGCAGCACACCGGACATCAGCGCCAGCCAGATAGCCAACTGGTAATACTGCTCGCTGCCGACCGTGGCCAGCGGTGCCAGCAGGGCGGCGGTCATCAGCGCGGTCACCGCGACTGGCCCGACCGACATGCTCATGCTGGTGCCGAACAGGGCGTAGCCAAGCAGCGGCAGCAGGCTGGCATACAGCCCGATCTGCACCGGCAGGCCGGCGAGCATGGCATAGGCCATGCTCTGGGGAATGATCATGATCGCCGTGACCAGGCCGGCAACCAGATCGCCGCTGAGCCAGGGCAAGCGATAATGGCGCAGCCACGCCAACAGCTCCTCGCCGCCAGGCGGCTGCAATCGCGGATTGTCACGCATCAATCAATCACCTGCCCACTTCTCCCGCTCGTCTGGATCAGCGCCGTTACGCCAACTGTGACGTACAGTGTAGCGCCAGCGGTCGGGCGCTGCACCGGTAGGGATCAGCCCGCCGCAGTGGCAACAGGTATATTGATCATCCGTTATTCAGTCATGGCCGAGGGCTGGAGGCGCGCCGGCGGATACTCGATACTCCAGTGATAAAAACCAACAGGGGAGAATGGCATGAACCAGCAACGCTTTGATCTGACGGGCAAGACGGCCCTGATAACCGGCGCCTCGGGTGGCCTGGGCGCGCATTTTGCGCGGGTGCTGGCCGGTGCAGGTGCCCGGGTGGTGGTCACTGCACGACGCATCGAGCGTTTGCAGGCGCTGGTGGCCGAGCTGCAGGCGCAGGGGCACGAGGCGCTGGCGGTGCCCATGGATGTGACCGATGCGGATAGCGTCAATCGCGGTTTCGAGCAGGCCGAGCAACATTGGCAACTGGTGGACGTGGTCGTCAATAACGCCGGCATCGCCGATCCGGTGATGTTCCTCAACATGACCGAGGGTAACTGGCGCAGCATGATGGACACCAATCTGGATGGCGCCTGGCGCGTCGCCCACCGCGCCAGCCTGGCCATGGCCAAGGCGCAGCGCGGCGGATGCGTGATCAATATCGCCTCCATTCTCGGCCTGCGGGTCGGCACCGCGCTGAGCCATTACGCGGTGGCCAAGGCGGGCATCGTGCAGTTGACCAAGGCCATGGCGCTGGAGCTGGCGCGCAACGACATCCGGGTCAACGCTATCGCGCCGGGTTATTTCCGTACCGAGATGAACAGTGATTATTTCGCGACGGATCAGGGGCAGGACTATATTCGCAGCAAGGTACCGATGCGGCGTCTGGGCCAGCTCGATGAGCTGGATGGCCCGCTGTTGCTGCTGGCCAGCGATGCCGGCTCCTTCATCACCGGGACCACCATCAACGTCGATGGCGGCCATCTGAGCAATAGCCTCTGACCGGAGCTATTGATTCATGATCCGTGGCAGCGATTGGCTCAGTTGCTGCGGATTCAGCGGGGGACGTAGAAACCCGACGTAGCGGCCCTCGGGATCGACCATGACCACCTGGCCGCTGTGGTCGACCAGATAATCGGGCTTGCTGGTATCAGGCTCGATGTAGGCGATGGACAACGCCTGGGCCAGCCTGGCCAACTGCTCCGGCTCACCAGTGGCGCCATGGAAGCCGGCCTTGAAGAAATCCAGATACTGGCGCATCTGTTCCGGCGTATCGCGCTGCGGATCGACGCTGACCATGGTGACGCGCAGGTTGTCCGCCTGCTCCGGTGGCAGGCTGGCAGTCAATTGCCGCAGCTCCGCCATGATGGTGGGGCAGATGTCGGGGCAGAAGGTGTAGCCGAAGAACAACAGATCCCATTGCCCTTGCAGCGCCGCCGGGGTCCACTCGCCGCCATCGGCCGATTGCAGGTTCACCTCGGGCAGCGGGCGTGGACTGTCGAACAGGAAGACGCCACTTTGCGATAGCTGCTCGCGGTCCAGCGGTGCCGGGCGTACTACCTTGTTGACCACCGCGCCGATGACCAGGGCGATTGCCGCCACCGTGATCAGTACGGTCTTCTGCACTCCACTCAGAGCCATCCGGCTACTCCTGCGTAATGGTCCACCAGCAGGGCAACGAATAGCCACAGCAGGTACCACAATGAAAATTTGAAGGTCTTGATCGCGGCATGGGCGCGACTGTCACGGTACAGCGCCCAGGCCCAGTCGATGAAGCGCAGGCCCAGCCCTACGGCGACAAGCAGGTACAGCGGGCCGCTCATGTGAATCACATAGGGCAGCAGGCTGACGGCAAACAGCATGAAGGTATACAGCAGGATATGCAGCTTGGTGTATTGCTCGCCGTGGGTGACCGGCAGCATGGGAATATCCACTTTGGCGTATTCGGCCTTGCGGTGAATCGCCAGCGCCCAGAAATGCGGCGGCGTCCAGGCGAAGATGATCAGTACCAGCAGCAGTGCCTCGGCGCTGATCTGGCCGGTCACAGCGGTCCAGCCCAGCAGCGGCGGAGCCGCTCCGGCCAACCCGCCGATGACGATATTCTGCGGTGTCGCCCGCTTCAGGAAGGAGGTGTAGATCACTGCGTAGCCGAGCAGCGAGCCGAGGGTCAGCCAGGCGGTCAAGGCATTAATCCAGAGCAGCAGAATGGCCATGCCGGCCACACCCAGCGCCAGCGCGAACAGCAGGGCGTGGAGCGGGCTCACGCGCCCCTGGGCCAGTGGCCGCCGTTGGGTGCGGGCCATATGCAGATCGATGCGCCGATCCACGACATGATTGATGGCCGCCGCCGAGCCGGCGCACAGGGCAATGCCCAGATTACCCAGCAGCAGTACCTGCCAGGCCACCGCCCCCGGTGTGGATAGCAGCATGCCAATGGCCGAGGTGATGATCATCAGCGCGACTACCTTGGGCTTGGTCAGCTCCAGGTAGTCGCGCCAGCCGGCAACGGCTCGTGCGGTTCTGGTCATGGTCGTCATGGTATTCCCCCGCGCCTTGGGCGCTTATTGTTATTGCTTTGACCCAGTATGTGTCATGACCTGCCGGCTGGCCAGCCGGCAGGTCGATTACCTCGCTACCGATCTCAGGCCGGTGTCCAATGTCCGACAGCGCCGGTGCCCTTTCTGTTCACCCGTATCACTACCGGGCGTAGCTGATAGTTCACCAGCACCAGGCTCAATAGCAGTACCGCACCGACTGCGTTATGCGCCACAGCCACCGCCAGTGGCAGGTGTGCGAGGATATTGGTGATGCCGAGGCTGATCTGGGTCAGCAGCACCAGGGTCAACCAGGCTGCGGTGCCGGTCAGGCCGGCGCGGTACAGCCGCCAGGCCAGCAGCAGGGTAACCAGCAAGGTGATCACGGCGCCTACTCGATGGGTGAAATGGATGGCGGTGCGACCTTCGCCGTAGAGCATGCCGCCCAGATAATTGGGGCCGATTTCCTGGAAGATATTGAAGCCGGCGGCAAAATCCATCTCCGGCCACCATTCCCCATGGCAGGTTGGCAGATCGATGCAGGCGACCGCCGCATAGTTGCTGCTGGTCCAGCCACCGAGGGTGATCTGCAGGATCACCACCACCAGCACGGCACGGGCCAGCGGGCGCAGAGCGGTCAGGCCGACATCGGCGGGGAAGCGCCCGGACAGCCGCAGGGCAAGCAGGAACAGCAGGCTGAGGGTGGCGAAACCACCCAGCAGATGGGCCGTCACCACTTGCGGCCATAGCTTCAGGGTGACCGTCCACATACCGAACAGAGCCTGGCAGATCACCAGCGCCAGTAGCCCCAGCGGCAGTTTCAGCGGGTAGCCGTCGCGACCACGTTGTTTCAGGGCAAACAGCGCCAGCCCGAGAATAGCCAGCCCCAACAGGCCGGCGGCATAGCGATGGATCATTTCAGCCCAGGCCTTGAAGGCCTCCACCGGATCATCCGGAAAACGCAGCTGCGCCAATTCCAGCGCCGCATCGCTGCGCGGCACACTGAGAAAACCATAGCAGCCGGGCCAGTCAGGGCAACCCAGGCCGGCATGCACCAGCCGGGTATAAGCACCGAGAATGACCACCACAAAGCCCAGCAGCAGGGCCGCGATAGTGAAGATAAAGCCGGGTTTACGCATGCTCATCAGCCCACCTTCGACACTTTCAACAGATGCCGCAGATCCTCCAGCAGGGCCTTGCCGGGATTGGCCGGATCGCGGTGCAGCACCACGCGGCCCAGGGGGTCGACAACCCACAGCTGCGGACCCTGCTGCCAGGCCTCCGGGTGGGCGCTGAGACTATCCCGGTAGGCTGCCGGCGAGAGCGGGATCTGCTGCAGCTGGGGATAGTCCCTCGCCAACTGAGCATTCAACTCGGCAGAGGCCGCTTGGCCGAGCGCCAGTACATGCTCCACCCGATCGGCTTCCCGGCCAGTAGCGACGTTGATCTGCCGTGCTTCATGAACGAGCGCCAGACAAGCCTCGGTGCATTCGCCCGGTGCGGTGACCAACAGGCGCCAGGGCGCACCATAGCCCACCTGCTCCAGCTCCAGTTGCCAGTCCTGCACGGTCAGCTGCGGTTCGACCAGCGCGGAGTGGTTGGTCTGGGTATGCGGAATGCCTACCCCGGTAGTTGCCATCAGCCAGGCGGCCAGGATTGGGCCCAGCACCACTGCGATAATGGCCAGCAGCTTCAGCTGGCCGCGTGGTCGGCGGGTATCGGGTGTCTGTTCAGTCATGCTCATCATTGTCGTTCCCCCGGGAGTCGGGCCGCAGGC
Organism: Halopseudomonas bauzanensis; assembly: GCF_900114735.1. GTDB lineage: Bacteria > Pseudomonadota > Gammaproteobacteria > Pseudomonadales > Pseudomonadaceae > Halopseudomonas > Halopseudomonas bauzanensis. The sequence continues at coordinate 159,559 of NZ_FOUA01000002.1, read as the reverse complement.
CGGCCCAGATAAACAGTATCAGCAGAGCGGCGGCCAGGGCGAACCACTGGACCGCATATCCGGTATGTTTGCTGGCAGTCATCGGCAGCCCCGGCCAGTTCAACTGGAAGCCGCCCTGGCTGCCGGCCCGCAGCCGGGCCATCCACGGTAGCAGCGGCGCGCCGGTATGCGCGGCGAAGGCGGGCAGGTCAATGCGCCCGACCACTTTCGGCCAGCCGGCCGTGGGTGCACTGTGCAGCGTGAAGCCCTGCTCTGGCGCGGGCAGCGCTTCGACCTGCAATTGCAGATTGCCTTGTGGTGTGGGTACGGCGGGCAACTGTCGGCGGTCTGGCCAGGGCAGCCAGCCACGGTTGACCAGCAGCCGTCGATCGCTGGCGTGGTCATGGAATACTTGCAGTACCTCGACGCCCGGCCGGCCATCACGGGTGCGGTTGTCGAGCAACCAGATGTAGCGGGTGTCCAGGGCGCCGGTCAGCAGCAAGGGGCGCCAGGCGGCGATGGTTGTCGCGTCGAGTTCGGCAAGGGGCGTGGCGGGCAGGCTGCGTTGTTGATCAATCTGCGCTTGCAGTTCGCGTTTCTCTTCGGCCCGCTCCAATTGCCAGAAGCCAAGTCCGATGAGTACCGGCAGCAGCGCCAGGGTGAACACCCATAGCGGCCAGCCGGGCGCAAAACGATGCTGGCGCGGCATCGCGTCAATCTGGCTGTGGGACATGGGCCGGCGTCCTTGCGCGGTCTATACTGCGGAACACTTTCTTGAACATGGACCATCGCTTATGTGGTTGAAGATCATTATCGTGCTGTTGCTGGCCGCCATTGTCATCAGTCTGTTCAGTGGGGCGCTGTTTCTCCGCGACGCCGACTCCGGTGATCGTCTGCTCAGTGCCCTGACCGTGCGTATCAGCCTGACGGTGGTGGTGATGTTGCTGATTGCCTGGGGGCTCTGGTCAGGGCAGTTGCAGTGGGGCGCGCCGTGGCTGCACTGACCACGGCACGCTCTGGTCACAACACGTAGACGAAGATGAACAGCGCGACCCAGACCACATCGACGAAGTGCCAGTACCAGCTGGCGGCCTCGAAGCCGAAGTGATTATCCGGTGTGAAATGCCCCTTGTGCACGCGCACCAGCATCACCGTCAGGATGATCGCCCCCATGGTCACGTGGAAGCCGTGGAAGCCGGTGAGCATGAAAAAGGTCGAACCATAGATGCCCGAACTCAGGGTCAACCCCAGGTCCTGATAGGCGTGGACGTATTCGGCCAGTTGCAGGCCAAGGAAGATCACCCCCAGCACCACAGTCAACAGCAGCCAGTTCTTCAGTGCCTTGCGTTTGTCGGCGCGCAGGGCGTGGTGGGCAAAGGTCAGAGTGACGCTGGAAGCGATCAGCAGCAGGGTGTTGATGAGCGGCAGCTGCCAGGGGCTGATGGTCTCCTGTGGCCCCGGAAAGGCGGTGGGGTCGGGATTATTGATCAGCGGCCAGGAAAAGTTGAATTCCGGCCACAGCATGCTGCTTGAGCCCTTTTCGCCGACGCCGTCCAGCCAGGGGCCGGTAAGCACGCGCACATAGAACAGCGCACCGAAGAAGGCGGCGAAGAACATCACCTCGGAAAAGATGAACCAGGTCATGCCCATGCGGAACGAGCGGTCCATCTGCTTGCTGTACAGACCCTGACGGCTTTCCTCGATGACATTGCCGAACCAGCCGAAGAACATCCACACCAGAATCAGCAGTCCGGCATAGAGGATGTATTGGCCCGGCGAGGCGCCTGAGCCGCTGCTCAGGCCATTCATCAGCATACCGGCGCCGAAGACAGAGACCAGCAGGCCGATGGACCCGACTATCGGCCATTTGCTCTGATCCGGGACGTAATAGACTTCATGTTCTTCGTGACTTGCCATCTGTTGTTCTCCTTATCGGCAGCCGGAATTCAGTTGGTATGTACTGCAGCCAGATCGAGGCTGGCCGCCATGCGTTCGGTCACATCAAACAGGGTATAGGCCAGCGTCAGTCGTCGCACATCGTTGGGCAGAGCCGGGTCGACCACGAAACGCACCGGCATTTCGATGCTTTCACCCGGTTGCAGCACCTGCTGGGTGAAGCAGAAGCATTCGGTCTTGTGAAAGAACGCCGCCGCCCGCGAGGGGGCGACGCTGGGAATGGCCTGGGCCACCATCACCCGGTCGGTGGGGTTGTGAGCGAGGAAGTTGACGGTGCGGGCCTCGCCCGGATGCAGCATGATTTCATTATCCTCGGGGCCGAACGACCAGCGCATGCCCTCGGCATTGCTGGAGACGAACTGCACCCGCACCTCACGCTGCATATCCACCTGCTCCTGGCCCTGCCAGACGGACCCCGCGGTCTTGCCATTGATACCGAAGGCCTGACACATCACGTCATAGATCGGCACCAGCAGAAAACCGAAGGCGAACATGCCGACCACCAGCAGCAGCAGGCGTTTGACCAGACTTGCGGTACTTAGACCTTCGGTTTTCATGACAGTCTCCTATTTCACTTCTGGCGGGGTGCTGAAGGTGTGGTACGGCGCGGGTGATGGCACCGTCCATTCCAGCCCTTCGGCACCGTCCCATGGCTTGGCCGGGGCGGGTTTGCCGCCGCGGACGCACTTGATGACGATGAACAGGAACAGTAACTGGGTGGCGCCGAACATGAAGGCACCGACCGAGGACACCATGTTGAAATTGGCGAACATCATGTTGTAGTCGGGGATACGCCGCGGCATGCCCGCCAGTCCGACAAAGTGCATCGGGAAGAACGCCAGATTCATGCCGACGAAGGACATCCAGAAATGGGTCTTGGCCAGCACCTCGTCATACATGTAACCGGTCCATTTCGGCAGCCAGTAGTAGGCCGAGGCGAAGATGCCGAAGATCGCTCCAGGCACCAGCACATAGTGGAAGTGCGCGACCACGAAGTAGGTGTCGTGGTACTGGAAGTCTGCCGGCGCGATGGCCAGCATCAGCCCGGAGAAGCCGCCGATGGTAAACAGGATGACGAAGGCGATGGCGAACAGCATCGGTGCCTCGAAGGTCAGCGAGCCGCGGAACATGGTGGTCGCCCAGTTGAATACCTTCACCCCGGTGGGTACCGCAATCAGCATGGTGGCGTACATGAAGAACAGCTCGCCGGTCAGCGGGATGCCGACGGTGAACATGTGATGCGCCCATACCGAGAAGGACAGGAAGGCAATCGCGCCGGTGGCGTAGACCATGGAGGTGTAGCCGAACAGCGGCTTGCGGCTGAACGCCGGGATGATCATGCTCACCGCGCCGAAGGCCGGCAGGATCATGATGTACACCTCGGGATGACCGAAAAACCAGAATATGTGCTGGAACAGCACCGGATCGCCACCGCCGGCAGCGTTGAAGAAGCTGGTGCCGAAATGGATATCCATCAGCATCATGGTCACCACCCCGGCCAGCACCGGCATCACCGCGATCAGCAGGAAAGCGGTGATCAGCCAGGTCCAGACAAACAGCGGCATCTTCATCAGGGTCATGCCGGGTGCGCGCAGGTTGAGAATGGTGGCGATGATGTTGATCGCGCCCATGATCGAGCTGATGCCCGCCAGGTGGATGGCGAAGATGAAGAAAGTGGTGCTGTCTGGCCCGTAGGTGGTGGACAGCGGCGCGTAGAAGGTCCAACCGAAGTTGGGCGCGCCGCCTTCCATGAACAGCGTCGAGATCAGTAACCCGAAGGCCGCCGGCAGTAGCCAGAAGCTGAAGTTGTTCATCCGCGGCAGAGCCATGTCCGGCGCGCCGATCATCAGCGGCACCATCCAGTTGGCCAGGCCGACGAAGGCCGGCATCACCGCGCCGAACACCATGATCAGGCCATGCATGGTGGTCATCTGGTTGAAGAATTCCGGCTGCACCAGTTGCAGGCCGGGCTGGAACAGTTCGGCGCGGATGACCATGGCCAGGGTTCCACCGAGCAGGAACATGGCGAAGCTGAACCACAGGTACATCGAGCCGATATCCTTGTGGTTGGTGGTCAGTATCCAGCGCATCGGACCTTTGGCCGGACCGTGGGCATGGTCGGCGTGATGATTGTCGATCACTGCACTCATGACAGGTCTCCTATTGGCCATTCTTGAAGTTGAGGATATCGATGGGCGCGACTACTTCACCGGTGTCGTTGCCCCAGGCGTTGCGCTCGTACGTGACGACCGCAGCGATATCCACTTCAGACAGCTGCTTGCCGAAGGCGGCCATGGCAGTCCCCGGCACGCCGTTGACCACCACATCGATATGCGCGGCAACATCGTTGAGCACCATGTCGCTGTCCTTGAGTCCCGGGAACATCGGCGGCAGGCCTTCACCGTTGGCCTGGTGACAAGCCACACAGGTACTGGTGTAGACGCGCTCGCCGCGCTCCATCAGCTCCTCCAGGGTCCATTCCTTGCTGGTCAGTTCGGCCTCGGCGGCAGCGGCGGCCTTCTTCTCGGCCAGCCAGGCGGCATAGTCTTCCGGCGTGCGGGCATCCACCACGATGGGCATGAAGGCATGGTCACGGCCGCACAGCTCGGTGCACTGGCCACGGTAAATTCCGGGTTCGTCGATGCGAGTCCAGGCCTCGTTGATGAAGCCGGGGATGGCGTCCTTCTTCACCGCCAGCGCCGGTACCCACCAGGAGTGGATGACATCGGCGGCGGTGATCAGCAGGCGGACCTTCTGCCCGGTGGGCACCACCATGGGCTCATCCACCTCCAGCAGATAATGCTCGCCCTTGGCGGCCTGGTTGGCGATCTGGTCGCGCGGCGTCGCCAGATTGCTCATGAAACTGACATCTTCGCCCAGATAGTTGTACTGCCAGCGCCACTGGTAGCCAGTGATCACGATGTCGATATCGGCGTCGTCGGTGTCGTAGATCTCGATCAGGGTCTTGGTCGCGGGAATGGCCATGCCGACCAGGATCAGCAGCGGAATGACTGTCCAGAGAATCTCGACGGTGAGGTTCTCATGGAACTTGGCCGGCACCGCACCCCGGGAGCGGCGGTGCATGAACATGGACCAGAACATGACGCCGAAGACGATGGCGCCGATCACCACCGAAATCCAGAAGATGGTCATGTGCAGATTGAAAACCGAGCGGCTGACTTCCGTCACCCCCGGTGTCATGTTGACTTCCCAGCTGGCGCTGGTATTGGCGCTGAGTGCCATCAGGAACAGCACACCCAGCCAGGTACGTGCATGTCGCAACATCCCGGTTTCCCCTTATCTTATTGTTCTTATCACTCCCCTGGTGACGCCTGAAGGTGTAACCAGATAAAACCGAGTATAGACCCGATCGCGATCAAGGCAATGGCTTTGATTGTGGTTTTTCATTGAATTGTCAAGCCACAAATCGGTCAATTCCCGAGCGCATGGGCTCTGTTTCAAGGCACGGCCGTGCGGGCAATCGAGCTGCGCCGATATAGCCTGTCAGCTTACCGATGAGTCACTTTGACGATATGAAGGCACTCTGCTAGCTTGAATCCAACCCAAAACCCTGAGCATTTGCTGGCGTGCCACCCGGCCCGTCACCAGCGGGAGTACCAATGAAAATTTCCGAATTACGAGAGCGGGTGCGAGTTGCTCGCGAAGACGCAGGCAGTAGTGAGGCCTTGCGGCAGTGGCTTGATCGAAAACTGCCGCAACTGCACCGAACCATCAGCATGCGGGATGATGCTGGCACCACCCTGTTCAATTTCATCCAGGCCTATATAGAGCGCGTACCGGACATACTGGAGGCCGCACAGTCGGTAGCCAATCATGCAAAGATGCGGCCCCAGCTGATTCCGGTGTTGAAGGTGGCGGAGGAATTTTTCCTGCGGCCATCGGCTACGCCCGGATCTGATCGGGGCTTACTCGTACTGTTGGACGAAGCTTATCTGGCCCACCGGATGGTGGAGGAAGTCAACGACCGCTACGTCAGCCATGGTGGCGAATCATTGATTCCCATGAGCAACACCAAGGCCAACGTGATCGTCTATGAGCTGCTGGGTGAGGAATATGCCAATCAGCTGGATGCGGCGGTAGATGAAGCGGTAGCGGGGCTATTGCCGGAGGACGTGTTCGAGAGCCCGGCATTTCTGGCTTATAAGGCCGGCATCGACGAAGACGTGCGTCAGGACATGTGGCGCCGCTGGCCGAACATGGCGGAGGAGTTGGGGGTAGGGCTTACCTGGCGCGAGGATACCCCTGATTGCCCGTGATTGATGTGGCGGTGATGAGGCGGTATTGCCATGGGAGCGACCAGATCCGCGACGCTTTTCTGTCAGGCCCCTGCGCGGGCAAGCCCGCTGCCACAAGGCAGTGTCCGTGACCAACGAGGCCCCCGGACACGCCGCTGGCCGGAATGGAACCCGGCCGTTCCTTTCAGTCCTTCTTCTTCAGTTTCGGATTCGGATAGAACTGCGCCACGTGCGAAGTGGGTGATGGCTTGCTCGATGGCTGGATGGTCACGCGGGTAGGAAGTTCGCTGGGAACCGAGTTGCCCCGTTCATCCAGAGTATCGGCGTAGCCGCAGGCCACGCATTCGCGATGGGGTACCTCGTCCACCTGAAACATGCGGATGGTATCCATCTGGCTGCATGCCGGGCAAACCGCCCCGGCAATGAAGCGTTTTACCGGTTCCGATTGATTGTTCATGCTGCTTGTTCTCCAGTCAGGCCACTGTGGCGCAGCAGGGCGTCTACGGATGGCTCGCGGCCGCGGAAGGCGACGAACAACTCCATGGGTTCGCGGCTGCCACCCCGGGCCAGGATATTGTCGCGGAAGGCCTTGCCGGTCTCGGCATTGAAGATGCCTTCTTCCTCGAAGCGGGAGAAAGCATCGGCTGACAGCACTTCGGCCCACTTGTAGCTATAGTAACCGGCGGCATAGCCCCCGGCGAAGATATGCGCGAAGCCATTCTCGAAACGGTTGAACGCCGGCGGTCGCATGACCGAGATCTCCTTGCGCACCGCTTCCAGTACTTCCCGCGCACCGCGGCCATTATCGCCCTGGGCGTGGAGTTCGAAGTCGAACAGCGAGAACTCGATCTGGCGCAACATGCCCAGCCCGGACTGGAAGTTGCGGGCAGCCAGCATCTTGTCCAGCAGGTCCTGCGGCAGCGGCTCGCCGGTTTCGTGGTGCCCGGAGATCAATGCCAGGCCTTCCGGCTCCCAGCACCAATTTTCCATGAACTGGCTGGGCAACTCGACGGCGTCCCAGGCCACGCCGTTGATCCCCGAGGCGGCAGGGTAGTCGACGCGGGTCAGCAGGTGATGCAGGCCGTGACCAAACTCGTGGAACAAAGTGGTGACTTCATCATGGGTCAGCAATGCTGGCTGGTCGCCCGCGGCCGCAGTAGCGACTGGCGGAGTGAAGTTGCACACCAGATAGGCGATCGGCCGCTGCAATTCGCCGCCCGGCAGGCGCCGGCGGTCACGGGCGCCGTCCATCCAGGCGCCGCCGCGCTTGTGGCTGCGGGCATACAGGTCGAGGAAGAAGCGGCCGATGACTTCGCCGTTTTCCAGCACCTCGAACAACCGCGCATCGGCGTGCCAGCGCTCGAAGTCGGCGACTTCACGCAACTCGATGCCGTACAGTCGTCCCACCACGCCGAACATGCCTTGCAGGACCCGATCTACCGGGAACCAGGGACGTAACTCTTCCTGGGAGATAGCGTAGCGATGCTGGCGTAATTGCTCGGCGTAGTAGCCAGTATCCCAGCTCTGCAGTTCGGCGCAGCCCTTGCTCACGGCAAAGTCCTTCAACGCCTGCAGGTCGGCCTCGGCAAAGGCGCGGCTGCGCTGGCCGAGGTCGCGCAGAAAACCCAGCACCTGATCGGTGCTGTCGGCCATCTTGGTCGCCAGGGACAGCTCGGCGTAATTGGCATAGCCGAGCAGGCTGGCCAGCTCCTGACGCAGCTGCAGAATCTCGGTAATCAGCGGGCCGTTGTCATGCTCGCCGGCGTTCGGGCCCTGGTCCGAGGCGCGGGTGCAGTAAGCGGTATAGACCTCTTCGCGCAGGGCGCGGTCATTGGCGTAGGTCATCACCGCGTAGTAGCTGGGGAATTCCAGGGTGATCAGCCAGCCGTCCAGTTCGCGGGCGGCGGCCGCCTGCCGTGCCTGGGCCAGAGCCGATTCGGGCAGGCCGTCCAGCTGCGCGGCGTCGGTGATGTGCTTGGTCCACGCCTGGGTAGCATCCATCAGCTGGTTGGAGAAGCGGCTCTGCAGCTCCGACAGGCGCATCTGCAGTGCGCCGTAGCGCTGCTGTTGCTCGGGCGGCAGGGCGATACCGGACAGCCGGAAGTCGCGCAGGGCATGCTCGATAATGGTCTGCTGTGCCGGCTCCAGTTCAGCAAAACCGGTGCTGTCGGCCAGCTGGCGGTAGGCGGCGTACAGCGCCTGGTTCTGACCCATTTCGGTAGAAAACTGACTGAGCAGTGGCAGGCAGCTGTTGTAGGCATCGCGCAGCTCGGGGCTGTTCATCACCGCGTTCAGGTGGCTGACCGGTGACCAGGCGCGGGACAGACGCTCGCCCATTTCATCCAGCGGCTCGACCAGGGTGCTCCAGCTCCATTGTGCCGGCGGGTTGTCCAGCAGCTCCGCCAACTGGGCGCGACTATCCGCAATGACCTGCTCAATGGCTGGTTTGACATGGCTCGGCTGGATCGAACTGAATGGGGGCAGGTCATAGGACTGCAGCAGCGGATTGGACATGGCGGGGTTTCCTGAATAGCGTGGGTTCGTACAATGGCGCCATGGTAATCAAACCAGCAGGCCATTGGCAGCCAATGAAATCGGCTGTAATGCCTAATTAGATGATGGCGACAGCCAGTCAATTCAAGGGGTAAGTGATGAATATACGCCAATTTGCCGGCAAGACGCCGCTTCTGGGTGAGTGCGTATTCGTGGACAGCAGCGCGGTGGTGCTGGGTGATGTGGAGCTGGGTGATGATTGTTCGGTATGGCCGGCCACGGTGATTCGCGGCGACATGCATCGCATCCGCATCGGAGCGCGCACCAGCGTGCAGGACGGCAGCGTATTGCACATCACCCACGCCGGGCCATTCAACCCGGAAGGCTATCCGCTGATCATCGGTGACGATGTAACGATCGGCCACAAGGTGCTGCTGCATGGTTGCCGGATCGGCAGCCGCATTCTGATCGGCATGGGCAGTATCGTCATGGATGGCGCCGTGATCGAGGATGAAGTGATCCTCGGCGCCGGTAGTCTGGTACCCGCCAACAAGACCCTGCGCAGCGGCTATCTGTACATGGGCAGCCCGGCGAAGGAAGTGCGTCCGCTGAGCGACAAGGAGCGCGAGTTCTTTCCCTACACCGCGGCCAACTATGTGCGGTTGAAGGATCAGTACCTGCAAGAGGGGCTGTGATAGTCGCCGGCGCACTGAACGGTTTTAGAGAGAATGATGACCTGCTGGCGCATGATGGCGGATACTGGCGTGCAATCATTCCCATGAATAACGACCCGTTCAGCGTGCCCGGTGGTTTATGCTCGGGCAGAACCGGGGCTGGTGCCCCATCCCATCACAGCTCGGAGGCCTTGAGCATGTCTGCCCTTATCAATCGAAAAATAATTCTTGAGCGGCGCCCCCAGGGGGAAATCCAGGATGGCGATCTGGTCCTGGCCGAAGCGCCGGTACGCGAACTGCGCGACGGCGAAATCCTGATCAAGACCCTGTGGCTGTCCCTGGATCCCTACATGCGCCCGCGCATGAACGATTCCAAGGGTTATATGGACCCGGTCGGTATCGGTGAAGTCATGGTTGGCGAAAGTGTGGGTCGGGTAATCGAGTCCAAGTCGCCCAACTACAATGAAGGCGATCTGGTTACCTGTTATTCCGGATGGCAGGAATACTGCATCGTGCCCGGTGACGCGCCGATGATCTACAAGATCGAGCCACGCGGTGTGCCACTGCAGACTTATCTGGGCGTGGCCGGCATGCCGGGCCGGACCGGCTATTGCGGGCTGACCTATGTCGGTAAACCCCAGGCCGGGGAAACCGTGGTGGTTTCGGCTGCCTCCGGGCCGGTCGGCACCGTGGTTGGCCAGACCGCCAAGCAGCTCGGGTGCCGGGTGGTCGGTATCGCCGGTGGTGAGGAGAAGTGCCGCTTCGTGGTCGAGGAGTTGGGCTTCGATGCCTGCGTCGACTACAAGGCCGGCAATCTGGAAGGCGATCTGGCGGCGGCCTGCCCGAATGGTATTGATGTGTACTTCGAGAATGTCGGCGGTGAAGTCACCCGAGCGGTTGCCAAGCTGCTGAACAAGGGCTCGCGCGTGCCGATTTGCGGTTACGTATCGGCGTATAACGCCGAAGACGCGAGCAAGGTCGAGACGCCGTTCCACGTATTCGGCGCCATGGGCGAGAACAAGCCGGAGCATCGTTTCTTCTTGGTTACCGAGTGGCAGGACCGCCACCAGGAAATCACTACCCTGTTGGCCGAGCAGGTGGCCAGCGGCAACCTCAAGTATCGCGAGACGGTAGCCGAAGGGCTGGAGAACGCCGTGGAGGCGTTCAAGGGCATGCTCAAGGGCAAGAACTTCGGCAAGCAGCTGGTGCATATCGCCGACTGAAGCCGTGGAGAGGCGGCCCCACCGGGTTCACCCCCGGCATCTGGGGCAGCGGTGGCTGCGGTGTGTCGAGATGGAACTCGACACGCCAGCGAATCGCTCCCTGGGAGGGACGAGCACTAGCTCGTCCACGGGGCTGTCAACGAGGCCTTTCATCGAGCTGGTGCTCGACGTTCCCAGGAAACTCGACGTTCCCAGGAAACCCGACGTTCCCAGGGAGCTAGAGGTTGCCAGGCGCTCGGTACGCCATCAGCTCTTCGCCCACTCCTGCTCCTGCAATGCCCGCCACATGATCTTGCCGGTAGGTGATTTGGGCAGGGCGTCGGTGAATTGGATCAGCTTGGGACATTTGTAGGCAGACATGTTGGCCTGACACCAGGTGAGAATGTCATCGCCCGATGTATCGGCATGCCCTGCCGCCAGCGCGATCACCGCCTTGACCGTTTCCCCGCGGCGCTCATCCGGCACTGAGATCACGCAGACTTCCCGCACCGCCGGATGGCTGTACAACAGCGATTCCACTTCCGCCGGCCAGACCTTGTAGCCCGAGGCGTTGATCATCCGCTTGACCCTATCGACCAGAAAGAAATAACCTTCTTCGTCGTAGTAGCCCAGATCACCGGTGCGGAAGAAGCGCTTGCCATCCAGCTCGATGAAGGCCTCGGCAGTGGCCTCCGGGCGACGCCAGTAGCCCTGGAACAGCTGTTCGCCCTGCAATACGATCTCACCGACCTCGCCCACGCCGACTTCCTGCAGGCTATCCACGTCGACCACCCGGGAATCGACCCCGATGATCGGAATGCCCAGGCACTGCGGCTTGGGTGCCTGTGGCGGGTTCATGTGGGTGGCGCTGAGGGTTTCCGACAGCCCGTAGCCCTCGGAATACCGCAGCCCCAGCTTGTCCTCCAGCTTGGCGGCAATAGCCGCCGGCATGGCAGCGCCACCACCGCCGATGGCCCGCAGGCTGCTGATGTCGTACTGATCGATATCCGGGTCGGACAGCAGATCCACCACCATGGTCGGAATGTTGCGCCAGGCGGTGATGCTATGACGCTCGATCAACTTCGCCGCGGTCCGGCGATCCCAGCGGGTCATGATCACTTGGGTGGCACCCAGATAGATGGCGGCATTCATGCACACCTGCATGCCGGTGACATGGAACATGGGTACCGACACCAGTTGCACGCCATTATGCTGACTATTGCCCCAGACCGACGGATAGACCGTGGTTGCCATGGCGCTGTGATGGGTATGGGCGCAGCCCTTGGGGTTGCCGGTGGTGCCGGAGCTGTAGGGAATCACGCACAGGTCATCAGGCCCGGCGGTCAGTGGCCCCGGCTCGTAGGCGGCATCCAGGGCCTGCTGCCAGGCGGTAAGCCCATCGCGATGGGGCATGTCGGCGGACAGGGTCACTGCCTCGGGCAGCTCCAGATCGGTGGGTTCGCACACATAATCGCCGTAGGTGCCGACCACCACTTCGCGCAGCCCGCTGCTATCCAGCAGCTCACCGATGTTATCCAGCAGTTCGCGGCCGCACAGGGCAACCTGCGCCTCGGTGTCGGCGATCAGGTACTCCAGCTCGGCCTTGCGGTTCATCGGGTTGACCGGTACCACCACCGCATTGGCCCGCAGGATGGCATAGAAGCCGATCACGAATTGCGGGCTGTTCTGCATGTACAGCAACACCCGGTCGCCGGCCTTGACCCCGGTGTGCTGCAGGTAACCGGCCAATGCCTCGGCCTGGCGTTCGAGTTCGGCGTAGGTCAGCGTGGACCCGTAATAAATAATGGCGGGGTGTTGCGGGTAGCGCAGTGCGGAGATGCTCAGATTGGAATACAGGCTGGTCGCTGGCAGATCGAGAAAGTGCGGTACCAGATCAGGCCAGACGGCGTAATGACGATCGAACATACGCGAGGGCTCCGTGGGCGGTTGTTATCATTGTCGAGCCCATCAGCTAAGCATGTCCTGCACCGCTGGCAAACCGTCAGAACCCATGGTGTTGATGGGTCATAAGTGCGACGGCTGCTCAGGGCAGATATAGCCGGAACTCGCCGCCACCGAGCTGCCCGCCGTTGCTCAGCTCGATGTAACCATGGCGGCCATTGCGCTGGTGCAGCCGGGCAATGCATTGCCCGAAGTACAGCCCCAGCCCGGTGCTGCTCTGGGTGACATCCGCATCGCGGGCGCCGGTGTTGTAGCGGCCCAGCATATCGGCGGGATAACCCTGGCCGTCGTCACTGACCAGGATCATCAACTGTCCATCCTCCTGTGCGGCGTGCAGATGGATGGCCGTGCGGGTATAGCGGATGGAGTTATTGATTACGTTGGCAATCACTGAACTGATCAGTTCTTCATCCATGAAATGCAGCAACTCGTCATGTTCGATGCTGTAGCTGCTGCTGATCTGGCGCGCCTGCAGAATCTCGCTGTGCCGGGCCAGCTGGGCCTGCAGCAGATCGTCCACCTCCACCCAGTCGGGGCGCAGCGGCAGGGCATTGAGCTGCAGTTTATACAGACCGAGCATCTGCATGAGCATGCCGTTGAGCCGCAGGGATTCGTATTCGATCACTCCACGCTCACCTGATTGTGCCAGTTCGGGCGGCAGCCGCTCGATCCACTGGGCCCAACTCTGCATCATCAGCGTCAGCGAATTCTTCATGTCATGGACGGTAGAGGCCAATACCGTGGAAAAATCCAGCCCTTCCTGGTCGTTGTCGTTCATAACTGCTCCAGCCGTTCACGAAGCTTGCGGTAACGCTCGCGGCGATGATCATTGGATGGCATCCCGTCCGCCTGCTGCAGGCAGCGCTCACACTCGGCGAGCAGTTCCGGTTTCGGGTCGGCGGCAATCAGACGCAGCAGCGACTGTGCTGTGTTCAAGGCAAAGCTGATGTTGCGCGGCTGGCTCGCCAGCGCCTGGCGGAACCGTTGTAGCGCCTCGGCATAGTTCTTCTGCTGGTACAGTCGGATGGCCTGGCGGTTCCATTCCAGGGCCTGGGAGCCGGCCGCAAGAATGTCCGGGTTGTCGGTATGCCGGGCGATGTCAGCCAGCACCTCCGGGTCGTCGCCGTACATTTCGGCACAGGTCGCCAACACCGCATCGGCCGATCCGGCCTGATCCAGATCACGCAGCTGCCCGGCCACTTGCAGGGCAACCTCGGCATCGAAGAAGCTCTCCAACTGCGCGACATCAGCCGCCACCTGCTCTGCCAGCCGGCGCGCTTCGGTCGCATGGCCACTCTTGTCCAGGGTGCGGGCCTGCATCAGGCGAGAACGCACCGACAGCGCCGGGTCGTCGCGCCAGGTTTTGTCCAGCTCGCCCAGGGTTTGACGAATTTCCGCCACCGCCCGTTGGCCGAGCGCTCCGTCGCCCGCTTGAGCGGTAAGGCTGGAGGCGAGATTCAGATGATTGTCGGGATTACGAAACAGCGAATTGCGGCCTAGATCAACGGCCTGGCGAAAGGCCCGTGCGGCTTGCTCATGATCATTGTTGCGCTGCGCGATCTGGCCCATGCGTTCCTGACGCTGCAGCGAATTGGGCGAAATACGCAGCCCTTGCTGCAGGTGCTGTTGGGCTTCCTCATGATTGCCGCGGGCCAGCTCCGTGGCCGCGAGCCCGTCATACAATGCCGGGATCAGCGGGAACTGACGGATACCGTCCTGATACAGCGTCAGCGCGTGGTCCAGTTGTCCGCTCTCGCGCAAAAGATCGGCCAGTGCCACCAGCGCCCAGGGCAATGGTCGCTCGCTGATCAGTGACCGCAGCAGGCGCTCCTGATCCTGACGTCGGCCCAAGGCGGCCAGCGCCGTCACCTGATGCCGGCGGCATTGCGGAGCGTACCGTGGATGCGCTGCTATTACCGCTGCGCAGGCTTCCAGCACCGCCATATGATCGGCGCGCATCTGCGCATCCAGTACGGGATGCAGCACGGTCTTCATGGCGATCAACTTGTCCAGCCGCTGCTGCAGGCTGGCCAGGTTGAAGGGTTTGGTCAGATAGCTGTCCGGTTCGCACTCCAACGCCGCCATGACCATGGCCTGGCTGCTTTCGGCGGAGATAATGATGAAGATGCAATGTGGGCTGAGCAGCTTGTCATGGTGCAGCTCTTCCAGCACCTGCTGGCCGTTCTTGCCCTTGCCGAGGTTGTAGTCATGGAGGATGACGTCATAGGTGTGCTTGCGGCACAGCGCCAGCGCCTCCTCACCATTGACCGCCGCATCGATATGCGCCACGCCCATCTGCCGCAGCATGCCGGTGAGCGCCGAGCGGAAATCGGTGAAATCGTCCACGATGAGAAAGCGCTTGTTGTTGTATTCGATCATCTAGTCATCCGCTTCGATGCTTACCTCATATTGCAGTTGTTCCATTGTAGCTGGACCGGGACAAGGGAAGTAGGGCTATTGGCCATTATGGTGGCCGATGAAACGTTGTGGTAATACATCTGCCGGGAATAAGGGGGGCATCCGATCCTTGGGTTTCCCGGCAAGATTGTCAGCAATATGACAAGATTTCCGCATTTCGATGGATCGAAAATCAAAGGAAGGCAACGGTAAAAAAGCGCCGGGACTCTCTGTCAGCTACGGCATCATTACCCAGATGGGAGGCGAGCTGAGTGTCGAAAATCATCATCAGGGCGCGCGGTTCTTGATAACCCTGCCAATAGGACAGACCTGATGCGCTGCAGCTTGAAACCTGAGGCTGTTCGCAGGGTGGTCACTTTACAAAGCGATACTGTGGGATCTGCTTGAGAACCACTGTGCCTGCAAGTCACTTTTACTCATTCATTTTCAAGTAGCGAGCGCCTGGTGAACAAGATTCTATTGATAGATGACGATGAAGATATTCTGGTGGAATTGCAGGAATCGATGATGCTCCTCGGCTTCGTCTGTCGCTGTGCCTCTAACGCCAAGCTGGCCTTGATTGAGCTGGACAGGAACCCGGATATCGCGTTGATCATCTCCGACTTGCGTATGCCGGACCAGAGCGGCTTGCGCCTGTTGCAGATACTCAATGAGCGGTACACCGAAGGGCACCGCATTCCGATCATCATTACGTCGGGCCATGCGGATATGGATGATGTCATCACCCTGTTCCGCAACGGTGCGGCTGACTTCCTACCCAAGCCCATTCATTACGAACATCTTGTCGAACAATTGAAACGGTTCTTTCCCGAACATCAGATGGGCTGATCCCGGGATTATCCGGCGCGCAGCAGCTGCGCGTCGGATGGGCCATCTCAGAGGCCGGCTGGCTGACCTGTCCACAGGTTGGTCAGGGTACCCAGTAGCGGCTGGCCGACACCCTGGTTGCCAATGAACTGCAGCAGTACCGGGGCGAATTGGCCGACCATGCCGCTATCCATGCCCAATGCCGAAAAGGCGTTACCCACATCACCCAGATTTTGCAGGTTATTCTGAGCGCTGCTGTCCAGCGGATTGGACTTGCCCAGCAGACCGCTGACCTTGCCAACCTGACCTCCCAGACCACCACCGGTCAGGTTGGCCAGGGCCGGAACGTTGCCTATCAGCTGGCTGTAGTCTTCACCGGCCAGCTGGTTCTTGGCCAGACCCAGCAGCGCGCTGGTGCCACCTACTGCCTGTTCGGAGCTGACGTTCAGCTCGGTCAGTTTGCCCACCAGCTCGGCGGATTGGGCAGCGGTGGAGTTGGGTGCGGCGACCGCCCCGGTCAGTTTGGCTGCGTCGTTGAGGCTGAAGGCCTGGGCAGTGCCGATTGCGCTGGTCAGACCCAGGGCCAGGGATAAGGTGATGTAGCTGATCTTCTGCATAATGGTTTTCTCATCGGGAAACGGCCATGTCTGGCCAGACCCGGTAGGTGGGCTACCGGCTGTTGTGCAGTTTACTTCATCACTGGCGCCGATAGCGCATCATCTGCGGTGGTTGCCGGCCCGGTGTTTATACTGCAGCCAACATCATTGAGAGGTCATGTGAATGCACAAGGTGGCACAGACCGGCCCGCAGAGCCGTTTTTATCATTCCCGCGGGCTGCGCCTGCATTACCTGGACTGGGGCAACAGTGATGCGCCGTTACTCATTCTGGTGCATGGCGGCCTGGAGCATGCGCGGGTATGGGATCAACTGGCGAGCCAGTTGCGTGCCGACTGGCATGTGGTGGTGCCGGATCTGCGCGGCCACGGTGACAGCGGTTGGAGCAGCGGCGGAGCCTATGGGATTGTCGACATGGTGCCGGACCTCGCCGCGCTGGTGGACGAACTGGGTGAGCGCCCGGTAACGCTGGTGGCCCATTCGCTGGGCGGCAATATCGCCACCCATTACACCGCGCTGTTCCCGGAGCGGGTCAGCCGGTTGTGCGTGATCGAAGGCCTGGGCTTTTCGCCGCAGGCGCGCGCCAGGCGCGACGCCAAACCACGTCGCGAACAGTTGCGTGAATGGGTGGACAAGGTGCGGGAACTGGATCAGCGGGGGCCGAGCCGTTATCCCAGCGTTACCGCAGCGGTACAGCGTCTGCTGGAGCATGATCCGCTGCTCAGTCGGCAGCTGGCCGAGTATGTCTGCGAACACGGCATGCGCCCGACCGAGGATGGACAATGGCGCTGGAAGTACGACCATCTTATTCGCGGCACGGGCGCCGCCGAGGTGGCCTCGGTGGAACCCAGCGATTTATGGCAAGCGATCACCTGCCCGGTGTTGCTGATGTACGGCGCCGAGAGCTGGGCGTCCAATCCTGAGCAGGATGGCCGCGTCAAACACTTTGCCCAGGCTCAGGTGATAATCGTGGAGCAGGCCGGGCATAACCTGCACCACCATCAGCCGGAGGTATTCATGGGTCATCTTCGAGCGTTTCTGAGTTGAGACTGCTTGGGGACGGAGCGCGCACCCTCTCACTCAATGCGACGTTCCCTCCACAAAACCAATCTTGTTACCCACGTTGTACTTGCCCGACGGTTTGTTCATCGGGATGCGCTTCACTTCCTCCAAGGTCTCGCTGTCGAGTACCAGCAGCGCACCGTCCTCGTCCCAGATGCTCAACAGCAGGTGTCGGCCGTCGCGGGTGAATTCCACGTGGGCGGCGTTCTTGCCCGGAACCGGGCGCAGGGTGTGGGCGACTTCCAGGGTCTGTTTGTCGATCAGGTGGATGGCGTCGTTGTTTGGCCCGAAGAACACGTCGGTCCAGGCGTAGGGTGAGTTCTCATGGCTGCGCATGAAGAAGCCCGGGCCTTCGGTGGGGATCTCCTTGATCAACTCCCAGGTGTCCAGGTCCAGTACCGAGATCAGTCCCTGGCTGATGTTGGGCGTGGCGAAGACCCATTTGCCGTCGCGCTGCCAGTAGATGCCTGAGCCCAGGTGCGGCATGCCCGGCAGCGGAATATCCGTCAGCGCCTTGCCGGTATCCAGGTCGATCACCTGACCGCCTTTGGCCTTGCGCGAGGTGGCCAGCAGGTAGCGGTAATCCGGGGTGAAGGAGAAGTCGTCGAGATAATCCGCGGCAATGATCCGTCGTGGGGCGAAGTCCGGCTGCCCCGCATAGGACAGTTCCCAGACTTCCTGCACATCCTTCAGCGCAACCACGAAGCTGTCGCGCTGGGGCGCGGTGTAGACGGCGCTGACCCGCGAGGGCGTACCGTCGCTGCCGACCGTGGGAATGGGTTTGACCAGGGACAGGTCGCGGGCATCCAGCACCACCAGGTTGCCCGGCAGGTAATTGCCGACCAGCACCCAGCGACCATCATTGCTGACCGCCAGGTTGCGGGTATTCAGCCCGGCGCGCACCTCGGCGATCATGGTCAGGTTGTGCAGGTCGTACTTGCTGATCCAGCCATCCCGCGAGGCGAAGTAGACGAAGCGCCCATCCGGCGAGAACTTCGGCCCGCCATGCAGGGCAAAGTGCGACTGAAACCGTGTCAGTTCCTCGAAACTATCGCCGTCTAGGATGCGCACATGATGATTGCCAGCCTCGACCACGACGAACAGATTGAGCGGATCAGCGGTATGTTGCGGGCTGTCCGGCAGTTGCCCGGGATCAGCGAACAAGCGGTGACTGGCACGGATATCGGCGTCCTGCCAAGTGGGCGGCACCTCGGCCGGGGTGTACAGGTAACTGACCAGGGCGTCGATGTCTTCGCCGTTGAGCAGCGTGCCGAAGGCTGCCATCTGACTGGCCGGTCGGCCGTCCTGGATGACCTTGCGCACCTCCTCGGGCTTGATGCGGCCGAGACTCTCGGGCAGCAGTGCGGGGCCGGTGCCGCCGAGCCGATTGACGCCATGGCAGCTCTGGCACTGGGTCTGATACAGCATGGCGACATCGGGGACGCTGGAAGCATCGGCCAGGGCTGCTACCGGCAGGGTCATGCTGAATAGCAGGGTGGAGATCAGCCGCATGCCACAGCCCCCCGTTCGGCCAGTACCGGTTGGGCGCGAAGCCGTGCTGGGTGGGTCAACTGCTGGTCGGCGAACAGCCCGACCACCTGGCCGATGACGGTCAGCGTCGGTGCGCTGAGGTGATGCTCCTGGGCCAATTGCTCCAGTTGCTGCAGGCTACCGCGTACCACCTGCTGGTCATCCCGGGTGCCGTTCCCGATCAGCGCCGCAGGGGTATCGGCGGGCAGGCCGGCATTGATCAGCTCCCGGGAAATGGCGCCCAGACTGGCCAAACCCATATAGAACACCAGCGTCTGACCGCCGTTGGCCAGGCTTTGCCAGGGCAGGTTGAGGGCGCCGTCCTGCTGCAGATGGCCGGTGATGAACTGGCAGGATTGGGCCAGGTCGCGGTGGGTCAGCGGGATGCCGGCGTAGGTGCTGCAGCCGGAGGCGGCGGTGATGCCGGGTACCACCTGGCAGTCGATACCCCGCGCCAGCAGGAATTCCAGCTCCTCGGCGCCGCGGCCGAAGATGAAGGGGTCGCCACCCTTGAGCCGCACCACGCGTTGGTCCTGCAGGGCCAGATCGACCAGCAGCTGGTTGATCTGCTCCTGCGGCAAGCTGTGGTAACCGCTGGTCTTGCCGACGAAGCGGCGAGCACACCCGGCTGGCAGCAGCGCCAGCAGTGCCGGGCTTACCAGCCGGTCATAGACCACCACATCGGCCTGCTGCAGCAGGCTCCAGGCGCGCAGGGTCAGCAGCCCGGGATCGCCCGGACCGGCGCCGACCAGGGCCACTTCGCCGGGAGCAAAGGTGGCGCGCAACGCAGCAGGAAAGCAATCCGGGTGCATGCCGGTTGTCGAGCCGTCAGCTAGGTCATGCATGTTCATACACCACTTGGCAGGGAATGAATTGGCTATCCGACAGGCCGATTTCGCTGTCGGTCAGGTAGCAACCCGGGTCCTCGCCCCAGAGGTCGCCGGTAGCCCAGGCGCGGGTCCGGGTGTTGCCGTTGCAGATCGGCAGCCATTGGCACTGACCGCAACGTCCGCCCACGGCACGCGGGTGCTGGCGCAGTTGCAACAGCAGCGGGTCGGGGTTGTCCAGCCAGATATCCTTGAAGCTGCGCTGGCGGATATTGCCGACGGTGTGCTGCCACCAGTAGGTGTCCGGATGCACATTGCCGATGTTGTCGATATTGGCGATGCCGCTGCCGGAGGCATTGCCGCCCCAGGCGCGCAACATCTGCTCCAGCCGCGGGGCATGTTCGGGGATGCGCCGCTGCGCCCACTGCAACAGCAAGATGGCATCAGCGTCGTTGTTACCCGTGACGAAGTCGGTATCGCGGCCCTGCTGCACATCCGCCCAGGCCTGCTCGAATAGTTGGTCGAGCACGTCGCGGGTCATCGCGTGATGGGCATCGGCCTTGCGGCTGCGTTTGCCGCGACCGCTGTAGTTCAGGTGTGACAGATAGAACTTCTGTACGTCATGCTCGCGCATCAGTTCCAGCAGCGCCGGCAGCTGCGGGTAGTTGTGCTGGGTCAGCGTGGTGCGCAGGCCCACGCGGAGGTCATGCTGGCGGCACAGGTCGATGGCGTGCATGGAGGCGGCAAAGCTGCCCTTGAGCTGGCGCCACTCGTCGTGCACCGCCTGCAGACCATCAATGCTAATGCCGACGTAATCGTAGCGAGCCGCGACGATCTGCCCGATATTGGCTTCGGTAATCAGTGTGCCATTGGTCGACAGGGCGACGAAAAAGCCCTTGTCCCGGGCGTAATCCGACAGCTGGAAAATGTCGTCGCGCAGCAGCGGCTCGCCACCGGACAGGATCAGCACGCGCACGCCAGCGGCATGCAGATCATCGATTACGCGCAGGGCCTCGGCGGTATCCAGCTCGTCGCGGAATTCGCTGTCGGCGGAGGTGGCGTAGCAATGCTTGCAGGTCAGGTTGCAGCGCCGCAGCAGATTCCAGATGACTACCGGAGGGCGGGTGCCGGGCGTGCCGCGGGCGCCGAGGACGCGCAGGCTCGGATTGGCCAGGGCGCGCAGGTAATGGCTTATTCTGAGCATGAAGAACTCTCCTGTGACGGCGCCTGAGCGCGGTCGGTGGGGGCGGGGCGGTTCAGTCGCAGTCCGGTCTTTTTCAGGATGCGGCTGCTGACCAGCATGTCGTCGGCGCGGCAGGCATCACCCAGCAACTGACGGATGCGCTGGCGGTCACGGTCGATGTCCTCGGCGCTGCGCCCGTGCACCATGGCAAACAGGTTGTAGCGCCAGCCGTCCCGGCGGGGGCGTCGGTAGCAGTGGCTGACAAAGGGCTGGGCGCCGACCAGCGGACCAAGCTGATCCATGCGCGCATCCTCCACGTCCCAGACGGTCATGCCGTTGTGGCGGTAGCCGAGGCGGTAATGGTTGGGTACAGCGGCGATACGGCGGATGGCGCCGTCGCGCTGCAGCTGCTGTAGCAGTTGCAGCGCCTGCTCGCGGCTGATGCCCAGGCGTTCGGCAATCCAGGCCCAGGGATCATCCACCAGCGGCAGGCCGGCCTGGGTCAGGTCAATCAGGCGGTGGGTCAGGTCGGGGTCAGACGGGCAGGTGCAGGCCGACATGGTAGGTCTCCTCCTTGGGCAGGTTGAGCACCGGCAGGCCGGTCAGTTGTTCGATATGCGCAATGCTGGCGCTGATGCCATCCGGGGTAGCGCAGGCCAGCACGAACCACATGTTCCAGGCATGCCCACGCCGGTAGTTGTGGGCCACTTCCGGCATGGCGTGCAGTTGCTCTGCCACCGTATCGAAGCGTTCCTCGGGTACGGCGAGGGCCGCCAGGGTGAAGGCGCCGCCGACGCGCTCGATATCGAACATCGGCCCGAAGCGGGTCAGGGTGCCGTCATCCAGCAGCGCCTGGACCCGCTGGCGCAGCAGCTGCGGTTGGCTATTCAGCTCATTGGCCAGAGCTTGCCAGGGCTGTGGTACCAGCGGCAGGCCGTGTTGCAGACGATTGATCAGGCGCCGGTCCAGATCATCCATGGGCGGTCTCCTGCGGCAGGCTCGGGGTAAATCGCCCGCCCCGCTGCTTGAAGGCGCGGGTGCTGAACAGCAACCGGTGCGGCATTTGATCCAGCCCGTGCCGGGCCAGCAGTTCGGCGATATGCGCCTGCACCGCGGCCCGCTCACGGCCATGCACCATGCAGAACAGGTTGAACGGCCAGTGTGGCAGCCGGCGGGGGCGCTGATAGCAGAGGTTGACGCCATCGGCGCGGCCCAGCCGTTCGCCGATGGCATCGACCTGATGGTCGGGAATGTCCAGCACCAGCATGGCATTGGCGCGAAAGCCCAGGTTGCGGTGATGCACCACCAGGCCGAAGCGGCGGAACAATCCTTCGTCGTTCCATTGCCGGGCCTGTTCGAGTACGGCGGCTTCGCTGCTGCCGAGCTGTTCGGCCAGGGTCTGCCAGGGTCGGGCGGTCAGCGGCAGGCCATTTTCCAGCTGCTGTCGCAGCGCGGTACGTTGTCGGGGGTCGAGCCCGTTCATGGGGTGGCCTCCAGAGAAAAGCCCAGGTCGATGCGATAGGCGCGGCGCATGGGCAGGTCGAGCGGAGCGAGTCCGGTGGTCTGCTGGATATCCTCCAGGCAGCGCTCCAGGGATTGGCGATCCGGGCCGGTGAGGACGAACCACAGGTTGTAATCGTGCTCGCGCAGGTAGTTGTGATTGACCTCGGGGTAGCGGTTGACCAGCTCGGCGACCTGCTCCAGCCGGGATTGCGGCACCGCCAGCGCCACCAGGGTGCTGGCGCCGGCGCGGCTGTGCTCGAACACCGGGCCCACGCGCGACAGCGCGCCCTGCTCATCCAGCCGGCGCAGACAGTCCAGTACCTCGGCTGCGCTGCAGCCCAGCTCATCTGCCATGGCTTGCCAGGGATCGGTACAGATTGGCAGTTGGTGTTGGTAGCGCTCGATCAGGCGGCGACTGAGATCGTCCAGTTGCATATGGGCATTCCCTTGTGGTGGGAGCGGGCTCGCCCCGCGAATGGCTACAGGGCTGCTCATAAGCCGGTGTCATGGGCACGACTGCTGAAGAAGATGCCGCTGGGGCTGTCTGCCGGCAGGCTGGCGATCTGCTTCAGGGTGTAGGGGTCCCACACCTGGATCTCGCCGCCGTCACGCACGGACAGCCACAGCTGGTCGCCACGGGCGGTGAACTCCATGTGCAGTACTGCGGGCCCGGGTTCGAGGGTGGCGATGATCTGGTGGGTTTCGCTGTCGATCACCTGGACCTGGTGATTGTCCGGATGGGCGAAGTTGACCCAGATCTGCCGGGCATCCGGCCGCGCCATGACGAAGATCGGCTGCCCGGCCACATCGATGGCATCGGTCTGCTGCCAGGTCGTGCTATCCAGCACCAGCACCTGATGGTGGCCGACCGCCGGAACGAAGGCCTGATCACCGGCCAGGGTCCAGCCCTCCAGATGGGGCATCTTGTAGACCGGCAGCTTCTGCTCGCCACGGCCATAGTCCTCAAGGATGCGCTCGACACCCCGTTCCGGGTGCCAGAGATCGATCTTGGCCATGCCGTTCTCACCGAACAGGCCGGCGATGTAATAGCGGCCTTCCGGGGTGAGCAGCGCGTCATAGGGCTGGTTGCCGATGTTCTCGAAACGGGTGATCTGCGGATCATTCCCCTGACTGAAATCCAGCAGCCAGGTCTCGCCGGTATCGAACAGACTGTAGATGAAACGCTGGCCGGGCACGTCGGTGACGCCGACCACGCGGGAGTTACGGCTGCCGTCGGCCAGCGGCGTGGCCGGTATATCGGCAATCAGCGCCAGGCTAACGGCATCGAACACCTTGACCCCGCCGGGTTCGTAGTTGCCCACGGCGATCAGCGAGCCGTCCTGGCTGATGGCACCGCCGATGCTGTTGCCGGCCTGGATCACGCGCTTGTCGACCTGCTGCAGCAACAAATCGACTTTAGTCAGGCCGCCGTCACGGCCGAATACATAGGCGTAACGCTGGTCACGGGAGAACACTACCGAGGCATGGGACAGATCGCCCAGCCCATCGATGCGCGCCAGGCTGGTGCGGGTGCTGCTTTCGATCAATTGCAGGGTGCCGGTGGCCCGTTCCACCACCACGCCCAGGTCGCCGGTACCGCGCAGCGGCAGGGTGGATGATGGGTGGGCGCAACCGCCGAGCAATAATGCGGCGGCTATGAGACCGAGCAGGGGATTTTTCATGGCTGGGGAGCTCCTTCAAGCAGGCGGTCGACCAACCAGGCGATGTCCTGCTCATCAAGCAGGGCCTTCCAGCCGGGCATGGCGGTACCGGGGCGGCCATGGGTGACGGTGGCGAGCAGGCTGTCACGCGGTTTGTCAGTCAGCGCTTCACGGGTCAGGGCCGGGCCCAGGCCACCGGTCATGCGCAGGCCGTGGCAGGAGCCGCAGTCCTGCAGCAGCAGGTTGGCGAGTTGCTGCTGGCGTTCCGTGGTCGGCAGCGGCGCTGCTGCGGTGGTGGCGGCCAGCAACAGTGCAGCGACCAGCAGCAGCGGACGAGAACAGTGCACCGATACAGCCATCAATTTCCCCATCAGCCCAGGAATTTTCCTTCATGAGCTGATTATGTGGCTGTGCTGCAAGGGATAATTTGATCTGGGTCAGGTTACGCTGCGACATAGTGTCCTGACAGCCAACAAGGCGTTCGCTGACCCGGCGGGGTGGCCCGGAAGCCTGCGGCTGGCTATCCTGTGCTGACATTCCGAGGAGGGAGACTGATATGAAAGCGGTGGGTTATACCGAACAATTGCCAATCGATAATGACCAGGCGCTGATCGACCTGGAATTGCCCAAGCCTGCGCCGACCGGGCGGGATCTGTTGGTGAAGGTGCAGGCGATATCAGTCAACCCGCGGGACATCAAGAGCCGACAGGTTTTCAGCGCCTCGCCTGACGAGCCGCGGGTACTTGGCTACGATGCCGCCGGCGTGGTCGAGGCGGTCGGCCCGGAAGTCACGCTGTTCCAGCCTGGCGATGAGGTGTTCTATGCCGGCGAGCTGCAGCGCCAGGGTTCCAATGCCGAGTGGCAGTTGGTCGACGAGCGTATCGTCGGGCGCCAGCCGCGCAATCTCGATCCCGCCGCTGCGGCCTCGGTGCCGCTGGTTATGCTGACGGCCTACGAGATGCTGTTCGACCGCCTCGGCATGCCGCAGCAGGCGACCGACCACGCGCCCACACTGTTGGTGCTGGGCGGTGCCGGCGGCGTACCTTCAGCTGCTATCCAGCTGGCGCGCCAGGCCGGCGCCACGGTTATCGGTACCGCTTCGCGTCCGGAAAGCGCCCAATGGGTGCGTGATATGGGCGCCCATCACGTGATCGATCACAGCAAACCCCTGGTCGCGCAGATTCTCGATTTGAACATCGGCCTGATCGACTTTGCCTTTTCCACCCACACCAGCGTCGAAGCGTGGGCGGCGCTGGCCGAGCTCATGGCTCCCCAGGGGCGGCTGGGCATCATCGATGATCCGGACCCTGTGGACCTGCGCCTGTTCAAGGCCAAGAGCGTTTCCATCCACTGGGAGTCCATGTTCACCCGCTCGATGTTCCAGACCGCCGATATGCAGCGCCAGCACGATATCCTCAACCGCATCGCCGAGCTGCTCGACCAGGGCGAATTGCGGGCGCTGGACAAGGTTCACCTGGGGCAGATCAACGCTGCCAACCTGCGTCAGGCGCACCAACTGATCGAAGGTGGCCATGCCATCGGCAAGATAGTGCTGGAAGGCTTCTGAGGCACAATGCCGGACAGTCGTATTAACCGGTCTGTGGCGTGACAGCTGCGACTGGCTGCTGCAGCAGCCAGTCCAGCGCCTGATCCCAGAACGCGTGCGACTCACGGCGGAAATAGCCCATATGCCCGATGGGCTGATGCCCGGGCGCCGGACTGATATCCGCGATCATTTTCGCGGCATTGCTGTAGGCCTTGGCGAAGGCATCGCGCGAGCGCGGCGGTGCCCAGGGATCATCTGTTGCGGTGACGAAGGCGCAGGGTACTTGCACCGATGCATACAGCGGCTTTACCCAGGCCATGGACGGATCGTCGAAATAATAGTGCGGAAAACCGCACCAGCGCTTCCAGTCCCGATACACCCCCAGTGGCAGGTCATCGCCCATGCCCAGCAGGCTCCAGGCCATATAACCTTTCCAGGACACGATTGCCGGCATGATGACATGCCAGAACAACCGAATCTTCAGCGCCTCGCCCGTGGGCATCCAGCCAGCCCAGCCGGCACCGGTGCCAAAGGTGTAGCACGCCGTCAGTTGGTGATGATTGGGCAGCAGGCCAATGGCATGCCCGCCGAAGGAGTGCCCGACCCAGTACAGCGGTAGCTGCTCTTGGGCCAGCAACGCCACCGCCGCCGCCAGATCCTTCTGCGACCAGTCCAGGTAGGACATCTCGAAGCCTTTCAGCGACGCGGGACGCGACTCGCTGGCGCCGCGGTAATCCAGCGTCAGCACATTCAACCCGCGCTGCGCGGCATACTCAGCGAAACGCCGGTAGAAACGCTGCGGCACACCGGTACCGCCAGCCACCAGCAGATTGCCCTTGGCTTCACCCCGGGCGGGATAACGATAGGCGGTCAGCGGATAGCCATCGCTGGCGGTCAGGGTGATTTTCTCGGCGGGGATGGCCGGGCTGGAAGTGTCGATAGCCGCATTCATGGTTGGAGTCCGTCAGCTGGATCGCGGTCGGCGTTCTAAAATCAAACGCTCGTTTTATTCAGCGTAAGCTAAACCAACCCTGAATGGGCGTCAAATCAGATCTCCCACACCAGATTCACCGCTGCGTTGCGTCCCGGTTGGCTGTAGCGGCCGATGCCGGGGTTGCTGGCGGTCTGGCCGCGAACATCCGTCCAGTGCCAGTGCTGCTTGTCGGTCAGGTTGAACAGGCCGGCGTTGACCGTCAGATTGTCTGCTACGCGCAGATAGCCATGCAGATCCAGCAGACCATAGCCGGCTGGCTCGAACTGATCGGCGGTGCTGTCGTCGGTGCGGCTCTTGCCATCCACCAGCGTCCAGACCAGCTCGCTGCCGTAACGTCCGCTGGGTGCGTCATAACCCAGACCCAGGACGCCCTTGAGTGGGTCGATGCTGTTCAGCGGCTGGCCGGTCTGTTCGTCCTTGCCCCGGGCATAGGCCAGGCTGCCGCGCAGGCTGCTGCCGGTGGGCAGGCCAATGCGATCGAGGAACAGTTCGCCGCGCAGCTCCGCACCGCGAATGGTGACCCGATCGAGGTTCTGATACTGGAAGGTCAGCCGGTTATTGCCGGTGGGGTCATTCGGCAAGGTGACCTGCTCGATGAAGTCGTCATAGCGGTTGTAGAACAGCGCCAGGCCTATGCTGCCGCTGTCATACCGACCGCGCAGACCGACTTCCAGGCTGTCACTGGTTTCCGGTTTGAGATTGGTGTTGGCCAGGGTCTGGTAATTGCTGGCGACGTTGACGAACTCACCGAAGATATCCACCGCATTGGGTGCGCGGAAGCCGGCGGCGTACTGGCCGTACAGGCTGTGGGCGTCGTCCAGCTTGTAGGTCACGCCGAACTTGGGCGATAGCTGGCCATCGCTGAAATTGCCCGGGTTGCGCTCCACCGGATTACCGTTGAGGTATTCCTGGGTGACGTCGGGCTTGAGCCGGTAATGGTCATAGCGCAGGCCGGCGAGTAGGGTCCAGCGACCGATCTCCAGACGATCCTGCACAAACAGGGCATATTCCTCGGTGACCGGATCGGGGAAGTCGCTGATCGGGAAGCTTTCGCCGAAGGGGCTGGGCGGTACCGGCAGGCCGGTATCGGCGAAGATTTCCCAGCCGGTACGCAGGTCGCTGCTTTCCAGCCGGCGCAAATCGACGCCATAGGTCAGGTCATGGGCGACGGAGCCCATGTTGAAACGGGTGTTCAGTTGCGTATTGAACGCCCAGGCTTGTTCCTCGTAGCGCGAGTCCCGTTCGCGCTGGCGCAGACTGCCAGCGGTAAAGCGATCCTGGTTGGTGATCTGGCGCATCTGGCTGTCCTGATAGCTCAACTGCCAGCGCAGGCGCTGGGCCAGAGCGCTATCCAGGCGCATATCGTGGCTCAGGGTGATGCGTTCCCGTTCCGAGGTATCCACCGCGGCGTGCCGGCGGGTGGTGGCGGTCAGGCTCTCATCGCTGCGAACCCGGGTACGGATGTCGTCTTCGAAGCGTTCGTAGGCCAGTTGCAGCCGGTCGCCATCGCGGTAATCCCAGCCCAGTTTGAACAGCAGATTCTCCCGCTGCTTGTCCTGTGGGTTGGCCTCTTCCCGGTCGGCGCCGATGCCGCCGCGTCCGCCGTAGGTGTCCTGGGCCTGGCCATCCCGGCGGCTGAGGTGCAGCAGGGCATCCAGACTGCCGCGTCGCCCGGCAAAGGTGGCGCTGCGTTGCCAGCTGTCATCGCTGCCGTCGTAACCGGTTTTCAGGCGCAGGGCCTGATCATCGCCGGCGTCCAGATAATCACCTGCATCCCGGGTGACGAAGCTGACCGCACCACCCAGTGCATCACTGCCATACAGCGAGCTGGCCGGGCCGCGGATGATCTCCACGCTTTTCAGGGTATCCGGATCGACATAGTCCCGCTGCGCGCTGAGGAAGGGGCCGAAGGTGAAGGCGTCCGGTATGGCCACCCCATCCACCTGGGTCAGTACCCGGTTGCCACCGATGCCGCGAATGCTGAATCCGGACAGGCCGAAGCGACTGCCAGTACCGCCCACCGAGACGCCGGGCTCGTAACGCACCAGGTCGCGGATGTCATTGATGTTCTGCTGATCCACCTGCTGTTCGTCATGCACGGTCACGGTGCTGGGCACCTCGTCCAGTCTTTGCTCTGAACGGGTGGCAGTGATCGTGATGGTATCGAACTGGGTCGCTGATCGTTCCTGGGCCAGCAGCATGGTGGGGGTGATTAGCAGAACCAGATATCCGTGGCGTGCGCGTGACAGTCGCTTCTTCATTTTTGCCTCCTGCGAAGGGGTCGCTTTCTTGGTCGGCTGGATGCTAAACGAGGTTGACAATCAAATGCAAATGCTTCTCAATAACCGAGATAAATTATTTGCATTGGACGTGGGAATGCGTGTCGGACTCTTTCTGCTGGTGTCAGTGGCGGTGCATCTGGCCGCCGGGCAATGGCTGGATTGGCGCACGCCGCCAGGCGCATCCAGGCCGACGGCGGTTGCGCAGGCGGAGGCTGTGGCGTTGCCCAGGCTGGTGACTGTGGTGCCGCCCGCGCCGATTGAGCCGGAGGTCGAGTCTGTGGCTGAGGCTCCGCCAGCGCCCGTGGCACCGGCAGTAGTGCCGCGGCCGGACCCGCCAACCCCGATGCCGGAGCCCCGGAAACAACCGCTGGCGCAGGTGCCGCAACTGAGCAGGACGCCGCCAGTTGAATCGCCGCCTCCGGCAGCGCCGCAAGAAACGCAAGCAACGCAAGAGCAGCAAGCCAGCGCCGCCACGGCCCCGCAGCTCAATGCATCGCCGCCGCTGCCTGTCGCCGAGCCGGTGGAGGTGGTCAGCCAGGCCCCGCGTTTTCGTGAACCGCCTGCGGCGCCGGTATATCCGGCCCAAGCCCGGCGGCGCAACCAGCAGGGCCAGGTGCTGGTGGAAGTGCGGCTGGATGCCGAAGGCGAGCAGCGTGAGGTACGGGTGGTGCAATCGTCAGGCTTTACCAGTCTGGATCGGGCCGCACTGGAGGCGGTAGCCGACTGGAAGTTTCAACCCGAACTGCTGGCTGGACAGCCAACCCCAAGCCGGGTGCAGATTCCCATTGATTTCGCGCTGCATGCGCGTCGCTGAGTAAACGAGAGGAACACATCATGACCTTGCAAGCCCAAAGCGCTACACCGACATCGCCGCTGTTCGAAGCCTGGCAGCAACTGCTCCAGCAGCAACCCCGCCTGCGCACCCGGGATGTGGCCGAACAGCTGGCGGTCAGCGAGGCGGAACTGATTGCCAGTCGCCTGGGCATCGATACCCTGCGCCTGCGCCCGGAATGGGCACAGCTGTTGCCAGCGCTGGAGGGCCTGGGCCGGGTCATGGTGCTGACCCGCAATGCGCATTGCGTGCACGAGCGCAAGGGCGTCTACCGCGAGACCACCGTGGCTGGCAGCGGCAAGATGGGACTGGTGGTATCGCCGGATATCGACCTGCGGCTGTTCCTCTCCGGCTGGCACAGCCTGTTCGCGGTGGAGCAGACGACGACTCGGGGCCTGCAGCGCAGTTTGCAGGTGTTCGATCAGCAGGGTATGGCGATACACAAGGTATTTCTCACCGAGCAGAGTGACCTGGATACCTGGGGCCAGCTGCTGTCCCGTTTTGCCGAGGCCGATCAATCCGCGCAACTGGATCTGCAACCGGCTCCGATAAAGCAGGCTGAGCGTGTCGATAGCGAGGTAGATACCGGCGCCCTGGCTGAGGACTGGCGCCAGCTCAAGGACGTGCATCACTTCCATGCCATGCTCAACCGCAACAAGGTCGGACGCTTGCAGGCGCTGCGGCTGATCGGTCGGGAATGGGCCGAACCGCTGGCTACCCAGGCCCTGCCCACCGTGATGACCGAGGCCGCCGCCCAGCAGTTGCCGATCATGGTGTTTGTCGGTAATCGCCACTGCATCCAGATCCATACCGGCCCCGTGCATGAGCTGCGCTGGGTCGGTGACTGGTTCAATGTGCTTGATGCAGATTTCAACCTGCACCTGAAGATGCCCGCGGTGGCGCACCTGTGGCGGGTGCGCAAGCCCAGCAGCGACGGTGTGATCACCAGTTGGGAAGCTTACGACGCTGACGGTGAGCTGATCCTGCAACTGTTCGGTGCGCGCAAACCGGGTCAGCCGGAGCTGGAGAGTTGGCGTACCCTGGCCGAGCTCACGCCGGCGCTGGAGGCCTGAGCCATGCCGCTCTGGTTTGAACATATGGGTGCAGTGGGCTGGCCGCTGGGGCTGTGCTCGCTGTTGGCGGGGGCGCTGATACTGGAGCGCCTGCATGTGTTTCTGGTGTTGGCGCCGCTGCGCCATGCCGCCCGCCAGGCGGCGCTCACGGCCTGTAGCGATTGCAACTCGCAGGCGTGCGAACGCCTGTGGCGCTCTGACCGGCAGGGCTGGGGGCAGGCCCTCGGCCTGCTGCTGGAACACCGGCGGCTGGCCTCTGCACAACGTGAGGATCTGCTCGGCTGCTGGCTCCTGGAGGAACGCCAGCGCCTCGGTCGGCATTTGCGCCTGCTGCAACTGATCGGGGTGCTGGCTCCCATGCTCGGTCTGTTGGGCACCGTGCTGGGGATGGTCGCCATGTTCGCCGATATTGCTGCAGTGGCTCAGCCGGTCACCCCCGCACTGCTGGCCGATGGACTCTGGCAGGCGCTGTACACCACGGTCTGGGGCCTGTGCATTGCGATTCCGGCACTGGCCGCCGGCCAGGGCTTTGCCCTGTGGGCCGAGCGCTATCTGGAAGGGGTGCAGGCACTGCTCAATCGCTGCCATCTGGCACTGGATGGCCTGGAGCTGACGCCGGGTACGGCAGTCGCAGGATGGGCCAGCGCATGATTCGCCTGCCGCCGGCCAGTACGGCCAACGCCAGTCTGCTGCCGGATCTCACGCCGCTGCTGGATGTGATCTTTATTGTGCTGGTGTTCTTTCTACTCACCGCTCAGGTGCCGCTGCTCCAGCGTCCGCTGGATCTGCCGCAGGATCAGCGCGATAGCGCCAGCATGGTTACCTCGGATGCCGAGCGGCAGTTGCTGGAGCTGGATGCGGCAGGGCGCTGGCGACTGGATGACCGCCCGTTGAGCCTCAGTGGACTGCCCGAGGCACTGAGCAGCGTTACCCACCCGGCGTTGGATCTGGCGATTGACCGTCAGGCCCCGCTGACCGCCTTTCTGGATCTGATCGTGCTGCTCGAGGAGCAGCAGATCGATGATATCCGCCTGTTGATGGAGCCCACCCCCGATGCGCCTTGAACCTATCCTGGCCGGTCTGTGTACCGGCCTGCTGCTCAGTACCGCCAGCCTGGCGGATGAACTGCCGCAACGCTGGATCAGTGCTGGCGGCGCCGCGACCGAATGGATAGTCGAGTTGGGCGGGCAGGATCGGCTGGTGGGCGTGGACACCACCAGCCAACACCCAGAGACCGTTACCGCACTGCCCAGTGTCGGCTACCAGCGCCAGCTGTCCGCCGAAGGCGTGCTGACGCTGGCACCGGATCTGCTGTTGGGCACCGAAGAAATGGGCCCGCCACCGGTGCTGATCCAATTGGAGAAGGCCGGGGTGCGCATCGAGCGCTTGTCCGCCAGCAGTGAGCTGAACGCGCTGGAGGACAATCTGCTGCGTCTGGGTGCCTTGCTGGGTGAGCCTGAGCGGGCGCAGCTGGCGCTGGAAGATTTCCATCGGCAATTGAATGACCTGCAACGGCAGATCAAGCTGGCCAGCAAGACTGATCAGCCACCGGGTGTGTTGTTGTTGCTCGGGGTTGGCGGTAACAGCCCGCTGGTGGCTGGGCGCAATACCATGGCCGACTGGCTGCTGCGCCAAGCCGGCGCACGCAATCTGGCCGAACACGAGGGTTACAAGAACCTGGCCGCCGAAGCCATGCTGGCGCTGGATGCCGATTGGCTGGTGCTGACCGACCGGCAGTTGCGTGGGGTCGAAGGGCAGCAGGCGTTGATGGCGCAGAACCCCAGCCTGGCCGCCAGCCGCGCGGTGCGCGAAGGCCATCTGTTGAGTATTGACCCGACCTTGCTGGTCGGTGGTCTGGGACCGGGCCTGCCCGACGCGCTGCGGCAATTGAGCCATGCGTTCTATCCCCGGTTGCAGGAACACAGGGCAGAGGCCAGCCAATGAATCCGGTGCTGAATTGGCGGGTACTCTATCCGCTGTTGGCGGCGCTGCTGTTGCTGGCTGTGTGGTTGTCCCTGGCGCTGGGTCCGGTCAGTTTGCCACTGGCAGACACGCTGCGGGCTTTGCTCAATATTACCGGCCTCAACCTGACCGAGGTGCAGGCGCAGACCGAGCTGATCGTCAGCCAGATTCGCCTGCCGCGTACCCTGCTAGGGCTGATGGTCGGTGCGGTGCTGGCGCTGACCGGCGTGGCGATGCAGGGCTTGTTCCGCAACCCGCTGGCCGATCCGGGGCTGATCGGCGTATCCAGTGGCGCGGCCCTGGGGGCGTCGCTGGTGATCGTAGGCCTGTCGCGCTGGATAACGCTGCCGGTGGTACTCGAACCCTATGTGCTGTCCGCGGCCGCTTTTGCCGGAGGGTTGCTGGTCACCGCACTGGTCTATCGGCTGGGGCGACGTGACGGTCAGACCCAGGTGGCGACCATGTTGCTGGCCGGGATTGCGCTGACCGCCTTGTCCGGCGCCATCATCGGGCTGTTCACCTACCTGGCGGATGACAGCACCCTGCGTGCGCTGACCTTCTGGAATCTTGGCAGTCTGAATGGCGCCAGTTACTCGCGGCTATGGCCCTTGCTCGTGGTGGCGCTGGGTGTGGTTTACTGGCTGCCGCGGCGGGCCGATGCGTTGAATGCCATGCTGCTGGGCGAATCCGAAGCGCGGCATCTGGGTTTTGACGTCGAGCGGGTCAAGCGCGAGCTGATCCTCTGTACTGCCCTGGGTGTGGGCGCGGCGGTGGCCGCCGCTGGCATGATCGGCTTTGTCGGGCTGGTGGTGCCGCATCTGATGCGCCTGCTGGTTGGGCCGGATCACCGCCTGCTGTTGCCCGCCTCGGCGCTGGCCGGTGGCGCGCTGTTATTGCTTGCCGATCTGGCAGCGCGGCTGATCGTGGCGCCGGCGGAAATGCCGATCGGCATCGTCACCGCCTTGATCGGCGCACCCTTCTTCATTTACCTGTTGATACGGAGTCGCGGCTGATGTTGCAGGCCCAGCAAGTGAGCGTGGCCCGTGGCGGGCGTTGCGTACTCGGTGATGTGAATCTGGCCTTGCAGCCGGGCCAGGTGCTTGGCGTACTCGGGCCCAATGGGGCCGGCAAGAGCAGCCTGCTCGGGGTGCTCAATGGTGAGCTGGCTGCCAGCAGCGGACAGGTGCTGCTGGATACCCAGCCGCTGGCCAGTTGGCAGGGGCGCCGGCGGGCGCAGCGGCTTGCGGTGCTGCCGCAAAGCTCCAGCCTGAGCTTCGCCTTCAGCGTCGAGCAGGTGGTACGCATGGGCCGCATGCCCCATGACACGGGCATGGCGATGGACGAAGACATCGTCAATGAGGTCTTGCGGGCGGTGGATGCGGGGCATCTGGCCGGGCGCAGTTATCTGCAGCTATCCGGAGGTGAACGCCAACGAGTGCATCTGGCGCGGGTACTGGCGCAGTTATGGCCGGGTGCCGATGGTCAGGTACTGCTGCTGGACGAACCCACCTCGATGCTCGATCCATTGCATCAGCTCAGCGTACTGGATGCTGTACGCCGCTTCGCCGACCATGGTGCCAGCGTGCTGATCATCCTGCATGATCTGAACCTGGCAGCGCGTTATTGTGACCAGTTACTGCTACTCGGTGATGGCAGCGTCCAGGCTTGCGGCACTCCCGAGCAGGTGCTGCAACCCGCGCATTTGCACCGCGTATTCGGTATAGAAGTGTTGGTACAGCGGCACCCTGAACGAGGTCACCCGCTGATCATTGCCCGGTAAATCAGCCGGATGGAATCGCTTTGCTGCAGCCGATCAGGCATGCTGACAGGCATCTTTAACCGGAGCGGACCGTGTTTAGCGATTTATCCATTGACGATCAGTTTGACGAACTGGGCATGAACCTCGATGTACCCTTTGTACCGACCCATGAAAGTGTGGTGAAAGCCATGCTGGAGCTGGGCGCGGTAGGTGCCGATGATGTGCTCTATGACCTCGGCTCGGGCGATGGCCGTATCCCGGTGGCTGCCGCCCAGGAACGCGGTGCCCAGGCAGTGGGCGTGGAAATCGACTCTGGACGCGTGGCATTGGCGCAGGCCTACGCCGCGCAGATGGGCGTCGAGAATAGCGTCTGCTTCATTCAGGATGATCTATTCGAGGTCGACTTCACCCCGGCCACCGTCGTGGCCATGTACCTGCTGCACACGGTCAACCTGCAACTGCGCCCACGCCTGCTCAACGAGCTGCGTCCCGGCACCCGCGTCGTCTCCCACACCTTCGACATGGGCGACTGGAAACCGGACGGACGGGTCTCGTTCAAGGGCGATGGCATCTTTCTCTGGGTGATACCGGCCCAGATCGCCGGCGAATGGCACTGGCAGAGCAGCGACGGTACCCGCTATAGGGTCGAATTGCAGCAGCGCTACCAGAAACTGATTGGCGAACTCTGGATCAACGACGAGCTGGCCGAGCTGGAAACTGCCCTGCTCTGGGGCGACTTGCTGGAGTTGATTATTCAGGACGATCAGAACTACGAAGCGCAGTCGATCGTGATGCATTGTCAGGATGATCAGTTGGTCGTGGTAAGTGAGAACCAGAAGGGCGCGGTGGCGCGAAGGGTGGCATAGCTATTGACCTGCCATCAGGCACCTGAACTGGAATCAGGCATTACCAGGTAGGAGTGTCGACTCTGGCACGACGACGTCCGCAGGACGCCTTGTTCAGTAAGCGAGCCAGTCTCTGGTATAAGTATCCATGCCCCGCAAGCAGGGCGCGTCTACAGTATAGGGAGGCACTGTGCCGGGCAGTACACAGACCGTTAGCACCAACTTTGGTTTTCTCGTCGAACATGATGAGCTATTGATGCAACTCGCATCAGCGGCCGAGCGAGCCTTTGCCAGTGACCCCAACACCACGCTGATCAAATTGCGCCAGTTGGGCGAGGCAATTGCGCAGCATATGGCGACACTGGCTGGCGTCGAGTTTGACGAGCAGACCACCCAGGCAGATTTACTGTACCGTCTCAACCGTGAACTACGACTGGAACCGGTTGTGCGTGAGCTGTTCCATACCCTGCGTATTGAAGGCAACAAGGCCACTCATCAGTTCAAAACTCAACACAAGGAAGCTCTCGACGGCCTCAAGTTGGCCCGCTCGCTGGCGGTGTGGTTTCACCAGTCCTTCGGCAAGGTCGGCACCGGCTTCAAGCCCGGGGCCTTTGTCGCGCCGCCGGACCCCAGCAGCCAGTTGCGTCAGCTGCAAGCGGAAATTGAAACACTCAAGCATGATCTGCAACAGGCCAGCGTCGAACTCGACTCCAGCCAGCAGCTCCATCAACTGGTTGCTCAGGAAAAAGCCGAGTACGAAGCCCTCGCTCTGGCGATGGATGAGGAGTCCCGTGCCAAGGCCCAGGAAGCCCATACTCATGAGCAGGCATTGGTTCGGCAGCAGAAGGACTACGAACAGAAGATAAGAGCGTTACAGCAACAGCTCGCTGAGCGAGATGAACACAGCGTCAGCCGGCAACGAGCGCAGGCCGCGCAGAAAACCCAGGCCGCCAGTCAGCAACTGGTGCTCAGCGAAGAACTGACACGCATCCTGATCGACCAGCAGCTGCAAGAGGCTGGCTGGGAAGTGGACAGTCAGGAGTTGACCTACCAGAAAGGCTTTCGCCCGGAAAAAAACACCAATCGCGCCATTGCCGAATGGCCCACCCAGGGTGGGCGTGCCGACTACGTGCTGTTTGCCGGGCTGGCGCCGATAGCAGTGGTCGAGGCGAAAAAGGAAAATACCAACGTCGCCGGTAAGATCGACCAGGCCGAGCGTTACAGTCGGGGCATTCAGGTTGCCCCGCCGCTGGTGGGTGCCTGGGAGCTGGCCGGGCTGACCGTCGCCTGGCCGGATGAAAACGATGGCCACTACAAGGTGCCCTTCGTCTACTCCTGCAATGGCCGCCCTTATGTACCGCAACTGGCGGAACACTCCGGCACCTGGTTCCGCGATGTGCGCTCGCCGAGCAATACCCGCCGTGCGCTGGCCAGCTTCCATACCCCGGCCGGGCTGCTCGACCAGCTCAGCCGCAGCAAGGTATTGGCTGAGCAGCAGTTGCAGCAAGAGCCCTTCGGCTACCTCAAGCTGCGCGACTACCAACAGCAGGCTATTATCGCAACGGAAACCGCACTGGCCCATGGCGTGCGCACCGCATTGCTGGCCATGGCCACCGGCACCGGCAAGACCCGCACCATCATCGGTCTGATGTACCGCTTCCTCAAAGCCGAGCGCTTCAAGCGCATCCTGTTCCTGGTGGATCGCACCGCCCTCGGTCAGCAGGCACTGGATGCTTTCAACGAAGCCCCGCTGGAGCAGAACCACAGCCTGTCGAAGATCTATAATGTCGCCGAGCTGGGCGACATGGCCGCCGAAGCTGAAACCCGCATCCAGGTGGCCACCGTGCAGGCGATGGTCAAGCGTATCTTCATGAGCGACAACCCGCCGCCGGTAGACCGCTTCGACTGCATCATCATCGACGAGGCACACCGTGGCTACACCTTGGATCAGGAAATGACCGAGGGTGAGCTAGCTACCCGCGATGCCAGCCAGTATCTCTCCAGCTACCGCCGGGTGCTGGACTACTTCGATGCGGTTAAGATCGGCCTCACTGCCACCCCGGCCAAGCATACCAGCGACATCTTCGGCAAACCGGTGTACACCTACTCCTACCGCGAGGCAGTGGCCGACGACTGGCTGATCGACCACGAACCACCGATCCGCTATGAAACCCTGCTCACCCAGAACGGCATCCAGTTTGAAAAGGGTAGCGCGGTAGAGGTGGTCAACACCCGAACCGGCGCAATTGAGACCGCCGAGCTGGAAGATGAGCTGAATTTTGATGTGGAGGCATTCAACCGTCGCGTCATCAATGAGAATTTCAATCGGGTCGTCTGCGAACAGCTGGCGCAGGAGCTCGATCCCTTCGGTGATGAAAAGACCCTGATCTTCTGCGCTACCGATCTGCACGCCGATATGGTCAAGCGCCTGTTGGATACGGCCTTCAAAGGCGTCTACAACGGTGAATACAACCAGGCCGCAGTAGCCAAGATCACCGGCAAGAGTGACAAGGTCGAGCAACGGATACGCCAGTACAAGAACGAGCGCTACCCCAATATCGCCATTACCGTAGATCTGCTGACCACCGGCATCGACGTACCGCGCATCGGCAACCTGGTGTTCATGCGCCGGGTGCGTTCACGGATTCTCTATGAACAGATGATTGGCCGCGCCACCCGCCGCTGTAATGAGATCGGCAAGACGGTGTTCCGTATCTACGACCCAGTGGATATCTACGCAGCCCTGCAGGATGTAAACACCATGCAGCCGCTGGTGAAAGATCCCAACATCACTCTGGAGCAGCTGGTAGATGAGCTGACCGACCCCGCGCGACTAGAGCAGGCTCTGAACAATCCAGGTGAACAGCAGGGCGAAAGCCATGCGGACGTGGTGCTTAGTCAGCTCAGCCAGAAACTCATGCGGGTATTGCGTAAAGCCGGCAATAAGGCCGAGCGTCAACCGCAACTCAAGGAGAAACTGACCGAGCTGGAGCAGAGCTGGGGCGTACCGCCCAGCGGACTGCATACCCACCTGCGGGAGCTGGGCCCACAGCAGGCCGCGGCCTTCATCACCCAGCATGTCGGGCTGCTGCAGCAGCTCACCGAGGTCAAAGATCTGCTTGGCAGCGAATACCTGCCGGTGATATCGGAACACGAAGATGAAATCCGCGAGCGCAGCCAGAGCTATGGTGTACACAAGCGCCCGGAAGACTACCTGGACAGCTTCAACCACTTCATCCGCGAACGGCTGAACCAGTCCGTCGCCCTCAGCGTCGTGGTCAATCGGCCTCGCGACCTGACTCGCGAACAGCTGCGGGAAGTAAAACTGTTGCTCGACGGCCATGGCTACTCCGAGGCCCGACTTCAGGCGGCTACCCGCGACCAGACCAATAAGGATATTGCCGCCAGCATCATCGGCCACATCCGCCGCGCCGCCCTGGGCGAAGCGCTGATGCCCTTCGAGCAACGCGTCGCCCAGGCCATGGATCGTATTTACAGCCAGCATTCCTGGACTCCCGTCCAGCGCCGGTGGCTGGATCGTTTGGCCAGACAGCTGACCCACGAAGTCATCATCGACCGCGAGACCATCAATCAGATGCCTGCCTTCGAAGGAGGCGCCAAACGGCTGGATAAGATGCTTGGTGACCAACTGGACAAGGTCTTGGAGGAGGTGGGTGAGAGTTTATGGCCGCAGCAGAGCGCTTGATCTGACTGAATCTTGATATGTATAGATAACTCGAAAATCTAGACATACATTGCCCTTCATGTCGAAATTACTGCAAATAATCGACGCAAAGCCTTGTCATGTCGATGCCATGAACATAAGCTCATCATCTGTCGATTAAAGAGGAAAGTTTCAACATGACATGGAATCCTCGTGAGCCATGGAATGCCATGCCGCTGCTCCCACCGGCCCGGGAACAGATCGAAAGCATTGCCATTCTCAAGGCCTGCATTCCCGCTCGTGCTGCTTTGGCAGAGTTG
Source organism: Halopseudomonas bauzanensis (assembly GCF_900114735.1). Lineage (GTDB taxonomy): Bacteria > Pseudomonadota > Gammaproteobacteria > Pseudomonadales > Pseudomonadaceae > Halopseudomonas > Halopseudomonas bauzanensis. The sequence continues at coordinate 120,154 of NZ_FOUA01000002.1, read as the reverse complement.
AAACGGGCGGGCGAGTTGCTGCCAGATCAGGGACTTCTGGTTAACTTGTTGCCTCTACTCGAAGCCCGTGCCAGCACCGAGATCGAGAATATCGTCACCACGACAGACAAACTGTTCCAGTTTGCTGATGACGCAGAGCACGCTGATCCGGCCACCAAGGAGGCTCTGCGTTATCGCACGGCGCTTCGAAAAGGCGTTGAGCAATTACAACATCGGCCGTTATGCAGCAACAGTGCTGTCGAGATTTGCTCACTCATTAAAGAGGCGCGCATGGATGTCCGCAAAGTGCCGGGCACCGTCCTCGGTAATCAGGCCACTGGTGAGGTGATCTATACCCCGCCAGTGGGAGAAAAGACGATTCGTGACCTGCTGGCGAACTGGGAAACCTTCATGCACCAGCAGGACGATCTCGACCCTCTGATCAAGATGGCTATCACCCATTATCAGTTTGAGGCTATTCACCCATTCAGCGACGGCAACGGGCGTACTGGGCGAGTGCTCAATCTGCTGTATCTGATCGACCAGCAACTGCTCCGTCAACCAATCCTCTATCTCAGCCGCTACATTCTGCAACACCGGCCTGATTATTACCGCTTGCTGACCAGCGTGACCCGTGAGGCGGCATGGCAGGAGTGGATTCTGTTCATGCTCAATGCGGTGGCTGACACCGCTCAGTGGACTACCAGAAAAATTGAAGCCATCTGTGCTTTGCTTGAAAGCACCCGCGCGCATGTGCAGCAGCAATTACCGAAAATCTACAGTTATGAATTGATTCAAGTGATCTTTCGTCAGCCTTACTGCCGCATCGGCAATCTGGTTGAAGCACAGGTTGCTCAACGTCAGACCGCCTCAATCTATCTCAAGCAACTCTGCGAGATCGGTGTGCTGGAAGAGCGGCAAGCCGGTAAGGAAAAACTCTTCATCCATCCGCGATTGCTGACGCTGATCAACAGCGAGCAACACCAGTTCGAACCCTATACCCGTCAGGATAGCCGCACCCAATGACCCAAAACGATATCGTCCAGAAACTCTGGAACCTCTGCGACGTCCTGCGCGACGACGGCATCAATTACAGCGACTACGTCACCGAGCTGGTGCTGCTGCTGTTCATCAAGATGGTGCATGAAAACACCGAAGCAGGGACGCTGAAAAAGCACCCGCTACCAGAGGGCTGCCGCTGGACCGATCTCAACAACAAATCCGGCATCAATTTGCTCAACGACTACAAACGCATCCTGCTCAGCCTGTCCACCGGCAGGGATGCGGACGGCAATCTGGTGCATGACGACCTGCTGATCAGCGCTATCTACGCTGACGCCCAGACCCGCCTGCGCGAGCCGCGCCACCTGGAACAGATGATCAAGACGCTGGACCAGATCGACTGGTTCAGTGCACTGAAGGACGGCCTTGGCGACCTGTACGAAGGTCTCTTGGAAAAGAACGCCAGCGAAACCAAATCCGGCGCTGGCCAGTACTTCACCCCGCGTGCGCTGATCAACAGCATGGTGCGCTGCATCCAGCCCCAGGCCGGTGAGGTCATTCAGGACCCAGCAGCCGGCACCGCCGGTTTTCTGATCGCCGCCGACCAGTACATCAAGAGCCAGACTGATGATCTGTTCGATCTCAAAGCCCACGAGCAGGTATTCCAGAAAACCCGGGCCTTTGTCGGTATTGAGCTGGTGCCCAACACCCGCCGCCTGGCGCTGATGAACTGCCTGTTGCATGGGATGGAAGGCGATGAAGAAGGGGTCGTGCATCTGGGCAACGCTCTCGGCCAGGCCGGTGCCAGCCTGCCAAGCGCCAAGGTGATTCTCGCCAACCCGCCATTTGGCACTGCCAAGGGCGGCGAAGCCAGCATCACCCGCGATGACCTCACCTACCGTACCAGCAACAAGCAACTGGCCTTCCTCCAGCATATCTACCGCAACCTCAAACCCGGCGGCCGCGCCGCCGTGGTACTACCGGACAACGTACTGTTTGAAGCTGGCGTCGGCACTGACGTACGTCGCGACCTGATGAACAAGTGCAACCTGCACACCATCCTGCGCCTGCCCACGGGGATCTTCTACGCCCAGGGCGTGAAAACTAACGTACTGTTTTTTACCAAGGGTAGTGCCAACGATATATTCCAGCAGGAAAACTGCACGGAAAATGTTTGGGTCTATGACCTGCGCACCAACATGCCCAACTTCGGCAAACGCACCCCCTTCGGTGATCACCACCTCAAGCCCTTCGAGCAGGTTTACGGCGAAGATCCCAACGGCCAGAGCTCAAGGCAGGAAGGCGAATACAGCTTTAACGCCGAGCAGATCGACACGGCTGATAGTGAAGAAAACCAGAACGTCGACCAGCGCCTAGCGCACAGCCGCTGGCGCTGCTTTTCTCGCCAATGGATTGCCGAACACAAGGGTGACTCGCTGGATATTAGCTGGCTGAAAGATGCGGACTCGGTGGATGCGGCGAATTTGCCGGAGCCGAGTGTGCTGGCGGCGGAGGCGAAGGAAGAGTTGGCAGCGGCGTTGGAGGGATTGGAAGCGTTGTTGATGGAATTGGGGAAAGCGGAATGACTCGTGCTCAAAGGGAAGAAAACAATGAATCTGCTGCTCTTATACAGTTGCCATTGAGCTGGATAATGCTGGAGATCGGCGATGTTGCGGATGTAATTTCAGGTGGAACGCCGAAAGCAAATGATCCAACCAACTTTGCTGGGCCAGGGCAAGAGATTGCTTGGTTGACGCCTGCAGACTTAAGTAAATATTCGGAGAAATATATCAGTCATGGTGCCCGTGATCTAAGCCAGTCGGGCTACGCAACATGCTCTGCAAAACTTGTCTCTGAAGGATCAATACTTTTTAGTAGTCGAGCACCTATCGGCTACGTTGCTATCGCGGCAAATAAAATATCTACAAATCAGGGTTTTAAAAACTTCGTCTTTCCTGGGTCGGTTGACCCTAGTTACGCTTATTACTTCCTGCGTAGCATTAGGCATATTGCAGAAAGCAGGGGCACAGGTACCACATTCAAGGAGCTTTCTGGCGCAGCTGCGAAGAAGCTTCCGTTCTGTATGGCTCCAGTCACCGAACAAAAAGTCATCGCCGAAAAGCTCGACACCCTGCTGGCCCAAGTGGAAACCACCAAAGCCCGCCTCGAACGCATCCCCCATATCCTCAAACGCTTCCGCCAGTCCGTACTGGTTGCGGCGGTGAGTGGGCGGTTGACAGAGGAATGGCGAGAGATAAACCATGAGGTTGACACTACTTGGGAAAAGGTTTCTTTTTCTAAAATTATACTTAAGTTACGTAGCGGAGCTGCTGACAGGCCAAATGAAGATTCCAAAGGAATACCTATTTTGCGATCAAGCGCGATCCGACCACTGGAAATTGATTTCTCCGATATTCGCTACCTCGAAAACGTGAGCACGCTAAAAGAAGATAACTACCTGAAACAAGGTGATCTTCTATTCACTCGTCTAAGTGGCTCGGCAGAATATGTTGGGAACTGCGCAATGGTGAAAAGCGTGGATCGTCAATATCAATACCCAGACCGGCTTTTCTGTGCAAGATTGAAAGAACCGCGATACGGTCGATATTTGGAATACTTTTTCGCATCTCAGAATTTTAGAGACCACATACAAAATTCGTTAAAATCTTCAGCAGGACACCAGCGGATCACGCTGGATGTCATCAAAACTGCTGTTGTCGTTTTGCCCCCATTAGAAGAGCAAACCGAAATAGTCCGTCGAGCAGACCAACTCTTCACCCACGCCGACCGCATTGAGCAACAAGTCCAGGGTGCACTGGAGCGGGTCAACAACCTCACCCCATCCATCCTCGCCAAAGCCTTCCGAGGTGAACTGACCGAGCAATGGCGACGGGACAACCCCGAGCTGATCAGCGGCGACAACTCTGCCGCAGCACTGCTGGCCAGAATCCAGGCCGAACGTGCAGCTACTGCCAAGCCCATGCGACGCAAGGCAAAGACCTGAGCTACGGAGATTCATGCTGGCATTGGCGTAGCCGGCAGTGACCATTTTCGTGGCGTCACGAAAATAGAGCAAACAACCCCTCGGCTGCCAAAGGACGACTAGAGCGGCTCGTGGGGGAAGTTTTGCGCAATCCATGCTTTCGTGCCACCCACATCAAACATCCGCCGCCCATACCCTTCGCACAGCAGGTTGGGCGGGAGAAGTTCGTCGAATTTCTCAATATTCTTTTCTTGCACTATCTGCGCAAGCTCGGCTTCAGAGGCAATTGACTCAAGATCAAGTTGTTTGAAAAAAGCTGTTACGTTGTCGGCAGAGGTTTCTACGATCTCGACAATTCCTGCCTGATTACTGGTTGTGAAACCATGGGTCTGTAAAACGGCACAAAGGGTATTGACGATTTTATCGCCCATCCAGCTGAACAGGTGGGTAGTGCCTTGGTCGTCGATGACACTGTGCTGCGCCAAGCCTGCGTTGGTGAAGAAGCTGAATCCTTCCTGTACAAGGTGCCTGGCTTCTTCATCAATGTAATCAACCATCGAATCACCGGCTGGAATCCGATATTCCGCTTCGCTGTAGATCTTGAACATTTCCTGGCGCACTCGGGTATGCAGCGCGATACCGGAACCGGAGAACTGCGGAGGTAGCCCACCCTTGCTGGGGTTGACTAGAATTGTCTTGGATACCTCGTCTATTTCGCTGATTTTCCAGCGCCGACCGCCAAACACAATGTGTTGGTCAGGTAGTAGCGGTGAGTCAACGGGAAGTGTACCGATGGTTTTGTTGCCATTCACCACCCGATATTCTTCGGGGGTTTGGAATACGGCATAGAATTTATATTGGTTGACGAGCTGTTCGCCCTTGATTCCAAGAACCAACTCTCCGCTTGATAGTTGGGTGAGGCACTCAAGTTTTCCGAGGTGGGTGAGCATGTCCTTGAACTGCTGAATCGAGGTTTTCTGAAAAGGCCCCTGTTGGCATAACAGTGCATAGACCTGGTCAGCTCTGATGCCGCCCCACTGTGCCACCAGAGCCAGCGTCTGGTGAATTAATGTGGAAAAGTGATACTGGGTTGAATCCGCAGGTTCAAACCACTTATCTGAAACCATGAGACGAATCATGGCCAGTGACTGGATGAGTTCCAGGCGCAGCTTGTCACTGACGCCTGATTGAGTGGTTATTTCACGCTCACGAAGAAACATGCGCAACACAGAAACACCATCGCGCCGCCCGGAGCGGCCTGTCCGTTGCCGCATGCTTGAGACGCTCGGTGGTGCATTGACCTGAGCAACAGAGTTGATCTTGCCAACATCAATCCCAAGTTCAATGGTTGTGGTGCATATGGCCGTGGTGGGGTCTCTCTGGCTTTGCAAGCGTCTTTCGACGTCCTCGCGCATGTCTTTGGACAATGAGCCGTGGTGAGGGAAGAACTCATTGGGTACGTGATTGGTCGCACACAGGTCTGTCAGGCTGGCAGCGATCAGCTCAGTTCTTTGCCTGCTATTGGCAAAAACCAAATGAGAGCCACCTCGGCAGATGCGATATAGCTCACGGATGATCCGTGCTTCTGCTGGTATCCGAGACTCCTTTGGTTTGATCTCTGCCGGATCGAGATAACCTTTAACCTGCATCCTCAGGTCAAAACGTCCTTGGGTACTGGTGATGGTCTGGCAGGGAAGCGAGCCGTTGGGCCGTAACAGCGCAGGAACCGATTCAAGGTCGCCGAGTGTTGCGCTGAGGGCAATACGCGGTATGGGGTTTTTCAGTCGTCCGACCAGGTGATCCAGCCTATTCATTACAGAGAGCAGTTGTTGCCCACGCTCAGTTCCTATAAAGGCATGAAACTCGTCAATGATGATGTATTGGAGGTTCTCGAACGTCTGCTTTGCCCAGCCTGAGCGTCTGATGAGCATTGCTTCCAGCGACTCGGGGGTGATCAGCAATATACCCGAAGGGGCTTTCCTTGCTTTGTTTTTCAGCCCTGCTGCTGAATCACCATGCCAAGGCGTAAGCTGCATGTCGAGCGCGTCGCACAGGCTTTCCAGGCGACGATACTGGTCGTTAATCAGCGCCTTGAGGGGGCTGATATAGAGAATCCCAAAACCTTGTTCCTGGTCAGCAATAGCGGTGCATGCCGGCAGGAAGGCAGACTCGGTCTTGCCGGCAGCCGTTGAGGCGCTGATAAGCACATCCCTGTCGCCTTTCAGAACAGGATCTATGGCCATCTTCTGAATTTCTCGAAGGTCTGGCCAGCCTTGTTGGAAAACCCATTTCTGCACTCGAATATCGAGCTTCTGGTAGGCTTCCATCAGATCCTGAAGCCTACCAGGCCATCACTCTCTTCTGCTGCCATGGTGTCTGCGTCAGCATCAATTTCTGTATCCATGTCGCTGGGCAGATCAGCCTCGAGTTCCACTGCCTCGACCAGGTCAGACCACTCCAGATTTGGGTTCTGCTCCATGATGGAAAGCATGTCGAGAAAGGCCTTGATAATGCTTCTGGGCGTACGGAAGTAGGCTTCGCCGACATTGGTATGGCAATGGTTCAGGAAGGCGACCAGCGCCTCGTCAGGAACCAGGTAGCGCTCTGGATCTCCGCTGGCGAACACGTTACGCAGATTGCGCAACAGGATATAGAGTTCTTCTGGCGTCAAGCTGGCTAGGTGCAGGGCTGGTGAACTGTAATCCACAACGCCGGCGCGCAATGCAAAACTGTTTTGTGCCAAACGCGATTGCAGAGCTTCATAGCTGTACAGCCCCTTGCGGGGGTCAAGCAGGAACTCCGGAGTACCACCCAACAGGAAGCCGAGCCCTTCTACCGAGCCCTGTAAGCAATCATTGAGCATTCGAAGGATCTGCTCGTAATTGGAGGTGCGCGCCTGGGTTGAGTTGAGTTTGTAGAGGTTCACCATTTCATCGAGATTGATCAACAAGCCGGAGTAGCCAGCCTGACGGACGAAAAGGCTCATCAGCTTGAGCGAGTCATAGAACGAGGCATCGTCAATGATCGTACGTACACCCAAGTCAGCTCTGGCTTGGGTCTTGGTAGTGTATTCGGCACGGAGCCAGCGTACTGCATTGGACTTCAGCGTCTCGTTGTCTTGCTCATGCCCATTCCAGTATTGCTCGATGACCTTTGCAAAGTCATAGCCACCCACCATTTCGGATAGCGCTTCGAGGTTTGAGTGGATTACCTCACCGACCGGCTTGGCGGAGGTATCTGCTTCTTTTCTAGCTTGAGTAATGAACCGCTCGATTACACTGGTCAACGCATTGCCGTCCGGCTTGCTGCGGGTAGACATATTACGCATCAGCTCAGAAAACAGATTGCGTGCCTGACCACTGGATGCGTGGACACGCCTATCGGGAGACAGATCCGCTTGAGCTGTAACCATGCGCATCTCTAAAGCAATACTGCGTACCACGCTGAGGAAAAAGGTTTTTCCTGACCCGTAATCACCAATAATCAATCGAAATATCGAACCGCCATCAGCCACCCGCTTGAGATCTTCATGCAGCGCCTTGATCTCGTTTGAGCGGCCCACCTGGATGTGCTGGATACCAATTTTCGGCGTCACTCCAGAGCGTAATGACTGGATAATGGAGTCGCGTTCTCTGGCACGAATTTTCTTGATTGTCATAGCTTGATCCTGGTTTTAATTTTCGAGTTCCTGGGCGACATCAAGGCGAATGTAAATGTCGCCGTCATCATCAAGCACGGCGTCGTCCACTTTTTCAAACGCCCAGTCATTAATCGCTTCCACCGCACCATCAACCATTAGCCCAAGAGGTTCGCAGAATGCATGCACTTCATCACGCGACCACTTCTCCTTGCTCACCAACAGGGAGTAGAGGTGTCGGTGCTGAGGATCGAGGCCGTCATCATCGTCTTCGAGAATGGCCGGGGACTGCTCGACCGGCTCTTCGGCGGTTGTATCTTCCTCGGTATCGGCAAAGATCTCTCTGAGCATACCCTGCACATCCCTGGTTTCATCTTCGTGTTGAGCAATGATGTCGGTATCCAGGTGAAAACCGGTAGGACGTGGTTTAGACGCAGTGAATGTTTCTGTCTTGAGCGGCTTGAGGGTGGCTACCCCGTGGATATCCCCGGCAAGCATGGCTTTATCAAGCCCCAGGCTGACGTACAGTTTTTCCATCTGCTTGATCTCAGCTGGCGAGATTGTTCCATCGGCCATAGCTGTTTTGATCAATATCTTGCTGATACCACGTTTGGCGTCGTCCGACAGTTTTTGGATCTGACTTTTCAGACTGACAAGGTTGTGGGGTGAATTGAGACGCCATGTGAAGTAAGCAAACAAACTGGATTTCTCATTGGAGCTGAGCCGTTCGTTTCCCGAAATGAGGCCTTGGAGAAACAGTACCTCTTCCTCATCAATCTGACCGTCAATAGAAGCGACCATGGCCCCGAGCCGGAGCGACATACTGACTTCATTAAAAGTTTGCGTCGGCTGGTATTCAGGGGAGAGAGGGTCATTCGACAGTACAACGGGTCCATCCAGAGTGGGTTTTGCATCATGGAAGCGGGAGTCTGGTGCGTAAGCGTACCCGGTTTTATCCAGCAGTAACTGAGTGGTATCCAGCGTTGCTTTGCGAAGCTTGTCTACCGGGCTGGGGCTGATTTTGCCTAGAAGGTCAGTAAACGGAATGATCCCGTCATGCTCTGTAATGATCTCTGCTGCCCAGGACCTGAACTCTATGCTGGAGGGCTCTTGCTCAAAGAGCGGCTTTGGAAGCAGTGCAAGCGCAGTCAGCGTCTTCTCCGTACCCTCATTGCGCCCGATATAGCTGCTGTAAGGTCTGAGCTCTTCGTTGCATTGTTCAGCAATTTCAACAAGCCGGTTTTGAACGCTTTTCAATCCGACAGGATTCGGGATTTTGCTTTCCCCCGAGCTGATATAGGAAAGTGTAGAGCTTGCGGGTTGATAGTGTGCCTTGAGAAAGCGTTTGTTGGGTTTGACAATAAAGCCAGCGCCGTATTTTTCCTGGTACTTGATACAAAAAAGTTTGGCGAATTGATCCTTACACCGTCGGGCGGGCGTTTTCGGGATCCATTCGGTGAAGTACAGCCATGACCGCGCCATATCCGCCGAGATTGGCGAGCCAGCCAGGACGGCCGTACCAGCTTGTATGGCAAATGCCAGCTCAAGCCGTTGTTTGGCCATTTCTTCATGGTTGAGGGAGACCAGGTGAGGTCTTTGGATGGTCATCCACTCGAGCAAGCGATAGGCGTAATTTCGGAATGGTGGGCTGGAGTAGTAGACCGAGATAAGCCTGAAAATCTCCCGGCTGATGTTTTCATACTCGGTGTCAGAAACCTGATTAGCCTTGCTCGCATCAGCAATGATGCGGCGCTCAAGGCCGTAGAAATAAATAAACACATAGCCTATGGGGGTTTCAGGGTGTTTACGCCCACCTTCAAGCCAGGATAAATACGCACCTCTGCAGCGGGGTGAGATAGTGCTGTATTTGGGCCAATAAGAAAGGCTGTCGTCTTCGTAGGTTGATGATGATGGGATAACGCTCAGGCTTTCATCTAGCAAAGATGCCTCAATACCGTACCGGCCAACGGCGGCAAGCAGGCCACCGTGATAAAGATACGCCCCACTAATGGTCTTTCCTCCGATACTCAGTGTCTCATCAGAAGTTATCCATCTTGCTGGTTTCTTATTTTTGGATGGTTGCTCTGAGTGGCTATGGGAGACGGAGATTGTAACTAAGCCCTCGGCGTCTGATTCATTTTTCAGATGCCTGACTTCACGAATGACATCGTCGGCCATGCTGTGTGATTCGAAATTTAAAGACGTACGTGCTTTCTCTGCATCGGCAGCAATGCTTGGTGATTTACCAGAGTCAGTCGCAGTGGCGGGTGCTTTTTGCTCCTTGGTCTGGAGGTGCAGGGATGGTTGCTCCCCACGGGCTGTGGGCGAGAGCTCGGGTGAGGGGCTAGTTGGAGCGCCCGGAAGTCTGGATGGTTTACTTTCTACGCTTGTTTGACCAAGGAGGGGACTTGGCTCGATCGCCTTGGCAGTGGGCGCGCGCTGAGGTGCAGCAGAGAGGGCTCTCTTTCGTTGGTTTTGTGCCCGGTGTCGGTAAGCCTTCCCTGTTGCATTATGTGTTTTTATGACGTGATACAGCACGAACACAACTAAAATGATGCCAACGACTCCAATGAAAGAATCCATCACGACTCCCGATCAAGTTGCAAGCGTCCATCAATACTCGCTTTACCTAAAGGCAAGCGGATTCTAATGTCAACATGATATCTTGTTTCGGGTTGGTGTAGGCACAGCGCCGGGGCGTTACACCCCGAGCTTTTGCTCCCCTCCCAGGCGTTTCGCTTATCGCTTCAGACTGAACCGATAATCATGCCGCTCCAACGGTCCATCCAGTCCTACCTGGTAGGTATCCACAACGACCTGATCATCATCCATCACCGTCAGTACGCGGAACATCGGGACGTGGTGGTCTTCGTCCGGGATCTTGGTGCGTTCCAGTGCCGGGATGTGCAGGTGGTGCACGCCGTCAATCTGCTTGGAATGCTCGCTGCGCTCCAGGTCCATGTGCAGGTCGCCGGAAATCATGGCAATCAGATTGGGTTGGGCGCTGACCTCGGCAAAGCCGGGGTGGTGGATGCCCTTGTCGGCGTTTTCCGGAAAGGTGCCGGCGGGGGCGCCATGTACTACCAGCAACACGGGTTTGGGATGCAACTGCTGGATCTGCTGTTTAACCCAGGCAACACCCTCGTCATCGAACTCACGACCTTCGTCCGGTGAAGCCATGACCAGTGCCAGTTGCTCGAACTCCTTGATGTAGCTGGGGCCTTCGATTTCGACCTTGCCTTCATTCCAGAGTTGGACGTAGTGCATATAACGCTCGACGGTGGAGCCGTGTTCCTCGTTGCCCATGATCGGATAGAACGGCAGAGTCAGGCGCTGCAGTACCGGCGTGACGGCTTCATATTGCAGCTCGGTGCCCTTGTGGGCGATGTCGCCGACACCGATGACAAAATCCAGATCCAGGGTGTCGGTCAGATGATTGACGTGGCCGACGGCGGCGGCCAGACCGGGGAATTCGGCCTTGGGCTTGGGTTCGGCGTCACCGAGAATGGCAAAACGCAGTACCGGCTCGGCGGCGCTGGTCAGGGCCGGAGCCAGGGCGGCGCTTGCCAGTAGCAGGCAGGTGGGTAACAGGGTGCGGAGTTTCATGCTGGTTCCTTGTTCAAGTGGTAGTACGGTGTTTTGGCTGGGCCGTCCATCGAGTCCGATCGTGGCCCGTAGTGCTCGACATTCCCGAAGGTGTTCTTGGGAGGGTCGAGCACCAGCTCGACCATTCGGTGCTGGGTACGGGCCGGATCAACTGCCGATCACCTTGCCCTGGTCATGGGTAATGACCACGGTGGTGGAGCGGGGACGGCTGTGGCCGTCACTGGCGGGGTAGCTGATGCCGGGGTGCTGGACGTTGATCCACAGGGTGCGGTAGTCGGGTGTCCAGGTGATGCCGGTGATTTCGCCGCCCCGCGGGCCGACCAGGAAGCGGCGTACTTCCCTGGTTTGCGGATCGGCGCAGAGCAACTGGTTGCAACCGGTGTTGACGGTATGGGCGGCTTCGTCGTCCGAGTCGGTCTGGATCCACAGGCGGCCGGCACCATCGAAGGCCAGGCCGTCCGGCGAGGAGAAGATGTCACCCTGGATATTGCCGATCAGGTTATCCGGCAACGGCTGACCATCGGCATCCAGCGCACCGGGCTGGTCGCCGGCGAGCAGGAACACATCCCACTCGAAAGTGGTGGCGGCGGGGTCGGCGTTGGCTTCGCGCCAGCGCACGATCTGGCCATGCTGATTATTGGCGCGGGGGTTGGCGGCATCCACCGGGAAGCGGCTGCCGCGATCGCGGTTATTGGTCAGGGTGACGTAGACCTCACGGCTGTCAGGGTGCACGGCGACCCATTCCGGGCGATCCATCGGTGTGGCGCCGAGTATGTCAGCGGCGCCGCGAGCGTTGAGCAACACGGCCTGCTGGTCGGCAAAGCCGTTATCCTCGGTCAGGCCGTTCTGGCCCCAGATCAGCGGTAGCCAGTGCCCGTGGCCATCCTCATCGAAGCGCGCGGCATACAGGGTGCCGGTGTCCAGCAGGTGGCGGCTGGCACTGGGGTTACTGGCGTCATGGCGGCCATCGGGCACAAACTTCCATACATATTCGCCCCGGGCATCGTCACCGGAATACACTGCCATACGGCCATCGTCGCCCAGCGAGACCACCGAGCATTCGCGGCCCAGACGGCCCATGGCGGTGCGCTTGATGGGTTTGCTGTCCGGGTCAAAGGGGTCGATTTCCACTACCCAGCCAAAGCGGTTGGGCTCGTTCACATGCCCCTGATATTCCACTGCGGGGTCGGGGGTGGCGTCAAAGCGCGGGTCCACCGACTCCCAGGCGTAATAGGCGCTGTGCTGGTCCTGGCCGATGCCGTAGCGCTGGTGCGTCGGTCTGGTCGCATGGTCGGCGGCGTCGCGGTTGACGAAGTAATTATGAAAATTCTCTTCGCAGGTCAGGTAGGTGCCCCAGGGCGTCACGCCCATGGAGCAGTTGTTCAGGGTGCCGAGTACCTCGGTGCCGCTGGGGTCGCTGGCGGTACGCATGCGCAGGTCGCCGGCCAGCGGGCCGCCGATGGCCATGGGCGTCATGGCACTGATGCGCCGATGCAGGCGCGAGCCGGCTACCCGTTGCCACTGGCCTTCGGCATCCCGGCGGATTTCCAGCACGCTGACGCCGTGGGCGGCCTGCTCTTTGCGCACCTGATCCACCGGGCGCTGGCGCCGACCATCCGCCAAGTGGGTGAACGTCAGACCATCAGGGTGCAATGTCGGGTTGATGTACTCGTGGTTGATGACCAGCAAACCGTGCGTGTTGGGCGCATCCTCGAAGGGGAAGAAGTGCATGCCGTCGTGGTTGTCGCCGGCCTGCAGCAACTGGGCCTGCCAATCCTGGCTGGCATCGTCCAGCCAGGCCGGGGCGTTATCCAGCACTGCATCGCCCCAGCTGAAGAAGGGCCGGGCGCTGTAACCCTCGGCGACCAGCACCTGGTCGAAGTCCGCAGCGGTCTGCGCCGCCACGCCGGTAAAGCCCAGCAGCGGGGCGCTGCCTGGGGTGCCTGGGCTGCGCTGGCAACCGAGCAGACCACCGCCAAACAGGCCGATAGCAGCCAGTGCCAGACCGCCCTTGAGTACCTGGCGGCGGCTGCGGTTGATGATGGTGTCCAGATCGGCCGCCTGGCTCGGGTTGAGGCGACGGTCGTCTACCGCAGCGAGGTCGGTGTGGTAATGCTGATGGTCCTGTCTCATGTTCTGTCCGTCATTGGATGCGATAGCGGAAGGTGTTGCTGACGCCGGGTACGTCCACCGGCTGGCCGTTGACCAGGCGTGGCTGGTAACGGAAGCTGTTGGCGGCGTTCAGCGAGGGGCGTTCGAACGTCGGGTCGTCACAGGCACCTTCGACGACCTGCGGGTCCTTTACCCGGCCCTCGCGGGTTACCGTGTAGCGCACCGTGCAGTCACCTTCGACGCCGCGGTCCAGGGCCCGGCGCGGATAGGATGGCGGCTTCTTGCTGATGGGCTGGTACTGGGCAATGACCGCGGCTTCAGCGGCGCGGCGGGCAGCTTCGGCGTCGGCCAGCGCGCGGGCTTCGGCCTCGGCGGCCTGCCGTTGTTGCTCGGCTCGTGCCTGTTGTTCGGCCTGCTCGCGTTGCTGCTGTTCCCGGGCCAACTGCTGCTGGCGTTCCTGTTCCCGTTGCAGTTCCTGTTGACGCTGTTCCGCCAGCCGTTGTTGCTTTTCCTGCTCTAGCTGCTGCTCTTCCAGTCGCTTGCGGGCTATCTCGGCCTGGTCCACCTGGGGCTCGACCGGCGGGGGTGGTTCGGCTTGTACTACCGGCTCGGGCGGCGGCTCGGGTATCGGTTCCGGTGCGGGCGTGGGCAGGGCTACCAGTTGGGTAATCATCACCGTCTGTGGCGCTCTGGCCGGTGCTTCGGGTGACCAACTGCTGTACAGCGCCCAGGCCGCTACACCGTGCAGCAGCACGGTGGCCGTTGCCGGCAGCAACCAACTGCCGATACGGCTGCTCGGTTGCTGGGGGCGGGGGCTGGTCTGAATCAACTCATTCATGCCTCAGGGTGCCTCGGTAATCAGGCCCAGGCGGGTGATGCCGCCCTGTTGCAGCGCGGCCATGCCTTCGATCACCAGGCCGTAGTCGGCATGGCGGTCGGCACGGATAAACACCTGGGTGTCGGGTTTGGCAGCGACCAGCGCGGTGATGCGCTGACGCATCTCCTCCAGCGAACTGCTGCTGTCGCTGTACTGCTCGGTATTGACCGTGTCGCCTTCGTTCCAGTGGTAATGCCCCTGATCATCGATGGACAAGGTGACAATATTGAGCGGGTCATCGGTGGCCAGTGCCTCGCTGGCAACCTTCGGCAGCTCGATCTGGATACCCTGGGTGAGCATCGGCGCAGTGACCATGAAGATCACCAGCAGCACCAGCATCACATCGATATAGGGCACCACGTTCATTTCTGCGTTGGGCCGCAGTTTTCTCCGGGCCGGACGCATGACTTATTGCTCCGCCCGGCTGTGCAAGCGCCGGTGCAGCAGGGTGGAGAACTGCTCGGCGAAGGTGTAGTAACGGCTGATCAGCCCTTCGCTGCGGGCGGCGAAGCGGTTATATGCGATCACCGCTGGAATGGCGGCGAACAGGCCGATGGCGGTGGCGATCAGCGCTTCGGCAATACCGGGGGCCACCGCTGAAAGGGTAGCCTGCTCGGACTGCGACAGGCCGATAAAGGAGTTCATGATGCCCCATACTGTGCCGAACAGGCCGATATAGGGGCTGACCGAGCCGACCGTGGCGAGGAACGGCAGGTTCTTTTCCAGACGCTCTTCTTCCTGCGAAATGGCCACGCGCATGGCCCGTTGCACACCTTCCATCACCGCGTCCGGGTCGCTCTGCTGCGCGCGCATATGGGCGAATTCGCTGTAGCCGGCGTGGAACACGCCTTCCACGCCGGGGCTGTCGGGTTGCTGTTGCTGGTACAGCTGCTGAAGATCGGTGTCTTTCGACCAGAAGCTGCGCTCGAAGCGCGTCAGCGAGCGCTTGGCGGCGCTCATCAGACTGCTGCGCTGGATGATCAGGAACCAGGAGATCAGCGAGGCGAGTACCAGGATCAGCATCACCCCTTGCACCAGCAGGCTGGCTTCGGCGACCAGCGTCCAGGGCGACATGCTATGGGTAGTGGATGTGGGCATGAGTGGGTTCTCCATCAATCGAGTTGCAAGGCGCTGGCGATGCTCTGCCAGGGCACGTATTTGTAGTTCTGATTACCTTCGGGCATGCGTTTGCGCCCGTCCTGCACCATCAGCATGCCCTGGGTCCATTGCCCGCCGAGGTTGGCCGAAGTCACTTCCAGGCCGTCGGTTTCCGAGACGCCATCGATACCCAACTGGCTGTTCAAACCGATGTGGAAGCTGCCGCGCAGCTGATAGGGCGGCTCGGCATCGACCACCACATAGCTGTCGTTGCCCTGGCTGGAGATCACCAGATAGGGGTGCTCGGGGTGCTGATAGATGGCCAGGCCTTCAATATCGGCTTCGATCGGGCCATCGGTGCTGATCACTCGGGTCATCTCGGTGGAGGCGTTCTCGCCGGCGTCCAGCGCCCACACTGCTTTGCCTTCCTCGCCGATAAACAGCCGCTGGCGCTGGTCATCAACCACGCAGCCTTCGGGCTGGGTGGCGACGGCAAACTCACGTACCAGGGTGCCGTTGAGCTCGCCCTGGCTGCCGTCCAGGCGGTATTGCACAAAACGCCCGTCCTTGTCGTTGGCAATGGCATACATGACACCGTCACTGCTCTGGCCCATGCAGAAGCCGTAGATTTCGTCCAGCGCGGTGGCGATCTGGCCCAATTCGCTTAACTGGCCGTTGGCGGGATCGATGGCCAATACGTGCAGGCTGTTGTGGTCGCGATTGCTGGCTACCGCCAGATCGACCCGTTGCTCACCGAGCTGGAAACCGTGGCGCACATCGACGTTGTTCAGACGGCCCAACGGCAGATACTGCAGCTGTGCACCGTTGAGGTCGTACACCGCCAGGCCATTGCGTTTGTCCGTGCCCAGCACCCGGGAGGCAGCCGGATCGCTGGGGTGCAGCCAGATGGCCGGGTCATCGGCGGCGTCGCCGGGGCTGGGGATCGGGTCGGTTTGTACGGTAGGCAGCACTACCGGCACCTTGGCAGCGGCGGGCAGGGCGCTGACCGGCCAATTGATTCGGCTCTGGTAGAGATTGCCGTCGTCGCCATCGACCAGCAGCAACTGATTCTGGCCGTTGGCGCTGTGTGCGGCGATGCGTTCGGGCTCGACGGTGCCGTCCAGCGCGGCGGGTTCCAGGCTGTCCCAGCCGTCCTCGGTCAGGCGATATCGGTGCAGTTTCTGGGAGTCGGCGTCCAGGGCCAACAGGCCGCCGGGTACTGCAGCCAGGCCCGCAACCATCTCCTGAATTTCGCCGAAGGGTTCGACCATATCCACCGGCTGACGGCTCTGTTCAGCCTCGGGATGCGCGCCATAGGCCCAGATGCCGACGCTTTCCTCGCTGACATACAGCAGGTGCTGCTGGTCATCTACTGCGCAATGTTCGCTTTCCGGCGGCAGGCGCAGGCTGCGTACATGGGCGGCGGTATCGAGCAGCAAGCCTGGGTTGCCGACCAGCCACTGATCGCCCATGCCTTCCTCACCAATGACAAACAGGTGCAGGTTCTGGGACTCGTCCTGATACAGGCAGAGATTCTCGATGCGGTAGGTCGTGGCCGGCAGCTCCAACTGCTGATGCACCTGCAGGTCCGCCGCTGCGGCGCGCAACAGGGTCGGTTGCTGGCTGCTGGCCTGGGTAGTTGCGATTACCAGTTCAGCGTTGTGCTGGCGGGTATCCAGGCTGTAGAAGTTGCCGGGGTGCCGGGCCAGGCGGTTACCGCTGGCATCCAATAACCAGAGGCCTGCGGTATCGGCGGCGAGGCGCTGATCGTTGGCCAGCAGTTGCCAGGATTCGGCCCGCGCGGCATGGCTCGGCTGCCAGTGCTGCAGTTCCACCGGATTCGCCATGCTGGCGCTGTCGACGGTGGGCGTCACGCTGGAGTCGGCGTTGGAGCAACCCAGTAGCAGGCTGGATAAGGCCAGCGCGGCGAGGGGCTTGAGAGGGTATCGCGGCATGAAGGTGTCCATACTGAATAAGAGTCGGGGGTACGGCGGCGGGCAGGTGCCCGCCACCGCTAGTCGGATCAGAAGTGCGTGAGGGTCAGGCCGATCTTGTAGCTGGGGCCGTATTCCTCGTACTGGGCGTTGTAGCGGCGCTTGCCGGTGTACACGTAGTAGGATTCGTCGGTCAGGTTCTGCGCTTCGAAGAACACCTGCAGGTTGTCGCGCAGGAAGTAGCCGGCGCTGAAGTCGACAAACAGCTGGTCGTCCACCTTGTAGTCGTAACGGGCGTCGAGCACGTCGCCGACCTCGTCCAGATAGTTGGATTTATAGTTGGTGGACAGGCGCAGGCTGAGCTTGTCGTTCTCCCAGCCGACAGTCAGGTTGCCGGTCACATCCGACTGGCCGGGCAGGCGGATGCTGCGGCTGCGCATGGCACCCAGATCCGGGTCGAACTGTTCGATGTCGGCATCGGACTTGGTGAAGGTGGTGTTGGCGTTCAGCAACAGGCCATTCCACGGTGACGGCAGCCAGCTGAACTTCTGCGAGTAGGCCAGCTCCAGGCCGTAGACCGTGGCGCTGTCGCCATTGATCGAGGTGATCGCCTCGCTGAAGCCGGCGTATGCACCCGTGCCGGCCACGTCGGCGGTATAGATGAAATTGTCGATGTCCTTGTAGAACACGAAGGCCGAGACCGCGCCGGCGCGCCCCATATAGTGCTCGATGCCCAGGTCGAAGTTGCTCGACTCCAGCGGTTTGAGATCGGGGTTACCGAACTCGGCTTCGTCGCCATCCAGCACAAAGCCGGGGAACATCTGGCCGAAGGTCGGGCGTACCACGCTGTTGGTCCAGGCGGCGCGGATCTGTGTTTGGTCGTTGAGCTGGTAGATGGCATGCAGGCCGGGCAGCCAGTGGTCATAGTCATTGCTGGTGTTGTTGGCAACGAAATCACCCTGATCCAGACCGGTACCGCGGGCCTTGATGCTGGTGTCTTCATAACGCAGACCGGCGATGATGCGCAGGTCATCGATATCCAGAGTGTTCATGATGTAGACGGCGTTGATGTCTTCTTCGATGGTGAAGTCATTGATGCGCGATTCTTCTTCATCATAGAAGTCAGCTCGGTTCAGGCCGCTGATCAGATCCTTCACCGCGCGGTCGGAAATGCGCGGTCCGAAACGGCCCAGCCCGTAATCGGTGGTGCCCCGGCTGAACTGCGACAGATTTAATTGCGCGTCGCTGAAACCCAATTCATCGAAGTCTTCAAAGACCCAGATGTCGAGGTCATTGTCTTTCTCCCGACGGCTGAGCTTGCCACCGAAGGCCAATTGCGAGGGCATGCCGCTCAGAGAGAAGTCGCGGGTCAGATCGAGCTTGATATTCTTCTCGGTGTCGGTGGTTTTCTGTTTTTCCCATTCCACCTCGGTCAGGCTGAAATGGGTGGCGTCGTACAGATCCTGCCCGGCGCGCAGGCGCGGTTTGCGGGTACCGCTGTAACCAACGTTGCTGAAATCGTCATCCGCTTCGAAAGCGGCGGTGCCGATGCCGCCCGGGCTGTCTTCGCCCGCCTTGCTGTAACCGGCCTGGGCGCTGACACCCCAGTCGCCGAGCTGGCGCTTGCCGCCGAACACGAAACTCTTCACTTCCTGGGTTTCTTCCCGGGCCTTGAGCTCGCGGGCGACTTCCGCCTCGCCCAATTCACCAGGCAGCTGTGGGTCGCCAAACGTGGTGACCAAGCCTTGACGTACTTCATCATCCTTGTAACGGCTATACAGGCTGCGGAACCAGACTTCGCTGTGTTCGTCCGGGCGGTAATCCAGGTTCAGACCCAGGCCGGTGCGCTCACGGGTGATGTCATAGCGGCGCTGTTCGATCTCTTCCAGCCGAGCACCGTCATCAAAGTCCCAGGCACCGCCGGTTTCCACGTTGTCCGAACCGAATTTGCGCTCCTGCCAGCTCAGGGCAGCGGCGACACCGAAGTTATCCACGCCGTCGCCAATGCTGAAGCGATTGCTGAAGGCGCCGGACAGCTTGGGGCTGTTCTTGCTGGTGTTTTCATCATGACTGCCTTCGGCGCTGAGGCTGTAGAACAGACCGTCATGGTCGAAGGCTGACAGGCTTTCCACTTCGATGGTGCCACCCAGGGAGTTGGCATCCATGTCCGGCGTCAGCGTCTTGACCACTGACAGCGATTGCACCAGCTCGCTCGGCAACACGTCCATGGCTACCGCGCGGCGATCATCCTCCGGCGCAGGCACCAGAGTGCCGTTGATGGTCACGCTGTTCAGGTCCGAGCCCAGCCCGCGCACCCGCACAAAACGGCCTTCACCCTGGTCGCGCTCGACCGACAGGCCGGGAACGCGTTGCAGCGCCTCGGCAGCGTTGTCGTCGGGCAACTGGCCGATGGCGTCGGCGTGCACCACGCTCTTGATGGTATTGGCGCGGCGCTGGTCATCCAGGGCCTGCTCCAGTTGGGCAGCCTGGCCGATCACATCGACCACTTCGGGTTGCTGCGCCTGCGCGGCCAGCGGTGTGCTTACGGCGATAGCCAGCGCCAGGGCGCTGAGGCGAAACCCGGGGCTCCGGGCGGTAGCGAGTTGCACAGACATTGTTCTTCCCCTGAAATGTGCGGCCGTTGGCGGGGCCGTTGTGGGGGGAACGTTAGGCACGCCTGATGACAGTTATGTGACTATATAGCGCCGATAAGCCGCTAAAAGCCGGGATTGGCACGACAAATGACCTATATTGAGCTGATTTGACTCGCCTGGAGTCACACTGCCGCCCGGTGGCGTGTAATCGCCGCCATACAGGTATGCATTTGATATGGATAAGCTGACAACGCCATGAGCTGATATGACTCCCGCGTTGCCACCGGATTGTCACATCCAGCTGCTTAGCTGGCCGGCAGTAAGGAGAATTGCTTATGACATCCATGCTTGCGATGCATCGTTTCAAGCTCACCGGCCTGCTGATGACGGCGAACACCGGCCTGTTGCTGCATCTGCTGGCCGGTGAGATCAAGCCGGTGGCCGACTGGGACTGGCTGGATATCGCCGGGGAAGGGGGCTCGGCCCTATTGCTGCTTACCTGGCTTGGCCTGCTGCTCAAGAGCCGACCGGCCGGCTATGTGACCAATCTGCTGTTCATGGGGCTGGCCTGCCTGTTCTTCAGTCTGTTCATGGATACTGTTGACGAATTCGTGGCATTACCCGACGCCGTGACCTGGGATGGCTGGCTGGAATCGGGCCCCATGCCCATTGGCTTCATCCTCATGACCCTCGGCATCTTCCACTGGCATCAGGAACAGCTGGCAATCAACGAGCAGATGCGCAACCGCGAGCGGGTGTTTCGGGAACATCGCCAGTTCGACAAGCTGACCCCGCTGGGAGATGCCAATTATCTGCGGGCACAACTACAACTGACACTGGCGGATGCGGCGGCGCAGCAGCAGCCAGTGTCGCTGATCATGCTGGATATGAACGCCTTCTCCCGGGTCAATCGCGAATACGGGTACGCCGAAGGAGACAGGTTGCTGCAGGTGCTGACGCAACTCATGCTGCTCAATCTGCGTACACATGATCTGCTTTGCCGGCTGGCGGGCGATCGCTTTGTGATCATCCTGCCGCATACCGGCGAGCGCCAGGCCCAGATATTGGCTGAGGAGCTTGAACAGGCGGTGCGCAGCCTGGCTTACAAGAGCCGTGCCCAGGGCGAACGTCTGGAGCTGTCAGCCAGCGTGGTTGCGCTGATGGCCCGTGATGAGGATCCGGCAACCCTGCTGGAGCGGATGAACATAACCATGGCCCGGGCCAAGCAGAACCTGACGGTGCGCTATGGTTAGGACAGAGCGCAGCGACCGCTGGCTGGAGTGCACTACGCGCTTCATCCCGGCGCACTATCAGCCTGCCAGCCTGATTGATCTGGCGCTGGGCCGGGGAGTGAATGCCCACCGTTTGTTACAGGGCACCGGGCTGTTCCATGAGGATATTCTCACCGGTAATCGGCTGATCAGTCCGCAGCAGTTCCTGCGTATGATCGAGAATCTGCAGCAGCAACTGCAGGCTGATGACACCAGCTTTCTGCTGGGTCAGCAGTGGTTGCCCGGGCACTACGGCGCGGCCAGTCACGCCTTGAGTCATGCGGCTGATCTACAGGATGCGCTGGAGCGGCTGGTGCGATTACAGCCCCTGCTCTGGCCGCTGCTGCGGCTGCGGCTGCGGGTGGATGAGCGCTACATCTGGCTGGATTGGGGTGACAGCTTTGGCGCTGACGACCAGAGCATATTTCTGGTCGAGGCCAGCATGGCCGCAGTGACCGGCATGAGCCAATGGCTGTCGGGGCAGCGTCTGCCCTGGACCTTTCATCTGGCCCACGCGCAGCCGCGCCATATCGAGCAGTATTGGGTGCACCTGGGAGAAGAGCTACGCTTTGCCAGCCCGCTGAACCAGATGTGCCTGCCACGCAGCTGTCTGCATCACCTCTGGGCCAGCGCCTCGGTTACCGCCGGGCAGGTGGCCGAACAGGAAGGGTTGAAGATGCTGATGGCGCTGCCTGCTACCTGCAGTCTGCTGGATGGCCTGCATGATCATCTGGTGGCACAGGTGCGACAGCCGCTGCGGCTGGAAGGCGTGGCTGAGACCTTCGGCATGAGCCCGGCCACGCTCAAGCGCAAGCTGCAGAAGCACGGCACCGGCTTTCAGCAGCAACTGGACCATGCTCGCGCCCGTGTCGCCATGGAGCTGTATCAAAGTCGCGGCTACTCCAGCGATGAAGTTGCCGACTACCTCAACTTCAATGACCGGGCCAACTTCCGCCGATCCCTACGCCGCTGGACCGGCTTGTTGCCCAGTGAGTTGGGTAATTGGCTGGCGCGGTATTAGCGGGCACCTTCGCAAAGAGTCTCCTGCGAATAAAGCTGCCTGACGAACCTCGCGGGCCGCCCGTCATGTTGCAAGCCTGAGCTATCTACGGCATCGCTATTACTTGTTCAGTTGCTGCTGCCAGTGGCTCAGGGTCAGCCATTGCGGCCAATCTCCTCCGGCTTCCATCTGTCGTAGATAATGGGCGCCGCCCAATTGCCGGGACTGTTGCCGGATCCATCGGCTGCGCTGCAGCGCATGGGGCGGTGGGCTGGCGGCGCTCCAGCGGCGCGGGTTGGGCAGTACGGCGGCCAGCTGAGCGGCCTGTTGGTCGGACAAAACGCCAGCGGCTATCCCAAAGTGATGCTGCGCTGCGGCGCTGATACCGAACACGCCCTCATCCCACTCGACGATATTCAGATACACCTCGAGAATCCGCTGTTTGGGCCAGAGCGTTTCGATGGCCAGAGTGAACCAGGATTCGAGGCCTTTGCGCAGCCAGCTGCGATCGGACCAGAGAAACAGGTTTTTCGCCACCTGCTGACTCAGAGTACTGGCCCCGCGCAGACTGCCGCCGCGCTGGTTATGCTCAATCGCGGCCTGGATGGCCCTGATATCGAAGCCGTGATGCTCGGCGAAACGCTGGTCTTCGGCGGCGATCACCGCCATCTTGATGTTATCGGGGATGGCGCGGTAGGGCAGCCAGCGCTTCTGGAAGTCCACCTGTCGGTCGTCACTGCGGGTTTCGACCCAGCGCTCGAGCATCAGCATCGAGCCAGGCACCGGCACCCAGCGAAACAGGAGTACCGGGAGCAGGCTCAATAACAGGAGAATCAGCAGCCATTTGGCGGTTTTGCGCAAAATCGTCTTCAATGGGTTGGCTCGTCTGCCGGCAACAGCGGTGGTATCGGGTGGTATAGAATGTGTCGCAGTATAAACCCATCGAGCCGGAGTCTTCATTGATGGCCAAGATCCTGTTGTTGCTGGCCTCGCTCAGCGGCTTTACCGGTGTGGCGTTGGGCGCCTTCGCCGCGCACGCCTTGCGCAGTCGTCTGCCGGAAAACATGCTGGGTGTATTTCAGACCGGGGTGCAGTATCAGTTATGGCACACGGCAGCGCTGATCGGCGTGGCGTTGTTGCTGCTGCGCTGGCCCGAGAGCCTGCTGTTCAAGACCTCCGGAGCACTGTTCGTGGTGGGTATTCTGTTGTTCTCCGGCAGCCTGTACCTGATGACGCTCGGTGGTTTGCGGCTGGGTATTGTCACACCGATCGGCGGGGTGTGTTTTCTCGCGGCCTGGGTGTGCTTTGGGCTGGGGGTCTGGCGGTCGCTGTGAGTGCGCTCGCGGAGCCCCAACAATAGGCAGACCGGGCTGTTTCACGCTATCATGCCCAGCCTGATTCCTGAATTCATCGAGTTGTTCCATGCAGATCCAACTGAATGGCGAAGCCCATCCTCTCGATTCCTCCATCAGCCTGGCCGAACTGGTCGAGCGCCTGGGATTGACCGGCAAGCGACTGGCCGTCGAGCTGAATCTGGAGATCGTGCCGCGTAGCCAGTATGCCGACACACGTCTGAACGACGGTGACCGGGTCGAAATCGTTCACGCCATTGGCGGCGGCTAGCCGCAGCGGAGATACCCATGACAAATATGCAGCAAGATGCGCTGGAAATTGCCGGCGTTCGTTACCGTTCCCGTCTTCTGGTCGGCACCGGAAAGTATAAGGATATGGACGAAACGCGGGATGCAATCGAAGCCTCGGGCGCGGAGATCGTCACGGTGGCCGTTCGCCGAACCAATATCGGCCAGAACCCCGGTGAGGCCAACCTGCTGGATGTCATCCCACCGGATCGTTACACCATCCTGCCCAATACCGCGGGCTGTTTCACCGCTGAAGACGCCGTGCGCACCTGCCGCCTGGCCCGCGAGCTGCTGGACGGGCGCAATCTGGTCAAGCTGGAAGTGCTGGCCGATCAGAAGACCCTGTTCCCCAACGTGGTGGAAACCATCAAGGCCGCCGAAGTGCTGGTCAAGGACGGTTTTGATGTCATGGTCTACACCAGTGATGATCCGATCATTGCCCGCCAGTTGGCCGAGATCGGCTGCGTTGCAGTGATGCCGCTGGCCGGTCTGATCGGCTCCGGTCTGGGTATCTGCAATCCCTACAACCTGCGCATCATCCTCGAAGAAGCGACCGTGCCGATTCTGGTCGATGCCGGTGTCGGTACCGCATCGGATGCCACCATCGCCATGGAGCTGGGCTGTGCCGGTGTGCTGATGAACACGGCTATCGCCGGTGCCCAGAAGCCGGTGCTGATGGCCGAGGCGATGAAACACGCAGTGCTGGCTGGTCGCGGCGCTTATCTGGCTGGCCGCATGCCGCGTCGTCTGTATGCCGCGGCCTCTTCACCCTGGGAAGGTACCTTTGTCGGAAATGAATGACGTGAACGAGAATCAGCAGCCCGAGCAGCCAGAAGACGGCCAGCCGCGGCGCGCCATTCGCAGTTTCGTGATGCGGGCGGGGCGCATGACCGAAGGCCAGCAGCGGGGCGTGGAAAAGGGCTGGCCGCTGTTCGGTCTGAGCCTGGCCGGCGGCCTACTGGATCTTGACCAGGTGTTCGGTCGGCAGGCGCCGCGCACTCTGGAAATTGGCTTCGGTATGGGGCACTCCCTGTTGGAGATGGCCCAGGCGGCGCCTGAGCAGGACTTCATCGGTATTGAAGTGCATCGCCCTGGTGTGGGTGCGTTGCTCAACGGCGTGCTCAATGCCGGCCTGGAAAATGTCCGGGTATATGACTGCGACGCCATCGAAGTGCTGAACCAGGCCATCCCCGACGGTAGCCTCGACCGGTTGCTGCTGTTCTTCCCCGACCCCTGGCACAAGAAAAAGCACAACAAGCGGCGCATCGTGCAGCCGGCCTTCGCCGAGCTGGTGCGACGCAAGCTGCGCATCGGCGGTGTGTTGCATATGGCCACCGACTGGGAACATTACGCCGAACAGATGCTCGAGGTCATGAGCGTTGCGCCGGGCTACCGCAACCAGGCAGCCGACGGCACCTTCATCCCGCGCCCGGATGAGCGCCCGATCACCAAATTCGAGAAGCGCGGTGAGCGGCTTGGACATGGTGTGTGGGACCTGAAGTTCGAGCGAATCGATTGATTCTATGGAGGGGCGAGTTTCACCTCGCCCACTGTTGCCGCACGAATTATCGCTGACGGGGATGAAATCCGGCCTTCCGGGACGCTGTTCCCGGGAGGTTCGAGCACCAGCTCGTACCTGGGAGCGGCAGGATACGCTGATGTGGTGTTCGGGCTTTATTCATCGAGCCGGTGCTCGACGTTCCCAGGGGTTTATCTGCTCTGCCTATGGTCCTACATAGCGGTCACCAAGAGTAATGGCCGCAGATGGCCCAGCTACCTACACTGACTCCCATCCAGAACAATTATCTGCGGAGTCCCCATGCAATTTGAAACCCTCGATTATCAGGTACAGGATGGCATTCTCACCCTGACCCTCAACCGCCCTGACCGGATGAACGCCTTCAATGGCCCCATGCGTCGTGAGCTGCTCGCCGCCTTTGATGCAGCGGACGCCGACGATGCGGTACGGGTAATCATAATGACCGGCGCCGGCCGCGCTTTCTGCGCGGGTGCCGACCTGGAGAAGGGCGGTGATACCTTCAACCGCCACACCCGTACCGATCAGCCGGAAGGCGCGGATCTGCGCGATGGCGGTGGTACCGTGTCGCTGCGTATCTACGAGTGCACCAAGCCGGTGATCGGTGCCTTCAACGGCGCGGCGGTAGGTGTCGGCGTAACCATGACCTTGCCGATGGATATCCGTCTGGCCTCGACCAACGCCAAGTTTGGCTTCGTCTTCGCTCGTCGGGGTATCACCATGGAGGCCTGTTCCAGCTGGTTCCTGCCGCGCCTTGTCGGCCCCATGCAGGCTGCTGAGTGGATCCATACCGGCCGGGTATTCAGCGCCGAGGAAGCGCTCAAGGGCGGGCTGGTCCGCAGTATCCACGAACCGGATGAGTTGCTGCCGGCGGCCTACGAGCTGGCCCGGGAGATTGCGGATAATACTTCGCCCATGTCAGCGCTGCTCAACCGGCAGCTGATGTGGCGGATGCTCGGTGCTGACCACCCGATGGAAGCGCACAAGGTCGACTCCCGGGCGATTGCCTTCATGGGCGAATCGGAGGATGCGAAGGAAGGTGTGCGTTCTTTCCTGGAAAAGCGCGCCCCCGAGTTCAAGCTCAGCACCAGCCAGGACCGTCCCGAGTTCTTCCCCTGGTGGGAAGAGCGTCCGTTCAAGTAATCAGCTGAGCAGCAAGCGTTCCAGTGCCGCGCGCGGCCCCGGTGGGATCGGGCAGGCGCGGTTGCTGGCGCGTTCGACAAATACATGCACGAAGCGCCCGGCGGCGCAGGCTTCGGCCGTTCCCTCCTTGAACAGGGCCAGTTCGTAGTGCACTGAACTGTTGCCCAGCTTGGCCACACGTACACCAATCTCGATCGGCTCGGGAAAGGCCACTGGCGCGAAGTAATCGCAGCCGGAACTCACCACAAAAGCCACCTGCTCCCCGTCATGGATATCCAGCCCGCCCTCATTGATCAGCCAGCTGTTCACTGCGCTGTCGAAGAACGCGTAATAGGTGACGTTGTTGATATGGCCATAGATGTCGTTGTCGTGCCAGCGGGTGGTGATCGGGTGCAGGTAGGGATAATCGGTGCGTTGGGGTTTGGTGGTCATGCTGAGTGTCTCGATTAAATGGAGGGCCGGTCGCGGCCCGGCCGGGTTCCATCCCGGCTAGTGGGGTTGATGTCACGCACGCTGGTTAAGCTTCACTGGGTGCGTCGAGCGCCAGCTCGATGCGCGGAGTAGCAGCGCACGTCAAGGTACGAGCTGGTGCTCGAACCTCCCAGAAACCCCCGCTAATGCGTTTAATCAATACGCCTGCCGATAGATCGCCAGGGCATCCGCCTCGGTGACCTCGCGCGGGTTGTTCACCAGCAACCGCTGCTGCAGCATCGCCTCGCTGGCCAGCAGCTCCAGGCTGCTTTCCGGCACGCCGGCATCACGCAGCCGGCTGGGCAGGTTGCAGCGGGGGCTGAGCTGCGAGAGGGCGGTAATCAACTGGTCGGTCAGGCTCGCGGCGTCACCCGGCTGGCAATCCGGCACCAGCAGCGGCGCCAGTTCGGCGTACAGGGACTCGGTCGCGGGAGCATTGAAGGCAACCACGCTGGGCAGCACCAGAGCATTGGATAGGCCATGGGGAATATGGAAATGCCCGCCCAGCGGATAGGCCAGCGCATGCACTGCGGCCACCGGGGCATTGGCAAAGGCTTGGCCGGCCAACAACGAGCCCAGCATCATGGCCTGACGGGCGTCACGATTGCTACCGTTGTGCACCGCCTCGTCCAGGTTATTCGCCAGCAGGCGCAGGGCTTTGCGCGCCAACATGTCGGACAGCGGATTCTTCTTCAGCTTGCTGGTATAGGCCTCGATGGCATGCACCATGGCGTCAATGCCGGTGGCGGCGGTAACCGCCGGCGGCAGTCCGAGAGTCAGTTCGGCATCCAGCACTGCCAGATCCGGCAGCAGCAGCGGCGAGACTACCCCGGATTTGGTGGTTTCGCCGGTAGTGATAATGGCAATCTGAGTGACCTCCGAGCCGGTACCCGCGGTGGTCGGTACCTGGATCAGCGGTAGTCGCTGACCCCGTGCGTTATCCACACCATAGATCTCGTTCAGGCTTTGGGAAGTATGCGGATGGGCCAGCAGGGCGACCAGCTTGGCCACGTCCATCGAGCTGCCGCCACCAAAACCGATGATCAGTTGCGCATTCATCGCCTGCGCCTGGTGCACGGCGGCGAAAACCACTTCCTCCGGCGGATCGGCCACTACCTGATCGAACACCTCCACGCTCATGCCGGTATCGGCGAAGCCTGGCAGCACATCGCCCAGCAGGCCCAGTTGGGTGATGCCGGGGTCGGTAACGATCAATACCCGCTGCGCGTCCCGCTCCCGGCACAGTTGCGCAAGGCGGCTGGCGGCGCCGGTTTCGCAGAGGATGCGGGCGGTGGTGGCGAAGCTGAAGGATGACATGGGCACCTCGTGGTCGCGGACAATGGTTTGATGAGCAACCACTGTAGGAGCATGGGCGCGAGGCGGCAAGCGTAGGCGGGACACATTGGAGGTTGTGAATACTTGCCTATGGCCGGGACCGCGATGCCGCATGGCGTACTCCGAACGCCGACCGGGGTGCTACACCCCGGATCAGTGCCACCCGCGATGGTCGTGGTTCGCGGGCGGATGAGGTTGGCGCAGGCCCTAGAGAAACATTTCCAGCAGATCGTTGAGGAATAGCCGGCCCTGCGCGGTGGGGCGCAGGTGTTGCTGCCACGGCTCCAGCAGACCGCGTTCCACGGCGCGATCCAGCAGCGGAGCGATATCGGCGAGGGGCTGCCCGGTGCGCTCTGCATACCAGGCGCTGGGCACGCCATCGACCAGGCGCAGGGCATTCATCAGGAAGTCGAAGGGAATCTCTGCGGCGCTGAGGATCTTGTTGCCGGCGCGGTAAGCCTTGTCTGAATTCAGATAATCCTTCGGCTGGCGGGTCTTCCAGTAGCGCTCGATGCGGCCATCGGCGTGGGTGAATTTGCCATGGGCGCCGGCGCCGATACCAAGGAAATCACCGTACTGCCAGTAGTTGAGGTTGTGCCGGGCGCGGCGGTTATCCCGTGCGTAGGCGGAGATTTCATACTGGGCGTAGCCGGTCTCGGCCAGTCGAGTCTGCCCGGCTTCCTGGATATCCCACAGCACATCATCTTCCGGCAGGGTCGGCGGTCTGGAGTAGAACACGGTGTTGGGTTCGAGCGTCAGCTGATACCAGGACAGGTGTTCTGGCCCCAATGCAATGGCTTGCTCGATATCAGCCAGCGCCTGCTCCAGGGTTTGCTGCGGCAGGCCATGCATTAGGTCCAGATTGAGATTGTCGAAGCCGGCGCGGCGGGCCATATCGACCGCTGCCAGCGCCTCGCGGTCATCATGGATGCGGCCCAGCGCCTTGAGGTGCGTTGGGTTGAAGCTCTGGATGCCGATGGACAGGCGGTTGATTCCGGCGGCGCGGTAATCATGGAACTTGGCCTGTTCGAAGGTGCCCGGGTTGGCCTCCAGGGTGATCTCGATATCATCGGCAAAGCGCAGCCGTTGCTGCATGGCCTCCAGCAGCCGGCCAAGGCTGGCTGCTGAGAACAGGCTCGGCGTACCGCCGCCGAAGAATATCGATACCAGTTCGCGCCCGCCGGTGTCCGGCAGATCCTGCTCCAGATCGGCGATCAGCGCATCGATATAGGCGTCTTCCGGCAGGCCGCCCTGGTGGGTGTGCGAGTTGAAATCGCAGTACGGGCACTTGCGCACGCACCAGGGGATGTGGACGTACGCAGCCAGCGGCGGCAGTGAAATCACGCCAGCCCCAACCGTTGACGCAGCAGCACCATTGCCCGGGCGCGGTGGCTCAGCTGGTTCTTCTGTTCGGCGGGCAGTTCGGCGCTGGAGACGCCCAGTTCCGGCACCAGGAACAGTGGGTCGTAGCCGAAGCCGTGTTCGCCCTTGGCGGCATGCAGAATGCGGCCTTCCCAGGCGCCTTCGCAGATGATCGGCACCGGGTCGTCGGCATGGCGCACCAGTGCCAGCGCGCAGATAAAACGCGCGCCGCGCTGGTCATCCGGTACGTTCTTCAGCGCGTCCAGCAGTTTGGCATTGTTCGCAGCATCGCCCTGGCCGTCGGCATAGCGGGCCGAGTAGATGCCCGGTGCGCCGCCCAGCGCATCCACTGCCAGCCCGGAGTCGTCAGCCAGCGCGGGCAGACCGGAAGCGCGGGCGGCATGGCGGGCCTTGATAATGGCGTTCTCGATGAAGCTCAGGCCGGTTTCTTCGGCTTCCTCACTGATGAACTGGCTCTGCGGCAACACCTCGATATGCGCGCCAAGCATGGCCTGCAGCTCCTTGAGCTTGCCGGCATTGTTGCTGGCCAGCACCAGCCGGCTGAAAGTGACCTCACTCATCGGGATGGAACTCCTGCTGGAAACGCAGGGTATGCACCGGCGCGCCTTCCTCGGCCTGTACGCGCACCTCGAACTGCAACAACCCGCGTTGGCCAGCGCTGTAGTTGGCAACGAAGTAGACGGCGTCCTGCTCCTGAATACGCATGAACTTGAGCGGGGTGGTCTGCTGCAGCAAGTTCTTCACCGAGCCTTCGACTCGGGCGTCCACCGCCTCAGGCCCATCGGCACCGTTGCGCTGCACGGCGATATTCACTACGCCTTGCCGGGGGCCGCGCTGCAGACCGGCAGCGGCGGCGATCTCAGGCTGCAGATAGGAGCTGTTGAAGGTGTTGTGATAGATCAGCAGGTCGCCGAAGCGCTGCGGGCTCTGCGCTGGGCCCGACTGGGCGGCGGCGGTGGCGGCGGCGAGCATCAGCAGGCCGGCGAACAGGATGCGTTTCATGAAGTCTCCTTGTCAGCGGGTGACACGGTAAATGGCGACCTCGCCGAGCAGGTTGGGCCACATGGCGCTCAACATGCTGCTGCGATGGGTCTGATCCACCACCAGACGATCAAGGATGCGTACCGAGCGCTCGTGACACAGCTTCTCGAAGTCCTTGAAGGTGCAGAAGTGGATGTTGGGTGTGTTGTACCAAGTGTACGGCATGAACTCGGATACCGGCATGCGCCCCTTGGTCCCCAGGTACAGGCGGCAGCGCCAATGACCGAAGTTGGGGAAGGTGAGAATTGCCTCGCGGCCGATGCGCAGCATGTCCTCGAGGATGCGGTCGGGGTAGTGCACCGCCTGCAGGGCCTGGGTCATGACCACGGTATCGAAGCTGTGGTCCTCGAAATTGTCCAGATCCTGATCGAGGTCTTTCTCGATGACATTCACGCCCTTGCCGATGCAGGCATTGATGTTGTCCGGGTCGATTTCCAGGCCGTAGCCACGCACCTGCCGGTTGTCCTGCAAATAGTGCAGCAGCTCGCCCTCACCACAGCCGAGGTCCAATACCCGGCTGCCGGGCTGGATCCAGTTCTGGATGATCTGCAGATCTGCGCGCAGGGTCATGCGTCCACCTCGATACGGTTCATATAGCTGCTCAATGCCTGGATATAACGGGGAATCGGTAGCAGGAAGGCATCATGGCCCTGGGCGGCGTCGATTTCCAGATAGCTGACGTCCTTGCGGGCGGCCAGCAGTGCGTTGGCCAGCTCCCGCGAGCGCGCCGGGGCGAAACGCCAGTCGGTGCTGAAGGAAATCACCAGGCTGCGAGCGGTGACTGGCGCCAGCGCCTTGGCCAGATCATCGCCATGGGCACGAGCCGGGTCGTAATAGTCCAGCGCCTTGGTCATCAGCAGATAGGTGTTGGCGTCGAAGCGCTCGGAGAACTCCTGGCCCTGATAGCGCAGATAGCTCTCGACCTGGAACTCGACGCTGCTGATATCGTAATTCAGCCGCTCGCTGCGCAGTTCGCGGCCGAATTTCTGCCCCATGGCATCATCGGACAGGTAGGTGATATGCCCGACCATCCGCGCCAGGCCGAGGCCGCGCTTGGGGATCACGCCGAAGGCAGCATAATCGCCACCATGGAAATCCGGATCGGTGATGATCGCCTGCCGCGCTACTTCATTGAAGGCGATATTCTGCGCCGACAGCTTGGAGGCGGTGGCAATGGCCACGCAATGGCGCAGCCGGTCAGGGTAGTGGATAGCCCACTGCAGCGCCTGCATGCCACCAAGACTGCCGCCCACCACCGCGGCCCAGCACTGGACCCCGAGATGATCGGCCAGGCGCGCCTGGCTGTTGACCCAATCCTCGACCACGATCATCGGGAACCGCCCGCCATAGGTCTTGCCGGTCTCGGGATCAATACTGGACGGGCCGGTGGAGCCATGGCAGCCGCCCAGGTTGTTCAGGCTGACGACAAAAAAGCGGTTGGTATCGATGGCCTTGCCGGGGCCGATGCAGGCGTCCCACCAACCCGGCTTGCGGTCATCTTCGCTGTGATAACCGGCAGCATGGTGATGCCCGGACAGCGCATGGCAAATCAAC
Source organism: Halopseudomonas bauzanensis (assembly GCF_900114735.1). Classification (GTDB taxonomy): domain Bacteria; phylum Pseudomonadota; class Gammaproteobacteria; order Pseudomonadales; family Pseudomonadaceae; genus Halopseudomonas; species Halopseudomonas bauzanensis. The sequence goes on along the minus strand of NZ_FOUA01000002.1, from coordinate 87,957 downwards.
ACCGCATTGCTGCGGCTGGCATTCAGCTGGCCATAGGTCTCGTAGACCAGCTCGTACTGCGGCAGGCTCCGTCCGCACGCCAGCGCCAGGGGCTCGGTAGAGATATGGCGCTGCGGCGAAACCAGGCCGACGGAATCAGCAGGGAATCTGGACATGGGTGTTTCTACTTTCCTGTATCAGTGGAGCTGGTAGCGCTGAACTCAGAGCGCCAGCGTGAGCCCTCGTGGCATACCCGTGGCCATGGCCATGTTGGTTACTACCAGCATATCCAGCAGATTCAGCGCGATGAAAGCGAAGATCGGCGACAGGTCCAGCCCGCCCAGGGACGGCAGGAACCGGCGGATCGGTGCCAGCACCGGCTCGCACAGCTGGTACACCAGCACTGCGGCAGGGTTATGGCTGTGCGGTGCGACCCAGGACAGTATCACGCTGATGATCAGGGCGAAGAAGAAGATCTTCAGGAACAGTGCGGTGATGCCTACCAGCGACCAGACCAGCAGCTGCAATATGGCCGGCAGGGCATAACCCATCAGCTTGATGATGATCGCCATCACCACCAGTTGCACGATCAGCGCCAGTACCAGGGAGGCGAAGTCGATCCCGGCGAAGCCCGGAATCACGCGCCGCAGCGGGCGCAGTATCGGTTGGGTGGCGCGCACGATGAACTGCGAGAGGGGGTTATAGAAGTCGGCGCGCACCAGCTGCAAGATGAAGCGCAGCAGTACGATCAGCAGATACAGGCTGCCGAGCGTCTGCACTATATAAATGGCAGCCATGTTCATTCCGGTCATGATGTCTCCTCAGGCGAATTCTTTTGATAGTTCGGCGGAGCGTGCAGCGGCTGCCTGCATCGCACGGGCTACCATGCCGGGCAGGTCATCCCGGCTGAAGCTGTTGATGGCCTGCTCGGTAGTGCCGTTGGGCGAGCAGACGCGGCGGCGCAGTTCGGCGGTATCCACATCGCTGTGCACGGCCATGTCGGCGGCGCCCAGGGCGGTGAACAGGGTCAGGCGTTCGGCGATGTCGCGGGGCAGCCCGAGCTGTTCGCCGGCATTGGTCATGGCTTCCATCAGATAGAAGAAGTACGCCGGGCCGCTACCGGAGACCGCGGTGACCGCATCGATTTGCTCTTCCTGGTCCAGCCACAGGCTGATGCCCACCGCGTTCATGATCTTCTCGGTCAGTTGTTTCTGTTCGGCGGACACCGCAGCCGAGGCGAACAGACCGCTGACACCCTGGCCGCGCAGGGACGGGGTGTTGGGCATGCAGCGAATGATGGCGGTGTCGGCGCCCAGCCATTCGGCCAGACTGCGGCAGGCGATACCGGCAGCAATCGAGATCACCAGCTGGCCAGGCTTGCGCTGGCTCGGCAGTGCCCGGCAGACCGCCTGCATGATCTGCGGCTTGACCGCCAGCACCAGCACATCGCAATCGCGGGCCAACTGATCGTTATCGGTTGAGGTCTGGATGCCGAACTGGCGGCTGAGCTTGTCCAACTGCTCGGCATTGCGGTCGCTGGCCAGGATCTGGCCGGGCTTGAAGCTCTGCTGCAGCATACCGCCGATCAGGCTGGTGGCCATATTGCCAGCGCCAATGAATCCGATGGTCGGAGCGGTCATCTGAAATCATCCTTCGAAAGGGGAGTGGAATAGTCGCGGGCACCGAACAGGGCGCTGCCGATGCGGACAATGGTGGCGCCTTCCTGCACCGCTTCGGTGAGGTCGTCGCTCATACCCATCGACAGGGTATCCAGCGGCAGGTCCAGGCTGGCCATGGTTTCACGCAGAGCCTGCAACGGCGCGCGCCGCCCGGCGCTATCACTGGCCGGGGCGGGGATGGCCATCAGTCCGCGCAGCTGCAGATTCGGTAGCGCCGCAACGGCATTGGCCAACTGCGGCAGCTCGGCCAGGGTGACGCCGGATTTGCTGGCCTCGCCACTGATGTTGATCTGCAGGCAGATATTCAGCGGCGGCAACTGTGCCGGGCGCTGCTCTGACAGCCGCTGGGCGATTTTCAGCCGGTCGACACTGTGCACCCAGTCGAAATGTTCGGCGATGGCGCGGGTCTTGTTCGACTGGATGGGGCCTATGAAATGCCAGACCAGCGGCAGGTCCTGTAACTGGTCGATCTTGTCGAGGGCTTCCTGCAGGTAGTTTTCACCGATATGGGTCAGTCCGGCAGCCCAGGCATCGCGAATTGCGCTGGCTGGTCGGGTCTTGCTCACGGCCATCAGGGTAATGCTCTGCGGGTCGCGCTCAATAGTGTGCGCTGCACGCGAAATGCGTTCACGAACGTTTGCAATATTGTCTGCTATCGTGGACATTACGGACGTTATTTACCTTGCCAATGGAATTGACCTGCCCGCCATTCTACATGCTTGCAGGCTGCAATGGGGAACCCTATGGATATAACCGAGCTGTTAGCCTTCAGCGCCAAACAGGGCGCGTCGGACTTACACCTGTCGGCCGGATTGCCGCCCATGATTCGAGTGGATGGCGATGTGCGTCGGATCAACGTGCCGGCACTGGAACACAAGCAGGTTCATGCGCTGATCTACGACATCATGAATGATCGCCAGCGCAAGGATTTCGAGGAATTTCTCGAAACCGACTTCTCCTTCGAAGTGCCCGGCGTGGCTCGCTTCCGGGTTAACGCCTTCAACCAGAATCGCGGCGCCGGCGCGGTGTTCCGGACCATTCCCTCCAAGGTGCTGACCATGGAAGAGCTGGGGATGGGCGACGTGTTCAAGAAGATCTCCGATGTGCCTCGCGGGCTGGTGCTGGTCACCGGACCGACCGGCTCGGGCAAGTCCACCACCCTGGCGGCGATGATCGATCATCTGAACTGCAACAAGTACCAGCACATTCTCACTATCGAAGACCCGATCGAATTCGTCCACGAATCAAAGAAGTGCCTGGTCAACCAGCGCGAGGTGCACCGCGATACCCACGGTTTCTCCGAAGCCCTGCGCTCGGCCCTGCGCGAAGACCCCGACATCATCCTGGTGGGTGAGATGCGTGACCTGGAAACCATACGCCTGGCGCTGACGGCGGCTGAGACCGGTCACCTGGTATTCGGCACCCTGCACACCACCTCGGCGGCCAAGACCATCGACCGGGTGGTCGACGTGTTCCCCGGCGAGGAAAAGGCCATGGTCCGCTCGATGCTCTCCGAATCATTGCAGGCGGTGATCTCCCAGACCCTGCTGAAGAAGATCGGCGGCGGTCGGGTGGCAGCCCACGAAATCATGATCGGCACCCCGGCGATCCGCAACCTGATCCGCGAGGACAAGGTGGCGCAGATGTATTCGGCGATCCAGACCGGCGGCAATATCGGCATGCAGACGCTGGATATGTGCCTGAAGAACCTGGTATCCCGCGGTTTGGTTACCCGGGAAGCTGCGCGCGAGAAAGCCAAGGCGGGCGAAAGCCTCTGACAGACAGAATGGCGGGTGCGGGATGCGCCCCGAGACGAGGGCATTATGGAGTTTGAAAAACTGCTGCGACTGATGGTCGAGAAGGGCGCTTCCGACCTGTTCATCACCGCTGGTGTGGCGCCGAGCATGAAAGTGCACGGCAAGATCCTGCCGGTGACCAAGACTGTATTGTCACCGGAACAGACCCGGGAAACCGTGCTGGGGGTGATGTCCGAGGCTCAGCGCCGGGAATTCGCCGAGAACAAGGAATGCAACTTTGCGATCAGCGCCCGGGGTGTCGGTCGCTTTCGGGTCAGTGCCTTCTACCAGCGCAACCTGGTGGGCATGGTGCTGCGCCGGATCGAGGTCAATATCCCAACCATGGAAGAGCTGCGGCTGCCGGAGATCCTCAAGCAGCTGTCGATGACCAAGCGCGGCCTGGTGATCTTCGTCGGCGCCACCGGTACCGGTAAATCCACTTCGCTGGCATCGATGATCGGCTATCGCAACAAGAACTCCAGCGGACACATCATCTCCATCGAAGACCCGATCGAATTCATTCACCAGCATCAGAATTGCATCGTCACCCAGCGGGAAGTGGGCATCGATACCGATTCCTTTGAGGTGGCGCTGAAGAATACCCTGCGCCAGGCGCCGGATGTGATCCTGATCGGTGAGGTGCGGACCCGCGAAACCATGGACCATGCGGTGGCCTTTGCCGAAACCGGCCACCTATGTCTGGCCACGCTGCATGCGAACAACGCCAACCAGGCGCTGGACCGCATCATCCACTTCTTCCCCACCGAGATGCATCAGCAGGTGTGGATGGACCTGTCACTCAATCTCAAGGCCATCGTCGCCCAGCAGCTGATCCCGACGCCGGATGGCAAGGGTCGCCGTGCCGCCATCGAGGTGTTGCTCAACACCCCATTGGCTGCCGACATGATTCGCAAGGGCGAAGTGCATGAGCTCAAGCCGCTGATGGCGCGTTCCAACGAAGTGGGTATGCAGACCTTCGACCAGGCGCTGTACAAACTGTACAGCCAAGGCGAGATCACCTACGAAGATGCGCTGGCCCACGCCGATTCGGCCAACGACCTGCGGCTGCTGATCAAGCTGGGCTCGGAGACCGATGGCAAGCATCTGATGGGCAAGGCGGTAGACGGCCTGGCACTGGAAGACTCGGATGATAACCGGCGGTACTGACACCGCCGGTTATTGTACTCAGGCCTGATACACCAGCCGCCCCTGGCACAGGGTGTGGGTGACTGCCCCCGGTGCACTCTGGCCAATAAAGGGGCAGTTGGTACCTTTGGACAACCAGTGCTGGCCGATTTCGCTGGTTACCGCCGGGTTGAACAGCGTGATGTCGGCACTGGCACCTTCGGTGAGCTGCCCGGCCGACAGGCCGAAGATGCCCGCGGGCCCGCAGGTCAGCCGCGCCAGCAGGGCCGGCAACTCCAGTAAACCATCCGCGACCAGGGTCAAGGCCAGTGGCAGCAGGATTTCCACGCTGCTGATGCCTGGCGCCGAGGCGGCGAAGGGTACCCGTTTGGCTTCCGACTCGTGGGGCTGGTGGTGCGAGGCGATGGCCTGGATCACGCCGCTCTGCACCGCCTGGCGCAGGGCGCGCCGGTCCGCGCTGCTGCGCAGCGGCGGCATCACATGCAGCAGACTGGAATAGCCGTCCAGATCTTCATCACACAACAGCAGCTGATACATGGCCACGTCCGCGGTCACCGGCAGGCCGCGGGCCTGGGCATCGGCCAGCATGTCGATGGCGCGGGCGCTGCTCAGGCCACTGAAATGGGCACGGACGCCGGTCTGCTCGATCAGCAGCAGATCCCGCGCCAGGGCCACGGTTTCTGCGCTTTCCGGAATCCCGATCAGGCCCAGGCGGGCGGCCGTCGGGCCTTCATGGGCGACACCGCCCTCGGCCAGTGACGGATCCAGCGGCGTGAAGATGACCGGCAGGTCGAAGCCGGCGGCGTATTCCAGCCCCCGGCGCAGGATGCGATTGCTTTTCATCGGTGCCAGGCCCTGGGTAAAGGCCACGCAGCCGGCGTCACGCAGGGCCACCAGTTCGCTCAGATGCTCGCCGTCCAGTCCCTTGGTCAGGGCGCCGATCGGGAATACGCGGGTCTGGGCGGCGCGCTCGCTGCGATCCAGAATGAGCTCGGCCACGGCCGGGGTATCCAGTACCGGGCGGCTGTTGGGTGGGCAGCACAGGCTGGTCACGCCACCGACTGCAGCGGCGCGGGTCTCGCTGGCAATACTGCCTTTGCGACCGAAGCCCGGCTCGCGCAGGCTGACATTCAGGTCCACCAGGCCGGGGCAGGCGATCAGGCCGCGGGCATCGATGGTCTGCGCAGCGACAAAGCCTTCGGGCGTCTGGCCCAGAGCGCTGATCTGACCGGCATCGATATGCAGGTCGGTGATGGCGTCGAACTGGCTGGCCGGGTCGATGACCCGCGCGCCTTGAATGGTGATACGCATGTTCACTGCCCTCCCTGACTGGACTGGCGCTGGGTGGTCTGTCCAGCCATGGCCATGGACATGACCGCCATACGCACGGCGATGCCGTAGGTCACCTGGTTGAGGATTACTGACTGCGGGCCGTCGGCCACCGCCGATTCGATTTCCACGCCGCGGTTGATCGGGCCGGGGTGCATGACCAGGGCGTCGGGCTTGGCCAGCGCCAGGCTGTCGCTGGTCAGGCCGTACTGGCGGTAGAACTCGCCTTCGCTGGGCAGCAACCCGCTTTGCATGCGTTCCTTCTGCAGGCGCAGCATTATCACCACATCCACATCGCGCAGGCCGACGCGCAGGTCGTTGAACACCCGCACGCCGTATTGCTCGATGCCCACCGGCAACAAGGTGCGCGGGGCAATGATGCGGATATCCGGGCAGCCGAGAATGCGCAGCGCTTCCATGTTCGAGCGGGCCACCCGCGAATGCAGGATATCGCCGACGATGGCCACCGACAGTTGCTCGAACCCGGCCCGGTGCCGGCGGATGGTCAACATATCGAGCATCGCCTGGGTCGGGTGGGCATGGTTGCCATCGCCGGCATTGATGATGGCGACATCCGGGCAGACGTTGCGAGCAATGAAGTGGGCGGCGCCGGAATCACCGTGACGCACCACGAACATGTCAGCGGCCATGGCCTCCAGGTTGCGCAGGGTGTCGTACAGGGTTTCACCCTTGCTGGTGGAGGAGGTCTGCACGTCGAGGTTGAGCACGTCGGCGGACAGCCGCTTGGCGGCCAGCTCGAAGGTGCTGCGGGTGCGCGTGGAGTTCTCGAAGAACACGTTGCACACGGTCTTGCCACGCAGCAGCGGTACCTTCTTGATGGCGCGCTCGCCGACTTCGAGGAAGGAGTCGGCGGTGTCCAGGATCTCGGTCAGCAGTTCGCGGGACAGGCCGTCGATGCCGAGGAAATGGCGCAGCTGGCCCTGTTGGTTGAGTTGCAGTTGGCTGGATTTCAGGCTCATTGGGCTCTCATGGCTGGGCGACGTTGATCAGGGTCAGGTGCAGTGGGTCCGGGCCGGCTAATTTTACCCGCTGCCCAGGCGGCAGGGCCAGGCTGGCACCGAGGATGTCGGCGCGGATCGGCAACTGGCGCGCTTCTATATCCACTAGTGTGACCAGCGTCACGGATGCCGGCCGGCCATAATCGAACAGTTCGTTGAGCGCGGCGCGGATGGTGCGGCCGGTCATCAGCACGTCGTCCACCAGCACCAGATGGCGATCATCCACGCTGAACGGCAGTTCCGAGGGGCGTACACCCTGTTGCAGGCCGATCTGGGCGAAATCATCCCGATAGAAGGCGATATCCAGCGTGCCCAGGGGCGCGTTCGGCAACCATTGATCGCGCAACTGCTCCGCGATCCAGACGCCACCGGTATGGATGCCGACAATGGCGGGGTCGGTTCGCTGGGTGCGGTCCAGCCAGGCGGTCAATTCCTGTCCCATGCGTTGCAGCAATGGGCCGACGTCAGGCAATGCAGTCATTCTTTCTCCTTTTGGCCTGCCAGCCAGGTTTCCAGTAATAGGGCGGCGGCCAGGCTGTCGACCGGGTTGTCCCGGTAGCTGGCCGGTGCACCGCGTCCGCTGTCCCGCAGGGTTTGTTTGGCTTCGAAGGTGGACAGGCGCTCGTCCACGCAGTGCACCGGCAGCTGGAAGCGGCCATGCAGGCGGCGGGCAAATTTCTCCGCACGGGCGCTCATCTCGCTGGGGCTGCCGTCCATGTTCAGCGGCAGGCCGACGATCAGTGCATCGGGTTGCCACTCCTTGAGCAGCGTGCCGATCTGGTCCCAGTCGGGAATGCCATCGCGGGCGCGCAGTTCCTTGAGTGGGTTGGCATGGCCGGTGAGAGTCTGGCCGACCGCGACGCCGATCTGGCGGGTGCCGTAGTCGAAACCGAGCACACGTTGCAGGGACGCCCCCATCAGGCGTGCCCTGCCTGACTGGTGAGCAGGCTGAGATCGATCCCCAGATGGCGAGCGGCAGCATCCAGGCGCTGCTCGGCTGCCAGCTCGAAGAGAATCTGGTAATCGGCGGGGCAGCTCAGCCAGACGTTGTCGGCCAGTTCCTGGTCCAGCTGGCCGGCTTCCCAGCCGGTATAGCCCAGGGCGACGAAGATATCCTCGGGGCCGCTGCCGCTGCTCATGTCCAGGAGGATATCCCGCGAGGTGGTCAGCTGCAGCGGGCCGAGATCCAGGCTCGACTCCCATTGCTGTGGGCCGCGATGCAATACGAAGCCGCGCTCGGATTGTACCGGGCCGCCGTTGAACACCACCCGATCGCTGACGGTCCGGGGCACGCTCAGCTCAGGTGCGGTCTGCTCCAGCACATCACCGAGATTCAGGCCGCTGGGCTGGTTGATCACCAGGCCCATGGCGCCGTCCTCGTTGTGCTCGCACAGGTAGATCACGGTGTGAGCGAAACGCGGGTCGTCCATGTGCGGCATGGCGATCAGGAAGTGATGTTTGAGATAGGTAGGTAAGGTCTGGGTCATGCGCCATAGTATTGGGCGCGCGGGCGGGAAGGGCAAGAGCATGACGCGGTGAAGTTGTACGCATCATGCCCGTCCCGCTGGTTCAGAAACTGGAAATCCGGTCGCCCGGTTCGAAGCGCCAGGTGCGGATGATCTCCAGTACGTCGACGTCCATCAGCTCGCCGGTGAAGGGGGCGTAAGGGGCGGCCAGCCGGACGATGCGCATGGCGGCATTGTCCAGCACCGCATGGCCGGATGATTCGAGAATCTGCACATCTCGCAACGAGCCGTCACGATTGATCGCCACCAGCAGCCGCAGGTTGCCATAGATGCCCTGGCTGCGGGCTTCGGCGGGGTAATTCTGGTTGCCGATACGCTCTACCTTGCGGCGCCAGGCATCCTTGTAATAGGCGCCCTTGTCGCGCATGGTGGAAGCCGCATTGATCCGGTGCACCCGTGGCCGCTTGGCATACAGCTGGCGCTCTTCGGCCAGCTGCGCTTCGAGACTGCTGATTTCCTCCGACAGGCGGGACATGTCGAAGCGCTGCATGGTCTGCGGCGCCTCCACCGGATCGGGTTTGGGAGGCGTGCGCACGGCCTTGTCCGGTGCGGGCGCGGTGGTGGTCACGACTTTCTCCGGCGCGCTGGGCGCAGGGGGCGGCGCGGCTGGTTCGGCTGGTGATACCTGATTGATCTCGCTGTCCTGGAATACCGCTTCTTCCGGTGTGCTGGGTGCGGCCTTGTCATCCAGCGTGCCGCTGCCTTCCTGATCGAATTGCGCCAGGTAATCGGCATCCTCTGGCGTGGTCTCGCTCGGCTGACTGGCCAGGGTAATTTCCAGCGTGCGGGACAGTTTGCTCGGGTCGGGCAGGTCGAAGGTGATGCCGAGGACGATCAGCGCGTGCAACACGGCCGCCAGGAACAGGGTGAAGCCGAGACGGTCTCGGGGCTCGATGGCCGGCTGGGCAGCCGGTCGAGTGGTTGAAGGCGGCATCGCTGCTGTGTTCATGCTATCCATAGCCTGACGAGGGGGCATACTGCTGCGCAGTCTGCCCCGGTGATGAGAAAAAGTCTACGCACTGCGCCGCGCTTCGAGCTGCTGGTCGATGATGTCCATCAACTTGCCGCCGATATCCGTATCGTAGGCTGCATCGATTTCGCGGATGCAGGTGGGGCTGGTCACGTTGATTTCCGTAAGGTAATCACCGATCACATCCAGGCCGACGAACAGCAGCCCGCGACGGCGCAATTCGGGACCGACTTCGGCGGCGATCCAGCGGTCCCGGTCGCTCAGCGGACGGGCTTCGCCACGGCCGCCGGCGGCCAGGTTGCCGCGGGTCTCGCCGGCCTGGGGAATGCGCGCCAGACAATAAGGTACCGGTTCGCCATTGAGCATCAGGATGCGCTTGTCGCCATCCTTGATTTCCGGCAGGTAGCGCTGGGCCATGATCTGCTGCTGCCCATGCTCGGTCAGCGTCTCGATGATGACGCTGATGTTGGGGTCGTCCTGACGCACGCGGAAGATCATCGAGCCCCCCATGCCGTCCAGCGGCTTGAGGATGACATCCTTGTGCTCGATGATGAAGGCACGCAGCACATCGGCCCGACGCGATACGGTATTGGGCGGGCAGCATTGCGGGAACTGGGTGGCGAACAGTTTCTCGTTGCAGTCGCGCAGGCTGGCGGGGCGGTTCACCACCAGCACGCCGGCCCGTTCAGCGGCCTCAAGGATATGCGTGGCATAGAGGAACTCATTATCGAAAGGCGGATCCTTGCGCATCAGGATCACGTCGAGTTCGGCCAATGGTGCCTGACGCATATCACCGAGCTGATACCAGTGCTGCGGATCAGCGAAGACCTCCAGTGGACGGCTGCAGCCCATGGCCTGGCCATCCTGCAGATACAGATCCTGGGGCTCCATATAATGCAAGTTCCAGCCACGCTGCTGGGCGGCCAGAAGCATGGCCAGGGAACTGTCCTTCTTGTAATGGATCGCGCTGATCGGATCCATGACGATGCCAATGTCGATGCTCATGTTTGGAGGGTCGCTGTCATGATGGGGAAGTAGCCGCAGTGTACCCTTTGCTCCGGCAGCGATGAAAGTCACCGCATGTCTCATCTTCGAGAAGGGTTTATGGATTGCCCGGGAAATCTATGTTAAAAGTAGCCGCAAATGGAATTGGCCGGTCTCCGCCGGGAACCAGACCACCTTGCAGTTGACCGACGTTTATACAAGGGCTGTGTTTATGGATGAAAATTTCGAGAGCCTGAAAGTCATGGTGATTGATGACAGCAAGACCATTCGGCGCACTGCGGAAACGCTGCTGAAAAAGGTTGGATGTAACGTCATTACCGCTGTTGACGGCTTTGATGCCCTGGCCAAGATCGCTGACAATCACCCCGATATCATCTTTGTCGACATCATGATGCCCCGTCTTGATGGCTATCAGACCTGCGCGTTGATCAAGAACAATTCGGCGTTCCGCTCCACCCCGGTGATCATGCTGTCCAGCAAGGACGGGCTGTTTGACAAGGCCAAGGGGCGTATCGTCGGCTCCGATCAATATCTGACCAAGCCATTCAGCAAGGAAGAACTGCTGGGCGCCATCCGGGCCCACGTTCCGCAGTCGGAAACCAAAGTGGCCGGATCCGCGGGGGCCTGAGCTCTCGACGGCCCAATTTGACTATCCAGGGGGATAAATGGCTCGCATTCTAGTAGTGGACGATTCGCCGACCGAGTTGTACAAGCTCACCGGCATGTTGGAGAAACACGGCTTCGAGGTACTCAAGGCGGAAAACGGCGCCGATGGCGTAGCGCTGGCCCGTCAGGAGAAACCCGATGCGGTATTGATGGACATCGTCATGCCCGGCCTCAACGGCTTCCAGGCCACCCGTCAACTGACCAAGGATCCGGAGACCACTGGTATTCCAGTGATCATCGTGACCACCAAGGATCAGGAAACCGACCGGGTCTGGGGCAAGCGCCAGGGCGCCAGGGACTATCTAACCAAGCCGGTGGAGGAAGCCACCTTGGTGCAGACGTTGAAGGCAGTACTCGAGGCCTGACGACGCCGCGCGGCACGGCACATGACAACAGGGACGGTATGTCAGACACAACACATCCTTTCGATCTTCTGCTGCAGCTGGCGGCCCATTGCCGTCGGCAGGCTGCCGGCTTGCCGGCGCAGCAGGCGGTGGCCGAAACCTGGAGTGGCATCGGCTTCCGACTGGCCGGCCAGCCGATGGTCGCGGCCATGGGCGAGGTCAGCGAGATCCTTCATGAGCCGCGCTACACCGCGCTGCCCCGGGTCAAGTCCTGGGTGCGGGGCGTAGCCAACGTGCGCGGTCGGCTGTTGCCGATCATCGACCTGAGTCACTTTCTCGGCGCGTCGTCCAACATCCCGCGTAAACAACGCCGGGTGCTGGTACTCGACCGCGACGAGCTGTTTGTCGGCCTGTTGGTCGATGAATTGTTCGGCATGCAGCATTTTCCAGTAAGCAGCTTTACCACCACGGTGCCGGCCCTCGCTGAGGAGCTCCGGCCCTTTGTGGTGGGCGCCTATACCGGGGAGCAGGTATCGCTGATATTCAATTTCCGAGCATTGGCGCGCGACCAGGCGTTTCTCGATGTGGCGATCTGATCGTGGGAGGGGCGTGCCGGTTCCCGGCATGCAATTCAGGACTCTAAGAAGCACGCGGTAGGCCAGGTAGGGGCCAGAAAATGAAAAAGCTTGATACCAATATACTGTCGACCTTGCGCAGCAATCGGACGATCAGTGGCCTGTTTGCCGCGCTGATCCTGTCATTGATCCTGCTGTTCATCAACTTCCTGTATCTGAACGTCCAGAGTTCATACGATACGGAATACATCGGTCACTCCGGCGAGCTGCGGGTACTGTCCCAGCAGATCTCCAAATCAGCGACCGAAGCGGCCACCGGTACGCCGGAGGCCTTCGGCCTGCTGCTGGAGGCGCGCAACGACTTCGAGGAGCGCTGGAGTTATCTGACCGACGGGCGCGAGGAAACCGGCCTGCCGCCGACGCCCTCATCCTTGCAGGAACCGCTGGCACGGGCCCAGGCCGACTGGGACAAGGTGAAGAACAACGCCGACGCCATCCTCAACAGCCAGAACACGGTTCTGTCGCTGCATGAGGTAGCCGCGACATTGTCCGACACGGTGCCGCAGCTGCAGATCGAATATGAAGACGTCGTGGATGTGCTGATCGAAAGCGGCGCGTCCCCCGCGCAGGTCTCCATCGCCCAGCGTCAGTCGCTGCTTGCCGAACGTATTCTCGGCTCGGTGAACCGGGTACTGACCGGTGACGCCGATGCGGTACTGGCAGCGGACAGTTTTGGCCGTGACGCCAGCCTGTTCGGTCGCGTCCTGCAGGGCATGCTGGAGGGCAACGAGATCATGGACATCAGTCGGGTAACCGATCCTGATGCCGTGAGCCGACTCACCGAAATTGCCGACCTGTTCAGTTTCGTTTCGGATTCGGTGGATCAGATCCTGCTTACTTCTCCTGAGCTGTATCAGGTACGTACCGCCGCGAACGATATCTTCACCGATTCCCAGGTACTGCTGGATAACGTGTCGGATCTGTCCGCCGGCTTTGAGCAGCGCAGTGATTCCCGTTGGTTGAACACCCTGCTGGGTTACCTGCTGGCCATCGTCGCGTTGGGTAGTATTCTGCTGATCGGTGTGCAGATGACCCGCGAGACCCGCCAGCGCCTGGCCGAAACCGCGGCCACCAACGAGCGTAACCAGGCGGCGATTCTGCGTCTGCTCGACGAGATCGCTGACCTGGCCGATGGTGACCTGACCGCCGAGGCGACGGTAACCGAAGATTTCACCGGGGCTATCGCTGACTCCATCAACTTCTCCATTGACCAGCTTCGCGCGCTGGTGGAAACCATCAACCACACGGCCTCCCAGGTGGCCATGGCGGCCCAGGAAACCCAGGGCACGGCGATGCACCTGGCCGAAGCCTCTGAACACCAGGCTCAGGAAATAGCCGGTGCCTCGGCGGCGGTCAACGAGATGGCGGTATCCATCGACCAGGTATCGGCCAACGCTGCAGAATCGGCGGCGGTAGCGGAGCGCTCGGTAGCCATTGCCAACAAGGGCAACGAAGTGGTGCAGAGCACCATTTCCGGTATGGATATCATCCGTGAGCAGATCCAGGACACCTCCAAGCGAATCAAGCGCCTGGGTGAATCGTCCCAGGAAATCGGTGACATCGTCAGCCTGATCAACGACATCGCCGACCAGACCAACATTCTGGCCTTGAACGCGGCGATCCAGGCTTCCATGGCCGGGGATGCCGGACGTGGCTTCGCGGTGGTAGCCGACGAAGTGCAGCGCCTGGCGGAACGCTCCTCGGGTGCTACCAAGCAGATCGAAGCGCTGGTGAAGACCATTCAGACCGATACCAACGAAGCGGTTATCTCCATGGAGCAGACCACCGCCGAAGTGGTCAGTGGTGCGCGTTTGACCCAGGATGCCGGTGTCGCTCTGGAGGAGATCGAGAAGGTATCCACCAGTCTGGCGGCACTGATCCAGAACATCTCCAACGCCGCCCGACAGCAGGCTTCCTCGGCGGGCCACATCTCCAACACGATGAACGTCATCCAGGAGATCACCTCGCAGACCTCGGCAGGTACTACCGCCACCGCCCGCAGCATTGGCGAACTGGCCCAGTTGGCCGAAAGCATGCGGCAGTCGGTGGATGGTTTCACCTTGCCCGAGCAGGCCTGAGGGCAAGCGGCGGCTGCGGCCGCCGCGGATAATGGCACAGCGGGAGTCGCACAGTGCAGACAACGCCACACTGGTCATTGGAGCAGTTGCCAGACATGGATGGAGCGCAGTTCCGCCAGTGGCAGGCTTTGCTGGAGACGCGTACCGGCGTTTGCGTCAGCGAGCAGCGCCGGGCGTATCTGCAGACCAGTCTCGGTGCGCGCATGCGTGAACTGGGCATCCGCGACTATCAGGCCTATTACGACCACGTCACCCGGGGCATCAGTGGGGCACTGGAATGGTCGGCTCTGGTCGAATGGCTGACCGTACGTGAGACCAGCTTCATGCGCCACCGCGCATCCTTCGACTGCGTGGCACGGTTTCTCGACCAGCGCCGGGCAGCGGATGATCAGCGGCCTGCGCAGTTCTGGAGTGTCGGTTGCGCCAGCGGCGAGGAAGCCTATTCTCTGGCTATCATCATGGAGCAGAGCCTGGCGGCGAACGGTCATGAACGGCGCGACTACGGTGTGTGGGCAACGGATATCAGCCAGCACGCGCTGGATCAAGCCCGCGCCGGTTGCTATTCGGCCCGCCGATTGGGCGGCCTGACCGATGCCGAACGCGGGCAATGGTTTGAACAACTGCAGGATGGACAGTATCGAGTGACGCCGGCGCTGCGTGACCGAGTGTGCTTCACTCGACTGAACATCCTGGAACTGGCCCAGGCCCCGATCCGGGACCTGGATATCATTTTCTGCCAGAACTTGCTCATCTACTTCCGGCGCTGGCGCCGTCGAGACCTGCTCAACCAGCTGGCAACGCGGTTGGCGCCGGGCGGCATGCTGGTGATCGGGCCGGGTGAAATAATGGACTGGAATAATCCCCTGCTGGAGCGCGTACCCGATGAGCGGGTACAGGCTTACCGGCGGCGGAACAGCATGGAATGTCTGGAGTGACTATGGGTGATCGGCATGATTATGTCGCCCTCGACTGGGTCAAAGGCGAAATTTCCGAGACGCTGAATCAAGCGCGTCAGGCCCTGGAAGCCTTTGTAGATAACCCCGAGGATACGACGCGCCTGCGTTTTTGCCTGACCTATATCCACCAGGTTCATGGCACCTTGCAGATGGTGGAATTCTACGGCGCAGCCCTGCTGGCCGAGGAGATGGAAAAGCTTGCTCAGGCGCTGATGCATGGCACCAGCCATCGGGAAAACGAGGCGCTGGAAGTGCTGATGCAGGCGATCCTGCAGATGCCAGCCTACCTCGACCGGGTGCAGAGTGGTCGGCGTGACCTGCCGCTGCTGTTGCTGCCGCTGCTCAACGACATGCGCACCGCGCGGGGCGAAAAGCTGTTGTCGGAAAACGCCCTGTTCAGCCCCGACCTCGCCGCGGGCAGATCAGCCGGGGCAGCCCAGCAGGTCGATTTCACCAGCGAGCAGGTGACCCTGCAGTTGCGCAAGCTGCGCCAGGCCATGCAGATCGCCCATGCGGCAATCATCCGTGAACAGAACGTACCGGCCAGCGCCCACCAACTGGTTCGGGTCTTCGGCCGTCTGGAGAACCTTTTCCAAGGCACCGGTTTCGCCGAGCTGTGGAGTATTTTCGCTGGCGTGGCGGAAGGGCTGGAGACGGGTTCGATCGACAATGGCGCCGCTATCCGCCAGCTCCTGCGCCAGGCTGACCGCGAGCTGCGTCAACTGCTGGACGATACCGCCAGCATCGCCGACCGCGCGCCAGCTCCGGAATTGCTGCGCAACCTGCTGTTCTATGTGGCCAAGAGTAACGGCGACAGCCCACGACTGACTGCGCTGAGACAGCAATACCAGTTGCAGTCGCTGTGGCGCGAAGATGATCAGGCAGCAGCCAGCGACAACCGCATGGTCGGGCCGGACCGCGGCACCATGCATTCGGTTGCCCAGGCGCTGGATGAGGAGCTGTTGCAGGTCAAGGAGCGTCTGGATCTGTTCGTGCGCAGTACCGAGCGCGCGCCCCAACTGCTCGAAGAGTTGTTGCCGGCGATGAAACGTATTGCCGACACCCTGGCGGTGCTGGGCCTTGGCCAGCCGCGGCGCGTGCTACAGGAGCAGGTCGAGCGGGTCGAGATCCTGAGCCGCGCCGATACCGCACCGAGTGATGCGCAATTGATGGAAGTGGCCGGCGGCGTGCTCTATGTGGAAGCCAGCCTGCATGGCATCTTCGCCATGGATCGCACCCCGACCGAGCCCGAGGAAGATGATCGCCAGAGCCGGCAACTGGCCGGCGCCCAGGACATGTTCCTGGTGCAGCAACAGGTGGTGCTGGAGGCGCGCAATGCGCTGGAACAGACCCGAGATGCGATCAATGCCTTTATCGCCGGGCAGTGGGATCATGCCCAGCTGGAGCCGGTGGATGACCTGCTCAACAGTGTGCGCGGCGGACTGGCCATGTTGCCCCTGGAGCGTGCCGCCGGCGCGGTTGCCGCCTGCCGGCTGTACCTGAGCCAGCAGTTAGTGCGCGAGCGCAAGGTGCCCGACTGGGAAGCGCTGGATGCGCTGGCCGATGTCATTACCAGCATCGACTACTACCTGGAGCGGGTGGCTGAGGATAATGCCGACCGCGGCGATAGCATTCTTGCAGTCGCCGAGGAGCGCCTGGCATCGCTCGGTTATGGCCCGGAGCAACTGGCGGCGCTGGACTGCGCAGCGGAAACGCCGCCCGAGCCCGTTGCCCCGGTCGTACCTGTTACGCCAGCCGTGGCGGCGTCCGAAGACGATGATGAGCTGGACCCCGAGCTCATGGAGATTTTCATCGAGGAAGTCGGCGAAGTGCTCGACAGCTTCGATGAGTACCTGCCCGCCTGGCAGGCGGACACGCAGGACAAGGCGGCCCGCACCGAGGTGCGGCGCGGCTTCCATACCCTCAAGGGTAGCGGTCGTATGGTGCGTGCCGGGATCCTGGCCGAGCTGGCCTGGTCGGTCGAGAATATGCTCAACCGGGTCATCGATGGCAACGTCGAGGCCAGCCCGGCGGTATTCACGGTGGTCAATGCGGTACGCGCGCTGATCCCCACCCTGCTGGATGATTTTGCCGCTGGCCATCAGCGTACCCTGCCGGAGGTCGAGCAGTTGGCGGCACAGGCTGATGCCCTGTCTCGTGGCGAACCGCTGCCCGTACTGGAAGACCAGACCGAATCCTGCAGTCTGCCGACTGCCGAACGGGAGATCCTGTCTACCGATGCAGAGCTGGAGCCGGCCGAGGCCGCCGAGTCGATGGATGCCCTCCCGCCGATAGAGGAGCTGGAGCTGACCGCGCTGGATGACATTGATGACGTCGCTCCGTCGTCGCCGACAGAATCAGGCGAGCCGGCAGAAGACTGGGCTGCCGAACCAGTTGCTGAAATCGAGGCGGAATTCGAATCTGAAACAATCGCAGCCGAGCTGGCAACTGATGTCCAGGCCGAGGTCGAACAAGCCGACGTCGAGCCTGCGGATATGGCAGCGCTGCTGGAGCCGTCTGGCTCTGATTATTCGGTGGATGCTGAACCGAGCGAACCGACTGATGGGCCAATCACCATTGAGCCGGAGGTCGACCAGCCGACTAGTGAGCTGGCAGATACGGCAGAGCTGGACCCGCTACTGCTGAAGATCTTCCGCGCCGAGACCCAGGCCCATATCGAGCAGATCAACGGCTTCCTCGACAAGAGCGAACAGCAACTGCCGTGTCCGCTCAGCGACAGCCTGCAACGTGCGCTGCATACTCTCAAGGGCAGCGCGCACATGGCCGGTATCCAGCCGATCGCGGTGCTGGCGACGCCACTGGAAAAACTGACCAAGGATTTCAAGGGCAACTTGATTCCGGCCGACCAGGCGGTGATCGAGCTGCTGCGCGACGCGGTGAATATGCTCGAAGCCTGGCTGGACCGGGCGGATGCCGCCTCGGTCGAACCGGTTACTGGCACCGATGCCTTCCTGCAGCGGCTGGACGCCATCTACCGCGATGGCATGGAGCGACGCGACAACAGCCGGGCCGATCTGGATGGGCCATCCGATGCCAGTCTGTTGTCGATCTTCCTCACCGAGGGCGTCGACTTGCTGCTGGATGCGGTGGATGAACTGGCGCATTGGCCGCCGGTTGCCGCCATCGACCATACCGGCCTGGCCCGTGCTCTGCGGGCATTGGCCGAGGTCGCGGTGGAAGTCGAATTGCCGGCGATCGACGAGCTTTGTCAGGGCCTGGAAGATGTCCACGAAGCGCTGATTGGTCAGCGCCTGCCCTTCACCGCCGAGGTGGCGGCATGTCTGGCCAGCGGCCATGATCGGTTGATCGGCATGATGGACCAGGTAGCGGCGCACCAGCATGTGCAGCCGGCTGCTGATGAGCTGGCAGCCTTGCAGGCGCTGTTCCAGATCAGCCCGCCCAGCATGGACGAAGTGTCCGCGCTCGACGGCAGTATCGCCCAGGGTGCAGCAGACACCTGGCATCCGGCGGACGCCGGTACCGACGCTGAATTGGTGGACATCTTCCTCGATGAAGCCCAGGAAATTCTGGATACATCCGCAGCCAGCCTGCAGTTCTGGCTGGCTGAACCCGATAACGAAGCCCCCCTGCATGCCCTGTTGCGGGATCTGCATACGCTCAAGGGTGGCGCGCGGATGGCTGAAATCCGCCCGGTGGGTGATCTCGCCCACGAGCTGGAATTTGTCTATGAAGGCTTGGTAGCGCAGCGCTTCAGCCTGATCGACGGCTTGCCGGAGCTGTTGCTGGCCTGCCAGGACAGCTTGACCGACATGGTCGAAGGCGTAGTGGCGGGGCGGCCAATCAGTGACGGCATGCGGTTGGTCCGGGCGATTCGCGATTTCCGTGCCCAGCCGGATCAACCGCCGCAGTGGGCTGACGTGGCTGATGCCCCGGTGGCCGACGCAACACCACCGCAGCCCGCTACCCCCTCGGCGGAAGCAGGCATGCTCGGCATGTTCATCGAAGAGGCGCTGGAGTTGCTGCAGCCATGCGCTGATCTGCTGGCGCGCCGCGACGCCGAACCGGCAGCAGCTGATGAGCTGTTGCACCGCATCCAGACGCTCAAGGGCAGTGCCCGTCTGGCCGGTCGCACCGCTGTGGCGGAGCAGGCGCGCCAGCTGGAAACCGCGCTGCAGCAGGCTACCCTGGCGCCGGCCGACGAGCTGAGCGCAATGCTGGCCGAGCTGCAGACGATGATTGAGCAGTTGGCCGATGGACATCAGGATGCCGGCGAGTGGGTCACGCCCATTATGCCGGCACCGGCGCCGCTGTCGGTCTCGCCGGAGCGGTCATTGGCCGAGGTCCGGGCGCTGTTGCAACAGGCAATGGAAGGCACCCGGGAATCCGCGCAGACCAACAGCCGTGGCGCGGTACAGGAAACCATCAAGGTACCCGCCGGGCTGCTGGAGGATCTGGTCAACCTGGCCGGTGAAACGTCCATTTTCCGCGGCCGCGTCGAGCAACAGGTCAGCGACATCAGCCAGACCCTGAGCGACATGGAAAGCACCATCGAGCGGGTACGTGATCAGCTGCGCCGGTTGGACATGGAGACCCAGGCGCAGATCCTGTCACGCCACCAGGAAGAGATCGAGCAGGGTTACGAGGACTTCGACCCGCTGGAGATGGACCGCTATTCCCAACTGCAGCAGTTGTCGCGTTCGCTATTCGAGTCGGCCTCGGACATGCTCGACCTGAAGGAAACCCTGGCCACCCGCAGCCGCGATGCGGAAACCCTGCTGCTGCAGCAGGCGCGGGTCAATACCGAACTGCAGGAAGGTCTCATGCGCACCCGCATGGTGCCCTTCGAGCGGTTGTTGCCACGCCTGCGTCGGGTGGTGCGCCAGGTATCTTCGGAGTTGGGCAAGCAGGTCAATCTGGCGGTGGGCAGCGCTGAAGGGGAGATGGACCGCAGCGTGCTCGAGCGCATGATGGGGCCGCTGGAGCACATGCTGCGCAATGCGGTCGACCATGGTATCGAGTTGCCGGCGCTACGCGTGGCCGAAGGCAAGCCAGAGGCAGGTAGTGTCACCCTGGATGTACACCGCGAGGGCAGCGAGATCGTCATCCGCCTCAGCGATGACGGGCGCGGTGTCGATCTGCAGGCGGTGCGGGACAAGGCCATCGAGCGTGGACTGATGGACGCCGATGCGGCACTGACCGACCAGGAAGTGTTGCAGTTTATCCTTGAGGCCGGTTTCAGTACCGCTCAGCAGATCACGCAGATTTCCGGGCGTGGGGTCGGCATGGACGTGGTCAATGCCGAGATCAAGCAGCTGGGTGGCAGCATGACCCTGGCCACCGAGCCCGGCCAGGGCACCAGCTTCAATATCCGCCTGCCGTTCACCGTGTCGGTGAACCGGGCGCTGATGGTGTATTCCGGTGAAGACCTGTATGCCATTCCGCTGAATACCATCGAAGGTATTGTGCGGGTGTCCGGCTATGAGCTGGAAGCCTACTATGCGCCGGATGCGCCGCCCTTCGACTATGCCGGCAAGTCCTATGACCTGCGTTATCTCGGCGACCTGCTGGTCACCGGCCAGCAGCCCAGGCTGAGCGGGCACAGCCTGCCGCTGCCGGTGATTCTGGTGCGCGGTACCGATCACAGCGTGGCGGTGCAGGTCGATGCCCTGGCCGGTTCGCGGGAAATCGTGGTGAAAAGCCTCGGCAAGCAGTTCGCGGTCGTGCCGGGTATTTCCGGCGCGACCATCCTCGGTGATGGCCGGGTCGTGGTGATTCTCGATCTGCTGGCGGTGATCCGTGCCCAGCAGGCCTTGCTTTCGCAGCAGCAACTGGCTGCCGAAAGGGCCGCGGCGGGGGCGACGCCGACCCACCGTGCGACGCTGGTGATGGTGGTGGATGACTCCATCACCGTACGCAAGGTGACTACCCGCCTGCTGGAGCGCCATGGCATGGAGGTGGTGACCGCCAAGGACGGTGTCGACGCCATCGCGCGCCTGCAGGATATCCAACCGGACATCATGCTGCTGGATATCGAAATGCCGCGCATGGACGGTTTTGAAGTGGCCACACTGGTGCGCCATGACGAGCGGCTGAAAGACCTGCCGATTGTCATGATCACCTCGCGTACCGGCGAGAAGCACCGTGAACGGGCGCGCAGCCTGGGTGTGAACGAGTACCTCGGCAAGCCCTATCAGGAAACCCAGCTGCTGGAGGTTATCGACAGCCTGGTTGCGCTGCGTGACTGACGCCCAGGCGCCCACCATCGCGCTGCTGGTCAGCAGTGAGCGTGGGCGCCGGACGTTGGGCCAGGCGGTCCAGGGCTTCGGCTACCAACTGGTCTTCGACACCGCGCCGGAGCGGGTCCAGCTCAGCGAACTGACCGAGGTGGTGGCGGATCTGTGGCTACTGGATATGCCAGACGAATCAGCACTGGCGGATTGGTTACTGGAATCCAGCCCGGTACCGGTGCTGCTTGGCTCGGGGGAGATACCGCCGCCCGAACACGAGGATCATGTCCGCTGGCAGCGCCGGCTGTTACAGAAACTCAGCGCGCTGCTGGGTGACGCGCCGCAGGCACCGCCGGTACGGCTGGTGCCGACGCCGCTGCCCGTCAGCCGTCGCTGCGTATGGCTGCTGGGTGCGTCGCTGGGCGGCCCGGCAGCGGTCAAGCAGTTCCTGGATGTGCTGCCGGCGCAGGCGCCGGTGGCCTTTGTTTACGCGCAACATATCGACGCCGGCTTCGAGTCGCAGTTGCCCCATATACTCGGTCGTCAGAATGCCTGGCGAATCCGCAACTGCACGGAAGGTAGCCAGTTGCAGCATGGTGAGGTGCTGGTAGCGCCGATCGGCCGGATGCTGCATTTTGGTGCAGAAGGCCAGGTGCAACTGCAGGAACAGCCCTGGCCCGGCGCCTATCAGCCGGCGATAGAAACCTTACTCGATGAGCTGGCCAGAACCTTCGCGCCGCACTGCGGGGCGATCATTTTCAGCGGTATGGGTGAGGATGGCGTGGCCGCCTGCGGTCGGCTGCGTCGGCAGGGGATGGAAGTCTGGACGCAGAGCGCGGCCAGTGCCGCCTGCTCAACCATGCCCCAGGCCGTGCGAACAGCCGGCTACAGCAGTCGCGATGGCTCGCCCGACGAGTTGGCCGCCGCCCTGCAACAATGGCTAGAACAGGAACGTGCGGCGGATGCCTGAGGCACGGCGCGCAGTGAGAGGAATAATGCGATGACAGATGCACTGGAAAGCTTGAATGGCCTGATTGTTCCCCTGGCCGGGCAACCGCTGTTGCTGCCCAACGTGGCGGTGGCGGAACTGGTCGGCTATCGCCTCAGCCAGCCGGCGAATGACGGGCCGGCCTGGTTCCTCGGCTGGATACTGTGGCGTGACCAGCGGGTACCGCTGATTGACCCCGAAGTCCTGCTCGGCCAGCCCGCCGCGGAGCCGCCCCAGGCGCCGCGCAGCCTGGTGTTGAATGCGGTGGGTGGGCGTGCGGGTTCGAGTTTTATCGCCATGCGGGTACGTGGTATCCCGCGCTCGAAGAAGATCATCCGTGGGGAAATCGACGCGGCGGGCAGCGCCAGCGAGTTCGTCAGCCAGCCGGTGCGACTGGCCGATGAAGCGGAAACCCTGCTGATTCCCGACCTGGCGGCTATCGAGCAGGCATTGGCGCAGGCCGGCGTGCTGCCGGCGGAATAACGGGCAGCCCCGCTAGGAGCCTTCGCTCTGTTGTTGGTTCGTGCAGCATGCCTGTCTGCTGCATGTTCCGCAAAGACGCCGTGAATACGTCCCTGTAGGCTCCCTGTTGCCATCCCTGGCAACAGAGGCTTTGCTCCACATGCAGCAGACAGGCATGGATGGCTCAGGTGGGGCTTGACTCCCGCATCCTCAGTGCCCGCTGCGCTCAGGCCACCTGCACCGGAAACATCAGCCGCGCTTCGGTACCGCCGCCGGCGCGATTGAGCAGTTGCACGCTGATGCCATGGCTGTCGGCGATACGCTTGACGATCGCCAGACCCAGGCCGGTGCCCTTGGTGGAGCGCGCCCGGTCGCCGCGAATGAACGGCGTGAACAGGTCTTCGCCTTCACTTTGATCAATGCCCGGGCCGCGGTCCAGCACACTCACCACCACGCAGGGCTGAATGGCGCTCTGCTCCAGATAGCTGCAGACCTCCACCCCGGTGCCGCCATGATTCAGCGCGTTCTCCACCAGGTTGGTCAACAGCCGCTTGATCGACAACCGCCGCAGCGCCAGATCCGGAATCGGATCCAGCCATAGCCGCACCAGATCCTCGTTGACGTTGACCGGCGCGACCACCTCGCGAATCAACTCGTTCAGATCGCAGGGCTCGATGGGTTCGGCGCTGCCGTCACGGATATAGGCCATGAACTGATCGAGAATCGCGTCCATGTCTTCGATATCGCGGATCATCCCGTCGGTCAGTTCGGGTTCGACACCGGACATCAGCTCGGTGGACAGGCGCATGCGGGTCAGCGGGGTGCGCAAGTCATGGGACACCCCGGCCAGCAGCAAAGCGCGGTCATTGTTGGCCTGCTCGACATCCTGAGCCATCTGGTTGAAGGCGCGGTACACCTCGGCAATCTCCGCCGGGCCGCTGGTATCCAGCAGTCGCACGCTGTGGCCCTGGCCGATGCGCTGGGCGGCGCGTTCCAGCACCTTCAGCGGCCGGTTGAGCTGGCGCACGAAAATCCAGGCGGCGCCAGTGGAGAGCATGCCGATCAGGCTCAACCAGCTGACCACCAGCCAGATCCGGTGACCGCGCAGTGGATGAGCGTACAGCGGCACTTTCAACCACTGATCGCCGTAGCTCGGCTGATGTACCCAAATCGCCGGCTGGTCCACGGTCTGTACGCGAATCTGGGTACGGTCACCCAGCTCATCACGCAGCTGATTGGTGAACACGCCGGAATAGGGCCAATGGATTTCCCCCGGGGGCACCAGGCTTTCGTGTATCAGCTCCATGCCGGAGAGCGCCTGCATATCGGCCCGGGCCTCGGGGCCACTGGCCCAGTAGGCCTGTACCAGCATGGCGGTGCCGTGGCTGTACTGGCGATCGACCAACAGGTCCTCGTTGCTCATCAGGTAGAGCAGGGTGAGGATCTTGGAAAACAGCGTGACCAGCAGTACCAGCAGCAGAGTGCGGGCAAAGAAGCTGCGTGGCAGCAGCGGATGCCAGCCGGGGCCGCCCTTCACTGTTGTTGGCCATCCGGCACGAAGACGTAGCCAACTCCCCAGACTGTCTGGATATAGCGCGGCTTGGAAGGATCGGGTTCGAGCAGACGGCGCAGGCGCGAGATCTGCACATCGATGGAGCGTTCCAGCGCATCCCATTCACGACCGCGGGCCAGTTGCATGAGCTTGTCGCGGGTCAGGGGCACCCGTGGATGGTGCACCAACGCCTTGAGTACGGAGAACTCACCGGATGTCAGCATATGCACTTCATCGCCGCGCTTGAGTTCGCGGGTGGCCAGGCTGAGTACGAAGTCGCCGAAGGTCACTTCGTTGTCATCGGCTGAGGGCGCGCCGGGAATCTGCGGCGCCTGGCGGCGCAGCACCGCCTTGATCCGGGCTACCAGTTCGCGAGGGTTGAAGGGCTTGGGCAGATAATCGTCAGCGCCCATCTCCAGGCCCTGGATGCGGCTGGTTTCATCGCCCTTGGCGGTGAGCATGATGATGGGCGTGGTGGTGCCCCGTTCACGCAGGCGGGCGCAGGCCTTGAGGCCGTCTTCACCAGGCAGCATCAGGTCCAGCACGATCAGCGAAAACAGCTCGCGGTCGAGCAGGCGATCCATCTGCGCGGTATTTTCCACCGCGCGGGCGCGATAGCCTTGCTCGCTGAGAAAACGCTCCAGCAGGCGACGCAGGCCCGCGTCGTCATCCACGATCAGTATTTTTTCGCCTTCATTGCTCATAGGGCCACCACCTTTTTCGAAGAAATGTATTGTCGCTGATGCCAGTTGTCGCGGGAGCTGGCCATTGTTACAAGAGGTTTCCCCCGGTGCGATGGACTAACCGATGGCCATCGTCGGGGGACCGGGCTGCATCCCGCGGCGGCGACTCGGTTATACTGCCGCGTCTGAAATGATCGATGTGGATATCTAGCCATGGACAGTATTGCCTCGCGTATCGCTACCGAACTGGCGGTGCGCCCCGAACAGGTGACCGCGACCGTCGGCCTGCTCGACGAGGGCGCCAGCGTGCCCTTTATCTCTCGCTACCGGAAGGAAGTGACCGGCAGCCTGGATGATACCCAGTTGCGCTACCTCGAGGAACGGCTGCGCTATCTGCGCGAGCTGGAGGAGCGCCGCCAGAGCATTCTGGCAAGCATCGGCGAGCAGGGCAAACTGACCCCCGAGCTGGAGCGCGACATCCGCCAGGCCGAGACCAAGACCGGCCTGGAAGATCTGTACCTGCCCTACAAGCCCAAGCGCCGCACCAAGGGCCAGATTGCCCTGGAAGCCGGCCTCGGCCCGCTGGCCGAGCAGCTGTATGCCGATCCGAACCTGAATCCCGAACAACTGGCTGCCGACTTTGTTGACGCCGACAAGGGTGTGGCCGATACCAAGGCTGCATTGGACGGCGCCAAGTACATTCTCATGGAGCGTTTCAGCGAGGATGCCCGTTTGCTCGAACGGCTGCGTCAGGCCCTGCGCCAGGACGGCCGGGTGGTGTCCCGACTGGTGACCGGCAAGGAGCAGGAGGGCGCCAAGTTCCGTGACTACTTCGAGTATGACGAGCCGCTGCGCAATGTGCCGTCGCACCGGGCGTTGGCGATTCTGCGCGGGCGCAACGAGGGTATTCTGAACATCGCCCTGCAGTTGGGCGACCCGGAGGCACCGGCCACCGCCAGCCACCCCTGCGAAGGCATGATCGCTGAGGCGGCGCAGATCAGTGACCAGGGCCGGCCTGCCGACCGCTGGCTGAACGAGGTGGTGCGCTGGACCTGGCGGGTCAAGTTGTCCGGCCATCTGGAAACCGAGCTGCTCGGCGAGCTGCGCGAGGCGGCGGAGGATGAAGCCATCCGCGTGTTCGCCAGCAATCTCAAGGATCTGCTGCTGTCGGCGCCAGCCGGGCCCCGGGTTACCCTGGCGATGGACCCGGGCCTGCGCACCGGCGTCAAACTGGCCGTGATCGAGGCCACCGGCAAGCTGGTCGATACTGCGACCATCTTCCCCCACGCACCGCGCAACCAGTGGGATCAGTCGCTGGCGGTGCTGGCGACGCTGTGCCGCAAGCACCAGGTCAACCTGATCGCCATCGGCAACGGTACCGCCTCGCGCGAGAGCGACAAGCTGGCCAGTGATCTGCTCAAGCAGTGTCCCGAACTGAAGATGCAGAAGATCACCGTCTCCGAAGCCGGCGCCTCGGTGTATTCCGCCTCGGAACTGGCAGCGAAGGAATTCCCCGACCTGGACGTGACCTACCGCGGTGCGGTATCCATCGGCCGCCGGCTGCAGGACCCGCTGGCAGAGCTGGTGAAAATCGAGCCCAAGGCCATCGGCGTTGGCCAGTATCAGCATGACGTATCCCAGGTGAAGCTGGCGCGCAGCCTGGATGCGGTAGTCGAGGACTGTGTGAACGCCGTCGGCGTCGACCTCAATACCGCATCGGTGCCGCTGCTGACCCGCGTATCGGGGCTGAATCCGACCATCGCCCGCAACATCGTCGACTACCGCGACCAGCACGGTGCCTTTGCCAGCCGCCGCGAACTCCTGAAGGTCAGCCGGCTGGGCGATAAGACCTTCGAACAGGCAGCGGGTTTTCTGCGGGTAATGAGTGGCAGCAACCCGCTGGATGCCTCCGCCGTGCATCCGGAGGCCTATCCGCTGGTCCAGCGGATCGCCGAGCAGACCGGCCGCGACATCCGTAGCCTGATCGGCGACTCGGCATTTCTGCGCAAGCTGGATCCGGCGCGCTATACCGACCAGCACTTCGGCATCCCGACCATCACCGATATCCTCAGCGAGCTGGACAAACCCGGGCGCGACCCGCGCCCCGAGTTCAAGGCGGCTACCTTCCAGGAGGGCGTGGAGAAGATCAGCGATCTGGAGCCCGGCATGGTGCTCGAAGGCGTGGTCAGCAACGTGGCCAACTTCGGTGCCTTCGTCGATATCGGCGTGCATCAGGATGGTCTGGTGCATATATCCATGCTGGCTGACAGCTTCGTCAAGGATCCGCGCGATGTGGTCAAGGCCGGCGACATCGTCAAGGTCAAGGTGCTGGAAGTGGACATTCCGCGCCAGCGCATCAGCCTGACCATGCGCATGGGCGACCAGCCCGGGGCCACAAGCAACGCCCGTGCCGGTGCTCCGGCTGGTGAGCGCAATCGTCCGCGCCAGCCGCGGGCAGACAAGGGCCATGCTGGCTCCCCGCCACAGGCCGGTGGTACCTTTGCCAACCTGTTTGCCAATGCCAAGAACCTGAAGAAGCGATAACCATGAGCCAACACCCGAAACTGAGCGACATCCAGGACAACCGCATGAGCCCCTTCACCGAATCCCTGGGCCTGGAGCTGGTCAGCCTGGATCAGGAGGGCTGCACCATGCGCCTGGAAATCAGCCCGCAGCATTTCAATACCACGGCGCGGGTCCATGGCGGCGTTATCTTCAGTCTGCTGGACTCGGCCATGGGCGCGGCCGTCTACGCCCGGCTGGACGCCCATGAGGCAACCGCTACCATTGAATGCAAGATCAACTACACCCGCGCGGTCACCGGTGGGGTACTGGAATGTCGGGCCAAGGTGGTGCATGCCGGCACGCGGACCATGGTTGTCGATGGCGAGGTCTGGCAGGACGGCGCGCTGGCCGCCAAGTGCCTGGGTACCTTTGCCCGCATCTGAACCGGTCGCCGATAGCCGACGCCGATCATTTTCACCGTTTGAGGAGTGACGCGCTTGTCACCACTGTTGAAGCAACGCCTCGACCTGCTGGCACAGCCGGCGCTGCAGAGCAGCCTCGCTGCCTGCATGCATGGCATCGAGAAGGAGAGCCTGCGCATCGATGCCGGCGGGATTCTGTCACAGCAACCCCATCCTGCCGGGCTGGGATCGGCGCTGACGCACCCGACCATCACCACGGATTATTCCGAAGCGCTGATCGAGCTGATCACCCCGGTGAGTCGGAATATCGATGGACTGTTCCAGCATCTGGACGAGATTCACCGCTTTACCTATGGCGAGCTGGGCGAGGAGCGGCTGTGGACCGAGTCCATGCCCTGCGTGTTGCCGGCCCGTGACGAGGACATTCCCATCGCCTGGTACGGTAGCTCCAATGTGGGCATGCTCAAGCATGTCTACCGGCGCGGTCTGGCGGTGCGTTATGGCAAACCGATGCAGTGCATTGCTGGTATCCACTACAACTTCTCGCTGGCGCCCGAACTGTGGGAGGCGCTGCGTCAGCAGGACCATGACGCGCGCAGCGAGCAGGATTATCAGTCCGAGCGTTATGTAGCGCTGATCCGCAACTTCCGCCGTTACGCCTGGCTGTTGATGTACCTGTTCGGCGCATCGCCGGCGCTGTGTGCAAGCTTCCTGCAGGGGCGGGATCACCGGCTGGAGCCACTGGGCGAGAAGAGCCTGTATCTGCCCTACGCCACCAGCCTGCGCATGAGCGACCTGGGCTACAACAACGATGCCCAGGCGGACCTGAGCGTCTGCTACAACAGTCTGGACAGCTACATCGCCAGCATGCAGAAGGCGATCAGCCTGCCCTATGCGCCCTACGCCGCGCTGGGCACCCATGATGCCGATGGCCAGTGGCAGCAGCTCAATACCAACCTGTTGCAGATCGAGAACGAGTTCTACAGTTCGATCCGGCCCAAGCGCGTGGCGCGCAGCGGCGAGAAGCCGGTGCACGCGCTGGCCGCGCGGGGCGTGGAGTATGTCGAAGTGCGCTGCATGGATATCGATCCGTTCAGTCCGCTGGGGATCGAGCCGAGCACCGCGCACTTTCTCGACAGCTTCCTGTTGTTCTGCGCGCTGGCCGATAGTCCGGCGATGTCTGACGAGGAGTGCCGGACGAGCAACGACAACTTCGCGCTGGCAGTCAAGCGCGGCCGCGAGCCGGGTCTGCAACTGATCCGCAAGGGCCAGCCGTGCAGCCTGATCGAGTGGGGCGAGCACCTGCTGGACAATATCGCCGCTTGCGCCAGCCTGCTGGATCAGGCCGGGCAGACCACCGCGCACAGTGACAGCCTGCAGCTGCAGCGCGACAAGCTGCATGATCCGGCACTGACCCCCTCGGCGCGGGTGCTGGAGGCGATTGCCGAGCACGGCAACAGCTTCTTCCGCTTTGCCCTGGGGCAATCCGAGGCGCACCGCGAGCATTTCCTGGCACGGCCGCTGAGCGCCGCGCAGTCGCAGGAGCTCGCCGCCGTGGCTACCCAGTCGCTGGCGGATCAGGCAGCCGTTGAGGCAGCCGATCAGGTGGACTTCGATACCTACGTGGCGCAATACCTGAGCCAGTAACGACTGGCGGGTGGCGCCGGAGTTGCCGCGGCTGGCAGTTGTCTTATGCAGGGTGATCAATCACCGGTATGGTGATTGACCCCACCGCAGTGGGCCCAGCTAGACTGTGGAAAATACCCAATCAAGGAGCCACCATGAAAGCCGTACTGTGCAAAGCCTACGGACCTGCCAGCACGCTGTCGCTGGAAGAGACCGCCGATCCGGTCGCCAAGGACAATGAGGTTGTCATCGATGTCCACGCCGCCGGCGTCAACTTCCCTGACACCCTGATCATCGAGGGCAAATACCAGGTCAAGCCGCCGTTCCCCTTTTCGCCAGGTGGTGAAGCCGCCGGTGTGGTTGCCAGTGTGGGCAGTCAGGTCACCCATCTGAAGCCGGGCGACCGGGTCATGGGGCTGACCGGCTACGGCGGTTTTGCGGAGAAAGTAGCGGCCGCCGGTACTCACGTGCTGCCGATGCCCGATGATATGGACTTCGTCACCGCGGCTGGCTTCAGCATGACCTACGGCACCTCCATGCACGCCCTGGCCCAGCGCGGCAATCTGCAGCCCGGCGAAACCCTGCTGGTGCTCGGCGCCTCCGGTGGTGTTGGCCTGGCGGCGGTGGAAATCGGCAAGGCCATGGGCGCCCGGGTGATCGCGGCGGCCTCCAGTGACGAGAAACTGGAAGTTGCCCGTCAGGCCGGCGCCGATGAGCTGATCAACTACAGCGAAGGCGAGCTCAAGGAGCAGGTCAAGGCGCTGACCGGTGGTCAGGGCGCTGACGTGATCTACGATCCGGTGGGTGGTGACCTGTTCGACCAGTCCATGCGCTGCATCAACTGGCGCGGACGGCTGCTAGTGGTCGGTTTCGCCAGCGGCCGGATTCCCGAGCTGCCGGCCAACCTGGCTCTGCTCAAGGGCGCTGCGGTGGTCGGTGTGTTCTGGGGTGCCTTTGCCAAGCGCGAGCCCCAGGCCAACCTCGAGAACTTCCAGCAGCTGTTCCGCTGGTACAGCGAGGGCAAGCTCAAGCCGCTGGTATCCCAGACCTTCGAAATGAACCAGTACGAAGCAGCGTTGACCACCCTGACCACGCGTCAGGCCGTGGGCAAGATCGTCATCAAGACGCGTTAAGCCTCTGCGGCTTCGGGTTAGGGACGGGTTTGTCCGCGAGGAGCTGTAGAAAGCTTCGCGGACAAGGCCGCTCCTGCCTCTTGCCACCGCCCTGCCTTCAATTGGCCCCGGCAAAACCCTGTTGCCGCCAGGCCTCGTAGACCAGCACCGCAGCACTATTGGACAGATTCAGGCTCCGGTTATCCGGATGCATGGGGATGCGCAGCACCTGCTCGGGTGGCAGCGCGTCACGGATATCCGCAGGCAGGCCACGGCTTTCCGGGCCGAACAGAAATAGATCCCCTGGCTGATAGCTGACCTCGCTGTAGCACTGCCGGCCCTTGGTGCTCAGGGCGAACACCCGGTTGGGTTGTACCTTCGCCAGACAGCTGGCCAGATCCGCATGGGTCTGCACCGGTGCGTACTCGTGATAATCCAGTCCCGCCCGGCGCAGGCGCTTGTCATCCAGTTCAAACCCCAGGGGTTCAATCAGATGCAGCTGGCAGCCGGTATTGGCGCACAGCCGGATGATATTGCCGGTATTGGGCGGGATCTCGGGTTCGAGCAGGGCGATATGAAACATGCGGCGCATTCCAGTGAAAAACGCGCCAGTGTAACCGGAATTGGTTGGAGCCAGACAGAGATTGAGGCAGCGGGGATACGCTTTCAGCAGGAGCGACCTTGGCCGTCGGCCCTCCAGTATTTGCCGTAGCCAAAAAAAGGTGACCCCAGCCTGCCTGAACCGGAGCCACCCCAATACACCCACTGACAGACTAAGCAGCTAGTGTGCCAGTTTCATTGCAGATCCATGATCATTCGGTGTCGTCCTCCTCATCTGCACCCAATTCCAGGCCCAGGTCCTTGATCTTGCGGGTCAGGGTATTGCGGCCCCAGCCCAGCAGCTGTGCGGCGTCCCGGCGGCGGCCGGCGGTGTGCTTCAAGGCGGTCTCGATCATGATGCGTTCAAACGCAGGCACTGCCTGATCCAGCAACTGGGTGACGCCGCGGGCCAGCTCACGGTCGGCCCAGATGCGCAGACTGTGCTCCCAGTGACCGTCGCCTGCACTGTCCTGGTGCTGAACGAGCAACTCCGGCGGCAGGTCTTCAACCAGCACTTCCCGGCTGGACGCCATGACGGTGATCCAGCGGCAGGTGTTCTCCAGCTGGCGTACGTTGCCCGGCCAGGGCAGGCCGCGCAGATAGTCGCGGGTCTGCGGCTTGAGAATCTTGGGCTCCACGGCCAGCTCCTGGGCCGCGCGGGAGAGGAAATGCTGGGCCAGTGTCGGGATATCCTCCCGGCGTTCGGACAGGCGCGGGATATGGATGCGGATGACGTTCAGGCGGTGGAACAGATCCTCGCGGAACTTGCCGGCCTGCACCAGGCTTTCCAGATCCTGATGGGTAGCGGCGATGATCCGCACATCCACCTTGATCGGCGTATGCCCACCGACCCGGTAGAACTCGCCGTCGGCCAGCACCCGCAGCAGGCGGGTCTGGGTTTCGGCGGGCATGTCGCCGATCTCGTCGAGAAACAGGGTGCCGCCATCGGCCTGCTCGAAGCGTCCGCGGCGCTGCATGGCGGCGCCGGTGAAAGCGCCTTTTTCGTGACCGAACAGCTCCGATTCCATCAGATCATGGGGGATCGCCGCCATGTTCAGAGCAATGAAGGGATTGCGTGCCCGCGGACTGTGGCGGTGCAGCGCATGGGCCACCAGCTCCTTGCCGGTACCGGATTCACCATTGATCAGCACGGTGATATTGGAGTGGGACAACCGGCCGATGGCGCGGAACACCTCCTGCATGGCGGGCGCCTCGCCGATGATTTCCGGCGTGTGGCTGATCTGGTCGCCAGCGCTGTGATCATCCTCATGGCTATGAGCCAGGGCGCGTCGCACCAGCGATACCGCCTCATCCACATCGAAGGGCTTGGGCAGATACTCGAAGGCGCCGCCCTGGTAGGACGCCACGGCGCTGTCCAGGTCGGAATGGGCGGTCATGATGATGACCGGCAGTTTCGGATAACGCTCGCGGATGCTCGACAGCAGCTCCAGGCCGCTGGTGCCGGGCATGCGGATATCACTGATCAGCACATCGGGGCGCTGCTGGCGCTGCAGGCGGGCCAAGGCGCTGTCGGCACTGTCGAAGCACACCGGTTGCATCCCGTCCTGTTGCAGAGCCTTTTCCAATACCCAGCGGATGGAGCGGTCATCGTCGACGATCCAGACGTCAGCAGTTCGAGTCATTCTTCCTCTCCCGGAGTGAATTCAAGCGGCAGAAACAGGGTAAAAACGGTGCAACCCGGCACGCTTTCGCATTCGATCAGGCCGTGGTGCCGGGTGACGATATTCTGGGTGATCGACAGGCCAAGGCCGGTGCCGTCGGCGCGCCCGCTGACCATCGGGTAGAAGATGCTGTCGACGATGCCCGGGGCGATGCCGGGGCCGTTATCGAAAATCTCCAGCCGGCATACCAGGCGATGGCGCCGGGGGCCGATGGTGAACTGGCGCAGGGTACGGGTGCGCAGGGTGATTTGACCATGCTGGGTGGCCGGTTCGGCGAGCAGCGCCTGCATGGCGTTGCGCACGATGTTCAGCACCGCCTGGATCAGCTGTTCGCGGTCACCCATCAGGTCCGGGATGCTCGGATCGTAATCACGCAGCAGTTGCAAGTCGCCCTGGGTTTCGGCTTCCACCAGGCTGCAGACCCGCTCGGTGATTTCATGGATGTTGATGCGTGACAGCTGCGGCGGGCGGTAGGGGCCGAGCATGCGATCAACCAGGTTACGCAGGCGATCGGCCTCCTGGATGATCACGTCGGTGTAGTCCTGCAGCTCCGGCTGCGGCAGTTCCCGGGCCAGCAGTTGCGCCGCACCGCGGATGCCACCCAGCGGATTCTTGATCTCATGGGCCAGCCCGCGTACCAGTATCCGGGTCACTTCCTGCTTGGACAGTTGCGCCTCCTCCCGGGTGATGCGCAGTAGCCGGTCACGGGGCAGCAATTCCAGCAATACCCAGTTGCGCTCCTCTGCGCTGACCGGCGTGACCGAATAATCGGCAATCAGCGCCTGGCCATTGCTCAGGTTCAACTGGGCTTCGCGTTTGGTGAAGGGGCTCCCGGTGGCCAGCGTATTGCGCAGGGGCTGGAGGGACTCCACCGAATCGCTGAACAGACTGTCGAGGCGCTGGCCAGTGACTCGCTGACCGCTGACCTCAAGCAGCATTTCCGCTGCGGGGTTCATATAGTTGACCTGCAGGTCGGCATCCAGCAGCAGTACCGCGGTGGTCAGGTTATCCAGAATCTGGCGCAGAAAGAGATTAGGTAGCATGGGGCATTATCCACGACGCTGTGGGCGGCTGTTCCGCCAGCTGTTGCAAGAAGCGAACCAGATCAGCGCGTGCTGCCCGGCGCGTGCGCAGAGCTTGGGCATATACTTGGGCAGCGGTCCGCTGTATGCCGGGCACGGCAGAGAAAGAGCAACTGGAAGCGTGCCAGGGCAGTGTCCGGTCGGCGAATCACTATGGCACGAAAAAGGGGCATGCGCACCATAATGGTGCGCAAAGGTAGCTTAACCGCCGGTACCCGGCTTGGGCACATTGGGCGCTCTGGGTGCAGCGGGCGCCCGGGGTGCCTGATTGGCGCCGCCGCGACCCGGTTGGTTGAGCGAGGTGCGTTGCAGGTGCACGGTGATCGGCGCGCTGCGCTGCAGCTCTTCACCCCGGGCATTGACCACGACCACGGCAACCTGGTGGCTGCCCCGGTCGACATTACGCACCGTCAACTGATGCATCGCCGCACCGTTGCCCGGCACGGCGCTGTCGCTCAGCACCCCGTCCAGGGATACCCGCAGCAGATGGCTGCCACTGAGCGGCGGGTCGGTCTGCACTACCAGGGTGAGATCACCTTCGTTGCTGCGGATATTGCTGTCATGGGCGGGGCTGGTGATGTTCAGCTCCCGATAGAAGCTCGCGTTGCCGCTGTCGGTCGGCGGGTCGCTGGACCTGGGTTGCGCAGCGGCCGGCGCCGGCGCGATGACATTGGTCGGCCCCAGTTCAACGGTGCTGGCACCAGGACGGGGCTGATCGGAGAAGATGCGGTTTCCGTCCGCATCGGTCCAGGAATAGATCTGCGCGCCCGCCGGGCCGGCGAGCAGCAGGGCACACAGGGTGGCGGCCAGGGGTAACCGGAACATACTGTTTCACTCCATTGATGACTGCCTAAGACTTGCACTCAATCGGCGCGCTGGCAAGTGGCGAAGGCAGCAGTGAGACGCCGTTCGGGTATTGCGGATAACCGGTGGTCGGTAGGGTGGACGACAAAAGAAAACGCCCCCGGAATCGGGGGCGTTGCCAGGTGCGCAGGTCAGGCGCCGATCAGCGCGCCTTGGCGACCTGCCGCCAGTGGTGCAGCAACGGCTCGGTATAGCCGCTGGGCTGCTCCAGACCCTTGAACACCAGGTCCAGGGCCGCCTGGTAGGCCGGCGAGTTGGTGAAGTCAGTGGCCATGGGGCTGTACTCCGGGTCACCGGCGTTCTGCTGGTCCACTACCTTGGCCATGCGCTCGAAGGTCTCGATCACCTGCTCCTTGCTGACCACGCCGTGATGCAGCCAGTTAGCCATGTGCTGGCTGGAGATGCGCAGGGTGGCACGGTCTTCCATGAGGCCGATATTGTTGATATCCGGCACCTTGGAGCAACCGACGCCCTGGTTCACCCAGCGCACCACGTAGCCGAGGATACCCTGGGCATTATTGTCCAGCTCCTGCTGCTTCTCTTCATCGCTCCAGTTGGCCTGTTCCGCCAGCGGCGCGGTCAGCAGACCGTTGAGCAGGGCTTCCTGCTCATTCTGCAGGGAGATTTTCTCCAGCTCCTGCTGTACAGCCTGCACATCGACCTGATGATAGTGCAGTGCGTGCAGCACGGCGGCGGTCGGCGAGGGTACCCAGGCGGTATTGGCACCGGCCTTGGGATGGCCGACTTTCTGCTCCAGCATGGCTGCCATCAGGTCCGGCATGGCCCACATGCCCTTGCCGATCTGCGCCTTGCCGCGCAGGCCGCAGGTCAGGCCGACCAGCACGTTGTTGCGCTCGTAAGCCTGGATCCACGCGGTAGGCTTCATGTCACCCTTGCGCAATACCGGGCCGCCCTGCATTACGGTGTGCATCTCGTCGCCGGTGCGGTCGAGGAAGCCGGTGTTGATGAAGGCTACCCGGGCGCTGGCTGCGGCGATGCACGCCTTGAGGTTGACCGAGGTGCGGCGCTCCTCGTCCATGATGCCCATCTTGATGGTGTTCTGCGGCAGGCCGAGCAGTTGCTCGACGCGACCGAACAGTTCATTGGCGAACGCCACTTCATCCGGGCCGTGCATCTTGGGTTTGACGATATAGATGCTGCCGGTGCGCGAGTTGCCCTTGCGCTGCAGATCGTGGATGGCGATCAGGCTGGTGCAGACGGCGTCCATGATGCCCTCGGGGATTTCGCTGCCGTCTTTCAGCAGGATCGCCGGGTTGGTCATCAGGTGACCGACGTTGCGGATGAACAGCAGCGAACGGCCATGCAGGGTCAGCTCGCCACCGTCGGCGGTGGTGTACTGGCGGTCGGGGTTCAGCCGGCGGACCATGGCGCGGCCGCCCTTTTCCATCTGCTCTTCGAGGTCGCCACGCAGCAGACCCAGCCAGTTACCGTAGGCCAGGACCTTGTCTTCAGCATCAACGGCGGCGATGGAGTCTTCGCAATCCATGATGGTGGATACTGCGGCTTCCATCAGTACGTCTTTCACGCCAGCAGCGTCGGTCTTGCCGATGGCGTGCTCGCGGTCGATCTGGATCTCGAAGTGCAGACCGTTGTGGACGAACAGCAGCGCATCCGGGTTGGCCGGGTTGCCCTGGTAGCCGGCGAACAGCGCCGGGTTCTGCAGGCCGGTGGTCTGGCCTGACAGCAAGGTGACCTGCAGCTGGCCGTCCTGCACGCGGTAGGCTTCGGCCTGGGTATGGTCGCCTTGTTGCAGCGGGATGCTCTGGTTGAGGAAGTCACGGGCAAAGGCGATGACCTTGTCGCCGCGCACCGGGTTGTAGCCCGGACCGCGCTCGGCGCCATCGTCTTCGGCGATCGCATCGGTGCCGTACAGGGCGTCGTACAGGCTGCCCCAGCGGGCGTTGGCGGCGTTCAGCGCGTAACGGCCATTCATAACCGGTACTACCAGCTGCGGACCGGCCTGCTGGGTGATCTCGATATCGGTGTTGGCGGTGGTGATGCGGAAGTCCGCCGGTACCGGCTTGAGATAGCCGATGGAGGTCAGGAATTCGCGGTACGCCGCCATGTCCCGGATCGGGCCGGGGTTGGCGCTGTGCCATTGGTCCAGCTCGGTCTGCAGGCGGTCACGTTCGGCCAGCAGGGCGCGATTCTTCGGCGCCAGGTCGTGGACCAGCTCGCTGAAACCGGCCCAGAACGCGGCAGCGTCGACGCCGGTGCCAGGCAATGCCTGTTGCTCGATAAACTGATGCAGGGCCGTGTCGATCTGCAGGCCCTGGATGTCCTTGCGTTGAGTCATGTCAGGATCCTCCTCGGATTACAGTGCGGCGATGCCGGCCTTGGCGACCTGGGCATCCTGATCCGGTTTGACACCGGAAACGCCGATGGCGGCAACAACCTGACCTTCGACCTTCAGCGGCACGCCACCTTCGAGCAGGCCGGACACTTCCGGAGCGGACAGGAAGGCAGTACGGCCGCCATTGATCATGGCTTCGAATTCACTGGTGTCGCGGCGACCCAGAGCAGCGCTGCGGGCTTTCTGCGGTGCGATGTAGGAAGCGATTGGCGCGCAGCCATCCATCCGGCGCATGGCCAGGATATGGCCGCCGTCATCGACCACGGCGACGGTGACCTTCCATTCATTCTGGTCCGCTTCAGCGAAGGCCGCGTCGATCATACGGTTGGCTTCTTCGAGGGTCAGTACGGGTTTGCTCAGCATCTTGTTATCTCCTGGGAGGTCAGTTGATTGCGTCTTCGACGACTTCGATCCAATGGCGCACGGGGGTTCGGTTGGCCGAGCCCAGATGGGTCTGGCAGCCGATATTGGCAGTGACGATAGTATCGGGTTTGCCGGCTTCCAGCGCGTTCAGTTTATTGTCGCGCAGCTGCTTGGCCAGTACCGGCTGGGTAATAGAGTAGCTGCCGGCCGAGCCGCAGCACAGATGCGCATCGGCTACCGGCGTCAGGCTGAAACCCAGCTTGCGCAGGATCGGTTCCACGCGCCCGCCCAATTTCTGGGCATGCTGCAAAGTACAGGGGCAGTGGAAGGCCAGGGTCTGCGTGGCCTTGACCTGCAGCGGTTGCAGATCTTCCTTCTCCAGCACTTCGACCAGATCCAGCGCCAGGGCGCTGATCTTGCGCGCCTTTTCGGCATAGGCCGGATCATCGCGCAGCAGGTGGGCGTATTCCTTGACGAAGGCACCACAGCCGCTGGCGGTCTGGATGATCGCCTCGGCGCCATTCTCGACGGCTGGCCACCACGCGTCGATGTTCCGCCGCGCGCGGTCGAGCCCGGCTTGCTGGGCATCCAGATGGTAGTCCACCGCGCCACAGCAGCCGGCCTCGCTGATCGGCTTGATGGAAATACCCAGCCGGTCCAGCACGCGTGCCGTGGCGGCGTTGGTGTTGGGCGACAGGCCCTGCTGGGCGCAGCCTTCGAGGATCAGCACGTGACGGGCATGGCGCGGGGCCGGGCGCGGCTTGCCTGGAGCCAGTTTGGCCGGAATCTTGTCCTTGACCGCCGCTGGCATGAAGGTGCGGACTGCCTGGCCGGCCTTGAGCAGCGGGTTGAAGATCACCGGGTTGGGCACCACATGGCGCAGCGCCGAGCGCAGCATGCGCTGTTGCAGCGGACGTTCGATCTCGCTGGCCATGGCTTCGCGGCCGATATCCAGCAGGTTGTGATACTTCACCCCCGACGGGCAGGTGGTTTCGCAGTTGCGGCAGCTCAGGCACTGGTCCAGGTGCAGCTGGGTTTCCCGGGTAGTGGCTTCGCCTTCGAGAAATGCCTTGATCAGGTAGATACGCCCGCGGGGACCGTCGCGCTCGTCGCCGAGCAACTGATAGGTCGGGCAGGTCGCATTGCAGAAGCCGCAATGCACGCAGGAGCGCAGAATGCTTTCTGCCTCTTCGGCGCGCGGCAGCTTGCGCGCCTTTTCAGTGAGATTGGTTTGCATGATGTTACCTCTTCAGTCTCAGAGCCCGGGATACATCCGGCCGGGGTTGAACAGGCCCTGAGGATCGAGCTGCTTCTTCAGTTGGCGGTGATAGCGTTGCAGCAGCGGTGTCAGGGGCTGGAACGGGCTATCTGTGACGCCGGCGCGGTAACAGGTGGCATGACCGCCGTGACGGCTGGCCAGTGCCTGGAGTTCCTCGGCAGCGGCGTCGGACTTCAACCAGCGCTGGGCACCGGCCCAGTCGAGCAGGCTGGCGCCGGGCAGCTCCAGTTCCGCCGTCAGCGGTGGCAGCGACAGGCGCCACAGCGGCCGTGGGTCCTGGAAGAAGTCCAGTTGCTGTTCATTGAGCTGGGTCCAGAAACCGGCATCCAGTTCCTCGCCACCGATACGGTCGGCGGCTGAGCGCACCGAACCCACGCCGCCTTCCAGGCGCAGATGCAGATGACCGTCCAGGTAGCTGGCAGCAGTGATCGGAATCGGCTGCTGGCCCCATTCGGCGAGCTTCAGCAGCGCCCTCTCGACGGGCAGCTCCAGACGCAGGTGATGGCTGCTGACCGGCTTGGGTAGCACCTTCATGGACACCTCGGTAATGACCCCGAGCTGACCGAAACTGGCGGCCATCAGGCGGGACAGGTCATAACCCGCCACGTTCTTCATGACTTCACCACCAAAACGCAGCAGCTTGCCATGACCGGTGATGACGCGGGTGCCGAGCACCAGGTCGCGTACTGCGCCAGACCAGGGGCGGCGCGGGCCGGACAGGCCGGCAGCGATCATGCCACCCACCGTCGCCTGGCCGTTGAAGGTCGGCGGCTCGCAGGTCAATGTCTGGCCTTGATCATCCAGCGCGGCAAGCAGCTCGACCAGCGGAGTGCCACTGCGTACGGTCACCACCAATTCGGTGGGATCGTAGTTGACGATGCCGCTGTGGCCCCGGGTATCCAGCACCTGGCCATCGACCGGGCGGCCGAGAAAGGCTTTGCTGTTGGCGCCCTGGATCGCCAGCGGGGTGTTGCTGTGCAGAGCATCGAGCACCTGCTGCTGCAGCTGCTGTTCACTGGCCGACGCGGCGCGTTCGCCAGGGCGATGGGCATGTTCGTGTTGGGCCGACATCAGAAACGCTCCAGTTCAGGGAAGGGCAACTCGCCATTATGGATATGCATGGCACCGAATTCGGCGCAGCGGTTCAGTGTTGGGATGTTCTTGCCCGGGTTGAGCAGGCCATCGGGATCGAACGCGGCCTTCACCGCATGGAAGGTCAGTAGCTCGTCATCGTTGAACTGCGAGCACATCTGGTTGATCTTCTCCCGGCCGACGCCATGCTCCCCGGTGATCGAGCCTCCCACGGCGACGCAGAGTTCGAGGATCTTGCCGCCGACCGCTTCGGCGCGCTCCAGCTCGCCTTCCTGGTTGGCATCGAACAGGATCAGCGGGTGCATGTTGCCGTCACCGGCATGGAACACGTTGGCCACGCGCAGGCCGTACTCGGCGGACAGGTCGGCAATGCCCTGCAGCACCTTGGGCAGTTCGCGGCGCGGAATGGTACCGTCCATGCAGTAGTAGTCCGGCGAAATGCGACCCACCGCCGGGAAGGCATTCTTGCGCCCGGCCCAGAACAGCGCGCGTTCGGCGTCATCCTTGGCCTGGCTGATAGCGGTCGCGCCGCTGTTCTCCAGCACCTGGCGCACCCGCTCGCATTCATCGGCAACATCGGCTTCGACGCCATCAAGCTCGCACAGCAGAATGGCTTCAGCCTCCACCGGATAGCCGGCGTGGATGAAATCCTCGGCCGCGCGGATGGCCAGGTTGTCCATCATCTCCAGCCCGCCGGGGATGATGCCGGCGGAAATGATGTCACCCACAGCCTTGCCGGCCTTGCCCACGTCATCGAAGCTGGCCATCAATACCTTGGCG
This sequence comes from Halopseudomonas bauzanensis, assembly GCF_900114735.1. Taxonomy (GTDB): domain Bacteria; phylum Pseudomonadota; class Gammaproteobacteria; order Pseudomonadales; family Pseudomonadaceae; genus Halopseudomonas; species Halopseudomonas bauzanensis. The sequence goes on along the minus strand of NZ_FOUA01000002.1, from coordinate 47,154 downwards.
ACCTGGGGCCGCGGCAGCAGCTTGACGGTGACCTCGACGACGATGCCGAGCATGCCTTCGGAGCCGGTAAACAGTGCCATCAGGTCAAAGCCGGGGCTGTCCAGTGCGTCGGAACCGAGCGTCATGCGCTCGCCCTCAACAGTGACAATCTCCACTTTCAGCAGGTTGTGTACGGTCAGCCCGTATTTCAGGCAATGTACACCGCCGGCATTCTCGGCCACATTGCCGCCGATCGAACAAGCAATCTGCGACGACGGATCGGGGGCGTAGTACAGCTGATAGGGCGCGGCGGCTTCGGAGATCGCCAGATTGCGCACGCCGGGCTGAACCCGCGCGAAACGGCCCTCGGGATTGACCTCGAGAATGTTCTTCAGGCGCGCGAGCACCAGCAGCACACCGCCTTCCAGCGGCAGGGCGCCACCTGACAGGCCGGTACCGGCACCACGGGCCACGACCGGGACCTGGCGCTGATGACAGATCTTCATGAAGGTCTCGATCTGCTCAACGGTCTCGGGCATCACCACCAGCAGGGGCATGACGCGGTAGGCCGACAGCCCATCGCATTCGTAGGGCTGCAGGTCTTCACGTTCGTGCAGCAGTTCCAGATCAGGCAGTGTCTGGCGCAGCTCGTTGATCAATCCCGCCTTGTCTACGGGAGGCAGAGGACCGTCGAGCTTTTCATCATAGAGAAGGTTCACGGATATCACCTGTTTGTTATCGATGGTCTTGGGACCCACTTCTGGCTTCGAATACTGCTGCTTTGGGCGGCCGACGTCCAGCCTAAAACCAGCTGGTCGGACCAGTTTGTTGCGTTCATATTGCTGATTTTGTTTGCCATGGCGCGTGAGATACAGGCAATCACAAAAATATAGTGGATTTGTAAACGCGCCATCCTTACTCTGGTATGACCAGTTTTGCCAAGAAGGGTGAGGTCATGGTTGAAAATGCTTCGGAGCGTCGCCAGGTGGGCGATGTGGTTGCTGACCGTATCGAGAAGCTGATCGCGGACGGTGTGCTGAAAATGGGCCAGATGCTGCCATCCGAGCGGCAGCAGTGCGAGAAGCTGGGCATTTCCCGCAGCGCCCTGCGTGAAGGGCTGAAGGTACTGCGCGGCAGGGGGCTGATCAAGACCTCCCAGGGACGCGGCTCTTACGTTGCCAGCCTGATGGGCAATCGGGATGAGACGCCGATGATGCACCTGTTCAACAATCACCCACGGACGCTGTTCGATCTGCTTGAGGTGCGCGCCCTGCTCGAAGGCGAGTCGGCGCGGCTGGCGGCGCTGCGCGGCACCGATGCCGATTTTGTATTGATCCAGCGGCGCTATGATGAAATGGTCGCCGCCCATACCGGCGGCCCGGCGCGGGACCCGGAAACCCTGGCGCACCTGGACCACGCCTTTCACCTGGCGATCTGCGACGCCTCGCATAACCCGGTGCTGGTGCATACCCTGCAGTCGCTGACCAAGTTGTTGCTGGGCTCGGTGTTCGCCTCGGTGCAGAACCTCTACCACCGGCCGACGCACAAGCGGCAGTTGGATCGCCAGCATGCCCGGCTCTACCACGCGGTGATGGAGCGCTTGCCGACCCAGGCCAAGCGCGCGGCGATGGATCATATTCACAGTATTCGAGACAACCTGCGGGATATCGAAAACGAAGGCCAGCGACTGGAGCGGGCAACCTTGCGCCTGGAGGGCTGGCAATAAAAAAGGGCGGTGCACATCAGTGCGCCGCCCTTTTATCCGCACTGGGGAATCAGCTACCTGTGGTGGTGATTCCCGCTGCGTTCAGCGGATCGCTGATACCTAGCACGTAGATCGCCAGCATCATCAGCAGGCCGGCAAAGGTGACGTAATAGATAGTTGGCAGCAAGGTCTTGCGCAGGGTAACGCCCTCACGTCCGAGCAGGCCGACGGTGGCCGATGCCGCTACCACGTTGTGGATGGCAATCATGTTACCCGCAGCCGCACCCACCGATTGCCCCGCAACGATCATGGCGCCGGAGATGCCCAGCAGCTCAGCGGTATTGAACTGGAACTGCGAGAGCATCAGGTTGGAGGCGGTGTTGGAACCGGCGATGAACGCACCCAGCGCACCTACCGTCGGGGCGAACAGCGGGTAGACATCACCCACCGCGTTGGCGACGGCATTGGCCATGGCCACCGGCATGGAGGGCAGGTCGGACAGGTTGACTCCCGAGTTGATCAGGATACGCACCATGGGAATGGTGAAGATCAACACGAAGCCGGCGCCAATGATGGTGTTGGTAGACTCGCCCAGCGAGCGCTTGAACTCGGTGAACGACATCCGATGCACCAGGGCGGTGACCAGCACCACGAACACCAGGATGCCACCAGGCAGATACAGCGGCTCCAGGCTGGCGGACAGACCCGCTTCACCCATGATATCGGTGAACTTGAAGCTCAGGCTGTTGAGCAGGCCCTTGAGGGTGTCGTTGGTGCGCGACAGCACCAGCGTCGCCGCCAGCAGCACATAGGGCAGCCAGGCCATCCAGATGGCGATCGGTCGCTTGCCGGCCACATCATCCAGCTTCATTTCGACACTGCCCATCCAGTCAGCGGGCCAGTCCTTCGGATCGGCGAAGTCCCAGGTTTCCTTGGGCATCAGGAAGCCGGCCTTGGCAGCGGGCACCACAATCGCCAGACCGACGAGGCCGCCGATGATGGAGGGGAACTCCGGTCCGAGAAACACCCCGGCCAGCGCGTAGGGAACGGAGAAAGACACCGCGGCAAAGAGGGCGAAGGGAGCAACCGCCAGACCTTCTTTCCAGGAGCGGTTTGCGCCGAAGAAGCGGGTCAGGATCATGACCATGATCAGCGGCATCAGCAGGCCGAGCAGGGCATGCGTGATGGCGACCTTGGAAACGATCAACTGGAAGAAGGTCGGCCAGTCAGAGCCGACAGTAGCCAGGCTGGCACCGATACCGGCTTGATCCAGGCCCGCGCCGACACCAACAATCATCGGCGTGCCCACCGCACCGAAGGACACCGGCGAGGATTGCACGATCATACCGACTACCACCGCAGCAACGGCCGGGAAGCCCAGCGCCACCATCAGTGGTGCGGCGACCGCAGCCGGAGTACCAAAGCCGGAGGCGCCTTCAATGAAGCAGCCGAACAGCCAGGTGACGATGATCGCCTGCACGCGACGGTCCGGGCTGATGCCCGAGAAGCCCTTGCGGATGGCGAGGATGCCGCCCGAATGCTTCAGTGTGTTGAGCAGTAGAATCGCACCGAAGATGATCCAGAGGATGGAAGCCGTCAGAACCAATCCCTGAAGACTGGAAGCGACGACCCGTACCCACGTCATATCCCAGGCGAGCAGGGCAATGGCGACGGTAACGATGAAGACGACAGGCATTGCATATTTCGCCGGCCAACGGAACCCGACCAGCAGGACCCCCGCGAGAACCAGAGGAAAGAATGCAAGCAGAGACAAAAGAGTTTGGCTCATCTGGAATTTCCTTTGTTTTTTTTATGAGGAATGCGCAGCAACTGCAGCATAGCTCGGTCGGATGGGATATTGCTATCACCGATCGGACAGGTCCAGATGTTATCTCAATGGTCAGACCAGTAATTTATTCCCCAGGAGAGGGCGGGCGGGAGACCCCTTGTGGGCCATGAGTTGACGAGTTGGTCATGCTTTTTCGAGGGTCACAGTCAAACTGGTCCTACCAGATGGCGTGAATGGCCGGGCAGCTGCTGACTGGCTGGTCAGAGCGTCTGGCGCAGCAAAAACGCCGGGCCAGAAAGCAGAAAACCCCGGCAAGCCGGGGTTCGTCACTGCGAGAGCGGATCAGACGCTGTAGTACAGCTCGTATTCCAGCGGGTGAACGAAGGTACGCACCTTGAGCTCTTCGGCTGATTTCAGCTCCAGGAAGGTATCGATGAACTCGTCGGTGAACACGCTGCCCTTGGTCAGGAACTCGCGGTCAGCGTCCAGCGCCTCCAGTGCTTCCTTCAGGCTACCGCACACCTGCGGAATCTGGCTGGCTTCCTCCGGGGGCAGGTCGTACAGGTTCTTGTCCGCAGCATCGCCGGGGTGAATCTTGTTCTGAATGCCATCCAGGCCAGCCATCAGCAGCGCGGCGAAGGCCAGGTAGGGGTTGGCAGCCGGATCCGGGAAGCGGGCTTCGATGCGTCGGGCCTTGGGGCTGGATACATGCGGGATGCGGATCGAGGCGCTGCGGTTACGGGCCGAATAGGCGAGCATGACCGGTGCTTCGAAACCCGGGACCAGACGCTTGTAGGAGTTGGTCGACGGGTTGGTGAAGGCGTTCAGGGCCTTGCCGTGCTTGATGATGCCACCAATGAAGTACAGCGCCGTCTCGGACAGACCGGCATAGCCTTCGCCGGAGAAGGTGTTCTTGCCATCCTTGCTGATCGAGATGTGCACGTGCATACCGGAGCCGTTGTCACCGTACAGCGGCTTGGGCATGAAGGTAGCGGTCTTGCCGTAGGCATCGGCGACATTGTGCACCACGTATTTCAGGTTCTGCACTTCATCGGCCTTGGCCACCAGCGTATTGAACTGCACGCCGATCTCGTTCTGGCCAGCGGTAGCCACTTCGTGGTGGTGAACTTCCACTACCTGGCCCATCTCCTCCAGCGCGTTGCACATGGCGGTACGGATCTCATGGTCATGATCCAACGGCGGCACCGGGAAGTAGCCACCCTTGACGCCGGGGCGGTGACCTTTGTTGCCGGTCTCGAAGGAGGCGTCGGTGTTCCACGAGCCCTGCTCGGAATAGATCTTGAACATGGAACCGGAGATATCGGACTTGTACTTCACCTCGTCAAAGATGAAGAACTCCGGCTCAGGGCCGAAGAAGGCGGTGTCGCCGATGCCGGTGGACTTCAGGTATTCCTCGGCCAGGCGGGCGATACTGCGCGGGTCGCGCTCATAACGCTGCATGGTAGCCGGTTCGATGATGTCGCAGACGATGATCAGCGTCGGCTCTTCGGTGAACGGGTCCAGCACCGCGGTGCTGTCGTCGGGCATCAGAATCATGTCGGACGCTTCAATGCCTTTCCAGCCGGCGATCGAGGAGCCGTCAAACATCTTGCCATCCTCGAAGAAATCTTCGTTGGCGTCGCGGGCCGGCATGGTGACATGCTGCTGTTTGCCCTTGGTATCGGTGAAGCGCAGATCAACCCACTTCACATCAAATTCGTTGATCAGTTGGATCGCTTTCGACATGCTGTTCTCCAGTAGGAATCTCGTTCCAGGTGTCGGCCTGGCCCTTTCATACGTAGTGATGCGGAAATTGAGTTATCCCGCCCGGTTCGTTTGTCCAGGTAATGGCAGCAAAAGCTGTGCCAGCATTGCCAGGCAGCGCAAACCCCGGCTGCAGCGTGATCTGGGGATCAGTGCAGGTCTTGCCGGGCATTATCGCGCACTTGATCGGTGCGGGGAACAGTTGCGATGCACCATATTGGCGCGTCGGTCGGTAAACCGGGCGAATGCCGGGCAGCACGGGTATAATGCGCCCCTTTTCGCTGCGCCGACCCAGAATTGTTCCTATGAAACTGATTATCAAATTCTTCGCCGAGATCACCATCAAATCGCCGCAGGTGCGCAAGCGCTTCGTCTCCCAGCTGCGCAAGAACCTCAAGGTGTTGCTCAAGCCGATCGACCCCGAGCTGCGCATTGCTGGTAACTGGGACAGTCTGGAGATCATTACCGGCGACGATCCGGCGCTGCAGGCGCAGGTAATCGAGCGGCTGCAGAATACGCCCGGCATCAACCACATCCATGAAGTGCACGAGCACGAGTTGGGTAGCCTGGATGAGCTGGCCGAGCTATGCGTGGCGTGCTTTGCCGGGCAGTTGCGAGGCAAGACTTTCGCGGTACGTTGCAAGCGGATCGGCAAGCACCCGTTCTCGTCCACTGACGTGAACCGGCTGCTGGGCTCGCGGCTGATGGAGGCGAGCGGGGCGGCGGGTGTTTCGCTGAAGGACCCGGACGTAGAGATCCAGCTGGAAATCCGCCAGCAGCGGGTATTCCTGATCCAGACCCGGCATGAAGGTATCGGCGGCTTCCCGCTGGGCACCATGGAGCCGGTGCTGAGCCTGATGTCCGGCGGCTTCGACTCCACCGTGGCCAGCTACCAGATGCTGCAGCGCGGCATCCTGCCCCATTTCGTGTTCTTCAACCTCGGTGGCCGTGCCCATGAACTGGGCGTGCGCCAGGTCGCGCACTATTTATGGGAGAAGTACGCGGCCAGTCATCGCCTGCGCTTCATCAGTGTGCCATTCGAGGGCGTGGTCGCGGAAATCCTGCAGAACGTGGACAACAGCCAGATGGGCGTGGTGCTCAAGCGCATGATGCTGCGCGCCGCCAGCCGTATCGCCCAGCGCCGCGGCTTCCAGGCGCTGGTCACCGGTGAGGCCATCGCCCAGGTATCCAGCCAGACGCTGCCCAACCTGGCCGCCATCGACGAGGCCTGCGACACGCTGGTGCTGCGCCCGTTGATTACCACCAGCAAGACCGAGATCATCCGCACCGCCCGGCGCATCGGCACCGAGGCGTTCTCCGCGAGCATGCCGGAATACTGCGGGGTGATTTCGGTCAGCCCGGACATCCACACCAATATGCGCAAGGTCACCGCCGCCGAAGCCGGTTTCAATTTCAGCATCCTGGATGAGGCCATCGAACAGATGACATCGACCGACTGCTGCGATCTGGAGCTGGAGCTGGAAGGCTCCGAAGTGGAGACGGTTGAACAGGCGCTGACCGGCCAGGTAGTACTGGATGTGCGTCACCCGGATGAGCAGGAAGCCAACCCGCTGGTGCTCGAAGGAGTGGAAGTGCAGGCCGTGCCCTTCTATCAATTGAACAGTCGCTTTGCCGAGCTGGACCCGGGCCGGGCCTATCTGCTGTATTGTGAAAAAGGCGTGATGAGCCAGCTGCACGCCCAGTATTTGCTGGACCGCGGGCATGATAATGTCCGCGTATTGCGGCTGCCACGGCGCTAAATCTACCGGCGGTCCGACAACTTCGTACAAAAAACAGACACTGTCATCTCAGTGTCTGTATAATGCGTGACTCTTTTTTTCAGACAGGCTCGCCTGTCGCCTCGCAATCCAGGATACCCCCGTGATCGAGAATCTTCGTAATATCGCCATTATTGCCCACGTTGACCACGGCAAGACCACGCTTGTTGACAAGCTGTTGCGCCTGTCCGGTACCTTGGATCGCAAGGAGCTCGAAAACGAGCGCGTCATGGACAGCAACGACCAGGAAAAGGAACGTGGTATCACCATCCTGGCCAAGAACACCGCGCTGAAGTGGAAAGACTACGACATCAACATCGTCGACACCCCCGGCCACGCCGACTTCGGTGGTGAAGTCGAGCGCGTGATGAGCATGGTTGACTGCGTACTGCTGGTGGTTGACTCCATCGACGGCCCCATGCCGCAGACCCGCTTCGTGACCCAGAAAGCCTTCCAGGCCGGCCTGAACCCGATCGTGGTCGTCAACAAGATCGACCGTCCCGGCGCGCGTCCGGATTGGGTGGTGGACCAGATCTTCGACCTGTTCGACAACCTCGGCGCCAGCGAAGAGCAGCTGGACTTCCCGATCGTCTACGCCAGCGCCCTGAACGGCCTGTCCGGTCTCGATCACGAGAACCTGGAAGACAACATGGACCCGCTGTTCCAGGCCATCGTTGACCACGTGCCGGCTCCCAATGTTGATCTGGACGGTCCGTTCCAGATGCAGATCTCCCAGCTGGACTACAACAGCTTCCTCGGCGTGATCGGCGTTGGCCGTATCGCTCGCGGCAAGGTCAAGACCAACACCCCGGTCATCGCCATCGGCGCCGACGGCAAGAAGCGTCAGGGCCGTATCCTCAAGATCATGGGTCACTCCGGTCTGCAGCGTGTGGAAGTGGAAGAGGCCCAGGCCGGCGACATCGTCTGCGTCAGCGGTATGGACGAGTTGTACATCTCCGACACCCTGTGCGACATGAACAACGTCGAAGCCTTGCCTGCCCTGACCGTGGACGAGCCCACCGTTTCCATGACCTTCCAGGTCAACGACTCGCCGTTCGCCGGTAAGGAAGGCAAGTTCGTCACCAGCCGCAACATCAAGGAGCGTCTGGAAAAGGAACTGCTGCACAACGTTGCCCTGCGCGTTGAAGAAGGCGACTCCGCGGACAAGTTCAAGGTCTCCGGTCGTGGCGAACTGCACCTGTCGGTACTGATCGAAACCATGCGCCGCGAAGGCTTCGAGCTGGCCATCGGCCGTCCGGAAGTGGTTATCCGCGAGATCGACGGCGAGAAGCAGGAGCCCTACGAGAACGTCATCATCGACATCGAAGAGCAGCACCAGGGTGCGCTGATGGAACAGATGGGCCTGCGCAAGGGCGATCTGACCGACATGGCTCCGGACGGCAAGGGCCGCATCCGCCTGGAATACGTTATCCCGGCCCGCGGCCTGATCGGCTTCCGTAACAACTTCCTGACCATGACTTCCGGTACCGGTATCCTGGCCTCCACCTTCAGCCACTACGGCCCGATCAAAGGTGGCGACGTAGGTCACCGCCAGAACGGCGTACTGGTCTCCATGGCCACCGGCAAGGCACTGACCTACTCGCTGGAAACCCTGCAGAGCCGCGGCAAGCTGTTCCTCGAGCCCGGCCAGGAAATCTACGAAGGCCAGCTGGCTGGTATCCACAGCCGCGACAATGACCTGGTGATCAACCCCACCAAGGGCAAGAAGCTCGACAACATGCGCGCCTCCGGCAAGGATGAAGTCATCGCCCTGGTACCGCCGATCCGCTTTACCCTGGAGCAGGCGCTGGAGTTCATCGATGACGACGAACTGGTCGAGGTAACACCCAAGTCGATCCGTCTGCGCAAGAAGATCCTCGACGAGAACCAACGCAAGCGCGCCAGCAAGAGCTGATCCGCTAGCCAGCAGTTCAAAAGCCCCCGACGGTTAACGCCTCGGGGGCTTTTTTATGCTCCCAAATCATTCCTCACATGCCGCGTGTCCCAACCCTTAGGGCTGCGTTGCTGCCCGCAAGGCGCAGTGCTCTGTGCACACTTACGGTAGCCTTGCGCCATTATCTGGGCTATGTTCAAAGCCAAACGACAGGAACGCAGCCACATCGGCCCAGCAAGCACGGGCTGGCTGCATCCTAAAAACGATACGGAACACGCCGGCATTGGTCGTCCATAACTGCGGGCGGTAGCGTGCCTTCTATTTATGCGGGGGTAGTAATGGAAGCAGGAAATGTAGCGGTCAAGCGAATACGGGCTGTAGCAGATGGGCCTTTATAACCCCTTGATTTTTATTGGGTATAACAAGTGCTGCTATATAGTCGGCCCGGAGTTATACCGCAGTCACCGTTATGTATTAGTGCCGCGTGCGGTCTAATCATTGTTAGAAGCTCAAGTTACCCTAGGAGAGATGGTATGGCTAAAGTTCAGTACGAGTGTTCAAAATGTGGAGAATCAGCATCATTTGAAACAGAGGGTGCCAGAATGTTTTTTCTTGACGACAATACGCCTAGACCGCCGACATATGTGGTCGACTGTCCACACTGCCAAGCAACGAATACAGTGACAGTAAAAAAATGAGCGAAGAGCCACTAAAAGGGATCGCAAGGCAGCCTACTGAAGATGAAATGTTTTATAGGCAGTGGGGTTACGAAACAGTAAAAGCGAATATATCGACTGCCAATGATGTATTACGGCTTCTAATAACGGTTAATGTCGCTTTGCTGGGCGGCGGCGCGGCATTTCTGCATGAATCGACCATTGCTGAAGGTGTCCGAATAGTATTGTTGGTTTCATTTTTCATCGCACTTACCATAGCCCTGATTGGCGTATATCCCAAAGAGTCAAAGATTGATGCGAGGATTCCGAGTGATGTGAAACAGCATAAGGATGCGGTCTTGCAGCGAAAGCGCTTGTTTTTAAAGCTCGGTTCAGGGTTTACATTGGCAGGATTGCTGGCTTCCATCTTCGCTGTAACAGGACTGAGAGTATGCTTCTAACAATTTGCTGCACTCGGAAAAATTACTCGCTGCGCTCCTCATTTTCCGGTGAGCAAGACGTTAGACCTCATTGGAGGACCATGAGAACCGTCATAAAACAACTACGAGATGGAGACGCCTCTAGGAGGCTGTCGATTCTTTCTGACATTGCAACCCTCACTAGCGTCGTCCTCGTCTCGCTCCTGGTTCCGGCGCTCTCTTTGGCGTCGAGAACAGGGCTTAGCTTCTTCGCTATTGCGGCGATTTCTATTGTTATTCTGCTTGCAGTGGCAGGATCGGCTGTTGCACTCGCTGTGTTCTTGTCCGTTGATTCTTGGTTATCTGCGCGTAGGGCCCATAGGACCCTGTTCAGAGTTGCCTTGTGGTGCATTGCCTTGTCGGTCGTTTTTGTGGCTGCGGCTTTTATTCACGACCTCATAACCAACACGCACTGGACATAAGGTCTAACAAATCATTCAAGCCGATGCCGCTTTGCGGCACGGCTTAACTCAAACGTTAGGCGAAAGAACAAACTGAGAACATATGGAAATATTCCGACCAAGATTAACCGACCACCACGGCATACATAAGTCTCAGGCAGACTTAGATTTTGCTATTCAGTTTTTTGACGAAGATATTCCTCTGTATGTCGACCCATTTCTCCTTTGGAAGTCGCCGTCCATGCAGGATCAGTCACTACATACAGCGATTACAAACTCGTTCAACCACCTGAACTACCTGATCAAAAAAGGGCGGGAAACTGAAGCTATTGAAACGCTTGTCAATCTCTCAGAATGCTCTGAAGTTGGTCTTGGGGTGTCCAAAACACGAAAGGGCCTAAAAATAGGCACTAACCAAGCAAATGAAATTCTTAATCTATTCAGAGATATTCCAGAATACAGTCAATTTGGATTCACTCATTTCGAACTAATTCAGCTTTATATTTCGGGAATATCAAAAGATAGAGTAAGTGATATTTCTTGCAATTACATAAAATCCTTCTTGATTGATTATACAATTGAACAGTGTGAAACCAACAGAATACCTACTGAAGGAGTTATTCTTGACTCTGTATATAATTACAAAAGAAATGCGTTCGATCCAAATCAAAAATTGTTCCTACCTGTGAACCCTAAAACTAGAGAGCCATTGATATTTACTCCTAAACGCTGGCTTAGATTCAGCCCTTGGATAAACTTCGAAGACTACTTTAAATCCCATTGCCCCAGGGATGAGATATTTAACCCAGACGAACCCGAAGAAAGAGTAAAAATTTTAAACTTCAATAGAGAGAACTATGGAGTTATTGAGGAGTATGTAAAATACAAAGATAGAACCTCACAAGACTGCCAGAATGATCCATTGTTCAGTCAAATTCCCGTCTTGTCGGCCAAGAGAAAATTGAGCGAACTGTTAAAGCTCAATACGGGAAAGGAGGTCGGTGCTGACATGAAATATGAGGAATTAGCCGCAGACCTTTTGGCAACATTATTCTACCCTCATTTAGATTTTGCTCAGACACAAAGTAGAACCGAATCAGGACGACATATTCGGGACTTGATATTTTATAACAATAGAGATGTTGATTTTCTTGATGAGATTTTTACAGAGTATGAAAACAGACAGCTTGTTATAGAGATGAAAAATGTAAAGCAAATAGAGCGCGATCATATAAATCAACTTAATCGATACCTTCAATCTAACATTGGCAGGTTTGGAATATTTTTAACTAGAAACCCTTTACCTAAAGCAATGTTCATAAATACTATTGATTTGTGGTCATCACAAAGAAAATGCATAATTGCAATTACCGACGATGATTTGAAGTTAATGGTTGATGTATATGAAAGCAAGCAGCGTGCTCCGATTGAAGTCTTGAAGAAGAAATACATTGAGTTTAGGCGCTCTTGCCCATCTTAAAGGAAGCGTAATGAATAGAAGTAACGTCGACACGTTTGAGAAGCTATCAGGACAATTGCTTAGCATCTATGAGGAAATATCGCTTCTTTCAAAGAAGAGCCCAAATGATGCAGTTAACAAATTTAAGTTAAAGTTTGTTAACAAGCTATTATCTCAAAGCAACGATTATCTTGCGGATAAGTATAAGCCTTTCGATGATTTCGACAACTTTGATGAAGATGATGTCCCGCAGAATAGCGACGTAGTTTTTATACTTTCTCAATACTTGCAATGCTTTGAGAAGCAGAGAGCCGATAATGTTGTAATTAGAAATGGCGCTTGGTATTGGCGTGTTGAGGGCAACGAAAACGACAAGGTGGATGATGATGGTATGGTATTGATACGTACAGTTAAACCCAAGAAGCTTAAGGATTAACAATGAGCAAAGGCAAAGGCAAACTCTATACAACCAACGAGAAGGCTCAAACGCACGACACCATGACGCCTTTACTTGAGGCTATGTATTCAGAGTTCAAAGAACTGTCTAAGAAGAAACCTGACTCCGCTGTCAGCAAGAGTAAAATTAAGATTGTAAATCGCCTACTAGAAAAAGTGAGAATTGTCCTTTCTGATGAAGAGTCCATGGAATTTTTAGATCTACTAGATGAGGATGACGTGCCTCAGGCAAGTGATGTCACATTGATCCTTTCACAATATGTCGCAGCCATGAGCGCTTTTCACGGAAAACACTATGGCTGGGACGGGTCAAGCCATACCTGGTTTATAAAATGAGTGAGAGCTCGCCTAACAAACGCGTCAATTAGGACGCTCGCAAGCTCGCGCCTATTACGCAGGCGTTATGCTCCGGTCGTGACGTAGATGTAGATGTAGATGTAGATGTAGAGTTAACCTATAAAAAGTACAAGAAGGAAACTTATAATGACGAAAAAAACAGTGCCGGTTAAGCCGCATCGGAGATCTACTCCATCATCCCCAGCTAAACCATCACCGAAGCCTGGGCCAAAGACAGTACCCGTTAAACCGCACAAGCGATCACCCCCATAATGATACGCAAACTGCCTGTGAGTTAGAGGCTATAACAAGGCACTTTGTCGCCGCTATCGCGGCTGGCACGGCCTACACTGCGTTCCGGCCGCCCCAAAGCTTAGCGTTAAGTGATGACTATGATGAGACTCTTGGGTGTTGGGCTGGGACGTGAAGAGCTCAGTGTTGGGCTTCAAGTCGCTCAGTACAGGTGCAAACCATCTTGATGATGAGGCGCGACAGTGGCGGCGGCTCGATATGCAGCCGCTCGGCTGCATATCGAGTTAAGTTTTAGGCAACCGCAAGACCTGTCGGAGCTGGAGCAGCTTCATACATCACCTCTCTACTATCTCATTCGTGATGCAATGTAGCCGTCGTTTCAGTGCGCGTACAGGTAGCTGGTACGTATGCCGGCCAACCTGCCGGAGGAGACATCCGGTTTACACGCGTATGGGCTCAATCGCCAAGGGGACAATGGCAAGTCGTGGCTGCGCACGCTGGTACAATTGCCTAACCAAAGCGGAAAAGGGATCAGGTACATTTTCTCCAGCCCCGCACGTTCCCGACTCGGAGAGAGTCGAGTTCCGGGAACGTAGCTGGCGCAATGTTCTCTTAACGCTCCTCAAACAGAATACGACTGACCGTACCATGCACCACCCGTGAGTGGCGGTAGTCCGTATTCTGCATCATCCCCAATACGATCCGGTTATTGCTCGGATCGACCCACATCCAGGGGCCTTGGATGCCCCACCACCAGTAGGTGCCGACCGGCAGGTGTCCGGCCTTGGCACTGTCCTCGACGATGGCCACGTTCAGTCCGAAACGGTTGCCCGGTGCCCAGTTGGGACCGTCAACTTCTGGCGGCAGCTGGTCGCGGGCCATTTCGTTTATTGATTCGGCTGAGAGGAGTCGCACGCCGTCCAGTTCGCCGCCGTTGAGCAGCATGCGGGCGAAGCGCAGGTAGTCGTCCATGCTGGAGATCAGGCCGCTGCCGCCCTGGGTCAGCTTGGGTTTGGTCAGGTACTGGGTGTTGTCCTGCGGCTCCAGACCGTTGTCGCCGGGCTTGTAGGATACCGCCAGCTGGGGTGCCTGTTCGGCGTTGACGTGATAGCCGGTGTCTTTCATGCCGAGGGGCTGGAAGATGTTCTCGGCGAGGAACTGCTCATACGGCTGGCCGCTGACGACTTCGACTACCCGTGCCTGGATATCCACCGAGAGGCTGTAGTTCCAGGCGGTACCGGGCTGATTGAGTAGTGGTAGCTTGGCCAGTTTGTCGACCATTTCTCCCAGGGTCTGCTCGGTGTTGAACAGGTCCGCCTTCAGATACAGAGTATCGACCTGGGACTGACTGAACACGCCATAGCTGAAGCCGGCGGTCTGGTTCATCAGCTCGCGCAGGGTCGGTGCGTGGGTGGGGGCGGCGGTTTGCGGTATGCCGTCCGGGCCGTCGGCGACGGCGACCTTGAGGTCGGCAAATTCCGGCAGGTATTTGGCCAGGGGATCATCCAGTGATAATTTTCCCTGTTCCTGCAGCATCAACATGGCGACGCTGGTGACCGGCTTGGTCAGCGAGAAGACCTTGTACAGGGTGTCTTCGGCCAGCGGTACTTCGCCGGCGATATCCTGATATCCATGCTGGCTGCGGTGCAGCAGCTTGCCGTCCTGCTCCACCAGTACGGCGATGCCGGCAAGACGGCCCTGATCGACTTCGGCCTGCAGGGCTTTTTCGAGCATCTGGAAGCGTTCGGCTGCGATGGGCGGCGCTACGGTTTCAGCATGCAGGACGCTGGTGAACAGCAGGCAGGCGAGGGCAAGCCAGGAGGGGTACAAACTACGGGAACAGGGCTTCGGCATGGCAGTATTTCTTGTTGTTTAAGATGTGGCACACAATAGCATCCTGCCCCAGCGGGAAAAAGGGAGGTAATTCCATGTACACAGGCCACTGCCAATGCGGCGACGTTCGCTTTCAGATTGCGGGTGAGCTTGAGCCGATTCAGATCTGCCATTGCTCCCAGTGCAGGCGAGCGCAAGGTACGCCCTTCGCGACCAACATTCCGGTGCAGGAAAGTGCCTTCACCCTGCTCAGCGGTGCGGAGCTGCTCAAGTCCTTCGAGTCATCCCCCGGTAAGCATCGGGTGTTCTGCAGTCATTGCGGCTCACCGCTGTACAGCACCAAGGATGGTATGCCCGGTGTGCTGCGCATCCGTGCCGGCTTGCTGAACGAGCCGCTGGCTACATCGCCTGGTGCGCATATCTATGTGGGTTCAAAAACCAACTGGTGGTCGATTAATGATGAGGTGCCTCAATACGAGGCCGGGATACCTCCGCGCCGGGCTAGATGATGGGGAGCGAGCAGGCGCGATCTGGACGGCATAACGCCCCCTGCCTCGCACTGCTGTCACGTTGCCGGGACGGTGCTACGCTCTAGTCAGCGAAACGGGAGCGGAGGCAGGCGTGAATTACTGGCATTGGCTCTATGAGCGAGTAAAACGCCAGCTATGGTGGCGGGCGGTGGCCTTTGGTATCGCGGGGATGCTCACGGCGGTGCTAGCGCTGGTCGCGGAGCGGGTCTTCCCTTGGGAGATGCCGTTCAACCTGAGCTCGGATGCGGTGGATAGTCTGCTCAATATCATCGCTTCGAGCATGCTGGCGGTCACGACATTCTCGCTGGGGGTGATGACCGCGGCCTTTGGCGCGGCAACCACCAACGTCACGCCGCGGGCGACCAAGTTGTTGATGGAAGACGAGTTGACCAACAACGTGCTGTCGACCTTCATTGGTGCCTTTCTGTTCAGCATCGTTGGCATCATTGTGCTCAAGACCGGCTCCTATGGTGAGCGCGGGCGGGCGGTGCTGTTCCTGTTCACCATCGTGGTCATCGGGCTGGTGGTGATCCAGTTGTTGCGCTGGATCAACCACCTGATCTCGCTGGGCCGGGTGGGCACGACCATCGACCGGGTCGAGCAGGTTGCCGGCGCGGCGCTGACCGAGCGCCTGGCGGTGCCCTATCTGGGCGCCAACCCCTGGCACGACGTTGGCGCGGTGCCGCCGGGCGCGATTCCGGTGTACGCCAGCGCCATCGGCTATATCCAGTTTATCGATATCCCGGTGTTGTCCCGCCTATGCGAAGAAGCGGACTGCGAAGCCTACTTGCCACTTAATCCGGGCGCGTTCGTGTTCGAGGATACGGTGGTGGTCTGGCTCCATTCGCAGCAGGATCTATCGGAGGTGAGTGGGCAGATTGCAGATCAGTTTGTGATCGACACCAACCGGAGTTTTGATCAGGACCCGCGCTTCGGGTTGGCGGTCATGTCGGAAATTGCCTCGCGGGCGCTATCGCCGGCCGTCAATGACCCGGGCACGGCCATCGATGTGATTGGTCGTCTGACGCGCCTGCTGTCCCAATGGGCGGGTGGGCGGGACGATGTGCCCGTCGACTATCCACGCCTGCATCTGTTGCCACTGGGCGATGACGATTTGCTTGAAGATGCGTTCATGCTGATAGCCCGCGATGGCGCCGGGATGATTGAGGTGCAGCTGCGGCTGCAGAAGTCGCTGGCGGCGTTGCAGCGGCGGGGCAGTGCGAGCTTTCGCCAGGCGGCCGCCAGACAGTCGGCCATCGCGTTGCAACGCAGTGAGGTGGCGCTGACCTGTGTGGCAGATCAACAGCGGCTGCGTGAAGCGCTGGAATGACCAGTTCGGTTTGCTGAGGTTGAAGGCGAAGCTCAGAACGACCGCAGCATCCGCCCCAGCAGTTCCATCGCCCGCTCGCTGTCCGGCCCCCAGGCGTGGCCGTGGTTCAGCCGTGCGCAGTGGCGAAAGCTCTGGCTGGCGGAGAAGATCGGGCCGGGTGCCAGGCTGATGCCCTGGGCCAGGGCTAATCTGAATAACTGCAGCGAATCGACCTGCTCGGGAAACTCGAACCAGAGGAAATAGCCACCGTCGGGCTGGGTGACGCGGGTGCCCTTGGGGAAGTGGCGGGCGGCGGAGGCGAGCATCGCCTCCTGTTGGCGTTGCAGGGCATGGCGCAATTTGCGCAGGTGGCGATCGTAGCCGCCATGCTGCAGGTAGTCGGCGATGGCGGTCTGGGCCGGTACCGAGGGCGAGATGGTGGTCATCAGCTTGAGCCGGGCGATGCGCTCGGTGAAACGCCCGCCGGCTACCCAGCCCACCCGGTAGCCGGGTGCCAGGGTCTTGGAGAAAGACCCGCAGTGAATCACCAGGCCTTCGCTGTCCAGCCCCTTGATTGGCATGGGCGGACGTTCGCCGTAATGCAGTTCGGCATAGACATCGTCTTCGATCAGCGGCACCTGATGCTCCTGCAGCAGGTTATACAACTGCTGTTTGCGGCTGTTATCCAGGCTGGCGCCGAGCGGATTCTGAAAGCTGCTCATGAACCAGCAGGCCTTGATCGGCAGGCTGCCCATACGTTCGCGCAGTACCGCCAGATCGATGCCGTCCCGTGGGTGCACGGGAATCTCTACGGCCTTCAATTGCAACCGTTCGAGTACTTGCAGGCAGGCATAGAAGGTCGGTGACTCGATCGCCACTAGGTCGCCGGCCTGGGTCACGCTCTGCAGCCCAAGGTTGAGGGCTTCCAGTGCACCGTTGGTGACCACCAGTTCTTCTATTGGCAACCTGACCCCGCTGACCATGTAGCGCAGGGCGATCTGGCGCATCAGGTCGGCATTGCCTGCGGTCATGTCGGCGATGATGTCGTGGGGCGACAGGTTGCGCAGGCTGCTGGTCATGGAGCGGGCCAGACGGGCCATCGGGAACAGGTCGGGACTGGGAAAGGCCGAGCCGAAGGGAACCGTATGCGGGTTCTTCAGTGAGCCGAGTACCGAAAATACCAGCTCGCTGACGCCCACCTCGGTGGTCGGCGGTACTGCCGGAGTGAGCTGCGGCTCAGGCAGGGGCAGCCCGGCCAGGCTGCGGACAAAATAGCCGGAGCGGGCGCGGGCCTGGATCAGCCCGCGGTCCTCCAGCAGGTAATAGGCCTGGAATACCGTGGACGGGCTCACGCCATAACTCTGGCTGGCCTGGCGCACCGAAGGAATCCGCTCGCCCGGCGCCAGAATGCCCGTGCGAATCAATTCGGCAATGGTATCGGCCAGGCGCTCGTAGCGTTTCATCGAAGGGTTCCATGCAGTCAGTAGCTGGCCGGTGCCAGAAAGGTTGATTCGGCCACAACCGGTGCGCTGTTGTCATCCTCTGCAGCGAGGACGAAGCGGATGCGCTGGCGTGCCGCGGGAGATTGTTCGCCGGTCCAGACCACACTGAGCGGCAGATCGTGGATATCTTCGGCCGCCAGCTGCACGCTGGTCGGGGTCGCCAATTGCAGACCCTGCGGTGCATCGAGGGTTATCTGATAGCGGCCGGGTTGTTGGCTCTTGTTGATCACCTTGAGACTGTAGCTGTTCTCCAGCTGGCCGGCGCTGTTCTCGCGAAACAGATTGCCGCGGTCGCGGCTAACGTCCAGCGACATCATAGGCCGGTCCAGCAACGCCACCACGAACAGCCCGATCATCAGCGTCAGCATGCTGCCGTAGCCAAGCAGCCGTGGTCGCAGCCAGTGGGTGGTGCCGCCTTGCTGAGCACGTTCGGAGGTGTAGCTGATCAGGCCGCGTGCATAACCCATGCGGTCCATGACGCTGTCGCAGGCATCGATGCAGGCGGCGCAGGCGATGCATTCGAACTGCAGGCCATCACGGATATCGATGCCGGTCGGGCAGACCTGCACGCACAGGGTGCAGTCGATGCAATCCCCCAGGCCCTGCTCGGCCGGCGTGCTGTCCCGGCGCCGCGGTCCGCGTTGCTCGCCCCGTTCGGTGTCATAGGCGATGACCAGGGTGTCTCGGTCGAACATCGCGCTCTGGAACCGCCCGTAGGGGCACATGTCGCGGCAGACCTTCTCGCGCAGCCAGCCGGCGTTGATATAGGTGGCGGCAGTGAAGAAGAACAACCAGAACGCCGCCTGGGCGCCCAGCTCGAAGGTGAGCAGATCCACCGCCAGCTCGCGGATCGGCGTGAAATAGCCGACGAAGGTGAGCGCCGTGACCAGGCTCACGCCCAGCCAGATGGCGTGCTTGGCGCCGCGTCGCAGCAGTTTGCTCAGTGACCAGGGCGCTGCATCGAGACGCACGCGCTGATGGCGATCGCCTTCGGTGACTTTCTCCGCCCACATGAAGACCCAGGTCCATACGCTCTGCGGGCAGGTATAGCCGCACCAGATGCGTCCGGCGACCACCGTGATGAAGAACAGGCCGAAGGCGGCAATGATCAGGATCGCCGACAGCAGGATCAGGTCCTGGGGCCAGAAGGTCGCGCCGAAGATATGGAACTTGCGGCTGGCCAGATCCCACAGCACGGCCTGGCGCTGGTGCCAGTTCAGCCAGGCCGTGCCGAAGAACAGCAGGAACAGCAGGCCGGCGCCGAGCAGGCGTAGCCGCCGGTAGTGTCCTTCGAAGCTGCGTGTATGAATCGGTCCGCCGAGCTGGGCGGGTGTGTTGCGTGCAATGGTGGCGTCGATGATCTCGACGGGAATACGTTCACCCATGGTCTACCCCATCAGTCATGAATCAGGCTGGTGACATGATCGTGATTGGGTCTGATATGAAACAGGCTCAGGTTTTCGATAAAAAACCGTATCAGCAGCAAAGCCGCGTCGTTAGGGGGTGACGCATTGTCGCAGGCCGCTCTGTTATGACGAGGCGGGGATTAATGGCGCGATCAGACGTTCATGGCAGGGCGCTGATACGGTTTTCGGCACGGCAACTGAGCCTGTTCATTTGTTAATTGATGTTGCATAGTGCGCGGTCGAATCCAATTTGCCATGGGGCTGTCGCTGCATGTATTTCCAGCAAAACAAGTGCGTACGGGGCGGGTCTGGTCCCCGTGAAAGGGGGCGGGCATGAATCTGGGTGCTCTGCTGTGGTTGATGGCGCTGCAGGTGGCGGGTGCGGTGATCAGTCATTTTCTGGTGCCGGCGCTGCCGGGGCCGATTATCGGCATGGTGTTGCTGGTGCTGGGTCTGGCCTTCCTCGGCGAGGTGCCGGAGTCGCTGCAGCGGACCGCGTCAGCACTGCTTGGCTATCTGCCGCTGCTGCTGGTGGTGCCGGCGTCGGGCATCATGCTCAGTCATGACCGTCTGCTGGCGGACTGGTTGCCCATCGCGCTGGCGCTGGTCGGTTCGCTGCTGGTAGCCGTGCCGTTCTGTGGCTGGCTGTTGCAGTGGCTGATCCGCCGTCAGGAGAGCCGCCAATGATTGCTCTGCTGGTAACCATCCCGGTGTTTGCGCCGATGTTGACCATAGCGGCCTATCAGGTGGCGCTCTGGGTGCAGCGACGCACTGGTTCGCTGCTGCTGCAGCCGGTAATCGTGACGCTGATGCTGGTGATCGCGATGCTCCTGCTGCTGGATATCGATTACCTCATCTACCGCGAAGCCGCGGAGCCGATCGCCCTGTTGCTCGGCCCGGCGACCGTGGCGCTGGCGGTGCCGCTGTACCAGCAGCGCCAGCGCATCCGCATGTTGCTGTGGCCGATCCTGATCACCCTGCTGGTCGGTGGTGTGCTGATTGTGGTGCTGACCCTGCTGCTTGGCTGGTTGTTGGGCGCGCCCTTCGTCACGCTGATGTCGCTGGCGCCCAAGTCGGTGACCATGCCGATCGCCATGCTGTTATCCGAGCAGGCCGGGGGTGATGCGGCGATGACCGCAGCGCTGGTGATGCTGACCGGGGTGATCGGCACCGTGATGGCGCCGCCGTTGCTGCGTCTGGCACGGGTTGACTCGCCCGCCGCGCGGGGGCTGACCCTGGGCATGAATGCCCATGCCATCGGCACGGCGCATGCGCTGCGCGAAGGTGGCGAATGTGCTGCCTTTGCGGCGTTGGGGATGAGTCTGCTTGGGTTGGCGACGGCGTTGCTGCTGCCCTGGTTCGTGGGCTGAATGAAATACGGGGCCTGCATTGCGCAGGTCCCGCATTATCAGGACTTCAGATCAGGATTCGCCCATGCCTGGCACCGGCTCGGGTGCCGAGTGAGCCCGCACCTTCTCTTCGATACGCCGTCCTACCTCCGCATCGATGTTGCGCCAGTACTCGAAGGCGCGCTCCAGCACCGGGCTGCGCACACCGCCGAGCAGGCTGCCGGCTACCTGGTCGACCAGTTTGGTGCGTTCCTCATCGTTGAACACTTCACGCACCAGCGTGCCCGGCTGGCCGAAGTCATCATCCTCGGAGTGTAGTTCGTAGGCGCTGCGCACCATATCGCCGTCCGCTTCCCAGCCATCCTCCATCTTGCCGGTACTGTCCGCCCAGCTGCGATCGCTGCTGTTGGGTGCGTACACCGGTGCGTTGCCGCTGTGCTCATAGGTCATCTGACCATCGAACATGTAGGTGTTGACCGGCACCTTGGGGCGGTTCACTGGCAACTGATGGAAGTTGGTGCCGATGCGGTTGCGCTGCGCGTCGTTGTAGGCGAAGGCGCGGCCCAACAGCATCTTGTCCGGAGACAGGCCGATACCCGGGACCGTATTGCCAGGCGAGAAGGCCGCCTGCTCGATCTCGGCAAAGAAATTCACCGGGTTGCGGGTCAGGGTCATCTTGCCGACCTTGATCAGCGGGTAATCCTTGTGCGACCAGATCTTGGTCAGATCGAAGGGGTTGAAGCGGTAGGTGGCGGCGTCGGCATAGGGCATGACCTGCACTGACATGATCCAGCTGGGGTACTCGCCGCGGGCGATGGCCTCGAACAGATCGCGGCGGTGATAGTCCGCATCGATCCCCGCCATATCGGCAGCTTCGGCGTTATTGAAGAACTCCATGCCCTGCTCGGTATGGAAGTGGTATTTGACCCAGAAGCGCTCACCGGCGGCATTGACCCACATGAAGGTGTGGGAGCCGTAGCCGTTCATGTGGCGCCAGGTGCGCGGCAGGCCGCGCGGCCCCATCAGGTAGGTTACCTGATGCGCCGATTCGGGGTTGTTGGTCCAGAAGTCCCACTGCATGTGGTTGTCGCGCAGGCCGGAGTCGGGCAGGCGTTTCTGGCTGCGGATGAAATGGGGGAATTTCATCGGGTCACGCACGAAGAAGATCGGCGTGTTGTTACCGACCAGGTCGTAGTTGCCTTCGTCGGTATAGAACTTCAACGAAAAGCCGCGCACGTCGCGCCAGGTATCCGGGCTGCCCATCTCACCGGCAACGGTGGAGAAGCGCGCCAGCATCTCGGTCTGGCTACCTTTCTGGAACAGCGCCGCCTTGGTGTAGGCGGACACATCTTCGGTGGTTTCGAACACACCGAAGGCGCCGGCGCCCTTGGCATGGGGTTGGCGCTCAGGCACTTTCTCACGGTTGAAATGGGCCATCTGCTCCAGAAAGTGCACATCATGGAGCATGATCGGGCCATTGGCGCCAATGGTCAGAGAATTGCGATCGCTGGGTGCCGGTGCGCCGGTACTCATGGTCGAGCCGGTTGGCGTTTTGCTGTTTGAATCACTCACGGGGCGTCCTCCTTATCAGGCATCTGGCGAAGCTCTCTCGCATGGCTTCAGCTCTTAATGTAGACCATACGGGGGAATAGGCAGCCTTGCCAGTTGCCGGCTCGAGAATCAGTCGTTCCAGCGCCCCGGCGCGTAGGAAAACACCGGCAGTGCCAGCGACCAGCGAATTGCCGCCAGCCGCACTGCCAGGCCGAAGCTGAAGGAGGCCAGCAGGTTCACATCATGATTGATGCCCCAGTGACGCAGCACCAGATAGAGAATCGCCACCGCCAGTGAAACGCTGGCATACAGCTCCTTGCGCAGCACCATGGGTGTGCGATTGCACAGCAGGTCGCGCAGAATGCCGCCGAAAATACCGGTGGTGATGCCGGCCATGATCACGACCGGGGTGGGGTAATCGAGCCGCAGGGCGACGTTGCAGCCGATCACGGTGAAGGCGATCAGCCCCATGGCATCAAGGATCAGGAACAGGCTGTGCAGCCGGTGCATGAAACGGGCGATCAGCACGGTCAGCAGGCCAGCGGAGATGGTCAGGTAGATGTACTCCGGATGCTGGGTCCAGGTGACCGGATAGTTGCCCAGCAGCATGTCGCGGACCGTGCCGCCGCCCAGGGCAGTGATAAAGGCTATGAAGGCGACGCCGAACATGTCCATGTTGCGGCGGCCGGCAGCCAGGGCGCCGGACATGGCTTCGGCAGTGATGGCGATCAGATAGATGTAGAGAAGCACACAGAACTCCTGCAAGCTGTGACGCCTCTCCCCCTGTCCTTTTACCTGAGAGTTTACGCAGTCATGGACTGCTTGCCCCTTCGGTGGGTTGCCTTGGCAACCTCTCTCCAGCTGGCTGTGCGGTCACCCGCTGCGCTGGGCAGTATCGGGTGTCCTGTGATTCGCAGTAATGGGTACCTGAGCGATTATGGGAGTTTGCGCCTTCGGCGGAGGCCTGGGGCCCCTCTCTCCTGCGACCGGCGATTATACAGCAAGCGCCTGGCTTTGCTATTGCTGACTGCTTCATTGTGTCGCCCGGCGCCGGGCCGGCAGATTGGTTACACTGGGACTGTTTTCCCCAGCAGCAAGCGGAGGGACCAATGCACCAGCAGATTCTCGATTTCTGGTTTGATCAGCTCAAGCCGGCGATGTGGTGGAAGAAAGATGCGCAGCTGGATCAATTGATCGAGCAACGCTTTGGCGAGCTGCATCGGCAGGCCGCCAGGGGTGAGCTATGGGAATGGCGCGCCACGCCCGAGGGGCGGCTGGCCGAGATCATTCTGCTTGACCAGTTCTCGCGCAACATCCACCGTGACCAACCCGATTCTTTCGCCCATGACGGGATGGCGCTGGTGCTGGCCCAGGAGGCTATTGCCGCCGGCGCCGATCTGGCCCTGCCGGTGATACAGCGCAGCTTCCTGTATATGCCATTCATGCACAGTGAGTCGCTGATGGTCCATGAGCGGGCGGTCGTGCTGTTTGACACACCCGGTATGGAATCCAGTCTGGACTTCGAACTGCAGCACCGGGATATCCTGCGGCGCTTCGGCCGCTATCCGCATCGTAACCGCGTGTTGGGGCGAGCCTCCACCGAGGAAGAATTGCAATTTCTGACCCAGCCGGGTTCCTCATTCTGAGCCCGGGATACCTTACTGTCGTATCGATTCATATTCGAGGAGTCTGACCATGCATACCAACATCCTGCCATCGGCCGTGCTTGCCGCTGCCCTGACCACGCTGGCCGGTTGCAGCACCTCGGCGCCGGATACCACCGTGCCCCGGATCGGTGGTGGTGAGCCTTTTACCGCCGAGCTGAATTGCGGGCGTCTGCCGATTTCCGCCAAGGGCGATGATGACCTGCTGCTGACGGTCGGCGATGAGCAGTTCGCCCTGAGCCGGGCGATCAGCGCCTCCGGTGCGCGTTATGTGGCCGCGGGTGAGCCGGAGACCAGCCTGTGGTTCAAGGGCCAGCAAGCCTGGCTGGTGTTGCGTGGTGACGACTACCCACTGTGCGCGCCGAGCGACAGCATCATCGAGCCCTACCGCGCCGCCGGCAACGAACCCTTCTGGTCGGTGACGTTGGAGGGTGGCCAATTGACCCTGAACCGGCTCAACGAAGGTGAATCACCGGCCCAGCCCTATATGGCGGGCGAGACCGCCGGCGAGGTGGTGACCAGCGGCAACCCACCGATCCGGTTGCAGGCCAGCGATCAGCTGTGCCGTGACACCATGAGCGGAATGCCCTATCCGCAGCAGGTCAGCGTGCAGGTGGACGGCGTTACCCTGAACGGCTGCGGTGGTGATCCGGGCCGGCTGCTGCAGGGCGGAGAGTGGGTAGTGGAGGATATCAATGGCGGTGGCATTATCGACCGCTCCCGTGTGACCCTGAATTTCTGGCGTAACGGCCAGGTGAATGGCCGTGCCTCCTGCAACAGCTTCATGGGAGAATACCAGCTGACCGGTGAAAGCCTGACCATCAATCAGCCGGCCACCACCCGCATGGCCTGCGCGCCTTCGCTGATGGAACAGGAGCAACGGGTGCTGCGCAATCTGCAGAGCCTGCAGGGCTTTGATTTCGACGATACCGGTGCCTTGCTGCTGCGCTCGGCTGAGGGTTCGCTCAAGGCCCGTCTGGAACACTGATAATAATCAAGGAGATCTACATGCTGGCGTTGATATTGGGTTTGGTGCTGTTTCTCGGGATACATTCGACTCGCCTGTTTGCTGCTGACTGGCGGGTCGCACAGATCGACCGGCGCGGCTTGCTGGCCTGGAAGGGATTCTATGCTGTTATTTCGCTGGTGGGGCTGCTGCTGATCATCTGGGGCTACGGGCAGGCACGGTTGTCGCCGACCTGGCTGTGGCTGTCGCCCATGTGGACCCGCCATCTTGCTGCGCTACTGACGGTTCCGGCCTTCATCCTGCTGGCGGCCACCTATATTCCCGGAACTCATATCAAGGCCCGGGTCGGCCATCCCATGCTGCTGGGCGTCAAGTTCTGGGCCATCGCCCACCTGATCGCCAATGGCACGCTGGCCGACCTGCTGCTGTTTGGTGGTTTCCTCGCCTGGGCGGTAGCGCTGTATGTGGTCTTGCGCCGGCGTGATCGTCTGGCCGGCGTGAGCTATCCGGCGGTCGGCTTCAGTCGGGACCTGATTGCCATTGTGGTCGGATTGGTCGCCTGGGTGGTCTTTGCCATGTGGTTGCACGGCGCGCTGATCGGTGTCCGCCCCTTCGGCGGCTGAGCCTTACCTGATGCGGCCTGGCCGCCAACCCGGGAGTACGAACCATGCAACTGCTGTATCCGGAGATAAAGCCCTTCGCCCGTCATGATCTGGCGGTCGAAGCGCCCCATGTGCTTTATGTCGACGAGAGTGGTCAGGAAGACGGGCTGCCGGTGGTGTTCATTCATGGTGGGCCGGGTGGTGGCTGCGACAACCTGAGCCGACGCTTCTTCGATCCGTCGATCTACCGCATCATCACCTTCGATCAGCGTGGTGCCGGCCGTTCCACGCCCCACGCCAGCTTGGAAAACAACACCACCGCCGCGCTGATCGAGGATATGGAGGCGCTGCGCATCCACCTGGGGATCGACAAGTGGGTGCTGTTTGGCGGTTCCTGGGGTTCGACCCTCGCCCTGGCCTATGCCCAGGCGCATCCTGACCGGGTGCTGGGCATGATTCTGCGCGGGATCTTCCTGTGCCGCGACGAGGATATCCACTGGTTCTATCAGGAAGGCGCCAGCCGCATCTTTCCCGATTACTGGGAGAACTACCAGGCGTTGATCCCGGAGGCGGAGCGCGATGACATGGTAGCCGCCTACTACCGACGCCTGACCGGGGACGATGAAATCTGCCAGATGCATGCCGCCCGGGCCTGGTCCGGCTGGGAAGGTTGCTGCGCCACCCTGCGGCCCAGTGCCCAGCTGGTCGACCGCTTTACCGAGTCGCGGCGCGCGCTGGCCATGGCGCGGATTGAGTGCCACTACTTCATCAACCAGTCTTTCCTTGAACCGGATCAGCTACTGCGCAATATGCCGAAGATTGCACATATCCCCGGCATCATCGTCCATGGTCGCTACGACATGGTCTGTCCGCTGGATAATGCCCACGCGCTGCATCAGCGTTGGCCCGGCAGCGAATTGCAGATCATCCGCGATGCGGGTCACGCGGCTTCCGAGCCGGGTATTGCCGATGCCCTGGTGCGCGCTACCCAGAGCATGGCCCGGCAACTGCTGAAGCTGGCGCCGGAGGCGGAATAGCATGAAGGGGCTGTTGCAGCGGGTCAGCCAGGCCCGGGTGGAGGTGGCGGGCGAGATTGTCGGCGCCATCGATCAGGGCTTGCTGGTGCTGGTTGGCATCGAGCCGCAGGATGATCGGGCCAGTGCCGACCGGCTGTTGCACAAGTTGCTCAACTATCGCGTGTTCAGTGATGCCGAGGGGCGCATGAATTGCTCGGTGCAGGACGTACAGGGCGGATTGTTGCTGGTATCCCAGTTCACCCTGGCGGCCGATACGCGCAAGGGGCTGCGCCCGGGATTCTCCACCGCGGCGCCACCGCAGCAGGCTGCCGAATTGTTCGATTACCTGCTGCAGCGGGCGGGCGAACAATGGTCACAGGTGGCTACCGGGCGGTTCGGTGCGGACATGCAGGTGCATCTGGTCAATGATGGGCCAGTGACCCTGCTGCTGGAAACCTGACCTCAGCTTGGCTGGAACCGCACCCACAGCATGATCAGCAGGGTCGCGGCCACGCCCCAGGCGAGCATCGCCAACAGCAGGATGGCAGGCAGCGGCAGCTTGCCGGCACCCCAGGCGATCACCGCAAGATAGATGGCGTAGGGCAACAGCGACCATAAGCCGAAGATGGCTGTGGTACGCAGGTCCGCCGCCGGGCGGGCGCTGCCGATAATGTAGTGGGCGATCACCGCAAAGGTGGGAAACAGCGGCACCAGTCCGGCGATATAGAAACTCTTGGAGCGCGCCAACAGCGCAATGAGCAGAACCGCCAGTGCGCCGAGCAGCGCCTTGAATGCAAGTGAAATCATGAAGTCCATACCGGGCCGATGCGCTGCTCACGCTATGCCCGGCAGGTTATCAAGTCAAGGCCGCTCCCACATCGACTTGCGATCACTGAGCTCGGCTCAGCGCTTCCTCCACGAATTCCAGCCGATCCTGACCGAAGAACATTTCGTCCCCGGCAAAGAAGGTCGGCGCACCGAAAACGCCCCGTTCGATGGCCTCCTCGGTGATCTGCCGCAGCTGGTCTTTCACCACCGGATCATTGATCTTCTGCTGTAGTTCAGCCATATCAAAACCGTGGCGACTCAGCACGGCAGCGACCACCTCGGGGTTGCCCATATCCTGTTGATCGACCCAGATGGCCTGAAACACCGCATTGACGTACGGGACGAAGCGATCGGTACCCAGGTAGGCGGCCGCGCCGCGCATCAGCTGCATGGTGTTGATCGGGAAGAACGGATTCTGCTGGAACGGCACAGCATAGCGCCGCGCGTAACGTTGAAAATCCTCGCGGGTATAACGCCCCTTCGCCGGCACGGTCGCTGGGGAGCTATTGCCGGTGGCCTTGAACACGCCGCCCAGCAGCATCGGCTTGTATGCCAGTTCGGCATCGTGGCGCTGCGCCAGACCGGTGATCTGGGTCCAGGCCAGGTAACTGGCAGGGCTGCCTACATCAAAATAGAATTCGACTTTCTTGTTCATGTGCATTGTCCTGTGGTGGTGGGGGTCAGAAGGTTTCCATCCAGGGCCGCAGATCCAGTTCATGGGTCCAGCAGTCCCGTGGCTGGCAATGCAGTTGCCAGTACTGTTCGGCGATGTGCTCCGGGTCGAGAATGCCGCCCTGGTCTTTCAACGCGTAGCGCTCGGGGAAGTTGTCGCGGATAAACGCGGTGTCGATGGCTCCGTCGATGATCGGGTGGGCGACATGAATGCCCTGCGGCCCGAGTTCGCGCGCCATGCTCTGGGCCAGGGCGCGCAGCGCGAACTTGGCGCCGGCGAAGGCACTGAAACCATTGCCGCCCCGCAGCGAGGCGGTGGCACCGGTGAAAATGATGGTTCCGCGAGCCCGGGGCAACATCGCCTTGGCTGCTTCGCGGCCGGTGAGGAAGCCCGACAGCGCCGCCATTTCCCAGACCTTGCGGTACACCCGTTCGGTGGTTTCGGTAATCGAGAATCGTACGTTGGCACCGATATTGAACACCACCACCTCGATGGGACCTATGTCCCGTTCGATATCGCTGAACAGCGCGACCATCTGTTCTTCACTGCGGGCATCGCAACCAAAGGCATGGGCGGCGCCGCCGGCCGCTGCGATATCGCTGACCAGCGGCTCAAGTTTATCGGCCTGGCGGCGGGTGACGCACAGGGTGAAACCTTCACGGGCGAAGCGCCGGGCAATGGCCCCGCCGGTGGCATCGCCGGCGCCGATGACAACGGCAACGGGTGGTCTGGACATGGGGTACTCCTTATCGGTTCTTTTTTGGAACTGATTAGATAGTCAGTTTCTTTTTGGAACTTGTCAAGCTATCCTGTGGCCCTGTACGAACGAGGAGTCGAGTATGCGTTGGGAAGAGTTGGACCAGCAGCCCTGTTCATTGTCCCGCACCCTGGCGGTGGTCGGTGACCGCTGGACCTTGCTGGTGCTGCGCGATTGCTTTCTCGGCGTTCGCCGTTTCGATGAGTTTGAAAAGCGCCTTGGGGTCACCCGTCACGTATTGGCTGATCGCCTGAAGAAGCTGGTCGAGTACGGAGTCTTGGCCAAGGTGCCCTATCAGCAGCGACCGCTGCGCGAAGAGTACCGGTTGACCGAGCGCGGGCTGGAGCTGCATTCGGTGATGCTGGCGCTGGTCAGCTGGGGTGACCGGCACATGGCCGACGAGCGGGGCGCACCGATCCGCCATATCCACAAGGGCTGCGGCCAGGTCATGCGACCGGTGACGGTCTGTTCCGAATGTGGTGAACCGGTAGCGGCGCGGGATGTGCAGATCGAGGTGGGAGATGGCTGGCAGGATGCGACTGGCGAGCTCATTCCCCCGAGGTTGGCGCGCCAGGCGGGGAATCAGGATCGCTGATCCAAGCGCTGCTTTTCTCCCATCTGGTCAGATGATCAGAACAGCCGGGCAAGCAGTGCGGTCACGGCGGTTTCTACCCGCAGGATGCGTTCACCCAACTGTACCGGCTGCAAGCCGGCGGCGCAGAGCTTGTCCACTTCGTAGGGGATCCAGCCGCCTTCCGGGCCGATGGCCAAGGTGACGGGGCCAGCCAACGCCCTTGGGCAGGCGGGGAAGTCGCCGGGGTGGGCTACCAGTCCCGTGGTCCCGGCTACCAACGCCGGGAGCTGGTCTTCGACAAAAGGCTTGAAGCGTTTCTCGATGCGCACGCTGGGCAGCACCGTATCGCGCGCCTGCTCCAGGCCCAGCAACAGATTCTCTCGAATCACCTCAGGCTGCAGGAAGGGCGTCTGCCAGAAGCTCTTTTCCACCCGATAGCTGTTCAGCAGGATGATCTCGGCCACGCCGAGTGTGGCGCAGTGCTGCAGGATGCGGCGGAACATCTTGGGGCGCGGCATGGCCAGCAATAGAGTCAGGGGCAGCTTGGCGGGCGGTGGCTGGGTCAGGTTGATCTGCAGCTCGGCCTGCTGCTGGTCCAGCGCTAGCACGGTGCCTTTGCCCATCAGGCCGTTTACTTCCCCGACCCGCAAGCTGTCGCCGACGGCTACCTGCTGGATCTCCAGCATATGCTGCAGGCGCCGGCCGCTCAGCCGCACCTGCTGCGGAGCAATGAAATCCTGCTCCTCAAGCAGCAACAGGTTCATGCGGAGGGGGTGTCGTCTTCGGTTTCGGCCTCGGTCGTGCGGGTCACCGGTTTGAGCAGCCCGGCGAACAGGATTCCGACCTCATAGAGCAACCACATGGGGCCGGCCAGCAGCGTCTGGGAGATGATGTCCGGCGGGGTCAGCACCATGCCGATGACGAAACAGCCGACCACCACATAGGGCCGAATCTGCTTGAGCTTGGCGACGTCAACCGCGCCGGACAACACCAGCAGGACCGTGGCCACCGGAATCTCGAAGGACAGACCGAACGCCAGGAACAGCGTCATGACGAAGTCGAGGTAGCTGTTGATGTCGGTCATTACCGTCACCCCTTCGGGGGCGGCGCTGGTGAAGAAGCCGAACACCAGGGGGAACACCACGAAGTAGGCGAACGCCATGCCGGCATAGAACAGGATGATGCTCGATGCCAGCAGCGGCAGGGCGATGCGCTTCTCATGCTTGTACAGACCGGGCGCGATGAACCCCCAGATCTGGTGCAGGACAAAGGGCATGGCCAGGAATAACGCGCTGATCAGCGCCAGCTTGAACGGCGTCAGGAAGGGCGAGGCCACATCCGTGGCGATCATGCTGGTGCCTTCGGGCAGGTAGGCCCGCAGCGGCTCGGAGATGAAGGTATAGAGGTCGTTGGCGAAGTAGAACAGGCCGGCGAAGATCAACATCCAGATCAACACGATGCGCAGCAGGCGCGAACGCAGTTCGGTCAGGTGCGCGACCAGCGGCATCTCGCCGAGGTTGGTCTGGATCGGGGACTTTTTACTCATTTGGGTGCAGTCGGATCATCGTCAGTGGGGCGGGCAGCCGTAACGGCCACCGATGGAGTGGGCTCGGCCGGTGCCGGAGTATCGACCTCGGGCGGCTCGGGCCTGGTCTCGTCAGCTGTCGCAGTGATGTTGCGTTTGACGTTGGATTCACCCGGCTTCTTCTTCGCCAGATCGGCCATGATCTTTTCGTTATGCAGGGTCTGGCGTATTTCGTCAGCCCCCAGCTCGCGCTCTACCTGGCTGCGTACATCCGCCAGGCTGCGCTTGATCCGCCCCAGGTACAGGCCGGCCATGCGCACCGCACCGGGCAGGCGCTCGGGGCCGAGCACCAGCAGGGCGACGATCGCCACCACCAGCATTTCCAGAAAACCGATATCGAACATGGACCGTCAGTCCTTGTGGGGTGTGGATTCCGTTTTCTTCTCGGCCTGGACATCCAGCGTTTCGCCCTGCTTGTCTTCCACGGCGGGCTTGTCGTCATCATTCATCGACTTGCGAAAGCCCTTGATGGCCTCGCCGACGTCCGAGCCGATGCCTTTCAATCGCTTGGTGCCGAATAACAGGATGACGATCAGCAGGACGATCGCCAGTTGCCAGACACTGATTCCACCAAAACCCATCTCAACCTCCAGGGCAAAGCCCTATTCGTGTGTGCGCGCTGCTTTTTCGGCCAGGCCGGACAAGTCAAAACGCCGTTCCAGTTCTTGCAGTACATCATCCGGGCCAAGGCCCAGATGACTGAGCATGACCAGGCTATGAAACCACAGATCGGCGGTTTCATAAATCAGCTCGCTTTTGTCCGCACTGTGCTGACAATCCTTGGCCGCCAGCAGGGTTTCGGTGCATTCCTCGCCAACCTTTTCCAGGATCTTGTTCAGACCCTTGGCATGCAGGCTGGCGACATAGGAGCTGTCCGCTGCTGCTTGTTTGCGCTGCTCCAGCACCTCGGCCAGACGCGCCAGAGTGTCATTCATGCTTGTGCTCATAGATATGTTCCGGGTTTTTGATGACAGGATCACTATCCTGCCAGTGACCATCCCTGAAAACCTTGTAGAAGCAGCTTTCCCGACCGGTGTGGCAGGCAATGCCGCCGCGTTGCTCGACCTGCATGATGATCACGTCGTTGTCGCAATCCAGGCGCAGCTCATGCAGCACCTGTATATGGCCCGACTCTTCACCCTTGCGCCACAGCTTGCGCCGGGAGCGGGACCAGTAGACGGCGCGGCCTTCCGCTGCGGTGAGTTGCAGCGCTTCGCGGTTCATCCAGGCGACCATGAGTACGCGGCCGCTGGCGGCGTCCTGGGCGATGGCGGGGATCAGGCCGTCGGCGTCCCATTTGATGCAATCCAGCCAGTCGGTATCGGTTCGGGTATCGGTCATATCGGTTGGTCGTCAGAGTCGTTTCGGGTTGCTGCCGTCGCGCCGCAATACCAGCCAGCCCCCGGCGGCCAGTAACAGCCAGTACATCGGCTGGGCCTCGGCCCACAGGTTCATGTCCGTGCCCAGGCCGTTGGCGCCCAGTGCCACCAGCACCACACCGATCACCCGCAGGGCGAGAGCATCGCTGTGACGGCCGGCGGGGGCATGGTGATCCCGTTGGGCGATATTGTCCAGCGCCCGGTGGGTGGTTTCCAGCAGCGGCGGGATGCGCTCCAGGTGCTGCCGCAGGTTCTGCAGCTGATGCCGCGGACCAGCGCGCTCACGCATCCAGCGCTCAAGATAGGGTTTGCCGGTGCTCCACAGATCCAGATCGGGGTACAGCTGGCGCCCCAGCCCCTCGATATTAAGCAGGGTTTTCTGCAGTAGCACCAATTGCGGTTGCACTTCCATGTTGAAGCGCCGGGCGGTCTGGAACAGGCGCAGCAGCAACTGGCCGAAGGAGATGTCCTTCAATGGACGCTCGAAGATCGGTTCACAGACGCTGCGGATGGCGGCCTCGAATTCGTTGATCCGGGTTTCCGGTGGCACCCAGCCGGAGTCGATGTGCAGCTGCGCCACGCGGCGATAGTCGCGCTTGAAGAAGGCCATCAGGTTGCGCGCCAGATAGGTCTGGTCCTCCGGCGTCAGGCTACCGACGATGCCGAAGTCGATAGCGATGTACTGCGGTTCCTGCGGCTGATGGCGGGAGACGAAGATATTGCCCGGGTGCATGTCCGCGTGGAAGAAGCTGTCACGGAACACCTGGGAGAAGAACACTTCGACGCCGCGCTCGGCCAGTTTCTTCATGTCCGTGCCCTGGGCGCGCAGGGCGTCGATATCGGTCACCGGGATGCCGCTGATGCGCTCCATGACCAGCACCTTGTGGCGGCACCAGTCCCAATAGATGGTCGGCACATAGAGTACCGGCGAGCCGAGGAAGTTACGCCGTAGCAGCGAGGCGTTGGCGGCCTCGCGATACAGGTCCAGCTCGTCGAAGATGGTCTGCTCGTAATCGCGTACCACTTCCACCGGACGCAGCCGCCGCCCCTCGCGGGAAACGCGCTCCAGGGTGCGCGCCGCCAGGTACAGCCATTGGATATCCTGATGGATGACTTCTTCGATCCCCGGGCGCACGACCTTGACGACCACATCGCTGCCGTCATGCAGCAGGGCGGTATGTACCTGGGCGACGGAAGCCGAGGCCAGTGGCGTATCGGAAAACTCGGCGAATACCGCTTCGATCGGCATGCCCAGCTGTTCTTCGATACGCTGGCGTGCCTCATCGGAGGGGAAGGGCGGTACCTTGTCC
This sequence comes from Halopseudomonas bauzanensis, assembly GCF_900114735.1. Lineage (GTDB taxonomy): Bacteria > Pseudomonadota > Gammaproteobacteria > Pseudomonadales > Pseudomonadaceae > Halopseudomonas > Halopseudomonas bauzanensis. Next base: position 13,371 of record NZ_FOUA01000002.1, on the reverse strand, counting down.
TGCAGGAAGGCCAGTTCGATGGCGATGTCGTCGGGCAGCAGATCGCGGCGGGTCGACAGGATCTGGCCGAACTTGATGAACACCGGGCCCAGGCTTTCCAGGGCCAGGCGCAGGCGTAGGCCGCGGCTCAGGTCCCGGGGTGCCGGATACAGCTTCCATGGCCCGAACAGCATCAGCCGGCCATACCAGGGTAGCGGCAGTGGCTGGATCAACTGATCCAGACGGTAGCGGGTAAACACCAGCAGAATGCGAAACAGGCGCAGAAAAGCGGTCAGGTTCATGCGTCGTCAGGTCCCGTTTCAGGCAGCTCAAGGCGGCGTATGCGCGCGTCCAGCCGGTCCAGCTGCAGGCGCAATTCATGGATCGACGCAGCGGCGGCGTCGGCTTCAGCGCGGCCGACCAGTTGCCGGCCCTCTTCAGTGAGGTATTCACCGACCGCGCGTTGCAGGCTCTGCCGGGTGGTGCCGAGCCAGTTCCGACTACCACGCGCCAGATTGCCGAGGGCATGCGCGGCAACGGGTCCCAGCCAGCGGGCCAGGGCGGCCTCTCCATCGATCTGCAGGTCGTTGAAAATGTTCTGCAGCTGCACCAGCACCTGGGTATCCCCGGTCAGTTCCAGCTCCGGTGACAACAACAGTTGCTGGCGGTTGCTGCTCAGCGCCAGGCGGGCCAGCAGGCTCGCCGGTGCGCTGAGGGTGCAGTCGACGTCGTACTCATAATGCTGCGCCAGGCGAACTCCGCCGTGCCCCGGCAACAGGTACAGCTGCAGGTCGGGCTGGCGTACGCACAACAGGATGGCGCGCCCCTCCAGGGTCGCCAGTCGCTGGGCGGTCAGCGGGTCCTGATCGATGGCCAGTGCAAGACTGCGCTCGACACCGGCCAGCAGGGCGGTGCTCAACAGCATCAGGGTTTGATGCCCCGGTGCAGGGCCACGATGCCACCGGTCATGTTGTGGTAGGTCACCCGGGCGAAACCAGCGGTTTCCATCATGCCCTTGAGGGTTTCCTGATCCGGATGCATACGGATCGATTCGGCCAGATAGCGATAGCTTTCCGGATCGCCGGTCACCATGCGGCCGATCAGCGGTAGCATGGTGAAGGAGTATTGATCATAGGCCTTGGACAGCAGCTCGTTCTCCGGTTTGGAGAACTCCAGCACCAGCAGGCGCCCGCCGGGCTTGAGCACACGCAGCATGGAAGCGATGGCGTCTTCCTTGTGGGTGACGTTGCGCAGGCCGAAGGCGATGGTGATGCAGTCGAAATGGTTATCCGGGAAGGGCAGCTTCTCGGCATCGGCCTGCACGAAACGCACATTGCCGGCTACGCCCTTGTCCAGCAGGCGGTCGCGGCCGACGCGCAGCATGGAGGCGTTGATATCAGCCAGCACCACTTCGCCGGTCGGGCCGACCAGGCTGGAGAACTTGCGTGTCAGGTCGCCAGTGCCGCCAGCGATATCCAGCACCCGGTTGCCGGGACGCACGCCGGACAGCTCGATGGTGAAGCGTTTCCAGATCCGGTGGACGCCACCTGACATGAGGTCGTTCATCAGGTCGTATTTGGCGGCGACCGAATGGAAGACCTCGGCCACCTTGGCGGCCTTTTCCGATTCGCGAACGGTCTGGTAGCCGAAGTGGGTAGTGCGGTCTGTGCTGGACTTGTCTGTCATGGGAGCATCTGCCTTGGCAAATTGATGGGCCATTCTACCTGTATTTGCGGGCCCGGAGGGGCATTTAATGTCGCATGCAGGCGCACGATGCGGCATGCTATGCGTCTTTTTTCAACCATACTGGAAGGGACAGAGATGGCAACCGTAGAAATCACCCGCGAGCACGCATTGGGCAAGGAAGCAGCGAAGGAACGCGCCCAGAAAATGGCCGATAAGCTGGCTGCCAAGCTGGATGCCAAATGCACCTGGCAGGACGATGAACTGACGTTCCAGCGCAGCGGTGTGGATGGCAGCATCCTGGTTGGCGAAGACAGCGTCCGGGTAGCCGTCAAGCTGGGGATGATGCTCACCCCGATGGCCGGCATGGTGAAGGGTGAGATCGAGAAGGCGCTGAACAAATATCTCGCTTGACGCAGCGCAATAGCGCTCGGCGTGACCTCTGCTAAGCTGGATAATCTCATCGGCAGCGGCTCACAAGGAGTCTATTCATGGCGGACAAGAAGAAGCGGGAAGGCAAGGATAATGATTGGGTGGAAGGTCTGGAGGGGTATTCCCGGCAGATCTGGCTGGCGGGCCTGGGTGCTTACACCCGTATGGGCAAGGAAGGCGCCAAGCTGTTCGAATCCCTGATTCGAGACGGTGAGCAGGCAGAGAAATCGGCCAAAGCCGAAACCGGCAAAAGCGCCAGCAAAGGCACCCGCAGCAAGAAGGACCCGCTGGATGGCGCGCGGGCCAAGGTGGACAAGGCGCGGAGCAAGCTGACGGACAAGTTCGGTGGCCTTGAGGAGATGTTTGACAAGCGCGTGGCGGGCGCGGTCGAGCGGCTGGGTCTGGCGCGTCAGGAAGAGCTGCGGGCGCTGGAGCAACGTGTTGCCGAACTGACCCGTGCGGTGGGGCAGCGCAGTACCAAGCCGGCCGCTGCCGCCAAGCCGACCCGTACTGCCCGCAAGCCGGCGACGGCTGCCGCGGCAACTGCCAGTTCCACCGTGATCGCCGATTCGGTGACTCAGGCAGCAGCCGAGGCGGCGACGCCAGCCAAGGCTACGCCCAGGCGGGCCAGGTCGGCTGCAGCCAAGCCTGCTGCGAGCAAGCCGGCCAGCACCAAGGCGGGAGCCACCGCACCGGTGAAGCCTGCCACCCGCCGCCGTGCTACCGCGCCAAAGGCCGCCACCCGCGGCAAATCCGCGCCGGCACCGGCCACTGATGCCGAACCGGGCAAACCGACGGAGCAGTGATGCCAGGTCCGCCGCCCTGATGACCCTGGGCGGCGGGCCTTTATCTGCTCACGGCCTTACAGCATCACCTTCACCACCGACACCTCCGGATCACGGCTGGCGCCGGCAGCTTGCAGTTGCTCGAGATACTCCTGCCACAGTGCGTCCTGGTGCTCGCCCAGTTTCAGCAGATAGTCCCAACTATACAGTCCGCTGTCATGGCCATCGTCGAACACCAGTTTCAGTGCGTAATTGCCGGCCATCTCTACGGCGGTCAGGGCAACATTCTGCTTGCCGGTCTGCAACACTGGCCGGCCATGACCCTGTACCTCCGCCGAGGGTGAGTGCACCCGCAGAAACTCCGCCGGCAGGCTGAACTGCCGGCCATCGGCATACTCCAGCTCCAACGTGCGGGACGCCTTGCGCAGCTTGATCTTGCTCGGTATCGGACTGGTCATGGCGGGCTCCCCGACGGTATCGTGTTACAGGATATAGCGGGACAGGTCTTCATTGACCGCCAGCTCGCCCAGGTGCTCGTTCACATAAGCGGCGTCGATCACCAGCTTCTCGCCGTTCTGCTTGGCAGCCAGATCGGCGGCGCCGAACGAAACTTCCTCCAGCAGACGCTCCAGCACGGTGTGCAGGCGACGGGCGCCGATGTTCTCGGTCTTCTCGTTGACCTGCCAGGCAATTTCCGCCAGTCGGGCCACGGCGTCTGCAGCGAATTCGATTTCCAGCCCTTCGGTCTGCAGCAGCGCCCGGTACTGTTCGGTGAGCGAGGCATCCGGCTCGGTGAGGATGCGCTCGAAGTCCGCCGGTGACAGCGACTGGAGCTCGACACGAATCGGCAGACGGCCCTGCAGCTCGGGAATCAGGTCCGACGGCTTGGACAGGTGGAAGGCGCCCGAGGCGATAAACAGGATGTGGTCGGTGCGCACCATGCCGAACTTGGTATTGACCGTACAGCCTTCGATCAACGGCAGCAGGTCACGTTGCACGCCCTCGCGGGAGACATCCGCACCGCCGCCGCTGTTGGCGCGTTTGCTGACCTTGTCGATTTCGTCGAGGAAGACGATGCCGTTCTGCTCGACTGCATCAATGGCGCGGCTCTTCAGGTCATCTTCATTGACCAGGCGTGCGGCTTCCTCATCGCGGATCAGCTTGAAAGCTTCCCTGACCTTGAGCTTGCGGCTCTTGCGCTTGTTCTTGCCGAAGCTGGAGAACATGTTCTGCAGCTGGCTGGTCATTTCCTCCATGCCGGGCGGCGCCATGATTTCCACGCCTACCGGGGCGTCGGCCACCTCGATGTCGATTTCCTTGTCGTCCAGCTGGCCTTCGCGCAGGCGCTTGCGGAACAGCTGGCGGGTGCTGCTGTCTTCGCGCACCGGCTCATCGCTGGTGCCCTGGCGTGCCGGCGGCAGCAATGCGTCGAGAATACGTTCCTCGGCGGCATCCTCGGCGCGGTGGCCGACCTTGGTAATTTCCTGCTCGCGCAGCATCTTCAGCGCGGCGTCCACCAGGTCACGGATGATGGATTCCACATCCCGGCCGACATAGCCGACTTCGGTGAACTTGGTTGCTTCGACCTTGATGAAGGGCGCCTGGGCCAGGCGTGCCAGACGGCGGGCGATCTCGGTCTTGCCGACGCCGGTGGGGCCGATCATCAGGATGTTCTTCGGGGTGACCTCATGGCGCAGCGCATCAGGCAACTGCTGACGACGCCAGCGGTTGCGCAGGGCGATGGCGACCGCGCGCTTGGCTTCCTGCTGGCCAATGATATGACGGTCCAGCTCGTGGACTATTTCGCGGGGTGTCATGGACATGTGCAGATTCCCGGGCGCCTCAGGTATTGGCGTCCAGCTCCTCAATAGTGTGATGCTGATTGGTATAGATGCAGATTTCGCCGGCAATGTTCAGGCTGGATTCGACGATCTCACGGGCCGATAACTCGGTGTTGCGCAGCAGGGCGCGGGCCGCTGACTGAGCGTAGGGACCGCCGGAGCCGATGGCGATAATGCCTTCTTCGGGCTCGAGCACGTCGCCGTTACCGGTAATGATCAGCGAGGCATCCTTGTTGGCCACGGCCAGTAATGCTTCGAGGCGGCGCAGGGTGCGGTCGGTGCGCCATTCCTTGGCCATTTCCACGGCGGCGCGGACCAGTTGACCCTGGTGTTTTTCTAGGTGGCCCTCGAAATGCTCGAACAGGGTGAAGGCATCGGCCGTGCCGCCGGCAAATCCGGCGATCACCTGGTCGTTGTACAGGCGGCGGACCTTGCGGGCATTGCCCTTCATTACGGTGTTGCCCAGGGATACCTGGCCATCACCACCGATTACCACTTTGCCGTGGCGGCGTACTGAAACGATTGTAGTCACGCGCAGCTCCTGTTGGCTGGTCAGATAGCGCAGCACGCCGGGCGTGCTGCCTTTGCCGTTATCTGGGGGCTGCTGGCGTTGAATTCAAGACGTTGGGACGGCCGGATGATAGCCGGGGAGGGATGCCGGCAGTGCGAGCTGCCGGCGGCTGGGTCTCAGCGGTTGGTGGTGCGCTGCTGCCGGAGCAGGTTGCTGAAGCCATTGCCGGCCAGGGTCTGTTCGGCCTGGGCCAATTTGCCCTGATCGCCGAAGGGGCCGACTTGCACCCGGTGCCAGGTTTCGCCGTTGGCCAGCTTGGCGTCTTCCAGTCGCACATCCAGCCCCATGAGCAGGATCTGGGCGCGAACCCGGTCTGCCTCGCTGCGCTGGCGGAATGAGCCGGCCTGCAGATAGTACTGGGTGCTGGAGGTCGGTTTGGCAGCTACTTCCGGTTCGGCTTTCGCCGCTGGTGGTGGCGGCGGAGCGGGCGGGGCCTTGGGCACCACCACTTCTGACTCGGGCAGCAGGGTGTAGAAGTCGTAGCTGGGGCCGGCCGGCTTGCTGGGGGCCGGCGCTACCGCAGGCTGGGGCGAGGCGGTATTGCGTTTTACCGTCTCGCGGCCAGGCTCCAGCTGAAACAGAAAGGCGACGAACAGGCCCAGAACCACCCCGCATACGGCAATCAGCCAGGTAGGCACTCGTCGGCTGGGTTTGGACCGGGCGCGACTGGCGCCGCGACGGGGTGTCTTGCGTGCTTTGGCCATGCGACTTACATGCGCTCCAGAGTAGTGATGCCGAGCAGGTTAAGGCCTTGGCGCAAGGTGCGTCCAGTCAGTGCAGCCAAACGCAGACGGCTGTCACGCTGGGCCTGGTCCTCGGCGGCCAGGATCGGGCAGTTTTCGTAGAAGCTGGAAAAGCGGCCGGCCAGCTCGTACAGATAATGGCACAGCGAATGCGGCGTGCCTTCGCGGGCCACGTATTGCAGCAGGCTGCCGAACTGCGCGAGGTGGGCAGCCAGATCGATCTCGGGCTCGTCCTGCAATACCAGCGGCGCGAGCTCGTCCAGCTGCGACATGTCGCGGTCGATCTTGCGGAACACGCTGGCGACCCGGGTATAGGCATACATCAGATAGGGCGCGGTGTTGCCTTCGAAGCTGAGCATCTGTTCGAAGTTGAAGTTGTAATCGCTGCTGCGGTGCTTGGACAGGTCCGCGTACTTGACCGCGCCGATACCCACGGCACGGGCGATCTGCTGCAGCTCGGCGCTGTCGAGCTCGGGGTTCTTCTGTTTGACCAGTTGGTAGGCCCGTTCCTCGGCCTCGTCCAGCAGGTCGATCAGCTTCACGGTGCCGCCATCGCGGGTCTTGAACGGCTTGCCGTCGGCGCCGTTCATGGTGCCGAAGCCCATATGTTCCAGCTGCATGTCAGGCGAGACGAAGCCGGCCTTGCGGGCTACGGCGAACACCTGCTGGAAGTGCAGCGCCTGGCGCTGATCGACGAAATACAGGACGCGGTCAGCGCCCAGCACCTGCTGACGGTAGCGCATGGCGGCCAGGTCGGTGGTCGCGTACAGGTAGCCACCACCGGCCTTCTGCACGATGACCGGCAGCGGCTTGTCCTCGCTGTTGCGGAACTCATCAAGGAAGACGCAACGCGCGCCTTCGCTCTCGGTCAGCAGGCCGGTCTGCTGCAGACTGTCGACCACGTCGGCAAGCTGGTCGTTGTAGGCACTCTCACCGCGCACATCAGCGGGCGTCAGGCTGACTCCCAGGCGATCGTACACCGCCTGGCAATGGCCCAGGGAAATGCTGTTGAAGCGGTTCCACAGTTCCAGGCATTGGGCGTCGCCCGCCTGCAGTTGTACGACCCGTTCGCGGGCACGGTCGGCAAAGGTCTCGCTTTCATCAAAGCGCTTCTTGGCCTGGCGGTAGAAGTTCTCCAGATCACCCAGCTCGGCTTCGGCGGTAACCGGGTTCTCTTCCAGGTAGGCCAGCAGCATGCCGAACTGGGTGCCCCAATCGCCGACATGGTTCTGGCGGATGACGTCGTGACCGAGGAATTCGAGCACTCGCGCCATGGCGTCGCCGATGATGGTCGAGCGCAGGTGCCCGACGTGCATTTCCTTGGCCAGGTTGGGGGAGGAGTAGTCCACTACCACGCGCTGGGCTGGCTCGGCCTGGGGCACGTTCAACTGCGGATCGTCCAGCGCCTGCTGCAGCTGCGCAGCGAGCCAGTCGCGGGCCTGGAAGAAGTTGATGAAGCCGGGGCCGGCGATACTGACCTGAGCCACTGCATCGCTGTGCGGCAGCGCGGCAACCAGCTGTTCGGCCAGGTCCCGGGGCTTCATGCGGGCGGGCTTTGCCAGCATCATCGCCAGGTTGCTGGCAAAGTCGCCGTGGCTCTTGTCCCGGGCGGTTTCCACCTGAATATTGGGGGAAATGTCGCTGGGCAGTACACCTTGGCTCTGCAGGGTGCTGACGGCGTTGGCGAGCAACTGGCTGATCAGGTTTTTCATAGGTAATGGAGTATCCGGCAACGGCCTGTGGAAAACCCGGCATTATCCGACTTAACGGGCTGCTTGCCAAATCCCTCTGTCTGGCAGTGCGCTTAGGGCTTAGAACATATCCAGCGGATCGACATCAATTGACCAGCGCACGCGGCGGGCCAGGGGGTGCTGCTCCAGTGCCGCCAGCCAATGGTGCAGCAATTGATGCAGGATCGAGCGTTGCCCGGCCTGGACCAGCAACTGAGCGCGATAACGGCCGGCGCGACGCTCCATGGGCGAGGGCACTGGGCCGAGCAGCTCGACATCAGCGATGTCCAGGCTGGCAATCAGCTGCTCCGCCAGTGTGCAGGCTTCATCGAGAAACTGGTTGGTCTGCGCTGAAGAGTTGGATTCGGCGCGCAATAGGGCCATGAAGCTGTAGGGCGGCAGCTGCGCAGCGGCACGGCCTGCCAGTTCCCGCTCGGCGAAGCGGTCATAATCATGCTCGGTCAGATCCAGCAGCAACTGGTGTTCGGCCATGTGGGTCTGGATCAGCACCTGGCCGGGTTTGTTCGCCCGGCCAGCGCGGCCAGCTACCTGGATGATCAACTGCGCCATGCGCTCGGGGCCGCGAAAGTCAGCGGAAAACAGGCCGCCGTCGGCATCGAGGATGGCCACCAGGGTCACGTCGGGAAAGTGATGCCCCTTGGCAAGCATCTGGGTGCCCACCAGCACGCAGGGAGCGCCACTCTGGATGCGTGCCAGCATGCTCTGCATGGCCTGTTTGCGCGCCATGGTGTCGCGGTCGATGCGCAGGATCGGAAAGTCCGGAAAGCACTCGGTCAGGTGTTCCTCGGTGCGCTCGGTGCCGGCGCCGATAGGGCGCAGGTCCTGGCTCTGACATTTGGGGCAGCAGCGATCGACCGCGCGCTGACTGCCGCAATGGTGGCAGTGCAGCTGTGCGGGTGACTGGTGCAAAGTCATGCGCGCATCACAGCGGCGGCACTCGGCCATCCAGCCGCAGTCATGGCACATCAAGGTCGGAGCGAAGCCGCGGCGGTTGATGAAGACCAGCACCTGGTTGCCCCGCCGCAAATGTTCACCCATCAATTGGATCAGTGGGCGCGACATGCCACCTTCCAGTGGTCGGCTGCGGATATCCAGGCATTGAATGGTCGGTGGGCTGGCATTGCCCGCGCGCTGGGTCAGGCGCAGCCGCTGATAGCGCCCGCGCTGGACGTTATGCAGGCTTTCGAAGGATGGCGTGGCGGAGCCGAGAATCAGCCCGACCTGCTCCAGGTGGGCGCGATAGACAGCCAGGTCCCGAGCGTTATAGCGCAGGCCTTCCTGCTGTTTATAGGAGAGATCGTGCTCTTCATCGACGATGATCAGGCCAGGCCGCGCCAGGGGAGTGAAGATGGCCGAGCGGGTGCCGATGACGATGCCGGCTTCGCCGTCGCGAGCGGCAATCCAGGCATCGAGGCGCTCGCGATCATTCAGTCCCGAATGCAGTATGACTACCGGTACGCTGAAACGGCGGCGAAAGCGCTCCAGGGTCTGGGGTGTCAGCCCGATCTCGGGGATCAGTACCAGCGCCTGACGCTGCTGTTGCAGGCAATGCTGGATGGCCTGTAGGTAGACTTCAGTCTTGCCGCTGCCAGTGACGCCTTCCAGCAGCCAGGCATGGAACCCATCGCCCGCGGTAATCGCATCCAGCGCGGCCTGTTGTTCGCCATTGGGCGACAGCGGTGTTTCCTTTAATAGCGGCTGGGGTTCGCTGGTGTGGTGCGGCGATTGATGGATGCGCTGGGCCAGGCCCTTGCGTTCCAGCGATTCAAGGGCGTCGCGGGTCAGCCCCCACTGGCTGATGAGTGCGTGCGACAGGCCATGGGGATGTCTGCTGAGGGTCTGCACCGCCTCCTTCTGCTTCGGCGCCCGGCTGATTGCGGGGTGCTCGGGGTAGGCGCCGGGGAGCAGTTGCCAGAGCATGTCCTGACGAGCCATTGCCGGCTCACCGCGCCGCAGCAGCACCGGCAGGGCGCTGCTCAAGGTGTCGCCGAGGCCATGTTGGTAGTAGCTTGCAGTCCAGCTGCAGAGCTTCCACAGGCTGTCGGGCAGTAGCGGGCTGTGATCGATCAGTTCGCTGGCGCGCTTGAGCTTGCCCACCGGCACGCTCGACTGATCGCTGATGGCTGCGATCACGCCCACCATCTGGCGGTTGCCGAAGGGTACGCTGACGCGCAACCCCACCTGCAGATCGTCCAAACGCAGGCCCGCCGGCGCCCGGTAATCGAACAGGCGGCGCAGGGGAGAGGGAAGGGCAATCTGGAGAATCGGTCCTGACACTGTGACATCCCGTTCTGACAAGCCGTGATGGTAGCATTGCCTGCCGCGATATTCAGCGCCTCCCCGCCGCGGCATGCGTAATGCTTGCGCGGCAGCGGAATTCTGTTATCATCGCCGGCCTGTTTTCCGGTCCATTCGATTGTTCGATGCCGGATGCGTCATTACAGTGCGGTGCCTGATCAGGTTGGTCCGGTGGCGGCACACAAAACCGAGGAATCATCCATGAAAGCTGATTTGCACCCTGCGTACGAAGAAATCGAAGCCACCTGTGGTTGCGGCAATGTCATCAAGACCCGCTCCACTCTGGGCAAGAGCATCTATCTGGACGTCTGCTCCGCATGCCACCCGTTCTACACCGGCAAGCAGAAGGTTCTGGATACCGGCGGCCGTATCGAGCGCTTCAATCAGCGTTTCGGTGCTGTTTCCAGCAAGAAGTAAGATCGACGGGCCATTCAGTGGTCATGTCCGATTCGAAAAAGGCGCTCCGTTGGGGCGCCTTTTTTATTGCCTGGCTGGCAGCCATGCCAGCGCTGGCTGGTACCTGTGGTGGTTCGCCGGATATTGGCGAGCCGGTGGTCAATCGGTATGTCATCGATGGGGATACGCTGGAGTTGGTTGATGGTCGGCGCGTGCGCCTGATCGGCATCAATGCGCCGGAGATCGGTCGTCGCGGCAAGGCCTCCGAGCCGTATGCACAGCGGGCTCGGACTGAGCTCGAGCAGCTCGTTGAGAAGGCTGGGTTGCGGTTGCTGGTAGGTGAGGATGCGCAGGATGATTACGGTCGTACGCTGGGTCATCTGTTCGATATTCAAGGTGCCAATATAGAGGCGCAGTTGCTGCGTAGCGGGATGGGCTTCGCCATAGGTATTCCGCCCAACCTGGCATTGCTCGATTGCCATTTGCGGCAGGAATCCCTTGCCCGGGAGGCTGAGCTGGGAGTGTGGCGACAAGCGCCGATCATCCAGGCTGCCGAGGTGCGTCAGGGAGGTTTTCAATTGGTTCGGGGGCGCGTGCTGTCGATCGAGCGGGCTGGACGTTATTTCTGGCTTGAGCTTGATGGATCGTTGGTGTTGCGTATTGCGGCGGACCAGCAGGGCTTCGGTCAGCTCGACAGCTGGCGGGGACGTTCGCTGGAGGTGCGGGGGTGGGTCGTTGATCGGGGAACGCGGCGCCGTGACCATAAGCGCTTTATGTTGCCGCTGCGCGAGCCGAAAATGGCAAATTTCGATTGATTGGCGGTAATGCCGGAAGAAGCGCGCAAGATCGCTGCAGGTAGTGGTGATGTTGGAATGATCTTGTGAGCGTTAGGGCTTTTCTGTATTCTCGATTGTCCGCAACATAATAAAGCTACTTCACCGGAAACGTAATCATGTCTGATCTGAGAACTGATGCGCTCGAATATCACGCCAGCCCGCGTCCGGGCAAATTGAGCGTCGAGCTGACCAAGCCTACTGCCACTGCGCGTGATCTGGCGCTGGCTTATAGTCCGGGTGTTGCTGAGCCCGTGCGTGAAATCGCCAAGGACCTGGATAACGCCTACAAGTACACTGGTAAGGGCAACCTGGTTGCGGTTATTTCCGATGGTACGGCTATTCTCGGTCTGGGCAATCTCGGCCCGCTGGCTTCCAAACCGGTCATGGAAGGCAAAGGGGTGCTGTTCAAGCGTTTTGCTGGTGTCGACGTTTTCGATATCGAAGTCGAATCCGAAAGCCCGCAGGCGTTCATTGATACCGTCAAGCGTATCTCCTGCACCTTCGGTGGAATCAACCTGGAAGACATCAAGGCGCCCGAGTGCTTCGAAATCGAGCGCGCGCTGATCGAGCAGTGCGATATCCCTGTTTTCCATGATGACCAGCACGGTACCGCCATCGTGACCGCCGCGGCGATGATCAATGCGCTGGAGCTGGCCGACAAGAAGCTGGAAGATGCCAAGATCGTCTGTCTGGGTGCTGGTGCGGCCGCTGTTGCCTGCATGAAGCTGCTGGTCAGCCTGGGCGCAACCATCGAAAACATCTCCATGCTCGATCGCAAGGGTGTTATCCATGCCGGTCGTGATGACCTGAATGAGCACAAGGCTATCTTCGCTTCGGAAACCGACAAGCGCACATTGGCCGATGCAATGAAGGGTGCTGATGTCTTCGTTGGCCTGTCCGGTCCCAATTTGCTGCAGCCAGCCGAACTCAAGCTGATGGCGGAAAACCCCGTCGTATTCGCCTGCTCCAACCCGGATCCCGAGATCAGTCCTGAGCTGGCCCATGCGGCGCGCCCGGATGTGATCATGGCTACTGGCCGGTCCGACTATCCGAACCAGGTCAACAACGTGCTCTGCTTCCCCTTCATCTTCCGTGGTGCCCTGGATGTGCGAGCTTCCCGCATCAATGACGAAATGAAGATGGCAGCAGTGCACGCCATTCGCGAATTGGCCAAGGAGCCAGTGCCGGCGTATATCACTGAAGCCTACGGCGGATTGGAGATGGAGTTTGGTCGTGAGTACATCATTCCCAAGCCCATGGATGTGCGTCTGATTGAAAAGGTCCCGGCTGCGGTGGCCAAGGCTGCTATCGACAGCGGCGTTGCGCGTCTGCCCTATCCGGCGCACTACCCGCTGAAGTCGGTCGAAGACTGTTTCTGATCGGCTCATGAAGCCCTGCCTTGTGCAGGGCTTTTTGTTGGGTGAAATATTGCTGCAACAAAAGGCTTGACGGCATTTGTCAGCAGCCTATAATGCGCCCCTCGCAAGTCGCTGAGCTTTTCCAAAAGCCCAGGCCAATCAATAAGTTAGCGATAACTTGAGGGTTGACAGGCAAGCGAAACGGCGTAGAATGCGCCGCTCACTGAAGAGGCCGGCAACATCGCTTTTTCAGGGTGAGAAAGGATTTTCAGGAAGGCGTTGACACGGGGTATGACTCCTGTAGAATGCGCCTCCCTGGCCCGGAACAGCAGCAGTGTTCCAGGCCGATGTGTCAAGCGGTGCAGCGCTGCAAAGCCTCACAAAAAAAAGCTTGACAGATCATAAGGTTGGCGTAGAATGCGCGGCCTTGGTTAAGCGGAAACGCGGACCGAATCGCTCTTTAACAAATTGGAATCAAGTAATTCGTGTGGGTGCTTGTGGATGTCGTGATGATCGCAAGATTATCAGCCTACAAGTAACTCGTGAATTCATGAGTTTAGTAAGCTGAGCCAAGTTTAGGGTTTTCTCAAAACCCATGCAGTTTTTAACTGAAGAGTTTGATCATGGCTCAGATTGAACGCTGGCGGCAGGCCTAACACATGCAAGTCGAGCGGAAGAAGGGAGCTTGCTCCCGGATT
>NZ_FOUA01000009.1 GCF_900114735.1 Halopseudomonas bauzanensis | reverse complement strand
ATTTGTTAAAGAGCGATTCGGTCCGCGTTTCCGCTTAACCAAGGCCGCGCATTCTACGCCAACCTTATGATCTGTCAAGCTTTTTTTGTGAGGCTTTGCAGCGCTGCACCGCTTGACACATCGGCCTGGAACCTTGCTGCTGTTCCGGGCCAGGGAGGCGCATTCTACAGGAGTCATACCCCGTGTCAACGCCTTCCTGAAAATCCTTTCTCACCCTGAAAAAGCGATGTTGCCGGCCTCTTCAGTGAGCGGCGCATTCTACGCCGTTTCGCTTGCCTGTCAACCCTCAAGTTATCGCTAACTTATTGATTGGCCTGGGCTTTTGGAAAAGCTCAGCGACTTGCGAGGGGCGAATTATAGGCCCCTCAGAAATACCGTCAAGGGGTTTTTACGGTGATTCGGGCAAATTTCTTCTTGCCCGCCTGACACACATGCACCGACCCCACCTGGAACACGAAATCCCGGTCAACCACCTCACCATCCACCTTCACCGAGCCAGCCCCAAGAAGGTCCCGCGCAGCCGCCGCGTTCTTGGCCATACCGGCCCGGTTGAGTACTGCCGATATGGGCAAGCCCGCCTCCGCCTCTAGTATCACCTCAGGCAGATCTTCAGGCAGCTCACCCTCCTTCAGACGGTTTCCTGCAGAGCGATGAGCACTGGCTGCTGCCTCTTCGCCATGGAAGCGCGCCACCAGCTCTTCCGCCAGCTTTATCTTGATGTCTCGCGGGTTGGCTCCAGCCTCGACATCGGCACGCAGGCCATCGATCTCTTGCATGCTGCGGAAGCTAAGCAACTCGAAGTAGCGCCACATGAGCGAATCCGGCATGGAGACGATTTTGTTGTACATGACGCCCGGCTGGTCATTGATACCCACATAGTTGCCGAGCGACTTGGACATCTTCATCTCGCCATCCAGCCCCACAAGCAGCGGCATGGTCAGCGTGATCTGCGGCTCCTGCCCATACTGGCGCTGCAATTCACGCCCCATCAGCAGGTTGAACTTCTGATCAGTGCCACCGAGCTCGATGTCGGCACGCATGGCGACGGAGTCGTAACCCTGGATCAACGGATAGAGGAACTCATGGACGGCGATCGACTGACCACCTTTATAACGCTTGTCAAAATCATCCCGCTCCAGCATCCGCGCCACGGTGTACTTGCCGGCCAGCTGAATCATTTCTGCGGCGGAGAACTTATCCATCCACTCGGAATTGAACACCACCTGGGTGAGCTGCGGATCAAGAATCTTGAAAACCTGCTCTTTATAGGTTTCGGCATTGGCCAGCACCTGCTCACGGGTCAACGGCGGGCGCGTGCTGTTCTTGCCACTGGGATCGCCAATCATGCCGGTGAAGTCGCCAATCAGGAACAGCACTTGGTGGCCCAGCTCCTGGAACTGGCGCAACTTGTTGATAAGCACGGTGTGACCGAGGTGCAGATCGGGTGCGGTCGGATCAAAACCGGCCTTGATGCGCAGCGGAATTCCGCGTTCCAGCTTGGCCCGCAGCTCGGCTTCTACCAATATTTCGTCCGCCCCGCGCTTGATCAGCGCCAACTGCTCGTCAACCGGTTTCATGCATGATTCCTGTTTGGTGAAGATTGATTAAGGTCAAAGGAGAAAGGGGGTCAACGATACAACATTGATGATCAAGATCAAACACGCCCGCGGCCTGCGAGCAGGGTCAGTACATAGCACAAGCAGAAAAGTGACGTCGAAAACCTGACGGGCGGGCACGCAAATACTTGCCTAAAGGCACTTTCGGTTATAATTTAGCAAGTTACTTCACATTTCACAGAATCAACCAGAAGAGCGCTTATGGGTCATCACAAGTCAAAGTCACCGCGCTACCCGAAAAGCCACTTGATGGCTGCCAGTGGTATCGCCGCCGCGCTGAGCATTTTCCTGCTCGTCATCCCCACAACCGAAGTCGAAGCCAAGAAAACCCTGGTCCAACTCGAGCTGCAGGACATGCAGCTGGACAACTCGAAACCCGCGCTCTCTGAAGAGTTGGATGCACTGATCAGCGAAACAGTCACAATCAGCTCGCCTCTGCAGCTGACCAGCACCTCCGAGTCGCTGAACACTGCCGCTTCCCCTGAAATTGTACAAGCTGGCATCAGCCTGCAACCTTTGACAGAGCTGGTTGACGAGCAACAGGCCGTCACCCCCGAGTGGACCAGCGTGACCGTTGCCTCCGGCGACACCCTGTCGACCCTGTTCCAGGGTGTCGGGTTGTCGGCCAATACGCTGCATGCGGTACTCAACAGCAGCAAGGACGCCAAGGCGTTCTCCCGCCTGCGCGCAGGACAGCAAGTGGAATTCAAGCTGGGCGACAATGGCGAACTGCTCGGCATGCGCTCCCAGCTCAATAAACTCGAGACCATCCAGATTGACCGGGATGGCGATAGTTACGCGTTCACCAAGGACGTCCTCGAGCCCGAGATCAGCACCCGCTTCGCCAATGGCAGCATTGACAGCTCGCTGTTCGTTGCCGCCCAGAATGCCGGCCTGTCTCACAATCTGACCATGCAGATGGCGAACATCTTCGGCTATGACGTGGATTTCGCCCGCGAAATTCGTCAGGGTGATAATTTTGAAGTGCTGTTTGAAGAAAAGCACGTCGATGGTCAGCGCGTTGGGACCGGCAGCATCCTCGCAGCCCGCTTCACCAACCGCGGCCGCACCTTTACTGCCGTGCGCTATACCGACAGCGGCGGCAACAGCAGTTACTATCGCGCCGACGGCACCAGCATGCGCAAGGCCTTCATCCGTACGCCGGTTGAGTTCGCCCGCATCAGCTCGCGCTTCAATCCCGGCCGCCGACACCCGGTACTGAACAAGATTCGCGCCCACAAAGGCGTGGATTATGCTGCAGCCACCGGCACTCCGATCAAGGCAACCGGCGATGGCCGCGTAGTACACGTCGGGCGCAAGGGCGGCTATGGCAACACGGTGGTTATCAAGCACGGCCAGACCTATCAGACTCTTTATGCACACATGAGCCGATACGCCAACGGCATTCGCACAGGCAGCAACGTCGCCCAAGGCCAGGTTATCGGTTATGTCGGCGCGACCGGACTGGCCACCGGCCCGCACCTGCATTATGAGTTCCAGGTCAACGGTCGCCATGTGGATCCGCTCAGCGTCAAGCTGCCAGCTTCGGACCCCATTGCCAAGAGCGAGCGCACCAAGTTCATGGCGCTGAGCGAGCAGATGATGGCCAGCCTGGATCAGCAGGGCGCCACGCAGCTGGCCCAGCTGGACGACTGAGTGAAGCATTTGTATGTCGGTATCATGTCAGGCACCAGCCTGGATGGTATCGACATCGCCCTGACCTCATTTTCCCCTTCCGCACCGCGCGCCACACTGCTTGGCGCTACGTGCATGCCCTTCCCCCCCGCATTACGTCACGATCTGCTCGCACTCTGCCAACCCGGAGCGGATGAAATTCACCGTGCCGGCGTTGCCGGTCAGCAGTGGGCTCGATTGGCAGCTCAGGGCGTCGATGAGCTACTGCAGCAGCAGAGTGTCCATCCGGATCAGGTATCGGCCATTGGCAGCCACGGCCAGACCATTCGCCACCATCCCGAATCCGGTTTCAGCGTGCAGATCGGCGCACCCGCGTTGCTGGCAGAGCTCAGCGGGATCGACGTAATCTGTGATTTTCGCAACCGCGACCTGGCGGCCGGCGGCGAAGGCGCCCCACTGGTACCAGCTTTCCATGCCTGGCTGCTGGCAGCTCCGCAGACCCGGGCGGTAGTGAATATCGGCGGTTTTGCCAACCTGACCCTGCTGGATGGCGCATGCGTCAGCGGCTTCGATAGTGGTCCCGGCAACGTACTACTGGATCACTGGATCCATCAGCACACCGGCAAATTCTTCGACGCCGACGGTGCTTGGGCGCGCGGTGGCCAAGTGATCCCCGAATTGCTGGCAACCATGCTGGCAGACCCGTATTTCGCGCGCAGCGCACCGAAGAGCACCGGTCGGGAATACTTTCACCCGGCGTGGCTGGCGCACCAGCTGCATAGTCGCCAGGACAATCCCGCTGACGTACAGGCTACCTTGCTTGAATTGACAGCCCGAACCATTGTCGACGCCCTCGACAGCTGCCAGCCCCAGGCCCGAGAGATCTATATCTGCGGTGGCGGCGTGCGCAACGGCGCATTGATGGAGCGCCTGCAGCAGCTGCTCGCGCCCAGGCCGGTGCACAGCACAGCGGCTCTAGGAGTAGATCCGGACTGGATGGAAGCGATCGCTTTCGCCTGGCTGGCCTGGCGCTGCCAGACCCGCCAGAGCGGCAACCTGCCGGCAGTCACCGGCGCCCGCGGCGAACGTATTCTGGGGGCGATTTATCCGGCCTGAGTCGGCAGCGCCGACTCAATCACCTGGGCGGTCTGACGCAGCAGCAGGACCGCAGGCCGATCAGATGGAAAAGGACGAACCGCAACCACAGGTGGTGGCTGCGTTAGGGTTGTTGATGACGAAACGGGAACCTTCCAGCCCTTCCTGATAGTCCACTTCCGAGCCCGCCAGATACTGGAAACTCATAGGGTCGACCACCAGCCGGACACCACCACGCTCGATCACGGTGTCGTCTTCAGCCAATTCATCATCGAAGGTGAAGCCGTATTGGAAACCGGAGCAGCCTCCGCCAGTCACGAATACGCGCAGGCTCAGGCTTTCATTGCCTTCTTCATCGATCAGCGCGCGTACCTTCGCTACAGCGCTATCGGAAAACTGCATCGCGGCAGGGGTGAACACTTCAGCACTAGACATACAACCTCCGGCGGCGGTGCCGCAGCACAACAAGCCGGCTATTATCCGTTTATCCGACTCTTTTGGTCAACTACTCTTGAATTCGCGCGACGGCAACCCGCTATCGGCTCCGGCGCCATGCCCTTCGCCAAGGTAATGCAACTGGCCGTTGATCTGCGCACCGGACACCATTTCCATGAACCGGTAATAAAGATCACCATCGATCCGCGCCTCGGTATCCAGCTGCAGGTGCTCGAAGGCATGCACATCACCAACCACCACCCCGTTGATCAGCACACTCGGCGCCTTGATGATGCCCTCGACATAGCCTTCCTTGCCGACGTTGACGACACCGTCATCCGCGTCGATGTTGCCAATGACCCGCCCCTCGATCTTTACCGCCCCACTAAACCGCAGATTGCCACGTAACTCCGTGTCGCCTGCGACAAAGGTGGTCTTGCCCGCGGGCTGATTGATGCTCGCTTTCTTGCGCCTATCTAATTTCAACATCAGGATCCCACTCCCGTTTCTGTCCATTCCATTGTCTGTTCAAGCAATAGCTTGCCATCCTGCTCGGCCCGCAGATGCACGGTTTGCGGCACAAAGCCCACCGGCAACATCAATTCGGCCTCGTTGCCGTTTTCCGGCACTACCTGAAAATAACGAAAGTTCAACGTCAAGCTGCTGGTCTTGCCACCGGTCAGCTCGGCGAGTGATACCCGGGTCTGTTTGTCATCCAGCAAACCGTCGATCGCAATACTCAGCTCCGCCTGCACAGTATCGCTCTCGTTGCCGACGCGGCTGACCATGATCTTGTAGCGGAACACCCCCGGCACCTCGGTGCGCTGCACCTCGAATGCCTGAAACCGAACGCCGGGTGTGGTGGCGTTCGGGACCAGGGCGCCCTGATATTGCACCAGATCCTGTTGCAGCTTGAACAGCTGCTGCTCCAGGTCTGCGATGGTCTCCTGGCCATCCTCGGCCGATTGGCGCGCCACCAGCAGATCTACCTCAAGCTGCTGATGACGGTGGCGTGTTTCTTCAAGTTCGGCCTGTATGCCACTGCGCTCATCGCGCAAGCGCTGGTAATCCTGCATCCCCGCAGAATGCATTGCTGCGGTCCAGCCCAGCCAGCCGCACAACGGCAAGCCGGCCAGCAGGCCCCAGATCAGCCAGCGGCGCGGGCCCGATGCCGGAGCGGCGGGGAGCAGACTGAGACTGGGCTCGTCCGCGGGTCGGTTTGTCTGGTCACTATCCATCAGGGCATGAGCGCCGGATGCGCCAGCCCCATGCGTTCATCCAGCCCCAGGGCGATATTCATGTTCTGGATGGCCTGACCGGAAGCTCCCTTGACCAGGTTATCGATCACCGACAGCACCACCACCAAGTCACCGCCCTGGGGCCGATGCACAGCCAGGCGACAGACATTGGCGCCACGGACGCTGCGGGTTTCCGGATGGCTGCCGGCGGGCATCACATCAACGAAGGGCTCGTTGGCGTAGCGCTCGGCGAACAGTTTTTGCAGGTCGACACTGTGATCCGGCACCTGGGCATACAGCGTGGAGTGAATGCCGCGGATCATCGGTGTCAGGTGCGGCACGAAGGTCAGACCAACCTCTGCGCCAGCCGCGCGCTGCAACCCCTGACTGATTTCCGGCAGATGACGATGGCCCGCGACGCCGTAGGCCTTCATGCTTTCGGTCGTTTCACCGAACAGGGAGGACACCTTGGCACCCCGGCCCGCGCCGCTGACGCCGGATTTGCAGTCGGCAATCAGGTTGTCGGTACGCGCCAGCCCTGCTTCGAGCAGCGGGATAAGCCCCAGCTGCACCGAGGTCGGATAACAACCGGGCACCGCGATCAGCCGGGCACCGCGGATGGCCTCGCGATTGACTTCCGGCAGCCCGTACACCGCCTCGCCGAGCAGTTCCGGCGCGCCATGGGGCTGGCCATACCACTTGGCCCAGACATCGGCATCACGCAGCCGGAAGTCCGCGGACAGGTCGATGATGCGAGTGCCGGTGGCCAGCAGCTCGGCAGCGAGCGCATGAGCGACGCCGTGCGGTGTTGCGAAGAACACCACGTCGCAGCGGCCGAGGGCAGCGGTATCCGGGACACTGAAAGCCAGATCATCATAGTGGCCACGCAGGTTGGGATACATATCCGCTACCCGCACGCCTTCTTCTGATCGGGACGTGATGATCTCGACATGCGCCTCCGGGTGCGTTGCCAGCAACCGCAGCAATTCGACACCGGTATACCCGGTCCCTCCCACAATGCCTATCTTGATCATCTTACGCCTCGAATCGATTAACATGGCCACAAGCCCCCTATGATAAAAGCGCTGAGGGAAATTACCAGCACAACCCCGCCTCGCTATTGCCGATTTGAGGAGTCACCCGTGTATCTGTGGATCAAAGCCTTTCATATCATGGCCGTTGTCACCTGGTTCGCCGGCCTGTTCTACCTGCCGCGCCTGTTCGTCTACCACGCCATGAGCGAAGATCAGACCAGCCGTGATCGCTTCAAGATCATGGAGCGCAAGCTGTACCGCGGCATCATGACACCCTCGATGGTGATCGCTGTCGGGCTCGGTGTCTGGATGCTGGTCCTCGCGCCGCAGTGGCTGCAACAGGGCTGGCTGCATGCCAAGCTGACGCTTGTAGCCTTGCTGATCATCTACCATTTCATCTGCGGCGCGCAGCTCAAGCGCTTCGCCAGCGACAATAACAGCCGCTCCCATGTGTTCTACCGCTGGTTCAACGAGGCACCGGTACTGGTGTTGGTCGGCGCCGTATTGCTGGTGGTGCTCAAGCCGTTCTGATCAGTCGGCCATCACCGCCCGGTCCCGGGCCCAGTCGCGCAGCGCCTGGATGCGTTCGGCCATGACCACCGACAGCGGCGAGGTTTCGTTCAGCGCATCGAGCAGGTGTGCATTCTCGACTTCCTCCTGACGGGCCGCGGCGCAATAGACTGCGGAAACCACCGCTTGTTCGATCTCCGCGCCGGCAAAACCGGCGCTGGCCTCGGCCAACAGCGGCAGATCGAACCGCTCGACGACCAATTCGCGGCTCCCCAGGTGGATCCGGAAGATATCCTCGCGCACCCGGGCGTCGGGCAGATCGACAAAGAACAATTCATCCAGCCTGCCCTTGCGGATCAGTTCCGGCGGCAACTGCATGACGTTATTGGCGGTGGCCACCAGAAATACCCGGCTCCGGCGCTCGGCCATCCAGGTCAGCAGGGTGCCGAGGATTCGCCGCGAGACGCCCTGATCAGCGCTGTCTTCACCCAGCCCCTTTTCGATCTCATCGATCCAGAGCACGCAAGGCTCCATGGCATCGGCCATCGCCAGCGCATCCCGCAGGTTTTTCTCGGTTTCGCCGATGTACTTGTTGTACAGCGCGCCGAAGTCCAGCCGCAGCAGCGGCAACCCCCACAGCCCGGCTACCGCTCGCGCGGCCAGGCTCTTGCCCGAGCCCTGCACCCCAGCCAGCAAAACACCCTTGGGGCTATCGCCATTGGCTTGCGGCTGCTGGAAGGCCGCTTGCCGGTCGCCCAGCCAGCGTTTGAACTGGGCCAGACCGCCGACGTCGGCAAACCGGGCGGCGTCCTGCTCGAAGCTCAGCACGCCCTGCATGTCCAGCAGGCTGAACTTGGCTCGATTAAGAACCGGCAGATCCTCCTGGGTAATGGCACCGTCGTCCACGATCAGTTTGCGCGCCAGCAACCGGGCCTCGCCAAGGGTCACCCCACGGAGGTTGCGTACCACCTGCTGCAATGTGCGGTTGTCGGTGCGCACCCGGCGGCCCTGGTTGCGCTCGGTCCAGCGCGCGGCCTCGTCGCGGATGATGGACGCCAATTGCTCATCCGAGGGCATGCTCAGGCTGATGTGCGCCGCCAATCGCCGCAGCTCCGGCGCCAGGGTCAACTCGTGGCTGACCAGCAGCAGCGTCGGCGCGGCATCCGCCGGGTCCATGGCGATCATCTTGAGCAGACGGATCAGCCGGGATGACTGCAGAAAAGGATGCAGGTCGCAGAACACATACAACGCCGGCTCGCGCTGCTGGCGGATATGCTCAAGGGCCACCTCCGGATCGGTCAGATCATCGGCCTCCTCCAACGCACTACCGAACCCCAGCCGCCGCAGCCCTTCGACCTGATTCCAGGTATACCAGGTGAGCCCCCGTTTCACCGCCAGCGTGCCGATGGCTTCGAGCACACGCAGCTCTTCCCAGGATTGGATGACCACCAGCCGCACCCGGGAGTCCAGTACCAGTCCCAGATCATGGATATCATTCTTCATTGCGCATCCCTCGCTGTTACATTCTGCCGGCGGTTGGTTACACTGGCGGTATTTCCAGTCCAACCAGGAGCATGCCGTGGATTGTTTGTTCTGCAAAATTGCCGAAGGCAAGATCCCGTCAAAGAAAATCTTCGAGGATGACCGCGTACTGGCCTTCCATGACATCAACCCCCAGGCGCCGGTGCATTTTCTGGTGATCCCGAAAAAGCATATCGCTACTCTCAATGACATGACAGAGGATGATTGCGAACTGGTTGGCCACATGACCTATGTCGCTCAGCGGCTGGCCCTGGAGCTGGGCTGCGAGGGAGGCTTTCGCACCGTGTTCAACTGCAAGGAAATGGGCAGCCAGACGGTCTACCACATTCACCTGCATGTGCTGGGGCAGCGGCAGATGGGTTGGCCTCCGGGTTGATCTGCAACAACGTCAGCGGCGGCCTCAGCCGCTATACTGCGGGTTGTTCAGGAGACAAATCATGAGTACACGTCAATACAGCCTGCTTGATCGCCTGTTGAACCAGTCCGATCAGGCCATGCGCACCCTGGTGCCCGGCGCTGCCGCTGCTGCCCGCCCTTCGCCTGCGCAACACCTGCGCACCGATGCGGTGACCGAGCAGCAGCGGCGGCATATCGCCGGACTGATGCGCATCAACCATACCGGCGAAGTCTGCGCCCAGGCGCTGTATCAGGGCCAGGCATTGACCGCCAAGCTGCCCGAAGTGCGCGGCAAGATGGAGCATGCCGCTGCCGAGGAAGTGGATCATCTGGCCTGGTGTGAACAGCGCCTGCGTGAACTGGACAGCCGCACCAGCGTGCTCAATCCGCTGTTCTATGGCCTGTCCTTCGGGATTGGCGCGGCCGCTGGCAAGATCAGTGACCGCATCAGCCTGGGCTTCGTTGCCGCCACCGAGCAGTTGGTGGAGCGGCATCTGGATGACCATCTGCGCCAGCTGCCAGAGGATGACCTCAAGTCACGGGCGATTCTCGAACAGATGCGCGAGGATGAGATAGAACATGGCAGCCAGGCCCTGCAGGCCGGCGGCGTGGTGTTCCCGCGGCCGGTCAAGGGCGTCATGAAGCTGATGTCCAAGGTGATGACTGCTGCCACCTATCGAGTCTGAACCAGGGGCGGTCCGACCCGATGGGCCGCCACCTCACTCTACTTCGATAATCTCGTAATCGTGGGTGATCTCCACACCGGCACGGCCGAGCATGATCGAGGCCGAGCAATACTTCTCTGCCGACAGTTCAACGGCCCGCTTGACCTGCGCTTCCTTCAACTGCTTGCCGGTCACCACAAAACGCACATGGATGCGGGTGAAGACCTTGGGCTCGCTGTCGGCACGCTCCGCTTCCAGCAAGGTATGAACATCGCGAATATCCTGGCGGCCTTTCTTCAGAATGCTCACCACGTCGTAACTGGCACAGCCACCCAGACCGATCAACAGCGTTTCCATGGGCCGCACCCCCATGTTACGCCCACCCGATTCCGCCGGTCCGTCCATGACTACCGTGTGACCGCTGCCCGACTCACCGAGAAACATGGCACCGTCGACCCACTTGATATGTGCTTTCATCTGGCTCTCCCGCCGCAATGGTTTTGATCTGCTGGCGGCGGAGAATAGCACAGCACCTAAAAGCTGACGCTACGGCTGGCCATTGCAATCAAAACTGGACATAATCCGATTTGGTCTCGACTCGAGGCTGCAAGGACGCCCATGTTCGCCATGGTCTGCTCGATCATATCTGACAGGATGACAACAATGGATGCTCGATCGCTGATAGCCAAAACAAAAAACTTCGATGCGTTTCTCGAACATTGTACCCGTCGCCATTTCGCCCCGCGCAGCACTATCATTCACGCCGGCGACGTGTCCGACAGCCTCTTTTATATCGTCAAGGGCTCGGTCACCATCCTGCTGCAGGACGCCCCGGGGCGCGACATGATCCTCGCCTACCTCAACCAGGGCGACTTCTTTGGCGAGATGGGATTGTTCGATGAAGAGCGCGCTGAACAGGATCGCAGCGCCTGGGTCAAGGCCCGAACCGAATGCGAAGTCGCTGAGCTGCCCTATGCCGAATTCCGCGCCATTTCCGCCCAAGACCCGGAACTGCTCTATGCGGTTGGGCGGCAGATGGCTGATCGCCTACGGCGCACCACCGCCAAGGTAGGCAATCTGGCTTTTCTCGACGTGACTGGCCGCGTGGCCGCTACCCTGCTGGACCTGTGCAAGCAGCCCGATGCCATGACCCACCCCGATGGCATGCAGATCAGGATTACCCGCCAGGAGATCGGTCGCATTGTCGGTTGTTCGCGGGAAATGGTCGGGCGCGTGCTGAAGATCCTCGAAGAGCAAGGGCTGATCAGCGTCAAGGGCAAGACCATGGTGGTGTACGGTACCCGCTAGCAGCGCCTGCAGAAGAGCCAGTGCCTGAGGTACAATCGCCGGATATTTCCCATCCGGCGAGGCCATCATGAGCTTGAACAACGAATGGATGCAGCGGGACATTTCAGTACTCTGGCATCCCTGCACCCAGATGAAAGACCACGAGCACATGCCCATCATCCCGGTTCAGCGGGGCGAAGGCGTGTGGTTGTACGATTTCGACGGCAACCGCTATCTGGATGCCGTGAGCTCCTGGTGGGTCAATGCCTTCGGCCACGCCAATCCCTACATCAATCAGCGCATCAAGCAGCAGCTCGATACCCTGGAGCACGTCATCCTGGCCGGCTTCTCCCATCCCCCGGTCATCGAGCTGTCCGAGCGCCTGGTGGCCATCACCCCGGCGCCGCTGACCCGCTGCTTCTATGCCGACAACGGCTCGTCGTGCATCGAGGTGGCGTTGAAGATGAGCTTCCATTACTGGCTCAATACCGGCAAGCCGGAGAAAAGGCGCTTCATCACCCTGTCCAACAGTTACCACGGCGAAACCCTCGCGGCGCTGGCGGTGGGCGATGTGGCGCTGTACAAGGAAACCTACGAACCGTTGCTGATGGACGTCATCACCGTGCCCTCACCGGACTGCTACGACCGCGAGCCGGGCAGCACCTGGGAAGAGCACAGCCGGCTCATGTTCGAGCACATGGAACGCACCCTGGCAAATAACCATGAGCAGGTCGCTGCGGTCATCATCGAACCGCTGATCCAGTGCGCCGGCGGCATGCGCATGTATCACCCGGTCTACCTCAAGCTATTGCGCGAAGCCTGCGATCGCTATGGCGTGCACCTGATCCATGACGAGATCGCCGTGGGCTTCGGCCGCACCGGCAGCATGTTCGCCTGTGAACAGGCCGATATCAGCCCGGACTTTCTGTGTCTGTCCAAGGCGCTGACTGGCGGCTACCTGCCCATGTCGGTCTGCCTGACCACCGACAAGATCTACGAAGCGTTCTACGACGACTACGAAACCATGCGCGCCTTCCTGCACTCGCACAGTTATACCGGCAATCCGCTGGCCTGCGCCGCGGCACTGGCTACCCTCGACCTGTTCGAGCGGGACAACGTGATCGAAAACAACAAGGTCCTGGCCGGCCATATGGCCAAGGCTACCGCGCATTTCGCCGATCACCCCCATGTGGCCGAGGTGCGCCAGACCGGCATGGTGCTGGCCATCGAAATGGTGCAGGACAAGGCCAATCGCACGCCCTACCCTTGGCAGGAACGCCGCGGCATCCGCGTCTACGAGCATGGGCTCAAGCACGAGTCCCTGCTGCGCCCACTGGGCAGCGTGGTGTATTTCATGCCGCCCTATGTCATCACTCCCGACCAGATCGACCACCTGGCCAGCGTCGCCTGGGAAGGTATCGAACTGGCCACCAGGAACTGACCGTGCGCGTTTCCCGCTTCTATCTGGACGCACCGCTGAGCCAGGGCGAACAATTGCTGGAGGGCGACCTGGCCCACTACATCAGCCGGGTCTTGCGCCTCGGCCCCGGTGCGCCGGTGCAGATCTTCAACGGCAGTGGCCAGGAATGGCCCGGCACAGTGCTGGAAGCCGGCAAACGCCAGGTGCGCATCAGCCTCGATGCGCCAGTGGACGGCCTGCCCGAATCGCCCCTGCAGGTGCATCTGGGCCAGGCCATGTCCCGTGGCGAGCGCATGGACTGGGCAATTCAGAAGGCCGTCGAGCTGGGCGTCGCGCAGATCACCCCGCTGTTCACCGAACGCTGCGAGGTGCGGCTGCAAGGCGAGCGGGCGGACAAGCGCCAGCAGCACTGGCAGCAGGTCGCGATCAGCGCCTGCGAGCAGTGCGGGCGCAGCGTGGTGCCCACCGTCAATCCACCCATGGCGCTAGCAGACTGGCTCGCAACATTGGATACCGAGCTGAAACTGGTACTGCATCACCGCACCAGCCAGAGCCTGGCCAGCCTGACGCCACCCCGGACCCTGGGCTTGCTCATCGGCCCGGAAGGCGGGCTCAGCGCCACGGAAATCAGCCAGGCCGAAACCACCGGTTTCCACGCCACGCGCTTCGGTCCGCGGGTACTGCGTACCGAAACCGCTCCCGTGGTAGCGCTGAGCATCGTCCAGCAACTGTGGGGCGATCTCTGAGCCACTGCCGAGCTGCAATTGACCGCACCCGCCGGCTTGGGTAATGTTCAGCGGTTTTCCCATCACCATCGCAACCGAGGTAGCTGCCCATGGCCCGAAAAAAAACTGCTGTCGATTTCGAGCAATCGCTGGGCGCCTTGCAAACCCTGGTTGAACGGCTGGAGAGCGGCGACCTCAGCCTGGAAGAATCGCTCAGCGCCTTCGAACAGGGCGTAGCCCTGACCCGCGAATGCCAGCAGGCCCTGACCCAGGCCGAGCAGAAGGTTTCCCAACTGCTGGAACAGGACGGTCAACTGACCACCGCGCCCTTTGCCGAGGATGCGCAATGACGCGTTTTGAAGACTATCTCAAGACCTGTCAGCAGCGCATCGACGGCTATCTCGAACAACAGTTCGACAATAACCATCCGGGTCTCGACCGGCTCTACGCCGCCATGCGCTACAGCGTCACCGGTGGCGGCAAGCGCGTGCGGCCAATTCTGACCTACGCCAGTTGCGAAGCCTTCGGAACCACCGCAGTGGCGGTGGATGTGGTTGCCGGCGCGGTAGAGCTGATCCACGCCTATTCGCTGATCCATGACGATCTGCCGGCAATGGACGACGACGACCTGCGCCGCGGCCGGCCGACCTGTCACCGCGCCTTCGATGAAGCCACTGCGATTCTCGCCGGCGACGCGCTGCAGGCCCTGGCTTTCGAATGGATCAGCCGTGAGGGCAGCTGGCAGGCCGACACCCGGCTGCGTATGACCAGCCTGCTGGCCCGCGCAGCCGGCCCCCAGGGCATGGTCGGCGGCCAGGCCATCGACCTGGCCGCCGTAGGCACGCAACTGGATCAGAATGCGCTGGAAGACATGCATCAGCACAAGACCGGCGCGCTGATCCGCGCCAGCGTCCAGCTCGGCGCACTGGCGTCCGAGCGCGCCGATGAAGCCCAGCTGGCGACCCTTGACCAGTATGCCCGTTGCATCGGTCTGGCCTTCCAGGTGCAGGACGACATCATCGATGTCGAGATCGACACCAGCATCTCGGGCAAGCAACAGGGCGCAGACAGCGCCCGGGACAAACCGACCTACCCGGCCATGCTCGGGCTCGACGGCGCCCATGCCCTGGCCCGCTCCCTGTGTGACCAGGCGATCAGCACGCTGGAGCCCTTCGGCAGCAATGCCGAGCGCCTGCGCCAGGTCGCCCGTTACATTGTGGAACGCCAGTTCTGAGCACCCGTTCCCATCGCTCAGTGCCGCCGGAGTTGGGCTATCGACCCTCATCGGTTAAACTGCGCGCTTGTTTCCTGCTGCACCTCTGCGGCAATCAGAGCCTTGTTTGATGCCTAGCACTTTCCACGACATACCCCGCGACCGTCCGAGCACTCCGCTATTGGACAGCCTTGACACCATCGACAAGCTGCGCGAACTCGACGAAGCGCAGCTGCCGGAACTGGCGGATGAGTTGCGCCTGTTTCTGCTGTGGACAGTCGGCCAGACCGGTGGTCACTTCGGTGCCGGGCTCGGGGTCATCGAGCTGACGGTAGCCCTGCATTACATCTACCAGACGCCCGAAGATCGACTGCTGTGGGATGTGGGCCACCAGGCCTATCCGCACAAGATCCTTACCGGTCGCCGCGAAGAAATGGCCACCTTGCGGCAGAAAGGCGGCCTCTCCGCCTTCCCCCGGCGCAGCGAAAGCCCCTTCGATACCTTCGGCGTCGGTCATTCCAGCACCTCGATCAGCGCCGGCCTGGGCATGGCCATCGCCTCCCGCCTGCAGGGCCTGGACCGCCGCACGGTGGCGGTCATCGGCGACGGCGCCATGACTGCCGGGATGGCCTTCGAAGCACTCAACCATGCCGGCGAAGTCGACGCCGACATGCTGGTAGTGCTGAACGACAATGACATGTCGATCTCCCATAACGTCGGCGGACTGTCCAATTACCTGGCCAAGATTCTCTCCAGCCGCACCTACTCGCATATGCGCGAAGGTAGCAAGAAAGTGCTGTCGAAGATCCCGCCGGCCTGGGAACTGGCCCGCAAAACCGAAGAAACCGCCAAGGCCATGCTTGCCCCGGGCGTCTTGTTCGAAGAGCTGGGCTGGAACTATATCGGCCCCATCGATGGTCATGACCTGCCGACGCTGGTCACCACGCTGCGCAACATGCGCCAGCTCAAAGGCCCGCAATTCCTGCATGTGGTCACCAAGAAAGGCAAGGGCTTCTCTCCGGCCGAAGCCGATCCCATCGGCTACCACGCCATCACCAAGCTCGAACCCAAGCCCAGCAGCAACGGCGCGAGCAAGCTGAAGTATTCCAATGTCTTCGGCCAATGGTTGTGCGATATGGCTGAAGCCGACGCGCGGCTGGTCGGCATCACCCCGGCCATGAAGGAAGGCTCCGACCTGATCGCCTTCAGCGAACGCTTCCCGCGGCGCTACTTCGATGTGGCCATCGCCGAACAGCACGCCGTTACCCTCGCCGCCGGCATGGCCTGCGAAGGGGCGAAGCCGGTAGTAGCGATCTACTCGACCTTCCTGCAACGCGCCTACGATCAACTGATCCATGATGTCGCCGTACAGGACCTGGACGTACTCTTCGCCATCGACCGCGCCGGCCTGGTCGGCGAAGACGGCCCGACCCACGCCGGCAGCTTCGACCTCAGCTACCTGCGCTGCATCCCCAATATGCTGATCATGGCGCCAGCCGATGAAAACGAAACCCGGCAGATGCTCACCACCGGCTTCCTGCACAACGGCCCCGCCGCCGTGCGCTATCCCCGCGGCACCGGACCGGGTGTACCGGTCGACCCGGCGCTGGAGCCATTGCCCATCGGCAAAGGAGTAATCAGCCGCCAGGGCCAGAAGGTTGCCATTCTCAATTTCGGCACCCTGCATGCCAACGCCATCGTCGCCGCCGAGGCGCTGAACGCTACGGTCGCCAACATGCGCTTCGTCAAACCGCTGGATACCGAGCTGTTGCAGCAACTGGCCGACAGTCACGGCCTGCTGGTCACCCTCGAAGAGAACGCCGTCATGGGCGGAGCCGGCAGCGCCGTGAACGAATGGCTGCTGGCCGAAGGTATCCAGATTCCGGTCCTCAATCTCGGCCTGCCGGATATCTACGTCGAACATGACAAGCCCAACAACATGCTGGCCGAATGTGGGCTGGACGCAGCGGGCATCGAACAGGCCATCCGCCAGCGGTTGTCGGCCCAATAACGAAAGACCTGCACTAACCCTCCTGGGCGCACCCGTGCGCCCAGTGCCCCATGACACACCAATCTAAATCGGCATGGCTGACTACCCGCCCCGCCCGGACCGTCTGCGTCCAGGGACGGACGTAGACGAGCGCCATGGATGGCGGGGTGCGCGTCCGGGCGGGGCGGGTAGTCAGCCGTGCCGCAACGCCAATCCACCAGCCGCGCGCAGCGTATAGCGACACCAGGCAACACCTGCAGCCAGCCCCAAACCACAACCCCATCCACAAAAACCGCCCATCCCCGACCAGGTAAAGCTCAAATCCCTGGCCGCATGCGGCATAATACGCGGCTGACTCACCAGCTCCGGACGCCCTATGTTCTTCGCCGACCAGCGCCTGCAGTTCTTCAAACCACTGACCAGCAAGTACCGCGAACAGATCGTCGAATGCCTGCGCCTGCTGCACGACCGCCTGTACAGCGCCAGCGCCGACTACGGCGAGTCGCTCAAGCGCGAACAGGTGCTGGATATCTTCAGCGAAGCACTGGAACGCGCGCCCCTGCTCGAGGGCGACGATGACGACCAGGGGCGCTTCCGCAACAACCGCGAACAGGCCGGCTGGGTCCTCAACAGCCTGGTCGACCATGGCTGGCTCGAACGCCAGGTAGACCAGGCCACCTTCCAGTCCACCTACCCCTTCAGCCGCCTTGGCCGCCTGTTCACCCAATCGCTGGTCGAAGCCGTCGGCCATAGCGTGCGCACCCGGCACCGCAACACCCGCAACACGCTCAACGCCCTGTCCGCCTTCGCCGAGCGCGGCGAAGTCTACGACCTGCTCGACGCCTACGAATACTCCGAACGCATCATCGCCGACTTCACCGACATCATCGCCGAGCTCGAAGAGCGCAAACGCCAACTGGTGCGCGAAGTCGAAGCCCAGCAACTGGTGCAACAGGCCAGCGACCAGTTCTTCGACTTCATGGAGCGCCGCTTCCAGCCCGACGTCTCCATTCGCCTGTCCGCCGACAGCGTGGAAAAACACCGCGACCGCATTCACGACGTGCTCCGGCGCATCCGCCACAAGCCCCGGGAATGGAAAGCCAACGCCGAACGGGAACTGCGCCGCC
The DNA here is from genome assembly GCF_900114735.1 of Halopseudomonas bauzanensis. Lineage (GTDB taxonomy): Bacteria > Pseudomonadota > Gammaproteobacteria > Pseudomonadales > Pseudomonadaceae > Halopseudomonas > Halopseudomonas bauzanensis. The sequence goes on along the minus strand of NZ_FOUA01000009.1, from coordinate 72,777 downwards.
TGGCCCCGGATCTGATTGTCGACGACAGCGCCTCGGTACTCTGGCAACTGCTCGACACCATCGACAACCGCCTGCGCAACGCCTCGGAGATCATGCTGCCAGCCCTGCGCCGCACCCTGCAGAGCTTCACCAAACGGGCCGACATCCTCATCCGCCAACTGAGCTACCTGCAGACCCAGCAGCACAACGACATCGTCGGCCTGTGCCGCGAACTCAGCGCCCTCGACCCGGCCAGCTACGAACAACGCATGAACGCCGCCGGCGACGCCATGGCGCGCCTGCGCGTGGAACTGATCGACCCAGCCCAGGTGCGCCTGCGCGAGCGCCAGAACCGCCAGCCGGTGCAAAGCCAGATGGACGACCCCGGCCTGCCGGACGACCAGACCCTGCGCTCACTGGCCGTCAGCCAACTGCTGGAGCGGGCCTTCCATATCAATGCCAGCGGCATGCGTGATTACCTGCGCAGCGCCCTGGGCGATGGTCGCCGCATCAACAGCGGCGACCTGCCCATCCGCGATGCCAGCGACCTGCTGGCGGTCAGCCATGTCATCGCCCTGGGCAGCGCCGACCAGGCCGCGGCAGGCTTTCGCGTAAAGATCGAGCCGACTGGCCAGCCGGTTACCGGCGACACCTACTTCAACCGCCGTGACGGTTTCATCATCGAACTGGAACAAGATACCCATGCGTGACGCCCTGGAAGAACAACTGCAGCAACACGGCATCAGCGCCGATGATTTTTCCGACCTGATGATCCGGCTCCTCGACCGCGGCGTGCTGTGCCGTGACGAAAGCAAGCGCGAAGCCGAACTCTATGACCGCTTCCTGCAGGTGCAGCCGCTGGTCGAGGACTACCTGTGGGTCCTGCGTATTCGCCTGCTCCATGAATCACGCTTCAACATGGTCCGCATCTTCCCGCCGGGTGCGGAAGTACCCGGCCTGGCCGACAGCGAAGACAGCTTCAACAACGGCCTGCGCGAACGCCTCAACCAGCAGGAAGTGTCGCTGGTGCTGGTACTGCGTGCCGAATACGACAAGGCCCTGCGTGACGGCCAGGTAGACGAGCTGGGGCAGGTAATGCTCTCGCTCGAAGCCCTCAGCCTGAGCCACCGCAACCTGCTCGGCCGGCCCTTGCCGGAACAGGCCAGCGAGCGTCAGGCGCTGCTGCGGCGCATGCGCCAGCTGCGCTTGCTGCGCAGCCCTGGCGACGGTTCCATGGAAGATGGCGAAAGCTGGCTGATCATCCGCCCCGGCATCATCAGCCTGGTGACCGACACCGCCCTGAGCCAACTGGCTGGCGGCGTGGTACTGGATGACGAAGACCCAATCGACGAACCCGCTGACCTTGCCGAAGGAGCCAACTGAGCATGTATCTGAAACGCTCGATTACCGCCAACTGGGGCAACCTGCCGGTCGAGGAAATGGAATACGGCCCGATCAATCTGTTCTCCGGCGGCAACGGCTCCGGCAAGACCACCGCCGCCGATGCCCTGCAGACACTGATGACCGCCGCCCACGACAACCTGTTCAACTACAACCCCGGGCAGGACGAAACCACCCAGCGCGGGCGCGGCGGCAAGCAGGTACGTACCCTCGCCTCCTATGTTCTGGGTTGTGACGACGGCGCCTTCGCCCGGCCCTGGACCACCGACGGTTACATCGCCGGCGTGTTCCATCCCACCCAGGGCGAAACCGCCGAGCCGTTCACCGCGGTGATCGGCGTGCGCGCCCATCTGGATACTGCCGGTAGCAGCCGCCAGGCGCGTCAGGATGAACTGTTGCTGATGATCGTACCCGGTGAAATGCTGGCGCTCAGTGACTTCGTGCGGGACACCGACGACGGCCGCCATGTCATTCCGCTCACCGAATTGCCCAACCTGCTGCGCAAGCAGTTCGGCAAGCAAGGGGTGGAAACCTATGACCGCAAGAGTGCCTACCTGGCCCGCCTGTATGGCGCGCTGCGCGGCAAGGGCGATGCGGTGTCCATCCGCGAGGCAAAGAATGCTGCCCGCACCTTCGCCAACTTCATGGCTTACAAGCCGGTGCGCTCGATCGACCAGTTCGTCGCCGGCGAAGTACTCGAAGCCCGCGAATTCGGTGACACCATCAAACGCATCCGCGATCTGCTGCGTACCGTGCACGGGATGGAGCAGGAAGCCGCGCGCGTGCGCGGCGCCGTCGGTCTGCTGGAACAGTCGCGGCAACTGACCGAGGACTATCAGAACAGCTGGCTGGAGCGCATCGGCCTGGATTATGCCGCCGCCGCGCAGAACTGGAGCCACAATCGCAAGCAGTACGTGGCTGCCAAGGACAAGCAGCAGGAAATCAGCGCCCGCATCGATGACCTCACCGACGAGCAGCAGCTCAATGATGAGCGCACCCAGCAGGCTCACCGCGACCTGGTGCAATTGGAGGCCCGCCGCCAGGGCATTCCCGCACTGCAGGGCAAGGATGATCTGGAAAACCGCCAGCAGCTACTCACCGCGCGGCTGCAGCAGGGCGTGGCACCGCTGCTGGAGCAGGCCCACCAGCGTGATCTCAACCTGGAGGCGGTACGTACCGTACAGCATCTGGTGAGCACCGGTGTGGGGGTGGAAATTCCCGAACTGACGACCCGCAACTGGAAGAGCCTGGCCGATGAAATACTGGCTGCCGAGCAGCAACCGGTGGCCGAGCTGCACCAATTGCTGTCCAACGACTGGATCGACCTGAGTCCGCTGCACCACGGCCTGGATAATGTGCGCCAGCAACAACAGACCCATAACCGGCTGGCGACATTGCTTGCCCAGCCCGGCACCGACGGCATCAGCCTGCTGCAACGGGTGGACCGGCTGAGTCAGGAGCGGGCCGGCACCCTCGCCAACCTGGAACGCCAGATCACCATCAGCGAGCGGCAGATCAAGACGTTGCAGCAAAGCCGGGTGATCTATCCCATCTATGTTGAAGACGCCCTGGCCGCTATCCGCCAGCAATGCCCGGAAGCCGATCCGCGGGTGCTCTGCGACCATGTGGAAGTCACCGATCCCGACTGGCAGATGTCCATCGAAGGCTATCTCGGTGGTTCGCGCTTCGGCATTCTGGTCGAGCCGGCCCATGAAGCCGAGGCCATCCGCATCGTGCGCCAGCTCAGCGCCCGGGATCGCAACCGCGCCCGGGTGATCCAGGGCGACAAGGCCCGTCAGGACGCCGAGCGCCTCAGCCTGCCCAAGGACTCGGTGGTCCACGTATTGCGTTTCAGCCACCGCGTGGCCGAGCATTATGTGCGCGCCTCCTACGCCTCGCTGGTGCGGGTCAACGATGCTGCGGGCCTGCGCCAGGCTCGGCGGGGCATTACCCGCGAGGGCATGGGTTCGGGCAACTACTCCATGTTCCGCTGTGATATCGATGACAGCCAGTTGGTGTTCGGCGTCGCCGCCCGCGAGCGCAACCTGCGCGCCCAGCAGAAACAGCTGGAAGAACTGCAGCTGCAACGCCACGCACTGCGTCAGTTCGTGGAACAGCTGAAACATCTGGCCGCGGCGCTGCAACGTATCAAGCCGCTGGACTACCTGAGCCAGGCCAGCCAGTTGCTGGAACAGCGCCAGCAGTTGCAGGACATCGAGCAGCAGCTGGCCAGCCTGGACCTGAGCGCCTTCCACGATGTGGAGCAGGAGCTGGACCGGGTCAATGAACGCCACGCCGAGCTGGTAACCCGTCAGAGCGAGCTGCAGAAGGAACTGGGTGGCTTGAACGTGCAGCTGACCCAGATCAACCAGCGTATTCGTACGCTGTCAGACCAGGGCGATGCACTGCAGGAGCAACGTGAAGAGGCCGAGCAGTATCTGCTCGAAGCCGCCGCCCGCGTCACCGGCCTTGATCCCCAGCAGCGGTTGACCCAGATCGACGAGATGCTGACCCGCGCCGGCGATGATTTCGATTTTGCCGCCGACAGCAAGAGCCTCACCGACAGCCTCTATCAGCTGGCGGTCGCGCTTGATCGCGGCCTCAAGGAGTACAACCAGCAGGCGCAGCCGGCGGACAACCTGATCCATGACACCGCCGCCGAGGTGCACAGCCTGGCGTTCTTCGAGCATGTCTGTGGCCTGCGCCAGCAACTGGACAATCTGCATAATCGGCTGCGCAACAACGTGCTGCTGGAAAAGCAGGAGCAGTTGATCAAGCTGCGTGACAGCTTCAACAGCACCTTCATCACCGATCTGTGTCACGAGATCCACCAGGCGATCAACGATGGTGGTCGTACCCTGGAAGGGCTCAACACCGAGCTGCAGCATCACCGCTTCGGCGCCGACCGCGAGAGCTTCCAGTTCGAGTGGAGCTGGGTGCCGGAATACAAGGAATACTGGGAGTTCTTCCGCGAAGTCACGCAGATGCCGAACCTCGGTGACGGTGCCAGCCTCTTCGATGCCCACCTGTCCGGCAAGGGCGCGGCGGTGCGTGATCAGCTGCTCGGATTGCTGCTCGACGGTGATGAACAGCAGGCCCTGCGCGAGCTCGAACGGATCAGCGATTACCGTCGCTACCGCCGTTACGACATCCTCAAGCACCCCGAAGGCAAGGCGCCGATCCGGCTCAGCGAATACGGCACCGGCTCCGGTGGTCAGCTGGAGACCCCGGCCTACATCATCCGCGCCGCGGCGGTGACCAGCGCCTTCCGCTTCAATGAAGGCGACAGCCACCTGCGCATGGTGATTGTGGACGAGGCCTTCATGCACATGGATGAAACCCGCTCACGGGAAGTGATCAATTACCTGACCGAAACCCTCGGCCTGCAGCTGATCTTCATCATGCCGACCAGCAAGGCCGGCCCCTTCCTGGAGCTGATCAGCAACCAGTTCGTGTTCAGCAAGGTGCCCAGCCCCCGCGCGGTGGGTGAGCTCAACACCCGCGTGCTGCTCGATCGCCAGCAGCTCAACCGCGAGCGCATCACCGAGCTGTGGGCCAACCACCGCCGGGTGATTCGTCAGCAGGGGGCGCTGGATTTCATGGAGATGGTGTAGACGACGGGTAACGCCGCCCCCACAGTTGGGGCGGCGTACTGGTTGATACTATCGAGGTCGGTACAGAAAACGCCTGGGCGGCGCAATCAACCGAAACGCTGTGCCGGCGGCCGATACAGCAACATGGCGCCCTGACTGGCGAGCACCAGCAGGATCAACGGGGTCATTTCCAGCGTGCAGACGTAATGCAACATGCCCAGCCAGCCGGGCAGTTTGGCATGCGTCAGACCCAGCAGTTGCTGATGGTGCAGGCGAGTCCAGGCCGATTCGGCCTCGGCGCTATCCTGCTGGGCGTCGGCATCGATCACTGCCTGGCGGAAGTGACGGTAGCGCCAGACACTCAGCAGCAGGGTCAACAGCCCGGCAATGAACAGCGGCAGCGCCACTTCCGGGTAAGCGCCCTGGCGATCATGGAAGAACCAGACCACGGCAATCGGCAAAATCAGCGAAGCCAGACATTGCATGCGCCAGTTGCGGCGCATCGCCTGCCAGTGGGGACGGGTATCAAGCATCATTCTGCCTCGGCCTGGTGAATGGTGCCCAGCAAATGACCGAGCTTGCCGGCCTTGGTGGCCAGGTAGTTGCGATTGAACGGATTGAGACCGGTCTTCAGCGGGATGCGCTCGGCCACCGTGATGCCGAAGTCTTCCAGCGCCTTGACCTTGCGCGGGTTGTTGGTCAGCAGCTTGAGGCTGGTAATCCCCAGATGCGCCAGCATCGGCTTGCAGATGCCGTAGTCACGCTGATCCGCGCCGAAACCGAGCAGCTCGTTGGCCTCGACGGTGTCGGCGCCGCCGTCCTGCAGATGATAGGCGCGGATCTTGTTCATCAGACCAATGCCGCGGCCTTCCTGACGCAGATACAGCAGCGCACCACGACCTTCTTCGGCTATCGCCTTCAGGGCCGCTTCCAGCTGGAAACCGCAGTCGCAACGCAGGCTGAACAGCGCGTCGCCGGTCAGACATTCGGAATGCAAGCGCCCCAGCACCGGCTGACCGTCGCTTACGTCGCCCATGGTCAACACCACGTGCTCCTTGCCGGTACCGGGCTCAAGGAAGCCGTGCATGGTAAAAGTGCCCCACTGGGTGGGCAATTGGGATGACGCAACAAAGGTGACTGGCACGCTGTCTCCTGTACGACCACGCTGATTAGAGGGCCGTTATCTTAACAGCACATGGGCACCGCAGTCAGCGCCGATGTGCCCTCTCATGCCAGGCCGGGGATCGCGGCCAGTGCCAGCAATACCAGCAAGGCCATGATGCCGGCGAGTATATCGTCGAGCATGATGCCCAGCCCGCCGCTGACCTGCCGATCCACCCAGCCGATTGGCCAGGGCTTCCAGATGTCGAACAGGCGAAACAGCAGAAAGCCGATGATCAGCCACAGCCAGCCGGGCGGCGCCAGCCACAGGGTGATCCACACGCCGACGAACTCGTCCCAGACGATGCCACCATGATCGTGCACACCCAGATCGGCGGCGGTGCGATGGCACAGCCAGATGCCCAGCAGCGTACTCAGCACCAGCACCAGCGCATAGCCGCCGGGCGGCAATTGCTGCCACAGCAGCACGAAAGGCAATGCGACCAGCGAGCCCCAAGTGCCCGGCGCCTTGGGCAGCGCGCCGCTACCAAAGCCGAACGCCAGAAAGTGGATGGGGTTGCGCCATACCGAGGCCGGCGTTAGTTCATGGGATTCAGCCATGCTTGGATTCCTTGAAGTGTTGATAACCACCGGCGCCGCTGGTCGCCTGACCGTCCAGCCAGACCCCACTGCCCGCCGCCGCTTCGCCGATCACCCTGACCGGCCAGCCCTGACCGGCCCATTGCGCGACCAGCGCGGCGTGCTCCGGCGGCAAGGTGAACAACAGGACGTAATCATCTCCGCCGCGCAGCATCCATTCCCGCTGCTGAGCAGCCGGCCAGGCGCGCAGGGCCGCGGAACAGGGCAGATCGGCGCCATGTATATGCAGCGCCACGCCGCTGGCACCGGCCAGGTGTCCCGCATCCTGCAGCAGGCCATCCGAGACGTCCAGCCCGGCGGACGCTATCCCTGCCAGCGCGACACCCAACTCACACTGGGCCCGTGGCCGCCAGAAACGCGCAGCGAGATACTCACGGGCCGGCGCGGCCAGGTTATCCGGCAGCCCCTGCTCCAGCACCACAGCAAGACCAGCGGCGCCATCACCGAGAGGGCCACCGACACACAGCAGGTCTCCCGGACGGGCGCCGGCACGGCGCAAGGCCTGCCCCTGCGGCGCCTCGCCAAAGACACTGACGCCGATATTCAGGGGGCCACGGGTAGTGTCGCCGCCAATCAGGCTGATGTGGTGATCCGTGGCACAAGCGGCCAGGCCCGTGGAGAATGCCTGCAGCCAGTGTTCATCCACCGCGGGCAGGGTCAACGCCAGGGTGAAGCCCACCGGCGTGGCGGCCATGGCCGCCAGATCGCTGACCGCCACCGCCAATGCGCGGTAGCCGAGATCCTGGGGGGAATAGTGTTCGGGGAAGTGTACGCCCTGCACCAGACTGTCAGTGGATATGACCCACTGGCAGCCCGGTGTCGGCGTCAACAGGGCAGCGTCATCACCGATGCCGAGTGCGACCTTGGTATGCCCGCCCGCCTGCTCCAGCGCCGCGCGCTGGAAGTAGCGGCCGATCAGTCCGAATTCGCCCAGCGGCATGGCTGCTGCTCCTGCCGTGGCTCAGCGCCCCCGACGGGACGCATTCACCTCGACACTGCGCAGGCGGGGTGCCAGCTTGTCGAGGATGCCGTTGACGTATTTGTGACCATCGGTGGCGCCGAAGGTCTTGGCCATCTCGATGCCTTCGTTGATCACCACCTTGTAGGGCACGTCCACACGGCGGATCATTTCAAACACGCCGATGCGCAGGATGGCCAGCTCGATGGGATCAACTTCAGCGATCCCCCGATCCAGCACCTGCTCCAGGTGGCCATCGATCTCATGGAGATTCTGCGGCACGCCCAGCAACAGCTCACGGAAGTAGGCACCGTCCGCACTGTCGAAGTCATATTCGGGATCGCTGCGCAGTTGCGCCTCGATGTCCGTCAGTGACTGGCCAGCCATATGCCAGGAGTACAGGGCCTGCAGCGCAAGGCTGCGGGCCTTGCGGCGCATGGCGTTGCGGGATTGCCCGCCGGAACGCTTGGGTTTCGCGTCGTGATCAGCCACTTAGGCCTCCAGCTGCTTGATCACGCTGACCATTTCGATTGCCGAGAGGGCGGCTTCCGCGCCCTTGTTACCTGCCTTGGTACCGGAACGCTCGATGGCCTGCTCGATGCTGTCGACAGTCAGTACGCCGAAGGCTACCGGAATACCGGTTTCCAGCGACACCGCGCCTACGCCCTTGACGCATTCGCCGGCGACGTATTCGAAGTGCGGGGTGCCACCACGAATGACTGCCCCCAGAGTGATGATGGCGTCGTATTGCTTGAGATCAGCAACCTTGCGCACCATCAGCGGAATTTCAAAGGCACCGGGGACGCGAACGATGGTGATGTCGGCTTCCTTGACCCCATGGCGCTTGAGGGTGTCAACGGCGCCGTCGACCAGGCTTTCAACCACAAAGCTGTTGAAGCGGCCGACAACCAAGGCGTAACGACCCTGTGCAGCGACGAAGTCGCCTTCGATGGTACGGATAGCAGTCATGTCAATCTCTCTTAAAGAACCGGCGGCGCGCCAGGCGCCGCCGTGAATCCAAATGCGTTTATTCGCAGGGCAGGTATTCTACTACTTCCAGGTCGAACCCGGATATGGCGTTGAAGCGCATCGGCAACGATAGCAGCCGCATCTTGCGTACACCCAGATCGCGCAGGATCTGCGAGCCGGCCCCTACGGTATTGTAGGTGGTGGGACGGCGCACTGCCGGCTCATCGCCGCTCAGCTGTTGCACATGGTGCAGCAATTCGTCGCCTTCCATCTGGTTGCCCAGCAACAACACCACGCCATTGCCCTGCTCGGCCAGCTTGGCCATGGCCGCGCGCAGGCTCCAGCGGCCCGGCTGCTTGACCATGAACAGGTCGCGCAGCGGGTCCATGTTGTGCACCCGCACCAGGGTCGGCTGTTCCGGTTCGATCTCGCCCAGGGTCAAGGCCAGGTGTACGGCGTTTTCCAGGCTGTCCTTGTAGGTCACCAGGTTGAAGGTGCCCAGCTCGGTATCCAGCGGCTGCTCGGAAACCCGCTGCACGGTGCGCTCATTGAGCAGGCGGTAGTGGATCAGGTCGGCAATGGTACCGATCTTCAGGTCGTGCTCTTCGGCAAAGGCTTCCAGTTCGGGACGCCGCGCCATGCTGCCATCCTCGTTCATGATCTCGCAGATGACGCCGGACTCACCGAAACCACCCATGCGCGCCAGATCACAGGCGGCTTCGGTATGGCCGGCCCGCGCCAGTACACCACCGGGCTGAGCCATCAACGGGAAGATATGACCGGGGCTGACGATATCTTCGGCGACAGCATCGGGGGCGGCGGCCGCTTCCACGGTGCGCGCCCGGTCGGCAGCGGAAATGCCGGTGGTGACACCTTCGGCGGCTTCAATGGAAACGGTGAACTTGGTGCCGAACCCCGAGCCATTGCGCTGCACCATCAGCGGCAGCTTGAGCCGTTCGCAGCGCTCCAGGCTCATGGGCATGCAGATCAGGCCGCGACCATAACGCGCCATGAAGTTGATGTCTTCGGCCTTGCAGGCTTCGGCGGCCATGATCAGGTCGCCTTCATTCTCGCGGTCCTCATCATCCATCAGGATGACCATCTTGCCGGCGCGGATATCTTCAATCAGTTCTTCAATAGTATTCAGTTTCATACGGCCCTCCCGGGCACGTTGTCAGGACTTCAGAAAGCCGTTCTCGGCAAGAAACGCCATGTTGATACCGGGGGCGGCGCCCGCTTCGGCAGCCTTGTCACCCAGCAGCAGACGTTCCAGATAACGGGCGATCACATCTACCTCCAGGTTCACCGGACGGCCGGGCTGGTAATCGCCCATCACGGTTTCCTGCAGGGTGTGCGGGACGATGTTCAGGTCGAAGATCGCACCATCAACCCCGTTGACCGTGAGGCTGGTGCCATCCACGGTAATCGAACCCTTCTCGGCGATATAGCGGGCCAGCGCCGCCGGCGCTTCGATGCGAAAGCGCACCGAGCGCGCCTCCTCTTCCCGTGACAGGACCTTGCCGACGCCATCGACGTGGCCGCTGACCAGATGTCCGCCCAGCCGGGTGGAGGCGGTTAACGCCTTCTCCAGATTCACCCGGCTGCCCACCTTCAGCTCAGTAAAGGCGCTGCGGCGCATGGTTTCCTGGCTGACATCCGCCCAGAAACCATCGCCGGGCAGTTCCACGACCGTCAGACACACGCCGTTGACGGCGATGCTGTCACCCAACTTGACGTCGGCCAGGTCCAGCTTGCCGGTCTTCACATAAGCCCGCACATCGCCGCTGCGTGGCTGCAGGCTGTGGATCTGTCCAACTGCTTCGATTATCCCGGTAAACATGATTGCCTCGGTTACAGATGCATGGTCAGGGCGTGATCAACACGCCCACGCCGTAAACCGCCAGGAAGCCGACAACGAAGGCGAAGAACAACAACCCGAAGCTGCGGAAGTAGGACATGAAGGTCAACCCCGGCAACTTGCTCATGGCCACGATCCCGGCGGCGGAGCCAATTATAAGCAGGGAACCCCCCACACCGACAGCATAAGTCAGCCCCATCCATTCAGCGACACTCATTTCCAGGTCGGATTTGAGCAGCGCGGCGGTCAGCGGTACGTTGTCGATCAAGGCCGACAGCAAGCCCATCAGGAAGTTGGCCAGCAGCGTCGGCATCATGTCGTACAACGCGGTCAGGCTGCCAAGTACACCAATGAACTGCAGCATGCCGACCACCAGCAGAATACCGAGGAAGAACAGCAGGGTCTCGAATTCGATGGCGCGGATGTATTCGAGGATAGGGTCATTGATGACCTTCTCCTCCATCTGGTGCGCCAGCAGGAACATGACCGACAGGCCCGCCAGGAACGTCAGGGTCGGCGGAATATCGAACAGCAGGCTGAGCAGGATGGTGGCGAAGATGGTCAGGAAGAAGACCCATGCGACCATCCGCCCGGTGCGCTGCGAGTGCACCCGATTGCTGCGGTCAATGGTCACCACACCGTTCATGCCGATCGACAGCATCCCGGCCAGCAGCATGACAGCCGCCAGTGCCGGCAGGCTGAGCAACAGCAGTTGGGTGATCTCCACCTTGCCGGCAAGGAAGATCATCAGCGTGGTGACGTCGCCGGTGATCATTGCCACCCCACCGGAGTTGACCGAGAACACCACCAGCGTGGCGAAGCGCAGGGCCTTGCGCAGCTCCAGCTTGAGGCTCAGCACCAGCGCCATGGACACCAGGGTTGCGGTGATATTGTCAGCGAAGGATGAAAAGGCGAAGCAGAACAGCGCCGTCAGAAACAGCAGTTTACGCTCGCTGATCTGCCGGGGCAGGATCTTGAAGATGACACTGTCGATCAAGCCCTTCTTGTTCAGATAGGCGACGAAGGTCATGGTCGCCATCAGGAACAGCCACAGCCCGGCGATATCGAGAATATTATGGTTGAAGGCTTCCTGCACCCGCAGCCGGAATGCCTCGTCCGGCGCGCTGATGAACAACAGCATCCAGGCCAGCGTACCGAAGAACAGCACGACGATGGACTTGCTGATGTGGGTCACTTCTTCAAATATGACGCCGAGGATGGCCAGAATGGCCATCAGCAGCAGGGCTACTTCTACTACGCTCATGGGGTGGTTACTCTCGGAAGGAAGACACCGGTCGCGCCGTAATCCGCCAATCACGGCCGATAACCCGCATGTCGGTCACATCGAGATCCATGGCCTCGGCCATCCTGTCGAAGGGCAGATCCAACAGCGGTCGCGCCCGGCTACCCAGCAGCCTTGGCGCCATATAGACAATCAACTCATCTACCAAGGCGGCGCGCCAGAAGGCACCCGCCAGATCGGCACCGGACTCTACCAGTACCTCATTGCAGCCACGCCGGCCGAGTTCCTGCAGCAGGCCGCCGAGATCAACCCTGCCCTGCTCGCCGGGCAGCGCCAGCAACTCGGCTCCGTCATGCCGGTACTCCGCTTCGCGTTGCTGCGTGTCGGCACAGGCCACCAGCACCGGACCGGCTTCGCGGAACAGCCGCTGCTGCAGCGGTACTCGCAGGCGCCCATCGATCAACACTCGCAGGGGCTGGCTGGCGGCGGCTGCGGTTGCCAGGTCGGCATCCAGGCCGAGCTCGGCGGCGCGCACCGTCAGCGCCGAATCATCCAGCAGCACGCTATCCGCCCCGCTGATCACCGCACCACTGCGCGCCCGCAGGCGTTGTACATCGGCGCGAGCCTGCGGCCCGGTGATCCACTGGCTTTCACCGCTGGCCATGGCGGTGCGACCATCCAGACTCATGGCCAGTTTCAACCGCACCCAGGGTAATCCCTGCTGCATGCGCTTGATGAAACCGGGGTTGAGATCCCGCGCTTCGCTTTCCAGCAGGCCGCAGTCGACCTCGATGCCGGCGGCGCGCAGCCGCGCCAGCCCCTGGCCTGCCACTTGGGGATTCGGATCCTGCATGGCCGCCACCACGCGGCTGACGCCCGCATCGATCAGGGCATTGGCGCAGGGCGGGGTCTTGCCGAAGTGGCTGCAGGGCTCCAGGGTGACATAGGCCGTAGCGCCGCGAGCGCGTTCGCCGGCCTGGGCCAGGGCGTTGACTTCGGCATGGCCCTCGCCGGCACGCACGTGCCAGCCCTCGCCGACAATCTCGCCGTCGCGCGCCAGTACACAGCCCACCCGGGGATTCGGTTCGGTGGTGTACAGACCTCGAGCCGCCAATTGAATGGCCCGGGCCATCAGCCGATGATCGGTGGCATCCTCAGGCATCGGGTTCAACCGGCTCGCCACGGGACAGACGATCAATCTCCTCGCGGAACTGGTTGAGATCCTGGAAACGCCGGTATACCGAGGCAAAGCGGATGTAAGCCACCTCGTCCAGTTGCTTGAGCTCGGCCATCACCATTTCACCGACCACCATCGCCTTGATCTCGCGCTCACCGGTAGCGCGTAACCGATGCTTGATGCGGCCCAGGGCAGCTTCGATCTGCTCGACGCTGACCGGACGTTTTTCCAGCGCACGCAGCAGGCCGGCGCGCAGTTTGTCCTCATCGAAAGGCTGGCGACGACCGTCCTGCTTGATGATGCGCGGCAACACCAGCTCAGCCGTTTCGAAGGTAGTGAAACGCTCCTGGCAGGCCAGGCATTCGCGCCGACGACGCACCTGACCGCCATCGGCGACCAGCCTGGAATCGATTACCTTGGTGTCATTAGCGCCGCAAAAAGGACAATACATGTTCGGATCCGTAGCAGGTCTGAACAGCGGCCGTGCGCAGGCTCGCTGGGTAGACTGGTCAAAAGCCCCATAGCATACTCGCTGGCACAATGTTATTAAAGTAAGCCCATGTAACGCCGGGCACGTGGTTCCATCATTGCCGCGGATACGGCTAGAATGCGGCCGCCCTCTGCCACGGTACCCATCATGTCTGCACCCGGCCCGCTTGACGATCTGCATCACCTCCTGCAGGAAACCCTGCCGGAGGCACGTTTGCTGGCCAGTGCCCTGCCCGGTCTACCCGAGCTGCAACTGTGGCTACTCGACCCCGCCAACCTGCAGCGCGCCTTTTCCAGCGAAGAAACCCGCCGCCTGCTCGAAGAGCCGCCCTATTGGGGATTCTGCTGGGGCAGCGGGTTGGCATTGGCACGCTGGATTCTCGACCACCCGCAGGAGGTACGGGGCAAGCGGGTACTGGATTTCGGCGCGGGCTCGGGCATCGTCGCCCTGGCGTGCAGCGCTGCCGGTGCCAAACAGAGCATCGCCTGTGACCTGGACCAGCCGGCACGGCTGGCCAGCGGCCTGAATGCCGAGCTCAATGGGCAGCATGTCGAGCTGGCTGCCGACTACTTTGCCGTCACCGGCGAACTGGACCTGATACTCGCCGCCGATGTGCTCTATGACCGCGACAACCACGGCTTTCTCGACCTGTTCCTTGATCGTGCCGATCAGGTACTGGTGGCCGACTCGCGGGTGCGCAACCTGCAGCACCCCGGCTACCAACGGATAGGTACCCTCAGCGGTCAGACCTGGCCCGACCTGGGCGAACCGGTCGATTTTCGCCGGGTCGCGCTGTATCGTTCGACACCTTGATAACGCTCCTGCCCCGCCCCATATAAGACCCATGCCAGCCCGATCCGGAAACGCCATGAGCCAGCCCCGCATGTTCGATGTCACCACCGAGACCTTTGATCGTCTGGTGCTCGATAGCTCTCATGACAAGGCAGTGCTGGTAGACTTCTGGGCACCTGCGTGCGCGCCATGCAAGGCGCTCCTGCCCATGCTGATATCCATCACTGACAGCCACGCCGGCCACCTGCAACTGGCCAAGGTCAACTGTGATGAACAGCCCGCACTGGTCGAGCGTTTCGGCATTCGCACCCTGCCGACGGTCGTCCTGTTCCGGCACGGTCAGCCGGTAGATGGCTTCTCAGGGGTCCAGCCGACCAGTGTCATTCTCGAGATGCTCGAACCCCGTATCGCGGGGCCGACAGGCTAGCTATTAACGCCGATAAATCGCTGACCGCGCTTTACCGGGAAGCCATTGCCGTTACGTTTATGGCACTTTCGCCACTGCCGAATAATCAGCACTGCAGCGCAAAACTGCATTCCAGACGCCTCCCAACTTTCTGTCAAATTTAAATAAGCCGCGATGCCAATAAAAGTTTGACCACTTGGGAAAATATGGCCTACTCTTCTTTTACCGACTGGTAAAACAAGCATGTCCGGTCATGCATAAGACTCCACAAAAAAAATAACGGAGGCAGCGGTCATTATGTTGACCCGTTCACAGGCATTAGCGCTTGAGAAAGCGCCCAAGAGTGAATTCACGGAACTGGCCCGCCAAGCGGCAGGTATTCGAGATACTTACTGGGGCAAGAGTCTCAGTTACTCGCGCGCCGTTTTTGTTCCCCTTACCAACATGTGCCGTGACGACTGCGGTTATTGCACTTTCGTTCAGAAACCAGACTCTCCCAATGCGCGTTTAATGACCCCTGCTGAGGTCATGCAGATCGTCCATGACGGTGAACGTATGGGGTGCAAGGAAGTGTTGTTCAGCCTCGGCGAAAAGCCCGAGCTGCGTTACCCCGAAGCTCGGGCGGCCCTGGCCCGCCAAGGTCATACCAGCATGATCAGCTACCTGGCCGAGGTCTGCGCCATGGTGCTGAGCGAAAGCAGCATGCTACCCCACGTCAACGCCGGCACGCTGTCGGAAGCGGATATCAGACTCCTCAAGCCTTACAGCGTGAGCATGGGCATGATGTTGGAGAACGTCAGTCGCCGCCTGATTGCCAAGGGCGGCGCCCATTATGCCTGCCCGGATAAAGTGCCAGTGCAGCGCATCCGCACCCTCGACCGGGCTGGCCGACTGGGCGTGCCCTTCACCACCGGCATCCTGATCGGCATAGGGGAAACCTGGGCCGAGCGCGTCGACAGCCTGATGACGATCAACAATCTGCATCTCGAGCATGGCCATATTCAGGAAGTCATCGTGCAGAATTTCCGGGCCAAGGCAGGCACCGCCATGGCCGGCCACCCTGAGCCCGACCTCGACGATATGGTCCGCACGCTGGTGCTGGCGCGCCTGCTGCTCGCGCCGTCCATCAGCCTGCAAGCGCCACCGAATCTGGAGTCCCGCTTTGCATCCTATATTGCGGCCGGCATCAATGACTGGGGCGGTGTTTCACCATTGACCATCGACCACATCAATCCGGAACGCGCCTGGCCACAAATAGAATCACTACGCCGCGCTACAGCAGATTGTGGGTACGGACTGGAAGAGCGCCTCGCGGTCTACCCCCATTATCTTGAGCGCCCGCAGCATTTCTTCGCTGGCGACATTGCCCCCCGGTTATCCGCTATCGCCCGCGCTGATGGTCTGGCGTTACACCAGTGCCTGTCATGAGGAGTTCCGCAATGAATGTACAAGTGTCAGGAAAGATTGCCTTGCATGAACCCGTAAAAGAACTTTACCAACCAGGCGTAAGCACAGTCGTACGGGATATTCTGGAAAGTGTATTAGCAGGCCAGGAACTTAATGAAGCGGATGCCATTAGTTTATTTGGCACTGAGGGTGCCGAGCTGGATGCCCTAACTGCCTGCGCTGACCAACTACGGCGCGCCAGCGTCGGCGATACCGTTACCTTCGTCATCAACCGCAATATCAACTACACCAATGTTTGCTACATGGGGTGTCGCTTCTGCAGTTTCGCCAAACGCAAGGGCGATGCGGATGCCGAGTTCTTCGATCTCGATGAAATTGTCTCCCGCGCGGAAGAAGCCTGGGCACGCGGCGCAACCGAAGTGTGTATTCAGGGCGGTTTGCACCCGGATATTCCCGGCCACTTCTACCGGGACATGCTCAAGGCGATCAAGGCCAAGCTGCCGGACATGCATATCCATGCGTTTTCGCCCTTTGAAATCTGGTTTGGCGCGCGCAAAAGCAAGATGTCCTATGCCGAGTTTATCCAGGACCTGATTGATCACGGCCTGGGCTCGATGCCGGGCACCGCGGCAGAGATCCTCGACACCACCATCCGCAAGCAGCTGACGCGCGACAAGCTGACCACCGAGGAGTGGGTGGAGATCGTCAAGACCGCGCACCAGCTGGGCCTGCCGACCACCTCCACCATCATGTATGGCCACATTGACGGCCCGGAACACTGGGCGGCGCATCTGGCCTTGCTGCGTGACATCCAGAAGGAAACCGGTGGCTTCACCGAGTTCGTGCCCCTGGGCTTCATCCACCATAAAACCCCGCTGTATCTGGAGCAGGCGGGCGTCAGGCCAGGCCCCACGCGCCTGGAGCATATCCGCATGCATGCTGTCGCCCGGCTCATGCTCAACGGCTGGATCGATAACATCCAGGCGTCCTGGGTCAAGCTGGGACCCGAACTGGCCCAGCAGATGCTTACCGCCGGCGTGAACGATCTGGGCGGCACGCTGATGAACGAGAGCATTTCCCGCGCTGCTGGGGCTGAGCATGGCCAGGAAATGCATCCGGATACCTTCCTGCACATCATGCGTAACATGGGCCGGCAGCCGGTCAGACGCAATACGCTGTATCAGCATGTCACCGTGTATGACAGCCCCCAGATCGTGCCCGTCGCGCAGCTGTCCCAGGTCGCCGGAGGGCTATGATGAACCGACACCCTCGTATCACCTTGCTTGCCGGCGGGGTCGGCGGCGCCAAGCTCGCGGTTGGCCTGGCGGCCATTTGTGAACCCGGGCAGCTCAGCATCATCGGTAACGTCGCGGATGATCAGGAGTTTCACGGCCTGTGGGTCTCCCCGGATATCGACACCCTGACCTATACCCTGGCCGGCCGGATCGACAGCGCAAAAGGCTGGGGGCTGGCCGATGAAAGCAACCGCGTGCTCGACAGTTTGAAGCGCCTGGGTTGCGACAGTTGGATGTATCTGGGCGACCAGGATCTGGCTACCCATATCCTGCGGACCCAGTTGCGCGGCCAGGGTATTCGACCCAGCGTTATCGCCCAGCGGATTGCCGAGTCCCTTGGTGTGCAGAGCAACATCATCCTGCCCACCGATGATCGCCTGCAGACCCGGATCAGAACGCCCGAGGGCTGGCTGTCATTCCAGGAATATTTTGTCCGCGAGCAGTGCCGGCCCGAAATCCTCGACATACAGCTTGACGGTGTCGAGCGCGCAACAGCCACGCCGGAGGCACTGGCGGCGATTCGCGAA
The DNA here is from genome assembly GCF_900114735.1 of Halopseudomonas bauzanensis. Taxonomy (GTDB): domain Bacteria; phylum Pseudomonadota; class Gammaproteobacteria; order Pseudomonadales; family Pseudomonadaceae; genus Halopseudomonas; species Halopseudomonas bauzanensis. The sequence goes on along the minus strand of NZ_FOUA01000009.1, from coordinate 54,921 downwards.
GCAGACCTGCTGGTCATCGCGCCGAGCAACCCGATTGTCAGTATCGGTCCGATCCTGGCCGTGCCTGGACTGGGTCAGGCGTTTGCCCTGGCCAATGCCGTGAAGGTCGCCGTTTCACCCCTGATCGGGGGCGCCACCGTCAAGGGTCCGGCCGACCGCATGCTGAGCGCATCAGGCTATCGCTGCAACAACCTCGGCATCGCAGATTGTTATAGCGACCTGATTGACGGCCTGATCATCGACCAACGAGACCAGCCCGACGCCAGCGCCCTGGAAGAGCGCGGACTCCACGTCATGACGACCAATACCCTGATGCTGAATGACGCCGACAAGACACGTCTGGCCCGCGAGCTGCTGCAGTTCGCCCAGGGCCAGCTTACTGAGGAGAGGCTGGCATGCTGATGAAAACGCTGGTGGTGATCCCGGTAAGGGATTTCGCGGATGCCAAGTCCCGCCTGGAGCCCTTGCTTGGCGCCAGCCGGCGAGCAACCCTGGCCCGGTGGTTATGTGAACGCACCCTGACGTTTTTCCGTGATCGGATGCCGGAGCAGGATGTGTTGGTAGTCACGGCGTGCGACACCATCGCTCAGTTGGCCCGCAGTTACGGCGCAGCGGTCTTGCGTGAAGACTGCTCGCGGGGGATGTCCGCGGCAGCCCAACTGGCCGCCGACTGGAGCAGCGTACAGGGCTATGACTCACAGCTGTTGATCCCGGCGGACATAGCCCAGCTGGATGAGGCCGAATTGCGCATCCTGCTCAACCACCCCCGGCCGGTGCCCTCCGTGCTGATCAGCCCGGCCCATGACCGTGGCACCAACGCCTTGCTGACCACACCGCCGAACATTCTGCCCTTTCAGTTCGGCCTCAACTCAAGTGACCAGCACTGGCATGCCGCGCACCGCAGGGGCATCACCTGCAGCCTGATCCAACTACCCAAGCTGAGCTTCGATATCGATACACCAACCGACCTTTCCAGCTTGGTCAGCTCCAGCGCCAGCGCGTCGACTTGCACGCCGTTCGATGCCCGCTGGGATCTGCCAGCAGGCCCAGCGCATCGCCCCATTATGGTGCAGGAGGTACCGGCATGTTGAACCAACCCCAGCGCCTGAGCATGACCGCCCTGGCTGGTATCGCCGACATTCTGCCCGGCGATGACCTGGCCGATATCCTGGCCCAGGCCATTCGCAGCAACGACGTAACCTTAAGCGATGGCGACATTCTGGTGATCGCCCATAAGGTCGTCTCCAAAGCCGAAGGCCAGGTAGTGTCCCTGGCAACGATCAAGCCTGGCGAAGAGGCTCGGGAGTTGGCGGCGCAACTGAACAAGGACCCGCGCAAGATCGAAGTCATTCTGCGTGAATCCCGCCGCGTGGTACGCGCTTTCAAACATCCACAACAAGCCGAAGGCATCTTGATCGCCGAACACCGGTTGGGCTTTATCTGCGCCAACGCGGCGGTGGACGAATCCAATGTGGGTGAAGACAACACCGTCATTCTCCTACCCAAGGATCCCGACAGCAGCGCCAGGAGAATCTGCGCAGCGCTGGAAGAAACCTTCGGCGTGCGCCTTGGCGTAGTGATCACCGACACCTTTGGCCGACCGTGGCGAATGGGATTGGTCAACGTCGCCATCGGCCTGGCCAATGTGCCCGCCCAGGTCAGTCTGGTCGGCGACCGGGATGCCTTTGGCCGGGAGCTGGCCGTCACCATCCCGGCCCTGGCCGATGAAATAGCTGCAGCTTCCGGCCTGCTGATGAGCAAGAACGGCAAAACCCCCGCAATTCTTTTCCAGGGCGTGGACTGGGAGCCTGCCCCCAGCTCGGCAACTGACCTGATAAGACCACAAAAAGAGGACCTGTTCCGATGACAATTGCAATTCTAGGTGGTACCGGCCCGCAGGGTCGGGGATTGGCTCTGCGCTGGGCGCGAGCCGGTGTCCCGGTAGCGATCGGCTCCCGCGATGCCGAGCGGGCCAGCGCCACAGCCGAGGAACTACAGGCGCTGCTGCCCCCCTCGGCCGCCTCGATCCGGGGCATGGACATTCGCGACGCCGTGGGCGCGGCGGATGAAATGGTGGTTCTGGCTGTTCCCTACGCGGCCCATGACGCCACCCTAGCCTCCATCCGCGAGCTGCTGCAGGACAAGATCCTGGTCGATATCGTCGTCCCGCTGGCGGAGGGCAATCCGCGTGCGGTGGCCATGCCGGCGGCCGGCTCGGCGACCGAAGCGGCCCAGCAACTACTGGGCGAGGCGATCCCCGTTGTCGGCGCGCTGCATAACGTCTCTGCCGCCACCCTGAACCATCTGGACCACGCCATCAATTGCGATGTGCTGGTCTGCGGCAACGCCATGCCGGCCAAGGACAAGGTTATTGAGCTGATCAACAAAATGGACGTCACCGCCTATGACTGCGGTCCCGCCAGCAGCGCCCGCTGTATCGAGGCGATCACGCCGATTCTGATCCGCCTGAACATTTCCAAGAAAGTCCCTTTCACCCACGCAGGAATCCGTATCTGGGCGCCAGACGCCTGATGCATCAGAAGTACCTACCGACACAGGAGAATAACAATGGAATTCGGTATCTGCTTTAAAGGTTTTGTCAGCCCCGAACGGGCCCGCAGCTTGGTCAAACAGGCCGAAGAAGCCGGCTTCGCGTATTGCTGGTTCTATGACTCGCACATTCTGTGGCGCGAGTGTTATCCGGCCATCGCCATGTGCATGGAACACACCACCAAGATGCGCTTTGCCCCCTGCGTCACCAACCCCAATGCCCGCGATTGGTCCCTGGCTGCGAGCCTGTTCGGCAGCCTGGCCAAGCAAAGCGGCGGTCGCTTCGATATTGGCCTGGGCCGTGGTGACAGCTCGGTGCGCGTGATGGGCAAGAAACCCGCTTCGCTGGCACGGGTAGCCGAATTCACCACCAAGGTAAAAGCCATGATCCGTGGCGAAGAGGTGCTTTATGGCGAATGCCCCGAGCCCGTCAAATTTCCCTGGTCCGACGGCTATGAGCTGCCCGTCCATATCGGTGCCTATGGCCCCATGGCACTGAAAACCGCAGGGGAAGTGGGCGACGGCGTCATTCTGCAGATCGGTGAGCCGAGTATCGTCAAGTGGCTGGCTGAGCAGAGCATCAGTGCCGGCAAGGAAGCGGGCCGGAACATGGACAACTACAAGGTGATTGTCGCTGCGCCAGCGTATTTTGGAAGCCGGGATCAATGCATCGAAGCCACCAAGTGGTTCCCGGCCATGGTCGGCAACCACGTCGCCGACATCGTGGAAAAGTATGGCAGCGACAGCGGCACCGTACCCGCCAGCCTGACCGCCTATATCGAGAAACGTAAGGGCTATGACTACTCCAAGCATGGCCAGAGCGATAACCCCTACCTCGACTTCATCACCCCGGACATCGTTGAAAGCTTCTGTGTGCTGGGTGAAGCCGAACAGCATGTCAGCAAGCTCAATGAGCTCAAGGCGGCCGGCGCCACACAGTTCAACATCTATCTGGACAATGGCGATGAGGAAAACATCATCGCCCAATATGGCGCGCACATTATTCCCCGATTCCAGGGCTGAGCTGACACCGGTGGTGTATCCACCACCGGTTTGACAAGGGCCTGGCCGCGCCAGTGAAAACAACAATGACCGAATGAGGCAAAGACAATGCAGAAAACCATGATCAACCAGCAACGGCTGTGGCAAAGCCTGATGGACATGGGCGAGATTGGCGGGACGGAAAAAGGCGGCGTGTGTCGGCTGGCCTTGACCGATCTGGACAAGCAGGCTCGCGATCTGTTTGTGCAATGGTGCAAAGACGCGGGCTGCACCATTCGTATCGACAAGATGGGCAATATTTTCGCCCACCGCGCCGGGCTGGATGATTCCCTGCCGCCGGTGGTGATGGGCAGCCACCTGGATACCCAACCTACCGGCGGCAAGTTCGACGGCATCTATGGCGTACTCGCCGGCCTGGAAGTGATTCGCACCCTGAATGACAAGGGCATGGAGACCCGCGCACCCATTGAGGCCTCGGTATGGACCAACGAAGAAGGCTCGCGCTTCCCTCCCGCCATGGTCGCCTCCGGCGTGTTTGCCGGGGTGTTCGAGCTGGATTATGGCTTGAGTCGCGCTGACCTTGACGGCAAGACCATGGGCCAGGAGCTGGAGCGCATCGGCTACAACGGCCCCGATGATGTCGGCGGCCGGCCATTCAAGGCGTTCTTTGAAGCGCATATCGAACAGGGGCCCATCCTCGAGGATGAGAAGAAGCAGATCGGTGTGGTCACTGATGCCCAGGGCCAGCGCTGGTACGAGATCACCCTGACCGGGCAGGAATCCCATGCCGGGCCCACACCGATGAGTCGCCGGCGTGATGCCCTGGTTGGCGCTGCCAGGCTGATCGATCAGGTCAACAAAATCGGCCTCGCCCACCAGCCTAACGCCTGCGCCACCGTTGGCCTGCTGCAGGTCTTTCCCAACTCGCGCAACGTGATCCCGGGGCAGGTGTTCTTCACCGTGGACTTCCGCCACCCCGATGCCGACGTGCTGGCCAAGATGGATCAGGCCCTGCGTGAAACCGCCGACTCAGTCACGACGGAGTTGGGCCTGGAAATGGCGTTCGAACAGATCTGGTACTCCCCGCCGGTCCCCTTTGATACCGACTGTGTTGCGCTGGTACGCCAGGCTGCGACGGATTTTGGCTACAGCCACCGGGATATCGTCAGCGGCGCCGGACATGACGCCTGCTACATCTCCCGCGTAGCGCCCACCGCCATGGTCTTCGTGCCCTGTGAAAATGGCATCAGCCATAACGAGGCGGAGAATGCGACGCCGGAAGACCTGGCGGCCGGTTGCAATGTGCTGTTCCAGGCCGTCGTCGAGCGCGCCAACAGCTGATAGCGGATGCCACCGCCCTGAAGGAGCGCCTGACCACGCTCTTTCAGGGGGAAACAGGGCTAGTTGCTGAGCCCGGTGCCTTTGAGGATGGTGTGGGTGAGAAAGTCGCCTGCCGCTGCAAAATCGCTGGCGTCCAGGTTGTCTTTGCGCAGCACCAGGGCGATCTGGGTGGAAAAGTCGGCATAGGTCTGGGTCGTTGCCCAGATGGAGAAGAACAGATGGTAAGGATCGATAGCATCCATCAAACCATCGGCGATCCACTTGTTGACCAGGGCAATATCGGCGTCGAGTTTGGGCAAAAGTTTTTTCAGCAAATAGTCTTTGATATAAGGCGCGCCATTGATGATTTCATTGGCGAATATCTTGGAGCCATTGGGCCGGGAATGTGACAGTTCCAGTTTGCCAAGAATATAACTACGCAACTTGCTGGCAGGATCATCACCGGTCTGCTCGAACAACGTCATCTTCTCAACCCAGAGATCGAGTACGTTCTTCAGCACGTGTTGATACAGGTTTTCCTTGGAAGGAAAATAATAAAGCATGTTCTGCTTGGATAAACCGGCTTGCTCGGCAATGGCTTCAATAGAAGCACCGTTATAGCCATATTGCGCAAAGAGTGTTTCGGCAGCATCCAGGATACGAGCTTCCTGAGCCTTTCTAGCGTTCGAACGCTTGCGGGGTTTGGCCGCGTCGCCATTTGAAGGGTTGCTTTCAGTCAAATGGTTGATGGTTCGGTCCAAGGGATCACCTCTTGGTTGCGGTCATAAAGGCGGCAGATAGCGCTTCGTGTTCGCGCTAGGCAGGGCTGGCGACCCGATTGCAGCCTATGCCGTCGGTTCGTTAAGGGGCGCGATTATACACCTTGAACACCCCGGCAACTAGCGAGCGGGCTTAGCGTTACCGGGGGAATATTGTTGTGCAACCATCTTGAACAACCCTGCGCCATTGGCGCCCGGGAGGAACTCGATATGAATATCCAACCTTTATATACCAAGGTGCTGATGAGCCAGGTGCTGGTACATCAGAATGCTGTTTATCTGGCCGGTCGGTTTGCCGATGCCATCCCAGCCGAAAATGATCTTGATATCCAGGCGGGCAATACCTTGGCGGCGATCGAGCAAGTGCTGGCCGAGGCCGGCAGCGACAAGACCAGGCTACTGTCCGCCACTATTTATCTGAAGGACATCCAGGCTGACCTTGAGCAGATGGACCGGATCTGGGGGCAATGGTTGCCCGAAGGGGTGATCCCCGTGCGCGCCGCCCTGGAGGCCGAGCGGGTGCAACCTGATGTTCTGGTGGAAATTGCCATGGTCGCCGCCCTTTGAACAGCGCCCTTCCTACCCCGATATCCTGGAATGAAGACTTATGCGTCCAGCCCACGCAATAATCGATCTTGGCGCCCTGCGCCATAATTACCTGTTGGCCAAGCAGTTTTCTGGCACCAGAGCGTTGGCCGTGATCAAGGCCAATGCGTACGGCCATGGCGCCATTCGGTGCGCTCAAACCTTGTCGGCATCAGCCGATGGTTTTGCCGTCGCCTGTATAGAGGAAGCGTTGCTGCTGCGCAATGCCGGTATTCAACAACCGATTCTGTTGCTGGAAGGATGGTTTGACGCCACGGAGCTGGCACTGATCCAGCAATATGACTTCTGGGTTGTGATTCACCATCATGGACAATTGCGTGACCTGGCGGAGGCCGCTATCGAGCGCCCGCTGCATGTCTGGCTGAAACTGGACACGGGTATGCACCGGGTAGGCTTCAAGCCGGATGAATACGGGGAAATATGGCGGACCTTACACACCAGCGGCAAGGTTGCCAGCGTGGTGAAGATGACGCACTTCTCCCGAGCCGACGAACCAGACTGTGAGACCACGGAGCATCAACTGCTGTGTTTCAATGAAACCACCGCCGCCCTGGAAGGCCTCTCAAGTTTGTGCAACTCGCCGGGGGTTCTCGCCTGGCCACAGGCCCATGGTGATTGGATACGGCCTGGCATCATGCTGTATGGCGCCTCCCCGTTCAGCGACGCCCAGAACAATGCCGCAAGGCTGAAGCCGGTGATGCAGCTGAACTCACAGATTATTGCCGTGCATGATGTGCCCCGCGGTGAGCCGATCGGCTATGGCGCGCAGTTCATTACCCAGCGCCCCACTCGAGTAGGGGTGGTCGCCATGGGCTATGCGGATGGGTACCCTCGACATGCCAAGACCGGCACGCCCGTGCTGGTCGACAATCAGCGCACCGGGCTGATCGGCAGAGTGTCCATGGATATGCTGACCGTCGATCTCACCGATCTGCCGGCGAGCGGCCTGGGCAGTACGGTGCAATTGTGGGGCGACGGGCTGGCGGCCAGTGAGGTCGCCCATTGGGCGGGCACCATTCCTTACCAATTGTTTTGCAACCTGAACCGGGTGCCGCGGCATTATTTTAATTAGTCAGTACGGCCCCTGAGCCAACAAGAAAGCCGGATCACGGGATCCGGCTTTTTGCTGCTGCCTCTATTCAGGAAGGAAAGGAGAACTGCGCCCCTTCCCGCACCCCGGCTGACGGCCAGCGCTGGGTCACGGTCTTGCGTTTGGTATAGAAGCGCACCGCATCCGGGCCATAGGCATGCAGATCGCCAAACAATGAGCGCTTCCAGCCACCAAAGCTGTGATAGGCCACCGGCACCGGCAGCGGTACGTTGATGCCGACCATCCCCACCATGATGTTGTCGCTGAAATAACGTGCGGCCTCCCCGTCACGGGTGAAGATACAGGTGCCATTGCCGTATTCATGATCGTCGATCAGTTGCATGGCTTCCTGCATGCTGTTGACACGCATGACCAGCAGCACCGGGCCAAAGATCTCTTCCTTGTAGCAGGTCATGTCAGCGGTCACGTTATCGATCAGGGTTCCACCGACATAGAAACCCTTGTCGTAACCTGCCACAGTCGGTTTGCGGCCATCGACCACCAGGGTAGCGCCCTGCTGCTCGGCACTGCTGATATAGCCGACGACCTTTTCCTGATGCGCCCGGGTGATGAGCGGGCCAAAGTCATTGGTCTTGTCAGAGAAGGCACCAACCTTGAGGCTCTTCATCTGCTCGGACATCTTGCTGATCAGCGCATCAGCCGCCTCATCGCCTACCGCCACCGCCACCGACAGCGCCATGCAGCGCTCCCCGGATGAACCAAAGGCAGCGCCAACCAGGGCTGATACGGCATTATCCATATCCGCATCCGGCATGATGATGGCGTGGTTCTTCGCCCCGCCCAACGCCTGGCAGCGCTTACCGTTGGCGCTGGCCGTGGTGTAGATATATTCGGCAATGGGCGTCGAGCCAACGAAACTGACCGCCTGGATGCGCGCATCGCTCAGCAGCACATCCACGGCCTCCTTGTCACCGTTGACCACGTTGAGTACGCCCGGCGGCAGACCGGCTTCATGCAGCAGCTCGGCGATAAACAGCACCGATGACGGGTTACGCTCGGACGGCTTGAGCACAAAAGTGTTACCGCAGACGATCGCCATGGGATACATCCACAGCGGCACCATGGCCGGGAAGTTGAACGGGGTAATACCCGCGACCACTCCCAATGGCTGAAATTCGCTCCAGGAATCAATTGCCGGACCGGCATTCTTGCTGAACTCCCCTTTCAGCAGCTCGGGCGCACCGCAGGCGTACTCGACATTCTCGATCCCCCGCTGCAGCTCGCCCATGGCGTCATGGGCAATCTTGCCATGCTCCTCCCCGATCAGCCGGCAGATCTCATCGGCATTGCGCTCCAGCAGTTCCTTGAAGCGGAACATGATCTTGGCGCGCTTGAGTGGTGGGGTGTTGCGCCAGGCCGGATAAGCGGCCTGGGCAGCGGCAATAGCGGCTTCGACGGTGGGTTTGCTCGCCAGCGCCAACTGTTTCGACACCTCACCCGTCGACGGGTTGAAAATGTCCTGGGTGCGGCTGGCTTGCGTATCGATGGTGCCGTTGATCAAGTGTCCGATCGTCTTCATCGTCTGTTCTCTCTGCCTGTATTGTTAGCGGTATCAGTCAAGTTCGTTGATGGCGTCGCCAATGGCATTGACGACATTGTCGATCTCTTCACGCTCGACGATGAAAGGCATGCCCAATTGGATGGTGTCGCCGCCGTAGCGTACATAGAAGCCTTTTTTCCAGCACTTCATGGCAATCTCGAAGGTGCGCCGCGCGGGCTCGCCGGGGTGGCTTTCTATCTGCAGCGCGCCAGCCATCCCGTAATTACGGATATCCGTGACGTAGCGGGTGCCTTTGAGACCATGCAGGGCATTTTCAAAGATCGGGCTCATCTCCCGCACCCGATCAACCAGCCGGTCATTCTGCAGGATATCCAGGGAGGCCAGCGCCGCGGCACAGGCCACCGGGTGGCCGGAATAGGTGTAGCCATGCGGCAACTCAATCGCGTATTCCGGCCCGCCCTGCTCCATGAAGGTCTGATAGATCTCGCGCTGCACAATCACCGCGCCCATGGGCACAGCGCCGTTGGTGAGCTGCTTGGCAACGTTCATCATGTCCGGGGTGACGCCGAACTCTTCGGCGCCGGTATTGGACCCCACTCGTCCAAAGCCGGTGATCACCTCATCGAATATCAGCAGGATTTCATGCTGGTCGCAGATTTCCCGCAGGCGTTGCAGATAACCCACCGGCGGCGGCAGTACGCCCGCTGACCCAGCCATCGGCTCAACGATGACGGCTGCGATATTGGAGGCATCATGCAGAGCAATCAGCTCCAGCAGATCCTCGGCACGCTCGACACCGCGCTCGGGCATGCCACGGCTGAAGAGATTCTCCTTGAGCAAGGTATGCGGCAGATGATCCGCATCGATACCCTGACCGAACAACACCCGGTTAGCGCCGATGCCGCCCAGGCTGATGCCACCGAAGTTGACGCCGTGATACCCCTTGGCCCGACCGATCAGCTTGGTCTTGGTCGGCTTGCCTTTCTTGCGCCAGTAGGCCCGGGCAATTTTCAGCGAGGTATCCGCCGCCTCTGAACCGGAGTTGGTATAAAACACATGGTCTAGGCCTTTTGGCGTCAATTGGGTAATCCGCTCGGCTAGCTCAAAAGCCTTGGGGTGGCCGAACTGAAAAGCGGGAGCGTAGTCCAGTTCACGCAGTTGTTTGGCAACCGCTTCGGCAATCTCCGGACGGTTATGCCCAGCACCACAGCACCAGAGCCCGGAAAGACCGTCGAATATCCTGCGGCCTTCAGCGTCGACATAGTAGCTGCCTTCGGCACCGACAATCAGGCGTGGGTCCGCTTTGAACTGGCGGTTTGCGGTGTAAGGCAACCAGTAGGCGTCAAGCTGCTCGGGGGTCAGTCCAGCATGGCGCTGATTATTGTGATCAGACATAACATCACCCTCTGTGTACGTTGTTTGTGCAGCCAGTCTCGCCAGTAGCACGCTAAAGTAAAACCCAAGCTTATTTACCTTCATGCAAGCGTTTACTTAACTCAAGGCACTTCCTCCGCTATGCTGCTGGGCACCGGTTATCGAGGACAACAAAATGAAACCCCGTAAGCTGGCATTACCTGGCCAGATCAGTGATACCGACCTGCGTCTGCTGCGGATCTTTCGCAAGGTAGTTGAATGCGGCGGCTTTTCCGCAGCGGAAGTCGAGCTGAATATCAGCCGGGCGGCGATCAGCATCGCCATGAACGAGCTCGAAGGTCGCCTTGCACTACGGCTTTGCCAGCGAGGGCGCAGCGGCTTTTCCCTGACTCAGGAAGGTAGCGAGGTCTATCAGGCAACCCTGCAGATGCTGGCGGCCATTGAAGGCTTCCGCACCCATGTGAACAGCTTGCATGACTATCTGAAGGGCGAGCTCAATATCGGCATCACCGACAGCCTGGTCACCATGCCGCAGATGTTGATCACCCAGGCGCTGGGTGCGCTGAAGGACCGTGGCCCGGATGTGCAGATCAATATCCGCATGATTCCGCCCAACGATATCGAGCTGGGTGTGCTGGACGGCCGCCTGCATGTGGGCATCATTCCCGCCCTGAAATCCCTGCCGGGACTGCATTACCGCCCGCTGTACGAAGAGGTCTCGCAGTTGTATTGCAGCTCGACCCATCCGCTGTACGCGCACCCGGCATCGGAGCCGGTGGCGCTCAGTGGCTGGGATGCGGTCTTGCCGGCGTATGCGCAAACTCCACAAATCAAGGCATTGCATGAGCCCCTGAAGGCCGCGGCATCAGCAACCGACCGCGAAGGGATCGCTTTTCTCATCCTGACTGGCCGCTATATCGGTTACCTGCCTACCCACTACGCCGACCGCTGGGTACGCGAGCAAAGCATGCGAGCCATCAACCCCGGCACAAACCGCTACGTCACCCATTACAGCGCCATTACCCGCAAGACCGCCCCGCCTAATCTGATCCTTGAGAGCTATCTCGAAGAGCTCGACCGCTTGGCGGGATAGCCATCGGACAGCATCTAGCCACGCAAATTGATCCAGAAGCCCTGTAGCTCCCGTGCTTGCCGGTGAGCGCTGGCAGGGGCCAAAAAACACCTGCCACTAGAGGAAAGAATTTTTTTACCGACTGGAAAAATAATGCTTGACCCTCTCAAATCTTGCTTGTAGGTTTGCAAACATCAACTTCCAATACGGTCGATGACATTACTATAAATTTATAAAAAGCGATGGAAACAACCGTACAAGCATAACCAGGCGATGGTTACTTTCTCCTGAAGTGGGTGCCCACTCGTTGTACTAGCATTCGACTTGATATCTCGATAAGAGAACACTGATAAGAGGATGAAAACATGTGCAGCTACATCCCCGGATACCACCTGATTCCGCTTCCAGATAACCCGATTTAACCAAAGCGTGAGTCGATAGCGCCCGAATACAGTTGCTCGGGGCGCTACTTAATATATTCAGTGACATACGGATAGTGTGCTGCAAGTGCAGCGCACTCATGACGGCTATTTGCCGCTCGGCAAGAACCTAGAGTTGCAAGTAAACAATATCCTGTATGGCGCGGGATACCGACGTGCTTAATAAAAACAATAGAGTCGAGGCACAATGCAATGCACTCTCAAACCGATTCACTTCAGTACGATATAACCCTGGGCGGCAGCCCCAGCGCAGACCTGTGGAATGAAGACCTGGCCCCCGCCAGAGAAGAAGACAAGACCTGGACCTGGCAAAGCATCTCGGGACTGTGGGTTGGCATGGTGGTCTGTGTTCCCACCTACATGATGGCTGCAGGGCTGGTGGCCGAAGGCATGTCCTGGTGGCAAGCGGTCCTGACTGTTCTGCTGGGCAACCTTGTCGTGCTGGTACCGATGATTGCCATCGGTCACGCAGGTACCAAGCATGGCATTCCCTTTCCGGTATTGCTGCGCTCTTCCTTCGGTACCGCAGGCGCCAAGCTACCAGCGATGTTGCGCGGGCTGGTTGCCTGCGGCTGGTTTGGCATTCAGACCTGGGTAGGCGGCTCGGCGATTTATATTATCGTCAACATCATGACCGATAATGCCATCGCCGGCAGCGTTATCGGTTTTCTCGGTATCGACCTGGGGCAGTTGGTGTGCTTCCTGTTGTTCTGGGCCATGCACGTCGTTTTCATTGCTTATGGCACTGAGTCCATTCGCTGGTTGGAAACCTACGCCGCGCCCTTTCTGATCGCGATGGGCCTGGCTCTGCTGGGCTGGGCGTATTTCAAGGCGGGCGGCTTTGGCGCGATGCTCTCGACGCCCTCCCAGTTCATTGCCGGCGGCGCGCGCGAAGGGCAGTTCTGGTCCGTGTTCTGGCCAGGGCTGACGGCGATGGTAGGTTACTGGGCCACACTGGCGCTCAATATTCCTGACTTCACCCGTTTTGCCCGCAGCCAGAAAGACCAGTTTATCGGTCAGGCCCTGGGCCTGCCCTTGCCCATGGCACTCTTCGCCTTTATCGGCGTTGCCGTTACCTCGGCAACCGTGGTGATCTATGGCAGAGCCATCTGGGACCCTGTCGAGCTGACCAGCCAGATGGGAGGCACCGCAGTGGTTATCGCCTTGATCGCCCTGATCCTGGCGACCCTGACCACTAACCTGGCAGCCAATGTGGTTGCCCCCGCCAACGGTTTCTCCAACCTGAGTCCCAGCAGAATCTCGTTCAAGATGGGCGGTTACCTGACCGCGGGTATCGGTATCGCGATCATGCCCTGGAAGCTGCTGGAGTCGACCAGCGCCTACATCTTTACCTGGCTGATTGGCTATTCTGCGCTGCTTGGCCCGGTTGCCGGCATCATGGTTGCCGATTATTTCGTGATTCGCAGAACCCGGCTGAATCACCAGGCACTCTTTCGCAATGACGGGGAATACAGCTACCGCAATGGCTGGAATCCGATCGCCCTGGTGGCACTGGTGGTCGGGGTGCTGCCCAACCTGCCGGGTTTCCTGCATGTCGCCGGGTTCATCGATAGCGTGCCCGCTGTATTCCAGGAAATCTATACCTATGCCTGGTTTGTCGGCCTGGCAATCGCCGCCTGCGTTTACCTGCTTCTCATGCGCAACAGCATGCAACGCCCGCAATGAGCTTTGTTACCTATCGAGCCGGCCAATAATGCAGACACCGGCTCGCCAAGACCCGTAAGGAGAACCAGCAATGTCCGTACTCATAAAAAACGGTACCGTGGTCACCGCTGACAAGACCTATCGCGCCGATGTGTACTGCGATAACGGAAAGATCGTTGCCATAGGTGAGAATCTGGATACCCCCGCGACTGCCGAAGTGATAGATGCGAGCGGCCAATATGTGATGCCCGGCGGTATCGACCCTCATACCCATATGCAATTGCCCTTCATGGGCACCGTGGCTAGCGATGACTTCTATACCGGTACGGCTGCCGGCCTGGCTGGCGGCACCACCAGTATCATCGACTTCGTCATTCCATCTCCCCAACAGTCACTGCTCGAGGCGTTCCACCAATGGCGCGACTGGGCTGCCAAGGCGGCGGCGGATTACACCTTCCACGTGGCCATTACCTGGTGGGACGAGTCGGTTCACGAGGAAATGGGCACTCTGGTACGCGAGCATGGGGTCAACAGTTTCAAGCACTTCATGGCGTACAAGAACGCGATCATGGCGGACGATGAAACCCTGGTAAAAAGTTTCCGCCGCTCTGTCGAACTGGGGGCAATGCCGACCGTCCATGCTGAAAATGGCGAACTGGTCTTCCAGCTGCAACAGGAATTGCTCGCCAAGGGCATGACCGGCCCCGAAGCCCACCCGCTCTCACGTCCGCCCGTGGTTGAAGCAGAAGCGGCCAACCGGGCCATCCATATTGCCCAGGCGATGAACGTGCCCATCTATATCGTGCATGTCTCCTGCAAGGAATCCCTGGAAGCCATTACCCGCGCCCGCAATAACGGCAACCGCGTGTATGGCGAAGTATTGGCCGGTCATCTGGTCATCGATGACAGCGTGTACCGGCATCCCGATTTCGAATTTGCCGCAGCCCATGTCATGAGCCCACCATTTCGCGCCAAGGAACACCAGGAAGCGCTCTGGCAAGGCCTGCGCGGCGGTAACCTGCAGACGACGGCAACCGATCACTGCTGTTTCTGCGCAGACCAGAAAGCGGCTGGCAAGGATGACTTCACCCGGATTCCGAACGGCACCGCCGGTATCGAGGATCGCCTGGCGATCATGTGGGATGAAGGCGTCAACCAGGGCCGCCTGACCATGAACGAGTTTGTTGCGGTGACCTCGACCAATACTGCCAAGCTGTTCAACATGTACCCACGCAAAGGCTCCGTGTCCGTGGGTGCCGATGCGGACCTGGTGGTGTGGGACCCGGCCGGCACCCGCACTATTTCAGCCAAGACGCATCATCAGAACATCGATTTCAACATCTTCGAAGGCCGCACGGTAACCGGCATACCAAGCCACACGCTGAGCCGCGGGAAGGTTGTCTGGCGCGAGGGTCAGCTGCTCGCAGTGGAAGGTGCCGGCCAATACATTCCCCGGCCCGCCTTTGGTCCGGTGTTCGATGCCATTGCCCGCGAGAACGAGCTGAATACCCCCCAGCCCGTGGTACGCCAAGGCTAACAATGTAGAACAGCGGTGCCCCTGCGAAGAGGACAGAAACGTGTGGATGTATCTACTCATGGCGTTGGCGGCGGGGGCTGTCTTACCGTTGCAGGCGGGCTTTAATGCACAGCTGGCATTGAGTGCAGGGCACGCCCTGTGGGCATCATGTGTCTCCTTTGCGGTCGGTCTGTTGTTACTGATAGCCGTGTGCATGACGGTTCGCCTGCCCCGCCCGGCGTGGGCGGATCTCGCTGCGATACCGTTCTGGCAATGGAGCGGAGGCGTCATGGGCGCCTTCTTTGTGACTGCGATGGTCGTGCTCAGCCCTCGCCTGGGCGCTGCCACCATGCTGGGCATGGCGCTGGTCGGGCAAATGACGGCGGCGGCCTTGATTGATCATTTTGGTCTGGCGGGATTTACTCCACACGCACTCAGCCTTGGGCGAGTAGTGGGTATCGCGTTGTTGATTACCGGAGGTATTCTCGTGCGTCAGTTTTAGTACCCATTAACAACTGAGGTAGGGAAAGATGATTGATTTACTTATCCGCAGCGTCAATTTGCCCTGCGGAGCGAAGAATGTAGATATCGCAATTGATCAGAGCAAAATCCTGGAAATTGCACCGCATATCCAGGCCCAGGCCAAGGAGGTGCTCTGTCACCCAGGCTGCCTGGTCACCGCGCCCTTTGTCGACAGTCATTTCCATATGGACTCTACCCTGAGTCTCGGTCAGCCACGTCTCAACCAGAGTGGCACCCTGCTTGAAGGTATTACGGTCTGGAACGAGTTGAAGCCCGATCTGACTTTCGAGGCAATAAAGCAACGCGCCATAGAACTCTGCCACTGGTCAGTCGCCCGCGGCACCCTGGCGATACGCAGTCATGTGGATGTATCCGATGATAGCCTGATGGCGGTGCAAGCCCTGTTAGAAGTACGCCGCGAGTTGAAGCATCTGATTGATCTGCAACTGGTTGCCTTTCCGCAGAACGGCTACTACCGCTCCCCCACTGCCAGGCAGAACTTGCTCCGGGCCCTGGACCTGGGTGTCGATGTAATCGGTGGGATACCCCACTTCGAGCGCACCCGCGCAGAAGGCAACCGGTCGATTACAGCCCTTTGCGAACTGGCTGCCGATCGCGGCTTGCCTGTCGACCTGCACTGCGATGAGAGCGACGATCCGGACTCTCAGCATATCGAGACTCTCGCCTATGAGACCCAGCGCCTCGGCCTGCAGGGGCGCGTCACCGGCTCTCACCTTACCTCCATGCATTCCATGGACAATTACTACGTCAACAGCAAGCTTATCCCGTTAATCAGCGAAGCCGGCCTGCATGTGGTCGCCAATCCCTTGATCAACATCACCCTGCAAGGCCGCCATGACACCTATCCCAAACGGCGTGGCATGACTCGAGTCAAGGAGCTGCTCGCTGCTGACGTCAATGTCGCCTTCGGGCATGACTGCGTCATGGATCCCTGGTACAGCCTCGGCTCCCACGACATGCTCGATGTGGCTCATATGGGTCTGCATGTTGGCCAGTTGACAGGTATCGATGAAATGAAAACCGCCTTTGCCGCCGTCACCACTCACGGCGCCAAGGTGCTCGGATTGGATGGCTATGGTCTGCAGCCAGGAAATCGCGCGGACCTGGTGATTTTGCAAGCCAGCAATCCGATTGAAGCCCTGCGCCTGCGCCCGGCCCGCCTGGAAGTAATCCGCCATGGCCAAGTCATTTGCCGCACTGCAGCCGTGGTGCCGCAACTGCTGAGCAACGAGCAGCCACGTGACATCAGCTTTATTCAAGATGTGTTCTGACTCGCAGTAAACCGCTCTGACAATAATAAAAAGAGACTGTACCCATGCCAAAGCCAGCAAAACTCGAAAAGTCCGCCCATGCCGGGGGCACCCATGACGATTACGCCTCATCCACTGTGCCGTCAGGCTCCCGGCGTGGTCTGATATCCATGTCCGCCGTCATGCTCGGCTTTACTTTCTTTGCCGCCAGCATGTGGACTGGCGGCAAGCTGGGCGAAGGCTTTAGCCTCTGGCCAGACCTGCTGATAGTGATCCTGGCAGGCAACCTGATCCTGGGCCTCTATGGGTCCTTGCTGGGATACGCCGCGGCCAAAACCAATATTTCCACCCACCTGCTCGCCCAGTACTCCTTCGGTAAAACCGGCTCCAAGCTCCCTTCGTTCATGCTGGCAATTACCCAGATCGGCTGGTTCGGGGTGGGGTTGGCCATGCTCGCTCACCCCATCAATACCTTCCTCGGGATCCCGTTCTTCTGGATCATCATCATTGGCGGCGTGGCCATGACCTACACCGTGGCGGTCGGTTTCAAGGCCATCGAATGGTTGAGCATCATTGCCGTTCCCGCCATCCTGATCCTCGGTTTTACCTCCGTCGGCAAAGCAATTGTCGATACCGACGGCGGTATAAGAACGCTGCTGGACAGTGTTCCGAGCTCGCCGCTCACCTTCTCGGTGGGCGTTGCTCTCGCTGTCGGTTCCTTTATCAGCGGCGCCACCCTCACACCTGACTTTGTCCGCTTTGCCAAAAGCAGAAAGATCGGCGTCTGGGCCACCATCATCGGCTTCACCTTTGGCAACAGCCTGATGTTCTTCTTTGGTGCGATCGGTGCGATCGCCACCTCCCATGCCGATATCGCTGAAGTGCTCGCCATTCAGGGCCTGCTTGGTGGCGGCATGATCCTGCTGATACTGAATATCTGGACGACCAACGACAACGCCCTCTATGCCTCCAGCCTGGGCCTGACCAACCTCACCGGACTGAAGCGGGTCCACTTGGTATGGATCGCCGGCCTGGTCGGTACCGCGCTAGCCGATTTGCTCTATAACAACTTCGTCGGCTGGCTGACGTTTCTGAGCATCGCCCTGCCGCCGATTGGCGGCGTCATAATCGGCGACTTCTACTTGCGGCATAAAACCCATTATCCAGACTTTGCCCTACACCCGTTCAAGAGCGTCAACTGGGCTGCGATGGTTGCCTGGGCACTGGCGATCCTCGCTTCACTGATGTCGCCGGCAGCAGGACCACTCAGCATAGCGCCGCTGAATGGCATTGTTTGTGCCGCTCTGGTCTACGTTCTGGCGAGCAAGCTCCTGTACCCCTCCGCTTCCCTCGACGCCATCGCACCTGAACCTGACTGACGCTGCCCCAACCCGCACAGAGTCGGTTTAATGCTGCATTGGCTTCAGCAGCTATTAGCGTTCATGGGCGGGAAATGACTTTGCCTAAAGGAAGATAGAAAGAGCAAAGAACCAATCGGCCTGCGCGCCGGTAATAATAAAAAAGACAATCGGATATTACTCATGAAGAAAAAAACCATACCTTTCCTGCTTATGGGCATCGGCCTGGTGTCTGGCCCAGTATGTGCCGGGGAACTTGTTCAGTGGCACACAAATAGCCTGACCTATCTCTATGGAAAGAACTTCAAGATAGACCCACCTATTCAGCAGACTTTTACATTTGAACATGCCAGCGCCTGGAGTGTAGGAGATCTGTTTATCTTCATTGATCAAATCAACTTCAACGGCAAGGGAGCCAATGAGGGTGATGATGAGCGAACCCATTACGGCGAGTTCTCCCCTCGGCTGTCTTTCGGAAAGATCAGCGGTACCCATATTGCCGCCGGGCCGGTCACGGATATATTACTCTCGATGACCTACGAGTTTGGCAAAGGCGATACCGAAGCTTATCTGATCGGTCCCGCCATTGACCTGGCAATACCGGGATTTGATTATTTCCAACTCAATACCTATCTGCGTAAAACCGATGGCGGCCGGCCTGGGGACAATGTCTGGCAGATCACTCCAGCCTGGAGCTATACCATCCCGGTGGGTCGATCCGATCTGGTGATTGACGGCTATATCGACTGGGTAGTGGATAACGACGAGAACAGTCGAGGCGAGTATCACGCCAACGTGCATATCAACCCGCAAATCAAATATGACCTCGGTAAAGCCTTGGGCTGGCGGGAGAAGGTCTATGTAGGCATCGAATATGACTACTGGAAGAATAAATACGGTATCAAAGACGGCGGTTATGTCAGCGAACAGTTCGTTGGAACGACGGACCAGAACACCGCCAGCCTGTTGTTAAAGGCACATTTCTAGTCAGGCACCGTCACATCAATGAAGATGCCGGTACCCAGCGAGGTGCCGGCATCTCGCTCGCGCCAGCAACGCCCAGTAACACCTTAATATTCGAGTTGCCACCCAGGCGACCTATGGCGGGCTTGATCTCATACGAAATCGTTATAAGATAACATCAAATTATCTGAACAAGGATTCTCGCATGCCGCGCCTCGCTCTCCTCACCCTCGCCTTGACCAGCACCGTCAGCCTCGCCTTGCATGCCCATGAGCCACATGGCCATGCGCACGGATCCCACAATGCAGCCGCCCATCAGCATGGCGTCGGCACCCTGGATATCGTCATTGACGATAAACAGCTACTACTGGAGCTGACGACCCCGGCGGGTGACCTGCTAGGCTTCGAGCATGCTCCGCACAACCAGGCGCAGCGTGATCAGCTCGATAGCCTGATGAGCACCCTGCGCCAGCCGGAAAAGCTGTTTGCTCTGCCTGCTGCCGCGCAGTGCAGCCTGGAGTCAGTGGAGCTGCATAGCCCCCTGTTTGCCCTGCCCGAGCATTCAGGCGATGATGCCCATGCCGAACATGAGCATCACCATGGGCATAATGATGAACACGAGCACGAGCATGCTGATATCAACGCGCAATACAGCTACGCCTGCAGCACTCCGACACGCCTGGAGTATCTGGACGTCACCCTGTTCGAGCTGTTCCCCGGCAGCGAGAAGCTGATCCTGCAGGCCATCACTCCGCGAGGCCAACAGGGTGGAGAGCTGACAGCTGCCAGCAGGCGCGTGCGCTTCTGAGTACTCCAATGGAACCCCTGATGGCTGAACCCGTAGTCCAACTCGAACAGATCACCTTCGCCTGGCCCGGTCGAGCCACACTGCTGGATATCGACAGTTTCACTTTGCAGGCCGGCGAGCGAGTCTTTCTCAAAGGCCCCTCCGGCAGTGGCAAGACGACCCTGTTGGGATTGCTGGGCGGCGTGCAGCTGCCGGCCAGCGGCCGTATCCGTCTGCTCGGTACGGATCTGGCAGGCATGTCCAGCTCGGCGCGCGACCGTTTTCGCGCCGATCACACCGGTTACATCTTCCAGATGTTCAACCTGCTGCCGTATCTGTCGGTAGTGGAGAACATCATCCTGCCTTGTCATTTTTCCAGTCTGCGTCAGCAACGCGCCAGCGAACGCCACGGCAATGTGCAGGCTGCCGCGCTGCATCTGCTGGCCCACCTGGGACTGGATCAGCCTGCATTGCGCAACCAACCGGTGACTGAGCTATCGATCGGCCAGCAGCAGCGCGTGGCTGCCGCCCGGGCGCTGATCGGCAGTCCCGAGCTGATCATTGCCGACGAGCCGACCTCGGCGCTCGATGCCGATACCCGGGAGGTGTTTCTGCAATTGCTGTTCAGTGAATGTCAGGCGCTGGGCAGCAGTTTGCTGTTTGTCAGTCATGACGCCGCGCTAGAGTCATTGTTCGATCGCAGTCTGTCGCTGCGCGAACTCAACCGAGCCGTCGTCAGCTCTGAGGTGATCTGATGTACCTGTTCCCATTGGCCTTGCGCAGTCTGCTCAATCGACGCTTTTCCGCGTTGCTGACGGTACTGGCCATCGCCCTGAGTGTGACGCTGCTACTCGGCGTGGAAAAGATCCGTAACGAAGCCCGTGCGAGTTTCGCCGGGACCATCTCTGGGACCGACCTGATCGTTGGCCCCCGTACCGGCTCGGTGCAACTGCTGCTGTATTCGGTCTTCCGTATTGGCAATGCCACCAGCAATATGCGCTGGGACAGCTATCAGAGAGTCGCCGAGCATCCCCGGGTAGACTGGGCCGTTCCTATCTCGCTGGGGGATTCGCACCGCGGCTTCAAGGTGATGGGTACCACCGGTGACTACTTCAAGCATTTTCGCCATGGCCGTGATCGTGCGCTGCTGTTCACCGAAGGCCGCGCCTTCGATGACCTGTACGATACGGTAATCGGCGCGGATATCGCCCGGGAACTGAACTATCAACTCGGCAGCGAACTGGTCCTGGCTCATGGCACCGGCGCCGTGAGCTTCGTCGAGCACGCCGACAAACCGTTCCGCGTCAGCGGCATCCTGGGCAAAACCGGCACCCCCGTGGACCGGACCATTCATATCAGCCTGGAAGGCATGGAGGCGCTGCATGTGGACTGGCAACAGGGAATGCCGGCCCGCGGTGCGGCGAGCGTCGATGCCGAGCAGGCCCGCAGCCTGGACCTGACGCCAACCACGATCACGGCTATGCTGCTTGGACTGGATAGCCGGGTCGCCACCTTTGCCGTGCAACGGGATATCAATCGATTCCCCGACGAGCCGCTGATGGCAGTGCTGCCTGGGGTCGCGCTGCAAGAGTTATGGAGCCTGCTCGGGGTAGCGGAACAGGCACTGTTCATCGTTTCGGTATTCGTTGTGCTGACCGGTCTGGTCGGCATGCTGACGGCGATCCTCGCCAGCCTCAACGAACGGCGTCGGGAAATGGCCATCCTGCGCTCGGTGGGAGCCCGCCCGCGGCATGTATTCGGCCTGCTGTTACTGGAGGCCGCCGGCCTGGCACTGGCGGGAATACTGCTGGGGCTGGGGCTGATGTACCTGGCGATGTGGCTGGCCCAGCCGGTAATCCTGTCACACTACGGCCTGTTCATTCCGATCACTGCACCCGGCCTATGGGACTGGAGCCTGCTGGGGGCCATATTGCTGGCCGCCATCATCATGGGCTGCGTGCCGGCCTGGCGCGCCTATCGTCAATCATTGATCGACGGTCTGTCGATCCGCACCTGACCAGAACGGGACATGCACATGGGTTCACGATTATTGCTCACCGGCCTGTTACTGCTGGCAACGGCAGCAGCCAACGCGGCCGAGGAAATTTCCTGGGATGAGCTACTGCCGCCAGAGCTGCGCGAGCTACAGGAAACGCCACTGCCGGTGCATGACCTGTCACTGCTGGGCGAGATGGATGCGGAGCTGGGCGACCCGGCGGTGCAGATGGAGCCCGCTGCGCCGGTGGTGCAGGCACTGGATGGCCGGCAGATCAAATTACCCGGCTACGTGGTGCCGCTGGCCATCACCGATGCGATGGAGGTAGAGGAGTTTCTGCTGGTGCCCTATTTCGGCGCCTGCATCCATGTACCGCCGCCGCCCTCGAACCAGATAGTGCATGTGCGCAGCACCAGCGGTATCAAGCTGCGGGACCTGTATCAGCCATTCTGGATCAGCGGGGCGATCCGCGTCGAGCGCATGGAAAGCGAGTTGGCCAACGCCGGCTACCGTATCGACGCGGCCAATGTAGAACCCTATGTCTATTGATTCCGGTCGCTGATCAGCTGTTGTTCTCGATCGCCGAGCGGGCATAGCCTTCCCACTGCCGGATCAGCTGACGCTGCTGACTGCTGGCGCCGCTTTGCGCGCGTTTCAGGGTAGCCAGCAGATCTGACCACTGGCCCTCCTCCAACTGGATACCCGCCAATCGCAGCCAGTGATCGGAACGGCCACTGCCGTTGGCTACGGCGACCCAGGCGTCCCGTGCCCGTTCACGATCACGGGCCAGGGTCCACAGCTGTGCCAGGCGCTCCTGTCGCGCGGCATTCACCGGCAATAGCTTCTGCGCCATGAGTTCTTCCAGCAGACGCGCCGCCTGCCAGGGCGCGCCGGCATTGACTTGCAACGCCACCAGATTGTCCAGATCAGGCTGGGTCAGCCCGACGCCCGCTTCGTGGGCCAACCGCAGGGTCGCCGCCGCCGCCGGCTGCTTGCCAGCCTGGCTCTGCAGACCAGCCAGCTGACGCCAGTGCTCACGATTCTGCGGCGCGCGCTTGAGCAGCACCTTCTGCCACTGCGCGGCGCTGTCATACCGCTCCTGCTGATAGTTCATGCCCACCAGCAATTGATACCAGACATCATCGGCGGCGGGGTTGGCCCGCACCACCTGCTCGGCCAGGGGAATGGCCTTGGCGTATTCCCGGGCCTGGCTGTAGCACTGCACCAATAACTGCTTCTGCTCCAGCGACAGGGCACCGCCCGCCTGTACCCGCTCCAACAACCGGGCGGCCTCACCATATTGGCCCTCGGCAGCCAGTAACTGCGCCAGATTCAATTGATCCTGGCGCGCCGCCGGCGCATCCAGCTGGTCATGGGCCAGCGCCTTGCGCAGCCAATCGATGGCCTGGCGGTTCTGCTTGGCCGCAATGGCCAGATAACCCAGCCGTTGCTGGATCAGCGCCAGTTCCAAACTGCCCGCCGCAGCGCTGTCCAGCGCCCCGCTCAGGACCGTTCGTGCCTTGCCCAGATCGCCATCCTGCTGCGCCTTCTGCGCCGCCGACAGGACCTGGAATACCGCTGGATTGATTGCCTGCTGCGCCATTACCAATCCAGGCGCCAGTAGCAGCGTCAGACCCAGTGCAGCACTACGGTAGAGGTTTGCGACGCCCATGGTCATCTGTCCTCCAGACGGAAATACAAGGTTTTGGTTGCTTCACGCGCGACCGCCTGGCCGTTTTCCCGCCGCGGCGCAAAGCGCCAGCGGTTGGCGGCACGGCGGGCTTCACGCTCGAACACCCCTTTGGGTTTGGCCGAGGTGACCCGCAGATTCTCCACCCGCCCGTCGGGAGAAATGGTGAATGCCAGCGTGACTTCGCCTTCGATGCCCGCCGCCAATGCGCGCTGCGGATAGTTCGGCGGAATATCCACCAGCGGCGTGACTTCCTCGGCCGTAGTGGGACTGCTGGAGGCGGCCGGCGCCGCCGGGGCCGCGGGTGCGGGGGTTGGCGCAGGTGCTGGCGCCTCCGCCGCGGTGATCCCGGTCAGCGTCGGCGTAACCGCCACATTGAGGCCCGGGGTCGGCAGGTTCGGCACGCTGATATTCAGCTGTACGCTGGTGTCGACCTGCGGCTGCGGTGGTGCCGGCTGGGGCGGCGGCACGTCCGGCGGCTGCGGTTGCTCTGGCGGCTGCCGCTGCTGACGCTGGCGACTATCACTGGGTGTATCGGCGACGCTGCGCACAAAGCTGACCCGCGCCAGCTCCTCGCCTACATCACGGTTGTCCCGTGGCGGCATGATCATCAGCATCATCAGGGCGAACAGCGCCAGCGTCACCAGCAAGGCACCGGCAAAGCTGACCAGCAGCCGCATCAGTTGGCTCCCGCCGTGGCAGCCAGTGCCACATCCTGCACTCCGGCCATGCGTACCTGGTCCATGACCTGGATCACCAGGCCGCTGCGGGCATCCCGGTCAGCCTGTACCACCACGGTGCTATCGGGTTGATCGACGCGCATGCGCTCCACCGCGGCGCGCACGGCGCGGATGTCCACTTGCTGGCGGTCGATCCAGATTTCTCCGTTGGGGTCCACTGCAATCAGGATATTGCCCTTGGGCTGCTGCTCGGAGCTATCCGCAGTGGGGGTATTGACCTCGATGCCGGTGGTCTTGATGAAGGTGCTGGTCACAATGAAGAAGATCAGCATGATGAACACCACGTCGAGCATGGGGGTCAGGTCAATGCCGGCTTCGTCGTCGTTACCTGCTGAATGTCTGCGCATGCGCATGTTCAAGTATTCCTATTCGTGACGCAGGCGGTCGGTGAGCCGCTGCATGGCCAGCCGCGACGCTGCATCGAGTCGCGCCAGGCAAAATAAACCGCTGATGGCAATCACCATGCCGGCCATGGTTGGCACCGTGGCCCGGGACACGCCCGCGGCCATCGCTCTGGGATTGCCGGTCCCGCTGATCGAAAGCACATCGAAGACCTGGATCATGCCGCTGACCGTGCCCAGCAGGCCGAGCAACGGACACATGGCGATCAGCACCCGGATCATCGGCATGAACCGATTGAGCCGCTGCCGGGCCACGGAAAGCCAGGCTTCGCGGATATGCCGGGCTGCAGCGCTGCTATGATCGGCGCGCCGCAACCAACGGTTCTGCAGGCTGGCCGAGCGCTTGGGAAAGATGCGCCACAGGTACCACAGCCGCTCGACCATCAATGTCCACAGCACGATGGTGAAGCACAGGATGGTCCACAGCACCCAGCCGCCGCTGTCGAGAAAGTCCCTGAGCAACCAGAGGGCTTCACTCACCGCGCCGCTCTCCGGAGTCCAGGTGCAGGGCAATCAGGCCTGCGCTCTGCTGCTCCAGCACCTGGATGACCGCCTTGCTGCGCGAGGCCAGCATGCCATGCAAAAACAGCAGCGGAATGGCCACCACCAACCCCTGTACCGTGGTCACCAGCGCCTGGGAAATACCACCGGCCATCAGCTTGGGATCGCCGGTGCCGAACAGGGTAATCGCCTGGAAGGTAGCGATCATGCCGGTAACGGTACCAAGCAGACCCAGCAGCGGCGCCACGGCGGCGAGCAGCTTGATCAATCCGTTGCCACGATCCAGCGCCGGCGTCTCGCGCAGGATCGCTTCGTCCAGCTTCAGCTCCAGGGTATCCAGCTCCTCCAGCCGCGGCTTGCTGCCGATCACACCGAGAATACGCCCCAGCGGGTTATCGTCGCGCAGTTGATCCAGGCTGTTGGCCTGGCGCTCGACCTTGTTGGAGATACCCAGCAGCCACACCAGCTTGATCAGCGCCAGCACCACCCCGAGCACACCCAGAGCAATGATCACATATCCCACCAGGCCACCCTGGCGCACCCGATCCATGAACGACGGCGTCAGCTGCATCTGGCCGATGACGGTGCCCCGGGTAGGATCGACCATGAGGTCGGCCAGCTCGGTGCGCGGTGCGAGAAAATCGTTGATCAGACCGCGGCCATCCGGCTGCTTGTCAGCCACCTGCAGGGTGCCGGCCTCGGCTTGATAAGAGAGGTATTCGCCCTCAGCCAGCGCCACGAAGGGGCCGACCAGTACCACGGGCACGTCCTGCTGCTGGCCATCGCGCCCGATGACCGGCGCGGGGAAGCGGCTGATCTTGCCACTGGCGGTCATGTCTTCCTGCAGCATGAACCAGAACTGCTCCAGGGTTTCTACCGTGGGGATCTGCGCGGCGCCAGCAAGCTGGTCGAGCTGTGCCAGCCGCTCCGGGAACTGCATGTTCAACAGCGAGTCCTGCCATTGGCTGCGGGTATCACCGGCCATCTGGCGTACTACACCAAACAGCTCCCCGAGATTGCCGCTGCGCTCGCGCATCTGCGTCTCGGTCGCGGCCAGCTCCGCTTCGAGCTGGTCGAATTCGGTCTTGAGCCGATCGGCCTCGGCCTTGATCGGTGCCAGTTCGCGCTCGGCCTGTGTCAGCAGGGTCTGCTGATTGTCCCGCTCGCGCAGGAACTGCGCTTCACGTTCGCGCATGGCAGCCTGTTCACTGCTGCGGATCTCGCGGATGTCCTGCAACAACTGGTCGAGGGAGGCCGGTTGCGCGAGGGCCAGCGGACTGCTCAGAGCCACTGCCAAAGCGATCAGTAGACGTTTCATTGTGCAGCTCCCTGTTCACTGACCGGCGGCAAAGGCAAGCGCAGCATGACCGGGGTCTGCTGCTGGCGGGCAATTCTCAGACCCTGCGCCAAGGTGCGGTGATAGCCGGCAGGCAGCGGTTGCCATTGCCGGGCTTCGGCGTCCCAATGCCCCTGCAGATGGCCATCGAGGCTCTGGTAGAACAGCGCCAGCCGGCCCAGCCGCAGGAACTCGACCACGCGCTGACCACCGTCGACGTCCAGGGTGCCGCGCCAGGCTTCCAGGGTGCGGCCGTAGTCACTTTCGATCTGGTAGGCTTCGAGCACCCGACGATACTTTTCTGCGACCGTGACTTCAGGCCGGATCAGCAAGGCCTGGAGCTGCGCCAGCCGGTCAGCTCGCTCATCTTCCAGGAACGGCAGATCCAGCTCGATGAACTGTTCCAACGACCGGACCATGCGCTGCAGCATGGGGACGACTTCGGCCTGGGTTTCCTCGATAGTCGCCAGTTGGGCCTGCAGGTCCGCCAGCTCGCTGCGCTGGGACTCAACCATCTTGCTCAGCTGCTCATTGTATTCAGCCAGCTGATCCTTCTGTTGAATCGCCTGCCGATAGCGGCTCAGAGCTTCACGCGTGGCGTCGTCGAGTTGGTCGATACGCTGCTGGGAACGCTGCGCCTCGGTCATCAGGGCTTCCCCTTCTGCCAGCGCGCTCTCAGCCGCGCCTTGTGCCAGCGCCATGGCCGGCAGCAGCCCTGCCAGCAAGAATATCCAAACCGCTCTCATCCAATTCCTCCCGGGGCATGACGACGCTTGATAGCCTCGCCACAAAAGAGAAGCATTATCATCTTCCCGCTCGCAGAATTCAACCGCGGCATCCTGTCGCAATAGCGCGACCCAAACAATTGCTCCAGATCAATAAACGATTCGGTCGACGCGCCTAGAGTGAATCCATCAAGACACCAAGGAGACATTTGAATGTCGCGCACCGTATCCAGGATCACCCTCGGCCTGCTCCTCGCTCCCGCACTGCTGGCTGCTTCCATCGCTCAGGCCCACCAGGCTGGCGACATCATCGTTCGTGCGGGTGCGATTACGGTTGATCCGCGCGAGGACAGCGGCAAGCTCAATTTCGATGGTGGAGCTGCTGGCGGAACCAGTGCCACGCTTGACAGCGATACCCAGCTGGGTCTGAACTTTGCTTATATGCTGACCGACAAGGTCGGTATCGAATTGCTGGCCGCAACCCCCTTCAGCCATGAGGTTGGCGTCAAGGGCGTGAGTGCAGCGACCGGGATTCCCGGCCTGGATGGCAAACTGGCTGATATCAAACACCTGCCACCGACTCTGAGTGTCGTGTACTACCCATTGAACAATCAGTCGGCCTTCCAACCCTACGTGGGCGCCGGCATCAACTACACCACCTTCTTCCAGGAAGAGCTGAGTAGCGCGCGCAAGGCCCAGGGTTTCAGCAGCCTGGAGCTGGACGACTCGTTCGGTCTGGCACTGCAGGCTGGTGCTGACTATATGCTCAATGACAAATGGATGGTCAACGCCCAGGTACGCTATATCGATATCGATACCGATGCGACTGTCAAAGGCCCTGGCGCATTGGGCGTGCAGAAGACCAAGGTCGATGTCGACGTTGACCCCTGGGTTTACATGGTCGGCCTGGGCTACAAGTTCTAACGCCTGAGCCCAAAGAGAAAACGGCCGCAATCGCGGCCGTTTTCATATGGACTGCGCTCAGTCCGATAACTCATCCAGCAGCGCCGGCAGCTGGCTGCGCCAGGTGCGCGGCTTGATGCCGAAGACCATTAACAGCTTGCGCCCAAGCAACGCGGCATTCTGCGGTTGACCACGCAACTCGGGCTGTTTGCCGAAGGCCACCGGCTGGATGGTGACATCGCCCGATAACGCGCCCCGCCCAATCAGTTCCTGCACCACACACTGGGCAAAGCTGATCCAGGTGGTCGCCTCGCTGCTGCCGTAATGGTAGGTACCAAATACCGGGGCGGCGCAATCCAGTTGCTTGAGCACTGACAGCAGAACCCGCGCCGCATCGGCCACTGGCGTCGGGTTGCCACGCCATTCTTCGGGCAGCGCCAGCGGTGATGACGCTCTCAAGCCATCTACCAGTCGTGCGAAGGGCCCGGCTGCCGAACCATCCAGCAGCCAGCCGAAGCGCAGAATGACATGCCTGGCACACTGGGTACGCAGGCTCTGCTCCAGCTGGGCCTGCAACCGCCCCAGCGTGCCATTGGGGTTCTCCTCATCTTTTTCGGCATAGGAAGAGGTCTTGCTGCCATCGAACACCCGGGCGCTGGACAACATCATCAGGGTGACGGCATTGGCCGCGCAGCCGTGGATCAGCCGCTCGTTGAAATTTTTCTGGGCCTGCAACGCCGCCGTGTCTTCCAGGCCCAGCTGGAACTGCTCACGATAGAAGGCCAGATTCAATACCAGATCCGGCTTGGCCCCGGCCAGCAGTTGATCGGCCATCTCCGGCAGCCAACCCTGCTCCGGGCGTTCAACCGCTTCCAGACGGATGAATTCCACCGCTGCCTGAGCCAACAACGCCTGCCCCAGCGGATTTTCCGCGCCGAGCAGCAATACCCGCATTCGCATTCACGTCAACCTGTCGATGATGTTGTCAGGCTGCATTGTGCAATGTTCGGCCGCTCACGTCATCAGCGCAGCATGCCGGAAGCAGCCACATTTACCGCCTGCCCACTCCCGGCAGATAACACCCGGTCAGGTGTAGGTGATCATCGACTCCCGATCGAGGCGATCCAGATGCGGCACATTGTTGAAGCTGCTCAGGCGCATGCTCCGGCTGTTGAAGCGGCAGTGCGTCAGCGCGGTGTTGCGGGTCTGCAGATTGAGTTCAACCATGGTCGACTCCGGCGCCTGCAACAACTGGCGCACCAGCATGGCAATAGCACCACCGGAGCTGACCGCCAGCACACGCTGGCCGGCATGGCGCTGCATGACACTTTCCCGGAATGCGCCCAGGCGCTGCTCGAAGCTGGCCCAGGTTTCCGGCAGCTCCCCTTCCAGCTCACCGGTGGACCACAGCAGGATGCCCTTTTTCAGCCGACGGAAGAAATCCGCTGCTACCGGTTTTTCCGGCAGCGCATGTTCCGGAAACTGCGTGGTATAGGCGCGCAACACCGAATGGAAGTCGAATTCGTTGAGTTCCGGATACACCTCGAACTGCTGCGCACCCAGGCCCATGCCGGTGCAGATGCCCTCGGCGGTCTCGCGATGGCGCACCATGTCACCGGTAACGATGTGATCGAAGCGCAGGTCTCGCTCGCGGAAATACTCCCCCAGCAGACGCGCCTGCTCATGCCCCAGCTCCGACAACTGATCGTAGTTGCTGGAGCCGAACGAAGCCTGGCCGTGGCGCACAAAATAGATTTCCGACATGCATACTCCGCAGATTCTGATTACTGAAAGTCCCGGCACACCATAGTCAGTCATCCCAAGTCGGGTAGCCAAGGTTATTTCAGCCGGGAATGTTACTGGCAAAGCGACCGTAATCCCGCCAGCTCCCTATTTCAAACGGCGGCGTAACAGCCAAGGCGCGATATATCGAACCCCCTTCGAGTCGGTCAGAAAACAGCACCGCCCTGCTCGACAGATTGTATCCAGCGATTCTGGACGATACGAAAACACAGAGAAACTGATCACATTTTAACCTTCTCTCCTGTATAGTCCTTACACGACGAAATAATAAACCGCACTTCTCTGCACAAATATCGTCTCTCTTCTTCTTTCAACTTATTGAATTACAAAGACAATATTTTATCGCAGGAGGAAGAAGCAGACGCATCATCGTTATAGGAGATAATTCATGAGAGTCGCCATTATCGGTGCCGGCCCAAGCGGGCTAGCGCAACTGCGTGCCTTCCAGTCAGCCCAGGAAAAAGGCTGCGAGATCCCGGAACTGGTCTGTTATGAAAAACAGGCGGACTGGGGCGGACTATGGAATTACACCTGGCGCACCGGCCTCGATCAGCACGGCGAACCCGTACACGGCAGCATGTACCGTTATCTTTGGTCAAACGGGCCGAAGGAATGCCTGGAGTTCGCCGATTACACCTTCGAAGAGCATTTCGGCAAGCCCATCGCCTCATACCCGCCCCGCGAGGTCCTGTGGGACTACATCAAAGGGCGCGTCGAGAAAGCCGATGTCCGCAGATATATCCGCTTCAACTGCCCGGTGCGCCAGATTACATTCAACGAAGATAGCGAGCAGTTCACTGTGGTGGCATATGACCATGAGTCCGATGTGGTCACGACTGAACTCTATGATCATGTCATCGTCGCGTCAGGACATTTCTCTACGCCCAACGTGCCGGATTTCGACGGTTTCGATCGTTTCAGCGGCCGCATACTGCATGCCCACGACTTCCGCGATGCACTCGAATTCCGCGGCCAGGACGTGCTGCTGGTCGGCAGCAGTTACTCTGCCGAAGACATCGGGTCACAGTGTTACAAATACGGCGCGCGCAGCATCACCACCAGCTATCGCACCCGGCCGATGGGTTTCGCTTTTCCAGACAATTGGGAAGAAAAGCCGCTGCTGCTGAAGGTGGATGGTAATACCGCATACTTTAAAGACGGAACATCCAGACGGGTCGATGCAATCATTCTCTGCACCGGCTACTTGCACCATTTTCCCTTTCTGGACGAATCACTGCGACTGAAGACCAGTAACCGGCTGTGGCCGCTGAACCTGTATCAGGGCGTGGTATGGGAAAACAATCCGAAGCTGTTCTATCTCGGCATGCAGGACCAGTGGTACACCTTCAATATGTTTGATGCGCAGGCCTGGTATGCAAGGGATGTGCTTCTCGGCCGGATTGCATTACCTGACCAGGCTGCAATGCAGCGGGATAGCCAAGCGTGGCGCGATCGTGAAGAAACCCTCGATACGGACGAAAGCATGATCGTATTCCAGGGTGACTATGTGCGTACCCTGATCGATCAGACCGATTATCCAAGCTTTGATATCGACGGGGTGAACAAGACGTTCTTTATGTGGGAAGAGCACAAGCATGAGGATCTCATGAGCTTCCGCGATTATTCCTACCGCTCATTGATGACCGGCACCGTGGCTCCGCGACACCATACTCGCTGGCTCGAGGCCATAGATGATTCGCTGGAAGCCTATCTGACGGCCCCGGACGAGCAAAGTACTCCGGCTCCTGCTCGCCAACCTGTCAAAGCTATCTGAGAAACAGCGCCAACGGCACCCACCAATCAAAAAGCCCTGAAAAACAGGGCTTTTGATATATCTACTTCAGCGTCGTCAAGACATCGACTAGAACGGAATATCGTCATCGAAGCTGTCGTAATCCGGCATCTGCTGCGCCTGCGGCTGGGCCGGTTGCTGCTGTTGCTGCGGCTGCTGGGCCTGACGCTGGGGGGCCGGGCGCGACTGCTGCGGGCGTGGCGCCATGCCTTCGCCGCCCTGGGGACGGCCGTCGAGCAACTGCATTTGTCCGCCGATATCGACCACGATTTCAGTGGTGTAACGCTTGACGCCGTCCTTTTCCCACTCGCGGGTCTGCAGGCGGCCTTCGATATAGAGCTTGGAGCCCTTGCGCACGTACTCACCGACGATTTCCGCCAGGCGGCCGAAGAACACCACGCGGTGCCATTCGGTCCGCTCCTGTTGCTGACCGGTCTGTTTGTCCTTCCAGCTGTCGGAGGTAGCCAGGGTGACGTTGGCCACCGCATTGCCGTTGGGCAGGTAGCGCACTTCGGGGTCGCCGCCCACGTTACCGATCAGAATTACTTTGTTTACGCCTCTGGCCATATTCACTCTCCTCTGGTGCCTGATTTATTCAAACCGGGTGCAAGACCCGATCCAGCTGCTCGCGATCCAGCACCTGTGTATCGACTTTGATATAAGCGGCTGTTTCCTCAGCCACGATGATTGCCTCGGCCACTCCTGGTACGTCCAGTATTCTGCGAAGCAATGCTTCATCCCTGACCAGTGTTGGATCCACTGCCAAACGATAGCTCGTCACGTAAGGAGGCTCGGCCATAGTAGCACCAATCGCAAACCAGGAAACCGCGAGCAGTCCACAACAGACGAACACCCCGCTCAGACCGAAACTGCCATATACCGCACCGCCCAATACTCCACCAAGCGCCGCGCCGGCGAACTGGCTGGTGGAATAGATGCCCATGGCCGTGCCCTTGCTACCCGCTGGGGCAATCTTGCTGAGCAAGGATGGCAGGGTCGCCTCCAGCACGTTGAAGGCGACAAAAAACAGCACTATCGCGGTCACCAGCCAGGCCAGCGACGCCGTGCTCAACCACATCATCGGCTGCACCGCCGCCAACAGCAGAATAGCGCCCAGCACCACGCGCTTGATCTTGCGCTGACGCTCGGCGTAGATAATCAACGGCACCATGCCGACGAAGGACAACAGCAACGCCGTCAGATAGACCCACCAATGGCTTTCGCGGGGCAACCCGGCCTGCTCCTGCAGCGCCAGCGGGATGGCCACGAAGCAGGCCATCAACAGGGCATGCAGCACAGCGATGCCGTAATTCAGCCGCAGCAGGTCAGGGTTACTCAAGGCCGGCAGAAACGCGCCGCGGGTCACCCCGGCGTCGCGATGATGAAACGCCTGCGTTGGCGTCGGCACGACGAGCCCGATGAGGGCAATGCCGACCAGCGCCAGCACGGCGGTGGTATAGAACACGCCAGCCAGACCAGCCGCCCCGGCAATCAGCGGACCGGCAACCATGGCCACGGCAAACGACAGGCCGATGCTCATGCCGATCATCGCCATGGCTTTGGTGCGGTGCTGGTCGCGCGTCAGATCGGCGACCAGGGCCATGATCGCTGCAGCGATGGCACCGGCGCCCTGCAAAACGCGCCCGGCAATCACGCCCACCACACTGTCGGCCTGCGCCGCCACCAAGCCGCCGAGGGCGAACAACAGCAGACCACCGATGATTACCGGCTTGCGGCCAATGCGGTCCGACAACATGCCGAAGGGAATCTGCAGAAACGCCTGGGTGATGCCATAGGCGCCGATGGCCATGCCGATCAACAGGGGCGTGGCACCCTCCAGGTCCTGACCGTAGGTTGCCAGTACCGGCAGCACCATGAACAGCCCGAGCATACGGAACGCGAACACCGCAGCCAGGGACGAGGCTGCGCGGCGCTCTTCGGACGACATGGAATCTGCCGGGTACATGGAATCTCCGCTGCGGTAGACAAAAGGCGGCATTTTAGCATGCTTGAGCGGTCGAAACAGGAGTCGCATGCCGATCCGGCGATGACCTTATGACGCACCCCGATGGCAATAGGGTGGATGACCTTTCGGCCGGCGATTTTTGCGGGGACTACCCCGAAACACGTATACTGTCGAGCTTTGCTGGCTGCGGGTAATCTGCTGTGGATACAATTCTGATACGTGGGGCGCGTACCCACAACCTGAAGAACATTGATCTGGATCTACCCCGCGACAAGCTGATCGTCATCACCGGCCTGTCCGGCTCTGGCAAGTCGTCGCTGGCCTTCGATACCTTGTACGCAGAAGGCCAACGCCGCTACGTCGAATCCTTGTCGGCCTATGCCCGGCAGTTCCTGTCGATGATGGAAAAGCCGGATGTCGATCACATCGAGGGGCTGTCGCCAGCGATCTCCATCGAGCAGAAATCCACCTCGCACAACCCGCGCTCCACCGTCGGCACCATCACCGAGATCTACGATTACCTGCGCCTGCTGTTCGCCCGGGTTGGCGAGCCGCGCTGCCCGGACCATGACCTGCCGCTGGCCGCGCAGACCGTCAGCCAGATGGTTGATCAGGTGCTGGCCCGCCCCGAGGGCAGCAAGCTCATGTTGCTGGCGCCAGTCATGCGCGAACGCAAGGGCGAGCATCTGGCGTTGCTCGATGAGCTGCGCGCCCAGGGCTTTGTGCGTGCGCGCATCAATGGCCGCATCCATGATCTGGACGAAGCACCGGCGCTGGAGAAAACCCGCAAACACACCATCGAAGTGGTAGTCGACCGCTTCAAGGTGCGTGAAGACCTGCAGCTACGCCTGGCCGAGTCCTTCGAGACCACGCTCAACCTGGCCGACGGTATCGCCATTGTTGCGCCGATGGAGGGGGAAGAAGGCGAAGAGGTGGTGTTCAGCGCCCGCTTTGCCTGCCCTGAATGCGGCCATTCGATCAGCGAACTGGAGCCGCGGCTGTTCTCCTTCAATAACCCGGCCGGCGCGTGCAGCGGTTGTGATGGCCTGGGGGTCAAGCAGTTCTTCGATGCCCGACGTCTGATCAATGGCGAGTCGACCCTGGCCGAAGGCGCCATTCGCGGCTGGGATCGGCGCAACGTCTATTACTTCCAGATGCTCAGCTCCCTGGCCGAACATTACGGCATCGATCTGGAACAGCCCTTCGATGACCTGAGCGAGAAGCATCGCAAGCTGGTTCTCAACGGCACCGGCAGCGACAAGGTGCCGTTCCGTTACCTCAATGACCGTGGCGATATCGTCAAACGCGAGCATCCGTTCGAGGGTATCCTGCCGAATCTGGAGCGCCGCTACCGGGAAACCGAATCCCAGAGCGTGCGCGAGGAACTGAGCAAGTATCTCAGCACTCAGCCCTGCCCCGACTGCCATGGCACCCGCCTGCGCCGCGAGGCGCGCCATGTGTTTATCGACGGGCGCAATCTGTCCGGCATCACCACCATGCCCGTCGGCGCCGCCGCCGAGTATTTCGAGCAGCTCAAGCTGCAGGGCAGCCGCGGTGAAATCGCCGAGAAAATCCTCAAGGAAATTCGTGCGCGGTTGATGTTCCTGGTCAACGTCGGGCTCGACTATCTGGCCCTGGACCGCAGCGCCGACACCCTGTCCGGCGGTGAAGCCCAGCGTATCCGCCTGGCCAGCCAGATCGGCGCTGGCCTGGTGGGCGTGATGTACATTCTCGACGAGCCCTCAATCGGCCTGCACCAGCGCGACAACGAGCGCCTGCTCAGCACTCTTATCCACTTGCGCGACCTGGGCAATACCGTGATCGTCGTCGAGCACGACGAGGATGCCATCCGTCTGGCCGACTATGTGGTCGACATCGGCCCGGGCGCCGGCGTGCATGGCGGCCGTATTGTCTCCCACGGCACACCGGATCATGTCATGAATGACCCGGCGTCGCTGACCGGCAAATATCTGTCCGGCGCGGTGAAGATCCCGGTGCCGGCCAAGCGCACCCCGACCCGCAAGGATCAGTGGCTGCGGCTGAAAGGGGCCTGTGGCAACAACCTGCAGAAGGTCAACCTGGAGATCCCGGTCGGTCTGTTCACCTGTGTTACCGGCGTATCCGGCTCGGGCAAGTCCACGCTGATCAACAATACCCTGTACCCGATCACCGCCACCGCCCTGAATGGCGCCACCACTTTGGACCCAGCGCCCTACGCCAGCTTCGATGGTCTGCAGCATCTCGACAAGGTGGTGGATATCGACCAGAGCCCGATCGGCCGTACCCCGCGTTCCAACCCAGCAACCTATACCGGGCTGTTCACCCCGATCCGCGAACTGTTCGCCGGCACCCAGGAGGCCCGCTCGCGCGGCTACAAGGCCGGGCGCTTCTCCTTCAACGTCAAGGGTGGACGTTGCGAGGCTTGCCAGGGCGACGGTCTGATCAAGGTGGAAATGCACTTCCTACCGGACATCTATGTGCCCTGCGACGTATGCAAGAGCAAGCGCTACAACCGCGAGACGCTGGAGATCAAATACAAGGGCAAGAGCATCCACGAAGTGCTGGAGATGACCATCGAGGAGGCCCGCACCTTCTTCGATGCGGTGCCAGCACTGGCGCGCAAGCTGCAGACGCTGATGGATGTGGGGCTGTCCTATGTCCGCCTCGGCCAGTCCGCCACTACCCTCTCCGGTGGCGAGGCCCAACGCGTCAAGCTGGCGCGGGAGCTGTCCAAGCGCGATACCGGCAAGACCCTGTACATACTTGATGAGCCCACCACCGGTCTGCACTTTGCCGACATCCAGCAGCTACTCGATGTGCTGCATCGACTGCGCGACCATGGCAACACCCTGGTGGTGATCGAACACAATCTGGACGTGATCAAGACTGCGGACTGGATCGTGGATGTTGGCCCTGAGGGCGGCTCCAAGGGCGGCAAGATCATTGCCACCGGTACGCCGGAACAGGTTGCGGGCATGGCCCACTCACATACCGGCCGCTTCCTCGGGCCGCTACTGGAGCGCGACCGGGAAAGCTGATGGCAGTGCCATGGGTATTTCCGGTCATCCTCACAATTTCCGGCGAACAGAGACGTGATTGAATTTCAGCAGGTAACCAAGGCCTACCGGGTAGGCAACCAGGACATTCCCGCCCTGCATGCCACCGACCTGAGCATCGAGGCCGGCCAGGTATTCGGCATCATCGGTCATTCCGGCGCGGGCAAGAGCACGCTGTTGCGACTGATCAACCGCCTGGAAGAACCCAGCAGCGGTCGCATCATCGTGACTGGCGAAGATATCACCGCGCTGGATGCCCAGGGCCTGCGGCGCTTCCGCCAGCGGGTGGGCATGATCTTCCAGCATTTCAATCTGCTGTCCTCGGCAACCGTTGCGGATAATGTGGCCTTGCCATTGCGCCTGGCCGGTATTGCCGATCGCCGGCAGGTCGCTGCGCGGGTCAAGTCCTTGCTGGCCCGAGTCGGCCTCAGTGACCATGCCGATAAATATCCGGCGCAGCTGTCCGGTGGCCAGAAGCAGCGGGTCGGCATCGCCCGCGCCCTGGCCACCGAGCCGAGCATTCTGCTGTGCGATGAAGCCACCAGCGCCCTGGACCCGCATACCACCCGGCAGGTGCTGCAGTTGCTGGCTGAAATCAACCAGGAGCTGAAGCTGACCATAGTGCTGATCACCCATGAGATGGACGTGATCCGCCGGGTCTGCGATCAGGTAGCGGTCATGGATGGCGGGCACATCGTCGAGCAGGGCAAGGTCAGCGATGTCTTCCTGCACCCCCAGCACCCGACCACCCGCAGCTTCGTTTTCGATGATGAGAGCGATGAAGACCAAGCCGAGGACTTCGCCCACGTGCCGGGCCGCATTCTGCGCCTGACCTTCCTGGGTGAAGCCACCTTCGCTCCCCTGCTCGGCCGGGTAGCCCGGGCCACTGGAGTGGATTACAGCATTCTTGCCGGACGCATCGACCGCATCCGTGATGAACCCTGCGGCCAGCTCACCCTGGCGCTGATTGGCGGCGATGTAGACGCGGCCATGGCGCAACTGAACGCAGCCGAAGTACATGTTGAGGTATTACGCGGATGAGCGAACTGTTCACCAATATCGACTGGTATGACATCTGGATCGCCACCCTGGACACGCTGCTGATGCTCGGCGGCTCGTTGTTCTTCACCGTGCTGTTCGGCCTGCCGCTGGGCATCCTGCTGTTTCTCACCGGCCCGCGGCAGATGTTCCAGCGCAACGGCCTGTATGCAGTGCTGTCACTGGTCGTCAACGCGCTGCGTTCGTTGCCGTTCATCATTCTGCTGATCGTGATGATTCCCGTGACCAAGCTGATCACCGGCACCTCGCTGGGCGTAGCCGGGGCCATCCCGCCGCTGGTCGTGGGCGCCACCCCCTTCTTCGCTCGCCTGGTGGAAACCGCGCTGCGCGAAGTCGACCGCGGCATCATCGAGGCCACCCAATCCATGGGCGCCAGTACCCGACAGATCATTACCCGAGCCCTGCTGCCCGAAGCTCGCCCGGGCATCATCGCGGCGGTCACGGTCATTGCCATTACCCTGGTGTCCTATACTGCGATGGCCGGCGTGGTCGGCGGTGGTGGTCTGGGCGACCTCGCCATCCGCTACGGCTATCAGCGATTCCAGACTGATGTCATGATAGTGACCGTGGTGTTGTTGCTGATCCTGGTGCAGATTCTGCAGAGTGTCGGCGACCGCCTGGTTGTGCACTATTCACGAAAATAAGCAGGACGATAACCTGCACCCCCGTCTATTTCGGAGTTTCCAATGAAGAAGATTCTTGCTGTTCTGGCCCTGTCCACTGCCTTCGGTGCCCATGCGGCAGACAAGCTGAGCATCGCCGCCACTGCCGTTCCCCACGCCGAGATCCTCGAGTTCGTCAAACCCGCGCTGGCCAGTGAAGGCGTTGAGCTCGATATCAAGGTCTTTACCGATTACGTGCAGCCCAACCTGCAGGTTGCCGAAGGCCGTCTGGATGCCAACTTCTTCCAGCACAAGCCCTATCTGGATGAGTTCAACAAGGGCCGTGGCACCGATCTGGTCAGCGTCGCCAACGTGCATGTAGAGCCCTTCGGCATCTACTCCAGCAAGCTGAAATCCCTGGACGAAATCAACGACCGCGCCACCATCGCTATCCCCAACGACGCCACCAATGGCGGCCGCGCGCTGCTGCTGCTGGACAAGGCCGGCGTGATCACCCTGAAGGACAAGAGCAATATCCTCGCCACCCCGCGCGATATTGAAGGCAACCCGAACAAGGTACGTATCCGCGAGCTGGAAGCCGCTACCCTGCCGCGCGTCCTCGATCAGGTGGACCTGGCGCTGATCAATACCAACTACGCTCTGGAAGCCGGCTTGAACCCCACCAGCGATGCACTGGCCATCGAGGGTGACGACTCTCCTTACGCCAATAT
Organism: Halopseudomonas bauzanensis; assembly: GCF_900114735.1. Classification (GTDB taxonomy): domain Bacteria; phylum Pseudomonadota; class Gammaproteobacteria; order Pseudomonadales; family Pseudomonadaceae; genus Halopseudomonas; species Halopseudomonas bauzanensis. Next base: position 15,783 of record NZ_FOUA01000009.1, on the reverse strand, counting down.
CCTGGTGACCCGCGCGCAGGATGCCGAGAACGAAGCCGTGCAGAAGCTGGTAAAGGCGCTGCACAGCAACGAAGTGAGAGAGTTCATTGAGGATAAATACCAGGGCGCTGTGGTTCCGGCGTTCTGATCGGACCAGCTAACGGAATACCAGCAGGAGTCGGCCCGCAGGGCTGGGCCGCCTCCTTCCTTGCATAACCCTTCCTCCAGCTGCAAAAAGCCCGCGACTAATACCTCGTCGCGGGCTGCTTCCAACTAGCGGTCGTTATCAGACCGGCACTTCCGACATCGGCACACCCAGCGCTGCCGCAATCCCCTTGCCATAAGCCGGATCGGCCTTGTAGCAGTGGGTGATGTGGCGAATCATGATATGACGCTCCACCCCATTCATGGCCCGTGCGGTGTTCTGGAACAGCCGCTGCTGCTCTTCAGCCGACATCAGACGGAACAGATTGCCCGGTTGGGTGAAGTAGTCGGCATCGTCAGCGCGGAAATCATAGCGGGCTGCGGCACCTTCCAGCGCCATCGGCGGCTCGCTGAAATCAGGCTGCTCCTGCCATTCACCGTAGGTGTTCGGCTCGTAGTGCAGGCGGCTGCCCTGGTTGCCATCGACCCGCATGGCACCATCACGATGGTAGCTGTGCACCGGGCAACGGGGCGCATTCACCGGGATCTGGTGATGGTTCACGCCCAGCCGGTAGCGCTGCGCATCGCCGTAGGAGAACAGACGCCCCTGCAACATACGGTCCGGTGAAAAGCTGATGCCCGGTACCACATTGGCCGGAGTAAAGGCCGCCTGCTCCACGTCCTGGAAGTAGTTGTCCGGGTTGCGGTTCAGCTCCATGTAACCCACTTCGATCAGCGGGTAGTCCTGCTTCGACCAGACCTTGGTCAGATCGAACGGGTGGAAGCCGTAGGATGCCGCATCGGTCTCCGGCATGATCTGCACGTACAGGGTCCAGCGCGGGAAGTCGCTGTTCTCGATCGCTTCGTACAGGTCGCGCTGAGAGCTTTCGCGGTCCCCGGCCACCACCGCAGCGGCTTGCTCGTCGGTCAGGTTCTTGATGCCCTGCTGGGTCTTGAAGTGGAATTTGACCCAGTAGCGTTGATTGTCCGCACTGATGAAACTGTAGGTATGCGAACCGAACAGATGCATATGGCGGTAGCCGGCGGGAATACCGCGGTCACCCATCACATAGGTGATCTGGTGCAGTGCTTCAGGCAGACCGGTCCAGAAGTCCCAGTTGTTGTTGGCGTTGCGCATGTTGGTACGCGGGTCGCGCTTGACCGCATGGTTCAGGTCGGGGAATTTCAGCGGGTCGCGGAAGAAGAACACCGGGGTATTGTTGCCCACCAGGTCCCAGTTACCCTGTTCGGTATAGAACTTCAGCGCCGCGCCGCGGATATCACGCTCGGCATCAGCTGCACCACGCTCGCCGGCCACCGTGGAGAAGCGGGCGAACATCGGGGTTTTCTTGCCGACCTCGGCAAAGATCCGCGCTTTGGTGTATTGAGTGATGTCATGGGTCACCACGAACTCACCGAAAGCCCCGGAGCCCTTGGCGTGCATGCGGCGCTCAGGAATCACTTCACGGTCGAAATGTGCCAGTTTTTCCAGAAACCAGACATCCTGCAGCAACATCGGGCCGCGGGGTCCTGCCGTCATCACGTTCTGGTTTTCAGATACCGGTGCACCGGCCACGGTGGTGAGTTTTGGTTTGTCGGTCATAGTGCTCTCTCTCCTGGATCAATTCGGCGGCCAGCGGGTGGAACCGGTGGCGTTGGGGCAATGATAAGGAGTCAGCAGAAATAGAACCAATGAGTTGGCTCAAACCAAACGATAGGATTTACATATTAACGGTGCGGCGTAACTGACAGGGAAGCCACAGCAAATCGCAGATATAAAAAAACCGGGCCAAAGCCCGGTTTTTCTTGAACTACCCGCTACTTACTCTTCGGAAGCAGCAGCCAGCTCAGGGCGGTCAACCAGTTCCACGTAGGCCATGGGTGCCGCATCACCAGCGCGGAAACCGCACTTCAGGATACGTACATAGCCGCCGGGACGGTCTGCGTAGCGCTTGCCCAGGTCGTTGAACAGCTTACCTACAGCTTCTTTGCTGCGGGTGCGGTCAAAGGCCAGACGGCGATTGGCTACGGTATCTTCTTTCGCCAGGGTGATCAGCGGCTCTGCAACACGGCGCAATTCCTTGGCCTTGGGCAGAGTGGTTTTGATCAGTTCATTCTCGAACAGCGACACCGCCATGTTCTGGAACATGGCCTTGCGGTGCGAGCTGGTCCGACTCAGGTGACGACCACTTTTACGATGACGCATCTCTCAATTCCTCGGTGTCAGACGATCAGGCCGTAACCTTGTCGTCCTTCTTCAAGCTTGCAGGCGGCCAGTTGTCCAGACGCATACCCAGTGACAGACCACGCGAAGCCAGAACATCCTTGATTTCAGTCAGGGATTTCTTGCCCAGGTTCGGAGTCTTCAGCAGTTCCACTTCGGTACGCTGGATCAGATCGCCAATATAGTAAATGTTTTCAGCCTTCAGACAGTTGGCCGAACGAACAGTCAGCTCCAGGTCGTCAACCGGGCGCAGCAGGATCGGGTCGATCTCATCTTCCTGCTGTTCCACTACAGGCTCCTGGTCGCCCTTCAGATCAACGAAGGCGGCCAGCTGATGCTGCAGAATGGTCGCGGCGCGACGAATAGCTTCTTCCGGATCCAGCGTACCATTGGTTTCCAGGTCAATGACCAGTTTGTCCAGGTTGGTACGCTGCTCGACCCGAGCGCTCTCGACCACGTACGCCACACGGAGAACCGGGGTGTAGGTAGCATCGAGCTGCAGGCGGCCGATGGAACGGCTTTCGTCTTCGTCCGACTGACGCGCATCGGCAGGCTCATAGCCACGACCACGCGCAACAGTCAACTTCATGTTCAGGACGCCGTTGTCCGACAGCGTGGCGATGTGGTGATCAGGGTTGATGATCTCCACATCGTGGTCCAGCTGAATGTCGCCAGCGGTGACCGCACCCGGGCCCTTCTTGGAGAGGGTCAGGGTGACGTGATCACGACCATGCATCTTGATCGCTACACCTTTCAGGTTGAGCAGGATCTCGATGACATCTTCCTGGACGCCTTCGATGGCGCTGTACTCATGCAAAACGCCATCGATTTCCGCCTCAACCACGGCACAACCGGGCATGGACGAGAGCAGGATGCGACGCAGCGCATTGCCCAGGGTATGACCAAAACCACGTTCCAGCGGCTCAAGAGTGATCTTGGCGCGAGTGGACGAGGTTTCTTGAACGTCGATATGACGTGGTGTAAGAAACTCGGCAACCGAATTTTGCATGAAAGGCACCTTTTGCTGACTATCGCTTACTTGGAGTAAAGCTCGACGATCAAGTTCTCGTTGATGTCGGCGTACAGATCACTCCGTGCGGGCAGGCTCTTGAAGACACCTTCCTTCTTGGCAGCGTCTACTTCCAGCCATTCTGCCTGGCCGCGTTGGGCAGCCAGATCCAGCGAGCCGTTGATGCGCAGCTGGTTCTTGGCCTTCTCACGAACGGCAACCACATCACCCGGGGAAACCAGGTAGGACGCAATGTTCACGGTCTTGCCGTTGACACTGATGGCCTTGTGGGAAACCAACTGACGAGCTTCGGCACGTGTTGCGCCAAAACCCATACGGTATACAACGTTATCCAGACGACGCTCGAGCAGTTGCAGCAGGTTCTCGCCGGTAGCACCCTTCAGACGGGCAGCTTCCTTGTAGTAGTTGCTGAACTGACGCTCGAGTACACCGTAGATACGACGAACTTTTTGCTTCTCGCGCAATTGAGTGCCGTACTCGGAGAGACGGCCGCGACGCTGACCATGCACGCCAGGAGGACTCTCCAGCTTGCACTTGGAATCAAGAGCGCGTACGCCGCTCTTGAGGAACAGATCAGTGCCTTCGCGACGAGACAGCTTACATTTGGGACCAATATATCTAGCCATTTAACCGTCTCCTGATTACACGCGGCGCTTCTTGGGCGGGCGACAACCGTTATGTGGGATGGGGGTGACATCGGTGATGCCGCTGATCTTGTAACCACAAGAGTTCAGCGCGCGTATCGCGGACTCACGACCCGGGCCGGGGCCCTTCACATTAACGTCGAGGTTCTTCAAACCATATTCCAGAGCCGCCTGACCAGCACGCTCGGCCGCTACCTGAGCAGCGAACGGGGTGCTTTTACGCGAACCACGGAAACCGGAACCACCGGAAGTCGCCCAGCTCAGAGCGTTGCCCTGGCGGTCGGTAATGGTGATGATGGTGTTGTTGAAAGACGCGTGGACGTGGGCGATACCATCAACCACCGTCTTTTTGACTTTTTTACGAACACGAGCAGCAGGCTTAGCCATATCTGTATATTCCTTCGCGATTACTTACGGATCGGCTTGCGCGGACCCTTACGGGTACGAGCGTTGGTCTTGGTGCGCTGGCCGCGGACCGGAAGGCCACGACGATGACGCAGACCACGATAGCAGCCAAGATCCATGAGACGCTTGACGTTCATGTTGATCGCGCGGCGCAGGTCACCTTCGGTGTTACTCTTGGCAACCTCGTTACGCAGCAGATCAATCTGCTCCTCGCTCAGATCCTTGATTTTTGCACTGGGCTCAATGCCAGTGGCGGCACAGATCTGCTGTGCCTTGGTTTGACCGATACCAAAGATATAGGTCAGAGAGATAACAGTATGCTTGTTATCCGGGATGTTGACGCCTGCAATACGGGCCATCCAAATTACTCCGTCTGACAGCTACCTGACTCAACCCAAACGTAACAAGGTTGCGTGAAAAAGGGTGCAGTAGGGTAGCGCTAACATATAAAAAAATCAACCACCCGACCAATTAACTGGCCGGGCGGCGGTTATCCTGAGACGTAGTCTTCAATCAGAGCAGGTTGAGTAATCAACCCTGGCGCTGTTTGTGACGAGGCTCAGCACTGCAGATGACCCGTACGCTGCCGTTGCGACGGATGACCTTGCAGTTACGGCAAAGCTTCTTGACTGATGCTGCAACTTTCATAACGTTCTCCAGAATCCTGAAATATCAGCGCAGCATGCCGCTGCCGTAGCCTTTCAGGTTCGATTTCTTCAAAAGAGACTCATACTGCTGAGAAACGAGGTGCGATTGTACTTGGGACATGAAGTCCATAACAACCACAACAACGATCAACAGCGAAGTCCCACCCAGATAGAACGGCACGTTGGCCGAGACTACCAGGAACTGCGGCAGCAGGCAGACCGCAGTCATGTACAGTGCTCCGAACATGGTCAGGCGGGTCAGTACGCCGTCGATATAACGAGCGGACTGTTCACCCGGGCGGATACCCGGAATGAAAGCACCAGACTTCTTCAGATTGTCAGCCACATCCTTGGGGTTGAACATCAGCGCTGTATAGAAGAAGCAGAAGAAAATGATCCCTGCACTGAACAGAATGATGTTCAACGGCTGACCCGGGGCAATAGCCTGGGACAGGCTTTGCAGCCAACCCATGCCCTCACCCTGGCCGAACCAGGTCCCCAGCGAAGCCGGAAACAACAGGATGCTGCTGGCGAAAATCGCTGGAATCACCCCAGCCATATTCACCTTCAACGGCAAGTGGCTGGTCTGGGCAGCGAACACCTTGCGGCCCTGCTGCCGCTTGGCGTAGTTCACAGTGATGCGCCGCTGACCACGCTCGACGAAGATCACGAACGCGATCATGGCAACCGCCAGCAAGGCGATGGTAATCAGCGCGAAGATGTTGATATCGCCCTGACGTGCCGCCTCGAAGGACTGCCCTATTGCGCCGGGCAAACCAGCAACGATACCGGCGAAGATCAGCATGGAGATACCATTGCCGACGCCTCGCTCGGTGATCTGCTCACCCAGCCACATCATGAACATCGCACCCGCCACGAAGGTAGTGACCGCTATGAAATAGAAGCCAAAACCGGTAGCGAAGGCCACGCCCTGGCTGGACAGGCCAACCGACATCCCCACCGCCTGAATCAAGGCCAGCACCAGCGTCAGATAACGCGTGTACTGACTGATCTTGCGGCGTCCGGACTCACCTTCCTTCTTCAACTGCTCCAGCGTTGGGCTCACCGCCGTCATCAACTGCATGATGATCGATGCAGAGATATACGGCATGATCCCCAGAGCGAAGATACTCATCCGCTCCAGGGCACCACCGGAAAACATGTTGAACAGGCTAAGAATGGTCCCCTCATTCTGTCTGAACATATCTGCCAGACGATCAGGGTTGATACCGGGCACCGGTATATGGGCACCGATTCGGTAAACGATGATCGCCAGGAACAGGAAGCGCAGGCGCCCCCATAGTTCCGTCAGGCCGCCTTGATTCATTCCAGAGAGAGCGCCTTGCTTAGCCATGTAGTCCTTATTCCTCGATCTTGCCGCCAGCTGCTTCGATCGCTGCACGGGCACCCTTGGTAGCTTTCAGACCTTTGATGGTAACCGCTTTGGTTACATCACCGGACAGAACTACCTTGGCGCGTACAAACTTGTCACCAATGATATTGGCGTCTTTCAGCGCTTGCAGGTCGATAACATCGACATCCAGCTTGTTCAGCTCGCTGGTGCGAATTTCAGCGGTCACCATCGCGATCTTGGAAGTGAAGCCGAACTTCGGCAGACGACGGTGCAACGGCTGTTGACCACCCTCGAAACCGGGAGCGACCTTACCGCCGGAGCGCGAAGTCAAACCTTTGTGGCCGCGACCGGCTGTCTTGCCCAGGCCGCTGCCGATACCGCGACCGACGCGCAGCTTTTCAGGGCGTGCACCCGGCGCGGAACGCAGATCATTCAGTTTCATGTCTTAACCCTCAACCCGGACCATGTAGGAGACCCTGTTGATCATCCCACGTACAGCCGGAGTATCTTCGACTTCGACGGTATGACCGATGCGGCGCAGGCCCAGGCCCTTTACGGAAGCCTTGTGGCTCGGCAGACGCCCGATCACGCTCTTGAACAGGGTTACTTTGATTTTTGCATTAGCCATGCCAGCTTACCCCACGATGTCTTCAACGGTCTTGCCACGCTTGGCCGCCACAGAATCGGGAGACTGCATAGACTTCAGACCCTTGTAGGTAGCCTGAACGACGTTGACCGGGTTGGTGGAACCGTAACATTTGGCCAGTACGTTATGGATGCCAGCGGCTTCCAGAACGGCGCGCATAGCGCCACCGGCGATAACGCCAGTACCTTCGGAGGCCGGCATCATGAATACCTTGGAGGCACCATGGGCAGCCCGCAGGGGATACTGAATGGTGGTGCCATTCAGATCCACCTGGATCATGTTACGACGTGCGGCTTCCATGGCCTTCTGGATAGCGGCAGGCACTTCACGCGCCTTGCCACGACCGAAGCCCACGCGACCATTGCCATCGCCGACTACTGTCAGCGCTGTGAAGGCAAAGATCCGACCGCCCTTAACTACTTTGGCGACGCGGTTAACCTGAACCAGTTTCTCGATGTAACCTTCGTCACGCTTTTGATCGAAATTAGCCATAGCTCTACCCTTAGAATTCCAGCCCGCCTTCACGAGCGGCGTCGGCCAGCGCTTTCACGCGGCCATGATACTTGAAGCCGGAACGGTCGAAGGAGACCTGAGTTACACCGGCGGCCTTGGCACGTTCGGCGACCAGAAGACCTACCTGTTTGGCGGCTTCGATGTTGCCGGTACTGCCACTGCGCAAGTTTGCGTCAAGGGTGGAGGCACTGGCCAGAACCTTGGAACCGTCGGCCGAGATCACTTGTGCGTACATGTGCTGCGAAGAACGGTACACGCACAGACGTACGGCTTCGAGCTCGCGCAGTTTCAGACGCGAACGACGAGCGCGACGGAGACGAATAACTTTTTTATCGCTCATTTTCTATGCCCTACTTCTTCTTGGCTTCTTTACGACGCACGACCTCATCGGCGTAGCGAACACCCTTGCCCTTATAGGGTTCGGGACGACGGAAATCACGAATTTCCGCGGCTACCTGACCGACCAGTTGCTTGTCGATGCCTTTGATGACGATGTCAGTCTGGCTGGGGGTTTCAACCGAAACACCCTCGGGCAGCTGATAGTCGATTGGGTGGGAGAAACCCAGGGCCAGGGACAGAACCTGTCCTTTAGCCTGAGCCCGGTATCCTACACCAACCAGCTGCAGCTTGCGCTCGAAACCTTGGCTGACGCCGACAACCATGTTGTTGACCAGTGCACGAGTGGTGCCGGCCATGGCTGCATTGACACTGCCAGGACGAGGAGCGAAACGCAGTACGCCCTCTTCCTGGGTTACTTCAACGGCCGGATGCATGCTCAGTGCGAGGGCGCCCTTCGGGCCCTTGACGGAGACATCCTGACCATCAATCTTGACTTCTACACCCTGCGGCAAAGTGACAGGGTTCTTAGCGACGCGAGACATCGTAACCCCCTATCAGAATACGGTGCAGAGCACTTCACCGCCGATACCGGCAGCGCGAGCAGCGCGATCAGTCATAACACCTTTGTTGGTGGAGACGATCGAGACACCCAGTCCACCCTTGACCTTGGGAAGCTGGTCAACGGACTTGTACTGACGCAGGCCGGGACGGCTGATGCGCTTCATTTCTTCGATTACCGGCTTGCCTTCGAAGTACTTGAGCTCGATCGACAGCACAGGCTTGGCATCGCCCTGCACTTCGTAACCAGCTACATAGCCTTCTTCTTTAAGTACTTTGGCGACAGCCACCTTCAGCTTTGCCGAAGGCATGCTGACACTGGACTTTTCAGCCATCTGGGCATTACGGATACGGGTTAGCATATCGGCTAACGGGTCCTGCATACTCATGGGCTTTGTGCTCCTGAAACTGAGTAATTAAGGTCTTGTTTACCAGCTGGCCTTGACCAGACCGGGTACATCACCGCGCATGGCAGCTTCGCGCAGCTTGATACGCGAGAGACCGAACTTGCGGTATACACCGTGTGGGCGGCCAGTCACGCGGCAGCGGTTACGCTGACGCACGGGGCTCGCATCACGCGGCAGTTTTTGCAGGGCAACCTGGGCATTCCAACGATCTTCAACAGATGCATTGACGTTGCCGACGGTGGCCTTGAGTTCAGCACGCTTGGCAGCGTACTTGGCAACCAGGCGAGCCCGTTTGGCCTCGCGGTTCTTCATGCTGATTTTAGCCATTGCCTGACTCCTAGTTGCGGAACGGGAAGTTGAACGCACGCAGCAGCGCGCGGCCTTCGTCGTCAGTCCGGGCGGTAGTGGTCAGGGTGATGTCCAGACCACGCAGAGCATCGATCTTGTCGTAATCGATTTCCGGGAAGATGATCTGCTCTTTCACACCCATGCTGTAGTTGCCGCGACCATCAAAGGACTTGGCATTCAGACCACGGAAGTCACGTACGCGCGGCAGCGAGATCGACAGCAGACGATCCAGGAACTCATACATCTGTTCACGACGCAGCGTCACCTTGACACCGATCGGCCAGCCGTCACGAATCTTGAAGCCGGCAATCGACTTGCGGGAGTAGGTCACGATGCCTTTACGGCCAGTGATCTTTTCCAGGTCAGCCAATGCGTTCTCAATGACTTTCTTGTCACCTACTGCTTCACCAAGGCCCATGTTCAGGGTGATCTTGGTGATCTTCGGCACTTCCATCACGTTCTGCAGGCCCAGGTCTTCCTTGAGCTGCGGAACCAGGGTAGTCCGGTAATGTTCTTTCAATCTTGCCATGGTAAGCACCTAGATTCTCAAGCGTCGACCGCTTTTTGGGTCGACTTGAAAATACGAACCTTCTTACCGTCTTCGACCTTGAAGCCGATACGGTCGGCTTTGCTGGTCTCAGGGTTGAAGATAGCCACGTTGGAGACGTGGATTGGCGCCTCCTTTTCAACAATACCGCCCTGCACACCAGCCATAGGGTTCGGCTTGGTAGCACGCTTGATAATGTTGACACCAGCAATGACCAGGCGGTCGTCAGCCAGGACCTTACGGACCTTGCCACGCTTGCCTTTGTCTTTTCCGGCGATGACGATTACGTCGTCGTCACGTTTGATCTTTTGCATGACCGGGCTCCTTACAGCACTTCGGGCGCGAGGGAAACGATCTTCATGAACTGCTCGTTACGCAGTTCACGCGTCACTGGCCCAAAGATGCGGGTACCGATCGGCTCATTTTTGTTGTTGAGCAGAACGGCTGCGTTGCCATCGAAACGGATCAGCGAACCGTCGGTACGGCGAACGCCGTGACGGGTACGCACGATGACCGCAGTCAGCACCTGGCCTTTCTTTACTTTGCCGCGCGGAATCGCTTCCTTCACGGTCACTTTGATGATATCGCCAATGCCGGCGTAGCGACGGTGAGAACCGCCCAGAACCTTGATGCACATAACGCGGCGTGCACCACTGTTGTCAGCCACATCCAGCATGGATTGAGTCTGAATCATAACTTTCTCCGACCCTTAAATAATCCGCTATAACAGCGCGGGGCTTAAACTTGCGCCGCGCGCTCGTCGATCTGTACCAGGGTCCAGCTCTTGGTTTTAGCCAAGGGACGGGTTTCCCGGATAGTGACCAGATCGCCGATGCGGCATTCGTTGTTCTCATCATGCGCATGCAGCTTGGTAGAGCGGCGTACGTACTTGCCGTACAGCGGGTGCTTTACCTGACGCTCGATGAGCACAGTAACGGTTTTGTCCATCTTGTCGCTGACCACACGGCCAGTAACGGTACTAACTGTAGTGTTCTCGGCCATGATCAGTTACCACCTTTCTGATTGAGCACGGTCTTGACTCGAGCGATGTCACGCTTGGTCTGCTTGAGCAGATGACTCTGACCGAGTTGACCGGTTGCCTTCTGCATGCGCAGATTGAACTGGTCGCGCAGCAGGGTGAGCAGCTGCTCGTTCAGCTGCTCGGCAGATTTTTCACGAAGTTCTGTCGCTTTCATCACATCACCGTCCGCTTAACAAAGGTGGTTGCGAGGGGCAGCTTGGCAGCGGCCAGGGCAAAAGCCTCACGCGCCAGCTCTTCGGAAACACCTTCAATCTCATACAGGACCTTGCCCGGCTGAATCTGGGCTACCCAGTATTCGACGTTACCCTTACCTTTACCCATCCGCACTTCGAGAGGCTTCTTGGAGATCGGCTTGTCAGGGAAGACACGGATCCAGATTTTACCGCCACGCTTGACGTGACGAGTCAGAGCACGACGTGCCGCTTCAATCTGACGGGCGGTCAAACGACCACGGCTGACGGATTTGAGTGCGTATTCGCCAAAGCTCACTTTACTGCCGCGATGTGCCAGGCCACGGTTGTGACCGGTCATTTGCTTGCGGAACTTCGTACGCTTGGGTTGTAACATGTGCGTACCCCTTACTTAGCAGCTTTTTTCTTGGTCGCGACGGTTTTGATTTCTTCAGGCTGACCACCAATGATCTCGCCTTTGAAAATCCAAACCTTCACACCGATCACACCGTAAGTGGTGTGGGCTTCAGCCGTTGCGTAGTCGATGTCGGCACGCAGAGTGTGCAGCGGCACACGGCCTTCACGGTACCATTCGGTACGGGCGATCTCGGCGCCGCCGAGACGGCCGCTAACCTGGATCTTGATACCCTTGGCACCAATACGCATGGCGTTCTGTACAGCACGCTTCATCGCACGACGGAACATGACGCGACGCTCGAGCTGCTGGGCAACGCTCTGGGCCACCAGGGCACCGTCGAGTTCCGGCTTGCGGATCTCTTCGATGTTGATGTGCACCGGAACGCCCATCTGGCTGGTCAGTTCCTGACGCAGCTTCTCGACGTCTTCACCCTTCTTGCCAATCACGATGCCGGGACGGGCAGTGTGAATGGTGATGCGGGCTGTCTGGGCCGGGCGCTGAATATCAACGCGGCTGACGGAAGCGCTTTTCAATTTGTCCTGAATGTACGCGCGTACTTTCAGGTCCGTGTTCAGATAGTCCGCATAAGTGCGGCCGTCTGCATACCACACCGAAGTGTGCTGTTTTACGATACCGAGGCGAATGCCTGTCGGATGTACTTTCTGACCCATGTGATCGACTCCTACTTGTCAGCAACCTTGACCGTGATATGGCAAGACCGCTTGATGATGCGATCAGCACGGCCTTTGGCACGTGGCATGATGCGCTTCAGAGAGCGACCTTCGTTGACAAACACGGTGGAGACCTTGAGGTCATCCACGTCTGCGCCATCATTGTGCTCAGCGTTGGCAATGGCCGACTCCAGCACTTTCTTGATGACATCAGCGGCCTTCTTGTTGCTGAAAGTCAGCAGATTCAGGGCCTCATCCACCTTCTTCCCGCGGATCTGATCGGCGACCAAGCGAGCTTTCTGGGCAGAGAGTCGGGCGCCCTTAACGGTAGCGGCTACTTCCATCTTTCTAACCCCTTAGCGCTTGGCTTTCTTGTCTGCCGCATGACCGCGATAGGTACGCGTGGCAGAGAATTCGCCCAATTTGTGGCCGACCATGTCTTCGGTAACGATGACCGGGACATGTTGACGACCGTTGTGTACTGCGATGGTCAAACCAACCATCTGCGGCAGAACCATCGAACGGCGCGACCAGGTTTTAACCGGCTTGCGATCGTTCTTTTCTGCTGCAACTTCGACCTTCTTCAACAGGTGAAGATCGATAAAAGGACCTTTCTTCAGAGAACGCGGCACGTCGTTTCCCCTCTAATTACTTGCTGCGACGACGGACAATCATATTGTCAGTGCGCTTGTTGGACCGAGTCTTAGCACCCTTGGTGGGGAAGCCCCACGGCGACACCGGATGACGACCACCAGAAGTACGCCCTTCACCACCACCATGCGGGTGATCAACCGGGTTCATGGCAACACCACGAACGGTCGGACGCACACCGCGCCAGCGAGTGGCACCGGCCTTACCCAGGGAGCGCAGGCTGTGCTCACCGTTGGACACTTCGCCCAAGGTGGCGCGGCATTCGCCGAGAACCTTGCGCATTTCGCCGGAACGCAGGCGAACGGTGACATAGGCGCCTTCACGGGCAACCAGCTGTACGGAGGCACCAGCACTGCGGGCAACCTGAGCACCCTTGCCGGGCTTCAGTTCGATCGCGTGGATGGTGCTACCCACCGGAATGTTGCGCAGCGGCAGGCAGTTGCCAGCCTTGATCGGCGCGTCGGCACCCGACACCAGCTGATCGCCAGCAGTCACACCCTTGGGAGCGATGATGTAGCGACGCTCGCCGTCGGCGTACTTCAGCAGAGCAATGTGAGCGGTACGGTTCGGATCGTATTCGATACGCTCAACGGTGGCGGGAATGCCATCCTTGTTGCGACGAAAATCGACCAGACGATAGTGCTGCTTATGACCGCCCCCACGATGACGCGTGGTGATGCGACCATTGTTGTTACGTCCGCCGGACTTGCCTTGCTTCTCGAGCAGGGGCGCATAAGGAGCACCCTTGTGCAGGTCCGAGCTAACGACCTTTACGACGAAGCGGCGGCCAGCGGAAGTAGGTTTACATTTAACAATTGCCATGATGTACCCCTTTCTTATTCAGCGCTGGCGAAGTCGATGTCCTGACCGGGCTCAAGGCTGACATAGGCCTTCTTCCAGTCATTACGCTTGCCCAGGCCGCGAACGGTTCGCTTGGTCTTGCCTTTGACATTCAAGGTCGACACACGGTCTACCTTGACGTTGAACAGCTGTTCAACGGCTTTCTTGATTTCCAGCTTGGTCGCAGTGGTATCCACTTTGAACACGATCTGGCTATTGGTCTCAGCCAGCACGGTAGCCTTCTCGGATACATGCGGGCCAAGCAGTACTTTGAAAATGCGCTCTTGGTTCATCCCAGCATCTCCTCGAACTTCTTAACAGCAGGTACGGTGATCAGTACCTTGTCGTAAGCGATCAGGCTGACCGGGTCAGAACCCTGCACATCACGTACGTCGACATGCGGCAGGTTGCGCGCAGCCAGGTACAGGTTGGTGTCCAGGCTGTCAGTGACGATCAGCACTTTCTCCAGATTCAGATCCTTGAGCTTGCCTACCAGCGCCTTGGTCTTGGGAGCTTCAACAGAGAAGCTTTCGACCACGACCAGGCGATCCAGGCGAACCAGCTCGGAGAGGATCGAGCGCATGGCGCCACGGTACATCTTCCGGTTCAGCTTCTGCTCATGATCACGCGGACGAGCTGCAAAAGTGGTACCGCCCCCGCGCCAGATCGGGCTGCGGATGGTGCCGGCACGTGCACGGCCGGTACCCTTCTGACGCCAGGGCTTCTTGCCGCCACCGGACACTTCAGAACGGGTCTTCTGCTGCTTGGTGCCCTGACGACCGCCAGCCATGTAGGCGACAACGGCCTGGTGTACCAGGGTCTCGTTAAACTCGGTTGCAAAGGCCAGATCGGATACTTCGATCGCGCTTGCACCAGCTACATTCAGATTCATGCTAACTCCCCCTTAACCCTTGGCCTTGACTGCCGGGCGGACAACTACGTCGCTGCCAGGCGCGCCGGGCACTGCACCCTTGATGAGCAGCAGATTACGTTCGGCGTCAACGCGTACGATTTCCAGGGTCTGCACAGTCACTTGCTCAGCGCCCATGTGACCGGACATCTTCTTGCCCTTGAATACGCGACCCGGGGTCTGGCACTGGCCAATGGAACCTGGAACACGGTGGGATACGGAGTTGCCGTGAGTGGCATCCTGTCCGCGGAAGTTCCAGCGCTTGATGGTACCGGCAAAGCCCTTACCTTTGGACTGACCGGTAACGTCTACTTTCTGGCCCGCTTCGAAAATGCTTACGGTGATTTCTGCACCAGCTTCGAACTCAGCGCCGTCTTCCAGGCGGAATTCGCATACGCTGCGACCTGCAGCAGTATTCGCTTTGGCAAAATGCCCAGCCATCGGCTTGCTGACGCGACTGGCGCGACGCTCACCCACGGTGATTTGAATAGCTTGATAGCCGTCCGAATCAAGGGACTTTACTTGAGTGATACGGTTAGGTTCGACTTCAACCACCGTAACAGGAATGGAAATACCATCTTCAGTGAAAACGCGGGTCATACCGCATTTCCGGCCGACTACACCAATAGTCATGTTGTAAACCTCATGAGTGCACGGGGCTATTTACCCGCTATGGCCGCCCATTTCAGGGCGTTACACGGCTGGATAGCCCCCGTCGTGTGGGGCTATCAGCCGAGGCTGATCTGAACCTCAACGCCAGCTGCAAGGTCCAGTTTCATCAGCGCATCGACAGTCTTGTCGGTAGGCTGAACGATATCCAGCACCCGCTTATGGGTACGGATTTCATATTGATCCCGGGCATCTTTGTTGACGTGCGGAGAAACCAGCACGGTAAAACGCTCTTTGCGTGTCGGCAAAGGTATCGGACCACGCACCTGAGCCCCAGTACGTTTCGCGGTATCCACGATTTCCTGGGTTGATTGATCTATCAGGCGATGGTCAAAAGCCTTCAACCGAATACGAATCTGTTGGTTCTGCATTTGACCAGAAACTCCAAGCTTCTATTCTTCCGAGCACACCCGGACCGGGCACGCCCATCAAGGGAGGCGCAATTCTACTGATGCGCCAGTCCAGTGTCAACCATAATACAAAAGCCCCCGATCTCTCGGGGGCTTCTGCGTATGGCTCAAATCATCAAGCGATGATCTTGGCAACCACGCCGGCACCAACGGTACGACCACCTTCGCGAATCGCGAAGCGCAGGCCGTCTTCCATGGCGATCGGAGCGATCAGGGT
>NZ_FOUA01000003.1 GCF_900114735.1 Halopseudomonas bauzanensis | reverse complement strand
CAGAAGCTGAGGCAAACTTCTACCAGCAACAATCCGGTCAGACCATGGCGGCCTGACTTAAACGAAATGGCCTCCATAAAACCCGGTACGATTCAGTTTTCATAACCCAGTGCGTCAAGCACTGAATCGTAGAAGATACGAGCTCTGGATAGGTCGTTGGTACCCAAAGTGACGTGTGAAAACATAGGATGGTTCTCCTGGTTAACGCGCCTTTCATGGCGCTCAGTCGGTTTAAGAGGTTACTTAGGCACGTAGCGGTTAGCCATCCATGCCTAGCAATGCAGTAATGTCACGTCCCGGTTCGGCATCAGCGCCATAGGAGAAGTCCCCTCGGCGCTGGCGCTCGGCCAGTTGTTCCATCTGGTAACGGTATCGGGTGCCAGGCGCATCGAAGCGAGAATGCAGGTCACGCCTGTCTGATGCGTCTAGATAACGCTCGTTCTGCGGACGTACCACCGAGTTGTCCTGGGGCTGGATGATGTAATTGATTCGCGGCATCAGATAGCGAAAGGGGGAGGGTGCAGCGGTAGTATTGAAGGTCACGTCGCAACGCGAGCGATGCCTGCCTACCGGCAGAAACGGCTGCAGATTGGGAATGTCGTAGCCTGGCCGGAACCGTGGGTAGGAGATGCAGACATTGCTGCGCAGATGAATATGCAGCACCGCACGGAAATCCTGATACCTGGCGCGTATCCCGCCCACCCAGCGCATGACTGGCGCGACTGACTTCTGCGTGACCATACGGGTTCTGGTTACCGTTTCGGACGTCCATTCCACTTCGACGACGTCGGATTCGGAGATGCCGTCGCCGATAGTATTGGCATGCAGGAAATCGGCGTGGGTCAGGTCGATGAGGTTTTCCACCGAGAGCGCCGATGAGGCGTCGAACCGGACGGTCCGCTGCGTGTAGCCCGGAATATTGCCGTCCAGGGGCAGGAAGGGGATATGGGGCAATAGTTGGATATCCGCGTGGTCGGGGTCGCCATACCACGCCCAGATATAGCCGTAGCGTTCGATGACAGGATAGCTGCCGGAACCGCCGGTGAAGGCGCTGCTGGCGTGGCGCAGGGCTGCCAGCCGTGATGGATGAAACTCTGCCGCTTGAGGTATACCGTTTTCACGCCAGAGAAAATAAGGCTGGGAGTGGATGATCCGGCGGATGGGTCTTGAAGTCACGTCGCGACTGTGCGAGACCGGAAACCAAGTATCGTGCAGATCATAATTGACCGGAGTCCAGTCGGAGGGACGCTTGGTGCGCTGCCCTGCGGCGGTGTCGCTGGTGGATACAGTGTGCATTTTGAATTCTCCTAGCAGCATTCAGACGGCGGCACGTAGAGGGATTAGTGACGAGTCACGTAGCCTTGCCAGATCACGGGAGGGTGCTTCCAGCAGAGCGGCTAGGAGCTTGCCGTCAACCTGAGTGTGCACTCGGAAGGGCGGGCGTTTCATTTTGCGTGCCACCCTCCAGCGCAGCGGTACGTGGCTGACATCACTCTGGGGCAGGAAGCCTCGCCAACAGATACTGGTGGTACCGCGTCGGTTGGCCCCCGAGGCAATGAGAACGGTGCACAACGGCGCTTCCTGTTCGGTGAGAAGGTCAACGCGAATGTCGCCTCCGCGCACAGGAACAGACGTACGGACGATCAGGGGATAGTCGACAACGAACTGCGGCGGCAGCACCCTGGTTGACCAGACTGCGCCTCGGTCAAGAACCAGATGGTCATCCTGCAGACGGGGATCGCCCAAAAAGAAGTCAGTCATCTTTACCGCGTCAAAACTGATCAGGCAGTGGGGCCCATCGAGCATTGCGGCAAGATATTCCTCGTGCAGAATACTGATGGTGCCCGCGCCGGTATATTCGCAACCTTCAGGCTGATAAGTTGCCGCAGGCACCGACTCATTCGGCTCACCTTCCCCTAACCAGACGTGAACAAATCCGTTTCGCTCAGCCACAGGGTAGGGTCGCGCCGCATATCGGGCAGGCACTCGTTCATTGGCGTGCAGGTTGGGTATCGTCGTGCAAGCGCCGCTGGCGCCGTCAAATGTCCAGCCATGGTAGCCACACTGGATTCCGCTCTCTATAACGCAGCCAAGGGATAGGGGCACGCGGCGGTGGGGGCAGCGGTCTTCCAATGCAAACGCCTGACCTTGCCCATCCCGAAACAGGGCTAGCTCCTCGCCATTGCAGACAACTGCCAGGGGCTTTTCATTGTTTACCGCCTCGGATAAAGCCGAAGCCCACCAAGCGCTATTAACCATCAGGGTTTACCTCGTTATTGTTGTTTTGGTGTTATGTGCGGCCTTCGCCTTGCGGAAAATGCCTGAAAATACTTTAGGCTGGCTCGGCATTTTGATCAAATTAAAATAGACAGATATTTTAAAAATGTTCAAATCGGCGATTTCTTAAGGCATCATGAATTACCCAGTTACCGGTAGCCGTAAGGCGCGGAGAGCCCCAATGCCAACTGTAATTTTCAATTTTTCAGATGATCGTCAACAGGTTGTAGAAGCCGCTGCGGGCCAGACGCTCATGCAAGTTGCGGCCAATTACGGTCTGGAAGGGATCCTGGGTGATTGTGGAGGGGCGTGCCAGTGCGCCACCTGCCACGTTTATATTGACGAGTCGTGGCTGGATCGGTTGCCGGAAATGGATGGCATGGAAGACGACATGCTTGAAGGGGTCGCGGCTCCCCGGCTTGCCCAGAGCCGGCTGGGCTGCTGTGTAACCTTGCAGGCCGAACATGAGGGGATGGCGGTGACGTTTCCACCAACGCAGATTTGAAACCAGGGGATTACGCAAATAAAAAGGAAGGATCTGCTTAAAAAGCTCGTCCTTCCCAGGGGGAATCATCAACCGAATGCGTCCCAGTTACGCACCTAGCTATCTGACTTTGGCGTAGATCTTGGCGTGTGGACCGTCGACCTGGGACGTCCAGGCTTGGGGCGAGTCATCAAAGGCAAACTCGGAATAATCCACGGAAATGTTCTGCTCGGTTGCGATGGTGAGAAGGCGTTCCCAAATCTGGCGGCGGTCTGCAGGGGGGCGTTGGCCAGTGCCGATGCAGGAAAGCGTTTTGAACAGTAGATCGGCGATATCGAGATTGACCTGACGACCGGCTCCGGTCCCGATGGTCATGATCCTGGCGCCCCAGCGCGACGCTTTTAATGCATTGAGCATGGGCTGTCCGCATACCAGGTCGAGCACCACGTCGAAACCGTCGCCAGCTTCCTTTTTCAGCGCCGCAACGTCAGTGTCGTCGCCTTTCAAACAGACTGTTGCATCGGCGATACCGCGTTCCGTCAGCCGGGCCAGAGCCTTCTCGCTTCGGCCTGCTGCGACGACCCTGCCAGCCCCAAGGTAGCGTGCTAACTGCAAAGCAATCTGGCCGAGCGTGCCGGTACCGCCCAGGATCAGAACGTTTTCACCTGGCTGTATACTGGCTGCTTCCAGCGGAACCAGCGCGCCTGTGGCCGCGATCCCCATGGTAATAGCCGTGCGATCATCGATGTGGTCCGGCACATCCCAGACTTCTTCTGCGGGAACTACTGTTTGCTCCGCCCAAGCGCCAAACGGAAGCACTGAGCGTTCGCCGAAATAAACCCGTCTTCCATCATCAGTGCGGCCTACCCCTTCGCCGCGAATCACGCAGGGATACTCGACGCCTAGCCGATAGGCCCCGAGTACGTCCCAGCCACCCAGGCCGGCGGTATCGACATGAATAAGTACGGCGCCTTCCTGGGGAGTCGGTTTCTTGAATTCCTGCATGACGGGCGTTGCGCCGCGTTCAGTAATGACAGCTGCTTTCATTATTGTCTCCTTTGTCGATGCTGCGGTGTTCGCGAGTCGACTGGGCTAGTGGCCCGGTTTGAGGATGTATCGTTGCGCTGAGGTAGACTGGTATTCTGTAATAAGATTCGCATTCTGTCAAAAGAATACCAGTGTGGTTGCTTGCGTGAGTTATGGCGTTCTGATCTGGTCTCCATGGGCATTTCGGAGGCTGGAGTAGAAAGGTCAGAATCGCTAAAAGAGGCAAGTCACAGGCTCGGCAATACAGGGGAAATGGGCGCTTTGGTCGACTCAACCTCAGCGCCCGCTCCGATCAATCGCGCTCGACTGCCAGCGCGACACCTTGTCCACCACCGATACACAGCGTCGCCAGGCCTTTCTTGGCATCACGTCGAGCCATTTCATAGATCAAGGTAACCAGCACACGGCAGCCGGATGCGCCGATGGGGTGACCCAGGGCGATAGCGCCGCCGTTGACGTTGACCTTTGACACGTCCCATTCCAGTTCCTTGCCGACCGACAGACACTGGGCAGCGAAGGCCTCGTTGGCTTCGATCAGATCCAGTTCCGCGATAGACCAGCCGGCTTTGCTCAGGCATTTATTGCTGGCTGGCACCGGTCCGATACCCATGATTGCCGGATCCACCGCTGCGCTGGCATAGCCCTTGATACGAGCCAGCACCGGCAGATTCAACGCCTTCGCTTTGTCCGCCGTCATGAGCATTACTGCCGCTGCGCCGTCATTCAGCGTCGACGCATTGCCGGCGGTGACGCTGCCGTCCTTCTTGAACGCAGGACGCAGGCCTGCCAGGCTGTCTTCAGAAGTATCGGCCCGGGGTTGCTCGTCGGTGTCGAAGGCAACGGGATCGCCCTTGCGCTGGGGAATCATCACCGGCGTGATTTCATCCTGGAAGCGTCCGGCGCTTATCGCTGCATTGGCGCGCTGCTGAGAAAGTAGGGCGTAGGCGTCCTGATCCTCACGGCTGACCTGATACTGGCTTGCCAGGTTTTCGGCGGTGATGCCCATGTGGTAATCGTTGAAGGCGTCGATCAAGCCGTCTTTCAGCAGGCTGTCTTCGAGCTGCGCGTGGCCCATGCGCAAGCCGGTGCGCGCCTTGGGCAGCACGTAGGGCGCGAGGCTCATGCTTTCCATTCCACCGGCAATAATGACCTCGGCGTCGCCACAGCGAATCGCCTGAATGGCTATATGCACTGCCTTGAGGCCGGAGCCGCACAGCTTGTTCAGCGTCAGCGCCGGGGTGCTGAACGGCAGGCCGGCATTGATCGCCGATTGCCGGGCCGGGTTCTGGCCGCAGCCGGCAGACAGCACCTGGCCGAGGATGACTTCATCCACCTGGCTGGCATCCAGGCCGGTGCTGCTTATTAACGAGCGGATAACGGTGGCGCCCAGTTCAACGGCAGGCACGTTGGCCAGCGCGCCTTGAAAACTCCCGATGGCGGTACGCGTTGCTGCGACAATGACGACGTCTTGCATGATCTTTTCTCCAAAAAAAACGTGGCTACCCGCAATGGAAAGCCACGTAAAACCTTCAACGGGCAGCACTCCCAGGGCAGCTTGGTCAGCTACTCCGGAAACCAGTAAAGCCTTACCTGGTAGGGCGGCCTAGTACTTGCTTTGATATTGCTCGGTCAATACCGGGCAGCCGGTGGCTTCCTGCAATGCCTGGACGGTGATACCGGGTGCCAGTTCGAGTAGCTCCAGGCCGGCGTCGGTAATGTCCAGCACGGCAAGGTCGGTGATGATCCGGGTGACCACACCCAGGCCTGTGAGCGGCAGTTCGCACTGCTTGAGAATCTTCGGGCTGCCGTCCTTGGCGTTGTGCTCCATCAGCACCACGACGCGCTTGACGCCGGCGACCAAATCCATCGCGCCGCCCATACCCTTGACCATCTTGCCAGGGATCATCCAGTTGGCCAGATCACCCTTCTCCGACACCTGCATCGCACCCAAAATCGCCAGGTTGATATGTCCGCCACGGATCATGGCGAAGGAGTCTGCGTTGTCGAAGAAGCTGCTGCCGGGCAGGCTGGTAACAGTCTGCTTCCCTGCGTTTATCAGATCCGGATCGACCTTGTCTTCCTCCGGGAAGGGGCCAATGCCGAGCAGACCGTTTTCGCTCTGCAGCCATACATCCATTCCCTCGGGGATATAGTTGGCTACCAATGTTGGTAGCCCGATGCCAAGGTTTACGTAGAAGCCGTCAGCCAGTTCCTGAGCAGCTCGTTGCGCCATTTGTTCGCGTGTCCAGGCCATGATCAAGCGCTCCGTGTGGTACGTTTTTCGATACGTTTTTCAGGATTGGTATTGAGCACAATCCGCTGCACGTAGATCCCCGGCAGATGAATCTGATCTGGATCGAGTGCGCCGGTTTCGACGATTTCCTCCACTTCGACGACGCATATCTTGCCAGCCGTCGCGGCGAGGGGGTTGAAGTTGCGCGCGGTCTTGTTGAACACCAGATTGCCGGATTTGTCGGCCTTCCAGGCTTTGATTAGCGCTACATCTGCGGTCAGCGAGGTTTCCATCACGTACCATTCGCCGTTGAACTGGCGGGATTCCTTACCCTCAGCAATCAGAGTGCCATAACCGGTTTTGGTATAAAAAGCCGGAATACCGGCACCACCCGCCCGAAGCTTTTCTGCAAGTGTGCCTTGGGGAGTAAATTCGAGTTCCAACTCGCCTGACAGATACTGACGCTCGAACTCCTTGTTCTCGCCCACATAGGACGACACCATCTTGCGGATCTGGCGGGACTCGAGCAGCAGCCCAAGCCCGAAACCATCAACGCCAGCGTTGTTGCTGATAACAGTGAGATGCTTCTTCTGCGTATCGCGCAAGGCTTCGATCAGGGCTTCGGGAATACCGCACAACCCGAACCCGCCGACCGCCAGCGTCATGCCGTCATCGACAAGCCCGGCGAGAGCCTCCCGAGCGTTAGGATAGATTTTGTTCATTGTTATAGATGCTCCTCTTCCCGTTAAAGTCTTTCGTCATTGGTCGAGCTGATTGCTTCTGGCGTTGGCAACGCGCGAGCCGGAGGGTCGGTTCAACAAGGTGCTAATGCGGTTGCCGGCCTGAATCAGCGCGTCCAGGTCTATTCCAGTGTGGATACCCAGACCATTGAGCATGTAGAGAACGTCTTCAGTGGCGACGTTGCCGGTGGCACCCTTGGCATAGGGACACCCGCCGAGGCCGGCAACCGAGCTGTCGAATGCCTGAATGCCTTCAAGCAGCCCGGCGTAGATGTTGGCCAGCGCTTGCCCGTAGGTATCGTGAAAGTGGCCGGCCAGTTGATTACGCGGAATATGTTGCGCAACCGTTTCAAACAGATTGCGCGTGGCACCGGGCGTACCGGTGCCGATAGTGTCGCCCAGGGAGATTTCGTAGCAGCCCATGGCGTGGAGTTCGCGAGCCACGGTGGCCACCTGGCTGGCGGGTATTTCGCCGTCGTAGGGGCAACCCAGCACACAGGATACATAGCCGCGCACCCGCAGGCCGGCTTCGGCTGCGGCGCTCATGACGGGTTCGAAGCGTTTTATGCTTTCGCTGATCGAGCAGTTGATATTGCGCTGGGAAAACCCCTCAGAGGCCGCGGCAAACACCGCCACCTCGTCAGCGCCGGCGTGCAAAGCCAATTCAAAACCTTTCAGGTTAGGTGTAAGCGCCGCGTAGGTTGTACCAGCGCGCCGCTGGATCCCGGCGAATACATCCCGTGAGCCGGCCATCTGCGGAACCCACGTGGGCGAGACGAAACTGCCCACCTCGATGTAGCCCACCCCGGCGTTGCTCAGGTCGTCGATCAGACGGATCTTGTCAGTGTTGCTGACCGGCTGGGCTTCATTCTGCAGGCCGTCACGCGCGCCTACTTCGACCAGTTTGACCGAGGTGGGCAGGCTCATTGCGCTTCCTCCATTTCCACCAGCAGGGTGCCCTCGGCGATCAGCTCGCCTTCGGCGCAGAAGATTGCCTTCACCGTGCCGGCTTCGGCTGCGCGAATGCTGTGTTCCATCTTCATCGCTTCGAGCACCAGCAGTACGGCGCCAGCCTCGACCTGTTGGCCTGGCTCGACCATGACTCGCACCACGCTGCCATTCATTGGTGCCTGCAAACCGCCGGCGTGCTGATGGGAATGGTTAACTTCTGCAATCGGGTCAAACCGATCAATCCGGTGCCAGCTGTCGCGCCACTGCAGATACAGGGCACCATGGCTGATCAACACGTGATGGAGGCGAGTCTGCTGCCCCTCAGTGATCAACAGCGTCTGGGTCGTCGGACAATACGAACAACCCGTCACGTCTACGGCGGGGAAGGGCTGATCCAGCTCACCGCAACGCAGGTGCAGGCGACTCTGCGCGGGCAGCCCGGCGCGCCAGCTGGTCAGGTCAGTCCAGGGGCTGGTTTGCGCTGCGCCAGATCCAGGCGCTACCGACGAAGCGCCCGGCATTGCCAGCAACCAGGCCTTCGCTGCGGTGCGCCAGAATTGCTCATCGAGTGCTTCAGGCGCGGGCAACAATTTTTCGGTATGACGCGGAATAAAACCAGTATCCAGTTCGGCCTGGGCGAAGGCAGGGTGGGCCAGAATACGGGTCAGGAACTTCAGGTTGGTCTGCACCCCAACCACTACGGTCTCGCGCAGCATGGCCAGCAAGGACAAGCGCGCCTCTTCCCGCGTCTCGCCCCAAGCGATCAGTTTGGCGATCATCGGATCATAGAAAGGCGAGACGACGTCGCCTTCGGTAACGCCGCTGTCCACGCGGCGGCCCTCGCCAGCGGGAGGCTCGCGATACAACTGCAGAGTACCACTTGCCGGGAGAAAATCATTGTCGGTGTCTTCAGCAT
The DNA here is from genome assembly GCF_900114735.1 of Halopseudomonas bauzanensis. Taxonomy (GTDB): domain Bacteria; phylum Pseudomonadota; class Gammaproteobacteria; order Pseudomonadales; family Pseudomonadaceae; genus Halopseudomonas; species Halopseudomonas bauzanensis. The sequence continues at coordinate 351,295 of NZ_FOUA01000003.1, read as the reverse complement.
ACAGGCGCACTTCAATGGCGTGTCCCTTCAGTGGTACCTGCTCCTGAGTCAGCGGGAGCTTTTCGCCCTGGGCCACTCGCAGCTGCCAGGCAACCAGATCCTGTCCGGTGATGGCTTCGGTCACAGGGTGCTCGACCTGCAGGCGGGTGTTCATTTCCATAAAGAAAAATTCGCCGCGGGCATCCAGCAGAAACTCCACCGTGCCAGCGCCGACATAGCCGATTGCCTGGGCGGCCTTCACCGCGGCATCGCCCATGGCCTTGCGCAGTTCGGGGGATAGACCCGGCGCAGGGGCTTCTTCAACCACCTTCTGGTGTCGGCGCTGGATCGAACAGTCGCGCTCGTTCAAATACACGGCATTGCCGTGCTGGTCGGCAAACACCTGGATTTCCACGTGACGGGGCTGTAATACGTACTTTTCCACCAGCATGCGCGCATCGCCGAACGAGGACTGGGCCTCCCGTTGCGCTGATGCCAGGGCTTCAGCCATATCCACCTCGCGCTCAACCACCTTCATGCCCTTACCGCCGCCACCCGCGGTGGCCTTGAGTAACACCGGATAGCCGATGCGCTCAGCAGCTGTTACGAAGGTCTGCAGATCCTGTTCGTCACCATGATAACCAGGCACCAGTGGTACCCCGGCCTTTTCCATTAAGGCTTTGGCTGCTGATTTGCTGCCCATGGCATCGATGGCGGAGGCAGGCGGCCCGACGAAGATCAAACCCTGCTCCTCGCAGGCACGGGCAAAACCGGCATTCTCGGACAGAAAGCCGTAGCCGGGATGAATCGCCTGGGCACCACTGGCGTGGGCTGCGGCGAGAATCTTGTCAACCAGCAGATAGCTGTCCGCTGGTTTCGCGCCACCAAGGCCGATCGCTATGTCGGCTTGCAGGACATGCTGCGCCTGACGGTCAATGTCACTGTGTACGGCGACAGTGGTAATGCCCATCTCTCTAGCGGTGCGCATGATCCGGCAGGCGATTTCGCCGCGGTTGGCGATAAGCAGGGTATTGATCATTTTTATTCATCCCACATCATGGCGAAGTTGTATTTTGTTCACTGTCTTTAGTATCGCTGCCATGCCGGCTTGCGTTTTTCAAGAAAGGCGCGCAGGCCTTCCTGGCCCTCTACGCTGACCCGAATGCCAGCAATAGCGGCTTCGGTATAACTGCGCACTTCTGCGGTCAATTCGCCGTGCTTGACGGTCTGCATCAGAGCCTTGGTCGCGCTCATGGCCTGAGGGCTGTTCTGTAGCAGGTTGTTGACCCAATCCTGTAGCGCTACGTCCAGCTGCTCTGTCGGATAACATTCGGCGAGCAAACCCAGTTCCCGCGCCCGTTCGCCGCTGAAACGCTCGGCGGTCATTGCGTAGCGGCGCGCCGCCCGCTGGCCGATAGCCTGCACCACGTAAGGACTGATAACGGCGGGAAGCAAACCGATACGCACCTCAGAGAGACTGAACAGGCTGTCGCTGGTGCCAATCGCGATATCGCAGCAACTGATCAAACCCAAGGCGCCACCAAAGGCGGCGCCTTGAACCACTGCCAAGGTCGGCAGGCTGAGCTGCGCCAGGCTGGCCATCAGTTGTCCCAGTTCTTGGGCGTCTCTCAGGTTCGCCGGATAATCAAGCTTGGCGCATTCGTGCATCCAGGCCAGGTCAGCGCCTGCAGAGAAATGCTTGCCGCGCCCACGCAGCAGGAGAAACCGCAGCCCTGCTGCGGCCTGAACCTTGTCCAGGGCAGTCAGCAACTCGCTGATCATCTCCGCATTGAAGGCGTTGTTGCGCTCTGGCCGGTTCAGCCACAGAGTGGCTACGCCGTTGTCGCTGTATTCGAGTTCGATTGTCTTGAAGCTGGTCATGGCTCTCTCAATCCCTGTTGTGGCAATCGGCCGCCCGCGCGAAGCGGCAGCTGAAGCAATCACATCCTGAACACTCCGAAGCGTGTCGGTAGGATAGGCGCGTTCAGTGCGGCGGATATCGCCAGTCCAAGTATGTCGCGGGTCTGCGCCGGGTCGATTACCCCGTCGTCCCACAGCCGCGCACTTGAATAGTAGGGGTGGCCCTGCCGCTCGTACTGATCGAGAATCGGTTTGCGCAGCGCCTGTTCCTGCTCGACGCTGAAGGTCTCGCCAGTGCGCTCAGCCTGCTCATGCTTCACCTGCACCAGCACGCCAGCTGCCTGCTCGCCGCCCATTACCGAGATGCGCGCATTAGGCCACATCCACAGAAAGCGCGGATCATAGGCCCGGCCACACATGCCATAGTTGCCGGCTCCGAAACTGCCGCCAATGATCACAGTGAACTTGGGAACCTGGGCGCAGGCTACGGCGGTCACCAGCTTGGCGCCGTGCTTGGCGATGCCGCCCGCCTCGTATTTCTGCCCAACCATGAAGCCAGTGATGTTTTGCAGGAACAGCAGCGGGATGCCGCGCTGGCAGGCCAGTTCGATAAAGTGCGCGCCTTTCTGCGCGGACTCGGCGAAGAGGATGCCGTTGTTCGCCAAGATTGCCACTGGATGTCCATGAAGATGGGCAAAGCCGCAGACCAGCGTGGTGCCGTACAACGCCTTGAATTCATCGAACTGGCTATCATCGACAAGGCGTGCGATCACTTCGCGCACGTCGAAGGGTTGTTTTGCATCGGCTGGAATGATGCCATACAGTTCTTCGCTGGCGTAACGTGGGCTGATCGGTACACGGCAGTTCAGTTCACCCTGCTTGCGCCAGTTCAGATTGGCCACGCAGCGGCGGGCCAGGGCTAGGGCGTGCTCATCGTTCTCGGCATAATGATCGGCTACACCGGAGGTTTTGCAGTGAACATCAGCGCCGCCAAGATCCTCGGCGCTGACCACCTCTCCGGTGGCGGCTTTGACCAGAGGCGGGCCGGCTAGAAAAATAGTCGCCTGGTTGCGCACCATGATCGCTTCGTCGGCCATCGCCGGCACATAGGCACCGCCAGCGGTACAGGAGCCCATGACCACGGCAATCTGCGGGATGCCCTGAGCGCTCATGTTGGCTTGGTTGAAGAAGATGCGTCCGAAGTGTTCGCGGTCGGGGAATACCTCATCCTGGCGTGGCAGGTTGGCGCCCCCAGAATCGACCAGATAAATACACGGAAGACGGTTCTGCTGGGCAATGGTTTGCGCGCGCAGGTGTTTTTTTACCGTCAGCGGGTAATAGGAGCCGCCTTTGACTGTCGCGTCGTTGGCGACAATCATGCATTCGATACCTTCTACACGGCCGATACCGGTAATCAAACCAGCGGCAGGTACCTCTTCGCCATAGACATCGTGAGCAGTCAGTTGTCCGATCTCCAGAAACGGCGAGCCCGGGTCGAGCAGCGCATCAATACGCTGGCGGGGTAGCAGTTTGCCGCGCGAAAGATGACGCTCCTGGGCTTTGGTGCCACCGCCCTCTACGACATGCGCCAGTAGCCTGTGCAAGTCGGACACGAGTGCCTGCATCGCCGAGCAGTTAATGGCATATTCCGGCGTGTTGCGGTTGATTTGACTGTTGAGAATACTCATGGATGCATCTCTTTTTATAGGTGCGCTTCAACGGGTCTCGTTGAACAATTCACGACCGATCAGCATGCGCCGAATTTCGCTGGTGCCTGCGCCAATCTCGTACAGTTTTGCATCACGCCAGATGCGGCCGGTAGGGTAGTCATTGATATAACCATTCCCGCCGAGAATCTGGATTGCTTCACCGGCCATCCAGGTGGCTTTCTCTGCGGTATAGAGAATCACACCCGCACAATCCTTCCGGACCTGACGGGCATGTCCGCTACCCATGGCATCGAGATACTTGCCGACGCTGTAAAGATAGGCGCGACATGCCTGCAGCGTGCTGTACATATCAGCGACCTTGCCCTGGATGAGCTGGAACTCGCCGATGCTCTGGCCGAACTGCTTGCGGTCATGTATGTAGGGCGTGATGATATCCATCGACGCCTGCATCAGGCCCATTGGGCCACCGCTCAGGACAGCGCGCTCGTAATCCAGGCCGCTCATTAGCACCTTGGTGCCTTCGCCCAGGCCGCCGAGAATGTTCTCTTCCGGGATTTCAACGTTGTTAAACACCAGCTCGCCGGTGTGCGAGCCGCGCATACCAAGCTTGTCGAGCTTCTGCGAAACGGAGAAGCCAGGGGTATTGGTATCCAGAATGAAGGCGGTCATGCCCTTGGCACCGGCTGCGGGATCGGTCTTGGCATAGACCACCAACACATGGCAATCAGGACCGTTGGTGATCCACATCTTGGTGCCGTTCAATACGTAGCGGTCGCCTTTCTTGTCGGCGCGCAGTTTCATCGAAACCACATCAGAGCCAGCACTCGGCTCACTCATTGCCAGGGCACCGATGTGCTCGCCGGAGATCAGCTTGGGCAGGAATTTCTGCTTCTGTGCTTCGCTGCCGTTGCGGTGAATCTGGTTCACGCACAGGTTCGAGTGGGCACCATAGGACAGACCAATGCCGCCGGCTGCGCGGGAAATTTCTTCCATGGCGATCATGTGTGCCAGGTAGCCCATGCCCGAGCCGCCGTATTCTTCGGCTACGGTAAGGCCAAGCAGGCCCATGTCGCCGAATTTGCGCCACAGATCCATCGGAAACTGGTCGGTGCGGTCAGCTTCGGCGGCACGTGGTGCGATTTCCTTGGCCGCAAAGCCGGCAACCGAATCGCGTAACATGTCGATGTCTTCACCAAGGAAGAAGTCCAGCCCGGGTATAGCGCTCATATCGTTCAACTCCTGTTCTTATGTTTATAACTGCGTAGCTTGAATGCGTGCGTTCTTGGTGGTGGCATCATGAAACTCTGCTTGCTGCTCACTGCGTAATGCCGATAGCAGCCGGGCTTGCTGGGCGCGGGCCTGACTCAGAAAGCGTTCCTTGACCGGGCCGTAGCCACGAACAATGTCTGGCAGGTTGGCCAGCTCTACGGCGGTTTGCAGTTTCTCGGCGGTCAACTTGTCGAGCACCTCGTCAAGAATGCCTTCGTAGGTCGCCAGCCATTCGCGTTCCATCTTGCGCTCGACGGTATAGCCAAAGGGATCAATGACCGAATTACGCAGGAACTTCAGGCGTGCCAGTAGCTTGAAGCTGCGCATCATCCAGGGGCCGAAACTGCGCTTTTTGGGCTCTTCGCCTGGCTTGGCATTGTTCATTATGGGCGGTGCCAGGTGGAAGTTGAGCTTGTAGTTGCCCTCGAACTGCGCTTCGATCTTCTTCATGAAATCGCCGTTGGTATACAGTCGGGCCACTTCGTACTCGTCCTTGGTAGCCAGCACCTTGAAGTAGTTACGTGCGACGGTTTCGGTCAACTTGCCCGGCTCGCCAGCGATCCGCGTTTCAGCCTCGCGGAACTGCTGCACGCGGGCCAGGTATTTTTCGCCCAGTTTGGCGTTCTGATACTCGGTCAAGGTAGTGATACGGCGCTGAATGATCTCATCCAGATTCTGCGACAGTGGTTGCTCTGAGGCTTTGCTGCTGTTGCTGTTGATCAGGCTACGCAGGCGTGGTAAATCAGCGGCGGCGCGGCGCCCCCAATCGAATGCCTTGAGGTTGAACTCGACTGCCGTCCCGTTCAGTTCGATGGCCTGCACCAGCGATTCCTGTGCGACCGGTAGCCAGCCCTTCTGATAGGCGAAGCCGAGCATGAAGGTGTTGGTGGCAATCGAGTCGCCCATCAGTACAGTCGCAATGTGGCTGGCGTCCAGGAAACTGGACTGACCCTCGCCAACCGCTTCGGCGATCTGCGCCGACATGGCCTGGGTGCGGAATTTGGGGTCGGGGTGAGCTTCGAGGTTGCCACTCTCGGCCTGCATGGCAAAGGTGCGCACGAACTCGCTGGTGATGCTTTCATCCGAATTCACCACGGCGTGGGTGACGCCGTGGCGGAGCTTTTCCAGGGTCTCATCGTTGGCACTGACCACCAGATCGCAACCCAGCAACAGGCTGGTTTCGCCTGCGGCAATGCGCGGTGCATGCAGCTGCGATTGCTCTGCGGCGATGCGGATATGCGACCACACGGCGCCGCCTTTCTGCGCCATGCCGGCCATATCCAGATTCAGCACGCCTTTGCCCTCGATGTAGGCGGCCATCCCCAGCAACGCGCCGATGGTCACCACGCCGGTTCCGCCTACGCCCGTGACCAGGATGCTGTAGGGCTGATCCAGTGAGGCCATGGGTGGCGTTGGCAGCTGCCATTCATCGGCACCGGTGTTGCTCAGCGCCTTGGCCTTGCGCAATGCGCCGCCTTCCACGGTTACAAAGCTTGGGCAAAAGCCGGACAGACAGGAAAAGTCCTTGTTGCACGATGATTGGTCGATAGTGCGTTTCTGGCCGAATTCGGTATCGACGGTTACCACGGACATACAGTTGGATTTGCTGCTGCAGTCACCGCAACCTTCGCAAACCGCTTGGTTGATCACCACCCGGCGCGCCGGATCGGGGAACTTACCTCGCTTGCGGCGGCGGCGCTTTTCGGCGGCGCAGGTCTGGTCGTAGACGATGGCGGACACGCCGTCGAACTCACGCAACTCCTGCTGCAGCTTTTCCATTTGGTCGCGGTGCAGGACTGGCACATCATCAGCCAAACTCTTCACGGACTCGTATTTTTCCGGCTCGTCGGTCACCACGGCAATGCGCTTGACCCCCTCAGCGGCCAGTTGCCGGGTGATCTGTGGCACAGTCAAGGTTCCGTCAACCGGCTGACCGCCGGTCATGGCTACAGCATCGTTATACAGAATCTTGTAGGTAATCTGCACCTTGGCAGCGACAGCAGCGCGAATTGCCAGGATGCCGGAATGAAAGTAGGTACCGTCGCCCAGGTTGGCGAATACATGCTTGGTGGTGGTAAACGGCGCCTGGCCAATCCAGGCTACGCCTTCCCCGCCCATCTGACTGAAGGTCTGGGTTTGCGGATAGATCCACGCGGCCATGTAGTGACAGCCGATACCTGCCAGCGCCCGGCTGCCTTCCGGTACCTTGGTAGAGATATTATGTGGACAGCCCGAGCAGTAGTGAGGTACCCGGTCCATCAGCGCGCCCAATACGTTCTTAGTGGCGAGCTGTGCTTCGAGTTGCTGCAAGCGGTTCTGCAATCTGTCGTTCGGACGCAAGCGTAGAATCCGCTTGGCCAAGGCGCGGGCGATATGCGCTGGCGTCAGCTCACTGATGGCCGGTAGCAGCCAATCAGTGTGGGGCATGCTCCACTCACCCTTATCGTCGAACTTACCGACGATGCGTGGCCGTACGTCCTCGCGCCAGTTGTACAGCTCTTCCTTCATCTGGTACTCGATCATGTGGCGTTTTTCTTCCACCACGATGATCTCTTCCAGCCCCTCGGCGAAATGGCGCACGCCTTCGGCTTCAAGGGGCCAGACCATACCCACCTTGTAAACGCGCAGACCCATCTGCTGGGCCTGTTTGGCATCGATGCCGAGGATCTCCAGCGCCTGGCACACGTCCAGGTAGGATTTGCCTGCGGTGATGATGCCGATGCGGGCGTTGGGTGAGTCCATGACCACGCGGTCGATGCGGTTGGCACGGGCGTAGGCCAGGGCGGCATACAGCTTGTGTTCGAGCAGGCGCTGTTCCTGGGCCAGCGGCGGATCGGGCCAGCGGATATTCAGGCCGCCTTCTGGGATCTGGAAGTCGGGAATGATCGACTCGACGCGGAATGGATCGATATCGACAATCGCTGCGCTTTCAACGGTATCGGCGACGGCTTTCAGCGCCACCCAACAGCCGGAGTAACGGGACATCGCCCAGCCGTGGATACCGTAATCCAGATATTCCTGCACGCCGGAAGGTGCCAGCACCGGCATCATCACAGCTTTGAATATATGTTCTGTCTGGTGCGGCAATGAAGAGGAACGGGCACCGTGGTCGTCACCGGCAACGGCCAGTACACCACCGAACTTCGAGGTGCCAGCCGCATTGGCATGCCGGAAGACGTCTCCAGAGCGATCCACGCCCGGGCCCTTGCCGTACCACATGCCGAAAACGCCATCATAGGTGGCGCCTTCAAAGATGTTGACCTGCTGGGTGCCCCAGATTGAGGTGGCGGCCAGCTCTTCGTTAACGCCTGGCTGGAAATGGGTGTGGCTCGCTTTCAGGTATTCCCGAGCGCGCCACAGATGCTGATCGAAACCGCCCAAAGGCGAGCCACGATAGCCGGAGACAAAGCCCGCGGTATTCAGCCCCGCAGCCAGGTCCCGCTGGCGTTGCATAAGCGGCAACCGGACCAGCGCCTGGATTCCAGTCATCAGTTGATTGCCGCTTATCTGCGTATACTTGTCGTCAAGCGAGAGGGAAGTTCCCATGGCTGATGATTACCTGTCTTGTTCTGTTTATGGCTACTGCAATGCACGGTAGTACGGCTTGACTGGAGTATATGAAGACCGTCTGGTATCGTAAAATTATAAAAACTAGACGAAGGTATTGAAAAAACAGATGACAAAGAATGATGTTTCGATGCGCCAGTTGCGATACTTCGTTGCGGCTGCAGAGACCGGCCAATTCTCCCAAGCGGCTAGCAAGGTGCATGTATCGCAGTCGGCGATCACTGCTGCGGTCATGCAGTTGGAAGAGCGCCTGGGCGTGAAGCTGTTCGAACGGATGCCCTACGGCGTCAGCCTCACGGCGGAGGGCAACAAGTTCTTGCAGCATGCAAGTCATATTCTCGATACGTTGCAGGATGCACTTAGCGAGCCGTTCTTTCTCAGTCATGCAACCAGCGGGGTGGTGAGGGTAGGGGCCTCTTACACTGTGTTGGGTTACTTCCTGCCGAACCTGCTGGCGCGGTTCAAGCGTAATTATCCGGATGTCGAGATTGATCTGATTGATATGGAGCGGAGTAGCATCGAGGCCGCCGTCACTTCGGGTGAGCTGGACATGGGGCTGACGGTAATATCCAACGCCAGCGATCTCAGCGGCCTGGAGCGCAGCGTTCTGATCAGATCGCGTCGGCAATTGTGGTTGGCTTCCACCCATCCGCTGATGCAATCGAATTCCATCACTTTGAAAGATGTCGCTGAGCACGCCTATATCATGCCCACGGTCGATGAAGGCGAAATATCGGCTCTGCGCTATTGGCATAGCCAGAACCTGAAGCCGCAAGTGGCCTTTCGCACCTCTTCCATGGAATCGCTCCGTGGGCTGGTGGCCCACGGTTTCGGGGTTACGATTCTATCGGACATGCTGTATCGTGCCTGGTCATTGGAGGGCAAGAAGATTGAAATCCGCCCGCTTACCGACGCCGTGCCACCCATGGAGCTGGGCCTGCTGTGGCGTGAAGGCGCAAGCCTGAACGAAGCTGCCAGCGCCTTTCAGCAATTCCTCATTCATGCTTGCGGATCCTGAGCAGGCAGTGTCCCGCCAGGCGACACCTTATTCGATCAGGTGCTCACTCCGTGAGCGAGGAGTTTTCCCTTCGCTGCCGAATGGATTCGGCGAAATCGCGCTTTAATGTAGGGAAGTAGGCAATCTGCCCACCCATACCGCCGGCAATATCGATAGAGGCACCGCTGATAAAACTCGCGTAATCACTGGCGAGAAACAGCGCCATGCCGGCCACGTCTTCAGGTCGGCCGTAGCGCCCGAGCGGGACTACCTTCATGACCATCTCGTCGAATTCCTCTCGGGTTACCCCCAGCCCCATCTCCCTGAAGTGTCGATCCCACTGACCGGTATCAATCCAGCCCATATTCAACGAGTTGACCAATATGTTGTCTTTGGGCAGCGACATGCCGAGCGACTTTGACAGGGCTACACAGGAGGCTCGATTGATCACTGATGGAATGCCTTCTGGCGTGGGGATCACGCCCGCCAGCGCATTGATCTCGATGATCCTGCCCCAGCGCTGCTTGCGCATGAAGGGTACAACAGCCTGAACAAAACGAAAGTGACCCATCTGCAGTACGTTGGCATGCTCAATAATGGCCTCGGCCGTCAGCGTGTCCAGGTTGCCACCCTTGCCCTGGCCAGCATTGTTGACCAATACATCTACCCCGCCCCAGGCTTCCGTGACCTCAGCAACGAAAGCGTTCACTGAAGTGGTATCTGTCACATCCACCGAGCGGGCAATGACGGCGCTCGCGCTAGCTTCCAGTTCCTGCCCTGTAGCAGTGACTGCCTGCAGATTTCTGGCGCAGATCGCGACGCGGGCACCCTCCGCTGCAAAGGCGGTGGCAATTGCCTTGCCGATCCCGCGCGATGCGCCAGTGACAATCACGCGTTTGTCGCTAAGATCAATATTCATACATTCTCCTTGATGATGCATGTAAACCGGAAATGGCAGCTGAATCGCTTATAAGCCCCGCTTCTGAGGCTTCTATCGGCTGAGATGACTCTCGTTAGATTGTGATAAACCAAAAAAGAAAGACATAAATTGAACAGAACTCTATGTTATGTTTACTTAAAGGCGGTTGGCAAACCACCAGCCGAGGTTTGTACACCCGCTTGGAGTGATTCAGCGAGTAGGGGTGAGGTTCTTGAAGCAAAGAAACTGGTCGCCTGTCAGTCTGTATAGAGAATTGCAATCTTGATGTGGAATCATGGGGATTCTTAGGTTAGGATAAAAAGCGCTGAACAGAGCGCGACGGATCCAGCCGATGGATGAATGATGGAGAGATCGGGACGCGGCGCTGCAGCAAAACGCGGAAGGTTTCATAAGCCATTGAAAATAAAAACAAAGGAAGATCGATGAACGTTAAAAACAAACTTGGGCGAAGCACCCTGGCTCGCAGCGCGCTGGCTCTTGCGGTCGTAGCAGCAACAGGCAATGTGTCTGCCATGCAGATAGATCTGGGTAATCCTGACATCCGTTTACGCTGGGATAACACCGTTCGTTACAACCTGGGCATCCGTGCGGAGAGCCAGGACAGCAGTATCATGAACAACCCGAATTTTGACGAATCCAACGGAAAATTTGACCGGGGCGACATAGTTACAAACCGTCTTGATGTGTTGACTGAAATCGATCTTGCTTATAAATGGCATTTTGGTGCGCGGGTCAGTGCTGCTGGCTGGTATGACGATGCATACAGTGATCGCTCGGTCGAAAGTAATGTTCCGGGCTATTCGACCAGCTATCGTAATGATCGCTACAGCTCTGAAGTCGAGCGCTACGTTTATGGTCCCTCCGGTGAAATTCTCGACGCTTTTGTATGGGCCAACTTCCACATCGGTAATGCGCCGGTCAACGTTAAGGTTGGTAAACACACAAATTACTGGGGAGAGGGTCTGCTATTCGGTGCCCACGCCATCGCTTATTCGCAAGCCCCCACGGATGCAGTTAAAGCGGTAACCAGTCCGGGCATCGAGACCAAGGAGGTCTTTCTGCCTATTGGCCAGGTTTCGGCCAAGGCGCAGGTGACCGATTCGCTGTCCATTTCCGGACAATACTTCTACGAGTGGGATTACACCCGCTTTCCGTTCGGCGGAACCTATTTCGGTGCGGCCGATCCCTTCTTCGAAGGGCCTGATCGTCTGCCTGCGGCACCCGGTTTCGATCTTGCCCGTGCTGATTCCAAGTTTGGGCGAGATAGCGCGAACTGGGGCATCATGGGTCGTTACGACATCCAGAGTGCTGGCGTGACGCTCGGTGCCTACTATCGGGAGTTCGATGATTATCAGGCCTGGTTGTCGCCGCAGATCGATATGGACGCATTGGAATATCGTTTGGTCTACCCGCGCAACGTCAAGCTATTTGGCTTGAGTTATGCGGGCAACATCAGCTCTGCTTCCATCGGCGCGGAAATTTCCTACCGGAAGGACGGCGCGCTGAACGCTACGGGCATCAGCGCGCTTGATAATGAAGGGCCGCGCGGTGACACCATTCACATGGTGTTGAATGCTGTTTATGGTGTGCCCCGTTACTGGCTGGCTGACAATTCCACGCTGGTAGCCGAATTGGCTTTCAGCCATCTTGATAAAGTGACGCACAACGAGGAGTTATACAAAGGTAGAGGCTACGATGCCTGTACCGACTTGCGTACGCCGGGCGTTGCCGGTTCCGGGGGCAAGGAGGATGGCTGCTCAACCCGCAACTATGCTGCCATGGCAGTAAACTACACCCCGCAGTATCTGGCTGTTCTGCCTTCCTGGGATCTGGATCTTCCTGTTACCTTGAACTATGGCCTGTATGGTAACGCGGCAAGCGCGGGCGGTGGATCTGAAGGTGCCTTGGCTTGGTCCGTGGGTGCAAAAATGACCTACCAGCAAAGTCATGAGTTTACCCTGCGTTATGCGGACACGTCTGCGAAGGAAAAACATACGCTGAATGCCAACGGTGACAGAATGACCAGCGCAGGTGGTACGGACCGGGGTTGGGTCTCTTTTACTTACCGGACCTCGTTTTAATAAACATAAGAACGGAGAACGTCTATGAAATTCCAACTCGCTTTCGGCTTGGTTCTCAGTGGAATGTCAGCCTTTGCAATAGCTGCCGTTTCACCTGAGGAAGCAGCCGAGCTCGGCAAGTCGCTGACCTTGACCGGCGCTATTCAGGCCGGAAATGAGGCGGGAACCATTCCTGCCTTCGAGGGTGGGCTGCGCGAGGCACCTGCTGGCTTCGAGCCGGGCAGTGGTTACTGGGTAAACCCGTTCAAGGATGAACAGCCTCTTTTTCGCATTGATGCCAGCAATTATGCTCAACATGCGGACAAGCTGAGTGAGGGCCAGATTGAGCTGCTGAAGAGAAATCCTGAGTATTATATGGATATCTTTCCGACACACCGCACCGCAGCTCTGCCGCAGGAAGTTCTAGACGCATCCGTTCGCAACGCAACCGAATGCTCCACCCTCAAGGACGGGCTCGCTCTTGATCCCGCCTGCCGGGGTGGAGTCCCTTTCCCGATCCCGAAGACGGGGAATGAGGTGATGTGGAACCAGCAGGTGCGCTACAACGACGGAAAGTTTGGCACTACCACCTCGTCGTCGAACAGCTGGATCGTCGCGTCAAATGGCTCGGTAACTAAGGCGTCGGAACAGGCAACCTTTGTCGAGCGGCCGTTCTACCAGATGGATGTGCCCGGTCGTGACGAGCAGATGTACACGCGGGTGTACTCGGTCACCAAGGAACCGGCCCGTCGAGCTGGTGAAATGACCGGCTATACGGATTTTCTCGACCCTACCAGTCGAGCACGACGCGCGTGGAGTTATACCCCAGGGCAGCGTCGCGTCAAACTTGCTCCAGAATTTGCCTATGACACACCGGTTGCCAGCATGGGCGGGATCGAGTTGTTCGATGAGCTGTTCATGTTCTCGGGTATGCAGGATCGCTTCGACTTCAAATTGGTCGGCAAGAAAGAGATGTATATCCCGTATAACAACTACGAGCTGTATTTTGACTGCAATGCCGATACTCAGCTGATGGCATCACATCTGAATCCAGAGTGTGAACGCTGGGAGCTGCACCGCGTCTGGGAAGTGGAAGCGACGCTGAAAGAAGGTCGTCGTCATGTCTACAGCAAACGAACCTACTACCTCGATGAAGACACCTATGGCGCCGGTCTGTATGACGCTTGGGATCAGAGTGGTCAGCTTTATCGATCCATGATGCTGGGTGGTGTTCAGTTCTATGATCACGATATTCCCTACATCGTCAAACATGTCATTTATGACTTCAATCGAGGCATGTATGGCTTGATCAATGACGCTCTGTCCGGTGGCTACAAGGTGCTCGAATCACCTCGGTCCGAGCGAGAGCTGAATCCTGAAGCCATCGTTTCTCGAGAAAGCGTACGGTAACTCAAGCAGTCACGGTGCGGTCCCAGGGGGAGCGCTACCGGGAACAGCTGTCGCCACTCGGCGACGCTGTTCAAGCCCAAGACGCGTCTGGATTATTGAGGATAAGAATAATGACTATATCCTGCTGGTTGAAATATCCCCCAGCCACGAGATCGATCTCTCTCGCAACTGCCTGCTTCCTGTGTCTTGGGTTGGGTTCCTTTTCAGTCCTGGCCTCCGAAACGAAAAGCGAGTCTTCACGCGGTCTCCATGATCCGCTTGAGCAGCCTTCCATCATTCAGGATCTGAGCCGTCCCCAGCCCGCTGTGGCAATAGCGCAGGCCGGCGGCAATCTTGTCAGTGTGGGGCTGCGCGGATTGATCATGATTTCCAGCGATGGCGGTAACAGCTGGAGCCTCTCCACCAGTCCCGTGGCCAGTGATCTCGTGCAGGTACATTTTCGTGATGAGCTGCATGGCTGGGCTGTCGGGCATGATTCCGTTCTGCTCGCCACAACTGATGGCGGCAAATCGTGGGAAGTTCGGTTGGACGGTCGTAGCTTGGTGACGCTGTTGAGAGAGCACTATTCCACCGCTGCTGGCATCGATGAGTATGAAGCTGAAAGCCTACTGGGAGAAGTAGATCTGGCTCTGAGCACCTCGTCCGATCCCGATGTCATGGCCACGCCTTTTCTGGATGTGTTCATCAACGACAACGGAGAAGGCTTTCTGCTGGGTGCTTTTGGCATGCTGCTACACACCATTGATGACGGTATGACGTGGCAGCCATGGATCGAGCGCACCGAAAACGAGCGGCGCATGCATTTGTACAGTATCGATATGCACGGTGAGCAAGCTTACATAAGCGGTGAGCAGGGTCTGGTCATGCGCTTGGATCGGGGGCTGGGTCGTTTCGTCCGGGTAGAAACGCTCTATACCGGTACTTTTTTTGGAGTGCACGTACGTGACGGTCTGGTCATGGCGTACGGTCTGCGGGGCAATTTGTATGTCAGCAGAAATGAGGGCCTGAGCTGGGATCGAGTGGACACTCAACAGCAGGCCAGTCTGGTGGATTGCCTGGAAGACGGCCCCAACCACTTTATATTGGTTAGTCAGCGCGGAGAGTTGATACGACTCGATTCCCGTAATCTCGAAACGGCCAGACTGGAAGTGCCCTTCAGCGGAGAGGTGTCCTCTGCGGCCATGGTGGACGGTTCAAGAGAGTTGATGGTTACTCAATTCTCCGGCGTCCGAAAGATTGATATCAGCAAACTCAATTAGTTAATGCCGGTATCAGGTAATTGATGGTAGTACCACGCCGCTACTACCCTCCTTATCAAGAGAACAGGGTGGCTGGCTCAGGAACGCTTATTGGTATCAATGAAGTTTTCATCCAGGACGCACTGACGCTACATGTCTTGTATGTGCACTAAGGCCTTTGGAGAAAGAAATGGTCGAATTGAGTAATAACAATAACGGGATGCCGGTAGTACGTGACCTACAAGACTTCGACAAAAGCTCGGGTGGCCTGTTTGAGCGCATTATTTTTCATAATCGGATGCTGGTTCTTCTGAGTTGTGTTCTGATAACCATTGTGCTGGGCAGCTTTGCCACGAAGCTGGATGTCAATGCCAGTTTCGAACGCATGATTCCGGTTAATAATCCCTATATCCAGAATTACCTCGAACACAAGAACGAGCTCCCGGGCCTGGGTAATAATATTCGCGTGGTGGTTAGCAGCAAGAGTGGAGATATTTATGACCCGGAATATCTGCAGGTGTTGCAGGACGTAAATGACACGCTTTATCTGATTCCCGGCATTGACCGATCCTGGATGCGATCACTGTGGATGCCTATCGTACGGTGGCGCGAAGTCACTGAAGAAGGTATCAGCGGCGGTGCGGTCATGCCTTCTGATTACGACGGTAGCCTAGCGAGTATCAGCGCGCTGAGACGTAATATTACGCGTGCAGGGTTGTTGGGTAGCCTGGTCGCCAATGACTCAAGATCCAGCATGATCCTGGCGCCTCTGTTGGAAACCCATCCCCAGACCGGCGAGCCCTTGGATTACAGTGAGTTCTCGAAACAGTTAGAGGAGAAGATCAGGTCATTTGAAAGCGACAGCGTGGGGATTCATATCGTCGGCTTCAGTAAACTGGTCGGTGATCTGATCGAAGGACTTCAGGCGGTAATGATGTTCTTCGGCATATCCGTGCTGGTGGCCGCGCTCTTTGTGTATCTGTATACCCACTGCGTTCGCAGTACCCTGTTACTGGTGAGTATAGCGGTGACGGGGGTTGTCTGGCTTCTCGGGCTGATGCAGTTGCTCGGCTATGAGCTGGATCCCTATTCCATTCTGGTACCCTTCCTGATCTTCTCGATAGGCCTTTCCCACGGCACCCAGAAAATGAACGGGATCCTGCAGGATATCGGCCGCGGAACCCATAAGTATGTCGCTGCGCGTTATACCTTCCGACGGCTGTTTCTGACCGGGTTGACAGCACTGCTGGTAAACGTAGTGGGGTTCGCCGTTCTGGCCATCATCGATATTCCTGTTATCCGGGACTTGGCGCTGACAACCAGTATCGGTGTCACGGTTCTGATCTTCACCAAACTCATTCTGATTCCGGTTGCCTTGTCATACATAGGCGTCAGCAAGAAAGCGGCGCGGATTGCTATCGAAAAAGACAAGAACATACAGCAGAACCGCAGCTGGCAGGGCAGGGTGTGGCAAGGCCTGAACAAGTTTACTGAACGCAAGTGGGCAATCGCTGCGGTGTGCGTCTCGTTGCTGGTAACGGTAGTCAGCTCTGCTGTTATGCTGGATCTGAAGATAGGTGACCTGGATCCGGGTGCGCCGGAGCTGCGTCCGGACTCGCGCTACAACCTGGATAATGCTTTCATCACGGCCAACTATGGTCTGTCCAGCGACCAATTCGTGGTCATCATGAAGACCGATCCCGATGGATGTCGTTTCTTTGGGCCACTCCAGACCATGGATAAGCTTGCCTGGCGCCTGCGGCAGACCGAGGGGGTACAGACAACCACCTCACTGGCCGACACTGTCCGTTTCATGACCTCAGGTATGGCTGAAGGTAGCGCCAAATGGCTGACCATCAGCCGAGATCAGGCGATTACCAATGCCTCGGTCGATGCCGCTATGATTTCCTCGCCAGGTACTACCAATCAGGACTGTTCAGTTACCCCCCTGATTGCCTATCTGACCGACCACAAGGCCGATACGCTGACCGGGGTGTTGAATGAAGTCGAGGACTTTGCTGCGAAATTCAATACCGGGCCGGACGCCGAGCGGCCGGTAGAGTTTCTGCTGGCAGCGGGTAATGCAGGTATCGAGGCGGCAACCAACATCGAAGTTCGCCGTGGCATCCTGGTCATGTATTTCGCCGTATACGGTGCCACTGCGTTGCTGTGTCTCATCACCTTCCGCAGCATCCGCGCGACCCTGGTTGCGCTTATCCCGCTGATCATGACCACCATCATCTGTAAAGCACTGATGGTCTGGCTGGGTATCGGTCTCAAAGTTGCCACCCTTCCGGTCATGGCGGTAGGCGTGGGTGTAGGCGTCGATTACGCGCTCTATCTGCTCAGTGTGCAGCTGGCCGTCCAGGCTCGCGGCGAGTCGTTGGCTGTAGCCTACCGCCGCTCGCTGGATTTCACCGGGAAAGTGGTGGCACTGATCGGTTTGACTATGGCGGCAGGTGTAATCACCTGGGCATGGTCACCCATCAAGTTCCAGGCTGACATGGGCATTCTGCTGACGTTCATGTTCCTGTGGAACATGCTCGGTGCCCTGATCCTGATTCCTGCCCTGTCTCACTTTCTGCTCAGAAACGTGGGTACGGAGAACCACAAAGGTGGCGAAGTTGCGTCGCCGGCGGAAGCGCCCGTCGAGCCGTCAGCATCCGGACCGGGACGCTACAAGCAGGAGCTGGTGAACACTAACTGAAATGCAGCGCTAGGGAATGGCGCTTTCAACCTAACCCTGGATTTTATTCGCTCCCGTAAGAGATGGAGATAAAGATGTTCGAATTGCTGATGAGCGCCGACATGATGGTGCCAGACCCAGACGGTATGACTGAGTTGCTGGTCGACAAGCTGGGAATATACAAACATGAGCGCTGGCGCCAGGCTTTTGATGACCATCCGTACATTGCTCATTTTCTGCGGGTTCACAAATCACTGGCGGTGTCGCCGACCCGCGTCGAGCCACAATGGCATCTTGATCGTCCGAACCCCGGTGATCCGATGTTTCACGATTTTCTGGAAAGTCTGAAGGAGTATCAGGGACGCCACCGCCCAATGCTTACTCATTCCATCGTGCTTTCGCTGCATGGCGACAAGTTCGACGCGCTGGTCAGCAAGCTGATGCGTAGACGGCTTCCATTCCGTATGGCGCAGCGCACTCCCGACATGCCGTTTGACCGTCTGTGGCTCGGTGCCTCTCCTGAGAAACCTTTCTATGACCCCATCGTCGATGGTGGCTTGTGCATAGAAATCATGCCTATGGAGCCGCTGCAGATGCCAGCTGAAACCTTCTCGGTGCCCGCTCCGCAGCCCCGTGATTTGAAGCCCGGTGATATGGTGCGTGTGTCTGCCCGTGGCTATCTGGTGCGCGACCTTAACGAGACGCTTCGCCGTTGCTCTGCGAATCTCGACTGGGAACCCTCGGGCCCCGTCGAGCTTATCGAAGGCGAAGGATACCGCCGTGCGCGCATGGGCTTTACCCTGGCGAACAGCGCCACGCTGGACATCATTGAAGCGACTCGCTGGAACAGCGACGCAGGACTCTACCTCAACAGTTGGGGGCCGGGGCCTTATTACATTCGTATTGCAGTGAATGATCTGGCTGCCAAGGCCGAAGACCTCCGGGCTCGGGGCACGGCATTCAGCTGGATCGACTCATGCGATGCGGTGGGCGGAAAGTCGCTGATCAGGATTGATCCCTCTGAACTCAGAGGGCAGTTGTTCGAGTTCGAGGAATGCTGATATGAGCACTAAAGAAAGCCTGCCCGAAGTAATCAACGAAGCAGTGCAGATGCACTGTAACGGATCCGTGGGATGGGTAGTGCTCACCCGTCCTGGTCAGATCAACGCCATCAACGACGCTATCCGTGCAGGTGTACCAGCGGCCCTCGAACGCCTGGAGAATGACCCCAGGATTCATGTCATAGTGATCCGTGGTGAAGGCCAGCGAGGGTTTTGCGCCGGGGCAGACATCAAGGAAAAGCGCGCTCTTGAGACTTCCATTCAAGTGCGCAAGCGTATGGAGGATGCCCGCTGGATCGAGGCGGTCGATGCGGTCAGTAAACCGGTTATCGTCGCAATTCACGGATACTGCATGGGTGGCGGCCTCGAACTCGCGCTAGCCTGTGATATCCGTTTCGCGTCGCCCGATGCGGTGCTCGCGTTGCCGGAAACCGGTCTGGGATTGATTCCCGGCGGCGGCGGAACGCAGCGATTGTGCCGAGTGGTAACGCCGGGTCATGCGTTTGATCTGCTTCTTACGGGCGAACGTCTGGATGCTGAAAGGGCACGGCAGATCGGGCTGGTATCCCGTGTCGCTAACAGCCCCGAGACCCTGCTCGATGAAGTATCAGCGCTGGCGTTGCAGATCGCTGGCAAATCACCTATGGCCTCGGTGTATGCAAAAAGAGCAGCGCGCGCTGCCTTGGAAGTCGAATTGAAGAAGGGCCTGGATCTCGAACTGGATCTTTTTTCGTTGCTGGCCACCACCAAGGACGCCAAGGAAGCAGCGCTGGCCTTTGCCGAGCGTCGAGCGCCACAGTTCACCGGTGAGTGAAGCGGATCATCTCGTATAAAGATAAGGGAACAATAAAATGACAACAGACAAGCTCAAGGATCGTGTAGCAATCATCACCGGTGCGGGAGGCGGTCTGGGCGCTGAGTGCGCACGGGTGCTAGCCTCCCATGGCGCAGCAGTTGCGATCGTCGATATCAATCAGGAAGCGGCGGAGAGTGTCGCGGCAGAGATCGAATCAGTCGGTGGTCAGGCTATTGCCTTGCGCACCGACGTATCCAGTGAAGACGACGTCAAGGCAATGGTAGAGCAGGTGATGAGCCGATTTGGCCGCATCGACGTGCTGTATAATAACGCTGCGGTTCTGGACGTGGGCCAGCGTCAGAAGGATCGCGATATCTGTAACTTGGACATGGATGCTTTTGATTGCGCCGTCGCAGTCAATTTGCGCGGTGCCGTTCTGTGTTCCAAGCATGTCATCCCGGTGATGCTGAAACAGGGCAAAGGCTCGGTAATTTTCGCCACCTCTGGACTGGGTGCCCAGGGAGATCTGTCCCTGACGGGCTACGCGACAACCAAGGCAGCGCTGAACATGCTGCCCAAGCTGGTAGCGGCGCAGTATGGCAAGCTGGGTGTGCGTGGAAATGCGGTTCAGATTGGCTTGGCACCTGCAGAAAATGCCCACAGCTCCATGCCCCCGGAGTTGCTCAGTATTCTGCGCGACAATCACCTGACCCCTGAACTGGGAACCCCGCGGCAGATCGCTGATGTGGTAGCGTTTCTTGCCTGCGATGAGTCATCCTTCGTGACCGGAACCACCCTGGTAGCAGATGGCGGCTTTGGCAGTCACACCCCGTCGCTCGTGGCGATGCGTGCTTTCTTCGAGCAGTCGGAAGGTCGTACCGGGATGTAATAAGCGGGCGCTGCGTTGGTTGATACGCCTGTACGCCTGAAGTGGGCTACAGGCGTACAGGCTGCTGCATGATGCTGGCAAGAATGAGATTGACCGAGTGTTCGCGCCAGATTCGCATGCCGTCCTCCGAAGTGGTGTCAAACCCGACGAGAACTGACATGGTGTAATGGTTGGTGAACCCCCCTGACATCAGCAGCGCGGAACTCGCCAGAAGCAGTCGGGCATCAATACCCTGCCTGAACACACCAGTCTCCATTCCACGCTTCAGAACTGCTGAGAACTTGACGACAAGCGCTGGGGATTCACTGGTAAAACTGTTGCTTCTGGTCTCCGACGCGTTATGAAAACGAATACCCTCCAGGGCCAGCGCGCCCAGGTGTGGATCTTTCATATACTGGTCAAAACAGCAATGGAGCAAACTTCGCAGCGCTTCTTCCGGTGGCAGATCATCGATATCAAGCGTGATCAGTTCCTGCATGATCTGCTGCGATGCGTCATCCAGGACGGTTGAAAACAAGACTTCCTTGGAACCGTAATAATGATAGACCAACTGTTTGGTCACCTTGGCTTCGCGGGCGATATCTTCTACCCGGGCGCCTGCAAGACCTTTCAGGGCAAAAATCTGTCTGCCGGCGGCCAGCAGTCGATTCATGGTGTTGCGCTTGCCAGGTTCCGCTCGGGTTGACGGCTTGCTCATCGTATTCCGTCTCCGGTTTCATGGGAAAGTTTCAGTGTAAGTGTCTACAGGATAGAGGATTACAGCCTCGCTGTAATGAGGCTGAGCCTTGCGGGACTCGACAGGGGGGAGAGTAAATATGGATCTGAATATTGCCAATCGTAAAGCGCTCGTCTGTGCTTCTTCGCGGGGCTTGGGTAGAGCCTGTGCCATCGCCTTGGCTGCTGAAGGGTGCGAGGTCTTCATCAACGGGCGCGATCCCGGTAGCTTGAATGAGGCTGCGATGGCGATTCGCGACTGCACGGGGCGTGAGGTAGTGCAGGTGGTAGCGGATCTCAACACCAGCGTTGGCCGGGAGAAGCTCCTTGCGGCCTGTCCTGCTCCGGATATCCTGGTCACCAATAACGGTGGTCCAGCACCGGGGAAATTTCAGGACTGGGATCTCGAATGCTGGCAACAGGCACTGGAAGCCAATATGCTCAGCGCCATCTTGTTGATCCAGGCCGTGGTTGATGGAATGCGCGAGCGGCGTTTTGGTCGTATCGTCAATATCACCTCCGCCATGGTCAAGTCTCCGCGTTTGCCGATGGGCCTCTCGACAGCAGCCAGGGCTGGTCTCACCGCCTTCTCAAAGGCGCTGTCCGTGGAAGTCATTCGCGACAATGTCACGGTCAATAATCTTTTGCCTGAACGCATTGCGACCGACCGGCTGACCTACATGACCGGTCAGTTGGCAAAGCACAGGAGCATCAGTCTGGATGAGGCGAGAGCCGAGATGCTCAGACCTGTCCCGGCCAGACGATTCGGTACACCTGAAGAGCTCGCCATGGCCTGCGCGTTCCTCTGTTCAGCCCAGGCTGGCTATGTCACCGGGCAGAACCTGCAACTGGATGGCGGCGCCTACGCCGGCTTGATCTGACCTACTCAGCGTTTGCTGCGTTGCTTCCAGTCGGCAGGTGGCGTTTCCTCGGCGGCGAAGTCGAGCTCGACCTCGACGTCATTCGGATCCTTGAAAAATACCTGCCAGGTTCGGTTCTCTCCGGGGGCGCGGATGATGCGGTAACGGACGTTGTGGTCATCGAGCTTGTCGAGCATCGAACCCAGACCAGAGGAAAAAAAAGCCATGTGATCGAGCACCCCGCGGCGTGGCTCGGGCATCTGTTCCACTGAAATGACATGCAGCATGGGATGGGAGTCGGCATACAGCCACAGGCCATCCACCGGGAATGGTGGCCGCGGGCCGACTTCGAGTCCGAGAAGGTCCACGTAAAACTGGCGGGTGGCCTCCAGTTGGTCGGTAACAATGGTGAAGTGATCCATTCGAAGTGTCATGGAGGCTCCTGAGTGAGTGCGAGTGAATGCGTGGAACTCATTAAAAGTGCATAAGCGGCGTAGGGACAACAATAAAGAACTGGTCACAGGTATCGCTTTTTTGAATACCAGCTAAAGGGATTTAGTAATTGGCACACAGCGGGCGAAGACTATGCTGAACAGTGATAAGTCATGAAACCCAATGTTAGGCAATGTTCAGTGTCCACAATAATAATCGCTGAAGGTCGTAACCATGTATTCAGTAAAGTATCTTGAGTATGACCCGTCCAATGTTGGTGAGTTTTGGACAGAGTCCCGCCTGGTCGACGATGGTTTCGATATTCAGATACAGGGTGCCCAGTGGCTAAGTGCAGGAACTGCAGTTATTGAAGCTAAGAACAGCTGTCTGCTGCGTCTGGTGTTGCCCAAAGCGGCCGCTAGCCAATCGAGATATTCAGATAACAAGGGTCGTTTTTCCGGCCGGGACTGTGACTTCCAGTCGCTAGGTCAAGTGCTGTTTCTTCCCCCGGGGACTGAGTTCCAGTTTTACCACGGAGTGTCTCAATTCAAATCGATGATCTGTCTGTTCGATCCCGGCGTACTGGGTCCGTTGGCGGGCATTGAGTGGTGCTGGGAAGACTGCCTCAATGACGGCATGTTGAATTTGAAGAGTAATTATCTACAGGTTTCCATGGAGCGGCTGGCGCAGGAGGTGGCTGCGCCGGGCTTTGCCAGTCAACTGCATACAGAGTGTATGCTGACTGGCATTGCGATGGATCTGCACAGGCAGTTTCTGGGTTCGAGAACGCCAGGTGATTGTCGTGGGAAACTGAGCTTGCAACAGATCAGGCAATTGCGAGAGATGCTCGATGGGGACCCAGAAATGGGCAATTCGGTCGCGAAACTTGCCCAGATGTGGGAGATGCCACCCCGAAAGTTCTCCATGCTATTCAAGAATACTGTCGGTTTGACTCTGCGCCAGTATGTGGCCCAGAGCCGCATTCGCAAGGCAAAATCGCTGTTGCTTGATCACAAGGTGCTGATAAAGCAGGTATCCTACCAGACCGGATTCCAGAACCCCGCCTCCTTTGCGGCGGCGTTCCGCAAAGAAGTGGGTATGACGCCCGAGGCATTTCGTCAGGAGATGCGTCGCGTTAACCCCTGAACTAGGCCGTTGCATCAGAGAGCTGGCGTCAGGGCGGTCGGGTGGCGAAACACTGGATAGCTACCCAGACTGAGCAGCATTAGCGGGCCGATGATGAAGCAAGCGGTGCTGAAAGTGAGAAGCCCGGAATAATCTCCGGTGAGGCTGTACAGAGCACCGAACAGTAGAGGTGCCGCCGCCGCCCCGGCGGTGATCAGCCCAAGGTGAATACCGAACAGTCGACCATAGTCACGCATGCCGAAGTAGCGTGCAATCAGGAAGGCGGCAATGTCGAACTCAGCCCCGGCACCAATACCTACCAGCAGGGTTGCCAGGATATACAGCGCCGTGTTGTTGGTGGCCATCGCAAAGATCAGGCAGGCCAGTGCCGGCATCATCAGTGCCACTGCTGCGACCCCGGGTGCCCACAGACGGTCGATCAGATAGCCTACTACCAGCCTGCCCAGTATCAGCGAAATGCCGAAGGCGCTGAAAATCTGCCCGGCTTCCACTGCGCTCAGCCCCCTGTCCTGTAGCAAGGGAATGATGTTGGTAACCAGGCCTACCACACAGGCTACCACCAGTGTCATGGAGAGATTGCATACCCAGAAGCGCCACGAGCGCAGAGCTTCGCTGAGCAGTATGCCACCGGACTCCTGTTGCGCTTTGGGCTGTTCTGCGGCCTTCGCACCATTTCTACTGCTGACCGGCATCAGCCAGCGCAAGGTCAACGGCAGCGCTATAGCCACAGGCAGTACCGACAGGGAAATGAAGCCGGCTTGCCACCCCCAGG
Organism: Halopseudomonas bauzanensis; assembly: GCF_900114735.1. GTDB lineage: Bacteria > Pseudomonadota > Gammaproteobacteria > Pseudomonadales > Pseudomonadaceae > Halopseudomonas > Halopseudomonas bauzanensis. Next base: position 326,949 of record NZ_FOUA01000003.1, on the reverse strand, counting down.
TCGACACAGACCAAGTGATCAGCAGTGGCAGCAAAGCAGCGGCCAGTCCGGACCCGCTCAGTATGATCGCCAGCGCCAGCCCACGGTTTTCCACAAACCAGAGATTGACCAGGTGCGACCAGGTGATCTGCAAGGTTCCCAGCCCGGCAAGCGGAACGAGGAAGTAGCCAAGATAGAGGCTCCAGATAGTGGTTTGAATCTGAGTGAGGAGAAACAAGCTGACCGATAGCGCGATAAGCGACACGATGGTAACGATGCGCAAGCCGAACTTCAGGTTCACCCACCCAGCGAGCTGGGCGGCGACGATAGTACCGAGCGACAGCGCAGTGATTGCCGCCTGCAGTTCACTGCGGCCCCACCCCATAGCCAGTTCCAGAGGAATCATCATCGCGCTGAAGCTGTACAACAGAAGCGAGCTTGAACTGGTGGCTACGCCTACTGTGGCCAGAATCAGGATCTTCCACCCGAGTTTGAATTCCCTGTTGTCAAAATTTTTCATGTTGTTCATTGCTCATTCAGAGTGATTTCAATCGCGCTATGTGCGGTCAATCGCGGCCAATGAACATGGCCGCCTCGGCGCTTTTGTTGATGACATGTTCACGGCGACGGTCACCGAGTGACAATTCGCCATCCGGCGACTCCAGATCCTGTGGGTGAACAAGGGTTGGGCCATTGGGCAGAGCGGCCAACGCCAGACGCACGATGTCATCGGCCTGGGGCAAGTTCATTGTTGCCGCGTCAGGAATATTCAAACGCTGCATGGTTTCGCGCATCATTGGCGTATCCACCGTACTGATGAGCAGGTTCAGCACATCAACTCCGCGATCCTTCCATTCTGCCCAGAGTGATTCTCCGAGGTTAAGGGAAAATGCCTTGGTGGCCGAGTACATGCCCAGTTTGCGGACACCGCCCAGTGCCGCGTGTGAGCCAACCAGAATCACTCCGCCCTGGCCACGCTCCACCATGCGTTTGCCATAAGTATGGCTCGTTTCCAGTACTGTCTGGGTATTCAGCCGCAGCAGCGACATCCAGCTTTCGGCATCGGTATTGAGGAATTGACTGATAAAAGGGTCGCCGCCGGCGTTATAGATCAACAGACCTACCTGACGCTCGCCGGTAGCCCGCAGCAGTCGAGCCGCAGCATCCGGCGCTGACAGATCCTGAGTTACGATCAGGACTTTAACCCCGTACTCGCCCTCCAGGCTCGATTTCAAAGATTGCAGGGTGTCTTCAGTCCTGGCTACGAGGATGCAGTTCAGGCCTTGCGCTGCGACCTGCCGGGTAAATTCCGAACCGATGCCATGGGAGGCACCTGCTACCAGAGCCCACGGGCCGTAGCGACCTAGGAAATCAGCTTGCTTATTGTTGTTATCGTCAGACATGTTCTGCTCCAGACTAGTAGGGCTACAGTGCTGGCAGGTCAATATGGCTTGCCGATCTGCCGATGGCAGTTTGTCCAAACACCTGCACTCGTCGTTCTATCTGTGAAGCGAAGAGAGCCAACAATGCCAGGTCGTGCTCTGTGCTTGCGGTGGCGACAAAACGTTCCAGGGCTGCCTCCATCTCATCGTGGTGTGCAAAGCTGCACCCCAGCAGAACGCCGGCTTCCTGCATGTCCACAGCCTGGAGTTGATTGATCATGGCGTCAGCTCTCCCCAGATATTCGACGATCTTGCGAACAGCGTTGAGCTTGGTCTGCTGAAATTCGTCCTCGATCTGAACCTGATTGACTGCGTCGGTGAGCATGCTGAGTAGCTCTGCGTTCGGGCCATGTTCCACTATGTTGATTGCGGGGGGCGCAATCTCCGCGCCCATCGCCTCGGCCATCGCGTGGACTACTACCCGGCGCAGGGCAATATCGAACTCAATATAGGTATCATGCGGGTCGCCCGGCTGCGGTGTGGCGACAGTCGCGGAGAACTGCATGGCGCTGACGGTAGAGAACAAGGCAGTATGGAAACGCACCACGTCGGGTTCGGGCTTCTCGCCGCTGACTTCCTGGTAGTAGCGATAGAGTTCGCTGAAGGGCCCCCCCAGAGGTTCGTAATTATCGCGCATGCGCGCGGAGGCGAGGTCGGCGAGCGGGTCGCCGATCATCGCGAACTCGAAGTCGTACAGGGTGCTTACCTTGCCGTTCTCGAACAGATACTGGCCTGAATCATACTGAACCAGGCTGGGCTTGATCCGGTGTTGTGGCACGTTGCGGCGCAGCCAGTTGAGGGCGAATTCCAGCAGTGGCTGCGGGCGCGTCTTGTTCCGTTCATACAGTGGATAGTAGGCCTCCAGACCCGCCAGAGAAATCGCTTCGGCGCCATGCGGCAGATCGATTCCCCGTGCGACAAAAGCGTCTAGCGGTAACTTGTGCATTGCTGCCATGGCGTCAATGTACTGCTTGGCCAAACTGAGCCGCTCTGCATTGTCTTTGGCCTGGGATAGATCACGGGTACCTGGCACGTTCTGCATCACGATGGCCTGCGGGTCTTCACAGAAGCCATAGATGCGGGGAGCGGGGATACCTTGTTGCCTGATCAGGGTAAGGATATCCGCTTCGCGACGAAGATCCGGGAACGGGCTGACATCGCCGCCGCGCTCACCGCGTATGTGCAGCTTGATAATCTCATCACCGCGCTTGAGATCCACATTCCAAGCGGGCCGCCAGCGAGGCAGGCGTTCGATGTTGGTAACTCTGCCCTCAAGGAGTTCTTCTACGAACTGGCAGAGTTTCCGTTCTTGCTGTTGATCGGTATTCGTGGTGTCTTGTACGGCCATGTTCATTCGCTGCTCCAAAGCATTCATCGGCAAGTCCGGCTCGTCCGGTTGCCCTTCATAGGTAAGAGGGTGGTGTTCAGGCGTTGGCATCCAGACTTGGCCCGCCGACCTGTTCTAGCGGAACACCTTTCTTTCTTGCCAGATCCGCTGTATCCAGATACTCCCGCCAGGCGGTGATCAGCCCCTGATCATCCAGCTCGTAAACGGCCACCATGGAGTGCGGCATGGGCTTGCCTCCCGACACTGCGTAGTCATCACGCTCGGTCATCACTACGTTGTCGGAGGAGACGATGTTGCGGATTACGCAGTGGTTATGGGTCACATAACTCATTTGCCGAGTGATTTCGTCGCGTAACGCCTGCTTGCCCTGGATAACCGGGCCGCCTGGCACCCAGAGTTGCCAAACAGCGTCCTCGGCCATCATGTCCAGAATGGTCTCCAGCTGCGGCCGTGAAGTTGCTGTACCGTCGCCCCAGGCGGCGCAGAAAGTCCTGATAATCTTTTCCTGTTGCATACCCATGTTTCGCATCTCACCTTGAATGTCTGTTTGTCAGTTGAATGCCGCGCCTGATCAGAGATACGCCCTGACCACTGGAACCATCGGCGTACCACAACTCATGCCACCATCCACGCGCATCAGTGCGCCATTGACGTAGCGTGACTCGTCCGAGGCGAGAAACAGCGCCATGTTAGCGATATCTTCGGGTTCACCTAGCTGCGGCACGTTCTGCAAGTCGAGGAAGGCTTTGGTCATTTGCTCATTGGCCCAGCCTGCCAGGGCCGCAGTGCGGATCACGCCGGGGAGAATGGCGTTGCAGCGGATGCCACGCTTGCCGAAGGTGGTGGCGATGGTTTGCACGTACCAGTTCAATGCTGCCTTGGAAGCGCCATAACTGAACTGCGCCACTTCGCCCGCAATGGAACTGGTAGAGGAGGTAAATATGATTGAGCCTCCCGCTTGATCCAGCATATGCGGTAGCGCATGTTTGCAAGCCAGTACGCCGCCCAGCACATTGACGCGCATATTGGTGTGGAACAGTTCTTCATTGAAATTGATGAAGTCGATATCCCTGGCCGTGTCGGGGTTCTTGTTGACGGCGTTGTTGAACAACACATCGATACGACCATAGGTTTCAATAGTGCTGTCTATCATGTGTTTGATATCGTCCTCCAGGCCGACATCAACTTTTAGCGCTATGGCCTCACCGCCAGTCTCGGTGATGGTCTGGACAACAGCCTCCGCCGCCTGGTTATAGAGGTCGGTAACGACCACCTTGCCGCCTTGAGCGGCAAATGCCAACGCACTGGCGCGTCCTATGCCGCTTCCGGCACCGGTAATAACGGTCACTTTCTCATCGAGTCGCTTCATGTGTGAAGCCCCCTGGAGTCTACTGTGAGATCCCGGAGGCGCACCTCCGGACGTGGTGATTTTTGGCTTAGCGGCGCTGGCCGGCGGCGATGGTCTGCGGATTGGCTTCACGCTCCGTTACCGGCGCGGCGCGGTAGCGTGTGGGGCCGTTACCAAACATGCCGTATTGGCTGCGAGTGAAGTCGTAAAGTGAGTATGAATCTTGCAGTGGATTGTTGGGGATTCCATACGCCTGGATGTTGTACTGAGCCCCTGAGCGGAACATTTCTCCACTGTTGTCCCATGCGTCATAGAGTGCAGCACCGAAAGTGTCTTCATCTATGTAATAGCGTCGAGACTTCTGCGCATGACGTATGCCTTCCTTGCGCTCGGCAGACACGACCCATACCCGGTGCAGCTCCCAGCGCTCGCAGGCTGGATTTATATGCTTGTCCATCAGTTTGGTTTCCATGTCACAGCCCCATTTCAGCTCATAGTTGCTGTAGGGAATAAACATTTCCTTCTTGCCTTCGAGCGTCCAGTCGAAGCGATCCATTTTTCCGGAGAACAGGAAAATCTCGTCATAGAAGGACACGCTGCCAAACGCCGAGTTGGGTGTGTCGTATGAAAATTCGGGCGCTCGACGAATGCGTCGCTGGCCTGTGGAGTAACTCCAGGCGTAGCGATCGTCCGCGACGGGATCCAGGTGATCCCAGTAACCAGAAGCTGTACCCGCGGAGCGGGCTGGCGCAACGATGCGTGACCAGATGCGTGATGCAACCTTGGGATCGCGGCCTGTTACTTCGGTTTGGTAGAAAGGCTTTTCACCGGTAGAACGGTTGGTATTGGTCAGGGTGATGTGTCCCTGATTCACTACGTAGGCGCTGTGATTCCAGTCCCAGCCGTTGACCCCCTGGTAGTTTAGAAGATAGTTCCACATCACCTCTTGCCCGGTTTCGGGGATGGGGAAGGGCAGTCCGCCCCGACAGGCCTCGCTTACGGAGAGTCCATCATGTATCGATCCGCATTCTGGATTTCTGGCATTCTGCTCGGTTGCAGCGAGGAACTCTTCAGGAAAGGCCGCCGTACGATGCGTGGGATATATATCCATGTAGTAGGTGTCGGCATGCTCTTTTAGTAGCCGCATCTGTCCAGACGACAACTGATCGGCAAACTCATCTGCATTCTCTGCAGTAATGCGAAAAAGCGGCGCTTCTTCGGCGAAGGGGTTAGGCCAGAGTCCATCGCCCGGTTGCAGGTTCGCGGCTACTTGCAGCCCGCCAGTGTATTCGGGAATGGTACCGGCTTCATTTCCGGCTTTTTCTGATCCGAAGCGGGTGAGTGCATGCCCAATATCATCTGCAGTCCAGGCTGGGTTGCCTATCGCAGGACTGGCAACGGCTAACAGCAGAGAGCTGATCGCAATCCGATTCATATTCATGAGAATCTCCGGTTTTATTGTTTTATGTCGTGGTAAATGGCAGCAAGTCGTCTCAGAAGGCCGTACTCAGGGTCAGCGATACCCAGTCCCGATCAGACAGACCGACACTGCCGTTGCCGCCCACCACTGTCTTGCCAACGCCCGGTATGTCGCGGGTGATCATTTTCGAACCGTACCCGATGTACGCCAGACTGATTTCATAGCGCTCGTCCAGGATGCCCTTTATACCGACCTTGAAGTTATAATCACCTTCACTCCCACCTCCTGTGGCGGCGTTGCCGGAGATTCCGTAGTTGAGGCTTATGGGGGCGGAAATATTCCAGCCTGGAAATACGCTCAGCCATTGCGGAGTGAAGTTGACAGCGACACCTGTGTAGTCACGTGTGGCGCAGCCCCAGTCCTTGTCCTGCCCGTCGCAACCGGCGTAACCCTCTCCCCGGAAAAGGTCTGCGTTGCTTTTCACTTTGTCCAGGCGGCTATAAGCTATCTCTGCGATGAGCGAGCCGGTGTCGAACAACGGCGTCGTGGGTAATAGCCAAAGACCATTGGCGACCATGTGCCAGGTATTGCCCCGAGCGCCTTGGCCATCGGCCAGATTGAAGCTGCTGGAGACAAGCGAGGCGTTCTCCCGGTAGGAAAGGTCAATGCCCACTGACGCGCCGCCCAGTAACGGGCCAGCGGACCAGCTCAAGCCATAAAGCTTCACGTCTTCTGGATATACATAGCGGGCAAAGCCGGGCCCGGCCTGCAGTCCCCATGGCGAATAGTCATCGAACTCGCGGTAGAAAACGCTGATGTCCGAGTGCATGAAGTCCAGAGCGTAGCGTGCCATCACTCCCCAATTCCCACGATTGCCGGGCTTCACTGGGTCGATGATGGGCAAGGCGAAGCCAGGAGCCACGGGAAGCTGCTGCGGGCCTTCTAGCGCAACGTCCGCCGATGCAAGGTAGGTTCCGCCTTCAGGGGCACGGGTGGGATCCCATTCAAGAAAGTATTGAGCGGCAATGGAAAACCGGTCGGTAACCTGTGCTTGACCGGAAATTTGCGCCAACGGCAGGAAGATCTCTCGCGTTTCCGTGCCTGGATTGGCGAGCGCTTTACGGCCGTCAAGCGGAGCCTGTGCATAGGATACGGCGTGGCCGGCAATCAACAGACCATTGCCCCAGTACAAAGCGTGGCGGCCAGCTCGCAAGCTGACGGGCACATCTCCGACATGAAAACGGGTAAACACGAATGCATCCAGCAGCTCGCCGCTCAGGCCCTGATGATATCGTGCGGTGTGAGATGAGTAGCGTCCGTCGCGGTAACTGGGAGTGCTTGGGCCAGCGGTTGCGCCGGGGTAATAGACATTGCCGGGGTTGGTCTTGACGTCGGTGTTGGAATAGGCAGCGTCATACCAGGCGGCACCGCTTATTCGCAGGCCGTGGTTTTGTTTGTAGGCGAGCTCGAGTTCGCTCATGACGTCCAGGCGATTGGTGACCACGTCACCCCGATCGAATTTGTAGTTTGATTCGTCGTAGGTTGCGTTGTTACCAAGCGCGGTGTCGCGGCTTTCTGCGCGTATACCGAGGTTGTAACGGATGGTGTTGTCCCAGCGACCGATCAGATCGGGATTGCCAGTTTCGAATTCTGCGGCCTGGGCCTGGCTTGCACAGAAAAGCAAAGCTGAAAGCCCTACGGCTGTGCTGATAGGTGTCAACTCTGGCTTGAACATGAAACATCTCCGTGAGTTTTATTTTTGTTGTTCGACGTCTTCAGTAGACGCCACTGCATGAGCGGGAACAACGCCAATGTCTATCGTTGAAAGACCCGGATATATCGCTGGATTACATGCTGTGCGGACGTGAGAGCCTCCGGGGAGAAGAGCGGAAGCAGCCGCGCTGAGAGGTGGCAGGGCTTGGTACGGCGCTGCTCAGCGGGGCTGCGGGCAGAGCCGAATTGTCTCCTAGTGTGCCAGCAGCCATTCATGGATGGCGTGCCATGCGATTTGCCTGGATTGGGCCAGGTTATGCATATGAGCTGATTGCTCGATACGCTTCAGATCGATGCTGCTTGCGGTCGGATAGAAGGTGGTTTCACGTTGTGGATCGGCGCTGACGTCCACTTCACCAAAGAGCAGCAGAACCGGGCAGCGGATGACTGCGGCTTCCCTTGTTACCGTGCCGGGGGATAGGGCGGCCAGCGCCAGGGTGACGGGTGTCAAGCCCGCGTGTTTGTTATCAGCGGCTATTACCTCGGCTGGCACGTCGGGGAGATGGAACAATGTTTGCAGCGGCTGACGGTCTGTTGGGATATAGCCACCGTCGGAGAGACCTGCGCGCATGCTGGCGATATCGGCGTCGCTCAGATCCAGTGGCAGGTTGCTCCATCCAGCAACAATCAGCCGCTCAAAGCTTTGAAAACGGCCCTGTTGATAGACCGACAGCATTCCGCCCATGGAATGGCCCAGGCCAGACGCTCGCAGTGTGCTGTTCGGCGGCAGTTGAAGCCATTCGCCGTCTTGTAGAGAGGAAGCAGCTTGCCGTGTTACAAAGTCGCTGGCAGCGGCAATCATCTCCAGTGTCAGTTGATTCTCGGGCTCGGGTTTGCTGCTGCGGCCCATTCCGAGCGTGTCCAGGGCTAACACCAGATAGCCCCGTTCGGTCATGTATCTGGCAAAACTGTACGAGGGATCAATATGCTCTGGATGGTAATACTCACTGGAGCAACTGCCACCATGCAGGCATACCAGCAGATCGAGCGGTTGATCGGAGGGTGTTGGCTGGTCGGGGGCAAACAACGAGCCCGATACATTAACTGGTATGGAATAGGGCGTGAGATGGCTGACGTCCCACGTCAGTTTGATTTGCCGCATGGGTCGATTCCTATGATAGAAAGAAACCCTTCAGCTGCGCAGGCAACTGAAGGGTTCTGGGACGTGCAGTCAGCGTTGTGATTCGCGGGATACGATTGCTTCCGGATTCATGTCACGCTCTCTCCGGGGTTCCGTCATCACGCGGTAGCCGCCATCCATGCCATCGTTGACGATGCCGTACATGCCCTTGTTGAAATCGAACATGGTGTGCTTAACGATATAAGGAATGTCATGGTCGTAGAACTGCACACCACCAAGCATCATAGCGCGGTACAGCTGACCATTCTGATCCCATGCGTCGTAAAGACCGGCACCATAGGTATCTTCATCAAGATAGTAGATGCGCTTACTGTAAACGTGGCGCATGCCGGGCTTGAGCGTTGCTTCTACTTCCCACACACGGTGTTTCTCCCAGCGTTCGCATTCAGGATTTGCGTGTGCGGCTCGGAACTGATCATCGCAGCCGAAGTAGAACTTGTAGGCATTGTAAGGAATCAGCATCTCCTTTCTACCAACCAGTTTGTAATCAAATCGATCCTGCGAGCCGGAGAACATGAAGAGCTCGTCGAACAATTCGAGGCCACCCATGCTGCCTACCGGCGTGTCGTAGTTGAACTCCGGGGCCAGCTTCACGCGGCGCTGACCTGGTGTGTAGCTCCACGCTCGGCGCGGCTGCGCTGTAGGGTCAAGGAAGTCCATCATGCCGGTCAGTTCGCCAGCCTTGCGCGCTGGCGCTTTGGTCAGAGAATAAACACGGTAGAACATCTCGGGATCGCGGCCGGGCACGTCAAGCTGATAATAAGGGCGCTCCACGAAGGTCGATTGGTTCGCTGTGCGAGTAATGCTTCCGTTGCGATCCACCAACCAGGTATTGGAAGAAGAGGTGGTGGTGCCGTATTTACCGTCGTTGTATCGCACCAACAGATTCCACATCATCTCATTGCCGTTTTTTGCGATAGGGAATGGGAGCCCTCCGCGGCAATCGGCTTTCAGAGCGAGACCTTCTTTATGTGTTTCGCACGTGCCCGCATTACGGATAGTCGCGCTCATCACTTCCTGTGGATAGGCTGCCGTCCGGTGCGAAGGGTAAATGTCCATGTAGTATTCCGGATTGCGTTGCAGCACTTCCTTCTGTCCGGCACTCAGCAGGTCGGCATACTCAGCCATGTTGGCCGAGGTGATGCGATACAGGGGCTTTTCATCTTTGAACGGATCCGCCCAGGTGCCGCTGTCAGGTTGGAAGCCTTCCGGAGCTGTGCGCAGTCCGCCTTCATAAGCGGGAATGCTTCCGTCGGCGTTAGCTGCCTGGATTGCGCCGATAAATGTGAGGTTCTGTCCTAGCTGTTGTGCCTCGTCCGGACTAACGGCGGCAAGGGCGGCAGCAGATATCCCGCTCAGTAATAGACCAATTGCGATCCTCAGTTTCATGACAGTGCTCCATTATTGAAGTTGTTAGAGGGAGTCTTGCTGTTCCAACCGCCAGCTGCAGGTGCCAGGGCTCCGAGGTCGCTGTGGATGGGAAGTGTCTGATTTAGGGCCGTGAAGGAATAATGCGGTCTGCCTTGATTCACCAACGCAAAAAACGCTGATAAATGCACTGAGCAGGATAGTGGGTCTGACTGATCCAGATCTGTTCTCATTTTGTCGTCCTTTATTTTTATTTTTTCAGCGGCGGATTGCTTTTTCACAGCCCCGGAACGACGTCAGATCTGTCGTCCAAGCTTAAATAGCAGTGCCCAGGAGAACCCTAGCAGAGATTGCTTTTTAATTCCATATGCAGATTAAAGTTCTGCACCAAGAATTTTAAGTGCTATGGTATCAGCTCCCTCAGTGACAGCCGCGAACTGCTCCAATCGTTTTACCTGGGGTAAAACGGTAGCGCAGCACGGAGTAGGCCTTTGTTATAGGGTGCTCTTCAGCTTGAATAGGATACTGCCATGAATAACAAGACTGATTTTGACGTGATCATAGTGGGCGGCGGCACTAACGGGCTGTCGGCGGGCTGTTACCTCGGCCTGGAAGGAAAAAAGGTCCTGTTGCTGGAGGCGCTCGACAAAGTGGGCGGAATGGCATCGTCGGGGTTCCTGATCCCTGAGGCACCCGAACATCTGGTGCATCCTTGCGCTTTGGATATGATGTCGATGCGTGTCCACGCCCACGTACCCCAGGAGTTGGACTTGGAGCGCCACGGATTCGAGATGATCGAGCTGGCACCGGGATATGTATATCTCCACCCGGACGGAAGCTCACTGGTCTTTTGGCGAGATCGCCTGAAGACGGCCGCTGAGATCCGCCGCTATAGCACAGAAGATGCCGACGCATTTCTGGAGTTCATGTCTGTTGTTGACATGTTTCTGGAAATTGCGCTTCCGATGATGCGCGTGGATCCGGCCAAGCTGAACTTGACGACAAAATTGAAAGTTGTGGGTAGCGCCCTCAAGAATCGCAAACTCAAGCCGGAGTTGATGGCGCTGATGACAGGCTCCGCTCATCAGGCTGCCCGTGAACGCTTTGAGCATCCGGTAACCATTTCTGCGATGTGTGCCTTGACTGGCCTGGCCGGCGATATCACAGCTGATGGTGGCGGCATCTACTATGCCTTGCTCGGCTTTCTTCACCGCTTCGGTGTCGGCCGCGTGCGAGGCGGTATGCAGCAGTTGAGCAATGCAATGTCCTCCAGGCTCGTGGAGTTGGGTGGGGAGGTCATTACCTCTGCGACCGTGACAGAGATCGTTTCCAGTCAAAATACGGTGAAGGGTGTCAAGTTGGCCGATGGACGCGAGTTCACGGCCCGCTCGGTTATTGCTGGCTGCCATCCCAGGGTCGCGCTGGAGATGGTGACGGCTGGCGAAATGCCCGGGCACCTGTTGACCCGGATCGCCATGGCACCGGCAAATGCCAAAGGCTCGGGCCCGCTCAAGATTGATCTCGCTCTGGATGGGCGGATTTCCGTGCCGCGCTTCGAAGCGGCACGAGGTGATGGCTTGGATCTACGCAATACTTGCCTGCTGATCGGTACCGAAGAAGCGGTGCTGGAAAATTTCGCCGCGAGCTCCCGAGGAGAAGTACCGCAGCTGCCATATGTAACCATGGCGGCGCCAAGTGCGGCAGACCCTTCACAGGCGCCTGAAGGCCAGGACGTTGTTTACATCTATCCACCGGTCATGCCGGTTAATCCGACCGGTGGCTGGGACGCCATCAGAGAGGATGTGGCGGATCAGGTCATCGATCAACTTTCCGATTATGTGGAAGGCATAAAAGGTCATGTCATCGGGCGGCGGATTGAAGCTGCCCCCGACTTTACCGCCCGGCTGAACACGGTAAACGGCTGCGTAGTGCATATCGATACCACCACGATGCGTTCAAGCACTATGCGTCCGGCTCACGGGTTGGGCGGCGACACTCTGCCGGTGGCGGGCTTATACCTCGGCAGCGCTGGTAGTCACCCTGGGGGCGGTGTGAATGGTATGGCCGGCCGGCTGGCAGCTAAACGGGTGACCAGTTATTTAGCCAAGAAACCTTAGCAATAAACAACAAGAATTAAATTCTTAATCAGGAGAATATGCTATGTCACTTACATTTCAGGAACTTGATATTGAAGCCGCCTACCATGCGGTCTCGGACACCTACCTCGGTACAGACATCGATATTCATGCACTTTGCCGGGAAAAGCTCCTTAACGAACCGGTCATGCAGGGCGACTTTGTCGATACCTACTTGAAAGTACCGACCAACGCGAGTGCTAAGGCACCGAAGTGCGCGGTGACGCTATTCAAATACAAGGACGTGATTGCGGTACTGCGCGACGCGGAGACTTTTACGAGCGGCTTTATTGCCGAAGGAATGGGCGCCTTTTTTGACGGATTGATTGTTCTTGCAATGGATGGTGAACAGCACCGTCGTACCCGGGCACTGCTCCAGCCGGTATTCATGCCGCAAACGGTGGATAAATGGCGGCCCGAGATTGAACGGGTCATCCGCGAAGAGTTTCTGCTTCCGATGGCGCCAGACAAGAAAGCCAATCTGATGGATTTTGGTCTCTATTTCCCCATTCGTGTCATGTATGAACTCATGGGCTTTCCGGCCGACGATCCAGAGAAATTCAAGAAGTATGCCAGCTGGGCTTTGGCTCTTGTGGCAGCCAACCAGATCGACCCGGAAAAGGCCAGGATTTTTGGTGCTCTGGCGGGCCAGGCAGTGAAGAGCCTTTACGATGCAATCAAGGAAGTGGTTGTTGCCAAGCGTGCCGAGGGCTCTCAAGGCACTGATCTGATCAGCAGGCTCATCAATGCGGAATATGAGGGGCGGGCGCTGGATGATCATGAGGTCACAACTTTCGTCCGTTCACTCCTGCCCGCTGCAGGAGAAACCACGACGCGGACATTCAGTTCGGTGATGACGTTACTGCTGGAGCGGCCTGAGTTGCAGGAGCGAGTCCGCAATGACCGTAAGCTGATTGGTAAGTTGATCGACGAGACTGTGCGTTACGAGCCAGTTTCGACCTTCAAGGTCCGCCAGGCCTCCAAGGATGTCGAGATTGGGGGTGTTATGGTGCCGAAAGGCTCGATGGTTCAATGCATGGTGATTTCCGCCAACCGGGATGAGGAGGCGTTCGACGATCCGGATGTTTTCGATATTGATCGTAAATCCCGTCCCTCGCTGGGATTCGGGTTCGGTCCGCATATGTGCATTGGCCAGTTCGTTGCCAAGGTGGAGCTCACCTGTGCGATCAACGGCATTCTTGATCTGTTCCCCAACCTCCGTTTGGATCCCGATATGCCCGCACCGAAGATTGCCGGGGCGCAATTGCGGGGCGCGAAATCCGTTCACGTGATCTGGGACTGAAGCGCGGTACATGATTAACGAATCAGCAAGGTGAAAAGATGAGCAATATCGATAGCAAGGGAATCGAGTCGTTTCTGCATGGCCAGCTGGAGTGTTGGAACGCCGGCGACCGGGATGGCTTTTTTGCGCACTACAGAAGCGTTGCCCCCAATGGGCTGGAGATTGAATATCTGGGCCGGCCTGTGGTTGAAGGTTTTTCGGTACTGGAAAACATGTGGGAGCAGCAGAACAGCAAGTTCATCGTGGAGGTGGAGCTCTCTATCATCGCCGCCAACGAAGCAGCCTGTCACCACAGGAACGTTATGCGTGACGGCAGTGGCGTGATCGAAACCATTGAGCTGTACAAGTTCGATCAGGGCAAGACGCTGGTACGCTACTTCATCAAGCAATGATGGGTGGTCCAGTCTGAACTCTAGGAAACCGCAGCTAACACTGCGGTTTCCTGGTATCTGGCATATGTTGGCGTACCAGGCTGCGCACAAATGCGCGCTCAGCTCTACTTTATGGTTATCTGCCGTTTGCGTACTCCCCCCAAAAACTCGGGCGAGCAATTTCATCCAGGATATTCCCTATGATCAAACAACTCGTGGAAGACTGGCGCATACAAGAGCGTCGGCAGATCGTCTCACAGCGAGGTCTGAACGTCTGGCCGAAGGATCAGCCGGACGATCTGGAGCAGATCGAACGTATAGGTACATGGCTCGATAGTTTGGGCGAGCCTGAAGTATTGGAGCACCCGTTGCGCCCGTTGAAGATGCAGGTGGCAAAGGGGGGCAGCGCACGCATGGCTTACTATTTTGCGATGGGCGATTATGAGGAGGCCGATCTTGAACTGATCGAGAAATTGGTCATGCCTGGGGACAGGGTGCTGGAGTGCGGCGGCGGGGCGGGCATAACTGGTTCGCTGGCGGCCATTCATTCGGGTAATCCGGTCACCATAGTCGAGCCCAACGAGGTGATGCACGACATCATCCGACAGAACGTTCGGCTGAATGGACACGAATGTCAGCTGATTGCAGCGGCCGTGGTAGCCGACGACTTCTCAGGCGAGATGCTGACGCTTCGCGTGCAAGATGAATACTGGTGGAGTTCGGTGCTGGATCATGGGTCTGGAGAGCCAGTCGAGACTGAGGTTGCGAGAATTTCCGACCTGTTAGAGAGCATTCGCCCCAGCGTTCTCGTGCTAGATATCGAGGGTGCAGAGGTGGGGCTGTTGCCGCACAAGCTGCCCGATGACCTGCGCTTGATCATGGTCGAGCTCCATACCCCTGAAATTGGCGATGTAGCTACCGTCAGCGTGGTCAACACGATAATGGGTCAGGGTTTCCGGCTTTGCCACGTTAGATCCCAGACTTGGGTGTTCGAGCGGAGTGTCTGAGTCCGCTCGATAGTGAGATACGCCGTCGGCGCCACCGGGTCATGTCCGTCAGGAATAGATGCCGGTGCGCCATTTGCCGAGTTATAGATCCGCACCTCTCACGTTGCGTGCGGAGCCGTTGCGACGATCCGACTCGCCCCAGGCCAACCAGCGATCAGGCTCGCGGGTGTCGCCCACCCGGCGCCACCGTCCTTCCTGCTGGGCTGTGATCGGGAAGCCGCCGACGAAGTCGATCATTTCACCCTTGGGATCCGGTAGGAACTCCCATTTTTCCTCGCCTTCGAGAATGATATGGGCGGATTCCAGGAAGTAGCTGCCGTCCTTGTGAACCGTCGTTCCTTCAATGTCCGTGGTGGTGCGTATCTCACCTTTTTCGTTCATCAGAATGGCATAACCCAGGTTATCGTGTCCGACCATGAAGGATCCGGCATCCCACGTACCGTCCTTGTACATAGTTACGAATGTCCACCAGATAACGTGCATGTTATTGTTTACAACGAGGTCTTTCTTGAAATGAATGGCGCCGCCTTCGGCCATGTACATCTGATCCAGGGCCATCGCGCCTTTAACCGGCCGCCCTTCGCATGTACCTTTGAGATCCCATAATTGGGAAACGTAGAAAGTGCCCCATTCTACGCCCGGGATATACCATTGCATGCCAGAGCCGATCAGCTTGCCTTCGAGTTCGAACAATCCCTCTTCCTTCCAGGTTAACCGCTCGCTGGATGCGGTGAGTTCCCAGGCATTGCCTGGTTCGTCCGGCTGGCTGGACCAGCGTACGGTATCGCCTTCGAGTGTCTGGACAGGTCGTGGAGTCAATGCCTGGGCGGCCATCCGCTCCTGATCCATACGTATGTGCTTGCCATCTATATGGTTGGACTGATAAATGAACTTTGTCGGATTGGGTGTGCCACTGGGCGCCAGGATGGAGCGCACAAAGGAATAGATGTTGCCTTCTTCGTCGCGCACTGAGCCAAAAGGAGCGCTCTTGCTCAACTGCAGTCCGAAGAATCCTCTTTCGCCAGCCATTGCCGGTCCGGTTACCTTGTGTGGACCTACCAGTTGCTGAAAAGCAAAGTCGCCGCGTTCAGGAACCTCTATAAAATGTCGCATAGTCTCTCTCATGGTTGGTGATGGTCAGGTTTGTTTGTTGCTGGTTATTGGTCGCAGCAGGGTACGGAAGAATTGGTCGCAGAAACGAATGCATTCCAGCGTTGAGCTGTCCAGCGTGCGGTACATGACGACGCGGCGATTCGCGCTACCCGTGTAAAGCCGTTTTGTATGGCTCATTAGAATTTAACCTTTTGTTTTTGTTATTAAACCCACACTGACAAGTGCTCTGTTCGCTTGTTTATTGCATGCCCTGAAGCTAGCAGAACAATGAGTGATAATCTACGTTGCAGAATTTGGTTCTGCATAAAGAATTAGAGTAAGTTGGAGGAGAGGGCATGCAGACAGGGTATGGTTACTGCTGCAGGTCAGGTGTGGCGCGGGCTGTGGCGCGGCATGCGCATTGTGGCGAGGGGAAGGCGCTGCAACAAGACGATTGAATGAATCGTTTTACTCCAGGTAAAATCTGCCCCTCCTGCGAGGGGCAATGAAGCGGCGTAACCAGACCGCCGAAGTCAAGCTTGACCAGACATCTGTATTCGATCGTGGTGTCAACTCAGCATCAACATGCCGCCGTCAACCACCAGGGTCTGGCCGGTTATGAAACGTGACCCTTCGCCTGCGAGAAAGACCAGCATCGGTGCCAGGTCACAGGAGGCGTCACCAAGTTGGCCGCCAATGGGAATCAGGCTAGCCATAATTGCATCGTGCTGTTTGAGCTGGATCTCGCTCATGCTGGCGCGGGTGGCGTCGTACATCGGCGTCCACATCGCCGGAGCGATGGCGTTAACGGTAATGCCGTGCGGGCCCCACTCGCGTGCGACGGTGCGCGTCCATGCTAGGACTGCGCCCTTGCTGGCGGCATAGTGCGCCTTGCCAGGCTGACCGCCCACGCCGGCTGCCGAGGCGAAGTTGATGATCCGCCCGCCATCTTGTCGCATACGCTTGAATGCCGCGCGGTTGGTCAGAAAGGTGCCGCGGGTGTTTACCGCGAATACCTGTTCCCACTCGTCCAAGGTGATTTCTTCAGCAGTGGCGTTGGGCGCTATTCCGGCAGCATTGACCAGCACGTCCAGACTTGGCAAACGGCATGCGCACGAATACTGGCCCTTCACGGTGGCCTGGCTGTTCATCGAGCAGGCCAAGCCGCGCCAGCACCAGCGTTTCACGTGCCTTTGCTTCAGCCAACGGATGTTTGTTTGGCCAGCCGGTAATGGCTGCAACGATTAGACCCGGGAAGCGCTGCGCCAACTGGGCATCGTCAAGCCCCAGCGTGCCTGCTACTTTCGGGCTGAACTCGTGGATGAATACGTCGGCGGATGTCAGCAGCTGTTCGAGTCGCTGCTGTCCCTTTGGCTCGTTGATATCCAAGATGACGCTGCGTTTACCCCGATTAAGCACAGCAAACAGCGCCTGCTCCTGTCGAGCCGGATTGCCAGGCGGCTCGACCAGGATCACCTCCGCGCCCGCCTCGCAAAGCTGCAAACCCGCCGCAGCGCTTGCGATGCCTGAACCCAGGCTGACGACACGCAGCCCATGCAACGTTGATTCATTCATAAGCACCTCAAGATGTCTTGTTGTTGTCCAGTGAAGAACGCTTGAATGGACTGTTGTGATACCCGACTGATTTGTTCACTTCGCCGGGCCACTGCAAGTGCCAGTCAGTTTTGCCTCCTATTTCAGGGCCGACGGCTCGATGTCTGAGCCGTGCAGAATGAGAATGTTGTGGCGATGGCCGAAATGATGGATGAGCAGGCTGGTGCCCATCATTATCACCATGACTCCCGTCAAGGGTATTGCGCTGGGCATGACCCAGACGCTCACCGCAACGGCACCCAAGGTACCAAAGAGAAACTGTACGGCACCTATAACTGCAGACGCCGATCCTGCGCGATGACCCTGACTGGCCATGGCCAGTGCTACTGCATTAGGCGACAACATACCCATGGAGAACATGTATACGAAGAAGCAGGCCATCAGCAGCGGTAAGGAAGCGTATCCTGCCAAGGTGGCTGTGAGAGCGACCAGCGCTGCCAGGAATGGCGGCCAGAGAATGGCATTCAATAATGCAGCCGGGCCGAAGCGTGCTACCACCCGGGCATTGAACTGGGAGCCCGCAATCATGCCGAACGCATTCAGCCCGAAGAGCCAGCCGAAATGCACGGCGGGCACCTCGTAGAGTTCAATGATCACGTACGGAGCACCCGCGACGTAGGCGAACATCGCGCCGAAGGGCAGGGCAATGATAAGCACATACATGATGAACTGCCGGTCGCGGAATAGATCGGCGTAGCGTTTGAATGTGCCCGCCACACCAAGGCGCTCTGCGGTGTGTCTGGACAGCGTTTCGCGCATACTGAAGTGCACTGCCAGCAGCAGAATCGTGCCGGCAATCCCCAGAATGGCAAATATCTCCCGCCAGCCCATAACCTTCAACAACAGGCTGCCAGCGACGGGGGCGAGAATAGGGGCCAGTCCCAGTGCCAGCATCAGCATCGAGAAGGCCCAGGCAGCCTGTGCTGTAGTAGTGCGGTCGCGGATGACTGCGCGACTGACAACCACGCCCGCGCTGCCGCCCAGGGCCTGGAAAAACCGGGCTACGGTCAAAGTCGCCAGGTCTGTGGCAAGCATGCACCCGAAGGAGGCAAGCAAGAAGAGCGCGAGACCAAAATAGAGCGGTGGCTTGCGTCCGTAGCGATCACTCAAGGGGCCGTAAACAAGTTGTCCTACGGACATCCCGAATAGAAAGACGGCAAGGGTTATCTGCACGTCAGCAGACTGAACACCCAGGCTCTGAGCAATTGCTGGAAAAGCCGGTAGATACAAGTCAACGGACAGAGGGGAGAGGGCCGTAAGCATCGCCAGCAAAAACAGCCAGCGAGGAAAAAATGGCGTGGATCCAGAACTATTCATGGATTCTACTGAGGGGGAAGTTTGTGAGTAGCATTGTTACCTAGTCACTCTGTTGGGGACATGCAGATTAGCAGGGTGATCGGTTTTAATCCAGAATGTGATTTCGCATAAAGAATATTTTGTTAGGTGGGTTCTACAAATTGAAGCCGGTTATGAGGCCCGGCTAGCCCCCGCACTATGGTTGGTGTCGCAGTGCAGGGGGAAAGATTGGGGCCTGTCGCCGCTATCGGCCAATAAAATAACGGGCACTCAGATGACCATTCTCAAATTTGTATAGCTCTATGGTATGAGTGGCCGGTTCTCCGGTAGTACGATTATTCCGATGGTGACAGGCTGCCTCGTTGCCTGAAACAATAGCGGCCAGGATATCGATACGAATTTTTTCACGTTCCTGGTCCCACATGGCATTCAGCGTTACCCATGGATCAGCTTTTGGGTACCCCACATATTCGATATCAAGCCCGTTTTCAGCTATGTCGCGATAGCAGCCGAGAAAGCCCTCTTTGTCGCCTTTGTTCCAGTGCTCCACCTGTACGTGGAGAAAGTGCTCAAGCTTTTTGCTGTCGTTCATGATGATGTCCTTTGTGACTGGTTTTCGTGTGGTTGCGCGGAGAAATCGGCAGGCACGACAAGGCCTTTGCCTGACCGGTATATGTCAATGGCGTTGTACATGGTGGTAGCCACCCTGGAAGTACAGAAGCGGGGAGCGCTGGGAGTCGAGCCAAGAATGATGGACACGGCCGAGGAAGATTAGGTGATCACCTGCATCGACAACATGGTGTTTTGCACACTCGAAACTGGCTGCTGTGTTTTGGATAATGGGCACTTTGAGCTCCCACATTTCCCATGGTGTATCAGCGAAGCGGTCTTCGTTCCTGCTGGCAAATCGCTGTGAAATGTCCTGCTGATCCGCATTCAGTACGTTGATTCCAAAGGCTTGGCTCTTCTCGAAGATCTTTAGGCTGGCAGAACGCTTGTCAATGCAGAACAATACCAGCGGTGGATCTAGGGAGACCGAGGTGAACGAGTTGGCAGTAAGACCGACAGGCTTGCCATGCTCATCGGTGGTGGTAATGACCGTGACACCGGTGGCGAACGCTCCAAGCGTGCGGCGTAATAGACGAGTATCAGCTCTGGCAGGTAAGGTAGGAGCGCATCTACTCTCAATAAACCGCAGGATCGCGAGATCAAACCCATCCAGTTCCGCCGAAGTGCTCAGCCATTGCCTTGTCCCAGGCTGTGTGAGCAGTGTTGCTCCGGGTATGGTCTTGGCCAGTTGCTCAAGCCAGCATTTTCTTTCATCGCCTTGAACCAGCAGCATTGGAATGTCCAGAGTAGCCGTGACCTGCTCCAGTTCGATATCTGACCAGGTACTGACGGCTGCTGTCGACTCGATACCAGGGTCGCTGTGCCAGTGCCATACACCAGGTGTTCGTAAACGCAGATATTTATGCAGCATGGATGTGTTGCTGGCACCGCCTATATGGTTGCTCAGCTCGTCAATAAGGTTTTTGAGATCACGGCCTCCCCGATAGAGCGTTTGCTTGTCGAGGCGTATGTCACTTCGGCTGTGAACATCGATCATGATCATGGCGCTGATGATATCCATGCCAGATCGCTGATTTTCTCTGCCGGCGGCCAGCAAGGCAGCCTTGCCACCCAGTCCGGAGCCTATAATGACTGGCTTGCCTGGCAACGTCTGCAATACGGCATGAACGTCATCCGCCAGTGCGGACAAAGAGTAGTCTTCATTCCAGCCACTATCGCCATGACCGCGCAGGTCGAGTGATACAACGTAGAATCCGGTATGCATCAGGCGGCGGGCCAACGCTGCCCATTCATGGCGGGTTTGCTGATGGTTGTGCAGCAACAGTACCGCTTGGTTGTCGGAATTGCCGCCGGCTTCCGCGACCAGGGAAATCCCTGCATGGCCGATGATCTTTATCAGCTCCATTTCTTATTCCTCCGGTTGTGGCAAGACTCATCCCCCCCTCACTTGACCTGAAGCGAGGGGGGAGTCAGGTTAGCGCACGGTTTCCCGTGCAGTGATGGCCTCAGGGTTCAGGTGGCGCTCAGGGAGTGGTTCCGGCATGACCTTGAAGCCGCCTGTGTAGGCATCACCCAGTACGGTAAGCATGCCTCTATTGAAATCGTAGGTATGACTACGGACTGCCCATGGAATTTTCTGATCATAGAGTTGGATCATGGTATTGAAGAGGGCACGGTGCAGGTCGCTGTTCTGGTCAAAAGCGTCGAACATGCCCGCTCCGCTGAGATCCTCGTCGAGGTAATAGGTCCTCTTTGAATAGGCATGCCGCATGCCGGGCTTGAGGGTAGCTTCTACGACTCTGACACGATGCAGTTCGAAGCGCTCACAAGCGGGATTGATGTGCGAACCAACGAACTGCCCTTCGGTGTCGCACTGACCGGCGGGGGTATACAGGTCATAGTTGTTATAGGGGATATACATTTCCTTGACGCCCTTGTACTGGAAGTCAAAGCGATCCATCTTGCCGGAGAACAGAAACAGTTCATCGAACAGGAGCCCACCACCCAGGCTGGCCACTGGTGTGTCATAGGCAAATTCCGGAGCAAGCTTTACCCTGCGTTGGCCGGTGGTATAGCTCCAGGCCCGTCGCGGTTTGCTGACAGTGTCCAGGTAGTCGAACACACCGGTGATCTCCCCGGCCTTGCGGGCAGGGCTCTGGGTAATCGAGTAGGTCCGCCAGAACATCTGAGGATCGCGGTCACCCAGTCCTGTCTGGTAATAAGGGCGCTCACTGAAGGTCGACTGGTCGGCCGTCATGGTTCTGGCGCCGTTGCGCGCTATTCGCCATGAACGGTTGTGCTGAGCCTGGATCGCCGTATCCCCTATATAGCCAAGCAACTGGTTCCACATGACCTCGTTGCCGTTGGCCGGCGCGGGAAAGGGCAGACCGCCTCGGCATGCTGTTTCGACTGCCAGATTATCTTTGGTGGTATTGCACTGCTCCGCGTTGCGGGCGGTGGCTTCAAGTACATGCGTAGGGTAGGCCGCGGTCCGATGGGTCGGGTAGATGTTGAGATGATAGGTAGGGAACTGTTTCAGCAGATGACGCTGGCCATCACTCAACCTGTCTGCATACTGATCAGCATTTTGCGCATCGATGCGTAGCAGTGGTTCTTCATCCTTGAATGGGTTGGTCCAGAATCCGCTATCGGGTTTGAAGTCGGCTGGTGCCTGAGTCAGGCCACCACTATAGGGTGGTATTGTTCCGTCGTGATTGCCCGCCTGATTACTGCCAAAGAGGGTTAACCCACTGTCATGGTTTGGGATTTGAGCGGCATCGACGGTGGCTTGAGCCGCGCCCGCGAGACCAAGGAGGGTTCCACATGCAATAGAGTACAAGGCTTTCATTTTCATCTCCTGGCTGACCCGTCTTACAGGCAAGAGAGGTCGGCTTTCTTGTTTTTATTTTGGGAACACGACTCCTAGATCACGACATCAGTCGCGAACGTCTTGAGTTCGGAGAGGTGGTTGTTACCGGCAATGAGAGAGTTCCAGCTATAGTCGAGCCATTGCCTGTAATTTTGTGTGTTTAGAACTTCAGGTTTTTATTTAATGGCATCTCCTTCTTTCCTCCCGCTTGAAATGGCTGCCCCGTCAGTGCCACCAGGGCAAGTTGTCAGAATGGCTGTTGAGTTGTTCCCATGCGATATTGATTGCCTGCGTGGCCTGTTCGTTGCTCATGCCAAATCCACGCATGATAAGCAATACCAATTCATGCAGGTATTCCTTATCGAACAGTTGGTTATGCATCATTCTTCGTGAGCCTTCGACCGTGGCCCCGATGATGTAATCGGTAGCGGCATCAAGTGACGCGAAGTGTACGGCACCGCTCTGTTTAGCTTCATTCAGGCAGGCTGTGACAATGCTGCCGAGGCGCTTGCTGAGAGACAGGTAGCCGACAAAATCGACCTTTGAGGTGAATGCCACCTTCTGTGGTTGCATGCCGGCATGGGTAAGCGACAGAAGCGGTCCGGCAACTACCTTGGCGGCAGGGTCGGAAAGCTGCGCAAAAATCCGCTCATAGGTTTCGATCATCTCATCTGCCATTTGCTGGCCGAGCTCTGCCAGCACCTCATCCAGAGAGTCGAAGTATTTGTAGAAGGTTCCTCTAGAAACCCCGGCCTTGAGAATGACATCATCAATAACTGGCGGTTTAGTGCGTTCGCTCACCAGAAATACATCCAGTGCTGCGAAGAGCAGGCGCTGTCGCATGCGTTCACGCTTCTCGCGAGCGACTCTCACCCGAAAATCGAGCTCTTCGTCCATCTTGGTCGGGCGTGCAGTTTCGTTGTTCATCTCAATTCCTATCCGTCAAAGTTCGAACCGGCCGTGTGCGGAGGGGAACCTTTATTGTCTCTTTATTTCGGGTAAAAGTAGAAGATTCGATTCCCGTTCGGTCAGAGCGCGTCCATAGAGTTCGAGTGAAAGTCTTGTGTTCAGTGCGGTATGACGACTGCCCACATTCAGATCTCGCCACAGGCGTTGCAGGGAATTGTTCTGAGCAAACGCGGCGGGGCCGGCGATGTCCATCAGACGCTCGCCTGCTTTGCGCAGGAGACCCATGGCATAGCCGCAGTCCGCCTGAATACAGGCTTTTTCAAAGCCGTTCAATGGGGCTATCTGTGCAGTATTGTCAATTTGCTCCGCAGCACGGCGGATATGCAGCCAAGCGGAATCGATTTCCATTGCAGCCTCACCCAGTTGCTGTACGAACACCTGCGACTCGCTCTGGCTGTCGTAGCGCCAGCCGATGATCTGGCGTTCGGGCAAGCTCTTCCGAACCTTTTCCAGCATGGCGCTGGCGGCGCCCAGCATAGGAGCGAGGACGCCTAGAGGAAAAAGAGGTTCGACTGGCCAGCGATCTCTGGGCTCCATGGCAGCCAGTACCTTGGGATCAGCCGCGTTGCTGCGTCGCAGTTCGGAATAGCGCAATATCTGAATGGGGGCGACTACGATATTTTCCGCAACGACGGTGTTACTGCCGGAGCCACAAACTCCGGCTACATGCCATGTGTTCTCGATTCGCACCTGTGGATGCTGCAGTGGCATGAGGGCGAACCCGGCATCAATTACCTGGTCCTGCTCGTCGATGATTTTTACCCCGTTGAGTGCCCAGTCGGCGTGCAGACAGCCCGATGCGTATCCCCATCGGCCACTGATGGCATACCCATCTTCTGTTGCCTGCGCAGTGCCGGTTTGCGCAGCGACGCTGCAAACTCGCTCTGCCCCTGTCTTGAAGACCAACTCTGAAATTGCCGGGGGCATGGATGCGACTGACGCGGTTACTCCGGAAAGCAGGCTGAAGGCCCAGGCGGTGCCAGGGCAAGCCTTTGCTATTTCGGCCACAGTTTCGATGTGAGTGATGATCTTGTGCCCCGATCCTCCAGCCCGTTTGGGAAACATCATCTGGAACAGCCCGGCCTGCTCCAGTGCCTCAATTACCTCATCCAGGACACGGCCTTCCTGCTCACATTGCGCGGCATGCCTTTCGATTAGTGGCAACAGCTTGCGTACGGCCGTTACGGGAGTGGGGTGGAGGTCTTCGGATGTCTCGTGGGCTATTTGCATTTCTCACCTTGTATTTTTTATCACAGTGACAATATTGTCATAATATATACTGTGTTTATTTTGTAAAGTGATTTTGGCTGGAATATGAAAATATGTGGTGCTGGCTTATTTGCCGCATATCCCATGCGTAGCAGGAGCCGAGAGCAGGGGAGATAAGATATGTAGGCTTTCAGGGAAGACCAAATATAGCGGTAACTTGCGTCCGTAGCGATCACTCAGATGACGTGTGTGGACTACTTGCTCTTTGCTGAACCTGAGGATGCAGGCTGTCTTGGGCTCAGGATGTCAGTACTGGCTGGCGGGCCGCCCGGCGCAGGGCCATAACCAGTATGAAACCGGCGCCTGCCAGCAGCGCCGAACCGAGAAAAACCTCGGCGAAACCTGAACTGGCAGCGAGCAGCCCCATCAACGGACCTGCCAAACCCACCGCTATATCGAAGAACAGCGAAAGCGCGCTCAGTGCGGAATTGCGATTGGCGTCCGGGGTGCGTGCCAGCGTTTCCACCGCCAGTCCCGGGTATACCCAGGACACTCCCAGCCCAGTGAGGGATGCACCGAGAATCGCGACCTCGGGCAAGGGTGCCAGCCAAACCAGCAGCAGCCCCAAGCCTTGTATTGAAAGACATAGCTTCACGACAGGATAGCCACCGAAACGTGGTATCACATTGGGCGTGGCGAGCCTGGCAAAGATAAAGGCGATACCAAAGCCCGTCAGGCACCAAGCGGCGTTCGACCAGCCGAGACTATCAAAATAGAGCGCGATGAAGGCGGTCAGACTGCCGAAACCGGCCGAACTGCAGACCAGTACCAGACCGTTGGGCAATACCGAGCACAACACGTGGAGAAAGGGTAGTCGCTCGCCGCGCCCCAGCGGCGCGGGGCGTCTGACGACCGCCACCAGTAGCGCAAACAGTCCGAGCAATACGATGCACATCCCGATGCTGGCCAGGTTGAACTGGTCTCTGATCAACACCCCCAGTGGCGCGCCGACGGCGATACCGCCATAGGCGGCAATGCCGTTCCAAGACATTACCCGTGCGGTATGCGGTTTGCCGTGCAAGCCGATAGCCCAGGTACAGCACGGAGTGGAAACCATCGCTGAAGCGAAGCCTTGGATCACGCGGGTGCCGAGTAGGAGCCAAATGCTGAGCCAGGGCGAGGAATACATCACGATGGCCAGTGTGGTCAGTATCCCGCAAAGAACGAGGGCGACGAGTCCAATGATGACAGCGGATTTGGCCCCGAAGCGATCGGCAAGCAAGCCGGCCAATGGTCGAGACAGCAGTGTTCCCACATACTGTGCACCGATCACGATACCAGCCCAGACAGTGCCGAATTCGAGTTCGTTGAGGATAAAGCCGGGCAGTACCGCCAAAGGCAGTCCGCTGGCCACATATGACATGAAGTTGAAGCAGACGATGAAAATGATCGACAGCGTGGGCTGCGTAGGGGCTGTGGTACGGGTATCCAAACTGCTGGCTCCTGAATTGAAAAACCCCTTTCATCCTGGTGGGTGTCCGGGGTTAAACAATCACTGACTAAGGACGATGAGCCAGTTCCCAGATTTTGAGATCGAAGCCGGGTGCGCTGGCCTCGGCAGAGGTAAGCTCCGGTGGACGAGAGAGAATTTTTTTTCCTGCCAGGTGATCCCCGGGACGATTGCAGGATTCGACAGCAACCAACTGGCCCTTACGGAAACACAGTACCGAGAACTGCTGTGTTGCTTCCGAACCCAGTCTGACCGTGCTGTCATAGCCGGTGGAAAGGCCAGCGATCTGCAATTTCAGGTTACCTTGATCAGTCCAGAACCAGGGTACTGCATCAAATGGCTTGGCGTTGCCCAAGAGCCTGCTGGCTAGGGTTCGCGCCTGTTCCATAGCGTTAGGCACTGATTCGATACGGGTATGCTCACCTTCATTCTGGATGCATGGGAAACAGGCAACGTCGCCTATGGCCGATATGTGCGGATCGGAGGTCAGCAGGTTAGCGTCGACCTTGATACCGTTCTCGATTGCCAGTCCCGCCTCATTGGCGATGGTTATATTGGGTATGACACCGATGCCGTAGACTAGGAGTTCGGCGGGCAATACCTTGCCGTCAGTGGTTTCAATCGCGGTAATCTGGCCATTTTCGCCGATGAGTCGGGTGACGCCCTGATGAAAATGAAACTGGACGCCCCAGGATTCATGTGTCTGGCGGAAAACGGCGGCCATGTCGCTGGAAACCGCCCTGGCCATGGGCCGATCCCCGAGATCCACCACATGAACCGACGCTCCCAATGCCGCGGCAACGGCGGCAAATTCCAGACCGATGAAGCCTGAGCCAATCACCACGACGTTACGAGCGTCTTTTACCCTGGGGGCCAGCGCGTCGGCGTCGGCCAGGGTCTTGATGCCAAATACACCTTGAAGGTCATCGCCGGGTACCGAAAGAGGGCGGTTGTGCGCGCCTGTAGCCAGTACCAGATGATCGTATTGCAGGCTCTTGCCACTGGCCAAAACGACATGCCGGTTCTGCCGGTCAATAGTGATGGCATCGTCCTGCAGCAACTCTATCTGTTGCTGATCGAAAAAAGCTTCCGGGCGAAAGGCCAGGTTGGATGTGGCTATTTTGCCCAGTAGATAAGCTTTTGATAGCGGCGGGCGTTGGTAGGGCAAGCCAGGTTCATTATTGATCAGCGAGATGTGCCCGGAAAAGCCTCCTTGGCGCAGGGATGCGGCAACCTGGAAACCTGCCTGGCCGGCACCGACAATTACAACTGACGAAAGCGACATATCAACTCCTGAGTACGTCAGTATTGAGATTCAGGCAGGCGCAGCACTATGCCGTCCATATCATCCTGAATGACAAGCTGGCAGGTAAGGCGGCTGTTATCCTGGCGTGTACTGGCGAACTCAAGCATATCGGACTCGCATTCTTCCGCTTGTGGTACAGAGTTCACCCAGGCCTCGTCAACGAATGCATGGCAGGTTGCGCAACTGCAGGCACCGCCGCAGTCTCCCTGGATGCCGGGAATCATGGCATTCATGGCGGCTTGCATCACGGATTGGCCCACTTCACCGACAATGGAATGTTGGGTACCGTTATGTTCGATCAGCGTTATCGTTGGCATTGTTTTTCTCCAGTCAACGGTTTCAGGCCACAGCAGGCTTGAGTGGGGGTTGGGTTTCAAATTGGGGGGCTCGACCCAAGGTCAGAAGCATCAGTGGGCCCACAATCGAGCAGACAAGACAGTAAACGAGCATGGTTGTATACGACCCCGTCTGGCTCAAGAAGGCGGCAAACAATAAAGGGGCCGCAGCCGCCGTAGCGGTCAATAAGCCGATATGAAAGCCATACAGCCGGCCGTACTCTTTCAGCCCGAAATAGCGGGCGACCAAAAATGCGGCAATATCGAACTCGGCACCTGCACCAAAGCCAATTGCAATTGCTGCCAGCAAGAGCAAGGTGAAATCGGTTGTTCCGCTGAGCAGGATCAGGCAGCCAATGGCAGGCATGGCCAGACTGATGGCCGATATGCCTGGGGCCCACACGCGATCCAGCAGATAGCCGACTAGGATTCGTCCAAAAACCAGTGAAATACCGAAACCACTGAATACCAGGCCGGCTTCTTCTGCAGAGAGCCCGAGGTCACGCAAGATGGGTATGGTATTGGTAACCATCCCAATAACCACCGACATCACCAGCGCCAGGGCAATATTGCAGATCCAGAAGTTCTTCGAGGTGAAGCCTTCCTTGAACGTCATTCCGGTAATACTGCGCAGGGCCGCCTGCTTGTCAGCTTCGCTTTTATGGCTCTTTGGTTTTGGAACCGAAAACCACCAGATGGTGAGGGGTAACAGCAGAAGCAGGTTGATCATGGCCAGCATGATAAAGGCTGCTTGCCAGCCCCAGATGCCAATGCCCCAGGAAAGCAACGGTGGGACAGTAGCTGCGGCGAGGCCGGTTCCTGAGAGGCCAATAGCCAACGCCAGACCGCGATTCTTCTCAAACCACATGTTGAGTAACTGAGTCCAGGTGACAGCGAGGTTGCCAATACTCAATATCGGAATGATCGTGAATGCCAGATAAAGGCTCCAGATCGACTCACCGAGCTGGGTGGCCGCCAAATAACCCAGCACCGTCAAGCACGTGGAAATTGCGGTTACTTTCTTGATCCCAAAACGCAAATTGAACCAGCCTACCAGTTGCAACGAGATAACTGCGCCCACGAATAGAAAGGTAATAGCTACCTGCAGCGCACTTCTGCTCCAGCCAAAGGCTTCTTCCAACGGAACGACAAGGGTTCCGAAGCCATAAAGCAATGAGGAATTGATGCTGATGCCAATGCCTAGCAAGGCCAGGATGAGTACCCGCCAACTGGTTCTAAATTCCGAAAAATCGATGGCGGCGCTATTGCTTGAATGATTCATACGCTGTCCTTCATTTTTTTTATGGCATCAGCTTATCGGAGAAATGCTACCAATTTCTGACTGCAGAACTGTATACTGATGTCAGAATATTGCATAAGGATCGGATTGTCCACACCGCGGGCACCTTTCCCGCAGCACAACAATAATAAAAGGAACGAGGTACCATAATGATGCCATGGCTCAGCCGCTTTTCCATTGGCGCGAAGCTTTTATTTGCCCCCGCACTGATTGTTTTCCTGCTTATCGTTATCTCCGCTGTTGCTTATGACGGGCTCAAGCGGCAGCAGGCTGTGCTGCACCAGGTGGAGCATGTCCGCTTCAGTCAATACCAGCGCGCACTGGACATTGCAGCCGCTTCTCAGGCAGCGATGGTCGGCTCTTACGCGGCTGTGGTTCAGGTCATTCAGAGCGAGGGTAATGTCTCCGAAGAAGAAATGCAGTTTTACGTGGAAGACATGCGGGCCAGTGTGAAGGATATGTTGGCAGGGATCGAGCAGGGTCTGTCTGAGTCAGCGAGCCTCACTGCAGAGGAGATGGTGCTCTACCAGAACCTGCAGGAACAGGCAGTGGCGTTTGGCGGGGGAGTAGAGCAGCTCGCGGACGCGTCACTGAACAATCCGTATCTGGCCCCATCGCAGCTAGGCTATGTAAGGGCGGATTATACGCGCTTGGTCGGCCTCCTTAACCTGTATCTGGATCAGCAGAAGGAGTTGGCCAGCATGTCGTTCACGTCGGCAGACGCGACTGCTAAATCAGTTACTACGGCATTGGCGGTTGCGGTTCTGGTCGCCATCGCACTGGCGCTCGTTGTCGGGCTACTGGTGCGTCATCAGATTCTGCGCTCTATCAAGGCGATCGAGCAGGCTGCTATCAAGCTGCGGGACGGCGATCTGACTCATCGTGTCGAGGTGACAGGCAGGGACGAGATAGCCCAGACAGCCATGGCCTTCAATGCGCTGATCATCAGTTTGCAGAGGGCAGTGCAGCAAGTGACGCGTATTGCCGAGTCGGTCGGAGCCTCCGCGGAGGAGCTGGTGACCACCTCCAATGAGGTGGCACGGGGTGCCAATGAGCAGGCCGGTGCGGCCATTCAGGCCTCATCCACCGTTGAGCAGATGAGCGTGGGTATCGCTTCTATTGCCTCGCATGCAGAAAATTTGCGGTCGTCAGCCGACGCCAGTATGCGAGGGGCAGAGAATGGCCGTTCAGCTTTGGCCAGGCTGCTGGATGAAATCTGCCGGGTGCGGGATGCTTTCGCCGCGATCACCCTATCGGTCGGCGACTTCGTCTCCAGCACCACTGCCATTACTGACAGCATCAACCGGGTCAAGGAGCTTTCCGCACAAACCAATCTGCTGGCACTGAATGCCGCGATCGAGGCCGCGCGGGCGGGGGAGAGTGGTCGCGGTTTCAGCGTTGTGGCTGATGAGGTGCGTATTCTGGCCCAACGTTCGGCAGTGGCGGCCAACTCCATCAATGAGCTTACCGATGAACTCGAAAGCCAGTCAGGGAGTGTCACGCGAGTGCTGGATGAAGGTGCGGCAGCACTGGATAGCAGCCAGGTGCTGCTCCAGGAACTGGAGAATGTGCTGCTGGAGGCGGCTGGTCTGGTCGGCGCGTCCAGTACGGGGGTGAGTGAAATCGCTTTGGCGGTGCAGATACAGAATGAGGGCGGCAAGGATATTTCACTGGGTATAGAGCGAATCGCAAAAATGGCGGAAGAGGGGGATCTGATCTCCCATCAGGTGACCTCGGCCGTGGCATCACTAAGGGAGCTGGCAGGAGAGCTTGAGCTGTCAGTCAGTCATTTCCGGACCTGAAGGGGCCGCAGACAAGTTTGCTGGAGGTTTTTATGAAGGGATTCAAGTGGGTCGCGTGGGGTTTTGCGTTATTGGTTGCGATGTTGCCAGCCCATGCAACACAGGCGAGTTCGGCGCAGGCGATACAGGAGATGCGCTCGTTGGGCTTTTCGGTATGCGCCAACATTCTGGTGTATTTCAACGAAAACGGTAGCCCTTATGAGCTACGCAATAAGCAGGCATATCTGCAGGGCATGACCCGCTTACAGAGCCTGGCCGCCAGTCAGCGGCTTGAGGATGTAAGCGCAGAACTGAGCCGCCTGCAATCGAGCGTGGCCGACACGGCCGAGCTACCACAGTCGGAGGTTGAACTGCGAAGAACGTCTCCGGGCTATACACGCTGGTTATTGCCTGTGGTGGACTCCCATGCGCGCCTACAGGAACTACTGGATGCGCACTATAGGCGTATCGATAATGCTGAAGAGCTGCAAAGCAGTTTGCATGCTCTGAGCCGTGATATAGGTCAACTGCTGCTGGGATATCAGATAGCTTCGTTCAGCCGCCTTGGAGCGGAGCAGTGGGTCATGTCTGCCCAGCAAGTGCTTGATCAAGACCAGCGGGTTCTAGATAGCTTCACTGGCTTGTCCGCCCTGAATCCGGCGTTGGAAAAACAACTTGCGGACCCTGCACGACAGTATGCTTTTTCCCGGGAGCAGTTATTCAATCAGGGTGGTCGATGGATGCCCAATGGAGTCGGACGTTATCTGGGCATGGCGATGTTGAAAATTGATCAGGCCGCAATTGAACTCACTAAATGATTTGCTCTGTATCCCGAGTCGCTATGGCTTCTCGGGCCTGACGATGCGGCCTGTTGATGCGGGCCATACGCCGTTATTCATGAGCGCGTCAAATGCAGAGCAGGGATAGCCATGTCGTACCCACCATAGCCACAGCCCCAGCAAGGCACCCACGAAGCAGCGCACTGCGACTTCGCCGTGCAGGCCTTTGCTGTAGATCCCTGCTTCTGGTAATGCTCTGTGACCTGGATAATGAGGATGTTTTCCAGGTGAGCAAGGATGATGTTCTGGGACGGATTGCTGAAGAAGGACGTGGTAAGTGAGCGATGCCTTTCGGCAGCCGCGAATAGCCAGGCAGACACATCCAGAACAACTTGCTTTTGCCCAGAAACCTCCAGTAGTTTGGTAGGTGGAGTCCCTATCCATTCGTATCCATGCGTTGGATAAGTGGGGCAGAACAGGCAACCCTCCGGCCACCGCGAGCCAATTGCAGGCGATCGATTTCACTCTCTACAGCCCGAGGCTCAAGCGTGATGCTTCGGGCAATGCTCTGGGCGGCATACGTACACCCTTCGTCGACGTACCGCTTGCCGTACTCAGTGGAACCGGCAACTCCGGCGGTAACGGTTTCTGCGGACTGTTCGGCACCACCACACCCTACAATGCGACTGAGCTGGACGCCCGGTACCCAACTCAGCAGGTATTTGTGAACGCGTGGACTGCAGCCACCGAAGAGGCGGTTGACAAGGGGTTTATTCGCCCTGCGGACGGGCAAGCACCTATCGATGCGGCGAAGCGAGTACAGAACTCCCCCTGACGCCTAGGAATATGAACATTTTATTTGTTTTTGTGCTTATTGCGTATGTCGTCAGGGATGTTGAGTGGATTTGGCTTAATGGCTGATTTTAAAGGGGTTATTGGTTGGCATAACCGTAGCGGTCCGCTGGAATGCCTCTTTGTTAGTGAAATGGGCGACTATTAGCTAACTAAAAATTTACAAAAATGAATTTTATGTTCATTATGTCCCTGGCTGAGCCTGACGAATAAAGAGGATAAAGGTATGAGTTCAGATAAGTTTGTTTTCCGTGCTGTTGCTGATCGTGGTCGCTGCTGCGGTTATGGTCTGTGTGCCTCAATCTGCCCCGAAGTCTACAAGCTTGACGACAATGGTCTGGTTTATTTCGACGACGACCGGATTGCGCCGGAACTGGAGGAAGCCGCCCGTGAAGGCGCTGCAGCTTGCCCAGCCGAAGCACTCTGGTTGGTAAAGATTGAAGAATAACCGGCAAGCCCGGTCATCCGTCATGGTCGTTGCGAGGTAGATTTCATGGGACGTTTAAAGGGTAAGGTTGCTCTGATCACGGGTACTGGTGGAGGGCAGGGCAGAGTTGCGGCGCTGCGTTTTGCGCGTGAGGGAGCCCTGGTGGTGGGTTGTGATACCAATGCCGCCGAGCATCAGATCACCGCCGATCTGCTTTCAGAGGAAGGTTTCACCCTGTACGGTAGCGCTCCGGTGGACCTTGGCGACCACGAACAGGCCAAGGCCTGGGTGGAGGCCGCAGTGGCCGAGTGTGGGAAGATCGACATTCTGTACAACAACGCTTCCGCTGCCCGCTTTGCTCCTGTCCAGGACATGTCCATTGAAGATTGGAACTTTACCATTCGCAATGAAGTGGATCTGCTGTTTTACACTACCAAATACGCGTGGAACCATCTGGCTGAACAAAAGGGCGTGATCATCAACGTGTCCTCCACTGCTGCGTGGGGTGGATCCAAGGTGGCCGGTATTTCTGCTCATTCCGCCGCCAAGGGCGCAGTGGTTTCTTTCACCCGCCAGCTGGCAGTGGAGGGCGCACCGGTAGGTATCCGCGCAGTGAGCCTGAGCCCCGGTTTCATTGCTACGCCAGGCACGGCAGCGTTCATGGAGAACCCGGTAGCGCGAGCGGCGCTGCTTGACGGAGTGCTGATGGATCGCCCGGGGGAGCCGGAAGAAGTCGTTTCGATGGCCGTATTCGTGGCGTCGGACGAGGCGTCATTCATTACGGGGTCGGATATCGTCATTGATGGTGGACTTCTGGCTATATAGCCAGCCACCCGTCCCTGGCAGAACGAGGAGGAACAGATGGATATTATTGGACTGGGTTACATGGGCTTTGAAGCCACTGACCTTGATGCCTGGCGCGACTATGGTCCGGCGGTAATGGGCTTTGCGATAGGTCAGAATCCGGAAGGCGATCCGGATTCGTTGTATTTCCGTATGGACGATCGCCGCCACCGTCTCGCCTTTCATCCTGGCAAAGTTGATCGACTGGCCTATCTCGGTTGGGAAGCCAAAGGGCGCATGGAGTTCAAAGCAGCCTGCCGGAAGTTTACCGATGCCGGCGTGGACTTTACCGTGGGCGACGCCGAGCTGTGCGAGAAGCGCGGCGTCAAGGAGCTGATCCGCTTCTTTGACCCGGTGGGCTTCCGGCATGAACTGTTCTACGGGCAGAAGTGGCTACCTGATTCCTTTGTGCCAGGACGTCGCCATGGCGGCTATCTTGCTGGCAGAAGAGGGTTGGGCCATGTCGTGCTGATGACACCTGAGTTTCCACCAGAGTTGGAAGACTTCCTTATAAATATCATGGGCTTCCATTGGTATGGCTCGGGTGCTGGCAAGGGTAAGACTGGGTTCTTCCGCTCCAGGCTGAATACCTTCACCAGCCATGATATCGCCTATGGGCACGCTCCTGGCCGTATGGGGATTCAACACGTCGGTCTGTTTGTTGGCAGCTTGCGCGACGTGGGCGAGACCTACGATATCGTGAAGAAGCGCGAGCTGCAGATGATGATGACGCTGGGTCAGCATTCCCAGGATCCACATATTTCCTTCTACCACTTCAATCCTTCAGGCTTCGCTTTCGAATGTATAGCCGAAAGTGAACCCTGGCATGACGATGGGTTCGAGCTGAATCCAGAGAAAATGAGCGTGTGGGGCCACGAGCTGGTTGGCCCGATTCTGGGGCCTAGCGTTAAAACGCCAGAAGAGGTTGGCGATCCGGAATTCAAGGCCAAGAAGGGTTAGAGGTGCGACTGGCTAGAGTAGAAGATGCGAAGGGCGAGCGGTACTGGGTTCTGTTGCATTCTGATACAGGTTTTGGTCAGCGCATAAATGCCCCGTTCTCCCGTTGGGCCGGCAGCGTCAACAGGGGAGATATCGGGGCCCTCGACCTGTCGCCGACAGCGCTTGAGCCAGATAGATTTCGCCTCATAGCCCCCATCGAGCCCGGTGCCCGTATCTTCGGCGTCGGGCTTAATTATTTATCGCACCTGACTCGCCTGGGTAGTTCCGCCCCTCCTCATCCTCTCGCCTATATGAAACCCGATTCCGCAATCGTTGATCCTGACGGAGTGATTTCCTATCCAGCGATGACAAGCGAGCTGGATTATGAAATCGAGCTGGTTGCTGTTGTCGGTGCGCCCCTGGACGATGCAGAACATGCCACGACATGTCTGATGGGCTACACGATCGGAAATGATGTCAGTGCGCGGGACGCCGGCAGGGCACTGGGACGGCTGGATCTTTTCACACAGAAAGGCATGGACGCTACAAGCCCGATCGGGCCTTGGGTGTGTACGCTTGATGAGTTCGGTGGTGGTGGTCAGCCTGAGCTGGACATGCAGCTGCGGGTGAATGGCGAGCTGCGGCAGCAAGATAATACGCGGGAGATGATTTTTCCTCTGGATGAGTTGCTCAATTACCTGGACGCACGCATAGCGCTTCGTCCAGGGGATGTGGTGCTGACCGGTTCCACACATGGGGTGGGGTTGGAGACGGGTCGGTTCCTGCAGCCGGACGATCTGGTCGAAGCATCCATTGACGGCATCGGCCTGATGCGCAACCGGGTCGGCCACCGGCGAAAACTGACCAGCTCCAGACGCGCAGGGCGACTGGGGTTTCCGACGCCATAACGTGGTGACGTCGCCGGTGTTTGCTACGAGAGAAAAAAGCGAAATATGAATCAACAGGCCACCTGGTTTCCGCTGACGCATCCGCAGTTCCGTTGGTTCTGGGGTGCTGGCGCCGTCGTCAATCTCGCCATCTGGATGCATACCGTCGGCGCAGCGTGGATCATGGCGGGTCTGACCGAATCAGCGTGGATGGTATCGCTGATCCAGACAGCCATGACGCTCCCGGTATTTCTCTTCGGTCTGCCGGGTGGCGTCATTGCGGATCTGGTGAGCCGGAAGTACTGGCTACTGTTCACACAAGCACTGATGCTGACGGCAGCGGCCGTGCTGTTGGTCATGAGCCTGATCGGCGCGCTCAATGTCTGGTCATTGCTGATACTGACCTTCGTTCTGGGGACGGGGAGCGCTTTGAGCATGTCCGCCTGGATGGCCGTGACGTTAACCTTGATCCCGCGTGATATCGTCCCGGCTGCCGTAGCGTTGAATGCTATTTCGACCAACGTGGCGCGTGCGGTAGGCCCAGCGCTGGCCGGTTTGCTTATCGCATTGGCCGGCCCGGCGTCCATGTTCTCGTTGGTCGTCCTGTGTTTTCTGTCGGTAATGCTCTTTCTGTTGCTGTGGCGGGCCCATCGGCTGCCTGAGGTGCTGCCGCCTGAAACCTTCGTAGGCGGTATGCGCAGCGGGCTGCGCTATATCCGCCACTCCGTGCGGCTCACCAGTTCGCTGAAACAGGTCTTCGTGTTTACCAGTTGCGCCAGCGCGTTATGGGCTTTGCTGCCGCTGATTGCCAGAGACCGGCTGGGTATGGAGGCGGATGGTTATGGCATGCTGATGGGCGCGCTGGGCGCGGGCGCGGTGATTGCCGCGGTCAATCTGACTCGTTTCTATAGGCACTTCCCGCTCAGAAATCTGGTGGTTGTGGGCGCGCTCGTCTTCGCGCTGGTGACCGCTGCTGCGGCGTTACTGGAATCGGCATGGCTGGTCTGGCTGCTGTTGGTGATCGCAGGGATTGCCTGGATGGCGGTGAATGCGACCGTTGCGACTATCATCCAGACCTGCGCGGCTGACTGGGTTCGGGCGCGAGTCGCCTCGGTGTATTTACTTATGTACATGGGCGCCATGGCGCTGGGCGGCGCAGTTTGGGGGTTCCTGGCTGAACATCTGGGAACCACCGGCAGCTTGTTGATATCGGCTGCGGCCATCGTTCTGGGATTGCTGCTTACGCGTAATGGTATTTTCGTCCTCGGTAGCGAAGCCGATTACAGGAGTGTTTCACAGACTGACAAGCTGCTGATTGCTGGGGAAGTATCGCATTCTGATGGGCCGGTATCGGTTGAAATCTGCTATCGGGCTGGCTCAGAAAACCAGACGGAGTTCATCCGGGCTGCCTACGCTGTAGGTAAGGCAAGACGCCGAAACGGGGCGCGAAATTGGCGGCTGTATCGCGATCTGGCCGACCCGGAACGTTTCGTTGAGCGCTTTATCGTGGAGTCCTGGTTGGATTATCTTCGCCAGCGAGCCAGGGTTACCCACTCGGATCAAGCGCTGGAGGCGGCGCTCAAGCATTACCTCGTTGACGCGGGCACGGCAACCAAGCGCTATATTTATCAGGCCGATGTAGAAGCAATTTGGCGCTGATGTAAATCGTTATCAAAATTCTATTCTTGATAGAGAATATTATATATACTGTCATACAGTGCATCATCAATATACCTCCCCAATCATAGAAGCGAAACTTTGAAAATGGATGCTGAAGTGACACGCGGCAGTGACAGAAATATGGCGAAATCGTCCCTGGTAACTGTTAAACCGGTGGTCAATGCCGTTCGCATACTCCGCTTCCTGAGCCAGGCCGGCGCTCCGGCGCGCTCCGTGGATATCGCCAGGAAGCTCGATATCAACCCGAGCACTTGCTTCAATATCCTCAGAACGCTGGTGGCCGAAGACATGGTCGAGTTCAGCCCAATCTCTAAACGCTATTCTGCGGGGTTTGGCTTGGCCCGTCTGGTCGAGCAATTCGTGACCCAGGGGCAAAAGGTGCAGCGGGCCAAGCCGTTGCTGGAAAGCTTCGCAGCCGACTCAAAAGTGACTGTCACGCTGTGGCGTCGGATGGGAAGTGACAGGAGTGTTATCGTCAGTTCCGCAACCTGCCCTACGGATGTCAGTATCAATATGAGTGAAGGGCAGCGGGTGCCCATCCTGATGGGTGCGAGTGGTCGTTTGTATGCGTCTGAGCTGGATCTGGATGCTGAGCAGCCACGCGAAATGTTTGAAAAAATTCGCTGGGGAGGGCAATTGTCCTATGCCACCTATCGACAACAGGTGGCAGACGCCGCCGAGCGCGGATGGGCAATTGACGATGGTCATTTTTCAATTGGCATTCTGGCGGTAGCCGCGCCGGTATACTCGCCGGCCAGGACGATCGATTACACTGTGTCGGCGGTCATGTTCCGTGGCCAGCGAGACGAGGATGGCATCAGCGAGCTCGGCAAGGCGCTTTGCGGTCTGTGCAATGAATTGCAGGATGTGCTGTTCTAATCTTCAATCGCGCACCAGCAGAAGACTTCCCCCCAGCGGGCCGCCACCGGCAGCAGTTACCGCTACCTGATGATCGGCTATCTGCCGACCTTCTGCCTTGTTCCACAACTGTAGGCAGGCTTCGTGTACATAACCCAGACCGTGCGTGCGGCCACCGGAGAGCTGCCCGCCGTTGGTATTGATCGGGAGTTCCCCGTCCAGCGCAATACGCTGGCCACCCTCTACAAAACGCCCGCTTTCACCCTTTGGGCACAACCCCAACGCTTCCAGCCAGATCATGGTCAAGATGGAAAAACCATCGTATAACTGAGCGGAGCCGACATCCTTCGGCTTGAGGTCGGTGCGAGACCACATCATTCGGCCCACATCGAATGCTGCGCCTTCGGTAAGGGAAATCTGATCCCATGACCAGGGCTGATTGAGAGCTGCCCCGATAGCTTCGATACGGATCGGGGGGTTGCGGCAGTCTTTGGCGACATCCCGTCGGGACAGGATGATGGCCGTCGACGCATCGCAGTGAACGTCGCAATCGAACATGCGCAGCGGGGTGGAGATCATCCGGGACTGCATGTAGTCATCCATGCTCATCGGAGATCGATAGATTGCCTTGGGATTGCGCTGCGCGTTGCGGCGACAAGTGAGGGCTATCTGTGCCAGTTGCTCGGAGGTAGTGCCATAGTCGTGAAAGTGGCGCTGCGCATACATGGCCATGAGGTTAGCCGCGGACAGGACATTGAAGGGCGTATACCACTGCCAGGCAAAGCTGCTGTCTCGGCCCAGGGTCTTGTTGCTCAGTGCAGAGGCCTGCTTGTTGTGCTGCCGGGTTGAGGATTCAGTGATGGTGCGAAACACCAGCACGTGTCGGCACATGCCGCTGGCGATTGCCATGGCACCATTGATCAGGCCTGTCAGGGGGCCCGGTCCTTCATAACCTCCTCCAAACCAGTTGACCTCCAGCCCGAGAGCGTTTTTCAGCGCAAGCGGACCCACTGGCGAAAAGCTGTCCCCGTTATTGTTGTCGCCCGGCCAGCAGGCTATGCCGTCTATGTCCTCCTTGCGCAGGCCCGCATCATTGATTGCTTCCAGGCAGGCATCCAGAGTAAGGCGCATCCCTGATAAGGTAGACGGGCGGCCCACTTCTGATTGGCCGATGCCGGTGATGGCGACATCTTTCTCGTACTGTCGGTCGTGCATGCTCAATCCTTCACGAATAGGGGTAACCAGACGTCATCTTCCTGCTGGAACCGCACCCGCACTTTCATTCCTATATGCACCTGCTCGGGCGGCGTGTCTTCGATATTTGTGACGAAGCGGAGGTCTTTCTGCTCCTGCAGCTCGACGATGGCGATGACAAAAGGGGCCGCGAGTTCGGGTGTCCAGGGCTGATGGTTAATGGTGAAGCTGGCTATCACGCCCTTGCCCGATACGCGCTGCGGTGCCACCTCAAAGCTGGTGCACGTGGGGCAGATCGGGGAGGGTGGATGGAAATACCGCTTGCACGCTTCACATCGGTGAATGAGCAATTCTCCATTCCTGCCTCCCTGCCAGAATGAGTGGTTATCGGCAGTGAGAGCGGGCAGCTTTCTGGGCATCACGCAGTTCCTGTAAGGGGCAGCCTTGAGTTTGCCAAGAGTATCATTTGTACATATATTAAAAAAGTGTTCTAATAATTTGGGTCGAGCCGCGCTGTTTGGTTCGCGTTAATAAAGATAAGATTAGCTCGTAGAGGACCTCTAGATGAACCTTAGTCTGCAAGGCCGCGTAGTAATCGTGACGGGCGGCTTTGGCGTGCTCGGCAATGCTCTGTCAAGGTTGCTTCTTGAGCGCGGTGCCCGTGTAGCCGCGCTGGATCTGAATCCGGCTCCCACTGCCATTCCCGGTCACTCCGATTTTCTGTCATTGGGTGAAGTCAATCTCACCGACCCTGCTTCAGCAGAGTCAGCGATGCATCAGGTTGCTGATGCCTTCGGCCATATCGACGCGATCGTCAACGTGGCGGGCGGCTTTGCCTGGGAAGCCTTTGAAGACGGGGCGCTTGATACCTGGGATCGCATGTATCAGATGAACGTGCGAACCGCAGTGGTAAGTACCCACGCGGCGCTGCCACATATTCTGAAGGCAAGCAACGGGCGAGTGGTCAATGTGAGCGCCCTCGCTGCACTCAAGGCAGGCTGTGGGGTC
The DNA here is from genome assembly GCF_900114735.1 of Halopseudomonas bauzanensis. GTDB lineage: Bacteria > Pseudomonadota > Gammaproteobacteria > Pseudomonadales > Pseudomonadaceae > Halopseudomonas > Halopseudomonas bauzanensis. Next base: position 286,996 of record NZ_FOUA01000003.1, on the reverse strand, counting down.
GCGGCCTATGCAGCGTCCAAGGCAGGCGTTTCCCGCTTTACCGAATCCCTGGCCGAAGAGCTCAAGAGCCGGGATGTGACGGTAAATGCCGTCATGCCAAGCATCATCGATACGCCTGGCAATAGGGCGGATATGCCGGATCAAGACTTTTCCAGCTGGGTGAGGCCTGAAGCGCTTTCCGCTGTCATCGCCTTCCTGCTGACTGCGGAAGGGCAGGTCATCACGGGTGCCTGTTTGCCGGTGAGCGGCCGGGTATGAACGGCATCACAACAAGGAGATTGCACCCATGAGGTTGGTCACTTTTGTCAATGACGAGGGGTTGGAACTGGCAGGTGCTCTGTTTGACCAGGATCAGGCGGTTCTTGATCTGCAGCAGGCCTATACCCTTCTCAAAGGTGGCCGCTCGGCCGCGCTGAGCAGTGTACTGGCGCTGGCCGAGGCCGGTGAGGAGGGGTTGTCGTTGGCGCGGTCGCTGCTTGCAAAAGCGCCTGTCGAGGCTGTACGTCAGCGGGCTGCCGTGCACCTGCGTGCGCCCATTCAGCCGCCGCCACAGATGCGCGACTGTTCCTGCTTCGAGCTGCATCTGCGCCAGAGTTTTGCGGCCGCGCGCCGCTTGCGTGCGATGCGTACGCCTGACCCCGAGGCGACGCTCAAGGCGATGAGTACCAGCGCCGATGATCGGGTTATTGATACCTTTAATCGTCAACCTATCTATTACAAATGCAACCGGTTTGCCGTGGTAGGCGTTGATGACCAGTTCGAGTGGCCCGCCTTCAGCAAGGCGCTGGACTTCGAGCTCGAGTTCGGCTGCTACATCGGCAGGAAGGGCAAGGATATCAAGCGTGAAAATGCGCGCGAACATATCTTTGGTTACACCATTTTCAACGACATCAGTGCCCGTGATGCCCAGGCCAAGGAGATGAGCGGCATGCTCGGTCCGGCCAAGGGCAAGGATTTCGATACGGCCAACGTCATGGGGCCTTGCCTGGTCACTGCAGACGAGCTGGGTGATCCCTACGATCTGAACATGATCGCACGCGTCAACGGCGAAGAGTGGGGGCGCGGTAATACCCGGGATATGCGCTGGCAGTTCGAGGACGTTATTGCACACATCTCGCAATCCGAAACCCTTCATGTGGGTGAGTTCCTGGGGTCGGGTACGGTAGGCAACGGCTGCGGACTCGAGCAGTTGCGGTATCTCAAGCCAGGGGATGTGGTGGAGCTGGAGATAGATGGCATCGGTAAGCTGAGCACACAGGTAGGCTCGCCTGGCAATCCGTTCTGATGCTTGCAGCGGTACGAGTAGCCAAGCTGCTCAGGGAGTGTGTGTTAACGCAGATTTAATTGATTTTACTAAGTTTCGTAACAAATGAATCTGTAATTTAGTGTACAAATATTGAATAAGTGTTTATTTTTGTGCTTGAAGAAGCCTGAATAAGATCCTTAATAATTGGAGGCGAATATGCTCACTAATTCCAGCCCGGTGCTCTCTGATGGCACCAAGATTTCAGAGCTAATCTACCCGGAAACCCGCGAAGTACAGATGCGCGTGTTGTCTGATCCTGAAATCTACGAGTTGGAGATGGAAAAGATCTTCGGTCGTACCTGGGTGATGTTGGGTCACGAATCAGAGATTCCTGAGCCCAATGATTTCATTGTACGTGATATGGGATCCGATTCCGTTATCGTTGCCCGTGACAAGAACGGTGAAATTCATGTCACTCTGAACGTCTGCCCACACCGGGGCATGCGTGTAGCGCTGACTGATTGCGGTAACGCCACAATCCATAAATGTATTTATCACGGCTGGGCTTTCCGTCCTAACGGTGACTTTATCGGCTCACCGGTAAAGCGCGAGTGTATGCACGGCACGATACTCGAAGAATCCGAGCTTGGTCTGAAGAAAGCACGCTCCGTTTCTTATGGTGGACTGATCTTCGCCACCTGGAATATCGATGGCCCGTCGTTTGATGAGTTTCTTGGTGATGCCAAGTGGTACTACGACATGCTTTTCCTGCGCAGCGACAAAGGCATGGAGGTTCTCGGGCCACCACAGCGTTTTATCGTCAATGCGAACTGGAAAACGGCCGGTGAGCAGTCTGCAGCGGATGGTTTCCATACGCTCACTCTGCACCGCTGGCTCGGAGAGGTCGGTAACTATTCGAAGAAGGGGCCTGCAGAAGAGGAAAGTGATGAGCCCGATCTGACCCCGGAAATGTATGGCGTGGAAGTCAGCTCTCCCCATGGTCATGCGCTCCGCTGCATCGACCTGGCGCGCAAGATCCGCCGTCTGACAGGCCTGGAGCCTGACGATCTGACCGTTCAACAGAAGCTCGATGCACTGCCGCCTGCAGGCATGACCAAAGATATGGTCGCGCAGTTGTCGAACAACCTGACAGAGGATCAACTCAAGGTTCTGACGTCCATGCCTCCGCAGGTGGGCGGCATGTTCCCGAATATTCTCTTCGGATTTGTCTATATTCCACAGCCGGATGGGTCAGTGGTCGGCTCCATGACCATGCATACCTATATCCCGCGCGGCCCCAACAAGCTTGAGTTCTGCAACTGGATTTTCGCAGAGAAAGACGCTCCGGAAGAATTGCGTGAGAAGATGTTGAAGCAGACTATTCAACTTTTCGGCACCTCCGGCATGGTTGAACAGGACGACTCTGATACCTGGCCGCATATGACATTGTCCGCCAAGGGGGCTATGGGTCGCCACATGACGCTGAAGTATCAGGCTGTATATGAAACCGGCAAACCTGAAGGCTGGCCTGGCCCGGGGATCGTCAACGAAGGCTTCACCAAGGACGATACTCAGTGGCATTGGTGGCTGTACTGGAACGAGCTGATGAACGCCGAATAAACCCAGATCAACAAGAACAGGAGCTTCTCATGCAGCAAGTTCAAGAACAGAACTCTGATGTGAGTCAGGGTCAATATGTAGCTGTTGGATCCGCTGAATACAGTGCCATCCTCACTTTTCTATACGAAGAGGCGGCGCTGCTCGACCAGTTACGCCTGAACGAGTGGGGTGCGCGTCTGGCCACCGATCTGGTCTATACCGCACCGTTACGCCATACCCGTCTGGGCGTGGATCATGCCAAGAGCTTTGTGCGGTCGGTGATGCATTTTCATGATGATTATCGTTCGGTAATGGGGCGCATCCTGCGGCTTTCCGGTCAGAGCGCCTGGGCTGAGGATCCACCGTCGCGTACACGACGTCTGATTACCAACGTTCTGATTCGTGAAACGGCCAATCCGAATGAGTTTGCCGTCACCAGCTACCTGCTGCTGACACGCAGTCGTTTCAGTGATCATCATGTGGATGTGATCAGCTGCGAGCGTCGGGATCTCATTCGTCGGGAGACGGATGGCAGCTTCAAACTGGCCAAGCGTGAAGCCCTGCTGGATCAGTCAGTACTCGGAACCGCCAATCTGGCCGTGTTCCTGTAAGAGGCGGCTCGGTTGCTTTGACAGTACAGAAGCCCGCCTATTTGGCGGGCTTCTTCTTGATGGGTTGAAGTGCGGCTTGAGAAGGGTCAGTCAGGTGGCAGGACGGATCTGGTCTTCAAGTCCCGCGAGCCAGTCCCGATCTCCGGCGCAAAGCTGATCGCCGCGGCCGGTAAAATCCTGGGTCGAGCCTTTCATGCGCAAGGCGTGCTCGGCGCGCTCAGGTTGCTGAGCAAAACAGAGCCCGGTGCTGCGGGCATGTTGTTCTGCGTCCAGGTCGAATTCACGCCCCCGTGAAATGATCGTGCAGCGGCGCAATAACAAAGCGGCTTCGGCCTCTTCCGGCGGCAGGGTCTTGATCGCCCAGCCAGCCATGCCATGATTCAGATCAACTCCGGCATAGAGGGCAGGGCTCTCTATGAGCGTTCCCTGAGTCTGCCATTGAAGAGCCAGCTGGCCATCCCGCAGTAGCTGGGGTGCCGTGCGGCCAGCCACCCGTTTGGCGATGGTGATGTCGTATACGCGGTGCAATGTACTCCGCGCTGCGGCAGCGATAGCCAGTCCCGCCAGATCAAGCATATGGGTACATTGATGGCGGCTGTCCGTTACCCTGGTGACGCTGTGGGCTATGTCGGATAGGGACATGCCTATCAGTGACTCGAGTGGTTTTGCAGCGGCCGGGCAGGCTGTGAAAGGGTATCGGACAGCGTAACCTTTCACTGCGGTGACAGTCCCGTGCTGGTGTTGAATGCTGACTCTGAAATGGTGGAAGTCATCTTCCAGAGCCGCTCGAACTTCACCGTTATGCTGTGTGTGGATTTCCACGCGACGACGAAAAATCATTATATATGCCCTTGGAAAACGAAATGGATTTGAAGTGGAAGAACCGATAAATGTGGGATAATATGAACATTAACAAAAAAAGTGTTTATTAAGAAGGCTGCTGATTATGAGACTGCTCGAGAACAAGGTTGCCCTGATCACCGGTGCCGGCGGAGGCATCGGGGAAGGCGTCGCGCGCTATTTTGTCAAACAAGGCGCGGCTGTTGTGGTTGCCGAGCTGAACCCGGCCCTGGGCGAAGCGGTCGTCTCCGATCTGCGCGCGCAAGGTGGCCGGGCCTTGTTCTTCAAGACAGATGTCTCGGATAAGCAGAATATAATTGATGCGGTTCAGGCTGCGGAGGAGCACTTTGGCGGGCTGGATATTCTGGTCAACAACGCTTTTGCCCCCACACCCAATGTGCTGATGGAAGATAAATCCGATGAGATGCTCGAGCAGACGTTGGGCACGACGGTATGGGCAGCCTGGTGGGCCATGCGCGCGGCGTTGCCATTGATGCGCAAACGGGGTGGTGGAGCCATCATAAATTTCTATTCCATCGATACGGAGATCGGTGCCTGGCTGCATGCCGATTATAATACCGCCAAGTCGGCGATCCTCGGTCTTACGCGCAGCGCGGCTGCCGAGTGGGGGCGCTTTAATATCAGAGTGAACGCCATCGCACCGACCGCAATGGGTGCCACCTTTCACAAGCTGGCGGCCGAGAATCCGGGGTTCGCAGAGCGCTCCGCATCCATGCGACCCTTGGGGCGCAGCGGCGAGCCTGAAGCGGATATTGGCCCGGTAGTAGCCTTCCTCGCTTCCGAGATGGCGCGGTTCGTGACGGGAGAGTCGATTCATGTGGATGGCGGCCTACACCTGCCGGGCTACAACTCAAGACCCGCCGATATACCCGTGAAGGAGTACTGAGTTCGGTTGTGTGGAGGGTCTGGATCAGAAGGATCCGAGGCCCTTAATGCCTTTCTCGCAGATCTTCTGTTGCCTGGTAGTAACTCATGCCTCAGATACTCTTGGCTTCAGACAGCTGCGGAGCTGTGGGCAGCGGTCATGAGAGTGATAGCTCTGCGCATTGCGCAGAGCTATAGGGGAGATCAGCGTTTCTTGACGCTGATGTTGGTATCTTCCAGATCCCAGGTGTTTTCTGTCTTGCCCTCATCTCGCAACTGGTATTTGAGCACGCGGCCTTGGGGGTTCTTGGGTAAGGTGCTGCGAAATTCGATATAGCGGGGGAGGGCATAATAGGGCACTGCATCCATGGCCCAGTGAAACAGCTCCTCCTCCGCGAGTTGCGCGCCCTCGTGCAGAATGGCGGTAACTTTCACATCGTCTTCGCCCTTGTCTGACAGTACCGCGTGTACTGCCACTTCTGAAATGGCCGGGTGGACGGCGAAGGCTGACTCCATTTCGAAGCTGGATATGTTTTCACCACGGCGTCGCAGATAGTCCTTCTTGCGATCAACGAAGAAGAAAAACCCGTCTTCATCGAACTTCCCGATGTCTCCGGTGTGAAACCACATATTCCTCATCAGTTCCAATGTTGCTTCAGGTCGGCGCCAGTACCCCTGGAACATGATATCCGGGCGTAGCGGGCGCACAACGATTTCCCCCGGTACGTTGGGCGGAACTTCATGATCATTATCGTCCACGATACGCACGTCAAAATCCGGAATGCGCTTGCCGGATGAACCGGGTTTGGCATACTCGCCAGCGGCAAGCGAGGTAATCACGCAGGCTTCGGTAAGGCCGTAGCCGTTGCCGCCAACGAGCTGTGTGCCGAAGCGTGAACGCCATATTTCCTTGGTTTCCTCCGTGTAAGGATTGCCGCGGGCAGTATGAATTTGCCCGTAGCAGCGCTTCATTGCATCGTTGTCTGGAGCTTTTGCCAGAAGCCCACCCATGCCACCAAGAATGGAGGCGATGGTCGCACCGCTGCGTTCCACCTCCGGCCAGAAGTTGGAAACGGAGAAGCGGGGGAGGATGGCGGCCCGGGCGCCAACCATGATGCTGGCGATGATGGTCACGCACAGAGCATTCATATGAAACAGGGGCAAGGGAGTGATGGTGACGTCATTTTCATTTGCCGAGCCGGAACGCAGCTGCAAGCGCGCCAGATTGCACATGAAGTTGTAGCTGACCATGCATCCTTTGGAGGGGCCGGTGGTGCCTGAGGTGTAGATCAAACAGGACAGATCAGACGGCGCTGGCTTCACTTCAAACGGCGTCGCATCCTGACCTCTGTGCTCATCAAGCGCGGCAACGGGAACTGCACAGTCGATAGCTGTCTCAAGTGTATCGCGATGAAGAACGAGCTTGAGGGCATCAAGCTGACCGGCGACGGCGGCTACGCGTTCCAGGTAAGACGCTTCGCAAATCAGCAGCTGGGTGTCGGCATCGGCTATCTGGTGGCGCAGGAACTCCCCGCGCAAGGCGGTATTGATGGGCACACTGACAGCGCAGAGCTTGTTAACTGCCAGCCAGCAGACAACAGCGTCAATATTGTTGTCCAGCATGGTGACGACCGTATGGCCAGCCTGAACACCCAGTTCAGACAGGGAGTGGGCAAGCTTGGTAGAAATTAAATCAACATCACGAAAAGTGTATAACTCTCCGCTAAAGTCGAGGAAGACTCGTTCTGGATGGCGTGCAACAGCTCGATCCAGCGCTGCGATCACCGTGTCCTGCTCTCCAACGAACCACGTCTCTGCATTTCCAGTACCGCTCATACGAAATCTCCTTCCGGCCAGCTCACTATGGGAGTCTGGTGGTTTTATTTTTAATACAGAATTTAATTCTATATTGTATTTTTCGCGTTGTCTCTAGCCTGAGTTGAACAGAAATTGCTGATTGTGACCAGTTAAACTGATAGAGTAGCCTTTGATGACGCTGACAGGAGGGGGACATGATGCTTGATAAGGAAGCTGCAGAGACTGAAGTAATGAGGGGGAAGGGGGAGTCAGTAAGCCGTTCGGGTGCCGCGCGTAGGCCGGATTCAGTTCTGACGGGGGGGAAAACGCGGGTAGTGAAGCCCAACCGTCGATCTGAAGAAACGATCAGCAGCATTTTGCGGGCCACCGAAGAAGTGGTGCTGCTTTCTGGTGCTGATCGTATTTCCATTCTTGAGGTGTGCAAGCTGGCAGGTGTGTCCCGCGGTACCTTCTACCGTTATTTTTCCTCCCAGGAGGATCTGCTTGATACGTTCTCCCGCCACAAGCGGGATGATTTCCATCAGGTTCTGCTCAATACGATCAGCACTGTCGAGGAGCCTGAAGCGCGGCTCAATGCGTTGATCAGCTTTATCGATGACTACCTGGAGCAAAGCCGGGCACAGCGTTTGCTGGTTGTGGCACCGGAATATGCGCTGGGTTTCTTCAGGCGTATCTTTCATGATTCGATCCTTCGTTTTCAGGATACGCTGGATATCGTCTTCGATGACTGGGATGCGAGGCTTGGGGTCAAGCTGGACAGGGAGTTGATCTGCGAAATGATTATTCGTTATGTGCTGAGCGAGGTGCTAGTTCCGGAGAGAGCTGGTCGGCGGCTGTTGCCCGTGCGGGTGAAAAGACTTTTCGCTTCATTGATCATGGGTTCCACCTCCCGAACCCGTCGCTGAATTCGGGGACCTGCTGCCCCGGAACATTCCCGCCCCCGGCCCTGGGGGCCTGGAATGCGCTTTGCGTTATAGCTGTAGTGCTCCGGTTTACGATGTTTGAACACTGCTACAGAATCTGTAGCAAGCCGCTTCGCTAATCTTTTCGTATGTTTCTCTGCACCTTTCCCCGCGAAACGCTGCTGACTGCTGCGCGTTTTGTTCATGGTTGGTAAAATAATCTGTTAAAAAACAATTGGTTATCTGGTTTCCCCCAGTGTTGGGAGCGGTAGAATCGACTTGATGCTTTACGCCAGAAACCTGTTCAGACTACAAAAAAATTGAACAGATTTTTGAATTATGCTCAATATGTATTATGCTGTCGCATGCAAGCCAGGCGTATTGAGATATTCAACGCCTGCGCGCTTTCACCCAGAACAATCAGAACAGGGATTTATCTCATGCTTATCGATCTTCATGCACATGCGCCGCACCCGGAATACTACGACCAGCACCCGCATTGGGGGCCGGCTTTTGAATCGCAGTCTGATGGCGATATAAAGCTGCGTGTTGGCGAATGGATTCTGACACTGGGCGCGCCGGAACGGAAAAAGGCCTTGCGCGAGGCCCACGCCCGCGGCGAAACGCTGCAGGTAGCCGAGTACATGGCCAAATGGGCTGACCCCCAGCACCGCCTCGCCGGGATGGACGCCGCTGGTCAGAATGCCCAGGTCATCTCCGTGCCAAGTCACTGCTACATGTACTGGGCTGAACCCGAGTTTGGCGTTCCCTTTGCCAGAACGGTGAACGACTCACTGGCCAAGTATTGCTCCGGAGCACCTGATCGCCTTATGTTCTGGGCGCATGCACCGTTGAACGTGCCCGTCGAGGCGGCCAAGGAGATTCGTCGGGCGGTCACCGAGCTGGGCGCCAAAGGCCTGGTAGCCGGTGGTTCCAACTTCGGCGGACTGGAGTTCGATTCGCCGGAAATGGATCCCGTCTGGGAGGCGCTGTGTAACCTGGATGTGCCCATGTTTGTGCACGGCTACAACCAGTCAGTGACCTGGGGCAAGGAAGCCAATACCGACCGTTACGAAACAACCGCGATCCTCGGCATGAACTACGACGAAACCAAATGTTTCTGGTACATGATCAACGGTGGTGTATTCGATCGCTTCCCGAACCTGAAGGTCTACATTACGCACGGCGGCGGTTATGTACCCTATCAGCTCGGTCGGATGGCGCAGACCAACCCGAACCTTGACGTGTCCTATAACAAGAAGCCTTTCCTGGAGTATCTGCGTAACTTCTATTTTGACGTCGAATTGCACGAGGTGCCCATGCGCCAGGCAATGGTGGAAGTGATTGGTGCTGACCGGGTGCTTTACGGTTCCAATTTTGGCGGCAGTGATGCAGTACGTCATGACCTGACCTCGGATCTGAAGCTTTCCCAGGAAGATATGGATCGCATCCGGTGGAAGAATGCCTGTGAGCTGCTGCACCTGGATCCGGCAAAGGTCGGCAAGGTGGGAGACCCCGCCAAATCAGCCGGTAAGGTAGGTGCCTGATGAAACTGGCACGCTGCTCTTTTAACGGCGGCAAGCCCTTCTGGGCGGTCGTCGATCTCGAGCATGACGAAGTCAATCCGATCCTGGGTGATTTTCAGGAATGGGCACCCCGAGTCGCCGGTGGTGCCGGGATCAGCGCATTGTCACTGGCTGCCAAGCCAGTGACGATGGCTGATATCGTGCTCCTGCCACCAGTTGATCCGACCAATCGTGTGGTGGTGGCGGGTGCCAACTATCTTGCGCATCTGCAGGATGATTTCGGACTTGACGCACCCGTCCAGCCGGTCGCTTTCCTCAAGGCCTACGGTGCCTTGATTGGCGCGAATGATCCAATCCGTTACCCACCACTCACCAAGGAGCTGGATCATGAGGTGGAGCTTGTGGCGGTGATCGGCAGCAGCCAGATCGATCTGCAGAACCCGCTTGCTTGTGTGCTCGGCTATACCGTGGGCAATGACGTCAGTGCGCGAGATCTGCAGCGTAGCGGCCCTAAAGGTATTGGCATGGATCTGTTTTCTGCCAAAAGCCAGGATCGCACCACGGGTGTAGGGCCGTGGATTGTCACCAAGGATGAGTTCCCACAGGGCTCGCCCAAGCTGCGTCTGACACTGGCGGTAAACGGCGAAGTACGTCAGGACGGAACAACGGCCGACATGACCTGGGATGTGGGCGAGCTGATCGCTTTCGTGCATGCGCGGTCCAGTTTCGCCTGCGGAGATATTCTCTTCACCGGATCACCTGCCGGTGTTGGCATGGGAACCGGACGTTTCCTGAGTCCAGGGGATGTCGTGGAAGCCTCCGTCGAGGGTATTGGTACGCTCCGCAACGTGGTCAGTGAAAAAAACGTATAAGAGGCTCTTTATCATGGGTGCTGACAAAAGCAACAAGGTAGTGGTAGTGGGCGCAGGTCTGATGGGCACCGGTATTGCCCATGCCTTCGCGAGCTCAGGTTTCGAGACAGTATTGGTGGATACCAATGCCGCTGCCCTCGAGAAAGCCTATGCAAGTGTTGAAAAAATATTGGGTGATGGTGTCCGGTTGGGCAAGGTCAGTGAAGAGAAGGGGCGGGCTGCCCTGGATCGGCTGACGGTCAATGCAGACTTGTCCGAGGCGGCAGTAGGCGCCAACCTGCTGGTGGAGACCGTTTCCGAACAGCTTGCAATCAAGAAAGCGGTGGTTATGCAGGCCGCCAGTCTGATGGTGGATAACGCCATCATCGCCAGTAACACGTCGGCCCTGAGTGTCACCGAAATTGCAGCATCGGTTCCTGCTCCCGAGCGCTTCATAGGGATGCATTTTTTCAATCCGGTGCACAAGATGAAGCTGGTCGAGCTGGTTCGCGGACTGGCTACCAGCGATGAAACTGTCGCGAGGGTCAAGGATCTTTGCGATGCGATTGGCAAGACGTCAATCACCGTCAACGAATCTCCCGGCCTGACTACCAGTCGCATGTCTGCGCTGTTGGGTAATGAGGCGATGTATATGCTTCAGGAGGGCACCGCTACCGCCGAAGATATCGATACTGCGCTCCGTATGGGCTTCAATCACCCTATGGGTCCGCTCGAACTGGGCGATCTCACAGGCTGGGACACGCGCCTGTCCGTACTGCGTTACTTGCATGAAACGCTGGGTGAGAAGTTTCGGCCTTGCCCGCTGATCATCAAGATGGTCGCTGCCGGACGGCTGGGGCGCAAGACCGGGCACGGCGTATATCAGTACCATGAAGGCAATCGAGTTCCCGGTTCCGGGCTCAAAGGAAGTGCGTTATGAATGATATCGTCATTGTCGACGCAGTACGCACGCCGGTTGGCCGCTTTCGCGGCAGCCTGGCTGGCGTCCGTGCCGACCACCTGGGCTCGTTGGTCATCAATGAGCTGTTGCAGCGCACGGGGCTTTCCGCCGAGCAGATTGATGACGTCATCTTCGGTTGTGTGACGCAGATCGGAGAGCAGTCGGCCAACGTCGCGCGCACGGCCCTGTTGGGCGCGGGTTGGCCCGCTTCTGTGCCGGGCCTGACGCTGGATCGCAAGTGCGGCTCCGGTGAAGCGGCGGTACATGCTGCAGTGGGCGCCATTGCAGCCGGAGCTGCAGAGATCGTGATTGCCGGTGGAGTGGAAAGCATGAGCCGGGTGCCTATGGGCAGCAACCGCGAGATACATGGCGAAGCGTTCGGCTGGATGGCGCTGGAGCGACACGAGCTGACCTCCCAGGGCGAGGCAGCGGAGCGCGTGGCGGAAAAATGGCAGATCAGCCGTGATGAGCTGGACGCATTCGCTCTTGAAAGCCATCGTCGTGCGGCCGTTGCTGCGGATGCTGGGTATTTCGAACAAGAGATTGTTCCAGTACCGGCAGGCGAATACTGCGAGAAGGGCTATGAGGGTTTCACCGGGCTGCTTACTGCCGATGAAACCATTCGGCGCGACACCTCTCTTGAAAAGCTGGCTAGCCTGAAGACCAGCTTCCGTCCGGAGAACGGGCGAGTCACGGCAGGTAATTCGTCGCAAATTTCTGATGGTGCTGCTGCGCTGCTGCTGATGTCCGCGGAGACGGCGTCCCGTTTGGGCCTGAAGCCCCGGGCGCGGATCAGAGCGACTGTAACGGTGGGCGCGGATCCAACGCTGATGCTCACGGGTCCCATTGAGGCTACGCGTAAAATTCTGGCCAAAGCCGATCTGAAGATCGACGATGTAGATCTGTTCGAGATCAACGAAGCCTTTGCATCCGTACCTATCGCCTGGCTCAGGGAAATAGGCGTGTCGGCAGATCGCCTGAATGTGAATGGCGGTGCCATTGCCCTTGGCCACCCTCTAGGTGCAAGTGGCGCACGGATCATGACTTCAATGTTGAATGAGCTGGAACGTCGTAACGGTCGCTACGCCATGCAGGCGATATGCTGCGCTGGTGGCATGGGAACCGCTACGCTGATCGAACGCCTGGTCTGACAAGTATGCCGACCAGGGTCGGCGCGAGGTGGTTTATGTCACGAATTTCACCCGTTCCGCTGTCGGCTTTACCAGATAGCCTGGCAGATACCCTGGAGCGGGGGCTGCAGTCAGGAATGCTCAGCTCCAGCGTGCCAGTACAGGTATGGGCGCATCGTCCAGCGCTTGCGCAAGGCTGGCTCGCGTTGCTAGAACAGTTTCATTTCCACAGTCTGTTGAGCGAGCGTGTGCGCGAGCTGGTGCGGCTGAAGGTCGCCAGCGTTACTACCTGCCAAGTTTGCCAACTGGCACGAAAGTCGGAGGAGGTAAGCGAAGAGGATATCGCTTGCCTGGCGACGGACAGTGATCGGTTTACTCCCGCCGAGCAGGCTGCCCTGACATTTGCCGGTCTTTTCGCCGGCGACTACATGGAGCTGGACGACAAGCACTATGCGGCGCTGGCACCATATTTCAGTGAGCCTCAGATTACCGAGCTCAATATGTATTGTGCTCTGATGCTGGCGGGCGGGCGTATGACCTATGTCCAGCAGGCATATTGATTATGGGAATGAGCCAATCCCAAGTGGTAGTGTGGGGGGATGGAAGTTAATCAAAATATTTAAAAGGGTTCAATTACGCTGCCGCGGAGCTTAAGCTTTAGTCAGCGACCGAACTTCAGACCCTGTAGCTAGCCTGACAAAATTAATAGAATATTAAAGGGAGACGATCATGTCCAATGCGCCCAAAAGCGAGCTGGAGAAGGTGTTTGCCGATGTGGCAAGCAATTATCAAGGTAGTGATATCGACCTTCACGCCGTTTACGCGAAGATGCGGAAAACCAACCCCGTCATGGAAGGTAATTTCATGGAGCAACTGGGGGTGCCATCCATAGCAGGGGTGGATCCGAATCGCCCATGCTTCACGCTGTTCAAATATGACGACGTCATGCATGTAATGCGAGACGCTTCGCAATTTACCAGCGGGTTTATCGCTGAAGGTCTGGGTGCGTTCTTCGACGGACTGATCCTTACAGCAATGGACGGCGATCAGCACCGGAACATGCGCAACCTTTTGCAGCCAGTGTTCATGCCGGACACGGTCAATCGCTGGAAAGCAGATCGTATAGACGGTGTCATCCGGGAAGAATTCATCAAACCCCTGGTTCCGCAGAAGAGTGCGGATCTGATGGATTTCGCTCTGTATTTTCCTATCAGGGTGATTTATTCGCTCATAGGCTTCCCCAGCGACCAACCTGAGAAGATCAAACAGTACGCCGCTTGGGCCCTGGCCATTCTGGCTGGGCCACAGGTAGACCCGGCCAAGGCCCAGGCTGCCAAGAAGGCAGCGATGGAAGCCGTGGGTGCCCTGTATGACGCGATCAAGCTGGTCGTCGCCGAGCGTCGCGCCGAGGGTGGTACAGGCGATGATCTGATCAGTCGTCTCATCCAGGCTGAATATGAGGGCCGCTCGTTGGATGATCACGAAATTACTACCTTTGTGCGTTCACTGTTACCGGCCGCCGGGGAGACTACCACGCGTACGTTTGGCACCCTGATGACGTTGTTGCTTGAGAATCCCGAGTTGCTGGAGCGCGTGCGCAATGATCGCAGTCTGGTCAACAAGGCCATCGATGAGTCCATTCGCTATGAACCGGTAGCGACCTTCAAGGTTCGCCAGGCCGCAGAGGACACCGAGATTCGTGGCGTCAAGATTCCAAAGGGCGCGATGGTCTCCTGCATCGTCAGCTCCGCCAACCGCGATGAAGACGTCTATGAGAATGCGGACGTATTTGATATTGACCGTCGTCCGCGTCCCTCGTTCGGTTTTGGTTTCGGCCCCCACATGTGTATCGGTCAGTTCGTGGCCAAGACGGAAATCAACTGCGCGCTCAATACTGTACTGGACATGATGCCTAATATACGGCTCGACCCGTCGAAGCCTGCCCCCGAGATCACCGGTGCGCAATTGCGCGGCCCGCATCAGTTGCACGTTATCTGGGATTGATGCTCTCTTTCTAGAGGCTTGAACAGGCCGTCCAGCTCTGCTGGCGGCCTTTTTTTTCGTTCAGATTCCCATTCTTACCCCTTTTCTGCAGCCGGCCGGCTCCGCTGGCAGTCCCGCAAAAATGCTATATATACACAAATCAAAAAAGTGTTTAAGTTTTATGTATCTTGGTCTATCATGAGTCAACAATCACAATCCGCGAAAAGCGAAGGGGAACAACCATGAAACTCGACGACCTCATCCTCGTAAGTGTGGACGATCACGCCATTGAGCCGCCGGACGCGTTCAAGCACCACATGCCAGAAAAATTCAAAGGTCGCGAGCCGCGCGTTGAGAAACGGGGTGAGCGCGATGTATGGGTCTTCGAGGATGAAGCCACTGGATACATGGGGCTTAATTCCGTTGTAGGACGCCCGAAGGAAGAATACGGGATGGAGCCGCTTGGCTACGACCAGATGCGCCGTGGCACATGGGACGTCAAGGCCCGGGTGGATGACATGAATGCTAACGGGGTGCTTGGCTCCCTGTGTTTTCCAACCTTTCCTGGCTTTGCCGGTCAGCGCTTCCAGGCCCATTCGAACAGAGATGTCGCCTTGGCGGCGATTCGCGCCTATAACGACTGGCATCTGTATGACTGGTGTAATGCCATGCCGGGCCGTTTCATCCCCCTGATGCTGGTGCCCTATTGGGACATGAACGCAGCAGTTGCTGAGATCAAGCGGCTATCGGCGCAAGGTGTGCATGCGCTGTCTTTCTCTGACAATCCTGCCCGCCTGGGTTATCCGTCGATCCACGACGAGTATTGGGATCCGATGTGGAAGGCATGTGCGGACAACAACGTAGTGATCTGCTGCCACATCGGCTCGGGGGGCAAGGCTGAGCATGCTTCGGATCTGTCGCCTATTGATGCCTGGATCACTACCATGCCGATCTCGATCGCCAATGCGGCGGCTGACTGGATCTGGGCACCTATGTGGAAGAAGTTCCCCACGTTACGTATGGCGTTGTCCGAGGGCAGCATTGGCTGGGTGCCGTACCTGCTCGAGCGCGCTGACTTTACTCACCGTCACCATAAAGCCTGGACCAACGCGGATTTCGGTGGAAAGATGCCAAGCGATATCTTCTACAAGCATTTCATTACCTGCTTCATCGAAGACAACTTCGGCCTGCAGAACCTGCACTTCATGAATGAAGACATGGTCACTTGGGAAAGCGATTACCCGCACTCTGACTGCACTTGGCCTGAGTCGCCCGAGACTGTTTGGGCTGGCCTCAAGCACCTGACCCGTCAGCAGATCGACAAGGTCACTCACCTCAACGCCATGCGGGAATTTTCTTATGACCCGTTCTCGATTCTGGGTCGCGAGAACTGCACAGTTGCTGCTCTGCGTGCCCAGGCTACGCATGTCAGCATCGAGCCGGCGTTGGGATTGGGTGGTGCAGAGGTGACGCGCAAGGATGGCAAGCCCGTTACATCCGGCGATATCAACGCGATGTTCGACGCAGCAGACGCAAAAACGGCAATTTGACCGGCAGCTGATATTGCCGCTCCAGCGGGGCGCCCGCTGGAGTGGCGGCGGGCAGCCCCGCCGGTTGCTGCCTGAGGTGCTTTGAGTAGCCAAGAGTGACTTGTTGATGAGTATCTCCCAGTTTAAATACAGCACTATTCCCGATGAGGCAGAGGCGCTTCGCCGGGAAGTCAGAGCGTTTCTGGCAGAAGCGCTGAAAGGTTATCCCGCAGTGAAGCGTGCCTATTCCTGGATGGGATTCGACGCGCAGTTCAGTCGTTTGCTTGGTTCCAGAGGCTGGTTGGGGATGGCCCTGCCGAAGCAGTACGGTGGTGGCGAAGCGTCACCCTTTGCCCGTTACGTGATCATCGAGGAATTGCTCGCCGCTGGCGCGCCGGTTTCGGCGCACTGGATCGCGGATCGCCAGAGCGCACCCTTGATACTGCGCTTTGGTACCGAAGCGCAGAGAGAAAAATATCTCCCGCCGATCTGTCGCGGAGAGAGCTATTTCTGTATCGGAATGAGCGAACCCAACTCCGGTTCCGATCTGGCGTCGATCACATCTAACGCACAGAAGACTGAGGCAGGTTGGTTGCTCAATGGGCAAAAGGTCTGGACTACCAACGCCCAGCATTCGCATTACATGATTGCCCTGGTGCGTACAGGTGACAAAGAGGAGAGCGGTCGGCACGGCGGTATGTCGCAGTTCATTATCGACCTGTCCTTGCCTGGCGTTACGATACGGCCGATTGCCGATCTGTCCGGCAACGAGCATTTCAACGAAGTGTTCTTCGATAACGTCCAGCTTGATAACGATGCGCTGATTGGTGCGGAAGGCAACGGCTGGGGCCAGGTGACCGCCGAATTGGCATTCGAACGTAGCGGCCCGGAGCGCTTCCTGAGCAGTATCGCCCTCATACACACGGGGATTGCCGCCATCGGCAAACAGCCTGATGCGTTGCAGGCGCGCGATATCGGGCGCATCACCGCACGACTGGTCACGTTGCGCAATATGTCCCTGGCCGTCACGAGACAACTCAGCGAAGGACAAAACCCGGCCTGGGCCGCCTCCTGCGTAAAGGATCTGGGCAACGTGTTTGAACAGGATCTACCCGAAATACTGCAGTTGCTGCTTGAAGATCAGCCGCAGGTGGGAGGAGGATCCGACCACGCGCAGGTGCTGGCGTATCTGACCCAGATGGCTCCTTCCTTCTCGCTGCGTGGAGGTACTCGTGAAATCCTCCGCGGGATCATTGCACGTGGACTGGGGCTTCGATAATGAGAGAACTTTTTGAGTCGACTATAGAGCGTCTGTTGAGTGATATCGCTACGCCGGAATATGTCCGCGCGGCTGAACAGAACGTGTGGCCAGCCGATCTTTGGCGAGCGCTCGAGGAAAACGGCATTACGCTTGCCGGAGCGCCGGAGGAAGTGGGCGGTTCCGAGGCCAGCTGGGCTGACCTTTTTGTTATCGTGCGTGCGGCCGGTCAGCATGCCGCACCAGTGCCGCTGGTCGAAATGCTGCTGGGTAACTGGTTGCTCGAGCAATGCGGTATCGGTTCGCGCAGTGGAATCCTGACTGTTGCCACTGACTCCACCCTGACATGTTCTGCTGGTGCGCTGTCAGGTGAACTGCGTTATGTCCCCTGGGGACGTAACGCCGAACTGGTGGTTACTGTCGTGACCAGCGACGCGGGGTATGACGTGGTGTTGCTGGAGCCGGCCGCCGCAGAACGTATTGTGGAGGGTGTGAACGTTGCCGGTGAGCCGCGCGATATATTGCACTTTTCCGCCGCGCTGCCCTTGGCTTCGGCGCCATTGCCTGCCGGATTGTCGCCTTCGGTGCTGTTGGCTGGCGGTGCGATGCTGCGCTCTGCGCAGATTGCAGGTGCCTTGACGGCAATAATGACGCTTACCTCGGCCTATGCAGGCGAGCGAAAACAGTTTGGTCGTCCCATTTCCGCGTTTCAGGCCATCCAGCAACAGCTTGCGGTACTGGCTGAACAGGCTGCTGCGGCGAATATTGCAGCCGAAGCAGCATTTGCGCAGTCTGATACAGCGTTGGCGACGTTCAGCATCGCTGCGGCCAAGGTCAGCGCCTCCGATGCGGCCAGCCAGGCCACCAGTATCGGGCATTCGGTGCACGGTGCGATTGGCTTTACGCAGGAATACTCGCTCCATTTGCTGACCCGCAGATTGTGGGCCTGGCGCAGCGAATTCGGCTCGTCCACCTATTGGAGCAAGTTGCTCGGAGAGGCTGTGTGCAATGCCGGTGCGGAAGGCTTCTGGCCGCTCATCACGCAATCACACAACGAACAGCGTCCTATTTCAGAATAAGGATTACACCCATGGAGCAATTTCTTCAAGTTGAAAGAAACGGCGGTGTAGTAGTGGTGAGGATGAACAGTCCGGATACCCGCAACGCGCTGTCCGACCCTGCGCAGATGCAGGAATTCGTCGATCTCTGTGCGCAGCTCAGGCGTGACCAGAGCGCCAGGGTGATGGTGTTGACCGGCAACGGCAAGGCGTTCTGCGCCGGTGGCAATATCAAGGACATGCAGAACCGGGACGGTATTTTCGGTGGTTCGCCGTATCAACTTCGTGATACCTACCGCAATGGTATTCAGCAAATCCCGCTGGCGCTCTACGAGCTGGATATTCCGATCATTGCGGCCGTCAACGGGCCTGCTATTGGTGCCGGGCTGGATCTGGCCTGCATGTGCGACATTCGTTATGCCAGCAGCAAGGCGCTGTTCGCTGAAAGCTTCGTCAAACTCGGTATTGTTCCCGGTGATGGCGGTGCCTGGCTGCTGCCCCGGATTATCGGTATTCCCAAGGCGAGTCTGATGGCGTTTACCGGGGATACTATTGATGCGGCACAGGCGCTTGAATGGGGGCTTGTGGAGAAGGTCTGTGCTCCCGAGGATCTCGAGTCCGAGGTTCTGGCGCTGGCCGAGCGCATCGCTGCGAATCCCGGCCATGCCCTGCGCCTGTGCAAGCGATTGTTGCGCGAGGGTCAGCATATGCGGCTGGATTCGTTGCTGGAGCTGTCCGCCGCGTATCAATCGCTGGCGCACCACACCGCCGATCATCAGGAGGCGGTCAACGCCTTCGTGGAAAAGCGCAAGCCCGATTACAAAGATCAGTAACACGCCGTCAAGGAGAGCGTCACGATGCGAAGAGTATTTCGTGAAGACCACAACATGTTCAGAGAGCAGGCTCGTCGCTTCATCGAGCGGGAAATCGTTCCGAATCTGCACGAATGGGAAACGGTCGGTATCGTGCCCAAGGCGGTATGGCTGAAAGCCGGCGAAATGGGCTTGCTGTGCTCAACTGTGCCTGAAGAATACGGCGGTGCGGGTGGTGATTTCGGGCATTCGGCAGTGATGATCGAAGAACTGGCACGTGCCAACGCCACCGCTGTGGGTTTCACTACCCATTCGGAGATCGTCGCCCCCTATCTGGTCGCCTACGGTTCAGAAGAGCAGAAACATAAATGGCTACCCAAAATGGTCAGCGGTGAGATGATCGGCGTGATTGCCATGAGCGAGCCGGGAATCGGCAGTGACCTGCGATCCATGCGCACCGTACTACGCCAGGAAGGTGATGAATACGTAGTGTCTGGTCAGAAGACCTTTATTACCAATGGCGGTAACGCCGACCTGGTGGTAACGGCTACCAAGCTGGATCCTGCAGGCAAGGATCTTACACTGGTGTGCGTGGAGGCAGACCGGACCGGCTTTTCCAAGGGCCGGCTGCTCGACAAGATCGGTCTTAAAGGTCAGGACACCGCCGAGCTGTTTTTCGATGACGTGCGTGTACCCGTAAGCAACAGGCTCGGCGAAGAGAATCGGGGATTCAAGTACCTTACCCATCAGCTTGCTTGGGAAAGATTGATCATTGCGTTGCGCGCGGCACAGTCGATTGAAACACTGCTCGAAGAAACAATTACCTATACCCGTGAGCGCAAGGTGTTCGGTAACACTGTATTTGATTTCCAGAATACTCGGTTCAAGCTGGCTGAAGTGAAAGCCAACGCGACAATGTTGCGGGTATTCGTGGACGACTGTCTGGAAAAGGTCATGGCTGGAGAACTGACCGCCGATGTGGCGGCAATGGCAAAATTGCTCGGCTCGGAAATGCAAGGAAAGATGCTTGACGAGTTGCTGCAGCTTCATGGTGGCTACGGTTTCATGAGCGAGTACAAGATAGGGCGTGCCTGGGTTGATGCTCGCGTTGCGCGGATCTACGGTGGAACCTCGGAAATCATGAAGGAGATTATCAGCAGGAATCTTTGATGAGGCCTGGGTCTTGAAATATTGCCGTCCAAAACAACAAGTAGGAGATAGGCTATGTTACTGATCTGCCGAAATGTCGCTCTGGTTGCCACGATGTTTTTGATTGCCAACGTATTTGGTCAGGGCATCCCGGAAGATCGCTACGCTGACGAGGCGGATCGCGCAAAGTCGCTTTTGCGCAAAGCCGTCGACCACTATCAGGAGAATGGCGAAAAGGCTATCGCTGCGTTCAGTCGGCAAGGAGAGTTCATGGATGACGAGCTCTATGTCTATGTCATCGATACCGAGGGCATTATGCTCGCCAGTGGTGGGCCCTCGGCCAATCTGATTGGGCGAGACGTCAGTCAGGCGCTGAACGACGACTTGAACAAGGGCTTCAAGGAAGCGCTAGCTCTGCCGCCAAGCGACACAATACATCATGCCGACTATCGTTGGCATAACTGGCAGGATGGCCGCGAAGAGCGCAAGCGAGTCTTTTTCCAACGCGTTGGTGGCAAGGTTTTTTCGGTGGGCTATTACATGCCTCGTTCAAGCGAGGGAGAAGCGAAAGCGCTGCTCAATAATGTCGTGGAGGCGGTGAAGGAAAATTCCCAGCAGACCTTCGAGCGAATCAATAAGCTGGATGCTAAGTACCTTCGGGATGATCTTTACGCCTTTGTTGTTGATCGAGAAACTCAGCGCTTCATTGCCCATGGTTACAATCTGCGCTTGGTCGGCAGCGATTTTCGCAAGCTGCACTCCGCCGACCGGCATCCAATTGGTAACCAAATTCTGGAGGCCACTGCGCAGAGCGGAAGTGGTCGTATTCCCTATCTGTGGCCCAACCCAGTAACCCGCAAGAACGAACCGAAAGTGACCCTGTTTGAGGCGACGGACAGCTATATCGTTGCCGTGGGGTACTACCTGGACGAAGAACAGTAGCGAGGGTGCTGATATGCCTGATGCGCCCATAAAGTCCAGGCCAACCGTTCTGATCACCGGTGGCGGTCAGCGTGTGGGCTTGTATTGCGCTCGTCGCCTGGTTGAGGATGGCTTTCAGGTGATAATCAGCTGCCGCCGGTTGAGAACGGAGTGGCAAGCCACTCCGTTACAGGGTATTGACGTCATCGTGGCTGATTTTTCAACCGTGGAGGGCATTGCAGAGTTCATAGCGGCAGTCGCGGCGAAGAGGCTACGTTTAAGAGCCATCATTCACAACGCCTCATTGTGGCTGGAAGACGAGGGGCTGACGCCCGAGCAGTTTCAGCAGATGTGCATGGTGCATATGCAGGCTCCCTACATGATCAATATGGCGGCTGCAGACTGGTTCGATTCAGGCCCGGCTGACATCATCCATATTACCGATCATGATGCGCTCGGGGGCAACGCTGATCACGTAGCCTACCTGGCCACAAAAGCAGGCCTGGAAAACATGACGCGTTCCTTCGCTGCTCGTTTCGCGCCGGACATCAAGGTCAACAGTATCGCCCCTGCGCTAATCATGTTTAACGATAATGATAGTGAAGAATTCAGAAAGTATATCCTGTCCCGTTCGGCTCTTGGCACAGAGCCGGGCCCCGACGTGGTTTATCAAGCTGCGCGCTATGTTATGGGCAATCCCTATATAACCGGTACGTGCCAAGATCTGAACGGCGGCGGTATGCTCAAATTTGCTTAAGGAAACAGAATGAGTACAGAGAATATTGCTCTCCAGTATGAGGCGATTTTGCGCGGCATTGGAGAGGATCCGCAGCGGGGCGGGTTGGCAGAGACCCCGCTAAGAGCAGCCAAAGCCATGCAGTTTCTGTGCAAGGGCTACGAGCAATCGCTGGAAGAAATCGTCAATAATGCACTGTTCGATGCCAAGGGTGACGAGATGGTGATCGTCAAGGATATCGAGCTTTACTCCCTTTGCGAGCACCATATGTTGCCGTTTGTCGGCAAGGCGCATGTTGCCTACCTTCCCAAAGGTAAGGTTATTGGCCTTTCAAAGGTGGCGCGCATTGTCGACATGTTTGCTCGACGGCTGCAGATACAGGAAAACCTTACTCGTCAGATCGCGGAGGCACTGCAGGAGGTGACTCAGGCTGAAGGGGTGGCCGTAGTGATAGAAGCTAAGCACATGTGCATGATGATGCGCGGAGTTGAAAAACAAAATTCCACTATGTTCACCTCGGTTATGCTGGGTGCTTTCCGTGCATCAGGTAACACTCGTCAGGAGTTCCTGCAACTGATTGGCCGGGGCTAACCGGCCCAAGTTTGCTGAGATGTCAGGCGTCAGTAGAAGTAGCTAAGTTTCGCCAGCGCTGCATTTCCAGTTTTCTCGAGGCTAACTGGGTTTCAGCCAGTCCGACGGCATCGGAACCCACTATAAAATGGAGCGGAGCTTCCGGATCCAATGCTAACTCGACTAAAGCCTGGCCAAGCTTCTCGGGTGCTCCGGGTTGCTTATGGTTGTTATTAGCAGATGATGAGCAAATTTTATCAGAGAATGTCTTATATTCCGGAAGGGGCACGCTGCCAAAATGAGCCGAACTGTCGTCCAGAAAGTCCGTGCGGAAGGCGCCGGGTGCCACCGAAGTAACCTTAATGCCAAAGCCTGCAACTTCCTGGGCCAAGGATTCTGAAAAACCAGCGACGGCAAATTTGGAGGCGCTATACACGCTAGCACCTGGCATTCCGACAAGGCCAGCGATCGACGCGATATTGAAAATATGCCCAGAGCGTTCTTTGCGCATCACAGGTAATACCATTCTGCACATGTTGAACACGCTAAACACGTTGGTGGCGAACTGATGCTCAACATCGGCAATGCTATTGTTTTCAAACGGGCCCAACTGGCCATAGCCTGCGTTGTTTACCAAAATATCGATTTTACCGAAAGTGGCGACAGTAGCTTCCACTGTCTTCTCGATCAGATCCATTGCTGTGACATCAAGTGCAAGCGGCAGGACTTTATTTACGTCGTAGCCGCGAAACGCTTCGATTATCTTCGCCAGTGTCCTTCCGGTTACTACCACGTTGTCACCGGCCGAAATGGCGGCATTAGCTATGTGCCAACCAATGCCTCTATTTGCACCCGTGATTAGCCATGTACGCATTGATGTCCTCGAATTAAGCAGGTTTTGGATTTTGGTTCGATGAAAGTAGACATAAATTCAAAAAGTGTCAATTTGATAGTGTCGCAGGCCGTTAAGCATAAGGCGAACGCTTGCGAGCTTACTGGTGAATCGCCCCTAGTATTCTAGACACCCGTCAGGCTCTGGAAATAGCGACGTTCATATTCAACCGGTGACAGGTTGTCGGTCGTACCATGGCGCCGTCTCGGGTTATAAAACATTTCGATGTAATTGAACACATCGCGCCTGGCAGCCTCCCGTGTTGGGTATATCTGCCGTTTGATTCGCTCACGTTTGAGCAACTGGAAAAAGCTTTCGGCCACAGCATTATCATGGCAGTTGCCACGCCGGCTCATGCTCCCTACAAGGCGATTGGCTTTCAGGAAGCTTTGCCAGTCACTGCTGCTGAACTGGCTGCCCTGATCAGAATGAACCATGACCTGGCCTGACGGCTTTCGTCGCCACATGGCCGCCAATAGAGCATCCAGCGCCAGATCGGAAGTCATCCGGGGTTTCATCGACCAGCCGACAACCTGCCGAGAGAACAGATCGATAACGACTGCCAGGTAGAGCCAGCCTTCATAGGTGCGGATGTAGGTGATATCGGTAACCCAGGCCACATTGGGCGCAGACACATCAAACTGCCTATCAAGATGGTTGGGGGAAACAACCGCCGGTTTGCCACTGTAGTGCCCTGGACGGCGTCGATAACCGGTCTGCGATCGCAGCCCTTCGCTGCGCATGAGGCGGGCGACTCGATGCTTACCGCAGCGAACACCTTCTTCACGCAAATCCTGATGGATCTTGCGGTACCCATACACCCCGCCGCTTTCCAGCCACGCGTGCTTTATCTGGCCGAGAAGACGTTGGTCTTCCTGGGCGCGCTGCGACAGCTTGTTCTGGCACCAGGTGTAATAACCACTTGGATGAACAGACATCACTCTGCACAGCCGACGTACCGGGTACTGATCCGAATGGGCTTCAATGAACGCGTACCTCAGTCGGACTCTCTGGCGAAGTACGCGGTAGCCTTTTTTAAAATATCTCGCTCTTCTGAAACGCGCTTCAGCTCTGCTTTCAATCGACGGTTCTCGGCCTGCAAGTCAGCATCCTGTTGGCGCGCTTCGGCGGGCTTGGAGTAAAGCTTTATCCACTGGTACAGGCTGTGACTGGAAACGCCCAGTCGAGTAGCCACGTCAGCAACACGGTGACCTCGGTCTGCCACCTGTTTGACGGCTTCGATTTTGAATTCTTCTGTGTATCGTACTCGGCTCATGGGCCCTCCTAGGTGCCTTCAGTATAAGGCCTGGAGGTGTCTACGAAACTAGGGGCGATTCAGTGTAAAATAAGTTTACGGGTGACTGTGCGTAGGTTTTGCTGTGAAGCGGTCAATACTCGGTGGCCATTTGTATCGCGGTGGGTTTTGAGGGCAATACTCAAAACCGCCAAGACGACGACAGGGCAAAAAAATACGCGGCCACAGAATGGACACATTTTGGACACAGGGCATTTTCAGCTGATTTTTATCAGTTTGGGGCAGGTGTCACGGGGAGTGTTCTGGTTGAAAGAAGAAAATGAGTACTTATTTTCTGTGATCAGAGATTTTGGACCCATGAAAACAGGGTGGTCAGGATGTAAGTTGTTGATTTTAAAGGGGAATGGCGCACCCGACAGGATTCGAACCTGTGACCCCCGCCTTCGGAGGGCGGTACTCTATCCAGCTGAGCTACGGGTGCGTTATAGAAGAAACGCTGCATTCTGACACTTAGCCGCACCGGGGTTCAAGTCGATGAGTATTGCCTTCGGAGGGCAGTACTCTATCCAGCTGAGCTACGGGTGCGTAAGCGCGGCCATGATACGCATAGATAAGGCATTCGTCCATGGTTTCGGTACAATACCGGCCGTGTCGCCGAGCCCCGCCCAGGTGCGGCGGCTTGTCGCTGCACGCGGTTGCTGTTTTGCTGCTTATGGGTTTACCGGTATACTCGCGCAATTGTCCGGGCACTGTACTTGGGCTCATACCTATAGCCATGATGAGGATGTATAAGTGACGATCTTGAAAAAATATCTGGCTGCGTCCGCCGCCATGCTTGCCCTGGTTGCCGGCAACTCTTTTGCGGCCACCGACGAGGCCATTGCTGAGCGCATCAAGCCTTACGGTACTGTGTGCGTGACCGGTGATGAGTGCGCGAACGAAGTCGCCGCTGCACCTGCTGCTGCGGCCGGTGGCGATGCGGCTGCCGGTGGTGGTTCTGAGGGTGAGGCGCTGTTCAGTGCCAAGGCCTGTGTGGCGTGCCACAGCGTCGACAACAAGGTAGTAGGCCCGGCGCTCAAGGAAGTGGCGGCCAAGTACGCGGGTGATGCGGACCATATCATTGCCAGCATCAAGAACGGTTCCAGCGGTAACTGGGGTCCGATCCCGATGCCGCCGAATGCGGTCAATGATGAAGAAGCCGCTGCGCTGGCTGAGTGGATTCTGTCCCTCAACTGAGCCGAGCTGTGCTTTGAGAAAAACCACCCATTGCGGTGGTTTTTCTGTTTCTGGCGGCTGGATTATGGGGCCGGGGCTTGCCTGCGAATGGGTGAGGGCTGATGGAAAAGCTTCGCGGCCAAGGCCGCTCCCACAAGAAGCAATCTGCTAAACCAATTAGCGCCCGAGCATGCTGCGGATGTCCGCCAGGGCGGTATTGCCACGGGCCTGTTTCTTTTCCACCGGGACGTCCTCGGTGCCTTCCCATTCCAGATCATCTGGCGGTAGCTCGTCGAGAAAGCGGCTGGGCAGGCAGTCGATGATTTCGCCGAACTGACGGCGGCGGGCGGCGAAGGTGAAGGTCAGGTTGCGCTTGGCGCGGGTGATGGCCACGTAGGCCAGCCGGCGTTCTTCGTCCACGCTGTCGGCTTCGATGCTGGAGCGGTGCGGGAGGATCTCTTCTTCCATGCCGAGCACATAGACGTGTGGGTATTCCAGGCCCTTGGAGGCGTGCATGGTCATGAGCTGCACGCGATCGGCGTCCTCTTCCTCTTCCTGGCGTTCGAGCATGTCGCGCAGCACCAGTTTGGCGATGGCATCCTCGAAGGTGGTTTCGCCGGTTTCATCACGATCCATGGTGGTTTTCAGCGAGTCCAGCAAGAACCAGACGTTGCCCATGCGTTTGGCAGCGATCTCGTCGCTGGAGCAGTTCTGCCGTATCCAGTTCTCATAGTCCAGATCCATCACCATGCTGCGCAGGGCGGCGATGGGCTCGTTCTGGGCGCACTGCTGGCGGACCTTTTCCAGCCAGTGGCCGAAGCGCTGCAGGCGTTCGCAGTAACGCGGTTCCATATGCTCGGCCAGGCCCATTTCGGTGCAGGCGGCGAACAGGCTGATCTCGCGCTGGTTGGCGTAGGTGCCGAGCTTTTCCAGGGTCGCCGGGCCGATTTCCCGGCGCGGTACGTTGATCACCCGCAGCAGGGCGTTGTCGTCATCCGGGTTGACCAGCAGGCGGAAGTAGGACATCACGTCCTTGACCTCCTGGCGGCTGAAGAAACTGGTACCACCCGACAGGTGATAGGGAATCTGATGGTGCTGCAGCTTGAGTTCGATCAGCCGGGACTGGTGGTTGCCCCGGTAGAGGATGGCAATGTCCTTCCATGGAATCCGCTGCTTGAGATGCAGATTCTGGATATCAGTGGCCACCCGCTCGGCCTCGGCATCCTCGTTGCGGCAGCGGATCACCCGGATCGGATCGCCATAGCCCAGCTCGCTCCACAGTTGTTTCTCGAACACATGCGGGTTATTGGCAATCAGGGTGTTGGCGGCCTTGAGGATGCGGCTGGTGGAGCGGTAGTTCTGCTCCAGCATGACGACCTTCAGCGCCGGGAAATCCTCTTTCAGCTGGGCGAGGTTTTCCGGGCGAGCGCCGCGCCAGGCATAGATCGACTGGTCATCATCCCCCACCACGGTGAAGCGCGCCTGGCTGCCCACCAGCATCTTCACCAGCAGGTACTGGCTGGCGTTGGTGTCCTGATACTCGTCAACCAGCATGTAGCGGATGCGAAACTGCCACTTTTCCAGCACGTCAGGGTGGTCGCGGAACAGCAACACCGGGATCAGGATCAGGTCGTCGAAATCTACAGCGTTGTAGGCTTTCAGCGTGCGGTTGTAGTGCATGTAGACGCTGGCAGCGGTCTGCTGTTGCGGCGTCTTGGCATGCTCCAGCGCTTCTTCGGGGGTGATCAGGTCATTCTTCCAGGCGGAGATCTGCGCCTGGATGCCCTCGACGCCGTCGTCCGCGCCGTAGTCCTTGTGCATCAGGTCATTGATCAGCGCCTGGGCATCGTTCTGGTCGAAGATCGAAAAGCCGGGCTTGTAGCCCAGGCGTTTGTGCTCCTTGCGGATGATGTTCAGGCCAAGGTTATGAAAGGTCGATACCGTCAGGCCCCGCCCCTCGGCGCCGCGCAGCAGTGAGCCGACGCGTTCCTTCATTTCCCGGGCGGCCTTGTTGGTAAAGGTGACCGCGACGATATTTTGCGCGCGCAGGCCACATTCCTTGATCAGGTAAGCGATCTTGCGGGTAATCACGCTGGTCTTGCCGCTTCCGGCGCCGGCCAGCACGAGCATGGGGCCACCGATATAGTGGACTGCTTCCTGTTGACGGGGATTGAGTTGCGACACATTGACCTCACGCAAAACCGGGTGCGCGATTCTAGCATAGGGTATGCTACTGGCCGGGCCGGAAACGCTCGACATGATAATGGCCAAAAGCTAGTCTGAGGCAGGCTTTGTTTTTTCCAGGTCTGAGATGAGGTGAAATTGCTGTCTGTGGAAAGGCCGCTACAACGGATTGTGTTGCTGGAAGACAATGGCGCCGCTGCGAAACAGCTGTCCATTCGTCTGGCGGTAGACGGCGTTCCTTCGGTCGTTGTTGCCCGGAACTGGCAACAGGCGATGGACCTGCTGGTGCCCGACCTGGAGTCAGTGATACTGGCCCGCGAGACCTTCCTTCCCATCCCTCAATGCCGTGTTCCAGTGATTTTGTTGACGCACGGGACTGCCGATGCTTTGCCCGTTGGCGTGGTGGATAGCATTTCGGATCAGGCCAGCGACGGCGAACTGTTCCGCTGTCTGCGTTATGCCGGCGAACGAGCCGCCCTGCAGGTAGCACTCACCCGTGCCGCCAGTGATGATCCGCTGACCGGCTGTTGCAACCGGCAGGTGCTGCAGGATCGTCTCAAACAGGGCATGTGTCGCGCGGCGCGCACCAACCAGCCCCTGGCCGTATTGTCGTTGGATCTGGACAATTTCAGCCATGTTAATGACAGCCTCGGTCATGTGGCCGGCGACGCCATCATCCGCGAGGTAGCCGATCGGCTGCGACATCTCCTGCGTTCCACCGATACGGTTGGACGCATGGGCGGTGATGAATTCACCGTCATCCTCGAAGATTACGACTCTCACGCCAACCTCATGCATGTGATGAAAAAGGTTATCGACGGGCTGGCCGAGCCGTACCGGGTGGATGAGGAAAGCCTGCTGCTGGGCTGCAGTATCGGTATCGCGACCTTCCCCGAAGGGGGGCAGACAGTCGATGATTTGCTGTTGCGTGCTGGCCTGGCCATGCAGCAGGCCAAGGCGCAGAGTGGCTGTCATTTCCATTTCTATGATGAACGCATCAATCTGCAGGCGTCCCGCCAGATCGAATTCGAGGGGGAGCTGCGGCGGGCGTTGCGCAATAACGAACTGGAGCTGCATTATCAGCCGCGCGTTGAGCTCAGCAGTGGCAGGATCGTTGGGGTGGAAGGGCTGATTCGCTGGCGCCATCCCGAACGGGGGTTGCTGGGGCCCAACGAGTTCATTCCACTGGCCGAGGAGAACGGCCTGATCGTGCCGATGGGTTATTGGGTCATCGCCCGCGCCTGCCATGACCTGAGCATCCTCCAGCGGCAAGGGATAGATCTGCACGTGGCGGTCAATATGTCCTTCCGGCAGTTTCTCGATGGGCGCTTGCTGGCGACCATCGAGCGGCTGGTTGCCAAGACCGGTATCGATCCGCGCAAGCTAGAGTTCGAGCTGACGGAAACCGCCGTCATGCAGCGCCCTGAGCAAGTGCAGCAGGCCATGGTGGGCATGACCGGACTAGGCGTTCGTTTCTCGCTGGATGATTTCGGCACCGGCTTTTCCTCCTTCGTACACCTGCACCGCTTGCCGATCAATCTGCTCAAGCTCGATCGCAGCTTCGTTCGCGGCATCGCCGAGCGCCCGGCAGACCGGCAACTGGTCGCAGCGATGATCGATATGGGCCACAGCCTCGGTTTGCAGGTGGTGGCCGAAGGGGTGGAAGAACGGGTACAAATGGAAATCCTGCGGGGGATGGGGTGCGACCAGATCCAGGGTTTCTTCATCAGTCCGGCATTGCCCTTTGACGAACTGTGTTATTTCGCCGATGCCTACAGTATGGGCCGGGATAACGTGCTGAGCGGCACGCCTCAGTGCTCCCCTGCTAGCTGAGTGGCAGGCGATCCAGCGGCTGGCGATCCAGTTGCCGATACTGCAATGCCTCGGCCAGGTGCGGCCGCCCGATCACCGGCTGCTGTTCGAGATCGGCCAAGGTGCGTGCCACCTTCAGGACGCGATGGCTGGCCCGCCGCGATAATCCCAGCTGCGCCACCGCCTTTTCCAGCCAGCTCGCGTCGGCCGTTGGCAGCGCGCAATGCTGGCGCACATCGGACAGATCCAGATAGGCATTCAGGCAGCCCTGACGGTCGAGCTGACGCTGACGGGCGGCAGCGACTGCAGCGCCAGCCTCGGCGCTGTCGGGTTTGCCGACGGTCTGCCCGGTGAGACTGAACGCCTCGTTGTGCATGGCCAGATGCAGATCGATACGATCCAGCAGCGGGCCGGACAGTTTGCTGCGGTAACGTTCCACCTGTTCCGGTGAACAGCGGCAGCGCCCGGACGGGTCGCCCTGATAACCGCAGGGGCACGGATTCATCGCGGCGATTAGCTGAAACCGCGCAGGAAAGGTCAGTTGCTCGCGTGCCCGGGCGATATGGATCTCGCCCGACTCCATCGGCTCGCGCAGCATCTCCAGCACCTTGCGATCAAACTCCGGCAGTTCATCGAGAAACAGCACGCCGTGATGTGCCTGGCTGATCTCCCCCGGCCGTGGTTGGCTGCCGCCGCCCACCAGCGCCGCGGCGGATGCCCCATGGTGGGGCGCGCGGAACGGGCGGGTCGGCCAATGCTGCAACATGCCGCGTCCGCAGACGGACTGGATCGCCGCCACTTCCAGCGCTTGCTCTTCCTCCAGCGCCGGCAGGATACCGGGCAGGCGGCTGGCGAGTAATGTTTTGCCGGTACCCGGTGGGCCGAACAGCAACAGATTATGGGAACCGGCGGCGGCCACGATCAGCGCGCGCTTGGCCTGGGCCTGTCCCTGCACGTCGCGCAGATCGGGCAGGTTGCCGGCCGGTGGTGGTCGTGAGCCGGCCGCCACCGCTGGCAACAGCTGCTCGCCGCGCAGATGCTCGCATAGCTCCAGCAGATGTTCGGCAGCGATGATCTCCACCCCCTGCACCAGCGCCGCCTCGGCCGCATTGGCGCGGGGCAGCAGCAGGGTGCGCTGGTTATCCCGGCAGGCCAGAGCGGCAGGCAACACGCCCTGGACCGGGCGCAGTTCGCCGGAGAGGGCCAGCTCGCCCAACACTTCGCAGCGCTCCAGGCTGGCGGGAGGTATCTGGCCACTGGCGGCCAGTAATCCAAGGGCGATAGCGAGATCGAAGCGCCCGCCTTCCTTTGGCAGGTCGGCCGGCGCCAGGTTGATGGTGATGCGTTTGAGGCTGGGAAATTCCAGCCGGGCATTCTGCAGGGCGCTGCGCACCCGGTCCTTGCTTTCCCGTACGGCGGTTTCCGGCAGTCCGACCAGCGTCAGGCTCGGCATGCCGTTGGCCAGATGCACCTCCACCATCACCGGTGGCGCCTGGATACCCAGCTTGGCGCGGCTGTGGACAATCGCCAGGGACATGATCACTCCTTGATCGCCTCCGCCCGGGAGGCTGCGACGGCGGTGCCGTCAGGGTTGCTGTTCCAGCTCCGCCACCCGCTTCTCCAGCGCTTCCAGGCGTTCCCGGGTGCGCAGCAGGACGGTCTGCTGGGTATCGAATTCCTCCCGGCTCACCACATCCAGCTTGGCCAGTGCGCTTTGCAGCATGGCCTTGAGCTGGCGCTCGACTTCGGCGGTGGGCCGTGTTCCATCGCTCATCAGCAGTTTTGCTGCCTGATTGCCGACGGTATCAAACAAGACTTTATGCAGCATATGCGTTCCGTTTCCGGTAATTGAA
Source organism: Halopseudomonas bauzanensis (assembly GCF_900114735.1). Classification (GTDB taxonomy): domain Bacteria; phylum Pseudomonadota; class Gammaproteobacteria; order Pseudomonadales; family Pseudomonadaceae; genus Halopseudomonas; species Halopseudomonas bauzanensis. The sequence continues at coordinate 255,400 of NZ_FOUA01000003.1, read as the reverse complement.
AGGAGCCGGCCGCGGCCGGTCTGGCTGTGCGAGTCTAACATCCGCCGCCCCACGCCCCAAAACGGCACCCGCTGCGCTGCCCGACTCTGGCGCATTGACGCGACTGCAGCGCACCACGCTGGTGCGGCTCCGGCCGCCATCATTGCCATTCTCATCCCGGAATTTATTCAACCAATTGAAAATAAAAGATATTTCAAATATGGCAGGGTTTCTGCAAAGAGCCAGAGTATCCGGATCACCCGCGGAACCGAATAGCGCAGTGCCGAAAATGTGATCCGGTGCACGATGCGGTGGGCAACTGCATCAGGCCGCGCGGGGCGGTGTGCTGCGGGTTTTCTGCACGCATCCGTGCAAAGTCCGATTTTAAAAGGCTTTAACTCGGCATAGACTTGTCCTGTCCCCCAGGGCAGTCCATCTAACGGGAGTATCAACATGAAATTAGTAACGGCTGTAATCAAGCCATTCAAGCTGGACGACGTTCGGGAATCGCTTTCCGAGATCGGCGTTCAGGGCATTACCGTCACCGAGGTAAAAGGATTTGGTCGGCAGAAGGGCCATACCGAGCTGTATCGGGGTGCTGAATACGTGGTGGACTTCCTGCCCAAGGTCAAGATTGAAGTGGCCATCGGCGACGACATGCTCGACCGCGTCATCGAAGCCATCACCAAGGCGGCCAACACCGGCAAGATCGGCGACGGCAAGATCTTCGTTGTGGCGCTGGAGCAGGCCATCCGCATCAGGACAGGCGAGACCGGCACCGACGCTATCTAACGCGTCGCTGCATTCGCTTACAAAGTAATAAAGCCTATCTGGGGGGCTTGATTATGGAAGACATCGTACAACTGAAGTACGCGCTTGATACGTTCTATTTTCTGATGTGTGCCGTGCTGGTAATGTGGATGGCCTGCGGTTTTGCCATGCTCGAGGCCGGCCTGGTGCGCACCAAGAGTACAACCGAGATTCTTGCCAAGAACATCGCACTGTTCGCCATCGCGTCGATCATGTACCTGATGGTCGGCTACTACATCATGTACTCATCCACGGGGCCGATCTTTCCAAGCCTGGGCATGCTGATTGGGCAGGAAAACACCCTTGATGCAGTCATGGCCGGAGGGGACGACGCGCCGTATTATTCCAGCCGCGCCGATTTCTTCTTCCAGATCGTCTTTGCCGGGGCTTGCATGTCCATCGTCTCGGGCGCCGTCGCCGAGCGTATGCGGTTGTGGGCATTCCTGCTGTTCGCGGTGATCATGACCGGCTTCATCTATCCCATTCAGGGCGCCTGGAGCTGGGGTGGCGGCTGGTTGAGCGAGATGGGCTACTCCGATTACGCAGGCTCCGGCATCGTGCACATGGCAGGTGCTGCCGCAGCGCTGGCCGGGGTCATCCTGCTGGGGCCGCGCAAGGGCAAGTACGGCCCGAATGGTCAGATCAATGCCATTCCGGGGTGTAACCTGGCCCTGTCCACCCTGGGTATCTTCATCCTGTGGATGGGCTGGTTCGGCTTCAACGGCGGCTCCGAGCTGAAGATTTCCGACATCGAGTCGGCCAATAACGTGGCCCAGGTGATGGTCAATACCAACCTGGCGGCAGCGGGTGGGCTGATCGCCGCGATGATCGTGTCGCGCCTGCTGTTCGGCAAGACTGACCTGACCATGCTGCTCAACGGTGCGCTCGCGGGGCTGGTGTCCATCACCGCCGATCCGTTGTCGCCCACGGCCTTCGGTGCTTTGCTGGTCGGTGCGGTGGGTGGTGTGATCGTGGTCTTCAGCGTGCTGGCGCTGGACCGGGTGAAAATCGACGATCCGGCCGGTGCCATCTCCGCCCACGGCTCGGCTGGTATCTGGGGCGTGCTGGCGGTACCGCTGAGCAATGCCGAGGCGACCTTCGGTGGGCAGCTGCTGGGCGTGATCGCCATCTTCGCTTGGGTGTTTCTCGCCAGCCTGATTATCTGGAGCGTTATCAAGGCGGTGATCGGCATCCGGATCTCCGAGGCGGAAGAATACGAAGGTGTGGATATCTCCGAATGCGGGATGGAAGCCTACCCCGAGTTCACCGGCAACAAGTGATGGCTGATGGCAGACAGGGCGCATATGCGCCCTGTCTGCGTTTTTACCTGGGCAAAAACTGCAAAACTTGCCGGCTCCGACAGAGTCACAAGTTGTGAACGCATCATTCGCCAAGGGAGATTTGCATGAAAGCCGAGACGTTCGATTATCTGCTGGAATGGACTAGCGATCTGCACACCATCATTGCTGACTGTCTGGAACAGGCCATCACCCCTGATACCGACCAGCGCAGCCGGTGGTTGATGGAGTACGTGGCCGGCCATGAGCGTGATATCGCCCGCAAGGTGGATCAGTTCCGGGCGCAGGCCGGCAAGGCGGAAAGCCGGACCTGGCTGTATGAGCATATTGGCGAAGACCTGCCGCCAAGAGCCAGGTGGGAATTGAGCTTCGTCGGTAAGGATTTCAATGAAATCAATGAACAGCTGTTCGAGCTGCATGGTCAGCTGATCGAAGTGTACACCTCGATGACCGGTCGCGCGGCGATCCCGGCGGCGGCTGAACTGATGCGCAACATGTTGGCGCTGGAGCAAGGGGAGACCCGCCGCCTGGCCGAGCAATGCGGGCGCCTGCAGGACCTCTGATCCACGGGCCGGGCCCCTGCCGGGCAGGCAACATCATCTCGATGAGGCAAATTTTTTTCCTTACCCTCTGTTCAAATCCCTCTGTTGCGCTATATATAGCCAAGTTTCAAGCGGAGGAACGCCATGAGTGAAGACGATATCGAAGATGATGACCTGCAGGAAGAAGAGGTGGACAACAGTGATGTTGATGAAACCGATGCCATGGAGAGCGATGATGAGCCCGCGGTAAAACCGCGCAAGAAGTCGGCCAATCAGGAAGACCCTCTGGAAGGGTTATCCCTGGAAGCCAAGGCTCGGGAGCGTGAAATGCTGGCGCGGCAGATGGAGGAGTTCCTTGCACGCGGCGGCAAGGTCCAGGAAGTCGACAACAACGCACTGGGTGATCCGCCGAAAAAGCCAGAAGGGAAGTACGGCAGCCGGCCGATCTGACGTATCGCGGTATTGACGAGCCCGTCGGTCGCCGCGGGCTCGTTGTATTTCCATCGGGCGCTGAGGCTCAGCCCCGATAGTTGCGCAGCCAGTCGGGAATCTCGCTCAGGCAGCGCACCTCGCCATGGGGGCGTTCCGCCTCCGCCCACTCCAGCCCCAAACGGTTGAACCACAGGGTATGCAACCCAGCTTCACGGGCGCCCTGGATGTCGTCTATCGGATGATCACCGATATGCAACGCTTGGTGCGGCTCCACCCCGGCGCGCTCCAGCGCGACGAGAAAGGGCGCGGGATCGGGTTTGCTCAGACCGACCTCATCGGCGGAAACGATGATCTTGAAATACTTTTCCAGCCCCAGCCGGCGCACGTCGGCATTGCCATTGGAAATGGTCGCCAACTGATAATGCCGGGCCAGCTCTTCCAGCAGCGGCTCGCAGTGGGGAAAGAAGGTCAGTGCATGGCGCGCCTCGAGAAACACCTCGAAGCCGGCCAGCGACAGCTCTGCCGCCTGCTCGGCGGTATAACCAGCCTTGCGCAGCCCATGTTCCAGCACGGCGATGCGTAGCGCGGTGACGCGGTGACGCAGCGCGGGGTCGCCAGCCAGCACCTCATGGCGCAGAGCCCGTCGGGCTTCCCGGTCCAGCCGCTGGGTGAACAGAGGGGCGTGTCGGTCCAGCCACTCCAGCAGGGTCTGTTCGGCAGCCGCAACCACCGACTCGGTCTCCCACAGGGTGTTGTCCAGATCAAAGGTCAGCAATTGAAACATGATAAGCAATCCGGTCAGCCTTCAGACTTGCGTCTGGCACGGGGGTGAGCGCTGTCATACACCTCGGCCAGATGCTGGAAATTCAGATGAGTGTACACCTGGGTGGTGCTGATATCGGTATGGCCCAGCAGCTCCTGAACCGCGCGCAGATCGCCTGATGACTCCAGCAGATGGCTGGCAAAGGAATGCCGGAGCATATGCGGATACAGATGTTGGCCGATATGCTCGACCCCGTAACGCCGAACCCGCAACTGGATAGCCCGTGGCGTCAGCCGCCGGCCCTGCATGCCTACGAACACCGGCTGGTTGGTGTCCGCCACTACCGGCCGTACCTTGAACCAGCTGCGCAAGGCCTGGCGTGCCATACGGCCCACCGGCAGCACCCGGGTCTTGTTGCCCTTGCCGATGACCCGGACTTCGCCGGTGTCGATATCCAGCCGGCCCATGTCCAGGCTGGCCAGTTCCGACAGGCGCAGACCAGAGGAATAGAAGAGTTCGAGCATGGCGTGGTCGCGGATCGTCAGCCAGTCTTCTTCCTCGCCGGTATCGAGCAGCTGTGCCGCCAGGTCGGCATCCAGGGTGCGCGGTAGCTTGCGGGGGGACTTGGGCGGGCGCAGGTCCAGCGCCGGGTTGTGCCGGCAACGCCGTTCGCGCAACAGGTAGCGATACAGGCTGCGCACCGCGCTCAGCTCGCGTTGCAGGCTGCGACCGGACAATCCGGCCTGATGCCGGCTGGCGATATAGAGCCGCAGCAGGGCGCTGTCCACCGCGTTCCAATCGCTGACCTGGCGCTTGGCCAGAAACCGGCACAGGCTGTCCAGGTCGCGGCGATAGGCTTCCAGCGTGCGGGGCGACAGTTGCCGCTCGCTGCGCAGATGCCCGAGGAACGCCTCCAGCTCCGTCAGCAGCGGCGCGCTGCTCACTACAGGCTCCGCGGCTCGCTGCTCAGCGGTCGCTGGCGCAGCAGCACCCGGGCCAGGGCGTCGGCGATATAACCGAGAAACAGGGTGCCGGTGGCGCTCTTGTACTGCTGCGGGTCGCGGCTGCCCAGCGCCAGCACGCCATGCAGCCCTTGATGCTGAATCGGTGCCAGAGCGGTGGAGGCGACTTCCTCGCCCTGGGCACCGAACAGGAAGGTCAGCTCATGGCTGCGCAGCACTCCGGTGAGGGTCTTGCCGCTGTCCAGCAGATGGCCGATGGCCTCGCGGGCTTCGCCGTGCGTGGTGTAGCGGGCGTTGCCGATGCGTGGTGTCTCGCTGAACAGGATAAGGGCGACGAAGGGCACCTGGAAGTCATCACGCAGACTGTCTTCGATGGTGGCGATTACCTCTTCCACGTCTGGCGATTCCAGCAGGTTGAGAATCAGCCGGCGGCTTTTCTCGAACAACCGGTCGTTTTCCCGGGCCACGTCCATCAACTGGCCGAGCCGATGGCGCACGTCGATATTGCGTTCGCGTAGCAGCTTGACCTGCCGCTCCACCAGCGATACGGCCTGACCGGACTGGTGCGGAATGAGCAACTCGGGCAGCAGCTCGTCGTGCTCGACAAAAAAAGCCGGATGGCGCAGCAGATAATCGGCCACAACGCTGGAATCCAGCTCAGTGGTTGGAGGCTGGCTGGTTTTACTCATATGCGTATCTGTCCTTCGTAGACCCGGGCGGCGGGTCCGGTCATCATTACCGGCTGGCCGGGGCCGGCCCATTCGATTTTCAGGTTGCCACCTGGCAGGCGCATGGTCACCGGGGATTTCAGATGCCCGAGCCGGATACCCGCCACCGCGGCCGCACAGGCACCGGTGCCGCAAGCCTGGGTCTCGCCGGCACCGCGCTCATGGACGCGCAGCCGCGCCTGATGCTGATCCACCAGTTGCATGAAACCGGCATTGACCCGGTTGGCGAAGCGCGGATGATGCTCGATCAGCGGGCCGATGTCAGCCACCGGATAGTGGTCGAGATCATCCACCAGGGTCACGCAATGGGGGTTGCCCATGGATAGCGCGGCCACTTCCAGCGTCTGGCCATTGACCTCCAGCGGGTAGCTCACGGCTTCATGATCGGCGGCAAAGGGGATCTGCGCCGGGGTGAAGCGCGGCGCGCCCATGTCCACCGTGACCTGGCCGTCACGGCGGACATTCAGGGTGATCAGGCCGCCGGCTGTTTCCACGCGGATTTCCGATTTCGCGGTCAGGCGCTTGTCCTGCACGAAGCGGGCGAAACAGCGCGCGCCGTTGCCGCACTGCTCCACTTCGCTGCCATCGGCATTGAAGATGCGATAGCGGAAATCCACATCGGGATGGCCCGGCGGTTCCACCACCAGCAACTGATCGAAGCCGATGCCGGTGTGCCGATCGCTCCACTGGCGGATCAGTTTCGGCGACAACTGGGCATGCTGGGTCACCAGGTCGATGACCATGAAATCATTGCCCAGGCCGTGCATCTTGGTGAATCGCAGCAGCATGTCAGGCCTCGGGCAGCAGTGACTCGCCGGCGAACAGCTCGCTGACCGTCTCCCGGCGGCGAATCAGATGTGTTGCCGCACCGTCCACCATCACCTCGGCCGCACGGGGGCGGGTGTTGTAGTTCGAACTCATGACGAAGCCGTAGGCACCGGCCGAACGCACCGCCAGCAGATCACCCTCGGCCAAGGCCAGCTCCCGGTCCTTGCCGAGGAAATCACCGGTTTCGCAGACCGGGCCGACCAGATCCCAGGGCTTGGCCGCCACGTCGGTGCGTGGGCGCACAGCATCGATGCCCATCCAGGCGCTGTACAGAGCCGGGCGGATCAGGTCATTCATGGCCGCGTCGATGATGGCGAAGTTCTTGTGCTCGGTCGGCTTCAACAGGTTGACCTGGGTCAGCAGCAGGCCGGCATTGGCAACGATCGAACGGCCCGGTTCGAACAGCAGGGTCAAATCGCGCCCAGCCACTTTCTCCCGCACCTTGGCCAGATACTCACCCGGCGTGGGTGGGGTTTCGTCGTCGTAGGTCACGCCCAGCCCGCCACCCAGATCCAGATGGTGGACCTGGATACCCTCGGCAGCCAGTTGATCGACCAGCAGCAACATGCGATCCAGGGCATCGATCAGCGGGGTGTCATCGGTCAGTTGGGAGCCGATATGGCAGTCCGCACCCTGCACGTCCAGATTTGGCAGAGCTGCAGCCCGGCGGTATACCGCGAGCGCTGAGGCAATATCGATCCCGAACTTGTTTTCCTTGAGGCCGGTAGAGATGTAGGGGTGGGTCATGGCATCCACATCGGGGTTGACCCGCAGGGATACCGGCGCCTGCACGCCCAGCTCGGCAGCGACCTTCTGCAGGCGCTCCAGCTCGGCGGTGGATTCCACGTTGAAGCACTTGATGCCGACTTGCAGCGCGCGGCGCATTTCGTCCTCGGTCTTGCCCAGGCCGGAGAACACCACCCGCGCCGGATCACCACCGGCGGCCAATACCCGCTCCAACTCGCCGCCGGACACGATGTCGAAGCCGGCGCCCAGGCGAGCCAGCACGTTCAGCACTGCCAGGTTGGAATTGGCCTTTACCGCGAAGCAGACCAGGTGAGGCTGGCCAGCCAGGGCCGAATCCCAGGCCAGGAAGGCCTGCTCGATGGCGCGGCGCGAATAGACGTAGCAGGGCGTGCCATACTGCTCGGCGATGGCGGACAGGGCAACGGCTTCGGCGTGCAGTTCGCCGTTCTGGTATTGAAATTCACTCATGAAATATTTCAGTTTCCGGTAGGTTGCTGGGTCATTTCTTCCCGGGCCGGATCAACCGGCTGGCCGGCTGGCTCTTCGGGCATGTATAGCGGGCCTTTCTGGCCACAGCCGGCGAGGATCAGAAGCATGAAGAATGCCGCAATGGATTGTTTCATGGTGGAATCCTGGTTGATAAACGGACAATATCCGGCAGTATACCCAGCCCGGGAGTCCGGCGCACCCGCCGCAGAAGCAGGAAAGGAAGGCAATGCAAGAGTTGAATGAAAGCGAATTCCACCGTCAGGTTGATCTGATTCAGGACCGTATCGAGCAGGCGCTGGACGCTGCCGACCTGGATCTGGACATGGAACAGACCGAAGGGTCACTGATATTGATGCTGGCCGCCGGCCCGCGGCTGGTCATCGGCCGACAGCCGGCTTCGCGCGAGCTATGGGTGGCGACCCCGGATGGCACCTTGCATTTTGGCTACCAGCCAGCGCACGGATGGATCCATGACAGCGACGGTGAAGCACTCGGTATCGTGCTGGCGCAGGTGCTGGGAGATCTGTCGGGAGATGAGGTGGAGCTGGATCTGGACGAGTAAGATGAGCCATCGCCGCTCCTCATGCCGAGCGGCGATCCATCGAGATATCGCTGACTTATTTCGCGCGCAGTATGGTCATCAGCGCCTGGGCATGTTCCGCCGCTTCCAGCCCGAGGCTGGTCAGATAGCCGCCATCATCCATCGTGGTAAGTCCCCGCCGATACAACCGCGCGGCCGTCTCCACCGTAGTGGCCGACGCCTCCCGCTGATGCACCTTGAGCCCCGCCTGGGTATTGGCGAGATCGTATTGGACCAGCAGATTGATATCGTCGATTTCTTCGGAAGTCAGTGACATGGGCAGTACCTTTTCTGATAGACGGTAAACTACATCTGCAGTCTAGCCAGCAGGGAACGCGGTAGCAATGCGGCTATCCGCTCTGGTGAAATTCATGGCTGTGATGGACTGGACGTGCCCCGGGTTCCTGATCAACACTGGCATCTTTCAAAAACAAGACGGATAGAACGACGATGCTCAGACTTCACGGATTTGCAGTCAGCAATTACTTCAATATGGCCAAACTGGCGCTGCTGGAAAAAGGCGCAGATTTCGAAATCAACACCGTCCACAGCAGTCAGGATGCCGAGTTTCTGGCCAAGAGCCCGCGCGGCAAGGTGCCTTTTCTGGAAACCGAGCAGGGTTTCATCAGCGAAACCAACGTCATCCTGGAATATATCGAAGAGACCCAGGGCGGCAAGGCGCTGCTACCAAGCGATCCCTTCGCTCGGGCGACCGTCAGGGCGCTGGCCAAGGAAGTCGAACTGTATATCGAGCTGCCGGCGCGCAGCTGCTACCCGGAGGTATTCTTCGGTGGCAAGGTGGAACAGAGCGTGAAAGACAAGGCCAAGGCCGATCTGCAGGCCGGCGTCGCCACCCTGCGTCGCCATGGCAGTTTCGCGCCCTATGTGGCGGGTAGCGAAATGACCATCGCCGATATCCTGTTCCTCTACAGCATCGACCTGGCGCAGATCGTTGGCAAGAAACTGTTCGGCATCGACCTGTTGGGTGACTGGCCAGAGGCCCAGGCCTTGCTGGAGCTGCTCAACCAGAACCCCCATGTTCAGAGCATCGCTGCGGACAAGAACGCCGAAATGGCCGCCTTTATTGCCGCTATGGCCGGTCAGCGCAAGTAAGCTCTGATTGCGCGCGTATCCGGGAGAGCTGTCGAGCTGGTGCTCGACAATCCCAGGGCGGGCCATGACTGGAGTGAACTCCTGGGAGATTCGGGCGCCAGCTCGTATCTTGCTGGCGGTGGCCGCGGTGCTAGGCTGACAGGAGTCTCCGCCCCGCCTATGGCGGAGGCTGTCGCGCAGCCCTCCGTGTTATGCACCTGAGCCCGATTATTTCGGGTATTGGCCGGCCTGTGTGGAAGCGGCCTTGGCTGCGAAGGGACTGCTGCTGACCCTGTTCGCGGCCAAGACCGATCCTACAATGAGTCTGCTCAATCGAGCATGTCGGAAAACCGCGCGTCCTGCTTGAACACCAGCGGCTGGCTGAAACCGGGAATGCGCATCTGCTCGGTGCTGATCTGAATATCGCTCTCGTCGATCATGTCCTTGCCGAAGTTGTAGATCACATCCAGCTGACCCAGCAATGCCCGCTGCTCATAGGCGGCGGCAACCTTGCGCACTTCCTCGCGGCGGGTTTCATAATCGGCAAAGCGCTCGGCGCCGTAACGCTTGCGCAGCATGCGCTCGACCGGCTGGGGGCCCAGCACCACTGCACTGGAGTTGTTGCCGCCAAAACCCTTGGAATTGATGAAGCACACTTCCAGCGGATTATCCGCGCGTGATACATCGGTGGTGCTGAAGCGCAGGTGCTGCTGGTGGACATCCGCGGCAATACTGTCGATGGTCTTGATGCCGGGAATGATCTGATACTTGAAAGTGCCCAGGGCCGAAGCCAGCTGGTCGGCGCTGGCGCTGGCCAGGGAATGACCAACAAAGGCCTTGACCGCGGCCACGGGCAGTTCTTCGATACCGAAGGCGGCTGCCACCTCATCGATCAGCTGTGACTCGGTGACCCGATTGGCCGGGGTGCTGGAGCCGTGGGCATGTACGAAGCTGCGCTGGCGGACCCGCTCCGGGCCGAGAATCTGCATGGCGCTGTGGACGGACTTGGCCATGGTCAGATAGTTGCCCGGGCCGGGAGCGGAAATGGACTTCTTGAACCCATCGGCGCCGACAAACACATCCGGCACCGCCCCATGGATATCGGCACCCAGCTCCAGCGCCAGTTCATCGTCCATGAGCATGAAGAACTGCCCCGACTCGGCCAGGGTGAAGCCGCAGTTCTGGCTGAACGGACGGCTGGCCCGGCGGAAGTCCACCTCATCCCGACCTTCGATATTGCGCAGGCCTTCTTCGGTGGCCAGGGCGCTCATGGCGCCGTAGCCCTCGATGCATTCCTGGGTGATGGGCGCTTCGCTGCTGCCGACCAGCACCACCCGGGCGCGGCCGCTGCCGATCATCTCGATGCCTTTCTGCAGGTTGTACAGGAAGCTGGCGCAGGCGCCGGTAATGGCGCCGGTGGTGCCGACGCTGCCCAGTACATAGGCGTTGATGAAATCCGCCGGCATGCTGTTCAGCCCCAGGGCCAGTTGCTTGGCGCTGACCCGGTGGCCTTTCAGGCGCGACTGCATCATGCCGCCGAAGCTGAACTCGTCCAGCTGGCTCATGATGCTGCTGGCAAACACAGCGACTTGGTCGGGCTCGACATGCTCGAGAATGTGCTGCCAGGCCAGGCCGGTGGAGTGCAGGGCATCTGCCGCCGCAACGATGGCCATCTGCAGGCCGCGGGGGTGGAAGCGTGAATTGTACTGTTCGCCCGGCTCAAACCCGGTGGGCAGCTGACCGGCGGATTTGACCGCCAGGGGCCGATAGCTGTCGACCTTGAGCTCACAATTGCCGGCGATGGTGACACGGGCTTCGCCGTTATCCAGCACCTCCGCGGTCCAGCCGGCCGGCAAGGGCTCCGGCAATTGCTTGGCCAGGGTAATGAAGGAGAGGGGTTGATCCGCTTCCAGGCCGACCGGCAGCGCCTTGTGCCAATGGGCCGCGTCCACGTCCAGGTGACGCTTCTCGATGCGGCGTACCAGAGTGCCATCGAGAATCTGTTGCCCGAAGCGCTGCTCGATGTCCGCTGGCGTGAGAATCTGCCCCGCGTCATCCAGGTAACGATCATTCTCTGCGCGTACCAGCCCCATCAGCACGGCCAACCCCGCCAGGGTTTCCTGACGCTCGGCGGCGGGCAGTGATTCGATCACGGTGCGCCGAAAGCCATGGTGAAACGAGCTGCGGCCGGCGGCGTTGTAACCACCGAAGCCGACAATGACCGGTAAACGCGACATCAAGCAAGACTCCTCGCTGTTTCGCTGCGTGGCTCCGGTACGTAGCGACCGGAGCGGGCTGACATCCTGACGGATACTCGAGAGTATCGTCCAAAGACCAGCAGGCATCGAATTGGGTTTGATTGCATAGGCAGACGAGGAATGTAACCCGATGGTCACGTTTAGACTAGGGTGTTTCTCAAACAGCGGTGGCCGAATCGCTGTCAGGATGCGGGGGATGGCCGCAACCTATTCCTTCTCCCTGTCACAGGCAAATATCTGTTCCAGGGGCGGCAGCGGGGTTTCGCCGGTCAATGGCATGTCGGCATCGGTCTGCAGGTGGAAGTTCTCCAGCGGCGCGCTGTCGCGGTCATCATGCTCGAACACCGGCGGGCTGAAGACGTAGGCAATCAGCAGGCGCGTCAGGGCTTCCAGGCTGTCGCGGTGGGTGCGTTCGTAGCCATGGGTCGCGTCCGTGCCGAAGGCGATCAATGCCACCCGGGTGTCGTTGCCGGCGCGGACCGCCGATTCGGCGTCGCTGTGGTAGTAACGGAAAATATCGCGCTGCACCGGAATCTCGTCCCGCGCGCACAGGTTCAGCAGATGCCGGCTCAGATGATAATCGTAGGGCCCGCTGGAATCCTGCATGCATAGAGTCACGGCATGCTCGGTGGACGCCTGCCCGGGAGCCACCGGCGCGATATCCACGCCCACAAATTCGCTGACATCCCAGGGCAGTGCGCCTGCCGCGCCGGAGCCGGTTTCCTCGGTGATGGTGAACAGGGGGTGACAGTCCAGGGGCAGGGCCTGGCCACTGTCGACAATATACTTGATGGCCGTGAGCAGGGCAGCGGCGCCGGCCTTGTTGTCCAGATGGCGTGCGCTGATGAAGCCGTTGTCGGTGAACTCCTGTAACGGGTCGAAGGCCACGAAATCACCGATGGCGATACCCTCGGCTTCGGTTTCGGCGCGGCTGGTGGTGCGAATGTCCAGGCGCAGCTCGATGGTGTCCCAGTTCACCGGCAGGGTGTCGACTTCGGTATTGAAGGCGTGCCCGGAAGCCATCAGTGGTAGTACGCTGCCCCGGAAACAGCCATGCTCGGCGAACAGGCTGACCCGGCTGCCCTCGGCGAAGCGGCTTGACCAGCAGCCGATGGGCGTGAGTTTCAGGCGGCCGTTGTCCTTGATTTCGCTGACCATGGCGCCCACGGTATCCAGGTGGCTGGCAATGGCGCGGTCGGGTGTGCGCTGGCGGCCCTTGAGCGTGGCGCGGATAGTGCCGCGCCGGGTCAATTCATAGGGCACGCCCATGGCGTCGAGATGTTCGGCGACATAGCGCACGATGCCGTCGGTGAAACCGGTCGGGCAGGGAATGGCGAGCATTTCCAGTAGCACCTGCCGCAGATATTGCATGTCGGGTCCGGGGCTGGGTTGCATGAGTCCTCCATCAGGTTGACGAACCGGGCTGACTGAGCGGAAACAGCATGTCGATGAAGCACTCTGCTGTAGGGCGGGGCTCGTGGTTGGCCAGCCCCGGGCGCTCATTGGCCTCGATGATGACGTAATCGGGTTGGTCGACGGCGGGGACCAGCAGGTCCATGCCGACCATGGGAATGTCCAGCGCGCGGGCGGCGGTGATGGCGCACTCGCGCAAGGTGGGGTGCAGTTCATCGGTGACATCCACCAGGGTGCCGCCGGTGTGCAGGTTGGCGGTGCGGCGTACCTGCAGATGCTGGTCGGCGGGCAAGACGCTGTCCAGGGTGAAGCCGGCCGCTGCCACGGTGCGGCAGGTCTCGTCGTCCAGCGGGATGCGGCTTTCGCCATCGGTGCTGGCCTGCCGGCGGCGGCTCTGCTTCTCGATCAGTTCGCGAATGGTCTTGCGGCCGTCGCCGCAGATCTGCGCCGGCTTGCGGATGGCGGCGGCGACCACCTGGAAGTTGATCACCACTATGCGCAGGTCGTCGCCTTCGTGGAAGCTCTCCAGTAGCACGCGGCTGTCGAAACGGCGGGCCGCTTCGATGGCCTGCTCCAGGGTCTGCGGGTCACGGATATTGACCGCCACGCCATTACCCTGTTCGCCGTTGTCGGGCTTGACCACCAGCGCGCCATGCTCGGCGAGGAAGGCGGCGTTTGCCTCCGGGGCGGCGGCAAGACGGTAGGCGGGTGTGTTCAGCCCGTGGCGCTGCAAACAGTGATGAGTCAGCTGCTTCTGTTGACACAGGGTCATGCTGACAGCGCTGGTCAGATCGCTGAGCGACTCGCGGCAGCGGATGCTACGCCCGCCTTGGGTCAGGGTGAACAAACCGGCTTCGGCATCATTGACGGTGACCTCGATGCCTCTACGTCGGGCTGCCCGGGTGATGATGCGGGCGTAGGGATTGAGTCCTTCATCCTGCTCCGGGCCGAGAAACAGCGGCTGATTGATGCTGTTCTTGCGTTTGATGGTGAAGGTGCGCAGCTGGCGGAAGCCGAGCTTGTGATACAGCGCCTTGGCCTGGGTATTGTCATGTAGCACCGACAGGTCCAGATAGGCGCTGCCCCGGCTCATGAAATACTCCACGAGGTGCCGCACCAGCATTTCACCGACGCCGAAGCGCTGGGTCTTGCTGTCCGCTGCCAGGCACCAGAGGCTGGAACCCTTGTCGGGATCGTCATAGGCGCGGGCATGGTTCAGGCCCATTACCGTGCCGATGATCTCGCCGCTGTCGGCATCCTCGGCAAGCCAGAAATCCGGGCCACCGGATTTTCGTGGCGTCAGGCGCTGCGGATTGACCTGGACCATGCCATTGGACAGATACAGGGTATTGATTGCCTGCCAATCCGCATCGCATTGCGGGCGGCGGATGTGAAAGCCGCGCATGCCGTTGTGCGCCGGGCGGTAATTGCTCAGCCACAGGCGCAGGGTGTCGGACGGGTCGAGGAACAGTTGCTGCGGGGCGAAGGACAGCACCACATGCGGATCGGCGACATAGAGTGCGATATCGCGCTCGCCGGGCGTTTCCTGCAGCAGCGTGTCGGCTAGCCGCTGTGGGTCCTTGAAGGTATGCCCGATCAGCAAGCGACCCCAGCCACAATCGAGGGTGACGTCGCGCAACTCTTCGGCAGGGGGTTGGCCCTGCTGGGCATGACCGGCCTGCAGCCGCTCCCAGGTGGGCGTCTGGCCGCGCTTGAGGCGTTGTTGTTCGGGTGGCATCGGTCGACTCATGGTCACACCCCTTGGGCGTCGAGCCACAGGTCCAGCACCGCCAACTGCCACAGCTTGGAGCCGCGCAGGGGGGTGATGTGATCCATGGGATTGCGCAGCAATGTATCGATGTAGGCTTCATTGAACAGCCCGCGTTCCCGGGCGCGGCGGTTGGTGAGGCTGTCGCGGACCCAGTCCAGGGTGCTGCCCTGCAGGTATTTCAGTCCCGGCACCGGGAAGTAGCCCTTGGGCCGGTCGATCACCGCGGCGGGAATGATCTTGCGCGCTGCTTCCTTGAGTACGTATTTGCCATCGCCGGGCAGCTTGAAGCGCCCCGGGATGCGTGCGGCCAACTCCACCAGCTCATGGTCGAGAAAGGGCACCCGTGCTTCCAGGCCCCAGGCCATGGTCATGTTGTCGACCCGTTTGACCGGATCTTCCACCAGCATCACGGTGCTGTCCAAGCGCAGTGCCTTGTCCAGGCCCTGCGCGGCGCCGGGACGGGCGAAGTGATCGCGGATGAAATCGCCGGCATGGTCCTGCTGGACCCAGGCAGGCTGGACAGTGTCGCGGTACTCGTTGAAGTCCCGGTCCATGAACGCCTGCTGGTAGGCGGCGACCGGATCGGCGGCCTGATCGACCTGGGGATACCAGTGATAGCCAGCGAAGATTTCGTCGGCGCCCTGACCGCTCTGCACCACCCGGCAGTGCTTGGAAACCTCACGGGACAGCAGGTAGAAGGCGATGCAGTCGTGGCTGACCATGGGTTCACTCATGGCCGTCAGTGCATCGGGCAGGCCGCTGAGGATCTCCTGCTCGGGAATCATCAGCTGATGATGGTCGGTGGCGTAATGCTCGGCGATCAGGTCGGAGTAGCGGAACTCGTTGCCCGCTTCGCCGTTGACGTCGGCGAAGCCGATGGAGAAGGTCTGCAGGTCACGGGCGCCCGCCTCGTGCAGCAGGCCCACCAGCAGACTGGAATCCACCCCGCCAGAGAGCAGCACACCCACGTCCACCGCCGCGAGATTGCGCCGTTTGACTGCCGCACACAGACTGTCAAGCACGCGGTCCTGCCAGGCTTCGAAGGGCAATTCCCGCTCATCGGCGCGCGCACCGTATTCCAGCGTCCACCAGCACTGTTGTTCGCGCTGGCCCTGGGCATCGATCCGCAGCCAGTGGCCGGGCGGCAGTTTCTGCACGCCGTTGAGGACGGTCAGCGGTGCTGGCACCACCGAATGGAAGGACAGATAGTGATTCAGCGCCACCGGGTTGATTGAGGTATCCAGATCACCGCCGCGCACCAGCGCCGGCAGGCTGGAGGCGAAGCGCAGGCGCTGGCTGGTCTCGGACAGATACAACGGCTTGATGCCCAGGCGATCACGGGCCAGAAACAGGCGCTGGGTATCGCGCTCCCAGATGGCCAGGGCGAACATGCCGTTGAAGCGCTCGAGCATCTTTTCGCCCCAGGCGTGATAGGCCTTGAGTACTACCTCGGTATCACCATCGGAAAAGAACCGGTAACCCATGATCTCCAGCTCGCCGCGCAGGGCTGGATAGTTGTAGATGGCACCGTTGAAGACCAGACTCAGACCCAGTTGCGGATCGGTCATGGGCTGACCGGAGGCTTCGGCCAGGTCCATGATCTTCAGTCGGCGATGGCCCAGGGCGACCGGGCCGGTGGACCAGATACCGGCGGCGTCCGGGCCACGGCTGACCATTTGTCCGGTCATTCGGGCCAGGGCAGTCAGGTCCGCCAACTGGCCATCAAAACGAAATTCTCCCGCCAATCCACACATCTACTACTCCTTGGTTTGGGGTGAGGTCGTCATGGCGACCTACAATGAAGATAGTTTGAAGTGGAATTAATCTGCCGATTTTCCATTGCTCAATCCTTGGAAACCGCGGGCGCGGTTTGGTTTAAAGGTTTTTTGGCCAAAGGGAGCGGGGTCTGTGGCAGAATGCCCGCCCACCGAGGCCGTTTGTTTGCCGGGAGCGAAACCACATGATGCACGACTTGTATCTGGCCCTGCGGCGGCTGCAGCGCGCCACCGAGATTCACGCCAAGCGGCTGGGCCGCCATAGCGGCCTGACGCCTATCCAGCTGCTGATCCTGCACAGCATTCAGGCGATGGGTGAAGGCACGCTCGGCGCCCTGGCCAAACAGGTCAGCGTGTCCCAGGCGACGCTCAGCACCATCATCGACCGCCTGGAAAACCGCGAGCTGCTCAAACGCGTACGCAGCCAGAGCGACAAGCGCAAGGTGCACCTGACCCTGACAGCCAAAGGCGAGGCGGCCATCCAGGCCGAACCGGCATTGCTGCCCAGCGCTTTTCTCGAGCGTTTCGGCAAGCTTGCCGACTGGGAGCAGCTGATGTTGCTGGCCAGCCTGCAGCGGGTGGCCGGATTATTCGAGGAAGGACAGCAGTCCTCCCATGTGTTGATGGATGACGAGCCGTTGGTGTAGCGGGCTGGCGGATAGAAGCGAGCATTAGCCTACCAGCTGTCGAAGGGGATCTCGTGAGTGTCGACATAGCTTTTGGCGGCGGGAGAGAGCGGTCTATGCTGGCCGCCTGACGTTCCGTCGTAAGGCCCTTCAGGATGAATGGAGCCGGTGAAGCGGCCGATTTCCAGAGGCTCTAGGCAGTCCCCACTCAACCATGCTTTGGCAATGCCACCCGGCGCTAGTCCAACAGTAATAATGGCTCTGTAGTCCTGAATATACTGACCATCAAAATGGCAGAAGGTGGGATAGGTGGTGACCATTTCCTTTCGTATAGCCTCTGGTATATCGATCCGCACCCGGTAGGTCTGTGGCTCGGCCAATGATTGCCAACGTACAAACACAATTTCGGGTAGGTCGATACCGGTCATGGGGCGGGTAGCGCCGGCTCCTGGTCTGGCTGGCCAACCGCTCGGGTTGCCCCGATTGTTGGGTGGGCTCTGGATGGACGCGAGACCGCCATGTACCCGGTAATAGCCCACTCCGCGCTGATCCAGCACATCGACGCTCTCGACCCAGACCTCCATATAGTTGGGTGCCAGCAGGCCGATTTCCCAGGTGCGGTAGGGCAGGTCCGGTGGCGGCGGATGCAGCGGATCCTGGACAGATTGGCTGGTGCAACCGGCCATGAGTATCAACAGACTGCAAGCCAGCAGAAAACGTCTCATACTGGATAGCCTCTCTGTGGCTGATCGCTATAAACCGCACGCTGATTCCCGCTGCGTGGTTTGTTCACCATAAAGCCATATGTCGATGTCCAGTTGGCCGAACTGTGGATGTAGCGACTGTGCAGAAAGCGTTTCTCCGCTTGACTCAGTTCTGCACTCTGACCGGTCATGGCAGAACTGATGACTTTATGGGCGATAGGTTGCAAGTCGGCGGGTATGTTCATTCGCCGATCCAATTCGTCGATTGCGCCAAGCGGGGCATTATGCTGGATTGCCTTGGCATGCATCACCCGCAACGCAACCCGCGACAGCTCGCCCCGCACCATCCGATCTAGCCCCAGAGCCAAGAGGACATCCCTGGCTTGCCGGTGCCCATTTTGGCTACCCGTCGAGGGCGGCAGGGCAATATTTTCATGAATGAACTTGCCCTCTCCGGGCAAACCTCTGGCGCGTAGTTCGCGCTCCTCCGCCTCTCTGGCCCGCCATTCCCGTGATTGTTCCACTTTGGCCCGATCGACGCTTTCCATCGAATAATACGCAGCGCGGCAGAGGCGCGGCCGTCCGATCAGTAGGCGCTCACGTAGCACGGCCGGATAGCCGCCACCGAGATTGGAATGTACTCCAGGCAACGCCAATTCTTCATGACTGGTATGCACCCGGTTGAGGCTGAAGTTATGCCGGTGCTCATCGGCCGCGGTCAGGTGAACCACCTTTCTGGCGCAGCCGGGCGGCAGGTGCAGATTGACGCCGGGGTTGTGGCTGTCTCCGACACTGAGATTGCCGCTCAAAGGGGCGGCAACCGCGGCGACGGTGT
Organism: Halopseudomonas bauzanensis; assembly: GCF_900114735.1. Lineage (GTDB taxonomy): Bacteria > Pseudomonadota > Gammaproteobacteria > Pseudomonadales > Pseudomonadaceae > Halopseudomonas > Halopseudomonas bauzanensis. Next base: position 236,768 of record NZ_FOUA01000003.1, on the reverse strand, counting down.
CGAACAGACCGATAAAGTTGATACTCACGTGGGTTGACCAGTCAAAGTCGGCAGCCATTGCTGGCAGTTCATGATTCAATTGGCTGGCCATTACACCACCTGAGGGCTTGAGTGCTTCGTTGGCAAAATGCCGTGCAGCGGCAGCCCCACGACTGAAACCGAAGATATCGAACTCGACTCTTTCGATAAGCAGTTGCGGATTCCCGTTCAGTAATCGGCGCAGCTTTGCCATTATCAGCGTAGGGCTTTCGCTGACACGAGCGACCACCCCCGTTCGGCCCTGTCCCATTGCCAACCCCGTGGTGGAATCTTCGCTGCCGCCAGTTGTACCTATTCCGTCGATATAGACTTTAAGGCTTGCTGCCTTGGTATTTTCTTCCACGAGGGCATCGGCCTGATCTTCATACAGGTCATACAACAGCGCCACGTTACTCAATTCATTGCCATAACTGCTGCCGGGCAACTGATCATAAAGCCCATCGCCATTGGTGTCCCGGTAATCATGGGTTTCGCACAGCTGACGGATATTACTCAGGGTCTGTTCATCGAATTCATGCAGATCCTGGCGACGGCACTCGGCGGTAAGGGCGGCGTTGCCCAGATTGTTGCCGGTGCCGTCGAAGAACATGCCCAGGCGCAGGGTGATGCGTTGCTTCATCGGCAGCTCGCGTTCTTCCTCCTCTTCTTCCTCTTCAAAGGAATGAGGCGGATTATCGCCAACCGCATTTTGTCGGAATTGCCCAGGCGTTGGCGCGCCGGTGCCAGGAGCTAATAGACTGGCGCCACTTGCTTTGGCAAGGGTCTGAGCCGATGCCGTGTTGCCCGAGCTGCCAGATCCGCTGCGAGATGCAGAGCCCGCGGCGCTACCGCTGCCGATAAACACCGTACCCTCTGCCAGCAGCGTATTTGATCCGGCCGGGCAACCGCAGGCTACATAATCCCCGGCACGGGCGGCAGGGCCGGCGGGCAGCATAATCGTTCGTGGGCCAACCGCAACAATGGGGCCGACACCCTTCTTGCATTTCGGGCAACTGGCCATGTGTCCCACCGAGCTCGCTACCAGACCATCGAACATGATGCCGGGATTACCTTCAATAACCGCCCCGCCGGTGGACGTCCTTGAGCCTATGCCTATCTTGATCATCACTGTCCCTGTGCCTTGGAAACCGGTTATGCCCCGGGAGCTGCAATGATCCCGATGAACCATCAGGAGGGTCAAAAGGTTTATCGTGTGGTTGGGAGGTGGGTCACAATGCGCCTTGTCTGAATTTCCTCGGCGACATAGCATGTTTGAAATATCAAACGCCGATATGGCAAAGCATGATGCCATTTCTGGACATGAGGACTCTCCATGGAATTGCACGCCCCCGAACTGTTCCGCCAGCAGGCTTTCATCAATGGCACCTGGTGCGAGGCCGAGCGCGGCCAGCGTACCGAGATTTTCAATCCTGCCACGGCCGAGCGGTTGGGCAGCGTACCGGATATGGGTGTCGAGGAAACCCGCCGGGCCATTGCTGCAGCGCAGGCGGCGCAGCCGGCCTGGCGTCGGCGCACAGCCAAGGAGCGCGCGGGCGTTCTGCGTCGCTGGTTTGAGTTGATCATGCAGCATCAGGAAGATCTGGCGCGGATCATGACCGCCGAGCAGGGCAAGCCGCTAGCCGAGGCCCGGGGCGAGATTGCCTATGCCGCCTCCTTTATCGAATGGTTCGCCGAGGAAGCCAAGCGGGTTTACGGCGACCTGATTCCCGCTCATCAGAACGACAAGCGCATTCTGGTGCAGAAGGAGCCGGTCGGTGTGACGGCAGCGATCACGCCGTGGAACTTCCCCTCGGCGATGATCACCCGCAAGGCCGGGCCGGCGCTGGCGGCGGGCTGCGCCATGGTGCTCAAGCCCGCGCCGCAGACGCCCTTCTCCGCATTGGCGCTGGTCGCCCTGGCCGAGCAGGCGGGCTTGCCGGCCGGCTTGCTCAGTGTGGTCACCGCTGGGGTGGACAATTCCCGGGACGTGGGGGCTGAGTTGTGCGCCAGCCCGGTGGTGCGCAAACTGTCGTTCACCGGTTCCACCGCCGTCGGCATCCAGTTGATGCAGCAGTGTGCGCCGAGCCTGAAGAAGTTGTCCCTGGAGCTGGGGGGCAATGCGCCCTTTATCGTCTTCGACGATGCCGATCTGGATGCGGCAGTGGAAGGCGCGATGATTTCCAAATACCGCAACGCCGGTCAGACCTGCGTCTGCGCCAACCGCCTCTATGTGCAGGACGGGGTATACGACGCCTTCGCCGAGAAGCTCGCCGTGGCGGTGCGCCGGCTGGAGGTGGGCGATGGCATGCGCGAGGGTGTCACCACCGGCCCGCTGATCAATGCCGAGGCGGTGCAGAAGGTGCAGCGCCACGTTGCGGACGCGGTGGCGGGCGGTGCGTCCCTGCTCGCCGGTGGCCACCCCCATGCCCTGGGCGGCCTGTTTTTCGAGCCGACCATTCTCACCGAGGTGAACAGCAGCATGCTGATCGCCCGAGAGGAAACCTTCGGTCCGGTGGCGCCGCTGTTCCGTTTTACTGATGAAGCCGACGTGATTCACCAGGCCAACGATACCGAATACGGCCTGGCCGCTTATTTCTATGCTCGCGACCTGAGCCGGGTATTCCGCGTGGCCGAGGCGCTGGAGTACGGTATGGTCGGGGTGAATACCGGGCTCATCTCCACCGAAGTGGCGCCTTTCGGCGGCATGAAGGCTTCCGGGCTGGGCCGCGAAGGCTCGAAGTACGGCATGGATGAATATCTGGAAATCAAATATGTGTGCCTGGGCGGCATCTGACCCGCCGGCAGAGAATGGAGGACAGCGACATGGCAGAGAACAATGAGTCCCTCATGCAGCGGCGCGAGCAGGCGGTGCCCCGGGGCGTCGGACAGATTCACCCGGTGTTTATCGAACATGCGGAAAACGCCACCATCGTCGATGTGGAGGGCCGCCAGTACATCGATTTTGCCGGTGGTATCGCTGTGCTCAATACCGGTCATCGCCACCCCAAGGTGATCGATGCGGTCAAGCGCCAGCTGGAGCTGTATACCCACACCTGTTTCCAGGTAGTGGCCTATGAACCCTATGTCGAGCTGTGTGAACGCATCAATGCGTTGGTGCCCGGTGATTTCGCCAAGAAAACCCTGCTGGTCACTACCGGCTCCGAGGCGCTGGAAAATGCGGTGAAGATCGCCCGCGCCGCCACCGGTCGCGCCGGGGTGATTGCCTTTGCCGGCGGCTATCATGGCCGCACCATGATGACCCTGGCGATGACCGGCAAGGTCATGCCCTATGCCTCGGGCATGGGGCTGATGCCGGGCGGCGTGTTTCGCGCCCGCTTCCCCGACGCGCTGCACGGCGTCAGCGAGGACGATGCGATCGACAGCATCGAGCAGATCTTCAAGAACGATGCCGAACCCCGGGACATTGCGGCACTGGTGGTCGAGCCGGTGCAGGGCGAGGGTGGCTTCCGCGTGGCTTCGCCGCAGTTCATGCAGCGCCTGCGGGCACTGTGCGACCTGCATGGCATCCTCCTGATTGCCGATGAAGTGCAGACCGGCGCTGGCCGTACCGGGAGCTTTTTCGCCATGGAGCAGATGGGCGTGACTGCGGACCTGACCACCTTCGCCAAATCGGTGGCCGGCGGCTTCCCATTGGCGGGGGTCTGCGGTCGCACCGAGCTGATGGATGCCATTGCTCCGGGCGGGTTGGGCGGTACCTATGCCGGCAACCCGGTATCCTGCGCCGCGGCGCTGGCCGTGCTGGATGTGTTCGAGGAAGAAAACCTGCTGGCGCGTGCCCGTACCCTGGGCGACATGTTGACCAGTCGGTTACGCCAACTGGCCGAGAGCGACAAGCGCATCGCCGAAGTACGTGGTCTCGGCGCCATGGTGGCCTTTGAATTGATGAAGCCGGACGGCGCACCTGATCCGGAGCTGGCCAGCCGGCTGGTAATGCGCGCGCGGGAGAAGCAGCTGTTGCTGCTGTCCTGCGGCCAGTACGCCAACGTGATTCGTATCCTGGTGCCGCTTACCGCGACGGATGCGGAAGTGGAAGAGGGGATGGCTATTATGGCCGGGTGTCTGGCTGAACTCTGAAGAGTGAAAGCAACCTGCAAACGCTATGGGGACGTGATGCAAGTATTCGATGTGGCCATCATCGGCGCGGGACATGCGGGCGCTCAAGCCGCCAGCCTGTTGCGCCAACGGGGGTTCGCGGGAACGCTGGGGATACTGGGGGATGAACCGGAACTCCCCTACGAACGACCGCCCCTGTCCAAGGACTATCTTGCGGGGGAGAAGCCATTCGAACGCCTGCTGTTGCGAGCGGAGGATTTCTGGCGCAACCATGATATCGAGCTACTGCGCGGCACTCGTATCGACAGAGTTGATGTCCAGGCACGGCGCCTGTATGCCGGCTCGGGTGAGTGCTTCGGCTATGGCAATCTGATCTGGGCCGCTGGCGGCTCGCCGCGGCCTCTCACCTGTCCCGGCCACGAGCTGGCCGGCATTCATTATGTGCGGACCCGGCAGGACGTTGATCGGCTGCGGGCCGAGCTTGATCACACCCGGCAGGTGGTAGTCATCGGTGGCGGTTATATCGGTTTGGAGACGGCGGCGGTGCTGCAGCAACTCGGCCGGAGCGTGACCCTGCTGGAGGTGCAGAACCGGGTACTGGCGCGTGTCGCAGGCGAATCCCTGTCTCGCTTTTATGAAGCCGAGCATCGCGCCCGAGGTGTCGATGTACGGCTCAGTACCCGTGTCGACCGCATTATCGGTGAGGCTGGCAGGGTGATTGGTGTGGCTTTGGCGGATGGCACTCTATTGCCCGCCGAGATGGTGGTCGTCGGTATTGGTATCGAGCCGTCAGTGGCCCCCCTGGCCGAGGCCGGGCTGACGCAGGCCGCTGGAGGTGTGCTGGTGGATGAGTATTGTCGCAGCAGTGCTGCGAATATTTTCGCCATCGGTGATTGCGCCGCCCACCGCAACTGCCATTCGGCGCTGGACGGTCCGATCCGCTTGGAGTCGGTGCAGAATGCCAATGACCAGGCGCGGGTCGTGGCCGATAGCCTGACAGGCAAGCCGCAGCCCTATACCGCGCTGCCCTGGTTCTGGTCGGATCAGTACGATCTGAAACTGCAAACGGTCGGGTTGTCAGCGGGACATGACCAGACGGTAATGCGGGGCGACCCGGCCAATCGCAGCTTTTCGCTGGTCTATCTACGTCAGGGGCGGGTGCTGGCAGTGGATAGCGTCAATCTGGCGCGGGACTTTGTCCAGGCCAAAGCGTTGGTGCAGGCTGGCGCGACTGTGGATGTCGAAGCACTGGCCGATGCGTCCACTTCGTTGCGAGCAGCGTTGAAGCCTGCCTGAGGCGGGCTTTGCCTCTCAGAACGTCGACAACCCCGCCGCCTCCATCAACCGATACAGCCCATAGCGGCCGACATTGTGATCGGCGAAAGCCTCGTAGGGCAGGCTGTATTCGATCCCATCCGCGTTATTCCACAGCGCCTCGAAGACGTTCCTCGCCCGCATCATGGTCGGGTCATCATGCCCGGCAACCAATTGCACATCGGTTTCCAGGTTCAGGCTATCCAGATTGCGTCGGGTGAAATTGGCCGAGCCGCTGATCAGCTCGCTGCTGCCATCGGCCCGATCCAGACGCAGCCATTTGCGGTGGCATTGCTCGCCGCTGGTGTTGCACCAGCGCACCGGGATGCCAGCGCGGTGCAGGTCCCAGCCGACCTGGCGGTTGGGGATGCCGTTCTTCTCGCGGCCGAAGGCATCGCGGTTGGGGTCGAGCAGGGCGCGGACGATCACGCCCCGCTGGCGGGCGGCGATCAGTGCCTCGATCAGTGACCGGTGCGAAAGATAGAAGACTTCCATATCGAGTTGGTCGCCGGGCGCGGCGCTGTCGATTATCTGCAGTAATGCATCACGTACCGCACCTTCGGTGAGGACGCGCAGCCTGGTTTCCTCCGTTATGGATGTCGCGGTTGGTGGCTGCGGCCAGTGGCGGGTATCGACACGCGCCAGCGCGGCCACGGCCTGTTCGGTCTGCAGCAGATCCAGCGCCGCCGGGCCGCTGAAACGCAGCGCCTGGTTGGAATGACGACTGCTGGCATCATGCGGGTTGGCCGAAGTGACCAGCGCCGACCAGCTGTCGCCGGCATCGACTACCAGGGTCTTGCGGTGATTGGCGCGGAAGTTGGCCAGGTGCAGATAGCTGCGCAGGGTAACCTTGCCATCGCCCACCGGGTTGGGCAGCCAGCCGCCCTCGGTACTGTTGCCGACGAAGCGGCAACACAGATTCCACAGGCCGGACCACAGGGGGTTGGAGGCGGGCAACTGCTCCAGCGGGGTCAGCACCACCCGCACGCCGGCCTGCTGCAGGGCTTGCAGTTGGCGGTTGTTCACTCCGCCATACAAGGTATTGAAGGGATCGGTGATCAGTATGACCTCAGGTGCGGTCCGCCGCTGCCGGGCAGCGATCAGCGCCTGGGTCAGTTCGGCAGACAGGGGACGGAAGCTGTTCTCGTCGGCAAACTCATTGAACAGGAACATATCCACGACCACCATCCGCCGGGCGCCGTTGATCATCGCCAGTGCCTCGTCAAAGATCTGCTGTTGGCTGATCCGCTCGCCATCACCAGTCTGCCAGGTCTGATCCAGCAACAGTTGCACGTCGGTGGCGGGTCGCCAGGGCTGGCTGACCGCCAATCCTTCCGGCATGGGTCGGTTGGCCTCGAACAGGCCCATGCCGATCCACAACAGCAAGAACAGCAGAGCCAGTCGGCGCAACGGTCTGGGCCGCCGTTTGCGGCGATTGACCCGGCGGAGAATATCCATATACCTGCCTTCATGATCGGGTTGATCCCGCATGCTAACCTTGATGCCGGGTGCTTGTCTTGTGGAGGGGTGAATGCGCAAAGCCGTGGTCAGTGCCGGGGCAGTATTACTGGTGTTGCTGCTCGCCGCCGTGCTGACCGGCCAGTGGCTGCAGCGCACCCTCACGGCCGCCGGGCTCGAACAGTTGCACTGGCAGCAGTTACGCTGGACTGATGGCGCGCTGTGGTTGGGCGAGGCCAGCGGGGTACAGGTAACGGAGCAGGGTCGCCTGGGATTCCGTCTGGATGGCATTCGCCTGCAGCCGACTTGGCGCGATGGCCCGCGGATTGAGCAGTTGCTGATCGATGAGCTGCAGCTGGTCTGGCAGTCGGCGCAGCAACTGCCGCAACGCGAGACCGAGACGCAGTGGCAGTTTCCAGACCTGGAGCAACTGGCCGGGCCGCTGTCCTGGCTGCCGCGGGAGCTGGCGGTGCGCAGCCTGCTGGTGCAACTGCCCTGTGAGGACGAATGGTGCCGCTTGCAGGGCGAGCTGCAGGTAAGCGCCGAGCAGCAGCCCTTGGTAATTGCCGCCCAGCTGGCGCTCCAGGCTGATGAGCAGTATGTGCAGGGCCAGCTGCAACTGCGCGAGGATGCCGGCGCCTATCTGTTGCAGGCCGAGCTGGAACTGCCGCAACCGCTGCCGCTGGCCGGGCTGGGGCAGCTCAGTGGCCATCTGCATATCGATCTGGAAAACCGTGGTGATCAATGGCTGTTGCATGCGGGGCAGCTGGACGCGCGATTGGCGCGACCGGAGCTGCAGGCGCTGGCCAGCCTGCCGGCGGAGCTGCGGCCAGACGCCATGGCTCTGCAGGTCACGCCGCAGCCGGGCAGTCTGGCGAGCTGGCGGGATACGATTCCGCTGGCCATGCACATGGCGCTTGAGGGGGGCATTAGCGGGCAGTTGGATACCCAACTGGAGCTGAGCAGCCAGCCGCAGTGGCAGGCTCGGCTGCGGGACGGGCTCTTGCAACTGGATGCGTCAAAGCTGGCGATGGCCGGCCTGCAGGCGCGGACGGTGCGACTCGACTGGCCGTTTCTCGGGCACATAAGCGAGCAGCAGTTAAATCTGCAGCTTGGCAAAGAGGCCTTGGTAACGGCGCAGAGCCTGTCGCTGGCGGACGTTGGTCTGCAACTGACGGGCTTGCGCGCGGAGGTTGGCGGGGCCAGTCTGAGTGTTCCGCTGGCAACGCCTGATCAGCTGCAACTGGATACGCCGCTGCGGATCGGTGCCACCCGGCTGGCGCATGCCGCGCTCAAACCCCAGGGCTGGAACCTGAACGGCAGACTCCAGCAATCACCGACCGGACTGACGTTGGATGGCAGCCTTGCCGCGCTCAGTGGGCTGAATGCCGACCTGCGAATGAACTGGCCCAGCGGTCAGCCCTGGCAGCTGCAGGCGACCCTGCAGGAGATATTTCTACGCGCCGCCGATCCGCTGATGGGCACCTTCACTGACTGGCCGGCGCTGCTCAGTTTCTCCAGTGGGCGCATCACCGGTCAGCTGCAGGCGACCGGCCGAGACGGGCTGGATCGTCTCACCGGCCAACTGTCGTTGAGTGGCGGTCAGGGTATCTACGATCGCGCCAGCTTCACCGGGTTGTCATTGCCGCTGGAGATAATGCTACAGAACGAGCAGCTGCAGCTGGACACCGACGCATTGCGCATCACCAGTCTGGACCCTGGCCTGCCGCTGGGACCACTGCAGGCCAGCGGCCGTTATCGCGCCACGCTCAATGAACCGACCACAGGTGCGCTTGACCTGCGCAGCGCCAGCCTCGGTGTGCTGGATGGAAAGATAATACTGGAGCCGGCCACCCTGGATCTGGGGCAGGCACGGCAGACCTTGGTAGCAATGGTGGAAGGCGTCGAACTGGCCCGCCTTTTCGAGGTCTATCCCGCGGAAGGCTTGAGTGGGCAGGGCACGCTGGACGGGCGTTTCCCCATCAGTCTGGTGGACGGCAATCTGCTGATTGCCGATGGGCGGCTGCAGGCCCGCGAACCCGGTGTGCTGCGTTACCAGGCGGAACAATTACGCGAGCTGGCAGCCAGTAACCCCAACCTGGAACAGCTGGCCGTGGCGCTGGATAACTTTCAGTATCAGGTACTGGCCAGTGATCTGTCCTATGATGAGCAGGGCGTGCTGGTACTCGGTCTGCGGCTGGAAGGGAGCAACCCGGCATTTCAGCAGGGGCGGCCGGTTCACCTGAACATTCGCCTGGAAGAAGACATTCCGGCCCTGCTGACCAGTCTGCAGTTGACCGGGAAGGTGAACGAGGTCATTCGCAAGCGGGTTGAGCAGTTCTATTTGCAGCGACGCAGTCCATGACAGGAGAAGTAAATATGTATTGGCGTCTGACGATAACGGCGGTGATGGTCGGCATCCTGACCGCTTGTACGCCCAAGGTGCAGCTGGCCGCGCCCAGCGAACCGATCAACATCAACCTGAATGTGAAGATCCAGCACGAGATCTACATCAAGGTCGACAGGGAGCTGGACGAGCTGTTCAGTGAATCCAGCGGGCTGTTCTGAACAAGGAGAATGACATGCGTATGAGTATCCGATTGGGCGGACTGTTGCTGGCCCTGTTACTGAGTGCACCTGCGCTGGCACTGTCGCTGAACCAGGCGATGTCGGCCCTGCCGGCGGCCAAGGCGGCCGGTCAGCTGGGTGAACAGCCCGATGGTTATCTGGGCGTGGTGGCAGCCGGTGGCAACGCTGCCGAAATCGCTCAGCAGATCAACCAGGCCCGGCGCGATGAATACCAGCGCCTCGCCCGGGAAAACAACATCCAGCTACGAGATGTGGAGTCCATGGCCGGCAAGAAGGCGCTGGAGCGCACTCCCACCGGGCAGTACATCATGGTCAACGATGTGTGGATGAAGAAATAACGCTCAGTTCATCACCCGCAATCGTTCGGTCTCGGTGAACTGTTCCTGCAATAGGGCGTTCACCGCGGCCTGGCGGTCGGCTTCTGCCAACCCTGGCTGCGCCAGAATCGTCTCCCGCTCGGCATTAAAGGCGGCTATCCGCTGACGCCACTGGCTGCGCTGCTGGTCGAGCGCCTCCAGCCGGCCGGTGGCTTCTGGCCCGAGCAGTTCCATGCGCAGCTCACGAACCTGCCTCTCGTCGGCCCCGGCTGCGCGCAGTGCCAGCGTCTGTTGGCGTAGTTCCTGATGAATCTGCGGTACCAGCAGTTGCTGCATTTCCTCCGGCAGGCTTTCGCGCAATGCTTCGATAGCCTGGGCCTTTTCCTGCTCATCCAGTGCGCTGTCGCGGCGGATGGCCAGCCGCTCCAGGGTGAAGTTGTTGTAGATCTCCTCACCGGCAAAGAACGCCTCATGTGCCTCGCGGCTGAACAGCGTAGCGCGCAGGCGTTGCACTGCCTGTTCCCGGGCGAACAGATCCGCCAGGCTGTCGGTGACCGGGAAACGGCTTTCCAGGTCGACAAGTTGCTGTTGATAGGCGAGGTAACTATCCAGTAGTTCCAGTGCCTGGCCTAGTGCCGGTTGCTGCAACTGTTGCGCGAGATAGTCGCGGATGCGCTGGTGCGTGACGGCGGGGGACTCCTCACCAATCAGGCTCAGGAAATAATCGAACAGATGGCGAATCTGGCTGCTGATCAGCAGATTGCCCCGGGCATCCACCTCCAACCGGCCATCCACCTCGGTGCCGCGAACGCTGGCTGGTAATGGGGCGGCGATGGTGTCGACAGCGGCGGGCAACTGCTGCGCCTCTGGCGTTGGGCTTGGCGTGGTGGGTGCGGCGCTGACCATGGGCGCGGTCGAGCGCGGGGCGGGCTGCCGGTCCGCGGTGAAATACCAGCCGAGCAGCAGGATGCTGCCCAGCAATGGCAGATAGATAACTGCTTTCATACGATGGCTACCGTCGGGCAAGGTGATACGGGCCCGTCGCGGGGCCCGTCATGATTACAGGCCGGCCTGTTTCAGCCGGTTGGCCTGTTGCCGGTACACCGTCACCGGGTCGGTTTCGAACAGGCTGGTCAGGCCCAGGATCTGGTTGACCTCGTCCAGGTGATTCATCCGGTAATTGTCGCGAATGACCATGCCCAGCCGCGAACTGCAGCGTCCGACCATGCCGTCATTAGCCTCTCCCTTGGGGAAGGTCTGCGCGGCCACGACCATCATCAGGTCAGACGGATCGAGCAGGTTGGTGGATGGGCTGGTGCCGCTCCAGGAGTAATAGCGCACGTTGTTGACCTGATAATCACCCTCGCCGCAGGCAGTGGTGGGAATGCCTTGGGGGAATTTGGCATTGAACCGCGCAGCGCCTGCCGAATGCAGCGATTCCAGCGAACCGAGAGAATTCATTGGCGTATCGATTGGGCTGCCAGAGAGGAAGTTGATCATCTTGCCCGCCGCATTCACCAGACCCGCGACAATGGCTTCGCCGGCCGAGCCTTCCGGCATCTCCCGCAGAAAATCAGCTAACGCCGAGCCCTTGTGCGGTGCGCCGATGCTGGTGACCGAGGCGACCAGATCAGGACGTACCGCGGCGACATAACGGATGGTCGGCCCGCCATGGCTGTGGCCGAACAGATTGACCTTGGACTTGCCGGAAATGGCGACGATTTCCTCGACCTGCTCCAGCAATTGCTCACCCCGGGCTTCGGAGGTGTCCAATTGGCTGACTTCGGTAATATAGACATCGGCGCCGTCCTTGCGCAGTGCCTGCGGGATGCCATACCAGTAATCGATACCCAGCATGCTGTCCCAGCCGAGCATGCCGTGGGCGAGCACGATGGGATATTGGGTCTTGGTGTAGTTGGAGGAGCTGAACCAGGATGCCTGGACCTGGCTGGTGACGCCCAGCGCGGCGACCAGGCCGACTGCCAGTGAAAGGCGATTGTGTTTCATATGATTACCCTTGGCCGATTATTTTTATGCTTGTGGGCTCTGACTGCACAGGCGGTGAGGCCTGATAGAGACCGGCTGAGCATAGGTGTGTTGCGAGCGACCGACGAGTCGCGATAGCAGCGGACCTGCCGGGCGCGGGTTGACCACTGGGTCACCCGCTCTGGCGCTATCCTATTCACCAAATCTATCCGATGAGCGGTATGAAAAAGGCAAAGAGCCATCATTTGTGACAGGTGTCGCGATGCAGCGTGTGCCTTACCGCTTTCCCGCGTTGATCTGTTAGTCTGGCGCTTTGATGCCCGAGAGCGGGCCCCACAAGGATGAAGCGATGTTATTGAACAGCTTTCTCAATGGATATGCCTTCTGGCTTTTGCTCGGCTTTGCGCTGCTGATTTCCGAATTTTTCATTCCCGGCCTGGTGGCGGTCTTCTTCGGTGTGGGTGCGCTGACGGTCGGACTGCTGACACTGATGGGGGTAATCGACAGTCTGGCGTTGCAGTTGCTGTGCTTCGGCGTCATCAGTCTGGTTGCCCTGTTCGGCTTGCGGCGTCACTGCACGCGTTGGCTACGCGGTGGCGTCGGCGGCCGGGCGAAAACGGACCTGGATGATGTTGGCGTGGTCGGCAGCCGGGTGTCCGTACTGACTGATTTCCTCGATGGCACTGGTGATGTGCAGCTCAATGGTGCCAAATGGGATGCCGAGTCCGATGAGCCCCTGCGCACCGGTGAAACTGCCTGGGTCATTGCCATCAATGGTATCGTGCTGCGCGTAAGCACCTCACGTCCCGACCGATCGATCTGAATTCACTTAAATAACTGGAGCAACGCGCAATGGAAATCGCAACAATGCTTTCACTGGCACTACTGGCGTTCATCGTCATTACCATCGCCAAGACGGCACAGATCGTGCCACAGCGTTCGGCCTATGTGGTTGAACGGCTGGGCAAATATGCGAAGACTCTGGAGGCGGGCTTTCATCTGCTGATCCCCTTCGTTGACCGCATCGCTTATAGGCACACCATGAAGGAAGAGGCCATCGATGTGGATCGCCAGGCCTGCGTCACCAAGGACAACATCCAGGTGGTGGTCAACGGTGTGATCTACCTGCAGGTGGTCGACCCCAAGGCCGCCAGCTATGGCATTGCCGATTATCGTTATGCCGCTACCCAGCTGGCGCAGACCACTCTGCGCTCGGTAGTCGGCAGGATCGACCTGGACAAGACCTTTGAAGAGCGTGAAGCAATCAATACGCAGGTGGTCGCTGCGCTGGATGAAGCGGCGCGGCCCTGGGGAGTGAAAGTGATGCGCTACGAGATCGCCGATATCGAGTTGCCGGCGACCATTCTCGATGCTCTGGAAAAGCAGATGCGTGCCGAACGGGAACGTCGTGCGGTGGTGGCTCAGTCCGAGGGTGAGCGCGAGGCCAAGATCAATGTCTCGGAAGGTATCAAGCAGGAAACCATCAACCTTTCCGAAGCGGACAAACAGCGCCAGATCAATGAAGCCGAGGGTAAGGCGCGGCAGATCGAACTGGTGGCCCAGGCCACGGCGGAAGGCCTGCGCCTGGTGGGCGATGCCATTACCACACCTGGCGGCAAGGACGCCGTGGCATTACGGGTAGCCGAGCAGTACGTGAACGAGTTCGGCAAGCTGGCCAAGACTAATAACACCATGATTCTGCCGGCGGAACTCAGTAATATCGGGTCTGCGGTGGCAGCGATTACCAAGACGCTGGATACGGTGAAGCAGTAGGCAAGAGGTGGCGACAGGGGCATCAGGCAGGCAACCGTGCGGTATGCGCCGCTAGTGTCATTCTGTCGTCATCGCGGTCTGCCATGCTTTGACGCAATGGTTGAATAGCACCCGCTAATGCAGTAAGTTAATTGTCATTCAATGGAGAAACCCATGTCAGTCAGCACATCCATTCAGCACCATCGCACCCCGGCAAATGCCGTGGCTGCTGCTGTCTGTGATGCAAGCTCGGGTGTTTCCACTTATTTTTATGGGTATTGGTTTAGCCAAGGGCTGGCCTGATACCAGGCGGCCCACTCCAGACGGGCCGCCCACCGCACTACTCAGCAACCCCCGGTCGGCCACCCGACCGGGGGTTTTGTTTTTTCGGCCAATAACGGCCAATGCATTGAGAGGATTCAGACATGAGCAATCACTTTACCTACTCCTACCGTTACTGCAGCTGGCGATTTAGTGGTCGCGCCCAGAATCCACAGACATTGCAACGACTAACACGATAGAGCGCTGCGCGGACTGAACCGCGCAGCTGAGGACAGCACTGATGAATTCTTCCGTATCCGCCCTGCAGCTTTCCGTTGTACCCAGCCCCGAGCAGGCCCAGAGCCTTATCCAGCATGCCCAGCGTCGCACCCGCCCGTTACCGAGCCCAGCGGTACTACGTCAGCGCTTGCCACTGAACGACCGGCAGGCCGAACAGGTTCAGACCCAGCGCCAGGCCATCCGCAATATTCTCAATGGCGACGACCAGCGCCTGCTGGTGGTGGTTGGACCGTGCTCGATTCATGATGCCGACGCGGCGCTGGAATATGCCCAGCGCCTGGCCGATCTGGCACCGCAGGTTGAGGACCAGATGTTGCTGGTGATGCGAGCCTATATCGAGAAGCCGCGTACCACGGTTGGCTGGAAAGGGCTGGTCTACGATCCACAATTGGATGGTAGCGGCGATATGGCGGCGGGGTTGGAGCTGTCGCGCCGGCTGATGTTGCAGATGATCGATCTGGGCCTGCCGTTGGCCAGTGAACTGCTACAGCCGCTGGTGGCGGGTTACATTGACGATCTGCTGGGCTGGGCGGCGATTGGTGCACGCACCAGTGAGTCGCAGATTCACCGGGAACTGGTCAGCGGTCTGGATATGCCGGTGGGTTTCAAGAACGGCACGGACGGGAGCATGGGCATCGCTATCGATGCCATGCGTTCGGCAGCCCATGGGCATCAGCATTTCGGTATCGACGAGTTGGGCCGGCCGTCACTGGTGGAAACGCTGGGTAACCCGGACACCCATCTGGTGCTGCGGGGCGGCAACCGGGGCCCGAATCATGATGCGATGAGCGTCGCCATGGCGCGGGCAGCCCTGGAGAACGCCGGGCTGGAGCCGAGCATCATGGTCGACTGCAGTCACGCCAACAGCGGCAAGAACCCGCTACGTCAGCCGGCCGTGCTGGAAGATGTGGTTGATCAGCGGCTGGCCGGCGATGCCAGCCTGCGGGCGGTAATGTTGGAAAGTCACCTGTTTGATGGCAATCAACCGCTGTCGGGTGAGCTGCGTTACGGTGTTTCGATTACCGATGGTTGCCTGGGATGGGATGGGACCGAGCGGATGTTGCGCGGCGCTGCTGAGCGGCTGCGGCGGGGTTGAGCGCTTCGGGGTTGTCGCGCCCCGAAGCGCAAACTCAGTAGTGATACCAGCGCAGCTGCAACATCACTTCATTCTGCGGTGCGCCCCAGTGGCTGAACTCGCGCTGGGCGGTCAGCCGCAGGCCGAGGTTGCGGCCCAGCTCCAACTGCTGGGTCAGGCCCAGGCTGCGGCGCACCTCGCCATTGTGGAAATAATCGGCCTGGGCCTCCAGCAGCAGATTGCCGGCGCGATTGCGCCACAACAGGCCGCTGTCAAAACCGGTTGCCGGACTCAGGGTGGCGGCGAAGTCCCGATGGTGTTCGACACGCAGGGTCGCCAGCGCATAACCCAGTACGTCCTCGCTGAGGTGCCAGGTAAAGCCTGCGCCACCATTCAGATGCCCCACCAGCCGCTGCCGGCCATCCTTGCCGGCGACCCGTTCCAGCCCGGTTTGCACCTGCCACGACCAGGGCTGGAGCAACTGGTTGCGTGGTGTCAGCGAGCGGATGCTGACCAGCCCCAGCTCCTCCAGTTGCCAGTGATTGCCTTCATACTGACGCACGCGCAATTTGCCCAGCTCGATCTGCGCACCCAGCGGGAAGCCTGCCAGGTTGTCGTTCAGGTCGTGGTAGGCCATGCGCAGGCCATACTCGGCAAAGGCGCGGTGATCCTGGCTGCCGAGCGCCAGCTGCCAGGTACGTGATTCATGCCCGTCTTCGGGCAACGTCGGCGTGGTGATTTCCAGCCGCGGTGGTGGGTTCTGATTGATCGCCTGCAGCATGCGGAAACTGCGCGCCGCATTGCCGGCGTCGCGTTCCTGGCCGGCCGCCTGATACCGCAGCAGGCGGTAGGCGGTTTCCTGGATCAGCGCCTGACGCTCAGCGGGCAGGGTCTGGAACGCGGCATCCTCGAGCAGCCCGGTATCGGCAGCCAGCGCCTGGGCCCAGCTTACTTCCTTGGGCTGCAGCGGTGCAGCGCGGGCCAGCAGCTCCTTCTCTCGTGAGGGCCGGTAGTTGATATCTTGCACCAGACCGGCATCTTTCACCGCCCGCACCGTGTCGGCGGGAATGGCGGTCAGCGGAAACTGGTCGATCAGTTTCAGGCCCGGGCGGGCGATTTCCAGCAGTTCGAGCAGCCGATACGAGCAGTTTTCGTCGAAGAAGAAGTAGTCGAAGCGGATCTGCCGCAACTCCCAGACATGCTCGATCATGCGGCCGGTTTCCTCGGGTGTCAGATCGAGGCGGTATTCCCATAGGTCGCGGTTTTCCAGACTGCTGTATTCGCTGAGTTTCTCGCGGTAGGGCAGCAGCGCGAACTGGCCGGGGTAGCCGCCCGCGAGGCCCTTCCAGGCATAGAGAATACTATTGTCCATGCCCTCGACCATGGCGCCGAAATTCAGTGCATAGCTGAGCAGGGCGGTGCCGCTGCCCTCGTTGGCCGCTGAATCAATGCGTAGCAAGGTGTGCCCGAACATGGATGAGGGGCTGTTCAGGTAGGCATCGGGGAACACCAGCACCGTGGTGTGCGGGTCGATATCGGCATACCAGGCAGCGAACTCTGCACACTCCACGATGGGCAGGTCCTCCAGCGGTAATTGCTGTCGGAGCCAGCGGGTGCGCGAAGGGAAGCGGCATTGCGGGTGGGCATCTGCCAGCTCCGGGTCGGCATACAGAGCTTGCAGCGTGGCTTGCAGCTCCGCCAGCGGCGCGCGCTCACCGTCCACGGCCAAGAAAAAATCAGCATCATCGACATAGCTTTGCCAGCCGCCGAAGGTTTGCTGCTCGTAATGACCGAGCGAAATCCAATAGGGATCTTCCGCCAGAGTCTGCAGTGTGGCTGGGTCAGCTTGCGGGGCCGCCTGTACGGCAGTGCCGAGCAAGCTCAGCAACAGGGGAAACAAACGTATGGACATGCAGGACCGGAGTGGGCAGCGGCGATGTCAGCTGACACCGGGAGAAAGTATCCGTAGCCGGCGCAAGCACCGGCCCGGATGGTGATGCAGGGATCAGGCCTGGTCGGCGTACTTGGCCAGAACCGCGTCCTGCTTCATCACGGCCAGAGTCGCAGTGTGGACCTGTTCGGCGGTGACATCGGCGGAGCTGAAGATGTCATTGAAATGCTGGCTGGTCACGGCGGCGAAATGCGCGCGATCTTCGGCGGGCACACCCAGTACCACGGCGTAGGTGGTCAGAGCTTCGCCTTCGCCACGGGCCATGTCTTCGGACAGCTCGTTCATGATGCTGCTCAGAACGATCATCGATTTGCCGTTATAGGCCAGGGCGCCGCTGGTATCGCAACCGTTGGTACCCGAGGTCATGCCGAAGGTGGCGTTGCCGGAGGTGCCGTTGGTGATGGACGCCACCAGGTGGGACGGCAGGCCGCGCTGGCCTTCGAACAGCATGTTGCCCCAGCCGCAACCCGGACCGCCCGGTGCGGTGGCGAAAGCGTTGAGCGAAGCAGCAGCAAGCAGGGAACCGAGCAGGATCCGTTTCATGACATTTTTCCGTTTGTATGAAGAAGTTTCAGAATCTAGCAATCCGCTTCGCTTATTGCAATTTGATTACTGATTTGGATGAGCGGGTTACCGCAGATCGAAGGCCGAAAGAATCAATCTGTGAGGTTCATCACAAATGCCTCGGCAATCTATGGCGGCGTATATATCTGCTGGATTGGCCTTTGCGCAAGCGTGTTATGGCGCTAGGTTTGGGGCTTCAATAATTACAATCAAGCCGAGGAGGCGTGTGATGAACGCGAGTGCGCAATTACGTTGGCTGGACTCCTACCCCCACAACATGCGCTGGGATGCCGAATTGCCGACAGGCCCGGTATGGGCCTTGCTGGACCAGGCTGTTGCAGCCTTTGCCGAGCGTCCGGCGATCGACTTCCTCGGCCACAAGTTGACCTACCGACAGCTGGATGACCTGGTCAAGCGTGCCGCCTGCGGTCTGCAACGCCTGGGTGTCGGCCCGGGTGTGCATGTAGGCTTGTATCTGCCCAATTGCCCACACTACTTCATCGCGTTTCTCGGTGTGCTGCGTGCCGGTGGCACGGTCGTCAACTATTCACCGCTGGACGCCGAGCGTACGCTGGCGCACAAGATTGAAGACAGCCAGACCGATTTCATGCTGACCCTGGACCTGGCCGCTCTATATCCGAAAATGGCCGGCCTGGTGCAGAGCAGCCGTCTTCAGGGTTTGATTGTCGGTCAACTGACGGAATTCTGCGGGCCGGTCAGCGCGGCGCAAGCCGGCCAGTTAGGCCCTGCGGCGACGGTTGCATGGGACGCCAGCACCAAATCCTTTGCCAGCCTGCTGGAGAACGATGGTAACTTCGTCGCCCACCCACTGGATGATCCTGCCGCGACCCTGGCGGTACTGCAATATACCGGCGGCACCACCGGCGCGCCCAAGGGTGCCATGCTCACCCATGCCAATCTCACCGCCAGTTGCTCCCAGTTGCAGGCGATCCTGGACGAGTCGCTGCAGGTGGGGCAGGAGCGGGTCCTGGCGGTGCTGCCGCCGTTTCACATCTACGCATTGATGATCAATATGCTGTTCAGCATACGCATGGCCGCGGAAGTCTACCTGCACCCGCGCTTCGATGCCGAGACGGTGTTGCGGGAGATTCATGACAACCGCATCACTACCTTCCCTGGTGTGCCAACCATGTTCATCGGCCTGCTAGCCCACCCGCTGACTGCGCAGCTGGACCTGACCTCGCTCAAGCTGTGCAACTCTGGTGGCGCACCGTTGCCGCTGGAGGTGCAACAGCGATACTCGGACGTGGCCGGCTGCGCCCTGCGCGAAGGTTGGGGGATGACCGAGACCACCACCACCGGCACCTTCACGCCCAAGGACGCCGAGCCGCGCCCCGGCTCTTGCGGCATGCCGGTGCCGGGCTCGACCATCCGCATTGCGCCGTTGGATGGCTCGGCCGGCAGTCTGGCGCCGGGGGAGCGCGGTGAAGTATGCATCGCGGGCCCGAATGTCACTGCGGGTTACTGGAAGCGCGCTGACGCTACCGCCGAGGCGATGACCGAGGACGGCTTCCTGCGCACCGGGGACGTCGGCTATATGGATGAGCAGGGCTGGCTGTACATCGTCGATCGTACCAAGGACATGATCCTGTGCAGTGGCTACAACGTTTATCCGCGGGTGATCGAGGAAGCGATCTACGAGCATCCGGCGGTCGAGGAGGTCTCCGTGATCGGTATCGATGACATCTATCGCGGCCAGGCACCCAAGGCCTTTATCAAGCTCAAGGCTGGCGCCCAGCCCTTTGATTTCGCCCAGTTGCAGGCCTTCCTCGAACCGCGCCTGGGCAAGCACGAGCGTCTGGCAGCGATGGAAATCCGTGATGCGCTGCCGCGCACGCCGGTGGGCAAGCTGTCGAAGAAGGAACTGGTTGATGAGGAGCGGGCCAGAGCGGCGACGGCCTGAATCCAGCGGGTTCGACTATCTGGTGCGGGCAAACACTGGCGGTTGTGCGCAGGTTTCTACGCGCCAGGGGTAGCCACGGGGCTGCCGGGCAAGCAATATTCGCCCAATCCAATAATAATCGGGCCGCACCATGGCAGTATCCGAACACACCTCTCGCAAATGGCGCTGGCTGGCATTGGCTGTCGCCGTGTTGCTGCTGGCGTTGGCAAGCTACTTTGCCAGCCAGTATCGTCCCGCCAAGCCAGCCGCGGCCGTCCCGGTTGAAACGCCTGCACCACCAGTGGTCCGCAACCAGACGCCGGCAGACTTCATCGGCAGCGCCAGCTGTGCCGGCTGCCACTCCGAGCAGCATCAGGCCTGGCAGGAATCCCAGCATGCCCATGCCATGGCGCATGCCAGTACCGAGACGGTGTTGGCGGACTTCAATGACAGCCGCTTCGCGTATGCCGGCACCGTTTCGCGTTTCCAGCAGCGCGACGGGCGTTACTTCGTCACCACCGACGGTGCCGACGGACAGTTGACCGAATACGAGGTGTTGTACACCTTCGGTCTGGACCCAATGCAGCAGTACCTGGTCGATCTGGGCGGTGGCCGCCTGCAGGCCCTGTCTATCGCCTGGGATACCCGGCCGCACGCGGCGGGAGGCCAGCGCTGGTTCCATCTGTATCCGGATGAGCAGGTGCGGCATGACAGCCCCTTGCATTGGACTGGCCCGGCGCAGAACTGGAACTTCATGTGCGCCGACTGCCACGTTACCGATTACCGCAAGGGCTTCGACGCGCAGACGCAGAGCTTCGCCGCCGAATGGTCGGAGCTGGGGGTGGGCTGTGAAGCATGTCATGGGCCTGGCAGTCGGCATCTGCAATGGACCCAGGGGCAGGAATGGCCAGGCAAGGGGCTGACACTGCTGCTGGATGAGCGCCAGGACATGCACTGGCTGCATGAACTGGAGCGGGTAACGGCGCAGCGTAGCGTGCCGCTGAGCACGGACAAGGAACAGCAGGTGTGCGCCCAATGCCACTCGTTGCGCAGTGCGACCGCCGAGGGGTATCACGCCGGCCTGCCATTGCTGGATTTCTACCGCCCCGAACTGCTCAGCGACCCGCTGTACTTTGCCGATGGCCAGCAGCGCGAGGAAGTATTCATCAGCGGCAGCTTCGCCCAGAGCCGGATGCATGCCGCCGGCGTTACCTGCAGTGATTGTCACCAGCCGCACAGCCAGGCGCTGCGTGCCGAGGGTAATGCACTGTGCAGCAGCTGCCACCTGCCGACAGAGTTTGATCGGCCCACGCATCATTTCCATGCTGCCGATTCGAGTGGCGCCCAGTGTGTCAGCTGTCATATGCCGGAGCGTACCTATATGGTCATCGACCCGCGCCGCGATCACAACATTGCGGTACCGCGCCCCGACCTGGCCCGACAGCTGGGTACCCCAGACGCCTGCACCGGTTGTCATACCGACCGCGAGCCGGACTGGGCCGCGCAGCAGATTGCCGGCTGGTTCCCGGAGGGTCTCTGGCACCAGACATCCCCTGCGACCACCATCGCCGCCGCCGATCAGGGACTGCCGGCAGCGCAACAGGATCTCGCGACCCTGGTCAACGATCCGCAACTGGCGCCGATAGTGCGCGGCAGCACGGCGCAGCGGTTGCAACCGCAGCTCGGTCAGGTCCAGCAGCAGGCTGTGGCCAAGGGGTTGCAAGACCCCGATCCGTTGGTACGCCTGGGCAGCATCCGTGCGCTGGAGGATAGCCCTGCGGCGCTGCGTCAGCGTTATCTGGCGCCGCTGCTGGTTGACCCGCTGCGTAGCCTGCGCTCGCTGGCTGCCAGTCAGCTGGCGGATGTCGATCTGCCGCCCGACACACAGCCGGCTTTTGAGCGCGCGCTGCGCGAATATGAAGAAGAGCTGGCGTTGCATGCCGAACGCTCCAGCCACCTTGGCCAACTGGCCCTGCTGCGTTTGCGACAGGGGCGCGCGGGAGAGGCGGAGCAGGCCTGGAGCCAGGCGATCGAAGCCGCGCCGCTGGACGCGGCAAACTACCTGAACCTGGCTGACTTGTATCGCGCCCAGGGGCGGGAGAAAACCACGGAGCGGCTTTTGCGCGAGGCGTTGGTGATACTGCCAGCCGAAGGCATGCTCCATTATGCGCTGGGGCTGTCACTGGTGCGTCAGCAGCAGCGTGAAGCGGCGCTGGAACACCTGCGACGCGCCTGGGCGCTGCAGCCTGACGACCCGCGTACCGGCTACGTGTTAGCGGTGGCGGTGGAGCCTTCCGCGCCGGAGGAGGCGCTGACCATCCTGCGTCAAGCCGGCCGACTGCATCCCACTGACCGTGACGTGCTATGGGCGGGAGCCAGCTTCAGCCTCCGGCATGGTCAACCGGGGCTGGCCCGAGAGTTCGTCGATGCGTTGCTCGAGCGCGATCCGGGCGACCAGCAGGCGGTGGAACTGGCGCGCCGCCTGCCGGACGCTACTACGGACAGGTAAACCCCGGCCTACACCTGGAACCGGCTCACCAGCACCTGCAGCTCATTACCCAGCCGCGCCAGTTCGATACTGGAGGCGGCGGTCTGATCGCCACCGGTCGCGCTCTGCTCGGCCACGTCGCGCACGTTGACCACGCTGCGGCTGATCTCTTCGGCTACCGCGCTCTGCTGTTCGGCCGCCGCGGCGATCTGCTGGTTCATTGACTGGATGTTGGACACGCTCTCGGTAATGCTGCTCAGCGCTGCGCCCGCGGTGCGGGTCAGTTCCACGCTGTTGCCGGCCAGGGTGTGGCTGCTGCTCAGCCGGCTGGCGACCTGTTGAGTGCCGCTGTGTACAGCAGCTACCAGAGCTTCGATTTCTTCGGTGGACTGCTGGGTGCGCTGGGCCAGGGAGCGCACTTCATCTGCCACCACCGCAAAACCGCGCCCTGCTTCCCCGGCGCGGGCGGCTTCGATGGCGGCGTTCAAAGCCAGTAGATTGGTCTGATCGGCTACTGCCCTGATCACATCCATCACCGTACCGATCTTGCTGCTTTCCTGCTTCAGCAGCTCCATAGCCTCAGTGGAGCGGGTAACTTCTTCGGCGAGACGTTCGATCTGGCTGATGGCTTCGTTCACCACCGCGTCGCCGTTGCGGGCTTCGCCGTTGGCGCTGGTGGCCGCCAGTGAGGCCTGCTCGGCGTTACGCGCCACGTCATGGACGGTGGCCGACATTTCTTGCATGGCGGTTGCCACCTGGTCGGTCTCTTCCTTCTGACTATTGATGCCGACGCGGGTCTGCTCGGTGACGGCGGACAGCTCTTCGGCAGCGCTGGCAATCTGCGTGACGCTTTCATGAATCCGGCCGATCAGCTCGCGTAGACTGTCTGCCATGCGTTGCACGCCCCGTTGCAGCTCACCGAACTCATCGCGGCGGGTTACGGTATGGTTATGGGTCAGATCGCCTTCGGCAATGCGCTGCAAGGTCTGGCGGGTTTCATTCAGCGGGCCGGTGATCTGACGGGTGATCAGCAGGGCGCTCAGACCACCGATCAGCAGGGCCAGTACGGCCATGGTGACCTGCAATGCGCGGGCGGAGGTTGCCTGCCTATCGCCACGCTCCAGCTGTGTCTGCCGCAGTTGCTCGGTGATGCGCATGATATCGGCGCCCTGCACGGCATTTTCCTGGCGAGCCTGGGCGATCTGGCTGGTGCCGGCCTCGAAACGTTGATGCTGAGCCAGGTAGTCACTCAGTATCTGTTGCGCCCGACTCAGCAGATCCTGTTGGCCTCCGAGCAGCAGTCGATCGAGTTGCTCCAGGTCGCTGGCGGCGGCTGCCACGGCAAGGTTGAACGCCTGCTCTGCCTCGGCGCCGCCTTCGGCCCTGACTATCAGGCTATCGAAGCGTACTTGCAGAAAGCTGGTGGTAAAAGCGTCAATGGCCTGCATCAGCTGCGCATCTTCATTGCGGTTGGCCTGGTTCTGCATTGTAGCCAGCACTTCGGCCAGTTGGCTGGCCTGTTGATTCATCGCCTGCAGCGCGGCGTTGCGGCTGGCAAAGGCGGCTCGCATGCTATTCAGCGAGATCTGATAGGCATCGATGATGCCCGGCAGGGGCTGCGCGGTATTGCGGTCCTCGGTATGGGGCAGCCCGCTGGCCAGGTGGCGCTGCTCTGCGCCAAATGCATCCAGTTGGCCTTGAACCTGATTGGCGATCGTCTCGTCGCCGTTCGCCGCCAAGTACTGCATGCGCATGATGCGCAGTTTGCTCAAGGAGTTTTCCAGTCTGGCGACATCGCCCGCCTGGTTACCATCTTCGATCAGGATGCCCAGGCTGCGCCAGCCGATCACTGAGAGGACCAGGGTAAACAGCAAAACCAGGCCGAAGCCCATGCCAAGTTTCAGGTTGACACTGAGGTTGTCAAACCAGCTTTTCATCTATGTTGCTCTCCGGTGTGTGAAAAAGGGTATAGCTGGTTATTGTTTTTATGGGTGAGCCCCGGTTCATGCATGCAACCGGGCGGCCAACTGATTCAATTCGGTTGATAGCTCATGCAGCGCGGCGCTGGCGTGGGCAGTGTGATCAACTTCTTCCTGATTGGTGGCGGCAATCTGGGTGATTTCGGTGATGTTGCGCGAGATATCCTCCGACACGCTGGTCTGCTCCTCGGCGGCGGTGGCGATCTGCCGGTTCATGTCGCGGATGGACTCGACCGCCAGAGCGATCTGTTGCAGGCTATCGCCGGCCAGGGTGACTTGTTGCATGCTGGTGTCGCTGCGGCTCCTGCCTGCTTCGATAGCTCGGCCAGCTTCCTCGGCACCGTTCTGCACGCTGTTGATGATGGTCTGGATTTCCGTGGTGGACTCACTGGTGCGCTTGGCCAGGGTGCGCACTTCATCAGCAACGACGGCAAAACCGCGCCCGGCCTCGCCAGCGCGGGCGGCTTCGATGGCGGCGTTCAAAGCCAGCAGGTTGGTTTGCTCGGCAATGCTCTGGATCACCTCCAGCACCTTGCCGATGCGCAGGCTATCGTTTTCCAGTTGGTGAACCACCTCGGCAGTGCGTTGGATCTCCCGCAGCAGTGCCTGCATGGAATCGATGGTCTCGGTCATCACCACGCGGCCATTGCGGGCATTATCGTCGGCGGCATCCGCGGCGCTGGAGGCATCGGCTGCGTAGCGGGCGACCTCTGCGCTGGTGGCGGACATTTCCTGGATCGCAGCCGCGACCTGATCAGTGCGGGAGAATTGCTCCCGGCTGCCCTGGGCCATACGGGTGGCGACGGTATTCAGCCCGCCGCTGGCGCGGTCGAGTTCGGTGGTGCCATGGCGCAAACCTTCCGCCGTTTCGGCGAGGAAGCCGCGCAGTTGATTGGCGGCCCGGGCCAGTACCCCCAGCTCGTCCTGGCGTTGGCTGCTGATCTGCTCGCCGAAGCGGCCTTGGCTCAGTTGTTCGACCTGCCGGATCAGATGAGTGATGGGGTTGATCAACTGGGTGCTGATCAGCCAGCTGGCCAGACCGCCGATCAAAAGCGTGGCGGTGACCATGATCAATATCGACAGCCAGACGGTACGCAGGGTGGCCGCGCGGATGCGCTCGATCTCGCTGGCGGCATGCTGGTTGAGGCTCGTCACCAGTTGCTCCAGCTGATCGCTGGTATCGCGGTCGATACCACGGACCAGATTGTCGCCGGCCACCGGGTCGCGACCGGCGGCCAGAAACCGCTCCAGGCCGTCACGGTAATCTGCACCCAGCGTCAGGTGCCCTTTTTTCAACGAAGACACCCGCTCATGGAAAGCCGGCGACAGCTCCAGCTCGAGGATCTGTCCCAATAGGCGTTGCACCTGCTTTTCGCTGTGCTGGAACTGTTGCCAATAGCGGTCCAGATCGGCTTGCTTACCGCCTCGCAGCAGCACGTTTTTCCATTCCTGGACCTGGGTCTTGAATGTCAGGTTGGTCTCGTTGATCAGTCCGGCGGTGGCCTGGGGGCCTTCCATCAACGATCGATAGTTGCGCAGCTCCTGGACCAGCGAGAACACGCTGACCAGGGCTACGGCTAGCATCAGCAACAGACTGCCGATGATCAGCGCCAGGCTCTGCCGGCGCAGGGAGGACTTGAGTACCATCAGTAAATCCCATCGAAAAAGAGGAACGACAACGCCCCGGAGAAGCACACGGGTGTGGATGGGCGTTGGAGGAATATTGTTGATCTGCGGGTTGTGTCGGCTGGCGACCGCCAGAACTTTAACTCATACTGCGCCTTTCTTATCGACTGGAATGTAAACAGACATGCTGCTTGCCATTGCCGCCATCATTGTTGGTCTTGTTGTGCTGGTCTGGAGTGCCGATCGCTTCGTTGAAGGCGCCTCCGCGGCCGCCGTACATGGGGGTATGCCACCGTTGCTGATTGGCATGCTGATCATCGGCTTTGGTACCTCTGCCCCCGAGCTGTCGGTCTCGGCATTGTCGTCATTGCAAGGCAATTCAGGCATTGCGCTGGGGAACGCCTGGGGTTCGAACATCACCAATATTGCCTTGATCATCGGGTTGGTTGCGCTGATCAGTCCGATTTCCGTCCACGGGCAGGTAGTGCGGCGCGAGCTGCCCATTCTGTTGGGCATCACCGCACTGGCCGGATGGCAGGTGTATGACGGTGACCTCAGCCGTGTCGATGGTATCGTGCTGCTGGTGGTCTTCGCCCTGTTGTTGGCGCTCTCGATTCGCGATGGTATGCGCAGCCGGGACGATGTGGTTGCCGATGAAATCCGCAAACAATACCTGGCCGATACCATGCCCCTGGGCAAAGCAATCATGTGGCTGGTATTGGGGCTGATACTCTTGATCGTCAGCTCACGTCTGCTGGTCTGGGGCTCGGTGTTCATCGCCAGCGACTTGGGTATCAATGACATGATCATCGGCCTGACCATTGTTGCGATAGGTACCTCGTTGCCTGAGCTGGCATCCTCGCTGGCTGCCATCCGCAAGAACGAACATGACCTGGCGCTGGGTAACATCATCGGTTCGGGGTTATTCAACACGCTCGGGGTGGTCGGCCTCGCCGCGGTGATCAATCCATTGGTCGCGCCGCCGGAGGCCTTGACACGTGACTGGGCGTTGATGGCAGGCCTGACCGTAGCCCTGTTGTTGATGTGCATTGCCTGGCGTGGCCGACCCGGGCGGATCAATAGAGTGGAAGGCGCAGGCCTGCTGACGGTCTTCTGTGGTTACACCGGCCTGCTGGTATGGACCGCCATGGCTGCCGCCGCCTGAAGCGGCCAGCGGTTGGCCGGTTCAGCGTTCCTGCGCCAGTCAGCCGCTGCGTGTATGATATGTGCAACGAAGACGAGAACCACCCGATACCATGAATGAAGCTCTGCGCGAGACCCCGCAACACAAACCCCGCCCGATGATCGACCTGCTGGTCAGCATCGTGATCCCCTCGGTGATCCTGATGAAGTTCAGCGGCGAGGCGCACTTTGGTCCGCATCAGGCGCTGATCCTGGCGCTGGCCTTTCCACTGGGTTGGGGGTTGTTCGAGCTGATCCGCTACCGCAAGTACAACTTCATTGCGGTGCTGGGCGTGATCAGCGTCTTTCTCACCGGCGGCATCGGTCTGCTGGAACTCGACCCGCAGTGGCTGGCCATCAAGGAAGCAGCTGTGCCCGGCGTTATCGGCTTGGCGGTGCTGTTTTCCACCCGCACCCGTTATCCGCTGATCCGCACCCTGCTGTACAACGACAAGGTGCTGAATGTGCAGCGCGTCGATGAACGTCTGCAGGAGCGCGGGCTGCATGAAATATTCGAACAGCGCTTGCTCAAGGCTACCTATTTCCTGGCCGGGACCTTCTTCTTTTCCTCGGTCATGAACTACATCGTTGCCAAGTGGATAGTGGTCAGCCCGGCCGGCACTGAGGCATTCAATGCCGAGCTGGGTCGCATGACCCTGGTCAGCTACCCGATGATCGCCATTCCTTCGATGATCATGATGATGGGCATCCTGTTCTACCTGTGGCGGACCATCCATGGTCTGACCGGGCTGAAAATGGAAGAAATCATGGCGGTGAGCCAGGCGGACAAGAAGTAGCATCCAGCTGTTTGCTGGATTGCTAAAGCGCCTCCAGCGCCGCGCGCAGGTTATCCACCGTGCGCTCGCGGTTATGCAACTTGTCCAGGCCGAACAGGCCGATGCGGAAGGTCTTGAAGCTGGCGGGTTCATCGCACATCAGCGGCACGCCGCTGGCGGTCTGCAAGCCCTGGCTGATGAAACCGCTGCCGTTGTGAATGCGGTCGTCGGCGGTATAGCAGACCACCACGCCGGCTGCTTCGAAACCGTCCGCTGCCACGCTGATAAAACCTTTTTCTCTCAACAGTGCGCGTACGGCCTGGCCGAGCTCCAGTTGCTCCTGTTTTACCCGCGCAAAACCGTAATCACGCGTCTCCAGCATGGTGTCGCGAAAGCGTTGCAATGCGTCGGTCGGCAAGGTTGCATGGTAGGCATGACCGCCATTCTCGTAGGCCTGCATGATCTGCAGCCATTTTTTCAGGTCTCCGGCAAAGCTATTGCTGGTGGTCTGCTCGATGCGCACCAGGGCGCGTTCGCTGAACATGACCAGCGCGCAGCAGGGCGATGAACTCCAGCCTTTCTGCGGCGCGCTGATCAGCACATCAACGCCACAGGCCTGCATATCCACCCAGAGGGTGCCGGAAGCCACGCAATCGAGCACGAACAGGCCGCCAACCTCATGGACCGCCGCTGCGACGGCTTGCAGATAATGGTCCGGGAGGAGCATGCCCGAAGCGGTTTCCACATGGGGTGCGAATACCAGGTCGGGTCTGCTTTCGCGAATGGCTGCGACCACTTCCTCGATTGGTGCCGGCGCGAAGGGGGCCTGATCACCGCTGTGGATCTGGCGCGCCTTGAGTACGATTTCCTCGGCGGGTAACTCGGTTGCGCTGAAGATCTGCGACCAGCGGTAGCTGAACCAGCCGTTGCGCAGCACCATGCAGCGTTTGCCCCGGGCGAATTGCCGGGCTACCGCCTCCATACCATAGGTCCCGCCACCGGGCACCAGGGCTACGCCTTGCGCACTGTAGACGTCTTTCAAGTTGGATGAGATATCACGCATCACCTGTTGGAAGGCTGCCGACATGTGATTGAGCGAGCGATCGGTGAATACCACTGAGTATTCAAGCAAGCCGTCGGGATCGACAGCGGGAACCAGGCTGGACACGGGCAATCTCCTTACAGGGTAGGGTGGGCCGGTGTGATGCCGGCCCGTTCTGAAACCCTATCCCAATACCGGGCGATTGCAAGTACGGCTTATTGCCGTGTCAGGTGGAAGAAGAAGTCGGTGGGCTTGCCCTTGATGTCGCCCAGACCGATGACCACGTTCTCGTTGACCTTGCGGAAGTAATCCATGATCGGCTGGCTGTCGTAGATCAGCGCGGCCGACGCCTTGCCATCAAACACCACCTGGCGCATTTGCGCAGCGCCGAGGCGGTCGTAGGTGACGACCTCGCCCTCGGCATTGGTCACCAGTAGCGGCTCCACATCCGTGGGAGAAGTGAAACGCTTGCCGTACCAGTTGATCGGGTCCGGCTCGGCACCGCCATCGAACTTGCCGCCTTTCCAGGTGCCGACCATGAAGTCGGTATCCACCGGTTCGAGCTGTTTGAACAGCGGCAGCAGAGTCTCCGCCGAATAGGCTTCACCGCTGGCGATCATCTCCAGCCACTGTTGTTCTGCATCCGCGGCCAGGCTGTGGCCGGTAAGCAGGGTAGTCAGGCCGAGGGCGGCCAGTGTTGCAGTCATTGTTCGCATGTCATTCATCCCTAGGGTGTGTGGTGTAATGCGAACAGTCGGGTCAACCAGTGCACAGGCTCCAGCAGGCGTCCCTGGCAGCATCGATATCGGCATCGCTCAGGCTGATATGGCCATCGCGCTCGGCCTTGATCAGATTGACGAAGGCGCCCCATACCAGCGTCATCAGTACCTCGGCCCGCAGATCAGCGCGGAATACGCCGCGTTTCTGCAATGCCCGGTACTGCGCCAGGATAGGCGCCAGCGCCTCATGCTCCAATTGGCGGCTGGCCTCATCGAGATAGGGCCGATGGTCCTGCAGCTCCATGAAGCGGTAGGCGTGCGGCGCTTCACGGGTAAACAGCACCATGCGGCGCCAGACCTCATCGAATAGCTCCCGGGTCGGGCGCTGCAGATCGAGATCGCCATACAGGCGCTGGTTTATCGCTATCTTCTGCTCGCGGAACAGCTCGTTGACCAGCAGTTCCTTGCTCTCGAAGTAGCGATAGATAGTGCCCGTGCCGACATTGGCCTCTTGCGCCACTACCGGCATGGGTACGCCATTGACGCCCCCCTCGGCGAACACCTTGAGTGCCGCCTGCAGGATGGCGCTGCGCTTGTCCTTGATCCGCGGCCGAGCCGCTCTGACCGGGGCCTGTGCCTTGTTGTTGGCAGTTTTGGAATGATTGTTCATCGCTGCATTCTAACCGCTTCCGACTGTTCGTACAGCGTTCAGGTGTAAAAAGTCTGGTATGGCTGGAAGATGCAGATATTGGTGCCGCCCATGGTGTTGCCATCGGTCAGCTCGGTGAAGTAGGTGAACGCCGTGTTCTGCTTCAGCGCATTACCGATCACCAGATGATTGCGGTTCTTGCCGGCGTCCGGATTGGTGAAGCGCTCGAGGAATATGTTGTCCCACCAGTACAGGTTCTGTGGATCGAACTCCTTGCTGTTGGCCGCCTCGCAGATACGGAACACGTACCAGGCGTCCTCGCCGGTCAGCTCCTTGAACGAGGCGCAGTCGATGGCGACCTTTTCCAGTGATGTCCCGGCGGGCAGTTTTTCGCCCTGGCCGGGACTATAGCTGGCCTTGAGCGTATCGCGGTGCTTGTGATAGGCCGCCATCAGCCGATCGGACGGCTCGTTGTTCTGCAGCCGGGAAATACTCTTGACCGACCCGTCCTTGCACTTGACCTCGATGGTGTACTCGCCGGGCGTCATGAACCCGGTGGCCAGGTTCACCATGTACCAGTGCGCATTGGTGGTGCGGTCGAAGATGTGGCCGTTGAGGTTGGTGATGGTGAATGGCTGGTTGGCTACCTCTACCACATAGCCGTCGGGGCCGCGGGCGGTGATGCTGTCGATCAACTCGTGAACCGGCGCGCCATTGGTTGGATGAAAGGCGATCAGGAATTTGTGCTGCTCCTTGGGCAGCCCGGTGTTCTCGAAATCCATATACACGTTGCACGCCATCAGATCGTAGATTTCAACGTTACCCTGACTCATGGTGGTAATTCTCCTGATGTTGTTTTGTACTTGAATGAATGTTCATTCGGTTTTCAGAGAATAACCTTGCTGGAGTCGTTTGCCAAGGCCGCTCCCACAAAATGGACTACATGGTCTGTGCGCGCTGCCGCCGGCTTAGCCGGCCAGTTCGTCATCCGGCGGCAGCATCCGACTGCGTTTGTCGGCACGACGGGCGATGAACCAGATCAGCAGGGTCAGGAGCGACACGGCGAACAGGATCACGCTGGCAACAGCATTGATCTCCGGTTTCACACCCAGGCGTACGGCGGAGAAGATTTCCATTGGCAGCGTGGTCGAACCGGGGCCGGAGACAAAACTGGCCAGGACCAGATCGTCCAGCGACAGGGTGAAAGCCAGCAGCCAGCCGGCGAGGATCGAGGGTGCGATCATCGGCACGGTGATCTGCAGAAAGGTCTTCCATGGTGGGGCGCCCAGGTCCAGCGCGGCCTCTTCGATGGATTGGTCCAGCTCGCCGAGGCGACTGCTCACGACAATCACGACGTAGGCCACCGAGAAGGTAGTGTGGGCAATCCAGATGGTCAGCATGCCGCGGTCGAACAGCACGCCGAACAGCGATTCCAGGATCTGCGCCAGCGCCACGAACAGCAGCAACAGGGACAACCCGGTAATCACCTCGGGCATTACCAGCGGCGCGGTGACCATCCCGGAAAACAGCGTTCGCCCGCGAAAGCGCTGGAAGCGACTCATGGCGAAAGCCGCCAGGGTACCCAGCGCTACCGCTGCGGTCGCCGTGTAAAAGGCGATCTGCAGGCTGCGTTTGACGGCGCTCATCAGCTGGGAGTTATCCAGCAGGCCGACGTACCAATGCATCGACCAGCCGCCCCACACCGTCACCAGCCGCGAGGCGTTGAACGAATAGATGACCAGAATGATCATCGGCAGGTAGATGAACACCAGACCCAGCCACAGCACGACGCTGGAAAAGTCGGGACGCCTCATGCTTTTTTCTCCAATTCCCGGGCCTGGTTGTAATGGAACAAGGTGATCGGAATCAGCAGGATCGCCAGCATCACGATCGCCAGCGCCGAAGCCACCGGCCAGTCACGGTTGTTGAAGAACTCCTGCCACAGTACCTTGCCGATCATCAGGGTTTCCGGCCCGCCGAGCAGCTCGGGAATGACAAACTCACCGACCACCGGGATGAATACCAGCATGGAGCCGGCGATGATGCCTGAGCGGGACAGCGGCACGGTTACCTTCCAGAACGCCTTGATGCGACTGGCACCCAGGTCGGTCGCGGCCTCGATCAGCGTCTCGTCGTGCTTGACCAGATTGGCATACAGCGGCAGCACCATGAACGGCAGGTAGGCGTAGACCACGCCGATATAGACTGCGGTATTGGTGTTGAGAATCTGCAATGGCGCGTCGATCAGGCCGATACTCTGCAAGACCGAATTGAGCAGGCCGTTGCTGCTGAGAATCCCCATCCAGGCATAGACCCGAATCAGGATGGCGGTCCAGGTCGGCATCATGATCAGCAGCAGATAGATCAGTTGCCGCTCACGGGGCGCCCGGGCGATGGCATAGGCCATCGGGTAGCCAAGCGCCAGGCAGACCAGCGTCGCCACCAGGGCGATCTTCAGCGAGCCGAGATAAGCGGCAAAATACAGGCTGTCCTGGGTCAGGAAGATGTAGTTGCCCATATTCAGGACAACCGTCAGCGCCTGGTTGGCATACTGGAAGATCGCTTCGTAGGGCGGGATGGCAATCGCCGCCTGGGAGAAGCTGATCTTCAGTACGATGACAAAGGGCAGCAGGAAGAACAGGAACATCCACAGGTAGGGGATGCTGATGACCAGCGCCTTGCCGCTGGGCAGCCGCAGGTGCTTTCTCATGACGGCAACACCACACCGCCGTCGTCATCCCAGCTTACATAGACCTTGTCTTCCCAGGTCGGGCGTGGCAACCGGCGCTCGGAGTTGGCGAAGAACGCCTGCACCATCTTGCCGCTGTCGAGCTTGATGTAATACACCGAATGGCCACCCAGGTAGGCGATATCATGCACCTCGCCGTGAGCCCAGTTGTATTCCTGTTCCGGCTGTTCGGTCGAAACAAAGACCTTTTCCGGCCGCAGGGCGTAGATGGCACTCTTGTCCTGGGCACGGGTGGTGATGCCGTGGCCGACATAGATGTTCCGGTCCAGTTGCGGACAGTGGATCATCGCGTGGTCTTCCATGTCGGCGGTGATCTCGCCCTCGAAGATGTTCACGCTGCCGACGAATTCGGCCACATGTCGGCTCACTGGGCTTTCATAGATGTCCACCGGGGTGCCGACCTGGACAATCCAGCCCTGGTCCATGATGGCGATGCGCTGGGCCATGGTCATGGCCTCTTCCTGATCGTGGGTGACCATGATGCAGGTCACGCCGACGCGCTCAATAATTTCCACCAGTTCCAGCTGCATCTGCGAACGCAGTTTCTTGTCCAGCGCGCCCATGGGCTCATCCAGCAAGAGCAGTTTCGGCCGCTTGGCCAGCGACCGGGCCAGGGCCACGCGCTGACGCTGGCCGCCGGACAGCTGATGGGGTTTGCGCTTGGCATACTTGCCCATATGCACCAGCTTGAGCATTTCAGCCACGCGCTCGTTGATTTCCGTCTTGCTCAACTTGTCCTGCTTCAAGCCGAAGGCGATGTTCTGCTCCACGGTCATGTGTGGAAACAGCGCATAGGACTGGAACATCATGTTGATCGGCCGCTTGTGCGGAGGCAGGTCGGTGATGTTCTGGCCATCGAGCAGTACCCGGCCTTCGCTGGGCTTTTCGAAGCCGGCGAGAATCCGCAGCAGGGTAGACTTACCCGAGCCGGAACCGCCCAGCAGGGCGAAGATCTCGCCCCGGTTGATGGTGAGGGTCACGTCATCCACGGCCAGGGCGTCATCGAACTGTTTGCTGATGCGCTCGATCTTGACGAACTCGACCGGCTCGGCCTTGGCCATGGCCTGTTTCATGGCCCCTGCGGCACCCACCATATAGCTCTCCTGTCAGTTGGGGCCGCAACAGCGGCCCCGGGAAGGTTCAACGCCCTGACTTGATCCGGTTCCAGGCGCGGGTAATGATCCGTTGAGATGACAGCGGGCGCGGTTTGGCCACAAACAATTTGGCCATGACTTCCTCGGTGGGATAGATCGCCGGGTCGTTCAGCACGTCCGGGTCAACGAATTCATTGGCCGCCAGGTTGGGGTTGGCATAGGCCACATAGTCGGTAATCGGCGCGACTACTTCCGGGCGCAGGATATAGTTGATGAAGGTATGCGCGTTGTCGGCATTCGGCGCACCTTTGGGGATGGCCATCATGTCGAACCACAGCTGGGTACCTTCCTTGGGAATGCTGTAGCCGATATTCACTCCGTTATCCGCTTCCTCGGCCCGGGCTGCGGCCTGGAATACATCCCCGGAAAAGCCGACAGCAACGCAGGTCTCGCCATTGGCCAGGTCCGAGATATAGCGTGAGGAGTGGAAGTAGGTCACATGCCCACGCACGCTCATCAGCAGCTCTTCGGCCTTTTTCAGGTCGTCAGCATCATTGCTGTTGGGGTCCAGACCCAGGTATTGCAGGGTGGAGGTCAGCATGTCGTCACCGGAGTCGAGCATGGAAATGCCGCAACTGGCCAGTTTGGCGGCAACCTCCGGATTGAAGACCAGGTCCCAGGTGTCGAGCGGGGCGTCCTCACCGAGGATGGCCTGGACCTTGTCGATGTTGTAGCCGATACCGTTGGTGCCCCACATATAGGGAATCGAGTACTGGCTGCCCGGGTCGATGCTGTCCATCTGGTCCATCAGCGCCGGGTTGAGGTTTTTCATGTTCGGCAGTTTGCTGTGGTCCAGCGGCTGGTATACACCTGCCTCGATCTGCTTGGTCAGGAAATGATTGGACGGCACGACTATATCGAAGCCGGAGCGGCCAGTGAGCAGCTTGGCATCCAGCACCTCGTTGGAGTCGTATACGTCATAGGTCACCTTGATGCCAGTTTCCTTCTCGAAGTTGGCGATGGTGTCCTCGGCGATGTAGTCGGACCAGTTGTAGATCTTCAACTCGCCGTTGGCATACGCTGCGCTGGTGAACAACCCGGTAACGGCCATGGCCAGCAATGTCTTGCGCATTGTAAGTTTCATGTCTTCTCCTGTTGCAGACGCTGCCCATGTCGAGGCGGCCTGCTGCTTCTGGTTTGGCCGGTAACGCCAGCCGTTAGCGGTTGATCTGTCACCGCCCGGAGCGGTTCTGGGCGGCTATTCCATGTCTTTTCTGCCCGACGTTGCCGTCGGCGTGGCTAGTGTATGCAAGCGCGCGGCAGGCGGATAGACCCCGCGCGGCATTGTGCCAGTTTTTGCCGTTTACACCCCTAGCTCAGCTGCTCCGCAACCATGTTCAGGCTGCGCCAGGCCTTCTCGAACAGCTCGTCAATCTCCTCCGGTTGAATCACCAGCGGTGGCGACATGATCATGCTGTCACCCACTGCCCGCATTACCAGGCCATTGCTGATGCACAGATCCCGGCACAGGCTGCCGGCGGCACCCTTGCCGGGAAAGCGTTCCCGGCTGGCCTTGTCGCTGACCAGTTCGAAGGCGCCGAGCATGCCGACACCGCGCACCTGGCCGACCAGCGGATGCTCGGCCAGCGCGGCAATCTTGCGCTGCAGGTAGGGCGCTGCCTCGTTACGAGCATAGTCGACGATCTGTTCATCGCGCAGGATTCGCAGGTTCTCCAGGCCCACCGCCGCTGCCACCGGGTGGCCGGAATAGGTATAGCCATGGAAGAACTCGCCGCCGTCGGCGATCAGGCTGGAAGCGACCCGGTCACCGACGATCACCCCGCCCATGGGCAGGTAGCCGGAGGTCATCCCCTTGGCGATTGGCATCAGGTCAGGCTGCAGGTCATAGTACTGGCTGCCGAACCACTCGCCGGTGCGACCGAAGCCGCAGATCACCTCATCGACCACCAGCAGGATGCCGTACTGCTCGACGATGCGCTTGATCTCCGGCCAGTAGGTGGCGGGCGGCACGATGACCCCGCCAGCGCCCTGGATGGGCTCGGCAATGAAGGCGGCCACCTTGTCGGTACCGACCTGGAGAATTTTCTCTTCGAGTTGCCGGGCTGCCCACAGGCCGAACTCGTCCTCGTGCATGTCGCCGCCTTCGCCGTACCAGTACGGCTGGGCGATATGCACTATGCCGGGGATGGGTAAGTCGCCCTGTTCGTGCATTGGTGCCATGCCGCCCAAGCTGGCGCCGGCCACCGTGGAGCCGTGATAGCCATTGATGCGGCCAATGATGGTCTTGCGCTCTGGCTGGCCCTGCAGATCCCAGTAACGTCTTACCATGCGCACCACGGTGTCGTTGGCTTCGGAGCCCGAGCCAGTGAAGAACACGTGATTCATGTGCGCCGGCGCCTGCTCGGCAATGGCGCTGGCCAGTTGCACCGCTGGCGGATGGGTACATTGGAAAAAGCTGTTGTAGTAGGGCAGCTCACACATCTGCCGATAGGCGGCGTCGGCCAGCTCGGTGCGGCCATAGCCGATGTTGACGCACCAGAGGCCGGCCATGCCATCGAGCAGGCGATTGCCATCGCTGTCCCAGAGATAGACGCCCGAGGCCCGCTCGATGATGCGTGTGCCGCGGACGCCCAGGTCCTTGTGATCGCTGAAGGGATGCAGATGGTGGGCTGCATCCAGTGCGCGCAGTTCAGCGGTAGTCAGTTTGCCTGCTGTCGTCATTGCCGGTACTCCTGTGATCCACTGCCTGACCGGGGAGCGCGCCGCCGGTCGCTATACGCTCAGCAAGAGAAACTCCCGTTCCCACGAGCTGATGACGCGTTTGTAGTTTTCGTTCTCCACCCGTTTGACCGCGATATAACCGCGGCAGAATTTTTCGCCGAGGATGGACTGCACATCGGTGCACTGCTCCATGCGCTCCAGTGCCGATTCCAGGGAGAAGGGCAGGCGCAGGTTGCGACGCTCATAGGCCCGGCCCTGCACCGGTGCGGTCGGCTCGATGTGGTTGACCATGCCCAGATAGCCGCACAACAGGCTGGCAGCGATGGCGATATAGGGATTGGCATCGGCCCCCGGCAGGCGGTTTTCCAGACGCATGTTCTGCGGTGTGGAGTCGGGCACGCGCAGGCCCGCGGTACGATTCTCCACGCCCCATTCGACGTTGACCGGAGCCGAGGTGTCCGGCAGGAAGCGGCGGAACGAGTTGACGTTCGGCGCGAACAGCGGCAGCACTTCGGGAATGTAGCGCTGCATGCCACCGATGTAATGCAGGAACAGCTGACTCATGCTGCCATCGGCATTGGCGAAGATATTCTCGCCGGTTTTCGCATCGATGATGCTCTGGTGCAGGTGCATGGCGCTGCCGGGCTCGTTGGTGATGGGCTTGGCCATGAAGGTGGCAGTCACATCGTGTTTCAACGCCGCCTCGCGCATGGTGCGCTTGAACACCAGCACCTGGTCGGCCAGGTGCAGCGGGTCGCCATGTCGGAAGTTGATTTCCATCTGCGCGGTGCCTTCCTCGTGGATCAGCGTATCCAGATCCAGGCCCTGGGCCTCGCACCAGTCATACATATCCTCGAACAGCGGGTCGAATTCGTTGGCGGCGTCGATCGAGAACGACTGACGACCGGTCTCCTGGCGCCCGGAGCGACCGACCGGTGGCTGCAACGGCAGGTCCGGGTCCTCGTTGCGCTTGGTCAGATAGAACTCCATCTCCGGCGCCACCAGCGGTTTCCAACCCTTGTCGGCATACAACCGCAGGATCTTCTTCAACATGTTGCGCGGCGACATCTCGATCGGCTCGCCGTGCTTGTCGTAAACGTCATGAATGATTTGCGCGGTGGGCTCGATGGCCCAGGGCACCAGATAGATGCCTTCGTCATCCGGCTTGCAGATCATGTCGATATCCGCCGGGTCGAGCAGATCGTAGTAGACATCGTCTTCCACGTAATCGCCGGTGACCGACTGCAGCAGAATGCTCTCGGGCAGGCGCATGCCCTTTTCCGACATGAACTTGGCAGTCGGCGCGATCTTGCCCCGGGCGATGCCGGTGAGGTCGCTGACCATGCATTCGACCTCGGTGATTCTGTGTTCCCTGAGAAAAGCTTCAATCTTGTTCATACAGTCCTCTTGGGCCGGGCGGCTCGGGCCCGGCAGGCGTCGCCAAACGCCTTGAATATACGTATATAGAACGGGTTTTCCATTACCTTCCATTCTGGATGCCACTGTACGCCGAGGGCAAAAGTGGTGGCTGCGGTAACGGAAAAAGCCTCGATAAGTCCGTCGGGCGCCGTTGCTTCAGGCTGCAGGCCGGGGGCCAGACGGTCCACACCCTGGGTATGCAGGGAATTGACCTGTGCCGAGCTGCAGCCAGCAATGCGGTCGAGCAAACCTCCCGGTTCGATGCGCACCTCGTGGGCGGGACCATACTGCACATCGACTGGCTGCTCGGTATCTTCCCGGTGTTCAATAAAACCGGGCACCTCATGCAGGCGCTGGTGCAGACTGCCACCGAAGACCACGTTCATTTCCTGGAAACCCCGGCACAACCCCAGCACCGGAATATCGCGCTCGACTGCCAGGCGGATCAGCGGCAGGGTGGTGGCATCGCGTTGCGGGTCATGCTGGGTACCCGGAGCGCTGTCCGGGCCGGCATAGCGATGGGGCTCGACATTCGAGGGCGAGCCGGTGAACAGCAGGCCATCGAAGGTATCGAGCAACTGGTCGATCAATAGCTCATCGCCCAGGGCTGGAATCAGCAGGGGCAGGCCACCGGCAGCGTCCAGCGCCGCACGAATGTATTTCTCGCCGGCCATATGAAAGGGGTGCGGGCCGAAGTGGGTGGTGCAGCAGGATATGCCGATCAATGGCTTGCGGTTAGCGGACATGATAACGCCTGTGCGGCTCACGACTCTGAAGGGTTGTTGTTCAATTTTTCATACAATAGCAACAAAAAATACTAACCACAAAATGATGATGTTCTGCTGACAAGCGCGGACAAAAGTCGGCCCGCAGGTCTCCGATATGGATCGTAAAGGGTGCAGCCATGCCTCATTTCGGGGCGGTCGGGGTTCTATTGACTCACTGGAGCCTTTCGGATTTACTCTCAACTCAAGAGTCATGGTTGATATATTTTACAAATAACAGGTGGCCATCATGTCCTTTCAAGCCGATGTCACGGGCGTCGGTACCGAGCCCGCCGAGGTCATCGCCCTTGACGCTGGGAACATCGTTCCGGCCTCGGTGCAGGAAGCCGAAGCCTTTCTCGAGGCGTATCCGGAAGTCCATTTCATCGATCTGTTGATTGCCGACATGAACGGCATCGTACGTGGCAAGCGGATCGACCGCTCGGCCCTGGTCAAGGCCTTCGAGCGCGGTATTGCCTTGCCAGCCTCGGTATTCGCCCTGAACATCCAGGGCACCACCGTCGAGGAAACCGGTCTCGGTGTGGAAATCGGCGATGCCGACCGCATCTGCCTGCCGATCCCCGGCACCCTCTGCATCGAGCCCTGGCAGAAGCGCCCGACCGGGCAACTGCTGATGACCATGTACGAGCTGGATCGCAAGACGCCGTTCTTCGCCGACCCGCGGTACGTGTTGCAACGAGTGGTGGAGCGCTTCACTGAGCTGGGCGTAAAACCGGTTTCGGCCTTCGAACTGGAATTTTTCCTGATCGATCAGGAAAATATTACCGGCCGGCCGCAGCCGCCGCGCTCGCCGATCTCCGGCAAACGCCCCAATTCGGTGCAGGTCTACTCCATGGACGACCTGGACGAATACGCGGAGTTTCTCGAGGACGTCATCGAGGCTGCCCACGAGCAGGGCATCCCCGCTGACGCCATCGTCGCCGAATCGGCTCCCGGCCAGTTCGAAGTCAACCTCCATCACGTCGATTGCCCAGTCAAGGCCTGTGACTACAGCGTGCTGCTTAAACGGGTGATTAAGAGCGTGGCCTACGACCACGAGATGGATACCACCTTCATGGCCAAGCCCTACCACGACCAGGCAGGCAACGGCATGCACGTGCATATCAGCCTGGAGCGTGATGGACGCAACCTGTTCGCCCCGGATGCCGACGGCAACTTGTCCGATTATCTGCGCTGGGCCGTTGGCGGCCTGCTGGAGACCCTGCCGCAATACATGGCCTTCCTGTGCCCCAACGTCAATTCCTATCGCCGCTTCAGCCCGAGCTTCTTCGTGCCCTGCGCCCCGACCTGGGGTATCGACAACCGCACCGTGGCGGTCCGGGTACCGGGCGGCGAGCCGGACGCCATGCGCATCGAACACCGTCTCGGCGGCGCCGATGCCAACCCTTACCTGCTGATGGCGGCGCTGCTGTCGGCCATCCACCACGGTATCAGTAACCGCATCGAGCCGCCGGCAATGACCGAAGGCAATGCCTATGAACAGCACGAACAATCGCTGCCGACCAACCTGCGCGACGCCCTGCGTGAGCTGGAAGGCTCCGAGGTGATGAAGGAATACATCGGCGAGGAATATCTCGACGTCTTCGTGCTGTGCAAGGAAAGCGAGCTGGAGGAGTTCGAGAAGACCATCTCGGATCTGGAATACATGTGGTACTTGCACACCGTATAGCGGGCGCCAGTAACCCAGTCAGGCATGGTTGAGATCGGGCCGGTTGTTTACCCCAGGGCCGAGCAGGCCGCCATCTTCGGCCGGCCTGCTCGGCGGCTGGTTCGTGAGATGAAGTCAGGTCATTGATGATGCTGTCGCGTTTACCTGATTGTTGAAGGTGCGCCGATAGCTGGACGGTGACGTGCCCAGCTGCGCCGCGAACTGCTGACGGAGCGCCAGCGGCGTACCGAAGCCCACCGCCGAGGTAATGCGCTCGATCGACAGATCGGTGGTCTCCAGCAATTGCTGAGCTCTGGCCACCCGTTCAGCATTCAACCATTTGGTGACGGTAGTACCGGTGGCCTCCCGGAAGCGCCGGGTAAAGGTGCGCCGGCTCATTTTTGCCACCTCGGCGAGGGCGTCGAGTGACAGCGGTTGCGCCAGGTTCGCCCGTGCCCACTCCAGTACGCCGGGCAGGCGGTCATCGTTGGCACAGCGTGGCACCGGCCGCTCGATGTATTGCGCCTGGCCGCCGGCCCGGTGCGGCGGGGTGACCAGCAGCCGGGCGACATGGTTGGCCGCCTCGGAACCATGGCGCTCGCGCAGCAGGTGCAGACAGCAATCGATGGCCGCGACCGTGCCGGCAGAGGTAACAATATTGCTGTCGGCAACATAGAGCACGTCGGGCCGGAACAGGGTGCGCGGGAAGCGCTTGGCAAACATCTCGCGCGCGGCCCAGTGAGTAGTAGCTTCGCGGCCATCCAGCAAGCCCGCATGGCCCAGCGCAAAGGCACCCAGGCACAGGCCCACGATCAATTTGCCCTGCTCGTGGGCCTGTTGCAGTGCTGCTGTCAGCTCGGGAGAGGTGAGCTCCCCGGGATCACTCCAGGCCGGCACGATGATGATATCGGCCTTTGCCATGGCATCGAGACCGTGGGGCACATCGATCATTACACCCTGATCACTCCGTATCCGGCCCGGATTCTGCGTGCAATACAGCACCTCATAGCGAGCAGGAGCGATCCCTTCATCCGCACCGAAGACCATGCCGGGGACGGAAAGGTGGAATAGACTGACCCCGTCAAAGGCCAGTACGACTACACTGATGTCGGACATGGAATTACCTCTCGAGCGAAGTAGCAGCGGGTGGAAAACGGGTTGCCCAAATTTATCCTATATAGGGTATCGGGTCAAAGCGGCTATTTTGGATGGCAGCTGCAGGGGTGGCCCATTTATATCGAATATTGTCATATAGGCCACTTTTTTTGATTGCTGAGGGAGCCGACAATGGCAGCACCTTCACTGGCTATCCCTGGAGAAACACATGACCATGAAAACCCTTGCCAGCTCGCTCGCTGTGGCCCTGAGTCTGAGCATCGCTGCGACATTTGCCCATGCACAACCTGCTACTTCTGCTACCAGCGCATCCGCTACTAACGAGGCTGTGCAATTGCAGCAGATCCGCAATGCCACGGTGAAGATCACCTACGGCGACACCACCTTCCTGATCGACCCCATGCTGTCGAAAAAAGGCACCTATCCCGGCTTCGACAACACCTATCGCAGCAACCTGCGCAACCCGCTGGTAGACCTGCCCATGTCCGAGAAGGACGTTATTGCAGACGTCGACGCAGTGATCATCACCCATACCCATCTTGATCATTGGGACGATGCTGCCCAGCAGTTGCTGCCGAAGGATATCCCGCTGTTTGTGCAGAACCTGGCTGATGCGTTGATGATCCGTGGACAGGGTTTTACCAACGTTCGCGTCCTTTCCAAAGCCGAGTTCGAGGGCGTGACCCTGAGCCAGATTGGCGGCCAGCACGGCACTGACGAAATGTATGCTGTCGCAGAAGTTGCTACTGCTCTCGGTGAAGCCATGGGGGTGGTATTCCAGTCGCCAGGCCACGACACGCTGTATCTGGTAGGTGACACCGTCTGGCGCGATGAAGTGGATATGGCGCTTGCAGACTACGCCCCGCAGATCGTCCTGATCAACGCAGGCTATGCAATGATGAATGGTTTTGATGGCTCGATCATCATGGGCAAGGAAGATGTACTGCGGGCGGCCAAGACAGCGCCGGATGCCACCATCGTTGCCACGCACATGGACGCCATCAACCACATGGCTCTGACCCGCGAAGAGCTGCAGTCATACGTGCAGGAAAAGGGTATCGCGGATCGCGTTGAAATTCCGGAAGATGGCGCGACGCTCAACTTCTGAGATTGTAATAGCGATATCAAGCCAGGCTGCTGTCAAAAGCAGCCTGGCTTTTTTGTGCCTGGGCTCCGGTGATTCAGTAACAAAGGGGAACCGTCCTTTCGAACGCGGCGCATCATGAATATGACTAAAGACGTAGTGAAATCATTTCATTGTTACTAGAGCAAGGGCACAGCATAAGATATGTCCCAACGATAGGAAGTATAAAGATTACTGCGAGAAAAAAAGCCAGAGATCTGGTTTGTCTCGAAAATCAGGGTTTCAGATTACCATGTGTAAAGAGTTTGCATTTACTGTTAAAAGCATTTGTTTCGATGAGAACTACCAGC
This sequence comes from Halopseudomonas bauzanensis, assembly GCF_900114735.1. Taxonomy (GTDB): domain Bacteria; phylum Pseudomonadota; class Gammaproteobacteria; order Pseudomonadales; family Pseudomonadaceae; genus Halopseudomonas; species Halopseudomonas bauzanensis. The sequence continues at coordinate 193,758 of NZ_FOUA01000003.1, read as the reverse complement.
CCTCAGCCAATACGCGTGCCACAACCAATTTTGCTAATTTGGCTAGAGGGGAGAGTCGCCAAGAGAATTTGCGTAACACCTTGAACATGATTGACAATCGTTTTAATGCGCTGGCGCATTGGGATAATCCCAAAGGCGATCGTTATACTGTCGAGCTTGAAATTATCTCTGTTGAGATGAATGTTGATGCTAAAAAAAGTGGTGATGCGCTCCCACTGATTGAGATATTGAAGGCGAGTGTTGTTGATCGGAAAACTGACGAGCGCATTGATGGTGTTGTAGGGAATAATTTCTCCTCGTATGTGCGAGATTATGACTTCAGTGTGCTTTTACAGGAGCACAATAAGAGTCGGTCCGCATTTAGTACGCCAGATGACTTTGGCGATTTGCATGGCAAACTGTTCCAGTGTTTCGTTAACTCAAATGCGTACAAAGAGAATTTTAACAAGCCGCCGGTTATATGCTTAAGTGTTTCGAGTAGCAAGACCTACCATCGGGTTGAAAATCAGCACCCTGTATTGGGCGTGGAGTATCAACAAGATGAATACTCGTTAACTGATGAGTACTTCAAGAAAATGGGGTTGAAGGTTCGCTATTTCATGCCCCCAAATAGTGTTGCGCCTTTGGCTTTCTATTTTTCTGGTGATTTGCTTGTTGATTACACCAATCTTGAGCTTATCAGTACCATCAGCACGATGGATACTTTCCAAAAGATCTACCGGCCTGAGATATATAATGCGAACTCTGCAGCGGGAAAATCCTATCAACCCCGTTTGGATAACCAGGATTATTCGTTAACGCGAATTGTTTATGACCGAGAGGAGCGCAGCCGACTGGCTATTGAGCAGGGAAGGTTTGTTGAGGAGCACTTTATCAAGCCACACCGGGCTGTTCTTGAGCAGTGGTCCGCTAATTACGCTCTTTGACTAATCAACAACAAAGGTCATCTATTATGAAAAAATTGTTGCCCACATCAACGGCTGGCAGCTTACCCAAACCCTCTTGGTTGGCACAACCTGAAACACTTTGGTCTCCTTGGAAATTGCACGAGGAAGGATTGGTTGAGGGGAAACGAGATGCTTTACGTGTGTCGTTGCAAGAACAGCAGCAAGCAGGTATTGATATTGTCAGTGATGGTGAGCAAACGCGCCAGCATTTTGTCACTACCTTTATTGAGCACCTCAGCGGCGTTGATTTTGAAAAACGTGAAACCGTTAGAATTCGTGATCGCTATGATGCGAGCGTACCGACGGTCGTGGGTGCTGTTACGCGGCAAAAGCCGGTTTTTGTTGAAGATGCCAGGTTCTTACGTCAGCAAACCAAGCAACCCATAAAATGGGCTCTGCCAGGTCCCATGACTATGATCGATACGCTGTATGATAATCATTATAAAAGCCGCGAAAAACTGGCTTGGGAGTTTGCCAGGATTCTCAATCAAGAAGCCAGAGAATTAGAGGCCGCGGGTGTTGATATTATCCAGTTTGACGAGCCCGCATTTAATGTTTTCTTTGATGAGGTGAATGATTGGGGTATTGCCACTCTGGAAAGGGCGATTGAAGGCCTTCAATGTGAAACGGCTGTGCATATTTGCTACGGCTATGGCATCCAGGCCAATACAGACTGGAAAAAGACCCTGGGGTCAGAGTGGCGACAATATGAAGAGGCTTTTCCCAAGCTGCAAAAGTCCAGTATCGATATAGTCTCACTGGAATGTCACAACTCTCATGTTCCGATGGACCTCATTGAGCTCATTCGAGGCAAGAAAGTCATGGTAGGGGCCATTGATGTGGCAAACCATGCGATTGAAACACCAGAAGACGTTGCCAGTACCCTGCGCAAAGCGCTTCAGTTTGTAGATGCCGACAAGCTCTATCCTTGCACCAACTGCGGCATGGCGCCATTACCTCGGCGAGTGGCAAGAGGCAAGCTGAATGCGTTAAGCGCAGGTGCGGACATCGTCCGAAGAGAGCTCTCGAGCCAGGGCTGAACTGACGTTGGAATGGGGGCGGGGAGGTTGTCTCGGTAACTTGAAAGTTACCGAGCTACGTCAAGCCTTCCTCAACACCTTCGAGCTACACCCGATATTCAGGACCTACTATGACGCTTCCCTGTACAGCTATCGAGCCATTGAGCTTTCGCAAAGCGCTCGGGCATTACGCATCCGGTATCACGGTGATCACATCACACATTGGTGGCGAGCCGGTTGGCTTCACTTGCCAGTCATTCTATAGCGTGTCGATGAGTCCGCCGCTGGTGTCATTCAGCGTCAAGTCCAGCTCGTACAGCTATCCTGGAATTCGCCAGGCCGGTCGATTCGCAGTCAATATCCTGTCAGGTGAACAGGTCAATATTTCTAACCAGTTCGCTCGGCAAGGCACGGACAAGTGGCACGGAATCAAATGGCGGGCATCGCCGCTGGGGAATCCGATCATTGCCGACAGCCTGGACTGGCTTGATTGCGAAATTCACGCTGAACATGCCGCAGGTGATCACCTGATCGTGGTTGGTGAAGTGAAAGCGTTAAACCTGCAAGAAGCTGCTGCTGCGCAGCCACTCCTGTATTTCAAAGGACAGTATTGCAACCTCACCGCGCACGGCGCGGTTTGAGGATTCATTGCTCGGGCTTTTGTGTTTGGCAAAGTGGCAGGTCTGACGCCACGTCAGTTAGCGATGGCTGGAGCGGTATGCCGCTTTGCAGCTGGATGTGCACTGGTTGCTCGGGGAAGCGTGTCGTCGCTGTGTATACAGACTGTAGACACAAATCTGATTGAACGAGTAGGCGCCATCAACCGACTGTATGAGGCGCTGAACCGCTCATCAGGTTCCCTTGGTAGGTCACCCTGCGATCGGATGCCGTATCATGGCTGGAAAACGGATTCAGAGTTCCCCTGCACTGGAGAAATTGCTATCAGCAAACAGGCCACACGTCGCGAGAGACGCAGCTGGTGGCAACGCCTGAGCCATTGGCGTGAAGACCGACAGTTGCGCCGGCTGGCCGTATCCGCCGAGCAATGGCAGCAGGCGTTGGGCGACTGGGCGGTTTACCGGCGTTACTCGCCGGAGCAGCAGCGCCGTATTCAGGAACTGGCGCTGCGCCTGCTGCTGCGCAAGCATCTGGTGGCGGTCAACGGCGCCGAACTGGATGATCGCCTGCGTCTGCGCATCGCCGGGATGGCAGTGGTGCCGGTACTGGAATTGGGGCTGGACTGGTACGACCGTTGGCAGACCCTGATCCTCTACGACGGGCCTTTCGTTGCCGAGCACAGCTGGGAGGATGAATATGGCATCGTCCATCAGGAAACCAGTGAGCGTAGTGGCGAAGCCTGGGAGCGCGGGCCGGTGGTGTTGTCGCTGGAGGATGTTTGTCATTCGGGGCAGGGCGATGGTTACAACGTAGTCATCCACGAACTGGCGCATACCCTGGATATGCGCGGCGCCAGCGCCAATGGCGCGCCGCCGCTGCATCCCGGCATGGATGCGGCGGCCTGGCAGCATGATTTTGCCGCGGCCTGGAATGATCTGGCGCGCAGGGCCGACAACGACGAGCCGTTGCCGGTGGATGACTACGCACTGGAAGACCCGGCGGAATTCTTCGCCGTGCTGTCGGAAACCTTCTTCGAACAACCCGAGCCGCTGCAGGCAGCCTGGCCCGCGGTGTATCGACACCTGACGGGTTTCTACCGTCAGGATCCGCTGTCCTCAAGACCGTAGGTCTGCAATCGGTCGATCAGAGCTCGGATCACCTTCGGCAAAGCCTCCAGATCCCGTAACAGAATGCTGCGTTCACGCACGCGCCAGGGCTCATTCAGCTCGATCACCGCGAGGTTCATGGTGCGCTGGTGACGGCGGGCGGCAGAATCCGGCATCACCGCCAGACCGACCCCGGATTCGACCAGCCGGCACATGGCCTCGAAGCTGTAGACCTTGATGCGCATGTTCAGACTGTTGCCGTTCTCGGCGACCTGCTCCTGCAGAAATCGCAGCAGGGTGGTGCCTTCATGCAGGCCGATATGGGGATAGCCCGCGGTTTCCGCCAGCCTGATGCTTTGGCGCCCGGCCAGCGGGTGATCTTTGGGGGTGACCAGCACCAGCCGGTCGGTGCTGAAGTGAATCACTTGCAGGTTCTCGGCTTTGACCGGCCCGGCGATGATGCCCAGGTCGGTGGAACCATCCAATACGCCACGCACGATATCCCGGCTCAGGCGTTCCTGCAGGTCCACCGTTACACCCGGGCGCTCAGCCAGAAAGTCGCCGAGAATCTCTGGCAGGAACTCCGTGGCCGCAGTGGTGTTGGCGAAGATTCGGATATGCCCGGCGGCGTCGGTGCCATATTCGGTGAATTCGCTTTTCAAGTAATCCACTTGGCGCATGATCAACCGCGCATGCTGCAGAAACAGCTGGCCGGCCGGGGTCAGTTCCACGCCGCGACTGTCGCGGTAGAGCAGGCGGTTGCCGACCTCGGTTTCCAGACTCTTGATGCGAGCGCTGGCGGCGGCGGGTGAGATGAACGCCTTGCGTGCGCCCTGAGTCAGGCTGGGTGACTCGGCGATATGAATGAATAGACGAAGGTCTGATAAATCGAAATGCATGCTGAGCTGTATCCCGCGAAAAAGCTGACGTGCGGCGTTGGCGTTAAGTAAAACCGAACGCCCCCTTCCCGAAATGTAGATTCACAGATCGGTAGCCCCTTGGCAATGATATTGAAAAATACAAGCAAGCCATGGGATTCAACCGATGAGCGAATCAGTATTATCCGCCTGGATCGGACGCAGCGAAGAAGTTCATGATCACCTCAGCCTGACCCTGCTTCAGCGCATCGCCGCCACCCTGGGCGAGCCGGCGCCACAGGCCGGTGGTGCCTTGCCACCGCTGTGGCAGTGGTGCTTTTTCCAACCGGCGGTAGTGGAAGCCGGGCTCGGCGGTGACGGTCACCCAGCCCGTGGTGGCTTCCTGCCGCCGGCGGACAACCGCAATCGCATGTGGGCCGGTGGTCGTATCGAGTTCCACCAGCCGCTGCGGGCCGGGGCTGATGCCAAGCGCATCTCCACCATTCTCAAGGTTGAAGAGAAGCACGGTCGCACCGGCGCACTGTTGTTCGTCACCGTCCAGCACGACTATCTGCAGGACGGGGAACTGGCGATCCGCGAGGAACAGGATATCGTCTACCGCGAGCCCAGCCCGCCAAAACTGGCCACTGGCGCAGCATTGCCCGAGGGCGATTGGCAAGAGCCGGTCACGCCCAGCCCGACCCTGCTGTTCCGCTATTCCGCCGTCACCTTCAACGGACACCGTATCCATTACGACTGGCCCTATGTCACCGAGATCGAAGGCTATCCGGGATTGGTGGTGCACGGGCCGCTGATAGCCACGCTGAATCTGCGGGCCTTCTGCCGGGCCAACCCGCAGGCGCGCCTGCGTCGTTTCGCCTATCGCGGCTTGCGGCCGCTGATTGCGCCGCAGAACTTTGTCGTGGGCGGTCGCCGCAGCGGCACTGGCGAGGCCGAGCTGTGGGCCGGTAACGGCGACGGCATCGCCCAACAAGCCGAAGTGCAATTCGACTGACTCTCCATCGACAGAATCCGACGCCCGCGGCAGCCATGGCGCGCCGGGGCCGCCCCTGAACCAGAGGAACCGAGATGAACCCGTACCTGAACGAAGAATACAACGCCATCCGTGAAGGCGTGCGCGCCCTGTGCGCCGAGTTTGACGGCGAATACTGGCGCAAGATCGACGAAGCCAAGGGCTTCCCCGAGGCGTTCGTCACGGCGCTGACCCAGGCGGGCTGGCTGTCGGCGATGATTCCCGAGGAATACGGCGGTTCCGGGCTGGGGCTAGCTGAGGCGTCGATCATTCTGGAAGAGGTCAACCGCTGCGGTGGCAACTCCGGCACCGTGCACGGGCAGATGTACAACATGTTCACCCTGCTGCGTAACGGCAGCGAAGAGCAGAAGAGCTTCTACCTGCCCAAACTGGCCAGCGGCGAGCTGCGCCTGCAATCCATGGGTGTGACCGAGCCAACCACCGGCACCGACACCACCAAGATCAAGACCACGGCGGTGAAGAAGGGTGACAAGTATGTGATCAATGGCCAGAAGGTATGGATCTCGCGGATCCAGCATTCCGACCTGATGATCCTGCTGGCGCGCACCACACCGCTGGCTGAGGTGCAGAAGAAGGCCGACGGCATGTCGATCTTCCTGGTCGACCTGCGTGAAGCCATCGGCAATGGCATGACCGTGCAGCCGATCGCCAACATGGTCAACCACGAAACCAATGAGCTGTTCTTCGATAACCTGGAAATCCCGGAATCGAGCCTGATCGGCGAAGAAGGCAAGGGCTTCCGCTACATCCTCGATGGCCTGAACGCCGAGCGCACGCTGATCGCCGCTGAATGTATCGGTGATGGGCACTGGTTCACCCAGAAGTCCGCTGAATATGCCCGCGATCGCGTGGTGTTCGGCCGGCCGATTGGCCAGAACCAGGGCGTGCAGTTCCCGATTGCCGAGGCGCATATCGAGATCGAAGCGGCGGACCTGATGCGCTGGCGCGCCTGTGAGGAATACGACGCCGGGCGTAACGCTGGCGCGGCGGCCAACATGGCCAAGTACCTGGCGGCCAAGGCGTCCTGGGAGGCGGCCAACGCCTGCTTGCAGACCCACGGCGGCTTCGGTTTCGCCAACGAATACGACGTCGAGCGCAAATTCCGCGAGACCCGGCTGTACCAGGTGGCGCCGATCTCCACCAACCTGATCCTGTCCTACGTGTCCGAGCACATCCTCGGCCTACCGCGCAGTTTCTGAGCGCCACTGGATAAGCAAAGGAAAACAACATGAGTCAGCACACCCAGGCGCTTACCGAATTTCTCGCGGGGCTAAGTTACGAGCAACTGCCTGAAGCGGTCATCAGTCGTACCGAGGACCTGTTCCTCGATTGGCTGGCTTCGGCCCTGGCCAGTCAGGGTGCCCACCCGATTCCGCTGTTCGAGCGCTATGCGCAGAAGATGGGACCGGCCAGCGGGCCGGCGCAGATTCTGGTCAACGGCCAGTCCAGCTCGGCCTATTTCGCCGCGCTGGTCAATGCCGCCAGCTCGCATCTGGTCGAGCAGGATGATTTGCACAACAGCTCGGTGTTGCACCCGGCCACGGTCGTATTCCCTGCGGCACTGGCCGCGGCGCAGGATCTGGGCAAGAGCGGCCGAGAGCTGATTCTGGCCTCGGTGGCCGGCTATGAGGCGGGCATCCGCATCGGTGAGTTTCTCGGCCGCTCGCATTACCGCATCTTCCATACCACGGCGACCGTCGGCACCCTGGCCGCCGCCGTCGCGGTGGGCAAGTTGCTGGACTTCGACCAGCAGCAGTTCACTCATCTGCTGGGCAGCGCCGGCACCCAGGCTGCTGGACTGTGGGAGTTCCTGCGTGACGCCGCCGACTCCAAGCAGTTGCATACCGCCAAGGCTGCTGCTGATGGCTTGCTGGCAGCCTACCTGACCGCAGATGGCCTGACCGGGGCTCAGAATATTCTCGAAGGCGAGCAGGGCATGGCGGCTGGCATGTCCAGCGATGCTGATCCGAGCAAGTTGTCCGACCGGCTGGGCAGTCGCTGGGCGTTGCCGGAAACCTCGTTCAAGTTCCATGCCTCTTGTCGGCACACCCATCCAGCGGCCGATGCGCTGCTGGACCTGATGCAGCGCGAGCAGCTGCAGGCCGACGACATCGCCAGCGTGGTTACCCGTGTGCATCAGGGCGCCATCGACGTGCTCGGCCGGGTCGTGGTGCCGCAGAGCGTACACCAGGCGAAGTTTTCCATGGGTACCGTGCTGGGTCTGATCGCCCTCTATCGCAAGGCCGGTTTGCCGGAATTCCATGAGCATGCACTGGTCGATCCGCGGATTGGCGTCTTCCGCGAGAAAGTCAGCATGCAGCTGGATCCGGAAGTCGACGGCGCCTACCCACAGCGCTGGTTGGGCCGAGTCGAGGTCTCCACCGTGGACGGCCGCACGCTGCACGGCAGTATCGATGAACCCAAGGGCGATCCGGGCAACACCCTGAGCCGGGCCGAGCTGGAGGACAAGTTCCGCCGGCTGGTGGCCTTCTCTGGCGCCTGCAATGCCGACCAAGCCGAAGCACTGGTGGCCCGGGTGTGGGCACTGCGTGAGCAGACGGATATGAGCCAGGTCAGCCTGGTTGGAGGGAAAGATCATGAGTGAGCAGAACCACAAACCCCGTCCCCTGGATGGGATTACCGTGATCAGTCTGGAACATGCCATTGCCGCGCCGTTCTGTACTCGGCAATTGGCCGATCTTGGTGCGCGGGTGATCAAGGTCGAGCGCCCTGGCTCCGGTGACTTCGCCCGGGGTTACGACGAGCGTGTCGATGGTCTGGCCTCGCACTTCGTCTGGACCAACCGCTCCAAGGAAAGCTTGACCCTGAATGCCAAGCAGCCTGGCGCCGACAAGGTGCTGGAGCAACTGCTGGCCAAGGCCGACGTGCTGGTGCAGAACCTGGCGCCCGGCGCTGCGGCGCGCATGGGGCTCTCCTTTGAGGCGTTGCACGAGCGCTTTCCGCAGTTGATCGTTTGCGATATTTCCGGCTACGGCGAAGGTGGCCCCTACGAACAGAAGAAGGCCTATGACCTGCTGATCCAGAGCGAGGGCGGCTTTCTCTCGGTCACCGGCGGCCCGGGTGACGACCAGATGGCCAAGGCCGGTTGCTCCATCGCGGATATTGCCGCCGGCATGTATGCCTACACCGGCGTGCTGTCGGCGCTGATGCTGCGGGACAAGACCGGCATCGGCAGCCGTATCGATGTATCCATGCTGGAAAGCCTGGTCGAATGGATGGGCTTTCCGATGTACTACGCCTACCAGGGAGCGACGCCGCCGCCCCGTGCCGGCGCGGCCCACGCCACCATCTACCCGTACGGCCCGTTCCCCACCGGTGATGGCGGTACCGTGATGCTCGGCCTGCAGAATGAACGCGAGTGGGTGTCTTTCTGCGACAAGGTGCTGCTGCAGCCGGCACTGGCCGCCGATGAGCGCTTCTCGGCCAACTCTCGGCGCTCGGAGAACCGCGCCGAATTGCGTGCCATCATCGTCGAGGCATTCGGCAAGCTGACCGCCGATGAGGTGATTGCACGACTCGACGCGGCGCCCATCGCCAACGCCCATGTCAACGACATGGCCGGCGTCTGGGCTCACCCGCAGCTCAAGGCGCGTCAGCGCTGGAGCGAGGTGGGAAGCCCGGCGGGCCCGTTGCCGGCCTTGCTGCCGCCAGGGCGTAATGCTGCCTTCGAACCGCGGATGGACGCGGTGCCTTCGCTCGGTGAGCATACCGACAGCCTACTCGCCGAGCTGGGCTACGCCGCGGCGGATATCGCACAGTTGCGACAGCAGGGGGCGGTATGAATACGACCATCATCCGCACGGCGCTGTTCGTACCGGCGACCCGCCCCGATCGCATTCCCAAGGCGTTGGCCTGTGGCGCCGACCGGGTCATCGTCGACCTCGAGGACGCCGTGGCGGAGAACCTCAAGGCCGAAGCGCGGGCCAATCTGGATACCTTCCTGACCGAGAACCCCCAAGCCCGGATACTGGTGCGTATCAATGCTCCCCGGCATCCGCAGCAGGCGGCGGATCTGGAACTGTGCCGGCGGCATGCCGGTGTGGTGGGCGTCTTGCTGCCCAAGGTAGAAAGTGCCGAACAGATAGCGCTGGCTGCTGCCAGTGGCCGCTCCGTCTGGCCAATCATCGAAAGCGCGCTGGGGCTGCAAGCGCTGCCTGCCATTGCCCAGGCAGAAGGCGTCGAGCGCCTGAGCTTCGGCGCGCTGGATCTGGGTCTGGCTCTGGGCCTGACCAGCGGCACCGCCGCAGCCGGGCGGATGCTCGACCAGGCGCGTTACGCCATCCTGCTGAACAGCGTGGTGGCTGGACTGGCATCGCCACTGGATAGCGTCTTCCCCGACATCAACAACCCCGACGGTCTGTCCCAGATGGTCGCCGATGCCCGGGATATGGGCTTCGGTGGAATGCTGTGCATCCACCCCGGCCAGGTGCAAGTTGTGCACGACACCCTGATGCCGAGCGCCGAAGAGTTGAGCTGGGCGCAGCGGGTCATGACCGCCGGCGCTGCTGGTGATGGTGTGTTCGTGGTCGATGGACAGATGGTCGATGCGCCAGTGATCGGCCACGCCAGGCGCGTGCTCCAGCGTGCCGGCCAACCGCCGGGCTGAGCCTCGCGGCCGACCCAGACAAGAACAAACACGATAACAACAAGAGGTAATGACCCCATGTTCAAACACCTGATCAAGGCACTGATCTGTACCCTGCCGTTGTTGGCAGGCCTGGCCCAGGCGAGCGAGCCGGTGATCATCAAGTTCGCCCATGTGGTGGCAGACAACACGCCCAAGGGGCAGGGCGCCCTGCTGTTCAAGAAACTGGCCGAGGAGCGCCTGCCGGGTCGAGTCGAGGTACAGGTCTACCCCAACTCGTCCCTGTTCGGTGATGGCAAGGAGATGGACGCGCTGATGCTCGGCGATGTGCATATGCTGGCGCCGTCGCTGTCCAAATTCGAGCACTACGCCAAGCCACTGCAGGTCTATGACCTGCCTTTCCTGTTCGATGACATGGCGGCGGTGGACCGTTTCCAGCAGAGCGAACACGGTCAGGAGTTGCTCCAGTCGATGCTGCACAAGAACATTCTCGGTCTGGCCTACTGGCACAACGGCATGCGTCAGATGTCCGCCAACAAGCCCCTGCGCGAGCCACGCGATGCCCGCGGATTGAAATTCCGGGTGCAGGCGTCGGCGGTGCTGGACGAGCAATTCAAGGCGCTGCGCGCCATTCCTCGCAAGATGAGTTTTGCCGAGGTCTATCAGGGATTGCAGACCGGCGTGGTCAATGGCACCGAGAACACCTGGTCCAACTATGAAAGCCAGAAGGTACATGAAGTCCAGAAGTACATGACCGCCTCCGATCATGGCCTGATCGATTACATGGTGATCGCCAATGCGCGATTCTGGAATGGCTTGCCCGAGGACATCCGCAGCGAACTGGAAGATATCCTGGCGGAAGTCAGCGTCGAAGTGAATCGCCAGGCCGAGGAGCTCAACGCCATTGCCCGCGCCCGAATTGCTGAATCCGGAGCCACTGAGATCATCACCCTTACCCCCGAACAGCGCGCCGAATGGCGCGAGGCGATGCGTCCGGTATGGCAGAAGTTCGCCGACCAGATTGGCGCGGACCTGATTGCTGCAGCCGAAGCCAGCAACCAGCAGCCCGTGAACTGACCTGCCTTGTCGCAGCTGGTAATGCCGGTTGCGGCGCTATCCGTTTTCTAATTTCCGGAGAATCCACCATGCATGCTCTGCGTCTTGCCTGGGATCATTTCGAGGAGGGCGTCATCGTCTTTCTGCTGACAGCGATGACCCTGGTGACCTTTGTCTACGTCATCATCAACAATCTCTACAACCCGTTCTTCCTGCTGGGCGACTTTTTCGAAATACGCGGTGCTGCAGGCATCAGCGCGTTTTTCTTTGCCATCGGGGATTTCATTATCTACCTGGCCCAGGAAATGACCTGGGGTAATGCGCTGAGCAAGGCGCTGTTCGCCTGGTTGATCTTCTTCGGCCTGGCTTACGGTGTGCGTACCGCAGGGCATATTGGGGTCGACGCTCTGGTGCGTTTGACCAGCCAGCGCATCCAATGGGGCATCGGCATCCTCGCATGCATGATCTGTCTGGGTTATGCGGGCTTGCTCAGCGTTGCCAGTTTCGAGTGGGTAGTGGCTCTGTTCGGCAACGCCATCTACGCCGATGACCTGGATCAGTTCGGTATCCGCAAATGGCATGTCGCGCTGATCGTACCGCTGGGTTTTACCATGATGTTCATCCGCTTCGCGGAAATCCTGATTCGTATCCTGCGCCATCAGCAGACCGGCCTTGGGCTGGCTGACGAGGCGGCAGAAGCCGCCAAGCTGGCCGACAGTGAGGATCGCCGCCCATGACTATTCCTTTCCTGTTCCTGGCTCTGTTCGTCCTGATGTTCCTGGGTGTGCCGATCGCCGTGTCCCTCGGCGTCGCCGGCTCGCTCACCATCATCCTGTTCAGTCCCGATTCGGTGAGCGGGTTGGCGGTCAAGCTGTTCGAGACCTCCGAGCACTACACTCTGCTGGCCATTCCCTTTTTCCTGCTGGCGGGCGCCTTCATGACCACCGGTGGCGTGGCGCGGCGGCTGATCGACTTCGCCAATGCCAGCGTCGGGCACATTCGTGGCGGCTTGGCGATCGGCGCAGTGATGGCCTGCATGCTATTTGCCGCGCTGTCCGGTTCCTCGCCGGCGACGGTAGCGGCGGTGGGCTCCATCGCCATTGCCGGTATGGTGCGCTCGGGTTATCCCAAGGCGTTCGGTGCCGGCATCGTCTGTAACGCCGGTACTTTGGGTATTCTGATCCCGCCATCGATCGTCATGGTGGTTTATGCCGCTGCCACCGAGCAATCGGTGGGTAAACTGTTCATGGCCGGAGTGGTTCCCGGCCTGATGCTGGGCGTGGCCTTGATGGCGGCGATCTATATCATCGCGGTGAAAAAGAACCTGCCGGCAATGCCCCGGGCATCAGTGCGCCAATGGCTGTCGGCCGCGCACAAGGCGCTGTGGGGCCTGCTGCTGATGGTGATCATCCTGGGCGGCATCTACTCCGGCATGTTCACGCCCACCGAAGCAGCGGCTGTAGCAGCGGTTTATGCCTGGTTTGTCGCGGTATTCGTTTATAAAGACATGACCCTGCGCGAATGCCCCAAGGTGATCCTGGAGTCGGGCAAGCTGAGCATCATGCTGATGTTCATCATCGCCAACGCCATGCTGTTCGCCCACGTCCTGACCACCGAGCAGATCCCCCAGGCCATCACCGCCTGGGTAACGGCGATGGAACTGTCGCCGTGGATGTTCCTGCTGGCGGTGAATATCATGCTACTGATTGCCGGTGCCTTCATGGAGCCGTCGGCGATCATCCTGATCCTCGCGCCGATCCTGTTCCCGATTGCCATACAACTGGGCATCGATCCCATCCACCTGGGCATCATCATGGTGGTGAACATGGAGATCGGACTGATTACCCCGCCGGTGGGCCTGAACCTGTTCGTCACCTCGGCGGTGACCGGTATGCCGGTGGGCTCGGTGATTCGCGCGGCGATGCCGTGGCTGATGTTGCTGCTGTTCTTCCTGGCCATCATCACCTACGTGCCGGCGATCTCTCTGGCGCTACCGGAGTGGCTGGGGATGTGAGTCTATAGTTGGTAATGTTCCTAGGTTGATGCATTTCACATTATTGTCTATCTGTTGTAGAGCCGGGGAATTTCCCCGGCCCGCTTATTACAACAACAATGAGGCAGACAATGACGCGAATCCCACTTTCCAGTCGGGCAGCCCGCCTGACAACAATGCCCCTCATATGCACATTCGCCATGACGCTGGCGGGCTGTTTTGATGGCGGTGGTAGCAGCAAGGGGCCCGGCACGCATACCGGTACCTTCGTTGACAGCCCCGTCGCCGGCCTGCGCTACCAGACCGATAGCCAGGAGGGCACGACGGACGAGCAGGGCAGCTTTGCCTATCGCGGCGGCGAAACCGTTGCTTTCCATCTCGGTGATCTCAAGCTCGGCGAAGCTGAGGGCGCTGAAATACTAACGCCGCTGGATCTGGTTGCGGGTGCCGAAGAGCACACCGATGATGCGGTAACCAATATCGCCGTGCTGCTGCAGACCCTCGATCAGGACGGTAATACCAGCAATGGCATTACCATTACACCGGAGATTGCCGAGCAGGTTTCGGTCTACGCCGACCGACTGGTCTTCGACATGGATTACACGGCATTCGCCGCCTCGCTGACCGACCTGCTGGATGATCTGAACAACGCCGAGCCGCCGGTATTCACCGATACTTTCCCCGGGCCGCGAGCGGTAGTTGCCGCAGCCGATGCGCAGGAACACCTGGCCCGCGCGCTGGCACCGCAGAAGATCATAGATACCGAATACGGCAAGCTGTCCGGCTTCCAGCATGATGACGGTACCTGGGCCTGGTATGGCGTGCCCTACGCCAAGCCGCCGGTGGGCGATCTGCGCTGGCAGCCACCGGTCAAACCGGACGCCTGGGAGGGCGTGCGCTGGGCTACCGGCTGGGCTGATCAGTCGGCGCAGAACCCGGCCTATGTGGCCTTTGGCGAAGGTGGCATGAGCGAGGACAGTCTGTATCTCAACGTCACCGTGCCGGATGGCGTTGACGGCGAGAAGTTGCCAGTGATGGTCTGGTTCCATGGCGGCGGCTTCGCCATCCTTACCGGCAACACCAAGGCGTTCAACAATACCTCCTTGCCCAAGGAAGGCGTGGTCGTGGTCACGGTCAACCATCGCCTCGGGCCGTTGGGCTATATGGCGCATCCCGCTCTAACCGCCGAATCGCCGAACGAGACCTCGGGCAACTACGGCCAGTTGGATCTGATCGCCGCGCTGGAATGGGTGCGGGATAACATCGAAGCCTTTGGTGGCGATCCGGATAACGTCACCATTTTTGGTGAGTCCGGCGGCGGCGGCAAGGTGCTGTCGCTGATCAATTCTCCCATGGCCAGCGGCCTGTTCCACAAGGCCATTGTACAGAGCGGCATGGCCGGTCCGGATGACCAGCTGATGCCGGTTGAGAATCTGCTGGCGGCCGAGGAGCAGGACGGTGTCGCCGTCGCCGAGGCGCTGGATGTGCAGAATGCCGAAGACGTGGCCGCCGCTTTGCGAGCAGTTCCCTGGCCACAGCTGGTTGCTGCCGCGGACGGCTCCGGACGGGTGTTTTCTCCAAATGTGGATGGCGTGTACATGCTCGATGGCATCCGCGACAGCTTCGAGGCTGGGCGGCACAACGACGTACCGATCATCGCTGGTGCCAACGAAGGCGATACTCCTGGCCTGATTGATGGGCTCAAGTGGTACATGCCGTGGATGGCCGATAATAACGAGGCGGACACCTTCGTCTACGTGTTCGATCACCTGCCGGATAACTGGTCCAGCCAGGGCGCGCTGGCCTACCACGGTGCTGAGCTGGTGTACGTGTTCGACTACCCCGGCAGTTTCCTCTCCCACTACCTGCTGGGGCTGACCGGCCTGCAGGACCCGGTCGGCGGCGATACCCCAACGCCGCAGGGCTTTGCCATGAACCACCCGGGCTGGAACCCGAACGACGTGGCCGTCACCGACAATATGCGCGCCATGTGGGCCAACTTCGCCCGCACCGGCAATCCATCGATCGAGGGGCAGGAATGGCCAGCCTATACCTCGCAAAACGATACCTACCTGCGCATTACCCAACAGCCGACGGTGGAGACCGGGTTGGATGATGCGTTCCCCGCAATCGAGTAAGTTGCGCTGCCGGGGCTTGATGCCCCGGCCGTCTTTTTTGTCTGGGGAATTTCTGAGAAAAGGCGGCGCTCTTCCGGCGCCACTTTCTGCCGCGAGAGTGGTCATGGGTTATGCTGTACCCCATGCTCACTTTGCCGGAGAACCGCCATGCCCCGCCTCGTTACCGTCGCCGCCACCCAGATGAGTTGCAGTTGGGACCGCCAGGCCAATATTGCCAAAGCCGAACAACTGGTACGGCAGGCCGCTGCCAAGGGCGCGCAGATCATTCTGATTCAAGAGCTGTTCGAAACCCCGTATTTTTGCCAGAAGCCCAATCCCGAATATCTGCAGCTGGCCACCTCGGTCGAAGACAATCCTGCCATTGCGCATTTCAGCAAGCTGGCGAAGGAGCTCGAGGTGGTATTGCCGATCAGCTTCTTCGAGTTGTCTGGCCGGGCGCGCTTCAACAGCGTTGTCATTATTGATGCCGACGGGCGCAATCTGGGTGTGTACCGCAAAAGTCATATTCCGGATGGCCCCGGCTATCACGAAAAGTACTATTTCAACCCCGGCGATACTGGTTTCAAGGTCTGGAAGACCCGCTTTGCCACTATCGGTGTGGGTATCTGCTGGGATCAGTGGTTCCCGGAAAGCGCCCGGGCCATGGCCTTGCAAGGCGCGGAAGTCCTGTTCTATCCCACCGCCATCGGCAGCGAGCCGCATGACTCCTCCATTACCTCGAAGGATCATTGGCAGCGGGTGCAACAGGGCCACGCCGGGGCCAATCTGATGCCGTTGGTGGCGAGCAACCGGGTTGGGCTGGAAGAGCAGGACGGCTATGACATCACCTTCTACGGCGCCTCCTTCATCGCCAACCAGTTCGGCGAGAAGGTGCAGGAAGCCAATGACAGCGACGAAACCGTGCTGGTGCAGCAATTTGATCTGGACCAGCTGGAGCATATCCGCGCCGCCTGGGGCGTGTTCCGTGACCGCCGGCCGAATCTGTATGGTCCGCTGAAAACCCTGGATGGTTCGCTGGAGTCCTGATTCATGTACACCTTGCACAGTACGCCCCGCGCCGACGGTTACGCCATGCCCGCCGAGTGGGCACCGCACAGTCAGACCTGGATGCTCTGGCCGGAACGCCCGGACAACTGGCGGCTCGGAGCCAAACCAGCCCAGGCCGCCTTTGCCGAGGTAGCGCGCGCGATTGCCAGCTTCGAGCCGGTCACGGTCGGCGTATCTGCCGCGCAATATGCCAACGCCAGTCTGCAGCTGGACCACCCGGCCATTCGGGTAGTGGAAATCAGCAGCGATGATGCCTGGGTGCGTGATACCGGCCCGACCTTCGTTACCAATGGCCAGGGCGGGGTGCGCGGTGTCGACTGGGTGTTCAATGCCTGGGGCGGCTTCGATGGCGGCTTGTACTGGCCGTGGAACCGGGATGATCAGGTGGCCGACAAGATTCTCGGCCTGGAGCGCTGCCCGCGTTATCGTACCGACGGCTTCGTACTGGAGGGCGGGGCGATTCATGTGGACGGCGAGGGCACCCTGATCACCACCGAGGAATGCCTGCTCAATGCCAATCGCAACCCGCACCTGCAACGCCATGAGGTCGAGCGGATGTTGATGGATTATCTGGGCATCGAGCGGGTCATCTGGTTGCCGGAAGGGTTATACAACGACGAAACTGACGGCCATGTGGACAACTTCTGCTGTTTCGTGCGCCCCGGTGAGGTCTTGTTGGCCTGGACCGATGACCCGACTGACCCCAACCATGTCCGATGCCAGGCAGCATTGCGCGTATTGGAGAGCAGCCGGGATGCACAGGGGCGGGAACTGACAGTACATCGGATGCCGATTCCCGGGCCGATTCACGCCACCACGGCGGAATGCGCAGGGGTGGATCAGGTACCAGGCAGTCAGCCGCGTTCGCCCAGCGTTCGCCTGGCCGGTTCCTACATCAACTTCCTGATCGTCAACGGTGGTGTTGTCGCGCCTGCATTTGATGATCCGCAGGACGCCCAGGCGCAGGCCATACTTGAATCCCTGTTTCCCGAGCGCCGGGTGGTGATGGTGCCCGGACGTGAGATTCTCCTGGGTGGCGGCAATATTCATTGCATTACCCAGCAACAGCCCGCCGCCTGAATATTCCGCTGCCCATTCCCTGGGATACGTTTTATAGTCTCTGCTCTGCGCCCGGCAATGCTTTGATTGTCGGGCGTTTTTTCGTCAATGAGCTGAAACTGAGGATGCTCTATGCCGTTTACACACCGTGCTCTCGCCCTGCCGCTGGCGGGCTTTGCGATCCTGTTGTCTGGCTGTAAAGAACCGACCGCCTCGACGGCTACTCCGGTCGTGAGCGAAGTGCCCGCGACCCTGACTGGCGAGCTGTCCAGCCAGAGCCCGATCAACTTGAACGATGGCTCGCGTACGCAGAGCTTCGACTTGCAGTTGCAGGGTGGCAGCCTGTACCGAGTGGAAAGCAGCGGTGCGCTGAGCCAGCCGGTGTTGTTGCTGTTGTCGGAGCAGGGCGAACTGGTCAGCGGCCCGCGGAACGAGAGCCTGTTCCTGCAGCCGGAGAAGGATGGTCGCTACCGCCTGGCGGTCAGCGGCCGAAGTGCCAGCGATTATGGCCCTTTCCGTGTCGAGCTGAGCACCGGTGAACTCACCAACGACGGTGAGCTGCAGCCGGAGGCGGATATCCTGGGGCGGCTGCGGGCCGGCAGTTCGAACAACGGCAATCACTATAGTCTGCAGGTGGCAGAAAAAGGCCTGTATGAGCTGGTCATGCGCTCAGCCGAATTCGATACCGTGTTGAAGTTGCGGGGCAATGGCATCAACCGGACGGATGACGATAGCGCTGGCGGCACCGATTCCCGGATGCTGACCATGCTGCCCGAAGGCAGTTATCAGCTGATAGCCAGCGGCATCGATACCAGTGTCGAAGGGGTCTACAGCCTGAGCTTCAAACGCTGGGAGATGCCCGAAGGAGTCACCCTCGGTGATGGCGATGAGCTGCGCCTGGGCGTCGATGCCACTGGCATGCTGACCGGGCATCCGCAGACCTACCGGCTGACCATTGAACAGTCTGGCTTGCTGCAGGTGAGCATGCAGTCGGATGATATCGATAGCCTGCTGGAGCTGTCTGGCCTGGGCGTCAACGCGCGTGATGATGACAGCGGTGGCGGCCATGATGCGCTGCTGAGCGTGGTGGTCGAGCCGGGTACCTACCGTATCAATGCCGCTCAGCATGGCAACGGTGAAGGCGTATTCACCTTGCGTACGGAGCTGACCGAAGTGGCGCAGCTGGATGGTCGCATCGCACCGGGCGAAACCCGCGTGGGGCGCCTGAGCGAGGGGCAGCCGACGACCGTCGCTTTGCCAATCGAGCAACCCGGACGCTACCGGATTACCCTGCGCTCATCGGACTTTGACGCAATGCTGGGTTTGCAGGGACAGGGGCTGGAAGAGCAGGATGATGACAGCGCCGGAGGCACCAATGCCCAGCTGGAGCTGTATCTGGGAGCGGGTGAGTATCAGTTGATCAACAGTACCTACGGCGACCAGGGCACCGGCAACTTTGTGCTGTCGGTCAGCGCAGCACTCTGAATGAAAGGGCACCCCCCTGCGGTCAGTATCGCCGCCGGGGGAGGCCCTCCACGGAGGGACTCGTTCAGCTGTCGCCCAGCAACTCGCGACCACGCTGTACGGCCGCTCTGACCTGGGCCGGCGCGGTGCCGCCGATATGGTCGCGGGCATTCACCGAGCCTTCCAGAGTCAGCACCTCGAACACATCCTGCCCGATCTGGTCGCTGAAGCGGCGCAGTTCGTCCAGGCTCATCTCTGCCAGATCCTTGCCGCTGTCCACCCCGTATTTCACCGCATGGCCGACAATCTCATGGCAGTCGCGGAAGGGCAGGCCCTTGCGTACCAGATAGTCAGCCAGGTCGGTGGCGGTGGAGAAGCCGCGGCGGGCCGCTTCGCGCATCACGTCCACGCGGGGCCGAATCGCCGGGATCATGTCGGCAAAGGCGCGCAGGCTGTCACGCAGGGTGTCGGCAGCGTCGAACAGCGGCTCCTTGTCTTCCTGATTGTCCTTGTTGTACGCCAGCGGCTGGCTCTTCATCAGGGTCAGCAGGCCCATCAGGTGGCCGTAAACGCGGCCGGACTTGCCACGTACCAACTCGGGTACATCGGGGTTTTTCTTCTGCGGCATGATCGAGGAGCCGGTGCAGAAGCGGTCAGGCAACTCGATGAAGTTGAACTGGGCACTGGTCCACAGTACCAGCTCTTCGGAGAAGCGCGACAGGTGCATCATGGCCAGCGCGGCGGCGGCGCAGAATTCAATAGCGAAATCGCGGTCGGACACGCCATCCAGCGAGTTGCCGGACACCGCATCAAAACCCAGCAGCTCGCAGGTCAGCTGGCGATCGATCGGGTAGGTGGTGCCGGCGAGGGCGGCGCTGCCCAGCGGCATGCGATTGACCCGCTTGCGGCAATCGAGCAGACGTTCGCGGTCGCGGCAGAGCATCTCGAACCAGGCCAGCAAATGATGCCCGAAGGTGACCGGCTGGGCGGTTTGCAGGTGGGTAAAGCCGGGCATGATCACCTCGGCGTGCTGCTCGGCCTGTTGCAGCAGACCGCGTTGCAGGCGCTCCAGTTCGGCGACGATGATGTCGATCTCTTCGCGCAGCCACAGGCGGATATCGGTGGCGACCTGATCATTGCGCGAGCGGCCGGTGTGCAGCTTCTTGCCGGTGATGCCGACGCGCTCGGTCAGCCGTGCCTCGATGTTCATGTGCACATCTTCCAGATCCACCCGCCAATCGAACTGTCCGGCCTCGATTTCGCCCTGGATCGCACGCAGCCCGTCGATGATGCTGTCGCGTTCGCTGTCGCTGAGCACGCCAACCTTCGCCAGCATGGTGGCATGGGCAATGGAGCCCTGGATGTCATGCTTGTACAGGCGCTTGTCGAAATCGACCGAGGCAGTGAAACGGGCGACGAAGGCGTCCACCGGTTCGCTGAAACGGCCGCCCCAGGATTGGTTGGTAGTCTGATCTTGGCTCATGGGTCGGATGGTTCCGCTGCAGAATTGGAAAGAAGACGCATAGGATATCATTTGTACTTGCACCATGGCGCCCGGCTGGCGGAGACTGCGCGGATGAAGAATGGATTCTGGACATTATTGAGCAAGCCCCAGGCAGGGGAGGATTTCTTTCTCCCCGATCTGTGCTCATCGGTAGCGGTGTTCACCCTGGTGGTGCTGGCAGAACTCATGGTTCTGGTGTGGGTGTTGGCGCAGCCAGCCACGGCAGGTTTCGACTGGTTGCAGCTGGCGATGGCATCGTTATTCGTACAATGGATAGTGCTGCTGTCCGCGGCGCTGTTATGCCGCCTGCGGCCGTGGATGCGCCGCCGCCCCTTGGGCTTGGCGATCGCCTGTTGCTATACGGTGGTGGTTGGGCTGGCGCTGCTGTTCACCGTGGTGGCCGACTGGGTGCTCTATCAGGGGATGGTCGGTGTGCCGCCGTTGCATGGCGATCAATTGCTGCGCCATGGGCTGATTGCGCTGATCATGACCAGCATGCTGCTGCGCTATTTCTATCTGCAGCAGCAATGGCAGCTGCACAATCAGGCTGCCCTGCAGGCGCGCCTGCAATCGCTGCAATCGCGTATCCGGCCCCACTTTCTGTTCAACAGCCTCAACAGCATCGTCAGCCTGATCGGCAGCCAGCCGCACAAGGCAGAAACCGCCGTGCTTGATCTGTCCGATCTGTTCCGCGCCAACCTGGCCGACACCGAAGCGCTGGCAACCTGGGGCGAGGAATATCGCCTGTGTCGTGGTTATCTGCGCATCGAGCAGTACCGCCTGGGCGAACGCTTGCGCATCGACTGGCAACTGAACGATCTGCCGGAAAGCCTGCCGATGCCGCTGTTGACCCTGCAGCCACTTCTGGAAAACGCCATTTTGCATGGCCTGCAGCCGAGCATCCAGGGTGGCGATATTATCGTCGCAGGGCACTATCGTGAGGGCTGCGTTGAACTGCTGGTATCCAACAGCTGTCCACAGCAATCAGAGCATCGAGGAGCCAGCATGGCGCTGAATAATATCCGCGCCCGCCTCGCTGCCCTGTTCGGACCCGCCGCCAGGGTGGAGGCGTGGCAGGATGGGCCGCGCTACTTCAGCAGGCTGGTCTATCCTTGTAGGCAACCGTCCACTTAACAGGAAGTCATTCAGGCATGAAAGTACTTATCGCCGATGATGAGCCTCTTGCCCGAGAGCGCCTGGCCAGACAGGTCTCGGCCCTGCCGGGGTATACCGTCTTGCCGGACATGGCGAGCAACGGGCATGAGGTGTTGGAGCTGGTTGAGAAACTGCATCCCGATATTGTCCTGCTGGATATCCGCATGCCGGGTATGGATGGCCTGCAGACAGCAGCGCGGCTATGCGAAATGACCGATGCGCCGGCGGTGGTGTTCTGCACCGCCCATGGGGAATATGCCCTGGAAGCCTTCGCCGTCAGCGCTGTTGGCTACCTGCTCAAGCCGGTGCGCAGCGAGGACCTGGCCGATGCGCTGGGCAAGGCGCAGAAGCTCAACCGCCTGCAGTTGGCCAGCCTGGGCAAGGCTGGTATCGCCAGCGAGACGCAGCAGGCACGCAGCCATATCAGCGCCCGCACCCGCAAGGGTGTGGAGCTGGTACCGATCGAGGATGTGCTGTATTTCGTAGCCGACCACAAATATGTGACCCTGCGTCATAGCGAGGGAGAGCTGCTGCTGGACGAGCCGCTCAAGGCCCTTGAGGACGAGTTCGGCAGCCATTTTGTACGCATCCACCGCAATGCACTGGTGGCACGTAACCGTATTGGCCGGCTGCAGCGCAGCTCCATGGGGCACTTTCACCTGCACCTCAAGGGGCTGCCGGATGAGACCTTGACGGTCAGTCGCCGTCACGTACCGGGATTGCGCAAGCTGATGGAAGAATTGTGACGGGCCTGCGTCACTACCCCGCGTGGATGATGGACGGGGCATCGCGTATCATGCCTGTTGGTAGACAGCGAGAATCCCATGAGTCGACATCTGCGAATCGCCACCCGCAAGAGCGCCCTGGCCCTGTGGCAGGCCGAGTATGTGAAGGCGCGTCTTGAACAGTTGCATCCCGGGCTGACCGTCAGCCTGGTCCCCATGGTCAGTCGCGGCGACAAGCTGCTGGACTCCCCGCTGGCCAAGATTGGCGGCAAGGGCCTGTTCGTCAAGGAGCTGGAGACGGCACTGCTGGCGAACGAGGCCGACCTGGCCGTGCACTCCATGAAGGACGTGCCCATGCAGTTTCCCGAAGGGCTGGGGCTGTACGTCATTTGCGAGCGGGAAGACCCGCGCGACGCCTTTGTTTCCAATACCTACGAATCCATCGACGCACTGCCCCAGGGCAGCGTGGTCGGCACGTCCAGCCTGCGTCGCCAGGCCCAGGTGATGGCCCGGCGCCCGGATCTGCAGATCCGCTTTCTGCGTGGCAACGTCAACACCCGCCTGGCCAAGCTGGATGCCGGCGAATACGACGCCATCATCCTCGCCGCGGCCGGGCTCAAGCGGCTGGGTTTCGATGCGCGCATCCGCAGCTGCATCCCGCCGGAGTTGAGCCTGCCCGCCGGCGGCCAGGGCGCCGTGGGTATCGAATGCCGCAGCGACGACACCGAACTGCAAGCATTGCTGGTACCGATGAATGATCTCGACAGCGCCCTGCGGGTGCGCGCCGAGCGAGCGCTGAACAACCATCTGAACGGCGGTTGCCAGGTGCCGATCGCCTGTTATGCCGAGCGCGCCAATGGCGAAATCTGGCTGCGTGGACTGGTGGGTGATCCGAACGGCGAGCGCCTGTTGACCGCCGAAGCCCGTGGTCCAGAGGCCGAACCCGAGCAGTTGGGCGTGGCGGTAGCGGAAGACTTGCTGCGCCAGGGCGCGCAGGAGATTCTGGATGCGGTCTACCGGGAGGCGGACGGGCAGTGAGCGCAGCGCTGCTGCTGACCCGCTCGGATAGCGACAATCGCCGCCTCGCCGGGCGTCTGCAGGCACAGGGCGTTACCACCGTCAGCCTGCCACTGCTGCAGATCGATCCGCAGGCGGAAACCGGCGCCCAGCGCAGCCTGATGCTGGAACTGGACCGCTACCACGCGGTGATGGTGGTCAGCCCGGTCGCAGCGCGGCTGGGATTGGAGCGAATGGATGCGCTGTGGCCGCAACCGCCAGCCGCCATCGAGTGGTTTGCGGTGGGCGCGGGAACCGCGGCGGTGCTGGAAGATTACGGCCTGCCGGTGCAAATCCCGCTGGATGGCCAGGACAGTGAAGCGCTGCTGCGTCTGCCGGCCTGGCAGCGATTGTTGAGTCTGCCGGATCTGCGTGTGCTGATCTGGCGCGGGGTAGGCGGGCGTGAGCATCTGGCGGCAACCATCCGTGACGCAGGTGGCCGGGTGGATCTGCTGGAGCTTTACGAGCGCAACATGCCAGCGACGCTGGCGCAGGATCTTGCCGTGGCGGCCGAGCAGGGCGCGAGGGCAATAGTGATACTCAGTGGTCAGGCGCTGCAGCATTGGCAGCGCGCGGCCGGAACGACATGGGAACAGCAGCGCCATTGGCGATGCTGGGTACCGGGAGCGCGGGTGGCCAGACTGGCCCGCGAGCTGGGCTGTACAGATGTTATCGTTTGCCAAGGGGCAGATGATGACAGTGTATTGGCAGCTGTGACGGCGCATCCGCTCACGCCATAAGGGGAAACGCGTGGAACCGACTAAAGACAATAATCAGGGCACCGGCGAACCTGCCACCGACACTACCGTGACGCCGCCGGTACAAACGAGCGCCGGCACATCGGACAAGCGCGACCAGGTGACCGGCAGCGGAGCGACGCCACCGCCGACCTCGCCGCGTTCGCGAGACAAGCATGGCTCGGGCAAAGGTGGTGGGCGCGGTGTGTCCATACTCGCGCTGCTGGTGGGCCTGGCTGCCCTGGGCCTGTCCGGCTGGCAGTGGTATCAGACCCAGCAGCTGGCGCAGGGCCAACAGCAGCAGTTGAATAACCAGCTTACCGAGTTGCGCAATACCCAGCGCCAGGATCAGCGCAGCGCTGAACAGCGGCTGGCCGGGCTGCCGACGAGCGAGGAGTGGCAACAGCTGCGGCGTCTGACGGCAGACATGCAGCGCAGCCAGCAGGCCCTCAATCAACGGCTGGATACGTTGCAGGGTGATGCCCGGGCGGATTGGAAGCTGGCCGAGGCTGAGTATCTGCTGCGCCTGGCCTCCCTGCGGCTGCTGGCGGCCCAGGACGTGACCTCGGCGCGACAGTTGCTGGAAGCGGTGGATCATATCCTGCAGGCCCAGCCCGATAGCGGCGTGTTTGCCGTGCGCGAACAATTGGCCCGCTACCAGACCGAACTGGAGGCACTGCCGGTGGTGGACCGCTCCGGTTTATATCTCAAGCTGGCGGCGCTGCACGACCAGGTGGCCAATCTGACCGCGTTGCCGGTGCCGGTATTCGATCCTGATGAGGTGACGCCCGAAGAGGAGTTCGAGGATCGCCTGGCCCGCCGCACCCGCGGTGAACGCATGCTGATGCGCCTGGAGCGCTATGTGCGGGTCGACTTCCAGCGCGGCAAGGTCATCACCCCGCTGCTTGACGAAGCGGAGATGCAGCGTATCCGCCGCACCCTGCAACTGACGCTGGAGCAAGCTCAGTGGGCAGTGCTGCGCGGCGAGGGCGATATCTACCGCGACAGCCTGGAACACGCCAGCGGCATGCTGGAGCAGTTCTTCGAACTGGACAACCCGCAGGTGCGGGCGATGCAGAACCGGCTGCAGCAACTGGCCGAGCAGCGCATCACCATCATCGCGCCGGATCTGGCGCCGCTGCAGCAGGGTCTGGCGGCTTATATCCAGAGCCGCAATGCGCCCGCCAGCAGGGGAGAAAGCGCTGATGAGTAAAAGCTACATCGCCGTGCTGGTAGTGGTGCTGATCGCCGCCCTGCTGGGTATGGCGGTTGCCGAGGACCCAGGCTATCTGCTGATTGCCTGGCGCAACATGTCCATCGAGACCAGCATCTGGGTCGGCCTGGCCTTCGTGCTGGCGCTGTGGCTGCTGCTGGCGCTGCTGCGCGCATTGGTGCGGCTGATCAACGCCTCCAGTCGCCGGGTCAATCCCTGGTCCCGGCGCAACCGCAGTCGCCGTGCCAGCCAGGTGACTACCCGTGGGCTGCTGGAGTTTGCCGAAGGCCACTGGTCCAACAGTCTGCGGCTGTTGCGCCGCGCCGCGCCGCATGCCGAACAGCCATTGATCAATTATCTGGCGGCGGCACGCGCGGCCCACGAGCTGGAAGATTACCGCGAAGCCGATAACCTGCTGCGCGAAGCCTATGAGACCACCCCCAACGCCGATGTCGCCATTGCCGTCACCCAGGCGCAACTGCAGATGGCGCGCGGTCAGCTGGAGCAGGCGTTGGCAACCCTGACCCGGGTCCGCAAGGAGCATCCCAAGCATCTGTATGCGCTGAAACTGATGGGCCAGTTGTATCTGCGCCTGGAAGACTGGGAGCGGCTGGAACAGCTGCTGCCGGAACTACGTCGGCACCAGCTATACGGTGAGGCGGATCAGCAGGCATTGGAGCGTCAGGTCTACATCGCCCTGCTGAGCCAGGCCGGGCAGCGTGGCCAGCGGCTGCCCGACGGGGAAGCCAACCCGGTCAGCAGTGTCTGGGAGCGTTTGCCCAAACCGCACCGGCAGGATGTGGCGCTGATCGAGACCTATTGCTTGCAGCTGCGTGCTTCCGGGGCTGAGGTGCATGCGGAAAAGACCCTGCGCGAAGCGCTGACGCACAGCTACAACGATCGTCTGGTGCATATCTACGGCCTGGTACGCGGTGCCGACCCGGCGCGCCAGCTGGCTGCCGCAGAGCAATGGTTGCCGGATCATCCCCATGACGCCACCCTGCTACTGGCGCTGGGGCGGTTGTCGTTGCGTAACAGCTTGTGGGGCAAGGCGCGGGAGTATCTGGAAGCCAGCTTCGCCAGCCGCCGGGATATTCAGACCTGCGCCGAGCTGGTCAGGCTGCTGGAGCACATGGGTGAGCACCAGGCCAGCCAGCAGATGCTGCGTCAGGGGTTTGCGCTGATGGTGAATGATCTGCCAGAACTGCCGCAGCCGGGGAAAGCGCTGTTGTAACGGAGTGCTTCTTGTGGGAGCGGCCTTGGCCGCGAAGCTTTTCGGTCTTGCCTTCCCTGGCCGAAAAGCTGCCGGCGAGTTAGTTC
Organism: Halopseudomonas bauzanensis; assembly: GCF_900114735.1. Taxonomy (GTDB): domain Bacteria; phylum Pseudomonadota; class Gammaproteobacteria; order Pseudomonadales; family Pseudomonadaceae; genus Halopseudomonas; species Halopseudomonas bauzanensis. The sequence continues at coordinate 167,084 of NZ_FOUA01000003.1, read as the reverse complement.
GGCTATACCGGCAACGCCTCGCGCGGGGCATAGGCAAACACATCCGAATGGATCTGCTGCTCCACTGCCCCAGCAGCCAGCAGAGCATCCAGCGTGCCGTAGACCATTGCTGGCGAGCCGCACAGGAAGAACTCGTAACCCCCCAGCTCGGCCAGATCCTCACATACTGCCTCGGGCAGCATGCCCTGGCGACCGCTCCAGTCCGGTGCATCGCTGACTACTTTGTGCAGATAGACATTGGCTTGCTGCTGCCAATGATCCCAATGCGGCGCCTGGTAGAAGTCCTCGGGCTGGCGGACTCCCCAGTACAAGTGAATCGGCTGGATGAAGCCTTGCTGTAGGCAGTATTGGGTCAGGCTCTGTATCTGCGCCAGACCGGTACCGGCGGCAATCAGCACCAGCGGGCGCTGTGGCAGGCGCGGCAGGCAGCTGTCACCCAAGGGCGCCTTGATGCGGGCGATGCCCTGCTGACGGATATGCTCCACCAGCGTGACGGTATTCTGCTCACGAACCAGAATATGCAATTCCAGCAGCCGTTCTTCATGGGGCGCCGAGGCGATGGAGAAGGCCGATAGCTCGCCATCGAAGCGCTCCAGCAGCAGATACTGCCCGGCATGGTAGCGCAGGGGCTTGCCGGCCGGTGTGCGCAGCAGCAGCCGGCAGACATCGCCGCCCAGATCCTGGATATCCAGCACCTGACAGGCCAGGCTGCGCAGCGGCAGCTCGTCCGGCGCGAGGACGTTGTCCCACTGTACGACGCAATCTTCCAGCGGCTCGGCAATGCAGGTGAACAGCTCGCCACCGCGGCGCTCGGTGCCGTGTTGCAGTACCCGGCCGCTGATCAGGTTGGCGGTGCAGATATGGCAATTGCCGTTGCGACAGCTCTGCGGTGCATCGAAGCCCAGGCGGCGGGCGGCATCGATGATGCGCTCGCCGGGCAACAGCTCGATTACATGCCCCGAAGGCTGAAGAGTCACTTTCATCAATCTATTCCCAATTCCGACCAGATGGCATCGATCCGCTGCTTCACGGCCGGGTCCTGGGTGATCGCCGTGCCCCATTCGCGGGTGGTTTCGCCATGCCACTTGTTGGTGGCATCCAGGCCCATCTTGCTGCCCAGGCCGGAGACCGGCGAGGCGAAGTCGAGGTAATCGATCGGTGTGTTGTCGATCATCACGGTATCGCGCTTGGGGTCCATGCGGGTGGTGATAGCCCAGATCACGTCATTCCAGTCGCGCACATTGATATCATCGTCCACCACGATGACGAACTTGGTGTACATGAACTGGCGCAGGAAGCTCCACACGCCGAGCATCACCCGCTTGGCATGGCCAGGGTACTGCTTCTTCATGGACACTACCGCCATGCGGTAGGAGCAGCCCTCGGGCGGCAGGTAGAAGTCGGTGATCTCCGGAAACTGTTTTTGCAGGATCGGTACGAACACCTCGTTCAGCGCCACGCCCAGCACTGCCGGTTCATCTGGCGGCCGGCCGGTGTAGGTACTGTGATAGATCGGTTTTTCCCGCTGGGTGATGCGCTCCACGGTAAACACCGGGAAACTGTCCACCTCGTTGTAGTAACCGGTGTGATCCCCAAAGGGGCCTTCGTCGGCCATCTCGCCGGGGTGAATCACCCCTTCGAGCACGATTTCCGCACCGGCCGGTACCTGCAGCTCGGAGCCACGGCACTTGACCAGTTCGGTACGCTGACCGCGCAGCAGGCCGGCAAAGGCATATTCGGACAAGGTATCAGGCACCGGCGTCACCGCCCCGAGGATGGTCGCCGGGTCGGCGCCCAGCGCTACCGCTACCGGGAAGGGCTCGCCGGGGTGCTTCTCGCACCACTCGCGAAAGTCCAGCGCGCCGCCCCGATGGCTCAGCCAGCGCATGATTACCTTGTTGCGGCCGATCACCTGCTGGCGATAGATGCCCAGGTTCTGTCGATCCTTGTTCGGCCCGCGGGTAACCACCAGCCCCCAGGTGATCAGCGGACCGGCATCGCCGGGCCAGCAGGTCTGCACTGGGATCTGCGACAGGTCCACGTCATCGCCTTCGATCACGGTGGCCTGGCAGGGCGCGTCGCGTACCACCTTGGGCGCCATGGAGATGACCTTCTTCACCAGCGGCAGCTTGGACCAGGCGTCCTTCAGCCCCTTCGGCGGATCGGGTTCCTTGAGGTAGGCCAGCAGTTTACCGATCTCCCGCAGCTCGCTGACGTCATTGGCGCCCATGCCCAGTGCCACCCGCCCGGGGGTGCCGAAAAGGTTGCCGAGCACCGGCATGTCGAAACCGGTGGGGTTTTCGAACAGCAGCGCCGGGCCGCCCTTGCGCAGGGTACGGTCGCAGACTTCGGTCATTTCCAGGATGGGGGAGACGGGTGTCTGGATGCGCTTCAGTTCACCGCGCTGTTCCAGGCCCTTGATGAAATCACGAAGATCGGAATATTGCATGGCAGCTTCAAGCCTCAAGCTTCAAGCGGCGAGCTGATGGATACCCAGCCGCCGCCCGTGAATGGGGTGTGGAGTGCGGCATCCGACTGCTGGGTGCTGCAGGCAGTGGAACTACGGCAAGCCTGCGAGGCCGGCTTGCCGTTTGCAACGTGCCGCTTCCAGCCGGGTCAGTTCTTGCTGCGCTTCATCGACAGGAAGAATTCGTCGTTGGTCTTGGTATCTTTCAGGCGGTCGAGCAGGAATTCAATAGCAGCGATTTCATCCATGGAGTGCAAGATCTTGCGCAGAATCCACATGCGCTGCAGCTCGTCTTCGCTGGTCAGCAATTCTTCGCGACGGGTGCCGGAGCGGTTGATGTTGATGGCAGGGAAGACACGCTTCTCGGCAATCTTGCGATCCAGGTGGATCTCCATGTTGCCGGTGCCCTTGAATTCCTCGTAGATCACTTCATCCATCTTCGAGCCGGTATCGACCAGTGCGGTGGCGATAATGGTCAGGCTACCGCCTTCCTCGATGTTCCGCGCAGCGCCAAAGAAACGCTTGGGCTTTTCCAGGGCGTGGGCATCGACACCACCGGTCAGCACCTTGCCGGAGCTGGGGATGACGGTGTTGTAGGCACGAGCCAGGCGGGTAATGGAGTCGAGCAGGATGATCACGTCTTTCTTGTGCTCAACCAGGCGCTTGGCCTTCTCGATCACCATCTCGGCGACCTGTACGTGACGGCTCGGCGGCTCATCGAAGGTCGAGGCAACCACTTCACCGCGTACGGTGCGCTGCATTTCGGTCACTTCTTCCGGGCGCTCATCGATCAACAGGACGATCAGGTGGCACTCGGGATTATTACGGGCAATGTTCGAGGCGATGTTCTGCAACATCAAGGTCTTACCGGCCTTCGGCGGTGCTACCAGCAGACCGCGCTGACCCTTGCCGATCGGGGCGCACAGATCAATGATCCGCGCCATCAGGTCTTCGGTGGAACCGTTGCCGGCTTCCATCTTCAGACGATCATCAGGGAACAGGGGGGTCAGGTTTTCGAACAGGATCTTGTTCTTGGTGTTTTCCGGGCGGTCGAAGTTGATCGAGTCGACCTTCAACAGCGCAAAGTAGCGCTCACCATCCTTCGGTGGGCGGATCTTGCCGGAAATGGAATCGCCGGTGCGCAAGTTGAAACGGCGAATCTGGCTGGGCGACACGTAGATGTCATCGGGGCCGGCCAGGTACGACGAATCGGCTGAGCGCAGAAAACCGAAACCATCCTGCAGAATTTCCAGCACGCCGTCGCCGTGGATGTCTTCGCCGCTCTTGGCATGCTTCTTCAGAATGCCGAAGATCACATCCTGTTTGCGCGATCGGCCCATATTTTCCAGGCCCATCTGGTCGGCGATTTCCAGCAGTTCGGGTATAGGTTTTTGCTTGAGTTCAGTCAGGTTCATAGGTTCGGTGAGTTGTGGCGTCTTTCGGCAGGACGGGGTTAGTAAACAGCCGCCATATGGGATGGGGCGATGAATTTGGCAAGTAGGGAAGCCAATTGCCGCAGGGTGCGACAGGGAGTTGGAATGCAAATCTAGCACCGCTGCGCGGTGACGTCTATAACCAGGGGAAAGAAAAATGCATCCCCGGTAGACCGGGGATGCCGGGTAGCTCAGATATTACTGTCGAGGAAAGCGGCCAGTTGGGACTTGGACAGGGCGCCCACCTTGGTGGCTTCCACATTGCCGTCCTTGAACAGCATGAGTGTGGGAATACCGCGTACGCCATATTTCGGCGGGGTATTGGCGTTCTCGTCGATATTCAGCTTGCAGATCTTGAGCTTGCCTTCGTAGTCCCGGGCGATATCGTCCAGAACGGGGGCAATCATCTTGCACGGACCACACCATTCAGCCCAATAATCAACCAGAACGGGGCCGTCGGCCTTCAGCACTTCGGCTTCGAAGCTGCCGTCGGTGACGTGCACGATCAAATCACTCATGAGTTTCTCCAGGGAAAGGTTCGCTAGGTGCAATGCAAAGGATGATAGCATCACCCTGCGCAACTGTGAAACGCGTGGTCGCCTCCGCGTGATCACCACCATGTTGTCGCAGCATGCGGACATACCAGCGATTGGCAGGTAAAATTCTCCCTACGACATACAGGGGATATGCATGGCGCAGACAGAGCTCGGGGATTTTCCGCTGGTAGCGACCATTGATCTGGGGTCCAACAGCTTCCATATGGTGCTGGCGAGGGTGGACCACGGCGAGATACGAATACTCGAACGGCTCGGCGAGAAGGTGCAACTCGGGGCCGGCCTGGATGAGCAGGGCATTCTGAACGAAGAAGCCATGCAGCGCGGACTGGATTGTCTGCGCCGCTTTGCCCAGTTGATCAATGGGCTGCCGGCCGGTGCGGTGCGTATCGTCGCGACCAATACCTTGCGGGTGGCGCGCAACCGTGATGTTTTCATCAACCGGGTGAAGGACGTGCTCGGGCACCGGGTGGATGTTATTTCCGGGCGCGAAGAAGCCCGACTGATCTATCTCGGTGTGGCTCATACGCTGGCCGACGATGCGGGCAAGCGACTGGTGGTGGATATCGGCGGGGGCAGTACCGAGTTCATTGTCGGCGAGCGCTTCGAATCGATATTGCGTGAAAGCCTTCATATCGGGTGCGTTTCCTTCGGTCAGCAATTCTTTGCCGATGGGCGCATTTCTCCCGCCCGCTATGCCCGGGCATATACCGCCGCGCGACTTGAACTCATGCCGATCGAGCAGAGCATCCAGCGCCTGGGCTGGCAGGAAGCGGTGGGCGCCTCCGGCACTATCCGCGCCATCGGCCAATGCCTGCGTGGTGGTGGCCTGACCGACGGCGAGGTGACCCGCGAGGGGCTGCAGTGGCTCAAGCGCAAGGTGCTCAAGGCCAATCAGGTGGATAAGCTGGACCTGCCCGGTCTCAAGGCTGACCGGCGCCCCATCCTGCCCTCGGGGCTGGCGATCCTCGAAGCCCTGTTCGATGCCCTGGATGTGCAGCGCATGGAACATTCCGAAGGCGCGCTGCGCGAAGGCGTGCTGTACGAGATATTCGGCCGGCGGGAGCATGAAGACGTACGCGAACGGACCTTGACCGCCCTGGTCGAGCGCTGTCATGTGGATACTGAACAGGCGGCCCGGGTCGAGAGCAAGGCGTTGAGTCTGCTGGGCAAGGTTGCCGAATCCTGGGATCTGACCGACAGCAAGCATGCCGACCTGCTGCGTTGGGCGGCGCGGGTGCATGAGGTGGGCATGGACATTGCCCACAGCCAGTACCACAAGCATGGCGCCTACCTGATCGAACACGCTGACCTGCCCGGTTTCTCGCGACAGGAACAGTTGCACATGTCCCTGTTGGTGCGCGGCCACCGGCGTAACCTGCCAGGCGAGGACCGCATGACCGAGTTGGGTGAGGAAGGCCCGCCACTGCGGCGTCTGTGCATGCTGCTGCGGCTGGCGATCCTCTATCACCATATCCGCGGGTATCAGGAGATGCCGGAGCTGGAGGTGACCGCCAGAGCCAAGCAGCTGACCTTGCGCTTCCCGGCGGGCTGGCTGAAGGCCAACCCGCTCACCCAGGCCGACTTCGCTCAGGAAGCGCGGTACTGGGCGAAGATCGGTTATACGCTGACGGTACGCTGAGGCGAGTTGGCCAGCTTCTCCAGCAGCGTGCTTTGCGCGCTGCGGGACAGCTGGTTTCCGGTCGGAGTGCAGCGGGTATAGCTGCCGTCGGGCTGCAGTATCCAGGCATGGGTGTTATCAGCCAGATGCACCTGTAACTCCTGCCGGGCGCGGGTGATCAACTTCTTGCCTTCCAGCGGGAAGCAGGTTTCCACCCGGTGGTCCAGGTTGCGCTCCATCATGTCGGCACTCGACATCCACACCTGCTCGTTGCCCTCTCCCAGGAAATAGTAAACCCGGCTGTGTTCCAGGAAGCGGCCGATGATCGAGCGTACGCTGATGTTATGTGAGACCCCGGGAATGCCCGGGCGCAGGCAGCACATGCCACGAATGATCAACTCGATCTTCACTCCAGCCTGCGATGCCTTGTATAGCGCCTTGATCACCTTGGCGTCGGTCAGGGCGTTGGCCTTGATGATGATGTGCGCCGGTTTGCCGGCCTGGGCTGCCAGCGCCTCGCGATTGATCAACTCCAGCAGGCGCTTCTTCAGGGTGAAGGGTGCCTGGAGCAATTTCTTCATGCGCAGCGCCTTACCCATGCCAATCAGCTGGTTGAACAGCTTGTGCACGTCCTCGGTCATCGCCAGATCCGAGGTCAGGATGCTGTAGTCGGTGTACAGACGTGCATTGCCGGCGTGGTAGTTACCGGTGCCCATGTGCACATAGCGGCGCAGGTCCTTGTCCTCACGGCGCAGGATCAACATCATCTTGGCGTGGGTCTTAAAACCGACCACGCCGTAGATAACCACCGCGCCGGCCTGCTGCAGGCGGCTGGCCAGTTGCAGGTTGGACTCTTCATCGAAACGCGCCCGCAGCTCGATCACCACGGTGACTTCCTTGCCGTTGCGCGCGGCCTCGACCAGCGCGTTGACGATCTCCGAGTTGGCACCGGTGCGGTACAGCGTCTGCTTGATCGCCAGCACGTTGGGGTCCTGGGCGGCCTGACGCAGCAGATCCACCACCGGGCTGAAGGATTCGTAGGGGTGCAGCAGCAGGATGTCCTGCTTGCGAATGGCCTGGAACAGGTTGTCGGCACTGGACAGCAGCTTGGGGATGCCCGGGCTGAACGGCGGAAATTGCAGTTCGGGATGGCTGTCCATGCCGGTGATCGAGAACAGACGGGTCAGGTTGACCGGGCCGTTGACCTCGTAGAGTTCCGATTCGCTGAGGCCGAACTGCTTGAGTAGAAAGTCCGACAGCGGCTTGGGACAGTTGTCGGCTACCTCCAGGCGCACTGCATCGCCATAGCGGCGCGACAGCAGCTCGCCGCGCAGGGCGCGGGCCAGGTCATCCACTTCGTCGGGATCGACGATCAGATCGGCGTTGCGGGTCAGACGGAACTGGTAGCAACCGCGCACCTTCATACCGGGGAACAGATCATCGGCATGGGCGTGAATCATCGACGACAGGAACACGAAGTTGTCGCCGTCCTCGCAGAGCTCATCGGGGACGCGGATCAGGCGCGGCAGTGAGCGCGGTGCCGGGATGATCGCCAGACCGGAATCACGGCCAAAGGCATCGATGCCCTCCAGCTGGACGATGAAGTTCAGGCTCTTGTTCACCAGCAGCGGGAAAGGATGTGTCGGATCCAGTCCGATAGGGCTGATGATCGGTACGATCTCATCACGGAAAAAGCGGCGCACCCAGAGCGTCTGCTTGGGTGTCCACTGGCGCCGCCGGATAAAGCGGATCTTCTGCCGGGCCAGCTCTGGCAGCAGAATATCGTTGAGTATCGAATACTGGCGGGTGACCTCCTGGTGCGCGATCTCACTGATCTTGCTCAGCACCTGCTGCGGCTGCAGCCCGTCGGGGCCAGTCTGCTCGCGGGCGAAGGTGATCTGTTTCTTCAGGCCGGCGACGCGGATCTCGAAGAACTCATCCAGGTTGCTGGAGAAGATCAACAGGAACTTGAGCCGCTCCAGCAACGGGTAGGATTCATCCAGCGCCTGTTCCAGCACCCGGATGTTGAATTGCAGTTGGGACAACTCGCGATGAATATACAGCTCGGGTATGTTGATATCCGCGGCTGGCACGGTCTCTTCCACCGGCTCCGGTGGGGCGATGGTAGCCGGCACTGCGGCTGGACGGCGGGCCGCGGTGATCGGGGTAGGCTCCCCGGCGGTGGATTCGATCGGCAATTCGGTCTCGTTGGTGTCCCGCATGATGTCCTCTACAGATTATTTCTGCCCGCGCAGTTGTTGCGCAGCATATTTTGCGTAATAGGTGAGAATGGCATCGGCGCCGGCGCGCTTGATAACGGTCAGCGATTCCATGATGACCGCCTCGCTGAGCCAGCCGTTGGCGATTGCGGCCTGATGCATCGCATATTCACCGCTGACCTGGTAGACGAAGGTCGGCACCTGATGCGCATCCTTGACCCGGCGAACGATATCCAGATAGGGCATGCCCGGCTTGACCATGACCATATCGGCACCCTCGGCCAGGTCCTGGCCCACCTCATGCAATGCCTCGTCGCTGTTGGCCGGGTCCATCTGGTAGGTAGCCTTATCCGCCTTGCCCAGATTGCTGGCCGAGCCTACCGCATCGCGGAACGGACCATAATAGGCGCTCGCATACTTGGCTGAATAGGCCAGGATGCGCGTGTTGATCTGACCGGCTGTTTCCAGCGCTTCACGAATCGCGCGGATACGCCCGTCCATCATGTCCGAAGGTGCGACGATGTCGGCACCAGCCTCGGCATGGGACAACGCTTGCTTGACCAGCGCCTCGACGGTGATGTCGTTCAGCACGTAACCCTGTTCATCGATGATGCCGTCCTGGCCATGGGTGGTGAAGGGATCAAGGGCGACGTCGGTGATTACGCCCAGTTCCGGGAACTGCTGTTTCAGCGCTCGGGTGGCGCGCTGGGCCAGTCCTTCCGGGTTCCACGCCTCGGCAGCGTCCAGCGATTTGGCCGAGGTGGGGGTCACCGGGAACAGTGCCACCGCCGGGATCCCCAGGTCGACCAGCTCGGCAGCCTCTTCCAGCAACAGGTCGATCGATAGCCGCTCGACACCCGGCATGGAGGCCACTGGCTCGCGCTGGCCAGCGCCCTCGAGCACGAACACCGGGTAGATCAGGTCATCGGTGCTCAGCCGGGTTTCGCGCATCAGGCGGCGGGAAAAAGCATCCTTGCGCGAGCGGCGCATGCGGGACAAGGGAAAGGGACGATTGACGGGCTGGTTCACTGTAACTCCCAAGGTGTCGGAACACCGGTCTGATGAGTGACTTGGAAGACCGGGACGGGCGGACCTGGGCGGGTGCGGTAGGTCCAGCCCGATGAATGCTCAGGCCTTCCTTATACGTCGAGATTATGACGGAATTGGGACAGTAAACGTAGGGCCATCTTGTCGCGCTGAGGGGCATCGGCTTCGGTGCATACTTCGACCCGGTTGCGACCCAGCGCTTTGGCCCGGTACAACGCCGCGTCGGCTGCCGCCACCAGTGCCGTGTAATCGTGGCCCTGCAGATCGGTGCCGGCCACGCCGAGACTGATACTGAGCATCACCGGCTGATCGGAAATATGATCGCTGTGGTTGTTGACCGCCAGGCGGATACGCTCGGCCACATCGGCCGCCGTTTTGGCATTCAGCCCGGGCAGCAACACCACGAACTCCTCGCCACCGAAACGGCCCAGCAGATCATTGCTGCGCATGTGCAGACGGATGCGCGTCACCAGGTGGCAGAGCACTGCATCGCCGGTCTGGTGGCCGAACTCGTCATTGATGCGCTTGAAATGATCGGCGTCGATCATGATCAGGGTGGCCGGCTGACCCTGTTGGCGCAACACATCGAGCCGGCATTGCGCCTGGTCGTGCATGCTGCGGCGGTTCAACGTGCCGGTCAGCGCATCGTGCTCGGACAGTTGCTGCAGCGCCATGATCGTGCGGTAGTGCGTCATGAGGATGAAGCCGCCGGCCATGCCGATCTGTCCCACCATGACACCCAGCAGGGTCACCGGCTGGATGATCTCGTCGCTGACATCGATTTGCAGCAGCGGGCCGAGCAAGCCGGTGGCGGCACGCGCCAGCAGGCCGAGACCGCTCAACAGCATGATGCCGCCGGTGAACCAGTAAGCCCGGCGCAGCGGTGTGGCCGCCGCCACCAGCAGCTCGCGCGCTGACAGCAGACAGAGCCCGCCCAGGCAGAGGCCGGTGGCTGTCAGCCGGGCGGCAACACTGTCGTGCACGTAGTGGAAGTATCCGAGTACCAGCACCATCAGCAGTGCCAACAGGATCGGCCCGGCCTGGGGCTGGCTCAAGCCTTTGAACGCACGCACGCCAAGCCAGATCACCCCCAAACCCAACACCATCAAGCCGGCAGCCAGGATCTGCGAAATATTGTGGTGCAGCAAACCTTGGCCGATGTCCAGCACCAACCCCATGGTCAGGGCCAGGTTGCCCAGCGCCCAGTGCCGTAATCCTTGTCCACTACCGGAATGCCAGGCGGCCATGATCAGCACCAGGGTCATTACCAGCGTGACCAGCACCAGCGCCAGAGCCAGGGAAAATGTGTTCATGTCGGTTTGCATAAAGCGGGATGATCCTTGTCCGCGATGCGGACCGTCCCAATCCGGAGGTTATCCTGCGTGAACTACGCAGATTAATGTGCCCCGGGAATAGGTTAAAGTGCGACCTTCGCAGGATGTGCGTAGGTTGGCAGAACCGGAATAGCTATACGCCACTATTCATCCTCGGTTCGGAGTATAGGCAGCGATGAGAGGGTTGCATGGTTTTTTTGCGACGGGGACTGCTGGCAGTCTTGGGAATGACCTGGGCGGCGGCTCTGGTCTGGGCCTGGTGGTGGTTCGACGGTTATCACAATCGTACCTTTGAAAGGCCGGCGCATTTTGCCGCGGCGCAGGTGAGTCCGCCCTTTGCTCCGGGGCGGATCCAGGTGATGCATGTATGGCAGGCTGGGTGTCCCTGCAATGCCGGGCATGAGGCCTATATCGCGGACATGACTCGACGGTTCAGTGCCCAGGGGGTGCGTTTTGTCCGCAGCGGCAGTCGGGCAGCCGTTGAGGGTAGCGTGCTGGCTGGGTTGCCGTTCTGGCCGATGCCAGAGGGCTGGTCCGATTGGCCGGGTGGCCCGGCGCTGGCGATCTGGGATGCCGAGGGCAAGCTGGCCTATGTCGGTCCCTATAGCGATGGCGCCAGCTGCAACAGCGACAGCAGTTTCGTCGAGCCGGTAATACGGGCGCTGCTGCAAGGGCGGTCGGTGAATATCACCCAGCAGGATACGGTGGCTTGTCTGTGTGAATTGAAAGAGTAGGACGGGGCGCTACTTGCCCAGCCCCTTGGCCAGCAACCGATCCAGGGCATTGGCGAAGGATTGCTTGTCCTTGTCGCTGAACGGGGCTGGCCCGCCACGACCGGCCAGGCCGGCGCCGCGTAGCTCATCCATCAGGTTGCGCACGGCGAGGCGTTCGCCGATGCTGCTCTGGTCATAGATTTCGCCGCGCGGATTGATTGCGGTGATGCCGCGGCTGACCAAGCCATCAGCCAGGGGAATGTCAGCGGTAACCACCAAGTCCCCGGGCTCGGCATGTTCGATGATATAAAGGTCGGCCACGTCGGCGCCGCCCGGCACCACCACCTGACGCACACCCGGCGCAGGCGCCAGGCCCAGCGCGCTATTGGCCACCAGTACCAGCTGCAGCTCCCGGCGCCGGGCTGCGCGCAGCATGACGTCGCGTACCGGGCGAGGGCAGGCGTCGGCATCGATCCACAGGGTCATGGTTGCTTGCTCATGATTCGGCCAACTCCGCCTGCAGCTGCTCCAGTGCTTCATGGGCATCGAGCCACTGCAGTTCCAGGTCGTCGATACGCTGGCGGCAGTCGGCCTGCTTCGCCAGCAGTTCCTTGAGTCGACCCCGGTGGGCATCGCTGTAGAGCTCGGTGTCGGCCAGTGCGGTTTCGATTTCCTGCATCTGCTGCTGGGCGGCTTCGAGCTGCTGCTCCAGCTTGTCGGCTGCCTTCTTCAGCGGTGCAAGGCGCTGGCGCTGCTCTGCCGCCAGCCGGCGTTGAACCTTGGCATCCACCTTGGGCGCAGCTTGCGATGCGTTATCGGCACCGGCTTGCGCCTGCTGCTGGCGGAACTGAGCAAGCCAGCGGGTGTAGCTGTCGAGGTCCTCGGCATAGGTTGTCAGTCGGCCGTCCGCCACCAGCCAGAGTTCATCCGTGGTGTCGCGGATCAGCGCCCGGTCGTGGGACACCAGCAGCATGGCGCCCTCGAAATTCTGCAGCGCCACGGTCAGGGCATGGCGCATTTCCATGTCCAGGTGGTTGGTGGGCTCATCCAGCAACAACAGGTTGGGTTTCTGCCAGGCGATCAGCGCCAGGGCCAGACGCGCTTTTTCACCGCCGGAGAAATGCAGCACTGGTTCTTCGGCGCGGCTGCCATGGAAGTCGAAACCGCCGAGAAAGTTGCGCAGCTCCTGTTCGCGCTGCTGCGGCGCGATGCGTGCCAGGTGCAGCAGCGGGCTGGCCTCCGGATCGAGGCTGTCCAACTGATGCTGGGCGAAATAGCCAATAGCCAAGTGTTCGCCGGTCTTCAGCTCGCCGGCGATCAGCGGCAGGCTGCCTGCGAGGGTTTTGATCAGCGTCGATTTGCCGGCCCCGTTCGGGCCAAGGATGCCGATGCGCGCGCCTGGGGCCAGCTGCAGCTTGACATGCTGCAGAATGGCCGTGCCGGCGTAGCCCAGTGTGGCGTCATGCAGATCCAGCAACGGACTGGATTGGCTGTCCGCCTCGCGGAAGCTGAAGTTGAAAGGCGAGTCGACGTGCGCCGGGCCCAGCAACTCCATTCGTTCCAATGCCTTGAGACGGCTTTGCGCCTGACGAGCCTTGGTCGCCTGGGCGCGGAACCGGGCGATGTATTTCTGCATATGTTCGCGCTGGGCCTGCTGCTTCTCGAAGGCCGCCTGTTGCTGGCTGAGACGTTCGGCACGGGTGCGCTCGAACTGGCTGTAGCCGCCGCGATAGAGCGTCAGCTTGCGTGACTCCACATGCACGATATGCTCGACCACTGCATCCAGGAAATCCCGGTCATGGGAGATCAGCAGCAGGGTGCCCTGATAACTTTTCAGCCAATCTTCCAGCCAGAGAATGGCGTCCAGATCGAGGTGGTTGGTCGGCTCATCAAGCAGCAGCAGGTCGGAGGGACACATCAGCGCCTGGGCCAGGTTCAAGCGCATCCGCCAGCCACCGGAGAAGTCCCCGACGCGCGCCTCGCACTGTGCCGAGCTGAAGCCCAGTCCGGCGAGCAGCGTGCGGGCGCGGCTATCGGCGCTGAAGCCATCGTGGGCTTCCAGTTCGGCGTACAGGGTACCGAGGCGGGTGGGCTGCTGTTGCTGCTCGGCTTCAGCCAGTTGGCGCTGGATCGCCCGCAGGCGCTGGTCGCCATCAAGCACATAATCAACCGCCAGGCGGTCGAGGTTTTCGATCTCCTGACGCATATGGGAGATACGCCAGTCCGCCGGCAGCGAACAGTCGCCGGCGTCGGGCGTCAGTTCGCCACGCAGCAGAGCGAACAGGCTGGACTTGCCGGCTCCGTTGGTGCCGAGCAGGCCGGCTTTCTGGCCGGGGTGCAGGGTCAGGTTGGCGTTTTCCAGCAGCCGCAGCGGGCCGCGTTGCAAAGTCAGGGATTCGATCTTTATCATGGCGCGGAGTATATCAGTGTGCCGCGCACAGGAGAGGACTTCGATGGGCCGATTGTCGCTGACCGAATACGCGGGTCGACTGTACGTCCAGCCTGGCGTCGAGCCCCTGTTGCTGGAGCTGCAGGATGAGGGTGGCCAAGATGTATTGCTGCTATTGGTAGCCTGCTGGCTGGGCGCACGCGGGGTCCGTGCGGACGCGCCATTGTGGCAATCGCTGCGTGATCGGCAGGCGCCGTGGCGCGAACGGGTAATCGAGCCGCTGCGCCAGGTGCGGCGCGCCTTGACTGGTGATGCCGGTGCCGCCACGTTGCGCTCCCAGGTGAAGGATTGCGAGCTGGCAGCGGAGTGGCAGCAACTGGCTCGACTGCAGCAGTGCTGCGAGCCGCTGGTGCCGGATGAGGTGCCGCCGGAACCGGCTATCCAGGCCCACTTACTGTTATATGCGGGGACGGAACAGCAGGCACGACTGGATGCCCTGGCGGCGTTGGTGATATCGATGGAGAAGAATGCCGCCGCCGGTGGTTAACCGGCGGTGACACTGCATCGTTACTCGGCAGGGTCCGCAGCTGGCGCTGCAGCGGGCTTGCGGCGGGTGCGGCGCGGCGTCTGGCGGTTGCCGGAGCGGGGCGCGGGGGTGGGATTGTCGCGCTTTTCGATGGCCTGGGTGACCTGCAGGTCGATCCGATCCAGCCCCTTGGCCAGGCGCAGGGTCTGGCGCACGTCCTGTTGCAACTGGCGGATGTAGTCCTGGGCTTCGTCGCGGGATTGGCTCAGGGCCGCCATGGCCGTGGTCAATTCCTCGATCTTGGCGGTGACCTTTTCCACCGGCTTGTCGCCGTCCTGTTGGCGGGCTGCCAGTTTCTGCTGGGCTTCGGTGAGCTTCTCTTGCAGCTTCACTTGTTCGCGGTCGAGCTTTTCCAGCGCCTTGTGGGCATCGGCCTCGGCCTGGGTGCAGGCTTCGGCCAGGTGCTCGTTCAGCGTGCGTGCCAATACCTGCAGCAGATGCAGCGGGGTTGGTACGCGCGCGGACTTCTGGTCTTCGGTTCTACCGGTCACGTATTACTCCATTGTCTCGGTGACGTGGGTGTTGCGATAGGCGGTGTGCAGCACTTCGATCAGGCAATCCTCCAATTCGAAGCGCTCCAGCAGCAGGCCGCCCAATTTCATCAGACGTGAGTGCATGACGTCCACCTTGAGCGTGCGCTTGGTGTTGGCGCCATAATAGTCGTTGAATATGACAGCGAACTGGGTGATGGTCTCGATGCGCGGAATGACCTGACGGATCAGGCCCAAAGCGCGCTCGTCACCAGCCTCCTCGGCGCCGCGCACGAGTTGTTCATAAACGGCGAAATGTCCGGCTGATACATAGTCGACCAGACAGCTGCAAAAGTTATTGAGCAATTGCTGCGTGCTGATATCGGGATCCTGGCGGTCGCGCAGAGCAATGTAGTGCTCTACAAGCTTACTGCGCTCAGCCAGCCAGCGGTCGATGAGCTTGTCGACGCCACCCCAGCGTTCCTGGGCTGTTGTGCACCTTTCCAGCATGATCCACCTCGTCTTGCCTTGTGAGCCGGGATTGGGATTGCTGTTCCCGTGGAGCAACAGAATAGGCCAGTCCGTGCCGCGGTATCAAGACTTACGAGGTAGGGGGTAGGCCGTCAGTCCTGGCGGCGCAACAGTTGTACCAGACCGAACAGGCCCATGGTGATAAACACCAGCAATGTGCACTCGGCAATGCTCAGGCCGAGAAAGGTCCAGGTTACCTTGGCGCAATCGGCGGTGCCGCTGAATAACAGGGTGAGCATCTCTACCACCGGCAGCACATCGATCATGTAATCGAGGCTGGGCAGGCAGGACGGTAGTTGGTCGGCAGGCTGATGCTGCAGCCAGATCTGCCGGCTGGCGGTGGCACCACCGAATATCGCGAACAGCAGCACGCCTGCGGCATAGAAGCGGGTCGCCAAGCTGCGTTTGCGGTTGGCTCTGGGCTGCGGATTGTGCAGTACTGCGGCCAGGCAAAGCAGGCCGATCAGCAGGATTGCAAAACGCTGCACGATGCACAGTGGGCAGGGCAGCAGCCCCATGACGTATTCCATGTAGTACGCCGCCGCCAACAGCAGCACGCAGGCAATGAAGGCTAGCAGGTAGAGCGGGCGTGAAGCGGGCAAGGTCATGCGCACATCCATAGATGGGAGAAAGCGGCAGATACCTTAGATGATGGCAGGGTGGCTGACAAGGGGTGTCGCCGGCCGCGAGCGGGCCGGCGAGTGGACAATCAGGCCTCGGCTTCGGCTGCCTCGGCGACCCGACGCTGTTCGGATTGGGCGAACAGTGCATCGAAATTGACCGGGGCCAGCATCAGGGGAGGGAAGCTGCCACGCAGTACCAGGTTGTCGATCGCTTCGCGGGCATAGGGGAACAGGATGTTCGGGCAGAAGGCGCCGAGAGTATGGCGCATGCCAGCCTCGTCCAGACCGTTGATGGCAAAGATGCCGGCCTGCTGTACTTCGGCGATGAAGGTAACGTCCTGTTCGCCGTTGATGACGGTGACCGACAGGCTCAATACCACTTCGTGGATGCCATCCTGCAGCTCAGTGTGGCGGGTATTCAGGTCGAGGTTGACCTGGGGGTTCCACTGGCTCTGGAACACCGCCGGCGCCTTGGGCGACTCGAAGGAGAGGTCCTTGACGTAGATGCGCTGCAGATTGAACTGCACCTGAGGCTGGTTGCTCTGTGCGCCATTGGCGGTTGCGTTGTTCTGTTGTTCGTCAGCCATGTTCGGTCCTTGTTTTATTCCAGTGGTCTTGGGTAGGCAGTCAGCCCGCCAGCATTGTATCCAGTTTGCCTGAGCGTTCCAGCGCTACCAGCTCATCACACCCACCGACATGCGCGTCGTTGATCCAGATTTGCGGCACCGAGGTGCGGCCGGCCAGGCGCGCCATCTCGGCACGCACTGCGGGTTTGCCATCCACCCGGATCTCGTTGTAACTGACTCCCTTGCTGTCCAGCAACTGTTTGGCGCGGATGCAGAAAGGGCAGTAATTACTGCTGTAGATGGTGATATCAGTCATATCGTCAACTCTTTACCAGAGGCAGGTTGTCCGAACGCCAGCCACCCACGCCCTGTGCCAGGCGGTGCACATGGGTGTAGCCAGCGGCCTTGAGCTGCTTGGAAAGGGCGCCGGCATGCTGGCCGTTGGCGCATGCCAGGATGATCGGTTTGTCCTTGTGCTTCTCCAGTTCGACCATGCGTTTGGCGAAGCTATCCTGTGGAATGTTGATGGAATCGACGATATGACCGGCAGCGAAGTCTTTCTTCGACCGCACATCGACGACCAATGCATTCTCCCGGTTGATCAGCGCCGTGGCCTGCTGGGTGGTAATGGCTTTGCCCGCCTTGCGGCCTTCGGTGATGATCAACAGCGCAAGTACAACCAGAAAGGCGCTAGTCAGCCAATAATGGTTGCCTATGAATTCGATAAGGTGCTGTAGAAACTGCATGGATGTATGATTCCGGAACCGTTGAAGGCCGCCAGTATACACAGCCCGGTCGGGCGGCAGAACCTCCCGGTGTGCATGACACACCGCGGTCGGCCAAGTAAACTGGCGCCAGCGCGCCTGCCGGGGCTCGGCAGTGCACTCTCATGCCTCTTTCATACAGCGAGTCTAATCGGATGACAGCAACTCCCAAACCCGTGGTATTGATGATTCTGGATGGTTTTGGACACAGTGAATCACCTGAGTCCAATGCCATCATGGCCGCCAACACCCCTGTCTGGGATCGTCTATGGGCGAACGCTCCGCACACTCTGGTTTCCGGTTCGGGCATGGATGTCGGCCTGCCGGACGGGCAGATGGGCAACTCCGAGGTCGGTCACATGAATCTGGGCGCCGGCCGCGTGGTGTACCAGGATTTCACCCGGGTCACCAAGGCTATCGCCGACGGAGAATTCTTCGACAATCCAACCATCTGTCAGGCGGTGGACAAAGCGGTACAGGCCGGTCGCGCCGTGCATGTCATGGGGCTGCTGTCGCCGGGCGGGGTGCATAGCCATGAGGAGCAGCTGGTCGCCATGGTCGAGCTGGCTGCCCGTCGCGGTGCCGAGCAGATTCAGGTGCATGCCTTTCTCGATGGGCGCGATACGCCCCCGAAAAGCGCTGCGCCGTCGCTGGTCCTGCTCGAACAGGCCTACCAGCGTCTGGGCAAGGGCCGTACCGCAAGCCTGATCGGCCGCTATTTCGCCATGGACCGGGACAATCGCTGGGAGCGGGTCCAGGCTGCCTACAATCTGATTACCGAAGGTCAGGGTGAATTCCGCGCTGCCACCGCCGCCGCCGGCCTGGAAGCTGCCTATGAGCGCGGCGAGAGCGACGAGTTCGTCAAGGCGACGGTCATCGGCGAGCCGGTGCGAGTGGAGGATGGCGATGCGGTGATCTTCATGAACTTCCGCGCCGACCGCGCCCGTGAATTGACCCGGGCCTTCGTCCAGCCGGACTTTGATGGCTTCGCTCGCCAGCGCGCGCTGAACATGGCGGGCTACGTCATGCTCACCCAATATGCTGCTGACATTCCGGCGCCCTGCGCCTTCCCGCCATCCGCACTGACCAACGTGCTGGGTGAGTACCTGGCCAGCCAGGGCAAGACCCAGCTGCGCATTGCCGAGACCGAGAAGTACGCCCACGTTACCTTCTTCTTTTCCGGCGGCCGCGAAGAGCCGTTCGAGGGCGAAGAGCGCATCCTGATTCCATCGCCCAAGGTCGCTACCTATGACCTGCAACCGGAGATGAGCGCACCGGAAGTGACCGACCGCATCGTCGAAGCGATCGAACAGCAGCGTTATGACGCCATCATCGTCAACTACGCCAACGGCGACATGGTCGGCCATACCGGTGTATTCGAGGCAGCGGTCAAGGCGGTCGAGTGCCTGGATCATTGCATTGGCCGCATCGAGGCAGCACTGGCCAAGGTCGGTGGCGAAGCCCTGATCACCGCTGACCACGGCAACGTCGAACAGATGGCTGATGCCAGCACCGGCCAGGCTCACACCGCGCATACCTGCGAACCGGTTCCCTTCGTGTATGTTGGCCCGCGCCGGGTGAGCATGCGCGATGGCGGCATTCTCTCCGATGTGGCGCCCACGGTACTGACTCTGTTGGGGCTGCAACAGCCGGTGGAAATGACCGGCCGCTCCATCGTCAGTCTGCACAACTGAACGCCGCCATGGGCATGCGGTCATGGGCGGGATTATTGCTGTGCCTGATGCTGCTGCCGGCATTGCCTGCCGCGGCGCAGCCGGCTGATGCGGAAAAGGCCCGGGCGGAGTTGAAGCAGGCCGAGCAGGAAATCGTCCGGCTGAAGAAGCTGCTCGGCTCGATCAGGCAGGAAGCCTCCGGTCTGGAAAAGGAGCTGCAGAACAGCGAGAGCGAGATCGGCCGATTGCGCCGCGAGAGCGGCGAGCTGGAACAGCAGATTCGCGAAGGCGAAAGCCGGTTGCAGGATCTGCAGCAGCAGGCCGAGGCGTTGCAGGTGGCGCTCGAGGCCCAGCAGGACCAGATCGCCCGGCAGGTCCGGGCCGCCTACATGGCCGGGCAGCAGGATTATCTGAAGATGGTGCTCAATCAGGACGACCCCTCGCGGGTTGCCCGCATGCTGCGTTATTACGGCTATGTCAGCCGCGCGCGGGTCGAAGAGATCGAGCGCTACAGTGACACCATTGAGCAGATCCGCGAAGCCAGTGCGCAAATCGCCAGCCAGCAGACCGCGCTGCAGCAGGACCGTCAGGCCCTGGCAGCGCGCCAGGGTGAACTGGAAGCCGAGCGTGAAAAGCGTAGCCAGGTGCTTGCCGGGCTGCGTGAGCGCAGCCAGTCGCGGCAACAGCAGATTACCCGGCGCGAAAGCGAGCGGGCCGAACTGGCGGCCCTGATCAAGAAGCTCGATGAAGCCATCACCAGCATCCCGGCGCCGGCCGGTAGCCTGCCCTTCGCCCAGGCCAAGGGCAAGTTGCCGATGCCAGTGAGCGGGCCTATCCGGGCACGCTTCGGCAGCCAGCGGGGCGCCGATTCCCGGCTCAAGTGGGATGGTTTGTTGATCGGCGCGCGGGAAGGCGCGCAGGTGCACGCTGTGCATGGCGGGCGCGTGGTCTTTGCCGATTGGCTGCGCGGCTCCGGCCTGCTGCTCATTCTTGACCACGGCAACGGTTACCTGAGCCTGTACGGTCACAACCAGAGTCTGCTGCGGGATGTCGGCAGTTGGGTGCAGCCGGGCGAGGCCATTGCCACCGTCGGCAACAGCGGTGGGCTGGGCGAGGCAGCGCTGTATTTCTCCATCCGTCATCGCGGGCAGGCTCTGGATCCGGCTGCCTGGTGTATGCTTTCCAGTTGAGAACGCTTTGAAAAATCCCCTGGGCTCGGTCATGCTGCAGTGTCTCGCTGCGCTTTGCGGGGTGGTGGGGTTCGCTGAGTGACTTCGTGCGGCCGGAAGTCATCAGTTAAATTCCGGCCTGGCTGGAATCTTTTACGGATCCAACGTCTTGACTTGGAGAATTCGATGACCGCTGTGCAGAAAATGTCCATCGCTTGCGTGAGCTTCATGCTCGGCTTCATGCCCGTACAGGCTCAGGACAGGGAAGCTGCGGCCCCGCTTCCGCTCAATGAACTGCGCACCTTTACCGAGGTGCTGGAGCGAATTCGTACCTCCTATGTCGAGCCGGTGGACGATGCCACCTTATTGGAGAATGCCATCCGCGGGATGCTCGAAGGGCTGGACCCGCACTCGGCCTATCTCGAACCCGAAGCCTTCCAGGGGCTGCAGGACACCACCAGTGGCCAGTTCGGCGGGCTGGGTATCGAGGTGGGACAGGAAGATGGTTTCATCAAGGTCATCTCCCCGATTGATGACACCCCGGCCTCCCGCGCTGGCATCGAGCCAGGGGACCTGATTGTCAAGATCGATGATCATCCGGTCAAGGGCATGAGCCTGGTGGACGCGGTCGACAGAATGCGCGGGCCGGCGGGCTCAAAGATTACCCTGACCCTGGTACGTGGCGCCGGCCGGCCGTTCGATGTGCAGCTGGAACGCGCGGTGATCAAGGTCAAGAGCTTGCGCACCGAAACGCTCGAGCCGGGCTATGCCTACCTGCGTATCACTCAGTTCCAGAACAATACGGGCGACGAGGTCCGGCGCAGTCTCAAGACCCTGACCGACAAGGGCGAGCTCAAGGGTATCGTGATGGATCTGCGCAACAATCCCGGTGGTGTGCTGCAGTCCGCCGTGGAAGTGGCTGATGCCTTCCTCACCGGGGGGCTGATCGTCTACACCGAGGGTCGGTTGCCCAATACCGAGATGCGCTTCAATGCCTCCTCGGCCAACCCCGGCAAGGATATCCCCATGGTGGTGTTGATCAACGGCGGCTCGGCCTCGGCCTCGGAGATCGTCGCCGGCGCGCTGCAGGATCGTGGGCGGGCGGTGATCATGGGGACCGACAGTTTCGGCAAGGGTTCGGTGCAGACGGTATTGCCGCTGAACAATGACCGTGCGCTGAAGCTGACCACAGCGCTCTATTTCACGCCCAATGGCCGATCGATTCAGGCCCAGGGCATCGTGCCGGATATTCGCGTGGAGCGGGCGCAGCTGACCCGCAACGATGAAGAAGCCAGCTACCGCGAGGCGGATCTGCTCGGCCATCTGAATAATATCAATGGCGAAGAAACCCCGACCCTGCGTACACCCCCTACGGATGCCACGGCCGAGCGTGATGCCGACTACCAGTTGAATCAGGCCTTGAACCTGCTCAAGGGGCTGAATATTACCCGCCGTCGATGAGGCGCTTGCCCGGCCGGTGGCCCGCCGCGCGTCTATTGATGGCCGCATGGCTGACGCTGATGTTGGCCGCCTGCGGCGACTCGGACGAGCCGGAAGTTCCCGCCTCTGCTGAACCGCCGGCGGTGGAGGTGGCAGGGCCGGCTACGGCGGTCATCCAGCAGGACGACGCCTATTACGACGAGTTGCGGGCGCGCTGGTTTGCGTTGGAGCATGCCGAGCGAAGCGCTGCAGCAAGCCCCGGCTCCCACAATGCTGATCCTGAGCAAGCACCGCTATCGGCGGAACCGGAGCCGGTTTCGGAGCTGCCGGTGGCGGTCCTCGAGCCGGAATCCACGCCTGCCATCGGGATCATCATCGACGATCTGGGGCACAGCCTGAGCCGCGGCCGGCGCATCATCGCCCTGCCGGCCCCGGTGGCACTGGCTATCCTGCCCCACACGCAGGCGGCCCAACTGCTGGCAAGTGAAGCTGCCGTCGCCGGCAAGACAGTGATACTCCATCAGCCCATGGAGAACGGCGCGGCGCTGGCGATTGGGCCAGGCGGTCTGTATGCCGATATGGACAGAGCCAAGCTGGAGCAAACCCTGCAGGCCAACCTCAACAACTTTGTGCCCATTCAGGGGGTCAACAACCATATGGGCAGCCGCCTGACCAGCGACCGTCAGGCGATGGACTGGGTGATGCAGGTGCTGGCTGCGCGCGGGCTGTTCTTTATCGACAGCCGCACCTCGGCGGCAACCCAGGCTGCCTTCGCTGCCGAGGCGGCGGGCGTGCGGCACCTGTCGCGGGACGTGTTTCTCGACAATGAGCGCACCTTTGAGGCCATCGACGCCGCTTTCCAGCACGCCCTGACGCTGGCACGCAAACAGGGTAGTGCGCTGATCATCGGGCACCCTTATCCGCAGACGCTGGAATATCTGGAGCAGCGGTTGCCTGAGCTGCAGCGTGAGGAGGGAGTAAAGGTGGTCAGTCTGGAGGCGTTGCTGGCGCGCAAGTACCGGAATTGATCTCGAATTGTGGGAGCGGCTGGGGTTACAGCCGCATCTCGATGCCGCGTTCGGCCATGTAGGCCTTGGCTTCGCCGACGGTGAACTCGCCGAAATGGAAGATGCTGGCGGCCAGTACCGCATCGGCGCCGCCGAGCAGGACGCCGTCGGCCAGGTGCTGCAGATTGCCGACGCCACCGGAGGCGATTACCGGCACATTGACCGCGTCACTGATGGCGCGGGTCACGCCCAGATCGTAGCCGCTCTTCACGCCGTCCTGATCCATACTGGTCAGCAGAATCTCACCGGCGCCCAGCGCCTCCATCTTCTTCGCCCACTCGACCGCATCCAGCCCGGTGGGCTTGCGGCCGCCGTGGGTGAAGATTTCCCAGCGTGCCGGCTCGCCGGGTGCGGACACCCGCTTGGCATCGATGGCGACGACGATGCACTGGGAGCCGAAGCGGTCGGCAGCCTCGCCGACGAACTCCGGCGTGAACACTGCGGCGGAGTTGATCGACACCTTGTCGGCGCCTGCATTGAGCAGGTTGCGGATATCCTGCACGGTGCGCACACCACCGCCCACGGTCAGCGGAATGAATACCTCGCTGGCCATGCGTTCGACGGTGTGCAGGGTGGTGTCGCGGCCTTCATGGGTGGCAGTGATGTCGAGGAAAGTGATTTCGTCGGCACCCTGTTCGTTATAGCGGCGGGCGATTTCCACCGGGTCGCCGGCGTCGCGGATATTCTCGAACTTCACGCCTTTGACGACGCGGCCATTCTCCACGTCGAGGCAGGGGATGATGCGTTTGGCGAGGCTCATGGGCGGCTCCAGATCAAGGGTAACAGCGAGTGCAATCTTCGCGGCGAGGCGCCGCTCCTACCGTGGAACGGCCTGGTCGCACAGCGCCTGGGCTTCAGCTACATCCAGGGTGCCTTCATAGATGGCACGGCCGGTGATGGCGCCAATGATGCCAGGGGCGTTGGCGTTCAGCAGGCTCTGGATATCGCCCAGGTTATGAATGCCGCCCGAGGCGATGACCGGGATCGAGGTGGCATTGGCCAGCGCGGCGGTAGCTTCGACGTTGCAGCCCTGCATCATGCCGTCCTTGGCGATGTCGGTATAGACGATCGCGGAGACACCATCTGCTTCAAAGCGCTTGGCCAGGTCGATTACCTGGACATTGCTGACTTCAGCCCAGCCGTCGGTGGCGACGAAGCCGTCCTTGGCGTCCAGGCCGACAATGACCTTGCCGGGAAAGGCGCGACAGGCTTCACCGACGAACTCCGGCTGCTTCACCGCCTTGGTACCGATGATCACGTAGCTGACCCCGGCGCGAACATAATGCTCGATGGTTTCCAGCGAACGGATGCCGCCGCCGATCTGGATCGGCAGGTCGGGATAACGTTTGGCAATGGCGGTGACCACCTCGCCATTGACCGGCTTGCCCTCGAAGGCGCCATTCAGGTCCACCAGATGCAACCGCCGGCAGCCGGCCTCGACCCACTTGGCCGCCATGGCCACGGGGTCATCGGAAAATACCGTGGCATCGTCCATCAGCCCTTGGCGCAGGCGCACGCAAGCGCCGTCCTTGAGATCGATAGCGGGGATAATCAGCATTGTCTTGTTCCTTTAACGGGTGTGCTTGCAGCCGATTGTTGAGGGCTTGCAGCTCCGGTTTACCACCGCCCGTCCCAGGCCAGAAAATTCTGCAGCAGCTGCAGGCCATTGGTATGGCTCTTTTCCGGGTGAAACTGGGTGGCGAATACATTGTCCTGGGCCAGTGCGGCGGCAAAATCCACGCCGTAGTGGCAGCGCCCGGCCAATTGGCTGGTGCGCTCGGGGCTGGCGTAATAACTGTGCACGAAGTAGAAGCGCGCATCCTGTTCGATGCGGTGCCACAGCGGGTGGTCGGCGCTCTGCTTGACCTGGTTCCAGCCCATGTGCGGTACTTTCAGGCGCACATCGCCTTCACGCAGGTCGTCGCCGAAGTACTTCACCGTGCCGGGGAATAGCCCCAGTGCGTCAACGCCGCCATTCTCCTCGCTGCGCTGCAGCAGCATCTGCATGCCGACGCAGATACCCAGCAGCGGCTTCTCGCTGGCCACCTGGCGCACCACCTGATCCAGTCCCAGCTGGCGCAGCTCATTGATACAGTCACGAATCGCGCCGACGCCGGGTAGCACCACGCGGTCAGCGTCGAGAATCTGCTGCGCATCGCTGGTAACGATGATCTGACGGGCACCGACGTGCTCCAGCGCCTTGGCGACGGAATGCAGGTTGCCCATGCCGTAATCGATGACGGCTACCGAGCTCATCTACAGCGAACCCTTGGTCGAGGGAATGCGGTCGCCCATCCGTGGATCGATTTCGACGGCCATGCGCAGGGCGCGACCGAAGGCCTTGAACACGGTCTCGATCTGGTGGTGGGTGTTGACGCCACGCAGGTTGTCGATGTGCAAGGTGACCAGCGCGTGGTTGACGAAGCCCTGGAAAAATTCCTGGAACAGATCCACATCGAACCGACCGACCACCGCGCGGGTGAAGGGCACATGCATCTGCAGACCGGGGCGGCCGGAAAAGTCCAGCGCCACGCGCGACAGCGCTTCGTCCATTGGCACATAGGAGTGGCCGTAGCGGCGCAGGCCCTTCTTGTCACCGACGGCCTTGGCAAAAGCCTGGCCGAGAGTGATGCCGACGTCTTCCACGGTATGGTGGTCGTCGATGTGAAGGTCACCACGACATTCGATATGCATATCGATCAGGCCATGCCGGGCGACCTGGTCCAGCATGTGTTCGAGGAAGGGAACGCCGATATCAAAGTGGGCCTGGCCGGTACCGTCCAGGTTGATTTCCACTTTGATCTGCGTCTCTGACGTGTTGCGCTCGACACTCGCCCTGCGCTGCGTCATGGCAATTCTCCACAATATGTCATTCAAGGGCGGGCATTATACGTGCAGCCCGCGCTCGGGGGCTATAGAAGGGGGATGGTTCATCTTCCCATGCATCTGATCGCTCGGCAGAATGGAGCGAGATGACTGAGAGGGGCAGGGTTTGGCGGATACCGAGATCATTGTGGTGGGAGCGGGGGTAATTGGCCTGGCCGTTGCCCAGCGGCTGGCCGCGGCCGGGCGCGAGGTGCTGGTGCTGGAGCAGGAAAACTGGCTCGGCCAACATGCCTCCAGCCGCAACAGCGAGGTGGTTCACGCCGGGCTCTATTACCCGCCCGGCTCGCGCAAGGCGCTGCTGTGTCGGCAAGGCCAGGCATTGCTGTACCGCTGGTGCGAAGAGCATCAGGTGCCGTACCAGCGGATCGGCAAGCTGCTGGTCGCCACCAGCCCCGACGAGCTGCCGGCACTGGAGAAACTGCGGGCCAATGCCGCGGCCAATGGCGTCGAGCTGCAGCCGTTGAATGAACAACAGCTTCGCCGGCTGGAGCCAGAGTTGCGGGCGGTGGCCGGATTGCACTCGCCGACCACCGGTATCATCGATAGTCACGCCCTGATGCAGTCCTTCGAGGCGATGCTGCTCCACTACGGCGGGCAGTTGTGCTTGAACACCCGGGTGGAACATGTGCGCCGCGAACCGAGTCTACTGCGCGTGCACGGCGTCAGCGCAGGGGAGAGTTTCAGCGTCAGCTGTCGCTATCTGATCAATGCCGGAGGGCTGTTTGCCCAGCAGCTGGCCGGCAGAGTGGAGGGCTATGCGGCTGCCTCGATACCGCCGCTGTATCCTTGCCAGGGGCGCTATTACAGCTATGCCGGGCGCTCGCCGTTCCGACATCTGATCTATCCCATGCCGGAGCCGGGTACCGCCGGGTTGGGCATCCATGCCACTCTGGACCTGCAGGGCCAGTTGCGTTTCGGCCCGGATGTTCGTTACACGGCGGCGCTGGATTACCAGGTCGACCCCGGGTTGGCCGATACTTTCGCCAGGGCGATACGGCGTTATTGGCCCGACTGTCGCAGCGAGCGCCTGCAACCGGGTTATACCGGCGTGCGGGCCAAGCTCAGCGGGCCGGGTGAAGCGGCGGCGGACTTTCTGATTCACGGGCCTGACACCCACGGCATTGCTGGTTTCATCAGCCTGTTCGGCATCGAGTCGCCGGGGCTGACCGCGAGCCTGGCGCTGGCCGAAGAGGTGGCAACATCGCTGGACAAGCTTTAATGTTTCCAGATCACACGGAATTACGGGAGTAATCATGAAAAAACTAGCCAAGATCATCGGTCTGGTGGTGCTGGCCCTTGTCGTTCTGGGCGTCGGAGTGCTGTTCTTCCTGACCCGCATGTTCGATCCCAATGACTACAAGGAACAGATCCGCCAGGCTGCCCGGGAGCAGGCCAATGTCGAGCTGACCCTGGGCGGTGATATTGGCTGGTCGCTGTTTCCCTGGCTGGGCATCGAGCTCAAGCAGGTTGGGCTGGCGCCGGTCGAGCATCCGGAAAAGACCCTGGCCAGTATCGGCAGCATGGGGCTGGGTGTCGAAGTGCTGCCGCTGTTGCGCAAGCAGCTGCGCATGAGCGACGTGATTCTGGACAATATCAGCCTGAACCTGGAAATCGACGAAGACGGCGTGGCCAACTGGTCCAGCATCGGACCGCAGAGCGAGGCCGATGCCGGCGCGCAAGGGAATACCGGGGCGAGTGCCGAAGCCGAGGCTGAAGCCGAAGAGCATGGTCGGTTGGATGTGGCAGTGGAAAGCGTGCGCATCACCAATGCCGATATCAGCTATACCGACCGCCGCACTGCCCAGCAGGTGTCGCTGGAAGACGTGAACCTGACCACTGGCGCGCTGATCGAGAACGAGCCCTTCGATGTGGCATTTCTCGGCCTGCTGGTCACCGGCCAACCGGCCATGCGCATGCGCATCGATCTGAACACCGTGGCCAGCTTCGATCTGGACAAAGAGCGGTACCAACTGGACGGCTTCGACCTGAAGCTGGATGCCAGCGGCGACCCCTTCGGCGGTCGTGCGGTGAACATGCAACTGCAGGGGGACAGCGTGATCGACCTGCAACAGCAGGTGGCTGAGCTGAAGCAGTTGCGCCTGTCCCTGGCGGATCTGCGGGCGACCGGCCAGTTGACCGTCAGTCAGCTGGACAGTGAGCCCCAGCTGGCCGGTGTCATTAACGTGGCGGAATTCGACGCCCGTGCATTGGCCCATGCGCTGGGGCAGAGCCTGCCGTCCATGGCGCAGAACAATGCCCTGAGCAAGGTGGCACTGAATGCCGAGCTGGCCGGAAGCAGCAACAGCCTGATGCTGCAGAATCTCAAGCTGATCGTTGATGGCACCGAGCTGAACGGCAATCTGGGCCTTGCCGATTTCGAGCGCCAGGCCCTGCGCTTCGACCTGCGCGGCAACAGCCTGAACATCGATCATTACCTGCCACCGCCGGAAGACAAGCCGGCAGCGGCAGCGGGCGGCCAGGGCGGCAGCACCTCACGACAGCCACCGGAAGCCTGGAGCAATGACCCCGTGCTGCCATTGGAGACCCTGGCCGGGTTGAACGTGATCGGCAGCCTGGACCTGCAGCAGGTGCAGTTGACCGGCCAGACCATCAGCCCATTCAAAGCCGCAGTCGAGGCGGTGGACGGCAATGTGCGCCTCACGCAGTTCGAGGGTGGCGTGTTCGGCGGGCAGTTCGCCGCCACTGCAGCCATCAACACTACCCGCTCGCCGGCGACCCTGAGCCTCAACGGCAAGCTGGATGACATGGACTCGCTGGCGCTGCAGCGTGCCTACGAGATGGCCGAGCAGTTTCGCGGCGGCCTGGATCTGAACATGAACCTGACGACCCGCGGCAACAGCATGCGCCAGTGGATCAATGGACTGAACGGCGATGTGCGGTTCGATGTGGCTGACGGCGCGCTGCTCGGCGTCAATCTGGAGCAGAAGCTGTGTCAGGCCATCGCTCTGGCCAACCGCAAGCCGCTGAGCGCCGAGCATGGCGGCGCGGATACGCCGTTTACTCAGTTGGGCGGCAGCTTCAAGATCGTCAATGGCAACATCAACAATCGCGACCTGATCGCTGCTCTGCCGGGCATTGCAGCCAAGGGCAATGGCGATATCAATCTGCCGGAACAGCGTCTGGACTATCGGCTTGGCCTGCTGCTCGATGGTGACAAGAGCGACATGCCCGACCCGGCCTGTCAGGTGAACGAGCGCTATGTCGGCATCGAATGGCCGATCCGTTGTGACGGCTATCTGCACAACGCTGCCAAGAGCTGCGGAGTGGATACCGAAGGCGTGACCCGGATCGCCGGTCAGTTGCTGCGCAACGAGGCCGAACGCAAGGTGCAGGACAAGGTTGGCGAGAAGCTGGAGGAAGAGTTCGGCGACAAGGCCCCGGCGGTGCGCGATGCGCTCAAGGGGCTGTTCGGCCGGTGAGTAATGACTCCTTCGCCAGCGCCGTGCTGGCCTGGTACGACCAGCATGGCCGCAAGGACCTGCCCTGGCAGCAGGATATGAATCCCTATCGTGTCTGGGTTTCGGAAATCATGCTGCAGCAGACCCAGGTCGCCACGGTGATTCCCTATTACCAGCGGTTCATGGACACACTGCCGGATGTTCATGCGCTCGCGGCGGCCGATCCGGACGAGGTACTGCACTTGTGGACCGGGCTTGGCTATTACAGCCGGGCGCGCAACCTGCACAAGACCGCGCAGATCGTCGTCAGCGAATATGCTGGCGTGTTTCCGGCCAGTATCGAAGGTCTGGAGGCGCTGCCGGGTATCGGCCGCTCCACTGCCGGTGCCATCGCCAGCCTGAGCATGGGGCTGCGCGCGGCAATCCTGGATGGCAACGTCAAACGGGTGCTGGCGCGTTATCACGCGGTCGAAGGCTGGCCCGGTGAGAAGGCGGTGCATGATCGGCTGTGGCAGATCGCCGAGGGCTATACGCCGCAGCAGCGCTTCGATCATTACACCCAGGCAATGATGGATCTGGGTGCGACTCTGTGCACGCGCAGCAAGCCGTCATGCCTGCTATGCCCGGTACAGGCGGGGTGCGCTGCGCGCATCCTGGGCACGCCCAGCGCCTATCCACATTCCAAGCCGCGCAAGGCGTTGCCGGTGCGCCAATGCGTGATGCCGCTGATGGTCAACCCGGAAGGGGACATCTGGCTGCAGCGGCGGCCCGACAGCGGCCTCTGGGGTGGGCTTTGGTGCCCGCCGCAGCTGGATGACCATCTGGCGCTGGAAGAGCTGCTCGAACGGCTGGGCTGGCCGGTGCAGGCGACCGAAACGCTGGCACCGCTGCGGCATACGTTCAGCCACTTTCATCTGGACATCCAGCCGCTGCTGGTGCGGGTCAGCCCGACACCGAGCGTGGCCGAAGCCGGGCAGGTCTGGTATAACCTGCGCCAACCTTCCCGCCTGGGGCTGGCCGCACCGGTCAGCAAGTTGCTCAAGCGGGCAGAACAGATTCTCGATTGCTGAGAGGAGAAGTCCATGTCACGCATGGTGTTGTGTCGCAAGTACAAGCAGGAACTGCCCGGCCTCGAACGGCCGCCATACCCCGGTCCGAAGGGGGACGCCATCTTCAAGGATGTCTCGAAGAAGGCCTGGGATGAGTGGCAGGCCCACCAGACCATGTTGATCAACGAGCGCCGTCTGAACATGATGGATGCCGAGGACCGCAAGTTCTTGCAGCAGGAAATGGACAAGTTCCTGGCCGGTGAGGAATACGCCCAGGCCGATGGTTACGTTCCACCCAGCGCCTGAAAATCCGGCCTTCCGCCTAAGCGGCTGAAAAAAGTGAAAATATCTTCAGCCGGTGCTTGACATGCAAGGCCTCGAATCGTTTAATAGCGCCCCGTTGCCCGGGTAGCTCAGTCGGTAGAGCAGGGGATTGAAAATCCCCGTGTCGGCGGTTCGATTCCGTCCCCGGGCACCACTATTTCAAGCCCGCTGGCTTACACCAGCGGGCTTTTTTATTGGCGTGTTGCGGTGACCGCCCAGTCAGGCCTGTCCGGACACCGTCCCTGTCAGCGGCCAGTCGGCCAGACGAGCTTCGTTGTCTGTCGAGATCTGGTCGGTGACATGCAATCGGGCAGAGCCGATGGTGTTGGTCGGGTCGGCATAACGGATTGTTGGTCGAACCCAACGGCTGTGCTAGCTTTGCCGAATTGCTTCAAAATGGATAACGATACGTGACACCCCCTGCTCTCGAAGTGCGCAACCTGCACAAGCGCTATGGTGACCTGGAGGTACTCAAGGGTGTGGATCTGGTCGCCCGCGACGGCGACGTGATCTCCATCCTCGGCTCGTCCGGCTCCGGCAAAAGCACCCTGCTGCGTTGCATCAACCTGCTGGAAAACCCGCATGCCGGCCAGATTCTGGTCGCCGGTGAGGAAATCAAACTCAAGTCCGGTCGCGATGGTGCCCTGGTCGCGGCCGATAGCGCCCAGATCAACCGCCTGCGGGCCCGGGTCGGCTTTGTCTTCCAGAATTTCAACCTCTGGCCGCACCTGAGCATTCTCGACAACATCATCGAGGCGCCGCGCCGGGTGCTGGGCCAGTCCAAGGTCGATGCCGTTGCCGCCGCCGAGGTATTTCTGGAGAAGGTCGGGATCGCCGACAAGCGCGATGCCTTCCCGGCCCAGCTGTCCGGCGGCCAGCAACAGCGCGCCGCCATCGCACGTACCCTGGCCATGCAGCCACAGGTCATCCTGTTCGACGAACCCACCTCGGCCCTGGACCCGGAAATGGTCCAGGAGGTGCTGATGGTAATTCGGGCGCTGGCCGACGAAGGACGTACTATGCTGTTGGTTACCCACGAAATGGGCTTCGCCCGTCAGGTGTCCAGTCAGGTAGTATTTCTGCACCAGGGACAGGTGGAAGAGATTGGCACGCCGGAGCAGGTATTTGACAACCCCAACTCCGAGCGCTGCAAACAGTTCATGTCCAGCCACAAGAAGGAGCAGTATCGATGAAAAGCTACAAGGCAGTTCTCCTGGCGGCACTGACCGCCGTTCTCCTCGGCGGTCAGGCAGTTGCAGCGGATAAGCTGCGCATCGGCACCGAGGGAGCCTATCCTCCCTTCAACGAAATCGACAACACCGGCAAGGCCGTGGGTTTCGATCTGGATATCGCCCATGCCCTGTGCGAGAAGATGGGCGCCGAATGCAGCGTGGTTACCTCCGACTGGGACGGCATCATCCCGGCACTGAACACCCGTCGCTTCGACTTCCTGGTCGCGTCGATGTCGATCACCGAGGAGCGCCAGCGCGCGGTGGACTTCACTGACCCGTACTACACCAACAAGCTGCAGTTCGTCGCACCGAAGAACAGCGACTTCAAGGTGGACAAGGACTACCTGAAGGGCAAGACCATCGGCGCCCAGCGCGCGACCATCGCCGGGCAGTGGCTGGAAGAAGACATCGGTGATCTGGTCAACATCCGCCTGTACGACACCCAGGAGAACGCCTACCTCGATATGGCCTCCGGCCGCATCGATGGCGTACTTGCTGACGTCTTCGTCCAGTACGAGTGGCTGCAGAGCGACGCGGGTTCCGATTTCGAGTTCAAGGGTGACCCGGTATTCGATGATGACAAGATCGGTATTGCCGTGCGCAAGGGCGACCCGCTGCGCGAGCGTCTGAACAAGGCGCTGAAGGAAATCGTCGAAGACGGTACCTACGAGAAGATCAACGCCAAATACTTCCCCTTCAGCATTTACTGATGACTGACCGGGCCCTGCGGGGCCCGGTTGCGCTGACCAACTGACTCTGACCCTCATGCTCGATTTGCACGGATTCGGTCCAGCCCTGATTGAAGGGACCTGGATGACCATACGTTTGTCCCTGGCCTCGGTGGCCCTGGGGCTGTTGCTGGGCCTGCTGGGTGCCAGCGCCAAGATTTCCAACAGCATCGCACTGCGCGGCGTCGGCGGCTTCTACACCTCGGTGGTGCGGGGCGTGCCGGAAACCCTCTGGGTGCTGATAGCCTATTACGGCACCACCTCGATCATGAACTGGTTGGGCAGTCATTTCGGCAACCCCTATCTGACGCTCAGCCCCTTCGCCGCGGGCACCATTGCCCTGGCGCTGTGCTTTGGTGCCTATGCCACCGAGGTCTTCCGTGGCGCGTTGCTGTCGATTCCGCCGGGCCAGCGTGAGGCCGGGCTGGCGTTGGGTATGTCGCGGCTGCGGATATTCTGGCGCATCACCCTGCCGCAGCTGTGGCGCGTGGCTTTGCCGGGGCTCGGCAACCTGTATCTGATCCTGCTCAAGGATACGGCCTTGGTGTCGCTGATTTCCCTTGAAGAGATCATGCGCAAGGCGCAGGTGGCGGCCAACTCGACCAAGGAGCCTTTCACTTTCTATTTCATGGCGGCACTGATCTACCTCGGCCTGACCGTGATCATCATGGGGGCGCTGCACTGGTTTGAACACCGCGCCAACCGTGGCTACGTGAGGACCGAACTGTGAGCTGGGCCGAACGCTGGGAATTGATCGTCCGTTGGGCGCCGATGCTGTGGGACGGCACCCTGGTTACCCTGCAACTGGTCGGCATTGCCGTGCTGGTCGGGTTGTTCTTCGCCATTCCGCTGGGCCTGGGTCGAGCGTCGCGGCACTGGTACATCCGTGCGGTGCCCTACAGCTACATCTTCTTCTTCCGCGGTACGCCCCTGCTACTGCAGCTGTTTCTGGTGTATTACGGCCTGTCGCAATTTGAAGTGGTGCGTGACAGTGTTCTGTGGCCCTACCTGCGTGAGCCTTATTGGTGCGCGCTGATCACCATGACCCTGCATACCGCGGCCTATATTGCCGAGATCCTGCGGGGCGCGATCCAGGCGGTGCCGCCGGGTGAGGTGGAGGCGGCCCGGGCGCTAGGCATGTCCAAGCGCCAGGCGCTGCAGCACATCATCCTGCCGCGGGCGATCCGCATCGGCCTGCCGGCGTACGGCAACGAGGTCATCCTCATGCTCAAGGCCAGCGCCGTGGTGTATACCGTCACGTTGCTGGACATCATGGGCGTGGTGCGTACCCTGAACGCGCGCACCTACCAGTACGAGATGTTCTTCCTCATCGCCGGCTTGATCTACCTGGTCATCACCCTGCTATTTACCCAGCTGTTCAAGCTGGTCGAACGCTGGCTGAAAGTGGATGCCAGCCGCAACCGCTGAAGCGGGCATCGATTACGCTGCCCGTTTCGCCGAGCTGGACGCCTGGTTGCATGAACATCAGGCGCTCTGGCGCGGCAAACCCTTTACCACTCCAGTCTTGCCCTGGGAAGCCGAGTTGCCGGAACTGGCCGCCTGGCTCCGTGCACGCACTCTGGAACAAGCCGAGGCGGCGCACAATCACCCTCAGCTGTTGAACGCGCCCGAGCCATTTGCCAATCTGGCCCGGCAGGCGCGCGAGCTGACCCGTTTGCCGGACTGGAGCGGGGCAGGGCCGGCAGAGATTCCAGAGCGGCTGACGCGACATATTCCCGGACGCAAATGGCAGCAGATCACCCGGTTCGCGGATTGCACCACCCGCCAGTGGCAGCAGCCCACCGGCGAGTGGCTGGACTGGTGCGCCGGCAAGGGCCACCTGGGGCGCCTGCTGGCCTGGCAGGGTGGTCAGTCGCTGCTCTGCCTGGAGCGTGATGCCGCGCTCAACCGGGCAGGGGAAGTCCTGGGAGCAGAGGTCGGTATCAGCAGTCGTCATGTGGATGCCGATGTACTGACTCCAGCCGCCTGGCAACGACTGCAGCCGCAGCACAGCGTGGTGGCACTGCATGCCTGTGGGCAGTTGCACATGACCCTGCTACAGCAAGCCGCTGCCCAGGGCTGTGCACAAATAGCCATTTCGCCCTGCTGCTACAACCGTATTGAGGGCCGGGAATACCAACCGCTGTCGACCGCGGCTCGGTACGCCCAGCTGCGCCTGACACGGGACGATCTCGGTCTGCCCCTTCAGGAAAGCATCACCGCCGGCCAACGGGTGCGCCGTCTGCGCGATCAATCCATGGCCTGGCGACTGGCCTTCGACCTCTGGCAGCGCGAAACCCGCGGTGTCGATCACTATCTGCCCACCCCTTCGCGTCCGGAAAGCGCCCTGAGCCAAGGCATCGCCCATTTCTGCCGGGACCTGGCGGCACATCATCAGTTGCAGCTTCCAGATCCCGCGAGCTGGGAGCAGTTGGAGCGCCGAGGCTGGCAGCGCCTGGCCCAGGTGCGCAATCTGGAACTACTGCCCGGCCTGTTCCGCCGCCCGCTGGAAATCTGGCTGCTACTGGATCGTGCACTCTATCTCCAGGAGGCGGGTTACCAGGTTCGCCTTGGCCACTTCTGTGAATACCAGCTCACTCCGCGCAACCTGCTGCTGACCGCAGAAAAAATCCGCCCACAAAGCACACCCATGCTGTGAACGGGTTGCGCACAGAGTTATCCACAGGAATCGGTTGTTCACACTTATCCCCGACTGCTGTGCATAAAGATGTTGATGACCCCTTGGCAAGTGGTCGGGAACCTTCTGTGGCGCGGCCTCCAGAGATCAGGTCAAAAAATGTACAGCGTGAATAAGTTCATACAAACAAGGAGTTAGGAGCGCAATGTCAAGTGAAGCGAGAGAAACAATTCACAAGTGACAGAAGGGCTTTTTGAGGCCGGAGAAAAAGAATTTCATGCCTCGCTTCCCCTCAGTGCTTTACAGAATTGCCCATCCCTATATAATGCGTGCCCATGCCGGTATAGCTCAGCTGGTAGAGCAACTGACTTGTAATCAGTAGGTCCCGAGTTCGACTCTTGGTGCCGGCACCATCTTAAATGTGTTCGCAGCTGACAGATCCACGTACACCATCCACCCCCATGGAGTACGTGTCACATGCACACATACACTGTTATTTCGACGAAAGGCGGCGTAGGAAAAAGCACTACCTGCGCGCATCTCGGTGGTCTTCTCGCCGATGCGGGTCTCAGAGTCCTTCTGATCGACCTTGATAACCAACCCACCCTCTCAAGCTATTACCAGATCCAGACCGAAGCCCCTGGCGGCATCTATGAGCTGATTGCGCTCAACCAGACCCGGCCGGAGCAAGTGATATCCAGTACCGTGATCCAGGGTCTGGACATCATCGTGTCCAATGACTACAACGCCCACCTACCGCAGCTGCTGCTGTCTGCCCCGGATGGCCGCTTCAGGTTATCCAATCTCATACGTCAATTCGAAAATGACTACGACGTGGTCATCATGGACACCCAGGGCGCCCGTTCCATCACCCTCGAAGCCGCAGTCCTGGCATCCGACCAGGCCTTGTCACCCATAACACCTGAGCTGTTGTCGGCCAGAGAGTTTGTGCGCGGCACATTGGGCATGCTCGAAGAGCTGGAAGCTCTCACTCAGTACACCAACCTGACTGTTCCCCGGGTGTCGCTGTTGATCAATCGGCTGGATGAAACCCGAGATGCCAATGGCGTAGCAGAGAGTCTTCGGCAGATGTTCCCTGAAGGCGGCAATAACAGGCGGGTTTCTGTTATGTCCGCCCACCTTCGGCACCTCACAGCATTCCGGCAGGCCGCTGCGCTTGGGCTGCCTATTCACCGTTTCGAGCCAGTCAAACCTGCAGGCCGCAAATCACCTGCCGGCGCTGATCAGATACGGGCGGTGGCCATGGAGTTGAATCCCATGTGGGTATCCATCCTGCAGCCTCAGCTCAGGGAGGGTGCCGCCCATGTCTGCCATTAAGAAAGCGATTACCGGCGCTCAGGAAGTTGGGCGCTTGCCGCCCCACTCCGTGGAGGCAGAGCAGGCGGTATTGGGTGGAGTCATGCTCGCTAACGAAGCTTGGGACGATATCTGCGAGCTGGTTACCTGTGCTGACGCTTTTTACGTCCCAGCCCATCGAGTGCTCTGGAAAGCGATTCAGACTCTGAGTACTAAAAGCCTGCCATTCGATGTGGTGACGGTAGCCGACCAGTTTTCGGAAGAGGAGAAAAACTTTCTCGGCCTCGATTATCTGGGTGAGCTGGCCCGAAACACGCCCTCGGTGGCCAATATCCGGGTGTACGCGCAGATCGTGCGGGATCGCTATCAGCTCAGGCAGCTTTCACTCATCGGCGCAGATCTGAATCACGAGGCTTTGAGTGACGGAGCACAGGGCGAAGCCTTGGTGCAGCAGGCGGAAAAGCGACTCTGTGCGCTGGTCGAGCTACGCGGTAAGGACTATATCCCCGTCTCGGAAACGCTGGCCAGAACGATCGATCAGATTGACATCGCCTTTAACTCCGAAGGCGTCACCGGCCTTTCCACAGGCTACGCGGATCTGGACAAGGAAACAGCGGGGCTCCAGCCCTCTGACCTGATCATCGTGGCGGGCAGACCTTCCATGGGCAAGACCACCTTCGGGCTGAACCTGGTCGAAAATGCACTGCGTGCCAGGGACGACCGGCCTGCCTTCCTCTTCAGCCTGGAAATGCCCCGGGAACAATTGGTCATGCGCCTGCTCGCCAGTATTGGCCGGGTGGATCTTCAACGATTGCGCAACGGTGATATAGAGGATGAGGACTGGCCAAAATTGACCCTGGCGGCTGCGCAGATCAAGGCGCTGGATGATCGTCTGATCATTGAAGATGAGGCTGGTATCTCGGCTACTGCATTGAAAGCCAGAGCACGCCGGTTGGCACGGCGGTTTGGTCAGCCTTCCATCATCATGGTGGATTATCTGCAACTGCTTCAGGAGCCTGGCCGAGATAATCGCAACCTCGAAATTGCGTCAATCAGCCTGGCGCTCAAATCACTGGCCAAGGAGCTGCAAGTGCCGGTGGTCGCGCTATCGCAGCTCAACAGATCGGTTGAACAGCGCCCCAACAAGCGCCCCTCTAACGCCGACCTCCGCGACTCAGGTGCCATTGAACAGGACGCCGACGTAATCATGTTTGTATACCGGGACGAGGTGTACCACACCGACAGTCCTGACAAGGGCGTGGCAGAAATCATTATTGGGAAACAGCGCAACGGCCCTATCGGAGTGGTGCGGCTGGCCTTCAATGGCCGTTGTACCCGGTTCGACTCCCTTGAGTTCAAACAGTCGCAGGGGAACTGACATGGCCAGGCTAACGACATCGAAATCCATTACCACCCAGCAGGTCCTCGACAATACCCGCTTCCTTAGTTCGCAGAACCTCAGGTCCGTCCAGACAAAGCTGACCGCAGCCAAGGGTGAGTTGATTAAACTCGCCGACACCGCTGTGTACAGCCATCTCTTGAGCGAGAAGGAAAAAGAGTTACTGCGCAGCGCTGCCGGGATAGTCGGAGCGGTGAATTTACGAGTCGCCACAGCAAAGGAAAAAAAACAGCGCGATGAGAAACAGCGTCAAGCGAATCTGGATGCTCGGGCAAAGTCAGCCTTACGCATTGCAAAGAATGCATTTACGCTGCCGACAGGTTCCACTGCCGAGTGTATTGAGGTTGTCCGTGTCGCGCTGATCTTGAACCAGCTCCAAGTGATGAAAGGTTTTTACCCTGCAGAGGAGTTCTCCGCGAAGCTGATTGCACAGGCCAGACAGGCTCCGTCCGCATGGAAAACAGCTGAGGCATCTCTGCAGTATGAAGTAAGAAATATGGCGATTGAGATTCTTCGCAGCGTTCAGGACTACATCGTTTATGAGTTAGACGACTGCGACGTTCAAGCAGGATTCGATTCGCTCGTTGCCAGAGTCGCAGAGGCCCGGCCCCGCGTTATAGAGCAACGGGCCGCGGTGCTACATGTCTGGCTTGATGCACTGGAAAGCTGCGGCAGGGAGGTGCGCGCATGAACAGTATCAGCACAGTTGGCAAGCTCAAGAAGCCCCTTCAGGATCTGGCCGAGTACGCATCCAGGCATGGCTGGAGCATCAGCCGCACCAGCGGCGGTCACATACGTTTCACCAAGCCGGGCTACCCGCCGGTTTACACGTCATCCACGCCCAGCGATCCCCGTTCATCATTGAATGCACGTGCAAAACTGCGCCGCACCCAACACGGCACGGGGGGAGGGAGTCATGAGCAAGCGTAGCCTTTCGATCGCCGAAATGACGGCGCAGCTGCAGAAGCCGGGGCCTGCTCTACGAAGCCAGCGTGTCGACAAGATGACTGCGCCGCTGGCCGAGATGGGCATGCAGGTCACGTTGGACCAGCTGCGGCCGTACGACCACAACCCGCGAACGGAACGAAACCCCCGATACGATGAAATCAAGGAGTCCATCCGCCAGGTTGGCTTGAAGCATTCGCCACCGATAACCCAGCGTCCCGGTGACGACAAGTTCATGATCAGTGACGGCGGAAACACCCGGCTGGCAATTCTCAACGAGCTGTATGAGGAAACCGGCGACGACCGATTTTATCGGTTTTGGTGTGTTTACCGGCCATGGGTAACCGAGGAACAGGTGCTGGCAGGGCACTTGTCCGAGAACGAAAACCGTGCGGATCTCAGTTGGATCGAGAAGGCATTGGGTGTGGCAGAGCTGAAACGATTGTTGGAGGAGCATGAAGGCGAGGTGCTTTCCCAGCGCGAACTGGCCCGTCGTTTCAGTGAGCTGGGTTTTTCAGTCAGTCAAAGCCAGATCAGTAGGATGCTTTATACGGTTGAGCATTTCTGGCCGACATTACCGGCAACGCTGAGAAGTGGTATTGGACAACCGCAGATCAAGAAGCTGATTGCGTATCGCGAGGCATGTCTGGAGATATGGAAGCGCTGTAACTCCAGGCAGGAGGCTGACTTCTCTGTAGCCTGGCATGACGTCGTATCGCAGTTTGACTATGAGGAGCAGACGGAGCTGCCTTGGTCGATAGTGGAAGATCGCTTGCTCGGCATGCTTGAGGATCATAGCGGCGCGCACCTGCATACCCTGGACTGGTGTCTGAAGCGGGTCCTTGAGTATCGTCAGCGTCGGCAGGACATTGATGACCCGGAAATATGGCAGCCCCTGCAGGTAGAAATGGAACGGGTTCGTAATCCAGAAGCCCACCCATTGAAGTTTTACCCGCCTCTGCCGGGTGAAGAGGACGAGCCATCGAAGCGCGAGCGCAGGCCTCGGCAGGAGGTTGATACCAGCGAGCCACTTGAATTCGAACCCTCGGGTCCATCACAAAGCCCACCCCGTACCACAGATGACCAGCCAACCTTTAGTGATGAGAACAGCTATCTACGTCAGGAGCTTAATGCGTTGCGGGCACAGAACCGCAAACTCCTTGAAGGCAGGCAGGCCGCCGTTGCCTCTGAAGAGTCGGTATTACCTATTAATGAGCATGAACAGGTAACCGATCAGGACAGCATTGCCGTGCTGCGTTCAGATGATGATCTGGCAATCCCGGAGGCGGAAGAAGAAGCTGACCTGCGAACGGACGAAGAACGTATCAACAGTCTGACCTTGTCGGTGATTGATGAGCCGGAAGGCAAGCGTAAGCTACGTCACGCCGTTGCCGCCATGCACGGAGGCCAGGCAGGTGATTTTCAGGACTTTGCCGTCCAATCCATACCGCTGATGTCGGCTGGGCCGCTGACACCTGTCACCGACATCTGGTGGGTCGACGCCCATGTACAGACACCAAAGAAACTCCGATATGTGATTTATCGCCTTGCCCAGTCACTAGGCCAGTGGGCTGGATTCCCGCTTTCGGACACGGAACTGTATCCAGCTCCATTGCAGCTCAATCAGGAAGAGGGGTTGGGATATCATTTGCAGCCTCTGTCTGGAGATCTTGAGCAGGACCCTGCCGCTCAAAAAGTCTGGCAGTTGCTGGCGGCTCTATCTGGCGAAGTGCAACCGGCTTACCCATCCGATATCAGCCTGATTGGTGATTTGCTTGGCACGGCAGGTGAAGCCGAGCACTTGCCGGATGAGGTGCTGATTCGCCTGTTCAGGCTGATCCGGCTGGTCCGTGTTCTACGCACCCAGGAATCCACCAGGGGAGATAGCTGATATGGATACTGTTGTGACATTAGCGATCCTTCGTCAGGCCATAACCTATGTCCGCGAAGGAAATATGCGCAGGGCGCGAGCTCTCGGGTTCAATGATGACGAGCTTCGCGAACTGCGTCGGCTTAGCGCGACCGATATTGATGCGCTCGCCACCAGCAATCCTGTGGTGTGCCGCCTTTCAGTTGATCATGATCTTTTGGGCGGAGTATTTCGCCGGCTCAGTTCTGACATGGATCGCGAGAAGACCATTGATCGATGCCTGGAGCTCGGAGCGTCTGTTCAGATGATGTCTTCGTTTTTTGGGCTGACAGGAAACGATTGCTCGACCCGGCGTGCACTGCTTGGACTGGAATCCCGTCAGGGACGTGTGGCGATGCCGACGGAAACAGAAGAGCATGATGCCTTTCGGCGTTGGCAAGATATCAGCGCCGCTCCCACCGCACCCGATGCCGCGGATGACATCCAAGGCATGATCGTGCTCTGTGAGGAAACCTGCATACCCTTGGGCGTGGTCTGGCAACTGGTAAAGACTTGGGCGCAAACGGTCAGCTCCAGCTCTCGCAGCAAGCTCCAGCTGGCTGATGGGAGAAAGGTATGCGCTCGATAGAGGACTGGCAGGTACTGGTTGGGCGTGCAACGTCCTCCATTACCCAGAGATTCTCCGACAGCAAGCTTTCACATGCGGGCGAACTGGATGGATTACTGTTTTTCGGAAACCCCCACGAAACAGTACCCAGAGGCCTGCTACTTGATGAGTATCTTGGTGCTGTGGATGTCCTGGGGTGGCAAATGATCCGCCTGATGACCGAGGCTGATCGCAGCACCGCTTTTCCAACATACGACCAGTTGCAACCGTTGTTGCGAGCTTCGCCTGGAACGTCAGCGTCACGCGGGACGGTAGCGCGGGTGATTGCCGTACTCAGGCTCACCCGCTGGATGAGCTTATGTCATAAGGCCCGTCATGATACCGGACGCATCATGGGCAATGTCTATGCATTGCATGATGAGCCGTTGAGCTTTGAAGAAGCGGCATTACTCGATTCGGATTACAACGCGTTCGTAGTCCAGTGCCTGTCGCATAACAACAGCTCAGTCCGGTTTGTAGCTGAGCGCGTTCATTCGGCGATGGAGAGTGGAGGGCAGCAAACGCGCCTCAATCAGCGAGCCCAACGCTTTGTTGAAATGCGTGACCAGCGGCGTGGCAGCACCAAGCAAGACAGAAAGAACCATCAGTCACCGTCAGAGAACTCCCCAGTAATACCGGGTTTCGGGAGAGAACCAAGTAGCAGCCAAACGGAGAACCGCCCAAGTTCGCAGAGAGAACTAAGTGGTAAATCAATGGTTTACGGAAGATCTAGCCAAGTTCGCTCTGAGAACCAAGCGAATACAGTACCAGTACGTAAT
This sequence comes from Halopseudomonas bauzanensis, assembly GCF_900114735.1. Taxonomy (GTDB): domain Bacteria; phylum Pseudomonadota; class Gammaproteobacteria; order Pseudomonadales; family Pseudomonadaceae; genus Halopseudomonas; species Halopseudomonas bauzanensis. Next base: position 125,186 of record NZ_FOUA01000003.1, on the reverse strand, counting down.
GGTATTTATTTAAAAACAAGTACAGGTACCGAGGCGGATCCAGGATTGATCTGGCATGAGCAATTGCGGATAGAACCGCAAGAGCGCCAAGAGCTCTTGGCCGTTCTTCAACGCCTAGGCTCAGAGGTTGCTCAAGCTGTGCTCGATGAAACGGCGGGACGAGTGTTGGCAGGTAAAGTTCGTACACCGAAGGGTCTGTTGCGATCCCTGATCAAAAGCGCTCAGGCAGGTGAGTTCGTTATCACTCGTTACGCCGAAAACATACGCGACATGCGTTGTGGCGAGGGTGTTGCGATAGGGCTTGAGGTCGAAGCACGACACGGTTCTGAGATGGCAGGGCAAGGACTATCCCAACCGGCGACGCAATTAACGCAAGCTCAAGCCGCAGCGAGCAGAAAAAAATTGCTCGACTCGTTAGGTCTGAGACGCTGATCCTTTAATGAGATAAACACGAAACAATCCCCGCCGGGATTCTTATTATCTATGTCCTGAAGCCAGCCAGATGCGCAGAGTTCCTGACCACAGATGAACTGTTGAGGAGCTGGATGCCATGGCTGATATAGATGTTGGAGCGCTGCGCAGCAAAATAGAGCTGACACTGCATACTTACCACGCAACGCGGACCTGGTGGGGACGAGACGTTGAGTCCGGTAAACCCCAGATTATCGGCATGCGTCAGTTCCTGGCTCTGGTAGGCCGCATTCAGCAGAACGCCGCCAAAGATGACCCCTATTCAGACGACTGGATGTTGCGCATCGACGCCAAATTGCATGACGTCAAAAACATCCTGGACCCCATGTATGCAAAGTCCGAAGCACTGCTGGCTTCGGTTCCTGAAGAGCTGTCCATCGCTGAGAACATCTCACAGAAGCCGTTTCGCACGGGCGTGTACCCGGGTGGACAACAGGGCTGGCAGGGAATCCATCAGCTGATTCGCTATGACCGAATAGTGCGCAACATTCTGCTTGCCCAGCATATCGCCATGATCGTGAGAAGTGATGCTCATGAGGCGCTGCGCATCAGCGCAAATGCCATTCGCGGACTCTGTTCTGCTCCGCAGCGATACCCGGGGCTGAGCGGTGCTACCCGTGATGATTTTGCAGCAGCCAATGCCCGTGCCCGTGATGCCGTAGCGAAATATGGCGAACTTGCACCCGATGTACTGAGCGGCATTCGCCGAAGCCCTTACGCACCGCCCCTTCGACAGCGTGATGGTGTTGCAGATAGAAACACTCATGAAGATCCGGATGCAGACAACCTGGAGCAGTTAATAGACCAGGCGACCAAGCCAGAGCCTGTAGCAGGAGGTGGTCTGTTGGGTGCGGATGAGGTCTAGGTTGGTTTTCTCATTTTGATGGCAGTGCCATCAACGGATGACTGGATCGAGGGTTTTGGTCACGCAGTGATGGCAGTGCCATCAACGGATGACTGGATCGAGGGTTTTGGTCACGCAGTGATGGCAGTGCCATCAACGGATGACTGGATCGAGGGTTTTAGTCACGCAGTGATGGCAGTGCCATCAGGGTCAAGAGGAGTCGAGGTGGTATGCGAAAGAACCCAACTGTGACCGTTGAGCGTCTACCACCAGACAGCTGCGACTTGCCACGAACTTGTTACCAAAGGGTAAAGGGCCTTTACCCCTTTAAGGGTAAGGGGGGGCTGCTGAAGTATATGGCTGAGATCGAAGTCTACGCACGGCACCTGGAGCAGGCTGCTCATGATTTTGCCCAACAGCACAATCTATTACTGAAGGCATACCGGATCGTCCTTACCCCGCACACCGAATCCAAACGAGGTGATCGAGTGCCGATGGTGCGCTGGAGAAGTGTAGGTAGCCGGTCGATGGGCATGGCGCAGTTTGACCAGGTGTTTAACCAGGTGCAGTCGGAGGGAGAGCGCCGAGTGTTATATGACATTGAGGTGGAGCGCTGTTTGATCAACAACCAGGCAGGCACAGTGAACGCAACCATGCGCAGGTTACGAACAACATTGCAGTCGCTGGAACATATTGATGAGCTCACAAACCGACTGGGATAGGTGTTCACTTAGACAGGGGCAAGCTGTCGCAGAATACCTGTCAGTCTGAAATCTGATTCAGCGTTTCAAGCTCGATCTGTCTGCGGCAGTGTGTACTCACAATAGCAAGAAGTGGAGCGCTTCTCATGAGTACACATTTCGAAGGTGAAGGTAATATTGGGTCTGATCCGCAGGTCAAGGTATTCCCCACCAGTGACAACTCACCACCCAGAGGCATTCTGCGCTTGAATGTCTTTTTTGATAATCCAGTCGCGGTTGGCGAAGGCAACTTTGAAGATCGAGGCGGTTTCTGGGCACCGGTTGAGATCTCCCGTGATGCTGATACCTGTGAGCAGTGGTCACAGCTCTATCAGCGAGGTATGCGCGTGATGGTGGCGGGCCGAATGATCCGCGACCAATGGACCGGTGTTAACAATGAAGAGCGGTCTGCAATGAAGGTGCGCGCGCGATCCGTTGGTATCTTGCCGTATCGAATTGACGATGTGGTCATGGCCCAGAAGTCGAGCGTGTCTGATCAGGTCGTGCAGCCATCAGAGCCACTCGAACCTGCTGTACCGGAAGACTCCTTCATGGAAAATGAGGGTAGCTGTCTGACGTCTGAATGAGACCTTGTTCCGGAATGGTCTTGCGCAAGGGCGTAAGGTTTCTATCAGCCCTCTTGTTGGGTATGCCATCACCATGACAACGAGAAAACACATGAAGAACATTACCTTGCTGACTGCTGGCCTTGCTGCGTTCATTCTGGTCGGCTGTGCGAACGATCAACACGTCTACTATCAGGGGAAATGCCTTAGCTGCATGAATAATCCCATGACCGGGGAACCGGTTAACTATGACCCAGATACGCTGCCTGCAGGGGCCATGGACAGCTCTCGGCCAGTGGCATCCAGAACATCGGGAGCGGATGCAGGGATGGCCACCCTTCCGGGTGTAAGTGAACGGGATGAGTTACGCATGAGTTACTCCGGAGATGTGGATTCGGCAGCGGCGCTGCTCAAGAATGCGTTTGGCTACCTGACACCACAAGAGGCTGTGGCTCAGCACGGGACCATGGCGGGAGGTATGATGTTCAACGGTGGTGGCTACACATTCAGCGCGGTTCCTGGCACCACATACTCGATGACACGTGTCTATTTCGATGGAAGCCTGACCACTTTGGTGAGCAAAGGCAAAAGCGGAGCGGACGTTCTGCTTACCTATAGCGTGTATGGCCGCAATGAGGGGCCGAGCGTGCCGGCCGTGATGCAGCGTGTCGAACGCGTAGCAAATGATGCTCTGCGCTGACAGCCAGGCATTAAACGATCTGGCCGTGTGGCTATTGATTTACGCAATCCATTGAGCGGCCCTGGGGGCGAGACATATGACGACCTTGGTGATCGTGGAGTCGCCGGGCAAAATCAAGAAAATCAGCTCGATCCTGGGCCGCGGCTACAAGGTGGTTGCCAGTGTCGGGCATGTCCGCGATCTGCCCGGGCGTGAGCTGGGTGTGGATCCGGCCAGTTTCAAGCCGACCTATGTGCCGACCGACCGGGGCAAGGGCGTGCTGGCCAAGCTGCGCAAGGAGGTGGCGGCTGCTGATCAGGTGATTCTGGCGACTGACCCGGATCGTGAAGGCGAAGCCATTGCTTGGCATCTGGCCGATGCCCTGCGGCTGAAGCAGCCCAAGCGCATCACCTTTACTGCCATCACCAAAGACAAGATCCGCGAGGCGCTGTCGCAGGTGCGGGCCATCGATCATGACCGGGTGCGCGCTCAGGAGGCGCGGCGAGTGCTGGATCGGCTGGTGGGTTACAAGGTCAGCCCGGCGTTGTCCAATAGCGCCGGTCACGCGCTCTCCGCTGGTCGGGTGCAGTCCCCTGCTGTGCGGCTAGTGGTGGATCGTGAGCGGGAAATTGCCAACTTCAAGGCGGTCACCCATTTTGGCGTGGAGCTGTCCCTGCCGATTCCCGGACACTGGCCGGACAACCCCAAAGCGCTCTGGCGGGCTCAATGGGATACCCGCCCGCATCTGCTCAAAGGTGAAGAGTATCTGCTCGACCGGGCTCTGGCCGAGCGGGTGGCGCAGGTGCGGGATGTGCAGGTGGCACGGTTCGAGAGTGCCTACGCCAACCGCGCACCCGCCGCGTCCTTCACCACCTCCACGCTGCAGCAGGAGGCCGGCAAACGGTTGAAGATGAAGCCCAAGCGGGTGATGGATCTGGCGCAGAAGCTGTATGAGCAGGGCGCCATTACCTACCACCGTACCGACAACCCCAATCTGGACGCTGCGGGCATCGAGGCGATTCGAGCGTATGCCTTGTCGGCGGGCTTGCAGCTGGCCGAGAAACAACGCAGTTGGAAAGCCAAGGAGGGTGCGCAGGAGGGGCATGAAGCAATCCGGCCTGCGGATGTCGCGGCGTTGCAGGCGGGTGAGGATGCGAGCCAGCAGGCACTCTATGAGCTGATCTGGCGGCGGGCGGTTGCCTCGCAGCTGGCCGATGCGCGCTATGCGGTGCGCAAGGTATTGTTGACCGGGGATGCTGAGGGTTTGCCGGTGCGCTTTATCGGTCGTGGCCGCAAGCTGGTCGATCCCGGCTGGATGCGGGTCTATGGGCAGGATGATCCGGAGGACGGCGCGCAGGCCGAACCGGTCAATCCGATACCGTGGCTGGACGTGGGGAAGAATATTCAGGCGGTGGATGCGCGGGTCCTGGATAAGGTGACCAAACCACCGGTGCGTTTCAAGCAATCCACTCTGGTAGCGGAGCTGGAGCGACAGGGCATCGGGCGGCCAAGTACCTATGCGGCCATTCTAGAGAACATCACCGGTCGGGTTTATCTGCTGGAGGACAGCAAGGGCTTTCTGTCGCCTTCACCGACCGGCGAGCTCATCCGGGATGCGCTGGTGGGCACCTTTGCCTTTGCCAATCTGGATTTCACCCGCGAGTTGGAGGACCAGCTGGATCTGATCGCCGAGGGACGTATGACCTATGACCAGGTTATCAGTCAGACCTGGGCACTGCTGGACAAGGAGCTGGGAGGTCTGCGGCAGAATCAGATTAGTTTGCCTGCAGCCGAGCATGCCTGTCCGCAATGCGGCTCAGCGCTACGGCGTCGCAAGGGTAGCAAAGGCTTCTTCTGGGGCTGTTCGGGCTATCCGGAGTGCAAAACCGCACTGCCGGATGCCAAGGGCAAACCGGGCAAAGCCAGAGCACGCACCCCGCAGCCGGAACCGAGCGCGCATGCCTGTCCGAAATGCACCAAGCCCTTGCTGCATCGAATTGGGACGGGCAGGAAAGGGGCTTATGACTTCTGGGCCTGCAGTGGGTTTCCGAAGTGCAAGGCGTCGTTTGAAAATGCTAACGGTATCCCCAACACCGGTTAATCAACTGATGGGTTGTTACGCATGCATAAAGCGTTTTTGCGTCTGGGGGCAGCAAACATAGAGGACAGATGTGATGACTATGCGATTAACACAGCAAGAGCGGTCGGCACTGGAGTGGCTGCAACGGTTCACTGAAAACCTTCTAGCCGGCAAACCGACCCAGTGGACACGCCCGACATTGGCGCACTTGGACAAGATGGGGATCAAACTGAATTTCGTAACACTCCGCGAGGTAAAAACCCTTATCAGAGGAAAGGAAAAGGAATTCCCTCTGCTGATCACCAACGCGCCCTGCGCTAGATGGCTGAAAGGAGTGGAAAGTAAGCACTACTTGTCTTTCCAAATTAAAGAAAAACGACAGAACATACAGGGTTGAGATTGTGCAGAGCTTCAACCCATGGCCGTACGCCCATAAATATAAGGGTAAGCGGATTAAATGGTTGATGTTTCACCTACTGCTGGATGCGTGTTTCCTTCGCTAATTCCAGTAAGAACCCCACACGCCTCAATTTCCCGGTCATCGTTGCAACTCGCTCTCAGTGAAACAAGTTGATTCTCAAGCGCCTGCAGAGCGGTTATCTGCGACCGCACATGAGAGATGTGATCATCGAGCAAGGCGTTGACGGCGGTGCAAGGCTGATGAGGGTCGTCCTGATAGCTCTGTAGTTTGTGAATCTCAGCCAGTGACAGGCCCAGGATTCTGCAGCGACGGATGAAGGCCAGCCCCTCACCATGCTTCTCGGTATAGACACGGTAACCGTTGTCCTGCCGACTAGGCGGCGGCAACAAGCCCTGCTGTTCATAGAAGCGGATCGTCTGTGTTTCGACCCCTACCAACTGCGCCAACTGACCAATACGCATCAGCCTCCTCCCCCAACGGATTCTTTACTCTATTGACCTTATAGTAGCTTTATAGATTTAAATGGTGCCACAACATTGTTCAAGTGGAGTCGTATCATGAGCAAATCCTGTGGAGGCGCCCGTGGCGGTGATGCTACGTCCGCAGCGGATACCGATATACAGACCTCCTCCGAAGTGCCGGGGAGATGGGTCAGCGTTTATGCCGTGCCGAAGATGGACTGTCCGTCAGAAGAGCGAATGATTCGCCTAGCCCTGAGCGGCTTTGAGGAGATTCGAGCGCTGTCCTTCGACTTGTCGAACCGCCGGCTGAAGGTCGTGCATGACGGCGAGGTCGAGCCCGTCACATCGAAACTGAAGACCTTGGGGCTAGGAGCCGCGCTTCAGGAAAGCGTTGCTGCAAATCCGGAGACCATCAAGGCCGCCGAGTTCTCGGCAGCTTCTGCTGAGCAAGAATCCGGGACCCTGCGCTGGTTGCTCGGCATCAATGCACTTCTGTTCGTGGTGGAAATTACTGCCGGTCTGATGGCTCAGTCAACTGGCCTCATTGCAGAGTCCCTGGACAATTTTGCCGATGCGGCAGTGTACGGACTCGCTCTTTATGCGGTTGGGCATAGCGTGAAAAGGCAGGTCCGTGTTGCGCACGTTGCTGGTGTGGTCCAACTGGTTTTGGCTGTTGGCGTACTCGTAGAGGTCGTGAGGCGCTTTGTATTCGGTAGTGAGCCTGAATCGCTGGTGATGATAGCCATCGCATTCGTCGCATTGATTGCCAATACCGCCTGTCTACTGATGGTATCCAAACATCGAGGGGGCGGAGCTCATATGAAGGCTAGCTGGATATTTTCGGCCAACGACGTGGTGATCAACCTGGGGGTCATCACCGCCGGCGCCCTGATCGCGTGGACCGGGTCCAATTATCCGGATCTGATTATCGGCACCATCGCGGGGGTCATTGTACTTAACGGTGCCAGACGCATTCTGGCGTTGAAGGGTTAAATAATGCTCATTATTGGCAAAAAGCTCTCGCCGTATGCCCTACCAGGCAGCGGTCAAGGCTGTGCTGCCCCAAACCCGTATCGTGGTCGATAAGTTGCGCATGGCCAACGATGCGATAGAAAGGGTGCGCAAGGGCCTCAGAAAGGAGCTGAAACCGTCCCAGAGCCGAACTCTCAAGGGAGACCGGGAAATCCTGTTGAAACGCGCTCACGAAGTCTCAGACCGGGAGCGCCTCATCATGGAGACCTGGACAGGCGCGTTTCCGCAACTGCTGGCCACCTACGAGCACAAGGAGTGCTTCTACGGCATCTGGGATACCACCACACGGCTCCAGGCAGAAGCCGCCCTGGACGAGTGGATAGCCACCATCCGGAAGGGCCAAAAGAAAGTCTGGAGCGATCTGGTCAGGGCAGTGGGAAAACTGGCGCGAAGAGATCATGACCTACTTCGAGACGGACATACCCGTCACCAACGCTTACACGGAGTCCATCAGCCGACTGGCCAAGGATAAGAACCGTGAAGGGCGCGGTTACTCCTTCGAGGTGATGCGGGCACGAATGCTCTACACCACGAAGCACAAGAAGAAGGCACCGACTACGAAAGACTCTCCTTTCTACAAGAAAACCATCGGTTACGGACTGCCGGACTTTGCAGAGAAACTCAACTACGGGGTCGATCTATCAACCATTTGAGGGTGGTATCAGATTGATGGGGTGAAGGTGCCCCATCAACCATTAAATCCGTATACCCAAATAAAAAACGCCAGCGATTTCAAAGCTGGCGTTGTTTTCTTTGTGAAAGCAGTTTGAGCGTAATGGGAGGCTATGGGCCAGGTAGCATGAGTATGAAAGCTGCTATACGCCATGCATGTCCGGCAAGCCATGCGTCGTGTCGTACCCGAGTCTGATTGCAGCGTGTCTCGGTAGTATGTATGCACGATTCCCGCACAAAGGGAGCCCAGGGTTCAGGCAGTGGGTCCTGCCGGGGTGAAGCTATCTGAAGATTGGCCAATCATGTTGCCTCGAAGAAGCGTCATGATTGGCCAATCTCAAGCAAAAAATGAGGCCCTCGACCAAGAGGGCGACGTACAGGGAGACTGGGCTCTGGTAGCAACACCGTGGACGTCTTGGACGTTGAGCCGTGCCTTTTCACCAGTCGCAGGCACTTATAGGGCAATGAGCCACAAGGACTCAAAGGGCGCTACTGAAACCGTCAGTAGCCAGCGGGGTTAGCTTTCATTATCAGACAGCATCAGCGGTCGGTCAACGTTGAATCATTGAGTGTGGCGCGACCAACAATCGAGGAAGGCCAGCCGGGTTCGCAGAAAACACCTGAACTCAATTAACATTCTCCATCGCTGTCCTGTACGACTTCCAGCATTGTGCCTCCGCAACGACTCATCAGGAGGGCACCCATCATGTCTTATCGCTTGCCGCATGTTCTTTTGCTTGCTGTTGTGAGCGCCACAGGTGCTCTGAGCGGTTGCGTGCAGCAGCCGGTTGAGCACAACCTGGCAGATCAATATCCGGATTCTCAGCAACTTGATCTGCTCAATTACCAGCCTGTTGCCGCCGAGCTTAATGACGAATTCAATCCCACGTCGATAGAAGTCCTGCGCACAGGGCGATACACGCTGGTGTCCACGTCGGCCCACGCAGGCCAAAGCAATCTGATGCAGCAAATGGTCCAGGTCAGGATACCGACAAGGCTCAATCCCACTGTCGGTGATGGGCTTGCACATACCTTGGATAGGTCCGGTTACCAGCTGTGTTCAGAGACAGGGAAACCGGTCATTGAAACCCTGTTCAGCCGCCCATTGCCGGCGGCGCACTACGAGTTAGGCCCCATGCCGCTGCAGGCCGCACTTCAGCTGCTCAGTGGGCCGAGTTATCAATTGCAGGTTGAGCCGGTGACACGGGAAGTGTGCTTCAGCCTGCGAGTTGCCAAGCTGGATCAAGCTGGAGACTAACCATGATCCGTAGAGCGATGCTGGCGTGCCTGGTACTGACGCTGGGCGCTTGTTCAGATTCGGAAACAGACATGCTGTTGTCCCGGCTGGCTGAGCACCAGGAACGCCTGGATGAAATGGAAACTCGACTGCTGGATGCCAAAGACGGCGTTGATCAACGTCTGGTTGTGGCAAATAACAGTCTGCGAAAGCTGGCAATGGAATATCGAGGCCAGCATAACGACGTCGTTGACCAGGTGACGGCTCTGCAGGAGCTGGTGGCCGAGCTGGGTGCGTTGCAAGGGATGCAGGATGCAGTGCTCAGTGGCTTGAAAGAGGACGTAGCGCGCATGACGGTTCAAATCAACCAGTTACAGGCCGCTCAATCCAGGCCGGTACGACGCAGCGTCCAGCCAGCCAGTTCAGTGCCAACAATCAAACCGGTCGCACCCTCATTCGATGTGACAGGCATAGAGCTTCGTGGCGGGCGTCTTTTTGTGGCTGTGGCGTCGCAGGGTGCACAGGCACTGAATCAGGTCCGGCTGTTGGAGGAGGGTGAGTCTTTTGCCGGGTGGCGGGTTTCCCGTGTGGGCGACCGGTCTGCGGAATTTATTTCTGACAGCGGTGTGGTTGAGCTGGCAGTGCAATAGGAGGTCTCATGATTAACCTGTTGAAGGCCCAATATTTGGTAGCCCTGCTGGCGACCTGCATGGTGTTACAGGCCAATGCGCAAGAAGCACAAACCAACCAGCAAGCACTGATGATTGATCAACCCGAGCAGGTCGAGAGTCGAGTGGAACGCAGCGAGGTCAGGGCCAGCGAGTGGGGTCTTTCGGCGTTGGAATGGGATCGATACGAAGCCTTGATGGCGGGGCGGCGGGGTATTCTGTCGCCTGGCCTGGATCCGCTTACTGCGTTGGGTGTTGAGGCCCGGACAGAGCAGGAACGACGTCGCTATGCAGAGCTGCAGGCCCGGTTCGAGTATGAGCGTATCGAGCGCGAACTTGCTTACCAGCGGTCTTATGATGAGGCCATAGCGCGCATAGCAGGCGACCAGCCCCGAGTTTCTACTTTCTCGATACGGCCGCCCATGTCAGGAAAGTCTGACCCTGGGCTTTTGAGCCTCCTCGCCGCGCCGGCACGACATGATGTCGTGGTGGCACTGTCTGGCTGTGATGCCTGCGGCAAGACGGTGATGGAACTGGTGGCTGAGGGGCGCGAACTGAATGTCTGGGTCACAGACAGTGATGGCGATGACGGCAAGATCAGGCGCTGGGCTTCTGAGTTGGGGATACCGACTGAACGGGTTACCAGCGGCGCGATCACGCTCAACCATGGTGCGGGCTTAGGTGCTGGCCTGACTCTGCCTCTTGTTCGCTCGCGGTGAACCGCATGCGCATGCCTCTTCCAGAAGTCATGGCAATAGCCTTCTTGATAGGTTCTGTGGTGCCGGATCTGGCAGCGCAGCCCGAAGCTCCTGACCTGTTTGTATCGGTCGGAGACCGGCATGGCGTGCCGGCAGTAATTCTCTATGCAATGGCTCGCACTGAGTCAGGTCGAGCGTACCAGGGCGAGCACAAGCCTTGGCCCTGGACACTGAACGTTGCCGGAAAGGGCCGGTATTACGATACCCGCGATCAGGCGTGCATTGCACTGAATGAGGCGCTGGGGCAGACCTCGCTGGTAGATGTGGGTATGGCCCAGCTGAATGTCCGCTGGAACCCGGATCTGTTTGGTCTCACTGGACGCTTTGCGGACCCTTGCGCTGCACTGGATCCGGCTCAGAATATGGACGCTGCAGCAGCTATCTTGCGCGCACACTTTGATACTACTGGTGACTGGCTGACCGCCGCTGGCCGTTATCACCGACCGGCTGGCGGGGATGCTGCCAGACGCTATACAGAGCTGGTTGCCGCGCGCATGGATTATCCCGTCATTGCTTCAGTTCAGCGCCCTGCTGGTCGTTCGCGCTCCCCTCATTCCCAGCCACTCAAGTCAGCGCCGGTCTCCTGGATTGAGCCGGTGGTTATGGTCTGGATTACTCCCGGAGGTTGATATGTTTTTCATGAGCCGAACAGTTTGGCCGCTGGCTGCAGGCAGTCTGGTGGTGGCAATGGGCTGGTCGCAGATAACGCTAGCCGCTCCGGACAATCAGATGTCGCTGCAAGTGGTGGCGGATATCGGGGGGGAGTCTGCCCGTCCTTATTACGTGGCTATTGGCGGCGCAGGGGTGCCAGAACATGAAGGAATTCAGGTGGCCCGTACAGCTCCCTATAGCATCGAAGATATGTTGCCGGTGGTGACAAAAACCCTGAGCCCTGGGCCAGTGGAGCGAAGGGACCTGAGCCTGCCTGCCGGCTTCCAGCCACTGTTCATTGTCGGCGATGATCCGCTGAGCCTCAGCTGGCTGGCCGCAAGAAGCCAACACCTGCTGGAGATAGGAGCCACTGGCCTGGCGGTGAATGCGCAGTCGGCCGCAACATTGCAGCTGTTGCTGGATGCCGTGCCCGGGTTGCGTATTGACCCTGTCGCAGGCGACGACCTGGCCGTCTTGCTGGGGCTGTCACATTACCCGGCGTTGATTACCCATGCGGGGGTGGAGCAGTGAGTGAGCAAGTTGGACTGATGATGCCGGTGAATGCGTTTTCCAGTATGGAACTACCAAGCCTGGGCAAGCCGGTGGTGGTTGGCGAACACAGCCATTTGTTCTGGTTATGCCGTGTGATGTGGATTGCCTTGCACGCAATGAAGGAGGAGCGACAGGTATTGCCTCGCGCACTCGTAGAGCGCGTGCATACACATGAAAAACTGGATCAGCTCTGCCTGGAATACGCCCAGTCCAGCTTGCGCGCAGAGGGTGCCTGGGCTGAAATAATACGGTCGGCAGAGGCTCTGGCAGCACCATCATTACCGCTTCGGTTCAAATACAGAGATCGGCGGATCGCGGCTCTGAAGCTATACGTCGGCAAGCACGCATCGACAATCAAGGCCGACCCTGTACTTACCGGCCTTACAGCTTTGTGCGACTTCGATCCCGATCATTTCGACTCGCTGGTGGCCATGCTCGCGCAGCATGGTCTGGCTGTTGCTGAAGCAGCTTTGGCTGCTTCGACCGGCGAGCGGTATGGCATTAAGGGAGCGGAGAGGGCATGAGACAGAGACACCCAATGGAATCCATGCTGCGCCCGGCAGTCGAGCTGCAAACGGCATGGGTTTGTATTGGTTGTGCGGCACTCTGTTTGTGGGCGCCCTGGTCGGTAGCCTTGACGCCATCAATTGGCTTGGGCATGGCCGCTGGCTTTCTGGTATTTGCCGCGCATCGCGGTAGACAAGCATGGGTCGTATTGCGGTATCGCCGGAATATGCGTCGCTTGCCGCGCTTTGCCATGCGTAGCCAGCAGATCCCGGTCAGCAATAGGTACCTTTGGCTTGGCAGGGGATTTCGCTGGGAGGCGAGGCACACTCAGCGCTTGCATGAAGCGCAGCAGCCAGAGACACAGGTTTATCTGCAATCCAGGCGGGGGTATCGATTAGCTCGGCGCATGGAAATCCGGCTGGACCGGTATCGTGCAGCGCGGTTACTGGTTCGCCTGCTGGGGGTGGACTCGCCACTCAATCCCGTCAGGCCGTTACCCCCGGTTGGCGGGAACCCGGCCATACATGCTGTTGAGTGGAAAGAGCAGGACGCCTGGATGCCATTGGGTGAGCGCGTTGGCCATACCCTGGTGGAGGGCACGACCCGGGTTGGCAAGACGCGCATGGCCGAGGTAATGATTACCCAGGATATTCATCGGTCCAGCCAGGATGTAGTGATCTGTTTTGATCCAAAAGGGGATGCGGACCTGCTGGTGCGCATGTACATCGAGGCGGTTCGCGCGGGACGCCAGAATGAATTCTATGTGTTTCATCTCGGATGGCCGGCATTGTCGGCGCGCTATAACGCAGTAGGCCGGTTCGGTCGGCTCTCGGAGGTCGCTACCCGGATTGCCAATGCGTTGCCCAACGAGGGCAATAGTGCCGCTTTCAGGGAGTTCGCCTGGCGCTTTGTGAATATCGTCAATCGCGCGCGTCATGCCCTTGGGCACCGGCCAAGCTATGAACAGATTCTCGCGGATGTGGTGAATATTGATGGCCTGCTCGTGGAGTATGCCGAGCAACGGCTGGAAGCGGCGTTGCCCGGGGCATGGGCGCATGTGGCCGAGTTCGAGGGGCGGTTGAACGACAGGAACTGGCCACGAAACATGCTTGGCCGTGACAAGCGGGTGGTGGCCCTCATTCAGTACCTGCAGTCGCCAGACGTGTCGATCAAGGACCCTGTACTCGAAGGGTTGCTCTCAGCAGTGCGTTACGACAAGACCTACTTTGACAAGATAGTGGCGTCATTGCTGCCGCTACTGGAGAAATTGACCAGTGGGCGTATCAATGAATTGTTATCGCCAGACTACGATGATCTCGAAGATACCCGGCCGATATTCGATTGGCTGCAGGTAATCCGAAAGCGCGGCATTGTCTATGTGGGTCTTGATGCATTGAGCGATTTCGAGGTAGCTCAAGCAATAGGCAACTCCATGTTTGCCGATCTGGTGAGCGTGGCTGGGCATATCTATAAATTTGGCGTGGATGACGGATTGCCTGCCCCGGTCAGCGGTAAGGTGGCAATCAACCTGCATTGCGATGAGTTCAACGAGCTGATGGGGCCCGAGTTCATTCCGCTGGTAAACAAGGGCGGTGGTGCGGGCATCCAGGTAACGGCGTACACCCAGACGGTCTCGGACATCGAGGCCAGGATTGGTAGCGCTGCCAAGGCGGGTCAGGTGATAGGTAACTTTAACAACCTGATCATGTTACGAGTCAGGGAGGACAAGACCGCCGAGCTGTTGACCAACCAGCTACGCCAGGTAAACGTGCAGACCCGCATGCTGGTTTCCATGGCATCGGATAACAGCAACCCGGATTCTGACGTGGACTTCACCAGCTCGGGTGGGGATCGGATCAGCACCGTAGCGGTGCCTATGCTGGAGCCTGCCGACATCGTCAACCTACCCAAGGGACAGGCGTTCGTATTGATGGAAGGCGGTCAGCTATGGAAAATCCGTATGCCCCTGCCGCTGCCGGACAAGGGAAAGGATGTACCACAGTCGGTGTCGGACATTGCGGTCGGCATGCGCAAACAATTCAGCGCGGGTGAGCGCTGGTGGGAAGCAGTCGCACCGCCACCAATGGAAATTGATCCTGAGTTACGCAAGGCTTTCGATGGGTTCGCCATAGCCAATCCACAGCCGCAGGACACGCATGGCCTGTTCCAGGGAGTGGTACAAAGCACCAGGGAACAGGTCGCGCCGGATGATCCGGCAGAGTACCCGGCTGATGGCTGACGACCCGCGTGTCAGGGCCGCTGAAAAGAAACGGACAGGGCTGCTTTCCAGAACCCTTTCCCTGCCGTTCAAGGTGCTGGGAGTGGTGCTGGTTTCGATCTTCATCTCGGTACTGATCGAGTGGGCCGGGATCTATTTTGCATGGTGGAGCTTGCCCGGTGCGGATCATGCCGAATACGTGATGCGGCAGGAGATGCGCTGGCTGGACAGCAACTTTTCCCGCTCCTTGCTGGTGTCGGACCCGGTCATCTTTTCCGGTCAGGCATTGGCGGCAGTGAATGAGTGGCTGTTTGTCCGAAGTGGCATAGCCGAGTGGGCATTGAATGCTGATAGTTCGGGCTGGGTTGGCAGGCTCAAGGAGTATGCCCTGGCAGCCATGTACGTCACCCTGATGACCCTGACCCGCTGTGTCATTCTCCTGTTGACCAGCCCGCTGTTCCTGCTGGCTGCGCTGGTGGGGCTGGTCGACGGGCTTGTGCTTCGCGATCTGCGGCGCTTCGGTGCTGGCCGGGAGAGCGCTTTCATCTACCACCACGCCAAGCGCACCGTGATTCCGGTGTTTCTGCTCGGCTGGCTGGTTTACCTGAGCCTGCCGTTTGCCATCCACCCCAACCTGTTCCTGTTGCCGTGCGCCGCCTTGTTCGGCCTGCTCATTGCGATTGCGACCAGCACCTTCAAGAAATACCTCTGACCGGAAAAACCGGTGTTCTTCAGACTGCCTTCGGCTCCCATTAAAACCCCTTGCTCCGCGCTTAATGTTCTCTATCGCATTGCTCCCCCTGAGCTTTGACACTGTCGCAAAGCATAACGCCGGGGGTTACTTGGCACATGTCCCTTATCAAACCGTTTTTTCTGTTACTGGCCACGCCGCTCGCGATGGCCAGTCCGGCCTGGGCATCAGAGCCCTATGACGAGATCCAGCGTCGCGACCTTGCGCTGATCCAGATTCAGCTCGAACAGGTTGTGACTGTGCTGGAGCGTCTGGAAGCAAGGCAGGCCATCCAGGCAGGGGGTGTGGACGTGTATCTGGACGTACCGCGGGCTCGCGATGATGTGCGTGCTATTCAGCGTGGACTGGATGATTACCTGTCACCCAGGCGTATGCCACCTCGTCACCTCGGCGCTATTGAAGGTGACGTGGTTGGGAACTACCTGGAGAGGCGGCCATGACCACTGAGGAGGCCTTCAAGGCAGGTTCCGGCTTTAACTCGGTCGATGTCTGGGGACTGATAGTTGGCGTTGGTTGCGTCGTGGTTTTGATGATTGCCGGCTGGATTCTTGTTTCTACATATCGTGGCTGGGCCAAGAGCAATCTGGGCGGAGATGAAGCCGTGCATGCGGCTATCAAGGCGACGCTCATCGTTGTGGTGACGTTCTGGATTCTGCTGTCTTGAGAATCGTTTTTTCAACTCTGATACGACCCGTAAGGAGTAGTTCATGAAACTTGACCGAAAATTAAAACAAGTTGGTGTGAAAGTTTCACAAAGCCTGATTCTGGCTGGTGCAGGTGTGGGCCAGGGTTTCGCTCAAGGCTTACCGACCATGGATGCACCCAGTCAGGTCGGTGGTGGCGGACTCCTGGCAACAGCGCAGGGGTACGTTTATGACGGCGCAATCCTGATTGGCTTGGTCTTGTGTGTGGTGGCGTTCATGGTCGTGGCCTCATCTTCAGTCGCCTCCTTCAAGGAGGCACGGGAGCGGGAAACCTGGGGCAAATTTGCAGTGACAGCCATGGTTGGTGTGGTGTTGATCGTTGCGGTGGTCTGGCTGGCGACAGTAGCAGCGCCCATTCTGTCCCAGTAACAGAGCCGGAGACCAACATGGCCAATAACATCAGCTGGGTTCCCAAGCGTTTGAATGCTGCGCCGGTGGTGTTCAGGGGTATGACCGGGAAGGAAGTGGTCACGGTGACACTGGCTGGTCTCGGCGTATTTACGCCACTGGGCATTATCGCAGCAGTGCTCTCGGGCGCTATTGCGATGGTGCCTACCGTGGCATTTTTTGGCGCCGGAGTGACGCTCTTCTTCGGTGGCACCATCATGCGGCGGTTGCGCCGGGGCAGACCGACATCGCTCATGTACCGACAGCTGCAATTCAAACTGGCGGGCAAGGGGTTTCCAACGATGGAGAAGTTGATCACGCATTCTACGAACTACAGCATCCGGAGAAACCCCACGCTCAAGCCTGGGCAGAGGAAACTGTGATGTCTCGCTACCGTAACGCCAATGCTTCGCGAGACGCGCATATCACCACTCTGAGGGCGCTTTGTGCCGTACTTGTTCTAGCTTGTGCCGCCATGTGGTGGGGTTGGTATCAGGCTCCCAAAGACCTGACCATCAGTATCCCGCCAGATTTGCGTAGTGGCTCCACACAGAAGTGGTGGGAAGTACCACCTTCTACCGTGTACGCCTTCAGCTTCTATATCTGGCAGCAGCTCAACCGCTGGACAGTCAACGGGGAGGTTGACTATCAGCGCAACATTCATGGCTTACAGGCCTTCTTTACTCCGTCTTGCCGTATCGCGCTGTCCAGCGAGTATGACGCACGCCGTAATCGTGGCGAATTGCGTGGGCGTGTCCGGGGCGTTTTTGAGGTGCCCGGCAGAGGATACCGTGCCGAAGCGATCAAGATCCTGGGGCAGGATACCTGGGTTGCGGATCTGGATCTGGTTATCAATGAGCAGTACGGCGGCGTGGATGTACGGGATGTGTATATCCGCTACCCGCTGCGCGTGGTGCGCGCGGATATGGATCGCGAGCAGAACCCATTCGGGCTGCAGATTGATTGCTTTGAGGGTAAGCCGCAGCGTCTGACCATGCCGGGAGACACGCCATGAAAGCCTGGTGCTTGTTGAGCAAAGCGCTGTGCGGGGTATTGCTACTTTCCCCGATGGCCAATGCTATCGAACTGATGGTGTGGGATAGAACACCCTTGGCCATTGATCTGCCGGTAGGTACTGAACGGCTGGTGGTGCTGGATAGAAACGTATCGGTTGGTCTGCCGCTGAGCATTGCACAAAGCGATGTGTTGCGCGTGCAGTCAACAGGCGGGGTGCTCTACCTCAGGGCGCAGGAGGCGTTTGATACCCAGCGGGTGCAATTACGAGATGAGTCGACAGGAGAAATCCTGCTGGTAGACCTCACGGCAAAGGCCGGCGCCTCAGCAGAGCAGATTCAGGTGATCAATGCTGAACCTCGTAACGCTGACCCGGATCGGGGTGAAGATAATAAGTCCATTCAAGAAAAACGTGCACCGCTGCCGGTGTTGTTGACGCGTTTCGCTGCCCAGTCACTGTATTCGCCGTTGCGAGTGATTGAGCCGGTAACGGGCATCAACCGGGTTGCCATGCAGCTGCCGCAGTCACTCAGCACCCTGTTACCCGCGTTGCCTGTAGCCGCTACACCCATCGCAGCATGGAGCCTGGACGGGCTGCATGTTACTGCAATTGAACTGCGTAACCAGGACCCGCACCGTGCATTCGCCCTTGATCCACGCTACCTGCAAGGTGCGCTGGTGGCGGCGACGTTCATGCATCCAAGCATTGGCGTGCATGGGCAGATGGATGATACGACTACCGTGATCATCGTCACCCGGGGTTCCCTGGCAGAGCGCCTGCACCTTCCTCGCATCCAGCCTGTCGGTAAGGAGGATTGAGATGGCCATGGCACTGAAAAGCAACGGCTTCCTGAAAATTCTGGTTCCGGCTGTATTGGTGATTGTTCTGCTGATCGTTGTTATGGCCAATGGTGGCGATAACGACGCAGGGCGGTCGCATCAGCTCTCCGACACCACGCTGGAACTCAAACCCGAAGAGTTGAAACTGCTGGGTGTGGAGGGTGATACGCCACAGGATACCGTCGCCACCCTCGTAGGTCGGGTGAGGATGATGGAGCAGGACCTGGAGGGCACGCGATCTGAAAGCCAGCAATTGGCAGATCAGAACCGGAAGCTGACCGAGCAGAACAGACATGTTGACCGAAAACTCGAAACGCTGATGCAGCAGGAACGGCGTCGGATGGAAGATGCCCAGCGTATCAGCGAGCAGTCCTTGCTGAGCCGTTTCGAGCAGCAATTTGATCAGTTGAAGAACAATTACTCCAGAGAAGCCGGTACTGGCGAACATGGACGTATGCCGATTGGTAGCGGATGGGATGATACCGGTCAGGGTTCAGCAAGCCCGGTTGTCTGGGTTAAACCCATGGATGGGGAGCAAGCTCAGACAGGACGAAACCAGGGCAAGTGGTCGTTCCCATCTTCCTTCGCTGACGAGGCAGGACTGCTCGCCGATTCTGTGAGTAGAGGTGCATCAAGCCTGGAGTCCAAGGCTACCGGCCAGCCTGATGCTGCGCTGCTGGAGCCGGTTTACACTGTACCGGCCAACGCCACTTTGATGGGGTCGCTCGGCATGACGGCATTGATTGGTCGCGTGCCGGTGAACGGCACCGTCAGTGATCCGTATCCGTTCAAGGTGATCATCGGCAAGGATAACCTCACGGCAAACCATATTGAAATTCCCGAGGTGCACTCGGCCATTGTCAGTGGTACGGCAACGGGCGACTGGACGCTGTCGTGTGTGAGAGGAGCCATTACCTCGATGACCTTTGTCTTTGAGGATGGAACTGTCCGCACCATTCCCCAGCCGGCTACGGGTAACCTCTCACGAACACAATCCAGTGATGACGTTCTGGGTTATATCTCTGATCCCTATGGGATTCCGTGTGTCAGTGGCATCCGCCGCAGCAATGCCAAGGAGTATCTGGGTAGCCGTGCACTGATTACAGCGGCTGGTGCGGCTGTCGCATCAAGCCTGATTGATGAGTCAACTGGCGTCGCCACTATTAACACTGATGGCTCGGTATCCACTGCTATCAGCGGAAATCAGGCGGCTGCCTCAGTGTTGACCAACGGTATCTCTGACATCTCCGATTGGGTTAACCGGTTATACGGCGAAGCATTCGCCGCCGTGTACGTACAGCCCGGCGTCCAGGTTGCTGTGCATATCGAACAGCCTCTGGAAATCGACTATGACCAGGCGGGCCGCAAGGTACGCCATCAGATACCTGCGGGGGGCTTTAATGAACTTCCCTAATAGCCTTGTCGTGATCTTGTTGGTGGTGACACTGACTGGATGCGCCACCTCCAAGGAAGAGCTGATGCCGCATGGTGGCCAGACAATGAAGGATATCTGGCGCCAATCCGCTGGCGGTGATAGTGGTGACAATCTGAGTCAGCAAGCACTGTTGGATGCCCGGTCAGATTTGCGTCGCCCCATCGGTGATCAGCCTATGGTGGAGCAGCGTATTCAGTACACCCGAAATGCGGCAAATGAAATCTACAGTCAGTTTGCACGACTGCCCAATCCAGACCTGGTCATGTACGTCTTTCCTCACGTGGCCGGAGGGGAACCGGTTCCCGTACCGGGTTACTCCACGGTGTTTCCACTGTACACCATGCCTGAATACGCCATGCCGGGTGAGATGGCCATCCCGGACATGGATACACTCGACCGCCCGATAAGGAGGCCCTGATGACCGGACTGAATGGGATCATGGCGAGACTCTACTCGTCCAGGACAGACCGGCAGGAAGCCCGCTCGGAGCCGGACGCTTCAGTGAACATGAGCCAGGTTGAGGGCCTGCTGACCGATGAAGCGAACCAGCGGCTGGTACTGCCACGTGGCAAACCCACGACCATGGAGGCACTGCGCCGGATGTACCGGCGTGCTCCCAGCTTCGCCAGTCGACTCCCATGGGTTGAGTATCTGGAGGAGTCTGGGTGCTTTCTCTTGGAAGATGGCAAGTCGGTGGGAATAGTCGCTGAGGTTGTTCCCATCCCTACGGAAGGCCGTTCGCCGGAATCACTGGAGCAGCTGCGCGATCAGATTGAGGCTGCCTTGCAGGACAGTCTGCCGGAAGAGGATGACTACCCCTGGGTGCTGCAGATGTATGTCAGTGACGATACCGATCCCCGGTCAGATATTGCTGCAATACAGGCATACATCAAGCCGGCGGTGCGTCAGAGTCCTTTCACGCAGGACTGGCTGGAAAATATGGAGCGGCACCTGACGGCTATTTCCCGGCCAGGTGGTCTTTTTGTCGATGAGATCGTCACCCAGGCGGAGTGGCGCGGACATACGAGAAGAACTCGGCTGGTGCTGTATCGCTGGCTGCCGGAGCACACCAAAAAAGGCAAAAAGCGCATTGGTGACCGCAAGCGCTCGCTGAATCCCGAGGCGGCCGCAAACCATGTCTATGATCGGCTCAAAGGCAGTCTGGGGGCCGCCGGCTTGCGTATGAAACGCTACAACGGTGCGGACTTCCACAGCTGGATGATGCCCTGGTTCAATCCGCGTCCGCGACTGTCGCCGGACAACCCCAGAGCATTCCATGACTGCTTCAGATACCCCGAGCAGCCTTCCTGGTCATATGACCTGGCGGAAGGTTTACTGGCGTCCAGCCCCCGTGGTGATGCGGATGCGGGCCTGTGGTATTTCGATGGAATGCCGCACTGTGTAGTGCCGGTTGAGGAATTGAGAACGCCGCCGAAACTGGGACATTTGACCGGTGAGTTACCCCGTGGTGACTCTCACGCGCGCAATGCTCTGTTTGATCATATGCCGGAGGGCACGGTGGCCTGCCTGACGATTATCGCCACACCGCAGGAGCCGCTGGAAGCCCATATCAATGCCTTGCGTCAGAAAGCCATTGGCGACTCGGTACTGGCTGCCAGTGTTCGTCATGACTGTGATAAAGCACGGGATATGCTGAGCGAGAGCCACAAGCTGTATCAGGGAAACCTAGTGTTCTTTGTCCGTGGCTGTACCGATGCAGAGCTGGATACCCGGCTGCTGCAGCTCTGTACCCAGCTCATCAACGCGAATCTCAAACCGACCGAACTGGAAGATGAAGTCGCGGCGCTGAACAGCTACCTGCGCTGGGTGCCAATGAATTTCCAGCCGGAGCTGGACCGAAAAAACCGCTGGTACACCCAGCTTCAGTTTGTGCAGCACCTCGCTAACCTGGCTCCCGTTTTTGGTCGAGCCCGGGGCACCGGCAATCCGGGGCTGAGCTTCTTCAATCGCGGGGGCGAAACCCTGAGCTTTGATCCGCTGAACCTGGATGATCGGCAGGCTAACGCGCATATGTTGATTTTCGGACCGACCGGCGCGGGCAAATCAGCGACGCTAAATACCATGCTGGCTCAACTGATGGCGGTGCGCAGGCCCCGCCTGTTCATTATTGAGAAGGGCAACAGCTTTGGGCTGTTAGGCCAGTATTTTGAGCGCCTCGGACTGTCGGTTAATCAAGTGCGCTTGTCACCTGGCAGCGGTGTTCGCCTGCCGCCCTTTGCCGAGGCTCACCGGTTGCTGGAGCCGGAAGAGTTGCGTCGCAGGCAGCTGAAGGATATTGAGGCGCGTGCCGCATTGGAAGACGAGCCGGCGGACCTGGAGATTGACGAAGAGGCGGAGGAGGAGCGCAATATCCTCGGTGAAATGGAGATCACCGCCAGGCTGATGATCACCGGCGGCGACCCCAAGGAGGAGGCGTTGTTTCGCCGCAGTGACCAGCGCACGGTCCGAGATGCGATTTTCCGCGCGGCACGCAGCGCGGTCAGCGAAGGCCGGCAGTGTCTGACTGAAGATGTCCGGGCCGCTTTTCGTGAGATAGCCCTTCTTACCGATACACCTGAGCATGGCCGCAGTCGAGCTTACGAAATGGGCGAAGCCATGGGGCTCTACGTTGATGGCTTTGATGGGGAGGTGTTCAACCGGCCTGGAGAAGCGTGGCCTGAGTGCGACGTTACCATTATCGACTTGGCCCATTACGCTGACGGCGGATATACCGCGCAGCTGGCGCTGTCCATCATCTCCATCACCAACGTCATTACCGCTATGGCTGAGCGCGATCAGTACGATGGTCGTCCCATTGTCCAGGTGATCGATGAATCCCACTTGCTGACCACCAATCCGCTGCTGGCCCCGTTTCTGGTATCCGTAGGCAAGATGGGCAGAAAGTTATCGCACTGGCTGTGGATGGCTACACAGAACCTGGAAGACTTCCCGGAAGTGGCAAGCAAACTGCTGAACATGATTGAGTGGTGGGTGCTGCTGACCATGCCGCCGGATGAGGTGGCCAAGGTCATGCGTTTCAAGGAGCTCTCGGAGGATCAGCGCAAGCTGGTGCAGTCGGCGACCAAGGTCACCCGCAAATATACCGAAGGAGTGGTGCTGGGCGGGCGTCTTGAATCGTTGTTTCGGGTGGTGCCGCCCAGCCTGTATCTGGCTCTCGCTGGCACCGAAGGTGAGGAAAAGGCCGAGCGCCGCCGGATCATGCAGGAAGCCGGTTGTTCTGAACTGGATGCCGCCATCGAAATAGCCCGGCGCCTGGATGAAAAGCGGGGAATAGGTCGATGAGAACCCGCCGCTGGATCAAAACCTCGGTCATTGCCCTGAATACCCTGAGTATCAGTATGCTCCTGTCCGCTCCGGCCTCTGCAGGTATCGAAGTGTTCAGCGCCTCACACCTGACGCTGAGCAATGTCCCACCGCACGCGGTGGTGGTCGAGCTGGATGCCCTGGTGGGGCTGGACGAGGTGTTATCTCTGGGCCTGCCTGCCAACCCGGATCAGGCCGGCTCTGTTGCGTTGGAGCGTATGCAGGGCGAGCGCTGGGCAGAGATGCTGGAGCGTTACGAGCACGCGGCTCTGGCCGTATCCCGAGCCTGGGTGTTAGGCGTTGAGAAGATCCCGGCGGTGGTGGTCGACGGCAATGTCGTATATGGCGAAACGGACGTGGCGCGTGCCGTCTATCTCATTGAGGAGGCCATGTCCCATGCAGAGTAGAGCGCTTCTTAACGGACTCATCGGACTCTGTCTGACCGTGCTGGCGACAACACCGGTGCAGGCTGGTGAGATCTCCACGGCGGAGATTGTGTCTTCAGCGGTTTCACCGGCCTGTGTGGATTATCAAGCGGTTGGTATATGTGCCTGGCTGTTCTGCTCGTATGGCTGCACCGTAAGAACATCAGTAAAGGTCAAACATTATGTCCCGGAGCTGGTGGTCTCCAGCTACAACAGCACCGGAGCGAATCCCTGGACAGATGTTGCTGCTATGAGTCCGCCCGTCAGCGGCCGGGCAGAAGGCGGCGGCAACATGACCGGCCGGCATGCCAATGCACGGGATATTTTGCGGTTCAAGAATGTTGATGCCATCGGCCACCCGGCCACCTCTATGTTCTCGGCGCTGAACAACATGTCGGGCATGATTTGCGCGTCGGGCATCTTCTCCATGAACCCGCACTTCTTGTCCACGCTGGACACTGTGGGCTGGCGGCATGCGTTGGTTGAACGGCTGTATCCCCAGGCTTATATCCCCGGTATGCGCGAGTTGGGACGGCTGGGGGATAACTGGGGAAATATCTATCCGCGTAGTGGCTTCGTTTCTCAATCCGATGACTATCGCGGCGGGGCGCTGGCAGCACAGCGCGTAGCCGACCTGGTCACCCGTAGTAATTCGCCGCATGTCTACCAGCCGCTCACACCCGCCGCCCGCGACGGCTGGTGGCCGCCGTTATCGGCAGTCGTGGAGGGTGATGCGTCTACTCATACATGGCAGGCATTGGCGCCCAGCCTCGAAAACAGTTGCTCTGTCTGGCCGGATCGCGGGCCTTTGGCCTCGTATGGCGACCGTACCGATGGCAGTGGTGATTATGTTTGGGCGTTGTGGCGGCCTTACAGCTGCTGTGAGCGGCGTGGCCAGGTATTGCTCGTGCACACCGGAGGATGAAATGAAGCGCCGAATAACCCTGTTCTGCGCGATAGCGCTACTGGCCCCATGCCTGACTGTCAGCGCAGCGGATGAGGTCTACTACCGCATTGGTGGTGCCAACCCGATTTCCATTGCCGCGTCCTCCGGCATCCCTCAGTCGCCCGCCTTGGTCAACATGGGGGTGCGTTGGAACATGGACGCATCATGCGGCAACTTTGATCTCGGATACTCGGTATCAAATTCACTCAATGGCGTGACCAATACTTTCCAGAATCTGATGGGCAACGTGATTCAGAACGCCCAGGGGGCCGTTGCATCGCTGCCGGCCATGATCATCCAGCGTTCCTACCCACAGCTGTATGAGCTGCTGAGCAACGGGGTGTTGCAGGGCAGGCTGGACTTTGACCGCGGCAAGCTGTCATGCCAGAGCATGGCCGGCCAGATGGGCGACTGGATGATGGGCTCAAGATTGCAGCAGGTCGCTGCGGGTGAGGCCTGGTCAAATGCGGCAGCGAGCACTCGTGACCCCGTCCAGGCTCAGGCACAGGTGGAGCAAACGGCCGGTAATGACGGCGTTACTTGGGTGGGAGGCAGCAAGCGCGGTGGCCAGGGGCAGGAGCCGATCAATGTCGTCACCGATGTTGTGGTGGCTGGTTATAACTTGCTGCATGAGCGTAGCTCTTTGGAAACCCAGCCGATCAGCGGTGGAGGCACCGGCTGGGGAGCTGCACCCACCAACAGCGGCTCTTGGCCTGGTGGTGGCAGCCAGGCAGGTAGCGTGGCGACGGCTACCGGGGTCTGCCGGGGTGGCATGTGTACTTTATGGGGCACTCCTGAAGATGCAGCGATCTGGATTACCAAGGTTATTGGCGAAACACGGCTGCAGACCTGTGATAACTGCGAGCGCGGAGCGGGCCGTGCCGGGACTGGTCTGATCAAGGATCTGGAGGAAGAACAGCAAAACATCCTGGATATTCTGACCCAGCTGCTTGCCGGGTCCCTGGAGATCAACCCCGAGAACCTGCGACAGGTATCAGGTGGTGAGGGCTTAGCTGTTTCCCGCGGCGTCATCGAAGCGATCCGGGCGGACCCGGACTCGGAGCTGCTGGCTCACCGGCTGGCAAGCGAAATGGCACTGTCACGTACCTTGATCAAAGCCATGTGGGCCCGGCGCACGTTACTGGCCGGAATGACTGAACCAGCAATAGCCGAGGTTTCGGCCAGCGTGCAGTCACCCATCGCGCCGGCGCTGAACCAAAAGTTCGACTCGCTGGATCGGGATATCGACGCCCTCAAGACAGAACTGGAGATCCGTACTGCGATGGCAAACAACACAGCCATGATCGCGCTTGAGCGCGCAGCTGGCAGATCAGAGGGTGCCAGCCAAGCAGAAACATTCTCGCCTGATTCGCTGCTCGATAGTCGTGGCCGGCCTAAACCCAGCCCGGGAACTCCCTGATGAGTCACAAAGGTAACTTCAAGCGCCTGACCCTGGTTGCGACCATTGCAACTCTGGTCATGCTTACCGTTGGCTTGATGATGGTGTACCTGGGGTCGCGGATGGCCGGCGGAATCGACGGTTATGGGCAGCTACTTAAGTCAGCTGCCCCCGCCTTTCTAGCCTGGCGCTTATTGATGTACGCCCTGCTGGTACTGGCGTGGATGGGCCAACTGCGCAAGCGGGTCGTGCGATGGTTAAAGGAGGATGCGGATGGTGGGGCTGAAAGCCTGGCTCGGTTACATCGCCTGGAGTGCGCCGTCGTAATGCTCGCCGTGGTCGTTGAGATGTACAACCTGTATGCAGCATGGGGCCACACATGAACGCCAACCTGGTTGTCACCGATTACATGGAAGCGCCCTTGCTGCTGTTGGCCTGGATCGTCAACAACTCCCTGTGGAATACCTTGATGATGACCGGGCTGGCAGCAGTGCCCTTTATTGCCATGATGGTCTCTGAATGGTTCCGTGCACGCCGGGAAGGTGATGACGAAGGCAACCGGGGTAAGGTGGCAATCAACCGGATTGAGACCGGGCTGTATGCCATGGTGTTGTGTTACGCATTTACGTGCTTGCCCCTGCTCGATGTCTCAATCAACCCAGCCAACAACATTCCTCGGCTCGACGATAGCGGAAACGTCTGCTCCGTCGCGGTGGTCGGGGAAGGTGAATGGGGCAGCGCTACGCTAAATTCGATGGCCGGACAAACCGCAAGCATTCCGCTCTGGTGGGCGTTTGTGCACATCCTGTCAAAGGGGCTGACCAATACAGCTGTCGCGGCAATCCCTTGTACACCTGACTGGCAGTCGATCGCTACCGAAGTCGATCTGCAGGAGATCGAGGATCAGGTGCTACAGCTAGAAGTCAGCGAGTTTCAGCTGGCATGTTACGGCGCTGCGCGTAACAAACTGTTCAGAGAACAACCCAACATGGACCGCGCTCTGGCCAAGGACACCGCATGGTTGGGCTCTCAGCACTTGCTGAATACGCCTGGCTTATACGACTCATTCTATGCGCCTCGACCTATCCAGGGCTTCCCGTATGTCGAGGCGCGTGATTCTGCCAGAAGCAATACCGGCCCGGGACAGCCCGGCTACCCCAGTTGCTCGGAATGGTGGTCAGACAGCGTCCATGGTTTGCGCCAGCGCCTATATGATGAGGTCAATCCCAGCTTGTGGACGAGTATCCAAGCTGCGGTAGGGGTGCACGCCTCTGCCGAAGAGGCCGTCATCAGGCGTATGGTCAGCCCCCGGGAAGGGGCGGCTAACGGCAGGCACCTGCGACCGGTGGCAGGCTATCGGGATATCGGCGGTGGCGGTCGAGTGGAGAATGCCATTGATGCAGTAACAGGTGTCGCTTCTGGCATGGTAGGAAGCGTAGGCGGCGGCGTGTACGTGGCCAAAGGAAAAGCCGGTATGGATATGCTGAAGATGGCGTTGCCTATGGTCCAGGCAGTCCTGATTATGGCGGTGATTATCCCTTTGCCCTTGATCATGGTCATGTCCGGCTACAGCTTGACTGTCGCTGGCACAGCGACCTTCGGACTGTTTGCCATCTGGTTTCTGACCTTCTGGTGGGAACTGGCCAGGTGGCTGAGCAATAACCTGATTACCATGCTGTACAGTGGCGGCGCTTCAACCACAGGTGCGCTGGAAACGGCATTTGGGCTGGTCAACCTGTACGACAAATCGTTGTTGGTCATGATTGAATGGGCGATGTTCTTGCTGTTGCCGATGATCTGGATGGCAGTAATGGCGTGGGCTGGGTTTAAAGCGGGCAGTCAGTTCGGCCAACAGTTGGGCAAGGGTGCGGAAAGCACAAAAACAGCAGGCGATTCAGCTTCAAGCGCAGTAGCCAGCGCAGCGACCAAGGGAAGAATGCGGTAACAGCTTGGAATCATTGCACGATGAGATGAAGTCAGTCGTCCAGGAAGTATGCAGGCTCTCCAGGTCCGTTAATCTCACCATCGTGATCAACGTAATCGAGGCAGAAACCGCGAGCCCGGTCTTCAAGTGCAATGTCTAGAGAGTCACCGGAAGCGGCAATCAGACTAGCAAATGCACCAAGGCCCGCTAAGACTGAATCGACAGAGCTTTGGGTCAGCAGCATCCGCTTGGGTGTCGCAGGCAGCAGCCGGTTTTTCTCTGCAACGGCCTGAGCATCATCAATGATTTCCCCGAAAATATTGCATGGCTGCCCATCGGCGCGCTGTGGCAGCTCCGCTGGGGGACTGGTAGCAGCGAGGTCAGGAATGGGCTCGCCGTAAATGTTGAAGGCCATATCCTTCTCCAGAGCTTTACGGGCATTATTATCCAAAAGGTAGCAGCCAAAGCTTCAGGCGTCCAAACGATCGGTGGTTAGCTCGGATGGCTGGACCTCAAAAGGCGCAAAAGGCAATAAGGGAAGGGAAGAACAAGGGATAAGGGGCTTACCTGAAAAGGTTCATTACAGGAAGCCTAAAGGGTGAGGACAAAAAGATCATTACAACCCATCCGCCCAGGGTTGGCAGCGCCATCTGAAATGCTGGCGGATGGGGACATTAGTTTACATAAGGCTGACCTACCGGCTCTCACGGGTTAAAGTGTTCGCTTTTACCACCCAGCTAGGAGTTGTTGCGTGAACACGGAAAATCATTCCCAGACGGCCGCCTTTCTCTGGTCTATTGCCGATCTGCTGCGCGGCGACTTCAAGCAGTCCCAGTATGGCCGCATCATTCTGCCGTTCACGCTGCTGCGGCGCATGGAATGTGTACTGGAGCCGAGCAAGGCCACGGTGTTGGCCCAGGCGCAGGAGCACAGTAACAAGCCCGACCTGGTCCGTGAGCGTCTTCTACTGCGTGCCTCCGGCCAGCAGTTCTTCAACGCCTCGCCGTTGAGCATGGCGACGCTGTCTGACACCCAGACCAGCGAAGACCTGATGAGCTATGTGCAGTCCTTCAGCAAGGATGGTCGTGAGATCTTCGAGCATTTCGAGTTCGAGAACTTCGTTCAGCAGCTGGCCAACGCTGACCTGCTGTATCAGGTGGTGCAACGCTTCGCCGCCACGGATCTGAGCCCCGGACGCATCAGCAACTTCGGCATGGGCATCATCTTTGAAGAGTTGATCCGCAGGTTCGCCGAAAGCTCCAACGAAACCGCCGGGGAGCACTTCACTCCGCGTGACATCGTGCACCTGACCACCTCGCTGGTGATCACCGGCCAGGACGATAAGCTCAAGCCCAACAACATCGTCACCATATATGATCCAACAGCCGGGACGGGCGGTTTTCTCTCTGAGGGCGATGAATACATTCAGTCCATCAGCGACAAGGTCACCGTATCGCTGCACGGTCAGGAACTGAACCCCGAGTCCTACGCTATCTGTAAGGCGGACATGCTGATCAAGGGCCAGGACGTTACCAACATCAAGCTCGGCAACACCCTGGCCGATGACCAACTGGCCGAGAACCGCTTCGACTTCATGCTCAGCAACCCGCCGTTCGGTGTGGAGTGGAAGAAAGTGCAGAAGCAGATCACCGATGAGCACAAGCAGAAGGGTTTCGACGGCCGCTTTGGCCCGGGCCTGCCGCGGGTATCTGACGGCTCCCTGCTGTTCCTGCTGCATCTGGTCAGCAAGATGCGTGATACCCGTGAAGGCGGCTCGCGCATCGGTATCATCCTCAACGGCTCGCCGCTGTTTACCGGTGGAGCCGGCTCCGGCGAGTCGGAGATCCGCCGCTACCTGCTGCAGAACGATCTGGTCGAAGCCATAGTCGCGTTGCCCACCGACATGTTCTACAACACCGGCATCGCCACTTATGTGTGGGTGCTGTCCAACCACAAGGCCGCCGAGCGCAAGGGCAAGGTGCAGCTGATCGACGGCAGCCAGCATTTTGCCAAGATGCGCAAGTCTCTGGGCAGCAAGCGCCAGTACCTCACCGACGAACAGATCGACGAACTGGTGCGGCTCTACGGCCGCTTTGAGGAAACCCCGCAGAGCAAGATCTTCCCTATCGACGCCTTCGGTTACCGTCGCATCACCGTGGAACGCCCGCTGCAGCTGAACTTCCAGACCAGCCCCGAGCGCATCGAAAAAGTGTTGGAGGAAAAGGCCATCCAGAAGCTGGATGCTCCCGCACAGGAGCGGTTGCTTGCCGCGCTGCGGTCTATGGACGCTAGTCTGCTGCACCGCAACCGCGAGCAGTTCAGCAAGTTGCTGAAAAAGACCTTGAACAACCATGACGTCTTCCCCGGCACACCGGAACTCAAGGCGTTGCTCAATGCCCTGAGCGAGCGAGACCCCGAGGCGGATATCTGCATGGTTAAGGGCAAGCCAGAAGCCGACAGTGGCCTGCGCGACAACGAGAACGTGCCGCTGGGTGAGTCGGTGTACGACTACTTCGAGCGTGAAGTTAAACCCCATGTGCCCGATGCCTGGATCGACGAGAGTAAGACCGACGCTTTGGACGGCGAAGTCGGCATCGTCGGCTTCGAGATTCCCTTCAATCGCCACTTCTATGTGTTCCAGCCACCACGTCCGCTGGAAGAAATCGACCGCGACTTGAAAGCCTGTACTGACCGTATCAAGCAGATGATTGAGGGGCTGTCGGCATGAGTTTAGAGAACCAGCCGGTATGGAAGTGCTTAATAGTCGCACCAGTGGTGAGACTATTTGCGCTCGCGGCAGAGAAAGTGTCAGCACCGCTGTCACTGTTGGTCAGTGCGAACGCCGAAATCGCGGCGTTGTTGCGACAGTTGACATGTGCCCTCCTTTTGCCTACCTTTGTCAGCAATACACCCGCCATGCCTCTCTCGGAAGCACACTTTGGCGGGTTTTTTGTTTCTGGGGGCCGCGAATGAGTGGTTACCACAAGCCCGCCCATAGCATTGATGAGCAAATTGCTACGCTTCGCAGTCGCGGGCTGGTCATCGACGACGAAGTCCGTGCCCGCCACTACCTTGCCAATATCAGTTATTTCCGGTTTTCCGCCTATACGCGGCCTTTCTACCAGCCGGGTTCAACGGACCACCTGTTTCTGCAGAACACTCACTTTGATGACGTGTTGCAGTTGTATGTGTTTGATCGGGAACTGCGTCTACTTCTGTTGGATGCCATCGAGCGAATAGAAATCGCGCTGCGTGCTCAGCTGGGCAATACCCTTGCCGAACATCATGGTCCCCATGGTTATCTGAATGCGGCTATTTTTGATACCCGCTACAACCATTGCTGGCTTCTGGATAAACTGGAGCGGGCAGGCCAGGCGCGTGAGCTGGAGGCTTTCCTTGCTCATTACCGGCGGAAATATCACGCTGCCCCCCATCAACCCCCCATCTGGATGGCAGTGGAACTACTGACGTTCAAAGAGGTGTCGACGCTGTTCTCACAGCTGCGGCTGCCCGAGGATACCCAGCGTATTGAGCGCAACTTTGGTTTAAAGATGCCGGTATTGCGCTCATGGTTCCGCAGCCTCTCAGATTTACGCAACACCTGCGCCCATCACGGACGAGTCTGGAATCGCGAGTTCGGCAGCCGCCCTGAAATGCCCCGCAAGGCCCCGGTCGGATGGCCAAACATTCCGGATCGTATCGAAACAGGCTCACATGAATCTCCTGAGCAACGGCTTGACCCTCGTCGCAGGCTTTACCTGCAACTGGTGGTCATCGAAACTTTGATGCAGATAGTGTCACCTACCAGCCAGTGGACTGAGCGCTTGGTGGCCTTGCTGGATCAGTACCCGCAAGTATCCCGCCCTCATATGGGATTCCCCGGACATTGGGATACTGAGCCGTTTTGGCGCGAGGCGGTAAAGAATGCGCGTGAGGGAGAGAGGACATGAGTTTTCCAAACTATCCGGCATACAAGGATTCTGGCGTTGAGTGGCTGGGCGAGGTGCCGCAAAATTGGTCAGTTTACTCGCTCAAACGTACGGTGGATGGGTGCGTAAACGGCTTGTGGGGTGATGAGCCTGACGGCGAGAATGACATTGCGGTCATTCGGGTTGCTGACTTCGAGCGCTCTTTTTCCACTGTTGGGCTAGATAAGCTGACCTACAGAAGCATCACGCCTAAAGAAAGACAGTCGCGACTGATCAAATCAGGTGATTTGCTGATTGAGAAGTCTGGAGGCGGAGAAAAAACGCTGGTTGGTTGCGTCGTTTTGTTCACACATGAGTTTGACGCTATCACTTCAAACTTCGTGGCGAGAATGCGACCGCTAGCGGAATTCGATAGCCAGTTTCTTTGTTATGCCTTCGGCAATCTTTACCAAGGCCGGGTTAACTACCCTTCGGTAAAGCAAGTTACTGGTATCCAGAATCTTGATGCCGAGTCCTACTTGCAGGAGCGTTTTTGCTTTCCTACGCGAGTCGAACAAACCCAAATCGCCCGCTTCCTCGACCACGAAACCGCCCGCATCGACGCGCTGATCGAAGAGCAGCAGCGCCTGATCGAACTGCTCAAGGAAAAGCGCCAGGCCGTTATCTCCCACGCCGTCACCAAAGGCCTCGACCCGTCGGTGCCGATGAAAGACTCTGGCGTGGAGTGGCTGGGTGAGGTGCCACAGCATTGGGAAGTATTGGCTACCAAGCGATTTTTCAGGATGGTTACTGACCCAGCTCCTGACGACAACGACTTTGAGTTGCTTTCCGTTTATACCGAAATTGGAGTTAGGCCACGCAAGGATTTGGAGCAGAAAGGAAACAAGGCCTCTACAACAGATGGATATTGGCGGGTAAAAAGGGGAGATATCATTGTTAACAAGCTGTTAGCTTGGATGGGAGCGGTTGGGTATTCAGATTACGACGGGGTAACAAGTCCTGCTTACGACATACTCAGGCCCACCCGGTGCCTTTCACCGAAGTTTTACCACTACATTTTTAGAGGAAAGCCAGCGCAGCAAGAGTTTAAGCGCTGGTCTCGTGGAATTATGGAGATGCGCCTACGTCTTTATTTTGACGAGCTTGGTCGGATCTCAATGCCGTTTCCATCATTAGTAGAACAAGAAGAAATTGTTGATTTTATTGAGATGATGGAAGACAAGTTTGACTCTCTTAGCCAGATTGCTTCAGAGCAAATCAGACTCCTATCTGAACGCCGCTCCGCCCTGATCTCCGCCGCCGTCACCGGCAAAATCGACGTACGCGGCTGGCAGCCACCGGCCAGCACCCAAGCCCCCGAATCAGCCGTAGCAGAGGTCGTGTAATGGCAGACAGCAAGGAAGCCCAATTCCAACAAGACATCATCACCGCCATGACCGCCCAAGGCTGGCTTACCGGCCCGGGCAGCGGCTACGACCGCGCCACAGCCCTGTATACCGAGGATTTTCTCGGCTACTTCAAAGACGCCTGGCCAGAACGCTGGGAGAAGTTTGCCAAAGCCAACCCGAACAACCCAGACGGCGTGCTGGTGCAGAGGCTGGTGCGTGAGCTGGATCAGAGCGGCACCCTGGATGTACTGCGCCATGGTTTCAAACTACCGGGGGTGAAGATCGAGACCTGCAGCTTCAAACCCGACCACGGCATGAACCCGGACACCCTCAATCGCTACCAGTGCAACCGCCTGCGCGTGGTGCCGGAGGTGTCGTACTCGCCGAATGCCCGTGAGGCCGGCAGCAGTGGCCAAAGCTACAACCCGCGTCTGGATCTGGTGTTGTTCGTCAACGGCATCCCCACTGCCACGCTGGAGCTGAAAAGCGAGTTCAAGCAGAGCGTGGAAAACGCCAAGCGTCAGTACCGTTATGACCGCCCGATAAAAGACCCGCTGACCCGTAAACCGGAGCCTCTGCTGAGCTTCAAGCGCGGCGCGCTGGTGCATTTCGCTGTTGGGCAGAGCGAGGTCGCGATGACCACCAAGCTGGATGGCAAGGACACCTTCTTTCTGCCATTCAACCTGGGCAGCCTGGATGGCGGCGCCGGTAACCCGCCACCACCGGACGACAGTCAGTACGCGACCGGCTACTTGTGGAACCAGCTGTTCCAGCCGGATGCCTGGCTCAAGGTGCTGGGGCGCTTTCTGCACTTGCAGAAGACTGTGAAGGAGGATTTCGACGGCAAGAAGATCACCCGAGAGACCATGATCTTTCCGCGCTATCACCAGTGGGATGTGGTTAATCAGCTGATCGACACCACCCGCGCCGAAGGCCCCGGCCAGCGTTACCTGATCCAGCACAGCGCCGGTTCCGGCAAGTCCAACTCCATTGCCTGGACCGCGCATCAACTGGCGGCCCTGTACGATGGTGACGGTCAGAAGCTGTTCAACTCAGTGATTGTGATTACCGACCGCACCGTGCTGGACAAGCAGCTTCAGGACACCATCTACCAGTTCGAACACGCCCAGGGCGTGGTCAAGTGCATCACCCGGGATATTGGCAACCAGAGCAAATCCGAGCAGTTGGCCGAGGCGCTGGCCGAGCAGACGCGCATCATCATTGTCACCATCCAGACCTTCCCGGCACTGTTCGATGCATTGGACAAGTACCCGCAGCTGGCCAGCGGGCGCTATGCGGTGATCGCTGACGAGGCGCACTCCTCGCAGACCGGCTCATCGGCCAGCAAGCTGAAGCAGATTCTCGGCAGTGATGCCCCGGATGCGGAAGAGATCAGCGCCGAAGAGTTGCTGGACGCCGCCGTGGCCGCACGGGCACCCACCGAGCGCATCAGCTATTACGCCTTTACCGCCACACCCAAGGCCAAGACCCTGGAGCTGTTCGGTCGCGAGCCAGATCCAGCTCAGCCACGTGGCCCTGACAACAAACCTGAGGCTTTTCATCTGTACTCCATGCGCCAGGCCATTGAGGAAGGCTTCATTCTCGATGTGCTGCAGAACTACACCACCTATAGCACCGCCTGGAAAATCGCCCACCCGGATGGCGACGACGATGAAGTGGACTCAAAGAAAGCGAGGCAGAAACTCGCCCGCTGGGTGCGTCTGCATCCGTACAACATCAGCCAGAAGGTTGAGGTGATCGTCGAGCACTTCCGCGCCAACATCCGCCACCTGCTCGATGGTCAGGCCAAGGCCATGGTGGTCACCAGCAGCCGGCAGGAGGCTGTGCGCTACCAATTGGCGATGATGGCCTACGTCAAGCAGATGGGTTACACCGATGTGCACCCGCTGGTGGCGTTCTCCGGTAGCGTACTGCCTGATGGGGTGATCCCGGAGGAAGTGACCGAAGGTAGCAGTCTGCTCAACCAGGGCCTGAACGGACGTGATCTGGCGGATGCCTTCGACACTCAAGACTTCAACGTGATGATCGCCGCCAACAAATACCAGACCGGCTTCGATCAGCCCAAGTTGTGTGCCATGTACGTAGACAAGAAGCTACAAGGCGTGGACTGTGTGCAGACCCTGTCGCGGCTGAACCGCATATTCCCCGGCAAACAGGCGTTCATTCTCGACTTCTTCAATGACGCTCAGGATATTCTCGACGCCTTTCTGCCGTACTACACCAGAGCGGAACTGACCGACGTCACCGACCCGCAGCTCATCTACGATCTGCAGAAGAAGCTGGACGCCGAGGGTGTCTATTACTGGTCAGAAGTCGAAGCCTTTGCTTTTGCTTTCTTTGATCCCAAGGCAGCGGCCAGCAAACTCAGCTATTACTGCGCGCCCGCCCGGGAGCGGTTTGCCAAACGCTATGCCTTCAGCGTCGAGGCCCGACAGCAAGCGCTGGACTACAAGCGCACCGCCGAAGCCAACGGTGACAGTGCCGGCCTGAAAAACGCCGAACATGCACTGAAGGAAGCGGGGGAGCAGATTGATCAGCTCGACCTGTTCCGCAAGAACCTGCAGAGCTTCGTACGATTGTACGAGTTTCTGTCACAGATCATCCCGTACGAAGACCGCGAGCTGGAACAACTCTGCGTGTATGCCAAGCACCTGCATCCGCTACTGCGGGCTGACCGGCTGCTGGAAGAGGAAGTGGATCTGGGTGAGCTGCAATTGAGTCATTACCGCCTGACCAAGCGGGCCGAGCATAAGCTGCGGCTGGATAACGAGGGTGGCGATTACACGCTCGATCCGCTCACTGGGGTCGGCAGCGGCAAGGCCCATGACCCGGAAAAGAAACGCTTGTCCGAGATCATCGAGGCACTGAACGAGATCTTCGGTGCCGAGGTCAGCGATGAAGACCAGCTGCAGTTCCTCACCGGCATCGCCAACCGCATCAGCCGCCAGGAGGATGTGATGGCCCAGGTCAACAATCACTCGGTCGATCAGGTAATGCATGGCCTGTTCCCCAAGCGGGTGCTGGATACCGTGCTGGACGCCATGACCGACCACGAGAAGCTGTCGCTGGAGGTGCTGGATAACGAGACAAAGAGCCGGGCGTTTGCGTTGGTGATTTTGAAGATGCTGACTCAGCAGGCTGGACTGTCACCACGGTAGGCACAGGCACAAATTGCGGCCGTTCATAGCAGAGAGACGAACAGGATCATGGCGCCGAGACCAGTGTTGGTTAGGCGCCCGATTGTTGTTTTAACGGCACCACACATTGAAAAGCTGATCCCACCTCGTCGTATACCCCGGGCTCATCAACTCCCGCCGCATCCCCCACCCAGGCTCCACCGGCACCCGGGCAGGCCGCAAGGTCCCTTTACCCCAGCGGGCATTGATCTGATCCAGCACGCTCATCACCCGCTCTGCTTCCACCGGCTGCTCAGCGGCGAAAAGATCATCGGTAAACTCCCCTCGCTGGCACAAATCAAGGAGCAGGATTTCTGCCTTGGCATAGGCATACCCTGACTGAAATACTGATTCCAAGCCTTTCTGAGCGGCCTTGATAACCAACCGCGTATCATCGGTGGGGAACGGCAGGTGACAAACAATGCCTCGGGCAAACTTGGCTTCATCGGGGTTGAACATGCCGGTTCTGATGCTGATGCGTACTTTTCTGCAAAGCGAGCCTTGGGCGCGCAGTTTCTCGCATGCCCGGGTAACGTAGGTCGCTACAGCCTCCCGGATGGGCTCTATTTCATAAAGACGTTTGCCGAACGCGCGGGAGCTGCAAATTTCCTGTTTCGCAGTAGGAGCTACCTCCAATTCCAGGCAAGGCGTACCGCACAGCTCACGGGCAGTCTTCTCCAGTACCACGCTGAATTGCTTACGTAATGTCCATGCGTCAGCTTTAGCCAGATCCCAGGCTGTTTTAATGTCCATCGCTTCGAGGTGACCGGTCAGCTTGCGGCCGACACCCCAAACCTCACTTACCGGCATGACCTTTAGTAGCTTATCGCGGCGGATCGGGTCGCAGATGCTCACCACTCCTCCGGTCTGGGTCTGCCATTTCTTCGCTGCTGCATTTGCTAGCTTGGCTAGGGTCTTGGTCGGAGCGATACCTATTCCAGTTGGGATACCAGTCTTTTGTAGAACCTGCGCCCGTATGTTCCGGCAGGTGCGCTCGTGGTCCAGGATGCCAGTCAGGTCGGCGAATGCTTCGTCGATGCTATAGACCTCCAGCTCCGGCACCATACCTTCAATAACCGTCATTACCCGCTGGCTCATGTCGCCATAGAGTGCGTAGTTGCTACTGAATGCGAGGATGCCATGGCGCTGGAGCGTGTCTTTGACCTGGTGATAAGGCTCGCCCATTTTTATGAATGGTTTGGCATCGGCGCTGCGGGCAATGACGCAGCCGTCGTTATTGCTCAAGACGACAATGGGGGTGCGTTGCAGGTCAGGCCGGAACACGCGCTCGCAGCTTGCATAAAAGCTGTTGCAGTCGATGAGCGCGATGGCACGCTCAACCATGGACTGCATGCCTGCGCAGGCTGGCCACGACCACGCCCCAGATCATCAGCTCATCACCTTCCATGATATAGCGGGGCGGGAATTTCGTGTTTTCGGACAGCAACACGACTGATTCGCCCTGCTTGCTCAGTCGTTTGACGCAGGTCTCGCCATTGACGGCCGCAATAACGATATCGTTATGCGCTGCCGTCCGGCCACGGCTAACCACCAAAATATCGCCATCGAAAATACCGGCCTGGATCATGCTGCTGCCAATAGCCCGCACCAGATACATGTGAGGCGCGTGGATATCCAGTAACTCATCGAGCGATAAAGCCTGCTCCATGTGATCCTGTGCCGGGCTCGGGAACCCGGCTGGTACACGGTAGGAGTAGAAAGGCAGCTCAGTGGACGACTGACCGAGCGGGCCTAAAATGATTGCAGTGTTCATGTTTCTTGCCACGGGGTTGCTGTATATAAACACAGTATTCCTGTGGCATGCGGTCGTCAATTGAAATCAAGCGGGGGAGGTGGGTATGCGTGGTCCGCCCGCGCAATTTCGTGCAGCCAGGAAATCGCCGCGGGCTCGTCGGACTGCATGCTCCGCTCCAAAGTCCAACTTGATTGCGATGACTGGCTAGCGGTCGCTGCTCGGGCGAGCAGAGCTGCGATGCATCGCCCATACTCGCTTGACCTGGCTCTCGCTGCACCCGGCCAGCTTGGCAGTCGCTGCAATGCTGTGACCTGCCGAACGCAGTGCGATGATGCGGTTGTGAATGTCATGGTTGGTCTTTCGGCCAGCGTATTTACCAGCCTTCCTCGCCAACTCAATTCCCTGCCGCTGGCGCTCACGCCTGTCTTCATAGTCGTCATGGGCTATCTGCAATGCCAGTTTCAGGAGCATATCCTGAACGGATTCCAGCACCACCTTGGCCACCCCTTTTGATTCTGCCGCCAGATCGGTGAGGTCGACTACACCAGGCACAGCAAGCCGGGCACCTTTGGCACGGATAGAGGCCACCAGGAGCTCTGCCTCGGGCAGGGGTAAGCGACTTATCCGGTCAATCTTCTCGGCAACGACAACTTCGCCAGATTGCAGATCGGATATCATGCGCGACAGCTCAGGGCGGTCTGGCCGGGCTCCGGAGGCCTTTTCTCGATAAACGCCGGCCACGTAGTAGCCGGAAGATTTGGCCGTCTCTATGAGGCTTTCTTGGCGTTCAAGATCCTGCGAATCTGTGCTGACACGCATGTAGATACGGGCGATTTTGAGTGTTTGAGAGGTCACTGCTCGCTCCTATGTGTTGGGCCTGCATAGTCTGCCACCTGCTCTTGCTTTTAGGCAGCAGCAGACCGATGGTGGGGCTGTCTTGTGGGTGTGCAGCCTTGGTATCGATCCTCGTCATGCAGAAACCCTGCACGCTTATTGTCTCAGGAAACGGGGCACGCAGATCCCAGGACAAGCGGTCAGCAACCTTCGTACCCCAGCCCTGAACGACTTGGTGAGGATCCAAGCCGTACATGACCGGCTGCTATCGGCCAGAAGCGGTCGTTCTTCAGCCGTGGCTCACGAGCCGTCTTAGCACTTCAACACTCTGCATTTTGCAGGGTTTCTGGCGTCCACGGTTGCGAAACTACGAACGCCATCAAGTATGGGTATTGCACCGACCCTGAGCAGTTCGGATACGTGTGCTCCTCGTAGTCTAAATGCACATTATGTTGTGTTTTTCACTACCATATTATCTATATGTTGATTTGGTGTGCGGGTGGACGTAATCTTGAAGCGTATAGGTAAGCCACAGAAGCACCTGTCCAACGCAGCCACAAGCCATCATTTAGGAGGGCGCATGCCGTCAGTGCAAAAACAGTTCGAGGATTTTCACAGCGCCATCTGTTTCGACGAGGATGATGAGAAGGCGACCCTCCGCGAGAAGCGCGATACCATCGTTACGGCGCTGAGGGAGAAGCTCGGCGACGACGTGCCATCATTCGTCAGCTTCAATCAGGGCAGTTACTCCATGCACACCGGTGTAGTGCCGCTGGATGGTAACTTTGACATCGACGTCGGCCTCATCTTCGACTGCACAAAGGATGAATACCCCGACCCGGTGACACTTAAGAAGAAGGTGCGCGATGCGGTAAATTCGAACTTTCGCACCGTAGTCATCCGTCGGCCGTGCGTGACCGTCAACTATATTAGCAATGGTGAGATTGCATACCACGTCGACTTGGCCGTCTACACCAGAGGCGATGACGGCGAGCTTTACTTGGCGAAGGGCAAGGAGAACTCGGCCGAGGAGCACCGTATTTGGGAGATCTCCGACCCGAAGGAGCTGACCAAACGAGTCTGCAGTGTGTTCGAAGACTCCGCCAAGCTGGCCCAGTACCGCCGTTGCATCCGCTACCTTAAACGCTGGCGGCAGGTTCAGTTTCCGAGCACCGGCGCACCGCTGAGCATTGCTCTCACAATGGCTGCATTTCACTGGTTCAAGCCAAGCTTCGGTACCTCCGGCAAGCCGGTCGACTTGCTAGCGATGCTTGATTGGGTCAATGCGATGCTGGGCCAATTCACCTACGAATTCAGTCAGGACGATGGCCTACACCCGCGTCTGAAGGTCGTCTTGCCGGTTGAGCCGTATTCCGACCTGATGGCAATGCGAACGGCCACACAGATGACGAACTTCAAGGAGAAGCTCGAAGCGCTGCGCGATGCACTGCAGAAAGCTTACGACGAGGACCTGCCTGAAGATGCCTGCAAACACTTGAAAAAGCAGTTCGGCGACGACTTCAAGGTGCCTGAGAAGTCCGAGACAGCAAGGGCTGTCTCTCCTGCAGTAATCAGCACCGGGAACTCGGCATGACTGAGCCCTCCATCGAAGCGGCCACCCCCTCGAAGGTCGAGGACGCATTTGAGGCTGTCAAGGCCGTTTGCGGCTTGCACGGCATCAAGGTTGTTCGCCTAGGCGAATCAGCACCGAATTGCCTAGGGGTCGAGCTCACCGGCGCAACGCGCAATTGGCCTGTGTACGTCGATTGCGACGAGGAGCAGTTGCGCCTGCCGAAGGTTTGGACCCTGCCCCCTAAGGAGCCGCTCGCACATGTTAGCTACACCGGTGTAGTGTGCATTGACGACGGCCAGGGACTGTCGCTTGACCCTGGCCGTCGCGCTGACATTGTGGCGCACACAATCCTCAAGGCATATCACCTGCTAGAGCGCTCAGCAGTGGATGCAACCACTGGCCACGTGGAGTTCTTCAACGAGCTTGAGGGGTACTGGCTGCACCTGCCGGGGTCGCTGCGCTCTCGCGCCTACTTCGAGGTCGACGGCACCTCGCGCATGGTCAAAGGGTTTGTGAATTCAAAACTTGGCCAGCCGAAGTGGTACTTCGTGGAGCGAGACGCTGAGTTGCCTTGGGAAGTGCGTAGCAACAAGCTCGCGGGGCAGCGGGCCTTGTACCTTCACGTCGACTCGCTGGCATTGCCGCCCGCGCAGCCAGACATGCTCACGACTGAGTTTGTCGAAGATGTTCATCAGCGCTTGTCGCCCGGCCAGTTGAAGCTATGGGGCGAGCTGTTCGGGCCGTCTAAGAA
Source organism: Halopseudomonas bauzanensis (assembly GCF_900114735.1). Classification (GTDB taxonomy): domain Bacteria; phylum Pseudomonadota; class Gammaproteobacteria; order Pseudomonadales; family Pseudomonadaceae; genus Halopseudomonas; species Halopseudomonas bauzanensis. The sequence continues at coordinate 84,052 of NZ_FOUA01000003.1, read as the reverse complement.
CGCGCCCAAACGCTTGGCCCTGCTGGTTTCCGTGCCTCGCCAGGCAGGCGGTCGCTCGTTGGTCGGTATTACCTTTGATGCGCACCGCGGGATAGTTGACGAGAAATCACCAGTCACGCCGTTGACCATGCGTCGACATACTCCCAGCTATATGCGCGAGCGGGGTGGCGCGTCTCAGGACTTCCTCGGCAAGCACGTGCTCGTATTGGGTGCAGGAGCCATCGGATGTGTCGTAGTCGATACCCTAGCGGCGTCGGGAGTTGGCAATATCACTGTGGTAGACCACGATGAGTATTCGGAAGATAACGTTTTTCGGCACATTCTGGAGCCCCTATTCATCGACGTTAGCAAAACGGCAGCGCTAAAGTTGGCACTGGAGCGGCGTTACCCGGGTCTAAATATCACTTCGGTCTGCGCTACAGCTCAAAACTGGCTCAAAACTGCCGATATCAGCAAATATGACGGCATCGTTCTCGCATTTGGTGCGCCGTCAATCGAGCGATCATTTTCGCGAGTGCTGAAGGACAAGCGTTTTGACCTGCCTATCGTATTTACTTGGCTGGAAGCTCTGGACTTGGGTGGGCACTCAGTGTTGATGTGGACTCAAGGTGAAGGCTGCCTAGACTGTGTCTATCGTGACGATGAGGGGCTGCCATCCCTAGCTGCGCGCACGTCCTTTCTGGAGTCAAACCAGTCCGTCACACGCAATCTCACGGGCTGTGCTGGTGCTTTCGTTCCGTTCGGCCCCATCCAGGCTAGGCGTACCGGGTTGCTTGCGACCGAGCACATCCTTTCGGCGATGACTGCGGTAGCCGCTGGCGATCAAGACCGAGATCCATCCTATCGCTTTTGGGTAGGAGAGGGCCGAGTCGCTGTCGAGCATGGGCTACGCACAACGCCTTGGTTTCAGGCCGCTCGCACAACTCTTCATGAAGACGCGACGCGGCAAGTATTTGGCCGCGCGTGCCGCCACTGTCGTGCGCCAGAAGTCTCGGCATGAGGCTGGTTTACCGTGTCACGCCGACCCAGCAGCTCATCATCGTCGAGCATGCTTTACTGAAGATGCAAGCGTTCACACAGCGACGCTGGTGGCACTGCGAGGCGGGAGGCGTCCTACTAGGTCGCCACCTACTGGACTCACAAGACGTGGTCGTCGACGAGGTGTCCACGCCCCAGAGCAGCGATCGCCGCAGTAGGTTCAGTTTTTTCAGATCGTCCACACACGAGTGCATCGCGCGCCAGCGTTGGCTAGAGCAGGGGAGCACATCAGCGTACCTCGGACTATGGCACACGCACCCCGAACTCGATCCAACGCCCAGCATTATTGACCGACGTGACTGGGAGCAGGCTGTGTCGGGGGATACGTTTGAAGGCGATCGCCTGTTTTTTCCCATCATTGGCACGCGCAGCATCCGTATTTGGACACTGAGCCGCCGAGGCACGTTTAGAGAGCTGAAGCTGGAGAAGAAGATTGGCAGCGAAGAAAACAATGGCACAGGCTAACGCGAAGGTAAAAGCGTCTGCTCAGACGAAAGAAACTCGAACTCAGGACCGCGCTCGTATTCCTGTAGATGTGCGGCGCGACCTTTGGATAGCGGCTGCAGGTCGTTGTGAATTCCGTGGCTGCTGCAAGCCGGTGGGGCGTGACTTCTTGACCAAGGAAAGGGCCTTCACGGGCGAGCACGCGCACATCATAGCGGACAGTCCTGGAGGCGCACGGGGTGTGAAGGGCGAGTCGGAGCGTTTAGCCAAGGACGTCAATAACCTGATGTTGGCTTGCTATGACTGCCATGCTCGTATCGACCGGCATGGAAGGAAGAACAAATTCACCACGCCGCAGCTTCAAGCCATGAAGCGTGAGCATGAAGCTCGTATCCAGCGTATCTACTGTGCCACGGGCGTGGTTGAAAGTTTGCCGGTTCTGATGACGTTCCCCATTGGTCCGCACGTAACCAACATCGACGTGGAGCAGATTCACTTCGCGATGCTGGAGAACAGCGACTATAAGCTGTTCCCTCTGGACAGCTATATCCACATCAACCGCAGCGACTTCGACTTCCAGGACAACGATCTGGACTTCTGGCCACGAGCGGAAAAGGTTTTGACCGATCACTACGATCGACGTATTCAGCCAGCGCTCATCGACCGTAATGGCGACACGCACTTGACCATTGCCGGATTTGCGCCGATACCGATGCTGATGAAGCTTGGCGCACTGATTGGCGACAAGACCCGTGCCAACGTCATGGACCTACCCAACGACGGCTGGCTTTGGGACAAGAGCGTGACCTGCCCCGAGCCCAGCTATATCTACGACGTGCCAGAAGTGCTGCCGCGCGAGGTTTCGGTGGTCGTCAGCATCTCAGGTAAGGTCGCATTTCCTGTTGGTCGCGAGGTCGTCGAGTTCCGTGCTGAGTTGCCAAGCCGCGGCATCATACGTAAGGAAGCACACCTATTGAGCTTCCGGCGTGAGTTCGATGGCTTCCTTCAGCGACTGACAGGAGCGGGAGCTCGTGTGGTGCACATATATCCTGCGATCCCGTTGTCGGTGAGCATCGAGATTGGTCGAATGTTGCTACCTAAGACATTTGAGGAAATTTACGTGTGGGAATGGCAGGCGCCGGAGTGGAAGCGGGCCTTGCAGTTAAAATAAACATCGAAGTGATATGGCTATCATGCTGGAAGTTGTTATGCGGCTGCGCTCAACCCAGGGCAATTCAGAGTGACTGCTTCCGGCCAAAAGCAGCCGCTCCTCACCGGCGGCTTCTGGCGGGATAGCACCGGCCTGGCTTTAGCCGCCGCTATTGCTGATCAAACTTCAGTATGCTCTGCCATATCAAGAGCGTCTTCCACTTCGATTCCCAGATAGCGAACCGTGCTTTCCAGCTTGGTGTGGCCGAGTAAAAGCTGCACTGCCCTTAGGTTCTTGGTCCTACGGTAGATCAGTGACGCTTTGGTGCGTCGAAGCGTGTGGGTGCCGTACATGGCGGGATCAAGATCAATAGAAGTTACCCAAGCCTTGACGATCCGAGCATATTGTCTAGTGGAGAGATGATCTGACCTGTGCAGCCTGCTCGGAAACAGGAAATCCTCATTTCGCAGCTGGGCTTGATGTATCCAGGCCTCAAGCGCAGCCCGGGTTTGGTCAGTGATTTCAAACTGGACTGGCCGATGAGTTTTCTGCTGCATCACAATGGCCCGGGGCGTCACTTGCATACCATGGGCTATGTCGCGGACCCTGAGCTTCGTCAAATCACAAGCCCGCAACTTGCTGTCGATGGCCAGATTGAAAAGAGCTAGATCTCGGGTTTTCTCCGAAATCTGAAGCCTTACTCGAATGGACCAAATATCTCTGAGCCGAAGCGGTGCTTTCTGCCCGACTAGCTTGCCTTTATTCCAGGGTTCACGAGGAACATTGGTGTTCATGGCTTTTCCTGCACGTTATGGAGGATGACCGGTCTGCGGCAGATCCTGATAGAAGTCATTCGCTAGGGCACCGTCGCCTCGGTTGAGCTTCGGTTTTTCGATACCTCAACCCCAGCTTTATCATCTAACAGGGCCTGTGTTGCAGCTTGCACATAGGCCTCAAGCTCCTCTTGCAAGTGCTTTGGCTTTGGCACCGCTGGTTGCAGCATGGCCTTCGGCTCGGCGCCTAATTGATACTGGTAAAGCCTGGGTTCTTCGTCGCGCGGTTGAATCAGTACGTTATCTCCGCGGATGATGCCCACGGTCTGGCCGCCACCGGATGGCTTGATCACACCCATACCTTGATCGTCTGCTGGAAGGCTAAGTAGATCGCGGCCCCAGCATTGGTGTCGAACCTCGCCACCCAGTCGGCCCATGATGGTAGGTACGATATCTACTTGGGTGCCGACAACGTTGTTCTTTTCGCCAAAGCGCTCGACCATGCCCGGAGCAATCAGCAGCAAAGGTACGTGGAAGCGCAGCAGATCCAGTTCAGTCAGCTGCTGCGGGGTACCAAAACCGTGGTCGCCGACGATGACGAACAGTGTCTGGTCGTAGTACGGCTCATCCCTGATCTGTTCGAAGAAGCGGCCCAACGCCCAGTCGGAATAGCGCATAGCACTCAGGTGCTCGTTCGCATAGCTTCCCTGATCGGTGACCTCGTCCACGGGCAGAGTATCGGGCAGAGCATAGGGCGTGTGGTTCGACAGGGTCTGCAGCAATGCGTAAAAGGGGCGGTTGGGATCGAGCTGGCGCAGCTCTATGACGGCTCTATCAAACATGTCCTGGTCGGAAACGCCCCAGGTGGGGTCAGACACAATCGGGTCTACATAGTCATTACGGCCGATGAAGCGTGTCATGCCCTGATTGCCGAAAAATCCGCGCTGGTTGTCCCAGGCGAAGTCGCCATTGTAGACGTACAAATCGTTGAAACCCCGTGCGCCAAGAAGCTGAGGCAAGCCTGAAAACTGATTGCCGCCCTCCGGCTCCTGCATCAGATATTCGAACGCGGGTAGGTTGGGAAAGCACGCCATGGTGGCGAACATGCCCTGATGAGTATGGGTGCCACTGGAGAAGTGACGGGTGAACAACAACCCCTGCTTGCTGAGTTTGTCGAACTCGGGGGTTATCTGCAGCGAGGAGCCGAGCGCGCCAGTGTAGTAGCCCGCAAAGCTTTCCATCAGAATCACGACCACGTTGCGGATCGGCAGGGTAGCGTCCTCGGGCGGTTGATAGTCGCGGCGCACCGGAGCCAGCTCAGGTTCTACCAACTGGTCGTGGACCCCGAGCAGCATCTGTCGGGTGATTCCAGTCGCCTGCTCCGCAGGCATCAAGTCGACCCAGGCGTTGTCGCGGTGCTCCGAGTACTGAGCTTTGGCTGCGCCATAGAGGGTCAAGGAGGGCGTCAGTCCCAGCTGGTTGGCGAACATCGAGTCGGTAGTAAAGGCATCACCCCATCGCAGCGGCGGACCCTGGCGCAGCGTGCCTCGGGCCAATACGGTAGCGCTGAGCAGCAATAGAACCAGCACGCCCAGCTGGGCCGTCATCGCACCCCGTTGGGTCATTCTTATTCTGTTGGCATCTGCTGGCTGGCGGGTGTGACGGTCAAGCCAGCGGAAAAACCGGTACATCAGTAGCGATACAATCGCCAGGGCCAGCATCAGCCGTACTACAGGAAAGCCGTACCAGAGCATGCGCAGCACGGTAGTGGGATCTTCCTGCAGGTATTGAAACACCAGTGCGTTCAGGCGCTGATGAAATTCTCGGTAGAAGTTCAGCTCTATCACACCCAACAAACTCAGCAACAGGGCTGCCAGTGTTAGCCAGATACACTGCAATGTCCGTAGTTGCATGAGCCTGGAGCTGAGGAAAGTCAGGATCAACGGTGCCCCTGCAATCATTACCACGCGCATGTCAAAGCGCAGGCCGTTGTAGAGGCCCTCGGCCAGATCCCTCCAGGAGGCGTCTGCGACCAGCACCCAGTTGAAGGCCAGCAATGCCACACGCAGGCATGTTAGTAACAGGGTGAGCGCAAACAGTGTCGAAAGCACAAAGAGTAATTGGCTACGCAGGCCGACGGTCGACCGAGGCAGCTCAGCGGTACCAAGAGAAGTACGCATGAGTTTGGGGATTTCCATTCAGGTGGAGTCGCAACAGGCGCTGTCGGCTAGATCAATATCACCAGCCAGACGGTAAGAATCATCAGTAGCGAGACAAGCTGCGCAGCGCTGCCCATATCCTTGGCCTGCTTGGATAGGGGATGCAGTTCCAATGAAATACGGTCAACTACAGCCTCTATAGCCGAGTTGAGCAGTTCGACGATCAGCGCCGCAAATACCACCAGCAGCAGTATCGCGCGCTCGATCGCGCTGACGTCCAATACCACGGCCAGCGGAACCAGTACCGCGCTCAGCGCCAGCAACTGGCGAAACGCCGCTTCTCCAGTGAAGGCCGCCCGCAGCCCGGCCACTGAATAACCTGTGGCTTTGAACACCCGACCGATACCTCCACGGCTTTTCAACGCCAGTGCGTTGCTGCTGGATACGGAATCAGGCTTCATGTGTAGCTACCTGACATTCCAGTTGCGGGTTGTGATAACACTCCAGCAGATAGTTCCAGTCAGCCTCAGGCATCTCACCACGGCGGCGGCGCAGCTGGGAAAGGTCATGGCTTTGTGCCTTGCTACGCAGGAGCCTGATACGGCTTTTTTCCAGATCCAGAAGAGCCACTTCCGGCACATTTGCAGTCAAACTGATGTAGATATGTTTGCCATACAAACTGCCGTGTTGTCTGCGCCCGCGATGCAGTTGTTGCAGTACCAGCGCGAGCCGACGAAGCACTGCTTTACGACTGCTGTCGTCTAACTTGGGCGCGTACTCGGCATACCATTGGTTCAGGCTGACAAAGCCACTCAGCTCTTCGGTAATCAGCAGTGCCTGCCACCGGCCATGCTGTTTACGCGCGGCACAGAAAACGCGCCTGGGGACCGTGACTCCCAACTGCTCGCATGCGATCAGTGCTTGCTCCTCACGTAATACGGTAGGTAGGCCAAAGGGATGGCGCCAGGAACGAAACAGATGGCCGATCTGGCGCTTACTGTAAAGCGGGGGCTGGCCGAGCTGTAGCGGAGGGAGCAGCTTGACACCACTCTCACCGCCGCGGCGCTGGTTCGGCTCCTCGACCCATTCACCGTCCATACTCCACCAATGCTCAAAGCCATACTGACTGAACCTGGAAAGTAGCCCGCTGGGCTTCCAGGTTGCCCTGCTCATGGGCGCACCTTACGCAGAACATAGACGCGCCACATGGCGTAACCGGGCAGAAAATCATGGTGGTTTAGAATGCTGAAGCCGGCCTGTTCAAACTCGCTCTCGATGGTGTCGCGGTTGACCAGAAAGCGATTCTGGTTCTCTGAACGATTGCCCCGAGCGGTGCGACGTGCCTCCAGCCGCTTGCGCTTCCACGCCTTGTAGTTGCCATCGACCCAAAGGGAAATGATTAGCGTGTCGCGGGTGACGCGGCAAAGCTCATGCAGCATTGCCAGACGGTGTTCGGGGTCGGCAACGTGATGGATCAGGCGCATGCAGAAAATGCTGTCCACCGAATTATCACCCAGATCGATGTCAAAGGCTGAAGTCTGGAATGTTTTGACCCTTTCAACTATTTTAGGCGGCTGGCCGGCTATCGCTGTTTGCAGCATGTCAGCAGAGTTGTCGGCCGCTAGTATTACGCGATTGGGGGCCTTTGCCAGTAGCGGCCAGAATCGACCCGCACCACAGGGCAGATCAAGCACGAGGTTAGGCTCGCCGGCATCTTTAAGTGCATGCCGCGCCAGCTGCATATCGCGCCAGTTCGAAAGGCGACGAGCCAGGCCGGCCTGGTGTTTCTGCAGATACTGATAGGCATGCTGCTGGTCGTACTTCTCGGAAAATTCCAGCTTGATCGCTTTGGCTTTGGACATCGAAGGGCTCTCGGATAGGTTTATCCGGGCCAGAATATGCAAAGGTCGGTCAAGCGCTTGTCAAAAGAGTGTCAAAATTTCGTGAAAGCTGGCTAGCTCAGTGTTACCTCAAAGCAGCTTCCTTCGGTAGGCAAAGAATACATCCGCACTTCCCAGCCCTGGTGCGCGCAGATCCGTTTGACCAGTGACAAACCCAGGCCCAATCCTTCGCCTTGTGCTTCTGAGCCGCGCACGAAGGGTTTGAAGATATCGTCCTGCTGCGCGCTGGGTACCCCTTGGCCACTATCTTCCACCCGAAAGCCGTTGGCCGACAGCAGCAAGCGTATCTCGCCTTTTGCGGTGTAATGCAGGGCATTGCGGATCAGGTTGGACATGACGGTGCTGAGAAACCCTCCATGGAAGAGCATATCGTTGGGCTCTTCTACAATCAGGCGGAAATTCAGACCCTGGTCAGCAAAGCGCGGTGCCCAGCGCTTGGCTTGCTCGTGCGCGACCTCCTCAAGCGTGGCGTTGCCGCTTAATGGGTTCTGTTTGGTGTTGGCTCGGGCCAGCAACAGAAAGGTTTCGACCAGCTCGCTTATTTCTGCACTGGCGCGTTTAATACGATCCAGCTGACGGTGCTCACGTTCGTTCAGCTCAGCGGTTTCAAGCAATTCTGCAGAAGAAGCGATAATCATCAGCGGAGTGCGCAGCTCGTGGCTGACGTCGCTGGTGAAAAAGCGTTCCCGTTCCAGCGAGCTGCGGAGTTGTCCGAGCGTTTCATCAAAGGCGGTGGCAACATGACCTACCTCATCATCCGGATAGTCTGGTGCAAGATTGGGTGCCAAGGTATGCAGTTGACCGCGATGTCGAACCTGCTGAGCCAAGCGTGCCAAAGGCGCTATGACGGTACGTGCCATCATCCAGCCGAGCAGCCAGGCCACCAGACCGCTGAGAATGAAACCTGCAAAGACGACGTTGAAGAGTGCATTCTCGCGCGCCTCGAATTCAGCTTGTTCCTGCACCAGTATGAAACGTTGTTGGGGTGTATCAAGGATGAACAGGTAATAGTCACCGGTTTCATCGACGATCTCGACGAACCCTTCCTCCAGGCCTATAAAGTTCGCTGGGATTTCATAGCCAGGTATGTGCGACGCATACAGTCGGGTCTTGGCATCCAATCTGGGAGGCAGGCCCTGGGCCAGATCCTTCTGGAGAATACTGTCCAGCTCCTCCGCCATGTGCTGGGTAACCAGGTGTTCTTCAATAAAATGCACAATCCCCACAATACCCAGGGAGAAGCCGCCACTGACGATGAGTGTCATCAAGGTAAATGCGATAATGATGCGTCGAACCAGTGGTTGCTTAGTTTTCATTGCTGCGCTCGGCAAGACAGTAGCCCATGCCATGCAGGTTGTGCAGCAGGGGCCGGGCAAAGGGTTTGTCGATCACTTGCCGTAGCTGGTGCACATGACTGCGCAGGCTGTCGCTGTCGGGTAGCTCCTCGCCCCACAGGGCTTCCTCCAATACCGGGCGACGAACCACAGCCGGGCTTTTGCGCATCAATACCTCCAGTAGCTTCAGACCTACCGGGTTGAGTTTGAGTGCTTTGCCCTGACGGGTTACCTGCAAGGTATCCAAATCGTAGCTGAGATCGGCTACCTGTAGTCGATGTCTGGCGCCGCCCTGGCTGCGCCGCAGTATGGCTTCCATGCGCGCTACCAGTTCGGACAGGGCAAAGGGCTTGACCAGGTAATCATCTGCGCCGCTTTTCAGGCCTTTGAGGCGGTCGTCCAGCTGGTCGCGCGCGGTCAGCATGATGATCGGTGTGTCGCGCTGGGCATCGTCGCGCAGACGCTGACACAACTGATAACCGTCGATGCCTGGCAGCATGATATCCAGCACGATCAGATCGTAATGCTCGCTGACCGCCAGATGCAGCCCGGACAGCCCGTCCTGGGCGCAGTCCACCGTGTAGCCCTTGCCCTGCAGGTAATCCAGCACGTTGGCCAGAATGTCACGATTGTCTTCGATTACCAGAATACGCATCCATCGGCCTCATTAAATGGAACCTGTTGACTAACACTTTTTTCACAGCGCTTTGACGAGCTGCTGACAGCAGTATGCCCACACTTGCGCCAGTCTCATCAATGCGGATCATACAATGCACCTGTTCAAGTTTGCGCAAGCACGTTATCTCGCCATTATTTCCCTGGTCTGGCTGACAATATTCATCCTAACTCGCACCCTGTTGCTATCGACTCACCTCAATGAGGCGCAGTTAGGCGTGGTCAGCACCCTGGCGCTTTACGGCCAGGGTGGCGTCTATGATCTGGTCTTTCTGCTGTATGCGCTGGCTCCAATGGCCCTTTACCTGTTGTTGTGTTCAAGGCAGGTCTGGCAAAGCCGCTGGAATCAGCTAATGCTGCAGATCTTACTTACCCTGAGCATTTTCATCATGCTGTTCACGGCGATATCCGAATGGCTGTTCTGGGATGAGTTCAGCGTGCGGTTCAACTTCATCGCGGTCGATTATCTGGTGTACTCCGATGAAGTGCTCAACAACATTCTCGAATCCTATCCGGTTTATCCACTGCTGGGTGTATTGGCATTGATTGCCGTCGCTATCACCTTGAGCCTGCGTGGTGCCATGCGCCGTGTTGCATTGGCGCCTCTGCTGTCGTGGCGCCAGCGGGGTATGGCCCTTGGCAGTTGGGCGTTGTTGTTAGCGCTGAGTGTCAGCATGGTGGGACAGGACTTTCCGCGTAATACCGGTGGTAACGCCTACCAGCACGAATTATCAGCCAATGGGCCCTACCAGTTTTTTGCAGCATTCCGTAACAATCAGCTGGATTACGAACAGTTCTACCCCTTGCTGCCGTTGAAGCAGGTCGCCGAACGCATCCGCGATGAAGTGCGTGAGCCTAATGCAGTGTTTTTGGACAGCAATCCCTTGAGCATTCGCCGGCTTATCGACAACCCTGGCCATCCGCTGCCCATGAACGTGATTCTGGTGACCATCGAAAGCCTGAGTGCCAAATACCTCGGTAGTGAAGGCGATACCCGTGGGTTAACGCCTGAGCTGGACGCGCTGCGTCAGCAGAGTCTGTATTTCAGCAATCTGTACGCGACCGGCACCCGCACCACGCGAGGCCTGGAGGCAATTACTCTGTCGATCCCGCCAACCCCAGGCCGCTCGATCGTCAAGCGCGTTGGTCGCGAAAGCGGTTTCGCCAGCCTGGGACAGCAATTTACCACTAAGGGTTATGACAGCGTCTTCATGTATGGCGGGCGCGGCTACTTCGACAACATGAACGCTTTCTTTGAGGGTAATGGTTATCGCACTGTTGATCAGGCCAGTGTGCCAGACAGTGAAGTGACCTTTACCAATGCCTGGGGCATGAGTGATGAAGACCTGTATACCCAGGCCCTGAAAGTAGCTGATGCCGACTTTGCCAAGGGCAGCCCGTTCCTGCTGCAGTTGATGACGACCTCCAATCACCGACCTTACAGTTACCCGGAAGGCCGTATCGATATTGCGTCAGGCAGTGGTCGGGAAGGCGCTGTAAAGTACACGGACTATGCTATCGGCGAGTTCCTGCGGGCAGCGCGGCAGAAGCCCTGGTTTAATAGCACGGTATTTGTGTTTATTGCGGACCATACGGCGGGTAGTGCCGGCAAGGAAGATCTGCCTGTCAGCAGCTATCACATTCCGTTATTCATCTATGCGCCGCAGTTGGTAAAACCAGCTGAGGTGACCACTCTGACCAGTCAGATTGACCTGGCTCCTACGCTGCTCGGTTTGTTGAATATGGATTACACCTCGACCTTCTTTGGCCGCAATGTACTGCGCGAGGATGCCGCGCCGGGGCGCGCCTTGATTGGCAATTATCAGCATCTGGGACTATTTGATGGCGAGAATCTGGCGATTCTCAGCCCGCGTCAATTGATGCGTCTGCACGACGACGCCTTGGGTGACAGTCTTGAAAGTACGGCCGACCAGAGCGATCCATTGATCGCGCGGAGCATTGCTTACTACGAGGGATCCAGCTATGCCTTCGGGCATGATTTGCTGGCCTGGCATGCACCGATAGCATCCAAAGCGCGGATCAGCCAGAGATGAAGGCGCAAATACAGGTTTCCAGACCATTCAATTTTCGACTTTGGCTGGCGCTACCGTTCATCGTGATGACTCTGATGCTGCTGGTTGATCCGGGCCCGCTGGATGTGGCCATCTCCAACCTGTTCTATCAGCCAGGAGAGGGCTTCATTGGCCGTCACAGTTTCTTTCTGGAGGATATTCTGCATGACCGCGCCAAGCAGGCGGTCATAGTGATCGGTGTGTTGGCCATCGTGGGGTTTCTGCTTAGCCTTTTACCTACGCGGCTGCGGGTCTACCGGCGGTCGCTTGGTTATCTGGTGTTGGCCATGGCGCTATGCACCAGTCTCGTGACGCCCCTCAAGGCGCTGACCAATGTGCACTGCCCTTGGAGCCTTCAGCAATACGGTGGTGATCAGGTGCACACACCATTATTGGGCGTGCGCCCGCCGAGCGACAAGGCTGGACGTTGCTGGCCGGGCGGCCATGCTTCCTCAGGATTTTCCTTGCTGGCGCTGTTTTTCTTGCTGCGCGACCGTCGTCCCCGTGCGGCTCGCACAGCCCTGATCGTGGCGCTGACGCTGGGGGCGATATTCTCAATCGGCCGCACCATGCAAGGTGCGCACTTTATGTCACACAACCTGTGGACACTGCTGTTTGACTGGTGCATCAGTCTGCTTTGCTATCGACTGATCCTGTACCGGCAACCGCCGAGCCTTGATGCCTCCAGAAGCCTTTACGGAGATGTTCAGCATGGCGCTGTTTAAACGTCCGCTACGTTATGCGGCTTGGTTGTTGTTACCGCTGTGCATTTTGGCCATCGTGGCGCTATGGCGTCCGGATGTACTACGCAGTAGCCATGTTGATGTCCCGCCGCCTATGCTGAGCGAACAACAGGAGCGACCGACAACCTGGGCTACTCCGCTGGATGCCGGCTTTCGCCTGTATGCGTTGAGCCCCTCGCTCTATCGAAGTGCGCTGCCGCAAACTGACGATCTTGCGCAATTGCACCAACGGGGCATCCGCACCGTGATCAATCTTCATCAGCAAAGTGATGCGTTATGGCTCGGTGACGATGCAATCCGTCGTATCCACATTCCGTTGCGCGGAGACCGTGTTACCGATACCCAGGTCATTTCCGTGCTGCGCGCCATTCGCGCAGGCGAGCAGCAGGGTGGTGTTTTAGTGCACTGCAAGCACGGCCAGAATCGCACCGGGCTGATCAGCGCGATGTACCGCATCGTTTATGATGGCTGGAGTCGTGAACAGGCCATGGCCGAAATGCTTGAAGGTGGCTTTGGCACTGCCGAGCGCATGGATGATGCGGTGGGCTATATGAACCGGGTGGATGTGGGTGCGGTTAAACAGGCCATCGAGGCGGGCGAGTGCAGTACCAACCCCTTGTCCTGGTGTCGTCTGACAAGCTTGTTCCTGAGTCAGGATGAGCCGCTAGCCGCACTGGTTCATAGCCGGTCCAAGACAGTGGCAACGCCTTGATAGCCGCCAATACACTGTTTGGCGAGGGCATGCCGACCATTGGTTTTCTTGAGCAGGGCGACTGCCTTTCCGGCAAAACTGGGTTCAGATGAAAATTTCTGACAAACAGGCAGCTGGCATGGCCTTTCCGATAGGCGGATCAAGGCAGAAAAATTGTTAACGGCGGACGATCAGACGAGTTATGTTCACCTGACACCAATTACCCCTACCCTGACGTTCGCGGACGTGCTGTGTGAGTCGCGCATAGTATCGTAGACGCCATGACTGTCCGCTTTTGGCAGAAAGCTGCCTCTAAATCACCTAATCGACACAACCTTTTTCTCATTGCCCTCGGCGATAGCAGCTACCGAGAGGTTCCCAGTGGCTGCCTGCTGAATATGTTTGCTCCACCATTCCATCATCGGTCTGCGGCGTTCGACGTAATCAGCGCGGTTGTAGGCGCTGCGAACCTCATCCTTGTCTACGTGAGCCAAGGCGACCTCAATCAGCTCTGGCTCAAAGCCGTGTTCGTTCAAGGTAGTGCTGGCGATGGAGCGCATGCCGTGACTGACCAAGCGGCCAGCAAACCCCATGCGTTTTAGGGCCATGTTGGCAGTTTGGCTGTTGCAATGATCGCGAGGGTTACGGTCGGCGGGGAACACATACTCACGGTGTCCGCTGTAGGGTTTGACTGTCTCAAGGATAGCCAGGGTTTGTGGGGTTAGTGGGATGGTGTGCGGTCGGCGCTTCTTCATTCGTTCAGCAGGAATCGTCCAGGTCTTTTTCTCTAGGTCGATATCAGACCAGCGGGTGGTTGCTGCCTCTACCGGTCGAGTCATGGTGTGTAGTTGCCATTCGATCAGGGCGCGTGTGGTTCGCTTGATACTGGCGTTTGCCAAGGCGACCATGAGCTCCGGGAGTTCATCTGGGTGTAAGGCCGCCATATTCTGTTTTTTTGGCTTCTTGAAGACGGCACGGATGCCGCTGAGCGGATTGGCGTGTATCAGGCCGGAGTTGACGGCATAGGTCATGATCTCGTTCAACCGCTGGGATACGCGCTTGACCGTCTCCAGGCTGCCTTTGGTTTCCAGGGGGCGTAGAAGATCAATTACCTTCGGAGCGGTGATCTTGGAGATAGGGGTTTCACCAATATCCGGAAATACATGCAGGGTCAGGGAGCGCCAGATGTCCTCAGCGTAGGCTACGGTGACGTTTTCTTTCTTCAGGTTGAACCAGGCTTCAGCAACTTTTTCGAGGGTGTGCTCAGTGGCTGCTCTTTGCTCTTGGCGCACCTGATCACGGTGTTCCTTTGGATCTATCCCAGTTGCGATCAGCTCTCTGGCTTCTATCGTCATCTTCCGCGCTTGAGAAAGCGATATCTCGGGGTAAGCACCCAAGCCCATGTTGAGGCGTTTCTTGGTTACGGGATGGTAGTAGTTAAAATTCCATAGCTTAGAGCCATTGATTCGTATTCGCATTTGAAGGCCGTCGCCATCGCCCATCACATAGTCCTTCTCTTGGGCTTTGGCATTTTTGATCTTGGCTTCTGTCAGGCGAATCGCTTGAGCACGCATTTGGTATTCCACAGCTGGTCTTGGTATTCCAAAAAATACCAGATCAACCTTTGGAATACCATCTGGTATACCAAAGGTCGTGGCTGCAGGTGGACGCCCATGGACACCAGTAGAGCTGAAAGCCCCGTATTTACTGGATTTCAGGCACAAAAAAGGACGTCCGTGGACGCCCTTAGATGTGTATTTGGTGGAGCCGGGGGGATTTGAACCCCCGTCCGCCAGTCCGCCACTATCGGTTCTACATGCTTAGCCATCTCTATTGAGTTAACTCCTCACCGCCCGAGTGGCAGGGTGTTTGGAGCGAGCTGTATGAGTTTTAGCCGTTACGTCTACAGCGAACTTGGCGGCGATTCTGTTCTATATGACAATCATTTCGAGTTTACAGACATCCTCTGATGATTGCTGGAGCCGAAGCTACCAGAAGTGCTACTTGGCTGCTTACGCAGCTAGTTGTGCACCATAATTGTCGTCATTGGCAATTATATAGGTTTGCAACAGTGTATTTACGAGTTCTGTTACCAACTCGGCATGCCCCTCAAGCTTTGTAACCGTCGTCGAATCCTGATCGGCCCCAAAACCCTGGTGCTATTACATCAGAGGCTATTCTACGCCAAAGGTTCTCCAGCGTACAGCAGCGACATCTTTGGCAACAGATTGGTCAGCGGTTGCTTTCGCGGACCAGTCGCTGTTTCTCACGGTCCCAGTCGCGATTCTTTTCCGTCTCGCGCTTGTCGTATTCCTTCTTGCCCTTGACCAAGGCAATCTCGCACTTGACCAGGTGCTTCTTCCAATACAACGCCATGGCTACGCAGCTGTAACCCTTCTGCTCGACACCGGAGATGATCTTGTCGAGCTCCTTGGTGTGCAACAGCAGTTTGCGGGTGCGGATCGGGTCGGCAATGACATGGGTGCTGGCGGTTTGCAGCGGGGTGATATGTGCGCCGAACAGGTAAGCTTCGCCGTCCTTCAGCAACACGTAGCTATCAACCAGCTGTGCCTTTCCGGCGCGCAGGCTTTTCACTTCCCAGCCAGCAAGGGAGATGCCCGCTTCAAAGCGTTGCTCGACAAAATATTCATGCTTGGCCCGTTTGTTCAGCGCGATGGTGCCGCCGTTGGCCTGGGGTTTCTTTTGCTTGCTCATAGGCGGCGTATTATAGGGGTTGCCGCTGCCTTCTGCTATCTCTGATGGTGGGCTGGCAGTCTCTATCGTGGCCGAAGCGCCGAATCGATGCGCCGTGGGTGTGGCCGGAGCGGGTAAATCGCGCCTGTTCCCGGTGGGTCGTTCACTGGTACGCTATATTCTTGATGATTCATAACCGAACTGTTCAAGTGAATAACCTATGACGACGCACATCAAGCGTTCGGCTCTGCTGCCTTTCCCGGCGGAGCGCCTGTTCGACCTGGTGAATCGGGTCGAGCACTACCCCGAATTTCTGCCCTGGTGCACCAAGGCGGAGGTCATCAGTGAAACCGACGAGTCCATGCAGGCCCGGCTGACGGTGGGCAAGGCTGGACTGCACCAGTCCTTTACCACCCACAATCAGTTGGTACCCGGTGAGCGCATCGAGATGCGCCTGGAAGACGGTCCTTTCACTGAACTCAATGGCGTCTGGACTTTCCAGGCGCTGAACGAGCAAGCCTGCAAGATTACTCTGGACATGCAATTCAACTATTCTGGAGCCCTGGTGCGCGCCACCCTGGGCCCCCTGTTCAATCACGCGGCCAATACCATGGTTGAGGCGTTTTCCAAGCGGGCCCAGGAGTTATACGGGTGAGTGAGCCGGCCATCACTGTGGAAGTGGCCTATGCGCTGCCCGATCAGCAGCGCATCATTCGCCTGACCGTGCCGGCAGGAACCACGGTTCTGCAGGCGGCGCGGCTGTCGGGAATTACCGAACATTTCCCGGGAGTGGATCTGGAGGCGTGCGATATGGGCGTTTTCGGCAAGCTGGTGGCCCAGCCGGCAGAGCGGGAGCTGAGGGAAGGGGAGCGCGTGGAACTGTACCGCCCGCTGATTGCCGATCCCAAGGAGGTGCGCAAGCAGCGGGCGGCCAGAAACAAGGAGGCAGCCAGAGCGGATTGAATCTGGGCGGCGCCAGCGCCGCCCGTCGATTTATTCGCCAGTGCCCAGCGGTGCGCCGAGATCGATCGGATAGGGGGTGGCCGCAGGCTCTGTGGCGCTATCGCCGCTCATGATTTCTTCATCCCGGCTGGTGCCTGGAACGAAATCGCCGGCGAGGCCAACCAGCAGGTCGTCCTCGAACATCAGGCTGATGCGTTCCTGCTCGCGGGGGCTGTGCCCGGCCTGCAGGCTATACAGGTAATCCCAGCGGTTGGGCTCGAAGGTATCCTGCAGCAGGGGCGTGCCCATGATGAAACGTACTTGCCGTTGGGTCATGCCGGGACGCAGTTGGTCTACCATTTCCTGGGTGACGACGTTGCCCTGTTGGACATCAATCTTATATACACCCGGAAAACCGCAACCGGAAAGACCAGCGCCCGCGGCGCAAAACAGCAGGATACAAATGAGACGGTTCAGACTATTTGGCATCGCGTGGTAACATCCACTATCGAAAGTTGGCTGAATGGCCCTGAATCATACCCGACTGATCCAGCGCTGCGAAGCGTTGAGAGAGAAACTGACCATGGTTGAAAATCACGAACTGCGCAAAGCGGGCCTCAAGGTCACCTTACCGCGCGTCAAGATCCTGCAGATGCTGGACAACACAGAAGACCGCCACATGAGTGCCGAGGACGTCTACAAGGCTCTGATGGAAGCGGGTGAAGACGTTGGTCTGGCTACCGTTTATCGGGTACTCACCCAGTTCGAGACGGCCGGTCTGGTGGTGCGCCACAATTTCGATGGCGGCCATGCGGTATTCGAGCTGGCAGATGGCGAGCATCACGACCACATGGTGTGCGTGGATACCGGCGAAGTGATCGAGTTCTTCGATGAAGAGATCGAGCGTCGTCAGAAGGAAATCGTCAAGGAACACGGCTACGAGATGGTGGATCACAATCTCGTGCTGTATGTGAAGAAGAAAGGTTGATGCATCGGCAGGTCAGGCACTCGCCTGACCTGCGCTGGCTGACGGGCAAGCCGTCAGCCAGTCATGGCTGATTGCCCGCCAATTGTTTGCGGGCATGGGCCAGGGACTCCTCGGTAAGATCCACTCCACCCAGCATGCGCGCCACTTCCTGCACGCGGCCTTCCTGATCCAGGCGGTCGATACAGGTGCGGGTCGAGTCGCGCTTCTGCTCCTTGCGTACGAACAGATGTTGATGCCCCTGCGCGGCCACCTGCGGCAGATGGGTCACCGTCAGTACCTGGCCGCGTTCGCCCAGTTGGCGCAGCAACTTGCCGACGATTTCGGCGGTTGGCCCGCCAATACCCACGTCTACTTCATCGAATACCAGCGTCGAGACTCGCGAGGTCTGGGCGGTAATGACCTGGATGCCCAGGCTGATACGTGACAGTTCGCCGCCCGAGGCCACCTTGGCCAGGGGCTTGGCCGGCTGGCCGGGGTTGGCACTGACTAGAAATTCGACATTCTCCAGACCCTGCAGCGGCGTCTGTTCAGCTTTGAGCGGATGCAGCTCCACCTTGACCTGGCCGCCGGGCATGCCCAGTTGCTGGATCTCGCCGGTAACGGCTTTGGCCAGGCGGGTGGCGGCCTTGCGGCGGGTGTCCGAGAGGCGGCTGGCCAGGCTCTGGAAGTGCTCGCGGTAGGCTACCAATTCCTCAGATAGTCGTTCCCGGTCGGCGTCCTGCTGCTGGATGCCTTCCAGCTCGTCGATCAGGCGTTGCTGCAAGGCGGGCAATTCATCGGCGTTGACCCGATGTTTGCGGGCCAGGTCATGAATCACGCCGAGCCGCTCTTCGACCTGCTGCTGGCGCTGCGGGTCGGCCTCGAAGTGGTCCAGATAGCGGGTCAGCTCGCCAACCGCTTCTTCCACCTGAATCTGCGCACCGGACAGCAGGTTGTGCGCCTCATCGAGGCTGCGGCCATGCTCCTTCAGACCGCCCAGCCGGTTGAGGCTTGAGGTTAGTGCCTGCAGCACACTGCCGCTGTCGCTTTCGCTGCAGATATTGATGATCTGCTGGCAGGACTGCATGATCAGCTCGGCGTTCGCCAACTGACGTTGTTCCGCTTCCAGTTGTTCCAGTTCGCCATCTTGCAGGCTCAGATTGTCGAGTTCTTCCAATTGATAGCTGAGCAACTGAATGCGCGCGTTCTGCTCATCGTTGGTGTCACTGGCCTGCTGCAACGCCTGCTCGGTCTGCCGACAACGCTGCGCAGCGAGCTGGACCTGGCGGGCCAGGTCGCTGGCGCCGGCATAGTCATCCAGCAGTCGGCGGTGGGTATCAGCTTTCAATAACGACTGGTGTTCATGCTGGCTGTGAATATCGATGAGCATTTCGCCCAGGGCGCGGAGATCCTGCTGCGGACAGGGGCTGCCGTTGATGTAGGCGCGTGAGCGGCCTTCGGCGGTGACCACCCGGCGCAGGATGACCTGTGATTCGTCGCTGCTCAGGTCGCGCTGGTTGAGCCATTGGACCGCTTCGGGGATCTCGCTGATATCGAAGGTGGCAAGAATGTCTGCCTTGTCGGCACCCGGGCGTACGGCGCCACTGTCGGCGCGGTCGCCCAGGGTCAGCGCCAGTGCGTCGAGCATGATGGATTTGCCGGCGCCGGTTTCACCGGTGATCACGGTCATGCCCCGATCGAGTTCCAGCTCGAGATGATCGACAATTGCGTAGTTGTTCACCGCCAGATGCACCAACATGGAGTCGCTCTCCGAAGATTGTTGTTCTGGTTATTTATACAGTAGTGCTGTGGGGTTCCTCAACCCCTTGTTCACCCGCTGTGAAAAACTGCCCTTGAACCTGGGAAGGCGATCCCCATATAGGGTGCAGTGAAGTTCAATCCGGCCGCTGGGCCGTGTCGCCTTATTTTGTCAGACAGGAGATATACATGGTGGACGAACCGAGACAGGAGCTGCAGGACGAGGAGTCTGTAGCCGATCAGGGGCAGGAGACCGTTGCTGTGGAGGAGGACCTGGTAGCCCGGATCGCCAGCCTGGAAGAGCAGCTGGCCACGGCCCAGGATCAGGCTCTGCGTGCCGCTGCCGATGTGCAGAACGCCCGTCGTCGCGCTGAACAGGAAGTGGAAAAGGCGCACAAGTTCGCTCTGGAACGTTTTGCCAATGATCTGCTGGCGGTGGTTGATAGCCTGGAGCGCGGCCTGGAGCTGTCCAGTGACGAAGATGCCGCCATCAAGCCGATGCGTGATGGCATGGAACTCACCCTGAAGCTGTTCAGCGATACCCTGGCCCGACATCAGATCGTCGCGGTCGACCCCCACGGTGAACCCTTCAATCCCGAACTGCACCAGGCGATGACCATGGAAGAGCGCGACAATGTCGAGCCCAATACCGTGATCAAGGTATTCCAGAAGGGTTATACCCTCAGCGGCCGCCTGCTGCGCCCGGCAATGGTGGTGGTGAGTAAGGCGGGTGCCGGTGGGGCAGCAGGTTCGATCAACGAGCAGGCTTGAAAAAGATTTTCCGTGACCCCATCTAGGGTCCATACACAGATCAAACAGCGCCGCTGCACCAACAGCGGCCAGCATATTCGGAGACACAGCACATGGGTAAAATCATCGGTATCGACCTGGGGACTACCAACTCCTGCGTCGCTGTCATGGAAAATGGTGTGGCCAAGGTGATCGAGAACGCCGAGGGTGGTCGTACCACGCCGTCGATCGTCGCCTATACCAACGACGGAGAAACGCTGGTCGGCCAGTCCGCCAAGCGCCAATCGGTCACCAACCCGCAGAACACCCTGAACGCCGTCAAACGTCTGATCGGTCGTCGCTTCGACGAAGACGTCGTGCAGAAGGACATCAAGCTGGTGCCCTACAAGATCATCAAGGCCGACAACGGTGACGCCTGGGTCGAGGCCAAGGGTGAGAAGATGGCGCCGCCGCAGATTTCTGCGGAAGTGCTGAAGAAGATGAAGAAGACCGCCGAGGACTATCTGGGCGAGGCCGTCACCGAGGCGGTGATCACCGTACCGGCTTACTTCAATGACAGCCAGCGTCAGGCCACCAAGGATGCCGGTCGCATCGCTGGCCTGGACGTCAAGCGCATCATCAACGAGCCGACAGCGGCTGCGCTGGCCTACGGGATGGACAAGGCCCGTGGCGATTCCACCGTGGTGGTATATGACCTGGGTGGCGGTACCTTCGACGTATCGGTGATCGAGATTGCCGAAGTTGACGGTGAGCACCAGTTCGAAGTGCTGGCCACCAACGGCGACACTTTCCTTGGTGGTGAAGACTTCGACATGCGCCTGATCGACTATCTGGCGGATGAGTTCAAGCGGGAAAACGGCGTTGACCTACACAACGACCCGCTGGCCCTGCAGCGCCTGAAAGAAGCCGCTGAGAAAGCCAAGATCGAGCTGTCCTCGAGCCAGCAGACCGATGTCAACCTGCCGTACATCACCGCCGATGCCTCCGGTCCCAAGCACCTGCAGGTGAAAGTGACCCGTGCCAAGCTGGAGTCGCTGGTTGAAGAGCTGATCAAGCGCAGCATCGAGCCGTGCCGTGTGGCCATGAAGGACGCTGGTCTGGATGTTTCCGACATCAACGAAGTGATCCTGGTGGGCGGTCAGACCCGTATGCCGCTGGTGCAGAAGACCGTTGCCGAGTTCTTTGGCAAGGAGCCGCGCAAGGACGTCAACCCCGATGAAGCGGTTGCCGTGGGTGCAGCTATCCAGGGCGCGGTACTGGCCGGTGACGTGAAAGACGTATTGCTGCTGGACGTGTCCCCGCTGTCGCTGGGTATCGAAACCATGGGCGGCGTGATGACCACGCTGATCGAGAAGAACACCACCATTCCGACCAAGAAGTCGCAGGTGTTCTCGACCGCGGACGACAACCAGACTGCAGTGACCATTCACGTACTGCAGGGTGAGCGTAAGCAAGCGCAGCAGAACAAATCGCTGGGTCGCTTCGACCTGGCCGACATCCCGCCGGCGCAGCGTGGCGTACCGCAGATCGAGGTCAGCTTCGACATCGATGCCAACGGTATCCTCAATGTGTCCGCCAAGGACAAGGCCACCGGCAAGCAGCAGTCGATCGTGATCAAGGCCAACTCCGGTCTGAGCGATGAAGAAATCGAGCAGATGGTGCGTGATGCCGAGGCCAACGCCGAGGAAGATCGCAAGTTCGAAGAGCTGGTGACCGTGCGCAACCAGGGTGACCAGCTGGTGCATGCCACTCGCAAGACCCTGACCGAGGCGGGCGACAAGGCCACCGAGGAAGAGAAGGCCGCTATCGAGAAGGCGCTGGCCGATCTGGAAGAGGCGATCAAGGGCGACGACAAGGCCGAGATCGAAGCCAAGATCAACGCATTGTCCGAAGCGTCCGGCCCGATGGTACAGAAGATGTACGCCGAGCAGGCGCAGTCGGCTCAGGCGGAAGGCCAGGCGGACGCCGGTGATGCCAATGCCGATGACGTGGTGGATGCCGAGTTCGAAGAGGTCAAGGACAACAACAAGTAGTCCTTGCGTGACCGGGTGTCGGGCTTTGCCTGAGGCCCGGTACACATCGCGGCAGGGCAACGCGGGAGCTATTCCCGCGTTGCTGTTTGTGCCGTAAGGCTTTCTAAAGGAAACAGGATATATGGCCAAGCGTGACTATTATGAGGTGCTGGGCGTGGAGCGCGGCGCCAGTGAAGCCGAGCTGAAAAAGGCCTATCGCCGGTTGGCAATGAAATATCACCCGGACCGCAATCCGGATGACAAGGAAGCGGAAGAGAAATTCAAGGAGGCCAACGAGGCCTACGAAGTTCTTACCGATGCCAACAAGCGGGCGGCTTATGATCAGTATGGCCACGCGGGCGTCGACCCGAATATGGGGGCCGGTGCCGGCGGCTTTGGCGGCGGCAACTTCTCCGACATCTTCGGCGATGTATTCGGCGATATCTTCGGTGGTGGTGGCGGGCGTGGTCGCTCCAGCGTGCAGCGGGGCAGTGATCTGCGCTACACCCTGGAACTCGATTTGGAAGAGGCCGTGCGCGGCACGTCTGTAACCATCCGGGTTCCGACCCTGGTGGGCTGCAATACCTGCGATGGCAGCGGTGCCAAGAAGGGCACCAGTCCGGTGACCTGTACCACCTGCGGTGGCCACGGCCAGGTGCGCATGCAGCAGGGTTTCTTCTCTGTGCAGCAGACCTGCCCCCGTTGTCATGGCACCGGTCAGATGATCAGCGATCCCTGCAGGGATTGTCACGGCCAGGGCCGGGTCGAAGAGCACAAGACTCTGTCGGTCAAGGTGCCGGCTGGTGTCGATACCGGTGATCGCATCCGGCTGGGCGGTGAAGGCGAGGCGGGTGTCAACGGCGGTCCTTCGGGCGACCTGTACGTGGTGGTCTCGGTACGCGAGCACAAGATCTTCCAGCGTGACGGCAAGAATCTGTACTGCGAAGTGCCGATCAGCTTTGCCGATGCTGCCCTGGGTGGTGAGCTGGAAGTGCCGACTCTGGACGGCCGAGTCAAGCTGAAGATTCCCGACGGTACCCAGACTGGCAAGCTGTTCCGGTTGCGTGGCAAGGGCGTGGTGCCGGTGCGCGGTGGCTCGGCCGGTGACCTGCTGTGTCGGGTGGTGGTCGAGACGCCAGTGAACCTGACCAAACGTCAGCGCGAGCTGCTCGACGAACTGCGTGATACGCTGCAGGCCGAGGGCAGCAATCAGTCGCCGCGGGCCAAGAGCTGGTTCGAAGGTGTGAAGAATTTTTTTGAAGACATGAAGTTCTGACCGGGGCAAGCATGAGAAGAATAGCGGTAATCGGCGCAGCCGGACGGATGGGCAAGACCCTGATCGAGGCCATCCAGCAAGCAGAAGGAGCCAGCCTGACGGCGGCGATCGAGCGGCCGCAGAGCAGTCTGATCGGTGCCGATGCCGGTGAGCTGGCCGGCGTCGGCAAGCTCGGCGTGAATATCGTTGGTGATCTGAATCAGGTGCTCAGCGAATTCGATGTGCTGATCGACTTTACTCATCCGACCAGCACCCTGGTCAATCTCGATATCTGTCGTGCGGCGGGCAAGGCCCTGGTAATCGGCACCACCGGCTTCTCCGACGCGGAAAAGCAGCAGATTGCCGATGCGGCTCAGCAGGTACCGGTGGTGTTCGCGCCGAACTTCAGCGTGGGTGTCAACCTGACCCTCAAGCTGCTGGATATGGCGGCCCGGGTCATGGGTGACGAGGCGGACATTGAAATCATCGAGGCGCACCACCGGCACAAGGTCGATGCGCCGTCCGGCACTGCGCTGCGCATGGGGGAAGTGGTTGCCGATGCGCTGGGTCGCAACCTCCAGGACGTGGCGGTGTATGGCCGTGAAGGCCAGACCGGCGCACGCGACCGCAACACCATCGGTTTTGCCACCGTGCGCGCCGGTGATGTGGTCGGTGACCACACCGTACTGTTTGCCACCGAAGGCGAGCGGGTCGAGATTACCCATAAGGCGTCGAGCCGCATGACCTTCGCCAAGGGCGCGGTGCGTTCAGCGATCTGGCTGGGTGGGCGCACCAGTGGTCTGTACGACATGCAGGATGTGCTGGCGCTGCGTGACTGAATTATGCGTGACAACAAAAAACCCGGCCCTTCGAGGCCGGGTTTTTTGTGCCCGCCGGCTCAGCTGGCCTTGTTCTGGCGCACCTGTTCGCGTGCCAGGTCGTTCAGGGTCTCGGTATTGCGCTGCAGGTAGAAGGCCGCAATGGTCGGTACCCAGTCGGCCCGGTGGTTGAGCAGGCGCGGCTGGATGAAGCTGTACTGCTTGTCCAGGTCGTTCAGTGTGCCGGACAGCTCGGGCAAAAGGGTTTTCAGGGTGGCTGAGCGCTGGACAATGCTGGCATCGATATTCTGAAACACGGTTTCGCCGGGTTCGATGAAGTAGATGCCGATCGAGCTGAACATGCTGTTCTGGTAGAGCAGCAGGATCTGGCTCGTCTCCAGGCTCTGCTGATGCAGCGCGTGAAGATGTTCGCTGATGGTGCCAGCGAGGCCGGAATACTGTGCCCCGGCGGCTTTGTCCAGCTTGCCATGGGCCATCATGATGCGGTTGACCGTGGCCAGGTGGTAATGGGCCTCTTCCAGGCTCTGGTTCTCCAGTTCGCGAATCAGGCCGACAAATTCGTTGAACGGGGTGCGCAGATCCTGAGGGTTGTCCATCAGGCGCAGCAGTTTTTCCATGTTGCCCAGGGCGTCGTTGTAGGTCTCCCGGTTGCCGGGCTCCCGTACACGTTCGAACAGGTTGTTATCGATCAACAGGTAGGTGGCGGCCCGGTAGCCTTCGCTGCGCAGTTCATGGATGTTCTGCGCCAATTGCGCGTCGGTGTCGGCTGGGGTCTGGCCGGCGAAGCCGAGCAGCAGCAGAACCAAGAGGTATTTCAGATGCATCTTCATTGTCTGGAGTCCCTGTTTTTTGTTTTTTGATCCTGATCCGGTCGCGACAGGCGCGTACCGGCAGAACTTCCCAGGCTCTGCGGCCAAGGATTTCATCCCCTGCAGTTTTAGCATGTTCATCGCGATTATGAAACAGAGCCCGAAATCGTCCCGTTCAATGGTCGTGGGCGAGATGGTCGGTGTGGATATTTACTGATCAAACCGGTAAACTATCGCGCTAATCAGTCTATATCAGCGCGTATCTGACCAATGCCTTTGCAGTGGAATGAAGTGGTAAACACATCATTCCCGCTTTTGTGCAGCCCGCGTTTGGCAAAAACGTGTCAGTCTTTCGGAGGTTTTCTTGTCCAAGCCCGCCATTCTCGCCCTTGCCGACGGCAGCATTTTCCGCGGTGAGGCCATCGGCGCCGACGGCCACAGTGTCGGCGAGGTCGTGTTCAACACAGCCATGACCGGTTATCAGGAGATCCTTACCGATCCTTCCTATGCACGGCAGATCGTCACGTTGACCTATCCTCACATCGGCAATACCGGTACCACGCCGCAAGATGCCGAGTCCTGGAAAGTCTGGGCGGCGGGCCTGGTGATCCGAGACCTGCCGTTGGTCGCCAGTAACTGGCGCAACAAGCAATCGCTGCCGGATTACCTCAAGGAAAATGGCACTGTGGCCATTGCCGGCATCGATACCCGTCGCCTGACGCGCATTCTGCGCGAGAAAGGTGCGCAGAATGGCTGCATCATGGCGGGTGAGGACGCGACTGAAGAAAAAGCGCTGGAGCTGGCGCGCGACTTCCCTGGTCTGAAGGGCATGGACCTGGCGAAGGAAGTCAGTGTCAAAGAAGCCTACGAATGGCGTTCCGCTCCCTGGAATCTGGCCACTGATAGCCACCCTGAGATTGACGCGGCCGATCTGCCCTACCATGTGGTGGTCTATGATTTCGGCGTCAAGTACAACATCTTGCGCATGCTGGTCGGCCGCGGTTGCCGGTTGACTGTCGTACCCGCCCAGACCACGGCGGCGGAAGTGTTGGCGCTGAATCCCGATGGTGTGCTGCTGGCCAACGGTCCGGGCGACCCGGAGCCTTGCGATTACGCAATCAAGGCCATCCAGGAGTTGCTGGAAACCGATACCCCGATCCTCGGCATCTGTCTGGGTCACCAACTGCTCGCCCTGGCTTCCGGTGCGCGCACGGTGAAAATGCCCAGCGGCCACCATGGTGCCAACCACCCGGTACAGGATCTGGATAGCGGTGTGGTGATGATCACCAGCCAGAACCACGGCTTCGCGGTGGACGAGGCCAGTTTGCCGGCCAACGTCCGCGCTACCTATAAATCCCTGTTCGACGGCACTCTGCAGGGCATCGAGCGCACCGACAAGGCGGCCTTCAGCTTCCAGGGACACCCTGAGGCGAGCCCCGGTCCGGGCGACGTGGCACCGCTGTTCGAGCGGTTTATCGCAGCCATGAACAAGAGCGCCTGAGTCGTCGGTCTATCCCAAGGATTAAAAGCACACTATGCCAAAACGTACTGATATCAAAAGTATTCTGATCCTCGGCGCCGGTCCCATCGTGATCGGCCAGGCCTGCGAGTTCGACTACTCCGGTGCCCAGGCCTGCAAGGCGCTGCGTGAAGAGGGGTTCCGGGTGATCCTGGTGAACTCCAACCCGGCCACCATCATGACCGATCCGGCCATGGCTGATGCCACCTATATCGAGCCGATCAAGTGGCAGACGGTAGCGCGCATCATCGAGAAGGAGCGCCCGGACGCGCTGCTGCCGACCATGGGCGGCCAGACTGCGCTGAACTGCGCGCTGGATCTGGAAAAGCACGGCGTGCTGGAGAAGTTCGGCGTGGAGATGATCGGTGCCAATGCCGATACCATCGACAAGGCCGAAGACCGTTCGCGGTTCGACAAGGCCATGCGTGATATCGGCCTGGAATGCCCGCGTTCCGGCATCGCTCACAACATGGATGAAGCCTACGGCGTCCTCGACAAGGTCGGCTTTCCTTGCATCATTCGCCCATCCTTCACCATGGGTGGTACCGGTGGCGGGATCGCCTATAACCGCGAAGAGTTCGAGGAAATCTGCAACCGCGGTCTGGATCTTTCTCCGACCAAGGAACTGCTGATCGACGAATCGCTGATCGGTTGGAAGGAATACGAGATGGAGGTGGTCCGCGACAAGAAGGACAACTGCATCATCGTCTGCTCGATCGAGAACTTCGATCCCATGGGTGTGCATACCGGTGACTCCATCACCGTGGCCCCGGCCCAGACCCTGACCGACAAGGAATACCAGATCATGCGCAACGCCTCGCTGGCGGTGCTGCGTGAAATCGGTGTGGAAACCGGCGGCTCCAACGTGCAGTTCGGTATCGACCCGAAGGATGGCCGCATGGTCGTCATCGAAATGAACCCGCGGGTGTCGCGTTCTTCCGCGCTGGCCTCCAAGGCCACCGGTTTTCCGATTGCCAAGATCGCGGCCAAGCTGGCGGTGGGTTATACCCTCGACGAGCTGCAGAACGACATTACCGGCGGCCGTACCCCGGCGTCCTTCGAGCCGTCGATCGACTACGTTGTTACCAAGATTCCGCGTTTCGCCTTCGAGAAGTTCCCCAATGCCGATGCGCGCCTGACCACCCAGATGAAATCCGTGGGTGAGGTCATGGCCATTGGCCGGACTTTCCAGGAATCGCTGCAAAAAGCGCTGCGTGGCCTGGAAGTGGGCTCCTGCGGCTTCGACCCGCAGCTGGATCTGAGTGCCGCGGATGCGGCCACCGACCTGACCCGCGAGCTGACGGTGCCGGGCGCCGAGCGTATCTGGTACATCGGTGATGCCTTCCGCGCCGGTATGAGTGTCGAGCGCATCTTCGATCTGACCAAGATCGATCCCTGGTTCCTGGTACAGATCGAGGATCTGATCAAGGACGAGGAACGTGTCAGCAAGCTGGGCCTGGCCGATCTCGACAAGAACCTGATGTTCCGCCTCAAGCGCAAGGGCTTCTCCGATACCCGCCTGGCACAGCTGCTGGGCGTGAGCGAGAAGAACCTGCGTTCGCAGCGCCAGAAGCTCGGCGTGTTCCCGGTGTACAAGCGGGTGGATACCTGCGCCGCCGAGTTCGCCACCGATACCGCTTACATGTACTCCACCTATGAGGAAGAGTGCGAGGCCAATCCGTCGACCCGTGACAAGATCATGGTGCTGGGTGGCGGTCCGAACCGCATCGGTCAGGGTATCGAGTTCGACTACTGCTGCGTGCACGCGGCGCTGGCCATGCGTGAAGACGGGTACGAGACCATCATGGTCAACTGCAACCCGGAAACCGTATCCACCGATTACGACACGTCCGATCGTCTGTATTTCGAGCCGGTGACCCTGGAAGATGTGCTGGAAATCGTCCGTGTCGAACAGCCCAAGGGTGTGATCGTGCAGTACGGCGGGCAGACTCCGCTGAAGCTGGCTCGTGCCCTGGAAGAGGCTGGCGTGCCGATCATCGGTACCAGCCCCGAGGCCATTGACCGTGCCGAGGACCGCGAGCGCTTCCAGCAGATGGTCGAGCGCCTGAACTTGCGTCAGCCGCCGAACGCCACTGTGCGCAGCGAAGACGAGGCCATCACGGCCGCGAACAAGATCGGCTACCCGCTGGTCGTGCGCCCATCCTACGTACTGGGCGGTCGCGCCATGGAGATCGTCTACCAGGAAGACGAGCTCAAGCGCTACTTGCGTGACGCAGTGAAGGTATCCAATGACAGCCCGGTGCTGCTGGATCACTTCCTCAATTGCGCGATCGAGATTGACGTGGATGCGGTGTCCGACGGCACCGATGTGGTCATCGGTGCGATCATGCAGCACATCGAGCAGGCGGGCGTGCACTCCGGTGACTCGGCCTGCTCGCTGCCGCCGTACTCGCTGTCTGCCGAGGTTCAGGACCAGATGCGCGACCAGGTCAAGCGCATGGCGCTGGAGCTGGGTGTGGTCGGTCTGATGAACGTGCAGCTGGCGCTGCAGGGCGACACCATCTACGTAATCGAAGTGAATCCGCGGGCTTCGCGTACCGTGCCCTTCGTCTCCAAGTGCATTGGCCGCTCCCTGGCGCAGATCGCTGCGCGGGTGATGGCTGGCAAGACGTTGAAGGAGCTGGGCTTCACCGAAGAGGTGATTCCGCCGTTCTTCTCGGTAAAGGAAGCGGTCTTCCCGTTCGCCAAGTTCCCGGGTGTGGATCCCATCCTTGGGCCGGAAATGAAATCCACCGGCGAGGTGATGGGCATTGGCGACAGTTTCGCCGAGGCTTTTGCCAAGTCGCAGCTGGGCGCCAGCGAGGTGCTGCCGACCTCGGGTACCGTGTTCATCAGCGTGCGTGAGGACGACAAGCCCTTCGTCGCCGACGTGGCCCGTGATCTGACTGAACTCGGTTTCGAAGTGGTGGCCACCGCCGGTACCGCCAAGGTCATCGAGGCGGCTGGTTTGCCGGTGCGCCGTGTGAACAAGGTCACCGAAGGTCGCCCGCATATCGTCGATATGATCAAGAACGACCAGATCCGGCTGGTAATCAATACCACCGAAGGCCGGCAGTCTATCGCCGACTCCTATTCCATTCGTCGCAATGCCTTGCAGCACAAGGTGTACTCCACCACCACTCTGGCCGGCGGTCAGGCGGTATGCATGGCATTGAAATTCGGCCCTGAGCGCGCAGTGCGCCGCCTTCAGGAACTGCACGAGGGAATCTGACATGAAATATCCGATGACCAAGCAGGGCGCACTGGCCCTGGAAGAAGAGCTCAAGCACCTGAAAACAGTGCTGCGTCCGCAGATCACCGAGGCCATTGCCGAGGCGCGTGAGCTGGGCGATCTCAAGGAGAATGCCGAGTACCATGCCGCGCGCGAGCAGCAAGGTATGGTCGAGGCGCGTATCCGTGATATCGAAGGCCGTCTGTCCAATGCCCAGGTGATCGATGTCACCGCCATTGCCCGTACAGGCAAGGTGATCTTCGGCACCACGGTGACCATTGCCAATGTGGATACCGATGAGGAAGTGCGTTACCAGATCGTCGGTGAGGACGAGGCGGAGATCAAGGAAGGCAAGATCTCCGTCACCTCGCCCATTGCCCGGGCGCTGGTCGGTAAAGAGGAAGGCGAGATCGTGGCAGTCAAAACCCCCGGTGGCGTCGTCGAGTATGAAATCGTCGAGGTTCAACACCTGTGAGCCAGTCTGCTGCTCTGCCGGCAATGCGTAGCGGCAGGGTAGCCTGGCAGCTGGCCCAGACGTTGTGGGTCGGCGGCGTGTGGATGCTGCACTTCGTCATGCTGCCGGCGCTGGAGCGGTTCGGTCTGGCGCCGTTGCTGATCGATGAGATCGGCGGCTTCATGCGGCCACTGCTGGTCGGCTTTGCCGCAGTATGCGCACTATTGCAGTGTCTGGTGGCTGGTTTGGTGTTGGGATGGACCGTCTGGCGGGATCTGCGAGGGCAGTTGCTGTTGGTGGTGCTGCTGGCTGCGGCGGTGTTCTTCCTGGTTGGTAGCTTGCCGCGCGGCGAGTACTGGCAGATGTTCAGCTATCTGGTGGTGGCATTCGCCGGGTTGGTGCTGATACTGCAGCCGCGGCCGGATGAAATTACCGGGCGCTGATCAGGTTTGTTGGTGGGAAGTCTGTGGGAGCGACTTTGGGCGCCTCCACAGAAATCCCGGTCAGGGCTGGCAGGACGTCAGAAGTCCTTGAAGCGGGCCAGGTTCGACAGATTGGGGTTGGCTTTCTTGTTGCGACGCAACAGGATGACCATCTTGCCGATGACCTGAACCAATTCTGCGCCACTGGCCTGACACAGCTCGTCGATCAGTGCCTGCTTGGTGTCGCGATCACCGACGGTGATGCGAATCTTGATCAGCTCGTGATCATTCAGGGCGCGATCGAGTTCCGCCAGCACACCTTCGCTGGCACCCTGCTCGCTGACTATTACCACCGGCTTGAGATGGTGGCCAATGCGTTTGTAGGCTTTCTTCTGTTCAGAGCTGAGCGCCATAATGATCCGTGTGAGTTCCTGTATTCGATGAATGTCGAGAAAGGAAACTAGTATAACCGGCGGCGCGATCCGCTGCATGAGGTATTCCGTGGCAAGATCAAAGACCAGCAAAGGTTGGCTGAAAGAACATTTTGATGACCCCTATGTCAAACTGGCGCAGAAGGACGGCTACCGTTCCCGTGCCAGTTACAAACTACTGGAAATCCAGGAAAAGGATCGTCTGCTGCGACCCGGCATGACCGTACTGGATCTCGGCTCCGCCCCGGGCGGGTGGTCGCAGGTGGTCAGCCGGGTGATCGGCGAGAAAGGCCGGATCATTGCCTCCGACATCCTGCCGATGGACAGCATTCCGGATGTGAACTTCATCCAGGGCGACTTTACCGAGGACGCGGTATTCGAAGCGATCCTGGCGGCCATCGGTGACGGACAGGTTGATCTTGTTATTTCCGATATGGCCCCCAATATGAGTGGTACGCCCGCTGTTGATCAGCCGCGCGCCATGTATTTGTGCGAGCTGGCGCTGGACATGGCCACGCGGGTACTGCGTCCGGGCGGCGATTTTCTGATCAAGGTGTTTCATGGCGAAGGATTCGACGAATACTTCAAGGACATGCGTAGCCGTTTCGACAAGATGGTGACGCGCAAGCCGGGAGCGTCGAGGGACAGGTCGCGGGAGACCTACCTGCTGGCGCGGGGCTTCAAGGGCTGACGGCGGAGCCGGCGACACAGGGCGTTACACTGGCATAACTGCCGCCGCGCCGGATTCTGGTGTAAGGTAGGCAGGCCGGATAAACAGACGAATACAGCCAGGCCCGGACCACCTGTTGGCGGGCAAGAGGATAGCAATTTGAACGATATGGCGAAAAACCTCATTCTGTGGTTGATCATCGCTGCAGTGCTGGTGACTGTGATGAATAATTTCAGCAGTCCTACCGAACCGCGAGCACTGAATTACACCGAATTCCTCGAGCTGGTGAATGATCGCCAGGTTGAGCGCGTCACCGTGGATGGCTTCGTGATTACCGGTAAGCGCCGGGATGGTGAAGTATTCAAGACCGTACGCCCGGCGATCCAGGACAACGGCCTGATCGGCGACCTGCTGGAAAATGATGTGGTGGTTGAAGGCAAGCAGCCGGAGCGCCAGAGCATCTGGACTCAGCTGTTGATTGCCAGCTTCCCGATCCTGATCATCATTGCCATCTTCATGTTCTTCATGCGTCAGATGCAGGGCGGTGGCGGTGGCCGCGGCGGGCCGATGAGCTTCGGCAAGAGCAAGGCGCGCATGCTGTCCGAAGATCAGGTCAAGACCACCTTTGCTGATGTCGCCGGTTGCGACGAGGCCAAGGAAGAAGTCGGCGAACTGGTTGAATTCCTGCGCGACCCGGGCAAGTTCCAGCGTCTGGGTGGGCATATCCCGCGCGGCGTACTGATGGTCGGTCAGCCCGGTACCGGTAAGACATTGCTGGCCAAGGCGGTTGCCGGCGAGGCCAAGGTGCCGTTCTTCACTATCTCCGGCTCCGACTTCGTGGAAATGTTCGTCGGTGTCGGCGCCAGCCGGGTGCGCGACATGTTCGAGCAGGCCAAGAAGCATGCGCCCTGCATCATCT
The DNA here is from genome assembly GCF_900114735.1 of Halopseudomonas bauzanensis. Classification (GTDB taxonomy): domain Bacteria; phylum Pseudomonadota; class Gammaproteobacteria; order Pseudomonadales; family Pseudomonadaceae; genus Halopseudomonas; species Halopseudomonas bauzanensis. The sequence goes on along the minus strand of NZ_FOUA01000003.1, from coordinate 51,399 downwards.
TCATCGACGAGATCGATGCGGTGGGCCGTCATCGTGGCGCAGGCCTGGGCGGCGGTCATGACGAGCGCGAGCAGACCCTGAACCAATTGCTGGTGGAGATGGACGGCTTCGAAGCCAACGACGGTATTATCGTGGTTGCCGCGACCAACCGTCCGGACGTGCTCGACCCGGCGCTGCTGCGCCCGGGCCGCTTCGACCGTCAGGTGGTCGTTGGCCTGCCGGATATCCGTGGTCGCGAGCAGATCCTCAAGGTACACATGCGCAAGGTCCCGCTGGGTGATGATGTGGTGCCTTCTGCCATCGCCCGTGGTACGCCCGGCTTCTCCGGCGCCGACCTGGCCAACCTGGTGAATGAGGCGTCCTTGTTCGCCGCCCGCGCCGGCAAGCGCTTGGTCGAGATGAACGAATTCGAGATGGCCAAGGACAAGATCATGATGGGCGCCGAGCGCAAATCCATGGTCATGTCCGACAAGGAAAAGCTCAACACTGCCTACCACGAATCCGGCCACGCCATCGTTGGTCGTCTGGTGCCCGAGCACGATCCGGTCTACAAGGTATCGATCATCCCCCGCGGCCGCGCTCTGGGCGTGACCATGTTCCTGCCGGAGGAGGATCGCTACAGTCTGTCCAAGCGCGCCCTGACCAGTCAGATCTGCTCGCTGTTTGGTGGTCGTATCGCCGAGGAAATGACCCTGGGTTTCGATGGTGTGACCACTGGCGCCTCCAATGACATCATGCGCGCCACCCAGTTGGCGCGGAACATGGTGACCAAGTGGGGCTTGTCCGAGAAGCTCGGTCCGCTGATGTATGCCGAGGAAGAGGGTGAAGTGTTCCTGGGCCGCAGTGCCGGTAGCCAGCACACCAACGTTTCCGGTGAAACCGCACGGCTGATCGATGAAGAAGTACGCAGCATCATCGATGGCTGCTATGCCACCGCCAAGCGCCTGCTGGAAGAGAATCGTGACAAGCTGGATCTGATGGCCGAAGCGCTGATGAAGTACGAAACCATCGATGTCGAGCAGATCAACGACATCATGCTCGGCAAGCCTGCCCGTGAGCCCAAGGGTTGGACTGACGATGATCGTCGTGGCCCCGGCGCGGCAGCATCCGATCCGGATGCTTCGCCCGACCCGCAGGATGCGCCCCGTGACGATGGCATCATCGGCGGACCGGCAGGCGAACACTGAGACCAGCATGACGGAAGCACGTAATAACACCCGGTTGCCATGTGGCGACCGGGTGCTCGACCTTTCCTGTACCCATGTCATGGGTATTCTCAATATCACCCCAGACTCCTTTTCCGACGGTGGTCGCTACAACGACCGCGATGCGGCATTGGCTCGAGTGGAGCAAATGCTGGCCGCAGGGGCGACGCTGATCGATATCGGTGGCGAATCAACCCGCCCCGGGGCCGCGCTGGTCGGTGTTCAGGAAGAGCTTGATCGGGTGGTGCCAATGGTCGAAGCGGTGAAGGCGCGCTTCGATACGGTGGTCTCCGTCGATACCAGTACTCCAGAGGTTATCAGTGGTTCGGCGGCGGCGGGTGCCGGGCTGATCAATGATATCCGTGCGCTGACGCGTCCCGGTGCCATGCAGGCAGCGGTGGACTCGGGATTGGCGGTCTGTCTGATGCATATGCAGGGTGAGCCCCAGAGTATGCAACAGGCGCCGGCGTACGAATCAGTGCTGGAGCAGGTGAACTCTTTTCTCGAAGCGCGGGTCCAAGCGTGCCTGGAAGCGGGTATTGAGCGCAGCAAACTGGTGCTTGATCCCGGTTTTGGTTTTGGCAAGACCCTGCAGCACAACCTTGAGCTGTTTGCCCGCATGGAGCGTCTGCGACCGTTGGATCTGCCGATTCTGATCGGCGTATCGCGCAAGAGCATGATTGGTCAGGCGTTGAATCGGCCAGTCGATCAGCGCCTGTCTGGCAGCCTGGCGCTGGCAGCATTGGCGGTGGCCAAGGGCGCGCGTATCATCCGTGTACATGATGTGGCGGAAACCGCCGACGTGGTACGTATGGTGGACGCGGTCGTTGCCGCAGGAATTTCGGCGATCTAATTTCAGGATACCCCTACATGGAAAAGCGCTACTTCGGCACCGACGGCATTCGCGGTCACGTTGGCACTCACCCGATCACCCCCGAATTCATGCTCAAGCTGGGCTGGGCAACCGGCATGGCCTTCAAGCATAACGGCCAGTGTAGCGTGGTGATCGGCAAGGACACCCGCATCTCCGGGTACATGTTCGAGTCAGCGCTGGAGGCCGGGTTGTCTGCCGCTGGCGCCAAGGTGCGCCTGCTGGGTCCCATGCCCACTCCGGCCATTGCGTATCTCACGCGAACCTTCCAGGCGGATGCCGGTATCGTCATCAGCGCCTCGCACAATCCCTATTTCGATAATGGCATCAAGTTCTTCTCTGCTCAGGGCACCAAACTGCCCGACACGTTGGAGCATGAGATCGAGCGGTTGGTGGATACCCCCATGCAGGTGGTTGAGTCCGGCGAATTGGGCAAAGTGGCGCGGGTTGAGGATGCCTCGGGTCGCTATATTGAATTCTGCAAAAGCAGCGTGCCGACGAGCACCAGCTTCAAGGGGCTGAAGATCGTGCTGGATTGCGCCAACGGCGCAACCTACAAGGTCGCGCCCAGCGTATTCGCCGAGCTGGGTGCGGACGTCAGCCTGGTAGGCGTGACGCCGGACGGGCTGAATATCAACGCTGGCGTCGGCTCTACCGATCTGGCGGCGCTGAGTCAGGCGGTGGTTGAGCGTCAGGCTGATCTGGGCATCGCCTTTGATGGCGACGGCGACCGGGTGATGATGGTCGACGCACAGGGCAACCCGGTCGACGGTGACGAGCTGTTGTACATCATGACGCTGGATCTGTACGAGCGTGGCCTGTTGGAAGGCGGCGTGGCCGGTACCTTGATGACCAACCTGGGGCTGGAGCTGGCATTGCGCGAGCGTGATATTCCCTTCGTCCGTGCCAAGGTGGGTGATCGCTACGTCATGGCCGAGCTGCAGCAGCGCGGCTGGTATCTGGGTGGCGAGTCCTCGGGGCATCTCGTTTGCCTGCGGCACACCACCACCGGCGATGGCATCATTGCCGCGCTGCAGGTGCTGCGCGCGTTGCGCATGTCGGGCAAGACCCTGGCGCAAGCTTGTGAGGGTATGAGCAAGTGCCCACAAAAACTGATCAATGTGCGTTACCAGAGTAATGGCAGCTCGCCCCTGGAAGCGCCAGCGCTGCAATCTGCCGTCGCTGAAGCCGAGGCGCGGCTGGGTGATACCGGCCGCGTGCTGCTGCGCCTTTCCGGTACCGAGCCGGTGATCCGGGTGATGGTTGAAGGGCAGGATGCAGAACAGGTTGTGAAGGAAGCTGAAGCGCTGGCGGCACAGGTGCAAAAAATGTTCGGTACGGACTGAAAAGGCGGTTGTGTCGGTTGGGCAACTTGGTTAACATTGGCGCCCGCTTGAGCTGAGAGGTTAGGCATGCGTCGTCCGCTGGTCGCCGGAAATTGGAAAATGTACGGTACTCGGCAGTCCGTTGATGAGTTGCTGATCGGATTGAATGAGCAGCATTGGCCGGACGAAGTCGACCTGTTGATTGCGCCGCCGGCGTTATATGTCCAGCAGTGCCGCGAAGCCCTTGAGGGTTCGCCGCTGCGGTTGGCCGGTCAGAGTTGTGCGTTCCAGGCTGAGTCCGGGGCGTTGACTGGCGAGATTTCTCCAGCTCAGTTGCGTGATGTGGGTTGTGAATTTGTACTCGTGGGGCATTCCGAGCGGCGTAGCCTGTTCGGTGAGACCGACGAGGTTGTCTGTCGCAAGTTTGCCGCGGCGCTGGCTTGCGGTCTTCGCCCCATTCTCTGTGTCGGTGAGACGCGCGAGCAGTATGACTCGGGTGAAACGGCGGATGTGGTTGGTCGGCAGTTGCAGGCCGTGCTGGATACCTTTGGTGTTGGTGGTCTGGCCCAGGGTGTAGTGGCTTACGAGCCGGTTTGGGCCATTGGCACCGGTTTGACAGCTACGCCGGAGCAGGCCCAGGACGTGCATGCGATGATTCGCGCACGACTGGCCGTACTGGATGATGAACAGGCTCAATGTGTGCAGATCGTCTATGGCGGCAGCGTCAAGGCGGAGAATGCGCATGCGCTGTTCGAGATGCCGGATATCGATGGGGGGCTGGTGGGTGGAGCCTCTCTCAATGCGAATGAATTTGGTGCGATCGCTCGTGCCGCGGGACAAGCTCAATGATTGAAACCGTAGTTGTGGTAGTACATCTCCTGGTCGCCATAGGCTTGGTTGGATTGATTCTGATCCAGCAAGGCAAGGGTGCGGAGACGGGCGCGTCCTTCGGTTCCGGTGCGTCCGGTACGGTTTTCGGCAGCCAGGGTTCGGCAACTTTCCTCAGCCGCTTGACAGCTGTGCTGGCCACTGTATTCTTTCTGACCTCCTTGGGCCTGGCTTTCTATGCCAGTCACAAGGCGACCGAGATTCGTGATGCAGGTCTGCCTGCTCCGGTCCTGGAAAGCGTGCCGGTGGCACCGATCAGTGAAGATGTTCCTGTGCTTGAAGAGCAGGTCCCTCAGGCTCCTGCGGCAGATGATGTTCCTGTCGTAGAGTAAGCCAACAGTTTTGCGGAAGTGGTGGAATTGGTAGACACGCTATCTTGAGGGGGTAGTGCCTTAGGGTGTATGGGTTCGAGTCCCATCTTCCGCACCATTCAAACAGGGCCTGCAGCACGCAGGCCCTTGTTTTTTTCGGGCACAATATGCCAGGTTGTCTTGTTTGATGGCCGCGCGTATAATTCATGCCCTAGATTCGACGCGGGGTGGAGCAGTCTGGTAGCTCGTCGGGCTCATAACCCGAAGGTCGTAGGTTCAAATCCTGCCCCCGCAACCAGTCAAAGGCCCCTTTTCAGGGGCTTTTTGTTAACTCCGGACTTCATCTGAAGTGGCCGGAACCAAGGATGGGCTTAAGGCCCATTTTTTATTCATCAAAGATAGGCGGTGAAATTGTCCGGCAAAGTTACCGAATTGGAGAGCCTGTTGGTCCCGATTGTCGAAGCTCTGGGCTATCGTTGTTGGGGGATCGAGTTTTTGTCGCAGGGGCGTCATAGCCTGCTGCGCGTCTATATCGATCATCCCGATGGCGTTAGCGTGGAAGCCTGTGCGACGATCAGCCGGCAAGCCAGTGCGGTGCTGGACGTGGAAGACCCTATCAGTGGTGATTACACGCTGGAAGTGTCTTCTCCGGGAATGGACCGACCCCTGTTCACGCTTGAGCAGTTCGCCGCCTATGTCGGCGAGCAGGCCAAGATCAGGTTGCGCGTGCCCTATGAAGGCCGGCGGAATTTTCAAGGTGTCATCCGCGGTGTGGAAGGTGATGAGGTTGTGCTGCAGGTGGAAGACCACGAGTACCTGCTGCCCATCGATAGCATCGATAAAAGTAACATCATCCCGCGGTTTTGAGCATTTTTCGGGCTCCAGTGGCCCCAATGGACGGCGTTAGGCGAGGCATACGATGAGCAAAGAAGTGCTGCTGGTTGTGGAATCCGTTTCCAATGAGAAGGGCGTGCCGCCCGGAGTCATTTTCGAGGCGCTGGAGATGGCCTTGGCAACGGCCACGAAAAAGCGCTATGAAGACGAGGTGGATGTGCGGGTGGCGATTAATCGCCAGACGGGCAACTATGACACCTTCCGCCGCTGGACTGTGGTGGTCGACGACAACTTCGAAGAGCCAGGCATGCAGCTGGCCCTGGATCAGGCCCACGCCCGCGATCCGGCCCTGAACGAGGGTGACGTGGTCGAGGAGAAGATCGAGTCGGTCGAGTTCGGTCGTATCGCCGCGCAGATCGCCAAGCAGGTTATTGTCCAGAAGGTTCGCGAAGCCGAACGTGCCCAGGTGGTGGACGCGTATCGCGACCGTCTGGGCGAAATCATCAGCGGCACCGTGAAAAAGGTCACCCGTGACAGCGTCATCGTTGACCTGGGCAACAATGCCGAGGCGGTGTTGCCGCGCGAGGAAATGATTCCGCGTGAAACGTTCCGTACCGGAACGCGCATCCGCGCCTTGCTCAAGGATATCCGCACCGAAAATCGCGGCCCGCAGCTGGTGCTGTCGCGCAGCTGCCCGGAAATGATCATCGAGCTGTTCCGCATCGAAGTTCCAGAGATCGCCGAGGAACTGATCGAGGTGATGGGTGCGGCCCGTGATCCGGGCTCCCGTGCCAAGATTGCGGTGCGCTCGAAAGACAAGCGTATCGATCCGCAAGGCGCCTGTATCGGCATGCGCGGTTCGCGAGTCCAGGCCGTATCCGGTGAACTGGGCGGTGAGCGCGTCGACATCGTGCTGTGGGACGACAACCTGGCTCAGTTCGTGATCAACGCCATGGCGCCAGCCGAAGTGGCCTCGATCATTCTGGATGAGGACACCCACGCCATCGATATCGCCGTGGCCGAGGACAACCTCGCCCAGGCAATCGGCCGTAGCGGCCAGAACGTTCGGTTGGCCAGTCAGCTGACTGGCTGGACGCTCAATGTCATGACCGAGGACGACATCCGCGCCAAGCAGGAAGCCGAAACCGGTGACGTGCTGCGCAACTTCCTCGAAGAGCTGGATGTGGATGAGGAGCTGGCTCAGATTCTGGTCGACGAAGGTTTCACCTCGCTGGAGGAGATTGCCTACGTGCCCATGGAAGAAATGCTGGAGATTGATGGTTTTGACGAGGATATCGTCAATGAACTGCGGTCCCGGGCCAAGGATCGCCTGCTGACGAAGGCGATCGCCAACGAGGAAAAACTGGACGAAGCTCAGCCTGCGGATGATCTGCTGAACATGGAGGGCATGGATCGCGCCCTGGCATTCCAGCTGGCGGCCCAAGGTATCATCAGCATGGAAGACCTGGCCGAACAGTCCGTGGACGACCTGCTGAACATTGATGGAATCGACGAAGCCCGTGCCGGCGCCTTGATCATGGCAGCTCGGGCGCCCTGGTTTGAATAAACCGGTCGGCTGGCAGTATCACCCTGCAGCGATGCAGGGTACCGACTGAGGAGAAAGTGAATGGCGGAAGTGACGGTCAAAGAATTGGCTCAGGTAACAGGGACGCCGGTAGAGCGCCTGTTGCAACAGATGCAGGAAGCCGGGTTGTCGCACACCAGTGCGGAGCAGCAGGTATCGGACGACGAGAAGCAGCGCCTGCTGACTTTCCTGAAGAGCACCCATGGCGACTCCAGCTCGGAGCCGCGCAAGATTACCCTCAAGCGTAAAACCGTAAGCACTCTGAAAGTGGCGGGCAGCAAGACTGTCAACGTGGAAGTGCGCAAGAAGCGGACCTACGTCAAGCGCGACGAAGTGGATGTGGAAGCCGAGCGTCAGCGCGAGCTGGAAGAGCTGCGTGCTGCCGAAGAGGCGCGTCAGGCAGCCGCGGAAGCGGAAGCCCAGCGCAAGGCTGAGGAAGAACAGGCACGGCAGGCTGAAGAAGCGGCCCGTCAGGCTGCCGCAGCTGAGGCTGCCAAGGCCCAGCCGGACACTCCGGCAGCTCCGGCTGCAGCGGAGCCGGTAGCGGCGCCCCAGGCCCCTCAGGCCGCCGCAGTTGCTCAAGCCGATGTCGAGGCTGCACCTTCACCGGCCGCGGCCGCGAAGAAGAAGGACGAGCAGCGTCGCAAGGCCCGCGCCGAGGAAGACGAACGCAGCCGCAAGCGCGCTGGCGGTCCCGGCAAGGGACGTGGTGCGCCACGCGGTGGCGATGACGAGGACGCAGTGTCGCGTCGTCGCGGTGGTGCCGGCAAGCTCAAGGCGCAGAAGAAACGCAATCAGCACGGCTTCGAGAAGCCGACAGGACCCATAGTGCGTGAAGTGGTAATTGGTGAAACCATCACCGTAGCCGAACTGGCTCAGAAAATGTCGGTGAAGGCTGCCGAAGTTATCAAGTACATGTTCAAGAACGGCAACATGGTGACCATCAACCAGGTGCTGGATCAGGACACCGCCACCATCCTGGCTGAAGACATGGGCCACAAGGTCAAGCAGGTCAAGGAAAGCGACCTGGAAGATCGTCTGGTCATGGCCATGCACCACGAAGGTGAAGAAGTCAGCCGCGCGCCGGTCGTGACCGTCATGGGTCACGTTGACCACGGCAAGACCTCGCTGCTGGACTATATCCGTCGTGCCAAGGTGGCTTCCGGCGAAGCCGGTGGTATCACCCAGCATATCGGTGCCTACCACGTGCAGACTGACCGTGGCATGGTGACCTTCCTGGATACCCCCGGTCACGCTGCGTTTACCGCGATGCGTGCCCGTGGTGCCCAGTCCACGGATATCGTCATCCTGGTAGTGGCGGCCGATGACGGCGTCATGCCGCAGACCGAAGAAGCTGTTCAGCATGCCAAGGCCGCCGGTGTTCCGCTGGTTGTGGCAGTGAACAAGATCGACAAGGAAGACGCTGATCCGGACCGTATCAAGAATGATCTGGCCGCGCGTGATGTCATTCCGGAAGAGTGGGGTGGTGACACCCAGTTCGTGCATGTATCGGCCAAGGTCGGTACTGGCATCGACGAGCTGCTCGAAGCAGTCCTGTTGCAGGCTGAAGTACTCGAACTCACCGCCCAGCCCACGGCTCCGGCACGTGGTGTGGTCATCGAATCGCGCCTCGACAAGGGCCGCGGCCCGATCGCCACCGTACTCGTGCAGAACGGTACCCTGCGTCAGGGCGACGTGGTGCTGGCCGGTCTCAACCATGGCCGGGTTCGCGCCATGCTCGACGAGAACGGCAACATGGTGAAGGAAGCCGGCCCGTCCATTCCGGTCGCTATCCTGGGTCTCGATGGTACGCCGGAAGCCGGCGACGAGATGACTGTGGTCGCCGACGAGAAGAAGGCCCGCGAAGTGGCACTGTTCCGTCAGGGCAAGTTCCGCGAGATCAAACTGGCTCGCCAGCAATCCGCGAAGCTGGAAAACATGTTCGAGAACATGGGCCAGGGCGAGAAGAAGACACTCAACATCGTCATCAAGGCCGACGTGCGCGGCTCGCTCGAAGCCCTGCAGAGCTCGCTCAACGAGCTGGGCAACGACGAGGTTCAGGTCAAGATCGTTTCCGGTGGCGTGGGTGGTATCACCGAAACCGACGCCAACCTGGCGCTGGCTTCGAACGCGGTGATCTTCGGCTTCAACGTCCGTGCCGATGCCTCGGCGCGCAAGGTGATCGAAGGCGAAGGCCTGGATCTGCGCTACTACAGCGTGATCTACGAGATCATCGAAGACGTCAAGAAGGCCCTGTCGGGTATGCTGGGCAGCGATGTCCGCGAGCAGATCCTGGGCGTTGCCGAAGTGCGCGATGTGTTCCGTTCGCCGAAGTTCGGCGCGGTGGCCGGTTGTATGGTCATCGAGGGTACCGTGTACCGCAACCGGCCGATTCGCGTGCTGCGTGAAGACGTGGTCATCTACGAGGGTGAGCTGGAATCCCTGCGTCGCTTCAAGGATGACGTCGGCGAAGTGCGTAACGGCATGGAGTGCGGCATCGGCGTGAAGAACTACAACGACGTGCGTGTCGGTGACCGCATCGAAGTGTTCGAGCGGGTGCAGGTCGCACGGACGCTGTAATCCAGCGACAAGCGCCAGGCGGTAGTGACAAGCGGTCCGAAAGGGCCGTTTGTCGTCTGTCCAGCCAGGCATGAACATATCGCCGCAAGCGAACAGCTATGCGCTTGCAGCCAACAGCTGGTAGCGTGCAGCCAGAGGTATATATGGCCAAAGAATATAGTCGTACCCAGCGGGTCGCCGATCAGATGCAGCGCGAGCTGGCTGTGTTGATCCAGCGTGAGGTGCGTGACCCGCGGGTCGGCATGATCACCGTCACTGCTGCCGAAGTCAGTCGCGATCTGGCTCACGCCAAGATCTTCATCACCCTGATGGGCGACGCCAGTGATGAAGATATCGCGCTCAATCTGGCGGCATTGAAGGATGCTGCGGGCTTCCTGCGAGTGCATCTCGGGCGGGTGATGAAGTTGCGCAGCATTCCGCAGCTGCATTTCCATTACGATGAGAGTGTGCGCCGCGGGGTGCATTTGTCTTCTCTCATCGAGCGCGCCGTAGCGCAGGATCGTCAGCGTTCCGAGGATGGTGAGGAGTAGACGTGTCGGCACCACGTAGCAAGCGCCGTGATATCGACGGCGTACTGATTTTCGACAAGCCGCTGGGCATGACCTCCAACGCCGCATTGCAGAAGGTGCGTTGGCTGTTCAATGCCAGCAAGGGCGGCCATACCGGCAGTCTCGACCCCCTGGCCAGCGGCGTGTTGCCCCTGTGCCTGGGTGAGGCGACCAAGTTCTCCCAGTATCTGCTCGACGCGGACAAGGTGTACGTCACCGAAGCGCGGCTGGGGATGACCACCACCACCGGCGATGCCGAGGGTGATGTGCTGGAGATGAGGCCTTGTCAGGTCACCCTGGCTGAGGTAGAAGCTCTGCTGCCACGCTTCACCGGGGAGATCGAGCAGATCCCGCCCATGTATTCGGCACTCAAGCATGAAGGTCAGCCGCTGTACAAGCTGGCCCGGGCCGGGGAAACGGTGGAGCGCAAGGCGCGATCTGTTACCATAAGCCGACTTGAATTGCTGGGGCTGGAGGGTGATCGGCTGCGGCTGGAAGTACACTGCAGCAAGGGTACCTATATTCGCACCCTGGTCGAGGATCTGGGCGCCGCACTGGGTTGCGGCGCGCATGTGTCTGAACTGCGCCGCATCGGTGCTGGCCCGTTTGACCTGAGTCAGGCGGTCACGCTGGAGACCCTCGAGGCGATGCATGCCGAGGGCGGTGCCGGGGCGCTGGATCAGTTGTTGCTGCCGATCGACAGCGGGCTGGAGGACTGGCCGGTGGTGAGTCTTACCGAGCAGACCGCCTTCTACCTCAATCATGGTCAGGCGGTGCGGGTTCCCGGCAGTCCGGCGTTCGGTATGGTCCGGCTGCGCGACCACGAAGGCCGGTTCATCGGTATCGGTGAGATGACTGATGATGCACGGGTAGCACCCAAGCGTCTGATGCGTTTCAATGGTTGAATGATTTTGCGGGCGTGATGTATCACGCCCGCTTGGAAGTTGACCCATGAGGGTCGCAACGAGGGTGGCTGTCAACAGGCACGGTCATTGCTCGATTCAAAACACGGAACCCCGGTTCCGGCCTGTTACCTCAGAGGAAAAGCTGTCATGGCACTGAGCGTTGAAGAAAAAGCTGCAATCGTATCCGAGTATGCCCGCGGTGAAGGTGATACCGGTTCTCCTGAAGTCCAAGTAGCTCTGTTGACTGCTAACATCAACAAGCTGCAGGGTCACTTCAAGGACAACAAGAAGGACCACCACTCCCGTCGTGGCCTGATCCGCATGGTCAACCAGCGTCGTAAGCTGCTGGATTACCTGAAGTCCAAGGATCTCGGCCGCTACAGCAGCTTGATCAGCAGTCTGGGTCTGCGTCGCTAAGACCAGCCCCGTTTGGACATGGCCGGGTCCGAAACCCGGCTGTGCCCAGAGTTTCCCCCAAGGCAAAAAACAGAGAGAGAAGACACCGTGAAACCGGTTATCAAACAGTTCAAATTGGGCAACAACACCGTTACCCTGGAAACCGGCCGCATCGCGCGCCAGGCTTCCGGTGCGGTTCTGGTCAGCATTGATGATGCAGTCAGCGTTCTGGTCACCGTGGTGGGCGCAAAAAACGCCGACGCCGGCCGCGACTTCTTCCCTCTGTCTGTGCACTATATCGAGAAGACCTATGCCGCGGGCCGTATTCCCGGCGGCTTCTTCAAGCGTGAAGGCCGTCCCACCGAGAAGGAGACCCTCACCTCCCGTCTGATCGACCGCCCGATCCGCCCGCTGTTTGCCGAAGGCTTCATGAACGAAGTTCAGGTCGTCTGCACCGTGGTGTCCACCGACAAGACCACCGATCCGGATGTTGCGGCGATGATCGGTACCTCCGCGGCGCTGGCCATTTCCGGTATTCCGTTCGACGGCCCGATCGCCGGTGCCCGGGTTGGTTTCGATGACGTGCAAGGCTACGTGCTGAACCCGACCTACGAGCAACTGAAGACCTCGCGCCTGGACATGGTGGTTGCCGGTACCGAAGACGCCGTGCTGATGGTTGAGTCCGAAGCGCAGGAACTGACTGAAGACCAGATGCTGGGCGCGGTCCTGTTTGCCCACATGGAATTCCAGCCGGCCATCGAGGCCATCAAGGAATTGGCTGCTGAAGCTGGCAAGCCGGCTTGGGACTGGCAGCCTGCTCCGGAAAACACCGTGCTGCTGGACGCCATCAAGTCCCAGTTCGGCGCTGGTATCAGCGAAGCCTACACCATCACCCACAAGCAATCGCGCTACACCCGCCTGGGCGAGCTGCGTGATGCGGCTATCGCGGCCCTGGCTGGTGACGAAGAGGGCAAGCCTGCCGCTGCTGAAGTGAAGGACGCTTTCGGTGAGATCGAATACCGCACCGTGCGTGAGAGCATCGTCAACGGCAATCCGCGCATCGACGGTCGCGACACCAAGACCGTGCGCCCGCTGAACATCGAAGTCGGCGTGCTGGATCGCACCCACGGCTCCTCGCTGTTCACCCGTGGCGAAACCCAGGCGCTGGTCGTGACCACGCTGGGTACCGCCCGTGACGCGCAGCTGCTGGACACCCTGGAAGGCGAGAAGAAAGACCCCTTCATGTTCCACTACAACTTCCCTCCCTATTCGGTAGGTGAGTGTGGTCGCATGGGTGGCACCGGCCGCCGTGAAATCGGCCACGGTCGTCTGGCCCGCCGTGGTATTCAGGCGGTCATGCCCGATATGGATCAGTTCCCCTACAGCATCCGTGTGGTCTCGGAAATCACTGAATCCAATGGTTCCAGCTCCATGGCTTCGGTCTGTGGTGCGTCCCTGGCGCTGATGGATGCCGGTGTGCCGCTGAAGGCGCCGGTTGCCGGTATCGCCATGGGTCTGGTCAAGGAAGGCGACAAGTTTGCCGTCCTGACCGACATCCTGGGTGACGAAGATCACCTGGGCGACATGGACTTCAAGGTTGCCGGTACCGAGAAGGGTGTTACCGCGCTGCAGATGGACATCAAGATCAAGGGCATCACCGAAGAGATCATGGAACTGGCTCTGCACCAGGCTCACGATGCTCGTCTGAATATCCTCGGTCAGATGAACCAGGTGCTGCCGGCCTCGCGCAAGGAACTGTCCGCCAACGCGCCGACCATGATCAGCATGAAGATCGATTCCGACAAGATCCGTGACGTGATCGGCAAGGGTGGCGCAACCATCCGCGGTATCTGCGAAGAAACCGGCGCCTCCATCGACATCACCGATGACGGTACCGTGAAGATCTTCGCTGCCAGCAAAGATGCCGCCAATGCTGCCAAGGCACGGGTTGACGGTATTACTGCTGAGGCGGAAATCGGCAAGGTCTACACTGGCAAGGTCGAGCGCATCGTTGATTTCGGTGCCTTCGTCAGCATCCTGCCCGGCAAGGACGGCCTGGTACACATCTCGCAGATCGCCAATCAGCGTATCGAGAAGGTTACCGACGTACTGCAGGAAGGTCAGGAAGTGAAGGTACTGGTACTGGACGTGGACAACCGCGGCCGGATCAAGCTGTCCATGAAGGATGTCGAGGCGGCTGAAAACAGCGGCGTCTGAGTCCTGTCGTACCGTCCTTGCGGCGGTGCAATGAAGAACCCCGGCCTTGAGCCGGGGTTTTTTTATGCGCCGCAGTTGCTCAGGTCCGATCGGGCTCGCTGTTGGGATCGGCCGTGAGGTTGCGGTCGGTAGCGGTTTCCGGCTCCAGAGGCTCGTTGGGATCACCATCCCAGGGCTTGCCGTCCAGCGGCTTGGCCCGGCCCAGTTCCGCTTCATCCAGGCCGTAGCGGCCACCTGCGCCAGCCTTGCCGACATCGGTGAGTTCGGTGTCGGCAGGTGTGGCGGCCGTTCCCGCTTCCTCGGCCGAGCGAGAGCCATCATCAGGATTGAGCGTTTCCGGGGTGGCCTCGTCAGCGGTCGGGCCCTGGCCTGGCATGGACGCTTCGGTCAACCCGGCTTCGCCAGCCCGCTCCACGGACTCGGCGCGGGAAGGAGTATTGCCAATTGGGCCCATGGGCCGGTCATCGGGGGCCTCGCGGTTGTCCTCTTCCGCCTGTCGTCTGGCGGCGTCGGTCAGCGCCTGCTCGTCGGGTTCGTGTTGATCATCACTCATCATTCACCTCCGCATCTCTGTCTTAGCAATGGACGCCGGACGCGGGCAAAAAGATTCCATGTTTGATCATCAGCAGCCGGGATCGATGAGTTGTCTATACTGATGGGCACACGGGCAGGCAGAGGAGATACCCATGTTTCAGGTAATGCGTATCGGCAATGACCGGCTGGAGATGGATATCGCCGGGCGAGTTGACAGCGATGGCATGCGCAGTGGCTTGCGCGCGCTCTTCACCCAGGCGCAGGGCATTCAGCATGGCCAGTTGCTGATGCGTATCGGTGAGCTGCAAATGCCTACTGCAGGCGCGATTGGTGTGGAGCTGTCGAACCTGCCGGAGCTGTTTCGGCTGACACGACAGTTCGATCGATGTGCGGTCATCAGCAGCAAGGACTGGATCAGGAAGATGGGAGAGATCGAAGGCGCCATCATTCCGGGGCTGGAAGTCAGATCCTTCCGGCCCGAGCGGGAAGCTGATGCATTGGCCTGGCTGGTTGGCTAGTCATACACACTGCACTACAGCATGGGGGTCGAAGTCCTTCCATTGGCCATCGCGCAATTCGCCCTGGGCGTGTTCGATGTCCTCTGCGCCGGTGGCTCTGAAAGTATCTATTGCCTGTTGCCGTGAGTGGTCATCGACCCGCACCGCCACCAGCACGCCCGGTTCCCGTTCGGTGACCTTGGGCTGTACCTCGGCGGGTTGGCCGGTCTGTTCATCCACATCCGACTCCTGGTCGGTGCTGCTGACTGCCCCGATCAGTGAGCCGGTATAAGCGCCGATGCCGGCGCCGATAGCGATGCCGACCGGACCGATGACGGGGGCCGTTGCCGCACCGGCAGCCGCGCCGACCACTGCGCCGACGGCGCCAGCCTTCGCAGCCCCGGTACCGGAGTGGCGGGCACCGGGTGAGCTTTCATCATCTCCGCCAATGGGGTAGATGGCATGCTGGCCGTTGGGGTTGAGATAGAAGGCCGCCAACGCGTCCCGCTGGAAGCCGGCCTGCTGTAGCGCCGCCACAGCGGCATCTGCCTGGTCCTGGAGTTCATATCGTCCCGCAATGATGGTATGCATGAGCTTGACCTGCGGATTGCCTGTGTCCCCACAGAATAGCAATCCAGCCGCGGCTAAACCAAGCGGCTGCCGGCGGTGGGTACGCTGGCGATCTCCTCGGGGGTCAGTAATCGGTACTGGCCGGGACGCAGCGCCGGGTCAAGTTCGATGATGCCCATGCTTTCGCGATGCAATGACGTCACCCGATTACCCACGGCGTGAAACATGCGCTTCACCTGATGGTGACGGCCCTCATGGATGGTCAGTCGGGCCTGGCAGGGAGCGAGCAATTGCAACTGCGCAGGGGAGGTATCAACACCCTCGCGGGCCAGATGAATGCCCTGTGCAAAACATTCAGCGGCATGCGCGGCGATCGGCTCGGCAGTGCCCACCAGATACACCTTGGGGATGCGCCGGCCGGGCTCGGTCAGGCGGCGGGACCAGAGGCCGTCATTGGTGAGAATCAGCAGGCCGGTGGTGCTGCGGTCCAGTCGCCCGGCCAGATGCAACTGCTGGCGCAGCGGCTCCGCAAGCAGCTCCATCACGGTGGGATGAACCGGGTCGCAGGTGGCGCTGAGATAGCCGCCTGGCTTGTAGAGCATCAAATACAGCGCGTTGTGCTGTTGCAGCACAGCGTCATCCAGCTGCACCCTGGTAAAGCGGTCGATGCGCTGTTGTCCATCCCGCACGATCCGTTCATTGACTGACACCCGGCCAGCGGCAATCAGCAGTCGGGCAGTCTGCTGGCTGTGTTGGGTATGCAGGGCTAGGAATCGATCGAGTCGCATCGGGCTATTATAAGCCTATCGACGGTTTGTCATGAGGTGTTCATGTTGCGGCTCTTTGTTGGCATCGAATTGCCGGAAGCGGTCAGGCAGGCGCTGGCCGAGGTGCGGGAGGCGCATCCCGCGGCGCGCTGGCATGAGCCGGAGCATCTGCATCTGACTTTGAGCTTCATCGGCCCGGTGGAGCAAGAGGCTGCCCGCAATATTGCACAGGTGCTGGCAGGCGTGCCCGGCCCGTCATTCGAGCTGGCAGTGCAAGGAGTGGGCTACTTCGGCAGTCCTGAGCGGCCACGGATATTCTGGGCTGGGGTGGCCGAGTCTCCGCCGTTGTACCGATTGCAGCAGCGCGTGGAAGCGCGACTGCTGCCGCTCGGGCTGCGGCTGGACGAAAGGCCCTATACGCCGCACATCACCCTGGCGCGGGTCCGGCAAGGTCTACCGCTGCAGGCGCTCCTGCAGCGGCATGCGAGCTTGTCGCTACCGGCTTTTACGGTAGACCACATTTGCCTGTTTCTCAGCGGTGGCGCAGAGCAGGGCGTGCGCTACGAGGTGCTCGAACGTTTCCAGCTGGTCTGAGCTGCCCGCATCAGTCGCGCGCGAGTGCCAGGGCAACACCCTGACCACCACCGATGCACAGCGTGGCCAGGCCCTTGCGTGCATCGCGGCGCTGCATCTCATGCAGCAAGGTCACCAGGACCCGACAGCCCGACCCGCCAATGGGGTGTCCCAAGGCGATGGCGCCACCATTGACGTTGACCTTGTCCAGATCCCAGCGCAGCTCGCTGGCGACGGCCAGCGCCTGGGCGGCGAAAGCTTCGTTGGCTTCGATCAAGTCCAGTTCCTCGACCTTCCAGCCGGCCTTGCTCAGGCAGCGTTGGGTCGCGCTGACCGGACCGATGCCCATGACCGCCGGGTCCACGCCGGAGCTGGCATAGGCGGTGATCCGTGCCAGTACCGGCAAGCCCAGCTCGTGGGCCTTGTCCGCGCTCATCAACATGACCGCTGCCGCGCCGTCGTTCAGGCTGGAGGCGTTGCCAGCGGTGACGGTGCCATCGTTCTTGAAGGCCGGGCGCAGCTTGCCCAGGGATTCCAGGGTGGTGGAGGCCCGGGGCTGCTCGTCCTGGCTGATGGTTAGTGGATCGCCCTTGCGCTGGGGAATGACAACGGGGGTAATTTCCGTCTCGAAGCGGCCGGCGGCCTGCGCTGCTACGGCTTTCTGCTGCGAAGCGAGGGCGAAGGCATCCTGCTGCTGGCGGCTGAGATCGTAGCGCTCGGCCAGATTCTCCGCCGTAATGCCCATGTGATAGTCATTGAAGGCATCCCACAGGCCATCATGAATCATGCTGTCGATCAGCTTGCTGTCGCCCATGCGCTGCCCGGTGCGGGACGTCGGCAAGAGGTGCGGCGAGCGGCTCATGGACTCCTGACCGCCGGCGATCATGATATCGGCATCGCCACAGCGGATGGCCTGGGCTGCCAGATGGACCGCCTTGAGTCCGGAGCCGCAGACCTTGTTGATGTTCAGCGCGGGCACGCTGTGCGGTAGTCCGGCGTGCACAGCGGCCTGGCGAGCGGGGTTCTGGCCGCAGCCGGCGGTCAGTACCTGGCCCAGAATCACTTCATCGATGCTGGCCGGGTCGACACCGGTCTGCTCGAGCAGGGCGCGAATAACCGTCGCGCCGAGCTGATGAGCAGGCACATTGGCAAACTGGCCACCGAAACTGCCAATGGCGGTTCGGGTGGCTGCAACAATCACGACCTCTTGCATGCTTACTTCCTCAGCTTTTATCTGGAACAGCGGGAAGAATAGAGGTCCGCGCCACATTCAACAACCGCCATTGTGCCGCTAGGCTCGGTTCAGACGGTGCTCTATCAGCTCCTCGACCACCGCTGGATCGGCAAGGGTTGAGGTGTCGCCCAGGGTGTCCAGCTCGTCACAGGCGATCTTGCGCAGAATCCGGCGCATGATCTTGCCCGAGCGCGTCTTCGGCAATCCCGGCGTCCACTGGATGAAGTCTGGTCTGGCGAAGGCGCCAACCTGCTCGCTGACATAGGCCTTGAGCTCGACCAGCAGCTCGTCAGACGGCGTTACACCACGCATCGGCATGACGTAGGCATAGATGGCTTGGCCTTTGATGTCATGGGGGCAGCCGACCACTGCCGCTTCGGCGACAGCATCATGCAGCACCAGCGCACTTTCCACCTCGGCGGTGCCGATACGGTGGCCGGAGATATTCAATACATCATCCACCCGGCCGGTGATCCAGTAATACCCGTCCTCATCGCGGCGTGCGCCGTCGCCGGTAAAGTAGACACCTTTGTAGGTACTGAAGTAGGTATCAATCAGGCGCTGATGATCGCCGTAGACGGTGCGAATCTGGCTGGGCCAGGAGCGCTTGATCACCAGATTGCCATCGCCGACACCATGCACTTCGTTGCCGTCATTGTCGAACAGCGCCGGTTCGACGCCGAAGAACGGGCGGGTGGCCGAACCTGGCTTGAGGTTGGTGGCGCCGGGAAGGGGGGCGATCATGATCGAGCCGGTCTCGGTCTGCCACCAGGTATCGACGACCGGGCAGCGGCTATCGCCGACGACATGGTAGTACCATTCCCAGGCCTCCGGGTTGATCGGTTCGCCGACGCTGCCAAGCAGTCGCAGGCTGGCCCGGGACGAGGATTTTACCGGCTCGTTACCCAGGGCCATCAGCGCGCGGATGGCAGTGGGCGCGGTATAGAAGACATTCACCTGGTGCTTGTCGATAACCTGCCAGCAGCGCGAGGCGTCCGGATAGGTCGGCACGCCTTCGAACATCAGCGTGGTCGCGCCGTTGCACAGCGGGCCATAGACGATGTAGGAGTGACCGGTTACCCAACCGACGTCGGCAGTACACCAGTAGACCTCGCCGTCGTGATAATCGAACACATAATGGTGGGTCAGCGCGGCGCTGAGCAGATAACCGCCAGTGGTATGCAGTACGCCCTTGGGTTTGCCGGTGGAGCCGGAGGTGTAGAGAATGAACAGCGGGTCCTCACTGTCCATGGGCTCCGGCTCGCAGTCGGCGCTGACTGCGGCGCAAGCCTCGTGATACCAGACGTCACGGTGTTCATGCCAGGCGATATCCGCGCCGGTGCGCTTGACGGTAACCACGGTATGTACGTCGGGGCAGTCGTTCAGGGCCTTTTCGACGTTCTTTTTCAGCGCCACGTTCTTGCCGCCGCGTACGCCTTCATCGGCGGTGATGACCACCCGGCAGTCGGCATTGAGAATGCGGTCGCGCAGGGCATCGGGCGAAAAGCCACCGAATACCACCGAATGCACCGCGCCGATGCGGGCGCAGGCCAGCATGGCGAAAGCGGCTTCGGGAATCATCGGCATGTACAGGCAGACGCGGTCGCCTTTCTTCACGCCGCGCGCTTTCAGGACGTTGGCCAGGCGGCAGACTTGTTCGTGCAGCTCGCGGTAGCTGATGCGCCGGTCCTGGCCCGGATCATCGCCTTCCCAGATGATCGCGGTCTGGTCGCCACGCTTGGCCAGATGCCGGTCGATGCAATTGGCGCTGACATTCAATTTGCCATCGATGAACCACGCCGCCTCGCCGCGCGCCATGTTGCTTTCCTGAACCTTGCTCCAGGGCTGCATCCACTCGACGAAGCGATTGGCTTGCTCGGCCCAGAAAGTATCCGGCTGCTCGATGGACTGGCGATAGAGTCGTTCGTAGCCGTCGGCATCAAGATGGGTATTGCGCCGGGCGGCCTCAGAAACCTGATGTTGCTCAGTCTTGTACATGGCGTGGTCCTCTGTTGTTATTGTCGACTTTAGAAATACCGCGCGCGAGCACGCGGTTTCTACTTGTTCTGTTTGTGTCAAGCGTTGATCAGAACGAAGGGCAATTCAACCCTTCTTTGGTCTATGTCGGACAGACACCAATCGGCTAGGGACCGGCTGGGGGAAGCGTCAGGCGAGGCTGACGCGGAGGTTGTCGATCAGGCGAGTGGCACCAAGGAAGGCGGCAGCGAGGATGACGATATCCTGGCTTGCTGAGGTGACCGGTTGCAGGGTTTCGGCCTCGCGCAGGTCCAGGTAATCAGGCTGGAAGCCGGCCTCGATCAGCGCGAGGCGCGCTTCTTCGATGATGGCCGGGAAATCGCGGCGCCCGCTTTCCAGCTGCTGCTGTATCTGCTGCAGGGTCTGATACAGGCGCGGTGCGATGCGGCGCTGCTCCTCGCCCAGATAACCATTGCGCGACGACAGTGCCAGGCCATCCTCGGCACGTACGATAGGCGCGCCCATGATCTGCACCGGCAGGCACAGGTCGTGGGCCATCTTGCGGATTACCGCCAGCTGCTGGAAATCCTTCTCACCGAAGACGGCCAGGTCCGGCTGGACGATATTCAGCAGTTTGCCCACCACCGTCGATACCCCGTTGAAATGGCCAGGACGGCTGGCGCCGCACAAGCCTTCGGAGACGACGGGCACGCTGATCAGGGTGTGTCCATCCATCCCTTCGGGATAAATTTCGCTGACATTCGGGGCGAAGATCAGATGGGCGCCGGCGTCCAGCAGTTTGCGCTGGTCTTCCGCCAGGGTGCGTGGATAGCTGTCCAGATCTTCGTTGGCGCCGAATTGCAGCGGGTTGACGAAGATGCTTACCACCACATAGTCGGTACGCTGCAGAGCTTTCGCCACCAGGGCAATGTGCCCGTCATGCAGATTGCCCATGGTCGGTACCAGGCCGATGCGTTTGTTCTCCTGGCGCGCGCGCGCCAGGGCAGCGCGCAGCTGGGCAATGGAATGCAATGTGTTCATGGTGTCAGAACTCGTGCTCGGCCGCGGGGAATTCGGCAGCTTTCACCGCGCTGACATACGCGGTGATGGCCGAGGCGATATCTGCCTGGCCAGCCATGAAGTTCTTCACGAAGCGCGGCAGGCGACCGCTGATCGACAGGCCGAGCATGTCGTGCACCACCAGCACCTGACCATCGGTGCCGCTGCCGGCGCCAATGCCGATGACCGGAATGCTCACGGCACGGGTAATGGCATTGGCGAGCTCGCTGGGTACACATTCGAGCAGCAGCATGGCGGCGCCGGCTGCCTCCAGGGCAATGGCATCCTGAAGCATGGCTTCGGCCTGGTCCTGCTGGCGGCCCTGTACCTTATAGCCACCCAGTACGTTGACGGTCTGTGGGGTCAGGCCCATATGCACGCAAACCGGAATCCCATTACGGGTGAGGGTGGTGGTGATATCCGCCAGCCAGCCGGCGCCTTCCAGCTTGAGAATGTGCGCTCCGGCTTGCATCAACCGCGCGCTGTTGGCCATGGCCTGCTCCAGGGTGGCGTAGGACATGAACGGCAGGTCAGCCATGATCAGGGCGCCACGATTGCCGCGCTTGACGGATGCGGTGTGGTAGGCCATCTCCTCGACAGTCACCGGCAGGGTGCTGTCGTGTCCCTGAAGAACCATTCCCAGGGAGTCACCAATCAACAGCACTTCCACCCCAGCGGTACTTTCCAGATGGGCGAAGGTGGCGTCATACGCTGTCAGGCAGGCAAATTTCTCGCCGTTCTGCTTGAGCTTGTTCAGCGTGGTCAGGGTAATGTCAGGCATGGCAGATTCCAGTAGTTCGGCCTCGCAAGAGGCAACATGGCTGTGATCGGCAGGCAGGCGGACTGTCTGTCGCTCCGATTGCTCAGGTTGATAACAGCCTCAGCAGTATAGTCTTCCTGACTTGAACGATGATGCTCCAGAAAATACATATCTCAACCTTGTGCAGCGTTGCCCGGCAGGCGTTCCAGGTCCGTCGGCGGACAGGCCGCCAGCAGCTGTTGTAGCGATGTGCCATCGGGCAGGGTCAGATCCGCTGCCAATTCTGCCAGCGGATACAGCACAAAGGAACGGGCATGCATATGATAATGCGGCACCTGCAGGCGCGGCGTGTCGATTATCCGGTCGCCGTATAGCAGTAGATCAAGATCCAGAATGCGCGGTCCCCAGCGTTCGGCTTTGCGTACCCGGCCTCGACGGTGCTCGATATCCTGCAGGGCATCCAGCAGCATCTCCGGCTCCAGGCTGGTGTCGAGCATGGCCACGGCATTAACGAAGGCCGGTTGATCCTGTGGCCCCAGGGGGGCGCTGCGGTATAACGAGGAGCACGCCTGCAAGTGCGACTGCGGCAACCTCTCCAGCTCGGTGAAGGCGTGGGTGACCTGCGCGGCGGGATCAGCCTGGTTGCTGCCCAGGGCGATGAAACAGCGTTGCATCAATTGTCTGACCCGCCCTGGGGCTTGCGCTTGCGCCGGGGGCGGCCACGCTTGCCGGCCGGATCACGGCTGCTCAATTGCTGGATCATGCGGCGCCGTTCATCCGCACCTACATCCTGATAGCGGGTCCACCACTGGCCCAGGCCGCCAGTATCCTCGCCGGCCTCTTCACGCAGCAGCAGGAAGTCGTAGGCGGCCCGAAAACGCGGGTGCTCCAGCATCTGGTCGGCGCGGCGGCCGTTGCGCCGCTCCAGCCGTGGCTGCATATCCCAGATCTCCCGCAGCGGAATGCTGAAACGCTTGGGAATGGCAGTGTGACGGCACTGTTCGGCCAGCAGCTCGTGGGTCGCCTGCTGCTGGGCAGGAATCAACGGAATACCCTGTTCCTCCAGCTCGCGGGTACGCTGGGGTAATGCCGGCCAGAGCAGCGCGGCAAACAGGAACGCCGGCGTGACCGGGCGCCCCTGGTGAATACGGTCATCGGTGTTGCGCAGGGCCTGGCGAACCAGCTTGAGGGTATAGCCGGGGTTATCTTCGATGGCGTCGTCAGTGTCCGGGAACAGCGGCGCGAACAGGTCGTACTCCAGCAGCAGATCGAAGGTGCGTTCGCCCTGGCCGTTGAGCAGCAGCTTGAGCACCTCGTCGAACAACCGCGCCGCGGGAATGTCATACAGCAGCTCGGCCAGCTCGGCGATGGGTGCGGCGCTGTGTGGCTCGATCTCGAAATCCAGCTTGGCGGCGAAGCGCACCGCGCGCAGCATGCGCACCGGGTCTTCCTGATAACGCTGCACCGGATCGCCGATCAAGCGTACCCGGGCATTGCGAATGTCCTGCAGCCCATTGGCGTAATCATGGATATTGCCGGTACAGACATCGTAATACAGGGCGTTGATGGTGAAATCACGGCGCTGGGCATCCTGCTCCAGGGTGCCGTAGACGTTGTCCCGCAACAACCGACCCGATTCGCTCTGCAGCGACTGCTCGCGTCCCAGGTCGCCTTCGTCGTCATCGGCATGGCCGGCGCGGAAGGTTGCCACCTCGATGATCTCGCGACCAAAGTAGACGTGGGCGAGCTTGAATCGCCGGCCGATCAGTCGGCAATTGCGGAAGGTGGCACGGACCTGCTCTGGCGTGGCGCTGGTGGCGACGTCGTAATCCTTGGGGTCCATTTCCAGCAGCAGATCGCGAACGCAACCGCCCACTGCAAAGGCCTGGTAGCCGGCTTGCTGCAGGCGCTCGACCACCGTCACCGCGTTGCGGCTGATCTGACGGCGCTGCAACGCGTGCTGGCTGGGCGGAATAATAGCGGGCGTGGTACGCCTATGGGCGGGTCGCCCGAAGGGAGAGGGTATCTTTTTCAGTAGCTTGCGAATCATATGAGTGGGTAGTCCACCGGCGTCTCCAACCCAGACCTCGAATCCTGTGAAAAACGGCGGCGCTGGATGTCCCTGGCAGCTACATTTTACAGAGGCTTCAAAAAGCCCGAAGTCAACATGAATGTCATGGGCAAGGCACTGGATAGACGTAAGGTCGGTTTCGAATACAGTGTTGCCTGTATCAACAGACATCCATTCTAGCTTGAATAGCGGGGAAATTGTAGGGAAGCGATGCGGGAAGATACTGCTGGGAGTATTGCGGGAAAGCTCAAGGGGAGTATTCACTCCCCCTAATGGTTTTTTGTTGTTGTTATTTGAGCTGTTTCTTGTTTTTTTGGGCTGGGCGACAGTGTCACCCCGTTTAAACCCATCCCGGGTTGCCTAAAGCAAGCGGATTGCTTTGGATGCTCGGGAAGCTGCTTTGGCCAAGCTTGGCATCGGTACCGGTCGGTTGCTCAGGCAACTTTTATTCTTCTCGGTTTCCAATCGAACATTACGTTCGCCAGCGGTGCTTCCTATTCTCCAAAAAAATCAGTTTGCTACACTCGCACGTTTTGTTTTTGTTAGGTGTGGAGCTGAATCTTGTTTTTGTTATGGGGTCTTGCCTGGTTTTTATTCTTGTTGTGTCTGTAATAAAGCATTTGCCGTGCCATGTTTTTAAATGTCTTTAAAAACAGATGGTTAGCGTTTTCAGTGAAAAGTGAGGCGGGAGTGGGGGAGGGATTCGTTACCTTATGTCCCGTTAAAGTGTTACCCCTTGCGGGTGAGGGGTAACAGTTTCTCGAAGGTAACAGGTAACACTTTGCACTGGCCAAGCTGTTGGGGAATCCTCCATATGGAGGAGGGCCGTCGCAAATTCAGGAATTGGCGGTTTTCTTGCGTGGGATTCCCAGGCGCTGACGCCGTTCCCACAGGCATTTGCGACTGATGCCCAGCTTATTGGCCAGTTCGGTCTCGGTCATGTGCTCTTGATGCTCAAGCACGAAATGCTGGAAATAATCCTCCAGCGACAGGTCTTCAGCCGGCTCGGTGCTCTGTGAGCTGGGTGAGCGCATGGATTCCAGGGCGCTGGTGGCCTGGGAGGTGCGTTCCTGTTCGAGGTCTGGCTCGATGCCCAGCAAGTCAGTGGAAATCTCGTCTTCGTCGCAGAGAATGGCTGCCCGCTCGATGGCATTTTCCAGTTCGCGCACGTTGCCGGGCCACTGATAATGGCGGATGGAGTTGGTCGCCTCCTTGCTGAAATGCAGGGCGGGCGTGCCCATGTTGCGACCGATCCGGGCGAGTAACGCCTCGGCGATCAGCATGACATCGTCACCACGCTCCCGCAGCGGTGGCAGGCGCAGCTCGATGACGTTCAGGCGGTAGTACAGGTCTTCACGGAACAGGCCCTGGCGGGCCAGGGTCTTGAGGTCACGGTGGGTGGCCGCGACCAGGCGCACATCGACCTTCTGCGACTGTACGGAACCGACCCGGCGAATTTCGCTCTCCTGCAGTACCCGCAACAGGCGGGCCTGGGCTTCCAGCGGCAGTTCGCCGATTTCGTCGAGAAACAGGGTGCCGCCATCCGCCGCTTCGACCAGCCCGGTACGCCCGGCCACTGCGCCGGTGAAGGCACCTTTTTCATGGCCGAACAGTTCGGATTCGATCAGGGTCTCGGGGATCGCCGCGCAGTTGACCGAGATCATCGGGGCGCGGGCGCGCGGTGAGTTTTCATGCAGGGCGCGGGCGACCAGTTCCTTGCCTGTACCGGATTCACCCTGGATCAGCACCGTGGACATGGTCGGGGCGACCTTGCGGATACGCTTGAACAGGGTGAGCATCGCCGGGCTGGCGCCGATGATGCCCATGGACTGGGTATCATCGGTGTTGTCGCTGGCGGTATCGGCGGCTGGCGCCGGATCAGCGACACCCGCTGCGGCGCGCGATTGCTGGCTGGCTTCGATGATGCGGGCCACGGCCTGCAACATCTCTTCATGATCGAAGGGCTTGGCAATGTAGTCTACGGCGCCGAGTTTCATCGAGTCCACCGCCGAGCGCAGACTGGCGTAGCTGGTCATGATCAATACGGGGGTATTGGGAGCGCGACGAATCAGTTCTGTGCCGGGCTCGCCAGGCAGACGCAGGTCGCTGATGATCAGCGCGAAGTCGTCCAGATTGTGGTTCTCGACGGCTTCATGTACAGCGCCAGCCTCACTGACCTGGTATTGGTGGCGTTCCAGCAGCCGCCGCAGTGCGGTGCGAATGATGGGTTCGTCTTCAACAACCAGAATATGCGACATATCTACCTCTATGCGACAGCGTCCGACGAAGTCAGGCGCTGCCGTAACTAAAAGACGCCATAGCGGGGTAACGTAATGGTGAACCGGGTTCCCCGCTGAGTTACATCATCGATGGGGCTGTCTACCGTAATCTGACCATAATGCTCTTCGATGATTGAGTACACCAGCGCCAGTCCGAGTCCGGTACCTGCACCTGGCTCCTTGGTCGTGAAAAAGGGTTCGAACAACCGATCCTTGAGCTCATGTTCGATGCCGCTGCCCTGGTCCTCAACCATCAGCAATATCTGGTGTTCATCCGCGGCGGTGTGGATGGTGACGCTGTCACCGCTGCGGCTGGCATCGCGGGCATTGCCTAGCAGGTTGATCAGAACCTGTACCAGACGCTGGCTATCACCGGCTACCCGGTGAGCGGTATCGCACAGGTTAACATAATTGACCTCGGGGCCCTTGCGGTTCAGTGACAGGAGGTGAATGGCCTCGTTGGTGCAGGCGACCAGATCGACTTCATCGTTGGCATTGTTGTGCCGGCTGCCGACATGGGCGAAATTGACCATGGACTGCACGATGCGCGATACCCGGCGGGTCTGCTCGATGATCTGCTCAGCTGCTTCCAGGGTTTCGGCCTGGGCAGACTCTTCGCGCAGGTTTTGCGCCAGGCAGGCGATGCCGGTGATTGGATTGCCGATTTCATGGGCCACCCCAGCGGCCAGACGGCCGATTGAGGCCAGGCGCTCGGAGTGGATCAGCTCTTCCTCGAGCATCTGGGTTTCGGTCTGGTCCTCGATCAGCAAGACCAGGCCGCCGCGAGCATTACCGGGTTCGTCAATCGCTGCCTTGTGCAGGTTAAGCCACTGGGTCTGACCACGGTTGACCAGCTTCTGCTTGTGCAGGTGCGCCGATTCATCGCTGACAAAGCGCTCCAGCAGTTCATTCCAGGGCGCCGGCAGGTTCTCCAGGCGCGAGCCGATCACGCTCTCGGCATTGATGCCGGTGAGTGTCTGCAATGCCCGGTTCCACATCAATACTTCATTGTCCTCGGCCAGCGAGCATACGCCCATGGGCAGATCCTGCAGGGTCTGGCGATGGTAGCGGCGCAGGGCATCCAGTTCCGCGGCCAGTCCGGTCAGCCGCGAGTGGTAATCCTCCAGGCGGTTTTCGATGAAGTGGATGTCTTCGGTGACGTAGCCGTTGCGCGCCAGCTTGAATGGCAGGAAGGTCTCGATCATCTCCTGCGCCACTGCCGGGCCCATCAGGCCTGACAGGTTGGCCTCCAGGCGGTCACGCAGGCGGCGCAGGGCGTAGGGGCGGCGCTCATCGAAGGGCAGTTTGAGATCGCGCAGAGCCTGCTCGACTTCCTGCTGGGCGGCCTTGTTACCCAGCGGCTTGGCCATCTGCTGGGCGAATTCCTGGGGCGACCTGGCAATCAGTTCCATGCGCTGGGGGCGCCTGACGTTATCGACCAGGCAGGCTTCAGCGGCACTGACCTCATCGGGCGAGCGCCGGGTGAACAGCGAGACCAGGGTGAATACCACAATATTGGCGGTCAGCGAGGCGATCGCGGCGATATGCCAGGACTCCGAATCCAGGGTCACCTGCAGACCCAGAATGTGCAGCGTGTCGATACCGGTGACCATGACCAGCAGCATGGTGCAGGCCCAGATGCTCATGCCGGCGATCAAACCACAGATGAAGCCGCGATGGTTGGCCTGCGGCCAGTACAGCACCGAAAGCGCACCGGGCAGAAATTGCACGGTGGCGACGAAGGAAGTGATGCCCAGGTTGGTCAGCGGCTGGTCCGAGTCCAGCAGGTGGTAGAAGCCATAGCTGGCCATGATAATGGCGGCGATCAGGCTGCGCCGAGTCCATAACAACCAGCGGTAGATATTGACGTTGTTATCGGCGCTTGGCTGGTATACCGGCAGTACCAGATGGTTGAGCACCATGCCGGACAGCGCCAGGGTAACCACGATGATCAGCCCGCTGGCGGCAGAGATCCCGCCGATGAAGGCGACCAGGGTCAGCCAGTCGGCGCCAGCGGCGACGCCCAGGCCGAGGGTGTAGTACTCGGCGCTGGTGGGCACCTGCAGGTACAGGCCGGCCCAGAGAATGGGCGGGATGGCCAGGCTCATCAGCAGCAGGAACAGCGGCAATCCCCAGCTGGCCGCGCTAAGGGCACGGGGGTTGAGGTTCTCGGTGAAGGCCATGTGGTACATATGCGGCATGACGATGGCCGCGGCGAAGAACACCAGCAGCAGGGTGCGCCAGGGGCCTTCCTGCAGCGGGCTGTGCAGGGTTTTCAGTGCTTCCTGGTTGTGGCTCAGCCACAGCTCCAGGCCGGAAGGGCCCTCGAACACCACGAACAGCGCGTACAGGCCGACCGCGGACAGACACAGCAGCTTGACCAGCGACTCGAAGGCGATGGCGATCACCAGCCCTTCGTGTTTCTCCCGGGCCGAGATATGCCGGGCGCCGAACAGGATGGCGAACAGTACGATCAGCAGACAGAAGCCCAGCGCCACCGGCCGCTGGCGCGGATCGTGGGTTAGGATCTGCACCGAGTCGGTGACGGCCTGGATCTGCAGCGCCAGTAGCGGCAGCATGCTCAACAGCATGAAGATGGTGGTCAGGGTGCCGGCCCAGGTGCTGCGAAAGCGGAAGGCGAACAGGTCGGCGAGGGATGACAGCTGGTAGGTGCGGGTAATACGCAGAATCGGGTTGAGCAGCACCGGCGCCAGCAGGAAGGCGCCGCAGATACCCAGATAATAGGTGAGGAAACCGTAGCCGTACTGATAGGCCAGGCCAACGGTACCGTAGAACGCCCAGGCGCTGGCGTATACACCGATGGACAGGGTGTAAATCGCTGGATGGCGGACCACGGCGCTTGGCAGCAATCCCCGTTCGGTGGCCCAGGCCACGCTGAACAGGATGACCAGGTAGGCGACGCTGAGCAGGATCAGCAGGCTGAGTTCAAAGCTCATCGGTATCCCTTGGGCTCTGCAACAGCATGCCGGCGATGATCAGAATGAGCCATAGGACGTAGGGGCGATACCAGGCGCCCATAGGCTCGATCCACCAGTCCATGATGGCTGGTGAGAACAGGTAGATGCCGATGACCAGCAGCAATACCAGGCGGTAGATGTACATGGTTTATGTCCTTGGCTCCGGGATCTGCCGTTTTGCCGGTAGTCTCTGCGGTTGCCAGTGTGCCACAGCCCAGGCGAGTTGTTCATCGACCGGGGCGTCGGCCAGTTCTGGCGGCGGCTCCTGGGCCAGTACCGTGAGCGCCCGGTGCAGAGTGGCGGTCGCCAGCCTGGGCTCCAGCGGAGTCGAGCCCAGTCGTTTGCTGAGTTTCTCGCCGTCCTCGCGCATCACCAGGGGCACATGCAGATAGCGCGGCGCTGGTTGCTGCAGCAATTGGTATAGCCATAATTGGCGGGGCGTGGAATCCAGCAGGTCGGCGCCACGTACGATATCAGTCACCCGATGGGCGATATCATCAACCACCACCGCCAACTGGTAGGCAATGATGCCATCGCGCCGGCGAATGATGAAATCACCGGACAACCCATCGGCGGTTTGCTGAAACTCTCCCTGCAGGCGGTCCCGGAATACCACCGGCTGATCGGCGACTCGCACCCGTACCGCATGATCAGGCGCAGCGGGCAGGTGACGCTCACGACAGGTTCCCGGGTAGGCACCGCCATGCTGGAGAAGGGTCCGGCGTGAACAGTCGCAGTGATAAGCCTGGCCGGTTTCCAGCCAGTGATCAATTACCTGCTGATACAGCGGCAGTCGCTCGCTCTGATAGATGATCTCGCCATCCCAGTGCAGACCGTAAGCGTCCAGGGTGCGCAAGATATGTTCGCTGGCGCCGGGCAGATTGCGCGGGGTGTCCAGATCCTCGATCCGGACCAACCACTGGCCTTGATGCTGACGTGCGTCCAGATAGCTGGCGACCGCAGCCAACAGCGAGCCGAAATGCAGGTAACCGCTGGGGGTGGGGGCGAAACGCCCGACATACGGGGAGAGCATGGCGACAGGGCCTTGCGAGTGAATCGGACTGTGGCAGACAGGTGCTGTCTGCCACCGGGTCGCTGACAGTCAGCCGCCGATCTGCTTTTCCTTGATTTCGGCCAGCGTTTTGCAATCGATGCAAAGGGTGGCCGTGGGACGGGCTTCGAGGCGGCGGATGCCGATTTCGACACCGCAGGAATCGCAGAAGCCGTAGTCTTCATCCTCGATGCGCTGCAGAGTCTGATCGATCTTCTTGATCAGCTTGCGTTCGCGATCGCGGGTACGCAGTTCCAGGCTGAATTCCTCTTCCTGACTGGCCCGGTCGGCCGGGTCGGGGAAGTTGGCTGCCTCGTCCTGCATATAGGATACGGTGCGATCCACTTCTTCCATCAGTTCGCGTTTCCAGCCATTGAGGATGTTGGCGAAATGCTCGAGCTGACGCTCGTTCATATACTCCTCGCCTTTCTCTTCCTTATAGGGAACGAAGCCGCGAATCAACAATGCATTCTTTTCTTTGGTATTGCTGGGCATGAGAACAGCCTCACTTTTAGCTCAATCATCCTGTGCCAGGTCGACACCGGCGGGGGTGCAGCCTGTGGCCTGCAAGCGGGCAAAACTACCAGAACCCGATCTGCGAAGCTACTTTTTGCCAACTTAAGATATTTCTACTTCGACAGCATAGCTGGGAATTGGTTGGCCGAGCATCCGTCGCCACAGGTATCATGGCGGTTTTTTGTCTGCGGTGGCAGCGGAGGAAATCATGGTGGGGCAGCGTTGGGCACAGCGGATCGGGGAGATCGAACCCTTCCATGTCATGGCCGTGCTGGAGCGGGCCAAGGCACTGGAAGCGCAGGGGCGCGACGTCATTCACATGGAAATCGGCGAGCCGGATTTCGGTACGCCCGACCCCATCATACGTGCCGGCCAGGCCGCACTGGCGGCAGGCTTTACCGAGTACACGCCAGCGCTGGGACTGCCGGCATTGCGCGAGGCCGTAGCGGGTTTCTATCAACAGCGCTACGGTATCGATCTGGACCCGCGCCGCGTGGTGATCACCCCCGGTGGCTCGGGGGCCTTGCTGCTGATCAGCGCCCTGCTGGTGAACCCCGGTAGCAAGGTGCTGATGGCTGACCCGGCCTACCCGTGCAACCGGCATTTCCTGCGGCTGGTCGAAGGCCAGGCGACATTGATCCCGGCGGATGCGCAGAGCGGCTATCAGCTGACGCCAGAGCTGGTCGAGCAGCACTGGGATAGTGCTAGCGCTGCCGTACTCTGCGCCTCGCCGGCCAACCCCTCCGGTAGCGTGCTGAGCCGCGCACAGCTCACGGCACTGGCCGATACCACCCGACGGCTGGGCGGACAACTGATTGTCGACGAGATCTACCATGGTTTGACCTATGGCTGCGATGCCACTTCGGTGCTGGAGGTGGCCCCGGATGCCTGGGTGTTGAATAGTTTTTCCAAATATTTCGGCATGACCGGTTGGCGTCTGGGTTGGTTGATTGCGCCCGAGGCCGCAGTACCTGAGCTGGAAAAACTGGCGCAGAATCTCTACATCTGCGCCCCACATCTGTCGCAGCGGGCGGCGCTGGCTGCTTTCAGCGAGGAGAGCCTGGCCATCTGTGAAGCGCGCCGCGACGCTTTCCACCGGCGTCGGGACTTTCTGTTGCCGGCGCTGCGTGAACTGGGCTTCGGCATTCCGCATACGCCTGATGGCGCGTTCTATTTGTATGCCGATGCCACGGCGTTCACTACCGACAGCCAGCGGTTGTGTCAGCACCTGATCGAAACCGAGCATGTGGCGATCACCCCGGGGCTGGACTTCGGCCACCACCGCGCCACTGAACATGTGCGATTTGCCTATGCCAACTCCCTGGAGCGCCTCGAACAGGCAGTGGAGCGTATCGCTCGCGGTCTGGACCGCTGGCCGGGATGCTGATTCCTTACGAGCCGGCACTGGTCGCCGGCACGCTGGTGCAGCGCTACAAGCGGTTTCTTGCCGATATCCGCCTGGCTGACGGGCGCGAACTGACACTGCATTGCCCGAACACCGGTTCGATGAAGAACTGCGGTGAGCCGGGTAGCCGAGTCTGGGTCAAACTGGAGCAGCGGCCGGGGCGCAAGCTGCCCGGCACCTGGGAACTGGTGGAAACCCTTCCTGGTGAGCTGGCCTGCATTCACAGCGCCCGCGCCAACAGCGTCATTGCCGCCGCGCTGACGGCCGGGTTGATTGCGCCGTTGACGGATTATCCGGTGGCGCGCCGTGAGGTCACCCTGACGCCGGGTGGCAGCCGTTTCGACTTTCTGCTCGAGGGCGCCACGGGCAGTTGTGTGCTGGAGGTCAAGAGTGTGACCCTGGCGTTGGGTGGTGGGGTGGGTGCGTTCCCGGATGCGGTCAGCCTGCGCGGCCAGAAGCATCTGCGGGAGCTGACGCAGTTGGCGCAGGCGGGGCAGCGAGCCTGTCTGCTGTTCTGTGTCATGCACAGCGGTATCGCCTGCGTGCGACCTGCCGATCACATCGATCCGGTGTACGGGCAATTGTTGCGTGAAGCTGTGGCGGCGGGAGTGCAGGTGCTGGCCTGGTCGATAATACCGACGCCGCTGGGGCTGGAGGTGGCCGGGCAGTTACCGGTGCTGCTTCAGGGTGAGGGGAGCAGCCAGACCTGACCCTCTTCGATGCGGCAGGGCAGAGGCAATAGACGGTCGCCGCTGCAGGGGCCGGCGACGCATTCCCCGGTCTCGGGCAGGAATAGCGCGCCATGGCTGGCGCACTGGATCAGGCGTCCGGAGCTGTCGAGAAACTGGTCCGGCACCCATTCGAGGGGAATGCCCCGGTGGGGGCAACTGTTGAGATAAGCAAATACCCGCTGCCCCTGACGCACCGCAAAGATGCGCCGCCCTTGCACCACGAAACCCTGACTGCCGGGGTCGGCGAGGTCATCCAGTTGGCATAGTGCAACAGGCAGTTTGTCGGTTGGCTGATTCGACATCTTTATCTCCAGGCGCATTTTCCGGGCGCCGCTGATGCTGGCGCGCAGAGGGGGCAGGGCGCAAGCGGATTCAGTCGACTGGTTATGCTGACCCAGCCGACAAAGCGGTGCCGTTTTTCAGCATGTCGATGACCGCGCTGGCAAGCTGGTCGGCGCGCTCGCTCAAAGAAAAATCCTCTGGGCGCAATAGCCAGAGATCAAGCATGCCGGCGACAAAGGCATGCAGGCAGCGGGCGGCGATAAGTACATCCAGCTGCGGCGGCAACTGTCCTTTCGAAATCGCATTGCGCAGCGCAGTTTCCAGTTTCAGGTCGGACTGCAACCGCAGCTGGCGCATATGTTCACGCAGATCGCACATTTGATCGGTATATTCACACTTGTGAAATATGATCTCGTTGATGCGTCGCGTGGAAGGATCGCGTTCGGCCTGGCGGAACACTTCCGCTACCATGGTCTGCAGACGCCCCAGCGGATCGGGTTCATCATCGGCCCGGCTGGCTTCATCCAGGTGCTGGATGGGCGTTTTTGCGCGCAGCAGCAGTGCATCCAGCACTTCGCCTTTGTTTTCGAAGTGCCAGTAGATGGCGCCGCGGGTCACTCCGGCAGTCTTGGCTATCTCGGCCAGTGAGGTGTGCGAAACCCCTTTTTTGAAGAAGCACAGCTCTGCCGCATCGATGATCTGCGTACGTGTTTCCTGGGCTTCCTGCTTGGTGCGTCTGGCCATTTAGCCCTCTGAATAACTGGAAATATGCTTGACAAGGGAGGTCCGCTGATGCGCAAAGCCGGCAAGCGCGAAGATGTTAGCCAATGTGAAAACAACTTACAAACATTCGTGGATGTAAGTATTATTGTGCGTTATCCAAATGAGTCGGTTTCTTGTTTAGTCATCGTCTTTTCTATTGATCCCATTGTTCCGTAGAGGTGCCCCGCCCATGCCTGTCAAGTCAGTTCGCGCTGCCCTGATCCCCTTGTTCACGGTAACGGCGCTGCTCAGTGCCTGCGGTGATTCGGCTGAACCCACCGCACAGGCGCCCAAGATCCCCCAGGTGGGCGTGGTTACCATCAGTGCGCAGGACTTTCTGCTGACCACTGAGCTGCCGGGGCGTACCAAGGCCTTCCGGGTGGCGGAAGTGCGGCCCCAGGTCAATGGCATCATCCAGAAGCGTCTGTTCGAAGAAGGCTCCGAGGTCAAGGCCGGCGCGCAGTTGTACCAGATCGATGCGTCGGTCTACGAGGCTGCTCTGAAAAGTGCCGAGGCCACGCGGTTGTCCGCCGGCACCCTGGCCGACCGCTATGAGATTCTGGTCAAGGATCGCGCGGTCAGCCAGCAGGCCTACGACGAGGCGCGGGCGGCTCGGCTGCAAGCGGAGGCGGCGCTGGAGCGGGCCAAGATCGATTTGCGCTACACCCGCGTGCTGGCGCCGATTTCCGGGCGCATCGGCCGGTCTGCGGTGACCGAAGGCGCTCTGGTGAGCAGTGGCCAGGCACAGGCGATGGCCACCATCCAGCAACTGGACCCGATCTATGTCGACGTGACCCAGCCGTCGCGTGATCTGCTGGCATTGCGCCGGGATCTGGATGCCGGTCGGTTGCAGCGCGCCGGCGACAACGCCGCCAAGGTTACCCTGCAGCTGGAAGACGGTTCCGAGTACGAACATGAAGGCCGCCTGGAGTTCTCCGAGGTGTCCGTTGATTCGAGCACCGGTTCGGTGACTCTGCGCGCCGTATTCCCCAACCCTGACCGGATTCTGCTGCCCGGCATGTTCGTGCATGCGCAACTGGTTGCCGGCTCGCGCAGCGACGCGATCCTGGCGCCGCAGCAGGGCGTGACCCGCAACCCGCGCGGGCTAGCGGTGGCGATGCTGGTCACGGATGACAACAAGGTCGAGCAGCGCATCATCCAGACCGAACGTACCGTCGGCAATCGTTGGCTGGTCAGCGATGGATTGAATGTGGGTGATCGGCTGATCACCGAAGGACTGCACATGGTGCAACCGGGCATGCAGGTTGAGCCGGTACCGGCGGCCAATGTCGATAATGCCGGTGCGGCCAATACTGCCGAACAGGAAGGATAAGCCCCCATGCCACACTATTTCATCGATCGCCCGATCTTTGCCTGGGTGCTGGCCATCCTGGTGATGCTGATGGGCGGGTTGGCCGTTCTCGGCCTGCCGGTCAACCAGTACCCCAGCATCGCGCCGCCGGCGATCAACATCGCGGTCAACTACCCCGGTGCCTCGGCTCAGACCGTGCAGGACACCGTCGCGCAGGTCATCGAGCAGCAGATGAACGGCATCGACGGTCTGCGCTACATGAGGTCCGAAAGTGGCTCCGACGGCAGCATGCGGATCACTGTGACCTTCGACCAGGGCGTTGATCCGGATATCGCTCAGGTGCAGGTGCAGAACAAGCTGCAGCTGGCCACGCCGATGCTGCCGCAGGAAGTGCAGCAGCAGGGTATCCGGGTGACCAAGGCTTCCTCCAACTTCCTGATGGTTGTCGGTCTGATCTCAGCTGACGACAGCATGAGCAATGAGGACCTGTCCGACTTCATCATTTCCACTATCCAGGACCCGATCTCCCGTACCAGCGGGGTGGGTGATTTCCAGGTATTCGGTTCGGCCTACTCCATGCGGATCTGGCTGGATCCGGCCAAACTGAACAAGTTCCAGCTTACGCCGATCGACGTGCGCAACGCCATTTCGGCGCAGAACGTGCAGGTATCCGGTGGCCAGCTGGGCGGTGCGCCTGCCGTGCCTGGTCAGCAGCTCAATGCGACCATCATCGGCAAGACCCGTTTCGAGACACCTGAGCAGTTCCGCAACATCCTGATGAAGGTGGACAACAACGGCTCGCAGGTGCGTCTGGGTGACGTGGCGCGGGTCGAGCTCGGCGCGCAGAATTCCGCTTTCCGGGCGCTGTACAACGGCCAGCCGGCCACCGGCATGGCGATCCAGCTGGCTACCGGCGCCAATGCGCTGGATACCACTGAGGCGGTCAAGCAGACCATCGCCGACTTGCGGCCCTATTTCCCGCAGGGTGTGGAAGTGGTGTATCCGTTCGAGACCGCTCCGGTGGTATCCGAATCCATCACCGGGGTGGTGCATACCCTGATGGAAGCCATCGTGCTGGTTTTCCTGGTGATGTACCTGTTCCTGCAGAACTTCCGTGCCACGCTGATTCCGACGCTGGCGGTACCGGTGGTACTGCTGGGTACCTTCGGCGTGCTCTCGGCGTTCGGTTTCAGTATCAACATCCTGACCATGTTCGCGATGGTGCTGGCTATTGGCTTGTTGGTGGATGATGCCATCGTGGTGGTGGAGAACGTCGAGCGGGTAATGGCCGAGGATGGCCTGCCGCCGGTGGAGGCGACGCGTAAATCCATGGATCAGATCCAGGGCGCGCTGATCGGTATCGGCCTGGTACTGTCGGCGGTATTTGTGCCGATGGCCTTCTTCGGTGGTTCCACCGGTGTGATCTATCGTCAGTTCGCCATCACCATCGCCTCGGCCATGACCTTGTCGGTACTGGTGGCGCTGATTTTCACTCCGGCCCTGTGCGCCACCATTCTCAAGCCGATTCCCAAAGGGCATAAGCACGAGAAGCGCGGTTTCTTCGGGTGGTTCAACCGCACCTTCGAGCGTGGTGTCAACCGCTATGAAAAAGGGGTGGCAGCGGTTCTCAAGCGCAAGGCACCGTATCTGCTGCTGTACGTGGTGATCGTCGGCGCTATGGTCATGCTGTTTGGCAAACTGCCGAGCTCCTTCTTGCCGGATGAGGATCAAGGGGTGATGTACGTTCAGGTTCTGGGGCCGGCCGGCTCGACCATGGAGCGTACCCAGCAGACCGTGGACGGCATGCGTGAGAAGCTGCTAACCGAGGAAAGCGATATCGTCCAGTCGGTATTCACGGTGACCGGTTTCAGTTTTGCTGGCCGTGGCCAGAACGCGGCCATTGCCTTCGTTGGTCTCAAGCCGTGGGGCGAGCGCAGCGAGGCAGGTATGAGCGTCTTCGACCTGGTCGAGCGGACCGAGCAGCATTTTGCCGGCTTCCGTGACGCGGCGGTCATGGCTTTTGCTCCGCCGGCAGTCATGGCGCTGGGTAACGCCACCGGGTTCAACTTCTTCCTGCAGGACAATGCAGGCGTGGGGCACGAAGCGCTGATGCAAGCGCGCAATCAGTTGTTGGGCATGGCCGCACAGAGCGAAGTGCTGACTGGCGTGCGCCCCAATGGCCTGAATGACGAGCCGCAATACCGCCTGATCATTGATGATGAGAAAGCCCAGGTGCTGGGGGTCGCGCTCAGCGATGTCAACAGCACCCAGTCGATCGCCTGGGGGTCGAGCTATGTCAACGACTTCATCGATCGGGGCCGGGTCAAGCGGGTTTACCTGCAAGCCGAAGCCGATGCGCGGATGAACCCCGAGGATATGGACAAATGGTTCGTACGTAACAACCAGGGCGAAATGGTGCCGTTCAGTGCCTTCGCCTCCGGCGAGTGGGTTTACGGTCCGCCGAAACTGGCCCGTTACAACGGTGTACTGGCCATGGAGATTCAGGGCGAGGCTGCGCCGGGCTACAGTACCGGGCATGCAATGGCGGAAATCGAGCGCCTGGCCCAGCAACTGCCAGCCGGTATCGGTGTGGACTGGACCGGGCTGTCCTACGAGGAGCGCCTGTCCGGCGACCAGGCACCGGCATTGTACGCGTTGTCGCTGCTGGTCGTGTTCCTGTGTCTGGCGGCGTTGTATGAAAGCTGGTCGATTCCGTTTGCGGTGATGCTGGTGGTACCGCTGGGTGTGATCGGTGCGCTGTTGACGACCATGGGCCGCGGCCTGTCCAACGACGTGTTCTTCCAGGTTGGTCTGCTGACGACCATCGGGTTGACGGCGAAGAACGCGATTCTGATCGTCGAATTCGCCAAGGACCTGCACGAGCAGGGCATGTCCCGGGTCGATGCCGCAATCCAGGCCTGTCGCATGCGTCTGCGGCCGATCATCATGACCTCGCTGGCCTTCACCCTGGGCGTGGTCCCGCTGGCGCTCGCCAGTGGCGCTGGCGCCGGTAGTTCGCATGCCATTGGTACCGGTGTGATCGGCGGCATGCTCACGGCCACCGTGCTGGTGATCTTCTGGGTACCGTTATTCTACGTAATGGTATCTTCGCTGTTCTCGCGCAAGATCAGTTACGACAATAAGGAGGAAGCACAGTGAAACGTTCATTGATGTGTCTGGCTGTGCTGGGAGTCTTGAGCGGTTGCTCGATGATTCCCGATTATGAGCGCCCGGCATCGCCGGTGGCCGATGTCTGGCCGACCGGTGAAGCCTATGGCCCGCTGAACTCGGAAACCCAGGCGATGGAGCTGGGCTGGCGGGACTTCTTCCGCGACCCAGCGCTGCAGCGCCTGGTCGGGATTGCGCTGGAAAACAACCGTGATCTGCGCATCGCCGCGTTGAATGTGGAAGCCTACCAGGCGCTGTATGGTATCCAGCGCGCCGCGCTGTTTCCGGATGTCACTGCCGATGGCAGCGGCAACCGCACGCGCACCCCCGAAGGGCTGAGCCCGACCGGTGAGGCGACCACGGGTGGCCAGTATTCCGCGACCTTGGGCGTAGCCTGGGAGCTGGATCTGTTTGGCCGCCTCGACAGCCTGAGCGAACAGGCGTTGGAAGAGTTCCTGGCTAGCGAAGCGACCCAACGCAGTGTGCGGATCAGCCTGATCGCCAGCGTCGCCAACAGCTATATGACCTGGCAGGCAGACCGCGAACTGCTCGCCGTTACCGCGCAGACGCTGAAGGCTTATGAAGACAGTCTGGCGCTGGTGCAGCGCAGCTATGATGTCGGTGTGGCTTCGACGCTGGAGTTGACCCAGGCGCGTACAGCGGTGGAAACCGCGCGCTCGGCATTGGCGCAATATCGCCGACTGGTGGCGCAGGATCGCAATGCCCTGACCCAGCTGCTTGGCCAAAGCATACCGCTGGAAGACCTGGAGATGGGTGGGCTGGACATGGAGCTGCTGGCCGATCTGCCGGTCGGCTTGCCGTCCGAGCTGCTGTTCATGCGCCCCGACGTGATTGCCGCCGAGCACCAGTTGCGCGCTGCCAATGCCAGTATCGGCGCGGCGCGGGCGGCTTTCTTCCCGAGCATCCGGTTGACCGGCGCGGCGGGCAGCGCGAGCAATGACCTGTCGGAGCTATTTGACGGTGGTACGGGCTACTGGAATTTCATGCCCAGCATCAGCGTTCCGATCTTCAATGCCGGACGGCTGCGGGCGAATCTGGACTACTCGGAAATCTCCCGGGATATTCGCGTCGCCCAATACGAACAGACGATCCAGGACGCGTTCCGCGACGTCGCGGATGGTTTGGCGGCCCACGAGACCTATGCCGACCAGGTACAGGCGCAGCGCAATCTGCTGGAAGTCAGCGAAAGCTATTACCAGATAGCCGAGCAGCGCTACCGGACCGGAGTGGACAGTCACCTTATTTTGCTCGATGCGCAGCGGCAATTGCTGATGGCTCAGCAGCAGTTGGTGAATGATCGACGCAATCAGCTGATCAGCGAAGTCAATCTGTTCAAGGCGCTGGGCGGTGGTTGGCAGGTGGGTGATACGGCAGCGGCTTCGGCGGTGCCGGAGGCCTGACCGGCCGTCTCGCATCAGGCCGGCGGTTGCGGTCTGATGCGCAGTGGCAGGCTGACAGGCAAAAAAAGGGCCCGCTCAGAGAGCGGGCCTAAATCCGTGATTAGCCTGATGAGGAGATAACCGTCCGTCTCACGACGTTCTGTTATCCAAGCCACCTTGCGGCGACTTGTGGTTAATAATAATCGTTATCATTTGCATGTCAAGCAAATTGACTAAATTTAATTCACTGCCAGCTGTTTGTAGTAGGTCAGTTCCCGGTTCATCAGGTCGATCCGTCGCGCCATGCTTTCAATCAGGCTATGGGCGATGCGCGGATTGCTCTGCATCAACGCCAGAAATTGCTCCTTGGGAATCATCATCACCGTGGTCGGCGCACTGGCGATAACCGTCGCTGAGCGTTTCTCCCGGGTGAACAGCGCCATCGCGCCGAATATCTCGTCCTGCTGCACATCACCTACCTTGATCCCCTCGACAAACGCCTCGGCATGCCCTTCGGTGATGATGAACACATGGCCGGCCTCATCGCCCTGGCGGATCAGTTCATCGCCCGGAGCGAAGTGCTGGAAGCCGGTGACCGGTCGTACTTCCAGCGGCTTGCTACGCGCGAGCGCGTCGGACATCAATGCGGCCTGGCCGAGAATGTACTGGGTAAACTGTTCCTGGCGGGTATTGCTGGCGTGGATGTGACGAAACAGCGCTTCGCGATCATAGGGCACCAGTTCCAGCGGCTCTTCGCTCATGTAGACGCAGGGTGCGGTATTGAGCCCCTGACGCAATCCGATGAGATCGCCTTCCTGGATATAGAACAACGGCTTGCCATCGATCAGGGCGTGCAGCAGGCCGCTTTTCAACAGGTACAGGTTCTTGCTGCCTACATGGCTGTAGAGGTCATCGATCGCGCCCAGACGAATCGGCGCAGCGCAGGGGGCAAGCCCGTCGAGCAGCTGTGCCGGGATGCGTTGCAGCGTGCTGATCAGCTTTTCTGCATAGGGGGGCTGGTCGCCGATGAGGTACATGACTAATTCCTTTTTTCGCGAGTCCTGAATTGTCGTTACCATACTGCAATTCCTTTTGCTTCTGCCAATGGAAAACGCGCAGCCGTTGGCAAATTCGGCGGTTGGCTGATCCTCGCGTGGCTATCACTTCTGCTGCTCTTCCAGTTGTTGCAACAACTGTTGTTTATAGGTGGGGTCGAGCTGGTTCCAGTGCACATCCTGCAGGGCGCCGGCGATGGCGAACAGCAATGTCCTGGAGGCGCCGAAGCCGCGCGAGCGGACCGCGCAATAGGCGGCGACCGGGCCACGCCGGCGTAGCTCCTCGGTAGTGTGGATACCGGTGGCGCGCAACCATTGAACGGAGGTTTTGCCCAGGTTGCGCAAGCTGAGAAGTTCATTATCGGTCATGACCACCTCCCGATACGCCGGGACGCGGAGGGCATGATGAGCACAATACGGGTGCCGGCTGGTGTGGCCGGCATCGGTCTGGTTTCTGGCATGGCTTCGGGCTTCTTTTTATTGGTTCCCGAAAATCAGTGTAGTGGGCGCCAGCTGATCCGTACAGCCGGCGTCAGGGTCATATGCGAGCGCGGAGCTGTTCTGTGAGCTGATCGATGCTGTCGCGCTGTTCGGTATTGACGGTCAGGGTAATCTGCAGCTCGTCTTCCTCCAGTGCTTCCAGTTGTTGCAGCTGCTGGCGCACGACATGAATGTCGGCATCGGACGGATCGCCACCCTTGCGCTGCCGTTCGTTCAGCCAGATCTCGATGGTATCCAGCGATGCCTGGCAATGCAGGATCAGGCAGGGCGCGCCCTGTTCCTCGATTGCCTGGCGCACCTGCTGGCGCTGTGCCCGCTGCAGATGCGTGGCGTCGACCACCACCGAATAGCCTGCTGCCAGGATCTGCGCAGCCAGCTGGGCCAGACGGGTGTAGGTTTGCTGGCCCAACTCGGTGGAGTACAGGTCCGTATCGGAGCGGTCGCTGCCGAACAGCCGCTTGCGTTCGACATCGGAGCGCACGCGGATCACACCGAGACGGCTGACCAACTGCTGACTCAAGGTACTTTTGCCGGAGCCGGACAGACCGTGGGTGAGCAACCCGAAGCGGCGTGGGATTTCGGTGTAGCTTTCGGCCAGGGCGGTATAACTCCGGTAGCGCGCCATGACGTCGGCGCGCTGCTGGTCGCTGAGGTCGGGGTTGAGGCCCAGCAATGCCACCTTGGCCCGTACCATGGCGCGGTAGGCCTTGTAATAACTGAGCACGGGGAGGCCGGCATAATCACCGGTGTGTTCCAGCCAGCCGTTGACGAAGCGCTGGGACAGCTCGGCTAGGCCACGGTCTTCCAGATCCATGGCCATGAAGGCGACGTCGGCCATGACATCGGTCCAGCGGAAGGCGTCATTGAACTCTATGCAGTCGAAGAGGGTCACTTGTCCGGCGAATATAGTGACGTTGTCCAGGTAGATGTCGCCGTGACACTCGCGAATCATGCCGTCGGCCTTGCGTTGTGCCAGTTGGGGAATCAGCCGTTGGAAGGTAGTATGCGCCCATTGTTCCAGTTGTTCGAGTTGCGCCAGATCGGCCGGTTCGCTCAATAATGGCCGGATCTGCTCGAAATTCTGGGCCACCGGGGCATGCACCTGATCCGGCTGACCCCAGGCAGACTCCAGGGGCGCGTGCTCGATCTGCCCATGGAAGGTGGCGAGCGTCGTCGCCAGGGAGTCGATGTGCGATGGAGCCAGCTCACCGGCACGCTGCATATTCCCGAGCAGGTCCTGCTGGCGAAACTGACGGGTCTTGACCATGTATTCAATGATCGGGCCGTCACCATCGAGGCGGGGTGCAGCTTCGCTGCCCCGGACGGCAACGACGTCCAGGTAGAGTTCCGGGGCGAGGCGCCGGTTCAAGCGCAGCTCTTCAGCGCAGAAATGCGCGCGCTTATCGAGGGTGGAATAATCGAGGAAACCGAAATTGACCGGTTTCTTGATCTTGTAAACGAAGTCGCCGGTGAGAATTACCCAGGAAATGTGGGTTTCCATCAGCGTGAAACCGGTAACCGGATGGTCGTACAAGGCCGGGTTTTGCAGGGCGGTCAGCAGTGTCTGGCTCACATTGGGTCCTGTAGTGGCTTGGCAATGCGGGCATTATGCGGGTTGGTCGCAGCGAGGCCAACCATCGCCGCCGTTCGCTGGAGCGGGCGCGGCTAAGCGAGACGTGGAGTGATCAGGGAATTATGGGTAGAAAACGCAGTAAACGAGCTGTGCGCAAGGTTGGCTTCTGGAAACGCTGGTCGGGCCTGCTGTGGAAGTTGGCGATAGTCGGACTGGTACTGTTTGCCGGGTTGGCCGTTTATCTGGACGCCGTGGTGCAGGAGAAATTCTCCGGCAAGCGCTGGGCGGTCCCGGCCAAGGTCTTTGCCCGGCCGCTGGAGCTGTATGCCGGGCAGAAGCTCAGTCGCGATGATTTCGTGACCGAGCTGTCGGCGTTGGGCTATCGCTCGGTATCGGCGGTCAAGCAACCGGGGCAGATGTCCGTGGCCGGCAGCCGGGTGGATGTATATACCCGCGGTTTCCAGTCCTTTGAAGGGTCGGAGCCGGCACAGCGCATCAGCGTCCGTTTCAGCGGTCAGCAGGTCACGGGATTGTCGGGCAATGGCGAGGTGGTGATGGCCCGGATCGAGCCGCTGATGATCGGCGGCATCTATCCTGCGCACAACGAAGACCGTATTCTCATTCGCCTGGACCAGGCGCCGCCCTATCTGGTGGAGGCGCTGGTGGCGGTCGAGGATCGGGAGTTCTTCCAGCATTTCGGTGTTTCGCCAAAGGGCATTGCCCGGGCAGCCTATGTCAACGTCAGCGCCGGTGGTGTGGTGCAGGGCGGCAGCACATTGACCCAGCAGTTGGTAAAGAACTTCTACCTGAACAGCGACCGCAGTCTGATCCGCAAAGGCACCGAGGCGATCATGGCGGTGCTGCTCGAACTGCATTACTCCAAAGAAGCGATTCTTGAAGCTTATCTGAACGAGGTATTCCTCGGCCAGGATGGCCGGCGCGCGGTGCACGGCTTCGGCCTGGCGAGTCAGTACTACTTTGCCCAGCCGTTGCACGAACTGGAATTGCACCAGGTGGCACTGCTGGTCGGCATGGTCAAGGGGCCGTCGCTCTTCAACCCGCGGCGCCAGCCGGAGCGGGCCAAGAAGCGCCGTGATCTGGTCATCCAGATGCTGGAAGAGCAGGGCGTGATCACCGAGGAGCAGGCGGGTCTGAACATCGCCAAGCCACTGGATGTCACGGTACGGGGAACCATGGCGGATACCAGCTACCCGGCCTTCATGGACCTGATCAAGCGCCAGTTGCGTGCAGACTATCAGGACGAGGATCTGACCAGCGAGGGGCTGCGCATCTTCACCAGCTTCGATCCGTTGCTGCAGCTCAAGGCGGAACAGGCGGTGGAAACGGCCTTCAAGCGGCTGGGTGATCGCGCCGGCAAGGAAATGGAGGCCGCCATGGTGGTCACCGGCGCGCAGACCGGTGAGGTATTGGCGCTGGTCGGTGGCCGCAATCCGCGTTTCTCCGGTTTCAACCGGGCGTTGGATGCGTCACGGCAAATTGGCTCGCTGATCAAGCCGGCGGTATTCCTCACCGCGCTGGAGCAGCCGCAGCGCTATTCGCTAATTACCCCGGTGGACGACTCGCCCATTACCTTGCCAGCGGAGCAGGGCAAAACCTGGTCGCCGCAGAACTACAGCCGTGTAAGCCATGGACTGGTGCCCCTGCATGAGGCCCTGTCGCGTTCCTACAACCAGGCCACGGTGCGTCTCGGTGTCGACGTTGGCGTCGACAAGGTGCTGCAGACCGTTGAACGCATGGGCGTGCAGCATAACTGGCCAGCGTACCCGGCCATGCTGCTGGGCTCGGGGGCGATGACGCCGCTGCAGGTCACTGACATGTACCAGACCCTGGCCAGCGGTGGCTTCAATACGCCGCTGCGGGCGATTCGCAACGTGTTGACCGCCGAGGGTGAGCAGCTCAGCCGCTACCCGTTCAAGGTGCAGCAGCGCTTCGACTCGGCAACTATTTTCCTCATGCAGGAAGGAATGTCGCGGGTCATGGCGGAAGGAACCGGGCGCTCGGCCTATAATCAGATACCGTCCGACATCCGGTTGGCGGGCAAGACGGGTACAACCAACGATCTGCGCGATAGCTGGTTCGCCGGCTTCTCGGATGATCTGCTGGCAGTGGCCTGGCTGGGCCGTGATGATAACGGCCAGACGCGTCTTACCGGCGCCACGGGGGCGCTGCAGATATGGAGCGCCTTCATGGCCGAGGCGCATCCGAACAGTCTGTCCGAGGTGCCACCGGGTGATATCGGTTATGCCTGGGTCA
The DNA here is from genome assembly GCF_900114735.1 of Halopseudomonas bauzanensis. Taxonomy (GTDB): domain Bacteria; phylum Pseudomonadota; class Gammaproteobacteria; order Pseudomonadales; family Pseudomonadaceae; genus Halopseudomonas; species Halopseudomonas bauzanensis. Next base: position 6,405 of record NZ_FOUA01000003.1, on the reverse strand, counting down.
ACCGCTTGACGGGCGAGGGCAGTGACCCAAGCTGCCCGGATACGGTACAGATGCCCTTCCGCGCCGGCTACGAGCCGCTGCCGGGCCCTGGCTGCCGGCCGCTGATTGACACCGCGCCAGTGAAAGAGGGGGCTGGTCGAGTGATGGATGTCATCCGTGGATGGCTGCAATGAACATGAGGAGCAAGGCAATGGATAGTAAGCGAATTGGACTGCTGGCTGGTTGCATCATGGTATTGGCAGGCTGTGCCGGTTCGGGAGGCTCCATTCCGGTGGTGGACTCGGGGCGGCCGGTGTCCAATGAGGATATGCAGAGCGGCGCCGGCATGCCGGCGCCAACGCAGCAGCAAACGCAGCCGCAGCAAACGGATGGCGGTGTGGTGGTATTGGTGCCAGACGGTGAGGGTGGCTCCAGCGCGGTCGAATCTTATCCGCTGGACAGTGCGCCGATAAGCAGTCAGCCGTCCACGCAGACTCCCGCATCGAGCGGGGGGCTGCAGGAGGACGAGCAACTGGCCGGTCCGGTGCTGGCGCTGTTGACCTCGGCCCGGCAACAGGAAAGCGGTGGTGACCTGAGCAGCGCCTCCGCCAGCCTGGAGCGGGCACTGCGCATCGCTCCGCGCGAGCCCCAGGTGCTTTTCCGCCTCGCCCAGGTGCGTCTGGAGCAGGGTGATGCGGCGCAGGCCGAGCAATTGGCCCAGCGCGGTTTGTCTTATGCTTCGGGGCGCCCCGCGTTGCAAGCCAGCCTGTGGGGGCTGGTGGCCGATGCGCGTGAGCGTCAGGGTAACAGTGCGGGTGCAGCCCAGGCGCGTGAGCGGGCCAAGGTGGCGCTGTGATGCATCAATGGCATGCGTTGGCGGACGCCTTGCTGGAACTCGAGCAGGAGCTGCGCGCACTGAGCCGGTGGTCGGCGCAGGCACCTTCGGCTGCTGCGCTGTCCAGTCAGCAGCCCTTCTGTGTCGATACGCTGGATTTCGAGATGTGGCTGCAGTGGATCTTCATTCCCCGCATGCTGAGCATTATCGAGAACAACGGACCCATGCCGGCGGGATGCAACATCCTGCCGATGGGTGAAGAAGCTTTCGCTCCGCTCGGCCGTCGCGGTCACGGTTTGCGGGCGACCCTGGGGCGCATCGATCAGTTGGCCGTTGAGCTTGCCGCTCAGGGCTGACGGCTGCAGTTTTCCTGCAGGTCTTCCTGCGCCTGGCTGATCAGCTGCTGGCGCTCATCTTCACCGATTCGCTCTACTTCGCCGGCCTCATTGGTCCGGCGCAGGCGCGGATTGTTGAGCAGGGTCTCGAGATTGCTGCGTACCTTCTCGCAGGCGGCAGTACGTTGTTCAGCACGGGCGCGTTCTTGCCGGCGCTGTTCGGCTGCAGCATCCGCGGCGCTGGTATCGGCTTTCAGGGGCAATGGCGCGGGCGCGCGCAGCTGGCCGCCTGGTGGTGGCGAGGGTTGTACCCTGATCTGCTGGTAATTACTGCCGGTCGGCGGCAACTGGCCGTACTGCATCACTCCGCGTTCATCCTGCCATTGATACATCTGCTGGGCCATGGTGCTGGTGGCCAGCAATCCCAGTGTCAGGGCCGTCAATAATCTCTGCATGTCATTGTCATCCTTGTTATGTGCATCCACCGGTCAGCGGCCTGGCTACTATAGCCAATCACCGGGCGGGCGATACAGCCCATCTGTGAAGATGCGGGCGAGTCAGACTTTTGTACAACTTGGCTTGACTTGTCGCCGCTGAGTGTAAACAATTCGGGGTTCTCATAAGCGCGCTGTTATCGGAGCCTACTCGGCATTCGGGGCGGCACGCTTTGTTGCTCAATCCGGGAGGCGGAATCCCGCATGCTCCTGGCCTGGCCCCGCACGCGCTACCTCGCGCTGGGTGAGACCGTCCGGCTACCTGCAGGGATGTGTCTCCATTGCACGCAGTCAAGCTGTTGCATGACAACCACCGTTGCCAATGCACTGCCGAGCAGTAAAACAGGTATCCTGCCGCTCGCCTGGGGTGAACGGCATGCTAGAGGTGATTCAAAAGTGGAACTTTTATCCGGCGCTGAGATGGTCGTCCGCTCCTTGCGTGACGAGGGTGTGAAATTTATCTATGGGTACCCCGGCGGTGCCCTGTTGCATGTATATGACGCGATCTTCCGCCAGGATGATGTAACGCATGTGCTGGTGCGCCATGAGCAGGCCGCCGCGCACATGGCTGACGGTTACGCGCGCGCCACCGGCAAGCCCGGCGTGGTGCTGGTGACCTCGGGTCCCGGCGCAACCAATACCATCACCGGTATTGCCACCGCCTACATGGACTCCATTCCGATGGTGGTCATTTCCGGTCAGGTGGCCAGCCACATGGTCGGCACTGACGCGTTCCAGGAAACCGACATGGTCGGTATTTCCCGGCCGATCGTGAAGCACAGCTTCATCGTCAAGGACCCGCGCGAGATTCCGGAGATCGTCAAGAAGGCCTTTTATCTGGCCCAGACTGGCCGTCCCGGTCCGGTGGTCATCGATATTCCCAAGGACATGACCAACCCGGCCGAGAAGTTCGAATACAGCTACCCGAAGAAGGTCAAGCTGCGTTCCTACAATCCGGCGGTCCGCGGCCATTCCGGACAGATCCGCAAGGCGCTGGAACTGATGGTTGAGGCCCGTCGCCCGATCATCTATGCCGGTGGCGGCGTGATCATGGGTGGTGCGGCCAAGCAATTGACCGACCTGGGCAAGGAACTGGGCGTGCCGGTCACCAATACCCTGATGGGGTTGGGTGGCTTTCCAGGCAGTGATCGTCAGTGCCTGGGCATGCTCGGCATGCACGGCAGCTACGTGGCCAACGTTGCCATGCACCATGCCGACGTGGTGATGTGTATCGGTGCCCGCTTTGATGACCGGGTCATCAACGGCGCCACCAAGTTCTGTCCGAACGCCAAGATCATTCATGTCGATATCGACCCGGCGTCCATTTCCAAGACCATCAAGGCGGACATTCCGATCGTTGGTCCGGTCGACAGCGTGCTGACCGAGATGCTGGCCATCTCCCGCGAGCACAAGCTGCGCCCGAATGCCGATGTGCTGGCCGCCTGGTGGAAGCAGGTCGATGAATGGCGTGGTGACGGCAAGCTGTTCCCCTACGACATGGGTGACGGTTCCATCATCAAGCCGCAGACGGTCATCGAGACCATGTGGGATGTCACCAAGGGCGATGCCTACGTGACTTCCGATGTGGGTCAGCACCAGATGTTCGCGGCCCAGTATTATCCGTTCAACAAGCCTAATCGCTGGATCAACTCCGGTGGCCTGGGCACCATGGGCTTCGGCTTGCCGGCGGCCATGGGTGTGCAGCTGCATCACCCTGATGCCACGGTTGCCTGCGTCACTGGCGAAGGCAGTATCCAGATGAACATTCAGGAGCTGTCGACCTGCCTGCAGTACGACCTGCCGGTCAAGATCATCACCCTGAACAACCAGGCGTTGGGCATGGTGCGTCAGTGGCAGGACATGCAGTACAACAGCCGCTACTCGCATTCCTATATGGAGTCGCTGCCTGACTTCATCAAGCTGACGGAGTCCTACGGCCACGTCGGTATCCGGGTTGATAAGCTGGATGATCTCAAGCCGGCGATGGAAGAAGCATTCGCCCAGACCAAGCGGCTGGTATTCATGGATATCCGCGTGGACAATGCCGAGCACGTCTATCCGATGCAGATTGCAGGCGGATCCATGCGTGACATGTGGTTGAGCAAGACGGAGCGTACCTGACATGAGACACATCATTTCCGTACTGCTGGAAAACGAGCCCGGTGCACTGTCTCGCGTGGTCGGTCTGTTTTCCCAGCGCAACTACAATATCGAGACGCTGACCGTGGCGGCGACGGAAGACCCGACGCTGTCGCGTCTGACGCTGACCACCATCGGTCAGGAAGATGTCATCGAGCAGATCACCAAGAACCTCAACAAGCTGATTGAGGTGGTGAAGCTGGTCAATCTGTCCGAAGGGGCGCATATCGAGCGTGAGCTGATGCTGGTCAAGATCAAGGCCACCGGTGCTCAGCGCGCCGAAATCAAGCGCACCACCGATATTTTCCGCGGCCAGATTGTCGATGTGACCAGTAGTGTGTATACCGTTCAGCTGGCAGGTACGTCTGATAAGCTGGATAGTTTTATCGAAGCGGTTGGCCCGGCGACAGTACTGGAAGTCGTGCGCACCGGAGTGTCCGGCATTGCGCGCGGTGAAAAGGTTCTGAGCATTTAAACAATTGAGCAGTGGTCCGGCGGGACCCGCATAGAAAGGGGATTTACATGCACGTTTTTTATGACAAAGATTGCGACCTGAGCATCATCCAAGGCAAGAAGGTTGCCATCATCGGTTACGGCTCGCAGGGCCATGCCCACGCCTGCAACCTCCAGGATTCCGGCGTTGACGTAACTGTGGGCCTGCGCCCGGGTTCGTCCTCGATTGCCAAGGCCGAGGCCCATGGTCTGAAAGTCACCGACGTACCGGCTGCCGTCGCTGCTGCCGACGTGGTCATGATCCTGACCCCCGACGAGTTCCAGTCCCAGCTGTACCGTGACGAGATCGAGCCGAACCTGAAGCAGGGCGCCACCCTGGCCTTCGCCCACGGTTTTGCCGTTCACTACAACCAGGTCGTGCCGCGCAAGGATCTGGACGTGATCATGGTTGCTCCCAAGGCGCCGGGTCACACCGTACGCTCCGAGTTCGTCAAGGGTGGCGGTATCCCTGACCTGATCGCGATCTTCCAGGACGCTTCCGGCAACGCCAAGAACGTCGCGCTGTCCTACGCCAGCGGCGTGGGCGGTGGTCGTACCGGTATCATCGAAACCACCTTCAAGGACGAGACCGAAACCGACCTGTTCGGTGAGCAGGCAGTTCTGTGCGGTGGCGCGGTTGAGCTGGTCAAGGCTGGCTTCGAGGTGCTGACCGAAGCGGGTTACGCGCCGGAAATGGCTTACTTCGAGTGCCTGCACGAACTGAAGCTGATCGTTGACCTCATGTACGAAGGCGGTATCGCCAACATGAACTACTCCATCTCCAACAACGCGGAGTACGGTGAGTACGTGACTGGTCCTGAAGTCATCAACGATGAGTCCCGCGCTGCCATGCGCAACGCTCTGAAGCGCATCCAGTCCGGTGAGTACGCGAAGATGTTCATCGCTGAAGGCGCGCACAACTACCCGTCGATGACAGCTGCCCGTCGCAACAACGCGGCGCATCCCATCGAGCAGGTTGGTGAGCAGCTGCGCGGCATGATGCCGTGGATCTCTGCCAACAAGATCGTTGATAAGAGCAAGAACTGATTTCAGTTCTTTGAAAAACGCGGCCAAGGCCGCGTTTTTTTATGGGCGGGCCTGGCCGGGACTGGTTATTTGGCGATCAAGTTGCCACACTGTGCAGTCCGGCAAAGTGTCAAGGTAAGCATATGAAAGACGAGCAGCAGCACGATCCACATTTCGATGGCGACAGCCCGCATACCCTGTTGCCGATTGATGAGCATATCGAGGAAATGCCAGGACCGGACGGCAAGAAGGTGCGCCATCGCGGTATCTACCTATTGCCCAATCTGTTTACGACAGCAGCCCTGTTTTCCGGCTTTTACGCCATCGTCAGTGCCATGAATGGCAATTTCTCCCACGCCGCCATTGCCATCTTCGTGGCCATGGTGCTGGACGGGCTGGACGGCCGGGTGGCCCGCCTGACCAATACCCAGAGTGCGTTCGGGGCTGAATATGACTCCCTGTCGGACATGGTCGCCTTCGGCGTCGCGCCAGCGCTGGTTGCTTTCACCTGGGCGCTGGACGATATGGGCAAGGTCGGCTGGGTTTTCGCATTCATCTATGTGGCGGGTGCGGCATTGCGCCTGGCGCGTTTCAATACCCATATCGGCTCGGAGGACAAACGCTACTTCACCGGTCTGGCCAGTCCGTCGGCTGCGGGTCTGGTGGCCGGGATGGTGTGGGCGCTCAACGACTTCGGTATTGATGGCGGCGATATCTCGTTCCTGGTGGGAGTACTGACTGCGCTTGGCGGTTTGCTGATGGTGAGTAATGTACGTTACTACAGCTTCAAGGATCTCGACATGCGCGGCCGAGTGCCGTTCTTCGTCATCCTGCTGGTAGTCCTGGTATTTGCCATTATCTCTACCGATCCGTCCCGAATCTTGTGGTTCATCTTCATTGCCTACAGCGTTTCCGGCCCCATTCAGGCCGTCTGGCGCTGGCGGCGTCGGGAAGCCTCGGCAACTGAATCCGAGAAAGTTGATAAACCCTCTTGACGGCATCGCTGAGGGGCCTATAATGCGCCCCTCGCAAGTCGCTGAGCTTTTCCAAAAGCCCAGGCCAATCAATAAGTTAGCGATAACTTGAGGGTTGACAGGCAAGCGAA
>NZ_FOUA01000005.1 GCF_900114735.1 Halopseudomonas bauzanensis | reverse complement strand
GACCACACCAGACACGTGCAATGTCTGTTGCCCAGCGCTCATTCGGGCGCGAGGCCACCGAAGGTAATGCCTGCACCCGGGGGCGGGCTCCACTGCGGCGCTTGCGCACCTGCCAGCCCTTGATCTGGAACAGGCGCTGGATGGTGTTCTTGTTCTCACCCAACAGCCAGGCAACGGTACGGTAGTCAGCATACGGCAGATCGTTGATCACCCGCTTTACCCGCGCCGCCAAGTGCTCATTGACCTTGGGTTTGGCTTTGGTAGGCCGATAGTAATAACTGCGGCGGGACACACCGGCCCAGCGGCAGGCCTGCACCACCGTCACGACATAGCCTTGGGTAGCCATCTCGGCCATGACCTGATCGATCAATCGTCGGTCGAGTCGAGATGGCGCTGCAACTTTTTTCGGAACTTGAGCTCCAGCATGGCCTCGCCATAGGCTTCCCGGAGTTCGCGCAGCTGGGTTTCATACTGCTCGGCGATATCCTTGGGATTGGCCTTAAGGGCGTTTTCCATCCCGGCTTCGGCATCGTCCATCCACTTCTCGATCTCCTGCTGGGTGAGATCGTAGTGGCGCGCAGCCTCGGGCACTGTAGTCTGCCCTCGGTAGATCTGCTTGATCAGCTCCGCTTTGCGTTTGGCTGTCCAGCGCTTGATGTCGGGTTCTTGCGTCATGCTTCACTCCAATTTCTGAAGCGACTTTAGCATGTGCAGGTTTTCACTGGGTCATTACATGGCCTACCTACTTGGGCAAATCTGGTCGCCGATCTGAGCGCTTGCCTGGAGCATTTAAAGCCAGATGTAGTGGTTATGCCGCACCCTGAGCTGGACCCACATGCGGATCACATTGCGTGTACCCAGGCCTTTTTCCAGGCATTGAAATGCTCTGCCTGGCAGCCAAAACGCTTACTGCTGTATGCGAACCACCTGCATGATAACGATCGTTGGCCGATGGGTGATGCTGATACCGGGGTAGCGTTGCCTCCGGCATTGGTTGAGTTGCCTGGCGAGGAAATATTCAGTCATGTGCTGGACGAGCAACAGCGGTTGGAGAAAGCCATGGCGTTGTTGATGCATCATGATCTGCAACCGCCGGCACCTCTCAAGCGGCGGTTACGGCGTCAGATTCAGCGGTTACTCGCAGGTAGGCGCTGGCCGAAGACGGGTGACAATGAGTATCTGCGAAAAGCAGTACGCTGGCATGAGCTGTTTTGGGTAAGGGAGCTTCCCTAGCGCCAGGGTGCTGGCGCTCGTCGAGCTATGCTTGCCGGTACCGTTGATCCTGTTTCGCTCCCGGACTACGTCATCTTCTGCTGAACATGAACAAGGTTCCGATACGCGGATTCACCATCCCCCAATCACTTTCATAACGCAGCAGATGCTGATAATTCCTGTCCCGCATCCGCCGGGGCAGTGGCCGGCCCAGGCAGCGCATATCAGATATATCGATCAAGCCGAGTTTATTGTCGGGCGTCAGGACAATGTTGCCCATGTGCAGCGAGCGAAAGTAAACGCCCAGATCATGCAGGTGGGTAATGAATTCCGCCAGTCGAGCAAACAGCTCCAGTTGATCGAGACTGGTATCGTCCTCCAGTAATTGACGCAGCGTTTCGCCTGCCAATGGTTCGTAATGGACCACCGAACGGTATGGGTCACTCATCCGGTAAAGCTGAATGACCCGGGGGCAGGGGATGCCGAGGCGTTGCAGTTCTGCGGCGTTGTCCGCGAAGCGTTTGGCCGGTGAATAGAAAGCGGTCTTGGAGAGCCAGCTTTTGCGCCGGAACAGTTTGAGAAAGGTGCCGTCGGCCAGGCGCAGGACCTTTTCACCGTGGCCGTCCTTCTCGAGTATCTGCGCATCGGCACGCCAGATATCGTACTGTTCCCTGTTGAGTGGCTGCATTGACACGATCCTGAAACAAAACGGTAGTTTACCGTAACTGGACTATTCCTTCATGTGAGGCTGTATGCGATTGGGCTTGTGGCCCGACATGCTGTGATAAACTCCCGGCCTGATTCCATTTCGCGAAGAGCTTATGTCGGATTCTCCAAAAGAAAGCTTTGCCCGCTCCAGTATTCGGATCTACGGGCGATTGCTCGGTTATGTGAAGCCCTACTGGGTGTCGTTTGTCATCAGTATCCTGGGGTTCATGGTCTTCGCTTCCAGTCAGCCGGCTATGGCCTGGATGCTGAAGTATTTTGTGGATGGGCTGAATGAGGGGGCTAGCGCCCAGTTTCTCGGCGTACCGCTGATCTGGGGCTTTCCGCTGTTCATCATCCTGGTCGCGGTGTATCAGGGCATTGGCTCCTTCCTGGGTAACTACTACATCGCCAGGGTATCGCTGGGTGTGGTACATGACCTGCGCACCGCGCTGTTCGATAATTTGCTGACATTGCCCAATCGCTACTTCGACAACAACAATTCAGGCCATCTGGTGTCCCGGGTGACCTTCAACGTGACCATGGTCACCGGCGCCGCCACCGATGCAATCAAGGTGGTGTTCCGTGAAGGCATGACGGTGATCTTCCTGTTCGGCTATCTGCTGTGGATGAACTGGAAGCTGACCCTGGTGCTGATGGCGGTACTGCCGCTGATTGGCCTGATGGTCAACAGCACCAGCAAGAAATTTCGCAAGCAGAGCAAGAAGATCCAGACGGCCATGGGTGACGTGACCCATGTCACCTCCGAGACCATTACCGGCTACCGTGTGGTACGTAGCTTCGGCGGCGAGACATATGAGAGTGATCGCTTCCACAAAGCAAGCGAAAACAATCGCTTGCGCGGCCTGAAGATGGTCCGTACGGGTGCGGTGTTCACGCCTACGCTGCAGTTGGTAACCTACGGGGCGATGGCCGGGGTGATGTTCCTGGTGTTGTTTCTGCGTGGCGATGCGACCGCTGGTGATCTGGTGTCCTACATCACAGCAGCAGGCTTGCTGCCCAAGCCGATTCGTCAGTTGTCCGAGGTCAGTGCCAATATCCAGAAAGGTATCGCCGCGGCTGAGAGCATTTTCGAGCAGCTGGATGAGGAGCCCGAGAAGGATACCGGTACCGTCGAGCGCGACCGCATCAGCGGGCGTATCGAGGTCAAGAACTTGTCTTTCCACTATCCCGGGACGGACAAGGTGGTATTGCAGGACATCGATTTCACTATCGAGCCGGGGCAGATGGTGGCGCTGGTGGGCCGTTCCGGCAGTGGTAAATCGACCCTGGCCAATCTGATTCCCCGTTTTTATAGTCATGACCAAGGGGAAATCCTGCTCGATGGCGTCGAGGTAGAGCAGTACCGTTTGCGCAACCTGCGTCGGCAGATCGCCCTGGTGACCCAGAATGTGACATTGTTCAATGACACGGTCGCCAACAATATTGCCTATGGTGATCTGGCCGGGGCGCCGCGCGAGGCCGTGATTGCTGCGGCGGAAGCCGCCTACGCAGCGGAATTCATAGATCAATTGCCTCTGGGCTACGACACGCTGGTTGGGGAGAACGGCGTATTATTATCCGGCGGCCAACGTCAGCGTCTGGCCATTGCCCGTGCCTTGTTGCGCGATGCGCCGGTGCTGATTCTGGATGAGGCAACTTCCGCGCTGGATACCGAGTCGGAACGGCATATCCAGGCGGCGCTGGATCGCGTGATGGAAGGTCGCACCGCACTGGTGATCGCCCACCGCTTGTCGACCATCGAGAAGGCCGACATCATCATGGTGATGGACCAGGGTCGCATCGTCGAGCGCGGCAGTCATGCCGAGCTGATAGCGCAGGATGGTTATTATGCACGGCTGCACAGTATGCAGTTCCAGGACGAGAAGCCCGCCGTCTGAGACGCTATTACCAACCTGACAGGTCGGAGCCAATACAAGTGAGTGACGCAATGAAATTGACCATGCCCCGTTTTGATTCCGCGCCGGTTCTGGTGGTGGGTGATGTGATGCTGGACCGCTACTGGCACGGCCCCAGTCACCGTATTTCACCGGAGGCGCCGGTGCCGGTGGTCAGAGTTGATCAGATCGAGGATCGCCCCGGCGGCGCCGGTAACGTGGCACTGAATATTGCTGCGCTGGGCGCGCCCGCCTGGCTGGTGGGCGTCACGGGTGAGGACGAGGCCGCCGAGATACTGCAGCGGCGCTTGAATGCTGCGGGTGTGTACTGCGCTTTCCAGGGGCACCCCGAGCAGCCGACCATCACCAAGCTGAGGGTGTTGAGTCGGCATCAGCAACTGCTGCGGGTGGACTTCGAAGAGCCCTTTGCTACCGATGGCGATGCTCTGCTGGATACGGTAAACGGGCTGCTGGACAAGGTCCGGGTGGTGATCCTCTCGGATTATGGCAAGGGTGCGTTGGTCAATCATCAGGCGTTGATCAAGGCCGCTCGGGAGCGCAACCTGCCGGTGTTGGCCGACCCCAAGGGGAAAGATTTCAGCATCTACCGCGGCGCCACCTTGATCACGCCCAACCTGTCCGAATTCGAGGCAGTGGTGGGTATCTGCTCCAGCGAACAGGAGCTGGTCGACAAGGGCCTGGCGCTGATCGAAGAGCTGAACCTGGAGGCATTGTTGGTCACCCGCAGTGAGCAGGGGATGACGCTGCTGCGTCAGGGCGAAGCGGCCCTCCATTTGCCAGCGCGGGCGCGGGAAGTATTCGATGTGACCGGCGCCGGCGACACCGTGATCTCAACGGTAGCAACCGCGCTGGCCGCAGGAGAATCGCTACCCAACGCCGTGGGCTTGGCCAATCTGGCTGCCGGCATCGTTATCGGTAAGGTGGGTACCGCTGCCATCAGCGCCCCGGAACTGCGCCGGGCGCTCCAGTATGAACAGGGGGCAGGGCTGGGTGTATTGTCGGCCGACCAGTTGCTGGTGGCGGTGGAGGATGCCCGTGCCCATGGCGAGCGGATCGTCTTCACCAACGGCTGCTTCGATATCATCCACGCCGGTCATGTTGGCTATCTGGAAGAGGCCCGCAGCCAGGGTGACCGGCTGATCGTGGCGATCAATGATGATGCCTCGGTGACCCGCCTGAAGGGGCCGGGACGGCCGATCAATGCGGTAGAGCGGCGTATGACCGTGCTGGCCGGATTGGGCGCAGTGGACTGGGTGGTCAGTTTCTCCGAGGATACGCCGGAAGAGCTGCTCAAGCAGTTGCGCCCGGATGTGCTGGTCAAGGGCGGCGACTATGGCATCGACCAGGTAGTGGGCGCGCCTATCGTGCAGGCCTATGGCGGTGAGGTAAAGGTGCTCAAGTTCGTCGATAGCTGCTCGACCACGGCAATTGTCGAGAAGATTCGGGAGCAGAATGAGGGAACCGCTGTTTCTTGAGTTATGTAGTGCTTGAGTAAGATCAGCTCAGCTGGAGCTGGTTTTTTGTGGGAGCGGGCTTGCCCGCGAACGGGTTTGCAAGAAAAGCTTCGCGGCCAAGGCCGCTCCCACAGTTAGTGACTAGACGGCCTTGCACAGGGCTGCAGGGGCGCTCAAGGCCTGAACGCATTGCGTGCATGGCAATACATCTTCCCCGCCGCGCTGCCGCCGTTGCATTTGCTGCCGAACCATTGCCTGGCGGCCTTGCGACAGTTGCGATAATCAATTGAGCCGGTGCGGTAATTGCTGCATACGCTGGCGAAATCCAGCAGCGTGCCGTCATGTGCGTAATACATGCGGTATTCGGTTTCCGTGCCCCGGGCATCGGTCCAGATCACTTTCTCTGTTTCTTCTTCAATCCGGCGGGCCTTGGCAGGTGCGCTGTTCCGTTCCTTGATGGTTACCGGGCTAATGGTGTTGATGTGGCGGCCGGGAACGTAGTTGCGGTCGCTGAAACTGGTTTGCCGTTCGGCGCCGGGTTCGCTGGCCTGGGCGGGCAGGCTGGTCGCTATCAAGAGCGCGATATTGGTAAACAGCGTTGGCAAGCCCCGGCTGAATCCGGTTCGGGTTTGGCTGGCATCCATGGTGAGCCCCGGAGAGATAGTGAATTCAGCGCGGAGGATAACAAGGTTGGCCGGCGGGCAAAGTGCCGCGCTTCACATTATCGAGCGGAGGGGGAATACGAAAGGGAGATTTGTGACGCTGGACAGATAAATGCTGCCCCACAGCCGTTGCGGCAACTGTGGGGCAGGGACTGCAGATAGATCAGCCAGCGGCGCGCATATGGCCGAACTCTTCCAGGTTCAGGTGCCATTCGACCGCTTCGCGCAGCAGGTGCGGCGTGTGGCCACCCTTGGCGCAGGCTCGCTCGAAGTAGTCATTCAGCGCATCGCGATAATCCGGGTGCACGCAGTTGTCGATGACCACACGGGCGCGCTCGCGGGGTGCCAGACCGCGCAGGTCCGCCAGGCCCTGTTCGGTGACCAGGATATCGACGTCATGCTCGGTATGGTCTACATGGCTGACCATGGGCACCACGCTGGAGATGGCTCCGCCCTTGGCAATCGACTTGGTGACGAAAATTGCCAGGTTGGCGTTGCGGGCGAAGTCGCCGGAACCGCCGATCCCGTTCATCATCTTGGTGCCGCCCACGTGGGTCGAGTTGACGTTGCCGTAGATGTCGAACTCCAATGCGGTATTGATGCCGATGATGCCCAGGCGCCGGACGATTTCCGGGTGGTTGGACATTTCCTGGGTGCGCATCACCAGCTTGTCCTTGTACTTCTCCAGATTGCCGAACACGCGCTCGTTGCAACGGCCCGACAGGGTGATGGAGCAGCCGGAGGCAAGTGTCATCTTGCCTGCGTCGATCAGCTCGAAGGTGCAGTCCTGCAGCACTTCGGAATACATCACCAGGTCTTCAAAGGACGAATTGATAAAGCCGCACATCACCGCATTGGCAATGCTGCCGATGCCGGCCTGCAGCGGGCCCAGGTTCTTCGGCAGGCGGCCAGCTTCCACCTCCTTCTCGAAGAAGGCGATCAGATGGTCGGCGATGCCTTGGGTTTCCGCATCCGGTGGGGTAACCGTGGAGTAGGAGTCGGGCTGGTTGGTAATGACGATGGCGGCGATCTTCGCCGGGTCGATCGGAATCGCGGTGCTGCCCATGCGCTGGCCTGGAGAGACCAGGGGGATCGGGGTGCGGGTCGGCCGGTAGGTCGGGATGTAGATATCGTGCAAACCTTCCAGGTTGGGGTTATGCGCCAGGTTGATTTCAACCACGACCTGTTTGGCGAAGATCGCGAAGCTGGCGGAGTTGCCCACCGAGGTGGTCGGTACGATGTGGCCTTCCTCAGTGATGGCGACCGCCTCGATGACGGCGATATCGGGCAGCTTCAGTTGATGGTTGCGCATCTGTTCAACGGTGTCGGACAGATGCTGGTCGATGAACATGACCTCGCCCTGGTTGATCGCCTTGCGCAGGGTGGCGTCCACCTGAAAGGGCATGCGACGGGCCAGTACACCGGCTTCGGTCAGGTGTTTGTCGAGATCGTTGCCCAGGCTGGCACCGGTCAGCAGGCTGATCTTCAGCGGTTGCTCCCGGGCGCGCTCGACCAGCGCCAGCGGGACTGCCTTGGCTTCCCCGGCACGGGTGAAGCCGCTCATGCCTACGGTCATACCATCTTCAATCAGCAATGCAGCATCTGCTGCGCTCATGACTTTGTCATGCAGCGCAGGCATGCGAATACGACTTTCATACATGGATTTGTTACCAGTGGGTGATTACGAACAGCCAGCAGTCTAGGGAAGAGCTGATTGGCGTGACGATCCGACCATGGTCTAAGAAGGCCCGAGGGCCACTTTAACAATCCGTGGAAAAACTGCTCGTGAGTGCGTCTTTCAACGACCTGCTAGGAGGTACCAATGGCGGAATCGAGGATGACCGGCAGGCCACGCCTCGGCGCGCATGGTACACCTCATGGCGGTGCGCTGCCATATGCCCAGGGGCAGTGGGCGTCCGCCACCACCCAGCCGGTCTGGGGTGCGAAGGCTTCGCTGAGCAGCAGATGCGGATGCTGTTGCTCGATCAGCTCACCCTTGACCAAGGTAAACAGGCGTCCGTTGAACTGATTATCGACCAGCTCGGCGAGATAGAGATCGGGGCGCTGTCGATCCAGCTGTGCCTGCAGCTGGCCACTCTGGGCATCCAGCGACTCGTCGGCGTGCAACGCGCTCAGGTCCGGGCAGCGGGGCACGCTGAGGTGCATGTGATAGACCAGTTGCAGTGAATTGGTGGGGAGATGGACATAGGCATGGGGGCGTTCCAGTAGATTCAGCTCGCGGCACAGCACGGCCCGGGCTGCACCCTGGTGCGGGCTGAGGCTGTACCAGCGGTTGCCGTCCGGCGGCAGGGTGTCGGCGTAGGGTGTGGGTAGCCAGACTTCCTGATAACGCCCCGGCAGCCAGCCCTGTCCGGTTTCCAGCAGCAGCTCCTCGGCCAGTTCGGTCATCAGGGTGAGCAAGGGCAAACGCAGCTCGTGGGCGGGTACGTAGCCGGACAGCAGTTTCAGCACTTGGTCATTACGATCAGGGCGCTGCTGGTGCACCAGCAGACGAAAGTCCCGTTGTTGCCAGCGGAAGGTAATATCCGCGGAAACCCCCAGGTTGGCCAGGGTTACGTCGAACTGTTCCGGGTCATCCACCTGTATCGGCTGGCGCAGCTCGAGCATCTGCTCGAAGCTCAGCGGGTTGCCGACCGGCGTGTAGCGCAACACCTCGGGGCCGGCCTGGACGTGGATGGCCTGGGTCTTGAAGGCCACCGGATCGTGGCGGGCAATGATAGTGGTCATGGCGCCCCTCGTTGGGTCTGGGGCCGCGCATGCTGCTGTCAGCGCGGCCTGGCTTGAGATCCGCTGTGCGTGTCGGCTTGCTGCAGAATGTTGGCGACGGTGACTACATTCTGCGTCAGATGCGCCGGTGTGATGGTACCGATGATGGCGCTGCCGACGGCCGGGTGGCTGAAGACCAATTCGAAACCGCTACGGACCGGGTCTTCACCCTCCAGGCAGATATGCCCACTGGCAAGCGCTTTTTTTACCAGAATGCCCTTGTTGTGTGACAGCGCAAAGTCGAGAACCGGACGCTCGGTCTGCTCGCGCAGGTTCCAGGTCACCATGGCGCAATCGCCATCTTCCAGCGCCTGCAGGCCACCAGCGACAGTCTTGCCGGAAAAGCCGAAGGCGCGGATCAGCCCCTCCTGCTTCAGTTGCTGCAGCGTCGGGTAGACCTCATCAGCAAGGACGGTCAGGTCATCACCATTGGAGTGCACCAGCACCAGGTCCAGATAATCGGTCTGCAGCCGTTGCAGCGAGCGTTGTACCGAGTGACGGGTATGTCGGGCGCTGAAATCGAACCAGGACTCGCCATTGTCGAATTCTTCGCCGACCTTGCTGCACAGCACCCATTCCTGGCGTTGGCCTTGCAACAGCGGCCCCAGGCGCTGTTCGCTCAGGCCATAGGCGGGGGCGGTATCCAGCAGGTTGATGCCCAGGTCCCGGGCCTGGGCCAGCAAGCCGCGCACCTGCTGGTCGGTCGGTAGTTCGAAGCCGCTGGGGTATTTCACCCCCTGATTGCGGCCGATCTTGACGGTGCCGAGCCCGAGCGGAGAAACCGTCAGGCCAGTGCTGCCAAGCGGGCGATGATATTGCTGTAGGGATGTCATGAAAACAGGGTATCCCAGACTGGAGTGGCAACGAGCGGGCAAGGCAGGTCGCTGGTCGGCTGCGGCAGCTCCGGCTGGATTGCCTGACGTTCGAGCTCGGCGATGGCCTGGTCGCTCAGGTCGGGTGCCAGAGCCAGTTTGGTCGGCCAGCACACCAGCGCATTGCCGACTGCCTGCAGGTAGGCATTATCCGGGCGCACCAGGCCGCTTTGAGCCGGTTCGGCACGGGTTACCGGCAGGGTAGCCCACTGGCAGCTGCTCAGATCGACCCAGGGCAGCAGTTCCTGCAGCTCCTTCTGTGCCCGGCGAATCAGCTCCTCGGCCGGCATATCGGTGCCCTGTTCAGCCAGTTCGCCGCCCAGGTACCAGCACCATTGGCCATCGTTGCAGGGGTGGGTAGTCACAGTGACCCGCGGCTTGGGACTGCTGCCCAGGCAGTGGGCGTAAAGGGCCGGCAGGTTCGGACCTTTGACCAGCACCATCTGCAGCGGCCGGCGCTGCATGGCGGGCTGCTGGATACCGGCACCGTGCAGCAGCGCCTCGTTGCCTTCCCCGGCGGTGAGCACATAGCGTCGGGCGATGATCTGCTGATCGGCAACCTGTACGGAGGTGATACCGTCGCTGTTGCCGCCGATTTTGACCGGGCCGCTGAGCAGGCTGTCGCCACCCAGCTCCGCCAGGCGGCGGACCACATCGGGCACATCCAGCACCAGCTCGGCCAGCTGGTAGACCTTGCCCTTGAAAGCCGGATTGGCGAAAACCGCGGGCAACTCCCGCCCCTTCACGCTATCGACCCGGCCGCGCAGTGCCTTGCTGGCGAAGAAGCCGGCCAGGTTGCTGATCAGGTTGCCCGGTGACCAGAGATAATGGTGCGCCGAGAGTACACGCACGCCTTGCAGGTCCAGTTCACCACTACCATCCAGACAGGCGCGCCAGCGGCCGGGCATGCCGGCGATGGCTTCTGCGGCGGTGGTCAGTTTGCCGTGCAGGGCATACTTGGTGCCGCCATGGATGATGCCCTGGGACTTGCTGCTCTGCCCGCCGCCCAAGGTATGGGGCTCGACCAGCAAGGTGCTGTAGCCCTGTTGCCGCAGCCGCGCATTGAGCCAGAGACCGGCGACGCCGCCGCCCAGAATACAGATATCGGTGTGCAAGGGTGTGCTCATGGGCTCCGCGGGGTCAGTGGATTAGCTCGCGTAGTATAGCGATCAACGGCCGGGCAGGTCACTTCTGCTACTCTATGCCGCGTTTGTGCTGCTCGACCGCTTCTGGAGAAGGGAATGCCGCGTTTTCTGTACAGTCTGATCTTTACCCTGTGTCTGCCGCTGATCCTGGCGCGCCTGCTGTACCGTGCCTGGCGCGCCCCGGCCTATGCCCGGCGCTGGCGCGAGCGCTTTGCCCTGGGTGGAGATCTGCGCGCTGGCGGTATCTGGGTGCATGCGGTGTCGGTGGGCGAGTCCATTGCCGCGGCGCCCATGGTGCGCGAGTTGCGCCAGCGCCATCCGCAGTTGCCGATCACGGTGACCTGCATGACACCAACCGGCTCCGAACAGATCCGCAAGTTATTCGGTGATGATGTTGGCCACGCTTATCTGCCCTACGATCTGCCCTGGCTGCAGCGGCGACTGATTCGGCGGTTGCAGCCACGGATTGCCATCATCATGGAAACCGAGCTGTGGCCCAACCTGGTGGCCGAGTGCAAGCGCGCCGGCGTGCCAGTAGTACTGGCCAATGCACGGCTATCTGCGCGCTCGGCGCGGGGTTATCAACGCGTCATTGCGCTGGTGCGGCCGATGTTCGCCGCGCTGGATTGGGTGGCGGTGCAGACGGCAGCGGAGGCGGAGCGCTTCATCGCGCTGGGCGTGCGCCAGTCAGCACTGGCGGTGACCGGCAGCATCAAGTTCGACCTCAAGCCCGGCGCCGAGCTGCTGGCCACGGCAGAGCAGTGGCGGGCGCAGTGGGGTGAGCGGCCCGTATGGATCGCCGCCAGTACTCACGGCGGGGAAGACGAGATCGTGCTTGCTGCGCATCGTCAGGTTCTGCAGCGGCATCCCGAGGCGCTGCTGATTCTGGTGCCGCGCCACCCGGAGCGCTTCGATGCTGTGGCGCGGCAGATAGAAAATGCCGGGCTGGGCATGGTACGCCGCAGCGCCGGGAACATGCCGGCGATAGCCGATCAGGTGTTATTGGGCGATACCATGGGCGAGCTGATGCAGTTCTATGCCTGCGCGGATGTGGCTTTCGTTGGCGGGTCGTTGATTCCCGGCGGTGGACACAATTATCTGGAGCCAGCGGCGCTCGGCCTGCCGGTGCTGTCCGGGCCGCATCGATTCAACTTTGCCGAGATCAGTGATTTGCTGGAGCAGGCCGGGGCCTTGGTGGAAGTGGCCGATGCCCCGGCGATGGCGGAGCGGGCAAATGCCTGGTTGGGTGATCAGTCGTCAGCGCACCGCGCTGGAGCGGCGGGGCAGGCGGTAGTAGCGGCCAATCAGGGGGCACTGGAGCGGTTGCTGCAGGGTATCACGCGGTTGCTGGGGAGCTAGTTGGTCATTGCGAGTGACTGATGGGTTTCCATCAAGTCGAGCGCGCCCCGGTCAGCGCGCCCCGGTCTATGGCGATCCCGTCAACTCCCATTCCGACCAGCGCGGCCACCTGATACGCTGTTGGTCGAGCTGGAAACCGGTCCACCGTAGTGGCGCAAACACCTGGGAGGTTCGAGCACCAGCTCGTACCTTGCTGGCGGCGGCCTCGGCGTTGTCTGGTGGAAACGCTGTCGAGCTGGTGCTCGACAATCCCAGGGGGCAGCGTCGCTGCCCGGCCACTCAGAACGACGTCCGCATCCGCCGCTGCTGTTCGCTCATTGGCTGCGGCGGCTGGTTGCCGATGGACATGCGCTGCATTTCTTCCGGGGTAAACGGCGGAATGAAGTCGCGGTCCGGATCGTAGTCGGCCTTCAGCCAGGTCGAGAGGTCTTCCAGATCCTGCGGGCTCAGGGTGCCAGCCGCCTGCTTGAGGTTGAGGTTGTCGACGATGTAGTTGTAGCGGGTATCGTTGTAGTCACGCACCGCCCGGAACAGATTGCGCTGGGCGTCCAGCACATCCACCACGTTGCGCGTACCTACCTCATAACCGGCCTGAGTCGCATCCACGGCGGCCTTGGAGGAAATGATCGACTGGCGCCGGGCTTCGACCTCCTCGACGCTGGAGGTGACCGTACGGAACAGATTGCGGGTACGCTCGACGATGCGCCGCAACTCGGCTTCGCTGGTGTGTTCGGCCTGGGTCAGGCGGAAGTTGGATTCGCGGACCCGGGATGTGGTGCCGCCACCGGTAAATAGCGGCAGGGTCATCTCCACACCGAACTGGGTCAGCTCGGTGTCACCGCCGGCGCCCATACCACCAATACCTGCCCCGACACCGCCCAGACGGGCGCCGCCATAACTGTCGTTGTAACGCACGAAAGCATCCACCGTCGGGGCGTAACCCGCCTTGCTGCTGCGCAGGCTGTCGCCGGCGGCATCGATAGCCAGCCGCGAGGCCTGCAGGCCCAGGTTCTGCGCAGCTGCGGTCTCCACCCACTCCTGCATGTCGGCCGGCACAGGCGCAAGGATCGGCAGGTTGTGGCTCATGCCGAGCAGGTCGGTGTGGTCGCGGTTGGTCAGGCGGGTCAGTGCCTGATAACTCACGTCCAGATTGGTGGCGGCGGTGATGCGTGCGGCGCGGGCGGTATCGAAACCGGCCAGCGCTTCGAGTACATCGGTGCGGGCCGACAGGCCGACTTCGAAACGCTCCCGCGCCTGTTCCAGCTGACGCTCGAACGCTGCTTCTTCGGCTCGGGCGGTGGCCAGGTTGTCGGAAGCTCGCAATACATTGAAGTAGGCCAGCGCTACATCCAGGATCAACTGCTGCTGCGTAGCGGAAAACTCCACGCGGGCCTGTTCACTGAGCGACTTGGACGCCTGGTAATTGAACCAGCGATCGGCACGGAACAGCGGCTGCGTCAGGCTGGCCTGATAGTAATGGGTCGAATAGCTGTCCGACCCCAATCCCTCGACGTCGACCCGTTCGCGGGCCACGCCGGCCCCCAGGCCGATGTTCGGCAGCAACTGAGCGCGTGCCTGGGGCAGAGCTTCCTGGCGGGCGAGGGCATCGGCTTCGGCTGCGGCGAGATCGGCGCTGTTGAGCAGGGCTTCCTGGTAGATAGTCAGCAAATCGGATTTAGCCAAGGCTGGGCCGGACAGGCTTGCCAGCACAACGGCGATATACAGGGGGCGCAGCATGCAGAGGTCCTTCGCATGGAGGTAGAAGTCAATCTGCCAAGGCTAAAGAGGTGCAGGCCGCCGGTCAAGGCCAAGCGGTCGGCTACTTGCTGTTTGGCGCGCGACGGCCTAAGCTGCTGGCTCATCTTGACGGGGTGCCGGCATTTTTTTTGTGTTGGCTGAGACTTCACCCGTTGAACCTGATCCGGTTAATACCGGCGTAGGAATCGAGATGCGCAGTTCCGCATTACCCCGTCCTGGGGTGGTGGCTCCGTGCCGCTTCGGTTCCCTGTGTAATTCATACAGTGGAGCATAATAATGACCAATCGCTTGCCTGATACCGCCATTGCCAACTCCGGCGCAGATGGTGCCGCAACCCAGCCCTTGCCTAACTCCCGCAAGATCTACGTAACCGGATCGCGCTCGGATATCCGTGTGCCGATGCGGGAAATCAGCCTGGCCGATACCCAGACCGACAAGGGCGTGGAGAAGAACGCGCCGGTGCTGGTTTACGACACCTCCGGCCCCTATACCGATCCGGCGGTGCAGATTGATCTGCGCGCCGGGCTGGCAGATGTGCGCAGCGCCTGGATCGATGAGCGGGGTGATACCGAGATCCTGCCTGGCCTGAGTTCCGCGTTCGGTAATGCCCGGCTGTCCGATCCATCATTGGATCACATGCGCTTTGCCCATGTGCGCACGCCGCGCCGGGCCAAGGCCGGGCATAACGTGACGCAGATGCACTACGCCCGCCGGGGCATCATCACTCCGGAAATGGAGTTCGTCGCGATTCGCGAAAACATGAAACTGCAGGAGGCGCGCGCCGCTGGTCTGCTGACCGAGCAGCATCCGGGACACAGCTTCGGTGCCAGCATTCCCAAGGAAATCACGCCAGAATTCGTACGTGAGGAAATCGCCCGGGGCCGCGCCATCCTGCCGGCCAATATCAACCATACCGAGCTGGAGCCGATGATCATCGGCCGTAACTTCCTGGTGAAGATCAACGGCAATATCGGCAACTCGGCGCTGGGCTCCAGTATCGAAGAAGAAGTCGAGAAGATGACCTGGGGGATTCGCTGGGGCTCGGATACGGTGATGGATCTGTCCACCGGCAAGAACATCCATGAGACCCGCGAATGGATCATTCGCAATTCGCCGGTGCCGATCGGTACCGTGCCCATCTACCAGGCGCTGGAGAAGGTTGATGGCATCGCCGAGAACCTGACCTGGGAGATCTTCCGCGATACGCTGATCGAGCAGGCCGAACAGGGCGTCGACTACTTCACCATTCATGCCGGTGTGTTGCTGCGTTACGTGCCGATGACGGCGAGTCGGGTCACCGGTATTGTTTCCCGTGGCGGTTCAATCATGGCCAAGTGGTGTCTGGCGCACCACCAGGAGAACTTCCTCTATACCCACTTCGAGGATATCTGCCAGATCATGAAAGCCTATGATGTGTCCTTCTCTCTGGGCGACGGCCTGCGTCCAGGCTCCATCGCCGATGCCAACGACGCGGCGCAGTTCGGTGAACTGGAAACCTTGGGCGAGCTGACCAAGATTGCCTGGAAGCATGACGTGCAATGCATGATCGAAGGCCCGGGTCATGTGCCCATGCAACTGATCAAGGAGAACATGGACAAGCAGCTGGAGTGCTGCGACGAGGCGCCGTTTTATACCCTTGGGCCGCTGACCACCGATATCGCTCCGGGTTATGACCACATCACCTCGGGCATCGGTGCGGCGATGATCGGCTGGTTCGGTTGCGCCATGCTTTGTTATGTCACGCCCAAGGAGCATCTGGGGCTACCCAACCGGGATGACGTGAAGACCGGCATCATTACCTACAAGATTGCTGCCCACGCAGCGGATCTGGCCAAGGGGCACCCGGGCGCGCAGATTCGCGATAATGCTCTGTCCAAGGCGCGCTTCGAATTCCGCTGGGAGGATCAGTTCAACCTTGGTCTGGACCCGGACACGGCTCGCGCTTTCCATGATGAGACTCTGCCCAAGGAGTCAGCCAAGGTAGCGCATTTCTGCTCCATGTGTGGACCGAAGTTCTGCTCGATGAAGATCACCCAGGAGGTGCGTGATTACGCTGCGGCGCAGCGGATTCAGGCGGTGGACTTGGCAGTGGAAGAGGGCATGCGGGCCAAGTCCTCGGAGTTTCGCCAGACCGGGTCGCAGCTGTACCAGAAGGTATAGCGGCAGGTGGATAACGGGTGCCGGGGCGGTGAATAACACGCACCGGCACGACCGTTCGCCGCTGAAACAGGTCAGTCCTTGCCTCGGTCCGCTCGGATATGCGAGTTTAAAAGCACGACCATTGGGTATGTCTTTTTCAGGGGCGATTATTTGACCGAATTCAACCAGCAGGATGTCGAGATCCTGCGTCGAGAACCCGGATTTCGCGGCTTCTACCGGCTGGATGTATTGACCCTGCGCCATCGCCTATTTGCCGGCGGTTGGGGGCCGGAGCTGCGCCGTGAGCTGTTCGTGCGGCCGGATGCCGTCTGCGTGCTGCCCTATGATCCCTGGCAGGATGCGGTGGTGCTGATCGAGCAGATCCGCGTCGGGGCGCTGGGCAAGCGCACCAATCCCTGGATGCTGGAACTGGTCGCCGGGCTGTTTGATGATGGGGAGGAGGCCGAACAGGTCGCCCATCGCGAAGCAGAGGAGGAAGCCGGGCTCACATTGCTTAACCTGACGCCCATCACCCGCTACTTTCCCTCGCCGGGCGGCAGTGACGAGCAGGTATACCTGTACTGCGCGACGGTGGATAGCCGTGGCGTGGGCGGCCTGCACGGGCTGGCCGAAGAGGGCGAAGACATTCGTGTCAGTGTCTGGCCGCGCAGCGAGGCGCTGGCCGCCATGGCCGATGGCCGGATCGATAATGCCGCCAGCATCATCGCCTTGCAATGGCTGGAGCTGCATGGCCAGGGCCTGCGTGCCCAGGCGGGGCCGCAACCATGATGGCCCTCGGCAAACGCCGCTATCGGGTTGATCTGTCGTCGCTGCAGGCGGTATGCGAGGCGAATTTTTACCGTCTGCGCCAGTTGATGCCGGACATGGCGCTGAAGGACGAATGTCATATCCTGCTCAGCGCTGGCAGCGAACAACAGCGTCTGGTGATGCAGGTACTCGAGCGCTGCCCGTACACCACCACGCTGCGACTCCGGCATGAGAAACGCCATGAGTGGCTGACGCCTCCGAGCATGGAGGTACGCCTGTACCACGATGCCCGCATGGCCGAAGTGACTGTGGTGCATGATCGCCGTCGCTTCCGGAGTGTCTACCCCTATCCCAACGAGCAGATGCTGCAGCCGGACGAGAAATTCCAGCTCAACCAGTTTCTCGGTGAATGGCTCGGCTACTGTCACCGCCATGGGCAGAGTCCGCAGCCGGTGCTGCTCAATCGCTGAGCTGCGCATACCCTCTGTTGCTTCTACAGTTGACTGCTCTACAGGAGCCGCGCCGCGCGGCGATGGGGCCTGCATAGTAGTCTGGTCTGACCAGTTTTTTTGTGGCCGAGTGCAAGTTTCCGCCACCGCCGTCGGTGCGCCACTGGATTGTCGGCCGGTCTGTTGCCATCATGGCGGGGGGGCGCAGGGGAGCTACTGATGTCCTGCGAACAGAAGTCCACCGATCAGAGAATACGCCCGATGTCGCCACCCGCCACGATCACCTCCACCGCTGCAGTCCAGGTGGTTCAGCTG
This sequence comes from Halopseudomonas bauzanensis, assembly GCF_900114735.1. GTDB lineage: Bacteria > Pseudomonadota > Gammaproteobacteria > Pseudomonadales > Pseudomonadaceae > Halopseudomonas > Halopseudomonas bauzanensis. The sequence continues at coordinate 285,421 of NZ_FOUA01000005.1, read as the reverse complement.
ACCGACAGCCACCTCTTTACCGCGCCGGATCAACGCTTGCTGGGGCTGGATACCCTTGCATCGTTGCATGGGGTAATCGATCAGGTGTTGGAGGACATGCCGCAGATCGATCTGGTGCTGGCCACCGGTGATATCACCCAGGATGGAGAGGAGCCGGCCTATCAGCGGTTTATCGAGGCCATGACCCGGCTGCCCGCGCCGTGGCACTGGATTCCCGGCAACCACGATGATGCGGCGCGCATGGCACAACTTGGCGCTGGCCATGATTTCAATCAGCCCTGGGTGGATGCGGGCGCCTGGCGCATAGTGCTGCTGGACTCCAGCGTGCCGGGCTCGGTCGGCGGTCATCTTGATGAGCGTCAGCTGCTGCGGTTGGACGAAGCGCTGGCGACGGCGGGCGAGCGTTATCTGATGGTCTGCCTGCATCATCATCCAGTACCGATCGGCAGTGCCTGGATGGAGCCGCTGGGGCTGGACAACAGCGAGCAATTGTTCGCCCGGCTGGATGCCGACCCCCGCGTGCGCGCGGTGCTCTGGGGGCACATACATCAATATCTGGATCAGCAGCGCGGACATATCCGCCTGCTGGCATCGCCTTCTACCTGTGTGCAATTCGCCGTCGGCAGTGATGACTTCGCCACCGATGCGCAGCCCCCCGGCTATCGCTGGTTGCGCTTGCATGGCGATGGCCGCGTCGAGACCGCGGTATCGCGCCTGCCCGCTGGCTGCTTTGTGCCGGCGGCTGGCGCCTCCGGTTACTAGCACATTTTCCCGCCGGGTGCTCCAGCACTGGCGACATACCGGCGCCGCAGATAGGATACTATGCTGATTTGCCCCGGCGGGAGGCTGTACCCGCCAGAATGACCAAGGAAACCCAGACACTCTATGTCCCAATCGTCCTATAACGCCGATGATATTGAAGTTCTCAGCGGTCTGGACCCGGTGCGTCGTCGCCCGGGCATGTATACCGACACCACCCGCCCCAACCACCTGGCCCAGGAAGTCATCGACAACAGTGTCGATGAGGCGCTGGCCGGGCACGCCCGGACGGTCACGGTCATCCTGCATCAGGACAACGCGCTGGAGGTGATCGACGATGGCCGGGGCATGCCGGTGGATATCCATCCCGAGGAAGGTGTGTCCGGGGTCGAGCTGATTCTCACGCGACTGCACGCTGGCGGTAAATTCTCCGGCAAGAACTACCAGTTCTCAGGCGGCCTGCACGGGGTGGGCATCTCCGTGGTCAATGCCCTGTCGCTGCGGCTGGAAGTGCGGGTGCGCCGCGATGGCCAGGAATACGCTATCGCCTTCGAGCATGGCGACAAGGTCAGCGAACTGGAAGTCGTCGGCACCGTGGGCAAGCGCAATACCGGCACCACGGTCAAATTCTGGCCCGACGGCAAGTATTTCGATACTTCCAAGTTCAACATCAACCGCCTGCTGCATCTGCTCAAGGCCAAGGCAGTGCTGTGCCCCGGCCTGCGCGTCGAATTCGATGATCGCCAGTCCGGTGAGAAAACCACCTGGTTTTACGAAGATGGCCTGCGGGATTATCTGGTGGATGCCTGCGCCCAATGGCCGAGCCTGCCGGAGGCTCCTTTCACCGGTGCACTGGCTTCCAGCAAGGAAGCGGTGGATTGGGCGTTGTTCTGGCTACCCGAAGGCGGCGAGCTGGTGCAGGAAAGCTACGTCAACCTGATTCCCACCGCCCAGGGCGGAACCCATGTCAACGGTTTGCGCTCTGGCCTGCTGGAGGCGATCCGCGAGTTCTGCGAGTTTCGCAGCCTGCTGCCCCGTGGCGTCAAGCTGGCGCCGGAAGACATCTGGGAGCGGGTCAGCTATGTGCTCTCGGTGAAGATGGCCGAGCCGCAGTTTTCGGGGCAGACCAAGGAGCGTCTGTCGTCCCGCGAATCCGCCTCCTTCGTGTCCGGGGTGATCAAGGATGCCTTCAGTCTGTGGCTGAACCAGCACGCCGATATCGGTCAGCAGATCGCCGAAATGGCCATCGACCATGCCAGCCGGCGGCTCAAGGCCAGCAAGAAGATCGAGCGCAAACGCATCACCCAGGGGCCGGCGCTGCCGGGCAAGTTGGCTGACTGCGCCGGGCAGGATAGCCGTCGCTCGGAGCTGTTCCTGGTGGAGGGTGACTCGGCCGGCGGCAGTGCCAAGCAGGCGCGGGACAAGGAGTTCCAGGCGATCATGCCGCTGCGCGGCAAGATCCTCAATACCTGGGAAGTCGATTCCGGCCAGGTGCTGGCCTCCCAGGAAGTGCACAACATTGCCATCGCCATCGGCGTTGATCCGGGCTCGCCGGACCTGACGCAGTTGCGCTACGGCAAGATCTGTATTCTCGCCGATGCTGACTCCGACGGCTTGCACATTGCCACGCTGCTGTGCGCGCTGTTCGTCCGGCATTTCCGCCCGCTGGTGGAGGCCGGTCATGTGTTCGTCGCCATGCCGCCGCTGTATCGCGTGGATATCGGCAAAGAGGTTTTCTACGCGCTGGATGATGCCGAGAAGAGCGGCATCATCGACCGCATCGAAGCCGAGGGCAAGCGCGGGAAGGTTCAGGTCACCCGTTTCAAGGGGTTGGGGGAAATGAATCCGCTGCAGCTGCGCGAAACCACCATGGCGCCGGATACCCGTCGGCTGGTGCAGCTCACCATCGATGACTTTCAGGGTACTGAAGCGCTGATGGACATGCTGCTGGCGAAGAAGCGCGCCTCGGATCGCAAGCAGTGGCTGGAAAGCAAGGGTAATCTGGCCGAGGTGCTGATCTGATGCCGGACCGCTCGGCATGAATCCGCCGCCGGACCGCCGACTGGGTACCATCATGTTGGTGCTGGCCTGGATTGCCGGGCTGGCGCTCGCAGCACAGTGGTTTTCCGGCCTGGAAGAACGCCGTCGCAACCCCAACCAGGCGCCGGTGTCGTTGCAGGTCGACGAGACGGTGGAGGTGCGTCTGGAGCGTAACCGCCACGGTCATTATCTTGCTGCGGGTCAGATCAATGGCCAGCCGGTGACCTTCCTGTTGGATACCGGGGCTACCTTCGTCGCGGTGCCGGCGAGCCTTGCCGAGCGCCTCGGGTTGTCGCGGGGCAATCCGATCATGGTCAATACCGCCAACGGCATGACTGAAAGCTGGAGCACCCGCATCGATACGCTGCAGCTGGGCGATATACGTCTGCACGATGTCAGCGCCGGCATCGTGCCGGGGATCCTCGGCGAGGATGTGCTGCTGGGTATGAGTGCCCTGAAGCAGCTGGATTTCAGCCAACAGGGCGGCGAACTGATTTTGCGTCAACACTACGGGAGACACTGAATGATCAGCTGCCTCGCCAGCATTATTCAGTATCTCCCTCAATTTATAGAGAGTAAGTATGAGTGACAGTCTGGATCTGAGCCTGGAAGGCGTTGAGCGCCGCTCGCTGTCGTCGTTTACCGAAGAAGCCTATCTGAACTACTCCATGTACGTGATCATGGACCGCGCGCTGCCGCATATCGGCGATGGGCTCAAGCCGGTGCAGCGACGAATCGTTTACGCCATGAGCGAACTGGGCCTGTCGGCCCTGTCCAAGCACAAGAAGTCGGCGCGTACGGTGGGCGACGTGCTGGGTAAGTATCACCCTCACGGCGACTCGGCCTGCTACGAAGCCATGGTGCTGATGGCGCAGCCGTTCTCCTACCGCTATCCGCTGGTGGACGGGCAGGGTAACTGGGGCGCCCCGGATGATCCCAAGTCCTTCGCCGCCATGCGTTACACCGAGGCGCGTCTGGCCCGTTACAGCGAAGTGCTGCTGACCGAGTTGGGACAGGGCACGGTGGATTGGCAGCCAAACTTCGACGGCACCATGGAAGAACCCATGGTGTTGCCGGCGCGGTTGCCCAACCTGCTGCTTAACGGCACCACCGGTATTGCCGTCGGTATGGCCACTGACATTCCGCCGCACAACCTGCGTGAGGTAGCCGCCGCCTGCGTGCGACTGCTGGATGAGCCGGGTGCCGGGCTGGATGAGTTGATGGAGCATATCCAGGGGCCGGATTTCCCGACCGAAGCCGAGATCATCACTCCGCGCCGCGAATTATTGAATCTGTATGCTACCGGCCGCGGCTCGGTGCGTTGCCGCGCGGTCTGGACCCGTGAGGATGGCGATATCGTGATTACCGCCTTGCCGCATCAGGTCTCCGGGGCGCGGGTCATAGAGCAGATTGCTGCGCAGATGCAAGCCAAGAAGTTGCCGCTGGTTGCCGACCTGCGAGACGAGTCGGATCATGAAAACCCCACGCGCATGGTTATCGTGCCGCGCTCCAATCGGGTGGATGCCGAGGAGCTGATGCAGCATCTGTTCGCCACGACCGATCTGGAGCACAGCTACCGCGTCAACATGAACGTGATCGGCACCGATGGCCGCCCGGCGGTCAAGGATCTGCGTGGTCTGATCAGTGAATGGCTGGGCTTCCGGATCACCACGGTGCGGCGGCGTCTGCAGTTTCGCCTGGACAAGGTGCTGGCCCGCCTGCACCTGTTGGACGGCTTGCTGGTGGCCTTCCTCAACCTGGATGAGGTAATCGAGATCATCCGCAGCGAGGAGCATCCCAAGGCGGAACTCATGGCTCGCTTCGATTTGAGCGAGCTGCAGGCCGACTACATCCTCGATACCCGCCTGCGGCAGTTGGCGCGGCTGGAGGAAATGAAGATCCGTGGCGAGCAGGATGCGCTGGCCAAGGAGCGTGACCAATTGCAGAAGGTGCTGGGCAGCGAGAAGCTGTTGCGCAAGACGGTGCGCGGCGAGTTGCTGGCTGACGCCGAAACCTACGGCGACGACCGCCGCTCCCCGCTGGTTGAACGCCAGGAAGCCCGCGCCCTGTCGGAAACCGATCTGGTACCGGCCGAGGCGGTGACTGTGGTGTTATCGGAGAAGGGCTGGGTGCGGTGTGCCAAGGGGCATGAGGTTGATGGCGCGGGGCTGTCCTACAAGGCTGGCGACAGTTTCCGCGCCCAGGCCAGCGGGCGTTCCAACCAGCAGGCGGTGTTCCTCGATTCCACCGGCCGCAGCTATTCGCTGATGGCGCACAGCCTGCCTTCGGCCCGGGGGCAGGGCGAGCCGCTGACCGGTCGTCTGAGCCCACCGCCGGGTGCCGAGTTCGTTGGCGTACTGGTGCCGGAAGATCAGCAGCTGTATCTGCTGGCGTCTGATGCCGGTTACGGTTTTGTGGTGCAAGGCGCAGATCTGCAAGCCAAGAACAAGAACGGCAAGGCGCTGTTGAGCTTGCCCGAAGGTGGCAAGGTCATCGCACCGGTGCCGGTCAAACAGCGCGACAGTGATCAGGTGATCGCCATCTCCAACGAGGGTCGATTGCTGGTATTCCCGCTCAAGGACTTGCCGCAACTGTCCAAGGGCAAGGGCAACAAGATTCTGTCGATTCCGTCGGCACGGGTGAAGAGCCGTGAGGAGTTCCTGCTGGCGCTGGCATTGCTGCCCGAAGGGGCGAGCGCGGTGCTGACCGCCGGTAAACGGACCCTGACACTGAAACCGGCCGATCTGGAGCACTATCGCGGCGAACGCGGCCGCCGCGGTAACAAGCTACCCCGTGGTTTCCAGAAAGTGGATGCGCTGCAGATAGAGGATGGCGTGTAAGGCGGCTTCCTGCCTGGGTCGTCGAGCATCAGCTCGACGAGTGGTGTTGGCCGGCACCGCGGTAACGCAGGCTAACCCTGGTAGGAGCGGGTGCTCGAATCTCCCGTGGTTTGGCATGCCGGTCGCCGCTCGGCCGGCTTCCATCCCGGCCAGCGGCGTTTCTCGCGCTCAGTCTTGCTGTTTGCCCAGCACTTCCAATTGCTGTTCCAGCTGTCTCTGGTAGGGCTCTCGCAAGCGCTCTACACAATAAATGCCTGGCGGGGTGGCCAGCCTGCGTAGCACGGCCCGGTCTCTGATCAGCGCGTCGTTGGCCAGTTCGGCATCCAGCAACAACAGGTTGCGGCTGTACTGCATGCGTTCAAGCATCTGCGCACAATCCGGTACCTGCTCCGCCAGATCATCAGGCGCAATATCTGCACAGGGTGCATGACACAGGGCGATCTGCAGATGCAGGGCGACTCCGGTGTCGGCAATCTGGACCTGCAACTCATGACCCAGCACGCGCATCAACTCGCCACAGCACAGGGCGTCGCCGAGCTGATCGGTGTCCGATGGATGAAAGAACACCAAGCTGGTGCCGTCCTGCAGGGTATGCAACTGGCCGCCGCAGGCGCGGCTGGCCTGCTCCAGTTGCTCGCGGTAGCGCTCCAGCAGCCCGAGCAGACGCGGGCGGGGCAGACGATGCAGGGTATGATGATTGCCCAGACGGATGGCCAGCACCGTGCTGGCAGGCGCCGGCATCGCAGCTGCTTCCGGCAGTTCGTCGAGTTGCTCGCTGAGCATGGCAGCGGCTTCGGTGTCCTCGGTATCGATTGGTGCGGCGGGAGGCGCATCGGCTGCAGTTGCCAGCTCATCGCTCGTTAACGCGTCGATATCAGCTTCATCAACCTCACGCTCAGGCTGGTCTTCAGGCGTGGATTCGGCAGTGTCAGTCGTGACGCTATCTGGTTCCTCAGCCGGGTCTTCCAGCAGCGTTTCATCGAATACTTCCTCCTCGGGCTCCGGTTCGGGCTCGGGCTCGGGTTCCGGCAGCGGCGGCAGATCGACAATGCGGCGCTCGGCAAAGCGTCTGGCCAGGTCGCCCAGTTCGTCGGAGCGGGTCATGCCCGGGGGCGCTATCCCGGAACCGCCATACCAGTTGCCCAGCCCGGCCAGCACGCGGCGCATGCCCGCGCCCAGGCGCCAGGCAATCAGGCCGGCGATGATGATCAGCAGTACCAGGGCCCAGATCAGACGTTGCAGCAGGTTGGCCGAAGGTGCGGTGAAGGGTGTTTTCGCCAGGCTCAGATGCAGCCGGCCAATGAGTTCATCCTGAAAATGCACGGCGGCAATGAATTCGCCCTGACCGGGCGCCAGATTATCGGCGGACGGCTTTTGCCCGGCCTGGGCGACGATGCGGTTGCTGCCTGCCGCGGTCAGGCTGGTATGCGCAATCAATGGGCTTTGTGTCCATTGGGCCAGGGTGATGTTCAGGCTCAAGGTGTCATTGGCCGCCAGCGGATCGGCTATCAGGGTAGCAATCTGTCGGGCCAGCTCGCTGCCGGTCCGGTCTGCCTGGGTGGCGATGTCGCGCTGCAGCTGAACCTGACCGAACCAGAGCACCAGCACGAGTATCAGCAGCAATGGGACAAGAGTCAGCAGTATCAGCGTGCCTGGCAACTTGAGTCGCTTGTTACGCAGGGAAGCGTGGCCACGCAGAAACAGATTGTCGGATGAACTCGGTGTGTGATTCAAAATGGTCTCGATCGGTAGATTGGCGGCAGGGACACGAACAGGTGACAGTATAGCCAGTCGCCGCAGGTGGAAGAAGGCGGGCGCTGGGATGAGTCGGGCATTTGCGGGTAGAATAGCGAACTTTGTTTTCTGACTGGAGCGGTCCCTTGAAGGAAATTGTCCTGATCAACATCACCGGTCCCGATCGCCCTGGCCTGACGGCAGCTATCACCGGCATTCTGGCGCGGGCAAATGTCAAGATTCTTGATATCGGGCAGGCTGTTATCCATGACACTCTGTCGTTCGGCATCCTGGTGGAAATGGCGGGTGAGGACGGTCTTTCTGACGTGTTGAAAGACGTTTTGTTCCGCGGCTACGAGTTGGATCAGCAGGTGCGCTTCACGCCAGTGAGCGCTGAGGAGTATAGCCGCTGGGTTACTGGGCAGGGCAAGCCACGGCATATCGTCACGCTGCTGGCACGTCGGGTTACCGCCGAGCATATTGCTCGGGTCAGTGAGATTACGGCCCGTTACGGTCTGAACATAGACCATATCGATCGTCTTTCCGAGCGTATTCCCGAGGGCATGCCGAGTGATCAGGGCAAGGGCTGCATCGAGTTCTCGGTGCGCGGAGAGCCGGCCGATCCTGCGGCGCTGCGCACCGAGTTCCTGGCCATTTCCCAGGAGCTGAATGTCGATATCGCTTTCCAGCAGGACAGCGTGTTCCGCCGTAATCGCCGGCTGGTGGTCTTTGATATGGACTCCACCCTGATCGACGCTGAAGTGATCGATGAGCTAGCCAAGGCGGCCGGGGTTGGTGATCAGGTTGCCGAGATCACCGAACGGGCGATGCGTGGCGAGCTGGATTTCAAGGCCAGCTTCCGCGAGCGCATGGCATTGCTCAAGGGACTGCCGGTCAGTGTGCTGGAGGAAATCGGCCAGTCGCTGCGGCTGACCGAAGGTGCGGAAACGCTCATCGCCCAGTTACGCCGGCTGGGTTACAAGACCGCCATCCTGTCCGGCGGCTTCAGTTATTTCGCCGAAGGGCTGCAGCAGCGTCTGGGCATCGACTATGTCTATGCCAACGCCTTGCCGACCGAAGATGGACTGGTGACAGGTGAGGTGCTGGAACCCATCGTCGACGGCCAGCGCAAGGCCGATCTGCTGCGGGAATTGGCCCAGCGCGAGGGCATCAGCCTGGAGCAGACCATTGCTGTTGGCGACGGCGCTAACGATCTGCCAATGCTGTCTATCGCCGGCCTCGGTGTGGCCTTCCGCGCCAAGCCGCTGGTCAAGCAGTCGGCTAAACAGGCGATCTCCACTCTGGGCCTGGATGGCATTCTCTATCTGCTGGGCTTCCGGGATCGGGAAGGGTTCTGACGCTGCAAGAAGCCCGCGGGATATCTGGAAAACTGGCTTTCTGTGGAAGATTCCACGGTTCGGGCCAGTCTTCCAGGCTGCTTCTTGAGGGCAGTTTAGTGTGCCGGGCAGCTCCCTCCCCCGAGAAATTGAAGTTCATGCTGTCAGCGGGTGGTTGCAGATAATCGCCCTGGATGTAATTGACCTCAGCCTGCCATAGCGTTGGCATCATGGTGGCGCTGCTGACATTGGAGACGATGGTCAGTTTGCCTTGGCCATGTAATGTCGTGACCATCTCCTTGAGCTGCTCCACTGCTGCGGGTGTGGACAGGTCCCGACTGAAAGCGTCGTCGATCTTCACGTAATCGACCGGCAGATGCTTGAGTATCGCGTAGGGGTTGAGCGCGCCGCCGAAATGGCTGAGCGCGATCCGCGCGTGGATGGAGTGCAGCGCTTCGGCCAGTACCTTGGCGTGCTTCAGGTAATGGTTGGCTTCGGCGTCGTTGAACTGGAATACCAGTGCCTCGGCTGACAACCGGCTTTCCTTCAGCAGCGTGGAGATCCACTGCACAATTTCCGGGTCCTGTAGGCTGGCATTGCTCAGGCTCAGCACCAGCCGGGTATCCGCGCCTTTGCTGCGGTGCTGGGCGAGCAGCTTGACGGCCTTGGCGAGCAGCCAGCGATCAATGTCCATGGCCAGACCTGATTCCAGAGCCGCAGTATAGAATTCCGCGCTGGGGATTTCCTCGCCCTGACTGTTGAACAGTCGGAGAATGGTTTCGTAATGCTCGGCGCTGTCCCCGCGCAGGCTGATCACTGGCTGGAACTGCAGGCTGAACCCGTCGGTTTCCAAGGTGTGGCGGATCAGGGCGATGATATTGCCCCGGTTGGCCTGCTGCGCCAGCTCTTCGAGCGGGTTGAATACCTTGATAGTATTGCCACCGGCCTGGCTGATCTGCTCGGCGAGGCGATGGGCCCGCTCGATGGCCAGCGTCGGCTCCGGGTGAGTCTCGCTGATGCAGGAGACGCCGATGCTGACGGTGATCTGGATGGTGCGGCCATTGGCCTCGAACAGGTTGCCTTCGACCAGCTTCAGCAATTCTCCGAGCTGAGCGGTGATCGCTTCCGGTTCCTTGCCCTCGATCAGCACGCTGCAGGCGTCGTCACTGAAGCGGGCCAGCAGGGTGTTTTCGGGAAAGAACCGCCGCAGGATCTGCGCCAGGTCGGCCAGGATCAGATCCGAGCCGCCGATACCGATGTCGCTCTGCAGTACGTTGAAGTTGTCGATGCTCAGATATGCGAGGGTACTGGGCTGGCTGTTATGGACGGCCTGCTCGCTGATGTGGTCCAGCTGTTCCTGAAACCAGGACCGGTTGAACAGTCCGGTTACCAGATCATGGCTGGCCATGGCCTTGAGCTTTTCTTCGAACTCGGCGCTGGCTGTTTCGGCACGAATGACTACTTGGGTGCAGGGCTCGCCGTCGTAGTTCGCCGGCGAAAAGCTGAGCATTATGGGGAACTCTTTCCCCTCGCTGTCCCGCGCGGTGCAGCGCAGTTCACTCTGGTCGCCGCGGGTGGCGTAATGGCGGAGAAAGTCCTTGAAAGCGTGCTGGTCCTTGGCGGCGATCAGGCCAACCATGGGTTCGGCGGCCAGATCGTCCGCATCATCGTAGCCAAACAGCCGGCTGTAGGAACGGTTGGCGTAAATGTGCATGCCATCCAGCACATAGGCGATGGCGTCCACCGAGCTGTCCAGCAGTAGCTGACAGCGCTTTTCTGTTTCGCGCAGGGACTGTTCGGCAATGCGCCGCTGGCGACGGGCCGTGAGGTTGGTCAGCTCGCGTTTGACGACGAGGACGATCAGGCTGTCGGCGCTGACCAGTACGGTATCCTGCATGCCGCAGCGCATGGCCTCGGTACGGGTATCGACATCAACCTGGTCGGTCAGCAGGATGAAGGGCACATCATGGGCCTGGCTGATAATCTGGCAGGCTTCCTGCGCCGTCATGTAACTGGTTTCAGGGCAGGCCAGGCACAGATCCCAGGTCTGCTGCAGGGATTCCTGCAGATCTTCGCGAGAGGTGATCCGATGGGCACGGGTAGCATGCCCCGCGTTGCGCAGAAGGCTTACCAGACGCTCCGCATGGTTTTGCGAGTCGTCCAGAATCAATACTCTTATGGCGTGTGCGTCGATGCCCATGCTAGTCCATCACGTCCAAACGGCCGCGTCCCTGAGATCCAAGTGGCTGAATTTACAGAGACTTCCACAGGGAGTCAAAGTCATCCTCGGTGGCTATACTGAAACTTGTGCTATCGGTCTCGCTTTTGCCGACGGTTTTCTCTGCCTGGCCCAATATATGATGTTCGAATTGACTGAAGCTGCCGGTGGCCATCACCCGGTCGGCCAATTGCGCGCGCAACTCCTGGCCGCCAAGGCACAGCATCACCTTGTTATTGACCTGAAAGGGCAGGCGCGGGGTGAGCAGCGTCGGCGGACGATCGATGGCAGTGACTTCCGGCAGCAGCAGAGCGCGCAGATAGCGGCTCGGCTGCTCGGTCTTGCGCAGCAGTTTGATGGCGCAAGGGGTGCAGTGTGGAGCGATGAGCTCGATGCCCATCTGGGTACCGCCGCCGCGTACCTGACGAATCCAGCGGACCACCGCGAGACTCCAGCTCTGGTCGCTCTGCTCCTGCACACCCAGTAATTCGCCGGCCTGCAACTGTTTGGGTACCTCACGTGGCCAGGTCAGGCAGAAGCCGCCGGGGCTGTGGTTGACGATACGCAGGTTGTGGACCGGGTAATGTTCAACGTTCTCTTCCTCGCTGGGCTCGTTCGGACTGTGATAGTTGATCTTTTCCACATCCGGCGCCCACTCGATGTCCTTGTCGCCATCGAAGGCGTTACTCCAGCCTTCCTGGGCGGCACGGCGGCTGCTGTCGGAGAAGGGGTTGCTGTCCTCGGCATTCATGAACTGCGAGAAGCTCTTGCCGGCGATCTGGAAATGGGTGGCGCTCATGCCGATGGTGACGCGCAGCTCACCGCGGCCCGGCATGCGGTTGAAGGTCCGTTCGGCGAGATCGCCCCAGGACTGGCTGACGTGCTGCAATAGCTCCACGCCCAGGCCTTCGGGCACCCGCAAGCGGTTGCGGGCCGGTTCGTTGTCGAGCAGATATTGCTTGATGGTGTCGACCAGCTGTCGGGTATCAAGGCCCAGGCTGCCAGTGAGATCCTCGTCCAGCACCAGCGAGCGGTAGCGGGGCGGGCAGTCCATGTCCGGATTGATGATGAACAGTGCATCGGTGGACTCTGCTTCGGTCAATCTGACCAGGCTGCTCCAGTCTTCCAGCTGGGCAAACAGTTTGGCCATGGCGCTCTGGCGGATTTGATTGGGCCGGGCGGAGCCCATGAGCAGTACTGTCAGATAGGTTCGCTCGATACTGAGGTGCTTGCCATCGAGACTTTCCGGATCGCTGACCGGTGCCTGATGCAGATCGCGTTTGCGGGCGAGCAGGTACAGTTGGTGAATTTCCAGCCAGATACCATCGGCCACCGGGCAATACAGTTGATAGGCGCGCAGCAATGGGCCGCTCAAGGAGCGAATGGCGCGCTGGATGGCCAGTGACATGAGCTCTTCGCGATCGCGGTTCTTCATGCCGGCCTCCTGGCCCACCACAATCTTGTAGCCGTTGGCCAGGTGATTCTGCAGCGACTGGGAGAGGTTGGCCACCTTGCGCGGGCGGTCTTCGAGAACGATCGACTGGCCCAGATAATAGCGTGCCAGGGCGGAGCAGACGTAATGCACGCTGGGGCGGATCTGCTCCAGCATGGCCAGGCGCTTGTCGGGGGCGACTTGCAACTGGTTGAGTTCGATCAGCCCCTGGTAGAGCTGGCGTGCGGTCTCGCCGATGTTGGCCTTGGGCAGATTGGCAAGCCAGTCGATAATGCCCTTTTCGCTGCCGTCGGCAAAAGACAGGGACGTGAGAGTCTGCTGTGGCACCCGCAGATTCAGGGTGTGCGCCGTGTTATCCATAACATTTTTCTTCCGTTGCAGCCCTTTCAGGCTAAATCGAGAACGAATCAATCTGGAGTCCCATACATGCGTCACACCTTGATGATGTTTTGATCACAATGTAGCAGCTGGCCCCAACCCAAGCGAAGGGGTACGGGGAAAGCGGTCTGCTACTGACTGATCAATGTGGGCGGCAATGGCGTCTTGCTGGTTGCCCCTGCGACCTCTCTTACCAGGCGTGGTACCAGGAAGCCCGGCAACCTTGCCAACAGCTCCCCGGACAGTCGTCTGGCGGTATCATCGTCCACATGAAAATGCTGCGCTCCCTTCACATGATCCAACACATGAAGATAGTAAGGCAAAACGCCATTATCGCCTAGCGCTTCGCTGAGCGCGACCTGCGCCTCGATATTGTCATTGACGCCGCGCAGCAACACGGCCTGGTTGAGCAGCATGACTCCCGCCTGGCGCAAGGTCTGGATGGCGCTGCCCAACTGACTGTCCAGCTCATTGGCATGATTGCAATGCAGCACCATGCTGACCGGTAGCCGGGTGCCGCACAGCGCGTCGATCAGCTCGCTGGTGACCCGTTGGGGAATGACCACCGGCAGCCGAGTATGTACTCGCAGCCGACGCACATGGGCGATGTCGGCGATTTCCCGCGTCAGCCAGGCCAGGCGCCGGTCACTTGCCGCGAGGGGGTCGCCGCCGCTGTAGATGACCTCAGCGATGCTGTCATCCTGGCGGATATAGTCCAGCGCCTCACGCCACTCGTCGGTGCTCAGGTTATTGTCTTCATAGGGAAAGTGCCGCCGGAAACAGTAGCGGCAGTTGACCGCACAGCCACCGCTGACCACCAGCAACAGCCGTCCGTGGTATTTGTGGATAATGCCCGGGCGGGCGTTGGTCTGTTGCTCCCCAAGCGGGTCGAGTACGAAATCCGGATGTTCCAGCAATTCTTCTCCGACCGGCAATACCTGACGAAGCAGGGGGTCGGTGGGGTTGCCGCGCTGCATACGGCTTAAGTAAGGCTCGGGTACGCGCAGGGAAAAGTCGGCACTGGCGGCGCGAGCGGGCCCGAGTAGGGCTGGGTCCAGGTCGAGGCGGCTCAGCAGTATCCGTGGGTCGGTAATGCTGCCGGCCAGCAGACTTTGCCAGTTGACAGACTCAACAGGCGCTAAAGATCCATGTATCATTGGCGTTTTTCCGCGCATGGGTGACAGGGCATCCGTCGGACGTTGCGAGCAACGTCAGGCAGCAACCATCGGTCGGCGCGATTTCGGATGTATCCGTTCAAACTGTAAGTGGGAAATCTATGGCCAACTATTCTACCAACGAATTCAAGCCGGGTCTTAAAGTCATGCTCGACGGCGATCCTTGTGCGATCCTCGAGAACGAGTACGTCAAACCCGGCAAGGGACAGGCCTTCAACCGGGTCAAGGTGCGCAACCTGAAAACCGGCCGGGTCAACGAGCGGACCTTCAAGTCAGGTGATTCCCTGGAAGGCGCCGACGTGATGGACCGCGATATGGAATACCTGTACACCGACGGGGAATTCTGGCATTTCATGGCCACTGACGGTTCCTTCGAACAGTTTGGTGCCGACGAGAAGGCCGTGGGTGATACCTCCAACTGGCTGAAAGAGCAGGTCATCTACACGGTCACCCTGTTCAACGGGGCGCCGATCGCAGTGACTCCGCCGAACTTCGTCGAGCTGGAAGTGGTCGAGACCGATCCGGGTGTGCGTGGGGATACCTCCGGCGGCGGCACCAAGCCGGCCAAGCTGGTCACGGGCGCGGTGGTCAAGGTACCGCTGTTCATCAACGTGGGCGACGTGCTCAAGGTTGATACCCGTACTGCGGACTACGTAGGTCGCGCCTGATATAGGCGCACAGCAACAGACCTTGAGCGGCCCGCCTCGGATAGAATTCGAGGCGGGCCGCTGCGTTTCAGCACCTCTGGTTTCACTGGTAATTGATTCAAATTACTACAGGGACGCTTTTCTTCCTGCTTATTTATAGTCTTTGCGCGTTCGTTCGTGAGTAGCGGAACCGCTTGGCTTGTCAACATATTCCTACACGGCTCAAGCGTGTAAATTGTGAATATCACAACTTGACGGAGCCCTGTGACTTCCATGCCTTTCCTCATTCAATCGGGACCTGACTGACCATGCTGATCAGTTTGCTCGGTATCTTCATCAATGGACTCTGTGCGCCTTTTGTGTGGCGCCTTGCGCATCGTCATGCGGGGCTGCTGTTGGCGGTGGTTCCGGCGGCCAGCTTCATCTGGTTCGCTCTGCAGGTTCCGGAGATTTCAAGGGGCGGGGCGCTATTCGAAAGCCTGGCCTGGGTCCCGGCGCTGAATATCACTTTGGGTTTGCGACTGGACGGTCTGGCGTTGTTGTTCGCTTTGCTGATTACCGGTATTGGCACGCTGATAGTGATGTATTCCGGTGCCTATCTGCGTGACCATCGGCAACTAGGCCGTTTCTACGCTTACCTGTTGATATTCATGACGGCGATGCTCGGGCTGGTGCTGGCTGACGACCTTATAGCCATGTTCGTGTTCTGGGAGGCGACCAGCATTGCCAGCTATCTGCTGATCAGCTTCAACCATGAAAAGGCCGAATCGCGCCGCGCTGCGCTACAGGCTCTGCTGATTACCGGCGGCGGTGGCCTGGCACTGCTGGCGGGCCTGGTGCTGTTGGGGATTGCAACGGATACCTGGCAATTTTCCCAGCTGCAATCCGAGATGGTGCAGGGACATGCGCTGTTCCCGGCGATCATGGTGCTGGTGTTGATCGGTTGTTTTACCAAGTCGGCGCAATTCCCCTTTCATCTCTGGCTGCCCAATGCCATGAACGCGCCCACGCCCGTTTCTGCGTATCTGCATTCCGCCACCATGGTCAAAGCGGGTATCTATCTGCTCGCCCGGCTCAATCCCACATTGGGTGGAGGCACGGGGTGGAGCACGGTACTGATTACCCTCGGGGCATTAACGGCATTGCTGGGCGCCGTTCTGGCGATTCGCCAATATGATCTCAAGCGTATGCTGGCCTATACCACGGTGACCGTACTTGGCCAGCTGACCATGCTTATCGGCACCAATACCAGTTATGGCCTGCAGGCGTTCGTGCTCTACCTGGTAGCGCACTCCTTCTACAAGGGCGCTTTGTTCATGGCGGTGGGGGCCATCGATCATGCCACCGGTACGCGGGATATCCGGCGTTTGAGCGGCCTGTTCACGCTGATGCCGCTCACCGGCATCGCTGTCGGGCTGGCGGCCTTTTCCAACGCCGGCCTGCCACCTTTCTTCGGCTTCATCGCCAAGGAGTTCAAGTACGCCGGCCTGATCGAAATGGGTTCGATTGGCTGGACGGTTACCGTGGTGATGATCCTCACCAATGCGCTGCTGGTGGCTGCTGCGGGCCTGATTTTCCTGAAGACCTTTCTGGGCTCGCCCGGCAAGCTGAGCCACAGCCCACATGAGGTCAGCCCTCTGATGTGGATTGGCCCGCTGCTGCTGGCCGTGGGCGGCTTCGGCCTGGGTGCCGGCAATCAATGGCCGGAAATCTGGCTGGTCAACACCGCGGTGCAGGCCATCGCCAGCGAAGAAGTGGATGTGGGGTTGTATCTATGGGGTGGGATTACCCCTGCGGTCATCGCCAGCGCCCTGACGCTGGGTCTGGGTACGGTGTTCTACTTCAAGGCCGATGCCGTTCGCGCCCTGGCAAACCGGCTGGGAAGCATATGGACATTCAGCGGGGACCTGCTCTGGGACAAACTGCTCAAGCGACTGTTCCGCTTTGCCGGTGCCGTGGCCGCTTTGTTCCAGCACGGGTCGTTGCGTTTGCATATGGCGCTGATGACATTGGTGGTGAGTATCTGCGTGTTGTTCGGCATGCTCATGATGAAAACGACACCCTTCGATGGCCACGCATTATCGGAGGTCAGCCTGCCGGGCGTGATTGGCTGTTTGCTGGCGCTGGGAGGCGCCGCGGGGGCGGCTTTCATGGCTGGGCGCCTGGCGTTGGTGGCATCGCTTGGGGCAAGTGGCCTGGGCCTGGCGTTGTTCTTCGTTTCGATCAACGCGCCGGATGTGGCACTGACGCAACTGATGGTCGAGACCCTGACCGTGGTCTTTCTCGCCATGGTGCTGCGGCGTATGCCGGTAGTGCCGGCCAGTGGCGGGAGTGGCGCCGGTGCGAATATCTGGCATGCCGCCGTGGCGGTGGTTTTCGGACTGGCAGTGACCTTGCTGATCATGACCGCAGTCAGTCAGCCATTGCCGGGTGATCTGGCCGACTGGTTCCTGGTCAACAGCCTGCCGAGTGGGTACGGCAGTAATGTGGTGAATGTCATCCTGGTTGATTTCCGGGCTGTCGATACGCTCGGCGAGATCCTGGTGGTAGCCATCGCTGCGCTGGCGGCATCGACGCTGCTTGGTGTCGGACAACCACCCACAGCCAAGCCCCGTGGCTTGCCCGAATTCAGCTCCCTCATGTTGCGCCAGGGTATGCGCCCGCTGGCAGCCATTCTGTTTCTGGTGTCGCTGGCCATTCTCTGGCGAGGACATAACCTGCCGGGGGGCGGGTTTATCGGCGGGCTGGTCGCTGCGACCGGCTTTACGCTGCTGATAGTAACGTTCGGGCGAGGCATTCAACGCGGACTGGCGCGCATTGCACCGCCGACCATTATTGGTCTGGGGTTGGCTTGCGCCGTCGGTGCAGGGCTATTTGGTCTGGCTGCCGAGCTTTCTTTCATGACTGGGCTCTGGGTTGCACCTTTCGGTGTGAAACTGGGAACGCCCTTGTTATTCGATCTGGGGGTTTTTCTGACGGTATTCGGTTCGGTCATGCATATGTTGCGCAATCTGATCGGGAGGGCTGTCTGATGGAATGGATCGGTGCCATCACCGCAGGCATCATGGCGGCGCTGGGCGTATGGATGATGCTGGACCGGCATTTGATGCGCGTGGTATTGGGCATTGCGGTTCTGGGTAATGCCATCAACCTGGGGGTGCTGACGGCTGGACGCTTCGCCGGTAGCGAGGCCGCCTTCACCTTCGCTGGCCAGCAGGTGCTGGATTCCGCCAACCCGCTCCCTCAGGCGTTGGTGCTTACCGCCATCGTGATCGGTTTTGCGCTTTTCGTTTTCGCCTTGTCGGTGCTCAAGCGGACCCATGAATTGCATGGCGACAAGGACACTGATCGAGTCAGCCAGGTGACCGAGCGGCCCGCTCCGGATCAGGATGAAGAAGAGCCGTATCCGCCGGCAGAGGATCGCAAGCCATGAACGTGTTGGTTATTCTGCCGATCCTCATTCCATTGACGACGCTATTGCTCGCGTTGCTGGTCAGACGCCACCACGCCTGGGTGACCGTCATCAGCATGACAGGCTCGGCAATATTGTTGCTCGCCGGTATCTATCTGGTTGCTCTGGCCGCCGAGGGCACGGTACTTAGCGCCCAGATGGGGGGCTGGGCTGCGCCCTACGGTATCAGCCTGGTCATAGATCGGTTGTCGGCGGTCATGGTTGCCATCAGTGGGGTAATCGGCTTCGCGACCCTGGTCTATTGCTTCCGGCAGCCGATGCCGGCGGACTTTCTGCGCGATACCCACCTGTTCATTCAGGGCTTGCTGGTAGGCATCTGCGGCGCCTTCGTCACCGCTGACATCTTCAACCTCTACGTCTGGTTCGAAGTTCTGCTGATCGGTTCTTTTGCGCTGATTGCCCTGGGCGGCGGGGAGCGACGCCTGTCGGGGGCGATGACCTACCTGGTGCTGAACATGTTGGCGACGCTGCTGTTCCTGCTCGCGGCGGGTCTGGTGTACGGGGCAACCGGCACGCTGAACATGGGCGAGCTGGCCTTGTTGTTCCGCGCCGATGAAGCCAGTGCCGGAGCATGGTTGGGCGTCATCTTGATGCTGGTTTCCTTTTCTATCAAGGCTGCGCTTTTCCCGTTGTTCGGCTGGCTCCCGGCCAGCTATCACGTGGCCTGGACGCCGGTCTCTGCCTTGTTTGCCGGGCTGCTTACCAAGGTAGGTGTGTACGCACTGATTCGCCTGGTGACATTGCTCTGGCCAGAGCCCGGCGTAGTGCACTCGGTGCTGCTATGGGTCGCCTGCGCCACCATGATCATTGGCGTGCTCGGGGCGGCCGCGCAGACCGAGGTGCGGCGGATATTGTCATTTCATATTGTCAGCCAGGTGGGCTATATGGTGCTCGGGCTGGCCCTGGCGACACCCTTGGCACTGGCCGGGGCGGTCTTCTATCTGATTCATCATATCGTTGTTAAGGCCAATCTGTTCTTCGTCGGCGGCATCGCGGCCAGGTTGAGCGGGTCTGAGCGTCTGGCGGCGATGGGCGGGCTGTATGCCCGGACGCCGTTGCTGGCCATCCTTTTTGCCATCCCGGCGTTGTCGCTGGCGGGCATACCGCCGCTGTCCGGTTTCTGGGCCAAATTCGTCCTGGTCAAGGCCAGCCTGGACGCTGGAATCTGGGTAGCGGCCTTTTTCGCCTTGTTTACCGGGATATTTACCCTGTTATCGATGAGCAAGATCTGGAACGAGACTTTTCTCAAGGCGCACCCCGACCCAGAACGGATTGGCGCGACGGGCAATGGGCCGCGGTCCGCCTGGTTCACAGTCGCCGGGCTGGCAGCGATCACAGTGATGATCGGCCTGGGCGCCGGCCCGGTAATGGATTACGCCATCGCCGCTTCAACCCAGCTGATCGAGGCGCCCGCCTATCTGCAGTTGCTGAACAGAGGAGGCGAATAATGGTGTATCTGCATCTGCTGCTCGCGACGGCGCTGGCCATGCTGCTGGCCCAGGCGAGCCCGCTCTACTGGATGCTGGCGTTTGCCGCGCTGTATCCGCTGTTTCGGCTGGGCGGCCTGGTCAATGGTGCCTGCCGGTTGTATGCAATGCGTATCGAGGCAGGTACCACATTCATCTGCTGGTTTACCTATCAGGTCTTCAGTGCATCGATGAATGTGGCGAAGATGGTCTTGAGCCCACATCGGCAACCCGAGTCCGCTGTAGTCCGCGTACCTTTGCAAACACGGGATAAGCGTTTGGTGACGTTGATTGGCTGCTTGCTCACGCTGACGCCGGGCACGCTGGCATTGGACTACTGGTCGCGCACCGGCGAGATGTTCGTGCACATTCTGGATACCCGCTCGATCGAGTCGGCCACTGGCTCCATTGCAGAAATCGAGAGGCGTCTCATGCGCTGGATCCAACCATTGGGAGGCGGCCGATGAATGTGCTACTGGCTGGACAGTATTGGGTATTGCACCTGGCCGGGGGGATCCTGGTGGTCAGCATGGTGCTGCTGATGTGGCGTCTGCTGGTTGGTCCGAGCAGGCCGGACCGGGCCGTCGCCATGGATGCGTTGACCATGATAGGCGTGGCGGGAGTCACTGTTCTGGCGCTGATAACCAGGCAGCAAGTGCTGCTGGATGTAGCTATCATCCTGGCCATTGTCAGCTTCCTGGGAAGTGCGGCTTTTGCATTACTGTTCCGGGGGGCTCACAGCAGCGACGAGCAGCCGGGACCCCAGCTTCATGAGGACGACATATGAAAGAGGCCATGGCATTTGCCGGTTCCATATTGATACTGCTCGGCGCACTATTCAGTTTGCTGGGCGCGCTTGGCGTGTGTCGGTTGCCTGATGCCTACAGCCGCATGCATTCAGCGAGCAAGGCCGGCGCACTGGGTGCCATCCTGATATTGCTGGGGGCCCTGTTTGCCACGGGTGGACATGCCTGGTTCAACGTTTTCCTGGCCGTTGCCGTACTTCTGGTTAGCGCACCGATGGCGGCTCATATAATATCGCGTGCCGGCCACATGGCTGGTGTAAGGCCCAAGGTCGGCCCGCTGGGAGATGCTCTCGAGCGCGCCAAGGACCGCAGCAGCAACCGCTGAATGGCGCTACTTCCCTGGAGAACATATGAACGATTGGCAACCGGCTGCGCCCCTGGGCAACCTGCGCCGGCGAGCGGAGATTATCAATGGTATCCGCCGGTTCTTCGCCGCGCGTGATGTGCTGGAGGTAGACACGCCCAGTCTCTCTGCCGCAGCGGTCAGCGATCCACACCTGTTCCCCTTTGTCACCGATTATGTGCTCGAGGGCGGTGGGGTCTCGCAGATCTTGTACCTGCACACCTCGCCGGAATACCCGATGAAGCGCCTGCTGGCTGCTGGCAGTGGTTGTATCTGGCAGCTATGCCGGGTCTATCGCAACGGCGAGACCGGTAGCCGGCACAATCCCGAATTCAGCATGCTGGAGTGGTACCGCATCGGTTTTGATCATCACCAACTGATGGATGAGGTCGATGATCTGGTGACGTCATTGCTGGGCAGCGAACGCGCGCGGCGGGTGACCTACGCGGCATTGTTCGTGGATTTCCTTGCTGTCGATATCCACACCTGTGGCGACGCCGAGCTGGCGCGGCTGGGGCGTGAGCATTGTGACTTCCAGGGTCAACTGGATCGGGATGGCTGGTTGAATCTGCTGTTCTCCCACTGCATCGAGCCGCAATTGCAGCAGCCGACCATGGTGTATGCCTTTCCGGCATCCCAGGCGGCGCTGGCTCGTGTGGTGGAGGGGGATGACTGCGTGCCCAGCGCGGCGCGTTTCGAGCTGTTCATCCGCGGAATGGAGTTGGCCAATGGCTATTTCGAGTTGACCGATGCCGATGAGCAGGCCCGCCGTTTCGCTGCTGACCAACAGCAGCGCCAGACGTTGGGGCGGCCGGTATTGCCGGTGGACGAGCTGCTGTTGAGCGGGTTACAGCAGGGGCTCCCGGAATGTGCGGGCGTAGCGCTGGGAGTGGACCGGCTGGTGATGCTGGCACTGGGAGCGACCCGGATCGACGAGGTGATCGCCTTTCCCCTGGCTCGCGCCTGACCGGATAATATTTCGCCGCCCATGACCGCTTGGGAAGGTGGCAGGGGCAAGCAAGAGAGGGGAAGTGACAACGCCCCCCGGCGAGCGGGGGCGTTGCGCTTACAGCTTCAATGGCTCAGTCAGCGGGGCTGAGTCGCTCGCCCATCTTCTGACCCATGCGTACCAGGCTACCGGCCGCCAGGTGTTCATCCCAGCGCGCGCGTCCGGGAGCGAACAGCACAATAGCCGTGGAACCGAGCTTGAAGCGGCCCATCTCCGCGCCGCGTTCCAGTTCCGGGGCGCGGTGGCCGTAGGATTCACTGCGCAGCTGGCGTTGCGGTGGCGCCACCAGGCCAGCCCAGACGGTTTCCACTGAGGCCACGATCATCGCACCGACCAGCACCACGGCCATGGGGCCGGCATCGGTATCGAACAGACAGACCACCCGTTCGTTGCGGGCGAAGAGCTCCGGCACGTTCTCTGCGGTGGTCTGATTCACTGAAAACAGCTTGCCCGGTACATAGATCATGTCGCGCAGTGTGCCGCCCAGGGGCATGTGTACGCGGTGATAGTCGCTGGGCGACAGATATACGGTGGCAAATTCGCCGCCCTGGAATTGCTCGGCATGGGCCGGATTGCCGCCGAGCAGTTCAAGCACGCTGAAACTCTGGCCCTTGGCCTGGAAGATGCGGCCATGCTCGATCTTGCCCAGTTGGCTGATGGCGCCATCGGCCGGGCAGAGAATGCTGGCTTCGCCCTCATCCAGTGGGCGGGCGTCGGGCAGCAGGGCGCGGGTAAAGAAATCATTGAAGCAGCGGTAGGCGGTCGGGTTCGGCTCGACGGCCTGGCTCATATCGACCTGGTAGCGCTTGACGAACCAGTTGATAAAGGGGTTTTTCACCCAGCTCCAGGTACAGTTGGCCAGCCCGCCGGCCAGACGGGACAGCAGGTGCTGGGGCAATAGGTATTGGGAAGTGATGAACAGGCGATCGCGCATGTAGAGGTCTCAGAGATCAATGGGTGTATCGGGATGGTTGCCCCATTCGGCCCAGGAGCCGGCATAGGCCCTGACCCGTGGGTAGCCAAGGATCTTGGCCGCCAGATAGGTGAAGCCGGAGCGGTGATGGGTCTGGCAATGGGTGACCACGTCCCGGTCAGGAGTGATGCCCAGGGCTTGCAGTTGTGCAGCCAGGTCGGCGCGCAGGCGCAGGCCGTGCTGCGGGTCCATGCCGGCCGTCCATTCAAAGTTGATGGCCCCGGGGATATGCCCGCCGCGGGCGGCCAGCACTTTGTCGCCCCGGTGCTCGGCCGGCGAGCGAGCGTCCCAGATCACCTGATCGGGGTTATTCAGGTTGGCCAGCAGCTCATCCAGAGTCACGCTGTGATCGCTATTGACGGTCAGGGTGGGCTGGGTTGGCTCGGCCTGATGCGCCTGTTGCTCCAGCGGCAAATTCTCGGCCTGCCAGGCTTTCAGACCGCCATTCAGATAGCTGTAGTGCGGGTGGCCGATGCTGTCGAGAATCCAGATGAAGCGTCCGGCCCAACCGCCGCCTTCATCGTCGTAAACGATGTAATGCAGCTCACTGTGATGGCCCAGGCTGCCGAGAATCTGCTGCAGGCTGGCCACGTCGGGCAGTAGCCCGGGAACCGGGGCAGGGCTGGTGATGCTGCCGGGCGGCAGATGCACGGCGCCGGGGACATGGCCGGCCAGGTACTGCTCGGACTTGCTCAGGTCGACCAGCCGAAATACCGCCGGATCGAGCGATGCCGGTAACTGGCTGGGCTCCAGCAGTAACGGCAATGCAGAAGAGGAAGTGGTCATGGTTCGAATCTCTTTTCGTTGTTGCAGGCATTATACAGAGCAAAGCCGGCAAAGCTGGGCTTGGCTGAAAAAGCCGATGCGATGAGTGGCAGCAGCCGCTGCAATTTGTCATTCAGAATTGGCGCGCTGTGGCCGATATAGGCCGGTATGATGGTTTTTTGGGTGCCGGTCGGGCGCCGGGCGAGTCGGAGATAGCGGGGCATATGCTGAAAATTGTGGGTTATGTGATAGTCACCATCAGCGTGTTTGGTGGGTTCATGATGTCGGGCGGGATGTTGGCGGCGCTGTGGCATCCTTTTGAAATCGTCATCATTGGCGGTGCGGCGTTGGGTATCTTTCTGATTGCCAACAGCATGGCGACGGTAAAAAAGGTACTTGGCAAGATCCCGGCGATCTTCTTTGGACACCGCTTCAACAAGGCTTTTTATCTGGATGTGCTCGGGGTGCTCTATGAGATCCTCAACAAAAGCCGCCGCGAGGGCATGATGGCGATCGAGGCGGATATCGAAGAGCCCCAGGAAAGCCCGATTTTCAGCAAGTACCCGGCGATTCTCAAGGATGCGCATATGACCGCTTTCATCTGCGACTACCTGCGCATCATGTCCACCGGCACTATGGCGCCCCACGAGCTGGAGGCGCTGTTCGATGTGGAAATTTCCAGCCTCACCGAGGAACTGAACGAGCCGGCCCACGCCCTGAACCGGATCGCCGACGCCCTGCCGGGTTTCGGTATCGTCGCTGCAGTGCTTGGGATCGTCATCACCATGAGTATCCTCGGCGAGGCGGACAACGCCTTGATCGGCGAGAAGGTTGGTACTGCGCTGGTGGGGACTTTCCTGGGTATCCTCGCGGCCTACGGTTTCGTTGGACCTTTCGGCACCGCGGTCCAGCATGACGCCAACGAAGAGGCCAATACCTACGAAGCGATCAAAATGTGCCTGGTCGCCAGTGCCCAGGGCCTGCCACCGGCATTGGCGGTGGAGTTTGGCCGCAAGGCACTGCTGCCGGAGCAGCGGCCAAGCTTTGCCGAGCTGGAAACGTCGGTCAAGGGGCGCTGAGCCGTGGACAGTCCTCAGCCGATCATCGTCAAGCGAGTCAGCCGCAAGGCTGACGGCCACCGCGGCGGCTCCTGGAAGATCGCCTTCGCTGACTTCGCCATTGCCATGATGGCGTTCTTCCTGGTCATGTGGTTGGTCACGGTAGCGACGCCGGAGCAGCTGAAAATGGTCTCCGCCTATTTCAAGGACCCGATCAATTTTGATGGTGGCAGCCCGCACCCAATTGATCTGGGCGGCTCGCCGACACCGGCGCCGCAACGTACCCTCAATGAGTTGGACAGTGGCAGGGACCAATTGCCGGAGCTGTTGGAGCAACTGGAGCCGATGGTGCCGGCGCGGCCGGAGGTGGATGAGCTGCCGGACAAGATGGAGCTGCGCGAGCTGGACCTGCTGTTGCAGGAACTGCAGAACAAGATCGATACCGAGCCGGTTCTGCAGCGCTTCCGTGATCAGATCCTGATGGAGTTTACCCTGGAGGGGTTGCGCATCCAGATCGTTGATGCGGAAAATCGGCCCATGTTCGCCAGTGGCAGCCCCGAATTGCGGCCGTATTTCGAGGAGATCCTGTTGACCCTGGCCGATACCATCGCAAAGGTGCCGAAGCGTATCAGCATCAGCGGCCACACCGACGCCATGCCTTATACCGGACGCCGGGATTACGGCAACTGGGAACTGTCGACCCAGCGCGCCAATGCGGCGCGGCGCACGCTGCTGGCCGCCGGGTATCCCGAACAGCAGGTGGCGCGTGTGGTGGGCTACGCCGACTCGGCGCTGTTCGACGCGGACGACCCGCTCAATCCGATCAACCGGCGGATCGATATCGTGGTCATGAACAAGCGTGCCGAGTTCGATATGCGGCGGCAGGCCGGCGCTGAGCGGCCGCAAGGTGGCTCGGCGCAGGCCGACCCGGAAGGCGCATCGCTGGACTCGCAATCGGCTGGGGATAGCGCGCCGGCAGCCGACGAGCTGCCCGCCACGCCACCCTCTGAGCGCCCGCGTAACCTGTTCGATGATGACAGTCAGTCCCTGGAACTGAGGCTCTAGAAGCGCCGCAGCAGGAGAGATCTATTGTGGGAGCGGCCTTGGCCGCGAGGCCTCACCCGGAACGCTTCGCGGCCGAGGCCGCTCCTGCAGTAGGGCTTCTGGGCGCTGGAGCACCGGCTCAGTTGCCGCTCAGACTTGCCAGAATATGCCGGTAGCTGTTCATTCGGCCGGCGGAAATCTCGCCGCTGGCCACCGCTTCGAGCAAGGCGCAGCCCGGTTCGTGCTTGTGCTGGCAATCGCGGAAACGGCAATGGCCGAGGAATGGGCGAAACTCGATAAAGCCTTCCAGCAGCTCATCGGGGCTGATATGAGTCAGGCCGAATTCGCGGATGCCGGGGGAGTCGATCAGATCTCCGCCATCAGGAAAGTGAAACAGCCGGGCGGTGGTGGTGGTATGGGTACCCTTGCCGGTCATCTCTGATAGCGCTCCGACGCGCAGGTCCACATCCGGCAGAAGAGCGTTGATCAAAGAGGATTTGCCCACCCCGGACTGACCGACCAGCACATTGACATGATCACGCAGCTCCCGGCGCAGGCCATCCAGCCCTTCGCCCGAGCCAGCGGACAGGCACAGGGTGCGATAGCCCAGGCGGGCGTAGTCATCCAGCCACGAGCGGATGTGCCCGGAGTCGCCCTGATCCAGCAGGTCAGCCTTGTTCAATACCAGCAGCGGTTCCAGTCCAGCCTGTTCGGCGGCGACCAGATAACGGTCGATCAGGTTGCTGTGTGGCGTGGGCAGGGGGGCGAATACAATCACCAGACGGTCGACGTTCGCTGCCACTGGCTTCAGCTGGCCGCGATGGTCTGGTCGATGCAGCTCGGTTGCTCGCGGCTGCAGTGCGACGATCACGCCACCTTGCTGATTATCGGCACGCCAGACGATGCGGTCGCCGGTTACCAGTGCCGGCAGGTTGGCGCGCCGATGGCAGCGCCGGACCTGGCCTTGCAGCGGGCCGGAGCTGGCCTCGACATCCACTTGCACCCCGAAATGGGCGATGACCTGGCCTTCCTGTTCTGGCCCGAGGTCGCCGCCGAGCAGGCTTTCCTCGGCCAGATCGGCCCGCCGGCTGGCGCGCGCGCTGCGCTCGTCCTGGATTTTTTGAATCCGCCAGCTCTGGCGTCGGGTGAGATGTCGCTTGGCCATAAATTATGCATCTTGAGAATCCGCCGCAGTGTAGCACGGGGCGCGTATACTGCTGCTACCCGGCGGCGCCAATATGCAAAGGAGCGACTATGAAGCACCCAGATAACCTGATCTGGATCGACCTGGAAATGACCGGTCTGGATCCGGACAAGGACGTGATCATCGAAATTGCCACCATCATCACCGACCCCCAGCTGAACGTGCTCGCCGAAGGGCCGGCGCTGGCCATCAAGCAACCCGATGCGCTGCTCGACGGCATGGATGAGTGGAATACCCGCCAGCACAACCAGTCCGGTCTGGTGCAACGGGTCAAGGACAGCCCCATCAGTCTGGCCGAAGCAGAGCAGATGACCCTCGAGTTCATCTGCAAATGGGTGCCGGCGGGACGCTCACCGATGTGCGGCAACAGTATCTGCCAGGATCGGCGTTTTCTCTATCGCGGCATGCCGAACCTGGAGCAATTCTTCCATTACCGCAACCTGGATGTGTCCACGCTGAAGGAGTTGGCCGCGCGCTGGGCGCCGGCGGTGCGCGATGGTTTCCAGAAAGAGAGCAGTCATCTGGCGCTGGATGATATTCGCGATTCGATTGCCGAGTTGCGGCATTACCGCGAGCACTTCATCAAGTTCTGAACGGTGGCGGGGCGGACTGGTGGGGCGGCCAGCCCCTGCACTCAAGGCAGATGCCACTCTAGCTTTCCGGGCTGGTTCCGTGCCGTGTCAACGCCCAGCGCACATGTTCGCGCACCAGCTCAGAGGGGTGATCGAGCCGACTGCGGAGTGCCTCGACCACCGGGATGCTGGTATGGGCGTTGCCCAGACCTACGGCCAGATTGCGCAGCCAGCGTTCGTGGCCGATGCGGCGCAGCGGTGACCCCTCGGTGTTTTTCAGAAACTGCTCCTCATCCCAGCGGAACAGGCTGATCAGATCGGCCTGATCCAGCTGATGGCGCGGACTGAAATCCTGCTCGTTGGTGGGCTTGGCGAACTTGTTCCATGGGCAGACCAACTGGCAGTCATCACAACCGAACACCCGGTTGCCCATTTGCGGACGCAACTCCTCTGGTATCGCGCCCTTGAGCTCGATGGTCAGGTAGGAAATGCAGCGCCGGGCATCCAGCACATGCGCGCCGACAAACGCGTCGGTCGGGCATTTGCTCAGGCAGGCGCTGCAACTGCCGCAGTGGTCCTGCTCATAGGGTTCATCGGTAGGCAGCGGCAG
Organism: Halopseudomonas bauzanensis; assembly: GCF_900114735.1. Classification (GTDB taxonomy): domain Bacteria; phylum Pseudomonadota; class Gammaproteobacteria; order Pseudomonadales; family Pseudomonadaceae; genus Halopseudomonas; species Halopseudomonas bauzanensis. The sequence continues at coordinate 257,518 of NZ_FOUA01000005.1, read as the reverse complement.
ATCGGTATACAGCTCGCCGAGGAAGAAGAAGCTACCGGCCTTGCGGTTCAGCAGCATGGTGTTCTTGCCGATCCAACCCAGCCCGGAGCGGGTCGCCAGGGCGCGTTCCATGACCGGGGCGCTGTCGACGAAGGCGCGAAAGCCGAACGGACCGATCAGGTTCTGGATACGCTCGGCCAGTTGCTGCAGACGGCGGCGGATCAGCTTGTGATAGTCGCGGCCCAGAGCGTAGCGGGAGATATAGGCCGCATCGCGGTCGGCCAGTCGTTTGGCCATGCCGGTGTCGGTGGGCAGGTAATCCATGCGCACCGAAATGACCCGGCGCGTTCCCGGGACCAGCTCTTCCGGGCGTGTGCGCTTGCTGCCGTGGCTGGCCATCCACTCCATTTCCCCGTGGTAGCCCGCATCCAGCCATTGCTGCAGACGCTGTTCATGGGCGCCGATGTCTGGGTCGCTGATGCCCAGCTGCTGAAAGCCGAGCTCGGCGGCGATCTCGCGGATCTGAGCGGCAAGCTGGACATAATCGGGAGCGGTATCGGGCATGGGGCTGGGGTCTGTGCTTGAGTGAACGTATAATTCTGCCAGACAACACATCCGGGTGACATGTCCATGCGTCCTGATCTTCCTCGCCACATCTACAGCGCCGCGGCTACCAGAGAGCTGGATGCACGCATTATCGCCGCCGGCACGCCCGGTTTCGAGCTGATGCAGCGGGCCGCCGCCGCTGTCTGGCGCGAGCTGCGCCGGCGCTGGCCCCATGCCGTTCGGCTGACCGTGCTGTGCGGCGGCGGTAATAATGGCGGCGATGGTTATCTGGTGGCGCGCCTGGCCCAGCGGGCCGGCTGGCACGTGCAGGTATTGACGCTGACGCCGCCGGAGCGTCTGCAAGGCGATGCGGCAGCGGCTTGGCGCGCCGCTCAGGAAGCGGGCGCCAGCATCGAGCCCTGGCGAGGCGTTCTGCCGCGAAGTGGTGTGGTGCTGGATGCCATGCTCGGCACCGGGCTGCAAGCGGCGGTGCGTGATCCCTTCAGCAATGCCATTACAGTGGTCAATGCCAGCGGCCTACCGGTGGTGGCGGTAGACCTGCCCAGCGGCTTGAATGCTGATCGCGGAGTCATCGAGGGCTGCGCTATCCGGGCGGATCTGACGGTGACCTTTATCGCCCTCAAGCCCGGCCTGCTGACCGGCCAGGGGCCGGATCAGGTCGGTGAGCTGTGTTTCGCCGCACTGGCCGAGGCGCCCGAGCCGGGCGTGGCGCCGCAGCTCCAACGGCTGGATCTGGCGTTCTATCAGGAGACACTTGCGCCGCGGCCCCGGGCCGCACACAAGGGTATGTTCGGCCACCTGCTGGTCATTGGCGGCAACCAGGGGATGGGCGGTGCTATCCTGTTGGCGGCAGAAACCGCGCTGCGCTGCGGCGCGGGCAAGGTCAGTGTGGCGACCCGCAGTGAACATGTGGTGCCTATGCTGGCCCGATGCCCGGAAGTGATGGCGCATGGGGTGGATGATCCGGCACAATTGGCACCTTTGCTGGACCAGGCCACGGCAGTGGTGCTGGGGCCCGGATTGGGCTCTGGTCCCTGGGCTACACAACTGCTGAATGCAGTGCTGGAACGCGACCTGCCGCGGATACTGGATGCCGATGCGCTGAATGCCATCGCCGCCGCGCCGCAGGCTGTCTCGTTGGGCAAGCGGACGATCATCACGCCACATCCGGCCGAGGCGGCCCGGTTGCTCGGCTGCGCGACTGCAGACATTCAGGCCGACCGGCTGGCGGCGGTCGAGCGGTTGGCGGAACGCTTTGGCTGTGCGGCTGTCCTCAAGGGGGTGGGCTCGCTGGTGGCCGGGCCCGCAGATGAAATGTTGCCGGGGTTATGCCAGTACGGTAATCCGGGTATGGCCAGTGCGGGGATGGGGGATGTCCTGTCCGGTTTGATCGGCGCGTTGTTGGCCCAGCGCATGGAAGCGGGCGCAGCCGGGCGTTACGCGGTATTGCTGCATGCCCTGGCGGGTGACCGGGCGGCAGAGCAGGGCGGTCAGCTGGGTATCGTCGCCAGCGACCTGATTTCATCCATACGTTTTTATCTGAACCTGCGGGATATTTGATGACCCTGGAATTGCATGCACAAGGTGATCAGGCCATGGAACGCCTGGGCGCGGCTATTGGTGAGGCACTGAACTGGCGCGGCAGCGTCTGGCTGGAGGGCGACCTGGGCGCGGGCAAGACTACCCTCAGTCGTGGCCTGATCCGCGCTGCCGGTCATGCCGGTGCGGTGAAAAGCCCGACCTTCACGCTGGTTGAGCCCTATGAGCTGGAGCAGCGGAGTATCTACCATTTCGATCTGTATCGACTGGCCGACCCCGAGGAACTGGAGTTTCTCGGTATTCGTGACTACTTTTCGGACAATAGCCTGTGTTTGATAGAATGGCCCGCGAAAGGCCAGGGCATGTTGCCGCAGCCGGACCTGATCATCAGCATCACGGTTGACGGCGATGGCAGAAGACTGCAGATTGAGGGGCATGGGGAGCGCGGCCTGGCTGCTGGCCACAGGCTGCACAGCACAAGAGGCGAAGCAACGCCGTGATAAAACTCAGAACAATGACGCTGCGTGCGCTGGGGCTGTTACTGCTGGTCACCGGCACGCTGTATGGCGGCCTGCTGCAGGCCGCGCAGATCGAAAGTGTGCGCCTGTGGCGCGCGCCGGACAACACCCGGCTGGTCTTCGACCTCACCGGCCCTGCCGACCACAAACTGTTTACCCTGTCCAATCCCGAGCGGATCGTCATCGATATTTCGGGCGCGCGCTTTGCCGCCAGTACCGGTGATCTGCCGCTGCAGAACACCCCGCTGACCGGCTTGCGTTCGGCGCCTCGTGACGGCAGTGATCTGCGGGTGGTGTTGGACCTGTCCCGTGAGGTCAAGCCGAAGAGCTTCTCGTTGCCGCCGAATCAGCAGCACGGCCACCGACTGGTGATCGACCTCTATGACAACGAGCCGCGACCGGACCTGCCGGCCACGGCCGAGCCAAGCGCTTCGCCCTTGCCGCAGACGCCGACCCGCTCGGTGAGCGAGGCCGGCCAGCGGGATATCATTGTTGCTCTCGATGCCGGTCACGGCGGTGAAGACCCGGGCGCCATCGGTCATAACAAGGCGCGGGAAAAGGACGTGGTGCTGGCAATCGCTCGCGAGACGAAAGCACTGATCGATGCCGAGCCGGGGTTCAAGGCGGTGCTGGTGCGGACCGGGGATTATTTCATTCCGTTGCGCAAGCGCACCGAGATCGCCCGCAAGCACAACGCCGACCTGTTCGTCTCCATTCACGCCGATGCTTTTACCCGGCCCAGCGCCTTCGGCGCGTCGGTGTACGCCTTGTCTGATCGCGGTGCGACCTCGGAAACCGCGCGCCTGCTGGCGGACCGGGAAAACCGCTCCGACCTGATCGGCGGCGTGGGCGGCGTGAGTCTGGACAACAGGGATCAGGTGCTGGCCAGCGTGCTGCTGGATCTGTCCATGACCGCTACCCTGTCCGCCAGCCTGGATGTCGGGCAGCAGGTACTGGGCTCTATCGGCAAGCTGACCCCGTTGCACAAGCGCCGGGTTGAACAGGCCGGCTTCATGGTGCTCAAATCCCCGGACATTCCATCGATTCTGGTTGAGACGGGGTTCATCTCCAATCCCGGGGAGGCCAGGAAGCTGGTGACCCGCAGCCACCAGCAGGGCTTGGCGCGGGCGATGCACAGCGGTATCCGCAGCTACTTCCATCGCAATCCGCCGCCCGGTACGCGCATTGCCGCGCTCAAGAGCAACGGTCAGCTGGCGCAAGGGCCGCGTGAGCATATGGTGACGCGGGGTGATACCCTGTCGATGATCGCTACCCGCTACGAGGTCAGCCTGGCCAGTCTGCGCCAGGCCAACGGTCTGGGTAACGATCAGATTCGCGTCGGTCAGGTGCTCAAGGTGCCGGCCGGCAACATGCTGGTCAAAAATGACCCCTGATACTGCTAACGAAGTCTGACATGCCCCGAATACAGTTGTTGAATCCGCGTCTGGCCAACCAGATTGCGGCTGGAGAGGTCGTCGAACGTCCCGCCTCGGTGATCAAGGAGCTGCTGGAAAACAGCCTGGACGCCGGCGCCACGCGAATCGACATCGACGTCGAACAGGGCGGCGTCAAACTGTTGCGGGTGCGCGATGACGGCTGTGGTATTGATGAGGGTGATCTGCCGCTGGCGCTGTCACGCCATGCCACCAGCAAGATCATGGATCTGGATGATCTGGAGCGGGTCGCCACCCTGGGCTTTCGTGGCGAGGCGCTGGCCTCGGTGGCCTCGGTGTCGCGGCTGCTGCTGACCTCCTGCTCGGAGACCGCGGAACAAGCCTGGCAGGTGGAGACCGAGGGGCGCGACATGAACCCGCGGGTGCAACCGGCGGCGCATCCCCGGGGCACCACGGTGGAAGTGCGTGACCTGTTTTTCAATACCCCGGCGCGACGCAAATTCCTGCGCACCGAGAAAACCGAATTCGGCCACCTGGAAGAGGTGGTCAAGCGCCTGGCCTTGTCGCGCTTCGATGTCGCTTTCAATCTGCGGCACAATGGTCGCTCGGTACTTAGCCTGCGGCCGGCGCACACCGAGCAGGAGGCGCGGCGTCGGGTCGCCAGCATCTGCGGTCCGGCCTTCGTCGAACAGTCGGTGACCATCGACCAGGAGCGCAGCGGACTGCGCCTGTGGGGCTGGGTCGGACTGGCGACCTTTTCCCGCAGCCAGGCGGATCTGCAGTATTTCTGCGTCAATGGCCGGATGATCCGCGACAAGCTGGTGGCCCATGCGGTACGCCAGGCCTATCGTGATGTGCTGTTCAATGGGCGGCACCCGACCTTTGTGCTGTTTCTGGAAGTGGATCCGGCGGTGGTGGATGTCAACGTACACCCGACCAAGCACGAGGTACGCTTCCGCGACGGTCGCATGGTGCATGACTTCCTGTTCAGCACTCTGTACCGGGCGCTGGCCGATCAGCGGCCGGACTCGCAGAGCGGGGCGACGGATGATTCAACTGGTGAAGGCTTGCAGTCAACGGCCATGCCGGCCGCCACGGGCCTGAGCGCCGGGGTGTTCTCCGGGCAGACCCATATGCCGCTGAATGAACCCGCACCAGCCTGGTCGGTTGCGCCTGCGGCGCTGGAGCGCCCTTCGCCACAGGCATTGGCTGGCGCCACGCAGGCTTATGCCGGGCTTTATGGTGAAACGGCGAGTCAGCCTGCGCAGATGCCGCCAGCCGGAGACGCCGGCGAGGTGCCGCCGCTGGGCTACGCCTTGGCCCAGCTGCACGGCGTATTCATTCTGGCGGAGAATGCCGACGGCCTGGTAGTCGTCGACATGCACGCCGCTCATGAGCGCATCACCTATGAGCGCCTGAAGCAGGCCATGGAGCTTGAGGGGCTGCGCAGCCAACCGCTGTTGGTACCCGAGTCCATGGCGGTGAGTCAGCGTCAGGCCGACTGCGCCGAGGAACATGCCGCCTGGTTCGCCCGGTTGGGCTTTGCCTTGCAGCGCATGGGGCCGGAAACCTTGGCCATTCGTGAAATTCCGGCATTGCTGCGCCAGGCCGATGCGGCGCAGTTGGTGCAGGATGTGCTGGCGGATCTGATGGAGTTTGGTACCAGTGACCGCATCGAGGCGCACCGCAACGAATTGCTGGCCACCATGGCCTGCCACGGCTCGGTACGCGCCAATCGGCGCCTGACCCTGGCGGAAATGAACGCACTGTTGCGTGACATGGAGCAGACCGAGCGCAGTGGCCAGTGCAACCACGGGCGGCCGACCTGGACCCGCATGAGCATGGGCGAGCTGGATAAACTCTTCCTCCGGGGCCGTTGAATGGGCGCTTCTGCGACACCCACGGTGATCTGCCTGATGGGCCCGACCGCCGCGGGCAAGACCGATATGGCCCTGCATCTGGCCGAGCACCTGCCATGCGAGCTGATCAGCGTGGATTCGGCACTGGTCTATCGCGGCATGGACATCGGCACCGCCAAGCCCGATGCCGCGACCCTGGCGCGCTATCCCCACCATCTGGTAGATATCCTCGATCCAGCCGAAGCCTACTCGGCGGCACGCTTTCGCCATGATGCCCAGGCGCTGATCGCCGATATCATCAACCGCGGCCGCATCCCGCTGCTGGTCGGCGGCACCATGCTGTATTACAAGGCTCTGGCCGGCGGACTGGCCGCAATGCCGGCGGCTGATCCGCTGGTGCGTCAGCGCATCGAGGCCCTGGCTGCGGCGCAGGGTTGGGAGGCAGTGCATGCCGAGCTGGCGAAGGTCGATCCGACCGCGGCCGCCCGCATTCATCCCAATGACCCACAGCGGATTCAGCGTGCTTATGAAGTCTTTCTGTTGAGTGGCGTGACGCTGACCGATTGGCATGCCCGCCAGGCGCTTGAAAATGCCGAAAGCAGGGCGACTGGTGGGGCAAATATGTCCTATACTACGCGCTATGTGGCTGTGGCTCCCCGCGAGCGGCATATCCTCCATGAACGCATTGCCCTGCGTTTTTCACTGATGTTGGAGCAGGGTTTCATTGCTGAAGTGGAAGCCTTGCATGCGCGGGGTGATCTGGATGTGTCGATGCCGTCGGTTCGTGCAGTGGGGTACCGGCAGGCCTGGGACTATCTCGACGGGAAACTCTCTCTCGATGAAATGGTCGAACGCGGTGTAATTGCCACCCGGCAGTTGGCGAAGCGCCAGTTTACCTGGCTGCGCGGTTGGCGTGAGGATATCGAATGGTTCGACAGCCTGGACCCGGAAAGATCGGACAAGCTCTTGAAATACCTCGGGTCAATCGCCATATAGCTTTCTCGTACTGCTGTCGGCAGGTGTCACGTAGTCATCTGGATACTGGCTGTCCGTCCTGATGGACTGGCCGGATAATGCATTTCAATTTAAAGCGGTTCCCATAATGGTTTCCATAAGGAGTGAGGCAATGTCAAAAGGGCATTCTCTACAAGACCCTTACCTGAACGTTCTGCGCAAGGAACGTGTTCCGGTATCCATCTACCTGGTCAATGGCATCAAGCTGCAAGGCCAGATCGAGTCTTTCGACCAGTTCGTCATTTTGCTGAAGAACACTGTCAGCCAGATGGTTTACAAGCACGCCATTTCCACCGTGGTGCCCGGTCGCCCGGTTCGCCTGCCGGTGCAGGGTGGCGATGAGGCCGAGGCTGGCAATCCTTGATCGCGCTGGAGGCCTGATTGTTTTTTGAACGTCATGAGGGGGGTGAACGTGCCGTACTCGTTCACCTGGAAGGCCAGGATGAACAGAACCGTGAAGACCCTCATGAGTTTCTGGAACTGGTACGCTCGGCCGGCGCGGAGATCGTCGATTTCCTGACTATCAATCGTTATCAGCCCAGCCCGCGCTTTCTCATCGGCACGGGCAAGGTTGAGGAGCTGCGCGCGCTGGTCAAGGCGGGTGAGGGTGATCTGGTCATCTTCAACCATGTGCTGACACCGAGCCAGGAACGCAACCTCGAGCGCGAGCTTGAGTGCAGGGTGATTGATCGTACCGGGCTGATTCTGGATATCTTCGCCCAACGTGCGCGTACCCATGAGGGTAAATTGCAGGTTGAGCTCGCCCAGTTGGATCACTTGAGTACCCGCTTGGTTCGCGGCTGGACTCACCTTGAGCGGCAGAAAGGTGGTATTGGTCTGCGCGGCCCGGGCGAAACTCAGCTGGAAACCGACCGCCGCCTGTTGCGGGTGCGCATCAAGCAGATCTCCAAGCGTCTGGAGAAGGTGCGCAGCCAGCGTGATCAGGCTCGCCGCGCCCGTCGCCGGGCGGAAATTCCTGTCGTCTCCCTGGTCGGATATACCAACGCCGGCAAGTCCACTCTGTTCAATACCTTGACTGAATCTGCGGTGTACGCGGCCGATCAGCTGTTCGCTACGCTCGATCCGACCCTGCGCCGGGTTGAGCTGGACGATATCGGCCCGGTCATCATGGCTGATACGGTGGGTTTCATCCGCCATCTGCCGCACAAACTGGTTGAAGCCTTCCGCGCCACCTTGGAAGAGTCCAGTCAGGCTGATCTGTTGCTGCATGTAATTGATGCCGCGGATGAGGAGCGCACCTCGAATATCGAGCAGGTCAATCTGGTACTGGGTGAGATTGGCGCCAATGAACTGCCGATGCTGGAGATCTACAACAAGATCGATCTGCTGGATAACTTCGAACCTCAGATTCAGCGTGACGGCGATGGCGTGGCGGTGCGGGTCTGGCTGTCGGCACGCGAAGGCGAGGGTCTGGAGCTGCTGGCGCAGGCTGTCGCTGAACGCCTGGGTGACGATATCGTGCAGCAGAGCGTTGTGCTGGAGCACGCCGAGGCCCGGCTGCGCGCGCAGTTCTACGCTGCGGGAGCGGTCACTGCCGAGCGCATCGCCGCTGACGGCCGTCAGGAGCTGGATCTGCGCCTGCAGCGCAGCGACTTCAATCGGCTGCTCAAACGTGAAGGCTGGCAGCCGGACAGGTTTCTCGAACAACACACTTTGCAATAATGGATGGCGGTCGCGGTTCGCGCTGCGGCTGACATTTGCTGTAGGATTGCAGAAATGACTGCGCCGGCCATCCACGTCGGCGGAAGCAGTTTAATGGTTTTGGATAACGGAGAACGCTATGGCGTGGAATGAGCCTGGTGGTGGCAACAACTCGAACAACCAGGATCCCTGGGGTAGTGGCGGTAACCGCGGCGGTGGCAATCGCGGCGGCAAGCAGGGACCACCCGATCTGGACGAGGCGCTGCGCAAGTTGCAGGACAGCCTGAACGGTATCTTCGGCAGCAAGAAGCGCGGCAGCGGCGATGGCGGCAACGGCCGGCGTGTCGGCGGTGGACAGGGCATCCCCAAGGGCCTCTGGGTCATCGGCGGCCTGATCATCTTCGTTTTCTGGCTATTCAATGCGGTCTACAAGGTCGACGAGCAGGAGCAGGCAGTGGTGCTGCGTTTCGGTGAATATCACCGGACCGTTGAATCGGGTCTGCATCTCTACTTCCCGCCGATCGAGAAGAAATTCCAGCGCAACGTCACCCAGGTACGCTCTTATCGTCAACAGGGTCAGATGCTGACCGAGGACGAGAACATCGTCGAGGTGCCGTTGGCGGTGCAGTACCGTATCTCCAATCTGGAGGACTTCGTCCTCAAGGTAGAAGATCCCGAGACCAGTTTGCGCCATGCAACCGAGAGCGCGCTGCGTCATGTGGTCGGTTCCACGGGGATGCACCAGGTGCTGACCGAAGGTCGTGAGCAGATGGGCGTCGAGACTACCGAGCGTCTGCAGCGTTATCTGGATGCTTATCAGACCGGTATCACCGTGGTTCAGGTGAACATCGAAAGCGCGCAGGCTCCGGCCGAGGTGCAGGACGCGTTTGACGACGTGATCCGCGCCCGGGAAGACGAGGTGCGTGAGCGCAACCAGGCTGAATCCTATGCCAATGGCGTGATTCCGGAAGCCCGCGGTCAGGCTCAGCGCCTGTTGGAAGAAGCCAGCGGTTACCGTCAGGCCATGGTCGCCCGTGCCCAGGGTGAGGCTGAGCGCTTCAACCTACTGGTGAGCGAGTACCAGCAAGCGCCGGAAGTGATGCGCGAGCGTATGTTTATTGAAACGCTGCAAGAAGTGATGAGCAACACCAGCAAGATCATGGTGTCGGGTGATGGCAACAGCAACCTGCTGTACCTGCCGATCGACAAGCTGATGCAGCAGGGCGGTGGTTCGTCATCTTCGTCCTCGGCCGTTCCATCTGCCGCTGGCGCTGATGCCAATACCCGTCTGCCTGTACAACTGCAGCAGCGTGATGTGCGTACAAGGGAGGTCCGCTGATGAGTAACAAGTCAATTTTCGGACTCGTAATCGCCCTGGTGGTGATCGTGGTCGGTTGGAACAGCTTCTTCATCGTCGAGCAGACCCAGCGCGGTCTGGTACTGCAGTTCGGTAAGGTCGTCCGTGACGACGTGCCACCGGGGCTGCACTTCAAGCTGCCGTTCGTGCAGGAAGCGAAGATGTTCGATGGCCGTCTGCTGACCCTGGACACCACCACCCAGCGTTACCTGACGCTGGAAAAGAAGGCGCTGATGGTGGACTCCTTCGCCAAGTGGCGCATCGCCAACGTGCAACGCTACTACACCGCTACCTCCGGACTGCGTTCGATTGCCGAAGAGCGTCTGTCTCGCCAGCTGGAGTCGGGTCTGCGCAACGAAGTGGCGCGCCGTACCCTGCATGAGGTGGTGGCCGGTGAGCGCGATCAGTTGATGGCCGATATCACTGGCGATCTTAACGAGAGCGCGCGCCGCGAACTCGGTATCGAGGTGCTCGATGTGCGGGTCAAGGGTATGGACCTGCCCCGTGAGGTGAACCGTAGCGTGTTCGAGCGGATGAGTTCCGAGCGTGAGCGCGAGGCCCGCGAGCATCGCGCCAAGGGTCGTGAGCTGGCCGAAGGTATTCGCGCCGATGCCGACCGGCAGCAGCGCGTGATCCTGGCTGAAGCCTTCCGTGAAGCTGAAGAAATCCGTGGTCAGGGTGATGCCGAAGCGGCATCCATCTATGCCGAGGCGTATAACAAGGATCCTGAGTTCTACTCCTTCTATCGCAGTCTGCAGGCCTACCGTGAAAGCTTCTCGAGCAAGTCCGATGTGCTGGTACTTGACCCGAGCAGCGAATTCTTCAAGTTTTTCAAAGGGGCGCAGCAACCCTGATTCGAGCCTGGCTGCACTCGTCCAACGAACGGGTGTAGCCAGTCGAAAACATGCTACAATCGCGCAGCCGGGTCATCCCGGCTTTTTTGTGACCGGCAGATCCGGGCGAGGGGTTCGAGTTCATGTGGCAGAATCTGGCCGCGGCACTGTGTCTGGTGCTGGTTCTGGAAGGTCTGATGCCCTTTCTGGCTCCCCGCCGGTGGAAACGAATGCTGGTTGAAGTGAGCGGTATGAGTGACCGGCAACTGCGGGTTGCCGGGTTGCTGAGCATGCTGGCGGGTACTGCCTGCTTATATCTGATCCGCTAGGGTGGGTCGACAGACCTTTGCCCTTTACGTAATAAAGGTTTTGAAAATGCCTACTGTTGATCGCTGGCTCTTGCCTGACGGGATCGAAGAAGTGCTGCCGGAAGAGGCGGCGCGTACCGAAGCAGCCCGTCGGCAACTGCTGGATCTGTTCTCCCGCTGGGGGTATGACCTGGTCATCACCCCGCATATCGAGTATCTCGAATCCCTCCTGACCGGCTCCGGTCATGATCTGGAACTGCAAACCTTCAAAATGATCGACCAGATGTCTGGGCGTATGCTCGGCCTGCGTGCGGACATCACGCCCCAGGTGGCGCGCATCGACGCGCATACCCTCGGCGCCGAAGGCCCCAGTCGTCTATGCTATTGCGGTAGTGTGCTGCACACGCTGCCGCGGCCGTTGTCCACGTCCCGCAGTCTGATCCAGCTGGGTGCCGAACTCTATGGCGATGCGTCCAGTGCCAGCGATATCGAAGTTATTGCGTTGATGCTGGAAACCCTGGCGGCGTCGCGTGTCGAGGGTGTGCATCTGGATATCGGCCACGTGGGTATTTACCGTGGTCTGGTCGAGGCGGCGGGTTTGGAAGGCGCGGTCGAACGCGCTCTGTTCAATGCCCTGCAGCGCAAGGCGCTGGACGAGGTGCAGGAATTGACCTCGCGTATCGAGCAACCAGCCCTGGCAGCCATGCTCTGCAGCCTGGCTGAGCTGTCCGGTGGAGTCGAGATTCTGGAACGTGCGCACATCATGCTTGACGGCGCGCCCGAGGCCATTCTGGCAGCGCTCGACGAGCTGGCGGAAATCGCTCAGGTGATTTCCCAGCGCTATCCGAAGGTGCCGTTGTATTTCGATCTGGCGGAGCTGCGTGGCTATCACTACCACACGGGCGTGACCTTCGCGGCATTCGTCGCTGGCACCGGTCAGAGCATCGCCCAGGGCGGTCGCTATGACGAGATTGGCCGTGACTTCGGCCGTGCGCGCCCGGCTACGGGTTTCTCAACTGACCTGCGGTTGCTGGTGGCCTGCGGTGAGATCGACGGTGGCCGTCGTGATCACGGCATCTGGGCGCCGCATGCGAGCCAGCCTGGTCTGCACGACAAGGTCATGCAGCTGCGTCAAGCCGGTGAGCGGGTGATAGTGGCATTGCCCGGTCAGCTCGAAGCCGAGGCGGTGGATTTCGGTTGTGATCGGATTCTGCATTTTGCGAATGATGGTTGGCAGGTAAAAGAACTGCACATTTGACTTTCATGGCCTGCTGGGCCAGTTCCTAACGAGTGAGGCAAGAGCTGAACATGGGTAAGAATGTTGTCATCCTGGGCACCCAATGGGGTGATGAGGGTAAGGGCAAGATCGTCGATCTGCTGACTGATCAGGTATCAGCGGTGGTGCGTTATCAGGGCGGGCACAATGCCGGTCACACGCTGGTGATCGACGGTGAGAAGACCGTTCTGCACCTGATTCCCTCGGGGATTCTGCGCGAAAACGTGATGTGCTACATCGGCAACGGCGTGGTGCTGTCCCCGGAGGCGCTGCTCAAGGAACTGACCGGCCTGGAAGCCAAGGGTGTGCCGGTGCGTGATCGTCTGCGCATCAGTCCGGCTTGTCCGCTGATCCTGCCTTACCACGTGGCGCTGGATCAGGCCCGCGAACTGGCCCGCGGTGAAGCCAAGATCGGCACTACCGGTCGTGGTATCGGCCCGGCCTATGAGGACAAGGTATCCCGCCGCGGTCTGCGCGTGGGCGACTTGTTCCACCGCGAGCGCTTCGCTGCCAAGCTGGGGGAGGTACTGGATTACCACAACTTCGCTCTGCAGCATTATTACAAGGTGCAGCCGATCGACTTCCAGAAGACTCTCGACGAGGCCATGGAATATGCCGAGTGGCTCAAGCCGTTGATGCAGGATGTGACGGCACGGCTGCACGAGCTGCGCCGCGAAGGCGCCAATATCATGTTCGAGGGAGCCCAGGGCTCGCTGCTGGACATCGACCATGGCACCTACCCCTACGTGACCAGTTCCAACACCACGGCTGGCGGCACCGCCACCGGTTCCGGTTTTGGTCCGCTGTACCTGGACTATGTGCTGGGCATCACCAAGGCCTACACCACCCGGGTCGGCTCTGGTCCGTTCCCCACGGAGCTGTTCGACGACATCGGTGAGCGTCTGGCCCAGCGCGGTCACGAATTCGGTTCCACCACCGGTCGCGCCCGTCGTTGCGGCTGGTTTGATGCGGTTATCCTGCGGCGCGCCATCGAAATCAACAGCATCAGCGGGCTGTGCCTGACCAAGCTGGACGTGCTCGATGGTCTGGATGCAATCCAGATTTGTGTCGGTTACCGTAACGCTGCAGGCGAAGTGCTGGAAGCGCCGAGCGACGCGGATAGCTATATCGGCCTGGAGCCGGTCTACGAGGAAGTACCTGGCTGGAGCGAGTCGACCCTGGGCATCCAGACGCTGGAAGGGCTGCCGGCTAACGCCCAGGCCTACATTGCCCGGATCGAGGAGCTGGTCGGTGCGCCGATTGATATCATCTCCACCGGTCCGGATCGCAATGAGACCATCATCCAGCGGCAGATTTTCTGATCTGCATGGAGTAAAAAAGCGCCCCGCGGGGCGCTTTTTTTATGGCTGATGAAAGGTGAGCGTGCCAGCCGGCGGTTCGAGCACCGCCCCCCTGGGAGGTTCGAGCACTAGCTCGTACCACGACTGCCCAGCACCGCAGCTGCTGCCGGCTGGCTCCATTTCAACCATCGCCCCTACCGGCAAATGCTATGTCACCAGCCAGCACGTCCTCAGGAGGGTCGATGGCAACCCCGTCGAGTTTCATCTCGACCAGCGGCCTTGCTGCCAGCTCCGCAGATATGTCTGGGGCACGCTCGGCGTCTGACGGCCCTGGGCAGTTGCCCTTGGCGAACACGCACCCGTGCCTTCCGTGGCGCTCGTGTGCGGCCGTCCATGGCCGCACACGGTTCGCCAAGGGCAACTGCCCACCACCGTCCTGTTAATTGGGTGTGGCTGAAGGAAAACCCTGACTCGTTGAGCAAGATCCTCCCGAGTTTCATGCTCTCGAGAGAGGATCCAGAGTTACCTTGCCTGCGGTTGCGCCCGCTCGACCAGCGCACGCACATCCAGCCCGCGGGGTAAAGTGCCGTAGACGCGGCCATGGTCCTGCAGACGACTGGCGATAAAGGCGTCGGAGACGGTGTTGTTACCCGCTTCCAGCAGTAGCTTGGCCTGCAGCGCCACGGCTACATCTTCAGTCAACTGACGGGCGCGGTACTGGATGTCGTCCTTGTCGGCAAACTGCTGTTGCAGCTTGTTGATATGCGCCTGCAGCTGCCGGTCTCCCGCGCCATCGCCCAATTCGGCAAACAGCATTTCGACAATACCCGGCTCCTTCGACAGGGCGCGCAACACATCCAGACATTGCACGTTTCCGGAGCCTTCCCAGATCGAGTTCACCGGGGCCTCGCGATAGAGTCGCGGCAGGATGCTGTCCTCCACATAACCCGCGCCGCCCAGGCATTCCTGAGCTTCGTTGATCATGGCCGGGGCACGTTTGCAGATCCAGTACTTGCCGATAGCGGTGACCAGCCGGGCGAATCCCGCCTCGTGTGGATCATCGGCGTGGTCCAGCGCGCTGGCCATGCGCATGGTCAAGGCCAGCGCCGCCTCGCTTTCCAGGGCCAGATCGGCCAGTACGTTCTGCATCAGCGGCTGATCGATCAGTGGGCGCCCGCCGACATTGCGGTGGGCACAATGATGAGTGGCCTGGGCCAAGGCCTGGCGCATCAGGGAACTGGAGCCGATCATGCAATCGAAGCGGGTCAATGCCACCATTTCGATAATGGTCGGTACGCCGCGGCCTTCCTCGCCGATCATCCAGGCCAGGGCGCCACGAAACTCCACTTCGCTGGAGGCATTGGCCTGATTGCCCAGCTTGTCCTTCAGCCGTTGTATATAGAACTGGTTGCGACTGCCATCGGGGCGGTGGCGGGGCAGTAGAAAGCAGCTCAGGCCCTTGTCGGTCTGCGCCAGGGTCAGGAAAGCGTCGCACATGGGGGCCGAGCAGAACCATTTGTGCCCCAGCAGCTCATAGGCGTGGCCAGGGCCGGCATTGGCGATCGGCCAGGCGCGGGTGGTATTGGCCCGCACATCGGTGCCGCCCTGCTTTTCGGTCATGGCCATGCCAATGGTCAGGCCGCTCTTTTGCTCCATCGGCAGATTGCGCGGATCGTACTGGCGCGACAGGATCTTCGGCAGCCAATGCTCCGCCAGATCCGGCTGCAGCCGTAGCGCCGGTATGCAGGCGAAGGTCATGGTCATCGGGCAACTGGTGCCGGCCTCCGCCTGATTATGCAGGTACATCGTGGCGGCGCGGGCCACATGGGCGCCGGGGCGAGGCGCAGTCCAGGGCGCGCTGGTGATGCCATGGGCAATACCAGCGCTCATCAGTTCATGATAGGCGGGGTGGAATTCCACCAGGTCAATCCGGTGGCCCTGACGGTCATGGCTGTGGAATACCGGTGGGTTTTCATTGGCCAGAAAGCCGGCCCGCATCAATGCACCGCCGGCCAGTTGGCCATAGGCAGACAGTTGTTCATCGGCCCAGTCACCTCGGTAACGATGGACCCATTGCCGCAGGGGCAGATCGCTGCGGTACAGGTTGATACCATCCAGCGGCGGCACCTGATTGGTGACTTCATGGGTTTCAGCGTACTGATGCAGGTTCATGGTGCGGTACTCCGATGCTTGTTTTTATAGTCGGCGGGACCCGAAAAGCCTGGCGTCGTGCTTCGGGTGCTCGTCAGCCATCCACACTACCAAGAATCACGGCCTTGATCACGAAGCCCAGCACGCCCAGGCCCAGGGCGAAGAACAACACCATGGTGCCGTAGCGGCCAGCCTTGGACTTCTTTGCCAGATCCCAGACAATGAATCCCATGAAGGCTACCAGGGCAAAGATGGACAAGGGCAGGGCAAGGGCTTCGAATTCTTCGTAGGACACAATGGTCTCCTGTCAGGAAAAAGGGCTGTCTATTTTGTGACCAGGTGGTTGAGCGGCAATTCCGTACTCGAGACCACCTGGTTCAGTACAAAGCTGGAGCGCACGCTGGACACTCCCTCGATGCGGGTGAGTGTACCCAGCAGAAACTGCTGATAATGGTCCATATCGGGCACCACCACCCGCAACTGGTAATCCGCTTCCATGCCGGTAACCAGGCTGCAGTTCAACACCTCGGGGCATTGGCGGATGGTGTCCTCGAAACCGGCAAAGCGATCCGGGGTATGGCGGTCCATGCCGATCATCACGAAGGCGGTGAGGGTCAGCCCCAGCTTCTGCGGGTTGAGCAATGCCACCTGCCGGGTGATATAGCCGCTTTCTTCCAGCTGTTTTACCCGTCGTGAACAGGGTGAAGGCGACAGGCCGATGCGCTCGGCCAGTTCCTGATTGCTGATACGGGCGTCCTGCTGCAATGCGGCCAGAATTTTCAGATCATATCGGTCCAGAGTGTATTCATTCATGCGTCCACCTCGTGTAGTTGCAGGAATATTGAGTTGGTCGCGATATTATTGCGCAATTGACCGCTTGATGGGCAATAAAAGACAAGAAATGGTGCTGCCTGCGCGTTACCATAATCACAAGTTTCAAGCCTTGGCCGGCGAGTCCAAACAGGTGCTCCACTCGAGCAGCCCTGAGACGGAAGGTTCTACCGGATCGATTCGTCACCCGGCCACCCCAGCCCACAAGGCACGGAGGACAGGCAGTATCCAACCCGGATACCTCAACGGACCCAGCGCAAACGGCCGACTCAGTCGGCCGTTTGCGTTTGTGCGGACGGCTGGGGGTGGACCGGGTCCTTGTGTACCAGCACATCCGCCTGGGGAAAGCGCCGGATGATCGTGTGACGGACCTGTTCGCCCAGCTCATGGGCATCGGTCAGCGACAGGTCGCCGGGCAACTCCAGGTGCAACTGCATGAACCACTGCTGGCCGGACTCGCGGGTGCGCAGATCATGCACGTCGATCACGCCGGGCACGCTACGAGCCAGCGCCATGGCTTCCTTGCGCACCGCATCGGGCAATTCGTGATCCATCAGGATCTGCACCGCGTCGCGGCCAATCTGCAGGGCGCTGAAAGCGATCAGCAGGGCGATGCCGATACCGAACACCGCATCCGCTCCAGGTACGCCGTAATAGGCCAGGATCAGCGCGATGATAATGCTGGCGTTCATCAACAGATCGGAGCGGTAATGCAGGGCATCGGCACGGATCGCGGTTGAGCCGGTGTGTTGAATCACATGGCGCTGAAAAGCCAGTAGCAACAAGGTCGCGATGATCGAGATCAGCATTACCGCCACCCCGAACCAGGCTGCTTCCAGCGGCCTGGGGTTGAGCAGATGATCGATACCCTGTTGCAACACCACGATAGCCGAGATGGCAATGAACACCGATTGCGCCAGACCGGCCAGCGCCTCGGCCTTGCCATGGCCGAAACGGTGGCCCTTATCCGCCGGGGTCAGCGCGTAGGCGACCGCGACCAGATTGATCAGCGACGCGCCGGCATCCATCAACGAGTCGATCAGCGAAGCCAGCAGGCTTACCGAGCCGGACATGAACCAGACGACGGCCTTGAGTGTGATCAACAGGATCGCGACCATTACCGAAGCGTAGGTGGCCAGCCGTAGCAGGCGGGCATTGCGCGTGCTCAGCTGCTGGGCGGATATCTCCATCAGGTGCGGGCCGGCAGCCCGAGCAGGGCCAAGTGTGCGCCGTTCGGGCTGTTCAGCAGCCGAGCATGCTGCATGGGCAGCTGCAGACCCAGATCCTGTTGCAGAATGGCTTCGAGTTTAAGCGGGTCGACTTGGCCCTGGGCATCGACAGCTTCCTGCAGGCGTTCGGGTGCCAGGGTGTAGCGTTCATCGGGGAAATAGATGGCGCCTGTGGCGAAATCCACAGCGAAGGCCACCAGCCCGGGGATGACATAGAATAGCAGGCCGATACCGTTGAGAATCGCCACGCCGGGGTCGATCTCACCGCTGATCTGACCGCGGCGTTCGGGGTAGAAGATGCTGCCGCAGGCGGTCAATTGGGAAACCAGAGTGGTGGTCAGCAGAACGCTGGCCAGAGCTTTCAGGCGCATGATATTCCTCGGGGTAGGCAACGTATCCAGACCCTGCATACTATACGCTGGTGCCGTGACGGCTTGAAGTCGCGGGCGGTTATAATGCCCCCTTTGACCGGATATCCCGTGCATGTCTGATCTTCCTGTACAAACGGTGCTGGCCGAGCTGGACCAGCAACTGGCCCGCTCGCCGGCGGTGGTGCTGCAGGCGCCGCCTGGCGCCGGCAAGACTACCCTGGTGCCGCTGGTGCTGCTGCGCAGTGAATGGCTGGCCGGGCAGAAGATCATCCTGCTGGAGCCGCGGCGGCTGGCGGCCCGGGCGGCTGCCGAGCGCCTGGCGCAGATGCTTGGTGAGCCGGTGGGCCAGACGGTCGGTTATCGTATTCGCCTGGAGACCCGGGTCAGCGCCGCGACTCGCATCGAGGTGGTAACCGAAGGCATTCTGCAGCGCCTGCTACAGGCCGACCCCGAGCTGCCGGGCATTGGCCTGGTCATCTTCGATGAATTCCATGAGCGCAGCCTGGACGCCGATCTGGGATTGGCGCTCTGCTTGCAGACCCAGCAGTATCTGCGCGACGACGCCAACCCACTGAAACTACTGGTCATGTCTGCCACGCTGGACGCCGCGGCGGTCAGCCGTCTGCTGGACAACGCGCCCTTGGTGAGCAGTGAGGGGCGTCAGTATCCGGTGCAGGTGCATTATGGCACCGCCGCCACGCCGGGCCAGCCGCTGGAGCCGTTGCTTGAGCAGGCGATCCTGCAGGCGCTGGCCACCGAGTCCGGCAGTCTGCTGGTGTTTCTACCCGGAACAGCAGAGATCCGCCGATTGCAGCGGCGGCTGGAACATGCGGTGGACAGTTATCCTGACGTGGATATCGCCCCCCTGTATGGCGACCTGGACTTCGCCGCGCAGCGTCAGGCTATCAGCCCGGCACCGGCCGGGCGGCGCAAGGTGGTGTTGGCTACACCGATTGCCGAGACCAGTCTGACCATCGACGGCGTGCGGGTAGTCATCGACTCGGGGTTGCACCGCGAGCCGGCCTTCGACCCGGTGTCAGGAATGACCCGGTTGCACACACGCCGCATATCCAAGGCGGCCACTACCCAGCGTGCAGGTCGTGCCGGGCGTACCGAGCCGGGCGTGTGTTATCGCCTGTGGTCGGCTGGCCAGCAGGAGCAGCTGGCTGCCCAGGGTCAGGCGGAGATACTGCAAGCGGATCTCGCGCCCCTGGCCCTGCAACTGGCGCAATGGGGTATAGATGACCCGGCGGAGCTGCGCTGGCTCGACTTGCCGCCGGGAGCGGCGCTGCAGCAGGGGCGGGATCTGCTGATCCAGTTGGGAGCCCTGGCACGGACTGAGCGGGGCTGGCAGCTGACCGACCACGGCGCGGCGCTGACAGCGTTGCCGATGCATCCGCGGCTGGCGCACATGCTGCTGCGGGGGCAGCAGTTGGGGCTGGGGCGTCAAGCCTGCCGGCTGGCCGCGATTCTCGGCGAGCGGGACCTGTTGCGCGGCGTGGAGGACGCGGATATCGCCCGCCGGCTGGCAGCATTCGACCACCCCGCTGGCGAGCCGGCCCTGGATCGCGGTGCGCTGCAGCGGGCGCGCCAGCTGGCCGGGCAGTGGCAGCGATTGATCGAGCGCATCGATGTTGCGCAACCCGTGCCGGAGCCGGACAGCGAGCGCTGGGCCGGCCTGTTGCTGGCGCTGGCCTACCCGGACCGCATTGCCCAGCGCCGTGGCGAGCAGGGCGCGGACTACCGATTGGCCAATGGCCGCGCCGCCGCCTTCGCCCAGGTCGACAGTCTGCAACAGCAGCCCTGGCTGGTGATTGCCAGTCTCGGCGGCCATGCCAGCCAGCGCAATGCGCGGATATTTCTCGCTGCGGCGCTGGACCCGGAGTGGCTGGAGCACTACCTGCCGGAGATGCTGCAGATCGAGCAGACTCTGGAATGGGACCCGCGCAGCGAAACCCTGATCGCCGAGCGCCAGCAGCGCATCGGTACCCTGGTGCTGCACCGCGAGCCGTTGGCGGACATTGACCCGGCCCAGCGCAGCCGGGCCCTGTGCAATGTAGTGCGCAAGCAGGGGCTGAGCCTGTTGCCCTGGACGCCGGCGCTGCGCCAGTGGCAGGCGCGTATCCTGCTGCTGCGCCAGCTGGATGAGCAGCAGGACATTGATAGCCGCTGGCCGGACGTCTCCGACCAGGCCTTACTCGATGGCCTGGAAGACTGGCTTGCCCCCTGGCTGGACCGGGTCACCCGGCTCGCGCACTTCGCCAACCTGGATCTGCCAGCCATCCTCACTGGCCTGTTGCCCTGGCCGCTGCCGTCACAGCTCGACGAGTTGGCGCCCACGCACTGGACGGTGCCCACCGGGTCACGTATCCGTATCGACTACAGCGAGCAACCGCCGGTACTGGCGGTGCGTCTGCAGGAGATGTTCGGCAGCCGCGAAACGCCACGTATCGCCCAGGGCCGGGTAGCATTGAAGTTGCACCTGCTTTCCCCGGCGCGTCGACCGGTGCAGGTGACCCAGGACCTGGCCGGGTTCTGGAGTGGCAGTTATGCCGAGGTGAAGAAGGACATGAAAGGGCGCTATCCCAAGCATTACTGGCCGGATGACCCATCGCAGGCCGAGCCGACGACGCGGGCCAAGCCAAGGAAAGGCTGAGGTTCGGGGCAATCCATCTTTAAGCTCCTGCTGCCCCCGCGTACAATGCCCGGCCCGGTTCACCTTCGGAGCACAGCCATGGATAACACCAGCCAGATACTTGAACGCAGCGCCGAGCTGTTTGCCGGCCAGCGCCTGCTGCTGGTCAACCCACCTGTAGATGGGCTGACTCGACAGGTGCCGGCTGATTGGCATGTCTGGACCTGGGACTATTTCGTGCAGCAGGGCCTCAGTGCCGGACTGGATGAGACGCATCTGAGTTTCTCCCATCTCTGCCCACAGGTCGACGGGCTGGAGGGGGCGATTCTGGTGATGCCCAAAGCCATCGAGCGCGCCGAGTTCGCCTTGGCGCAGATAGCGCCGCTGCTGCGGGCCGGTTGCCCGCTGTATCTGGTGGGGGAGAAGAAGGGCGGCATTACCCGGGCGGAAAAGCTATTGACGGCACATGGTGCTGCAATCGAGAAGCTGGATTCCGCCCGGCATTGCCAACTGTGGCGCTGCATCGTCCAGGATCAGCCCGCGCCATTTCGCCTGGAAGACTGGCAGCGCTCCATTGCCTTGACCTTTCCTGACCAGACCGTTGAACTGGTCAGTCTGCCCGGGGTTTTCAGTCATGGCCGGCTGGATGAAGGCAGTCAATTGCTGCTGGAGGAACTGGCGCCGCTGCCGCCGGGCAAAGTGCTGGACTTCGGTTGTGGTGCCGGGGTGCTGGCCACGGTGTTGGCCCGGCGTAATCCGGACACCCGCTTTGAGCTGGTGGATGTCGATGCCATGGCGCTGTACTGTGCCGAGCAGACCCTGCTGGTCAATGGAGTGCAAGCGCAGGTCTATCCTTCCGATGGCCTGAGTGACGTGCATGGCCGCTTTGCCGCGGTGGTCAGCAACCCGCCATTTCATACCGGCATCCGCCATGACACCAGCATCGCCGAGGCATTTTTCAATGAAGTCACCCGCAACCTGCTGCCCGGTGGTGAGCTGCGCATCGTTGCCAATGGGTTTCTGCGATATCCGCCGCTGATCGAGGAGCACATCGGACCCTGTCGGGTGCTGCGCGAGAACAATCGGTTCAAGGTGTATTCGGCGATCGCGCCGGGTTGATTCAACCGGCGGGCCTTGCTACAGTGGCCGCCGTCTTAGGGGAGTAGTCTCTCCGGAAGAGATTTCTTTCTGAAGTTTCTTCCACGGCAAACGTCAACATATTCGGCCCGCAGGCCGTGGCGTTTGCGACCCGCCGTCACCTTGGGTGACTGGGTCTGACGAGACCTTTGACATAGGAACACCAGCCGAGGGCGGGGGTGTTCGTATGTCATTGGAATGGTCGACCCGCCCTCTTGTGGAACATCCGTGGAAGCTTTTTTCGTTTCAACCGGGGTAGTCACGCTGGCAGAGATCGGCGACAAGACCCAGTTGCTGGCGTTATTGCTGGCAGCACGTTTCCGTCGGCCCTGGCCGATCATCTGGGGAATACTACTGGCCACCGTGGCCAATCACGCCTTGGCCGGTGCGGTGGGGCAACTGGTTGCCGACCTGCTCAGCGATACCTGGCTGTACACCTTGCTGGCTATCAGCTTTCTGGCCGTGGCGGCCTGGACCCTGGTGCCGGACAAGCTGGATGAGGACGACACCCCGCCGATCAGCCGTTACGGCGCCTTCATGGCAGCGCTGGTGGCCTTCTTTCTGGCCGAGATGGGCGACAAGACCCAGGTGGCAACCGTGGTACTGGCTGCGCAATTCGATGCCTATCTGTGGGTGGTGCTGGGTACCACGCTGGGGATGATGTTGGCTAACGTGCCGGTGGTATTTCTTGGCAATGCGGCGGCGGGCAAGCTGCCGTTGGGGTTGATTCGGGGGATTACCGCAGTGATCTTCCTGCTGCTGGGCGTGTACGCAGGCTGGATGGCGCTGGGGTAGGCACCATGGGTGAGCTGGGTCTGGTGCAGGGTGGCGATGCCTGGATCAGGCCACGAAACAGCCGAATCTTCCTGGAGGACGGGGAAATCCGCAGCGCCTGATTCGGTGACTGCGGTGGCCAGTGGCGCCCGCCGGGGCTAGTATCCTCCCATGTCATTCTTCTCCGGCGGGCGTCCCGCTGGAATCAGCATGGGAGAACAGAATGAGTAACGACACCTACACACCACCCCGGGTCTGGACCTGGGACAAGGATAATGGCGGCAAGTTTGCCAACATCAATCGTCCTATCGCCGGCCCGACCCACGAGCGTGAGTTGCCCCGAGGCAAGCACCCGCTGCAGTTGTACTCCCTGGCCACACCCAACGGGGTCAAGGTCACTATCATGCTGGAGGAACTGGTCGCGCTGGGCATTGCCGAGGCCGAATATGACGCATGGCTGATTCGCATCGGTGAAGGCGATCAGTTCGGCAGTGGTTTTGTGGGCATCAACCCCAACTCGAAGATCCCGGCGCTGCTGGATACCAGCATCAATCCGCCGCTGCGGGTGTTCGAGTCCGGCTCCATTTTGCTGTATCTGGCGGAAAAGTTCGGCCACTTCATCCCGCAGGACATCGCCGGGCGCACCGAATGCCTGAACTGGCTGTTCTGGCAGATGGGCAGCGCACCCATTCTGGGTGGCGGCTTCGGTCATTTCTATGCCTATGCGCCGGAGAAGTTCGAGTATCCAATCAACCGCTACACCATGGAGGTCAAGCGGCAGTTGGATGTGCTCGATCGCCAGCTGGCGGATAACCGCTACGTTGCCGGCGAGCAGTACAGCATCGCCGATATGGCAATCTGGCCCTGGTACGGCGGGGTGGCCACTAACCAGGTATACGAGGCGGCGGAGTTCCTCGAAGCGCACAGCTATACCCATGTATTGCGCTGGGCCGAGGAGGTTGGTCAACGTGCTGCCGTGCAGCGCGGCCGACAGGTCAACCGCACCTGGGGCGAGCTGGATGAGCAGGTGCCGGAACGGCATGCGGCGAGTGATTTCGATCACTGAGCACAGACGATTGCCATAACCGCAAAACCTGTCTAGAATGCGCTCCACTTCGAGAGAAAATGGGTGATTAGCTCAGCTGGGAGAGCATCTGCCTTACAAGCAGAGGGTCGGCGGTTCGATTCCGTCATCACCCACCACTCGAGGTAACGCGCAGCGGTAGTTCAGTTGGTTAGAATACCGGCCTGTCACGCCGGGGGTCGCGGGTTCGAGTCCCGTCCGCTGCGCCATATCCGAAACCCTCGCATCGAGAGATGCGAGGGTTTTTTCGTTCAGAAGCGCGCCAATTGCATTTCCTGCAAACGGCTGAGCGTGCGGCGGAACGGGAAGGTGAGGGCGCCTTCGGTATAGAGCTCGGTCAGGGGCACTGCGGCTTCGATATACAGCGGCACTCGTCGGTCATAGCATTCATCCACCAGGGCAATCAGCCGGCGCACACTGTCGTCCTGTTTCGATAGCGGCGGTAACACCCGGTCGCCGGCCGTTACCTGCTCCACCGCATCTTCCGTGCCGCGGGCGATCTTCGCTTCCCGCTGGGCGCTGCTCAGAGCGGGCACCTGCTCCAGCAAAATTGCCGGGAAACGGTCGCACAGTGCCATGAAGTCGGCGGCAGCCAGGGGGCGTTCGCAGAGTTCGGCAAAGGTGAGCCAGACCGCCTGTGAACAATGGCGCAGTGGTTGCAAGTGTTGATGATTGAGTTGCACCGGTTCGCTGGATACCGCAGTACCGCCGCACAGCCGCTCGAATACCCCCGCCAACGCTGCTGCGTCCTGAACCCAATAACGCTGGTGTTGCTGCCCCGGATGTAGCCGGTGATCCTGGCCGCCATCCACATCGACCACCTGCATGTGCCGCTCCATGGCTGCCAGCGCCGGCAGCAGCCGTTCGCGGTTATGGCCATGCTCATACAGCTGCTGCGGCGGCTGGTTGGACGTGGCGACCAGCACCACACCTTCCTCGAACAGCGTGATGAACAGCCGGCCGAGAATGCTGGCGTCGCCGATATCGCTGATAAACAGCTCATCGAAGCAGAGCACCCGCACCTCGGTCGCCAGTTCACGGGCGATACTGCTCAGTGGGTCGGCGGTGCCGGTCAGCTGGAACAGCCGGCGGTGCACCCATTGCATGAAGTGATGGAAATGCTGGCGCCGGCTGGGCACCTGCAGGCTGCTGTGGAAACTGTCCATCAGCCAGGTCTTGCCGCGACCCACCGGACCCCAGAGATAGACTCCGCGGGGTGGTGTGGTTCTGCCGGTGTGCAATGCCTCGAAACAGTTCTGCAGATGGTCAACGGCGTTCTGCTGCGCCGGGTCGGGGATGAACCCCTGGTAGGCGATGGCCTGTTGGTACAGGCTCAGGGGAGATTGCATGGTCATGGGGCCGGAGTGTATCAGCAATATCATTCAGCCCGCTGGCCATAAACCGATATGCGGCTTGCCAGCGCGAGCGGTAACCGGGCCGTCAGGCGGTGACGCCGGGGAGAAGGGAATTGCGTAGCGTGATCATGGATCTGCCCTGTTGGGTGTGCATGGGTGATGAGACGCTATCTACGGTACCATGTTCGGCCAAGATGGTCCCGGCGGTCGGGCGGTAACGGAGATGTGAGATGTGTGAACTGATGGGTATGAGTGCCAACGTGCCGACGGATATCTGCTTCAGCTTTTCCGGATTGATGCAGCGTGGCGGCAAGACGGGGCCCCATTGTGATGGCTGGGGGGTGGCCTTCTATGAGGGCAAGGGCGTTCGTTGCTTCCATGACCCGGCGCCATGCCACAGTTCGGCCATCGCCCAGTTGATCGAGCGCTATCCGATCAAATCGGAAAATGTGATCTGCCATATCCGCCAGGCCAATGTGGGGCGTGTCAGCCTGGCCAACACCCATCCGTTTACCCGCGAGCTGTGGGGACAATACTGGACCTGTGCCCACAACGGCCAGATCAATGGTTTCGTGGCTGGCCCGGGTCCGTTCCAACCAGTGGGCAACACCGACAGCGAAGCCATCTTCTGCGATCTGCTCAATCGTCTGCGCGGCCAGTTCGCTGAACAGCCGAGCCAGGCCGAACTCCTCGATTGCCTGACGAATGCGTGCGCCGGGTATGCGGCGCGAGGGGTATGTAACTTGCTGCTGAGCAATGGTGAGTGGCTGTTCACCCTGTGCACCACCAAGCTGGCCTGGATCACCCGCCGAGCGCCTTTCGGCCCGGCTCATCTGCGCGATGTGGAAATGGCCGTGGATTTTCAGGAACACACGACGCCCAATGATGTGGTGACCGTAATTGCCACCGAGCCGCTGACCAGCAACGAGCAATGGCATGCCTGCCAGCCGGGTGAGTGGCATCTCTGGCAAGGCGGTGAAAGTATTCGGCAAGGCCGTCTTGCTGATTGAAATGCAGGTAAGGGCAGGCGACGGCAGGCGGTCGGACTGTCTGAACTCGCAGCCATCAACCTCGTCGTAATCAGGGAGGCTCCACGATCGAGGTGACTGCATATGTACGAACACATCACGCGAGCAGCACTGGATGAACTGCTGAAGTTACAAGGTCAGACTTTCGTTTCGCTCTACATGCCCATGGAGCGGACATTTCCCGAGCGAGAACAGAACAAGGTCCGTTACCGGAACCTCCTGCGCCAACTGCGTGAGCAGATGGACGGAGCAACCGCCCCGACGGAGCAGAAGTTACTGCAGCAGTTTGAGGCGCTGCTCAACGAAGACGAACTATGGAATTCCCCGCGGAGCGGGCTCGCGGTGTTGGGCAGCGAAGACCTGTTCAGGGTCTTTTCCCTCCATCAGGTCGTGGAGGAGCGCATCCGGGTGGATCGCCAACCCTATCTGCAACCGCTGCTGCGTATCAGCCAGTTGGCGGAGAGCTTCCAGATTCTCTGTGTGACCCGCGATGCGGTGCGGCTATGCGAGGGTGATCGCCACGTCACCCATCAGGTCGAGCTGCACCCATCGGTACCGCGTAACCTGGAAGAGGCACTGGGTTCGGAACTGACCGACAAGAATCAGGCCGGGTACCCCGGTGGCTTCAGTCGGGCTGCAGAAAAGGCCGGAGGCATGACTCCGCATGAGGCCGGTGGCGGTGGCAAACAGGATGAAATAGACGTCGATCGTGAGCGCTATTTCCGTGCGATCGACAAATCCATCACTGAGCATCATTCCCGTCCGGGCCTGCCCTTGATTCTGGCAGCCCTGCCCCGTAACCAGGCGGCTTTTCGGGCGATCAGTCACAATTCACAGCTGCTGGAAGAAGGTATCCCGATGGATCCTTCCTTGCTGGAAGCCGCCGAACTGCGTCGCGAGGCGACGGAAATCATGAGCCGCCGGCACAGTGCCTGGCTGGACAGCATTCTGGAACGCTACAGCGCTGCCAAAGGCAAGCAGTTGGCCTGCGATAGCCTTCCAGAGATCGGTGAGGCGGTATATGCCGGGCGGGTAGCGCTGCTGCTGGTCGAGTCGGGTCGCAGCGTGCCGGGGGTGGTGAATCCGCAGAACGGAGCGGTGGATCTGTATGACGCGGATAGTGATACCACGCAAGGGGGTGCCGATGTGCTCGATCAGTTGATTCCTCGAGCATTCCAGACGGGGGCCGAGGTAGTAGTTCTCCCCAAAGGCATGATGGAGGGCGGTGCGGGCGCGGCGGCGGTATTGCGGTTCTGAGGATGGCGAGCCGGCAGCCCAAACGGCCTGCCGGCAAACTGAAAACGGCGATAGTGGGCTTAGTGTTTTTCTCCGTCTATGGTGATGCCTCCTTCATCCATCACCCTAGGTCCGAACCAGCGCTCCAGCTTGCGACTCGCCTGGGCTTTGACATCATCGGTGATATAGGCGGAGACCGTGGCCAGGGCGGCGAGTAATACCCCCAGATCATCGGTATAACCTACTACCGCTGCAAAGTCGGGAATCGCGTCCAGCGGGAAGATGAAATAGCCCAGTGCGCCGTAAATGGCTGTCTTGGCCCAGCGCGGGGTGTTCGGGTCCTGGGCGGCGTAATACAGCCACAGCACCTTTTCCACCACCTCTTTGCCGGCAGTCCTGGCGTAGCGGGACAGCTTGTTCCATAAGCCGCTGTCACTGAACTTTTTCTCGAAGCTTTGAAAGTGTCTGACCATGGTCGCCTCTGAAGTCGCAATGCAAGAACCAATACGTACTTGCTCAGACTACAGACCACTGCAGGCAGGGGAAAGTGCGGAGGGGGAAGTTGGTGGAGAGAGGGAGGGAAAAAGGAAATGATGCCCCGGCGTACCGGGGCATCTGATCGACTTAGAGCAGAACGAAGTTGTAGGTCAGATAGACCCGTACCTGGTCCTGGTCGCGGTCCGCATCGGAACGCAGGCTGGCGTGACGCAGGGACACACCCAGATCCTTCAGGAAACCTTGCTGGACGGTGTAATCCAGACGCAGGTTACGCTCCCATTCCTTGTCGCCTTCGCCGGGTGCGACGTCGAAGTCGCTGCCGCGCAGATACTTGGCGGAGAACTTCAGACCCGGTACCAGGTCGGCGAAGTTGTAGCTGTACTGACCAACCCAGGTCTTCTCGCCGGCACGCTCGAACTTGTTGATCTGCGAGTCGGTGATCAGGTAGGCAGTGGCACCGCCACCGTTGTTGAGGTAGGCGAAGTCACTGTCGCCGCTCATCTTCTGGTAGCCCAGGCCCAGGCCATGGTTGCTCAGCTTGTAGGTGAACATGGCGCTCATGGCGCGGTTGTCGACTTCGCCGTCGTTGTATACGCCGCGGGCTGCATAGCCGGCTTCACCGCTATCGTTGGCGCCAGTGGAGCCGCTGTCGAAATAGCGCAGGTCGGTAATCAGCTGACCGGCACCCAGGTCCAGGGTGTGGACGGCACCGAGGTAATGTTGCTTGTAGTAATCCTTGAGCTTGGCGAAGTAGTAGCTGGCAACCAGGTTATCACCCAGTTGGGCGTCACCACCGGCATACTGGAACTTGTTCACGCGCTCGGAACCACCGCCCAGCAGCAGGCCTTCATGGGAGGTGGAGTTACGGCCACTGGCTTCATCCATCTGACCGATGCGCAGAGTCAGATTGTCGATTTCCTTGGAAGTCAGCGTCGCGCCGCTGTAAGTCTGGGGCAGCAGGCGACCGTCGTTGCGTGTCAGTACCGGCAGGCTGGGCTGCAGGCCACGGCCGATTTTCAGCTCGGTCTCGGATACCTTGGCCTTGGCGGCGAAGTCGATCTGGCTGAACTCGGAAACGGCGCTGTCGTCATGATCCAGCGGGAACATGGTGCCGGGGTTGCGGCTGCGGTCAGCCTTGCTGGTGCGGCTACCGGAATCCAGACGGATACCCGAGCGGGCGAATACGTCCAGACCAAAGCCGATCGGGCCCTGGGTATAACCGGACTGGAAGTCGAGCATGAAACCCTGACCCCATTCTTCATCTTTCGAGTAACCATCACCTTCACGGTAATCGCCATTGAAATAGAGGTTACGCAAGCCCAGGGTGGCCTTGGCGTCATCAACAAAGCTGAAGCCGTTGTTCTGGGTCTGGGCAATGGACAGGGTGGGCAGAGCCAGCACAGCAGCGGCGACACTGCCGGCGATCAGGGTTTTTCTCATTATGTTCATCCTCGAGTACTGCATCTCAGGGTTTGCCCAGAGGGCGATCGTTTTTCAACCGCTGTAACATAGATGAAATATGCAGGAAATCAAGTGATTGAATAGTGATATTAGACTTATGTATTAGGAACCTGAGCTATTCATACCGGTCTTATCGCGCCGCTTCATACAGTGGCTGCACCTTGGGGATAGTGTTTTGCAGGTTCTGGATGCGCCCCGAGGAAGAGGGGTGCGTACTCAGGAAGGCCGGCGGCTCACCCTCAGCGGCGCGCGCCATCTTCTGCCACAGGGTGACTGCGGCCTCCGGTTTGTAGCCGGCGCGGGCCGCCAGCTCCAGACCGATCAGGTCCGCTTCGGTTTCGTTGGAGCGGCTGTTGGGCAGGGTCAGTCCATACTGAACTGCCATGTCGGCAGCCTGTCGTGCGCCATCGCCCAGGCCCAGCAACGAACCTATTACCTGGGTGCCCATCTGCGTGGTGTAAGCACGGGAAATGGCTTCGCGGCCATGCTCACGCAGAGCATGGGCGATTTCATGCCCCATGATCTGGGCGATCTCGTCGTCGGTCAGCTGCAATTTGTCGACAATGCCGGTAAAGAAGATGATCTTGCCGCCGGGCATGCAGCTGGCGTTCAGTTGATCACTCTTGATCAGGTTGACTTCCCAATTCCAGCTCTTGGCATCGGGACGGAAGTGGTCCACTTCCTTTACCAGCTGATCAGCAATCCGGTTCAGACGCTTGAGCATGGCGGTGTCGGTGTTCAAGACCTTTGCGGCTTTCGCTTCGGCAAGCATCTCGTTGTACGACTCGGCGGCCATCTGGTCGACTTCAGCGCTGGACAGCGCGCTGAACATGTACTGACTTCGATCGACACCGACGGCGCCGCCCTGGGTGGTGTTGACGGTCTCGCAACTAGCCAGCGCCATGAACGGAAGACAGCAAAGCAGGCGGATACGCATGGTGATTTCCTTCCATGTTTCGGGTTTAACAGCTTTGACCTGATGAACGATATCAGATCATGGCTGGAGGTTTGACTATCACGGCCGATAAAGCGTTCATCAGCTCCCTGGCCGAGGCCCCTATGAAACTCAGATCCATCCAGTTTTCCATAGCCGCGCTGGCAGGTGCCTGCCTGTTCATCGCGGTCGGTATCATGACTCTGTACGCCCTGTTGGCATTCGAGCGCAACCAGAGCATGGTCATCGAACGCAGCGAGCAGATGTTGGGGCAGCGTGTGCGCAGCCAGTTGGAAGCCATTGCTACCGCTGAAAGCCTGCGCATCCGTCGACAGCTGGAGCAACCCTTTGCGGTGACCGAACAACTGGCGTTGCTCAATCGCCAGCTGGGCGAAATGCAGGAAGATGGTCTGCCGGCACTGATGATGAGCCGCGAGGAAATGGTTCGTTATATTCGACGGATACTGGAGGAGCAGCCGACGCTGCTGGCGGCTTACGTTGCCTGGGAACCGGGCGCGTTCGACGGGCTGGATAGTTTTTATCAGGGTGCTGGCGAGTCGGGGCATGACGAGCAGGGCCAATTCATGCCTTTCTGGTATCGCGAACTCGATGGCACACTGGCGCTGGAGCCGCTGGACGATCTCACGGACGAAACCATGCTGGAAACCGGCGTGCGCGTCGGTGAATATTATTTCTGCCCGCGTGATACGCAGCGTGCCTGTGTGATCGACCCGGCGCCCTACGAGCTGGGCGACAGCTGGGTCATGCTGTCGTCTTTCACTGCCCCGATCATGCTCAACGGCCAGTTCATGGGTATTGCCGGTGCGGACCTGTCGTTGCAGTTTCTGCAATCCATGCTCGAAGAGAGCGACAGCCGACTTTACGAGGGGCGTGGCACTCAGGCCCTGATCAGTCCCAACGGCCGACTGGTTGCCTGGACCGGTGAAGAGGCCGCGCCGGGGGATCCAGCCGAACGCGTGATCGATAAGCAGGGGCTGGCCAACCTCGCTGGCCTGGGCGATGACTTTCACTATGAACTGGATACGGCGGGTAATCGTGTGCAGTTGTGGATGCCGATTCCGATTGGCGACACCGGCACGCACTGGACGATGTTGATCAACTTGCCACTCGACGTGGTGATGGCTGACCTGCAGGCGCTGGAGACCGAGCTGACGCAGCGCCAATCCAGTGAGGCAATTACTCTGGCGGTGATCGGTGGGCTTACCGCCCTGGTTGGCCTGGGTGTGATGCTGGCGGTCGGTTACGGCTTGGCACGGCCAGCGCGGCAGTTGGTTTCCATGCTCAATGATATCGCTCGCGGCGAGGGTGATCTGACCCAGCGCCTGGCTGTCCAGCGCAGCGACGAGTTCGGGGATATCGCCCGTGGTTTCAATGCCTTTCTCGACAAGTTGCAGGACATGATCCGTGAGGTGGTCGGCTCGGTGCAGCAGGTGACCGACGCTGCCGAGCATACCGCCGACATTGCCATGCGTACCAATGATGGGGTGCAGCGCCAACTCGGCGAGATCGAGCTGGTAGCTACCGCAGTGACGGAAATGACCGCTACCGCCCAGGATGTGGCCCGTAACGCCAGCCTGGCCGCCGAAGCGGCGGGCAACGCCAACGGCTCGGCCGGTCATGGCCGCGAAGTGGTGCAGCAGACCGCGGCGACTATTCAGGGGCTGGCTGAAGATATCGAGCGCGCCTCACAGAGCGTGCAGCACCTGGTCCGTGACAGCGAGAACATCACTTCGATCCTGGATACCATCCGCGGCATAGCCGAGCAGACCAACCTGCTGGCGCTGAACGCAGCAATCGAGGCGGCGCGCGCCGGGGATCAGGGGCGCGGTTTTGCCGTGGTCGCCGACGAGGTGCGCTCGCTGGCGCTGAAGACGCAGAACTCTACTGAAGAAATCCAGAAGATGATCGAGCAGTTGCAAGCCGACACCCATCAAACGGTGAGAGTCATGGAGCAGAGCCGCAGCCGGACCAGCGACAGTGTATTGCAGGCCGAGGAGGCGGATGCGGCCTTGACCTCAATTACCCAGGCGGTATCGGTGATCAATGACATGAACATCCAGATTGCCAGTGCGGCGGAGCAGCAGAGCGCCGTGGCCGAGGACATCAACCGCAACGTCAACACCATCGGTGAGGTCGCCAATGCGGTGGCCGAAGGGGCTGGTGAGTCATCCAGCGCCAGCGCCGGCCTGACCAAGCTGGCCGAACATCAACGCCGGCTGATCAACCAGTTCAAGGTATAGGATCATCCAGCCTGACGGCGTGCCCGGTGGGGTTGCAGCATTGTGGCCCCTGGGTCGCCGGGCTGCTGACCGCCGGGTTGACCGGGTACATCAGTCGCACCTGGGAATCGGCATTGAGCAACAGTGGTTGCAATGCGCTCGGAGCGGTGGCCGCAGCGAGCCAGATGGCCTGTTCGGCCCGGTTCAGGGTGACCGGCATGCGTTCTCCCAGTCGGGCCGGCAGGCCCTTGGCCGGTGCGGTGATCAGAACGCAGCTGTCCCAGTACTCGCCATCATCCAATGCATAGCGCTCCCATAATCCAGCCAGTGCCAGCCCACCCTGTTCCTGTCGCAGGTACCAGGGTTGCTTGCGTTGCCCCTGTTGCTGCCATATATAAAAACCATCGACCGGCAGCAGGCAGCGCCGCTGTACCAGAGGTTCGCGGAACATCGGCTTGTCGTGCAGGAACTCGGCCTGAGCCGAGAAGGGCGCACGGCTCAGATCACGCAGCCAGCCCGGAGTCAGGTTCCATAGCACGTCGGCGCAGTCGAGGCGGTTGTCCAGCTTGCGCAGGATCAGTACGCGATTGCCGGGGCTGAGGTTCCAGTTGGGCTGCCAGCTCTGGGGCACCTCTGCCACCGGCGCATTGAACTGGGCGATGCGGCCGGTCACAGCGGGTCTTCCTCACGGCGCAGATCCAGCTGGTAACCTTCCAGGTCCGCATCGACCCACAGGTTGATGAGGATGGGCTGACAGCAAACGGCGCAGTCTTCGATATAGCTCTGGGTCCCGCCGCTGAGATCGACCAGCAAGCGGATGGGCTCGCCGCAGTGCGGGCAATGGCGGGCACATTCGTCCAGCAACGGCATGGCTATTCTCCTGGCAGCAGCTCGATGGGAAGGGGGAAGGGGAGTCTAGCTCCTTCCCCAATCCGACGAAACAATCACTCAGCAATTGTGAGTCGAATCGCTGCGCCGCATAATGCGCGGTTTCCACCCAAGGTAATGAGGAATGCATGGGCGAGTTTGATGCCATCCGGCCCTATGGAGACGATGAGGTGCCTGCCGTCATGCAACGGCTGTTGCATGATCGCGAGTTGCTGCAAACGCTGGCCCGCTACCGGTTCCCGCGGCTCAGCCGCTGGCTGCCGGGCATGGCCTCGGCCCTGGTTGGTGGTGGGCTGCGTCGTGAGGCGCGGGGCATTACCACTGTGGATGCGCTGCAGCACCGGCTTGAGCCATGGCTGGACAAGGTCATCGAGCGCAGCGCGCTCACCGTTACCTACAGCGGGCTGGAGCATCTGAGCAAGACGCGGCCTCATCTGTTCCTGGCCAATCACCGGGATATCGCCATGGATCCGGCCTTCGTCAACTATGCGTTGTACCATGGCGGCCATCCGACGCCACGCATCGCGATTGGCGACAACCTGCTGCAGCGGCCTTTCGTCAGCGACCTGATGCGGCTGAACAAATGCTTCATCGTGCATCGCTCGGTGGCCGGGCGGCGGGAAAAACTGGCGGTTTATCAGACCCTGTCCGCCTACATCAGCCATTCGATTCTGGATGGGCACTCGGTGTGGATTGCCCAGGCTGAAGGGCGCGCTAAGGACGGCTGCGATCGCACCGACACGGCGATCATCAAGATGCTGTGCATGAGCCGCAAGGGCGAAGCCTTTGCCGACGTGGTGCGCTCATTGAATATCGTGCCGGTTTCCATCGCCTATGAGTGGGACCCTTGCGATCAGATGAAGGCACGTGAGCTGGAGCAGCGTGAACGCACTGGCGGCTATACCAAGCAGCCGGGCGAGGATGACCGCTCCATTGCCATGGGCCTGACCGGCTACAAGGGGCGGGTGCATATCGCCTTCGGTAAGCCGCTGACCGAGGACTACCCCGATGCCAAGGCGGTGGCCGCGGAGGCGGATCGCCAGATTCTCGGGCTATATCGTCTGTATCCCAGCAACTATCTGGCGATGGAGCAACTGCTGGCGGAGCATCCAGCAGTAGACATCGCTGGCTGGCGCGGGCAGTTCGATGCTTCGATGCTGGCGGCTGAGGAACAGCGATTTGCCGAGCGCCTGGCGGCCTGCCCGCCGGATCAGCGCCCCTGGTGGTTGCGCCAATACGCCAACCCGGTGGCTAGCCGCCAGTGGGTGTCAGACCAGGCGGGCAGCGAGCGTGAGCAGTAGTGCCAGACCCAGGCAGACACCGCCGACCAGCATGAACATCCGGTTGGCGGGATGCGGGCGGGCCGTCGGGCCGGTTAGCGTCAATGCGCTGCCGCCGGTTGCCAACCGCATGGCGCGGGCGGTACGCCACTGGGTAGCGATGATCAGCCAGCTGCCACTGAGGCCGTAAAACAACGCCAGGCAGTTGAGTACAAAGGCGCTATTGTTAAGATAATAAAGCCACGCAAGCTGCAATACGGGCATGCAATTCTTCTCCGAATATATCGAGTGCTCGTGAGCTGCGGATTTAATTGTTATTCTGGCTGGAGCAGTGGGAAGGTGAATGATCGGCGCGGATTCTAAAGGAAACCGCAGTGGACCTCGACCCACGCCGAAGAAAACCCGATGAAAGGCCCCCGCAACATTCGCGGGCTGGCCGGGTCCAATATTTAGTGGCAGAAACTGCACACTAACCGGTAGCCTTCAGGGTTGCTGCACAATACAGAGGTGAATCATGAATATACGAATTCTCCAGAGCTGCCTGCTCGGTGTTGCGTTGGTGCTGGGTGGTTGTGCTTCGGGATTGACCGGTGACACCTACAGCCGCGATGAAGCGCGCGCGCCGCAAACAGTGCGTATGGGCACCGTCGAATCGGTTCGCCTGGTGCAGATCGAAGGCACCAGGACCAATATCGGTACCGGCGCTGGTGCAGTGGTTGGTGGTGTTGCCGGTAGCTCGATCGGTGGCGGACGTGGCAGCATTATTACCGGCGTGTTGGGTGCTGTCGCCGGTGGTATGGCGGGTGCGGCGGCCGAAGAAGGCATCACCCGCAATCAGGGTATCGAAATCACTGTGCGAGAGGATGGCGGTCAGACCCGCGCCTATGTGCAGGAAGTCGATCCGAGTATCTCCTTCGCTCCGGGCGAGCGAGTGCGGGTACTGACAGTCAACGGGGTTTCGCGTGTAAGCAAGTAGTAACCTGGCTGGCATGGCGGGTCGCTCATTGGCCCGTCATTGATTGACTGCCCGCTTGCGGGTGCCTTCATCCTGTCGTTCCCGGACATTTCCCGCCGCCGCGCTAGCGGGATGGACCATATTGTGCTGAGCACGTTCGAACAAACGGAGTTTCATGAATGACCCTGGCGCTGATCGTGCTGCTGCCACTGCTGAGTTTTTTCCTGCCACTGCTAACGGATACTAAAGGCCGCTCCCTATGTGCCTTGGCGACCATGGTGGCGCCAGTTCTGGGTCTGATACTGCTGTGGAGTCATGCCGCCACCGTTTTTTCAGGTGGGGTGGTGGTGCAGAGCTGGCCGTGGATCGAGCGGCTCGGACTCACCATCAGTTTTCGCCTCGATGGGCTGAGTTTCCTGTTTGCCTTGCTGATTCTCGGTATCGGCATTCTGGTTATCATCTACGCGCGCTACTACCTGTCGAAGAACGATCCGATGGGGCGCTTCTTCTTTTTCCTGTTGCTGTTCATGGCCGCCATGCTGGGGGTGGTCCTGTCGGAAAACCTCCTGTTGATGATGTTCTTCTGGGAGCTGACCAGCCTGTCGTCCTTCCTGTTGATCGGCTATTGGTCGCATTCTTCCGATGCGCGCAAGGGCGCGCGCATGGCGCTGGCGGTGACCGGGGGAGGTGGGTTGGCCCTGCTGGCCGGGGTGCTGCTGCTGGGGCAGGTGGTTGGTAGCTATGAGCTCAGTGTGGTGCTGGCTTCAGGCGATCTGATTCGCGAGCATGCGCTCTATCCGCTGATTCTGGTACTGGTATTGCTGGGAGTGTTCACCAAGTCTGCGCAGTTTCCTTTCCACTTCTGGCTGCCCCACGCGATGGCCGCTCCCACGCCAGTGTCGGCCTACCTGCATTCGGCGACCATGGTCAAAGCCGGGGTGTTTCTGCTGGCGCGGCTGTACCCGGCGCTATCAGATACGGACCTGTGGTTCTTCCTGGTCAGTATCACCGGTATGGCTACGCTGTTGCTGGGCGCCTGTACCGCACTGTTTCAGCATGATTTGAAAGGGTTGCTGGCTTACTCGACCATCAGCCACCTGGGCCTGATCACGCTGCTGTTCGGGCTGGATACCCAGCTGGCGGCTGTAGCCGCCGTGTTTCATATCATCAACCACGCGACCTTCAAGGCCTCGCTGTTCATGGCTGCAGGGATCATCGATCATGAGACCGGCACGCGGGACATGCGGCGCATCAATGGCCTGTGGAAGTACATGCCTCATACCGCGACGCTGGCTATGGTTGCGGCCTCGGCGATGGCTGGCGTGCCTCTGTTGAACGGTTTCCTGAGCAAGGAGATGTTTTTCACCGAGACCCTGCAGCAACACCAGTTCGGCAATTTCAGCTGGATGGTGCCGCTGGTCGCGGTAATAGCGGGCGTATTCTCGGTGGCGTACTCGCTGCGCTTTATTCATGATGTGTTTTTCAACGGCAAACCGGTGAATCTGCCGAAATTTCCACCCCATGAACCCAGCCGTTACATGAAGATTCCGGTCGAGATTCTGGTCGCCCTGTGTCTGCTGGTAGGCCTGGTACCAGGTTTTACCGTGGCCGGGTTGCTGGCAGTGGCAGCAGCAGCGACGTTAGGGGGAGACTTGCCGACCTACAGCCTAGCTATCTGGCACGGCTTCAACCTGCCGCTGGCCATGAGCGTGGTGGCGTTATTAGTGGGTGTGCTCATCTACTTCGGGCGGCACCGTTTGCTGGGTTGGCACGTGCACCTGCCGCGGTTGGATGCGAAAAATCTGTTTGAGCGTGTGATCCAGCGGCTGGTGAACCAGGCAGCAATGCTTACCTTGCGAATCGAGAACAGTTCGTTGCAACGCTATCTGCTATGGATGCTGCTGACGGCGCTGCTGATGAGCGGTTTCTGGTTGATGCAGCTCCCGTCACTGGTGGGGCCGATGCCCATGACCCCGGTGGATGGGGCAACTCTGGTCGGTGCCGTCCTGCTCATGCTGACCGCCGCCGCCACTGCGTATTGGCATCGTCGGCGGCTGGTGTCACTGGTCATGCTCAGCGTAGTGGGGCTATTCGTGGCCCTGGCCTTCGCCCGTTTCTCGGCGCCGGATCTGGCACTGACCCAACTCTCGGTCGAATCGGTCACTATCATCCTGATGATGTTGGCGCTGTTCTTCCTGCCGCGCACCTCGCCCGCAGAATCATCCGGATTGCGGCGCGGTCGAGATCTGCTGATCGCCGGATTGGCTGGTGTCCTGGTTACCGGGCTGTGCCTGGCCGTACTTACCCGACCCTACGATAGTATTGCCGGATATTTTCTGGCCAACAGCCTGTCGGGTGGTGGCGGAACCAACGTGGTGAACGTGATCCTGGTCGATTTTCGCGGCTTCGATACCCTGGGGGAAGTCACTGTCCTGGCGATTGCAGGCGCCGCTATCTACGCGCTGATCCACGGCCTGCGGTTGCGCAAACCATCGGTGGATGAACAGGGGTGGACCTGGGCGAGAGATGCTCACCCCTTCATGCTGGTGAACCTGTCACGGCTCATTCTGCCGTTGGCCTTGATGGTATCGGTGTACATTTTCCTGCGCGGGCATAATCTCCCGGGTGGTGGTTTCATCGCGGGCCTGATTACCGCAGTGGCGCTTATCCTGCAGTACATCGCCAGTGGTCACGCCTGGAGTCAGGCCCGTTGGGGTGTCGATTTCCATCATCTTGCCGGGGCCGGCGTAATCATCGCGGGGCTGACCGGAGTGGGCAGTTGGTTGTTCGGTTATCCTTTCCTGACCAGCGCATTCGATCATTTTGCCATTCCGCTGGTCGGTGAAATCGAGCTGGCAACGGCCCTCCTGTTTGACCTCGGTGTGTATCTGACGGTGGTCGGCGCCACACTGCTGATTCTGTCCAATCTGGGCAAGCTTTCCATCCATGCCGCCAGGGAGCCTGAATAATGGAACTGCTGTACGCTCTCACCTTGGGTGTGTTGACGATGTCGGGTGTTTATTTGCTGTTACGGGCCCGTACTTTTCCTGTGGTAGTGGGGCTGACGCTTATCAGCTACGCAGTGAATCTCTTCCTGTTTGCCATGGGGCGTCTGCATACAGGTAAGCCGGCGGTGCTTGGTCAGGTGGCCGAGCACGCCGACCCCCTGCCGCAAGCGTTGGTACTGACTGCCATCGTCATCGGCTTCGCAATGACTGCCTTCGCTCTGGTACTGGCGCTCCGCGCGCAGGGTGAGCTGGAGAATGATCACGTTGATGGGCGGGGCAAACGTTGATGGATCATCTGGTCATACTGCCAATACTGTTGCCGATGTTTGCCGGCGCCCTGCTGTTATTGAGCGGCCGGGCGAGTGAGGGATTCAAGCGCAGCCTCTGTCTACTGGCAACGCTGTTACAACTGCCACTGGCGATAGCCTTGATGGCACAAGCCAGCGGGGGATTGCAGGTTTACGCCGCCGGTAACTGGATGCCACCGTTCGGGATCGTGCTGGTGGTGGATCATCTGGCGGCGTTGCTGCTGCTGGTGACTGCGGTGCTGGCAATAGCGGCGGTGGTGTACGCCGTGCGCGGCGACGACCTGCTGGGGGCGAACTTTCACGCGCTGTTCCAGTTTCAACTGATGGGTATCAATGGTGCCTTTCTGACAGGTGACCTGTTCAACCTGTTCGTTTTCTTCGAAATCCTGCTCATCGCCTCCTACGCCTTGCTGTTGCATGGGACTGGTTCAGCCCGGATACGCTCGGGATTGCACTATGTGCTGCTGAACCTGTTCGGCTCCGCCCTGTTTCTGATCGCTATAGGTACTCTATATGGTGTTACCGGCACCCTGAACCTGGCCGACCTGTCCCAGCGTGTAGCCCAGCTGCCAGCCCCGGATGCTCCTCTTGTAGGGGCAGCAGCCATGCTTCTACTGGTGGTGTTTGGCCTCAAGGCAGCTGTCTTCCCTCTGTACTTCTGGTTACCCAAGGCTTATGCCGCTGCTACCCCGCCGGTGGCGGCGCTTTTCGCCATCATGACCAAGGTCGGGATCTACTCGATTCTGCGGATATACACCCAGGTTTTCGGGGATACTGCCGGTCCGCTGGCAGACCTGGCTAACGGCTGGTTATGGCCGGCGGCGTTATTGACCCTGGTTCTGGGTACCATAGGCGCGCTGGCTGCCAGCACCCTGAACGGTCTGATTTCCTACCTGCTGGTGGTATCTGTCGGCACGCTGCTGGCCGGGCTGGCGCTGGACAGCCACGATGCGCTGGTAGGCAGTCTCTACTATCTGATTCACTCGACCTGGGTCTGCGGCGCCTTGTTCCTGTTCGCGGGCATCATTTCCCGTTGCCGCGGGCCACGCTTTGTCGGTCGCCTGGTGCCGGGACCGGCGCTGTCCAGGCCGACATTACTGAGTGGCCTTTTCTTCCTGGCGGCGATATCGGTAATCGGTTTGCCGCCCTTGTCCGGCTTCGTTGGCAAGCTCTTGTTGCTGCGTGCGGCGGAGACCGGGGTGGCTGCGGGCTGGCTGTACTCGTTGTTGCTGGGCAGCGGACTGGTGTCCATCATTGCCTTCAGCCGTGCCGGTAGCACTTTGTTCTGGCGCACCGATCCGGCGGCCGCTGCCGGCGGACCGGTGGATAACGTGCGATTGGCGGCCGTCCTCGCATTGCTGCTGTGCTCTCCACTACTGGTGGTGTTTGCCGGCCCGCTGCTCGATTATCTCACCATCACTGTCGATCAGTTGCTGGATCCGCAGGAGTATGCGCGGCAGGTATTATCCATGCAGATCAGCACGAGCGGAGGTGGACATTGAACGCGCCAGGAAAATGGTTCCCGCATCCCTGGCTCAGCCTGTTGTTGCTAGGGGTCTGGCAACTGTTGGTCAACGATCTGTCGGCAGGGTCGCTCATCATGGGTGCGATACTGGGTTGGGTGATCCCTTTGCTGACGCATGCATTCTGGCCCGATCCCCCCAAGTTACACCGGCCCTGGGTGCTGGTTCGCTTTGTATTCCGGGTTCTCGGCGATATTCTCTTCGCCAACTTCGAAGTGGCCAAATTGATCCTGGGCGCCAGCAGCAGACTGCAACCGGCGTTTGTGGTCTACCCGCTCGAACTGCGTAACGAGTTCGGGATCGGGGTGCTGGCGACCACCATTTCTCTCACGCCGGGCACGGTCTCGGCGGATGTCAGCGAGGATCATCGGACCCTGCTGATTCACGGGCTGGATGTGCCGGATGAACAGGAATTGATCGACACCATCAAGCAGCGCTACGAGAAACCCCTGATTGAGGTGTTCGAATGCTCCACAACGTAATCATTCTCTGCCTGGGCATGATTTCGGTGGCCATGCTGCTGAATCTGTTGCGGCTGTTCAAGGGGCCGGATCTGCCTGATCGAGTGCTGGCGCTGGATACCCTGTATGTCAACGCCATCGCCATGATCATTCTGATGGGGCTGCTGCTGCGCTCCAATCTGTATTTTGAAGCGGCATTGCTGATAGCCGTGATGGGGTTTGTGGGTACCGTGGCCGTGGCCAAATACCTATTGCGTGGCGACATCATCGAATGAGGAGTGCCTATGGAAACTGCAATTGAATGGCTGGTCGCCGCACTGTTGCTGCTGGGAAGTCTGTTTGCCCTGATCGGCTCGTTCGGGCTGTTCAAGCTGCCGGACTTCTATATGCGCCTGCATGGCCCGACCAAGGCGACTACCTTGGGCGTCGGCTCGCTGGTGCTGGCGTCCATGATCTATTTCAGTACTACAGGGGAGGTGGGGCTGCACGAGCTGTTGATCACGCTGTTTCTGTTTATCACCGCGCCCACCAGTGCCTGCATGCTGGCCAAGGCTGCCATGCAGGTGCACGCCGCACGGGTCGAGCGGACCCGGGGCGAGCCTTGGGAGCAGTAGCAGGTATCAGTCGGCCAGAGCGATACTGGTGGGGTAGGGCGTGAGGATGATTTCTACCCGGCGGTTGAGCTTGCGACCTGTGTTACTGGCATTGTCGGCGCGGGGTTGGTTGTCAGCCATCGCGCTCAGACGCATGCGCTGACGCTCGATGCCACCGAGACGCAGCACGCTGGCCACAGCCTGGGCCCGCTCCATGCTCAGCTTCTTGTTCAGTTCGTCGCTGCCATCGCTGTCACTGTGGCCGACCACAGTCAACTGGCTGGCGCCGTCGACTTTCAGCGCCTGGGCAACCTTGCTCAGCGGCACCAGACCAGAAGGCAGCAACAGGGTGCGTTTGGGATGGAAGTTGCCGTCTACCGGTATCAGCAGACGAATCTGCTCCCCTTCGCGCTCGATCTCGTAACCCTGCTGCTCAGCGATGCTGGTGAGGTTGACGATGCGTGATTCGGCCCAGGACGGTGCCGGCGGAGCCTGTACAACTTCCTGTTTGGAGGAACAGGCGGTGACGAAAACCAGTGAAGCAAGTGCCAGTGTTTTTATGCTATT
The DNA here is from genome assembly GCF_900114735.1 of Halopseudomonas bauzanensis. Taxonomy (GTDB): domain Bacteria; phylum Pseudomonadota; class Gammaproteobacteria; order Pseudomonadales; family Pseudomonadaceae; genus Halopseudomonas; species Halopseudomonas bauzanensis. The sequence goes on along the minus strand of NZ_FOUA01000005.1, from coordinate 215,364 downwards.
CATGTGCAATCCAGACGGTGAGGTAACCTGGGCCATCGAGTGCACACAGATTACCACCGGAAAATCGGGTTGTGACCACCAAATGCAAGCAATTCATCGGTTTATGGCCGATTCTTCAAAGAGGTTCACACTATGACGGGTTGGATTGGCCGGATACCGGCGTTGGCAGTCGCTGGTTTCTCCCTGATATTGACTGGCTGCGCCTCCTGGTCCCTCTGGCCGGCCGGGGAGGAAGCGCCCTCGCAGCTCGTTTCCGGTCTTGTCGAACGGGGTGGTGATGACCGCTGGGTTCTGCGCCCCTGCGGCCAGGAGCATGAGCGGTTGTTGCAACCGACCCCGCAACTGCGCGAGCTGTTCGATGATGTTGCCCAGCCGGGGCAGGTATCCATGTTCGCGGAGCTGCTGGTGACCGAGAACGAGGGCCGCTGGGTCGTCCAGCAGACCCAGCGGCTGCAGACCACCGGGCGTGGCTGCATGGACAACAGCGCCAGGAACAGTCAATGGGTCGGTTTCAGCCATGAGCCGGCCTGGAGGGTGGATATCAGCGCGCAAGGGCTGACGCTGACCACCGAGGATGCGGAAAGCGGTCGGCAACTGGCGACCATTCATGAACAGCTGCCGGATGGCGCGCAGGTATTTCGTGGAGTGCATGACCAGGGGCTGGAGCTATGGTTGTACCCCACCGGCTGCATCGACCGCAGCACCGGCGACTATTTCCACCTGAGCGCGACGCTGATGCGCGACGGACAGCGGTTGCGCGGCTGTGGGTATCAGGGGGCTGAGCGATAACTTTTTATCGCCTATGAGAGATTACCAGGGTCTGGTCCTGCTCAAAGCCTGCTCCCTGGGAGAGTCGAGCACCAGCTCGACCAGCAGCGCTGCCTGGGATCGCTTCATCGAGCTGGTGCTCGACGCTCCCAGGGATGGATCCATGACGGGGCTCAGGCACCCAGATACGCCTCCCGCACCTGCGGATTGGCCAGCAACTCCTCGCCGCTGCCCTGCATGAGGATGTGGCCGTGTTCCATTACATAACCCCGGTCGGCCAGTTTCAGCGCCTGGTTGGCGTTCTGCTCGACCAGGAAGATGGTTACGCCCTGGCGTCGCAGCTCTTCGATGATCTCGAAAATCTGCTGGATGATGATCGGTGCCAGGCCAAGAGAGGGCTCGTCGAGCAGCAATAATCGCGGTTTGCTCATCAAGGCACGGCCGATGGCAAGCATTTGCTGTTCGCCACCGGACATGGTCCCGGCACGCTGTTGAAAGCGCTCCTTCAATCGGGGAAACAGCTCCAGGGTGGCCTGCAGTTGCGCCTGCACCTCATTGCGCTCGAGAAAGAAGGCACCCATCGCCAGATTCTCTTCCACCGTCAGCCGGGAAAATACCCGCCGCCCCTCGGGCACGATTGCGATGTCCCGCCGCATGATGTCGCAGGTGTCCATCCCCATCAGTTCCTCGTCACGGTAGCGAATACTGCCGCTGGTCGGTGCGGGGTCGCCACACAGGGTCATCAACAATGTGGTCTTGCCGGCGCCATTGGCACCGATCAGGGTGACGATCTCGCCGGCTTCCACCTGCAGGCTGACATCGTGCAGCGCCTGGATCTTGCCATAGAAGGTATTGACGTCAGTGAATGACAGCATGCTTCAGGTCTCTCCCAGATAGGCCTTGATCACCTCGGGATCGCAGCACACCTGCTCCGGTGTACCGGCGGCCAGCGGGCAACCCTGGTTGATCACTACCACATGGTCGGAGATTCCCATTACCAGCTTCATGTCGTGCTCTATCAGCAGGATGGTCAGCCCATGTTCGCTGCGCAATTCGGCGATCAGTTCCTGCAGGTCGGCGGTTTCCCGCGGATTGAGCCCGGCGGCGGGCTCATCGAGCATCAGCAGGGTCGGGCGGGTGACCATGCAGCGGGCGATCTCCAGGCGGCGCTGCTGACCGTAGGCGAGGGTGCCGGCGGTGCGGTTGGCAAACTCCAGCAGCCCGGTCCGTTCCAGCCACTGCGCGGCGCGGTCCAGTGCTTCCTTTTCGCTGCGGCGAAAGCCCGGCGTCTTCAGCAACCCCGCGAGCATATTGGTGTTCATGTGATGATGCTGGGCTACCAACAGGTTCTCCACCACGCTCATTTGTTTGAACAGACGCACATGCTGGAAGGTACGTACCATGCCCTTGCGCGCCAGCTTGAAGCCGGGCATGCCGCTGACTTCCTCGCCGCGAAAGCGGATGCTGCCGGCACTGGGCTTGTAGAAGCCGGTCAGGCAGTTGAATACCGTGGTCTTGCCCGCGCCGTTGGGGCCGATCAGCGAGACGATCTGACCCTCGGCGACCTGCAATGCGACTTCGTTGACCGCCAGCAGTCCACCGAAACGCATGCACAGGCCGGATACATCCAGCAAAGGAGCGACGCTACTCATGTTCCCAGCTCCATATGCGGGCGCTTCATCGGCAGCAGCCCCTGGGGCCGCCAGATCATCATCAGCACCATCAGCAGGCCGAACAGCAACATGCGATATTCATCGAACTGGCGCGCCACCTCCGGCAACAGGGTCATGATGATGGCCGCCAGGATTACCCCCAGTTGCGAGCCCATGCCGCCGAGTACCACGATAGCCAGGATGATCGCCGACTCGATGAAAGTGAAGGACTCCGGACTGATGAAGCCTTGGCGCGCGGCGAAGAAGCAGCCGGCAAAGCCGGCGAAGGTCGCGCCGATGGTGAAGGCGTTGAGCTTGACCGCGGTGGGGTTGATGCCCAGCGACCGGCAGGCGACCTCATCCTCGCGCAGAGCCTCCCAGGCGCGGCCCACCGGCATGCGCAGCAGGCGATTGATAACGAACAGGGTCAACAGCACCAGCAGCAGGGCGAGGAAATACAGGAACATCACCCGGTGCACCGAATTGAACTCGATGCCGAAGAACTCGTGGAAGGTCTGCATGCCCTCGCTGGCGCGGCGGCTGAACTCCAGGCCGAACAGCTCTGGCTTGGGGATGCTGCCGATGCCATTGGGACCATTGGTCAGCGCGGTAAAGTTATTCAGCAGAATGCGAATGATCTCGCCGAAACCCAGGGTGACGATGGCCAGGTAATCGCCGCGCAGGCGCAATACCGGAAAGCCCAGCAGAAAGCCGAACAGCGCCGCCATGGCCCCGGCGGCGGCCAGCCCGGTCCAGAAGCCGACACCAAAATACATGGCCAAAAGCGCGTAGGTATAGGCGCCGACCGCGTAGAAGCCGACATAACCCAGATCCAGCAGCCCGGCCAGCCCCACCACGATATTCAGCCCCAGTCCGAGCATTACATAGATCAACACCAGGGTGGCCAGGTCGATATTGCTGCGGTTGCTCATGAACGGCCAGATCAGCGCAGCGGCAATCAGAAAACACCAGAACAACCGGCGCACGGCAGGTCGCCCGGCGAGAATGCTGAACGCCGCCGGGGTGCGGGGCAGGGCCGGCACCTTGAACCACAGCGCCGTCAGTTGATCGCGGAACAGATTGAACAAGAAGATGAACAGCGCCGCTGCGGCGATCTTCATGGCGACATCAGGTCCGGCGCCGGTCAACGCCAACCCGGTACCTTGCTGACTGATTCGCACGCCCATCAGCAGGCCACTGAGCGCGACCACCACCACGGCGGAGATCAGCGCCGGTTTCAGATTGCGCATCATACCTTCTCCACCTCCGGCCGCCCGAGAATGCCACTGGGACGGAACAGCAGTATCAGAATCAGCAAGCTGAAAGCCACCACGTCCTTGTATTCGGCGCTGAAATAGCCAGATGTCATGGCTTCGGCCACGCCCAGCAACAGCCCGCCGAGTACCGCGCCGGGAATGCTGCCGATACCGCCGAGTACCGCTGCGGTAAACGCCTTGAGCCCCGCCATGAAGCCGATATAGGGGTTGATCACCCCGTAGTACATACCCAGCAGCACCCCGGCTACTGCCGCCAGGGCGGCGCCGATGACGAAAGTCAGGGCGATGATGCCATTGGTATTGATGCCCAGCAGGTTGGTCATCTTCAGGTCTTCGGCGCAGGCGCGGCAGGCACGGCCCATGCGTGAGCGGGTGATGAACAACGTCAACAAGGTCATGCTGATCAGGGTCACCACGAAGATGATGATCTGCATGTAGGACAGGGTCGCATGGAAGCCGGTCGTGGGGCCGATGTCGAGGCCGCCGCGCACCAGGTTGGGCATGGCAATGTCCCGCGAGCCCTGGGCCAGACGCACCAGGTTCTGCAGGAAGATTGACATGCCGATTGCGGAAATCAAAGGAATCAGCCGGTTGCCGCCGCGCAGCGGCCGGTAGGCGACCCGCTCGATACTGTAGCCGTAGGCACTGGTAACGATCATGCTGACCACCAGGGCGCCGATGATCAGTAGCGGCAGCGACTCGATGCCCATCAACGCCAGCGCTGCCAGCACGATAAAGGCGATGTAGCTGCCGATCATGTACACCTCGCCATGGGCGAAGTTGATCATGCCGATGATGCCGTAGACCATGGTGTAGCCGATGGCGATCAGGGCATAGGTGCTGCCCACGGTCAGGCCATTGAGCAGTTGTTGCAGCAGATAGTAAAAACTGTCGGGCATGGATACATCCTTGAGCGCGGGGTCGGCGTTGCCGCCGACCCGTGAGCAGGTTGTGTTACTCGCTCAGTGCGGTCTTGGTTCCGTCCGCATGCCACTCATAGACCACGAAGTTGAAGTCCTTCAGGTCGCCTTTCTCGTCAAACGCCAGCTTGCCGGTAGGGGTATCAAAGGTGTTGCTGCGCAGTGCTTCGGCCACATCGACTGGGTCGGTACTTTCCGCCAGGCGTATGCCATCGGCAATCACCTGTACCGCAGCGTAGGATGGGAACACGAAGGGGCCGCGCGGGTCCTGCTTGCGCTCCTCGAACGCCTCCACCAGGTGGGCGTTGGCCGGGTCTTCATCGAATGCCTTGGGCAGGGTGACCAGCATACCTTCGGCTGCCTCACCGGCGATCGCGCTGATATCGCTGTTACCCACGCCTTCCGGCCCCATGAAGGTAATATTCAGTCCCTGTTCGCGGGCCTGGCGCAGGATCAGCCCCAGTTCCGGGTGATAGCCGCCGAAATAGGCGAAATCGACGCCGGATTGGCGCAGACGGGCGATCAGTGAGGAGAAGTCCTTGTCGCCGGCGGTGATGCCATCGAAGATCGGCACATCGATACCGGCCTCGGTCAATACACCGCGCACCGCGGTGGCAATGCCTTCACCGTACTGCTGTTTGTCATGGATGACTGCTACCTTCTGCGGCTTCACGTGCTCGACGATGTACTTGCCGGCAGTCGGACCCTGGAGGCTGTCGAGGCCGATGGTGCGAAATACCAGTTCGTAACCGCGGTTGGTGATGTCCGGGCTGGTGGCGGCGGGGGTGACCATGAGGATGCCTTCATCCTCGTAGATATCGGTGGCCGGCTGGGTGGAACTGGAGCAAAGGTGGCCGACGACGAAGCTGATGCCCTCGTTGACGATGCGGTTGGCCACCGCGACAGCCTGCTTCGGGTCGCAGGCATCATCGAACACCACGCCTTGGAGCTGGGCACCGTTGACGCCGCCAGCCTTGTTGATCATCTCGATGGCCATGTTGGCGCCGGTGAACTGCATGTCGCCATATTGCGCCACGGCGCCGGTCACCGGGCCGGCGAGGGCGATGCGGATATTCTCGGCGGCCAGGGTAAGACTGCTGACGCCGGCGAGGGCGGTGATGACGATGAATTGAGAAAGAGCCTTGCGCTGTGTCTTTTTCATGCCATTTGCTCACTTTTTATTGGAGTTGTAGTCGGGTCTGCTGGCGCTATCTTGCATTGCCTCGGAGAGTCGGCATGGTCGAAATGGAGCGCCCCCAGATAAGTGAACTGTAGCGGAGGCGATGCCAAGCCGCTACTCCCTTGCCGCTTCGGTTTCCAGTCAACGGGATATTGCATCTGGCGCTGTGATGGTTACCATGCGCAACAATCATTCCCCAGAGGTAGAAGCCATGCCCGCGCCAAGCGAAACCTATGCCGCCATTCTCGGCGCCACCGCCCAGATCGAATGGAACGCACTCGAGCCGCATTTTGCCCGCGGCGAACTGCTGGTGGTCGATAGCGGGCTGGACCTGGTCACCGTTGCCCAGGCTTTTATCGACGATGATAGCGCCAAGGTAAAAGACTGGATGGCGCAGGGACTGCTGGGCGCCGCCACAGATACCCAGGCGGCGGACTGGTTCGAGCGCAATCCGGATACGCTGTGGGCGGTGGTCATCCGGCCGTGGGTGCTGATGCAGGAGCGGAGCTGAGTTTTACCGCGCCGCCGACTGCAAGGTTTACCCCCAGCGCCGCCGCAACCAGGCGCTCAGCGCATCCACCAGCAATACCATCACCAGCATCGCCAGGATCACACTGGCGGCGCGGGGTTGCTGGAACAGGCTGAGGGTGACGTAAAGCATCTGACCCAACCCGCCGGCACCGACAAACCCCAGCACCGCGGCCATGCGGATGTTGTTTTCCCAGCGATACAGGGTGTAACTCAGCCACTGGGCCAGGACGCCCGGCAGGGTGCCGTAACAGAAGGCCGCTACCGGGCCGGCGCCGGCTTCGCGCAGGGCGCGGGTCGGGCCGGGCGGGGCGTTTTCCAGCGCTTCGGCAAACAGCCGGCCCAAAACCCCAGCCGTGTGCAGCGCCAGTGCCAGGGTGCCGGCAAAGGGGCCGAGGCCGGCAGCCAGCACCATGAGCGCGGCCCAGACCAGCTCCGGTATCGAACGCAAGGCATTGAGCAGCAATCGCGCCAGCAGCTTCGCCACGGTGCCCAGCCGCCCGGCTGCCAGCAGGCTCAGGGCGGCGCCGGCCAATGCAGCCAGCAGTGTTCCGATGGCGGAGATGGCCAGGGTTTCCAGCGAGCCATGGAAGATCTGCCGCAGCCAGTTGGTCGAGGTGTCCGGCGGGAAGAAGGAAGCGGCATAGCTGTGCATCTGCTGCAACCCGTCACCGGCGAACAGGGCGACAAAATCCAGCTTCAGCCAACTGAAGGACGCTACCACCGCCGCCAGCAGCAGGGCGACCCAGATCAGCGCTTCGAATTGGCGTTTCATGCCAACCGCCGGCGCAGTAGATTGCTGAGCTGGTCTGCCGCCAAGACCAGGACCAGGAAGGTCAGCAGGATGGTCACTACCTCGCCGCCGGCGAACATGCGAATTGACAGGTCGATCATCTGCCCCAGCCCGCCGGCTCCGACGAAGCCCATGATTACCGAGGCACGGATAGCGCATTCCCAGCGGTACAGCGTGTAGGAGGTCAATTCCTGCGCGGCAGCGGGCAGAATCCCGTAGCAGAACGCAGCCAGCCGCGAGCTGCCGGCCTGCAGCAGCGCCTGGGCCGGGCGTCGATCCACCGACTCGTAGATTTCCGCATAGACCTTGCCGAGCATGCCGCTGTAGGTGATGGCAATGGCCAGCACCCCCGCCGTCGGCCCCAGCCCCACGGCGCGTACGAACAGCAGCGCCCAGACGATTTCCGGGATGCTGCGCAGAATGATGAGTAATAGTCGCGCCGGATAGCGCAACATTCGACCGACAGGGCTTGGCTGTCCGCGTGCTAAGGCCGACACCGATAGCGCATGACTGGATATCAGGCTCAGCGGTACCGCCAGCAGCAATGCCAGCACCAGCCCAGCGGTGGCCATGGCCAGGGTTTCCAGCGTGGCCTTGCCCAGCAGGGTGAGAAAGCCCGAAGACAGTTCCGGCGGCCAGAAGCCGGCCAGAAAGCGCGCAAAGATATCAAGATTGCGCGGATCGACCAGGGTCGCGAGATTGAACTCGGTCAATACCAGACCGGGCCAGAGCACCAGCAGGGCGAGAATAATCAGCAGCAGCCGGGGCAGGGCGGCTGGATCACGGGGGCGGCCATGGACCCCGACATCGGTACCGCTCAGGTACATCGGCGTGGTGCCTCGAGGGATGCAGCGGCTATTGCAGATACCGGATCGGCAAAGACGGGCTCGTTGAAGCTGTCGTTGCTATACAGCTGGTCCAGCTCCGCCTGGGAGACGCGTTCGGCCGGCAGGTCGAACAATACCCGCCCGGCCCGCAGGCCGATGATCCGGGGGAAATGCCGTAGCGCCAGGTCCACCGCATGCAGGCTGGCGACCAGGCTGATCTGGCGCTCGGCTGCCACCTTGCCCAGTACGTTCAGCGTATGGTCGGCCAGCACCGGGTCCATCGCCGAGACTGGTTCGTCAGCCAATAGCAAATCAGCGCGTTGATACAGCACGCGGGCGATACCGACACGCTGCAGTTGGCCACCGGAAAGCTGATCGCAACGAGCGAACAGCTTGTCCTGCAGGTCCAGCGGTTCCAGCGCGGCACGGGCCCCGGCGCTATCCAGGGGGTAGCATAGCGAGATCAGGGAGCGCAGCAGCGACCATTGACCCAGCCGGCCGGCCAGCACGGCGGTGACTACGCGTTGGCGCGGCGGCAGTGGAGGACTCTGATGGATCAACCCGATGCGGGCTCGCAGCCGGCGCAAAGCCTGACCCTTGAGCGTGGCGGGGTCAACGCCCAGCAGGTGCAGTTGCCCGGTGCTGGGCGCAAGCCCCGTGCCGAGCAGCCGCAACAGACTGGTCTTGCCCGCGCCGGACGGCCCGATAATGGCGACCCGTTCGCCCTGGTTAATGCTCAGATCGATGTCATGCAGGGCTTGAAAACCACCGGGGTGGGTCAGGCCCACCCCGTCAAGCCGTACGGTCACTGCAACAGGCCGGCGGAGCGGGCCGCCTCTTCGATGCCCTCGTAATTCTCGGCACTGGTTTCAACGAAGCGAGAGGCCCGCTGCAAATCCAGAATTGCCTTGTGTTCGGGGTTTGCCGGGTCCAGCTTGAGGAAGGCGGCCTTGATGTCCTGCACCAGTTGCGCGTCCAGATCGCCGCGCACGGTCCAGTTGTAGTCGAAATAGGTCGGCGTGGTGCCGTAGACGCGCACCTTGGCGGTATCGACCTTGTTTTCCTCGACCAGTTTGTCCCACACCGAGGTGTTCAACACACCCGCATCCACCCGGCCGGCTTCGACCCAGGCGACGGTGGCGTCATGGGCACCGGAAAAACCGACTCGGCTGAAATCGTCATCCGGATTGATGCCGTCCTGCAGCAGGAAGTAGCGCGGCATCAGGTGGCCCGAGGTGGAAGAGACCGAGCCGAAGGCGAAGCTCTTGCCCTGCAGATCCTTGTGTTTGTTGATTTCAGGGTCGGCAGTGATGAAGGTGCTGGTGAAGACCTCATCCTCTTCTCGTTGCACCACCGGAATGGCATCGCCGGTACGCAGCCGCGCCTGAACGAAGGTGAAACCACCGAGCCAGGCCATATCCAGGCGCCCGGCGCCCAATGCCTCAACCACGCCAGCGTAGTCGGATACCGGCTGGAAGGTCACTTCGATGCCCAGCTCCTGTTCCAGGTAGGCACCCAGCGGCTCGAATTTGCGCAGCAGCTCGGTAGGCGCTTCATCGGGGATGGCAGACACGCGCAGCACCTTGGTCTCGGCATGGGCGGGCAGAAAACTGGCGGCAAGGGTCATGCAAACGCCAGCCAGAATGGCCAGCGGGCGGCGAAAAGTCGACATGTGATGCTCCGGTTCAATAGCGGAAGACTCCCATCCGGAGGTCGAGGCCGGATGAGGCGTGGCGCAAGTTTACTGGAACCGGCCGGGCGGGCAAACTGCTACAGTAATCAGACACGTTTCGGAGGGCTCATCATGTCCTGGCCGCTGGCTGCCAATCTATCCATGCTGTTTGCCGATCTGCCCATGGCGGAGCGGTTCCATGCCGCCGCCGAGGCGGGGTTCGATGGGGTCGAAATCCAGTTTCCCTACGATATGCCCGCCGCCACTGTGCAGCACCATCTCGCCGCTGCCGGCATGCCGCTGGTACTGATCAATGTCCCCGCTGGCGATCTCCTGACCGGCGGCCCCGGCCTGGCTGGTGTGCCGGCGCGGCAGGCCGAGTTCGACGCTGCCCTGGAGCTGGCGCTGGAGTATGCGCTGGTGCTGCGCCCGGAGAAGGTCAATGTCCTGCCGGGGCGGCTTGCCGAGGGCGTCAGTCGGGAGCTGGCGCTGGATACCCTGGCCGGCAACCTGGACAAGGCGGCCAGCGCGTTTTCCGATATCGGGGTATGCCTGGTCTGCGAAGCAGTCAACCGCCACGATATGCCCGGCTTCCTGCTGGGCAGCACCCTGGAGTTGCTGGACATGCTGGATCGGGTTGCTCACTCGAACCTCTCGGCACAGGTGGACCTGTACCATCTGACGCGGATGGGTGAGTCGCTGCCCGACTCGATTGCGCAGCTGGAAGGGCGGATTGGCCACGTGCAGTTTGCCGACGCGCCGGGCCGCGGCGAGCCGGGCACCGGGAATATGGATTTTCATGAAGCTTTCGGCGCGCTGTCGCGGCACGGTTACCGCGGCTGGCTCGCGGCGGAGTACCGGCCGGCATTATCGCCCGAGCAGTCGCTGCAATGGCTGGCACAATGGACTGCCGCCGGAACCTTCAGACTCCAGGGCCGCAGCGTATGACCCTGGCGCGTACCAGCCGCTCGCCGGCGGCGTTTTCCAGGTAGCCTACCGGCTGCCAGCCCAGCCGGTAAGCCGTCACCCGATAGTGCTGCCCGGCGGCGAAATCCCAATCCAGCCCTAGAATGCAGGTACGGCGGCGTGGTTCGGATATCTCTCCCAGCCCACCCATGCTGCCCAGCACCTCGAACTGATAACGCACCTGCAGTCCGTGGCTGCCGGGCGGCAGGTCCGGAAAGCGCAACTGCCGCACCAGTTCACCGTCCAGCCGATAGGCGCGCATGTCCGCCCGGTTGCCGCTATCCAGGCCCACCCGCGCGAAGTCTGGGGCCAGAGGCGGCAGCGGGTGGGCGCACGCCGTCAGCAGCAGCGCCAAGGGCAACAGGAATCTCAATGGCATGCGGATATTCCCTCCTGCAGGCTTTCATAAACCGCACTGCTGTTCTCTGATCAACGGGGCGCATAGCGCTGGCGGGGAGCGGCGGGGCGCGGCATGCTCGCTGCATCGGCTCACCCGCGCTGCATAGAGTGCCAGCGCATCAACAGGAGAACTCAGGCATGCAGGACTTTCAGAACAAGGTAGCAGTGATCACCGGCGGTGGCAGCGGTCTGGGCCGGGAACTGGCGTTATGCTGTGCGGCGCGTGGCATGAAACTGGTATTGGGCGATGTGGACGAAGCCGGTATGCAGGAAACTCTGCGCCTGGTAGATACAGCGCACCCGGGTACCGAGTCGGTCACCATGCGCCTGGATGTATCCCGGCTGGAGCAGGTCGAGGAGCTGGCGGCGCTGAGCAAGAGTCGCTTCGGCGGCGCGCATCTGATCTTCAACAATGCCGGTGTCAGCGTCAACGGGCCGATCTGGCAGAGCACCGTGCATGACTGGGACTGGGTGCTGGGCGTGAATCTGTATGGCGTGGTGTGGGGCATCAAGGCATTCACCCCGATGCTGATCGAACAGAACGAAGGCCATATCATCAATACAGCCTCCGCTGCCGGCTGGCTCAACGGCCCGAGCAGCGGCATCTACAACGTCAGCAAGACCTCGGTGGTGGCGATCTCCGAAACCCTGGCGCTGGACCTGCGCGATGCCCAGGCCAACGTTGGCGTGACCGTGCTGTGCCCGGCATTCTTCCCCACCGGCATTCACCAGTCCGATCGCAACCGCCCGGCAGACAAGGCCGAGACCGTCGAGAAGAGCGAAGTCTCGCTCAAGCGTGCTGCCGCGCTGAAATATGCCGTTGAGCACGGCCGCATCCCGGCTGCCGATATCGCCGAAATGACCCTCAAGGCCGTGGAAAATAACCAGTTCTATGTCTTCCCCCATCGCAAGATCAAACAATTGATCAAGCTGCGCGCCGAGGCGGCGGACCGGGAAGAAGGGGTGTTTGATTCGATGAATCCCTGAATTCACCGGCCAGGCCCCGAGTTCCAGGGGAGCACGGGCGCTATAGGCCGAGGTGGAGTTCAACGGGAAAATAGGGCACTGCCAGCCCAAAAGCGTGTCCAAAGCAGGGACGACCCCTGCTTTGGAGAGCTGTGATGCGACTGAGTTACTTATCCATACCCTTGTTTGCCCTGCTGCTGGCTGGTTGCGGGGAGGAAGAAGAGGCCACCTTCCCGGAAACCAATACCGCCCCGCAAACCGAAGAGTACGGCGCTCCGACGGACCCGGCCAACGATCCAGCGGTGCCCAATAACAGCACCGCTGTGCCCCCGGCGGATGGCGATACTGGCGTATATGGTACCGACGGCGACGACATGACCGCCCCGGGTCCTGACAACGACTCCGGCATTACGCAATAACGCCCACGGCTGCACCGGCCGGCATGCGGAAAAAATTCGCACTTGCCGGTCGCGCGCCTGTCCAAACGCATGGACCTATCAGATGCGGAGAACCGCCATGCGACTTACCTACCTGAGCATACCCCTGTTTGCCCTGCTGCTTGCCGGTTGCGGCGATGATGAGCCTGACACCGCGCTGCCCATGGACAACGAAGCGCCGGCCGAAGAGGCCTACGGCACGCCGGTCGATCCAGCGGACCAGCCGATGTCACCCACTGATGACACGCCAGCACCGGCCACCGATCCGCGGATGCCGGCCGATGAACCCATGCCACCGGCTGAAGACCCCATGAACCCGCCGGATGAAAACCTGCAGCGTTCGCTGGACCGGGACCCGGGGCTGGGCACCGACAGCGACTCACCCAATGAGCGGGTGGATCCGGGCATCGACAGCGATACCAGTACCACGCCTTGAGAGGGCAGGTGCGTCAGTAGCTGAGTCTGCGGGCGGTCTGTTGTGGGAGCTTCCTGATGCGGGGGTAGGCTATTAGCGGCCTAAGGCCGCGGATAAGCCTACAGAAACCCTTGCGGCCGCTCCCGCAGCCCGAGCAAGGCTGCAGCTTTCAGCTCCTTCACCGAGTTTCTTCACCGCTCGGCGAAAGATTGCGACACCTTGAGCGTCGATACAATCAACCAACCATGGCCAGCCGGTGGGCATTTTCCGTCTCACCCGGCAACAAAAACCGCTCCACCGCCTCGCGCACATCTTCCCAGGCGGTCTGATGTTCGTTTTCCAGGAAATGCCCGGCATTGCGAATGGTCACATACTCGGAACGACGAGCCAGATCGGCAAAATACAGGGCATCGTTCGGTGTGGTGTACTTGTCCAGTTCGCCATTGAGAAACAGCAGCGGAATGTCCACATTTCCCACGCACTGCATATAGCGATCAGCATCCAGACTCAATACCTGGCGAATGTGATGGAGCATCTGCGCATACTCATGCACCTCCAGCGTAGAGACATGACGGAAGTTACAGCGCTTGAACAGTGGCGGCAGATGCTCGCCGATGGTGTCGTTGACCAGTGTCGCGATGCGGTTCCGGTCACAGGCTGCCAGGCACTCCTGACCGCGCGCCAGATAATCCAGCATCTCGCGGTTCAGCACCGGTGAAAACGAACTGATCACCGCCCGCTTGATCCGCGCCGGCCGCTGCGCGAGAGCCAGCAGCGTCGACACCGCACCCCAGGAAAACGCCATGACCTGGTCTGCCCGGAAATGCTCGATCAGCTCAAGCAGGATCAGCGCCTCATCCTCCTTGCCCAGCATGCTCAAGGATTCATTGTAAGGCCGCGACATGCCGCAATAGGGCTGATCGAACAACACCACGTTGAACAGCGGCTGCAGAAATCGCAGCGCCTGATGAAAGGAGGCACTGGTCGCCAGCGAACCGTTGACCAGAATGATGGTGCTGTTGCTGCGCGGATTCGGATAAAAGCGCGTATGCACCTTCAAATCACCCTGCACCCGCACCACTGCCTTTTCTGCATACATGGCCACACACCTCGGAAGCTGAATATCACTTGGGGTGCAGTTAATCGTATGGAGGTTACAGCGGGGTGTCAGAAAGTGACCGTTCGGCGGGAAGGGGAGGCATTGCCATAACGGAATTATCTCTTTCGCATTGCAGCCCGTTTTTCGGGCGTAGCGCACCCGCGCTACGCCAGCGGCCTTGCGTCAAGTCAGCCCTCCGCCTTGGCCCTCTGCATCAACGCCGCATAGTCGAGGCCATAGATGCCGATATGGCAGGTACCGCTGCGTAAGCGCTCGGACAGGTTTACCAGAGCGGGCAATGGCTCTGCGGGTGCGCCATGGGCGGGGGGGCTGGTGTCAGCATGGGGCACGGGAAAATCCTTGTTCCGGTAGGGCGAGGTGTTGGCGATGATGGCAAATGCAGGGGAGCGGGGCAAGAGCTGGTAAGGTTGGAGGCCGTGAACTTGTCCCGTGCGACATGTCATGACCCTACTTCATCACCCATCCTGGATTATTCACCTCACGCGACCATGTAGCTATGACATTACACCAGTACTCTCCCCGCCGAATCTTACGGCTGACATCTACACCATGGTATGGCATCCAGCGTCTTGTCCCTGGCATTGTTGCATTACTGATCAGCGCAGGTGCACAAGCAGCGCAGGTGGAGGATGTGCCGGCAGCCATACAGGACTCTGACAGTGGGCCGGGGCTGCTGCAGCGGCCTTTGGAGTTGGCCAGGGAGTTGGCGGCTACCGTTGATTCGGAGGAGGGCTGGTATATCCAGGGTAGCGTCTGGACCACGCACTTTGATCCTCAGCCAGACCATAACAATAATCAGGAGCTGATCGGTCTGGAGCGACACCGGGATGACAGTTATCTCTGGGGCGCCGCCACCTTTCGGCACTCTTTTGGTGAGCGGTCCTGGTATGGCTATACCGGCAAGCGTTTCGAATTTGCCGGTACGCCCTTCAATGCCAAGCTCACTGCGGGGCTGTTGTATGGTTACCGGGGAGAATATCGCGACAAGATACCCTTCAACCGTTTTGGTGTGGCGCCGGCAGTGATTCCGTCCGTCGGTGCCAGTTATCAGCGGGTGGGGGTGGATGTGGTGCTCTTAGGTGCGGCGGCGGCCATGGTCAATGTTGGGGTGCGTTTGTAGTGTCAGGGTTGGATACGCGGTAGCGCGGAGGATGGTGGGGCTAAGTGAATAGCATTACGGCCTGCGCCGAGAATGACGAGGGTAGGTGACTCGCTCATCATTCTGGCGTCATTCAGGTCAGACGAAATACAGCGCCAGTGTCTCGGCGATGTAGGCCGGCTTGTCCACCCCTTCGATTTCCAGTGTCGCGCGGGATTTTACCAGCCACTGGCCAGGGTTCTTTTCGGTGACGTCCACGACTGTCAATTGCATGCGTACGCGGGAGCCGACGCGGACCGGCTGGATGAAACGGACGCTGTCCAGGCCGTAGTTGACGGCCATCTTAAGGCCTTCGGGGCGCATGGAAATGCCGGCGGACAGGGCGGGGATCAGGGACAGGGACAGGAAGCCGTGGGCGATGGTGCCGCCGAAGGGGGTCTGTTTGGCCTTTTCTTCGTCGATATGGATGAACTGATGATCGCCGGTGCATTCGGCAAACTGGTTGACGCGCTGCTGGTCGATCAACAGCCATTCGGAATGGCCAAGGTCCTTGCCGATGAAGGAAGTCAGTTCGGATACGGCTACGGTGGTCATGGTGTTCTCCACGGCGATATTGTTGTTGGTGCGCCGACGAGCAGCGACAGGGTGCAGCCATGGTGGCAAGACGGTGCGGCAAGGGTCAATGCGTGTGCGCTTCCATTGGTTTGCTGAATGCCGCGACCGGCGTGTAAAGCTATAGGTCGTTCAGAAACCGGCCAACAGCAGCAGGCCGGCTACCATTGGCCAGGCAGGTACCAATATGGACCAGTGGGGCGACAGAGGAGGCAGTGGTCCGCCGCGTTCCACCAGCCAGATGGCCAGCAACACCGCGGCGGCCGATTGCAGTACGCTGCCTAGCACCATGGGTGTTGCCATGGGCAGGAGCAGCCAGGCGGTAATCAGTAGGGCGCAGATGGGGCCGGCGTAGAAGGTCCAGCTCAGGCGCAGCCAGAACGATAGATGCCGGTTGCCCAGCAGGACCACGCCAAGCAGCAGGGACAATTGCAGCGCCAGCAAAGTGGAATGCATCCCGGGCAGCAGGCCCAGTGCCAGGCAGAGAATTGCGCACAGCAGCAAGAACAGCAGTTGCCAGCCGTGACGCAACACCGCCAGCAATCCCAATACTGGCAAGTAAAGCAGCCACAGGAAGGCTTCACCGGTCAGCGGTTGCAGTTCAAGCCGCACGGCTGACAGGCGCGGCCAGGCGGTGCTTACCAGCCACTCGGCAAGGGTGCCATAGACTACCGTCAGCCAAGGCTCGGCCTGCGGCAGGCAGAGCATGGCCAGCAGACAGAGTGCGGCTGCAGCCAGACTGCTCCAGCGTTGCTGGGTGCGTAGCAGGACCAGCAGTGTCAGGCCGAGCAGTGCCAGCCCGCCAGCCAACAATCCCGCCTCATGCCAGAAGGATTCCGGCACCGGCCAGCGGACCGCACTGCCGGCGAGATAGCCGGGCAGTACATACACCGGGGCCCAGGCCAGAGCCGACAGGATATTGACCAGCAGAAAGCGCC
The DNA here is from genome assembly GCF_900114735.1 of Halopseudomonas bauzanensis. Taxonomy (GTDB): domain Bacteria; phylum Pseudomonadota; class Gammaproteobacteria; order Pseudomonadales; family Pseudomonadaceae; genus Halopseudomonas; species Halopseudomonas bauzanensis. The sequence continues at coordinate 198,795 of NZ_FOUA01000005.1, read as the reverse complement.
AGGTGGGCATGTCGAACATGCCGGCGACCATTGGGATAATGGGGCGGATCGGGCCGATAAAGCGCCCCAGAACAATGCTGTACATGCCATAGCGGCGGAAGAAACTCTCGCCCCGGTCAATCCATTGCGGATGACGGGCAAAGATCCGTAGTCGGCGGATGTCCTGATGAAACCAGCGGCCCAGGGCGAAGCTCAGTAAATCACCGCAGACGGCCCCGGAGAAAGCCCAGGCCAGTGCACCGAAAAGACTCAGGTCGCCGCCGCCAGCCAGGGCGGTGGCGGCGAACAGCAGCACCACCCCCGGCACCACCAGGCCCGCCACCGCCAGGGACTCGACCATGGCAATGAGAAAGATGGCCAGCCCGAGCCAGCGGGTATGGCTGCCCAGCCAGGCGATAAGCTCGCCGCTCAGCAGGCTTTCCATTCAGACACATCATCGATCAGTTGATAATCGCGGCCTTCCTGCCGAGTGCGCCCCAGAGGGTTACGGGTGCACCAGGGGGCGTAGGCGGCGTCGACGAAACGGTAGGGTAGATGCTCGTCCCGGCCCAGCGGAATGCCCAGCCGGGTGGCCTGGATGATCTGATGCGGACGGTAGCCGTCGTCGTCGATAAGCAGCTGTTCCGGGTCCGGTATCTGCGCATTCCAGACGGGCACCTTCAAGTGCAGCGAACGGCACAGCAGGGTCTGGCCGTTGCACAGTCTGGTTGTTGGGCGCACCTGCCCGTTGGCGGCGGGGTTGAGTTCCTGCATCAGGGCGAGACTGTCCGGGCCGCTGATATCGTCGACCACCGGGTAGCCGGACTTGATCAGCACGCCGTCGCCTTCGCCGGCGGCGCTGATGTTCAGTGAGTCGCCGCCGCGGGCGTAATACATGTACAGGGTGCCGGCTTCCATGAACAGGGCGCGCCGGGAATGGGTCAGGCCCAGCGAGGCATGACTGCCTTTCTCTTCGCGCAGGTAAGCCTCGGTCTCGATGATACGAGCCGACAGCCAGTGGCCCTGGTGATAATGACGGATAACCTTGCCCAGCAAATGCACCGCCAGTTCGCGGCTGTCACGCCGGAAAAAGGCCCGTGGCAGAGGGTTTGGTGCCCGATGGAAAGAATTGGTCGCAGACATATCAGCGATGATAGCAGGTTCGCCCTGTCCAGCGTCTGGAGGCACCGGTATAATGCTGGTTTTCCGTTTTGGTCGCAGGATGGTGAACAAATGAGCGCTGATCAGGTAACCGAATACATGTCCGTGCTGGGACGCCAGGCGCGGCAGGCTTCGCGCGTGATCGCCCGGGCCACCACGGCGGTCAAGAACCGGGCCCTGTTGGCCACTGCCGAGGCTATTGAAGCCGCCGAGGCGAGTCTGATCGAAGCCAACGGGCTGGATCTGCAGGCCGGGCGCGACAACGGGCTGGATGACGCCATGCTGGATCGTCTGGCGCTGACGCCGGCTGGTATCCGCAGTATGGTCGAAGGGCTACGCCAGGTGGCGGCACTGGCCGATCCGATTGGTGCGATCCGCGACATGAAATACCTGCCGTCGGGCATCCAGGTTGGCCGCATGCGCGTGCCGCTGGGCGTGATCGGTATCATCTACGAATCACGACCGAACGTGACCGTGGAGGCCGCCAGCCTGTGCCTGAAATCCGGCAACGCCTGCATCCTGCGGGGCGGCTCTGAGTCCATTCACTCCAATCGAGCCATTGCCCAGTGTATCCGCCAGGGGCTGGATGCCGCCGGGCTGCCCCAGGAAGTGGTGCAGGTGGTGGAAACCACTGACCGCGCTGCTGTTGGCGCGCTGATCACCATGCCGGAGTACGTGGATGTGATCGTCCCGCGTGGCGGCAAGGGTCTGATCGAGCGCATCAGCCGTGATGCCCGGGTGCCGGTGATCAAGCATCTGGATGGTATCTGCCATGTCTACGTGGATGACCGCGCCGACCTAAACAAGGCCGAAGCTATTGCGCTGAACGCCAAGACTCATCGCTATGGTGTGTGCAACGCCATGGAGACGCTGTTGGTGCACGAAGGCGTCGCCGCGCAATTCCTGCCGCGCATGGCTGCGCTGTATGGCGAGAAGGGCGTGGAGCTGCGTGGTTGCCCGCAGACCTGCGCAATCCTGCCCCAGACCATCGCCGCTACCGAAGAAGACTGGGCCACCGAATACCTGGCGCCGATCCTGTCGATTCGGGTGGTGGCGGATATGGATGAGGCGATGGATCACATCAACCGCTACAGCTCACAACATACCGAATCGATCATCACCGAAGACTTTACCCGCGCCCGACGCTTCCTTGGCGAGGTGGACTCCAGCTCGGTGATGGTCAACGCCTCGACCCGCTTCGCCGATGGTTTCGAATACGGCCTGGGCGCGGAGATCGGTATCTCCACCGACAAGCTGCATGCCCGTGGTCCGGTTGGTCTGGAAGGGCTGACCAGTGAAAAATATATCGTCCATGGCGATGGGCATATTCGTCAGTGACACTCCGTGTCGGTGTCCTGGGCGGTACTTTTGATCCGATTCACTTCGGACACCTGCGCAGCGCCGTGGAGGTTCGTGAATGCCTGGCGTTGGATGAGCTACGGCTGATCCCCAACGCCACGCCGCCGCACCGGGATATTCCCGGTGCCAGTGCGCCGCAGCGGCTGGAAATGGTGCGCCTGGCCACCGCGTCGGATGACAACCTGCTGGTTGACGACTGCGAGCTGCGGCGTGACCGTCCGTCGTATACGGTGGAGACGCTGGAGTCATTGCGTACCGAGTTGGGCGACAATGCCACCCTGTTTCTGATCGTCGGCTGGGATGCCTTCAGCGGTCTGCCCGGCTGGCACCGGTGGGAAGATCTATTGCAGCTCGCCAGTCTGGTCGTGCTGCAGCGTCCTGAGCAGGACCAGGAATTGCCGGAAGTACTCAAGGATCTGCTGGCGGCGCGCAGTGTGGGCGACCCGTCGGCCATGCAAGCGGCCCATGGCGAGATTCTCTGCCTGGCACAAACACCCCTGGCCATATCGGCCACCCATATCCGCTCACTGATCCAGGCAGGGCGCTCTCCGCGATTTCTGTTACCCGATTCGGTGCTTGGCTATATTGAAACCAATGGGCTGTATCGGCCCTGATTGAGGAATTGAACACCATTATGCAGATTGAAGATCTGATCAAGGCAGTAGAAGACGCGTTGGACGAGCTCAAGGCCAAGGACGTGGTGCGCATTGATGTGCGTGAGCTGACCGGCGTAACCGATTACATGTTCATCGCCAGCGGTAACTCCAACCGCCAGGTGAGCGCACTGGCCGATAACGTTATTGAAAAAGCCAAGGCGGCGGGCGCGCGTCCGCTGGGCGTGGAAGGCAAGGACTCCGGCGAGTGGGTGCTGGTGGACCTGGGTGACATTGTGGTGCATGTCATGCAGCCGGCCACCCGACAGTTCTATGATCTGGAGCGCCTCTGGCAGAGCGCTGAATCCCGTCGGGCGCAGCAACAACCGACCGCGGAGTAAGGCTCCTTGCGTATTCGCCTGATCAGCGTGGCGTCACGTATGCCACGTTGGGTAGAGCAGGGCTATCAGGAGTATGCCAAGCGTATGCCTGCCGACTTGCCGCTGGAGCTGGTAGAGATTCCGCTGGCCACCCGTGGCAAGAACGCGGATGTCGCCCGGCTGATGCGCCGCGAAGGCGAGCAGATGCTGGCGGCCACGCAGCCTGGCGAACGAATCGTTACGCTTGAGGTCGAAGGTCGGCCCTGGTCTACCGAGGCGTTGGCCGGGCAGCTGGAAAGCTGGCGGCTGGACGCCCGCACAGTCAACCTGATGGTGGGTGGCCCGGAAGGTCTGGCCAGCGAGGTTGCTGCTCGCAGCGACCAGCGCTGGTCGTTGTCGCCGCTGACCTTGCCCCATCCATTGGTACGCATCCTGCTCGCTGAGCAGTTGTATCGCGCCTGGACCATTCTGAACCGCCACCCATACCACAAGTGATACATGGCCAAGCCGATTCGCATCAAGGACCACCTCAATGACGCGGGGATAGTACAGCGCAGAATCATTCTCGCGGTGCTGTTCATTCTGTTATTGGCTTTCGGCTTGCTGGCACGCATGTACTGGCTGCAAGTGGTGCAGTACGAGCATCATTCCACCCTGTCCGAGAACAACCGGGTGCACGTGCAGCCGGTCCCGCCGGCGCGCGGTCGAATCCATGATCGCAATGGGGTGGTGCTGGCCGAGAACCGGCCCAGTTTCAGCCTGAGCATTACGCGTGAGCGAACCACCGATCTGGACGCCACCATCGAGCTGCTGCGCGAACTGCTGCAGCTGGGCGATGATGATATCGAACAACTGCGCCGACGGCTGCAGCAGGCGCGCCGGCCCTTCGAAGCGGTACCGGTGATGTTCAATCTGACCGAGGAGCAGATCGCCCGTATTGCGGTGAACCAGTTCCGTTTGCCGGGCATCGATGTGCAAGCCAGTTTCGTGCGGCATTATCCGCAGGCCGAGCATTTCGCCCATTCCGTCGGCTATGTCGGGCGGATCAACGAGCGGGAACAGGAGCGCATTGATCCGGTGGCCTATGCCGGCACGCACTATATCGGCAAGACCGGGGTAGAGCGCTTCTATGAGGATCTGCTGCATGGCAAGGTCGGCTATGAAGAGGTGGAAACCAACGCGCGCGGTCGCGTACTGCGGGTGCTCAAGCGTACCGAGCCGGTATCCGGCAGGGACCTGACCCTGCATCTGGACAGTGATTTGCAGGCCGTCGCGGAGCAGGCGCTGGGCAACCGCCGGGGTGCGGTGGTCGCCATCGAGCCGAAGTCCGGAGGGGTGCTGGCATTCGTCAGCCAGCCGGCGTTCAACCCGAACCTGTTCGTCACCGGCATCAGCCATGCCGATTACGGCGCGCTGCGCGACTCCCTCGACCAGCCGCTATTCAACCGCGTGCTGCGCGGACTTTACCCGCCCGGTTCGACGATCAAGCAAATCGTGGCGCTGGCTGGCCTGGACTATGGAGTAACCACGCGTACAGCCCGAGTCTACGATCCAGGGTTTTATCAGCTGCCGAACAACAGCCATAAATACCGCAACTGGAACCGTTACGGGGATGGCTGGGTGGATATGAAGCTGGCCATGGCCCGTTCCAATGACACCTATTTCTACGATCTGGCGCACAAGCTGGGCATCGATCGCATGCATGAATTCATGAGCCAGTTCGGTCTGGGCAGCCGGGTATCACTGGACATGTTCGAGGAGACGGCCGGCCTGATGCCCTCGCGTGAATGGAAACGGGCTTCGCGCCGCCAGCCCTGGTATCCGGGAGAAACGTTGATTACCGGGATCGGCCAGGGCTATATGCTGACTACGCCGTTGCAATTGGCCCAATCCACCGCGCTGATTGCCAATCGCGGTGTGTGGAAGCGTCCGCGCATGCTGATGACCGCAGACGGACTACCGCCGGATGAAGAGGATACGCCGCCGGACGTGGTGTTGAAGAACCCGGACGACTGGGACTTCATCATCAAGACCATGGAGGAGGTGATGCACGGTGAGCGGGGTACATCCCGCGCTGCCGCCGCCGGCGCACCCTACCGTATGGCGGGCAAGACCGGTACCGCCCAGGTGGTCGCCATTGCCCAGGGCGCGCGTTACGATTCCGAAGCGCTGAAGGAGCGGCATCGGGACCACGCTCTGTTTGTTGGCTTTGCACCGTTGGATGATCCGCAGATTGCTGTTGCAGTCATGGTCGAGAATGGTGAGTCCGGAGGCCGGGTGGCGGCGCCGGTGGCCCGTGCGCTGTTCGACGCCTGGCTGCTGGAACCCGAGCCGTCTCCCGAGACGGATGATCCTGAGGCCGATAACGTCATGGAGGAAGCACCATGAAGCCGCTTGCCGGTATCTCGCCGCCTGATTCGCGGGGGCTGCGTCGCGAGCCCTGGTGGATGCGGTTGCATGTCGATCCCTGGTTGTTACTGCTGGTACTGGTGCTGGCCGGTGTGGCCGGTTTCGTCCTCTATTCCGCCAGCAGCAAGAGCATGGCGATGGTCTATCGGCAGGGGGCGCATTACGCGATTGGTTTGGCGGCGATGATCTGCGTTGCCCAGTTCAAGCCTCGCTTGATGGAGCGCTGGCTGCCGCCGGCCTATCTGATATCGGTATTCCTGCTCCTGCTGGTACTGCTGGTCGGTACCGAAGCCAAGGGTGCACAGCGCTGGATCAGGATCCCCGGATTGATCACTTTCCAGCCATCGGAAATCATGAAGCTGGTGATGCCCATGAGCGTCGCCTGGTACCTTGGGCGGCGGGAGATGCCGCCGCGCTTCAAGCATGTGTGCGTCTGTTTGTTGATCATCCTGGTGCCGGTGGTGCTGATTCTCAAGCAGCCTGACCTGGGGACGACCCTGCTGATTGCCGCCTCGGGTCTCTTCGGGCTGCTGCTGGCAGGGCTGCGCTGGCGCTACATCCTCGGATCAATACTGTTGTTGGTGCCGGGAGCGGCAGCCATGTGGTTTTTCGTCATGCATGGCTATCAGAAACAGCGAGTATTGACCTTTCTCAATCCGGAAAGCGATCCGCTGGGCGCGGGCTGGAACATCATTCAGTCCAAGGCGGCGATCGGTTCGGGCGGTGTGTTCGGCAAGGGCTGGTTGCAGGGCACCCAGTCACACCTGGACTTTCTGCCAGAAGGCCATACCGACTTCATCATCGCCGTATTGGCCGAGGAGTTCGGGCTGGTCGGGGTGGCGCTGCTGCTGTTCGTCTATCTGCTGATCATCGCTCGTGGGCTGTATATCACCCACCATGCCCAGGAAAGTTTCAGCAAGTTGCTCGCGGGCAGCATCACGCTGACGTTTTTTGTCTACGTATTCGTTAATATCGGTATGGTCAGTGGTCTGCTGCCCGTGGTCGGCGTACCCTTGCCGCTGATCAGCTACGGCGGCACCTCGTTGATTACGCTGCTGGTTGGCTTCGGCATCCTGATGTCCATTCACACGCACCGAAAGTGGATGACTCAGAGATGAAAAATTATCTTGGGAGGTCGGGATTGCTCATGTTTGATCGCGTTTCAGGTTGGTTGCGCCACAATGCACTGGGAGCGTTGCTGACCGCCGGGTTCAGTCCCGCGCTGCTCGCCGCTGGACCCTATACTGCGGAACATCCGGCGGTTGACCCCTTTGTCGAGGAGATGCGCAGCGAGTACGGCTTCAACTCCGAGCATGTACGCCGATTGTTGGCACAGGCCGAGCGCAAGGACGCTATTCTTGAGGCTATCGCCCGGCCTGCCGAGCGGGTACGGCCGTGGCACGAGTACCGCAAGATCTTCATCACTGATCGACGGGTGAAGGAGGGCGTTGCGTTCTGGAACCAGCACGCCGATGCGCTGGCCAGAGCCGAGGAAGTGTACGGCGTTGAGCCGGAGGTGATTCTGGCTATTCTCGGTGTCGAAACATTCTATGGCGGCAACAAGGGCAGCCATCGGGTGATCGATGCGCTGACCACTCTGGGCTTCGATTATCCGCCGCGGGCAGACTTCTTTCGCCGTCAGCTCAAGTCCTTTCTGGTGCTAACCCGCGAGCAGCAGGTCGATCCGCTTGAACTGACCGGCTCCTACGCCGGCGCCATGGGGTATCCGCAGTTCATTCCCAGCAGCTACCAGGCCTTTGCTGTCGACTTCGATGACGACGGGGTGGCGGATATCTGGAACAATCCGGTCGATGCCATTGGCAGTGCGGCCAATTACTTCGCCGAGCACAAGTGGCAGCACGGCGCTGATGTGGCGATTGCCGCCGACGTTTCGGGGGATGATTTCGCCAAGGGGTTTACCCTGGACCGCGGTCTGGAGGCGAAGATCAGCGTCGGCGAGCTGAAGCGCCTGGGCTGGACTCCGCAGCAGGAGCTGGATGACGCTACTGAGGTGATGGCCTTCGAGTTCGACGCCGGGGAACATAAACAGTATTGGCTGGGTCTGAACAACCTGCATGTCATTACCCGGTACAATCGGAGCGTCATGTACGCTATGGTCGTGCATCAGTTGGCCGACCTGATAAGGGAAGCGAGGGACCAATGAACAAGCCATTGCGCAACGGCCCGGGCGTTGCCGTCGTCTGTCTGCTGTTGGCGCTGCTGAGCGCCTGCTCATCGTCGCCGGTGCAGCAGGGCCAGGGTGAGACAGCCAGTGCCAGCAAGCCGCGCCCAGCCCAAGATGGTGCGCCGGATTATTTTCAGGATGTATCGCAAATTCCGGACGCGGTCCCGGTACCCCATACCGGCGCGTACAAGGCTTCGCCCTATCGGGTGCTGGGGCGCAACTACAACCCGATGAAGGACGGCCGCAATTACCGCGAGACCGGTCTGGCGTCGTGGTATGGCACCAAGTTTCATGGCCAGTTGACCGCCAACGGTGAGTCCTACGATCTGTATGGCATGACCGCCGCCCACAAGACCCTGCCGTTGCCGACCTATGTCCGCGTGACCAATGTGGATAATGACCGCAGCATCATCGTGCGGGTCAATGACCGTGGACCGTTTCACTCAGACCGTATCATCGACCTGTCCTACGCTGGCGCCGTCAAGCTGGGCTTCGCCGAGAAGGGCGTGGCGCGGGTGCGGGTGGAGGGTATTGACCCGGTGGTCTGGCAACAGCAGAACAACCCCGGTTATCTGGTCAAGGCGCAGCCCTCAACAACACCAACTGCGGCGGCAGCCAGCCCGGCACCGGCCACGGTGGTAGCGAGCGCCGGGTTGTACCTTCAGGTTGGCGCCTTTGCCTCTGATCAGGCGGCCGAGCAGTTACGCAGCCAATTGCAGGGCATGGTCAGTGCGCCGGTATTTGTTACCCCGATAGAGCAGGATTCCCGTACGTTGCATCGGGTCCGGCTCGGGCCAGTAAGTGATCATGCCGAGGCAGAAAGGCTGATGGAGACATTGCGCCTGGCCAATCTTGGCAACCCGTCGCTGGTCAGCGCCAATTGATATTGCCGTTGTCTGCCAACGGCCCCTTGCGTTCCACATTTTCCAAGACAGTGAGCATCATGTTTAAAAAATTCATTCACACCCTGTTGATTTCCAGCGCTGTGCTGCTCGTCCCGGCAGCCCTGGCTCAGACGCCGCAACCGCAGCCGCAACCCCAGGCTGCCGCCCCGCTGATGCCGCCGGCACCAACAGTCGCTGCTTCGAGCTATCTGCTGATTGACGCCGATAGTGGCAAGGTCCTGGTCGAACACAATGCTGACCAGCCGCTGCCGCCGGCCAGTCTGACAAAGATGATGACCAGCTATATTGCCAGCATGGAGATTCTGCGCGGCCAGCTGAAGGAAACCGATCAGGTGCTGATCAGTGAAAAGGCCTGGCGCATGGGTGGCTCGAAGATGTTCATCGAGGTGGGCAACCAGGTGCCGGTGATTGACCTGCTGCGCGGCATCATCATCCAGTCGGGCAATGACGCCAGCGTTGCGATGGCCGAGCACATCGCCGGCAGCGAGGACTCCTTTGCCGATCTGATGAACAGCCATGCCAAGCGTCTGGGCATGGTCAATACCCATTTCGAGAACGCCTCCGGCCTGCCGTCGGAGAATCATTACTCCAGCGCCCGGGATATGGCCATCATGGCCAAGGCGATCATCAACGACGATCCCGAGCACTACAAGTTGTACAAGGAAAAGGAATACGTCTGGAATGGTATTCGCCAGCCCAATCGCAACCTCATGCTGTGGCGTGACAAGTCGGTGGATGGCCTGAAGACCGGCCATACCGAGGAAGCTGGTTACTGTCTGGTGGCCTCGGCTGAGCGCGATGGCATGCGCCTGATCTCGGTGGTGATGGGGACTGTCAGCGAACAGGCTCGCGCTGCTGAAACCCAGAAGCTGCTGACCTGGGGCTTCCGCTTCTTCGAGACCAAGAGTTTCTATCAGCCGGGCCAGGTGGTTGCGCCGGCGCGGGTCTGGGCCGGGCAGGCTGACCAGGTGGATGCCGGTCTGGCTGAAGGTCTGGTGCTGACTCTGCCCAAGGGGCAGGCCGACAAGCTGGAAGCGGGTGTTACAATGAATCCGGTTATCAAGGCGCCGATCGCTGCGGGCGACGTGCTGGGTCAGGTCGAAGTCAAGCTGGGTGAAGAGGTGGTCCATACCGCCCCGCTGGTAGCTCTGGCTGATGTGGAAGAAGCCGGTCTGTTCGGTCGCCTGTGGGACAGCATCCGCCTGTTTTTCTACGGCCTGTTCAACTGAGGACTTCGCCATGAGCGACAAGACTCCTGAAGCGCCGAAGATCGAGTTTCCTTGCCAGTACCCGATCAAGATCATCTGCAGTGCCGGTGACGGCGTCATCGAGCTGGTACTGGCAGTGGTCAGGCAGCACGACGCTGCGCTGGATGCCGACAAGCTGGTAGTGCAAGACAGCAAGAACGGTCGCTTTCAATCCCTGCGGCTGGTGATGACGGCAACCGGCGAGCAGCAGCTGCAGCAGTTGCATGCTGATCTCAAGGCCACCGGCCACGTGCATATGGTGCTGTGATGTCGGAGCTGATCGTCCGAGCTCTCGGGCTGGTGGATTACCAGCCCACGCTGGAGGCCATGCGTAAGCTGACCGCCGAGCGTGATGCCGATACCCCTGATGAAATCTGGTTGCTGCAGCATCCGGCGGTCTTCACCCAGGGACAGGCTGGCAAGGCGGAGCACTTGCTGGCGCCGGGGGATATCCCGGTGATCCAGGTCGAGCGCGGTGGCCAGGTAACCTATCATGGCCCGGGCCAATTGGTCGGCTATCTGATGCTGGATCTGCGGCGTATGGGGTTGGGTGTGCGCGAGCTGGTCACCGCCATGGAGCGGAGCCTGGTCGATCTGCTGGCGTCTTATGACGTGGAAGCAGCGCCGAAGCCCGATGCGCCGGGCGTATATGTGAACGGTGCGAAAATCGCTTCACTGGGCCTGCGTGTGCGCCGTGGTTGCTCGTTCCATGGTCTGGCGCTGAATGTGGACATGGACATGCAGCCGTTCCAGCGCATCAACCCTTGTGGCTACAGTGGCTTGCAAATGGTCCAGCTCAGTGAGCTGGTAGCGCAGCCGGTGAGCATCGAAGAGGTGGCGCAGCGGCTGGAACAGGCGCTGCGCAAGCAGCTCGGGTTTCCGCAGGCGTAGATCGTTACATCTTTTTCCCATCCTGGGAAGGTCGAGCCCGCAGGCCGCGATCGGACTCGATGCGCAGCCTGCCGGTAACCCCGACGGTGTCGGCTGATTTGGTACGAGCTGGTGCTCGAACCTCCCAGGCTATCCTCGGCGGCGTCCTGGTTATCTGAGATTCAGAGTCGGGATCAGATTGCTATCGACGTCCTGCCCCGGTACCGGAACAGGGGCGGCCAAGCCGAGATTGTTCTTCTCGAATACCCGGTCGGCACGGTAGCTGGAGCGTACCAGCGGCCCGGAAGCGACTTCCATAAAGCCCTTGGCCAGGCCCAGTTCACGGTAACGATTGAATTCCTCGGGGCTGACCCAGCGCTTGACGGGCAGGTGATTGCGGGTGGGTTGCAGGTACTGGCCGAGGGTGACGATATCCACGCCAATGGCCCGCAGTTCATCGAAGGTCTGCAGGATCTCCTCATCGGTTTCACCCAGGCCAACCATCAGGCTGGTCTTGGTCAACACCTGAGGGCGATGGCGCTTGGCGTGCTCCAGCACCTTCAGGGTCTTGCCATAGCCGGAGCGCGGATCACGTACTTCCCGGGTCAGTCGTTCAACGGTCTCAACGTTCTGGGCGAAAACCTCCAGCCCGGAATCGACCACCAGTTCCACTGCGGCCAGGTCAGCGTCGAAGTCCGGCGTCAGGGCCTCGACCACTACCTGTGGTGTACGCTGCTTGATGGCGCGTACGCACGCGGCGTAATGACTGGCACCACCGTCGTCCAGGTCGTCGCGGTCCACCGAGGTGAGCACGATATAGCGTAGCGCCATGAGTTCGACCGACTTGGCGGTATTCTCCGGCTCCTCGAGATCCAGCCAGCCGTTGGGGTTGCCGGTGTCCACGGCGCAGAAGCGGCAGGCGCGGGTACATACCGAGCCCATCAGCATGATGGTGGCAGTACCGTTGGACCAGCACTCGCCCATGTTCGGGCAGTGTGATTCCTGACAGACGGTGCTCAGACGGTGCTCAGAAACGTTGCGCTTGACCGCCTCGAACCGATCACCCGCCGGCGCCTTGACACGCAGCCACTTGGGTTTGGGTTCAAATACTGTGGGTTCGGCGTTGGCACGGCGCTTCTGGCCATCCTTGATGGCGGCAATACCTTGGGCATTGCGGAATTTTTCACCACTGGCAACGTTGGTTGGCGTGCTGTCAGACATCGGGATTCAGGGCTCCTGGTAGAGGCTCCATGGGAGTGTGCGCGGACACGGGCTGGCTTGTAGCCACGGGGCAGTTTACCACAGGCGCTGTAGGTGTGGGGGGAGGGCGTAGGCCGGGCTGGCGGTGTTATTCGTGGCCAAAGCCGCCGCACCCACAAGTGATTGTTATTGCTGGGTGCGGCGGAAACGGTCAGTCGCGTGACTGACCGCCCACTTCGTCCGACCGCGTCAGTTCGACCCGGGCGATGCGCATATGCTCGATCTCGAGAATACGCATCTGCCAGCCTTCGACGCTCAGCAACTCATTCTGCTCGGGCATGTGTTCAAGCTGATTGAGGATCAAGCCGGCCAGGGTGGTATACAGCTGGCTGCGCGGCAATGGCTCGGGTAGCTGGCGGTTGATCTCTTCCAGGTTTTCGCTGGCGTCGGCCTCATAGCGACCCGGTCCGATTTCGAGCACGCTGGGCGTCAAATCCATGCCCTGTTCAACCTCGGGCAGTTCCCCGGCGATGGCTTCCATGATGTCGGTCAGACTGACGATGCCCTCCAGAGTGCCGAACTCATCCACCACGAACGCCATCTGCTTGCCCTCGTGACGGAAGGCTTCCAGCGCCTTGATCGCATTCTGGGTCTCGAACAGCACGACAGGTTGCTCGATGTACTGCTCGAAATGCAGTTCGCCGCCCCGCAGGATGGCATCGAGCAGGGTCTTCTTCTGAACTATCCCCAGCGGTTCGTCGTGTTTGCCATCGCGAATCACTGCCAGGCGCGAGTAGGGCGAGTCCAGCAGCTGCTGACGCTGCTCGTCCAGGCTGGTACTCAAGTCGAGTGCATGCACCTCGCGCCGCGGGGTCATCAGTGCCTTGATGTTGGTGTCGGCCAGGCTGAGCACGCCGCGGATCATGTCGCGCTCATTCTCATGGAACACCTGTGCCAGCGTATCCTCGTCGGCAAAGCCTTCCTCGGACACCTGCTCGGCGCTGTCACCCTTGCCCAGCAGGCGCAGGATATTGTTGGCCGTGCGCTCGCGCAGGGTGCCGCCAGTATCCAGCCATTTCTGCTTGTTGTGGCGGGCCAGCTGGTTGAAGAACTCGACCATGATCGAGAAGCCGATAGCAGCATACAGATACCCCTTGGGTATATGCAGACCAACCCCTTCGGCGACCAGGCTGAAGCCGATCATCAACAGAAAGCCCAGACACAGGATGATCAAGGTCGGGTGGGCATTCACAAAGCGGGTGAGGCGCTTGCTGGCCAGCAGCATCACGGCCATGGCTACGATCATGGCAATGGCCATTACCGCCAGCTCGTCGGCCATGCCGATAGCGGTGACCACCGAGTCGATGGAGAACACCGCATCAAGGATAACGATCTGGGTTACCACCACACCGAAGCTGGAATAGGCCAGACGTGCGCCGCTGCTGTGCTGGCGGCCTTCCAGGCGCTCATGCAGCTCCATGGTAGCCTTGAACAGCAGAAACAGGCCGCCCGCCAGCATGATCAGATCGCGCGCTGATACGGCGTGCTCACCGAAGTGGAATAGCGGATTGGTCAGGGTCACCAGCCAGGCGATGCTCATCAACAGCAACAGGCGCATGATCAGCGCCAGAGACAGGCCGAGGATCCGTGCCTTGTCACGTTGGTGCGGCGGCAGCTTCTCCGCCAGAACGGCGATGAATACCAGGTTGTCGATACCAAGAACGATTTCCAGGGCGATCAGCGCGAACAGGCCTGCCCAGACGGTAGGATCAGCCAGCCATTCGAACATGGACGGCCTCCTTGGAGGTCTGGTGCAGTGCAACTGCGGGGATTGATTGTGAAGATGGGGTGCGAAGACGGTCTGTCATCGCGTTTGTTCGGGGAGGGACAGAGTTCAAAACGGTAAACCAGTGGCTTATGGAAAGATCCTTATACGCCTTCTTCGGTTATCGGACAAACTGATATTTGTTGCCGTCTGTCAGTTTGTCCGATGGCGCAGGGCTTTCAGCAGCTGTTGATCGGGGTAGCCGTCGGCCGGCCAGCCCAGGGCGATCTGCAGACGCCGTATTGCCTGACGGGTATTGGCACCGATGATGCCATCAACGCTGCCGGGCTCGTAGCCCTGAGCTTGCAGATGTTCCTGCAGCTCCAGACGTTCGGTGCGTGACAACGGTTTGTCATCGGTCGGCCAACTGGCTTGAATCGTGCCGCGGCCCTGCAAGCGTTCCGCCAGCAGCCCGATGGCCAGGGCATAGCTGGTGGAGTTGTTGTAGCGCAGAATGCTGCGGAAATTGTTCATCACCAGAAACGCCGGGCCGCGATGGCCGGCGGGCAGTACCAACGTGGCCTCGGTGCTCGGCTGGCCGGCCAGCGGGCGACCACGGGCGTCGGTCACGCCGAGATCGGCCCACTCGGACAAGGGTTTGCGGATGGACATGTCCGCCAAGGCATAGTCGAAACCCTCGCCCAGGCGTACTTCCATGCCCCAGGGCGCACCGGATTGCCAGTTGGAAGCGCGCAGATAGTTCGCGGCGGAGGCGAGGGCATCGGCTTCGGTATGCCAGATGTCACGCTTGCCATTGCCATCGAAATCCACTGCGTGGTCGTTGTAGGTAGTGGGAATGAACTGGGTTTGCCCCATGGCGCCGGCCCAGGAGCCGGTCATGCCATCGACGGTGATGTCGCCCCGTTGCAGTATTTCCAGAGCGGCCAGCAGTTGGGCCTGGGCGAAGTCGGAGCGGCGGCCCTGGTGAGCGAGGGTGGCCAACGAGCGGATGACCGAGCGATCGCCCATATTGCTGCCGAAATTGCTTTCCAGGCCCCAGATGGCAACCAGAATATGCCGGTCCACGCCATAGCGCGCCTCGATCTCCTGCAGGATACCGGCATGACGTGTCAGCATCAGGCGCCCGGTGGCCTGGCGTTGCGTGGACAAGGCCCCGTCCAGGTACTCCCAGACTGGCCGAGTGAATTCGGGCTGACTCTGATCGGCCTTCAGTACTGCCGGATCAGGTCCGATGTCATGGAATGCCTGGTCGAACAGCCGGGCATCGATGCCGCTGGCCAGTGCCTGGGCGCGAAAGCCATCACGCCATTGGCTGAAGGTAAGGTTGTCTGCTTCAGCTCTGGCGGTGTTGACGCCCGGCTGAACCGAGGCTTCCAGACGGTTCTCACCGCAGGCGGACAGGACCAGCAGACCGGCGGCCACCGCAAGAAGATTGCGGCACAGGGTGCTGAAACGAATGGGCTGATTGCGCATGTATCGGTTCCGACAGATTCAGATTCCGGCCCACTGTAGCACGCACCTACGCAAGGGCGAACCGCTGGGCCTGATGTTGTATTGCTGTTGGAGGGCGCCGACCGCTCCAGGTTCCTTGGTCGAGCCGAAAGATAAAAATATGTCGATCGGGCAAAGGGGCTGGTACTATCCACGGATGTCGTTTTGCAGCCAGGCTGTTTGCGCATATTCGGGGGCGTTCGACGCTGCAGACACAACAGGACATGAAGAACTAGAACAATGCAATGGAACAGTAATACCAGTCGATGGCGGATGCTGGCGATTCCCGCCGTGCTGGGTGTTTTTCTTGCAGCCTGGTCGCTGCATCCGGCTTATGAGATGTCGGATTTCTCGCCTTTTCCCGCCGCTGACTTCAATACTGCGCAGGTGGATCAGGAAGCTGAATTTCAGCAGGGTTTCGCGTCATCGGACCTGGACGAGTTCGTTCATTCGCCTTCCGTAGCGGCTTTGCCCGGTGGTGACCTCATGGCGGCATGGTTCGCCGGCTCCCGGGAAGGTGCTGCTGATGTGGATATTCGTGGCGCGCGGTTCGATGCCGTCACGGGCACCTGGGGCGAAGAACGGGTACTGGTGACCCGGGAAATGACCCGTCGTGCCATCGGTAAACCCATTCGCAAGCTGGGCAACCCGGTGATCGCATTTTCCCCGGATGAACGCCTGTGGCTGTTCTATGTCTCGGTGTCGGTAGGCGGCTGGGCAGGCAGCGCAGTCAATGCCATGGTGTCCGATGATCTTGGCGTCACCTGGTCGAAACCCCGCCAGCTGGTAACTACTCCTTTCGTGAATATCAGCACCCTGGTCCGCTCCGCGCCGGTGTTCCATGAAGACGGCTCGATCGGCGTGCCGGTGTACCACGAATTCCTTGGCAAATTTCCGGAATACCTATATCTGGACGCCCAGGGGCGGGTCGTCGACAAATTCCGTATCGCCGATGGTACGAATTCCCTGCAGCCTACGGTGGTGCCCCTGGATGGCAAGCGGGCCGTGGCGCTGCTGCGTCATGCCGGGCGCGAAGGGCATGTGCTGGCAACCGTGACCGAGGATGCCGGACGAACCTGGCAGCCGGAATGGCCCGTTGCACCATGGAACCCCAACACTTCCCTCGCTGCAGTGCGCTCGGGGTCGGGCAGTTTGTTGGTGGCGCAGAACAACTTGCTCGATGGGCGATTCAAGCTGAGCCTGGATGAAGCCACCAACAATCTTACCGAGTGGTCGCTGGTAGCCTCGCTGGACGCCTCCCCGGACCCCGACGGCAAGCCTTTTCCGCGGGTCAGGTATGAAGAGCTGATGCGCAAGAAGTTTCTCGACTCCAGCGGCACATCGCGTCAGCAACTGTTGACCGGCTATCTGCGGGAGATCGACCAGCGCATGTGCCACGACGGCATGTGCGACTTCGAATACGAATATCCCTACATGATCCGGGCCACCGATGGCCGTTATCACCTGGTCTATGCCTGGAATAACAGCTTCATCAAGCATGTAGCCTTCAACGATGCGTGGCTGGAGGCGCAGCTATGATTCCGATTAGTGTGCAATCCTGCCTGAGTTTCGCCTTGTTGGTATTCCTGCTGCTGCCCAGTGGTCGGCTGCCCCAGCGCTATCGCGCTCTACTGCTGATCGGCGTGCTGCTGGTGGGCATGGTGCCGTTGCCCGGCGGGTTGTCCCTGGCAGGCTATCTGCGTGGGCTGACCGACGAGTTGTCGATCACCGCCATGCTCTGGCTGCTGGCCGGTGCGGCGTTGCGCCTGGGCTGGACGCGTGGCCGCTCGGCCTCGGCTACCTGGCAGTTGTGGTCGGTGTTTGCAGTGCTGGGGGTGGTGCTCTATCCCGCTTCCATGGGTGTGGGCATGCTGGACACCTACAGCTGGGGTTACTCGCCCCGGTCGCTGATCGTGCTGATTGGCGCATTGACGCTGGCACTTCTGCTGCTGGGCAATTGGTTGGGTGTCTTCATGCTGACGTTGGCAACGCTGGCTTTCACCCTCGATATCAAGGCCTCGGAAAACTACTGGGACTATCTGATCGACCCCTTCGTCGCGCTCTTCGCCATTGCCATGCTACTGGGCAACGCGGTTGGTGCCATGCGCCGGTGGCGGCGTGGCGCGCTCACGCCGGTCCCGCAGTTGGATGACGGGTTGGACTGAACCCGAGCGCAGCGTTCAAGCGGCCTGTCGATTGGCGCTGCGCATGGCCTTGGCGCGTTTTTCCAATACCAGATAGATGGCGACTGCCACGCTCAGTGGCAGCAGAAAATAAACTGCCCGATAGCCAATCAACGCTGCCAGCAGGCTGCTTCTCGGCAGTTCATCTTGTAGCAGGGTGAGAAAGATCATTTCCAGCACACCCAGACCGGCGGGAATGTGGGTGATGACCCCGGCGATGCTGCTGATCAGCAGCACCCCCAGAACCCCGGGATAGAATGCCTCGGGGGGTAGCAGCAACCAGATGATCAGCGCCATCAGCGACCAGTTGAGTGCGCCCACCGCGGCCTGGACTAGCGCCAATTGCCAGGACGGCAGTTCGATGGTCTGGTCGCGTATCTGCCAACTGCGCTTGCGCGAGAAGGCGCAGGCCAGCACATAGATGACGGCGGCTATGATCATTGCCACCCCGATCACCCGCAAACCACCATTCCCCACCGCCCAACCCGCCGGCAGCTTTACCCAGCCCATTGCGAAGACGCAGCCGGCCAACCACAGATAGCCCAGCCAGTTGGTGATGATGCTCAGGCTGAAGACCCGGGCGATGGTCGGTATATCCAGCCCCAGTCGTGAATACAGCCGAAAGCGCAGCGCCACGCCGCCCACCAGGGCGTTGAGGTTGAGATTGAACGCATAGCAGACGAAAACCAGGGGGATCACCTGGCGAATCGGCAAGCGGTGCCCGGTATAGTACCGGCCCAAGAGATCAAAGCTACAGTAGGTCAGATAGCTCAGCAGCGCGACGCCGACGGCAGCCGCCACTACCCATAGCGGATAATCGCGTAGTGCCCCGCCCACGGCCTGCCAGTCGGTATTGCGCAATTGCATATACAGCAATACCGGGATGGCGATGAAGAAGAACAGGGTCAGCACACGCTTGCCCCAGCGCAACCAGGGATTGCCAGGTGCGGATTCGTGTTCGTCGCTCAAAGCAACTTCTCCTGTTCGAGAGTGGCGAGCTCTTCCTCCGCGGGGTCGTCCTGAGGCAGGAGCGGCTCCAGGCGCGGGGTGTGGGCGGGCAGGCTGCCGGCAATGGCCGGAAAATGCCGCAGAAAGTGGAAGAACAGAAAGGTCATCGGCGCTCGCCACCAGAAGCCACGAGTAGCCTTGGCCGCGGTGATCTCATCGCAGTGCTTATTGGCCAGAGATTGCAGGTGGTTGTACAGCCGCTGGTTGAGCTGCGGATCGCGGATGAACAGGTTGCCCTCCAGGTTCAGCGACAGGCTCAGGGGGTCCAGATTGCTGGAGCCCACCGTCACCCATTCCCGGTCCATCAGCGCCACCTTGCCGTGCAATGGGCGTTTGCAATATTCGTGGATGACCACGCCGCTGCGCAAGAGGTAGCTGTAGAGAAAGGTCGAACAATGACGTACCCAGGGCATGTCCGGTTCACCCTGCAGAATGAGCGTGACGTGCACGCCACGGCGGGCAGCGTTGCGCAATTCGCGCAGCATGCGATAACCGGGAAAGAAATAGGCGTTGGCGATCACCAGGCGGTGGTTGGCCGAGCGTATGGCACGTAGATATTGATCTTCGATGTCGGAGGTGTGGCGATTGTTGTCGCGGATCGCCAGCATGATCCAGGCGGCGCCGGCGTGGCGCGCGCGCGCGCGGTCTTCCGGGTTCAGCGGCAACGGTAGTTCACGGCGGGCATGACGGAACAGATTGAGGCTGGCATGGCGGATATCGCTGACCACCGGCCCGCGTACTTCCACGGCGTAGTCCTGTTTGGCACCTGGACCATAATCCCCCAGATGCACGGCAGTGAAATTGATGCCGCCGACATAGGCCACCTCGCTGTCTACTACCACGATTTTGCGATGCAGGCGGCGGAAGAGGTTGGTGCGCATGCCCATCAGCTTGGGCTGGGGATCAAATACATGCACCCGGATGCCGGCTTCGATCATCTCGCCGATGTACTCGTTACTCAGGTCCACGGTGCCGTAGCCATCGACGATGACTTCCACATGGGCGCCATTGCTCGCGGCGCTGATCAATGCTCGCTGCAGCTCCTTGCCAACCTTGTCTTCCAGAATGATGAAGGTCTCCAGCAACACCTCCTTGCGGGCGTTGCGGATACGTTCGAACACGCGAGGAAAGAACTCCTCGCCGTTGATCAGCAGGTCTGCATCATTGCCTTCACGCCAGACGGGTCTCATCAGAAACGTACCTCGACAGACAGTGGCGCATGGTCCGACAGGTGTGACCAGGGGCGCCGGTAAAGCGTTTCCGGTCCATGGGTTGTCAGGTTGCGGACATAAATCCGGTCCAGACACAGCACTGGCCATTGCGCCGGAAAACTCTTCGCCGGCGACCCGTTGGCGGTGACGAAGGCCTCTTTGAGACCGCATCTGTCCAGCCTGTCTCCGGCGCGCTTGAGCCAATCATTGAAGTCACCGGCAACGATTACCGGATCGTCCGGCGGCAACTCGTCGAGCAGTCGGCACAATAGGCGCAACTGACGCCGACGGTGGCGTTCCCACAGGCCCAGATGCACACAGATGGCATGCAGGTCCGCCTGGCCCGGCACGTCGAGGATGGCATGCAGTAAGCCACGCTCTTCGGTGCCACTGATAGATACATCCAGATTCTCGTAGTGCAGTATCGGAAATTTGGACAGCAACGCATTGCCATGGTGCCCTTCGGGATATACCGCATTGCGGCCGTAGGCGAACTGGGGCCAGATGGTATCGGCCAGGTATTCATAGTGAGGCGCATCCGGCCAGTTATCGATGTTGCGACCATGGCGATCGTTGTTGCCCAACACTTCCTGAAGAAACACCACATCCGCAGACAGGGTGCGCACGGCGTCGCGCAGCTCCGGCAGGATGAAGCGCCGGTTCAGCCAGCTGAAACCCTTGTGCGTATTGATGGTCAGCACCTTCAATGAATGGACCGTGGGCGCCCGGTTGGTGAGATGTTCCTGGGTGGAGCTCAATGGGGTCACAGAAAACGCTCCGGCAGCTGGCCCGGCTTGATTTCCAGTCCCTCGGCGCGCCCTAGCTTCTCCAGAAGCTGGCGCGCGTCATAGGGGGCGCGGACCTTGATGTCGTTATCGAAGTAGCAATAGATGTCGCGCTCGGCGCTTGAACTATCCCCCTGTTCGGATAGTCGGCGGGCACCTTCCGGCTGTTTGCCGCCGGCCCAGGCGCGGATGCGGCGCGCCCAGTCGTCCAGCGCCGAATCATCGTAGCCGCTGCTATACAGCTCCTTGTCGCCATGCAAACGCAGGTACATGAAATCGGCGGTCAGCTCCTCCACCAGCGGCCATTTGCCTGCGGTATCCGCGACCACCAGGGCGATCCGATGCTTGCGTAGCAGCTCGATGAAGCCCTCCTGCATGAAGCTGCGGTGGCGAATTTCCACTGCATGGCGCAGGCGGGTTTTGGCTCCTGTAGTTAGCCCCTCTGGCGCAGGAAAGCGGGGGCTGCGCGCGGCGCATTGGACGGCCTCGCCGAAGGTGCGCGGCAGCTGTTCGAACAACTCAGTGAACAGGGGTGGGTCATAGCGAAAGCTGGGCGGGAACTGCCAGAGAAAGGCGCCCAACTTGCGCTCCAGTTGCAGCGGCCCGGAGGCGAAGAAGTTGGCCAGCGGCTCATCCAGCTCGCGCAGACGTTTGACATGGGTGATATAGCGGGGCGCCTTGACGCTGAACACGAAATCATCCGGTGTGCTGTCGCGCCAGTTGCTGAACCGCTCCGGGGTTTGCAGGGCATAGAAGGAGCCGTTGATCTCGATGCTGCTGACCGTGCGCGAGGCATACTCCAGCTCCCGGCGCTGCAGCAGACCTTCGGGGTAGAAGTCGCCGCGCCAGGGTTCATAACGCCAGCCGGAAATGCCAATACGGATATCACTGCTCATGGGGACAGGCCATTCAAGGTTTCGGGGAAGCCATGGCAGGTGGATCGCTGGCCGGGAAGGACTCATCCAGCGCTTCGTCCAGCTGCGCTTCTTCATGGCTGCCCTGTGGTTGCAGCGCGACCTTGACCCAGCCGCAGGCGCGCCGGTCGAACGCCTTGAAGGCCTCGATGCTGTCTTCCATGGGCTCGACGCGGGTGAGAATCTGCGTGGGATCGACCCGGCCGCTGAGCACCAGCTCCAACAGGAGAGGAATGTAACGCCGGTGATGGCAATTGCCCATGTTGACCGTCAGGTTACGGCTGGCGGCCAGACCGATGGGAAAGGTGCGTGATTGCGGTGCATAGAGGCCGATCACCGACAGGGTGCCAGCCTTGGCGAGACCGGCCACGGCCCACTGCAGCGCCTGGCTCGGCGCATCGCCGGGATGCCAGTTGTCGCCGTCGGGGTTGGTGTGCGGGGCATTTTCGGCCATCTCCTGACGGAACCGCCCCCGTTGCAGCAGATCATGATCCTGGCAGGAATGTTCGGCGTCCACCCCTACGGCATCGATGGCGCGGTCCACGCCGATACCGCCGGTCAGACGTTGCAGAGTGGCGACGGGGTCTTCGATATCGAAGTTGATGACCTCGGCACCCTGGCAACGGGCCATATCGAGCCGGTCCGGCAAATGATCAATGGCGAACACCCGCGCTGCGCCCAACAGCAGGGCGCTGGCGATGGCAAACTGGCCGACCGGCCCGCAACCGAATACCGCGACGGTATCACCGGGCGTAATTTCTGCCATCTCGGCGCCGAAGTAGCCGGTAGGGAAGACGTCGGACAGCAGAATTGCCTGGTCATCGGTAATGGCTTCGGGAATCTTGATCAGGCCGATATTGGCATGGGGAATACGCGCTTTCTCAGCCTGCAGACCATCGAAACTGCCGCTGGATTCCGGCCCGCCAAAGAAGGCGGTGCCGGCCTGGGGGCCCTTTGGATTGGCGGTATCGCACTGGGCGTAGTAACCGGCGCGGCAGTAGGAGCAGTTGCCGCAGGCGATGGTCGAGGCGACGATCACCCGATCGCCCACCTGCAGATTGCGCACATCGGTGCCCAGGGTTTCGACCACCCCCACACCTTCATGGCCGAGGATGGTGCCCTTGCGCATGCCGCTGATGCTGCCGCGGACAAAATGCAGATCGGTACCGCAGATGGCCGAGGCGGTCAGGCGGATGATGGCATCGGTTGGCTCATGCAGCACCGGATCAGCCACTTCTTCCAGGCGTATGTCACCGACATCATGAAAAACGACGGCTTTCATCCTCAGTCCTCCCGTGTCGCTGCGTTTTGTAGTGCCTACAGTTTCCGACTGGCGGGCCCAGGCTTGGTTCAGCCTTTCTGCGAAGCGGCAAAACAGATCAGGCGCTGTCCTCCCGTTCCAGAACGAACAGCAGCAACGAATGGCCGGTCATCAAGAACTCGCTTTTGAACTCATGAACCTCGCGTTTGCGCAGCGTCGGGCGGTGGGTGTCGATCAGGCAGCGCCAGCAATTGCCCTCGGCCACCTCGGGCAGGCAGAAATTGACCACGTCATGGTGCGCGTTGAACAGCAACAGCAGGGTGGCATCATCACCGCTGCGGCGGATGCCGGTGGGCTGCGCTCGCCCGTCGAGTAGCATGCCAAGGGCGCGCGCATGCGGGTCCTGCCATTGCTCATCGGTCATTTCATCACCGCTGGGGCAGAGCCAGGTGACATCCTTGACGCCGAGTTCCTCGTTGTATTCGCCAACCAGAAAGCGCCCGCGGCGCAGGGTGGGATAGGCGCGGCGCAGGGCGATCAGGCGGCGGGTGAATTCGAGTAATTGGACGCCATTCTCATCGATATTCCAGTCGATCCAACCCAGCTCATTGTCCTGGCAGTAGACGTTGTTGTTGCCCTGCTGGGTTCGGCTGAACTCGTCGCCGGCCAGCAACATCGGCGTGCCCTGGGACAGCAGCAGGGTGCTGAGCAGATTGCGCATCTGGCGCATGCGCAGTGCATTGATCTCGGCATCGTCGGTGGGACCTTCGCAGCCGTGATTACGCGAAATGTTGTGGTCGCTGCCGTCCTGGTTGTCTTCGCCGTTGGCTTCGTTGTGTTTTTGCTCGTAACTGACCACGTCGCGCAGGGTGAAGCCGTCGTGGGCGGTGATGAAATTGACCGACGCATAGGGGCGTCGGCCACGTTGGTTGTAATAATCTCCGGAGGCGGTGAGCCGGCTGGCCAACTCGGCGATCTGGCCTTCCTCACCCATCCAGAATGCCCGGGCGGTATCGCGGAAACGGTCGTTCCATTCCACCCAGCCCGGCGGAAACCCGCCCACCTGATAACCGCCCGGGCCGCAATCCCAGGGTTCGGCGATCAGTTTGCACTGGCTCAGTACCGGGTCCTGGCGGCAGGCCACCAGGAAGCCGTGACGCTCGTCGAAGCCATGGGCATGGCGCGCCAGAATGGTCGCCAAGTCGAAACGGAAGCCATCCACCTGCATTTCCTCGGCCCAGTACCGCAGGGAGTCGGTGACCATCTGCAGTACGCAGGGGTGGCCCAGATCCAGGGTGTTGCCGGTACCCGAATCATTGATGTAGTAGCGTTTCTCGTCCGGCATCAGCCGATAGTAGGTGGCATTGTCGATGCCGCGCATGGACAGCGTCGGCCCCAGCTCATTGCCTTCGGCGGTGTGGTTGTACACCACGTCCATGATCACCTCCAGTCCGGCATCGTGCAGGTGGGCGACCATTTCCTTGAACTCGTTGATATGGCCCGTAGCCAGATAGGCCGGGTGCGGGGCGAAGAAGGCGATACTGTTATAGCCCCAGTAGTTGCTCAACTGCTTGTCCAGCAGGTGCTGGTCATTGACGAAAGCGTGCACCGGCAGCAGTTCGACACTGGTGACTCCCAACGAGCGGATATGCCTGAGCAGCTCCGGATGCATCAATCCGGCGAACGTGCCGCGGACCGATTCAGGCACCGCCGGATGGGTCATGCTGATACCCCGTACATGGGCTTCATAAATAATGGTCTGGTTCCAGGGCGTATATCGATGGGTATGCCGGCCCCAGGTGAAGGCCGGGTCGATCACCCTGGCTTTGGGAATATGGGCGGCGCTGTCGCGATCATCGAAGCTGAGATCCGCATCCGCGGAGCCGAGGGTGTAGCCGAACAACCGATCCGACCACTTGAGTTCTCCCACCAGCTGTTTGGCATAGGGGTCGATCAGCAGTTTATTGGGATTGAAGCGATGCCCGGCATCCGGCTCGTAGGGACCGTATACCCGATAGCCATAGACCATGCCGGGATGGGCATCGGGCAGATAGCCGTGCCAGATCTCATTGGTGTACTCCGGAAGCTCGATGCGCTCCAGCTCCCGCTTGCCTTCATTGTCGAAGAGGCACAGCTCGACCTTGGTGGCATGGGCCGAGAACAGGGCGAAATTTACACCCAGGCCGTCCCAGGTGGCGCCCAGGGGAAAGGGCTGGCCCTCGGCGACGCGGGATTTCTGCTGGATCTGGGGTGGCGATTGCGGCCCCGTTTTTTTCGCGGTCATGATGATCTACTCTTTGCTTCGGCCCGGTGAAGTCTTGCCGGTCTTGCTGCTTTTGCCGGTGCTGGCTGCGGGCTGGCGGGGCGTACGGGCGGGTTTTTTAGCGCTGGCAGGCTTGCCCAGCAGGGCGGGTTTTTCCAGTTGGGTTTCATCCTCAGGCGGCAACTGCGCTGCCGCCTTGCTCCGTGGCTTGCGGGTCTTGGCTGGTTTGGGCTGTAGATCACCCTGCTGTTCGCTCCGCAACAGCTTGCAGGCCATTTCCCAGTGACGGTCAGTCTGGCCTTCGGGTTTGCCCTCGCTTTCCCAGATCTGGTAGGCCAACTCGCGGATACGCTGTTCATCATTGCTCATGGTGTGGATTCCTCATGTTGGGTGTTCACAAGAAGGTTCACCGGGACGGCATCGAGCAGGTCGCTCAGCGGTACGGCAGGTCCGCTGGCGACGGTTTCTCCGGTCAGGGCGCTGGTCAGGTAGGTAGCAGGCAGATCGATCAGGGTGTCATCCCAGCGTTGGGCCGGAATCAGAGGTATATCGCTGTCACCAAGCAGGGGCGCGGCGAGGCGTGGGACGATGCAGATTGCCAGTTGATCCCCAAGCTGCCGGCGGAAGGCGATCAGCCGATCGGCATGGCGGCCATGTAAGGTGAGAGGCTGATAAGCGCCATGCCGAAACAGGCCGGGCAAACGGCGTCGGCAGTCCAGTACCCGGGCGATCAGCCATTGCTTGATTCGTCCGTCGCGCCAGTCCTGCAGCAGTTGCGTGGGGCTGTCGTTGGCGGCCAGGCAGCGTTCGCGGAAGGGGTAGTCGACGGGCCGGCGGTTATCCGGATCGACCAGGCTGAAGTCCCAGAGCTCGCAGCCTTGGTACAGATCGGGCACGCCTGGTGTGGTCATGCGCAGCAGGCACTGGCTGAGGCTGTTCAGCGCCCCGTTGCAGGCGGTCAGCTCGACGGCGTGGGCCAGCGCTCGGCGCAGTTCGATGGCCTCGCGGCTGCCCATCAGACGCTGGAGAAAGCCATGGCAGGCATCTTCATAGGCGCTGTTCGGCGCCGTCCAGCTGCTGCGCAACTTGGCTTCGCGCAGGGCCTTGCGCTGCCAGGCCAGCACCCGTTCGGCGAAGGCCGCGCAGCCGCTGTCGTCATCGGCGCTCAGGCTCAGTGGCCAACTGCTGAACAGGGTCTGGTAGAGCATCAGCTCGTCGGCCGGAGCGGGGGCCGGCTGGCCATCGACCACGGAAATCAGCGGCTCTGCCAGGTTGTGCCAGAAGTGCACCTGAATACCAAACCAGGGGGCGTGCTCACTGACCACCGCGAGTCTGGCGCGGGCGTCCTCGCCACGCTTGTGATCATGGGTGGCGGTGGCCAGCAGCCCTTGCGGGAAGTGTTCGGCCTGGTCAATGCACTGGGCATGGAACCAGTCCGGGTCGGCACTGAAACGCTGCGGGTCGAAGCCCACATCATTGCGTGAGAGCAGGATGGCCGAGCGGTAACAGGCGGTATCCTCAACCGCTTTGGCGGCCACCGGAGAGGTCAATTGGTGAAAGCGGGCCAGCAGTCGGCGCTGGAAGCGGCGTTTGGCCCCGGGCGGGCTGGCATGCAGCGGTTCGCCCCCCAGCCAGTGATTGATCTGCTCCAGAGTTGCCCAGTCATTGCTACCCAGCTCGGCCCGGGCACCGAGCAGTGCCTGATCGAGGAACCGGCGGTCCTGACCGGAGCGTCCGCAAACACTCGTATAGGTGCGGTAGACCGGATAATGCACGATCAATGCGCGCAATGCGCGGCGGATGGCGCCCAAGGTGATATCCCGGGTGGCCAGGCTGCAGCGAGCCAGGCGTAGCAGGGCCTGGCAGAGCGTCTCAAAGTCGGCCGCCAGGGAATTGCTCAACACCAGGCGCCGGGCGTCGCGGATTTCTTCGGTGAAATCGGTACTGCGGCCGGTCAGGCTGTTCCAGAGGTCCGCCA
Source organism: Halopseudomonas bauzanensis (assembly GCF_900114735.1). Classification (GTDB taxonomy): domain Bacteria; phylum Pseudomonadota; class Gammaproteobacteria; order Pseudomonadales; family Pseudomonadaceae; genus Halopseudomonas; species Halopseudomonas bauzanensis. The sequence continues at coordinate 171,627 of NZ_FOUA01000005.1, read as the reverse complement.
GATCGGCCTGGCCGTTGGGGTCATGCTGCAAGAGCGACACCCGGTTCATGAAATCGTAGCCGGTGGTGCCATCCACCATCCAGTCCGTCGGCAGTTGCTCGCCCGCCGCCAGGATCTTTTCCACGTGGATGGGGAAATGCCCTTGGCGGTCACCCACCAGCCGGTCAACGCGACGGCGCAAACGGCGGCAGTAGGTGCGCGGATTGGCCAGCCCGTCGATATGGTCAATGCGCAAGCCGTCGATAAGCCCGGCCTCGACCAGTTCGAGTATCTTGCGGTGCGTGGCCTCGAACACTGCGGGTTGCTCGGCGCGCAGGCTGATCAGTTCATTGACATCGAAGAACCGGCGCCAGTTGATATCGTCATTGGCGGTGCGCCAGCTGGCCAGGCGGTAGTGCTGGCGTTCCAGCAGATGATGCAGTCGCAGGCAACCTTCGGCGGTATCGGGTTCGAAGCGTCGCAGCGCGTGCTCTATATCCTGCCGGGTGTCGCCGGTGGCGGCGGCCGCCAACTCCTGGCATATCCGGGCGCCGAGGGCATGGGCCGAGAACTCATCCTCCAGTGCTGCGCAGCGATCGGCGATGCGGGTCAGAGCGACATTGCCGGTCGGCGTCAGGATATCCACATAACTGGCCACGGCCAGTGGCAGGCGGTGATCGAAGTGGGTGACGAAGAAGCTACCGGACGTGGCATCGAAGGTAAGGCGCAGCTCGCCGGCCTTGAGTACGTCCAGATAGTCGCTGCGCAGAATGGGCAGCAGCAGGCGGTCGCGCATGAACGGGTCTTGGGAGCGCCAGGTGATGTCGAAGAAGCCGGCATAGGGGCTGGCCGCCCCCCATTGCAATACGTCCTGCCACCAGGGGTTGGCATTATCCACGGCCATGTGGTTGGGCACGATATCCATGATCAGCCCCATGCTGCGCTGGTGCAGCGCATCGGCCAGGCGGCGCAGGGCGTCTTCGCCACCGAGCTCCGGATTGACTTGGGTCGGGTCGATCACGTCGTAGCCATGCAGCGAGCCGGGGCGAGCGGTGAGCAGAGGGGAGGCATAGATATGGCTGATGCCCAGGCGGGAGAAGTAATCGACCAGCGCCAGTGCATCATCCAGAGTGAAGCCGGCATGAAATTGCAGGCGCAGGGTGGCACGCAGTTCAACCATCGAAGCTCTTCCTTTCACGGTTCAGGCGCGCGTTGTGCAGCCGTTCTAGCCGGCGTATGGCCTGCGGCGCGTCAAGCATCTGCGCGGCGCTCTGTGACCAGCGCCGGCGCCAGTTGGGGTGGGTATCGCCCGGGCCGGGCAGGTTGGGTTGTTCGGTGGCGCCGAGCAGGTCTTCCAGGGGCACCAGCACCAGGGGGGCTGGCGTGGACCCGAGGAAGCCGATGCTGGCATCCAGCTGCGTCTGCGGGTCTTTTCCTCCCTGGGTCAGCCCCTCCCGTTGCAAGGCCTGATGCAAAACATGGACTTCCTCGGTGCGCTGCCGGCGATCCTGTTCGGCCTGCTCGGCGCTGCTCTGGCCAACATGTTCGCGCCAGGCGATGTCACGGCCCGACTGCCAGCCGGCCAGTGACGGCAGATCATGGGTGGTGGTGGTGGCCAGCGCGGCATTGCTCCATTGCTCCGGGGCGGGCAGCTCGCCGTCCTGTTGTTCGAACAGCAATACCCGCATGCCGAGGATGTTGTGGCGGGCGAGGGTATCCTGCAGCCCTTCGGGCACCGTGCCCAGGTCTTCGCCGATGATCAGGGCGCGGTGGCGCCAGGATTCCAGAGCCAGCAGGCGCAGGAAGTCGTCCAGGGGGTAATTGAGATAGGCTCCGTCCTGGGCGTCAGCGCCCTCGGGGATGATCCACAGTCGCTGCAATCCCATGATGTGGTCGATGCGCATGCCGCCGGCATGCTGCAGATTGGCCCGCAGCATTTCAATGAAGGCTCGGTAGCCGCTGCGCTTCAGGCCGAGGGGAGAGAACGCGGCCACGCCCCAGTTCTGGCCGTCGCGATTGAGCAGGTCCGGCGGCGCGCCGATGCTGACCTGATTCAACAGCTCCGTCTGGTGCGCCCAACCGAAACTGCCGCTGATATCGGCGCCAATAGCCATGTCGGCAATCAGGCCGATGGCCATGCCGGCTTCACGGCAGCGGCGCTGTACCTGCGCCAGGCAACGATCGATCAGCCATTGGCTGAAAGCGTGGAATTCCAGCTCTGCGGCCTGCTCCCGGGCAAACGCTTCCACCTGGGGCGAGGCGGGATCGCGCAGCGGCTCGGGCCAGGCTCGCCAGTCGCCGCTGCGGCCCTGTTCCAGAGCTTGTTGTTGCAGTGCTTCATGCCGGCAATGGTATTCGAGACGCTGACCACCGGCCTGGCGGAAATCATTGAAGTCCTCCTGCAAACGGGTGGGCGCGCTGGCAAAATCGGCATGCAGCTGGCGCAGCAAGCGCAGGCGCAGGGTAGACACGGCTGGCCAGTCGATCAGCTCCAGCTGCTCCAGTTCATCCAGTTCGTCCTGCAGGCCAAGGCGGGCGATGGCCTGTTCGACAGCTTCGCTGCCGAGTACCTGAGCCGGTGCGGCATGCAGGATGTTGAACAGGGAGCGGCTGGATGGAGAATACGGACTGTATTGTTCGGGGCGGGCACTGAACATGGCATGTAGCGGGCTGATCGCCAGAGCATCGGCGCCCTTGTCGGCGGCGGCTGCGGCCAGCTCAGCCAGGGCCGCGGTATCGCCCAGCCCGCCATCATCTGGCCGGCGCAGGGAATATACCTGGGCGGCAATGCCCCAGATGTACCTCCGGTCGCCGGTCAGTTGGGGGACCGACAGGGCTGCCGGGGGTGTGCAAGCCAGAATCCATTGCCGTTCGCCACCGCGCAGTTGGTGATAGCCGCAGGGTAGAGCTGGCAGGCAGCCGCGTGCGTCCACCTGCAGGCTCTGTCGCTGGCCGTCCTCCATGACGAGCTCGCAACGGCTGCCCGCAGTCAGGCGGCATTGCAGGTCGATGGGTTGTTCGGCATCACAGAACAGCAGTGGGCCGTTGTCCGCTTCCTTTCTGAGTTGTTTCGCGCGTTTGAGACTGGCGCTGATCTGGTCGGAATCCTTCGCCGGCAGGCCAAGGGCAGCCAGCACGGCGCGCAAAGGCGCCTCGCCAATGCTGGCGGGCTCGCCGTGGGCGTCGGTCCAATCGCAGCTGACTCCGGCTTCCCGGGCCAATTCACGTAACGCCGCGGGGATCATGTGGCTTGGTCCAGAATCGCCCTTGAGCTGTAACCCGGCAATATGGTCGGGTCTTTGGACAGGCTGGCGCGATAATCATGAATGATCCGGGTGCCGGGATCCGGAGCGGTCACCGGTACCGAACTACCCGACAGATTCAGGTCGATGCGTAACCGGCTGCCGTCGCCCAGCCGCCAGCAGGCGGAGACGGCTTTTTCGCCGGTAATGGTAGTGCCATCGGACAGGGTGCCGGGCAGGCGTGGCACGATGTGCGCATGGCGCAGGCGCAACAGGCTGCGGTAATAGGCCAGCCAGTCATCCTGCAGGGTTGGGTTGCCGCCGGTGCGATCAGGCACCGAGGTGATATAGGTGCTGTGCGAGTTGGGATCGGGAATGCGCTGTCGGATCATCTCATCGGCGAAGGCGGTAAAATCCGCGAACTCGTTGCGACGCCCCTCGCGTACCGCCTTGCCCAGCTCTTCGTCATGGTCGGTGAAAAACAGGAAGGGTTGCTCGCAGCCCCATTCCTCGCCCATGAACAGCAGCGGGATCATCGGGCACAGCAGTACCAGTCCCAGCGCTGCCTTGACCGCACGGTGATCGGCCAGGGTAATGAGACGTTCGCCGAAGGCGCGATTGCCGACCTGGTCATGGTTCTGCAGGAACAGGATGAAGGCGGTGGGGGGCAGATGCCCGCTGGGTTCGCCTCGGCTGCTGCCAGTACGGGTGGTTTCACCCTGGTAGATGAAGCCTTCCTTCAGACAGCGTGCCAGCTTGATGGTGGCGTCATCGGCAAAGTCCCGGTAGTAACTCTCGTTCTCGCCGGTGAGCAGCACATGCAGGGCATGGTGGCCATCGTCATTCCACTGGGCATCGAAACCCTCGGTCAGCAGGCTGGCCTGGTTATGTTCGTTTTCCAGCATCAAATGCACATGGCGTTCCGGGGGCACGGCGCTGCGCACCCGGCGGGCCAGGTTGGTGAGAAAATCCATGTCGTTGATGGCATGCACGGCGTCCAGGCGCAGGCCGTCGACGCGGTAATCGAGGACCCACATCAGCGCGTTCTCACAGAAGAAATCGCAAACCTGGCTGTTGCGAAAGTCGATGGCCGGCCCCCACGGCGTGTCGATATCCTCGCGGAAGAAGCTCCTGGCATATTTCCCCAGGTAATTGCCGTGCGGCCCGAAATGGTTGTAGACCACGTCCATGAACACCATCAGACCACTGGCATGGGCGGCATCGATCAGTCGCCGGAGATCATCCGGTGTGCCGCAGCTGGATTGCGGAGCAAAGGGAAACACGCCGTCATAGCCCCAATTCTGCTTGCCAGGGCACTCGTTGACCGGCATCAGCTCAATGGCGGTGATGCCCAGGTCGAGCAGCTCCGGGAGTCTGGCCTGGATGCCGGCGAACCCGCCGAAGGCCCCGGGATGCAGCTCATAGATGACGGTTTCATGCCAGGGGCGGCCTTGCCACTCGTTGATCTGCCAGGCGAAGGCGTCCGGGTCCAGCACGCAACTCGGGCCATCGACGCCCTGGGGCTGATGGCGCGACGCCGGGTCCGGCACCGACAGCTGGCCATTGATCAGAAAACGGTAGGCGGTGCCGGGCCCGCAATTGACGCGGGCGCTGTACCAGCCGCTGGCCTGGTGATGCAGCGTATGCACGCTGCCATCCCCAAGCTTGACCGCGACGGTATCGGCATCGGGGGCCCACAGCGAGAAGCAGGTGGCGCCATCGCTTTGCACGGTGGCGCCGTGCAGGCGGGTTATTTCGAACATGCGCGTGATCTCCTGCCGGGCAAGGCAAAAGAATCATAGGTATGCTCAATCAGTCTGCGATAGAGACGGTCGTAAGGGCGCACCGACTGGTGCCAGTAGAGCGGCGCGGCCATGGCTTTGCACCGCATGGCATTGAGCAGGACCGGGTGGCGATGGACATTCAGCGCACGGCGGATTGCCTGCAGGTAATGCTCCAGGGTGGGCTCGCGGAACAGGAAACCGGACACGCCATCCTCGATGGTATCGGCCAGGCCACCGGTACGGCGCGCAATGGGCAGCGAGCCGTAACACTGGGCATAGATCTGGCTGAGACCGCAGGGCTCATAGCGTGAGGGCATGAGCAGAAAGTCGCTGCCGGCGATGATGCGGCGGGCTTCGGTTTCACAGAAATTCAGGTTTGCCCCGATCCGCCCAGGATGTCGCTGGGCCAGTGCCTGTACCCGCTGCTCCAGCTCGCGCTCGCCCTGGCCAATGATGGCGATGCGCCCGCCATGGGCGACGATCATTTCGGCCGCGGCGATGGTCAGGTCGACACCTTTCTGGTGCACCAGCCGCGACACCACGGCAAACAGCGGTCCGTCTTCCCGGGCAAAGCCGAAGGATTGCTCCACGTAGCGGGTATTGGCCTGCTTGCCCACCCAGTCGTTGGGCGAAAAGCCCTGGATCAGGCGCGGGTCGGTCTTTGGTTGCCAGCTGGTATCGATGCCGTTGACGATACCGGTCAGCAGGCCTTCGTCAGCCTTGCGCCTGAGCAGCCCCTCCAGCCCGCAACCAAAGGCTGGGGAAGTGATTTCGTGAGCATAGGTGCGGCTGACGGTAGTGATCCGCGATGCATAGTTGATGCCGGCCTTGAGGAAGGACAGCTTGCCGTAGTATTCCATGCCCTCGGTACGCAAGGCTTCTTCCGGCAGGCCGAGTTCGACCCGGCACTCGACCGGGCACAGGCCCTGATAGGCAAGGTTGTGAATGGTGAAGATGCAGGGCGTCTGCTGCCCGCGCCAGGCCATGTAGGCGGGTGTCAGGCCGGATGGCCAGTCATTGGCATGCACCAGGTCCGGACGCCAGTCGCGTATACCCAGACCATCGGCGATCTTGCTGGCGGCCAGGGCCAGCCGGGCGAAGCGGATATGGTTGTCGGGCCAGTCGATACCCTCGGCGTCGCCATAAGGGTTGCCTTCCCGGTAATAGAGTTCCTGGCAGATCACCACATGCACGATGAGGCCGTCATCCATGGTCATCTGGCCAATCAGGCAGGGCGGAATGGCGGCATGGCCAGGCAACTTGCCTACTACTCGCAGCGGTCGCCCGCTATTGATGACCTGCCGGTAACCCGGGATGAGTACCCGTACCGAATGATGTTGGTTCAGGGCGCGGGGCAGGGCAGCTGACACATCGCCCAACCCGCCGACCTTGACGAGGTCGGTGATCTCGGAAGTAACGAAAAGTATGTTGTGGCCGGTTTCAGCAGGCGGTGTGGGGCGTAATTGAACCCCCTTTGATGCGCGTGATGCGCCCTTGAATAGCTCATCCGGCATGACCGCCGCTGCAGCATTTCCCATGACACCCTCCTAATCGTTAACTGATTTCTGGGAGAGCGTTGGTGTGTTAAGGATGTCTGAGGTAAACGATCACGCTGCGCCGAAATCGAGCCCGGAGATGCAGGGGTGGTCTGTCGTGACCACAGGGTCTTCCCGTCATCCGGTGTCGTTATGCCAGGCCAGCTGCGCTTTCCAGGACTCCTTATTCACACAGACGCTTTTGCCGGCACCCCCGCCGTAACAGATCAGAAGACTTGTTATCCATCCCTCAAAATAGTGACCGGTTGGTTTTGCAGAAGTTTAGACTTTTTTTGCCGCTGATCCTGCGGTTGGAAGGGGAACTGAACCGCTCTGTTGTCGACTCTAAATACGTATCGTAAAACGACCGCAGCAGACCGGAGCCAGCCATGCAGAACCTGCAACAGGTAGTGGATTTTCTCAAAGGCAATAACCTCATTCTGGCGACGGCCGAGTCATGTACGGCCGGGCTCATGGCGTCGTTGGTGGCGGACATATCCGGCAGTGGGGCGGTCATGGAGTGCGGCTATGTGGTCTATGCCGTGCGCGCCAAGCGCGAGATGCTGAGTGTGAGTCTGGAAACCATCGATCGCTTCGGACTCACCAGCGAAGAGGTGGCGCGGGAGATGGCACTAGGTGCCTTGCAGCGCTGCGGTGCGGGCGTCACCCTGGCCAACACCGGGCTGGCGGAGGCAGAAGGTCCGATGGATGGGGTGGTGTGCTTCGCCTGCGCCATGATCATTGGTGGCGAGCAGCGTGTTCTCAGTGAAACCTGCAAATTCGATGGTGAACGCAACGCAGTACGCGAGCAGGCTGCTCGTCACGCCCTGCTGGCATTGGACAGGTATGTCAATGACCTGCGCAACCCCGCCATGACGCAGGGTTGAAGCCCTCACCAGAAACCTGCCGGGTGGCGCGCAGAGACCGCCGGCAGGGTCAGTGCGAAGCCGTCCCGGAACAGGCTGGCCAGCTGGGTATCGATGACCATGGCATTGATCGAATCAATTCCACCGTCGAGCGCCTGGGTGGTGCCATCGGCGACGAAATACAGCACGTGATGTACGCATTGGCGTGCGGTATCGGCCTCAATGCGGTAGTGGCTGGCGTAGGGCTGATCGGTCGTCCTCACTTCCAGACAGAGTTCAGGTGGGCTGCCCGCCGTGTGCGCCATGGCATCGAGGCCAGCCTGGCGGGCATTCAACGCCGCTTGCTCAAAGAGCGGTGCGGCTCGGGCCAGTAGTGTTTCGCCATAGCGACGCAGGAACAGCTCGGTGGACAGCGGCGTAGCGGGGTCGGACATGGGGTATCTCCATGGTGGCCTGGCAGGGTTGTAAGAAGTTGGACCGGGAAATGGGTCGGGAGTTGTGACGGTTGGGATCGCGTGTTTCGTCGCTGGCAGAAAGGGGGCGATGCGGATGGGGGAACACCGTCCGCCTGGTGATTGGAAAATAAGGCGAACCTACGGGCCGGGGAGCCCTCCAACGACATAGGTGCAGCGCACCTGTATTTATAACCCTAACTGGAGGCCAGTCACATGACTCAACGTAAAGGTGGTAAAGGCAATTTTGCCGAAAATCCGCAACGTGCATCGGAAGCCGGCAGAAAGGGCGGTCAAGCCAGCGGTGGCAATTTCAAGAACAATCCGCAACGTGCTGCGGAAGCAGGACGCAAGGGTGGCCAGCAGAGCCGGCGCACCTGAGCGGTGTTGTGTTGAAGCGGGGGCTCCGGCCCCCGTTTTCTTTGGGCGGATGAAAAAATCAGCCCAATCTGGGCGGTAGCCGGACCAGGACTGCGCTGTTATGCTTCTTGCTTTATTTTCGCCCCGAGTGGGCAAGTCGAAGAGGTAAGCATGAAGCGGAATCTGCTGGCAGCCAGTGTTGCACTCAGCGTTATCACTTTGGTGGGTTGCAGTGAAAAGGAACCCGAACTCACCACGTCCATTCAGCAGGCGTCCTATGGCATCGGTCTGAACATGGGTCAGAGCCTGCTGCAGGATGGCCTGGAGGACATCGACACCCAGGCGCTCGCGCTGGGCATGGAAGATGCTCTGGCCGGGACCGAAGCCCGGGTCGGCGAGGAGGAACTGATGGCTGCCTTCGCCGAGTTGCAATCGCAAGCCGAAGAGCGTGCCACCAATCTGAGTACCGAGCAGCTCGAATCCAACACCAGCTTCCTGGCGGAGAATGCCAAGCGCGAAGGGGTGATCACCACGGAGTCGGGCCTGCAGTATGAAGTGATCGAATCCGGCGCAGCCGACGGTGCTCAGCCGCAGGCCAGCGATGTGGTCTCGGTCCACTACGAAGGCAAGCTCACCGATGGTACCGTGTTCGACAGCTCCATCAGCCGTGGCGAGCCGGTCGATCTGCCGGTCAGCGGTGTTATTCCGGGTTGGGTCGAGGCACTGCAGCTGATGCGGGTCGGCGACAAGTGGAAGGTCACCATTCCCAGCGATCTGGCCTACGGTCCCGGCAGCCCCAGCCCGGTGATTCCGCCGAACTCCATTCTGGTTTTCGAAATGGAACTGTTGGGCATCCAGCAAGACGCCGAGTAAGTCATAGGGTAACACCTGCCGAGGCCCGGAACAGAGATTGCGGGCCTCGGAGTGTTACCGTTATGCACATTCCACCGGTAACAGGCAAGCGACAATTTGCCTCCTTCCAGCATCTTTAACTGCTCCCGCAAGTACCTGTTTTTCAAGGTTTTTGTGGTTGGTTAAAAAACGTCCAGAGTGAGTCGAGGCGCATCTAACCGGGCATTTGCCCGCTTTGCTCAAGCCTTGTTCACAGACTTATCCACAGTAACTGTGGGTAACCTCGAATAAGCAGGTCCTTAGCTGCGCCGAGCTGCCTTGGCACACCCCTTTCTTTTCAGTTCTACCTGGAGCTGCCCGTTCAACTAGATGAACATGCGCTCGGGCAGAGGCTGAGTGTGGTTGGGGATGGAGCTATATGGTGGGGCCCTATGTCAGCTGCCTTGCCCGGCGGGGAGCCGGGTAAGGCAGCTGAATGACCAGTCAGCGAGATGGCAGGAATATAAACGCGTTCCCTTAGCTGGCGCTGGCGACCTGTCGCTTGAGTTCCAGCAGATCAATCAGGATATGGCCGGTTTCCGCCAGGAAGGGATCGTTCTCATCGGTGCTCTCTTCCTCGGCCATCGGCGAGGGAATACCGGTGCCGTCCATCAGCGGATCTTCCTTGTCCAGCGCAGCCAGAGGCTCTTCGCCCAGCGCCTTGCGTCGGGTGTTTTCCATGGCCAGCAACTTGTCCTCGAACTCCTTCTGTTCGGTCCGGCGACGCTCTTCGTTCAGCGGCAGGTACTCGCGCTCCTGCATGGCGCGGTTCAGCTCGATGCGCGCCAGCGTATAAGCGAACTCAGGGTCATTGGCGGCCCGTGCCTTGTGTTTGTCGGTCAGCAGCGGAATGAACTGTTCCAGCCGGCTGTCGGCCTGGTAACGGGCTGCGGGAATGGTGTCCCAGGGTAGGGCGCGGGGCAGGCTGCTTTCGCCGATCTCCACGGTATCCAGCAGCGACGGGTAAGTAATGTCTGGCACCACGCCGCGATTCTGGGTGCTCTGGCCGGAGACCCGATAGAACTTGGCCAGGGTGAATTTCAGCTCGCCGTGATTCAGCGGCTGGATCGACTGTACCGTACCCTTGCCGAAGGTCGGTTCACCAATCACCAGCGCCCGCCCGTAATCCTGCATGGCGCCGGCGAAGATCTCCGACGCTGAAGCCGACAGCCGGTTGACGATGACTGCCATCGGCCCGCCGTAGGTGATACCGGCTTCGGGGTCGTCCAGCACCTGCACGTCGCCTTTGCTGTCACGTACCAGTACGGTTGGCCCCTTATCGATGAACAGGCCGGTCAGCTCGGTGGCTTCCTGCAGGGAGCCACCACCATTGTTGCGCAGGTCGAGCACGATGCCGTCGACTTCCTGTTCCTGCAGGTCGCTGAGCAGATGGCGCACATCGCGAGTGGTACTGCGGTAGTCCGGGTCGCCGCGTCGGTAGGCCTTGAAATCGATATAGAAACCGGGGACCTCGATCACGCCGATGCGGTAATCGTTACCCTGTTCGTTGAATTCCAGTACCGACGACTTGGCGGCCTGATCTTCGAGTTTCACCGCCTCGCGGACCAGGGCCACTTCGCGACTGGTCATGTCACTGGGCGGGTTGCTGGCGGGAATCACTTCCAGGCGTACCGAGGAGCCTTTCGGGCCGCGGATCAGCTTGACCACCTCGTCCAGGCGCCAACCAACCACATCGACCATTTCACCCTGGTCCTGGGCAACACCGATGATGCGGTCGGCGGGGGCGAGCTGCTTGCTCTTCTCCGCAGGGCCGGCCGGCACCAGGCGAACGATCTTGGTATGGTCGTTGTCGCTCTGCAGGACCGCACCGATACCTTCCAGCGACAGGCTCATGTTGATGTCGAAATTTTCCGCATTGTCCGGAGACAGATACTGGGTATGCGGATCGTAGACCTGGGCCAGGGCATTGATGTAGTTCTGGAAGATGTCTTCGCTGCGAGTCTGGTACAGGCGTTTCTGAGCATTGAGATAACGCTTCTCCAGGAGCTCCTGAATGGAGTCCTGCTCGCGTCCGGCCAGTTTCAGGCGCAGCACTTCATCTTTGATCTGCTGCCGCCAGAGCACATGGAGTGCCTGTTGATCAGCAGGCCATTCGGCCTTCTCGCGGTCAATCAGGATGTTCTGGTCGCTGCTGAAATCCAGCTGGCCAATACCTTCGCGCAGCAATTGCAGGGCGTAGACCATACGCTGGTCGGCGCGCTGGATCTGCCGGGTATGCATGGCGAAACCGACGCTCAAATCACCGACCAGCAGTAGGTCGTCGAGCTTGTGGCGGTACTCTTCGAATGTGCTGATGTCGGCAGCGGTGAACAAGCTGCGCTGGGGGTCGAGCTGGCGCAGATAAGTGTCGAAGATCTCGCTGGACAGGGCGTCGTCCAGACTGATGCGGTTGTAGTGGTGACGGCGCAGCAGCTCAACGGTATTGAGGCTGGCAATCATCTGCTCGCGGGTCGGTTGCAGACTCTCCAGATCGAATATCGGCATTGCGCTGTCGGCTGTTTCTGCGGCGAAAGCGCTGGTGCCAAGGCTGAGCAGAGCAATCAGGCAGGATTTGCGCAAGATGTTGGAAACTGTCATCAAAGGTATCGTGTCCGGAGAGGTGAGGATATGCTTTAGTGCTCGACAGGGGCCCTAGGGTTCCCTTTTCAAACCGATTCGACTGATAACTATGGGGGCACCGTGAGAGGATTGCAAGCTGAAGCCGGGGTACTGAGCTGGCGTACGGAGGCGGCTGTAGCGCTGGCGCCGGGGCAGGTTCGGGTGCGTATTCGGGCCGCGGGAATCAATCGCGCGGACCTGTTGCAGAAGGCCGGAAACTACCCGCCGCCGCCCGGCGCTACGGACATTCTGGGCCTGGAATGTGCCGGTGAGGTGGTCGAGATCTGTGGCGATAGCCGCTGGTCCGTGGGCGACCGGGTCTGTGCCCTGTTGGCCGGTGGTGGCATGGCCGATGAGGTGGTGATCGACGGACGGCATCTGCTGCCGGTTCCCCAGGGTATGGGCTGGGAAGATGCGGCCGCGATTCCCGAGGTGTTCAGTACTGCCTGGTTGAACGTATTCGAGTTGGGCGCGGCGCAACCCGGTGAGAAGGTGCTGATCCACGCCGGCGCCAGTGGCGTGGGCACCGCCGCCATTCAGTTATGCAAGGCCTTCGGCAACCCCTGCTGGGTCACCCTGGGTAGCCAGGAAAAACTGGATATCTGCAAGGCACTGGGCGCCCAGGGCGGCGTGCTGCGCCATGAAGGCATCAGCGGGCTCAAGGCAGATGGGCCGTTTGATGTGGTCTTGGACCCGGTGGGTGCCAATTACGCCTCGGATCATCTCGATCTGCTGGCGCTGGACGGTCGCTGGGTGATGATTGGTCTGATGGGTGGACGCCAGGCTGAGCTGGATCTGGCCAAGGTGCTGGTCAAGCGCCTGCAGCTCACCGGCTCGACCCTGCGTACCCGCAGCGCCGACTTCAAGGCCGGATTGCTGGCGCGGATGGAAGAGCGTCTGTGGCCGTTGTTCGAGACGGGGCAATTGAAGCCGTTGGTGGCCAAGACTTATTCGTTCGAGCAGGCTGAGGAAGCCTTTGCCGAGCTGGCCAGGGATCAGATTGTTGGCAAGATCGTGTTGGTGAACGGGCAAGCCTAGCGCCGCACCCAGACGCCATGCTCCCGAGGGGCGTGGTGTTGGGAGGGTCGAGGAATTCGGCCCTCCCACATTAAAGGCGCAAATAAAGTGGATGTTATACCTGCTCGCAATCCATAAACGCGGTCAGCACCTTCTGCAAATACGCTACATCCCTGACCCCCGCCAGTTCGCGAATCGAATGCATGGCGAAGGTCGGTGCGCCGATATCCACGGTGCGCACACCGAGGCGGCTGGAGGTGATCGGGCCGATGGTGCTGCCACAGCCCATGTCGCTGCGTACCACGAAGCTCTGCATCGGAACATCCACCTGCTGGCACAGGTGGCGGAACAGGGCAGCGGTTTCGCTGGTAGTGGCGTAGCGCTGGTTGCTGTTGATCTTGATCACCGGGCCGGCGTTGAGTTGCGGGCCGTGGTTGCCGTCGTGGCGGTCGGCGTAATTGGGGTGGATGGCGTGGGCGTTGTCCGCCGAGACCAGTACCGAGCGCTGGATAGTGCGGATGCGCTCGCTTTCATCCGGCAGCAACCGTGCCAGTACATCTTCCAGGAACGGCCCATCGGCACCGCAGGCGGAACTGGAGCCCACCTCTTCATGGTCAGTGCAGACCAGCAGGCAGGCCTGCTTGCCATCACTGCGCAACAGGGCTTCGAGGCCGGCGTGACAGGACAATAGATTATCCAGGCGTGCAGCGGCCAGGAAATCGCCGTCCAGCCCGATCACCCCCGGGGGCTGGGTGTCATAGAAGCTGAGCTCGTAATCCAGCACCTGCAATGGCTCCCGCTCGGGATATTGCTGGGTCAGTTCATTGGCGAGCAGGGCACGCAGATCGCGATTGGGTTCGATGCCATGGGCCAGTACCGGCGGCAGATCGGTCTGCGCATTGACCGCGAAACCGCCGTTGACGTCCCGGTTCAGGTGAATCGCCAGGTTGGGGATGACAGCGATGGGGCGCTGGAAGTCGAGCAGCAGATTATGCAGTTGGCCGCCACTATCCCGGCAAGTCACCCGGCCGGCCAGCGACAGGTCACGGTCGAACCACGGCGCCAGCAGCGCACCGCCATAGACTTCTACGCCCAATTGCCACAAGCCGTGGCGAGTCAACTCCGGCTGCGGCTTGACCCGCAGACAGGGGCTGTCAGTGTGCGCGCCGATCATTCTGATGCCGTTGCGCAGGGCATTGGACTGCCCCAGGCTGAAGGCGATCAGCGATGACTGGTTGCGCAGCACGAAATAGCGCCCGCCGTCGGCCAGCGTCCATTCATCCCGTTCATCCAGTTCCTGATAACCGGCAGCTTGCAGGCGCTCGGCCAGGCTGCGGGCGGCATGAAAAGGGGTGGGAGAAGACTGGATGAAGTCCGCGAGGGACTGACTGGCATTATCGGGCGTCATGGATACTCCTGTACGTCAGAATGGGGCAGGGCAATCGAAGGTCAGGCGCTCGCCACTCTGCGGATGATTTATTTCCAGGCGGGCCGCGTGCAGTGCCAGGCGCGGGCAGGCAGCCAATGCCGCCTCATGGGCATACAAACGATCGCCCAACAGCGGATGGCCGATGCTCAGCATGTGCACCCGCAGCTGGTGCGAGCGACCGGTGATGGGCGTCAGTTCCACCCGGCAATGCTCGGCATGGCGCTCCAGTACTCGCCAAAAGGTCTGCGCCGGCTTGCCCTGCTCATGGTCGACGATGTGCCGTGGCTTGTTGGGCGGATCATAGCGCAAAGGCAGGTCGATGTGCCCGGCGTCCGCTTCGGGCTGGCCCCAGCACAGGGCGATATAGGTCTTGCCGGTCTCGCGATCCTGGAACTGACGCGACAGTTCGCGGTGGCTGTCCGGGTCGCGGGCAATCACCAGGATACCGGAGGTTTCCCAGTCCAGTCGGTGCACGATGCGGGCTTCGGGGTAGCCGTTTTCCTGCAGGCGGGTGATCAGGCAGTCCTTGTTATCTTCGGCGCGGCCGGGGACGGACAACAGCAGGGTAGGTTTGTTGACGATCAGAAAAGCCGGATCCTCATGGAGGATACCGATATGGGTCAGGGGCATGGGGTAACCACGGTGCCGCCTGGCGGCGGCACCTGTCTGTTAGCGTTCGGGCAGGGTGATGTTGAGTTCCAGGATCGAGCAGTCATCCTGGTTATCCAGAGCGACATGCACCTGATCACGGTCGATCGGTACGTACTTGCTGATCACGTCGATGATTTCCTGCTGCAGCTGCGGCAGGTAATCGGGTTGACTGCGCTGGCCACGCTCATGGGCAACGATGATCTGCAGGCGCTCCTTGGCCATGGAGGCGGGGGAGTCCTGCTTCTTCTTACGACTGAAGTAATCAAAAAGACTCATCTCATCCTCCGAACAGGCGCTTGAGCAGCCCTTTCTTCTGGGCTTCGAGGAAGCGGTGGGGCACTTCCTTGCCAAGCAGACGTTCGACGGCATCGCTGTAGGCCTGCCCGGCATCGCTCTTGTCATCCATGATCACCGGGATACCCTGGTTGGACGCCTTGAGTACGGCCTGGGATTCGGGAATCACCCCCAACAGCGGGATCGACAGAATGTCCTCGACATCGCTGACCGAGAGCATTTCGCCATTCTCGACACGCTCCGGGCTGTAGCGGGTCAGCAGCAAGTGTTCCTTGATCTTTTCGCCCTGTTCGGAGCGGCGCGACTTGCTCGACAGCAGGCCGAGCATGCGGTCGGAGTCGCGCACGGAAGAGACTTCCGGGTTGGTCACGACAATGGCCTCATCGGCGAAGTACATCGCCAGGTGGGCGCCTTTCTCGATGCCGGCAGGGGAATCGCAGACGATGAAATCGAAGGTTTCCTTGAGCTGGTCGAGCACACCCTGCACCCCTTCCTGGGTCAGTGCGTCCTTGTCCCGGGTCTGGGAAGCAGGAAGGATGTACAGATTGTCGGAGCGCTTGTCCTTGATCAGCGTCTGATTGAGGTTCGAGTCGCCGTTGATCAGGTTGACGAAGTCATAGACTACGCGACGCTCGCAACCCATGATCAGGTCGAGGTTACGCAAACCTACGTCGAAATCGACGATGACTGTCTTGTATCCACGCAGAGCGAGTCCGGTACCGATGGCAGCGCTGGTAGTGGTTTTACCAACGCCCCCCTTGCCTGAGGTAATGACTAGGATCTTTGCCAAAATGACCTTCCTGACTGATCTTGAATTTGATTGTTAGGGTGCACCGGACAACCGGTGTTGCGTGCCATGTGTCCCGGCCTGCCTGGGACGCTCGCGATCGGCGTTGAGCCACGGCTCATGGGCGCCCCGAATGGCTGAACAGTATCTGTCAAAGGGCTGCTATCTTCAAGATGTCACCTTCGAGTGATATCTGTACCGCCTCTTTCCATTGTTGCCGCCGCAGGTCCTCGGCCACCTTGTATTGCCCTGCCACTGATACCAGTTCGGCCTCCAGCGACTGGCAGAAAATGCGTGCCCTGGTGTCGCCTCTTACTCCCGCCAGGGCTCTGCCACGCAGCGGGCCATAGACGTGGATGTGCCCATCGGCAAGCAGCTCCGAGCCGGCACTGACCGGTGCCAGCACGACAAGGTCGCCGCCGCGGGCATAGACCTGCTGCCCGGAGCGCACCGGCTCGGTTATCACCCGGGTCGGCGTGGTATCTGCCGGCTGAGGTGCGGACACCGAAGCGACCTCCGCTTGTTGGGCAACAGGTTGCGGCGCAGGTTCCGGCGCTTCGATTATTTTGTCACGGTTGCGTCCCGGAGGCAGCAGCACCAGGCTGGCCTGCTGCGCGAGCGGGCGAAACTGTTCGGCACCGCGCAGGGCTACCGGTTGCAGGCCATGATCCCGACAGATCCGCAGCAGCGCGATCAGCCCGGAGATATCCAGGTTATCGTCCAGTTTTTCCAGACTGATCAACACCGGCGTGTCCTGGAAGAAATTCGGCGCCTGTTCGACCTTCTCCGCCAGCTGTATGGCGAAGCGTTGTGGGGCCAGGTGAACCAGCTCCAACACTGTCATGGTCAGCATGCCGCCCTTCAGTTGGAAAACAGGGTCGGTATCGAGCAGGTCCAGATTTGTTTCAGAAGTCATGGCAGATCCATAGAGCGTTTGGTGGGCACACTTATATAGCCTGACATGTCCGACGGCAAGCCGAAACCGGTAACGGATCAGCCCGGCGCTTTGAGCCTGCGGTTTCCCATCTGGCAGGCGGCTTGGGTAGAATGGCTTTTTTTCAAACTATGGTTGTCTGATGACTCGTCCCGGTTTCAAAGCGGCATTGTTGCATCCACGTTATTGGCCCATGTGGCTTGGGCTGGGCCTGTTGTGGCTGGTGATCCACCTGCCGTTTGCCGTATTGCTGAAGCTGGGGCGCCTGCTCGGCTGGGGCATGTATCATCTGATGCGTGAGCGTCGGGAAATCGCCCGCATCAACCTGGAACTGTGCTTTCCGCAGTGGAGCGCGGAACAGCGTAACCGGGTGCTGCGCGAGAACTTCGCATCCAACGGCATCGCCCTGTTCGAGATGGCCATCGCCTGGTGGTGGCCGCCGCGGCGATTGGCGAAGCTGGCGCAGATCGAGGGGTTGGAGCATCTGCAGCAGGCCGCTGCGGCCGGGCAGGGCGTGGTGCTGATGTCGCTGCATTTCACCACCCTGGAAATCGGTGCGGCATTGCTCGGCCAGCGGGCGACGATCGACGGGATGTACCGCGAGCACCGCAACGCCGCCTTCGATTATGTCCAGCGGCGCGGGCGCGAGCGGCACAATGCCGATGCCATCGCCGTGGAGCGCGAGGATGTGCGCAGCATGCTCAAGTCGCTGCGCAAGGGTCGGGGGATCTGGTATGCACCGGATCAGGATTACGGTCGCAAGGCCAGTGTGTTCGTACCGCTGTTCGGTATTCCGGCCGCGACCGTCACCGCCACTGCTACCTTCGCCCGGCTGGGCAAGGCTCGGGTGGTGCCTTTTACCCAGACCCGGCTGCCCGGGGCCCAGGGCTATCGGCTGACCGTGCATCCGCCGCTGGCGAACTTCCCTCAGGGTGATGAAGAAGCCGATGCGCTGCGCATCAATCAATGGGTGGAGCAGGAGATTCTGCGCCAGCCCGAGCAGTACATGTGGGTGCACCGACGCTTCAAGACCCGCCCGGAAGGCGAAGCGCGCCCCTATCCCAAGCGTCAGCGCAGGCGGCGCAAGCGCAAGAGTGGCAACTGATGCTGCAGGCCGGACCGGGCAGGGATGATTGTCTGGCGCTGATCCTTTCCGGCGGCGGTGCCCGGGCGGCCTATCAGGTCGGCGTGATGGCAGCGATTGCCGAGCTGACGCCGCAGCACACGCCGAACCCGTTCCCGATCATCTGCGGTACCTCGGCCGGGGCAATCAACGCCCTGGCGTTGGCGACCCATGCCGGTAATCTGCACTCGGCAGTAGAGAGCATGTTGGAGGTCTGGTCGGAGTTTCGCAGTCATCATGTGATGCGGACCGACTGGCCGGGATTGCTGGCACAGGCCTGGCGCTGGAGCCGTACCAACCTGCTCGGCAGCGCTGCCGGAGAGGCGACTACCGCGCTGCTGGACAATCGGCCGCTGCGGCGCCTGCTGGAGGCGCGCATGCGTTTCGGCTGCATCGAAGAGGCGTTGCAGGCGGGCCAGTTGCGGGCAATTTCAGTCAGCGCCTTCGATTACCGCAGCTCGCAGTCGGTGTACTTCTATCAGGGGCGTGAGCGGATCACGCCGTGGCGGCGACACCGGCGCATCGGTGTACAGACCCGGCTGGGGTTGGATCATCTGATGGCCTCCACGGCGATCCCGCTGCTGTTTCCGCCGGTCCTGCTCAACCGCGCCTGGTACGGCGATGGTGCGGTGCGCCAGCAGTCGCCATTGAGCCCGGCTCTGCATCTGGGGGCGAACAAGGTCCTCGTGATCGGCGTGACCCATCATGGTCAGACACCGGCGGCTGGTCAGCCCGGCCCGGTGCTACAGACACCGGCGCCGCCCAGCCTGGCGCAGCTGGGCGGGCATCTTCTGCACAGTACCTTTATCGATAATCTGGAAACCGATCTGGAGCAGCTGGAGCGGATGAATCGCCTGGCCGCCTACCAGCCGTTCGCCATGCGCAGCGGCGACCATGGCGTGCGGCATGTGGATGTGCTGGTGATCTCACCCAGCGAGCCAGTGGACCTGATTGCCGCCCGCCACCGGGCCGCATTGCCGGCCGGGCTGCGCCTGTTCCTGCGCGGCAGTGGCGCGACCCGCTCCTCAGGCAGTGACCTGTTGAGTTATCTGCTGTTCGAGGCGGAATACTGCAATGAGTTGATCGCCCTGGGGCGCCGCGATGCGCTGGCGCAGGCGGATGATCTGCGGCGGTTTCTGGGGTTTGCGGAGACCGGAGCAGGCACGACGCACGGCCAGCTGTAGACGCCCCGAGGCGGGAGTGGTGTTGGTGGGAGCGGCTCTGGCCGCGAAGCTTTTCCGCCAGCCTGCTCGCGGGCACGGCCCGCTCCCACATATTGTGGACGGTTAGCCCACTACCAGAATGCGCAGCGCATCCAATCGGATTTTCGCTTGGTGCAGGACTTCCACGCCGCGTTGACGCTGTTGCTCGAGGGCGTCGATCTCGCTCTGGCGCACCAGCGGGTTGACCTGCTGCAGCGCCTTGAGGCGATTGATCTCCTCGTCCAGGTCGGTAGTGAAGCGGGTCGAGGCCTGTTCCACCAGCTCGGCATGCTGCATATCGGCGAGCGCCTCGGCGCGATCCAGCAGGCGTTCGACCTCGTCGCGCTGGGTCTTGGCAATCTTGCTGGCCAGGTGCTTGGGCAAGCCGTCGATCTGCGCTTCCAGGGTTTCGAAGGCAACCTTGGATGCCAGGTCATTGCCACTGATATCCAGCAGGCAGCGTACCGGGGTCGGTGGCAGGTAGCGCTGCAGTTGCAGCGCGCGCGGACCAATCGCTTCACTGACGAACAGACATTCCAGCAGCATGGTGCCGGGTTTCAAGGCCTTGTTCTTCAGCAGCGCTACCGAGCTGTTGCCCATGCTTCCGGACAGCACCAGATCCATGCCGCCCTGCAGCATGGGATGTTCCCAGGTGATGAACTGCATGTCCTCGCGAGACAGCGCAGTGTCGCGATCATAGGTAATGGTCACGCCTTCGTCGTCACCCAGCGGGAAGCCGGCATCAAGCATGCGCTCGCCGGGGCGCAACACCAGAGCGTTGTCCGAGTGGTCTTCACTGTCGATACCGAACACGTCGAACAGCCGTTCCATGTAGATCGGCAGCTGGATATCCCGGTCCTGCTTCTCAATGGTGTCGATCAGGCGCTGGGCCTCGCCGGTATGACCGCGCGAATGCAACTCCAGCAGGCGGTCGCGGCCGTTGTGCAGTTCCGCTTCGAGTGCGGCGCGTGCTTGCTGTGCGCTGGTGATCAGCGCCTGCCATTGCTCGTCCTGCGGTTGTTCCAGCTGTTGCTGGAGCGCTGCGCCGTATTCCTGCTGGAGCGCGTTGCCAGTCGGGCAGGTGGCACGGAAGGCGTTGAGCGCCTGATCGTACCACTGGAACAGCCGCTGCTGGGCGGTGCCTTCCAGATAGGGCACATGCAGTTGAATGATATTCTTCTGGCCGATCCGATCGAGGCGACCGATGCGCTGTTCCAGCAGATCGGGGTGCGCCGGCAGGTCGAACATGACCAGATGATGGGCGAACTGGAAGTTGCGCCCCTCGCTGCCGATTTCCGAGCAGATCATTACCTGGGCGCCGAATTCCTCGTCGGCAAAGAAGGCGGCGGCGCGGTCGCGCTCGATGATGCTCATGCCCTGGTGGAACACGGTGGCGGGGATGCCGCTGCGGATACGCAGGGCATCGTTCACGTCCAGCGCCGTTTCGGCGTGGGCGCAGATCACCAGTACCTTGGCATGCTTGAGCATCTTCAGGGTATCGATCAGCCAGTCGACACGGGGGTCGTCCTGCCACCAGGCGGTTTCCGCCGGCTCGAACTCATCCTGCAGGCCGACTTCCGGATACAGCGTGTCGCACCCGGCAAGATCCTGGTAGAGCGCCGGGCAGGGCAGCGGATAGGCGTGCAACTCGCGCTCGGGGAAGCCGCTGATCACCGCACGGGTGTTGCGGTACAGCACGCGGCCGGTGCCGTGACGGTCGAGCAGTTGGCGGACCAGGCTGCGGCGCGCCTCGGCTGCGGCCTCTCCACCGGCCTGCACTGCATCGAGCAGGGACTCGGCGCTGTCGCCCAGCCATTGGCTGATGACCTGACGGTTGGTCGCGGCCAGTTCCTCGGTATCCAGTAACTGTTGCACGGCTTCGGCTACCGGCTGATAACGGGCAGTTTCGTCGCGGAAGGCCTGCAGGTCGTGGAAACGGTCCGGATCAAGCAGACGCAGGCGGGCAAAGTGGCTGGCCTGGCCGAGCTGTTCCGGGGTGGCGGTCAACAACAGTACGGCGGGGACCTGGCCGGCCAGTTGCTCCACCAGGTTGTATTCGGCGCTGGCCGCCTCTTCATGCCAGACCAGGTGGTGGGCTTCGTCCACTACCAGCAGATCCCAGTCGCTGGCCTGCAGCCATTGAGCGGCCTTGTCGTCTTCCAGCAGGAATTCCAGTGACACCAGGGCCAGCTGTTCTTCCTCGAAGGGGTTTTCTTCGGCGCCCGCACAGCGGTCGCTGTTGAACAGGGCGAAACGCAGGTTGAAGCGGCGCAGCATCTCGACCAGCCACTGATGCTGCAGGTTCTCCGGCACCACGATCAGCACCCGGCGCACCCGGCCAGTCTGGATCTGGCGATGAATGACCAAGCCGGCCTCGATGGTCTTGCCCAGGCCTACTTCGTCGGCCAGCAGTACGCGTGGGGCGACGCGGTCGGCAACATCCCGGGCGATATGCAGCTGATGAGCGATCGGCTGGGTGCGAACCCCGGCCAGGCCCAGCAGTGGCGAGCGCTGGATGCGGCAATAATGGCGCAGGCTCTCATAGCGCAGGCCGAACCAGGGCAGGGGGTCGATCTGGCTGGCGAACAGGCGGTCGCTGGCCAGCCGGAACTGAATGAAGTTGTCCAGCATGGTTTCGGCGAATTCGGCGCTGCTGCCGTCGTCGCGCAATCCGCGATAATGCAACAGGCCGTCTTTCTCGGTCACGTCGCTGACCGTCAGGCTCCAACCCTCATGGTGGGTGATGCTGTCGCCGGGGCTGAATCGCACACGGGTCAGCGGAGCATTGCGCATGGCATAGTGGCGGGTCTCGCCGCTGGCAGTGAAGAGCATGACTACCAACCGGCCATCCTGTGATAACACCGTACCCAGTCCCAGTTCCGATTCGCTGTCACTGACCCAGCGTTGCCCCGGGGTAAATACTGTCATGCCTCACTCCTGCCCATGCGTAAAGGGCGCATATGGTACCCGATACCGGAGTGCTCACAAACCGTTGATGGCATGGTTTATTTCCGTACCGATCAGCGTCGGGCTGATAGCAGAAATATCGTTCTGTGATGTGCTGCGCATTGCATGCAGTAAAAAACCGCCTTTGACGGCCGATAACATCAGTACCATCCTTGGTATGTACGACACGCACAGGTAAGACCCATGCTCATCCCGAACCTTCCGCCAGCCGGCGCCCAGCAAGATGCATTCAAGCCTGACCGCAAGATCAGGCCGGGTGCGATCGAGGGTGTGCCTGGAGATCCGTTATCGGAGCTGCCGGTGGATGACAGCGGCTCAAAGGGTGGCCACCAGCAGTCAGCCGGCGAGCAACCGAGTCCAGCTCCCGAACTCGAGAGCGAACAGCCGCCTGCCGTGAAAGCTGCGCCGGGCGGCGCAGCGGACCTGCCGCGCAAGGGCCTGCTGGTTGACATCCGGGCGTGATACGGTGGTAGGCTTGCTGCTGTCCTGAGGAGTGCGCATGTCCGACCAGCCCGAGTCAGCCCCGGTTATCGATCTTGCCGAAGCGCGGCGCAGCCGGCTGCACGATATCCACGAAGCGCGCCTGCTCAAGGTGCGCGCCGCCTTTGAAAAAGCCCTGCCGCTACCTGCTCCGCCCAAGCCTACCCGTAAGAAAAAAGCCAGAAAGCCGAAAAAGCGCTGAAATATTGCGATTAATTGATCCCGGTCAATCAACCGGATGAAGCTCATGGGTATTCTGCAACCATACACGGACATACATGGAAGCGGAGATGCCCTCATGTTTATCGATGATGCAGTGATTGCCGGTTTGTTGACTGTGGGTCTGATGGTCATTTTCCTGGCCGGGGTGGGCGTTTTCATCTACCAGGATGCGCGCAAGAGCAGCAAGAAGAATCCCTGATTCCACTGATTTCGAGAGTTCCGACCAGCGGTGCACGATCTCGGAACCTGCAAATGAGCATGGCTCGCAAGGCCTTTGGCGGTTACCTTCTGGTGACCGCCTTTTTTATTTTCCTGGCTGCATCGGGCGCTCCAGCCTGGGCTTGGGTTGGTTGCCAGGCTAGACTTGCCCGGTCCTGATCACCTGAGCCGGTCCATGTCTGATCCTTCCTGTCCTCCTGTTGTGGCCGCACGGCGGCGGTGCGCCCGATGCCTGCGGCCGGCAGGATATTGCCTGTGTCCTCTGCTGCCGCACATTGCGGCGCGTACGCAGATTCTGGTCATCCAGCATCCGGATGAGCAGCGCCATGCACTGAATACTGCTCGTCTGTTGGTCGCGGGGCTGGCCGACGCCGAGCTGCTGGTAGTCGAGCGACTTTCCGAACAGCGGTGTGAGCAACTGCTCGATGCCGCCTGGCGTACCGAGTTGCTGTTTCCTGGGCACGGCGCATCGCCGCTGCAGCCGACCACCGTCGATGAGCGTCCCCGCCGGTTGGTCCTGCTGGACGGCACCTGGCGCAAGGCGCGCAAGCTGCTGTATCTGAATCCGGTGCTGCAGCAGCTGCCACAGGTTGCGCTGCCGGAAGGGTTGCGTAGTCGCTATCGGTTACGCAAGGCCCCCTCCGCTGGGGCGTTGTCGACCATCGAGGCGGGCATGCAGGCGTTGCAGATGCTGGAGCCGGACGTGGACTTTAGCCCGCTGCTGGCGCCTTTCGATGCCCTGATCGAAGGGCAGATCCGCGCCATGGGCGAGGCGGTCTACCAGCGTAATCATGAAAAACCACGGCCCGACTGAACCCGTCCCATTCGTGACAGTGATTTTGGTGTTTTCCGCTCCTCTCCGGTTCGCGACCCCGCTAGACTGAAAAAATGAACGGCTTGATACAAAAACAATAATTGACTCGCTGGTGTGTGGTTAACGGAGGCGGTATGCGAAAGACAGGTATGCGGGTAGTGATTACGGGCGCGGGCAGTGGGTTGGGGCGTGAGCTGGCGTTGCGTTATGCGCGGGAAGGCGCGCGTCTGGCGTTGGCCGATATCCAGGAAGAGGGGCTCGGCGAAACGCTGCGCCTGGTCGAGGAGGCCGGCGGTAGCGGTTTTACCCGTCGCTGTGATGTGCGTGACTACAGTCAGTTGGCGGCCCTGGCCCAGAGCTGTGAAGAAGTAATGCAGGGTGTGGACGTGCTGATCAACAACGCGGGCGTGGCCTCGGGTGGCTGGTTCGAGGAGTTGTCGCTGGAAGATTGGGAATGGCAGATCAGCATCAACCTGATGGGTGTGGTCAAGGGGTGCAAGGCCTTCGTCCCCATGCTGTTGTCCCAGGGCAGCGGCCGCATCATCAATATCGCTTCCATGGCCGCGCTGATGCAGGCGCCGGGCATGAGCAATTACAACGTCGCCAAAGCCGGTGTGGTGGCGTTGTCGGAAAGCCTGTTATGTGAGCTGCAGCCCAAGGATGTGCAGGTCAACGTAGTCTGCCCGTCGTTCTTCCAGACCAACTTGCTGAGTTCCTTTCGCGGGCCGGACAGCGAGTCCCGGGACGATATCGCCAAGCTGCTGGAAAGCTCGCCCATTTCGGCGGCGGAGATCGCTGACATCATCTATCGGGAAAGTAATGCGGGTACCTTCATGATCCTGCCCCATGACAAGGGTCGTGAAGCTTGGGCTATCAAGCAGGCCCAGCCGCAGGTCATCTACGATGAGATGGCGCGCCTGGCGGTGAAGAAGATGTCCGCATCGGGCAACTGAACAGCTCGAGGCGGTAGCAAGGGAGGCATTCAGGTATGCCTCCCTTTTTTTGTTGTTCCCGTTTCGTCCTGCGGTGTCAAGACCCGCGGCATGTGGCACAATGCAGTCCTGAATTTGAATCGGGATCAGGCGAAACATGGGGTGTTTCCACTGCCACAAGCGGGTCGACGAATGACAGCTGAAGTGCGCCGTATGGCGTTCCTGCTGTGGCCTGGCTGTCATCCGGCGATTCTCATGCCGGCGCTGGCGGTGCTGCGTTCGGCCAACCGCATGGCGGAAACCACCCTTTACCAGATCGAATGCTTCACGCTGGATGACGAGCCCATTGTCTCGCCGGAAGGCTGGGAGTTGCCGGCGCGGCGTTGGGACACGGCGGAGCGTGACGTGTCACAGCTGTGGTTGGTTGCTGATGCCGACCGCCTGCCCACCTCGGTAAGTCCGACGCTGGTATTGCAGCTGCGTTCGCTGTCCCGCGAGGGCGTGGTGCTGGGGGCGCTGGAGGAGGGGGTCTTTCCCCTGGCCATGGCTGGGCTGCTGGACGGCCATCGCTGCGCCGTGCACTGGCGGCTGCTGGAGGACTTTCGCGAACGCTTTCCCGCAGTGCAGGCCGGTACCCGGCTGTTCGAACAGGATGAAGGACGACTGAGCAGCAGTGGCTGCGCCATCACCGATCTGTTTCTAACCCTGGTCAACGAACATCACGGCGCGGATCTGGCGGCGCTGGCGGCTGAGGATCTCAATGTCGAGCGCATCCGTGATGGCAGCGAGCAGCAGCGGGTGCCCCTGCGCAACCGGCTGGGCAGTACCCATCCGAAGCTCACCCAGGCAGTGATCCTGATGGAGTCGAATATCGAGGAGCCGCTTACCACCGATGAGATCGCCCGGCATGTCTGTGTGTCCCGGCGGCAACTGGAGCGGATCTTCAAGCAGTATTTGAACAGCGTACCCTCGCAGTATTATCTGGAGCTGCGCTTGAATCGGGCACGGCAGATGCTGCAGCAGACCAGCAAATCGATCATCCAGATCGGGCTGTCCTGCGGCTTCTCCTCGGGACCGCATTTTTCCAGCGCCTACCGCAACTGTTTTGGTGTCACTCCACGCGAGGACAGAAACCAATACCGTGCCCAGCAGGCGCAGGATGGCCGGGTCAGCCTATAACCGACCGTATCATTACCCGCCGCCATGGCGAATACAGGAGAGTGAGAGGAAATGTCGCAGTCAATGCAGGTCAGTCGCGCCGATTTCGATCGGTTGATGGTACCCAACTATGCCCCCGTGGACATGCTCCCGGTGCGTGGCGACGGGTCGCGACTGTGGGATCAGCAGGGCCGCGATTACATCGACCTGGCCGGTGGTATTGCGGTCAATGCGCTGGGACATGCCCATCCGCAGCTGGTCGAGGCGCTGACCGAACAGGCGCAGAAGCTCTGGCATGTGTCCAATATCATGACCAACGAGCCGGCGTTGCGACTGGCCGGCAAGCTGGTGGCGGCGACTTTTGCCGACAAGGTGCTGTTCGTCAACTCTGGTGCCGAGGCCAACGAGGCGGCATTCAAGCTGGCGCGGCGCTGGGCGCATGATCAGGTTGGGCCGGACAAGCACGAGATCATCGCCTGCAGCAACAGTTTCCATGGCCGGACCCTGTTCACCGTCAGCGTCGGGGGCCAGCCCAAGTATTCCCAGGGTTTCGGCCCGGCGATCACCGGTATCAGCCACGTGCCCTACAACGATATCGCCGCCCTCGAAGCGCAGATTTCCGCGCGCACCTGTGCCGTGGTGATCGAGCCGGTGCAGGGTGAAGGCGGGGTGATTCCGGCGACGGCCGAGTATCTTCAGGCTGTGCGCGCACTGTGCGACAAGCACAATGCGCTGCTGATCTTTGATGAAGTGCAAAGCGGCATGGGTCGTACCGGCAAGCTGTATGCCTATATGCACAGTGGTGTCGCGCCAGACATTCTGACCAGCGCCAAGGGCATCGGCGGGGGCTTCCCGATTGCCGCGATGTTGACTACCGACCGGGTGGCCCCGGCGCTGTCCGTCGGCAGCCACGGCAGCACCTACGGCGGCAACCCACTGGGTTGTGCGGTGGCCGAGAAGGTACTGGATATCATCAATACGCCCCAGGTACTGGATGGTGTTGGCGAACGTCAGGCGCAACTGACTGCGGGTCTGCGTCAGTTGTCGGACGAACTCGGTGTGTTTTCCGACATCCGTGGCCAGGGATTGCTGATCGGTGCCGTACTGGCCGAGCGCTGGCGCGGCGAGGCGGGACAGGTAATGAAGTTGGCCCAGGAAGAAGGCCTGCTGGTATTGCAGGCGGGCGCCGATGTTGTTCGCTTCGCCCCCAGCCTGATCATTCCCGAAGCGGATATCCGTGAGGGGTTGGGGCGGTTGCGGTCCGCGCTGCTGCGCCTGGTCGGATAAACCGGAGGCTCGCCATGCTCATCCAGCGCCTGTGTACCTTGGCCGATCTGCCCGAAATAGAACGCCTGGCCATTGCCAGTCCGGTGGGGATTACCTCCCTGCCGGCGAACAGCGAGCAGCTGGCGGTGATCATCGAGGGCAGCGAGGCGGCGACGGATGAGACGGTTACCTTCACTGGTGAAGAACGCTATTTCTTCGTCCTTGAAGACCTGGAGACCGGCCGTCTTGCCGGTTGCAGCAGCATCATGTCGGCGGCTGGGTTCAGTCAGCCGTTCCACACCTTCCGCAACGATATCTTCATGCATGCGTCCCGCGAGCTGGGCTTGCACAACCGCATGCATGTCCTGTCGCTGTGTCATGACCTGACCGGCCACAGCCTGCTCACCGGTTTCTATCTGGATACGCCCTGGAAGGGCGACTATGCGACGCTCAAGCTCAATGCCTGCGGGCGGCTGCTGTTCATGGCCTCGCACCCGCAACGTTTTGCCGAATCCACTGCGGTGGAGATTTCCGGGGTCTGCGATGAGCAGGGCAATTCGCCGTTCTGGGACGGTCTGGGTCGGCACTTCTTCGATGTCGACTACCGCGAGGCCGAGCGCCTGAGCGGCAGCCACGGCCGGGGTCTGTTGGCGGAGCTGATGCCGGGCTATCCGATCTACGTGTCCATGCTGCCGGACGCGACCCAGGAAGTGATCGGGCAGGTACGCCCGGCGTCGCAGGTGGTCTACGACATCCTCATGCAGGAAGGGTTCGAGACCGACAATTACGTGGATATATTCGATGGCGGCCCGGTCGTGCAGGCCAAGAGCGCCGAGCTGACCTCGGTACGTGGCAGCGAAGTGGCAACGGTGCACATCGGCCAGCCGGCTGCGGCTACCGGCACCTGGCTGGTGGCCAACGAGAAGATACGCGATTTCCGCTCCTGCCTGTGCGAGCTGGCCTGGCAACCGGGCGAGCCCGTGACCTTGGATGCCCGTCTGGCCGAGCTGCTGAAAGTGACCGAAGGTGACACGATCCGTTTGATTGGAGGTGCCTGACATGCTGGTGCGTGCAGCGCGAATGGACGATCTGCCGGCTTTGCTGGAGCTGGCCTCGGGCGTGGGGTCGGGCTTGACCAGCCTGCCGGCCAGCGAGGAGCGGCTGAGCCGACGGCTACAGACGGTAGCGGCGAGCTTTGCCGGCGAGCTGCCAAATGCGGATGCCGATTACCTGTTCGTGCTCGAGGATGGTGATGGTCAGGTGGTGGGCACCAGCGGCATGGTCGCCGCCGCGGGTTTGCGCGAGCCCTGGTACAGCTACCGGGTGGGCCTGACGGTGACCGCCAATCGGGAGTTGGATGTCTATCGTCAACAACCGACACTGTTCCTGAATAACGATCTGACCGGCGCGACGGCGCTGTGCTCCCTGTATCTGAGCGTGCCTCACCGGCATAGCCTGAATGGGCGCCTGCTGTCCAAGGCGCGCTTCATTCATATGGCGGAATTCGGCAATGACTTCTCGCCGCGCATCATCGCGGAAATCCGCGGGCTGTCCGACCGGCAGGGGCGTTCGCCGTTCTGGGACAGCCTGGGCCGGCATTTCTTTCGCATGGATTTTGCCCGAGCCGATTACCTGACCGGGACCGGCAGCAAGACATTCATTGCCGAGATGATGCCGAAATTCCCGCTGTATACCTGCTTCCTCAGTCAGGAGGCGCGGGACGCCATTGCGCGAGTGCATCCGGACTCGGAGCCGGCGCTGGCCATGCTCACCGAGGAAGGGCTGAATTATCAGGGGTATATCGATATTTTTGATGGCGGGATCACCATCGAGGCGCCGCGCAACCAGGTGCGCAGTATCCATGAAAGCCAACAGCTGATATTGGCCACCGGCACGCCGGGGGATGATGCCCAGACCTACCTGGTGCATAACCGGGAGCGCGACAAGTGCCGCATCACCGCAGCGGCTGGCCGCATCGCTGCGGGCAGTCTGGTGGTGGCGCCGGAAACTGCCGAGCTGCTGCGTCTGCGTGCCGGCGCGCCGGTACGTGCCGTGGCGCTGGTCGGTGCGGCGGATGGGGTGGCCGATCCTTACGCGGGCATGTCCTGACCGCGCGACGCAACATTAATCGCTCCGATAGATACAAACGAACTGACCGCAGGATGCATGCTATCTTGCGATGCCTATATAATGACGAGTCCTGCCCGGCGATAGCCCGGCCGACCTGATCCGTGATAAGGGACCTATGAAAAGCGCTGAGATCCGTGAAGCTTTCCTTCGCTTCTTTGAAGAAAAAGGCCATACCCGCGTCGCCTCCAGTTCACTGGTGCCGGCCAACGACCCGACGCTGCTGTTTACCAACGCCGGGATGAACCAGTTCAAGGACTGTTTCCTGGGTCTGGAAAAACGTGCCTATACCCGCGCCACCAGCAGCCAGAAGTGCGTGCGCGCCGGCGGCAAGCACAACGACCTGGAAAACGTCGGTTATACGGCCCGTCACCATACCTTCTTTGAAATGCTGGGCAATTTCAGCTTCGGTGACTATTTCAAGCGGGACGCGATTCTCTACGCCTGGGAATTCCTCACCTCGGACAAGTGGCTCAATCTGCCCGCCGAGAAGCTCTGGGTCACCGTCTACGCCAGTGACGATGAAGCCTACGATATCTGGACCCAGGAAGTGGGAGTGCCCGCCGAGCGTATGGTGCGCATCGGCGACAACAAGGGTGCGCCCTATGCCTCCGACAATTTCTGGGCCATGGGCGATACCGGTCCGTGCGGTCCGTGCAGCGAAATCTTCTTCGACCACGGCGACCATATCTGGGGCGGCCCGCCCGGCAGCCCGGAAGAGGACGGCGATCGCTACATCGAGATCTGGAACAACGTCTTCATGCAGTTCAACCGCACGGCCGACGGCGTGATGCACCCGCTGCCGGCGCCGAGCGTGGACACAGGCATGGGGCTGGAGCGCATCAGCGCCGTGCTGCAGCATGTCAATTCGAACTACGAGATCGACCTGTTTCAGAATCTGCTCAATGCAGCGGCCAAAGCTATCGGCTGTGCCAACGAAGGCCAGGCATCCCTGAAAGTCGTCGCCGACCATATTCGCTCTTGTGGCTTCCTGATAGCCGATGGTGTGCTGCCGTCCAACGAAGGGCGTGGCTATGTATTGCGGCGCATCATCCGGCGCGCCTGCCGGCATGGCAACAAGCTGGGCGCGACCGGGACTTTTTTCCATCGTATCGTCGCTGCGCTGGCGGCAGAAATGGGGGACGCCTTCCCCGAGCTGAAGGCTCAGCAGGCGCATATCGAGCGGGTGCTGCAGACTGAAGAAGAGCAGTTCGCCAAGACCCTGGAGCAGGGGCTGCGCATCCTCGAACAGGATCTGGCCGAGCTCAAGGGCAGCGAGATCCCCGGCGACGTAGTGTTCAAACTGTATGACACCTACGGCTTTCCGATGGATCTGACCGGCGATATCGCCCGTGAGCGCGATCTGACCATCGATGAGGCCGGCTTCGAAAGCGCCATGGCCGCCCAGCGTGAGCGCGCGCGTTCGGCCAGCCAGTTCGGTCTCGACTATAACCAGCTGGTACAGGTGGATAGTGAAACCCGCTTCGACGGCTACACTGCGACTGTCGGCTCCGCCCAGATAATTGCCCTGTACCGTGATGGCGAGCAGGTTTCCAGCCTGAACGAGGGCGAGGCGGGCGTGGTGGTGCTGGACCAGACTCCTTTTTATGCCGAATCCGGTGGCCAGGTGGGTGATACCGGCTACCTTGAAGGTGCCGGCGTGCGCTTCGATGTGCGCGATACCACCAAGGCTGGCGGTGCCCATCTGCACCATGGCGTGGTGAGCAGCGGCAGCCTGAACGCCGGCACCTCGCTTCGCGCCGTGGTGGATGACAGCGTGCGTGACGCCACCAAGGGCAACCATTCAGCTACCCACCTGCTGCATGCGGCGCTGCGCCAGGTGCTGGGCGAGCATGTTCAGCAGAAGGGGTCGCTGGTCGACAGCCAGCGTCTGCGTTTCGACTTCAGTCATTTCGAGGCCATTCGCCCCGAGCAGTTGCGTGAATTGGAGCGTCTGGTCAACGAGCAGATCCGCCACAACACGGCGGTGGAGATCGAGGTCACCGACATCGAGACCGCCAAGGCCAAGGGCGCCATGGCGCTGTTCGGTGAGAAGTACGGCGATCAGGTACGGGTGCTGACCATGGGCGGCGGCTTCTCCGTCGAGTTGTGCGGTGGCACGCATGTCGAGCGTACCGGTGATATCGGGCTGTTCCGCATCACTGCGGAAAGTGGCATCGCCTCCGGTGTGCGGCGTATCGAAGCCATTACCGGTCAGGCGGCGCTGGACTGGATCAACCAGTCGGAAGAGCAACTGCGCCAGGCGGCCCAGCTGGTCAAGGGCTCCCGTGACAACCTGCTGGACAAGCTGGCCGCGGTCATTGATCGCAACCGCCAGCTGGAAAAGGATCTGGAACAGCTCAAGGCCAAGGCTGCCAGCGCTGCTGGTAATGACCTGGCCGGTGAAGCGCAGCAGCTGGGCGGCATGAACGTCCTGGTCAAGCGTCTCGACGGGCTGGACGGCAAGGCGTTGCTGGCGCTGATCGATCAGTTGAAGAACAAGTTGGGTTCGGCAGTGGTGCTGCTGGGCGGCGAGCTGGACGGCAAGGTAGTGCTGGTGGCCGGCGTCACCAAGGACCTGACCGCCAGGGTCAAGGCCGGTGACCTGATTCGCAATACCGCGCAGGCGGTGGGCGGCAAGGGTGGTGGCCGGCCGGACATGGCCCAGGGCGGCGGCACCGAAGTGGCCGCGCTGGATGATGCATTGGCCGGCGCTGCCGAATGGATCGCACAGCAGTAAATGAATAGGGGTCGGTCCGCTTCAGGCGGATCGACACAACGGTCGGGATAACCGATTTCGCATTGGGAGTTGGTGCAACAGATGGCACTTATTGTCCAGAAGTTTGGGGGTACCTCGGTCGGCAGTGCGGAGCGCATTGCCCAGGTGGCTGAGAAAATCAAAGGGTTCAAGGCTCAGGGCCATGATCTGGTCATCGTGGTATCCGCAATGAGTGGCGAAACCAATCGCCTCATTGGGCTGGCCAGGGACATCTGTGCAGATCCGGACCAGCGGGAAATGGACGTGATCCTGTCCACTGGCGAACAGGTCACCATTGGCTTGTTGGCCATGAAGCTCAAGTCCATCGGTATACCCGCCATCTCCTATACCGGTGCCCAGGTGCGCATCGAAACCGATAGCTCTTTCGGTAAGGCCCGCATTCAGCATATAGATGAAGCGAAACTGCGCGCCGAACTGGATGCCGGCAAGGTAGTGATTGTCGCCGGTTTCCAGGGCGTGGACGGGCAGGGCAACATCACGACCCTGGGTCGTGGTGGTTCGGATACTACCGGCGTGGCGCTGGCAGCGGCGCTGAAAGCCGATGAATGTCAGATTTACACTGATGTGGACGGCGTCTATACCACGGACCCGCGGGTAGTGGAGAGCGCCCGCCGCCTGGAGAAGGTCACCTTCGAGGAAATGCTCGAAATGGCCAGCCTCGGTTCCAAGGTACTGCAGATCCGCGCGGTCGAATTCGCCGGCAAATACAACGTGCCACTGCGTGTGTTGCACAGTTTCAAAGAGGGTCCCGGGACCCTGATTACCCTTGAGGAAGATCTTTCAATGGAACAGCCCGTCATCTCCGGCATTGCGTTCAATCGTGACGAAGCCAAACTGACTATCCGCGGCGTGCCGGATACCCCCGGCGTGGCATACAAGATCCTGGGGCCGGTCAGCGCCGCCAATATCGAAATCGACATGATCGTGCAGAACGTGTCCAAGGATCAGACCACCGACTTCACCTTCACCGTCAATCGCAATGACCAGCGGCGCACCGAAGAAATCCTGCGCAAGGTTGCGACCGATATCGGTGCTCGTGAAGTGGCGGGCGACAGTGCCATCGCCAAGGTGTCCATTGTTGGCGTAGGTATGCGTTCTCACGCTGGTGTGGCCAGCAAGATGTTCGAGGCGTTATCGCGCCACGGCATCAACATCCTGATGATCTCCACCTCGGAGATCAAGATTTCCGTCGTCATTGATGAGAAATACCTGGAACTGGCCGTGCGTACTTTGCATTCCGCCTTTGAGCTGGATGCACCCGAGCAGGATTCCGACCATATCTGACGGCATGAATAACGGGGCGGCCGCGCGGTCATCTCGGTGGGCACGGTTTCTGGCTGTCGTGCCCGCATGTTGGTCTCGATCAGCATGAAATGGCCACGGCATCGAACGCTCGGTGCCGGTTGTGGTCACATTCATGCAAGCTTGACGGCTGACAGGCAACAAGCCGGTTTATTGCAGAGCTGTGTCCTGATTATTGAGCAAGGAGAAATGGAATGCTTATTTTGACGAGACGGGTTGGTGAGACCCTGATGGTAGGTGATGAAGTTACCGTAACGGTACTGGGCGTGAAGGGGAATCAGGTGCGTATCGGCGTCAACGCCCCGAAAGAAGTGGCTGTTCATCGCGAAGAAATCTACCAGCGCATTCAAAAGGAAAAAGACGAAGCATCAAATGATTAATTTTCTTAAATTTTTCATTGCATTAGCGCAGCCGCGCAGTTAATATTCTGCGCGTGTTACGGAGAGGTGGCCGAGAGGCCGAAGGCGCTCCCCTGCTAAGGGAGTACACCTCAAAAGGGTGTCGAGGGTTCGAATCCCTCCCTCTCCGCCACTTTTGTATTTGTAGGTTGTCAATTGTTAAGTTCTTGAATTTAAAAGAAAAAAACATTTGACAGGGAATTAAAAGCCTATATAATACGCACCAACAACGCACTCGTAGCTCAGCTGGATAGAGTACTCGGCTACGAACCGAGCGGTCGGAGGTTCGAATCCTCCCGAGTGCGCCAAACGAGAAAACCCACTGGACATCCAGTGGGTTTTTTTTCGTCCTGCGAATGCAGTCATCATGGCTGTGTAAAAGCCTGCCAGACTGATCATAGCCGCTATGTCTTGCGGTTGCGCAGAGCCTTGTCTTGTCGGAGGACGCACCGATGTCGGAGCTGAACAGAAAATCCCCAGAGCGGCTGCAGGACCGGGTCGATCAGGTGGTGCAGTTGCTGGAACGGCACGGGCTGGCTGATGCCTTGGTGCGCGGCCATGGTGGTCCCGGGTTGATCAATCCCCTCCAGCAGCAGGACCAGATCGAGCTGCAGCATCGGCTGGATGAACTGCATTCAGCGGATGTCGCCTATATTCTCGAATCCCTGCCGTTGGCCGAACGCCTGGCGGTCTGGCAATTGGTCAAATATGACCGCGATGGTGAGATCCTGCTGGAAGTCTCGGACGCGGTGCGCGAAATCCTGATTGCCGACATGGACAATCAGGAAATCATCGCTGCGGCCAATATGCTGGATGCTGATGAGCTGGCGGACCTGGCGCCGGATCTGCCGCGGGACGTGGTTCGCGAGCTGATGGACATGCTGGACGCCCAACAGCGGGAGCGGCTCAGGTCGGCTTTGTCCTACGACGAGGACGAAGTCGGCGCGCTGATGGATTTCGATATGGTGACCATCCGTGATGATGTCACCCTGGAAGTGGTCAGTCGCTATCTGCGCCGTTTCGATATCCTGCCTGACCATACCGACAAGCTGTTCGTTGTCGATAATGATGGACGGCTTCAGGGCGTACTGCCGATCAAGAAACTGCTGGTCAGCTCGCCGGATGCACTGGTGGCCGAGGTAATGGTTACGGACCCGGTGATTTTCGATCCCCAGGCCCATGCCAGCGAAGCGGCACAGGCATTCGAACGCTATGACCTGGTAACGGCTCCGGTAGTGGATGCCGGTGGGGTGCTATGTGGTCGCCTGACCGTTGATGAAGTGCTTGATTACATCCGTCAGGAAAGCGAGACGGAAGCGCTCAATTCTGCCGGTCTGCGCGAAGAAGAGGACATCTTCGCCTCGGTCTGGAAATCCGTGCGCAACCGTTGGGCCTGGTTGGCAATCAACCTCTGTACCGCGCTGATAGCTTCCCGGGTAATCGGTCTGTTCGAAGGAGCCATTGAGCAACTGGTGGCGCTGGCGGCCTTGATGCCCATCGTCGCCGGCATTGGTGGCAACTCCGGTAATCAGACCATCACCATGATTGTCCGCGGCATCGCCACCGGTCAGGTGCAGGTCGCTCACGGTCAGCGGCTGCTGCGCAAGGAGGCGGGGGTGGCGATGATCAACGGTCTGTTCTGGGGTTTGATGCTGGCGATCATTGCCTACATTCTCTATGGCAACGTCGCGCTGTCAGTCGTATTGATGGCAGCCATGCTGCTGAACATGCTGTTGGCGGCGCTGATGGGTGTGGTAATCCCTCTGGCCAGACTGCGCACCGGCGGCGACCCGGCATTGGGCTCCAGTGTGCTGATTACCGCCATCACCGACAGTGGCGGATTTTTCATTTTTCTCGGGCTGGCTACCCTGTTTCTGCTATAGGCGCGGCGCCTTTTCCAGTGTCGCATTGATTGCCAAGGATGTCACATCAGGATACATTACCCCGGCTTTGTAGTGACGGAATGGTGTCTCGTTCCGTCTGTCCTCAAGAAGCGCGTCCACGTAAGTGGTGCGCTTTTTTAATGGAGATAGAAAAATAATGACCTCTTCCGAACTGGTGATGGAAGGCGTTGATTTGATGTTCATGGGGCTGGGAACGGTATTTGTCTTTCTGGTGCTGCTGGTTGGCTTGATCAACCTGATGTCCTTCATCATCAGCCGTTTCTTTCCTGACGCCGCACCCACCATTGCTGCACCGAAACGTGCGGCTGCCGCCATCGCGCAGCCGGTCGACTCCGAAATGCTCGCCGTAATAGGAGCGGCTGTCAGCCAGCACCGCGCACGCCGCCGTAGCTGAAAAGCTCATCCAGAAAAAATTACAAAATAAAGGCCATATCATTATGACCGACCTGAAAAACCAGCCATTAGGTATTACCGACGTCATTCTGCGCGACGCGCACCAATCCATCCTCGCTACCCGTATGCGTCTTGAAGACATGCTGCCGATTGCCGGCAAGCTGGATCAGGTCGGCTTCTGGTCGGTCGAATCCTGGGGTGGCGCGACCTTCGATGCCTGTATCCGTTACCTGGGAGAAGACCCCTGGGAGCGTATCCGCGAGTTGAAGAAAGCCATGCCCAACACCCGCCAGCAGATGCTGCTGCGCGGCCAGAACCTGCTGGGTTACCGCCATTACGCTGATGATGTGGTGGAAAAGTTCGTTGAGCGCGCGGCGACCAATGGCGTGGATGTATTCCGCGTGTTCGACGCAATGAATGATCCGCGCAATCTGGAAACTGCGCTCAAGGCGGTGCGGCGGGTCGGCAAGCATGCCCAAGGTACCATTTCCTATACCACCAGCCCGGTGCACACGCTGGAGATGTGGGTCGACCTGGCCAAGCAGATCGAGGACATGGGTGCCGAGTCCCTGGCCATCAAGGACATGGCTGGCATTCTCAACCCCTATGTGGCATTCGAGCTGGTAACACGGCTCAAGCAGACGCTGAGCATTCCCGTGCACATGCAATGTCACGCGACCGCCGGTCTCTCCACTGCCGCTATTCTCAAGGCGGCGGAAGCGGGTATCGATAATGTCGATACGGCCATTTCCTCCATGTCGATGACGTATGGCCATTCGCCGACTGAGTCGGTCGTGGCGATTTTCCAGAACACGCCGCGGGATACCGGCTTGAATCTGGAGTTGCTGGAGGAGGTCGCTGCCTATTTCCGTGAGATACGCAAGAAATACGCAAAATTCGAGGGCAACCTCAAAGGTGTGGATTCGCGCATTCTGGTGGCGCAGGTGCCCGGCGGCATGCTGACCAACATGGAAAGCCAGCTCAAGGAGCAGGGCGCTGGTGAGAAATTCGATGAAGTGTTGGCGGAAATTCCGCGGGTGCGTGAAGACCTGGGCTTCATCCCTCTGGTTACCCCCACCTCGCAGATCGTTGGCACCCAGGCGGTCATCAACGTACTGACCGGTGAGCGTTACAAGTCCATCACCAAGGAAACTGCCGGTGTGCTCAAGGGTGAATACGGCGCGGCGCCGTCCCCTTTCAATAGCGAACTGCAGGCGCGGGTGCTCGACGGTGCGGAGGCGATTACCTGTCGCCCGGCGGATCTGCTTGAGCCGGAAATGGACAAGCTGACCATCGAGTTGCGCAATCTGGCAGCAGAGAAGGGCATCAAGCTCGCAGCGAACGAGATCGATGATGTGCTGACCTACGCCCTGTTCCCGCAGATCGGATTGAAGTTCCTGGAGAACCGCGGTAACCCGGCAGCCTTCGAGCCGGCACCCACCGGCCAGGAATTGGCGGCTGCCAGCACCAAGCCGGGTGAGCCGGAAGTGTATACCGTCACGGTCAATGGCAAGGAGTTCGTGGTTCAAGTAGCTGATGGCGGTGATATCACTGGCATCAAGCAGGTCGGTGACGCGGCACCAGCTCCGGTTACAGCTGTCCCCGCAGCGGGCGGAGGCGATCCGCAAGTGGCTTCGCTGGCTGGTAATATCTTCAAGGTGCTGGTGCAGCCGGGTGAGCAGGTGGATGAAGGCGAACTGGTCATGATCCTGGAAGCCATGAAAATGGAAACCGAGATTCGCGCCTTCAAGGCGGGCGTCGTCGGTACGGTCAACGTCAAGGTGGGCGATGCGGTATCGGTCGGTGACACCTTGTTGACCATCGGCTGAGGAGACCACCATGGAAAAGCTATCCGTGCTCTGGCACACCACCGGGCTGTATCAGATCGCGCCCGGCCAGGCGTTCATGATCCTGGTGTGTCTGATGCTCATTTACCTGGCGATTAGCAAGGGCTTCGAGCCGCTGCTGCTGATTCCGATCGGCTTCGGTGGCATCCTGGCCAACCTGCCGGTGGCGGGCATGGCGGAAGTCGGCGGTCTGCTCCGGCTTATCTATGATGTCGGTATTCCCACCAGTGTATTTCCGCTGCTGATCTTCATGGGTGTGGGCGCGATGACTGACTTCGGCCCCATGCTGGCAAACCCGCGCACACTGTTGCTCGGCGCTGCCGCCCAGGTCGGGATCTTCGGTACGCTGCTGGGTGCCCTGGTGCTGACCGCTTGGGGCGTTCCCGGCTTCGAGTTCACTATGCGCGAGGCGGCTTCCATCGCCATCATCGGCGGTGCCGATGGTCCCACCTCGATCTTCGTGACCTCCAAACTGGCGCCGGATCTGTTGGGACCCATCGCGGTCGCAGCCTATTCCTATATGGCGCTGGTGCCGCTGATTCAGCCGCCCATCATGCGGGCACTGACCACGGAGAAGGAGCGCGCCATTGTCATGACGCAGTTGCGGCCCGTCAGCAAGACCGAGAAGATCGTGTTCCCATTGGTTCTGTTGCTGCTGATCTCCCTGCTGTTGCCGGATGCGGCGCCGCTGGTAGGTATGTTCTGCTTCGGTAACCTGATGCGTGAGTGCGGTGTGGTCGAGCGTCTGGCCGACACCAGCCGTAATGCGCTGATCAACATCGTGACCATCGGTCTCGGGTTGGCGGTGGGTTCCAAGTTGTCCTCGGATTCATTTCTTCAGCTCAAGACGCTGGGTATTCTGGTGCTCGGTATGGTTGCCTTCTGCGTAGGTACGGCGGGTGGTGTACTGATGGCCAAGCTGATGAATCTGGTCAGCAAGCACCCCATCAATCCGCTGATCGGCTCGGCCGGTGTCTCGGCGGTGCCGATGGCTGCGCGGGTATCCAACCGGGTCGGCCTTGAGGCGAATCCGCAGAACTTCCTGCTGATGCACGCCATGGGACCGAACGTGGCGGGTGTCATTGGCTCTGCGGTGGCGGCGGGTATCCTGTTGACCTTCGTCAGCTGACCGATATCCCGATAGAAAAAACCCCGTTCAGTTGCCTGGACGGGGTTTTTTTATAGCTGAGGAATAGGGCGGCAGAGCGGTTTGCCATGCCTGCCGTAGCGTACTTCAGCCTTGTTCGCTGGCCAGCAGAGCCAGTAGCGCATTCTGCTGACGACGGCTCATTTCCCGGAAGCGCAGCAGCAATTCCCGCTCCGGATGGTTCAGGTCTTCCAGGCGCTGTTCATCGAGAGTCTGGCGCGAAGGATGCTCGGGTAAGCTCGGCAGATCCAGCAGGCTGTGCTCCAGCCGGGCGATGATCTCCGAATTCATGCTGCGATGATGTTGCTTGGCAACTTCGGCAATGCGGTCACGCATGCCCTCGGGAAGACGAACAACGAATTTGTCAGCTGTCCGGCTGGTGTAATGCTGAAGTGCTGTTTTCATGGGCAAAAATAATCACTTTGGCTAATGAATCGATCCCGGCCAGTTGGAATCCGCATGGCTTCCTGCCATCCAAACCGCCATCTCGTCAGGATTTGGAAAAATCCCTGACACATTGACAATGGATATAAGCATTTTGCTCAACTCTAATACCCATTTTTTTCAATGGCTTACAAAGTGTCGGAATTACGTCTCTTTTTTGCGACATCTTTCCGGCGCTGGCCATTTGAGATCGAACTTTCGCACCATTTGTCAAGGTGGTCAAGCCCGTCTGCGATCGGTTATCATGCGCAGCACAAAGTCGAGCATTTACAATCATTTGCGCTTGTAGCTCAGCTGGATAGAGCAACCGCCTCCTAAGCGGTAGGTCCCCGGTTCGAATCCGGGCTCGCGCACCAGATGACCGAGCCTGACAGTCCGCACTGTCAGGCCTTTGACGTGCCGGTCCATGCAATTCTCTTTTCCTGGTCCCGCTCCTTGAGTACCGATGTGTCCGATCCTGACGCTGCGTCCGGCTGCGTCCTTCATGCAGCTGCTATCCTGTGTAGCGAAGCAGTTTTTATCCGGTATCCAGCTTAACGGGAGTTTTTCATTGCCCAGTACCTTTGCCTCCTTCTCATCCCTGTACTTCTCCACTCTTCTGATGCTGCTGGGCAGTGGTCTGCTCAGTACCTACCTCGGCCTGCGCCTGTCTGCTGCCAATGTCAGTGAAATCTGGATCGGTGTGCTCATGACGGCCTATTACGTCGGTCTGGTGATGGGGGCGTCGGTGGGGCATCGGTTGATTGCCCAGGTCGGGCATATCCGGGCCTTTGTTGCCAGCGCCGGGATAGTGACGGCTTCGGTGCTCGGCCACGCGCTGACATCCAGCGTGGAAGTCTGGTTGGTCCTGCGCTGGCTGGTGGGTGTGGCGATGATGTGTCAGTACATGGTGCTGGAGAGCTGGCTGAACGAGCAGGCGGAATCCCACCAGCGGGGGCGGGTCTTCGCCGGCTA
The DNA here is from genome assembly GCF_900114735.1 of Halopseudomonas bauzanensis. GTDB lineage: Bacteria > Pseudomonadota > Gammaproteobacteria > Pseudomonadales > Pseudomonadaceae > Halopseudomonas > Halopseudomonas bauzanensis. The sequence continues at coordinate 131,109 of NZ_FOUA01000005.1, read as the reverse complement.
TATGCTGGTGACCTTCCTCGGCCTGGGGCTGGGGCAGCTGGTGCTGACGCTGATGCCCGAGTTGAGCATGCGCCATATCATTCTCGTGGCGATGTGCTTTGCCCTGTGCCTGGTGCCGGTGGCGGTCACCCGCCGGTTGCACCCGGCACCCTTGCATCCGGCGCCGCTGGAAGTCCGTCTGTTCGTCAAGCGTATTCCCCAGGCGCTGAGTACCATCGGCGTGGCCGGATTGCTGTTGGGCGCCTTCTACGGGCTGGCGCCGGCGTATGCCAGTTCGGTTGGTCTGGACACCGAGCATGTCGGCGTGTTCATGGCGGTCACCATTGGCGCGGGGCTATTAGCCCAGTGGCCTGCGGGCTGGCTGTCTGATCGCCTGGACCGTAGCCGGATGATCCAGGTAAACGCCATCGTCCTCACCACCGTCTCGCTGCTCATTGCTCTGGTGGCCTGGCCGCAGTTACTGTTATTGCTGACCGGCATCTTTGGGCTGCTGGCGTTCACGCTCTATCCGCTGGCAGTGGCGCTGGCCAACGACCACGTTGAGCAGGAGGAGCGCGTGCTGCTGTCGGCGATGCTGTTGGTCACCTTTGGCCTGGGTGCCAGTGCCGGGCCATTGCTCGGGTCCGTGCTGATGAAGTTTGGCGGCGCGCCGATGTTGTACGTCTTCATGGCTTGTAGCAGTTTGCTGCTGGTGATCTTCGTGCGGCCGGAACGGGTTACCGGAGAACATCTCGTCGAAGAGGCGCCGATCCAGTTCATGCCTGCTGCCGGTAACCTGGCCTCGTCACCGCTGGCCGCGGCCATCGACCCCCGAGTCGACGAGCAGGTGGTGATCGATCAGATGCAAGAAGAGACGGACCCTCAGGAGCAGCCGGTCGCCGAAGAGGATGATGAGCACCGGCCGGGCTAGGCTGGTAAACGAAAGCACCTCAGAACAGGTCTTCCTTCTCCAGCCGGCGTGCTTCGCGTTGCAGATAATGTACGAAGCGGTCGATTGGCCGTTGGGCCTGTGGGCTGGGCTGATGAAAGCGCAGCCCGACATGCGTGGTGCCGCTGTCCTGGTGATATTCGCGGTGGCGTATCTCCAGATTGATATCGAACTCGGCGGCATCCGGTAACAGCAGTCGGCTCAGCTCATAACGCTCTCCCGGCTGCAGCCCTTGCACGTGATTACCCAACAGGCGGGCCTTGCAGCCGGTCGCGGAAATGTCCAGCAGCTCTCCCTCGAAGCGTCGTTGATGCTTGGCGTGAATCAGCTCCACCCGGGTATCGATACTGCGTTGCACGGTGGCGCGGAACGCGCCGCGACGTTGATGGTAGATCATGCTGTGGGGCAGCGGCACGCTGAAGGCGGGGGCATCCTCGAGCATCACCCGCTTTGCATCAGCTCCCACCCAGCGCATGTGCACACCGTCCAGCCAGGCATCTATCCGAAAGCTTTCTCCCTGGCTGGCCCACTTGTCACCGATGTGCGGAATCATTTCGTCGATGAGCAGGGCCCCGTTCTGGGTATCCAGATCAACGATATAGCTCTGGAAGGTCTGGCTGCGACCATCGAAGGTGATGCTCAGAGGAATGTGAAATTGCTGCAGGTTCTTCAGCAGAATGTGAATTTCGATGCTGGCGGTAACTTCCCGGGGCGGCTGCGGGCTGCCCTCTTGTTCGAATAACATTGACACGACGGTTTCTCGCTGGCGATGGAGTCAATGTGGCTGGCTAGGCAGGCCAGCGACATCCTTGTCAGGCACGGCTTATCGGGCGCCCGGATGCGGAGCGACTGGCGTTCCCCTGACGATCGTACACATTCTGGCTGGCTTCGCCCTGGTTGCGCAGCAGGTCCAGCAATCGGGAGTTGATATGCTGGCTGTGGCGAATCAGTCTGGCATTGCGCAGGTTGGCATTCTGGCAGCGTTCGGCAGCAGTGAGGAAGTCGGTGTGCTGGGCGGCCAACGCGGGGTTATCCAGGCTGCCGATAAAGTCGGTCAGGCTTTGTGAAGCCGGTTTGCTGAGTGTTTCGCACTGGGCGGACAGGGCTTGCTCGTCAGCGACCAGAACTGCGATCAGCGGTGTCTTGGTCTTGGTCAGGGCGTCGAGAGCGTCCATATCCTGATCGAGCAGAACCTGGCGTTCCTGATCAAGCAATTCGGCGAACTGCTCGCAATGTTGTGTGGCCTGGGCAAAAAGTGCGCTGAGATCCTGCATCCTTCATTCTCCGCTGGGCTGCACGGCCACCATCAGATCACTGCTCGAGAGCGATCAGTTTGTCGGCGATCCGCGTACTGTCTATCTGATAGCTACCGTCGGCGATGGCCTGCTTGATCTGCTCGACGCGTGCGCTGTCCACTTCCGGCAGTTCCCGCAGGCGTTCTTCGATAGCCTGCAGTTGCTGCGCCTGATTGCTCAACTTGACCCCGGAGTCGGCGGCTGCCGGTTTGCCGGCGGTCGGTGCGTCGTCGCTCGGGCGTTCCGCCGCCACATCGCGCTTGCCACTGGCTGCGCCGGTCTGGCTGCTGCGGGCGGCGTTATTGGTGCCGCCGGTATTGAAATCTATGACCATGGGTGTGTCCTCAGAACCTGAATGCCTTCTGCTGTAACGGCAGCCACGGCAGAAACTTTAGGGCTGGGAGAAATAATTGTGTGACCTGCTGCACAGTTTGCATGCCTGATTGGATGGCGACAAGTATAGTCGATTCGGGATGCCACATCACATTGCCACTTCGACCTGACCGGGGCCGATGATGCGGGCCCGGATCACACGGTCCGAGCGAGTATTGCGCACCCTGATCTGGCTGCCGGTACTGCCGCTTTCCAGCGCCTCGCCCGGCATGCGCACCGAGACCCGGCTGTTGGCCGCGCTGATCACCACCTTGTCACCGCGCTTTACCGTTTCGTCCTGCTCCAGCTGGTTGGCGCCCAGTACGCTGTCAGCGGCAACCGGACGCCGGGTGCGCAGACCGATGGCTTGCTCCGGGCGTGTCAGATAGCTGCCGCTGAGGTTGCCGACGTTGCGTTCAAGCAGGGTGACATCACCGGCGCTGATGACGCCATGGCGTGGTAGCGGGCGGGTAGTCACCACCACCGGCTGGAACAGGTCGACAGTCGCCGGCACGAACAGCCGCCATTGCACCTCACTATCACAACTGATGCGTACAGTGACGCGCCCGATTGGTACTTCCGGGCTTTCCAGATTGGCCTGGATCGCATCGGCCGGGCACAATGGCAGCCGCAGCCGCGGATCCAGACGGCTCACGGTGATCTCGAAACGCGCGTCGGCAGTGCTGTTGGTCAGGTAGGCGGCAACTTTCTGCTCAAGATAGCTGGTGGTCGTGCCGATAAGCTGGTCAATAAGCGGACTGGCATTCAGACTGCTGGAACTCAGCAGCGCAATAGCCGCGATCAGTTTGATGAAAAATGCCGGTAATTGCATGGAATCCGAAATCCTGACTCAGAGTGACGCCCGTCAAAATGCCGGCGTCGCATAATATGCTGGGGGAAGTGGTGCAAGGATCATGCCTGGTTTGTATCTAGAGGAGCTATTCATGGCTGGCATAATGGATTCGGTGGACAAGCGTACCCAACTGGTCGGGCAGAACCGGCTCGAGCTGCTGCTGTTCCGGCTGGGCGGCCGGCAGCTGTATGGCATCAACGTGTTCAAGGTCAAGGAAGTGCTCCAGTGCCCGCGCCTGACCTCGCTGCCCAAGCTGAATCCGATGGTGCGCGGCGTGGCGCATATCCGCGGCGGTACCTTGCCGATCATCGATCTGGGCAAGGCCACCGGTGGCCGGGCGCTGGAGGACCTGTCCACGGCATTCGTCATCATTACCGAGTACAACAGTCGAGTGCAGGGTTTTCTGGTGCGCGCGGTGGAGCGGATCGTCAACCTGAACTGGTCCGACGTGCACGCACCGCCCCGGGGCGCTGGCCGTGAACACTACCTGACGGCGGTGACGCGGGTGGATGACGAGATGGTGGAGATCATCGATGTCGAGAAGGTGCTCGCCGAAGTGCTCGCCGGTGAGCGAACCGTACCCCAGCAGGCGGAGACCGAGGAAGTACAGACATTGGCAGCGACCACCAGCCGCAAGGTGCTGGTGGTCGATGATTCATCGGTGGCGCGCAAGCAGGTCACCCGCTGCCTGGAGACCTTGGGTATCGACGTGATCGCGCTGAATGACGGTCGCCAGGCGCTGGACTGGCTGAAAGCCGAGGCCGATGCCGGTGTTCAGGTAGGCGACTCGCTGCTGATGCTGATTTCCGATATCGAAATGCCGGAGATGGACGGCTACACTCTGACTGCCGAGGTCAGAAGTGATCCGCGAATGAAAGACCTGCATGTCATGCTGCACACATCGCTTTCCGGTGTGTTCAACCAGGCCATGGTGCGCAAGGTCGGGGCGGATGCCTTCCTGGCGAAATTCAACCCTGACGATCTGGCTGAGCGAGTCATCCAGCGTCTGCAGGCAACCGACACATGAGGCGTGATAGCATCTGCCATGCATCTGGCCTGGAGCGAATTGCGTGAGCATTGCTGATCAGAGTTTCAACCTGTTCCGGGACTACCTCGAGAGTACCTGCGGTATCGTCCTTGGCGACAACAAGCAGTATCTCGTTGCCAGCCGGCTCAACCGCTTGCTGGAGCAGCGCGGTATCCGTGATCTGGGTGAGCTGATGCGGCATATCCAGCAGCAGCCGCGTTCGGGGCTGCGTGAACTGGTGGTGGACGCCATGACCACCAACGAGACGCTGTGGTTTCGTGATACCTATCCCTTCGAGATTCTCAAGGACCGTCTGCTTCCCGAGTTCATCCGCAACCAACCGGGGCAGCGGCTGCGCATCTGGTCGGCGGCATGTTCCTCGGGGCAGGAGCCCTATTCCCTGAGCATGGCCATCGATGAGTATGAGCGGGCCAATCCGGGCCAGCTGCGGGGCGGTGCGCAGATTGTCGCCACCGAGATATCCAGCAACATGCTCACCGCAGCGCGAGCGGCCCAGTACGACAGCCTGGCAATCGCCCGAGGCCTGTCACAGGAGCGGCTGACGCGCTATTTCGATCAACCCGAGCCGGGCCGCTGGACGGTGAAGATGCCAGTCCGCAGTCGGGTGGAGTTTCGCCAGCTCAACCTGCTCGACAACTACGCGGTACTGGGTCGGTTCGATATCGTGTTCTGCCGCAACGTGCTGATCTACTTTTCCGCCGAGGTGAAGAAGGACATCCTGCGGCGTATCCATGCCACTCTCAAGCCGGGCGGCTATCTGCTGCTGGGGGCCTCCGAGGCGTTGAACGGGTTGCCCGAGTTGTACCGCATGGTGCAATGCAATCCGGGGATCATCTACCAGGCTCGTTGAGCCTGCGCCGCTTTTGCCGTTTTGCCGCGGCAGTCTTGCCATCGGGCGGAAAATCATTGCCGCCCGATGCGCTTGATATATCCCAATGTGCTGATTTAAAAGGGTTTTCCGTAATAGGCACGGCTATTGCTTATAACCTGGCATCAGAACTCTGGCCATCGGGCCACAGTGAGGAATGCCATTATGAGTTTGAGTTTCGATCGCGCACTGGGGCTGCATGAGCAGGCACTGAATTTCCGTGCCGACCGTGCCTCGGTGCTGGCGAACAATATCGCCAATGCCGATACGCCCAACTACCAGGCCCGCGACCTGGATTTCGCCAGTGTGCTGGAAGCCCAGCAGACTGGCGCGGACCGCCCGTTCCAGGCGACTCGCACCCACGCGCGGCATCTGGACGTCGAGGGTTTCATCGACCAGGCCGCCGGCCTGCGCTATCGCATCCCCACCCAGCCGTCGGTGGACGGCAATACCGTTGAAGTCCAGGCTGAGCAGGCCCGCTACGCGGAAAACGCCATCGACTTCCAGGCCAGCTTCACCTTTCTCAACAGCAAATTCAAAGGGCTGATGACAGCCCTGCGCGGAGACTGATCATGTCGCTCAATCAGGTATTCGATATTGCCGGTTCCGGCATGAACGCCCAATCCCTGCGGCTCAACACCGTGGCCAGCAACATGGCCAACGCCGAGACCGTCTCCAGCAGCATCGACCAGACCTACCGCGCCCGGCAGGCCGTGTTCGCCACCGTGTTCAACGAGCAGCAGGCCATGGGCGACTCCCTGGGTGGCTCGCTGTTTGCGCCGACCGATCAGGCCGGGCAGGGCGTGCAGGTGCTGGGCGTGGTGGAGTCGGACGCAGAATTGCAGTCGCGCTACGAGCCGGATCATCCCATGGCCAACGAAGAGGGTTACGTGTTCTATCCGAACGTCAACGTGGTGGAAGAAATGGCCAACATGATGGCGGCCTCGCGCGCCTATCAGACCAACGTGGAAATCATGAATACCGCCAAGACCATGCTGCAGCGCGTGCTGACGCTGGGTCAATAAGGGAGTGGGCAGATGAGTAATATCAGCGTCGGCAACAGCCTGCTGGATCAGTATCAGGTTGACCAGAGTCGCTTTGCCAAGGGCGACGAGCTGGGCAAGAACGAATTTCTCGAGCTGCTGGTCGCCCAGTTGAACAACCAGGACCCGCTGGCGCCCCAGGAGAACGGCGAGTTCATTGCCCAGCTGGCGCAGTTCAGCACCGTCGAAGGCATCGAGAAGATGAACAGCACCATCGATGCCATGGCCAGCAGCTTCCAGTCGTCACAGGCATTGCAGGCGTCGTCCCTGGTCGGCCGCACCGTGGTGATCCCGACGGATCAGGCGATGGTCGATCCCCAGGGCGGCTTTACTGGCCAGCTGGCGTTGCCGCAGGCCAGCGGCGCGGTGCTGGTGAACGTCTATGACGAGGCCGGCAGCATGGTCTCCACCATCAATCTGGGCGCCCAGGAAGGCGGCATTCACGAATTTGCCTGGGACGGTACCGATGCCAGCGGCAATGTCTTGCCGGCCGGCAAATACCGGTTCGAGGCGCAGGCCAGCGTCAATGGTGAAACCGTCCAGTTGGCAACGCTGTTGCCGGCGAATGTGGACAGCGTCTCCCTCGGTGTCGGCCATGGCGGTGAAATGGTTCTCAACCTGGCAGGGCTGGGCAGTATCGGTCTGTCAGAAGTTTTCTCAATCGGTAAATAACGTCGTCCGACGCGTGTAAAAGCAGGAGTCAATCATGTCTTTCAATATCGGTCTCAGTGGTATCCGGGCGGCATCTTCCGATCTGAATATCACCGGTAACAACATTGCCAACGCCAGCACCGTGGGCTTCAAGAGCTCCCGTGCGGAGTTTGCCGACGTCTATTCGGCATCCATTCTGGGTACCGGCAGCAATGCCCAGGGCAGTGGGGTGGTGCTCGACAACGTCGCGCAGATATTCACTCAAGGCGATATCAACTACACCGAGAACAGCCTGGATCTGGCAATCAACGGCAATGGCTTCTTCGTCACCAGCAACAACGGTGCGCTGAGCTATACCCGGGCCGGCTACTTCGGTACCAACCAGGAAGGTTTCATCGTCAACAACAATGGCGAGCGGCTGCAGGGTTACGGCGTCAATGCGGTGACCGGCAGGATCAACGAAGGTGTGCCGACCGATCTGCGGGTGGACACCCGGGCGGCCAACCCCAACCGCACCAGCAAGGTGGAGTCGACGCTGAACCTGAACTCCACCAGTGTGCGGCCAACTGCGGCGCAGAATGCCTATGACACCACCTTTGCCACGGAATACAGCGCTCATATCACCGCTAATGCGGTTGACCCGGCAACGCCGACCGAGGACGAAATGGCCGCGGCCCGGGCTGCGGCCGAGCCGGCAGCATTGACTGCCGCACGGGATCAAGCGCGTACCGGCTTTGATCCGAGCGACTCCTCCACCTACAACAGCTCCACCTCGGTCAACGTCTATGACAGCCTGGGCAATGCCCACGTGATGACCAAGTACTTCGTCAAGACCGACGCCAATACCTGGGATATGCACGTATTGATCGATGGCCGCGACCTGAGCGGTACGCTGGCAACCGATCCGGCTTTTTCCAGCGACCCTGAAGTGCTGACGTTCAACAGTAGCGGTGCGTTGATTGGCGGGCAGATCACCAATATCGGCGGCGCAGCCGGGTGGCAGCCCCTGGATGCCAATGGCGAGCCGGCGGGTGCCGAGGTCCAGAACCTGAGTCTGGACCTGACCGGCTCATCCCAGTACGCCTCCAGCTTCGGCGTCACCTCGGTGGTGCAGGACGGCTTCACTACCGGCGAGCTGGCGGGCCTGAGTATCGATGACAACGGCATGTTGATTGCCCGTTACACTAACGGTCAGACCAAGACCCAGGGCCAGCTGGTGCTGGCGACCTTCGCCAACCAGCAGGGCCTGAAACCGCTGGGTGACACTGCCTGGGCCCAGTCCAGTGCGTCCGGTGAGCCGGTCATCGGTGTGCCGGGTAGCGGAACCCAGGGTCTTATCCAATCGGGAGCGCTGGAGCAATCCAACGTGGATCTGTCGGAAATGCTGATCAACCTGATCGTTGCCCAGCGCAACTATCAGGCCAACGCGAAAACCATCCAGACCGAAGACGCGGTAACCCAGACCATCATCAACCTTCGGTAAGGTCTTCGGCTCGGCACAGCGGCAACGGCGGCAATTTGTATTGCCGCCGTTGCCGCTTTTTTATGTGTTGATATTTTAACTAATTGATTTTCAACGGATATATCCCCGTCTTTTCTGTTGGCACGATACCTGCTTTGTTCTGTGTAGAGATCATTCAATGCGGCAATTTTCCGTCGCCTTGTCGAAGCGGAGCAGCGTGTGGACAAATCCCTCTTTCTTTCCATGAGCGGCGCCAGCCAGAACATGCTGGCCCAGCGCGCCCATGCCAATAACCTGGCCAACGTCAGCACCACTGGCTTTCGGCGGGATTTCGAGCAGGCCCGTTCGATGCCGGTGTTCGGCGAGGGACTGCCGACGCGCGCCTATGCCATGACCGAACGCCCCGGCACCGATATGTCCGCTGGCCTACTGCAGGAAACCGGGCGTGATCTGGACGTCGCCGTTGAAGGTGAAGGCTGGATCGCGGTGCAGGCACCTGATGGCGGTGAGGCTTATACCCGCGCCGGCAATCTGAAGATTGATGTATTCGGCATCCTGCGTACCAGCGGTGGCTTGCCGGTACTCGGCAATGCAGGGCCGATCGCCTTGCCGCCGGCCGACAAGGTCGAGATCGGCACCGACGGTACCATCAGCTTCCGTGCCCAGGGCGAAGCGCCCAACGTGCTGGCCGAGGTGGATCGCATCAAGCTGGTCAAGCCAGATCAGGTCGCCATGCATAAGGGCGAGGATGGCCTGATGCGCATGAATGACGGTCAGGAACAACCAGCCGATGGCGCCGTGACCCTGGTTACCGGCTTTCTCGAAGGCAGCAACGTCAACGCGGTGGAAGAGATGACCGCCATGCTATCCCTGGCCCGGCAGTTCGAGCTGCATATCAAGATGATGCGCACCGCCGAAGAGAACGCCCAGGCCACCAACAAACTTCTGCAGATCAGCTGATCACACCTGACCAGCGAGGAGCCAAGACATGCACGCAGCACTATGGGTAAGCAAGACCGGTCTGTCCGCCCAGGACACCATGCTCAGCACCATTTCCAATAACCTGGCCAACGTCTCGACCACTGGTTTCAAGCGCGACCGCCCGGAATTCGAGGATCTGTTGTATCAGATCAAGCGTCAGCCTGGCGCTCAGAGCACCCAGGACACCCAGCTGCCCTCCGGCCTGCAACTGGGCACCGGCGTGCGCGTGGCCGGCACCCAGAAAATCTTCACCACCGGCACACTGCAGACCACCGAGCAGCCGCTGGACATGGCGGTCAACGGCCGCGGCTTCTTCCAGATCCTGATGCCCGACGGCAACATCGGTTACACCCGCGACGGCAGCTTCCACCTGGATGCCGATGGCCGCGTCGTTACCTCCAACGGCTACCCGCTGGAGCCGGGCATCGAGCTGCCGCCGGAAGTGCAGACCTTCACCGTCGGGGAAGACGGCACTGTGTCCATTTCCCTGTTCGGTGACGCCGGTGTGCAGGAGCTGGGGGTGATTCAGACCGCTGACTTCATCAACCCGGCAGGGCTGCAGGCGATTGGCGGCAACCTGTTCCTGGAAACCGCCTCCAGCGGCGCGCCGCAGGTCGGCAACCCCGGTGAGAACGGGCTGGGTACCGTGCTGCAGAACACCCTGGAAAATTCCAACGTCAGTGTGGTGGAGGAGCTGGTGAACATGATCACCACTCAGCGCGCCTACGAAATGAACTCCAAGGTCATTTCCACCGCAGATCAGATGCTGCAATACATCAGTCAGAACCTGTAACGGGTTCCTGGAGCGAATGAAGATGAAAGCCCTGCGTGTAACCTTGCTGGTGCTCTGCGTGGCGTCGCTGGCCGCCTGCGTGCAGACGCCGCCCAAGCCTGATGATCCGGCCTACGCGCCGGTCTTGCCACGCACGCCCATGCCCCAGGAGCTGAACAACGGTGCAATCTATCAGCCCGGGTTCGAGATCAGCCTGTACGAGGATCGCAAGGCCCACCGGATTGGCGACGTGATTACCGTGGTGCTGACCGAGCGCATGGCAGCCCAGAAGAAAGCCGAGAACGAGATCAGCAAGGACAGCAGTGTCAGCATCGCCAACCCGATGCTGTTCGGGCGCAGCGGTATTGCCGGTATCAACACCGGCGTCGAGCTGAGCGGCGGCCGTGACTTCAGTGGCGAGGCCGATGCCAATCAGAGCAACAGCCTGAGCGGCTCGATCACGGTCACCGTGGCCGATGTGCTGCCCAACGGGTTGCTGGCGGTGCGTGGCGAGAAGTGGATCACGCTGAACAACGGCGATGAGCTGATCCGTATTTCCGGACTGATTCGCCCGGATGATGTCGGCTCCGACAACACCGTGCAGTCGACCCGCATCGCTGATGCGCGCATCACCTATTCCGGCACCGGCGCGTTCGCCAACGCCAGCAAACCCGGCTGGTTGAGCCAGTTCTTCATGAGCCCGGTATGGCCATTCTGATCTCTCGGGAGAAACCCATGCGTACACTGCTGATCTGTCTGTGCCTGGCCCTGGTCAGCCCGCTGGCCCAGGCCGAGCGCATCAAGGATATCGCCAGCATCGCCGGTATCCGCAGCAACCAGTTGATCGGCTACGGACTGGTGGTCGGCCTGGATGGCTCCGGTGACCAGACCACCCAGACGCCGTTTACTGTGCAGACCTTCAACAACATGTTGACCGAGTTCGGCATCACGGTGCCGCAGGGTACTCGCATCCAGATGAAGAACGTCGCCGCGGTGGCCATCCATGCCGACCTGCCGCCGTTTGCCAGCCCGGGGCAGACCATCGATATCACCGTCTCCTCGATCGGCAATGCCAAGAGCCTGCGCGGCGGTAGCCTGCTGATGTCCCCGCTCAAGGGGCTGGATGGGCAGGTCTATGCCATCGCCCAGGGCAACCTGGTGGTTGGTGGTTTCGGCGCCGAAGGTGCCGATGGCTCGCGCATCACCGTGAATGTACCCAGTGTCGGCCGGATTCCCGGCGGCGCTACCGTCGAGCGCGCGGTTGCCAGCCCCTTCGCCAGCAGCGATCACCTGGTGTTCAACCTGAACCGGCCGGATTTCACCACCGCCAAACGGGTGGTCGACCAGATCAATGATACCTTCGGCCCGGGGGTGGCGCAGGCACTCAATGGCGGCTCCATCCGTGTGCGGGCGCCGCTCGATCCCAACCAGCGGGTCGACTACATGGCAATGGTCGAGAACCTGCAAGTGAAGCAGGGTAACGCCGCAGCCAAAGTGGTCATCAACTCCCGGACCGGCACCATCGTCATCGGTCAGGATGTGCGAGTGCAGCCGGCGGCGGTAACCCACGGTGGCCTGACTGTCACCATCAGCGAGAACTATCAGGTCAGCCAGCCGGAGCCGTTCAGCGGTGGCCAGACCGTGGTCACGCCGAGCTCGCAGATCAGTATCGAAGAGGGTGACAGCCGCATGTTCGTGTTCAATCCCGGCGTCTCGCTGGATGAGATCGTGCGGGCGGTGAACCAGGTCGGTGCCGCGCCGGGCGACCTGATGGCCATTCTTGAAGCCCTGAAGCAGGCCGGCGCCCTGAACGCCGACCTGGTTGTCATCTGAGGAACTTTCCATGCACAGTAACAGCATCAGCTATACCGATCTGAATGCCATGGCCCAGCTCAAGGTCGGCAGCAAGGCCGACAGTGCAGAGAACCTGCAGCAGGTGGCCAGCCAGTTCGAATCGCTGTTTCTGAATGTGATGGTCAAGAGCATGCGCGACGCCAACCAGGCGTTCGCCGAAGGTAACCCGCTCAATACACCGCAGACCCGTTTCTACCAGGACATGTACGACAGCCAGCTGTCGGTGCACCTGGCGGAGAAGCAGGGCATGGGGCTGGCGGATGTGATGTTACGCCAGCTGTCGCCGGAAAAGGCCGCATCAGCAGTCTCCGCCAGCACTGGCACGGCGGCCGCTGCCGCTGAGCGGCCTGACCATTCGGCACTGCTGGCACGGCGGCGTCTGGCTGTCAGCGCTGGGTGGGGCGAAGTCACCCTCGGTCAGAACCCGGCGGCGGACAAGCCGGCCAATCCGGCGGCCTCGCCGGAGCCGTCGCGCAACTGGTTGCCGCTGCGTGCTCAACAGGCAGCGGAGGCCAGCCCGGCCATGGTCGCAGCCACCAATGCCAAGACCCGGTTCGACAGCCCAGCGGAGTTTACCCGCGCCATGTTGCCGATGGCCGAAAAGGCCGCTGCGCGGCTGGGTGTGGACCCGCATTATCTGGTGGCCCAGGCCGCACTGGAGACGGGCTGGGGCAAGTCGATCATTCGCCAGCAGGATGGCACCAGCAGCCACAATCTGTTCGGCATCAAGACCCATGGCCAGTGGCAGGGCGAATCCGCCAATGTGTTGACCAGCGAATATCGCGGTGGCGTGAAGCAGCAGGAGCGGGCGAGCTTTCGCAGCTACGATTCCTACGAGCAGAGCTTCAATGACTATGTGGCCTTTCTCGAGAGCAATGGCCGTTATGAACAGGCCCTGACGCGCACCGCTGATGCCGATGCCTTCTTCCGCGAGTTGCAGCAAGCGGGCTATGCAACCGACCCGCGGTATGCCGCCAAGGTTTCGCAGATTGCTCGCAAGCTGATCAGCGAAGATGCCATGGCCGCCGTGAACACCAACGCCAATGAAGGCAGAGCATAAACCATGGCAGATCTGTTCAATATCGGTCTCAGCGGGCTGCGTGCCGCGCAAACCAACCTGTCGGTCACCGGGCAGAACATCACCAACGTCAGTACCCCCGGTTATAGCCGCCAGACCGCGATCCAGACTGCCAACCCGCCGGGTTATAGCGGTGCTGGCTATATGGGTACCGGCACCAAGGTGGTAGATGTTCAGCGCATCTACAATCAGTTTCTGACCAATCAGGTGCGCACTACCACGTCGGCAGCGGCGGCGAACCACGCCTACAACATCCAGATTGAAGAGCTCAATAGCACCCTGTCGAGCACCGCGTCCGGTATCACCACTGGCCTGAAGAGCTACTTCGCGGCGCTGCAGACGTCTATCGAGGACCCGGCCAGCCTGCCAGGCCGCCAACTGTTCCTGTCCGAAGCCCAGGGCCTGGCCGGGCGGTTCAACTCGGTGCATCAGCAACTGGCCACCCAGAACCAGTTTCTCAACCAGCAAATGACCACGGTAGCAGAGCAGGTGAGTCGTCTGGCCGTGTCGGTGGCGGGTTACAACGATGCGATTTCCAAGGCCGCGGCCAATGGGGCTGCGCCCAACGACCTGCTGGATGCGCGCGACGAGGCCATCCGCCAACTGAGCGAATACGTCAGCGTTACCGTGGTGGATCAGGGCGATAACAGCATCAACCTGTTCATCGGCTCCGGGCAGCCACTGGTGGTCGGCAAGGAAGCCTCGGTATTGCAGACCAAGCCCGGCCTGTCGGACCCTGGGCGGCTGGATATCCAACTGGTCAGCGGCAACTCGGCGCAGGATGTTTCCGACCTGATCAGTGGTGGCGAGCTGGGCGGCCTGCTGCGCTATCGCGACGATGTGCTGGATCAGGCGTTCAATGCGCTGGGACGCATCTCGCTGGCGATCGCCAGTGAGTTCAATCAGCAGTTGGGCAAGGGGCTGGACCTGAACGGGCAGGTGGGTAGCGACCTGTTCGGCGATATCAACAGCGATGCCTATATGGACCTGCGCAGCCGTGGCCGCGAGGGCAATCGCTCGGACGCAGCGCTGGATGTGCGCATCGCCGATACCTCGACGCTGAGCACCTCGGATTATGAACTGACCTTCACCAGTGACACTGAATTTACCGTGCGCCGGGTGAACGACAATCGGGTGCTCGGGCCCTTCGATGTGAATGCCGCTGAAGGTGAACCTGGCTACGCTGCTTTCGATGGCCTCGACTTAAGTGGTCAGACTGGCAACTATATGGAAGGCGATCGCTATCTGCTGACGCCGACCCGCAATGCCGCCCAGAGTCTGTCAGTGGTGATGACCGAGCCGCAGCAACTGGCCTTTGCTTCGCCCATGACTGCGCAGGCCAGCCTCGACAATCGCGGTACCGGCAATGTCAACCAACCGCTGCTCACCAGCGGGCCGCAGCCGCTGGACCTGGACCGGCTGAAGGCGCTGGGGGTCGAATTCAGCTATGCCGATAATGGTGATGGCACTGGCGTACTGACCAGCACCAATCCGCCGCTGAGCATCGATGTGACCCTGGGCCAGCCGTTCAGCTGGGAAGTCGACGGCCATGAGTTCAGCATGACGCTATCTGGCAAGCCGCTGGATGGCGATAGTTTTTCGGTGGACTTCAACAGCGGGGGTGTGGCGGATAACCGCAACGCACTGGCGCTGGCCGGCCTGCAAACCCAGCAGGTGCTGGGCAAGGGCGAGGGGGCTCGGGGTTTCTCGTTGCTCGACGGCTATGGTGATCTGGTGCAGAAAGTCGCTACCTTCACTGCCCAGTCGCGCACCGAAACCGAGGCCAACATGGCGATGCTGGCCCAGGCGACCAACAATCGCAACTCGGTCTCGGCGGTGAACCTCGACGAGGAAGCAGCCAGCCTGATCCAGTTCGAGCAATACTACAACGCCTCGGCGCAGATCATTCAAGTTGCGCGCACCGTGTTCGATACATTGATCAGCAGCATGCGCTGACGGGGACTGACGACAATGCGTATTTCCACCATTCAGGCGTTCAACACCGGGATCCGCGGAATCCAGGACAACTATTCGGCCGTCACCCGCACCCAGGAACAGATTACCTCCGGCAAGCGGATTCTCTCACCGGCGGATGATCCGGTGGCCTCGGTGCGGCTGCTGCAATTGGGTCAGGAAGCCAGCAAGCTGGCGCAGTACAAGGACAACCTGACGGCGGCAACCAACAGCCTGACGCAGGAAGAAGCCGTTCTCAATTCGGTGAACAATATCCTGCAGCGCGTCCGTGAGATTGCGCTTGAAGCGGGGAACGGCGCGTTGGATGCCAGTGGGCGGGAGGCTCTGGCACAGGAGCTGGCCGAGCGCGAGAACGAGCTTTACGGATTGCTCAATAGCCAGAACGCCCGCGGCGAATACCTGTTCGGTGGTTACCAGAGTGATACCCAGCCCTTTGTAAAGAACCCCGACGGCAGCTACAGCTATGCCGGTGATGAGGGGCAGCGTTCGATCCAGATCGGCAGCGCCAAGATGGTCGCGATCAATGACAACGGCAAGGAACTGTTTGTCGATGTGGGGAACGTCAATCGGGTGGATACCGCCGCTGGTGCCGGCAATGCCGGCAGCGGGCGTATTTCCCTGGGCGTGGTGGAAAACAAGGGCCGCTACGACAGTGAATTCTACCCGCAGGGCAGCGTCAGCATCGTCATCTCGGATGATGCAGCGGGCTACGAAATCCGCGACGCAGCCGGTGCTCCGCTGGACCCGCCGGTTACCGGCACCCTGGAGCCCAATGCCGCTGGTGGCCATGAAATCCGTTATGGTGGTGTGGTAGTGACGCTGGATGGTGAGCCGGCGGCGGGCGATGAGTTCACGATCAGCGTCGGCACCGCCGACAACAGCGAGAAACGTGGCGTGCTGGACACGGTACGCCTGCTGCGCGACACGCTGGAGAACACTGACGATAGCCCCGAAGGCAAGCTACAGCGCCGCGACATGCTGGCGATCAGCGTCCAGAATCTCGACAATGCGATGAATCAGGTGCTCGGCGTGCAGACCAGCCTTGGCGCGCGTCTCAATGTGATCGAGTCCGCCCAGTTGGAGAATGACGAGGCGACCTTGATCAATACCACGGTGCAATCGGGGCTTGAGGATCTGGATTATGCTGAAGCGCTCAGCCGCCTGAGCATGGAAAGCATCGTCCTGCAGGCAGCGCAACAGAGCTTCGTCAAGGTCAGCGGCCTGAGCCTGTTCAACTTCCTGCGCTAGGGCGGTTTCTCGCAGCCAAGGCCCAGTCAGCCACTCCGGGAGAGGCTGACTGGGCCGCTGCCGGAGTTTATTGCGGGAGCGGGTTTGCCCGCGAACAGGTCTCAGGTTATACGAGCCGCCAACTAATTATCTGCGCTGACCTGGCGGCCTCCCAGGTCGGGAATGGGGGTATCGGCCAGGCGATCCAGGATGGGGCAATCCGGGCGCTCATCGCCCAGACAGCAGCTGGCCAGCTCTGACAGGCTGTCGTGCATGGACTGCAGCCCGGCGATCTTGTCCTCCAATTCCTTCAGATGCTCTCGGGCCAGTGCCTTGACCACGGCGCTGCTGCGCTCGCGATCTTGCCACAGCGCCAGCAACTGGCTGATCTGTTCGATGGAAAACCCCAGGCTGCGGGCTCGCTGGATGAAACGCAGGGTGTGCAGATCCTGCTCGCTGAACAGCCGGTAGCCGGCGGCGGTACGCGCCGTTCCGGTGAGCAGCCCGATATTCTCGTAGTGTCTGATCATGCGCGGCGTCAGGCCGGTGGTCTTGGCTGCCTGGCTGATATTGATGTTCATTGCGCCTCCGGTTTCCAGCGTTTCAACAGCAGCGCGTTGGCCACCACGCTGACGCTGCTGGCGGCCATCATGGCGCCGGCGAGCATGGGATTGAGCAGGCCGACCGCGGCCAGGGGGATGCCCAGACTATTGTAGACAAAGGCCCAGAACAGGTTCTGCCGGATCTTGCGCCAGGTGTGGCGGGAGATGTCCAGCGCCGCCGGGACCAGCAGCGGGTCGCCACGCATCAAGGTAATGCCCGCGCTGTGCATGGCGACGTCGGTGCCCGTGGCCATGGCCATGCCGACATCAGCGGCGCTCAATGCCGGCGCATCATTGATACCATCACCGATCATGGCCACCACCCGGTCCTGGCTACGCAGTGTCTGTACATGGCGCGCCTTGTCTTCAGGCAACACCTGCGCTTCGACCCGACTGATGCCCAGTTCGCGACCCACGGCGCCGGCAGCCGCCTGGCTGTCCCCGCTTATCAGCCAGCTCTCGATACCCAGCCGGTCCAGCTGGCGGATGGTCTGCGCAGCCTCCGGCTTGATGGTGTCAGCGAAGGCCATCAGTGCCACCAGCTGCGGCTGACCTGCATCCTCGATGGCGAGCCAGGACAGGGTCCGACCCTGCGCCTCGTGCTGCTCGGCCTCGGTCTGCCACGCGGCCATGTCGATACCCTGTTCCACCATCAACAGGTCGTTGCCCAACCAGGCTTTGCGACCGTCCACCACGCCGCTGGCACCGCGGCCGGCCTGTACGCGGAAATCCGCAGCCGGTTCAGCCTGAATATCCCGATCATTGGCGTAGGTGCGCAGGGCACCGGCCAGCGGATGCTCGGCGTGGGTCTGGATTGCCACCGCCCACGCCAGCGTCTGGTCATGGTCACTACCGTTCAATGCCTCGAAGGCTTGCAGCGTCGGCTTGCCCAGGGTCAGCGTACCGGTCTTGTCGAAAATCACCGTGTCGACCTTGTGCGCCTGTTCCAGCGCTTCGGCATCGCGGATCAAGATGCCCCGCCGCGCTGCCACGCCGGTACCGACCATGATCGCCGTTGGCGTGGCCAGACCCAGGGCGCAGGGGCAGGCGATGACCAGCACCGCGATGGCGTTGAGCAGCGCCTGTTCGCTACCCACCAGCAGGCTGCCGATGGCGAAGGTAAGGAAGGCGATGACCAGGACCACGGGCACGAATACCGAACTGACCCGGTCTACCAGTCGCTGAATCGGCGCCTTGGACGCCTGGGCGCTTTCGACCAGGCGGACGATCTGTGACAGCAGGGTGTCATGGCCGACGGCGGTGGTCTCGATCACCAGCAGGCCGTCCTGGTTCATGGAGCCGCCGCTCACCGGGTCGCCCGGCTGACGGCTGACCGGCAGGCTTTCGCCGGTGAGCATGGACTCATCTACATGGCTGCCGCCCTCGCGCACATCGCCGTCGACGGGGATGCGTTCGCCCGGCTGCACCACCAGCAGGTCACCCACACGGATCTGCTCCAGTGGCACCAGTTGATCGCCTTCGGCGCTGCGCCGGCGAGCGGTATCCGGGCGCAAGGCGGTCAGTGCACGAATCGCCTCCAGGGTCTGCCCCTTGGCCCGGCTTTCCAGGTATTTGCCCAGCAGGATGAAACTGATGATGACTGCCGAGGCTTCGTAATACAGCACCGGCATCTGTCCGGCCGGAGTGGTGAATACGTGCCAGGTGCTCAACGCCCAACCGGCGCTGGTGCCGATGGCGACCAGCAGGTCCATGTTGCCGGTTCGGTTGCGCACCGCATGCCACGCGCCGCGATAGAAGCGGGCACCGAAACCGAACTGCACGATGGAGGCCAGCACCAGTTGCACCAGCGGCGGCAGCATCAGGTCGGGGCGGCCGAACAGTTCGGGAAACATGCCCAGCGCCAAGGGTGTGCTGAGCAAGGCGGCGATGATCAGGTGGCGGCGTTCGCGCTGCAGTTTGCCGGCCTGGCGCTCATGGTCGCTGCCGGTCTGCTGGTCGAGCCATTGGCCGGTATAGCCGGCCTGTTCCAGGACCTGCAGCAGTTGTTCTTGGGCAGTACCTTCGGTCATGGTCACGAGGGCTTGCTCGCTGGCCAGGTTGACTTGCACATCGAGCACGCCCGGTACTTTCTGCAGGGCGGTCTCAACGCGGCGCACGCAGCTGGCGCAGGTCATGTTGGCGATGGCGAGCTGGCGGTGGCGGGTTGCGACCGGATAGCCGGCGCGCTTGACGGCCTCGCTGACTGCCGGCAATTGCTGCGGGTCCCGCAATTGGATGCGGGCCGTCTCAGCGGCCAGGTTGACTTCCGCCGAGTCGACCCCGGGAGCGGCCAGCAGCGCCTGTTCCACTCGCCGCACGCAACTGGCGCAGGTCATGCCGGAGATATGTAAGGTGATATGGCTCATGGTTGATTCTCCTCTGATGGCAGCCATCATCAACCTTTACATCATGTGAGGGTCAAGCCGTCGGCTCCGGGGGCTGATCATCCTTTTCATTTCCCCATTTCAGACCGACCTTGCGGATCTCATCATCAACGACCTCAGCGACGACCCAGCACATCCCTTGCCACTCGGTCTGGTCACCCACGACCGGCCGGCCGCCCAGCTGCCGGGTACAGAACTGCGCCAGGGTCAGTCCCGACAACTCTGCAGGTACCTCGAAGCCATAGAAGGTGCCGACCTCGTCCAACAGTGCCGAGCCTTCAAGCACGAAATTGCCAAAGAACTGGCGGCTGTTGAGGTGACGCGGAACGCTGGTAGTACTGAAGATTTTCGACAGCGCCGGCAGGTCCCGGGCGTGGCCGATGACGCATAACACATCATTCAGCTCCAGGCGGGTGCTGCCGGAGGGGTGCAGCAATTTGCGGCCGCGAAACAGCGCGGCGATGCGGGTGTCCTTGGGCATGTTCAAATCGCGCAGGGCCACACCAACGCACCAGTTGGCATCGCTCAGTTGATAGACCATCAGCTCGTAGTCGCTCTCGACCACCACATCCAGGCTGGTACGGTGCAGCGGCTCCGGAATGGGCGGGATCTCGACCCGGCACAGCCTTGCCGCAATCGGCAGGCTCGCCCCTTGCAGCAGCAGGGAAACCAAGACCACAACGAAGGCCAGGTTAAACAGCAATTGGGCCTGTTCCAGCCCGGCTACCAGCGGGAAGATCGCCAGCATCACCGGCACCGCGCCGCGCAGGCCAACCCAGCTGATGAACAGGCGCTCGCGCCAGGAGAACACGAAAGGGGCCAGACAGATCAGCACAGCAATTGGGCGTGCGACCAGGATGAGAAAGACGGCAACGGCCAGTGCTGGCAAGGCGATGTCGAGCATCTCCGAGGGCGTGACCAGCAAGCCGAGCATGAGGAACAGGCCGATCTGGCTGAGCCAGGCCATGCCGTCCTGCATGTGCAGGATGTTCTGCAGACTGCGCAGGCGGCTGTTGCCCAGTACCAGGCCGGTGATGAAGATCGCCAGGAAGCCGCTGCCGCCGAGTACATTGGTGACCGCGAAGGTCAGAATGGCACCACTGGTGATGAGCAGGGGATACAAGCCGGTATCCAGGCTCACCCGGTTGACCAGCCAGGTCAGGAAGAAGCCGCCCGCCAGCCCGCAGACCCCGCCGATGCCGAATTGCTGCAACAACATGGCCAGAAACGACCAACTGAAGGACGTCTGCCCGTTGGCCAGCATCTCCACGATGGTGATGGTCAGGAAGATCGCCATGGGGTCGTTCGATGCAGACTCGATTTCCAGGGTGGCGCTGACCCGGCGCTTGAGGTTCAGCCCTTTGCCCTGCAGCAACGAGAATACCGCGGCCGCATCGGTCGAGCCGACGATCGAGCCCAGCAGCAAGCCCTGCAGCCAGTGCAGGTCCAGCAACCAGGCGGTGGCCAGACCGGTGACCAGAGCGCTGATCAGTACGCCGAAGCTGGCCAGTGACAGGGATGGCCAAAGGGCGACCTTGAAGTTCTCCGCCCGTGTGCGCATGCCGCCATCCAGCAGGATGATCGCCAGGGCCAGGCTGCCGATGACATACACCGTATCTATACTGTCGAACACAATGCCGCCCGGACCATCTTCGCCGGCGAGCATGCCGACGATCAGAAATACCAGCAACAGGGGAATGCCCAATCGGGAGGACATTGAACTTGCCAGAATGCTGACGCATAGCAGGCCGGCACAGATTACAAACAGGGTATTCATGACTTCCATTCGGGGACAATCCTGCGAACGCGAAAGAAATGGAACCCGGATCTTACCATCCCCAACGCCAGGCAGACGGATGTAGCTGATTTTTCAGAAAGAATCATTGCATCGGTGGTGATGACCGGAGCGGATCGTTAGACTGACCGGATTCAGTTCGGTGGGGAATACCATGACGGCGGCACTGGCCTTGCTGTACAAACTGTTGCCACTCTACGTGACGGTTGCGCTGGGGTGGGTTGCCGGGCGTTTCCTGCAGGCCAGCGGTAGTCATATTGCCGGCATCATGATGTATATCATCACACCCTCAGTGGTTTTCTCCGGCGTAATGAACGCGCCGCTGTCGCCGGAGGTGATTCTGCTGCCCTTTCTTACCCTGGGGCTGTGTACGCTGATCGGTTACGGACATCTGCTGATAGCCCGACGCTGGGTGGGAGACGCCAGCGCCAGTGTCATTCCGCTGGCCGTGGGCACCGGCAATACCGGCTATCTTGGGGTGCCAGTGGCTTTGCTGCTGTTCGGCGAGCAAGGCCTGAGCATCTATATTCTCTGCATGCTCGGTACCACCCTGTATGAGAACTCGGTCGGTTTCTATCTCGCAGCGCGGGGCCGTTACCAGGTGCGCGACTGCCTGATCAAGGTTGCGCGCCTGCCATCGCTGTACGCCTTCTTTCTTGCGGTCGCGCTCAATCTCGCTGGCATTGGTATTCCGATGATCGCCGAGCCGCTGTTCGATAATTTGCGCGGCGCTTACAGCGTGTTCGGGATGATGATTATCGGCATGAGCATCCTCAGCTTTCGCGGGCTGGCGGGCAACCTGCGTTTTACTGCGCTGGCGTTCTTCGGCAAATTCGTGGTCTGGCCGGCGGTGGCGCTGCTGTTCTGGTGGCTGGACAGCCATGGGCCGCAGATCTACAGCACTGCGGTGTATCAGGCGCTGTTTCTGGTGTCCATCACACCGATTGCCGCCAATACCGTGGTCATCGCCACGCTGCTGGATCTGGCGCCCAGCCAGGTAGCCGGTACCGCACTGTTGAGTACCGTGGTGGCATTGTTCTCCATCCCGTTGATGATCGCCCTGTTCATGGGCGCCTGACCGGCGGCCGATGGCGCAGCGGGTCGAGCAGGGCGGACAGACCGTTGTGATCGATTTCCTGCATCAGTTCCAGCAGGCGGCCGATTTCCCCCTTGGGGAAGCCTTCACGGGCGAACCAGTTGAGGTAATGGCCGGGCAGGTCGGCGATCAGCCGGCCCTGATACTTGCCGAAGGGCATTTCACGGGTGACCAGCAGTTGCAGGTCTTCAGGTTGCATGGTCGGGTCTCCGGCAGTCGAATCGGCCCTCATTATACGCGAGGAGGGCAAGCCGTCAGGCATGGCGTATTTGCGTCTCGGCTGCGCATCCCAGACACGATTGTGGGTTGTAACTTGCGCGCAAGTCGTTACAATAGCGCGGCCCTCATCTGCAGGGCACGCTATGGTGACCCTGTCGGTCCCCTCGCAATGATTCGCCGTGAACCCGGTCAGGCCCGGAAGGGAGCAGCCGCAGCGGTTATATCGTGTGCCGGGGTGCGGCTGGCAGGGTTGCCACCCATAGCCTTCTCGTTTCCGTTATCCCCCCATTCTTATTCCGCGTCTCATACGCCCTTGTCTTGCCGACTTCCGGTCTATTCGTCTGCCTGTCCTTTGCTGATACGTTAGCTCTTTCAGTGGCGAAGCGAGCTTATATCTACTAATGTCTCATCGTGTCTGACTGATAACAACAATAAGGGTAATCGAACATGGATATGGCATTTCCCAGGGCCCGCGTGCCCGCGCTCGGCGTGTTTTTTCTGCTTCTCTGTGGTGTGTTGACCGGTTGTCTCGGCGGCTCCGGCTCGGATCGGGTTTCCTGGCCTGGCTCTCCGGATATGCCGGATATCGATGAGGATCGGATCCTGCCGGTCATCTTCGTACACGGCACCGCTGGCTCGGCCTCCCAGTACCAGACCCAGGCGATGCGCTTTGCCAGCAACGGCTACCCCGAAGACCATGTGGTGGCCTACGAATACAGCACGGCAGGGGCGGTAGAGATCAACAGGGCCCTTACCGGCGGCCTGAGTGGTGACCTGGATGGGTTCGTCGATAACGTGCTGGCGGAGTTCGGGGCGGATCAGGTCTATCTGGCTTGCCACTCCCTGGGTACGGCGGTTTGCGGCTACTACGTGGCCAATCCGGACCGGGAAGCCAAGGTGGCTGGCTATGTTGCCATCGACGGCGCGACAGGCGAGAGTTGCCCGGGCGACTCCAACTGCATGGGGCTGTTTGTCGATGAAACCCGGCGGCTCGGTGAAGTGAACGCCTACGTGCCTGATGAGACTCATGTCCAGGCGGCCACCTCGGAAGCCTCTTTCGCCGCCCAGTTTGAATTCTTCACAGGTGTCGAGCCGGTGCGCACCGAGATTCTGCCACAGCGGGATGAGGTGGAAATTGCCGGTCGGGCGGTTTATTTCCCAGCCAATACCGGTGCTGCCGGGACCACGCTGCAGGTTTGGGAAATAGACCCCGATACCGGTGAGCGTCTCGAAGCGGCGCCATTGGATACCTTCAGCATCACGGCCAACGGCAACTGGGGTCCGGTGACGCTCGATCCGACCGCCTACTACGAATTCCAGCTGTTGCGACCGGGTCGTTCCGAGCATCACTTCTATCGTCAGCCGCTGATCCGCAACAGCGCGCTGGTGCGCTTGAACACCTCGCAGGCCGGCTCCGTGATCGAGGAAAATACCAACGCCAGTGATGATCACGCCTCCCTGGTGATCTCCCGGGACATGGAATGGTGGGGCGACCGCGGCACCGATAACGATCTGCTGGAGATTTCCACCACCAGCCTGCTGTGGGGCGATCAGCCGGCAGTGAATATCATTGACCCGGCCATCGGTAGCAGGAATATCGGCATTCACGTACATGACGATGAAGCCACTCCAGCGGTGACGACTGGCGATCCGCTACCGTATTTCCCGGAGCAGCCGTTCCAGTGGGGCGTGGATGTGTACATGCCTGCCAGCACACCGGCGGATGGGGTTATCTCCGTGGTCAGCACCCCGCGCGGTGATACCGACAACAAGCAAACGCTGAACGTACCGAATCTGCCTTCGTCGCAGCATCGTATCTCGTTGACTTTCAACGACTACGTTCAAGACTGAAGCGCCCGAGGTCGAAAGGAACTCGTCCGGGTCACGTTGACCGGGTCACGCTGACCCGGTCACGGACGCCCCCTCTTTGTGGGAGCGGGCTTGGCCGCGAAGCAACTGGCAGATCAGCTTCGCGGGCAAGCCCGCTTTCCCATCACCAGTATCGGTTCCCGATCAGCCTCTCCCACAGGGCGAGCCGACAGGCGCGAATCTCGCATTGATTAGGCGCTTTAAGGTACAGTAGCTGCTTGCCAATGACACCGGATAGCAGCCCCTCGATGAGTTACCAGGTATTAGCCCGCAAATGGCGTCCGCGCCTGTTCCGTGAGATGGTCGGCCAGACCCACGTGCTGCAGGCGCTGATCAATGCGCTGGATCACAATCGCCTGCACCACGCCTATCTGTTCACCGGCACCCGCGGGGTCGGCAAGACCACCATCGCGCGCATTCTGGCCAAGTGCCTGAACTGCGAGGCGGGTGTCAGTTCGGAGCCCTGCGGCGTCTGTTCGGCCTGTCGGGAAATCGACGAGGGGCGTTTCGTCGATCTGATCGAAGTCGACGCGGCCAGCCGAACCAAGGTCGAGGACACCCGCGAGCTGCTGGACAATGTGCAGTACGCACCCACGCGCGGGCGCTTCAAGGTCTATCTCATCGACGAAGTGCACATGCTCTCCAGCCACAGCTTCAACGCCTTGTTGAAGACTCTGGAAGAGCCGCCGGCTCACGTCAAATTCCTGTTGGCGACCACCGATCCGCAGAAACTGCCGGTCACCATCCTGTCCCGCTGCCTGCAGTTCTCGTTGAAGAACATGTTGCCGGAAAAGGTGGTCGAGCACCTGCGCCATGTGCTGGCCGAAGAGCAGGTACCCTTCGATGACGAGTCGCTGTGGCTGCTCGGCCGCGCCGCCGATGGCTCCATGCGCGACGGCCTGAGCCTCACCGATCAGGCCATCGCCTTCGGGAATGGCCAGCTGCAGGCCGCCGAGGTGCGCAGCATGCTCGGCACCATCGATCACGGTCAGGTATTCGGGCTGCTGCAGGCACTGGCCACCGGGGATGCGCGCGCGCTTCTCGCCGCTGTTGCCGAGCTGGCTGAGCAGGGCGCTGATTTTGCGGGCGTGCTGGCCGAGCTGATATCCACCCTGCAGCGAGTGGCCATCGCCCAGGTATTGCCGGAGGCGGCGGATAACAGCCTGGGTGACCAGGCGCGGGTCCTGGAGCTGGCCGGGCAGGTCAGCGCCGAGGATGTGCAGCTGTTCTATCAACTGGCCCTGCACGGTCGTCGTGACCTGCCACTGGCACCGGACCCGCGTGGCGGTTTCGAGATGGCGCTGCTGCGTATGTTGGCGTTTCGCCCCGGCACGCTACAACACACCGGCAACGCGGCACCGGCCGGGCTCGTGCAAACGCCGCCAACAATACAGCCGAGCCCCGTACCGGCTGCGGCTGGCGACCCGGGAAAGTCCCCGGGGATCAGCCAGGCCGCAGCTGATTCCGTAACCGCCAGGCCGACCACGCAGGCCGCGCCGGTTACGACGCCGGCTGCCGTGCAGGCACCGCCGAAACCCGCTTCACCGATCACGCCGGTTGTGGAGCCAACGGTCGAACCGACTGTCGAGCCGTCAGCTCCGGCCACTCCCGCGCCGCAGTCCGCTGCCAGCCCCGTGGCGGCACCTGCACCGGTGGTCGAGGAGCCGACAACGCCAAGCGAGCCGAACCCGCCAGCAGCGGACGCTCCCCCCGAGTGGTTGCAGGATGCACCGCCCGATGACAGTTTCAGCCCCGACAGTGATGATGAACTGGATGTCAGCGATTATCTGAGCGACTGGGAGCCGGCGGCGGACAGCGCTCCGGTCGAGGCCGCCGAAGAGGATGTCAGCGATCTGCCTCCGGCCATCGGCCTTGCCGCCCAATGGCTGGAGCTGTATCCGCGCCTGGGTGTGGCTGGCCTGACCCAGAGCATTGCCGCCCATTGCCAACTGGTCGCTGTCGAGGGCGCCGCCTGGCAGTTGCATCTGGACCCAGGTCACAGCGCGCTGTACAACGAAAATCATCGCCAGCGTCTGGAAAAGGCCATTACCGAGCAGCAAGGCCAACCAGTAACTTTGACCGTTACGGTCCAGGCGCCCACGCAGGAAACCCCTGCGGTAGCGGCAGCCCGGCGGCGGGTGGCCCGGCAGAAGGAAGCCGAGGCGAACATACAGAGCGACCCGCTGGTGCAGGCGCTGATCAACGATTTTGCGGCGCAGATCTGTGATGACAGTATCCGCCCGCTCGATGCTTGAACCCCTTATGAGGAAACGACCATGATGAAAGGTGGCATGTCAGGCCTGATGAAGCAGGCCCAGCAGATGCAGGAAAAAATGCAGAAGATGCAGGAAGAGCTGGCCAACGCCGAGGTGACCGGGCAATCCGGTGCCGGGCTGGTTTCCGTCGTCATGACCGGGCGGCACGACGTGCGCCGCGTCAATATTGATGACAGCCTGATGACCGAAGACAAGGAAGTGCTCGAAGATCTGATTGCCGCGGCATTCAATGATGCGGTGCGCAAGCTGGAACAGCAGAACCAGGAGAAAATGGCCGGCCTGACCGCGGGCATGAATCTGCCTGACGGCTTCAAGATGCCCTTCTGAACGAGAGAGCCATATCGGTATGAGTTTCAGTCCCCTGATTCGCCAATTGATCGATGCATTGCGCGGGCTGCCCGGCGTTGGGCCGAAAACCGCGCAGCGCATGGCGCTGAACCTGCTGGAGCGCGATCGTGAAGCGGGGCGGCACCTGGCCCATGCGCTGGAGTCGGCGATGGAAGGCGTGGGTTACTGCCGCCGTTGCCGGACGCTGAGCGAGACCGAAATATGTGATATGTGTGATGACCCGCGCCGGGATGATGGGTTGCTGTGTGTGTTGCAGAGCCCGGCGGATGTGTGGGCAGTGGAAATGGCGGGCAGCTTTCGAGGGCGCTATTTCGTGCTCAAGGGCCACCTGTCACCTATTGATGGCCTGGGGCCGGAAGAGATTGGTATTCCGGCGTTGCTGGAGCGCGTCGAAGGCAGCGCGGTGGCCGAGGTGATTCTGGCAACCAATCCGACGGTGGAAGGGGAGGCGACGGCGCATTATATCGCCGGGCTGCTCAAACCGCTGGGGATCAAGGTATCGCGCATTGCCCACGGGGTGCCACTGGGAGGCGAGCTGGAATTCATCGATGGCGGGACGCTGGCCCATGCGTTGGCTGGGCGAACGGCGATTGGCTGATTCCGATTTCTTGTGGGAGCGGCCTTGGCCGCGAGGAGTTCTGTCAGGCCTGTTCGCGGGCAAGCCCGCTCCCACAAGACAGACCTAACTCCGAACAGGGCGTGCAGCGGGCTGAGGTGTCTGCAACACAGTCAGCCCTTATGACTATTCAGTTGCCGCTGGCGTCTTGCTGCTTCAGTTCCTTGATGATGCGGTCATAGGCTTCACAGGCGCCATGGTGGCTCTGGGTGGGGTCGCGCTCCTGGAGGGCCTTGAGCTGTTCATGCATGCGCTCCGCCTTGTCCGGGTTGCCGGCAGCGATGCGGTTGATGGTGACCGCGGTTTCTTCAGCTTTCTTCAGGGCTGCTTCCGGGGTGCACACAACGGTCTGGGCCGATGCGGTGGCAGCAAAACCCAGCAGGGCAGCAATAATCAGGGGGGAGCGCAATTTCATCGTTTACCTCGTCAAACCCGCATGGGGGTGTAAAGACCTCTATCTTAGTCCTTCGCTTGGCATCCTCCAAGCGCCATGGTGGCCCTGCGTCACCCTGAAGCAGGGCGGCTCTCAATCCTCGGCGGCATCCCACAGCAATTCGGCGGGAACATCCCGGCGGTGGCTCAGGCTGGTATCGCCGGTGTCGGGATGGAATACGATCAGCACTTCGCCACGTTCGATCAGCCGGCGCAAACGCTCCACGCGCTGGCTCAGGGTGTCGTCATAGCCGTTATCGGTGCCATCGCGGGTGACGAAGTCCTCCAGCATGCGCTGGAATACGTCGGGGTCGAGCAGGGTATGGGGTATCAGCATAAGGTCTACTTCCTGGATGACTGTGCCGTGTTGCGTCAATGATACACTGAGCGCCTTTGTTGATATGACTGGTTCCAATGATCACCGACCCGCTGTTCTATCTGGCCGCCATCCCCGCCGTGTTGTTGTACGGCATCGCCAAGGGTGGCTTTGGCGGCAACATCGCTATTCTTTCCGTCCCGCTGATGTCCCTGGTCATGCCGCCGCAGGAGGCCGCCGCCATCCTGCTGCCGATCCTCTGTACCATGGATCTGGTGGCACTACGCACCTTCCGCGGTCGCTGGAGTATCCCCAATCTGAAGATCATCATTCCGGCGGCGCTGGTCGGTACGCTGTTGGCCTGGCTGAGTTTTCGCTGGATGAGTGACGCCCATATTCGATTGATGGTCGGTATCATCGCCGTGGTGTTTACCCTGAACATCTGGTTGCGCAAGGGCGAGCCGCCGGTACGTGGGGTAAGCAACTGGCGGGGCGGGTTCTGGGGCGCGGTCGCTGGCTTCACCAGTTTCGGCATCCACGCCGGCGGGCCGCCGATCAATATCTACCTGTTGCCGCAGAAACTCGACAAGACCGTACTGATGGGCACCATCGCGGTATTCTTTGCCGTGGTGAATCTGGCCAAGGTACCGGCCTATATCCAGCTCGGACAATTCGACACCAGCAAGTTGCTGACTGCTCTGGTGCTGCTGCCGCTGGCGCCGATCGGCATCCGCATGGGCTTCTGGCTGCTGCAGCGCAGCAATCAGGAGCTGATCTACCGATTGTGCTACCTCTTCCTGTTCTTTACCGGTTGCAAGTTGCTCTGGGACGGCATCCGCATGCTGCTGTTCTGAGCCTCAGGCCTGGCCGCGGATCAATTGACGCAACAGAAAGCGGCTTGGATGCACGGCCTCGGCCAGGTCGCGGGGCAAAGGCAGCGGCTCCCCCTCGACCCAGGCGGCGATCAGCTCGCCACTCAACGGGCAGGTAACCAGACCGCGGGAGCCATGGGCGGTATTCAGATACAGGCCGGGGTACCAACTGGCCGGCGTCTTTGGCTGGCGCGATGCATCCTTGGCCAGCGCGGCGTAATCCGCACGAAAGGCATCGGCATCGGTCAGCGGGCCGATCAGCGGCAGGTAATCCGGTGAGGTGCAGCGCAGCGCAGCGCGAGCGGTCAGCTGCGCCGGATCGTACTGTTCCGGCCGCAGGGCGGTGCTGAGGGCTGGCGACAGGCTGGTCAGGATCTCCAGGTTCGACAGGTTCTCCTCGGGGCTGGGCTCGGTATCCAGCCGATCGAAGCGGAAGCTGGCGCCCAGGTGATGCTCGCCCTGGCGCGCGGGGGAAATATAGCCCTCGGCGCACAGCACCGTTTTCAATCCGAGACTCGCGTCGGTAGCCGGTAAATGGGTGATCTGCCCGCGAATGGACTTGAGCGGCAGATGGCTGCTCTGCTGGAAACGGCGACTGTCGGCGGCGCTGCAGATGACCGCGATGCTGCCGCTGGCAATACACTGGCCGTTGGCGCCCAATGCCTGCCATTGCCCATCACCTTGTTCCAACTGTGCCACTGCGCTGCCGGTCAGCAAGCGGATATTGGCGTGCCGCAACAGCGCTTGGCAGAAAATCGGCGGGCTGGCCCAGCCGGCGCCCGGAAAGAACAGCCCGGCGCGCTGAACGCCGAAGCCGGCGAGGGCGCTGGCCTGTTCCGCATCAACGCTGTGCAGAAAACTCGGCGGGTAGCCCTGTTCACCCAGCTGGCGATGGCGCGCAGCCTCCTTGTCATCGGTACTGAGCTGCAGCACACCGCAGGCCGACCAGCTGTCTTCCCCCGGTTCCAGCACCTCATTCAGCAGGCGCAGACTGTAGGCATAGCTGGCCTGCACGAAGCGCGACAGCGGGGTCTGGTGCGGTGACAGCTTGGTGTAGAGGATGCCCTGCGGGTTGCCGGAGGCTTCCGCTGCGGGAGTGGCGTGGCGCTCGATCACGGTGACCTGCCAGCCGCGGCGGGCGAGGGCGAAGGCGGTACTGCAACCGGCCAGTCCGGCACCGATCACCAGCGCCGTGCGTGCCCGGTCGGCTGGTGGCGCCGGGCGTTGATACCAGGGCGCGCTCCATTGCTGCCCTGACGGCTGTTGCAGCACCCCGGCCAGCATCTCGCGCTTGCGGCCATAACCTTTGACCTTGTGCATGGCAAAGCCGACCGCCTGCAATCCGCGGCGCACATCGCCGACACTGGTAAAGGTCGCCACCGTGGTGTGCTGATGCGACAAGCGCGCCATCTGCTCATAGAGAGCCGGCTGCCACATGTCCGGGTTCTTCGCCGGGGCGAAGCCATCGAGAAACCAGGCATCCACCGAGGCGTCCAACTGCGGCAGGCTGTCCAGCAGATCACCCACCAACAGGGTCAGGGTGACGCGGCCATCGGCCAGGGAAAACTGCTGCCAGCCGGGTGCGAGGTCGCTGTAATGGGCGAGTAACTGCTCGGCCCAGGGCTGCAACTCCGGCCATAACGCCAGGGCGCGATGGAGGTCGTCGGTGCTCAGCGGAAACTTTTCGGTGCTGACGAAATGCAGGCGGGCGTCGGCGGGAGCGACCCGGTCCCATAGCTGCCAGGCGCAGAGAAAATTCAGGCCGGTGCCGAAACCGGTTTCGCCGATGCAGAAGCGGGAGCCAGGTTGGAGCGCGGCCCAGCGCTGCGGCAGATCGTTGTGTTGCAGGAACACATGGCGCGTTTCCTCCAATCCCGAGTCGCGGGAGAAGTACACATCGCCGAACTGGGTGGAAAACGGCTGTCCGTCAGCGGACCAGCTCAGATCTGCAAAGGATGGTGATTTCACGAGGGCTCCGGCACAAACTGAAGCCGCTGATTGTATCGTGAAAAGCCATCACCCCATATTGGGTAGGATCAACAACAGCCAGGTGGCGAGAAAAACCAGAGCGACGCTGGGCAATTTACCCTGAATATCAAGTTTCATAAGTGACACCTTTTATTTTTGTGTGCCGGGCGTCCTCGTAGGTTGCCCTGCTGTCTGCGCCGGATAAGGCGACAGCACCAGTGTATGGATGCGGCCGGTCTGCCGCAATGATCTGACCAGAAATAGCGGATCTGTATTTCATGGTAGAACAGCTGAGACGCGCCGTTAGACGAATTGGCTACATGCAAATTGCTACCAATTGCGCTGAGTCTCTGTTTTGACGATGCGTGGCTATCCATTCGGTCGCGCCGGGCTCTACAATAGTCGTCTCTTCCTTTTTTCTCCGAGAAACATCATGCACGTCGCCTCCGGTCGCTGGCTGTACGGATTTCTATTGGCATTGACCACCACCACCCTCTGGGGTGTGCTGCCGATCATGCTCAAGGAGGTGCTCAATGGCATGGATGCCTTTACCGTTTCCTGGTACCGCATGCTGTCATCCGGCCTGGTGCTGTTGCTATGGCTGGCAGCCCGCCGGCGGTTGCCCTCGATCCGCGCGCTGTCCGCGCGCAACCGCTGGCTGCTCCTGGTCGCGGTGCTCGGCCTGGCCTGCAATTATGTGTTGTACGTGTTGGCACTGGATCGGCTGACGCCCGGCACCATGCAGTTGATGATCCAGATCGCGCCGATCATGCTGATGCTGGGCAGCATGCTGGTGTTCAAGGAGCGTTTCGGCATCGGTCAGTTGTTGGGGCTGGCGGTACTGTTGCTTGGCTTCGGGCTGTTCTTCAATCAACGCCTGGTGGAACTGTTTACTCAGCTGAGCGACTACACGCTGGGCATCCTGATCACCCTGGCCGCGGCTCTCGCCTGGGCCTTGTACGGGTTGGCCCAGAAGCAGTTGCTGACCATCTGGTCGTCGGTCACCATCATGATGGTGATCTACCTGGCCTGCGCGGTGCTATTGGCACCCCTCGCCACGCCGAGCCAGATCATGCAATTGAACCAACTGCAACTGTGGTTGCTGCTCGGCTGCTGCCTGAACACCCTGGTGGCCTATGGCGCCTTCGCTGAGGCGCTGGTGCACTGGGAGGCATCCCGGGTCAGCGCCACCGTGGCCACCACACCGTTGTTCACCTTTGCCCTGGTCGCGCTGGGCTCGATGCTGTGGCCGGCGGTGATCAAGCCCGAACTCTTGAACAGCCTCGCCTATCTGGGGGCGCTGCTGGTGGTTTCCGGCTCGGCGCTGATCGCCCTCGCGCCCAGCCTGCTGCAGAAACTGGAGAACCGTCGGCTGCGGCGTCTGACAGTCACGCCGCCGCTGGAGTAGCGATTGCGGGGCCAGGTTTCTGATAGGGCCCCCGATGGCTTCTATGTGGGAGCGGCCTTGGCCGCGAAGGTTTTCTGCCAGATCCATTCGCGGGCAAGTCCGCGCCCAAGAGGTTCACTGCCATAGCGGGGGACTTCAGGCCTTGGGCGCCCAGTCCCCCAGCATTGCCTGCGGCTGCACTGCCTGGTCGAAGGCCTGCTCATCCAGATAACCCAGCGCCAGCGCCGCTTGGCGTAGCGAGGTGCCCTCGGCATAGGCCTTCTTGGCGATTTCGGCGGCCTTGTCATAGCCGATGACCGGGTTCAATGCGGTGACCAGCATCAAGCTATTGTCCAGATGCTCGCGCATGCGCTCGGCGTCAGGTTGCATGCCTTCCACACAGTGCTCGCGGAAACTGTCGCAGCCGTCGGTCAGCAGACGCACTGACTGCAACAGGGCATGGATGATCACCGGTTTGAACACGTTCAGCTGCAACTGGCCGTAGCTCGCCGCCATGCCCAGGGTCACGTCATTGCCCATGACCTGGCAGGCAATCATCGACAGCGCCTCGCACTGGGTCGGGTTGACCTTGCCGGGCATGATCGAGCTGCCCGGCTCGTTGGCCGGCAACCTGACCTCGGCCAGCCCGGCCCGCGGCCCGCTG
This sequence comes from Halopseudomonas bauzanensis, assembly GCF_900114735.1. Taxonomy (GTDB): domain Bacteria; phylum Pseudomonadota; class Gammaproteobacteria; order Pseudomonadales; family Pseudomonadaceae; genus Halopseudomonas; species Halopseudomonas bauzanensis. The sequence continues at coordinate 97,859 of NZ_FOUA01000005.1, read as the reverse complement.
CCCAGCAGGCGCAGGTCATTGGCCAATTTCATCAGGGTTACCGCCAGTTGTTTGCAGGCGCCGTGCAGCTGCACCAGCGGTTCATGCCCACTCAGGGCGGCGAATTTGTTGGCGGCGCTGGTGAAGGGCAGGCCGCTGAGGCTTGCCACCTCGGCGGCGAGCATTCCGGCAAAGCCTGATGGTGCATTCAGGCCGGTGCCCACCGCCGTGCCGCCCTGGGCCAGGGCGTAGACCTCCGGCAGCGCTTGCTCCACAGCCCTGATCCCCATATCCAGCTGCACAACGAAGGCGGAGAGCTCCTGACCGAAGGTCACCGGGGTGGCGTCCATCAGGTGGGTGCGGCCGATCTTGATCAGGTCTGCGTGGCGGCGGGCCTGTTCATCCAGGCTGTCGCGCAGAGCCTGTACCGCGGGCAGCAGTTGCTGGCGGACCTGGGTGGCGGCCGCTACGTGCATGGCGCTGGGGAAGGTATCATTGGAGCTTTGCGAGCGGTTGACGTGATCGTTCGGGTGTACCGGTGTTTTGCCGCCACGGGGCTGGCCAGCCAGCTCGTTGGCGCGGTTGGCGAGGACCTCGTTGATATTCATGTTGCTCTGGGTGCCGCTGCCGGTCTGCCAGACGGAGAGGGGGAAATGCTCATCCAGTTGGCCGGTCATGACCTCATCCGCAGCCTGGCTGATCAACTCCGCCAGTGGCGCATCCAGATTGCCCAACTGCAGATTGGTGCGCGCGGCGGCCTTTTTGATCAGCGCCAGGGCATGCACCACCGCCAGGGGGATGCGCTCCTCGCCGATGGCGAAGTTGTGCAGTGAGCGTTGGGTCTGCGCACCCCAGTAGCGGTCTGCCGGCACCTCGATGCCGCCCATGCTGTCGGTCTCGGTACGTGTGTTCATATGCGCCCCCTCGTTGCTGATGGATATGTGACCTGCCAGTATAGGTGCCTGTTCAACCCACCGGAGCTGCCATCCATGCGTTTACTACCGAGCCTGATGGTCTGTTGTCTTTTCCTGGGGCAGTTGGCCCAGGCTGACGAGGCGTCACACCGGAGCAGTGCCGAGCGCTTTCTCAAGCTGGCCAATGCCGAGGATATGACTGCGCCGGTCTATACCCAGGTCGAACAGTTGCTGACGGCCCGTTTTACCCAGATGGGTGGCTCGATGCAGTATGAATCGGTGCTGCGTGATTACCAGCGGCAGGCCCGGGACATTCTGAACGCCCAGTTGAGCTGGGATGCCATCCGCGATGACCTGATCGATCTGTATCTGCCGGTCTTCAGCGAAGAGGAGTTCGAGCAACTGGCTGCGTTCTACCGCTCTCCGGCGGGCAGCAAGCTGATGGAACATCTGCCGGAATTGACCCGTGATTCCATGGCCATCACCCGCGAACGCCTCGAGCAACATATTTCGCCACAACTGGAGCAGTTGGTGCAGGCGATGGAAGCCGAGGTCGAGGGGCGGCAGGCGGGGCTGCGGTAGCGCTGCTGCGCGGTGTGAATGCGCTATTGGTCTGCCGTTAACCAAAGCCGGTGCGGCTGACCGGGGCAGGTGAGCCGGATACAATGCATTGATCAATCAAGGAGACAAGCCCATGAGTACCACCCAGGCAGCACTGGAACAGGCTCTGCAAAGCCTGGCGCCCAGCCATCTCGAACTGCTCAATGAGAGCCACATGCACGCCGTACCGCCGGGCTCGGAGTCGCATTTCAAGCTGGTGATCGTCAGCGACGAGTTCGAAGGTCTGAATGCCGTGAAGCGGCATCAGGCGGTCTACCGCACACTGGGCGACCTGATGCAGCAGATCCACGCGCTGGCTTTGCATACCTATTCGCCCGCCGAGTGGCAGGCCAGTGGCCTGGCACCGGATTCGCCCAACTGCATGGGCGGCAGCAAGGCGGACCACTGAAGCGGATGCGCCCCGGCCGATAATCCGCATGCCGGCTGGCTCTCAACTTTGTTAAACTTGCCGCCCCCAAAGTACGCCCTTTACGCGGGCGACTACCGAAAAGAGGAATGGCATGTCCAATATCGTCGTGGTGGCGCTGTACAAGTTCGTCACCCTGGAAGACTTCGAAGACCTGCGCCAGCCGCTGCTGGATACCATGATCGCCAACGGCGTCAAGGGCACCCTGTTGCTGGCGCTGGAAGGCATCAACGGTACCGTGGCCGGGAGCCGCGCAGGCACCGCAGCGCTGCTTGAATGGCTGCGCCGGGACCCGCGCCTGAGTGATCTGGACTGGAAGGAATCCCTCTGCGAGGAAATGCCTTTCTACCGCACCAAGGTCAAGCTGAAGAAGGAAATCGTCACCATCGGCATTCCCGGCATCAGTCCCAATGAAAAAGTGGGGACCTATGTCGAGCCGAAGGACTGGAATGATCTGATCAGCGATCCGGAAGTGCTGTTGATCGACACCCGCAACGATTACGAAGTGTCGATCGGTACCTTCGAAGGTGCCATCGATCCGCAGACCAAATCCTTCCGCGAGTTTCCTGATTACGTTCGTCAGCAGTTCGATCCGCAGAAACACAAGAAAGTCGCCATGTTCTGCACCGGCGGCATTCGCTGCGAGAAGGCCTCGAGCTTTATGCTCAAGGAAGGCTTCGATGAGGTCTATCATCTCAAGGGTGGCATTCTGAAGTATTTCGAAGAGGTGCCGGCGGAGCAGAGCAAGTGGGACGGCGAGTGTTTCGTGTTCGATAACCGCGTCACGGTACGCCACGATCTGGCGCCGGGTTCGTTCGACCAATGCCACGCCTGCCGCCATCCGGTATCGGCTGAAGACATGGCCTCGGTGCAGTACGAGGAAGGTATCAGCTGTCCGCATTGTTATGACAGTCTGCCGGAGAAGACCCGGCGGCGTGCCGAGGAACGACAGCGCCAGGTCAAGTTGGCCAAGCTGCGCCAGCAGCCGCATCCCATCGGCCTGCAGCCGGAACTGGCCAGCCCCAACGCAAAGTAATCGGAGTACTGCATGTCCCAGCGCCTGATCTATGTGATGGACCCCATGTGTTCCTGGTGCTGGGGCTTCGCTCCGGTGATCGATGCTATCCAGGCAGCTTTTCCCCAGCTGGATCTGCATCTGGTACCCGGCGGCCTGCGCCCTGGCGTGACCGATCCCATGCAGGACTCGACGCGCCTGGCGCTGGCGGAACACTGGCAGGCCGTGCACGCGGCGACCGGCCAGCCGGTGCTGACGCCTGATGACTTGCCCGCGGCCTTTGTCTATAACACCGAGCCCGCCTGCCGGGCGCTGGTGGTGGGGCGGGAACTCGATGCCGGAAAACTGTGGGCGCTGGTCAAAGCCATCCAGAGTGCCTTCTATACCCAGGCTATTGATGTCACTCAGGCTGGCGTGCTGACCGATCTGGCCGAAGGGGCCGGATACAGCCGCAACGACTTCATTGAGGCCTTTGATGCCCCGGAGACACGGGTGATGCTGGCTGCGGATTTTGCCTGGGTGGGCGATCTGGGTATCAGCGGCTTTCCGACCCTGTTGGCCGAGCGCAACGGGCAGTTGGCGTTGTTGGGTAATGGTTATCAGCCGGCAGCCTCGTTGCTGCCCTTGTTGCGGCGTTGGGTCGAGGCGGGCGACAGGCTCCCGGACTGAGCTTGCGGACGGGCGAAGCGCGCTGGGCGTCCAACTGGCCGTGTGAGCTGCACGCCCGCTTGCGGGCATCGAGCCGGCGCTGCGCTGATGCGGTGAACATCCTTTCTTTTGAATGCTAGCCAGAGGCGGTCATGTCAGGAAAAACAGTCAGCAGCGCCATTCTATTGCTGGTTGTCGGCAACGCCATTGCTGTGATCTCGGATGTGTTCGTCAAGTTTCTCGAGGAAGGCGTCCCGGTGTTCCAGTACGCCTTCCTGCGCTGCGTGATCACCTTGCTGTTGCTGGCGCCATTCTGGAAACAGCTGGATACCGGCCATTTCTTTGAAGGTGGGGTCCTGCATTTTATCCGCGGGCATGTTCATCTGGTCGGGATGATCTGCATGGTCTACGCCTTGATTGCCCTGCCACTGGCTACCGCCAATGCGGTATTCATGGTGGCGCCGATCATGGTGATGATCCTTTCAGTCATGTTCTTTGGCGAAAGGTTATCGACGCTCAGCCTGGTTTCCGTTATCAGCGGGTTCGCTGGCATCCTGGTGATATTGCGGCCCGTCGAGATCGGTTGGGCGGCCCTGGCTGCCCTGGGTACCGCAGCTGCGCTGGCCATCAACGCGGTGTTGGTGCGCCGGCTGCCGCGCGATCAGTCCACGGTACAGAAGCTGTTTCTCAACTACCTGATGATCACGCCGCTGTGTCTGGCTTTGGCGTGGTGGGAAGGCGCAGCCTGGAGCCGCGAGGTGCTGATCAGCGCGTTCGGCTCGGCACTGTTCATCCTTGGCTACAACGTATGTGTATTGCTGGCCTACAAACACGTGGATGCCAACCAGATCACCAGTGCGGAATACACTGCGCTGGTCTGGGCGGTGATCATTGGCTGGGTGTTTTTTGCCGAAGTACCGGACCTGTGGTTCGTGGTCGGCAGCGCGATGATAGTGGTGCCATTGTTGCTGATTGGCTTGCAGCAGCGGCGTATCCGTCCACGCCCCAGCCATCATGAGCTGGCCGACACGCGCTATCACACCGCGCCCGCTACAGATGACGAGGGCATCACACAGGACGCTGGATACAAGCAGTGAGGTGGTTTGAGTCCCCCGCCAGGGCGGGGGATTCAGACGTTACCGAGCAGGACGCTCAGTGACGGGGATCGAGCAGTGCCGGGCGGGCTTTCTCTTCCGGTGCCTGGAACAGCAGGTAGAGCTGGGTCAGCACGTCGGGGATATGGTCGAGCATGTCCTGGACCATCTCTTCGTCCCGGGCTATCTCGGCGAACTCGGGCTGGTCTTCGAACAGGCCGGAACCGACCATGATCGGCAGCAGCAGCTCGCTGACGGTTTCCTCGTCCTGGGCGAACCAGTCTTCCTCACGGATGAACACGCCTTCCAGGAAGCCCACACACCAGCTGCGCAGATCGGACAGGTCCGGCTCGTCACCGAGAGTCAATTCGCACGGCGGTTCCAGCTCTTCGTCGCTGGCCAGAATGCGTTCGATCAGGGACTTGAGTTCGCGCAGGGTGTTCTCGATGTCGGCCTTCTGGGCTTCATCGGTGTACTGCGGCTCTTCGGCGAACAGTTCGAACATCCATTCCTGTTCAGGAACGTCCACAGGGCTGATGGACAGGGCGGTCAGGTAACCATGCCCGGCAAGATAATCGAGAGCTTCATCGTGCAGATCGTCAGCATCCAGAAACTGCTGCAGGCGCTCGAGTTGGTCGGCGAAGGACATGGCACACCTCATCATGGATAATGGTCAGCATTGTACGCACGTGGCCGGATTATTGCCAAAGCATTGGCAATACCAGCACCTCATCACAGCGAATCTCAACCGGGCTGATATAATCGGCCCTTTCTGCCGGCCGACATCGGCCGCCCGACTGCAATCATGCAAGGAGAATCATGCGCGAGCAAGCCTTACAGCGGCTGCGGGATATTTTCGGCTACGGAGAGTTTCGCGGGCATCAGGCGGACATCATCGACCAGGTCGCCACCGGCGGCGACGCCCTGGTCCTGATGCCGACCGGTGGCGGCAAATCGCTCTGCTATCAGATTCCCGGTCTGCTGCGTGAGGGCCTCACCGTGGTGGTGTCGCCGTTGATCGCGCTGATGGATGACCAGGTCGCCACCCTCAATGAGCTGGGGCTGCGTGCGGCGGCACTGAACTCCACGCTGGACGAGATTGAGCGCCGGGATATCGCCGAGCGGCTGCGCCGGGGTGAGATGGATTTTCTCTATCTGGCGCCCGAGCGCCTGCTCAAGCCGCGCACCCTGCAATTTCTGCAAAGCCTGGATATTGCCCTGTTCGCCATCGACGAAGCCCACTGCGTATCGCAATGGGGTCACGATTTCCGCCCCGAATACCTGCAGATGGGGCAGTTGGCCGAGCTGTTCCCGGGCGTGCCGCGCATGGCATTGACCGCCACCGCCGATGAACGCACCCGCGAGGAGATCGCCCAGCGCCTGCGGCTGGAGGATGCCAAGCGCTTCGTGTCCGGCTTCGACCGGCCGAACATCTTCTACCGCATCGTGCCCAAGGATCGGCCCCGTCAGCAGTTGCTGGGCTTTCTCAAGGACCAGCGCGGCAATGCCGGTATCGTCTATTGCCTGTCGCGCAAGAAGGTCGAGGACACGGCGCAGTGGCTCAGCGACCAGGGTTGGCCGGCGCTGCCCTATCACGCGGGGCTGCCACCGGAGTTGCGCGCCTATCACCAGAAGCGCTTCCTCAACGAGGAAGGCTTGATCATGGTGGCGACCATTGCCTTCGGCATGGGCATCGACAAGTCCAACGTGCGCTTCGTCGCCCACCTGGACCTGCCCAAGAGCATCGAAGCCTATTATCAGGAAACCGGTCGCGCCGGTCGTGATGGATTGCCCGCCGATGCCTGGATGGCCTACGGCCTGCAGGATGTGCTGATGCTCAACCAGTTCATGGCCAACTCCGACGGTGATGAGCGGCACAAGCGCATCGAGCGGCACAAGCTCGACGCCATGTTGGCGCTGTGCGAAATCACCACCTGCCGCCGTCAGTCCCTGCTCGGCTATTTTGGCGATATCCTCGATGAGCCCTGCGGCAACTGTGATAATTGCCGGGAGCCGGCTGCCACCTGGGATGGCAGCGAGGCGGCGCGGATGGCGCTGTCCACCGTTTATCGCAGCGGCCAGCGTTACGGCGTCGGCCATCTGGTGGATATCCTGCTGGGCCGGGACAACGAGAAGATTCGTACCGCCGGGCATCAACACCTGTCGACTTACGGTATCGGCAAGCAGTGGAGCGAGCAGGACTGGCGCTCGGTGTTTCGCCAACTGATCGCCCGCGGGCTGGCGGAAATTGATCTGGATGGGTTCGGTAGTCTGCGGCTGTCCGACACTTGTCGCCCGCTGCTGCGTGGCGAGGAGTCTCTGGCCCTGCGCAAGGATGTATCCCGTACGGCCAGCGTGCCCAGCCGCTCCAGCGACAAGCCAGTGATCGCCGAGGCCGACAAGGCGTTGTGGGAAAACCTGCGGGCGCTACGCAAACGCCTGGCCGAGGCCCATGGCGTGCCGCCCTATGTAGTATTCGCCGACTCGACCCTGGTCGATATGCTGCGTCAGCGACCGACCACATTGCAGGACATGGCGCTGGTCAGTGGTATTGGCGCGCACAAGCTGGAGCGTTACGGTGCGGACTTCCTGCAGGTGCTGCTGGAAGAGGGTGGCGCGGAGACCGCTGCGCCCGCACATCAGGCCCATGAGGTGCAGGCACTGGCCCAGGCCGGCATGGAAGCGCAGCAGATTGCCCGGCAGACCGGGTTGCCGATCCGGCAGGTCTACCAAAAGCTGGCCCAGGCCATCAGCATCGGTCAGCTGGACCTGCACCAGGTCATCGACCTGCCACCGGGCCAGCTGGAGCGAATCCAGGATCTGTTTCTCAATGAAGCGGAAGAAGACCTGCCCGGCGTGCGCGCCGTTGCGCAGGAACTGGACGAGCCGGTGGAGGAGGGCGTGCTGCACTGTATCCGCGCCGCGCTGGTACTGGAAATCAGCGGCTGAGCCCATTGTCGAGATGACAATCGGCCGGGGTCCATCCCGGCCTGGGCGCAGCAAGCTGTACTGAATGTCGGGGCGTCCTAGAATGTCTGCCCCAGGTTCATATATAACGCCCGCTCGCCCTCCTGGTTGGCACCGATGCCGAAGAACAGCGGACCGAGGAAGGTGTCCATGCCCAGTAGCAGGCTGCCGGCGCCCATGTAGCCGGTATCCAGGGCCTCTTCGCCCTTGTTGTAGACCCGGCCGTACTCCAGGCTGCCGCCCAGGTAGAAGGGCATGGTCAACGGTGTGCTGCCGGGGTTCAGCTGGCGATAGTAGACCACCCGCGCCAGGTTGTAGTTCTGTCCGGCCAGGCCGTTCTGACGAAAGCCCGAGAACTTGCCGATGCCGCCTAGCAGGAAGCTGCTCTGGGCCACATCGACATCGCTGTCGGTGCGGCCAAGGGATGCGCCGAGTTGAAGGCTGTGGGGCCCCGAGGCGAAGGCCTTGTTGGCCCGCACTTCCAATTGCTGGTAACGCTCGTCCGCCCCCAGATCGGGTTCCGATTGGCGCCAGAGTATGCGTGCGGCGTCTCCGGAGCGGGGGAAGTTGACGTTATCCAAGGTGTCGCGATCGACCTGCAGTGAGTAGAAGGCTTCATCGAACTCAAGGGTGGGTTGCTCGGGGTCACCCACGCGGATTTCGGATTCGCCCCAATAGCGCGACAGTCCGAAGCGGACTTCACCATTGTTGGCGATCTGGCGGCCGAAGTTGATGCCGGCGCCGTAGCGCTGCTGGCGATAGTCGGCGACGGGGTCGTTGTCCAGAATCACTTCGACATTGCGTGCTTCGGCATCGATGAAGGGCGCGATGAAATAGCGTGAACCGTAGTCCAGTGGCTGGTAGAACTCGCTGTACAACTGCTGATGCTCGCCCAGTTGCAGGCGCGTCAACCATTCAGCACCCAGCGGGTTGACGCCATTGACACGGAAGCTGGCTCCCATGGTGAACTGGCTGCCGCCCTCGAAATCATCCACCAGGTTCAACCCCAGGCGCAGATAATCCGTACCGGTCTCCCGGCCGCTGGTGCGGATCAACAGGGTGTTGCGGTCGCCCTCGTGGAGAATCTCGTAGTTGACCTGGCTGAAGTAGTCGGTGCCGTAAATGGTGCCCATGTCCTTGGCCAGGTGATCGGTATTCAGCGGTTCGCCGAGCTGCTGACGGACCATGCTGCGCACTACTTCATCGGCGACCTTGCCGCTGTTGACCACCCGGATTTCATGGATGATCGGCTGGCGATGGGGGCGGTTGCTGGCAAGGTTGCCGCCAGGCTGTTGCACGTTGGCCGGATGAGCGAACGCCTGCAGGTGCGGTGATTGCAGCAGGCTCTGGGCGCCGGCGTCGATGGCTTCATCGGCTTCGGCGAAACTGCTGAAGGCGATGCTGCCCAGTTCAGGTTGCAGCAGCAGGTCCTGTTCGGTCAGCGTGGCTAGTTGCTCCTGGGTGTTGTTGCGGGTCAGCAGGGTGGTGGTCTGGTCCATGATGTCGAGGATGGTGTGCATGTCCTCGGCCGGTTTCAGCGGGGTGGCGATATCCACCACGATGACCCGATCCACACCCATTTCCCGGGCAACATCCACCGGCAGGTTCTTCGACAACACGCCGTCTACCAGCATGCGGCCATCGACCATTACCGGCGCGAAGAATCCGGGCAGGCCGATACTGGCGCGGATGGCCTGGGGCAAATGACCACTCTTGAACACCACGGCATCGCCGGTGGCGATATCGGTGGCCACGGCGCGGAAAGGGATCGGCAGGCGGTCGAAATCATCGATATCGTTGGTATGCACCAGCAGGCTTTCCAGGACCAGGCCCAGGTTCTGGCCCTGCAGGAGGCCGAGCGGGAAGCTGAGCTTGCCACCTTTGAAGGTCAGGCGCTGCTTGACTAGAAAATCACGATCATCCTGCTTGCGGCGGTAGGGAATATCCTCACGCAACGGCGAATCGCTGAGCGCCGCCGGCCAATCCATCTCCAGTGCAATCTGCTCCAGTTCATCGGCGCTGTAGCCCGCCGCATACAGACCACCGATCACCGCGCCCATGCTGGTGCCGGCAATGGCGTGGATTGGAATGTTCTGTTCCTCGATCTGCTTGAGCACGCCGATATGCGCCAGACCACGGGCGCCGCCGCCGGATAGCACCAGGCCGGTGCGTATTTCGGTGGAGGGCGGGTTGTTCTGGGCCACGGCCAGGGCGGGGAGCAGCACCAACAGTAGCAGGATAACGGGTCTGAACATGGCGAAGCCTGATTTTGAGCGAGGTGACCGAATCGACGCACATTGTATACGACACTGTGGCTGTTTTGCGTGGCTGTCATCTTTTGGTCATGTGAGCGTCATCATCCGGTCACCCAGTGACACTAGTTTGACCGCAGAGATGGAAGAGGGATGACAGATGACTCATGTGGAAGATTTCTCGGCGGTTGGCAAACAGCGGGTGCGCACCATCTGGATTTCCGATGTGCATCTGGGCACACGCGACTGTCAGGCCGAGAAGCTGGCAGGGTTTCTCAAGGAGTACGAATGCGATCAGCTATATCTGGTCGGCGATATCATTGATGGCTGGCGGCTGCGCAAGAGCATGTATTGGCCGCAATCACACACTAATGTCATTCGCCGCATCCTGACCATGAGCAAGCGCGGCACCCGGGTGACCTATGTCACTGGCAATCATGATGAATTCCTGCGCCGTTATGCGACCCTCAATATCGGCAACATCCGGTTGGTGGACGAGGCTGAGCACGTTACCGCTGATGGCCGAAAACTGCTGGTCATTCATGGTGACCAGTTCGATGTCATTACCCGCTGTCACCGTTGGCTGGCCTTCCTCGGAGACTACGCCTACGAATTCAGTCTGCGCCTGAATCGCTGGCTCAACTACTGGCGCAGCCGCTACGGCTATGGTTACTGGTCATTGTCCGGCTACCTCAAGCACCGCGTGAAGAAGGCGGTGAATTTCATCAGCGAATTCGAAGAAGCATTGGCCCATGAATGTCGCAAGCGCGATCTGCAGGGTGTGGTGTGCGGGCATATCCACCATGCGGAGATCCGCGAGGTCAATGGTATCAGCTACCACAATTGCGGTGACTGGGTAGAATCCTGCACCGCGTTGATCGAGCTGTGGGATGGCAGCATAGCGCAGTATAACTGGGCCGAGAGCGAAGCTTCGGGCGAAGTCGAGGTCGAGGCGACAGAAGAGGTATTGCCACTGCCCGTTACGCTGATCAAATGATTACCTTGTCCCGCAGTTTACGCGCTGCCAGTTCCAGCGCCTTGACGATGTCGTCCTTGTCATAGTTGCGAATGCCATTGGTATCCAGATACATGGAAAAGCCAGGCAACTCGTGCTCGACGAAAGTGGGCGCAGCGCCCAGATCCCGGCGCAGCCCCACCACCTGATAGATCTGCACCGGCCGGCTGAAACCCTTGACCTCGATCCGGCCCTTGTCGCGGCACATGATCAGATCCTTGATCAGCGACCAGGTCTCATGGGGAATGAGGATCTCGCCGGCCTCGGCGGCATTTTCCAGGCGGCTGGCGAGATTCACTTCACGGCCAATGATGGTGTAGTCCATGCGCATATCTGCACCGAAATTGCCCACCGTACAATAGCCCGTACTCAACCCCATGCGGATTTCCAGTGGCCGGGTGATGCCCTGGCTGCGCCATTGCTGACGCAGTACTTTCATATGCTTGCGCATGGCGATGGCCATGGACACGGCAGCCTCGGCGTCCTGCTTGGCGCCGCGGCTGACCGGGTCGCCAAAGAACACCATGACGCTGTCGCCGATGAACTTGTCGATGGTGCCGCCATATTGCAGGGCGATGCGGGCCATTTCGTTGAGATAGTTATTGAGCAGATCGGTCAGCGCCTCGGCTTCCATTTCTTCGGCCAGCTCGGTGAAGCCGCGAATATCGGAGAAGAATACGGTCAGCTTCTTGCGATGGGTTTCCAGAGTGACCCGCTGATTGCCGGAAAAGATCGATTCCCAGACCTGAGGCGAGAGGTACTTGGCCAGGTTGCTGGCCAGCTCAGCGGTTTTTGCCTGCTCGGCGCTAATGAGTTGCTGTGCCTGCTCCAGACGCCGCCCCTGGCGGTAGACGAAGGCGGCGATGGTTACCGTGAAGGTGCCACCGCTGGCCAGACTGCAGAAGGCCAGCAACTGGCTGCTCACCAGTTGTGGCTCGGGGGTGAGAATGGCGGCCGACAGCATGCAACCCGCCAGGGTCAGCAGGCTGGCGGCGAACAAATACAGCGGCCCGCCGATAATGATGCTGGCGAAGCTGATCAGCAGTAGAAAAACCAGGCTCGGAATCAGGCTGAACTGGCATAGGGTGATGAACACGCCGGTGTGCAGCGCATCCAGAGCCAGCAAGGCCAGGCGCAGGTTGCGCGCGCCGGACTGGCGGCGAAACTCGGTCAACAGGCGGATGGCATGGGGATACAGCAGCGAGTAGATGATGACCCCGCCGGTCAGGGTGGTCAGCCCCTGCTCGTAGGCTATGGCGGTGAAGATGATAGCGACGCAGAAATAGGCCATGACCCGGGAGTAGTAGCCCTCGAGTGGAGGGCGTACCGGTTGTATGCGGGTTTGCAATGTCATGATCAGTCTTTCCCTGGCCTGATGGTGTGCCAGACCGATCATAGTATGCAAGGCAGGCGGTGGAAAGCTCAGGCGTACATGGACTGGCGCGGGCGGGCAAATACGCGGCGCAACATGGGCTCGAAAAAGCTCAGTGGCTCTGTCGGATAATCCGGGTCGAAGGCCGGTGCGTCATATAGTGCGCAGAACTCGGCGGTGCGCTGGTATAGCGGGTGATCCTTGAACTGTTCGCGCAGATGGCGATCCATGCCCAGATGATGGAAGAAGTAGTAGCCCTGGAAGACACCGTGCTTTTCCACCATCCATAGATTTTCCGCCGAAACGAAAGGCTTGAGCATGGCGGCAGCGATGTCAGGGTGGTTGTAACTGCCGAGGGTGTCGCCAATGTCATGCAACAGAGCGCAGATGACATATTCTTCATCCCGCCCGTCGCGGTGGGCGCGCGTGGCGGTCTGCAAGGAATGTTGCAGTCGATCGATGGGGAAGCCGCCGAAGTCGCCATCAAGTAGCTTCAGGTGAGTGAGGATGCGATCAGGCAGCTGTTGGGCAAAGGGACGGAAGTGACTGGCGATAAGGCTCCAGTCTTCGGCGGTGCCTTCCTGCATGGCGCGGAAGGTGGCGCGTTGCTCGCTCATGGCATATCTCCGGTTCTTGTCGTTGTATGCCGATGCTACAGGGTGGCCGACGTGACAACTGTCGGCCGTTCGACAATTTGTCGCTGGGGTCAGAAGCGGATACGTCCGGTAAGCATGTCCTTGAGCATCACCCAGTCACCCATGAAACTGTAGAGCGGGTATTTGAACGTGGCGGGGCGGTTCTTTTCGAAGAAGAAGTGTCCCACCCAGGCGAAGCCGTAGCCGGCCACCGGCAAGGCCAGCAACCACCAGTAATTGCCACTGACAATAGCCCACAGCAGGATCAACAGCACCAGCGTGCTGCCCACATAATGCAGGCGCCGACTGGTGTCGTTGCTGTGTTCACTGAGATAGAACGGATAAAATTCGGCGAAGGAGTGGAACTCCCTGGTCCGGTTGGTGGTGTCGCTATCAGACATGATGTTCTCCCTGGTTTTGTTATGATCCGGCAATCATGTATCTGGAGCTGATGATAATGGACGCACTGACCGCATTGCACAACCGGGTTTCCGAACCGCGCCTGACTGGCCCGGCGCCCAGCGCCGAGCAACAGGAGGCGCTGTTTCAGGCGGCGTTGCGGGCGCCGGATCATGCCCGGCTGCGGCCTTGGCGGTTTTTGGTGCTGGAAGGGCAGGGGCTGGAGCGCCTGGGTGAGTTGTTTGCCGAGGCTGCGTTGGCCCGAGTTGGCGACCCGCAGGCGCCGGAGGTGCTGCGGGCGCCTTCATTGCCGCAGCGCGCACCGATGGTGGTGATTGCCATCAGCAGTCCGAGAGCCCATCCCAAGGTGCCGGAAATAGAGCAGGAGATGTCCTGCGCCGTCGCCGTCGGCAATATGCTGTTGGCGGCCCACGCACTGGGTCTGGGGGCAGTATGGCGTACCGGTGAACCCGCCTATGATCCGCTGATTCATGAAGGTCTGGGGCTGCAGGCCCACGAGAAAATTGTTGCCTACCTGTATCTGGGTCAGTCGACGGGAGCCCCGAGGTCGGTTCCGGTGTTGGACTCACGGGACTTTTTTCGCCGCTGGCCGGACAGTTGAGGACGGGTGGGCAGGTGAATGCGTGCGCATAGCCCGCCCGATGCAGCCTGACTGAAACTCAGGGCGCCGCCATGGCGGATGATTGCGCGGCGGGCAATGGCCAGGCCCAACCCGTGACCACTATCTGCCGGCTGGCCCGGGACCCGGGCGAAGGGTTCGCCGAGGCGCTCGAGCCATTCCTGCGGCACGCCCGGCCCTTGGTCAATCACGCGGATGTCGCAACCCTCGGGGCTGGCTGACAGCACTACGCTGATCAACCCATCGTTGGGCGAGAAGCGCAGGGCATTGCGCAGCAAGTTATCCAGCGCGCTGGCCAGTTGCTCGGGCCAGCCCTGGATCGCACGGCCGGTGCTACCCTGGATTTCCAGGCGCTGATGGGCGGCGGCGAAGCGCGCATCCTCTACGGCATTGGCCACCAACGCATCCACATCGACCCGCTCCAGCGGTACGTTCTGCGCATCCAGCCGGCTCAGGGTGAGAATGTCGCCGATCAGGCTGTCCAGCCGGCTGCACTCGCGGTCCAGGCGCGTCCATAACGGATCGCCCGCTACCAGGCCCTGTTTGCTACCAAGAGCCAGACCGATGCGCAGGCGAGCCAGCGGCGAGCGCAGCTCATGGGAGATATCCCGCATCAGTTGATTCTGACTGTCGAGCAGGCTCTGCACACGGTTGCCCATGCTCTGGAAGCGCCGGGACAACTCGCCGATCTCGTCCCGACGCCGACCGATGTTACCCAGGGTCTGATCATCGAACCGCCCGTGGGCCAGGTCCTGGGCGGCGACGCCGAGCTTGCGCAGCGGTCCGGTCAGATAGCGGCTGAGCAACAGGCTGAGGAGCGCCAGCAGCAGCAGTGCCATGCTGATATTGGTGAACATGGCGAACGGGGTATGTTGCCAGCGGAACAGCTCTGGTGCCGGCACGTGCAACAGCAATTGATAGTGCGCCTGTGGGGAATCCCAGCCGAGCTGGAACAGCCGGCCATGGCGGGTACGTTCCGGGCCGCTGGGCACTGGCAGATCGAAACGGGGTAGCGTGGGCAGGGTGCCTTCAATCAGGCGCTGCCCCTGGGCATCGAACAGCTGCGCCCGCAGCCGATGTTGCCGGCGTTGAGCTTCGAGCCAGGATTGGGCAGACGCAGGGTCCTGTTCATACAGGGTGACCAGCTGTTCGCTGAAGTCCCGCAATTTGGGGTGAAATTGCAGCAGGAGCCAGTCCTGTTGCAAGGCGCGGCTGATCAGAAAGCCCGAACCGCCCACCAGCAGCGTGGCGAGCCAGAGAACGGCGAAGACCTTCCAGAACAGCCGCATGCGGATCAGCTCGCGTCAGAGCGCGTGTCGTCGCGCTTGTCGCTTTTACGCTCCTTGCGCTCTTCCATGTGCTTCTTCATCTTTTCGCGCTTTTCTTCGCGCATCTGTTGCATTTTCTGGCGCTGTTCGTCGGTGAGAATGGCATCCACTTTTTCCTTTCTCTCATCGTGCAGCGCTTTCATTTTTTCGAACTGCTCTTCGTGCACGGCGCGCAGTTGTTCCTGCTGCTCGGTCGTCAGCTCCAGTTCGGTCGCAATCCGTTCCATGTGCCGCTCATGGTATCGACCCTTGTCCCCATCCATGCCGGGCATGGCCAGAGCTACACAGGATGCGGCGGTAGTGAGAGCGAACAGACCTGCCATCAGTGTCTTTTTCATGGGTATCTCCTGGTTTGCAGATGACCGGCGTGTCCGGCCATTGGTATCCAGTCTAGTCATGGGGATGTCAAGCAGGGCTGGTGGGCGGTAAAGGCTGTGTAAAGATCCGTCAGTTCCCGTTTCAACTGTACAGATAGCCCCGGCCGCGGATGGACTGGATGCGCGGGCGGCCGTCCTCGTGGGGGCCGAGTTTGCGCCTGAGATTACTCATGTGCATGTCCAGACTGCGGTCATGGGGGCCGAGCGGCTTGCCCAGGGCCTGGCGGGACAGACTCTGACGGTCGATCAGCTGGCCCGGCCGCTCCAGCAGTTCGCGCAGGATCAATACTTCGGTCTGGGTCAGCGGCAGCAGTTCGTCGTTCTGCCAGACCATCAGGCTGGCACTGTCGAGCCGCAGGTCACCGACCTGCAGCAGCTGTTCATCGGCTATCGGCATGGCGCGGCGCAGCAGGGCGCGCAGGCGGGCCACCAGCTCCCGCGGATCGCAGGGCTTGGCCAGGTAATCATCGGCACCCAGTTCCAGACCGAGAATACGGTCCACCGGCTCGCCCCGGGCGCTGAGCATCAACAGCGGGGTATTGCAGTGCGGGCGCAGGGCGCGCAGCACTTCCAGGCCGTTCATGCCTGGCAGCATCATGTCCAGCACGATGGCGCCATAACTGCCGCTGCGGGCAGCTTCGAGGCCGGCAGGACCGTCGTGTACGCTGGTGAGGGTGAAGCCTTCGGCGGCCAACCAGGAACCCAGCAGCTCGCAGAGTTCCTGATCGTCGTCGATCATCAATACCGACTGGTTCAATTCAGCCACTCGCTGCGTTTGCGGCGACCGCCGAGCTGCGCCAGTATCCAGCCCAGCAGCAGGCTGCCGGCGACGGTGGTACCGCCGACGATGAACCACTTGCGCTGCTGCTCTTGCTGATTGCGCGCGGCGACTTCTTCCATGGCGACCAGCCGGTCGCGCAGGGCAAGGTTCTGCCTGCCCAACCGCTCCACCTCGGTATGGTCGGCGGCGTTGGCCAGTTCGTCAGCCAGGCGCTGGCGCTCGGCCTCGACCTTGGCCAATTCGGCCTGCAGCGTGCCGACATCCTGCTCGGCGGTGGGCATCTGCGGATCGACCGGGGCGTCGGCCTGCTGTGCCTGCAGGGGCAGTGGCAGCAGCAAGGCGGCCAGCAGCGGCAGCAGGGATGGGCGAAGGGACATTCGGGCGCTCCTCATCAGGCCGGCAGAACACGCTTGAAGGGTTTGACCAGTACCTGGTCATAGACGCCGGCGGCAATGTAGGGATCCTGATCGGCCCATTCCCGGGCCTGCTCCAGGGAGTCGAACTCGGCCACCACCAGGCTGCCGGTAAAGCCGGCGCTGCCGGGATCATTCGAATCGATGGCTGGATGCGGACCAGCGAGCACCAGGCGGCCGGCGTCCTGCAGTTGATGCAGACGGGCAAGATGATCGGGGCGGGCAGCCATTCGTGCATCGAGGGTGCCGGGGGCATCGCTGGCCATGATGGCGTATAACATGTCGGATCCTTGGGGTGGGTAGGTGATAGTGCAGTAACTTATGCCATTCAGTTGGGCATTGTCAGCGCCCAGACGGCATAATAGCCAAATTCTTTCCCTGAATGGCCTGGTTTGATGATGGCCCTGGAGCAAATTTGTTAGCGGACCTGCATATGCACAGCACGGCTTCGGATGGCGCCCTGGCGCCCGCCGAGCTGATGGCGCGTGCGGCCGCGGCCGGTATCGACCTGGTGGCGTTGACCGACCATGACACGCTCGACGGTCTGCCGGAGGCCCAGGCGGCCGCCGCAGCGCATGGCATGGACTGGGTGAGCGGCGTCGAACTGTCGGCGCAGTGGCAGGGCCATACCGTGCACATTCTGGGTTACGGCTTCGACATGCAGTCTCCGGCCCTGCGGGAGGCGCTGGCTGGCGTGCGCGATGGCCGCTGGCAGCGGGCCGAGCAGATCGCCGATCGGCTGGCTGCCAAGCGTATGCCCGGCGCGCTGGAAGGGGCGCTGGCGGTACAGCAGGCAACCGGCAGCGACCCGGACAGCCCACCGGCGCGACCGCACTTCGCTGACTGGATGGTGCAGGCCGGATACGTGCGTGATCGCGGTGAAGCCTTCCGCAAGTGGCTGGGGGCGGGCAAGCTGGGTGATATCAAACAGCACTGGCCGGCGCTGGAAACGGCGGTGGCACAGTTGCGCGAGGCGGGCGGGCTGGCCGTCGTGGCGCACCCCTGGCATTACGGCTTCACCCGGGCGCGTATCCGCCGTCTGTTGCGCGATTTCGCCCAGGCCGGCGGGCGTGGCGTCGAAGTGTCCAACGGCAAGCAGGCACCGGAACAGGTGGCGGTGCTGGCGCGCATGAGCATCGAATTCGGTTTTCTCGCCAGTTGCGGCAGTGATTTTCATCATCCGGATTCGCCGTGGATGGCGCTGGGCCAGATGACGCCCTTGCCGGCCGATTGCGCGCCGGTATGGCAGGATGCGCGGTTCCCCGATGCCGTCATGCCATGAGCGGCCGCTCGACGGAAAAGGCGCAGTTCCCTAAACTGCGGGAAAACACAGCGAGAATGCAGCCGTGAGCCAATATTTCCAGATCCACCCCGACAATCCGCAGGCGCGTCTGATTCGCCAGGCCGTGGAAATCGTGCGTGACGGTGGGGTTATTGCCTATCCGACTGATTCTGCCTATGCCCTGGGCTGCCACCTGGGCGACAAGAACGCGCTGGAACGTATCCGCCGTCTGCGCCAGCTGGATGACAAACACAATTTCACCCTGGTCTGCCGCGACCTGTCGGAGCTGGGCACCTATGCCAAGGTGGATAACGCCACCTTCCGGTTGTTGAAGAACAACACCCCTGGCCCCTACACCTTCATCCTGCACGCTACTACCGAAGTACCGCGGCGCCTGCTGCATCCCAAGCGGCGCACCATCGGTCTGCGCATTCCTGACCATCAGTTGACCCTGGCGCTGCTCGAAGCCCTGGGCGAGCCCTTGATGAGCGTGACTCTGCAACTGCCGGGCGAGAGTCTGCCGCTGACTGATGCCGAGGATATCCGCGAGCGTCTGGACAAGCAGGTCGATCTGATTATCGACGGCGGTGCCTGTACTATCGAGCCCACCACCGTGGTGGCCTTGCTCAACGGGGAAACCGAAGTGCGCCGCATTGGCCGAGGCGACCCCGAACCCTTCGGCGTCAGCCGTGAATGATTGGTCAACCGGCGCCCCATGCAGGCGCCGGGGCCGAAGAGTATGATAAGCAGCACAATGCCAACACCATGTATCACCAGACAATCAGGAGTTTCCCTTGAGTTCCGTTGAATCCCAGCGCCGGGTCGTGTCCGGCATGCGCCCCACCGGGCGCCTGCATCTAGGTCATTATCATGGCGTGCTCAAGAACTGGGTAAAGCTGCAGCATGAGTACGAGTGCTTCTTCTTCGCTGCCGACTGGCACGCGCTGACCACGCTGTACGAAACCCCGCAGGATATCGAACAGAACGTCTGGGACATGATGATCGACTGGCTGGCGGCGGGCGTCAGTGGTACGTCCGCGACCATGTTCATCCAGTCTCAGGTACCGGAACATGCCGAGCTGAACCTGCTGCTGTCCATGTCCACGCCGCTGAGCTGGCTGGAGCGGGTGCCGACCTACAAGGATCAGCAGGAAAGGCTGCGTGATCTGGACCTGGCTACCTACGGTTTTCTGGGCTATCCGTTGCTGATGAGTGCGGACATCCTCGTCTATCGTGCCGGCCTGGTGCCGGTTGGTGCTGACCAACTGTCCCATGTGGAAATCACCCGGGAACTGGCGCGGCGCTTCAATCATCTGTACGGCAAGGAGGCTGGCTTCGAGGACAAGGCGCGGGCTGCCGTGTCGAAGATGGGCAAGAAAGCGGCCAAGCTGTACAACAACCTGCGCACCGCTTATCAGGAGCAGGGTGACAGCGAGGCGCTGGATACCGCACGGGCGCTGTTGCAGGAACAGCAGAACATCACCCTCGGTGACAAGGAGCGCCTGTTCGGCTACCTCGAAGGTGGCGGCAAGGTGATTCTGCCCGAACCCCAGGCGCTGCTGACGCCGGCCTCGAAGATGCCTGGTCTCGACGGGCAGAAGATGTCCAAGTCCTATGGCAACACCATTACCCTGCGCGATACCACCGACGAGGTCAGCGAGAAGATCCGCCGCATGCCTACCGATCCGGCGCGGGTACGGCGTACCGATCCGGGCGATCCAGACAAGTGCCCGGTCTATCAGCTGCACCTGGTATACACCGACCAGGCGACTCATGACTGGGTCAACCAGGGTTGCCGCAGCGCTGGTATTGGCTGCCTGGACTGCAAGAAGCCGGTGATCGATGCGATCTGCACCGAGCTGGCGCCCATGCAGCAGCGGGCCGTGGAGTATGAAGAGAATCCGGACGCAGTACGCCTGATCCTCAGCGAAGGAGCCGAGCGTGCCCGCGACGCGGCTCGCGACACTCTGGTTGAAGTGCGCCAGGCCATTGGCCTGAACTACCGTCGCGGCTGATGAGCGCCCGGGAACCTGCACAACTGGCCGCTGCACCCATTGCGGTGAGCAGCGAGCCGATTGCAGAGCTACCGGGCCCGATTCAGCATGAGCTGCCGCTGGCCGTCATCAACGGCCAGCCACTCACCGAGCTGCCCCAGGATCTGTACATTCCCCCCGAGGCGCTCGAAGTTTTTCTTGATGCGTTCGAAGGGCCGCTGGATCTGCTGCTGTACCTGATCCGCCGCCAGAACCTCGACATCCTCGATATTCCCGTTGCCGAAATTACCCGCCAGTACATGGGCTATGTCGAGCTGATGAAGACGGTGCGGCTGGAGCTGGCGGCCGAATATCTGGTGATGGCCGCGATGCTGGCCGAGATCAAGTCGCGCATGCTGCTGCCGCGTCAGGAAGAGGATCACGATGTTGATTTTGACGACGATCCTCGCGCTGAGCTGATTCGTCGGTTACAGGAATATGAGCGGTTCCGCCAGGCGGCGGAGGATCTCGACGCGCTGCCGCGGGTCGGGCGGGATATCGCTCTGGCGGCTGCCGCACCGCCGCCACTGGAAACGCGCAAGGCCCATCCGGATATCAGCATGGAAGAGCTGTTGCTGTCGCTCAGCGAGGTCCTGCGCCGCGCCGACATGTTCGAAAGTCATCAGATCAGTCGCGAGACGCTGTCGACCCGCGAGCGCATGGCTGATGTGCTGGATCGCCTGCGGGGCGGCCAGTTCGTACCTTTCATCAGTCTCTACCAGCCGAGCGAGGGCAAGCTGGGCGTGGTGGTGACCTTCATGGCGGTGTTGGAACTGGTCAAGGAGCAATTGGTCGACCTGGTGCAGAGCGAGCCCTTTTCGCCCATTCACGTCAAGGCAAGGAACGATGACTCAACCACCGCTTGAACGGATTCTGGAGGCGGCGCTGCAGGCCGCCGGCAAGCCGCTGTCGCTGGAGCGAATGCGCGAGCTTTTCGACGAGCACACAGCACCTTCGCTGGAAGAGCTGCGCCAGGCACTGGCCCAATTGGCCAAGGATCTGGCGGAGCGCTCGGTGGAGTTGCGCGAGGTGGCCAGCGGCTGGCGCCTGCAGGTGCGCGATGGATACGCACCCTGGGTCTCGCGCTTGTGGGAAGAGCGGCCCCAGCGCTACTCCCGGGCGCTGCTGGAAACCCTGTCGCTGATCGCCTACAGGCAACCCATCACCCGCGGCGAGATCGAGGATGTGCGTGGGGTGGCCGTCAGCAGTCAGATCATCCGTACACTGCTCGAGCGTGAATGGGTGCGGGTGGTGGGGCATCGCGAGGTGCCGGGGCGCCCGGCGATGTACGCCACCACGCGGCAATTCCTGGATTATTTCAATCTGCGCAGCCTGGCGGAGCTACCGCCGCTGGCCGACCTGCGGGAAAGCACGGAAGAGTCGGTATCGCCATTGGTCGGGATGCCGGATACCGGTGACAGCACGCCGGGCTGGGACCCTGTTGCTCCATTGATGGCGGACGGCAGCGTCGGTACGGGTGATTTCGGTGCGTTGCTGGCGGAGCTGGAGGCAATGGAAACCGATCTGAAAACGGACTTCGATGACCTGCTGCCGTCAGTCGAGAACGACAACGAGCCCGACCCCGCTGGCTGAGCCGGCAGGTCGATGCTATTCTGCGCGACCGGATTCCCCGGAAATTGTCCCCATCACACCGGGAGGTGCCACGCATGACTGACCAACCTATCAATCCAGAAACCGAAGAAACACCGGTTTCCGGAGAAAAACTCCAGAAAGTACTGGCCCGTATGGGCCTTGGCTCGCGTCGCGAGATCGAAGGCTGGATCGGCGCCGGCCGCGTCACCGTCAACGGCGAGCCTGCGCAACTTGGTTGCCGGGTCGACAGCCTGGACCAGATCATGGTCGATGGCCGTCCCCTCAAGCGTGACCTCAACACCGAGGTGGTGCGCCGCGTACTGATCTACAACAAGCCCGAAGGCGAAGTCTGCACCCGTGATGATCCGGAAGGGCGGCCGACGGTATTTGAACAGCTGCCACGCTTGAAGCAGGGGCGCTGGATCAATATCGGGCGACTGGACATCAATACCTCCGGCCTGCTGCTGTTCACCACTGACGGCGAGCTGGCCAACCGGCTGATGCATCCATCCTCGCAGATGGACCGTGAATATGCGGTGCGGGTGATGGGCGAAGTCGATGAAGCCATGGTCGAGCGGCTGTTGACCGGCGTCATGCTGGATGACGGTCCCGCCAAGTTCACTGATGTGGTCAGCTCCGGCGGCGAAGGTATCAACCGCTGGTTCCACGTCTGCCTGATGGAAGGCCGCAACCGGGAAGTCAGACGGCTGTGGGAATCCCAGGGCGTTCGGGTCAATCGCCTCAAGCGGGTCCGCTTCGGGCCGGTCTTCCTCGGCCCGGAACTGCCGGTCGGTCGCTGGCGTGAAATGAAGCAGAACGAGCTCGACGTGCTCAGTGAAGAGGTTGGCCTGAAGCCCGTGCGCCTGCCGGAGTCCACTGTCGCCGAGAAGGAGAAGCAGAAGCGCCAGGCCCGCAAGCCCTCCATGCATCAGGCGCGTGTCGTGCGTCAGAACAAGTTCAAAGGCAGCGATCGTACGCGCAAGTAAC
Source organism: Halopseudomonas bauzanensis (assembly GCF_900114735.1). Classification (GTDB taxonomy): domain Bacteria; phylum Pseudomonadota; class Gammaproteobacteria; order Pseudomonadales; family Pseudomonadaceae; genus Halopseudomonas; species Halopseudomonas bauzanensis. Next base: position 75,108 of record NZ_FOUA01000005.1, on the reverse strand, counting down.
GCGACTAACTCTCCTCGTCCGGCGGTACAAACCCCGCCGGCATCTTGCCCTGTAGATGCCAGGCGAAAGCGATGATCTCGGCGATAGTGCGGTACAGCGCTTCAGGGATCTGATCACCCAGTTCCATGCGCGTCAGCATGCTTGCCAGGTCGGCGTTTTCATAGATCGGCACTTCATGGTCCATGGCCAATTCAATGATCCGTTCGGCCAGTTCGCCCTCACCCTTGGCGGTGACGGTGGGAGCCTGTTCGCCGCCCTCGTAGAGCAGCGCAATGGCTTCGCGATGTTCGCTCATCAGGTTACCTCGTCGATCCAGCGTTGTTGTACCGCTTGCTGTGGTGCTGGTGGGCTGCCCCGGTGGGCGCTGAGTTCACCGACTTCCAATCCGCGGGTCAGCAGACGGTCGCGCAGTCGGCCCATTTCGGCGTTGATACGCTGCAGGGTATCGCTCTGTTCGGCCCAGAATTCGCTGCTGACACGGCCCTTGTACAGTCGGGCGATGCTCTGCATGGGACCGAGGCTTTCCAGATTGAAGGCCAGGCGTATTTCCCATTGGGGCGTTTGCTCGGTCTGGCGACTGTCCGGCGCCGATTGATCGCGCTGAATGCGCATCTGCACCTGGGTGAACTGCTGACCTTCACGCAACGGAATCTCCAGCTGCCAGACAGTCTGGGTACTGCCGTCGGTGAAGGTCTGGGTCTGACCGAGGCCCTGGAACTGATGGTGCTGAATGCGTGCCAGCAGGGCGGCGGTCAAGCGCAGCAGGCTGCCGAGATCGGGCGCATCGCTGAGGGTCTGCAGCGCTCGCGAGGGCAGTGGAAACAGGCCCGGTCTGGCTGTTAACGCGGCGGCCTGCCACGGACCGGGGGGCAGGGCAGTGAATTTGCTGGTATCCGGCGGTAATTGATGTTGCAGAGTGACCAGCAGGTTGAGCAGGCTGGCCTTGAAATCCGCGCCGGGTAAAGGTTCGGCGCCGGGCGGTGTGGCCAGGCTGGAGAGCAGGGGCAGCAGCCGTGCCAGGGGTGGCAACAGGTTTTGCTGCATCGACTCGGTGGGTGCTTGGTTGGCGGTCGATGCGCTGCCGGTCTGCAGTGCCTGACTCAACTGGGCGAGCCCGGCTTCCAGGAATATACCGCTCTGACGCACCGCCTGGGCGACCCCGGCGGGGGTGCTCAAATATTCAGGGGTGGTGACATGGGTCAGCACCTGGCGTATGCCGGCCTGTAACAGCGGTGGCAGGTCCGGTAGCGCCGCCAGTTTATCCAGCATACGCAACAGGGGTTCGGCGGACGCCTGGGTTTGCAAGGTGGTACGCATGCCTTGCAGCAGGTCGAGCTGGCGGACCTGCTCGGTGACGGAGGTGACGCGCAGCTCGCCCTGGCTGCCCACCTGGGCTGTCAGCAGACTGCCGGGTGTAGCGGCGCGGCTGCTGTCCAGGCTCAGGACCGCGCCGGCTGCCGGCCCCTGCAGAATCTTCGCCAGGATGGCGAAGCGGGCCTGCTCGCTGGCCGCGGGTAATGCCTGGCTGTTGATGATGCGCGCCTGCACCAGGCTGCCCTGGGGAAACAGCTGCGGGTCCAGTTTGGTCAGTGGTGCCTGGCCAGCGCCCTGTGTGGCCAGGCTGTCGAGCACTGCCAGCAGGCGGGTGGGGCTGACCGCCTGCACCGTCAGGCCGGTGCCCGCTTCCAGTGGTTGGCGGCTGAGCACGCTTACATCGGTCGGCGGCAGGCCCGCCTTGGCCAGGCGCAGCAGCACTTCGAACTGGCCGGATCGGGGCTGGCTGGCGACCACCTCGGCTTGGGCACTTTCGCCTGGTGCCAAGGTCGCTGCGGCAATCGGACGCAGCAGCTCCAAAGCCACCGCCGAGGCCGTCGTGGTGGGGGCTGGAGCCCCGGTTCCAGGGCGGTTGGCGGTGATGGGCGGCAGGTTCAGATCCGGCGTCATGTGTGTCACATATTGATGTAAATCAGGCACCTCAGGGTAGGGGCGCTATGTATAATGGCGCCAGTCACCAAGGTGCCTGTCGCCTATGCAGTATAGCGGCAGCGCACAGGTAAACATGAGTGAACGATATTCGCTTCCCGATGGTTTGGAGTAAAAGTGAAGCCACTGCCTGTTGAGTTGGACAGTCTGGCCTGTGAGCGGGATCAGCGTGAGCTGTTTGCTTCGCTGTCGCTGCGACTCGAACCCGGGGAGATACTACAGGTGGCCGGCCCCAACGGGTCCGGCAAGACCAGTCTACTGCGCATTATGGCCGGGCTGCTGCCGGCGTCGGCGGGCGAGATCCATTATGGCGGTCGGTCGGTCTTTCATGGTGCCGGTCAGGAAGACTGGCGTCGCCATCGGCTGTTCATCGGGCACGCTCCGGCGGTCAAGGGCGCGCTGACTGCCGAGGAAAATCTGAGCTGGCTCTGTGCTCTGAGCGAGCCGGTAGCGGTCGAGGCTATCTGGCAGGCGCTGGAGCAGGTTGGCCTGCGGGGCTTCGAGGATATTCCCTGCCATAACCTGTCCGCCGGACAGCATCGCCGTGTGGCGCTGGCGCGGCTGTATCTTGAGCGGCATCCCGTGTGGATTCTGGATGAGCCTTTCACGGCCATCGACAAGGCCGGCGTAGCTGCGTTGGAAAAGCATATTGTGAAGCACGCGGCCTTGGGTGGAATGGTGATCATGACCACTCACCACGGTCTGGAGCACCTGCCAGGTGTGCGTCAACTGGATATGGGGCAGCTCAACTGATGCGCAGGGTCGTGTGGTTGTTGTTCTGCCGCGAGTGGCGGTTGGCCTGGCGGCGTCCGGGCGATCTGCTCAATCCGCTGGTGTTCTTCGCCCTGGTCGTGAGTCTGTTTCCGCTGGCCGTCGGGCCGGAGCCCACCATGCTGCGCAGCATGGCACCGGGGGTTATCTGGGTCGCGGCGTTGCTGGCCACGCTGCTGTCGCTCGATGGCCTGTTTCGCAGCGATTACGACGACGGCTCGCTGGAACAATGGGTATTGTCACCGCACCCGCTGGCCCTCATGGTGCTGGTCAAGGTGCTGCACCACTGGTTGCTTTCCGGCCTGGCGATGGTGCTGTTGGCGCCGCTGTTCGGGTTGATGCTGGCCCTGCCGCTATCATCCCTGCCAGTGCTGGTGCTGACGCTGTTGTTGGGCACGCCGGTACTGAGCCTGTTGGGCGCGGTTGGTGCGGCGTTGACGGTGGGCCTCAAGAGCGGTGGCGTGCTGCTGGCATTGCTGATCCTGCCGCTCTATATCCCGGTATTGATTCTCGGAACCGGGGCGATGGATGCGGCATTGCAGGGCATGCCGGTGACCGGTTATGCATTGTGGCTCGGCTGTCTGGCGATGCTGGCGCTGAGTCTGGCCCCCATCGCCATTGCCGCCGGATTGCGTATTGGAGTGAGTGAATGAACTGGAGTTTCTTCCACAAACTGGGTTCGCCCAAATGGTTTCATGACATCAGTGGCCGCTGGCTGCCCTGGTTTGCCGTGGCCGGTGTGCTGTTGCTGTCGGTCGGCAGCGTCTGGGGGCTGTTCTTTGCCCCGGAGGACTACCAGCAGGGCAACAGCTTCCGGATCATCTACATTCATGTGCCGGCGGCTTTCGTCGCCCAGTCCTGCTACATGATGCTGGCGGTGGCGGGGATAGTCAGTCTGGTTTGGCGTATGAAGCTGGCGGACGTGGCGCTCAAGTGCGCTGCGCCCATCGGCGCCTGGATGACCTTCGTCGCGCTGCTGACCGGCGCCATCTGGGGCAAGCCGACCTGGGGCACCTACTGGGTCTGGGACGCGCGACTGACGTCCATGCTCATCCTGCTGTTCCTTTATTTCGGCATCATTGCGCTGGGGCAGGCGATCAGCAATCGTGAAACCTCGGCCAAGGCTACCGCTGTGCTGGCGATCGTCGGCGTCGTGAATATTCCCATCATCAAATACTCGGTGGATTGGTGGAATACCTTGCACCAGCCGGCCACTTTCAAGATCACCGAGAAGCCGGCCATGCCGGTGGAGATGTGGTTGCCGCTGCTGCTGATGGTGCTGGGCTTCTATGCCTTGTTCACCGTCAGCCTGTTGATGCGGATGCGGCTCGAGGTGTTGCGTCGTGAGCACAAGACGCGCTGGGTGCGCGAGGTGCTGGAGAAATCATCATGAACAATCTGGCAGACATGCTGGCGATGGACGGGCACGGTGTTTATGTCTGGTCGTCCTATGCCATAACTCTGGTCGTATTGGCGTTGAACGTGGTGCAGCCCTGGCTGGCCCGTCGTCGTCTGGTCAATGAAGAGGCGCGTCGCCGCCGTCGGGAGGTTAAATAATGCATCCGCAGCGCAAGAAACGCCTGTTGCTGATCCTGTTGGTCGTGGTTGGAGTCTGTGTCGCGGTGGCCCTGGCGCTGGGCGCGTTGAAGCAGAACATCAACCTGTTCTATACCCCCACGGAGATTGCCACCGGGACGGCGCCACTGGATGCCCGCATCCGTGCCGGCGGCATGGTGGTGAACGGCAGCGTGAAACGCGCGCCCGACAGCCTGCAAGTAACATTCGACGTGAGTGACGGTGCCGAGCAGGTGACCATCGCCTACAGCGGCATCCTGCCTGACCTGTTCCGCGAGGGGCAAGGCATTGTCGCCATGGGGCGTCTGAATGAGGACCGCGTGCTGATGGCCGATGAAGTGTTGGCCAAGCACGATGAAGAATACATGCCGCCGGAAGTGGCCGAGGCCCTGAAAAGGGTCGAACACATGAAAGTGGACGGCTATACGCCGTCCGTCAACTGATTCGGAGGCTGCATGATTCCCGAACTTGGCCAGATTGCCCTGATTATCGCCCTGGTACTGGCGGTGTTGCAGGCCACCATTCCTCTGTATGGCGCCTGGCGCGGCGATACCCTGGCGATGGGCTTTGCCCAGCCGGCGGCCCTGGCCCAGTGCCTGTTTGTACTGTTCGCCTTCGTTTGTCTGGTATACGCATTTGTCAGCAATGACTTCAGCGTGACCTACGTGGCACTCAACTCCAACTCCGCGCTGCCCTGGTATTACCGGGTCAGTGCCGTGTGGGGCGGTCACGAAGGCTCGCTGTTGCTGTGGGCCCTGATTCTAGCGGCCTGGACCTTTGCCGTGGCGGTCTTTTCCCGCGACCTGCCGGAAGAAATGCTCGCCCGGGTGCTCGCGGTCATGGGCATGATCAGTATCGGCTTCCTGCTGTTCATGTTGATGACATCCAACCCCTTCGATCGCCAGTTGCCGTTCTTTCCCGCCGATGGCAACGACCTGAACCCGCTGTTGCAGGACTTTGGCCTGATTGTGCACCCGCCGATGCTATACATGGGTTATGTCGGTTTCTCGGTGGCTTTTGCCTTCGCCATTGCTGCGCTGTTGGGTGGACGCCTGGATGCGGCCTGGGCGCGCTGGTCGCGGCCCTGGACCATCGTCGCCTGGGCCTTCCTCGGACTGGGTATCGTGCTGGGCTCCTGGTGGGCCTATTACGAGCTGGGCTGGGGCGGCTGGTGGTTCTGGGACCCGGTGGAAAATGCTTCCTTCATGCCCTGGCTGGTCGGTACCGCGCTGATTCACTCGCTGGCGGTGACCGAAAAGCGCGGTGTGTTCAAGAGTTGGACCGTGTTGCTGGCCATCGCCGCCTTCTCCCTCAGTCTGCTGGGCACCTTCCTGGTACGCTCGGGCGTGCTGACCTCGGTTCATGCCTTCGCCACTGACCCGGAGCGGGGCGTCTTCATTCTCGGCTTCCTGTTGATCGTGGTCGGCGGTTCGCTGGCGCTTTACGCCCTGCGTGCCCCGGTGGTCAAGAGCCAGATTGGCTTCGCCCTGTGGTCCCGGGAAACCCTCTTGCTGGTCAATAACGTCATCCTGGTGGTGGCGACCCTGATGGTGCTGTTGGGTACGTTGTACCCCATGGCCCTGGATGCGCTGACCGGCACCATGGTGTCGGTGGGGCCGCCGTACTTCAATGCGCTGTTCGTACCGCTGATGGCCGCGCTCATGTTGGCAATGGGCGTCGGTGTGCTGAGCCGCTGGAAAGACACGCCGGTGAAATGGCTGGTTGGTCAACTGAAGTGGGTGCTGGTGCTGTCGGCTATCGCCGCGGTCGGCTTGGCGGTGTGGATTGGCGATCATCACGTAGCGGTGGCCAGCATGCTGTTCCTGGTGCTTTGGGTGGCGGGTGCCAGCCTGCGTGACATTCTCGACAAGTCGCGAAACAAAGGGCTGGTCTGCGGCGTACGCGCCTTGACCCGCAGTTACTGGGGCATGACCCTGGCCCACCTGGGCATCGCCATCTGCGCCGTGGGCGTGGTAGGGGCCAGTCTGTTCGACAGTCAGCGCGACCTGCGCATGGCGCCGGGTGACGCGCTGGAACTGGGCGGTTACCGCTTCGTGTTCCAGGGCGCGGACCACCGCGAAGGACCGAACTGGATCTCTGATGAGGGCATTATCGAGGTATACCGCAACGAGCGCCGTATCACTACGCTGACGCCGGAGAAACGCCTCTACACCGTGCAGAACATGCCGATGACCGAGGCCGGTATTCATCCGGGCTTCACCCGCGACCTGTTCGTTGCCATGGGTGAGCCGCTGGAGAATGGTGCCTGGGCGATTCGCGTGCACATCAAACCGTTCGTGCGCTGGATCTGGGGCGGCGGTCTGTTGATGACCATCGGTGGCCTGCTGGCGGCCAGTGACAAACGCTATCGCCTGAAGGTGCGCCAGCGTCGCACCGTGCCCCAGACGGCAACACGGGAGGCTGTCTGATGCGCAGACCCTGGATGCTGATTCCGTTGGTATTGTTCATCCTGCTGTTGGTGCTGTTTCTCAAGGCACTGAACGACAAGAAGACCCAGCAGGATTTGGCTATCGATCCCAGCACCTTGCCGTCAGCGCTGATCGACAAGCCGTTCCCTGACTTTTCCCTGCCATCGGTGGAAGAGGGCGGGCCGTTGCTCACTCAGGCGGACCTGCTGGGTCAGCCGGCGCTGGTCAACGTCTGGGGCACCTGGTGTGTCGCCTGCCGGGTCGAGCACCCGGTGCTGAACAGGCTGGCGGACCAGGGCGTGATCATCCATGGGGTGAACTACAAGGACAACACCGAGGACGCCCGGCAATGGTTAAAGGAATTTCATGACCCCTACCAGTTGAACATCAGCGATGCTGACGGGCGACTGGGCCTGGACCTGGGTGTTTACGGTGCGCCGGAAACCTTCCTGATCGATGCCGAAGGTGTCATTCGCTACAAGTTTGTCGGCGTGGTCGACGAGCGTGTATGGGAAACGCAGCTGGGCCCGCGTTACCAGGCCCTGGTCGATGAAGGAGGTGCGCCATGATCCGCTGGTTGGGTTTCCTGCTGGCTTTGAGTCTGGCACCGCTGACATTGGCGGCCATCGATACCTACGAGTTCGAGACCGAAGCGCAGCGTGAGCAGTTCTACAAGGTGAGTTCAGAACTGCGCTGCCCCAAATGTCAGAACCAGAATATCGCCGACTCCGATGCGCCGATCGCGATGGACCTGCGCCGCGAGGTGTACCGCATGGTCACCGAGGGCAAGGGCGATGAGCAGATCGTCGATTTCATGGTCAGCCGCTACGGCGACTTCGTGCGTTACAAGCCCGCATTGACGCCGGCCACTCTGGTGCTCTGGTTCGCGCCGGCCGTGTTGCTGCTGGGTGGCTTCCTGTTCCTGGTGGTCCTGTTGCGTCGTCGTCAGCGCGCGCTGCGTGATAGCGAAACGCAACATTTGAATCAGGATGAACAACGACGCCTGCAATCCCTGCTGGAAAGAGAAGAAGACAGCTGATGACTGATTTCTGGTTGTATAGTGCGCTGCTGATCCTGGCAGGCATGCTCGTAATAGTCTGGCCGATGTGGAAACTGCGTAGCCGCAGCAAGGCCGACCGCACCGCCCTCAACGTGGCGCTGTATGAAGAACGCGTGGCCGAACTGGCTAACCAGCTGGCGGCCGGCGAGGTGAGTGCTGAGCAGCATGACTCGGCGCTGGAGGAAGCGGGTAAGTTGCTGCTGGAAGATACCGCTCGGGCGGAGGACCAGCGGCAGCCATTACACCGTGGCCGCGCCTGGCCGCTGCTGTTGTCCGCTGGCGCCCTGCCGCTGGTAGTGATTGCCCTGTACCTGAGCTGGGGCAACCCGGCGGGTGTGCAGCTGGCGCGGGAAATGGCGAATAACCCGGTCCCCGAAGACCTTGATGGCTATATCGACCGCATGGAGCGTATCACCGAGATCCAGCCGGAGAATGGAGAGGCCTGGTACATGCTCGGCCGCGCCTATCTGTCTGATCAGCGACCGCAGGAGTCGGCAGATGCCTTTTCCGCCAGCCTGCAGCGCCTTGGCGAGCGGCCGGAAGTGCTGGCTCAACTGGCCCAGGCGCGCTTCTTCGCCAATGGCAACAAGCTCGACACCGACTCCGTGGCTGCACTGGATCGGGCCCTGGAGCTGAATCCCCATGAGCCGACGGCATTGGGGCTGCTGGGGATCGCGGCTTTCGAGTCCGGCGAATATGCCGGTGCAATCAACTACTGGGAGCGCTTGCTCGCCGGTATGCCGCCGGGCAGCGAGGGTGCTCGGGCAATCCAGGGCGGCATCGAGCGGGCGCGCCAACGCGTTCAGGAAGCTGGCGCAACAGCAAATGGAGTGGAGGCGCCAGCGGCGCAGCAACTGCAGATCAACGTGCGGGTGGAATTGGCTGATGAGCTGGCCGCCGAGTTCGGCGATGACGCGGTGGTCTTCGTCTCCGCCCGCGACCCACAGGGTCCGCCCATGCCGTTGCTCGCCCAGCGTCTGGGCAAGGGCGAGCTGCCTACCGAGGTGGTACTGGATGCCAGCGATGCGCTGATGCCCGGTGTGCAGCTGCAGCAGGGGCAAGCCTTGCAGTTGAGTGCACGCATCTCGACTTCCAGTGATGTCATGCAGGCCAGCCATGCAGCCGAAGCTATCGACATCACCGTCAGCGAAGAGCAGGAACAGCCCACCGTACTGCGAATCGACCGCGCCCTCTGATCTATCCCTCCTCGCGGGTTGGCCTGACGGCCAGCCCGCAGCCTCTTCGCGGTCAAGGCCGCTCCCGCACAAACGATAAGTACCGCGAGACCGCGCTCCCATAGCCTATGGCGGATGTGTAGAAGAAGGCTTGCCCGCGTACCGGGTGGCCCTTGAACCGCTGCGTTCTATGGAGTGCGGGCGTGCTGAGCGGTCGGGCCGTGATCGGATGGGGTATGACGGAGTGAGCTTTGCGCCCGATGCCGGGGCATAAAAAAACCGCCGTCACGAGGACGGCGGTTGGTCATGCAGGGATGTATCGGATCAGATGCCGAATACCCAAAACATGAGGTAGTAGGCCAGCAGACCGACAATGATGACGCCGGCGATATTCAGCTTGAAGCCAGCGGAGATCATATCGGTGATCTTCATGTGGCCGGTACCGAACACAATGGCGTTTGGTGGCGTGGCCACCGGCATCATGAAGGCACAGCTGGCGGCAACGGCGGCCGGTACTGCGTACAGGATCGGCGATACATCCTGGGCCATGGCCAGGGCGCCCATCAGCGGCAGGAAGGCGGCGGCCGTGGCGGTATTGCTGGTGATCTCGGTCAGGAAGATAATCACCGCCGCAATGACCAGCACAATGGCCAGTGTCGGCAGCGTACCGATTACGGACAGGGATTCGGCAATCCAGACTGCCAGGCCGGAGGAGGTAATCACCGCCGCCAGCGACAGGCCACCGCCGAACAGCAGCAGTACGCCCCAGGGCATCTTCGAAGCGGTTTCCCAGTCCATCAGATTGCCTTTTTCACGGTTGACCGGAATCAGGAACATGATGATGGCCGAGGCAATGGCGATGATAGTGTCGTTCAGCCAGGGGATGAGCGAACTGGATAACAGGGGCTGGAAGATCCACGCGGCAGCTGTCAGCAGGAATACGACACCTACCAGTTTCTCGCCACGGCTCATCGGCCCCAGGTCGGTAAGCTGCTTCTGCAGCAATTCTCGGCTGTTGTTCTCGGCGTTGAGGCCAAAATTCTTGCGCGTCAGCATGAACCACACGGTGGCCAGCATCATTACCGAGATTGGCACCCCGATCAACATCCACTGGCCGAAGCCGATATGAATGTCGTGGTTGTCAGCCAGATAGGCTACCAACAGCGCATTTGGCGGCGTGCCGATGATGGTACCTATGCCGCCGATGCTGGCCGCATAGGCGATGGCCAGGAGCAGAGCGGTCGCATACTTGCGCACCGCTGCCGGATCATCATTTTCGAACATGCTGACCACGGACAGGCCGATCGGCAGCATCATGATAGCGGTGGCGGTGTTGCTCACCCACATGCTGAGGAAGCCTGTGGCAATCATGAAGCCACCGATCTGATGGCTGGGCTTGGTGCCTACGGCCAGCAGCGTCATCAGGGCGATACGCTTGTGCAGATTCCAGCGTTGCATCGCCAGCCCCAGCACAAAGCCACCCATGAACAGGAAGATGGTCGGGTTGGCATAGGGAGCAGTGGCCTGACTTACGGTGCCGATGCCCAATGCGGGAATCAACACGATGGGCGCCAGCGAGGTGGCCGGGATCGGGATCGCCTCGGTGGCCCACCAGGCGGCCAGCAGCATCATCAGGCCCGCGGCTTTCCAGGCGGCGTCGCTCATGCCCTCGGGTGCGGGCAACAACAGGGTCATGACCAGCAGCGCAACGCCGGCGAGCAGGCCCACGAGTCGGCTAGTGGTCCAGCCATCGGGTAGTGATTGGTTTGTTGTCGTGGCAGACATTCTCTTTTTCCAGATCGAATTTTTGTCTTTGCTTCACCTTTGCAGCAGCGCACTTGCCAGGGCGCTGCCAACCATCAGTAAAGCCTATTGCTTATCTACCTGCCCAACCGAATAGCTTTTCCCATGCAGTGGATGCCACTGCTTGGTGATGGGGCTTCTATTCGGGGAGTAATACAGGTAAAAAGGGGACGTTTTCCACTTCTGCAAATATCCGCCGGATGGCTGCCAGACACTCACCGAACGGCAAGGGACAGACATTTTTCAATGCGACTCAAGTGCATCAAGCTGGCGGGTTTCAAGTCCTTCGTGGATCCTACCACAGTTTTCTTTCCCACCAATATGGGCGCGGTTGTTGGGCCGAACGGCTGTGGCAAGTCGAACATAATCGATGCAGTGCGCTGGGTGATGGGCGAAAGCTCGGCCAAGAACCTGCGGGGCGAGTCGATGACGGATGTCATTTTCAACGGCTCGAACAGCCGCAAGCCCGTAGGACAGGCGTCTATCGAGCTGGTCTTCGATAACAGTGATGGCACTCTGCAGGGTGAGTACGCCGGCTACAATGAGATATCGATTCGTCGCAAAGTTACCCGTGAAGCACAAAATCAGTATTTTCTCAATGGGACCAAATGCCGACGCCGGGATATTACCGATATATTCCTCGGCACAGGGTTAGGGCCGCGCAGTTATTCCATTATTGAACAGGGCATGATTTCCAAGCTCATCGAGGCCAAGCCCGATGAGCTGCGTTTGTTCATAGAAGAGGCGGCCGGTATCTCCAAATACAAGGAGCGCCGTCGGGAGACTGAAAATCGTATCCGTCGTACCCATGAGAATCTGGCACGCCTGACCGACCTGCGCGAGGAGCTGGAGCGGCAGTTATCCCGCCTGCATAGCCAGGCCCAGGCGGCGGAGAAGTACAAGACGCTCAAGGCTGATGAGCGTCAGCTCAAGGCGCAGCTGCAAGCGTTGCGTTGGCAGACGCTGGATGGTCAGACGCTGGAGCGTGAACAGCAGGTGCGTGGCCTCGAAGTAGCGCTGGAAGGGGTAATTGCCGAGCAGCGCAATGCCGATAGCGAAATCGAGAAGCAGCGCGATCAGCATAGCGAGCTGAACGACAGCTTCAACCAGGCGCAGGCGCGCTACTACAGTATTGGCGCGGATATCAGTCGCATCGAACAGGTGTTGCAGTTCAACCGCGACCGCCAGCGCCAGGTGCGCGATGACCTGGAGCAGACCGAGCAGGCCTGGCAGGAGGCGCAGAGCCATCTGACGCAGGATCAGGCCTTGCTGGGCGATCTGCGCAGCGAACTTGAGCGCACCGAGCCTGAACTGGAGCTGGCCGCGGCGGCGGATGAGGATGATGCCGCGCGGATGGCCGAAGCCGAAGCGGCGATGCAGGGTTGGCAGACCGCCTGGGATGAGTTCAACCAGCAAGCTTCGGCGCCGCGGCAGCAGGCCGAGGTCGAGCAATCGCGGATCCGACATCTGGAGCAGAGCGTGGAGCGTTTCGGTGAACGCATCCAGCGGTTAGAGGAAGAGCGCGCCGGTCTGTCTGCCGATTCACTGGATGGCGAGCTCGATACGCTGAATGAACAGCTGGCCGAACTGGACATGCGCAGTGAGAGCGACCAACTGACCCTGGATGATTTGACCGACACCCTGCAGCAGCAACGTGAGGTGCTTGCGGCCCTGGTTCAGGAACAGGACGGTCGCCGTGGCGAATACCAGCGTCAGGGGGGCCGGCTGGCATCCCTGGAGGCATTGCAGCAGGCCGCGTTGGATCAGGGCATCGGAGTGCAGCAATGGTTGCAGGCGCAGGGGCTGGGTAACGCTGCGGTACTGGCCGGCCAGCTGCGTGTCGAGCCCGGTTGGGAGCAAGCGGTGGAAACGGTGCTGGGGGCGGATCTGCACGCGATCAGCCTGCCTTCGCTGGATGCCCTGCAGGCCCAGCTCGATAGTTTCGAACAGGGCGATCTGCGGCTGGTGGAGCGGTCGACATCGGGGGGCGCCGGACCCGTCAGGGCGGCATCGTTGCTGGATAAGGTCGACTCGGCCGTGGATCTGTCGCCCTGGCTGGGCGGCATTCATACTGCCGCTGACTTGCAACAGGCGCTGGCATTGCGCGCCTCGCTCGCCAGCCATGAGTCCGTGGTGACCCCGGCAGGGCACTGGCTGGGGCCAAACTGGCTGCGCTTTCAGCGGGGCGACGATCAGGAAGCCGGCGTGCTTGCCCGGCAACAGGAAATGGAGGCGCTGCACGCCACTCTCGAACAGCAGCAGGCGCAGCTGGATGCGAACGAGGAACGCATGGCGGAGCTGCGTGAGCAGGTTCGGCAGCTGGAGTTGCGTCGTGACGGTCTGCAGCAGGGCTTGGCACAACTGGGGCGCGAGCAGGGCGAGCTGAAGGCCCAGCGTTCCGCTCGCCAGGTCAGGTTGGAGCAGGTGACCGCCCGGCGCGAACGCATCCGGGCTGATCTGCAGGATATTCAGGCCCAGCGCGCCGAGGAACTGGAGGAGCTGGGTGAGGCGCGGATGGTGCTGCAGGAAGCACTGGATCGTATGGCTGACGACACCGGTCGGCGTGAAGCTCTGCAGCAGCAGCGCGAACAACATCGAGAGCACCTGGAGCAGGTCCGGCAGCAATCACGAACCCAGCGCGACCGCTCGCATAAATTGGCCCTGCGCACCCAGTCATTGCGCGCGCAGCTGGAGTCCACTCGTCAAGGTCTCGAGCGATTGCAGACCCAGGTCGAACGGCTGGCCGAGCGCCGCGAGCAATTGCAGATGTCGTTGGAGGAGACGCAGGGGCCGGAGGAGGACCAGCGTATCGAGCTGGAATCCCTGCTGGAGCGTCGGCTGCAGGCCGAACAGGAGTTGGGTACCGCCCGGCAGGCACTGGAGTTGGTCGACCAGCAGATGCGTGAGCAGGAGCGCCGTCGGCAGCAGGCCGAACAACAGGCCCAGTTGTTGCGCAACCAGTTGGATGAACAAAGGCTGCTCGCGCGCGACATGCAGACCCGCCGGCAAGGCTTGCAGGAGCAATTGCTGGAGGCCGGCTACGACTTGCAGAGCGTCATTGCCACGCTGCCTGCTGGTGCCACTGAGGCCGAGTGGGAGCAGCAGTTGATGCGACTGGACGGGCAGGTCCAGCGGCTGGGTGCGATCAACCTGGCGGCAATCGAGGAATATGAGCTGCAGTCCCAGCGCAAGCAGTATCTGGACGCCCAGAATGCGGATCTGGAGGAGGCACTCGATACCCTGGAACAGGTCATCCGCAAGATCGACCGGGAAACCCGCAGCCGTTTCAAGGAAACCTTCGATAAGGTCAATGCTGGCCTGCAGAATCTGTTTCCAAAAGTGTTCGGCGGCGGCAATGCCTGGCTGGAGCTGACCGGTGATGATCTGCTGGATACCGGCGTGACCATCATGGCGCGGCCGCCCGGCAAGAAGAACAGCACCATCCATCTGCTGTCCGGCGGCGAGAAAGCATTGACCGCCATTGCCCTGGTGTTCTCCATTTTCCAGCTCAATCCCGCACCGTTCTGCATGCTTGACGAGGTGGATGCACCGCTGGACGACGCCAACGTCGGCCGCTACGCTCGGATGGTCAAGGAGATGTCGAGCAGGGTGCAGTTCATCTACATCACCCACAACAAGATCGCCATGGAGATGGCCGATCAACTGATGGGGGTGACCATGCATGAACCTGGCTGCTCTCGACTTGTCACAGTCAATGTCGAAGAGGCGGTGGCATTGGCAGAGGTTTAGGGTCTGTTGACGTTTCATCGCGACCGCGCCGCCCAAAAATAGGCCCGGCCCTGCGGTTCGCGATGAAACGTCAACAGACCCTAGCACCTGCACAACATTGCTCGGGCGTGTTACTGTCTCGCATGTATTGGGGTGTGGCGTGAAAATGCCATACGCCGGGAGTCCCGCTCGGGAACTCTTCAACGGTATGGCATAACGGGAACTGCATATTCATGGATTTTGGTTTGCGAGAGTGGCTAATCATTATCGGCCTTCTGGTCATTGCGGGGATTCTTTTCGATGGGTGGCGACGCATGGGCGGCCGTTCACGCATCCGCTTCAAACTGGAACGCGATTTCAAGGACTTGCCTGAGGGCGCGGCCGGCGACGAGCTGCTCGGCCCGGCGCGTGTTATCGCGCGCGGCGAACGGGAAGAACCTACCTTCGGCGATGACCAGGTGACTGCTGACACCATCGATAGTCTGGAGGTTGACGAGATGCGTCAGCCGGAGCAGGCCGGACTGGATCTGGATGAGCCCGAGCGTGCTCCGGAGCCTGCGCCGCGCGCGCAGTCGAGCCGTACGCCGCGGCCTCGGCGTGAGCCGATTGCTGAATCAGAGCCGGTTACTGCCCAGGCTACCCAGGCACCCGCATCGCCGGCCAGTGAGCCCGTGGCGCCGGAAGAAGTGCTGGTCATTCTGGTGGTGGCTCGCAGCGAGGAAGGTTTCCCTGGGGCCGCCATGATGCAGAGCATCATGGAAAGCGGACTGCGCTACGGCGACATGAACATCTTCCACCGTCACGAAAGCATGACCGGCAACGGCGATGTGCTGTTCTCCATGGCCAATGCATTGAAACCCGGTACTTTCGATCTCGACGAGCTGGAGCACAATCATGTGCGTGCGGTGACCTTCTTCATGGGACTGCCCGGCCCGCGGCACCCGAAGCAGGCCCTGGATCTGATGATTGCCTCGGCACGTAAGCTGTCACAGGAACTGGGTGGCGATCTGAAAGACGAGAATCGCAGCGTGCTGACCGCTCAGACCATCGAGCATTATCGCCAACGCATCGCCGAATTCGAACGCAAGCGCTTCGGGTTGCGTCGCTGATCTATCTGCGTTCGCCTTTCTGTGGGGGCGGGCTGGCCGCGAAGGCTTTCTCGCAAGTCTGTTCGCGGGCAAGCCCGCCCCCATATTCGGATTCTTGGGTGAGCGCCACCTCGACCATCGGAGTCCCGGAGCACCCACTCTCCATTGGGCTATGAGCTCGAAAGGCCAGCGAAACCTCGCCGGCCAGTATTGATCCGGCGACAACCTCAAGCCCCGTCAGCTCAGCCTCCCGCCCCCTTATCCTGCTACAATCACACCCTCGTTCCACCTCCGATGATTTGACCGACCATGACCGTAATCCCCGACCCGGCCCTGCGTGCGAAAGAGCTGCGCGAAACGATCGACCAGCATAATTACAGCTACTACGTACTCGACGAACCCACGGTGCCCGATGCGGAATACGATCGCCTGTTCACCGAGCTGCGGGCGCTGGAAGAGGCCAATCCGGACATCATTACGCCCGACTCGCCCACCCAGCGGGTCGGCGGCATGGCTTCATCGGCCTTCGGCCAGGTGCGCCATGACGTCCCCATGCTCAGCCTCGGCAATGCGTTTCAAGAAGCCGATATGCGCGATTTCGACCGCCGCGTACGACGCTCGCTGGATCTGCCGGAAGGTGATCTGTTGGACCAGGGCACCGCTGTCGCCTATTGCTGCGAGCCCAAACTCGATGGCTTGGCGCTCAGCCTGCTGTACGAAAATGGCGTGCTGACCCGCGGTGCCACGCGGGGCGATGGCACTACCGGCGAAGACATCACTGCCAACGTGCGTACCGTGCGTAACATCCCCTTGAAGCTGCGCGGTGAAGGCTGGCCGGCGGTGCTTGAAGTGCGCGGTGAGGTCTACATGACCAAGGCCGGTTTCGAGCGTCTGAACGAGAGCGCCCGCGAAACCGGCGGCAAGACCTTTGCCAACCCGCGCAACGCTGCTGCCGGTTCGCTACGGCAACTGGACTCCGGCATCACCGCCCAGCGGCCGCTGGAATTCTGTTGTTATGGCGTCGGCCGCTTTGAAGGCGAGTTGCCGAATACCCAGGTTGGCATTCTGCATCGGCTGCGTGACTGGGGGTTGCGGATCAGCCGTGAACTGAAGCTGGTTGAAGGCATCGATGGGTGTCTGGATTATTACCGTGATATTGGTGAGCGTCGCAACAGTCTGCCCTACGAGATCGACGGCGTGGTGTTCAAGGTCAATGACCTGAGTTGGCAGCGGGAGCTGGGCTTTCGCGCTCGGGAGCCGCGCTGGGCGATTGCCCACAAATTCCCCGCCAGCGAGGAAATGACCGAGTTGTTGGATGTGGAATTCCAGGTTGGACGCACCGGTGCGGTTACCCCGGTGGCACGACTGAAGCCGGTGCAGGTCGCTGGTGTCACCGTTTCGAATGCCACCTTGCACAATATGGACGAGGTGCAGCGGCTGGGCGTGATGATCGGCGACACGGTGATCATTCGCCGGGCCGGTGATGTCATTCCCCAGGTCATGCAGGTGGTGACCGATCTACGACCGGCCGATGCACGGCCGGTGCTGGTACCCGAGCACTGTCCGGTATGCGGCTCGGCGGTCGAGCGCACTCAGTTGATCAAGCGCGGACGGGGCAAGCAGACGGTGACCGAGGGCGCGGCTTATCGCTGTGTCGGCCGGCTGGCCTGCAAGGCGCAGTTGAAGCAGGCGATCATCCACTTCGTCTCCCGGCGGGCGTTGGATATTGATGGCCTCGGTGACAAGATCGTTGAGCAATTGATCGAGCGGGAGATGATTGCCTCACCCGCCGACCTCTATGCGCTGACCTACGACCAGGTGATTACGCTGGAAGGCTTCGCTGAAGTATCGACCAACAATCTGCTGTTGGCCATCCAGCAGAGCAAGCAGGTCAGTCTGGCGCGCTTTATCTATGCGCTGGGTATCCCCGATGTGGGCGAAGAAACCGCCAAGTTGTTGGCCCGGGCTCTGGGCACGCTGGAGCGGATTAGCCAGGCGCGGGAGGAGGTGTTGCAGTTCCTGCCGGAAATCGGTGCCGAGGTTGCCCATGAAATCACAGCGTTCTTCGAGGATGAGCACAACCGAACGGTGATCAGCAAGTTGCTCGAGCGGGGAGTGCAATTGCAGGATGAGGGGCAACTGGCTGCGGAGTTCGCTGCCAGCGTCGGCCTTGATGAGTTCCTCGCCCGGCTGGAAATTCCCTCGGTCGCGCGCACCAGTGCCCAGCGACTGGCGGAGCGGTTTGGCAGTCTGACCGCCATCATCGAGGCAGACTGGTTGGACCTCAAGCAGGTGGAACGGCTCAATGAAAAAGCCATCAAGAGCCTGCGCGAATACTTCCAGCAACCCGAGCAACGCCAGCAGGTACTGGCTATCGAGCAGCAATTGCGGGACTTCGGCATGCACTGGGACAGCCCGAAGGCCCGGGGGGCGGAACTGCCCCTGAGCGGTCAGACCTGGGTGCTGACCGGAACCCTGGAAGCTTTCTCCCGGGATATCGCCAAGGATCATCTGGAAAGCCTCGGTGCCAAGGTTGCCGGCAGCGTATCGGCCAAGACCCACTGTGTGGTGGCTGGCCCCGGCGCCGGTAGCAAACTGGCCAAGGCTGAGCAACTGGGCGTGGCGGTGATGGACGAGGCCGGACTGCTAGAGCTGCTCGCCGGTCACGGCCTCAAGCCATGAAGCACGGCATCATTCTTGCGCCAATGGAGGGGCTGGTGGATGCGCCGCTGCGCGATATCCTGACCCGTATCGGCGGTATCGACCGCTGTGTCAGCGAATTTATCCGGGTGACCGAGGGGCCGCTGAATGTCGGCAGCATCCGCCGCATCGTGCCGGAAAGCCTGCATGGCTGGAAGACCGCAGCGGGAGTGCCGGTGCATCCACAACTGCTTGGCTCCGACCCCGACTGGCTGGGGCACAATGCTGCGCTGCTGGCTGAGTTGGGTGCGCCGGCGGTGGACCTGAATTTCGGCTGTCCGGCCAAGACCGTCAATCGCCATCGGGGTGGCGCCACCTTGCTGCGCGAGCCGGACACGCTGCACCGGATCGTTGCTGCCGTGCGGGCGGCAGTGCCGGCAGACATACCGGTCACCGCCAAGATGCGCCTGGGTTACAGCGATACCAGTCTGACCCTCGAATGCGCCAGCGCTCTGGCTACCGCCGGTGCGGCGGAAATCGCCGTGCATGCGCGCACCAAAGTGGAAGGGTATAAACCTCCGGCGCATTGGGAATGGCTGGCGCGGGTGCGTGAATCAGTGAGCGTGTCGGTGATCGCCAATGGCGACGTGAACGATGTGGCCGACTACCAGCGCATCCGGGAAATCAGTGGCTGCGAGCAGGTGATGATAGGCCGTGGTCTGGTTGCCTGTCCGGATCTGGGCCAAGGCATCCGCGCGATGCACCGGAGCGCACCGCCTGTGTTGATGAGCTGGAGCGATCTGCGGCCGTGGTTGATCGACTTCTACCGCCAGGTACGCCTGCGCACGGCCGATCGTCATGCTCCGGGGCGGCTCAAGCAATGGCTGGGGTTTCTGGCGCGTAACTATCCGGAGGCACAGCTGCTGTTCGACCAGGTTCGTCGCCAGACCTGCGCCGATACTCTGCAGACATTGCTGGAAACAGGCGCAAGAGAGGCGGCGTGATGTTATTTTTTGAGGCGGTTATAGCTCCAGATGATAGTTCCGCATCGTATTTGCTGATGTAGTATTTTCGAAATCGACTTTCGCACTGCGAACTTGGTAGTCTTCGATAAGGTTTTTGTCGACGCCACGGAGTGCGCTAGTGATAGATAAGAATAGCTACCCAACTACAGCTCGTGCCTGGATCACTGTGGCCATTCTGTTGATGGCTTATGTGTTGTCGTTTATCGACCGCCAGATACTGAATCTGCTGGTCGGGCCTATCCGGGCGGACCTGGGTATTTCCGATACGCAGATGAGCCTGTTGATGGGCTTGTCCTTCGCTATCTTCTATACTATTGCCGGTATCCCCCTGGGGCGGGTGGCTGACAGCCGCAGTCGTCGCGGGCTGATCGCCTGGGGCATCCTGTTCTGGAGTTTGATGACCGCTGCTTGCGGCCTGGCCAAGCAGTACTGGCACTTCGTGGTGTTCCGTATCGGCGTGGGTGCCGGCGAGGCGGCGTTGTCGCCGGCGGCCTATTCCCTCATGGCTGACAGCTTCCCACCGGAAAAGCGCGCCACCGCTATCAGCGTCTACTCCATGGGTATCTATCTTGGTGCCGGTCTGGCGTTTCTGCTGGGCGGGATCGTCATTACCTGGGCCAATGCGCGCGGTGACATGGTGCTGCCGCTATTGGGCACGGTGCGACCCTGGCAGATAATCTTCCTGGTGCTGGGCGCTGTGGGCGCACTCTTCTGCCTGGTGTTGCTGGCCATTCGGGAGCCGACCCGCAAGGGTGTGGGCGCTGGTGTGGCAGTGCCACTGAAAGAAGTGGGCGCGTATCTGCTGAGCATCCGCAAGGCCGTGATCTGCCACAACTTCGGCTTCGCCTGTCTTTCGTTCGCTTCCTACGGCGCCTCGGCATGGATTCCCACCTTCTTCATCCGCAACCATGGGCTGACTCCGGGTGAGGTAGGTATCTATTATGGCTCGCTGGTGATGGTGGCTGGTTCACTGGGGATCGTCTTTGGTGGGCGTCTGTCCGATTACCTGTCACGCCGTGGCTACAAGGATTCGAACATGCGGGTAGGGGTGCTTGCTGCCTCGCTGACACTGCTCTGCAATGTGGTCTATCTGGTCGATAACATGACCCTGCTGTGGATCATCATGTTCTTCAATGTCTTCACCGTGGCGATGCCGTTCGGTGTCGCGCCGGCAGCGATCCAGGAAGTGATGCCCAACGCCATGCGTGGGCAGGCATCGGCCATCTATCTGTTCATCATCACCCTGATCGGCCTGGGTATTGGCCCGACTGCCGTGGCACTGGTGACCGACTATGTATTCCAGGATGATTACGCCATCCGTTATTCGATTTTCTGGGTAGCCAGCATCATTACCCTCGGATCCGTGGTGCTGCTATGGATGGGGATCAAGCCCTACCGAGAGGCGCGCGAGACGCTCGCCGCCTGGGGCGCCCGGCAGGAACAGGAACAGGCGGTCTGAGCCGCCATCATTCGACTTGCGCGCCTGCGGGCGCAGTGTTTGAAAATAGGAGCTGAACCATGACTGATGCAGTAATCGTATCCACGGCCCGTACCGGCCTGGGCAAATCCTACCGCGGTGCGCTGAATGACACTCACAGTGTCGACCTGGCCGGCTTCGTTATCGAGGAAGCGGTAAAGCGTGCCGGCATCGATCCTGCGCTGGTTGAGGACGTGATCCTCGGTGCCACCTTCCATGAAGGTGCCCAGGGCAAGAACATGGCCCGCCTGGCGGCCATCCGTGGCGGCCTGCCGGTAACCACCGCCGGTATGTCGATCAACCGTTTCTGCAGCTCGGGCCTGCAGTCCATCGCGATTGCCGCCCAGCGTGTGATCAGCGAGAAGGTTCCCGCCATCGTTGCCGGTGGTGTTGAATCGATCAGCCTGTGCCAGAACGACAAGCTCAATATGTTCCGCGGCACCAACGAGTGGATCAAGCGCAATAAGCCTGAGCTGTACCTGTCCATGATCGAAACCGCCGATATCGTGGCTGCCCGCTACAATGTCAGCCGTGAGTCTCAGGACGAGTACTCGCTGATCAGCCAGCAGCGTGTGGCTGCCGGTCAGGAGTCGGGCAAGTTCGATGACGAAATCGTACCGTTCACCACCAGCATGAAAGTGCAGAACAAGGAAACCGGCGAAGTCACCGACCAGCAGGTTACCCTGACCCGTGATGAGTGCAACCGTCCGCAGACCACGCTGGAAGGTCTGGCCGGCTTGAACCCGGTGCGTGGCCCCGAGCATTTCGTGACTGCCGGTAACGCCAGTCAGCTGTCCGACGGTGCCTCGGTCTGCACCGTGATGAACGGCAAGGTTGCCGAGCAACTGAACATCGAACCCATGGGTATCTTCCGCGGCTTCGCGGTTGCCGGTTGCGAGCCGGACGAAATGGGTATCGGTCCGGTCTTCGCGATTCCGCGTCTGCTCGAGCGTAACGGTCTGAAGATGGACGATATCGGTCTGTGGGAGCTGAACGAAGCCTTCGCTTCCCAGGTAGTGTACTGCCGCGATCGTCTGGGCATCCCGATGGAAAACCTGAACGTCAACGGTGGTTCCATTGCCATTGGTCACCCCTATGGCGTCACCGGCTCGCGTCTGACCGGCCACGCATTGATCGAAGGCAAGCGCCGTGGCGTCAAGTACGTGGTCGTGACCATGTGCATCGGCGGCGGCCAGGGCGCTGCCGGTCTGTTCGAGATCGTATAAGGCAGCTGTAAGCGTTAAGTTGTCGCTGCAAGCAAACCCGGGCCTATGCTCGGGTTTTGCTTTTGGATTTGCTTTTGAGCTTTTTCTGCATCTTGCCGCTTGAGGCTCAATGCCGGAGGATTTGCCATGTCACAGAAGATCATCAATACCGACGATCTCGCCTTTCTGTTGTACGAGCTGCTGGACGTCGAGCGTTTTACCGAATTCCCCCGTTATGCTGATCATAGCCGCGATACCTTCGACGCGGCGATCGAACTGGCGCTGAAAGTCGGTGCTGAGACCTTTGCCCCGCATAACCACCTGTGCGATGGCGATGAGCCGCGTTTCGAGAACGGCAAGGTGGTGATTCGCCCGGAGGTCTCCGAAGCATTGGCGGTACTGCGTGATACCGGGCTGATGGCAGCTTCGCAGGATTATGAGCGTGGTGGCATGCAGTTGCCGTCGGTGATTGCCCAGACCTGTATTGGTCTGATCAAGGGCGCCAACGTCAGCACCCAGGCCTATGCCGGGCTGACTATCGCTGCCTGCAACCTGATCATGGCCCACGGCAGCGAGGAATATAAACAGCGCTTCGCCGAGCCGATGATGGCCGGACGCTTCTTCGGCACCATGTGCCTGACCGAGCCTCAGGCCGGTTCCTCGCTGGCGGACATCAAGACCCGGGCGGTACCGGCGGGTGACGGCAGTTATCGTATCACTGGCAACAAGATCTTCATTTCCGCCGGTGATCATGAACTGAGCGAGAATATCGTGCATCTGGTACTGGCCAAGCTGCCAGACGCTCCGCCTGGGGTGAAGGGTATTTCGCTGTTCATCGTGCCCAAGTTCATGGTCAACGAGGACGGCAGTCTGGGCGAGCGCAATGATGTAACCCTCGCTGGCCTGATCCACAAGATGGGCTATCGCGGTACCACCTCGACCATGCTCAACTTTGGCGAGCAGGGCGGGGCGGTGGGGTATCTGGTTGGCGAGCCGCACCAAGGGCTGGCGCAGATGTTCCACATGATGAACGAGGCGCGCATCGGGGTCGGGCTGGGATCGGCAATGCTGGGCTATACCGGTTATCTGCACGCCCTGGAATATGCCCGTGAACGGCGCCAGGGTCGACCGCTCAAGGAGCGCGACCCGCAGAGCCCGATGATCCCGCTGATCCAGCATGCCGATATTCGTCGCATGTTGCTGGCGCAGAAATCCTTCGTCGAAGGCGGTCTGGCGCTCTGTCTGTATGCAGCAACGCTATCCGATCAGAAGAAATATGCGGAAGATCAGCAAGTGCGTGAGGAGTCCGCCGGCCTGCTGGATCTGCTGATTCCCATCGTCAAGTCCTGGCCATCGCAGTTCTGTGTCGAGGCCAACAGCCTGGCGATTCAGGTGCATGGCGGTTATGGCTACACCCGGGAGTATCCGGTTGAGCAGTTCTACCGCGACAATCGCCTGAACCCGATCCACGAAGGCACCCACGGTATCCAGGGCCAGGATCTGTTGGGGCGCAAGGTGGCGATGCAGGATGGGCGTTTCTATCGGGCGCTGGTCCAGAACATCAGCAATACCCTGAGTGAATGCGCCGGCCATGCGCAACTGGAAAGCTCGCGGGCGCTGCTGGCCGAGGCGTTGGATACGCTGCAGGCGGTGACCGAGTCGCTGCAGGCCTTGCGCCGCGAAGATCCGGAGCGCGCCCTGGCCAATGCCTATCTGTACATGGAGTGCTTTGGCCATGTGGTGGTGGGCTGGATATGGCTGCGCCAGGCCCAGACCGCACTACGCGGGCTGGAACAGGGCGGGCCGCGTACAGCGGCGTTCTACGAGGGTAAGCTCAGAGCCTGCGAATACTTCCTGCGCTACGAACTTCCCAAGCCGCTGGCGCTGGCCAAGGTGCTGGGCGAGGCGGACCGCACCACGCTGGATATGCCCGAAGGCTGTTTCTGAGAGTGCCACTTGAATTCTCGGCGAAGGCCGAGAATTCAGTCTGGTGCCGGGGTGCGGAGTCGTCGGTGGATCTTTCGCCTCGGCGTTGGCGGCCTGCCTCGCCCTAACTCCTGCATCCATGTCGTTCGCAAAGGGTGGCGGGGCAAAACGGCAGTGTGAGAGAGCCGGTGCGACACCGCAGCCGTATATTGGATATCAGCCTGCCAGCTGGCGCTCCAGCTCGATGAGTTGCTGTTTGCGCTCTACACCCCAGCGGTAGCCGGAGATGCCGCCGTCGCTACGCAGCACACGATGGCAGGGCACGACAATCGCCAGCGGGTTGGCTGCACAGGCGCCGGCTACGGCGCGCACTGCAGCTGGTTTGCCAAGCCGTCGGGCCAGCTCGGTATAGCTGATGGTCTGCCCGGCCGGGACCTTGGCCAGTTCGCCCCAGACCTGCTGCTGAAAGTCGCTGCCGAAGGCGTTGAGCGGCTGCTGCATCTGCAACCGCCCCAGGGGTTGATCCACATAGCGCAGTAACGCCTGCAGGTCAGCGCCGAGCGCTGCATCATCCTGGGTCAATGTCGCGCGAGGAAAGCGGCGCTGCAGGTCAGCCATCATGGTCTGCTCATCATCACCCAGCAGAATCGCGCAGATACCGGTTTCGCAGCCCGCCAGCAACAGGCTGCCGAGCTTGCATTGGCCGAGGCTGTAACGAATATGATCGGGAAGGCTGTGCATGGCTTGCTCCTGGGTTGGATGACAAGACCATCTTATTACCGGCTGGAAGGTTAAGGAACCTCCGCAGGCGCGGAGGTGGATCAGCGGTCGCTCGCCCTGCAGGTAGCAATTGCTGCAGGTGCGACCCAGGGCGTTGGCTCAGGTATCGATACCCATCTCGCGTGCCATGTCGTTGGTATCGATTTGCCAGTCGGCGGCAATATCCCGCTCCAGCCGCAAGGGCGACATGCCGATCAGGCCTTCCCGCAGGGCGCAAACATCGCTTTCCGGCGCTTCGACCCGTTCGGTCTGGCGACGGAAGCCCATCCAGTAGTACGGGATGTCACGGGTATCACGTCGCGCTTCGATATTGACACCGCCGATGCTGCCGCGGCGCGGTCGGCAAATGGCAACACCTTTCACCTGTTGGGGCGTCATTGCTGGAAAGTTGACGTTCATCGCGCAATCTTCCGGCCAGCCACGTTGCAGCAGTTGGCGCACCACCACGGGCCCAAACTGGCGAGCGGTATCCCAGTGCGCCGGGACGCCGCGATGATACGCCTGACTCAGGGCAATGGCCGGTATGTTCAGCAAAGTGGCAGTAAGCGCACCACCAATGGTGCCCGAGAACGCCACCGAGTCGCTGAAATTGGCGCCGTGGTTAACACCTGACAACACCAGGTCCGGCGGCTCGGGCATCAGTTCGGACACGCCTAGCAGCACACAATCACTGGGTGTGCCGCTGACGCTGAATCGGCGTTCGCCAAAGGTATGCAGGCGCAGCGGATGATGCAGGGTGACGGACATGGAAACGCCGCTCTGATCCAGGTCGGGTGAGACGATCCAGACTTCCTCGGCAATTTGCGCGGCAATTTCCTCCATGACCTTGAGACCGGGCCCGCGCCAGCCATCATCATTGGTGAGCAGAACGCGCTTTACGGGTTTGGACATGAAAGTACCTTTTGGAATTTTGTTGTGGCGTATGGAGGGTTATACCTGCAGGTAGCAGCTGTTAATGTGTGAAAGCTTTTGTGGGAGCGGCCTTGGCCGCTCCCACAAAGCAAAGCAGCTGTCACATGGACATCTACTTCCGCTGGGCGATTTCCCAGCCGGTATCGGCCAGCAGGCTGGCACGCTTACCGACCTCAAGAGCGTCAGCGTTGCTGGCGTTGCCCTGCAATGCCCGGTGGTACACGCCCTGGACAATCGCGGCCAGGCGGAACAGCGAGAAGGCAAGGAAGAAATTCCAGTTGGGGATTTCCGTGCGCCCGGTGAACTCGCAGTACCAATCCAGCACCTGCTGTTCCTCCGGCACGTTGTAATCCTTCAGATTCAACCCCTTCAGGCCACGCATCCCTTCAAAGCCGGTATTCTGGTGATAGGGCAGGCAGCAGTAAGCCAGATCGGACAGCGGATGGCCCAGGGTGGCGAGCTCCCAGTCAAGAATGGCGACGACCTCTGGGCGCTCGGGATGCAGGATCAGGTTGCCGATCCGGAAGTCGCCGTGGGCGATAGTCGTTACATCATCCTGCGGCGCGTTTTCCGGCAGCCAGGCCATCAGTGCATCCATGGAGGGCATGTCACCCGTGCGGCTGGCCTCGAACTGGCCGCTCCAGCGTTTGATCTGGCGCGCAACGTAGCCTTCATGCCTGCCGTAGCTTTCCAGGCCGACCGCTTTCCAGTCAACATTGTGCAGCTTGGCCATGGTCTCGATCATCGAGCGATGAATCGGCATGCGCTGTTCAGCGGATACCTTTTCCAGCAGTGGATGGGAATGCACCCGGCCTTCAACGTGATCCATGATGTAGAAGGGTGTGCCGATCACGTCGGGATCTTCACACAGCAGGCGGGCGGTGGGCACGGGTACATCGGTGCTGCCCAGTGCGCTGATGACCTGGTACTCACGCTCAACCATGTGTGCGGATGGCAGCAACTTGCCCGGCGGCTTCTTGCGCAGCACGTAGCGGTTCTCGCCGATGCTCAGCAGGAAGGTCGGGTTGGACTGTCCACCCTGAAACTGTTGAATGGTCATGCCGTGCTCGGCGCCCGGTATGCGTCCTTGCAGGTAGGCGGCCAGTTTCGCTTCATCGAAACGGTGGGCCGACAGTACATCGATCAGGGTGGCTTCGCTCATGTAGAAGATCCGTGGTATCTGTTTTTTGATTGGATGTAAAGCCTGCCACCCCGGCGGCAAATATGCCAGGGGGCAGACTGGTTACCGTAGGCAGCTCAGGTAATGGTATCGCCGCCATCAGCGACGATGGTCTGGCCGGTGACATAGGCGCCGGCCGAGGAGGCCAGGAACAGCGCCACGCCAGCGATATCAACGGGCTCGCCGACCCGGCGCAGCGGCAGGGATTGCTCGACGCGGGTCAGGCGATCCGGATCGTCCAGCAGAGCCTGGGCAAAATCGGTACGGATCAAGCCGGGAGCGATGGAGTTGACGCGGATGTTCTGCGGGCCATACTCCAGCGCCAGGTTGCGTGCCAGTCCGGCTTCGGCGGCTTTGGACATGCCATATACACCGATATTGGCGCTGGCACGGATACCAGCGATGCTCGACAACAGCACGATGGAACCGCCACCCAATCGAGTCATCTGCGGGATGACCATGTTGCACAGCCAGAAAGTGCCCTTGACGTTAGTCGCCATGATCTTGTCGAAGGCTTCATCGCTGACGTTGGCAGTCGGTCCGTAGACCGGGTTGGTGGCAGCGTTGCAGACCAGAATATCAATCTTGCCCCAGGTATTGATGGTGGTGTCGACCAGATTCTGCAGCTGAGCCTTGTCACCCACATGGCAGGGGATTGGCATGGCTTCCAGACCCTGGGCCTGCAGTTCACCGGCGACTTTTTCGCAGGCATCGGCCTTGCGGCTGGAAATGACCACACGGGCACCAGCCCTGGCAAATTCTTCGGCGATCGAACGGCCGATACCCTTGGTGGAACCGGTGATGACGGCGACTTTGCCGGTCAGGTCAAAAAGAGTGCTCATGGGCAGCTCCTGTTCGGAAATAAATGGATTCGGTGCTGGCCGCATTGGCTGGCCTGGCGGCCAGCGTCGCGGCGAGGGCGCCCCTCTCAGCTACTCTCACTCGCTTGCTTGCACTTGCCGTGGGAGCAGTCTTACGGGTGGGGCGGTCTTGACTGCAGATTTACTGCCAGTCCATTCGCAATCAAGACCGCTCCCACGGGGCTCGCCGTGCTGGTTACAGGTACTGCCCCATCTCCAGCTTGGCGATGCTATTCAGGTGCACTTCATCCGGGCCATCGGCCAGGCGCAGGGTGCGGGCCTTGGCGTAGGCCGAAGCGAGGAAGGAGTCCTGGCAGACACCCTTGGCGCCATGGACCTGGATGGCACGATCGATGACGTTGCACAACATGGTCGGTGCTACTGCCTTGATCATGGCGATCTGCTGGCGAGCGACCTTGTTGCCGTGCTTGTCCATGCTGCGCGCGGCATGCAGGGTCAGCAGGCGGGCCTGGTCGATCTCGCAGCGCGAGCGGGCAATCATTTCCGGCACGCTGCCCAGCTTGTACATCGGCTTGCCGAAGGCAACACGCTCAGCGGCGCGGCGGCACATGGCTTCCAGCGCGCGCTCGGCCTGGCCGATGGCACGCATGCAGTGGTGAATCCGGCCTGGCCCGAGGCGACCCTGGGCAATCTCGAAGCCGCGACCTTCACCCAGCAGGATGTTGGATACCGGTACGCGGACATCCTCGTAGCGAATTTCGGCGTGGCCGTGGGGCGCATGGTCGTAGCCGAACACATGCAGGTCGCGGACGATGGTCACGCCCGGGGCATCCAGCGGTACCAGAATCATGCTCTGCTGCAGGTGCTTGGGTGCATTCGGGTCGGTTTTGCCCATCACGATGGCAATCTTGCAATGCTCGTTCATGGCTCCAGAGGACCACCACTTGGTGCCATTGATCACATACTCGTCGCCCTCACGGCGGATTTCGCATTCGATGTTGGTGGCATCGGAAGAAGCGACGTCCGGTTCGGTCATGGAGAAGCAGGACCGGATTTCGCCGGCCAGCAGCGGCTTCAGCCACTGTTCTTTCTGCGCGTCGTTACCGTAACGCTCAATGGTTTCCATGTTGCCGGTATCCGGCGCGTTGCAGTTGAATACCTCACCGGCAAAGGACACACGGCCCATGATTTCGCACAGGTGGGCGTATTCTTCGTTGGTCAGGCCGGCGCCGCGCTCGGACTCAGGCAGAAACAAATTCCATAGGCCCTGGGCTTTCGCCTTCTGCTTCAATTCCTCCAGAATGGCCGGGTGGGACCACTTGCTCTGCTTGACCTGCTCGTAGAACAGCGCTTCGTTGGGATAAATGTGCTCGTCCATGAAGGCTTCGAGCTGTTGTTTCAGTTCCTGAATTCGCGGGCTGAGATCGAACATAATGGGTCCTTGAGCAGTCGGAGTAATTTGAACCATAACGTGTGTAGGTTGATGCCGACCTTATACAGGGACAAGCATTGGGAGAAGCATGTCCCTTGGTTGGAATGGAGGTGCATAAGCAAGTCTGATAGGCCTGTCGTCATGCGCACGAGCTAATTTTTTCTCCCATGGAGTTGATGATGTTGAAGATAGTAATTGGCGGCATCCTGGTGCTTTTGGCCAGCCTCGTCAGTGCGCAGGAAAACACTACCGCGCCGAGACTGGATGCAGAGCAACAGGGGGTGATAAAGCAAGCGGTTGGGAGTAGCGTGAGGTCAATCAGTAATGTGATGCGCGATGCAGCCAGAAATCCTGAGCAGACTCTGACCTTCTTCGCAATCGAACCCCAGCACAGCGTTGTCGAGATCTGGCCGGGCGATGGCTGGTATACCGAGATTCTTGCTCCCCTCCTGCGCGATGAGGGGTTATATATTGCCGCGCATTTCGACCCTGACAGCGAACTGGAGTTTTTCCGCAAGTCCCGGGCGGAATTCCAGGCAAAGCTGGACAAATCGCCTGAGGTATACGGTGATGTTGAGCTGACCGTGCTGAATTACGATCCACAAACACCTATCGCGCCGCCAGCTTCGGTGGATCGTGTCCTGACCTTCCGCAATGTCCATAATTGGTTGGCGCAGGGAAGAGATGAGGCCTTGTTGGTATTCAGGAAAATGCATGCGGCGCTGAAACCGGGCGGCATGCTGGGGCTGGTGGAGCACCGTGCGCGTATTGGTACCGACCTGGAAACGATGATCCGGACTGGCTATGTGACTGAAGAGCTGATTGTGGAGTTGGCAGAGGAGGCAGGCTTTGAGCTGTTGTCCCGCAGCCCCGTCAACCAGAATACACGGGATACCACCACACACCCGGAAGGGGTATGGACTCTGCCACCGACATTGCGTCTTGGTGATAAAGATCGGGCGCAATATTTGTCGATCGGCGAGAGTGACAGAATGACGCTACTGTTTATCAAGAATGAATAAGATCGATGGTTGGTAAGAAGCAGCCCCGGCAATGGGGCTGCGTTATTGGTGCCGATTCAGAAATCAACCTTGGCTGACGCCATCACCTGCTCATATTGATATGACGTGGACTGCTCAATGGCAGCGAAGTCCCAATATGCGTATTCCAATCCCAGCGTGATGCGGTCTGTGGCGGCATACAGCAGGTTCAGATGGGCGGAAGAGAAGCGATCAAAATAGCGGCCCAGTTCCTGCGGGTCGGTATCGGTCACCATTTCCACTTGCGACAGGCTCAGGTTGGAACGCCATTTCGGTGACCAGTGTCTCTGATAGGCGGCGGTTGCGCCGTAGGAGACAGCAGGCTTGAGGTCGCCGTAAACAGTATCCCCATTAACATCCGTACCGTCGGTATTCAGAATATCCTGGAACGTTCTCAGCCCCGCATAGCGGCCCAAGGCACCGTAACTGTACTGTAGCCGCAGGTTATCCTTGCCAATAGTGGGGATGCGTGCCGACAGGGATGTTGCGCCTTGCAACGAGCGATCGCCGGTGCTTCCTTTTTCGAGGGTGCGTGCCATGACCGCAAGGGCGTAGGTGCCGTAATCGTTGCGCACCTGATAGCGCAGGACCGCATCAGGGAAGGCCTGATCGTGATCGCCGTCTTCCGGGTTTTCCAGGGCGGCAAAGAGACGGCCGCCCGGTGCATTCATGCTGTATCGCAGCAGCGGTTGGCGAGCATAAATGAAAGCTGCCATCTTGCCTTGATTGAGAATTTCCGGGATCGCTGCGAGTTCGGAGAAGGTCGTGACATCCTGCCCCACAGTCCAATCGCCCCAGGAAGCATAAGCTAGGCGTATTCGAGGGTTGTAGCTGTTGGAAACAAACTCATTGGCACCATCCTCGGAACCATGAAGATCGAACTCGAGATAAGTGGTGAGATCGCGACCATTCACATCCGGGGTGGCTGTGCGCAGGCCGAAGCGGCTTTCCCGAATGCTGGAGCCCAGGCGCCACCGATCAGCATTATCCGAACGGGCGAATTCGGCAAAATTGGCTGCTTGGCCCAGGGTACGGTTATTCTTGCTGCCGTCACCCCCGGAAGCGTAGACCGCGTCCGCTTTGATGAAACCGCTCACGGTGACAGTGGTGTCGCCGATCTTGATGCCTTTGCCTTCTCGCACGATCAGATCGGACTTGGCGATTGCTTCCCGGGTCTCTATGTTGTTTTTTTGTTGCGAGGCCAACTCGCTGCGTACTTCTTGTGCATCGTTGCGAGCGGCTGCCGCTTCGGCTTCAATGCGAGCGGTAGCTTCGTCAAGCTTCTGTTCAAGAGCTCTAAGCTGTTGCCGCAACGCTTCTATCTCTCCATTCTGAGCAGCTGCGGACCCGGCGCCCATCAACATGATGGGCAACCCCAGACAGGCGATGGTAGTTGCAAGTGGGCGCTTTCTAAAAAAAACGGTTGGTCTGATCATTGAAATCTCTTTTTTATTAAATGAGTCAGGCTCTAGGCCAAACGGATGGATTTCCTACCTCCTTGTGGGGGCACTTAGTGCCCGATCTTGTGGTGTTCCTGCTCTTGGAGTTCGCGCCACATGATTTTTCCGGATGAGGATTTGGGCAGCGCGGATACGAATTCGAAGACCTGGGGAGTCTTGTAGGCAGCCATGTTGCTTTTGCACCAGGAGCTGATTTCCTGCTCGGCCGTTTGCGGGTCTGCATCAGCCGATAGCACAACGCAGGCTTTTACTGTTTCGCCGCGTTTGGTATCCGGTGATGAAATGATGCATACCTCCTGAACGAGGGGGTTTTGATACATCATGCTTTCCACCTCAGATGGCCAGACCTTGAATCCCGAGGCATTGATCATTCGCTTGATGCGATCGACCATGTAGAAGTAACCATTGTCGTCATAGCGGGCCAGGTCGCCGGTGCGGAAGAATCGCTTGCCTTCCAGCTCAATGAATGCCGCCGCGGTTTCATCCGGACGGTTCCAGTAACCTTGGGCAACTTGCGGTCCATGGCTGATGATCTCACCTACTTCCCCCGGCCCCAGCAGCTCCAGGGTGTCGGGGTTGATGATCCGTGAGTCAACATCAAACATAGGGATACCCAGGCATTGGGGCTTGGGCGCGTCCGGCGGGTTGGTATGCGTTGCGGCGATTGTTTCCGAGAGGCCATAACCTTCTATGTAATGGAGCCCTGTGAGGCGGTAGAGTTTGGCAGCCACCGCTTCCGGCATGGATGCCCCGCCGCCGCCTATATGAGTCAGAGAGGAGACGTCGTACCTGTCGAGCTCCGGATTGAGCAAGAAATCCACCGCCATGGTGACAATGTTGGCCCAGCCGGTAACGTGGTAACGCTCAATCAGCTGTGCGGCTACGGTGCGATTCCAGCGCGTCATGATCACACTGGTCCCGCCGATATAAATCGGGCCGTTCATGGACGCTTGCATGCCGGTCACATGGAAAAAGGGGAGAGTTGCCAGTTGCACGGAGTTGACCGTTGCGCTGTTCCAGACCACACGTTGTACCGTTGTTGTCATGACCGAGCGGTGGGTGTGCATGCAACCCTTGGGAGCACCGGTAGTGCCCGAGCTGTAGGGAATAAGTGCCAGGTCGTCAGGGCCCGCAGTGTAGGGGGTGGGCTTGTGCCCGGACTGCAGCGCTTCATCCCAATTGGTACAGCCTTCATCGAAGCGGCCTGGGGAGGTCGCTACCTCTTCTGGCAGCTCAAGGTCAGTGGGGGCGCGCAAGCGAGTGCCGTAGGCGGACACAACGATATGCTTGAGGCTGGTCTTGCCGAGTAGCGGCGAAACATGACTCATCAGCTCATAACCGGCGAGACAGAACTCTGCATCAGTATCGGAAGCGTAATGCTCCAACTCAGTTGTGCGGTTCATCGGGTTTACCGGTACCACAATGCCATCGCAACGCAGAATGGCGTAATAACCTATGACGTATTGGGGGGAGTTCTGCATGTAAAGCAGTGCTCGATCACCCTTTTTCAGACCTTTTTTCTGCAGCCAGCCTGCCAGGGATTCCACTTCGCTCAGGAGTTCCGCATAGCTGATCGTAGTATCGTAGAAAATGATGGCTGGCCTGGCCGGATAACGCCGGGCAGATATCTCCAAGTTGGTTACAAGGCTGGTTTCGGGTAACGGCAGGCTTTTAGGAAGATGTTTCGGCCAGACAGCGTAGTGATGAGTGAACATTGAGTTATATTCCGCCTTGAGTCTTTTTTCTGTTATGTCTCTAATCGGTGTTTTTACTTGTTTTGTTCTGTTGTTACTGTGGCTTATTCATGGGCAATGAATTGGACAGTTGTTGGGATAGCAAGTCAATGGCAATGAAACCTGATATCACCAGGCGAAATAGGTCTTATCATCAAATTGAATATGCATTTTTATCCGACGACTGGTCTTTTGAGATCTGTCTTACTATCTTGTTAAGCTCTGCCGTTTGGAAAAGACTGATATAGAGAGGGTGCGTCACAGCGTAACGGGCCCGAACGGGATGCCAACCCTACTTTAGGAGGGTGGAAAAAGGGATGTTGCGATCACCTTTTTGTGTGCTATGGTTTGATTCTCTGTGTCGCCATGTGGAGCAGTATTTCGCACAGCGAAACTAATAATAAATAATGAAATGAGGCCGCCATGTTGTTTAGAACTCTTCGTCACAAGTTAGGTGTTGTCGCCGCGTCCTTGGCTCTGGCTACGGCTACAACCATCACTTCCACTGCAGCACTTTCTGACGATTCCATAACGTGGCGTGTGCAGTCGCACTGGCCTGGATCAAGTTCATCCTATGAAGATAGCCTTGTCAGAATAAAGAACATTATCGAAGAGCGTTCTGATGGGCGCCTGAAACTTCAGTTGTTTGAAGCAGGGTCGCTATTCAGTGCGCAAGAAACATTCAATGCTGTCAGTCGCGGCATTATCGATATGGGAACAATCTCGCCCTCATATGCCCAGAATCGTATCAGTCTCGCTGGTATTGCTTCTGGCTTGCCTTTTGCGTTTCGTAATGTCTGGGAAGCGACCTATTTTCATAAGGTCATGGGCTTTGAGGATATGTTGAAGGAAGAGGCCGCTGCTCATAACGTGTATTGGTCTACAGACAAAATCTATCCCACCGAGATGGTCCTGAAGCGCCCGGTCAATAATCTTGCAGACTTTCAGGGGCTCAAGATCCGCTCCTCCGGCGCACTGCAGAGCTTTCTGACAGCGGGTGGCGCAGCAGCATCCTATATCCCGGGCGGTGAACTCTATTCTGCGCTGGATGGGGGAATCGTGGACGGTGCGCACTGGGGCGGTTCGCAAGGTGCTGATAGCATGGCGTTGTACGAGATTGCGAAGTATCACGTACAGCCTGCCCTGAACATTGCCGGTACAGACGTGAATATCGTGAGCCAGCGTTCTCTCGACAAGCTGCCAGAGGACCTGCAAGAGATCGTCAAGCAGGCGCTGGAAGAGCAGTTCTGGTTCCGCACTAATGAGTACCTCTACCAGGAACGTGTTGCTTTGGCCAACGCGATTGCCGAGCAGGGCGTGCAAGTCAACACTCTGCCCGAGCCGGTAATGGAACATTTGATGAGTGTGGCAGAAGGGCAGTGGGAGAAGGAAGGTCAGCGCAGCGACAATACCAAAAAGGCATTAAGCATGCTTAAAGAATTCCTGGGCGAACTGGGTTACCTTTAATCGATCCATATCCCCGGGGGTGCATAGCGTCCGGGGAGTCTTAATAGGCCATACATATATCCGGGGAGGGTATAATGCGTGCAATTTCTGCATTCATGAATGGCGTGACGAAAGTCAATGAGTGGGTCGGTCGTATTCTTGCCTACCTCGTTATTCCTATCTTTGTTTTTATTTTAATAGAAGTTTTTCTCCGCTATCTGTTTAATGCGCCGACTGTCTGGACGAATGAGCTTACCCAGATGCTCTTTGGTCTTTATGCAGTGTTGTCCGGCGGTTACATTCTGGCGCACCGCGGACATGTAAATGTCGATATTTTCCATGCCACATTGCCCCGGCGAGTCCAGGCGACAGTCGACATCTTCACTTCCGTTCTCTTCTTTATATTTGTTATGGCATTCGGTTGGTTTGGGTACGAGATGGCCAAAGAATCAATCGCTACATGGGAAACGTCCTATTCCGCATGGAACCCTCCTATCTGGCCGATCAAACTGGCAATCCCTATCGGCGCAGGCCTTTTGCTGCTGCAGGGTATTGTTAAACTTATTCAGGATATTGCCATTGCCTTGGGTGTTAAGTGTCCCAATGCAGATGAAACAGGTGAAGCAGGGGATACACTGTGAGCGTTGAAGTTCTTACCCTACTTTTTTTCGGTGCCTTGGTATTATTTATTCTCTTAGGGCTCCCCCTGGTCTTCGTACTTGGCGGTGTCTCCGTCGTATTTCTTTACTTTACCTGGGGGATCGAGTCTTTTTACATGGTGTCGTCGCAGATCTACGGCAGCATGGGCAGTTTTACATTGGTTGCGATCCCGCTATATGTTTTCATGGCGATGATCCTCGAACGTACCGGCGTGGCACGCGATCTATACCATATGATGCATCTATGGTTTGGTGGTATGCGTGGCGGGCTGGCCGTGGGTACGCTCGGCATTTGTGCAATATTTGCCGCAATGGTCGGGGTCAGCGGCGCTGCCGTCGTGGCAATGGGTACGATCGCTCTGCCGGCGATGCTCCAGCGCGGATACGACAAGCGTATGGCGTTGGGCGTGATCAATACGGGCGGTGGTTGGGGGATTCTGATACCACCGAGTATCATGATGATCCTCTATGCCCTCATTTCCGGTGTCTCTGTTGGCAAGATGTTTGCCGCAGGTATCCTGCCGGGCCTGCTGCTGATCGTAATTACCGTGCTGTATGTCATTATCCGAAGCTTTCTCCAGCCTGAGCTGGCACCTGCGTTGCCAGCAAGCGAGAGGGCAAGCTGGCCGGAAAAGTTCCGTGCTGTGAGGTCGGTCGTTCTGCCTGTCCTGGTCGTGGTAATGGTCATGGGTTCCATTATCGGCGGTCTGACTACGCCTACTGAGGCAGCTGCAATGGGGGTGCTGGGGGCGCTGATATCTGCCGCCGTTTACCGCCAGTTGAGCTTTTCCATGGTGCATGAAGCAAGCATCCGGACGCTCAAGCTGACAGGGATGATTGCCTGGATCCTGTTTGCTGCGCATGCCTTCAGTGCAGCCTATCAAAGCATGGGCGCGCAACAGCTGATTGAAGGCCTGATGCAACTGATCCCCGGTGGCCCCTGGGGTATCATCATCGCGATGATGATCATCGTCTTCCTGCTGGGAATGGTCCTCGATCCACTGGGTATCATGCTGATCACCCTGCCGGTATTTCTGCCGATTGTGGATGCGTTGGGTTTTGACCCGATCTGGTTCGGTATCCTGTTCGTGATCAACATGGAAATCGGTTACATGACGCCCCCGCTGGGCTTCAACCTGTTTTATTTGAAAGCGATAGTGCCGCCTGGCATAACGATGAAAGACATTTATGCGTCTGTCATTCCATTTGTTCTTCTGGAAGTCCTCGCCATCATTATCATGATGATCTTTCCCCAGATTGTGACCTACCTGCCGAATCTACTATTTCAATAATAGGATCGGACGAAACAACAAATCCCGGATTTCCGGGATTTGTTGTTTCAAGAGCAAGCGAGTACATCAGGGGGGAGGAATATGGGAGACAAAGCGCTATTGCCGCTCGGTGGCCCCACTCAGCGTCCAGTCGACGACTCGGTAACCCGTTGCCGAAAGTTGGTGGGACTCATGTCTGTCCAGCGGCGAAAGGCTCGAGTGAAGCTGCTTGGATCGAGAAAACCCAGCTCGTAGGCAATACTGGTCAGTGAAAGCTGACCCTCACCAATCATGCGCATGGCGGTTTCTCGGCGTACTTCATCTACCAGCTGCTCGTAAGACGTTCCTTCCTGGCTCAATTTGCGCCGCAGATGGCGTGGGCTGATATTCATCGGGCCGGCGATGCGCTCTACCGAGATATCACCGGAACCCAGCAGCAGCTGAACCCTGCGTTTGACCTGTTCGGCCAGATCAGGGGAGGGCAGATTGGCAAGCATATCTTGCAGGGTTTCGGTCAAACGGGTGGCGATAAAAGGATCGGCACTGGGCAGAGGTTTTTCCAGCAGCGCCTGGGGCATGGCCAGGCCGTATACCTCACTGTTATGAATCTCTTCGCAACCCAGCAGACGCCGACAATGGTCGAGATCCAGGTTCGGCCGGTATAAGCTGGCGCCTTTGAGCAGACCGTCGCTGCCGGGATCGAGCTGCTGCAACAGATGGCCGAGATAACCGAGCATGGCTTCGAGTTGTTGGGTATGGGGTTTACCAACCGGAAGGATCAGCAGCCAGGATTCGTCGGCGTCGCGTTGCAGCTCCAGGCGCACCTGGCTACTGATGATTGGAAAGAATCGAATCAGATGCCCCAGGGCCGCAGCGACACTGCCGCACGCGCTGGCTGACAGGTTGAGCAAGTTGAATACGGTGGGAGTGAACAATCGCTGGAGCCGCAGGCCGAACAGGTCATCATCAGCTAGACGGCTGGCTTCTGCCCACACCAGGTTGCAGCTGGCCTGCTCAATGAAGGGGGTATCGGGCCGACTGCCATTGGTCAGGTTGTACGCAAGACTCGATTGTGCCAACCCCACGCCATAATGCCCCAGCGCGCGTTCGATCACGGAGACCCAGAAACCATGCTCCCGGACACGTGGTTTCGACTGCTCATTCAGGCTTCCCGGCATACTACTCCCTCTAATGCTTGGGATGTGAACACATCAATACTCTGTCTCATTGATGTTAAACTGCAACGCTGCTGACAACCCGTTTTCGACTGAAATCGTATTTCGCGTGGCGAAACTTGAAAATGAATAGCATGGCAAAGGGCTATGAGCGATCACCTGTTAGGGTGAAGAGCGCTTTTTGGCTCCTTTGCGAAAACCCGCCTTGTATTCATTTCCTGCCGCGATGCCGGTATGGCTGCTGAACTCCTTGTCCAGAGCTCTCTTTCTATCAAACATTCGTTTGACTTGCAATTTTGTTGCGTGGGGATGCTCCATTGGAGTCAAGCTGGTTTGAAATGGCTGATTGGTCAGATTTGTTTGATGAATGGCCGCTTAGGACAAATGATTTGGCCATCCAAGACAGGTTCTTTCTGTGGTGCTCGTGACAGACTCGGAAATGTCCTGAACGTGTCTCTTTGATACACAGGTTCATGTCACCCAAACGGAGCAGCACAATGACAAAAAAAATGCATGCTTGGTCGCTCGCGGCCTTGCCCCTGGCTATCGGATTGGCCAGTTTTTCAGGTTCTGCAAACGCAGTCAGTTTCAACATCGGGGAAGTCGAGGCTCAGCTGGATTCGCAGCTGTCGATCGGGGCGAGCATGTCTACCGCTGGCCGGGACAAGCGCCTGTATTATCTGCGCAGTGAAGGTGGTGAAGCTGCAGCACGTACCTCCGATGATGGTCGCCTGAACTACGACAAAGGCGATGTTTTCTCCAAAATTTTCAAGGGCTCCCATGATCTCGAGCTGCGCTACGGGGACTCGGGTGCCTTCATTCGTGGCAATTACTGGTACGACTTTGAAACCAAAGACGGCAGCCAGGATTTCTACGATATCGATGATTCCGGTCGTCATCCGCTGCAGAAAGGCGCGGGTATCCAACTGCTGGACGCGTTCGTTTATCACAACTACGCCATTGGCAATAACCCTGGCAACGTCCGTCTGGGCCGTCAGGTGGTCAGCTGGGGTGAAGGTGTCTTCATCCAGAACGGTATCAACGCAATCAACCCCATCGATGCCTCCGCTTTCCGCCGTCCCGGCGCCGAGCTGAAGGAAGGTCTGCTGCCGGTCGAGATGCTGTACATTTCCCAGGGCCTGACTGAAAACCTGAGCATGGAAGCCTTCTACCAGCTCAAGTGGCATGGCACTGTTGCGGATAACTGCGGTACGTTCTTCTCCACTACTGACGTGGCGGCGCGTGGTTGCACCGACCGGTTGATCTTTAATGGTGTAGATTTCCCACAGGGGGAGGCTCAAGCTCCTTTCTATATCGCCCGTACCCAGAAAGATAAAGACGCCAGTGATAGCGGCCAGTTCGGGGTGGCGTTCCGCTGGTTTGTGCCAGAGTTGAACAACACTGAGTTCGGCTTCTACGCAATGAATTACCATAGCCGAGGCCCCGTATACTCAAACGAGGTAGGTGGTCTGTTGGCTGGCCAAGCCCCAACACCAGGTTATGATGGCGGCGCCGGCGGTGCTGGCTATTTCTTTGAATATCCGGAAGACATTCGTCTGTATGGCATCAGCTTTGGTACCGACATTGGCGGTATGTCTGTAGCTGGTGAGATCAGCTATCGTCCGAATATGCCGCTGCAGATCAATACTGGAGACATGAGTCGCGCTGCATTGTATTTAGGGGCTGGCGCTGCTGATAATACGCACCGCTACCAGCCCGGCGAGGTTCAGGTCGGCGATTATCTCCAAGGCTATGAGCGCAAGGAGTTCTGGCAGGCGTCCATGAGCGCGGTCCATTTTATTGATCGCGTTATGGGTGCGAGCCGCCTGGCATTGATCGGTGAGGTCGGTGCGAACTATATCAGTGGCATCGGTAGCGGCAACGGGGAAACCAAGTTCGGTCGCGACTCGCTGTTTGGTCAAAGCCCCTACGCCGATGGTAGCTGCGATTCCAATGTTGCAGATAACCCGCACGGTGCGAGCTGGTGCGAGAACGATGGTTTCTATACCGACTTCTCCTGGGGCTACCGTCTGCGTGCCTCCCTGGACTACAGCAACGTGATTGCCGGTATCAACCTGAGCCCGAACATCGCCTGGTCGCACGACGTTGAAGGCTACAGCCCGAACTTCGTGGAAAATGCCAAGTCGATCAGCGTCGGGGTGAATGCCGACTATGCCAACAAGTACAACGCCAGCCTCAGCTACACCAACTTCTTTGATGGCAAGTACAACACTCTGGTCGACCGCGACTTCGCCGCTGTCAGCTTCGGCGTAAGCTTCTAAGGTTTAGGAGAAAATAATATGCGTATGCAAAAAACAGTATTGGGTGCATGTGGTCTGGCCCTGAGCATGATTGCCACTGGCGTTATGGCGCAGAGCCTGACCCAGGCGGAAATCGACCAGTTGGGTAACAGCCTGACGCCGGTCGGTGCGGAAAAGGCCGGCAACGCTGCCGGCACCATCCCCGAGTGGACCGGTGGTCTGGCCAGGGATGCTGGCAAGCAGATCGAGCGCGGCTTCTGGGAAAACCCCTATGAAAACGAGCAGCCCGAGTTTGTCATCACCGCCCAGAACTACCAGGAGCACAAGGACAATCTGACTCCCGGCCAGATCGCCATGTTCGAGCGCTACCCGGAAACCTTCCGCATGCCGGTGTACCAGAGCCATCGCAGCGTCGCTCTGCCGCAATCGGTCTACGACCAGATCAAGCAGACCGCCGGTAAGGCCAAGCTGGTCAATGGCGGCGACGGTATCGACAACTTCACCCACGGCAGCTTTGCCTTCCCGATTCCCAAGGCCGGTGGTGAAGTGGTATGGAACCACCTGACTCGGTATCGCAAGAACATTCATCGTTCCTACGTGCAGGCCATGCCGCAGACCAACGGCTCCTACACCCTGATCAAGTTCGAGGAAGACGTTGCCTATCCGCAGTTCATGCCTGACGTGGATCTGGAGAAGGCCGCCAACATCCTGGTGTACTTCAAGCAGCGGGTGAACGCGCCGGCACGTCTGGCCGGTAACGTGCTGCTGGTTCACGACACCCTGGACCAGTTGAAGGAGCCGCGCATGGCGTGGGTCTACAACGCTGGTCAGCGTCGTGTACGCCGTGCACCGCAGGTAGCCTATGACGGCCCGGGTACCGCTTCCGACGGTATGCGTACCACCGACAACTTCTCCATGTTCAGTGGCGCGCCGGATCGCTACAACTGGGAGCTGGTCGGCAAGAAGGAAATCTACGTTCCGTACAACAGCTACAAGCTGTCTGATCCGGACCTGAAGTACAGCGACATTCTGCAGGCCGGTCACATCAACCCGGAACACACTCGCTTCGAGTTGCACCGTGTGTGGGAAGTGCAGGGCAACGTGAAGGACGGCCAGCGTCATATCTACGCCCAGCGTAACTTCTTCTTCGACGAAGATTCCTGGATGCTGAACCTGGCTGACCATTACGATGGTCGCGGCACCCTGTGGCGCGTAGCCGAAGGTCACCTGGCCCACGCCTACAACGAGCAACTGCCGGGCTACAGCACCGAGACCCTGTACGACCTGCTGGCAGGCCGTTACATCGCTCTGGGCATGTACAACGAAGAGTCTTCCGCACCCACGTTCGGTATGACGCCTTCGTACAACGAATTCACCCCGGCAGCCCTGCGCTCCTCGGGTGTTCGTTAATAGCTGATCACTTTCGGTGATTGAAAAAGGGAGCTCTCGGGCTCCCTTTTTTCATGCAAGTCCCAACGGGAATTTGCACCAAACTTTTCCGGAAACGGTGCTGTCCAAAACCACAGCGGGAGGGGTTTTTGGCAAGCAGAAGCCTCTTCGTTACGTTGGGACCGCGGAACATTGTGGTTCAGCTTTTCACCAGCAAGAGGTAATCCCATGAATAATATCGTTTACATCGTCGGCGCTGTGGTAATTGTCCTGGCTATCCTGTCGTTCCTCGGGTTCCGCTAACTCTCGAAGCGCCGGTGCGCGTCGGATCTATCCACGGCTGCGGACAGGCAGACAGGTCCGCAGCATGGTTAAGAACCGGTTCGGGTTCGCGGCGCTGAACACCTCAAGCAAACCTGCAGCATCCATGGTGCGCAGCTGCCGGTCGAAGGACAGGGCGTTGCGCAGGGCGGGCCAGCAGTGGGCGGGCAGATTGGTGGGGCGTTGCAATGACTGGTCCTGCTGCATGTCTTTGGCCTGCTGCGCGGTCAGCCGGCTGAACGGGTGCAGCCCGCCACTCAATTCATAGAGTATGCATGCCATGGCGTAGACGTCCGCCGAGGCGGTCAGTGGTTCGCCATTGATCAGTTCCAGTGCCGCATAACGCGGGGTCCAGGCGGCGATGCGTTTGCGGCTGAGCCGTGGTAACCCCGGCAGCAACCCATCCATGGCCTGTCCCAGGCCGAAATCGAACAGCCGCACTCCATCTTCCGTGAGAATGACGTTGCTCGGTTTGAGATCGCCATGCAGCACGCCATGGCTATGGGAACAGACCAGCGCCTGTAACAGAGGTATGGCGACGTTCTGCAATTCTTTCCAGGGCAGGCCGGCGGGGTGCGCTTCGATCAATTGATCCAGCGTCGGGCCCTTGAGCAGTTCCATGGTGATGAAGGCGCGCTGGCTCGGACGGTCGATGGCGAAGTCATGCAGCCGTACGATATTGGCGTGGTGCAGGCGGTTGGTCAGGGCGTACTCGCTGTAGAGCAGGGCGTTGGCATCGGGATATTCCAGAAAGCTTTCATTCAGTGCTTTCAACGCCACCCAGGGTTCGGGGTCGCCGAAATGGGCGCGCAGCAGGTCCTTCGCTCGATACACGGCGCCCATGCCGCCCACGCCCAGCAGCCGTTCGATACGATAACGTTTGCACAGTACCTGCGGCAGTACCTCGGCGCTGCCGGCTGCTGGTTTGTCCGGTGCAGGCGCTCCGTCGTCCGCGCGGGCGAGGCGGGTGAGTTTGGAAGACTGTGGCTTTTTCTCTGTGGTCGTCATCTCGGTATCCATGTTTCAGCGGCGGATTACCACGGCACTGATATTGTCCCGCGCCGGGCCGGCCAGACATTGATTGAACAGTCGCTGGAGTGCCAGGGAGGGCGAGGGTAGGTTCATCGCTGCGCCGATGGTGTCGGGCAGCAGGCTCTGGTAGAGCCCATCGCTGCACAGCAGCAGGGTGTCGCCCGGATAGACGGTGAAGCGGATCATGTCCAGATCGAGTTTTTCATGGGCGCCAATAGCTCGGGTCAGCGCACGCGCTGACGGGTGTCGCGCCGCCTCGGCTGGGCTCATCCGCTGATCGCGGATGAGCTCCTCCATGAACGAGTGATCGTGGGAAAGCTGAAACAGCCGCCCACCACGCCACATATAGCAACGGCTGTCGCCCGCCCAGAGACAGCAGGCCTGATCGCCACGGGCTAGCAGCGCAACCACGGTGCTGCCGACGATGGTCTCGGGTTGATCAGCATGTACTGTCAGGTCCAGGGCCAGATGCCGGTTCAAACTATGCAGCGTCGAGCGTAGCCAGTCGACCTGCTGATCCAGGTCGAGGAAATCCGGCAGCTCGGCCAGTCGCTCGACGATCAGGCGGCTGGCCAGGTCGCCGTTCTGGTGGCCACCCATGCCATCAGCGACAATCCACAGACCCAGCTCGGGGAGGGCGAGAAAGGCATCCTCGTTGCGCGCCCGCACCTTGCCGGTATCGGTGCGGGCGGCGCAGCGCCAGCTGCCTGACGTCGCTGCCATTACAGTTTCGCCGGCAGACTGAAGCCGCGCATCAGACTGATATCGAATGGGTTGGGTGAGCGCTGGCTGTGCAGCAGGTAGTTCGCTCGCATGCCGCCCAGACTGGCCTTGACCAGCAATACATCGCGGTCATTGTGATGGGCGACTTCCATCTGATCCAGCAGGCGGAACAGCGACCAGGCGCCGGAGTTCTGTTCGATACTGGTGCGCTTGCCACCCAGATCCTCCACGGTCAGCGTGATGCGACCATCTTCCGCCGTTGCCGGCCAACGGAACGGGGTCTGCACGATGGGGCCATGGCGATACTCCATATTCTGGTCGCCGAAGCGGAAACTCGCGCGACCGAGGCTGGAATCCAGCGAGTAAGGTTCCAGTTTGAACAGGATCTGCGGCTCGTCGGGGCTTTCACTGAAGAAGCTTTTGCGAATGGTTTGAATACGGCTCATCTGCGCCAGGAACTGACTGGACAACGGCAGGCCGCGCCCATCGACCCGGCGCAGGTGGTAGCGGTTGGCGCTGCCACTGACGAAGGGACGCAAGTAGTTATCGAAGAAGTTGTCCGCCACGCCATGGACCTTGAAAAATTCACGGAAATCGGTCAGAGCCACTTCGCTTTCAGTGTTGGCGAGGAAGGGGTAGCGCTGGTGCAGGGAGGCCCGGTAGGGCGCATAGAACTCGCTGCGATAGCGCTCGGCGATGTACCGGTAAGCATCATCCAGCACCAGCATCCAGCTTTCTGCCGCCATGCTGCTGAACCAGTTGCCGATCGGCTGGGGCAACAGATCGGCATTGGCGCGTACCTGGTTGATTGCATCCTGGCGACCGGTCATGCGTACCTTGGCCATCTCGAAGGCGGCCTGCTGCGGTGAGCTGGCATGGGCCAATCCGGACAATTGCTGCTGCAGACCGTTGAGGGCCTGCATGGCGGTGGCCAGTTCGGGGCTGGCGGCACCCTGCTCGTCGAGCAGGCGATGCAGCGGCTCAAAGCGGCGCTCCAATAGTTGCCGAGCATTGTTGGTCGCGGGGCCGACTACCGACAGACTATCCGTATCCGGCAGGCCATCGACGGGTGGCTCGACCATTGTGAACCGGGTGTTATCACGCACCTCGGTAAGCAAGCGCAGCAACGGAGAGCTGGAGGTGGTAAGGCCGGCCAGTTGCTGCGCTGCTTGATTGGCATTGATCAGCGGTTCGGATTTCAGCAGTGACAACGCCTCGGACCAGTAGTTGGCATAATCCTGAAAATACAGCTGTTCCATTTCCGCCTGCAGCCGCTCCATGTCCTTGCTGCTGAGTTTGTCATTCTCGCCGAGTACCCAGTTGTCCTTGAGAATATTGCCCACCAATCCTGCGCCACGGTCGGCGAACATCTTCTGGTAGCCCTTGCGGGTGTAGAAACCGGGAATGCCGTAGTTGCT
Source organism: Halopseudomonas bauzanensis (assembly GCF_900114735.1). Taxonomy (GTDB): domain Bacteria; phylum Pseudomonadota; class Gammaproteobacteria; order Pseudomonadales; family Pseudomonadaceae; genus Halopseudomonas; species Halopseudomonas bauzanensis. Next base: position 30,169 of record NZ_FOUA01000005.1, on the reverse strand, counting down.
GCCGGTGACCAGTGTGGCGTTGGGACCCAGATGGTGGGCCAGACGGTACTCCGGCAGACTCTCGGCCTGTTCGCCCAGGCTGCGGTACAGAATGCTGGCCAGGGATTCGCTACGCAGCTGCAGTCGCGCTTCGGCAACCAGGCGGCCATTGAGCCGGTAGGGCGAGAACGACTCGTCCAGCAGGCGGCGGAAGTGGTTATTCAGCCCTTCCTGGACGCGATTGTTGCCGGGGTACAAACGTGACCAGTCGGCGGCCATCCAGTTCTGCAACCAAGTGGCATCCCGGCGCCTTTCCAGGTTGAGCATCAGATAGGCACGCAGGTTATCCAGCAGGCGTTCGCGGTTGTTCATGCTGTAGCGAATCTGCCGTTCCAGCTGCTGGCCGACCCGCGGCAGCAGTAAGGTTTCCAGATCCCGGCGGTAGGCCTGGTACAGCGTCGATTCTACCTTCTCACCCTGATACAGCCCGCCGCGATGGCGCCAGGCAACCTGGTCCGCCGGTGGGAACAACTGACTGGCCGCATAGCTGGCATCGAGCACGCCGAGAATATCCCGAGCGTCATCCCGTGACTCGATACCGTGGCGTTCCTGGCCGAGTTCGCGGCCCATTTCCCGCAGCCGTTCGAGGCGGTCATGGTTGTTGGAGAAGCCGCTGGTCCAGGTAATGCCCAGCGCCATCAGACAGACGACGGCGCAGGCATACATGCTGCGCTGACGCCAGTTGATGCGTTTCACCTCGCGCTGATCCAGCCCGGCCAGCTCGGATTCAGGAAACACCACCCGACTGAGCAGATGCTGGATGAAGCGCGCCTGGCCGCTGCGCAACGACGGCAACTCGCTGGCCAATGGCGACAGGTTCTGACCGATGCTGGCAGTCAGCGGGTCGACCTGGCTCTGCAGGTGCGGTGCGCTGGTCAGATAGAACCCGCGCAGCTGCGTTGCCTGCTGGTAGCGATTGCCGGAGAAGGCCAGTTCGATGAACAGACCGAGACGCTCGCCGATCTGGCCCAACTGATGGGGAAAGTCCAGGATGCGGCCGCGGCGCTGGGTGTCGCGCTCTTGATGCAGGCGGGAGATGACCTGGCTGTTGAGTCGGCGCAACAGTTCCTCGAACTCCTCGCGAACAACCTGAATACTGGTGCTGTCCTGGCCCTCCCCGAAGGTCGCGCCCAGTACCTGATCGGCTTCATCGCGCGCCAACTGATCGAAGTACTCATCGAAGCCGAGCAGTTCATCGGCCTTGCTCAGCACCAGATAAACAGGCACGTCCATGCCCAGCTTCTGGTTGATCTCCAGCAGCCGTTGGCGGGTCTGCCGGGCCAGGGTTTCCAGACCCAGCTCGTTCTGGCCAAGTAGCTGATCCATGGGCACGTTCACCAGCACGCCATTGAGCGGGCGCGGCCGGCGGCGACGCAGCAGGGTCAACAGGGTCTGCCAGGCCAGGCCGTCGATCTGGTTGTCCGGCTGGGTGAGATAACGGCCGGCGGTATCGATCAGCACCGCATGCTCGGCGAAATACCAGTCGGCATGGCGAGTCGGGGAAATATCCCGGGTCATGCGTCCCTTTTCGCTCTTGTTCAGCGGGAACTCGATGCCGGAAAAATCCAGCAGGCTGGTCTTGCCGCTGCCCTGGGGGCCGATCAACAGGTACCAGGGCAGCTCACTGCGCCAGCGTTCGCTGCGCCCGCGGTAGAAACTGGAGCGGCGCAGGGTGCGGACGGCGTTGCGATAGCGGTTGTGCAGCTCGTACTGCTCTTCGACGATGATGCCTTCGCGGCGCAGGCGTTCCTGCGCCTGTTCGTCGTCCTCCTCGGCCTTCTTCTGCTTGCCGTTGCGCCAATGGACGAAAGCCATGCACAAGCCCCAGACGAGGACGATCAGGCTGATAAGCAGCAGGCGGTTGGCGACCGGGGCGAGGATCTTGCGGTCATTGATGGCCAGCAACGGGCCGCTGAACCAGACCAGCACAGCCAATGCCAGTACGACGCACAGGCTCAAGGCCCAGCCCTGGCGAAACAATGCGAGAGCGCGATACAAAACAGATCTGATATTCATTGGCCGTCTTCCCTGGATGACAATGAGCTTTCAACCGGAGCCTGGCTGATCCAGGGCTGCAGTACGCTGGCGCGCTGTTCGCTGAGGACCCAACTGAATCCGCCGTACATCACTGCCAGGCAGATTGCCGTGGACAACGCCACCAACCAGCCGGGGATGATCCGGATCAACTGGCCACCCTTGTGCTGCAAACCTTCCCAGTGGGGAGAAATGTCCCGCGGGATGTCGCCCCGCAGCTGGCGGATCTGGCGGAACAGGCTGTCGCGGATCAATTCCAGTTCCTGCATGCCGCGCGGCAGCACGCGGTACTTGCCTTCGAAGCCCAGGGACAGGCACAGGTACATCAACTCCAGCATGGCCAGGTGCTTCACCGGATTGCGTGACAGACGCTCGAGCAGCAGGAAGAACTTCTCGCCACCGAAGGTCTCGTTATGGAAACTGCTGAGCAGGCTCATCTGTGACCATTCGCTTTCATTGCCCCAGGGGGTGGTGACCACCGCCTCGTCAAGGGTGGTGCAGATAACGTAGCGAGCAGCCATTACCTGGCTGCTTTCCATGCCTTCCTGCAGGGTGCGGTGCTCGAACAGCTTGATCTCGGTAATCAGCCGCTCGCGCAGGTGCGGCAGGTCCTCGGTGGTATGGCTGTGCTTGAGCCGCACCACTTCGGACAGCAGCGTCGCCGCGGCACCTGTGAGCGGGTTCAGACTGAGATTGAAGCTTTCGGCGGGGCGTACCCGCGCCGCATAGATCATGCGCTCATCCAGTTGCTCGAACTTCGCCGGTGGGGTGAAGTCGGTCAGCGCAGTCTGTGCCGGCGCTTCGTTGCCGCGGTGGAGAATGACGGTCTGGTCATCCTGGCCGTGATGTGGTTCCCTGATTGTCATGTCAGCTCCTGATGGCCCAGAACATCATTTCCAACCCGGGGAATTCGCCGGAAACGTGGAAGGCGAAACCGCCTGAACGTTCCAGCTGTGCCAGGTCTTCGGAGCTGAGTTCCAGCGCGAAATAGGTTTTGCCCGAATGGAAGGGGATCTGCCGTGGCGCCACTGGCATGGGCCGAATGCGGATGCCGGGCAGATGCAGGTTGACCAATTGACGGATGCGTTCCACCGGACCGACCTTGAGGTGGGCGGGCAGGCGTTGGCGCAGCTCCTCTGAGTCGCAATGGGCACTGGCTGCGAGTACGAAGGAGGCATTGCCGAGCAGCTTGTGATCGTTCAGCGGCGACACCTGGATACCGTACTGGCGCTGCTGCAGGGCCATCTCGATGGCGTGCTGCTCCAGCACCATGGACAGCACCTGGCGGATGGCGGTCATCAACTTGCGGAAGCTGGTGCCCTGATCGCTGTGCTGATAGCGGCCTTCCAGCCGCGGTCGGCGGGCCTCACCGGAGTAGCTTGAGAGCTCGCCGAGCATTGCCAGCAGATCGCGATAGATCTGCTCGGGATGGATTTGCTCCTGGGTCAGATAGTGACGCAGCACCGGCTCCACACGGTTGATCAATTGCAGCATCAGAAAGTCGCCCACTTCCGCGGCACCGGTCTTGCCGGTTGCCCGCACACGCTCGGCCAGGATGTCACCGCGGTGGGCGAGCATGCCGACAACTTCCTTGACGCAGGACTGGAGGAAGGGGCTGGTCTGAAAGTGCAGGTGGGTGGCGATGTAATCCTGATCCAGGCTCACCACACCGTCGGGGGTGGTATCCAATACCTGGCACAGTTTGAGTTGCACACAGGCCTGACTCTCTTCACCATCTGCCAGCTGCAGCCGGAAATCCGGCTGGCCGCAGCTGACCTGAGCCGAGCTGCTGTCACCCGCGTTGGAGTCGGCTACCTCGGCCTGGCGCGCAACGTAACGGGCGAGCACGTCTTTCTGCTCCGGTCGCCGGGCCTCGATGTGATTGCCACTGACCAGGGGCAGGGTGAGATAGACCGGCGTGTTGCTGGTATTGGGTGGAATATCCAGCGCCAGGGGCTCCTGCTCGGTACCCAGTTCGAACAGGGTACCGTCGGGCAGGATCCCGCTGGCCTGGTTGATCACCAGCTTGCCGGTGGTGAGAAACTGGTGATCGATCTCCAGCTGGAAGAATCCCCAGCTGCAACTGGTTTGCCGCTGGGTCCGGGCTTTCAACTGGTAATCGTAGTAGCGGTCGTTCTGCTGGAAGTGCTGCGGACGCAGCAGCATGCCTTCCTGCCATATGACTTTACGTGTGGCCATGATCAGTCTTCCCTGGCGGATGCAGGCGTGCTGATGCCCCGCGCGTCGAGATACAGCTCGGCCTGGTTGTGGCTCTTCTGCTTGAGCGGGATCACGTAGCGCCAATTGGCCTCGGGCAGGTTGCGATAGGCAGCGAGCACACCGATATAGCGGCTCTCGGGTTGCGTCGACAGTTTGTAGCTGCGCTTATCACCAGGGCGCAGTTCGAGCTCTTCCTGGCTTACCAGGTCGGGCGTGAGCACTTCCCGGGGGCGTTGATACAGCGAGAAGAATTCGGTGTTCTCGAAGGCCACTGGATTGCGCAGCTCGATCAGTCGGACCACGATCGGTGAAGGGCGGTCATTGATGTCCGGGTTCAACCGGGGACTGCCTTCGAGGGTCAAGTCCAGCTTGGTGGTGCTGGAAAAGGGCGAGCAGCCGCTCAGGGCGAGCAGGGTGCACAGAGCAAGCAAAAGCATGGGACGCGGCATGGCAGTCATCCTTGAAAGTCATTGTTGAGGGTGGCGATAAGGCGAATCTGTTCTTCGTAGGCGGTGGCAAAGTCCCGGGCGAACAGGCGTTCGCTCCATTCATTGTTTTCTTCCAGCGCGTTGTACAGCCGCATATAAGCGCGCCAGCGACCGCCTGCAGTGCTGATCAGCGACTTGTTCTCCCGCTCGAAACGCAGCGTCAGCTGCTCGGGGGACAGGTGCTCCAGCATGCCCTTGACGGCGGCACGGCTGGCCGCGATCAGCGCCACCTGATGAGCCTGTAGATCCCGGAACGCACGGCTTACCGCCTGTTCCGCGGGCAACTGGCCGGGCTCGCTGTCGCGCAGCAGGATGGTCAGCGCGGCGGTGGCATCGCTGCTGTGCTTGAGTGGATTATTGCCAGCGGTCTGCACAGTGGTCTGGGCCAGGCGCATCTCGCTTTTCAGGTCGCTGCGGGTACGCAGGCTCTGCTGCAGATTGCCCACACTGATCTTCAGCAGCCGGGCGACACGCAGCGCCAGCGCTTCGCGCTGCGTATCATCCAGCTGTTCCAGATCCATCCCCAGTTCGCTGCCGAAACGCTCCCAGAAACGCGGCGGCTGGCGTTCCTGCTCGGGGGCCGGCGCCGGGGCGGAGGGCGCCGGTGGGGCGACCAGCTCGGGCACCGCCAGGCTTTCCATATCGACACGTGCATAGTCCTGCTGGGCCTGCCGTTGAGGGGCCAGGCCGGGCATCGCCAGCTCATCGGTCTCGTTGTACAGTCGCTCCTGCTGATCCAGCGCATTCAGCGGGTCCAGGTCGAGAAAGGCATCGTCGGGGATGATATTGTCCGCGCCGGGGGAGCCGCTGGCGTGGTCGAGGAACACCGACGGGTCCTGAATCAGCCGTGCCCGGATCTCCACCTCGCCAAGGCGGTACACATTGCCATGTTCGATGCGCTGGGGCTCGCCCTTGTTCAGTCGCTCGCCGCTGCCCGTCAGCTCGATGCCGTTGCTGCTGGTGTCGGTCAGATAAAAATGACCGTCATGATGACTGATACGTGCGTGCTGGCCGGAGATGACCCGCCGCGTGTCGGGGATCACCCAGTCACAGCTGTCGGCGCGGCCGATGATGCCGCCGGCCTGCTTGAAGCTCTTGCTGATGGCCAGACCGGGCATCTGCTGCGGGGCGCTGACCACATCGAATACCAATTCCATGGTGAGGTACTCCTGGCGCTACGGGCGGCGCTCGGCCGCGGTGGGGTCTCCCAGCGGACGGTAGTCGCCGTCGCTGAGCTTGTAATTGGCACCACAGCCGGCCAGACACAGAGTCATGGCCAGTAGCAGCAGGCTACGCCGGCGGCGTCGGGACTGTTGCACGCATGTCGAAATGGAAGATCCGAACATCATCTATTGCTACTCCTTGGGTTATCCGGGCAATTCAAGCGGCGGTCATTGACGGGCATCGGCTTTCTCCCGCGATCTGATGTCCGCCGCACAGATATTCAGGCGCTGCATGCGGTAAAGCAGCGTGCGGCGGGGCAATCCCAGTTCGGTGGCGGCACTGGTCTGGTTGCCCTGGTTGCGGCGCAGTGATTCGATCAGCAGGTTGCGTTCAACCTGTTCCAGGCGCTCGCGCAGGTTGCGACTGGTATCCGCGGCGTCTTCCAGCGAGAAGTGCTCGGGCAGCAGCTCATTGCCGTCGCACAGCAGAATGGCTCGCTCGACTACCCCCTTGAGTTCCCGCACATTGCCGGGAAAGGGGTAGCCAAGCAGCTGCGACTCGGCGGCCTGCGACCAGCGACAGAGCGGACGCTGGAGAAAGACGCAGGCCTGTTCGGCAAAGTGCCGGGCCAACTGCAGGATGTCCTGGCCACGTTCCTGCAGTGGTGGCAGCTCGATGGGGAAGTGCGCCAGCCGGTAATAGAGGTCTTCACGGAAGGTGCCGGCTTCCACCAGCAGCTTCAGGTCACGGTGGGTCGCAGCAATGATGCGGACATCAACCTTGTGTGTGTCGGTGCTGCCCAGTGGCCGCACTTCGCCTTCCTGCAGCACCCGCAGCAACTTGGCCTGCAGGCTCAACGGCATGTCGCCAATTTCATCGAGGAACAGGGTGCCGGTGTCGGCAGCGTCGAGCAGTCCGGTATGATCCCGGTCGGCGCCGCTGAAGGCGCCCTTGCGGTAGCCGAACATCTCGCTTTCCAGCAGATTCTCCGGCAGCGAAGCGCAGTTCTGCACCACGAAGGGGCGGGTACGCCGGAAACCGTAATCATGGATCGCGCGGGCCACCAACTCCTTGCCGGTGCCGGTTTCGCCGGTCAGCAGCACATTCACGGGGTTGTGCAGTACCTTGCCGAGCAACTGATAGAGCGTGCGCATGGCCGGGCTGTTACCGATCAGTCCGTAGCCGCTGGGGCAGGGGCGATCCGGTGCCGGCTCTGCCGTGGCCGGGGCGGGCACGGTATCGACCCGCTGCAGCAGACCGAGCTGGCTCACCGTGAAGTTGCCTAGCAACCCCAGGGAGTCGGCAAAGTTGCCCAGGCGCAGTGACTGGGTGCTGGCGGTGAGCAATACACCGAGTACATGCCGGGCTTCGGAGAGCAGCGGCAGGCACAGCAGGGTGCGCCACGGCGTGGCACTATCCGGCAGGAAAGCGGTGTCATGCAGGCTGCTGTCGAGCGTATCGATGGCCAATATCTGGTTCTGGCACAAGCAGTACTGCAGCAACTGTTCGCGGTGATAGTCGCTGGGCAAGCCGGCCTGTTCCCGGATCTGCCAGTTGTTCTCATGCCATTCGGCCGCCAGGGTCAGTTGGGTATGGGTGTCATCCAACAGGTACAGCTGACTCAGTTCGCAGCCGGTCAACTGACTGGCCGACTCAACCAGGCCCTGGCACAGGCGGCGGCTGTCGGTCAGCCCTGCCAGCCGGGAGAAGTGTTCGAGCAGTGCCTGGGCATAGCGCAATGGCTGCGGCAACTGGCTGAACATCAGCGGTGCTTCAGGCGAATTCACAGATAACCCGCCCTTCGTCAGTGACTGTGGCCTGCACCTGCCGCAGGGTCTCGCCAGTGGCCATCGCATCCAGCAGACGATCGACGGTCATGGCTTGCAGATGCCGGTCGATCAGTTGATCGATCAGGCGGGCGCCCATCTCACTGTCGCCGCAGAGGTCGGCGAAATGGGCGGCCAGCTCCGGTGTATGGCTGAAGCTCAAGCGGCGACGCTGCAGCCGCTCGGCGAAGCGCTCCAGCTTCAGCGCAACCAGTTCCTGCAGGACTTCGCCAGCGACGGGGTAATAAGGCACCACCTTCATGCGGGCTAGCAGCGCCGGCTTGAAATGGCGGCTCAGCGTCGGCCGGATGGCCTGTTCCAGCTGTTCGGCGGTGGGACGTTCGCCGCTGCGGCACAGCTCGACGATAACCTCCGACGCCAGATTGGAGGTGAGCAGAATCAGGGTATTGCGGAAGTTGATCTCCCGGCCTTCGCCGTCATTGGCTACGCCCTTATCGAAAATCTGGTAGAAGATGTTGAGCACATCCGGGTCGGCCTTCTCCACCTCGTCGAGCAGAATCACCGAATAGGGCTTCTGCCGAACCGCCTCGGTCAGCATGCCCCCTTCGCCGTAGCCAACGTAGCCGGGCGGAGCGCCGATCAGCCGGGACACACTGTGCTTTTCCTGGAATTCGGACATGTTGATAGTGGTGAGAAAACGCTCGCCGCCGTACAGCAGGTCGGCCAGTGCCAGCGCCGTCTCGGTCTTGCCGACGCCACTGGGGCCGGCGAGCAGGAAGACACCGGTGGGCGCATCCACTGGTGTCATGCCGGCGGCGGCGGCGCGGATGGCGCGGTTCACCGCCTGGACGGCCTGCTCTTGACCGCGCAGTCGTTGACGCAGATCGTCGCTGAAAGTCGCCACCTTGGCGTTATGCTGGCGCGCCAGTTGGGCCAGCGGAATGCCAGTCCAGTGGCTGATGACCTCGGCGACCAGGCGCGGGCAGACTTCATGGCTGACCAGCACGCCATCAGCCTGTGCAGCATGAAGTTCAGCCTGGGTCGCGCGCAGCCGAGATTCGAGGTCGGCGCTTTCTGTCTCCGCTTCCGGCAAATCTGCGCTTGTTGCCTCGTTGGCCTGGCGCGCGGCGGCGCATTGCTTGCGCAGTTCGAGCAGGCGCAGCGCCAGATCCCGTTGCGCTTCCCAGTGTTGCTGCATATCGATCAGTTCGCTGCGGGCGCTGAGCAGCCGGTTCTCCAGATGATCCAGGGCCTCGGTATCGATTGCCAGACCGGCCTGTTGATCGCGGCGCATGGCGTCGCATTGGCGGTCGCCCTCGGCCAGCTCCTGACGCAGGCTTTCGATGGCTTCAGGTGCCGCCGCCAGATTGATACGCACCCGCGCGCAGGCAGTGTCCAGCACATCCACCGCCTTGTCGGGCAATTGACGGCCGGCCAGATAGCGGGCCGACAGTTCTGCTGCCGCGACCACCGCATCGTCGCGTAGGTAGACCCCATGACTCTGCTCGTAGACTGGTGCCAGTCCGCGCAGGATGGTGATCGCCTCGCTGACCGTCGGCTCGTGCAACTGCACCGGCTGGAATCGCCTGGCCAGCGCCGGATCCTTCTCGAAGTACTTCTTGTATTCGCTCCAGGTGGTGGCGGCGATGGTGCGCAACTCGCCGCGGGCGAGGGCGGGTTTGAGCAGGTTGGCCGCATCGGAGCCGCCGGCCTGACCGCCGGCGCCGATCAGGGTGTGGGCTTCGTCGATGAACAGAATGATCGGCTGCTGTGATGCCTTGACCTCATCGATCACCGCCTGCAGCCGCCGCTCGAACTCGCCCTTGATGCTGGCGCCGGCCTGCAGCAGACCCAGATCCAGACACAGCAGTTCGGTATTCTGCAGTACCGGCGGCACTTCGCCCTGGGCGATGCGCAACGCCAACCCTTCGACAATGGCAGTCTTGCCGACGCCGGCCTCGCCGACCACGATGGGGTTGTTCTTGCGGCGGCGAGCCAGGATATCGATCATCTGGCGGATGGCTGCATCGCGGCAGAGGACCGGATCGAGCCGACCCTCGCGGGCCTGGCGGGTGAAGTTATGGGTGAAGCGTTGCAGAGCTGATTCGCCGTTCCCGGTGCCACCTGGCGCTGGGGTAGCGGGTTGTTGTGAGCGAGCGAACTCACCCAGGCGCTCGGCGTTCAGGGTGCCGAGGATCGCCATGTAAGCGGTTCCGGCATAACGCAGCGGGTTGCGCAGCAGAGCGAGAATCAGCGCCGCCTGGTCGATCTGGCTTTGCTTGAGTTCCAGCGAGGCCGTCAGCAGTGCATCCTGCAGCCACTGCACCAACTCGGTGGAGAACACCGGATTGTTGGTTGCGCCCGATTCCGGACGGGGCTGCAGTACTGCCGCGAGTTCATCGGCGCTGCTGCCGGCATCCGGCAATGCGCGTACCAGCAGGCTGTCGGAACGGTTCAGCAGGCCATCGAGCAGGTCTTCGATCAGTACCTTGGAGCCACCCCGGCTGACGCAGCGTTCGGCGGCGGCTTCCAGGTCGCGGCGGCTGTCGGCGTCGAGTGCCTGTACCAGTTGTTGCAAATCCAGATTGATCATTATCCGTCCTTAGTTTTGAATCTCAGAGCGCCTGATGCGGCTGGCTGCCGAGGGTGACCATGGCATCGGCGTGCTCGCAGCCCAGCCAGCTGGTCCAGCCCAGGCGACAGGTGTTGCCGGCGCCCAGGCGCAGCTCACGAATTTCATCCGGTCGCAGGTGCAGGCGCACGTCATAGTCCAGCGGGGTGCGCAGCACGAACCGGATCAGCACGCGCAACGGCTGGTTGTCGCAGCCGGGTGGCAGAAAGTCATGAAAGCGCGCCCAATCCAGATTGAGGATGTGGATGCGGAACTTGCCGCTGCGATCACGCACCCGCTCGCCGAGCACCAGGCTATCGCCAAGGGTGCTGTTGCCCAGGCCCAGCTGGCAGCGCTGATCGCCGGGAATATCCACCTCGCGCTCCAGGCACTGTTCGATATGCAACTGCTCATGCTTGAAGTAGTAGCGCAGTACCGATTCGACCATTGCCGCCGATTGCGCCCGCAGACTGAGCAGGCCCAGGTAGGGCAGCAGGCGTTTCCAGTTCAGCTCCGTGGAGTGGCGAATGGTGTTGCCACTCAGGCCGATCAGCGAAAACAGCAGGGCGGACACCGGGTCGCGCCCGCCGGGCTTGAAGCGGGCGTGATAGCGGTACTTCTGCCACACCGGCAACAGCAGCCGCTGGAGTCTGTTATTGAACAGATCCATGAACATGCGGGTGGGATTGCCATCGACCCCGTCGCCCAACGCCTGTTCGCCATAGAAGGCCGGCAGGGGTGAGCCGGCGCCGAACAGGCTGACCAGGTTCACCCGCAGGCGGGCCCGCAGCTCGCCGCGTTCCTCGAAATACTCCACCGATTCGATCTCGCTGCCGGGAAACCCCATGCTCGGGTTTGCCTGCAATTCCAGTCGCTCGTACAGCGCCTCATCATCCAGCTCGGGATGGGCCTGACGCAGGCGCTCCTGCACCAGTTGCACACCCTGAAACAGGCTGTACTCGCGGATGCTGCGCACGATCGGACTCAAAGCAGGGGCTGTTGCCCCATGCGTGGCGGCCATTGATATATCTCTCCCTTGGAACTCTTGACCCGCAACTCGTGGTAGGAGTTGAGGCTGGCGTAGAGCGCGAAAAACTCATTGAGTACAGAGGCGAACAGGAACAGATCGCCTTCGCCCAGATAGCCATCGGCATCCATGCTCAACTCGGTGCGGATGCCGCGTACGGGCAGGCCGCGGTGCAGACGGTCAACATGGGTGTGGTTGATGTGCTTGAGGCCGCCGAGCAGACGCTTGCTGACCTTGGCAGCATGCTGGTCGGTATGCCGGGGCAGGTCGTAGGTCTCGAGGATCACCTTGAGCGCCTCGACATTCGACAGCGACAGATAATTCAGCGACATGTTGCTGATCAGCTTCCACAGGAAGTCGCGATGCAGCGGCGGCGCGTGACAGGGCGTGACGGCGCTGATATTGCGAAACCCGAGAAATTCCGGGGTGCCTTCGCAGGGCTGGCAGATATCGCCCAGCGCCAGTTTCTGCGGCAGGTTCTGATTGGTACAGGTCAGCTCCACTGACAGCGTCTCGTGATGCTCCAGCGTATACAGACCGAAACTGAGAAAGGTCTCCAGCCCATCGCCGACCGGCGAGGCATGCTGGCGCATGCTGTAGTACGGCCGGGATGTATCGGCGCCGAAGCTGGTGTCGTGCTCGAAGGACTCGAAGGGCACATATTCCTCATAGCCCTGGCCACCGGGCTTCCAGCCGGTGACCCGGTCGATGGAGAACACGCCGCAGTGGCGGTTGCCGTAGGTAGCTGGGCGCAGCAGATACTGATCCTGACGACCATCGAGCCGAATGGGTGTGGCGTCGTGGGTGAACAGATTGACGATGGGCGTGCAGTACAGCCGCACGTTGTCCACCGAGGGTCTGATGCGCTGCTCCCCGGTCTTGGCGATATGGCAGCGCAACTCCAGCCCCCGTGCCTGCTTCAGCAGTGCCGCCGGCAGCCGCTGCAGGACATTCAGGCCAAGGATATCGACGAACAGGAACTTGTCCTGAAAGGCGAAATATTCCTGTATGTAGCGGTAGCCGCGAAAGGTATTGAGCGGGTAGGGGATCATCGCCTCTTCATCGGCGAAGCCCACTTGCTGTATCTGCTCCTGGCCCAGCTGCAGCATCTGCGCCGACACCTCGGCGGGCAGCTCCAGCGGAGCGCCGTGACGGTCTAGCAAGACCAGCTCGAGGCTCTGCAGATTGCGCACCAGGCCGAGCAACAGCATCTGGCTGATATAGCGCTCGCCGGCGAAATGCAGGCGTAACTGCCGCAGATTGATATCTGCCAGACTGCCGGGTGCGCTCATCATCAACTGCAGATTGAGCAGCGCACCGTTGCCCTTGACCGAATAATCCAGAGCATGCATCGCCAGCGGCAGCACTTCGGTATCGTAGTTGGTGCGAAAGCGGCAGCTGACGCCATCCACCGGTCGCGACTCCACCGGTGTATTGCGCGGTACGGTCAGCGCCTCGCCGGCGTGGCGCAGAGGTTCGAACTGCAGAATGCTCATGGCCGGTAGCGGGCGCATGTAGTTCGGCCACAGCAGATGCATCAGGGAATGGGTGAGTTCCGGCAGCTCGTCATCCAGCTTCTGCCGCAGCCGGCCGGTAAGAAACGCGAAGCCTTCGAGCAGTCGCTCGACGTCCGGGTCCTTGCCGCTCTGGCTGAGGAAGGGTGCCAGCGCCGGGCTGCGTTCGGCAAAACGCTTGCCGAGTTGCCGCAAGGCGGTGAGCTCACTCTGATAGTAATGATTGAACGACACTATGCATCCCTGTGTAGTGTTGCAGCCGTTCCGTAGAACAGCTTTTAGGCGACCTGGACCTTGCCGCTGCCATCCAGGCGGGCGGAAAAGTTGACGTTGCACTTGAGATCCTGAACTTCCAGTCGGCCTTCGATGGCGAAAGCCAGACTCAAGGGATCGTGGTCCCGGGGCAGGGCAATTACCCGTACCTGGGACAGTCGCGGCTCATGGGCCTCGATGAATCGTTCGATAGCGAGCCGCGCCTGCTGCAGCGAATCGTGCAGCGACAGGCGCATGTCATTGAGATCCGGCAGTCCGTAATCCGGCAGGGTCAGCACACTGCCGGCGCGGGTGCTGAGCATCTTGGACAGGTGGCTGGCCACCGAGTCCATTGCCGCCCGCTGCAGTTCCCAACCGGCGCGGCTGGCGGTTTCGCCGCCCAGACGCTCGAACAGACTGCCGTAGCCCATGTGCCGTTACTCCTTGTCCAGCTTGCCCACCAGCGACAGGGTGAAATCCGCCCCCATGTACTTGAAGTGCGGACGCACGCTGAGGGTGACCCGGTACCAACCCGGCTCGCCTTCCACATCGGCCACGCTGATCTGCGCCGCGCGCAACGGGCGTCGGCCACGGACTTCCGGGTTGGGATTGTCCTGATCAGCCACGTACTGGCGAATCCAACGGTTCAGCTCCAGCTCCAGGTCGGTGCGTTCCTTCCAGGAGCCGATCTGCTCGCGCTGCAGCACCTTGAGGTAATGGGCCAGGCGGTTGACGACGAACAGGTAGGGCAACTGGGTACCGAGCCGGTAGTTGAGCTCCGCCGCCTTGCCTTCTTCGGAGTTGCCGAAGAACTTGGCTTTCTGCGTCGAGTTGGCGGAGAAGAAGGCGGCGTTGTCGCTGCCCTTGCGCATGGTCAGGGCAATGAAACCTTCATCGGCCAGTTCGTACTCGCGGCGATCGGACACCAACACCTCGGTGGGGATCTTGGTTTCGATTTCGCCCATGCTCTCGAAATGATGCAGCGGCAGGTCATCGACCGCCCCGCCGCTCTGCGGGCCGATGATGTTCGGGCACCAGCGGAACTTGGCGAAGCTCTCGGTCAGGCGGGTAGCGAAGGTGAACGCGGTGTTGCCCCACAGGTAATGCTCGTGGCTGTTGGCGACGTTCTCCTTGTAGACGAAGCTCTTCACCGGATTGTCTTCCGGGTCGTAGGGATTGCGCAGCAGAAAGCGTGGCAGTGTCAGGCCGACGTAGCGTGCATCCTCGCGCTCGCGAAAGCCCTGCCACTTGGCAAACTGCGGGCCTTCGAAATGATCCTTGAGATCCTTGATGTCCGGCAGGCCGGTGAAGCTTTCCAGACCGAAGAAACGCGGACCCGCGGAAGCGATGAATGGCGCGTGGGACATACTGGCGACGCTGGCGACGTGCTGCAGGGTCTTGATGTCCTGGGAGCTGGGATCGAAATAATAGTTGGCGATCAGGGCGCCGACCGGCTGGCCGCCGAACTGGCCGTATTCAGCGGTATAGACATGTTTGTACAGGCCGGACTGGACAATCTCCGGGCTATCCTCGAAGTCCTCGAGCAGATCCTGCTTGGAGGCATTGATCATCTCGAACTTGATGTTCTCGCGGAAATCGGTGCGGTCGACCAGCAGCTTCAGGCCGCGCCAGGAGGATTCCAGCGCCTGGAAGCGCTCATGGTGCAGGATCTCGTCCATCTGCTGGCTGAGCTTGGCATCGATCTCGGCGATCATCCGGTCGACCATGGCCTTCTTGACCGGCTCCTTGTCGTTATGGGGCTTCAGCAGCTCCTCGATGAAAGCGGACACGCCGCGGCGGGCGATACCGTAGGCTTCATCGTCCGGGGTCAGGCGGGTCTCGGCGATGATGCGATCGAGAATGCTGGCGTCTTCGCTGGCGCTGGGTGCGCTGATGGCGGTTGTCTGGGTGCTCATGCTTGCGTCCTTGTGTGGTCAGGCGTCCGGTTGTTGTTGGGCCAGGCCCAGTTCGGCGAGTACACGCTCCCGGGAGTCGTCGTCGCTGAGCACGCTTTCGATCGCCTTGCGGAAAGCCGGTGCGTTGCCCAGCGGACCCTTCAGGGCGACCAGGGCATCGCGCAGCTCCATGAGCTTGCGCAGCTCCGGTACCTGATCGACCAGGCTGGCGGGATTGAAGTCCTTCATGGAATTGATCTGCAGGTTGACAGCGAGGTCTTCCCGGGCCGCGTCATCCTGCAGCCGGTTGGGCACGTTGAAGCTCAGGTTCAGCTCCTGCTTGGCCAGCACCTCGTCGAAGGTGGCCTTGTCGATGGCGATTGGCTTGCGATCCTCGATCTTGCGCTCGTCCTCGCGCTGGGTGAAATCGCCCAGCACCATGAGCTTCAGCGGCAGCTCGATCTCCTCCGCCGCGCCGTTGGTATCGGGGGTGAAGGTGACGTTGATCCGTTCTTTGGGTGCTACTGTGCCTTCTTTGGCCATTCTGTTTCTCCGCTACTTTGATGGCCCGAGGGCCTTGTTCAGTACCACTTCGAGATCGAAGTGGCACAGCCGGTGGAAGATCTCTTCCCTGCGATCACGCACAAGCTGACTCTGCGGCAGCAATTCACAGCAGGCATGCAACAGACGCAGTACCTCCAGGTTCAGGTTGGGTTCCCAGCGGTCCAGCTCGGCGCACTGGAGCCTTTGCTGCAGCGCATCGAGACGGGCGTAGGCGATGTCGTGCTGGCGCGCGTGGTAACACAGGCGCGCCTCGGCCAACTGCCAGTGAAAACGGGCTCGTTCGCCATGGCTCTGCCGGCTACCTTGCAGCAGCAATTGCATGGCCGGACGCAGGCCGTCCTTTCTTAACAGGTCCAGGGCTTCCTGCAGGGCTATATCCCAGGGCGCGCCAGCCTCGCTGGTGGTCTGGCAGCCAGTGATCTGCGGGGTGGTGCTGACCGCGATGATTCGACTGCCAATCCATTGCCGGGTATCGATGTCGGCGAAGGGCTCGCCATCATGAAAGCGCAGTTCCTCCAGCCCCGGCAGACGGCTCAGCAAGTGACGAAGCTGGTTTTCGACTTCCTGCATGGCCGGCTGGGCACCCAACGCTTCCAGACAGCGCCAGGCAAGATACTGGCCGCTCAACCAGAAGGGGGCACGATTGAGGCTGGCTTCGACTTCGCTGAACAGGCTTTGATACTGCCCCTGGTTGAAGCGCTCCTGAAAGGCCTTGAGACGATCGGCTGGCAGGTTGCGCAGGCTGGTGACATGGTCGGCATCATGCTCCGGCAGGCCGTCGATGGGCAGCCACAACAGTGTGCGGGCAAGTCGTACCGCGCGGACGTCGCCGGGGTTCTGGTGCTGCCACCAGCTGGTCAGAGAACGAGCCTGGTCCTGCAGAACGCGCAGGCTGCGGTGGGCATCGCGGCTATCGACAATGGGCGCGTCAGTGGTTGCGAAAGCGTGTGTGGCCGGAGGCAGTGGCTGGCTAGCTGGCGGTACCGACGCTGGCGTCGCCGCGGCGGGCTGTGGGTTCGCTTCGACGCGTTTCAGCAATTCTTCGACCCGACGATAAAGCGGCGCGAGTGGGGGGGCATCCTGAAGATGCGCAGCAAACAAGGTATCGAGTTCGCGCAGATCACCCGCGATGCTGCTGAACAATGCCATCTGCGCGGCGTCGGGTGTCTGCTCGCCGAGCACCTGCTCCAGGCGCGTGCACAGCCAGCTTATGGCTGCGGTTCGGGTGCGGGTGCGCTGCGGGTGCAACGTTTGCCAATGCTCGATGCAGGCATGGCGCAGCATGCCCAGGCCGGCTGCCAGGCCGGCGATGCTTTCGGTGTGATACAGGCTCCAGATCAGCCAGCAGGCGACGCGCAGATCCTTGGACTGGGTCTGCAGCAACTGCTCGGCGCGTTCCCGGACGATTGCCCAGTCGGTACCCGTGGTGCGATGGACGGACGTGTCCTTGGCCAGCTCCTCTTCCAGACTGTCGAATTCGGACGTATAGCGAGCGTCCTCACCGGCGAAATTGTCCGCGGCGATCGGCGTCTCCATTAAATTGATGTAATTTTCATCCAGCATGTTTCACATCAATCCCTGATAAATAGATGAGTTCCGTCGCCAGCCAGAAAGAGTGTTCAGGCAGATATACAAAGTGCGCAAGAAGTTGCGCAGGTGAGTTGTGCAGTAAGTTGCGCACCCCCTCGAAATACGGCTCGTATCCTATTGATCGGCAGGCTGTGGTTCAAGGCGGATAATGTGACCTGATCTACTTTATAGGCAATTAAGTCGCCTCATGCATCACAGTGTGAACCGCGTCGTAGACGGGTGTATGCAGGCATTGCTGCGCAAGAGTCAGTCAGGATTTACTACGAATGGGTTATTGAATTAGCCGCCGTTTAAGTGGCGGCTATTCAATTTGCGAGAGTGTTTTCAGGTTTTTAGTTAGTTGTGGGTGTGTTGTTTTGAAATGGCTCACAAGTTTCGGATTAATTGCTTGCTGCGCACTTCAAGTTGGTGCATGACGCGGGCTTGTCAAGTTGCTCGCTGCACTGGCGGGCTTGTTTGGCTTGGCTCGTACAGCCCAGGGTTTCGAGGCCCGTGGCCAGATTATTCCAGCCGGGTTGAAAGTCGGGGAAGTCATTCACCAGGCGCTGGAACTGCTCCAAGGCAACCTGCCTGTCGTTGAGAGCCCAATGGGTATTACCCAGACCCAGGCGCGCAGCCGGTTGCTCTGGCCACTCAGCCACGGCTCGCTGATAGGAACGCAGCGCGCTCTGTAGGCGACCGGTCTGTTCCAGGTCACTGGCGGCCTTCAGGTAAGTGAGCGGTTTGGCCGTGGCGGGTAATTCACCGGGCGGGAGCATTACCCTGGCCCAGCGGTCGGCCCGATCCCAGGTGCGCATGAACACCTGGAAGGGTTCCCTCTGGGCAGCGTTCAGGCCGCTGTGCACGATCATCTCTTCGGCAGCAAGGTCGTAGCCGATGACAACAGCGTAATGCCACTG
Source organism: Halopseudomonas bauzanensis (assembly GCF_900114735.1). Taxonomy (GTDB): domain Bacteria; phylum Pseudomonadota; class Gammaproteobacteria; order Pseudomonadales; family Pseudomonadaceae; genus Halopseudomonas; species Halopseudomonas bauzanensis. Next base: position 12,085 of record NZ_FOUA01000005.1, on the reverse strand, counting down.
CGGATACCAGTTGAAGGCCAGATTCTGCATGACCAATACGGGGTTGCCCGCATTCAATTCGCTGAGAATAGCCTCGAGCTGCTTTTCCAGCGGGTAGACCAGCAGGTCCCGGTCACGGGCGGCGGAGACCATTTCCACTTGCAATGTCCCATTGCGCTCGGGCAGGTAAACGCGGTCTTTCAACTCGTCCGGGGTGGCAGCGATATCACGGTAGTTCAATACCATCGCCAGGGAGGCTGGTCCGCATTGGTAGGCGTCTTGGGCGTGGAAAGGCACGTTGTCCAATACCACTCGGTTGGGGAATTCAGCCAGGTCGGCGGGGTCAGGCATGACGGGAGCGCGCCCGGCGCAGGCTGACAGCAGTGCTGTCAGCCCGAGCAGAGCGGCAATGCGTAGGAAACGCACCGGTTAACGGTTGATGCAGTTGACGAAGCGGAAGACGTTGGTGGCGCAGAGCATGTCGGTGATGATGAAGATGACCAGGAACAGAACGATCACTCCCAGCACACCGGCACCGGCGGGTGCTTCATCCAGCTGGGTATTGAAATAGGCCAGCTCCTCGGCGGTCAGGCTGTTGATGCGCTGTTCGACCTGATCGGGAGAAACCCCCATGCTGGCAAGCTTGTCTTGCACGGCTTCATCATCGAGCATGGACTTGAGCTGGTCGCGATCGACACTGAGCTGTTCGGAGGCAATCACCTCATGGGTACCGACCATGGAGGCCTGGGCGTGGATGCTGGCCATGCTGGTGAACATGAACAGGGCGGCCATCATGATGGACAGATAGCGTCGGGTGGCGGAAGTATGCTTCATGGGGGACTACTCCTTGGATTGGCTCTTGGTTTTTCTTGGTAAACCCTTGCAACACCTCTATGACCGCCATAATACCCTGCGGGTTCCGACCTCAACCACCGAAGCGATCCCGCAATTGGTAATACCAGGCGCCCAGTGCGGTGAACGGCACCCGGAACAGACGGCCGCCAGGGAAGGGGTAATGGGGCAATGCGGCGAAGGCATCGAAGCGTTCGGCCTGGCCGCGAATCGCCTCGGCCAGTACCTTGCCGGCAACATGGGTGTAGGTCACACCGTGGCCGCTGCAGCCCTGGGAATAGTAGATGTTATCTCCCAACCGACCCACTTGCGGTAGCCGCGACAGGGTCAGCAGGAAATTGCCGGTCCAGGCATAATCGATCTTCACATCGCGCAAGGCGGGGAAGGTACGCAGCAGGTTGGGCCGGATCAGCGCCTCGATATTGGCCGGATCGCGCGCACCGTAGACCACGCCGCCGCCAAAGATCAGACGCCGGTCAGCGGACAGGCGATAGTAGTCCAGCAGGTAATTGCAGTCCTCCACACAGTAGTCCTGGGGCAATAGCCGACGTGCCATCTCCTCGCCCAGGGGTTCGGTGGCGATCACCTGGCTGCCGCAGGGCATGGATTTGGCCGCCAGCGGCGCCAGCAGGTCGCCGAGGTAGGCATTGCCGGCGACCACGACGAAGCGGGCGCGGACCTGGCCCTGTGCCGTAAAAACCACAGGCATCGCCCCTTGCTGTACCTTCACTACCGGCGATTGTTCATGGATGATGCCGCCCAGCGATTCCACCGCCGCGGCTTCGCCGAGCACCAGATTCAGTGGGTGGATGTGTCCACCGCTGCGGTCCAGCATACCGCCCACGTAACGCTCGGTGCCGACCACGCTGCGGATCCCCCGGTCATCGAGCAACTCCAGCTGGGTGTGACCATAGCGCTCCCACAGCGCTTTCTGCTGCTCCAGGTGGCGCAGCTGTTTGGCGTTGATGGCGGCAAATACACCACCGTCTTTGAGATCGCAATCGATGGCGTAACGCTGGACCCGCTCGCGGATGATACGTCCACCCTCGAAGGCCATTTCGCCCAACAGTCTGGCCTGCTGCGGGCCAACCTGCTTTTCGATCACATCCAGATCGCGACTATAACTATTGACGATCTGACCGCCATTGCGCCCCGAAGCACCGAATCCGACTCGCGCAGCTTCCAATACCGTGACCCGAAAACCCTGTTCCAGCAGGAACAGCGCCGTGGAAATGCCGGTATAGCCCGCGCCGATCACGCATACATCGGTCTCATGGTCGCCCTGCAGGGCAGGCCGGTCGGGCGCGGGATTGGCGGAAGCGGCGTAATAGGAATCCGGATAAGGCGTATGGCTCATGCTGCGCACCTTGTGTGATATTTTTTACATGCCTTGCATGCTACCGATCCGGTTGAGCGAATGCCAGAGAGGAGGGTGAGCGTCTGCAGCGAACAAGGTTTTTATTGTGGGAGCGGCCAAGGCCGCTCCCACACAGGAATCTCGCAAGGGCGCCTGAGGCTTTCAGGGTTTGCCCAGCGCCTTCGGCAATGCCTTGGTCAACATGATGCACAGCACCGAGCAGGCCAGCATGATGCCGATCAGATGGAAGGCGTCGTTATAGGCCATGATCTGCGCCTGTTCGCGCACCTGCGCATCTAGCATGCGCAGCGCCGCCTCGGAGCTGCCCAGTTGCTCACCGAGCAGCGCCAGGCGCTCGGCTGCTGCCGGATTGCCGAGGCTGACGTGACTGCGCAGAATCTCGAAATAATGTGCAGCCCGGCTATCGAGAATGGTAGCCAGCGCCGCAATACCGATGGCGCCGCCGAGATTGCGCAGAATATTGTACAGGCTGGAAGCCGAGCCGGCCTGGGACGGCGGCAACATCGCCGTGGCAATGATCGACAGCGGCACCAGCACCATGGGCTGCCCGCAGGCGCGGATGATCTGGATGGCAATGAACTGATCCCCGGCAAAGTCCAGGTTGAGCGAGCCGCTGAGAAAGCTGCCGAGGCCGAACAGTGCCAGGCCGAGCGCACAGATCAACCGCGGATCGATATAGCGCATCATGACCGGCACCAGCGGAATCAGCAGCAGTTGCGGCAACCCCATCCACATGATCACCTGGCCGATTTGCAAGGCGTTGTAATCCTGAATCTGCGCCAGGTACAGCGGCAGAATGAACACGGTGCCGTACAACCCCACCCCGAGGCCGATGTTGGCCAGGCTGCCAAGTAGGAAGTTGCGCTCCTTGAACAGCCGCAGGTTGACCAGATGATTGTCGCGCGACAGCTGCAGAATGATGAAAATCACCAGGCTGACGAAAGCGATGCTGGCCAGCCAGGTGATCTCGGCCGACTCGAACCAGTCCTCACGCTGGCCCTCTTCCAGAAAGACCTGCAGGCAGCCCAGGCCGATGGCCATGCTCAGGATGCCGGCATAGTCGCCTTTTTTCAGCAACTCCCAGCGCGGCTCGCTCTTGTCCAGCCCGTACAGCAGGCCGAGGGTCATCAACACGCCGGGGACGATGTTGATGTAGAAGATGAATTCCCAACCGTAATTTTCTGTCAGCCAGCCGCCGATGGTCGGGCCGATGGAAGGGGCGAAGGTGGCGGTGATGGCGAACAGTGCCATGCCCTTGGGGCGCACATCCAGCGGCAGCTTGGTGAGTACCAGGGAGAATGCGAAGGGAATCAGCGCGCCGCCTGCCAATCCCTGCAACACCCGAAACACGATCATGCTTTCCAGGTTCCAGGCCATCGAACACAGCAGCGAAGCGATCACGAAGGTAATGGAAATGGCCACGGCAAAGCGCCGCGGTGACATGACCATGGCCAGCCAGGCCGCCAGCGGAATGATGATGATCTCGGCAACCAGATAGGAGGTCGAGATCCACGAGCCTTCTTCAATGGTGGCCGATAGCGCGCCCTGGATGTCCTTGAGCGACGAGTTGATGATCTGGATATCCAGAATAGCCATGAAGGCGCCAAGGATGGCGCTGAGAATGGCGATCCAGTCGCGTCGCGTCGGTGGTGGAATCTGCTGCGTCTGGGCCGTTTCAGTCACGCAGATCGACCTTGACGCTGACCGACATACCCGGACGTATCACCTGGCTCAGTGCATGGTCCTGGTCGAGGCGGACTTTTACCGGAATGCGCTGCACCACCTTGGTGAAATTGCCGGTGGCGTTGTCCGGCGGCAGCAGGCTGAACTGTGCGCCGGAGGCGGGGAACAGGCTGTCGATGGTGCCCTGCATCGGTTGGTCATCGAACGCATCGAAGGTCAGGGTGACGCGCTGATCCTTGCGCATGCGCTTGATCTGGGTTTCCTTGAAGTTGGCCTGCACCCACAGATCCTGGCTCGGTACCAGGGCCAGCAGATGATCACCGGGCTGCACGTTCTGGCCAATGCGCACGGTGCGTTGGCCGACCCGCCCGGGCACCGGTGCATGAATCTCGCTGCGTGACAGGTCCAGCTCGGCCCGGTCCACCTCGCTCTGCGCGGCCTGGATCAGCGCCGCCAGACGATCGATATCGGCGCCGAGGGTGTCCTTGCTGAGAATCTGGGTCTGCAGTTCGGCTTCGGCGCCCCGCACCTGCGCCCGGGCGACATCCAGCTCCGCGCGGAAATTACTCACTTGCTCCTCGGAGGCATAGCCGGACTGGCGCAGGGGCAGGATGCGCTTGATGTCCAGTTCGATGCGGCGCTGTTCCGCCTTGCGCGCTTCGACAGCGGCGCGGGCGGCTTCGATCAGGCTGTCCTGGCGCAGCAGTTGGGCGCGGGCCTGCAGGCGCTCGGCTTCACGGGTGGCGAGATTGGCTTGGGCCTGGGCCAGCGCGTTGGTGAAGTCCCGGGCATCGAGGCGTACCAGCAGGTCGCCGGTATCGACGGTCTGGTTATCGGCGACCAGCACTTCGGTGACCTGGGCGGCAAGCTGGCTGCTGACGCGGGTGATGTCGCCATGCACATAAGCGTTGTCGGTCGTTTCGTAATGCCGACTGATGAACCACCAGTTGGCGAAGAAGGCAGCTGCGGCAAGGGCGATCAGCAACAGGAAGATGAACAGACGAGTGCGAACCCGGGACGGCATGTTTTATTTTCCTTGTTTATTGTGTGAGCCACTCTACCACTGTTGCGCACCGGCCTAATGGCGCTAGAATCCGGAAACTTTGTTGCATGACGGGAACAGTGGATGGGATTGGATGACGCCCTGATCTTCACTCGAGTGGTGGAGTGTCACAGTTTTACCAGCGCGGCGATGACCTTGGGCATGCAGAAGTCCACTGTCAGCCGCCGTATCGCACAATTGGAAGAGCGCCTGAGCGTGCGGTTGCTCAACCGCACCACACGCAAGCTGCGCCTGACCGAGGTGGGGCAGGCCTATTACGAGCGTTGCCGGCAGATCATGCAGGAATTCGCCGAGGCCGAGCAGGCCATCATGCAGTTGCAGCGCGAGCCCACCGGCTTGCTGCGCATCAGCTCGCCGATCGAGTTCGGCCAGCTGTTTCTCGGCGGTGTGGTGGGGGATTTCATGCGCCGCTATCCGGCGATCCAGGTCGAGGTCGAGCTGACCACGCGGGTGGTCGATCCGGTGGAGGAGGGCGTGGACATCGTCATCCACCGAGGCCGGCCGCAGGACTCGAGCCTGGTGGCGCGGTCGATGATGCACAGCCCGCGCCAGCTGTTCGCCAGCCCGGCCTATCTGGCCGAGCACGGTACCCCGCAGAAGCCGGAGGACCTAGTCGATCATCGCTGTATCCATACGCTGATGGATGACGGGCGGAAATGGCACTTTCTGGAGCCGGCGGTGAGCGTGGCTATCAGTCCGGTGCTGACCATCAACAATATTACCTTCGCCCGCGAGGCAGCGCTGGCTGGCGCTGGGGTGATCAATGTGCCGGCCTTCATCGCCGAGGCCCAGGTCGCGGAGGGTACCCTGTGCCGGGTGCTGGAGCATTGCGTGTTACCTTCGACCGAGCTGTATGCCCTGTATCCCTCCCGCCGTTTCCAGGCGATGAAGGTGAAAGCCTTCATCGATTATGTGATTGAGCAGTTGCGGGAGCGGCTGAATGTCGGGGTAGAGCAGGACGAGGGACCGCTGGTAACATTGCCCCCAACCTGAGGCGTTGCTTCACACTATCTGGCCCGCTGCGGCCGCTGTAATCGAGATATTCCATGACCGTCCGTACCCGTATTGCTCCGTCGCCCACTGGAGATCCCCATGTAGGCACCGCCTATATCGCGCTGTTCAATCAGTGCTTCGCCCGCCAGCATGGTGGTCAGTTCATCCTGCGCATCGAGGATACCGATCAGGTGCGCTCCAGTGCCGAGTCGGAGCAGCAGATTCTCGACTCCCTGCGCTGGCTGGGGCTGGAGTGGGACGAAGGTCCGGATATCGGCGGCGCCCATGGTCCGTACCGCCAGAGCGAGCGCAGCGCCATCTACCATGAGCACAGCGAACAGCTGATTGCCAAAGGGCACGCGTTCCGCTGCTTCTGTACCTCCGAGCGCCTCGATACGCTGCGCGCCGAACAGATGGCCAACAAGCAGACTCCCGGCTATGACGGCCACTGCCTGCATCTGTCCGAGCAGGAAGTGACCCAGCGGGTCGCCGCCGGCGAGCCCCACGTGGTGCGCATGAAGGTACCCGCGAGCGGCATCTGCAAGGTGCAGGACATGCTGCGCGGCGAAATCGAGATCCCCTGGGAACAGGTCGACATGCAGGTGCTGATGAAAGCCGATGGCCTGCCTACCTACCACCTGGCCAACGTGGTCGACGATCACCTGATGCAGATCACTCATGTGCTGCGGGGCGAGGAGTGGATCAACTCGGCGCCCAAGCACATCCTGCTGTATCAGTATTTCGGCTGGGACATGCCGCAGCTGTGCCACATGCCGTTGCTGCGCAACCCGGACAAGAGCAAGCTGTCCAAGCGCAAGAACCCGACCAGCATCATCTTCTATCAGCGCATGGGCTATCTGCCCCAGGCGCTGCTCAACTATCTGGGCCGCATGGGCTGGTCCATGCCGGATGAACGCGAGAAATTCTCCCTGGAAGAGATGGTCGAGCATTTCGATATCCAGCGGGTCTCCCTCGGCGGGCCGATCTTCGATGTCGAGAAGCTCGCCTGGCTGAACGGGCAGTGGATTCGCGATCTGTCCGAGCAGGATTTCGTGGACGCCGTACAGAAGTGGGCGCTCAACAGCGATTATCTGCGCCCCATCGTGCCGCTGGTGCAGAGCCGCGTGGAAACCTTCAGCGACCTGATACCGCTGGCTGGTTTCTTCATGACCGGCAAGCTGGAACTGGACCCGGCCCAGTTCGCCCACAAGAAGCTCTCCCAGGATGAAGTGCGCCAGACCCTGCAGCTGCTGCTGTGGAAGCTCGAAGCGCTGCGTCAGTGGGACAAGGACGGCATTACCGCCAGCATCCAGCAGGTCGCCGAGGGGCTGCAGCTCAAGCTGCGGGACCTGATGCCGCTGCTGTTCGTGGCCATCACCGGCCAGGCCAGCTCGGTCTCGGTACTCGATGCCATGGCCCACCTGGGGCCGGATCTGACCCGCTTCCGCCTGCGTCAGGCGCTGGAGCTGCTCGGCGGTGCGTCGAAGAAGGAAGTGAAGGCCTGGGAAAAGCTGTTGGCGGACTTTGCCAGCGCCCAGTGATTTCGGGCTAATTGGCTATAAGTTGCTGTTTTGCGTAATTTTCTGTTGACAGTTTTTGGTGAGAGACCTAATATGCGCCCCGTCCAGAACGACGGGGCTATAGCTCAGCTGGGAGAGCGCCTGCATGGCATGCAGGAGGTCTGCGGTTCGATCCCGCATAGCTCCACCAATTTTTGGGTCATTGCTTTGTGATGACCTGTTTTACACTAGCCGATATGCTTTACTGCATATCTGGTGATGAAACGACAAACATCGTTTCGAGAAGGGTTTGCGTCCCCTTCGTCTAGTGGCCTAGGACACCGCCCTTTCACGGCGGTAACAGGGGTTCGAGTCCCCTAGGGGACGCCATTTTTTACCGACACTTCGGTGTCGGGGTCGAAAGACCACGGGGCTATAGCTCAGCTGGGAGAGCGCCTGCATGGCATGCAGGAGGTCTGCGGTTCGATCCCGCATAGCTCCACCATTTTTTTAAAGGGCCGACACTTGTTGTCGGTCCTTTTTTTTTGCCCTTTTTTCCTTTGCTTTGCTCCGAGCCGCAGAAACGGCTGCCGTTTTTTTTCGGTTGTCGAGCGCCTCAGCCGCGATCGTACCCGACGACGGGCCGTCGGTCGGTGAGGCCAGAAAGACTATTGCCGCTGCCGTTCGAAAAGGCGTTTGATTAGTAGGTTGATAACGCTTCCTGTCTTAGAGAACGCAACATGACCCACTTCACCGGCAGTTGCCTCTGTGGCAACGTTCGTCTCACCGCAACCGGGCAGCCAGACCGCGTCGGCATCTGTCACTGCCTGGACTGCCGCAAGCATCACGGCGCGCTCTTCCATAGCTCAGCCATCTTTTCCCAGGACGCCGTCACCGTGACCGGCGAGACGCACGAGTATCAGGGGCGCCATTTTTGCCCCCGCTGCGGATCGTCAGTCTTTGGGCACACCGCAGATGAAATAGAAGTGAACCTGGGCTCGCTGGACGCCATTGATCAGCTCAAGCCAACCTACGAGCTGTGGACCATCCGGCGCGAGGCCTGGTTGCCGGCGTTTCCGCTGACCGACCGCTATGAGCGTGACCGATAGTCGCTGCCAGAGCAGCTACGCACTGGAGCCTCGCTGTTCAACAGTCACGTCAGCGGCGGTGGAAGCGCCCGGTGTCAGAAACTGAGTGGAAGGCCGACCATCGGCGTTGTGCTGGAGGATGCGGGTAGGCCGGCCCTGTGCATCAAGGAGTACCTGTCCGATCCCGGCACCGTTCCAGACGCGTTCGCCACGGTGGCGCTGATCAGGCAGGCGAGGGCGTATCTTCAGGTCGCGGCGCTGGGTGAACCAGTTCAGTGGCGAGCGCGGCGAGTAGAGCCAGCGGTTGAGCCGGTCCAGCCAATCGAGCAGACGCCGCGGAAACTCATTCTTGATGCCACTGCTGGTGATCTGCCAGATGTGTGGTGCGCGCTCTCGATCACGCACCTGCACATCGTAGGCGAAGGAGTAATGCACATCGCCCGACAGGACCACGTAATTGCCCGGCGTGCGGGAATGCCGAAATATATTGAGCATGACATTGGCCGCGCCACGATGAGCCATCCAGTTCTCGGCATCGACAGTCAGGGCATGGCCGGCGAAGGCACAGATTCGTTGGATGACCTCGATCAGCTTGACCCCGAACATCGGCGTTGGTGACACGATCACCGCCGCGGTTTCATCCAGCAATTCATGCTGCAGCTCGACCAGCGACTCCCAGTTCATCAAGCCCGAGGGGCGGCTGGGTAAGCGCCGGCTACGCCAGCGCCGCGTACGAGTATCGAGCACGATGACAGTAGGGTGCGTGCGTAGCACATAATCCCATTGATTAAACGCCAGCAACTGACCGATGAGCGCGTCCTGGGCGGCAGCATCAAGCCGGGCCTGACTATCGAGCGCCGCGGTCAGCGCCTCCGTCTCGTCGAGCAGCCCGGCAAACACATCGGGACGGTTACCCCAGCCCTGGCACAGCATATAGGCCAGCAGGGCATTGCCCATGATGCGCCGCGAGAAAGGATGACCATAGGCGGTGCTTTCCCACTTCGCCGAGAGGTTCCAGTCGTCGGTGATGTCATGGTCATCAAAGATCATCAGCGTCTGGATGTGGGCGAACAGGCGGGCGGCCTGTGGCAGATCGCGGCAGAAGCCTCGTATAGCATCGGCCTCGTCTTGCCAGCGGACCATATGCTCTGCATCCAGCGCGGGCATTTGTGGCTCTGATACGAGCTGCCAGGGCACCGGCGACCACACCAACAGATACATGGCCATCACCTCGGCCAGCGTCACCAGGTGGTTGTGCGCATTGGCGGTGGTGAAGATCGGCTTTTCCACACCGCCAAAGAACCGCTCACGCAGCGCCTCGTTGGACTTGAAGGCGGGCAGCAACTCCTCGCGGCGGTAATAACCGGCGGGGTGGGCATACAGCTCCTCACTGTCGGTGACAACTGCACCTTCCAGACTTTCGCCATAGAGACCAAGGCGCCGGATCAACGCATGGACCGCCGCGAGCATGGGGCCCGCCACATCATCGGCATACACCTGGTCGCCGCACAGCATGAGCATGGCAGGGCGCGCGTCCGCCTGCCCGATGTGCTCGGCTAACAGGCTGTCGGCCCGCGCAAGCCCGTCTCGCGCGGGATGATGCGGTTTGCGACAGGAACCATAGAGAATGTCATCCGCGCGGCTGCGCAGCACCAGACTCGGCCGCGTCGCGCCCTCATGCAACAGGTGCGGCGCCCATTGCGCGATGTTGGCTTCAACACCGTTCTCCAGTGCGACGATCAAGTCGTAATGAATCAGCGTGTCCTGCGGCAGCGGCTCCGGCAGGCTCACATCGACCAAATGCAAGTACGCATGACGGCCGATGGGAAGAACGCGGCAGCAGCTAGAGTCAAGATTCACCCGCCTGACCGTCCCAGCCTCGGGCTCAAGTTCCAGCATCAAGTGCAGCGGCGTACTGCCGACCAGCCATAACACCAGGCGGCCCGGTTCAAGGCGGCGCAGGATAGGGCCGGCAAGCACGGGAGGAAGGGCATCGGGTATTGGGACTTGGGTCATTGGGAATAGGGTAGTCGAATGTGAAGAGGCCGGAACAGCGTAGCAGAGCCTTATCAAAGACTTTAGCCGCCATATTTAGTTCAGAGCCGACGGTGACTCGCATCGATGAGTTGCCTTACCAATTCCACCAACCAACCTCACATTCATCCCAACGCGACATCCTTGTTCTATCATCACTCTGGTTACTCGCTATACCGTCCTTGAGGCATCCACCTGCAGGAGCCATACCATGACTACCTTCACCACTAGCGATAACGTCACTCTTTTCTACAAAGATTGGGGCTCAGGCCAGCCGATCTTTTTCTCCCACGGCTGGCCGCTGTCATCTGATGCCTGGGATAACCAGATGTTGTTCTTCGGTCAGCAGGGCTATCGGGTCATTGCCCATGATCGCCGGGGCCATGGCCGGTCGGAGCAGACCTGGGATGGTAACAATATGGATCGTTATGCTGACGATCTTGCGGAGCTGTTTAAGCATCTGGATCTTCGCAACGTCATCATGGTTGGTCATTCAACCGGGGGCGGGGAGGTGGCGCACTATATCGGCCGCCATGGTTCTGCGCGGGTGGCTAAAGTGGTAATGGTCGGCGCGGTGCCGCCCTTGATGCTGAAAACCGAGAGCAATCCTGATGGCACCCCAATGGAAGCGTTCGACGGCATTCGTGCGGGCGTTACGTCGGACCGCTCGCAGTTCTTCCGGGATCTGACCGTGCCGTTCTATGGATTCAATCGGGAAGGAGCTGCAGTCAATGAAGGTCTAAAGGAGGCGTTCTGGCTGCAGGGTATGCAGGGCGGCATCAAGGCGCACTTTGACTGTATCCATGAGTTCTCCGCAGTCGATTACACCGCTGACCTGCAAGCCATCGACAAGCCTGTATTGTTCATTCATGGCGACGATGATCAGATCGTCCCGCTGGCTGCTTCTGCTGAGCTGGCTGTAAGGATCGTTAAAGACGCTATCCTGAAAATCTATCCGGGCGACTCCCATGGGCTGGCGCAAGTGAACGCCGATGAGTTCAACACGGACGTGCTGGCGTTCATTCGCCGCTGATCACACACTGAATCGCCCCGAGTATTCTAGACACCCGTCAGGCTCTGGAACGCGAGAACCGGGAACTGCGCAAAGCGAACGAGATTCTGCGCCTGGCCAGTGCGTATTTTGCCCAGGCGGAGCCCGACTGGCCGGCACCCCGGCGCCGCAACAAACCCTGAACGCCTTCGTTGACGAGTACCGTGACCGCTACGGAGTCGAGTCGATCTGTCGGGTAATCCAGATCGCTCCGTCCGGTTATTACGTGCATGCAGCCAAAGCCCGTCAACCCGAACTGCGAAGCGCTCGTGCCAAACAGGACGAGCTGTTGAGCGATAAAATCCAGCGAGTCTGGGATGACAACATGCAGTGCTATGGCGTCGTGAAAGTCTGGAAGCAACTCAAGCGTGAGGGCATTGATATTGCTCGCTGCACGGTACAGCGGCTGATGCGTCAACTGGGCCTGCAGGGCGTTCGTCGCGGTCATGTGATCCGCACCACCAT
>NZ_FOUA01000001.1:322277-1379391 GCF_900114735.1 Halopseudomonas bauzanensis | reverse complement strand
TGAGCTAACCAGTACTAATTGCCCGTGTGGCTTGACCATATAACGCCCAAACAATTTGGGCCATGGCCTGACACATTGATTGAACGACAAGCTGGAACGGCACGAGATTACAGTGACCTCCTTGTTAAATGACTATCACTTTTCCCACCCTTTCGTTGTGTGGACTCAACACCCACCCGACAACCGAATTGCTTGACGACCATAGAGCATTGGAACCACCTGATCCCATTCCGAACTCAGCAGTGAAACGATGCATCGCCGATGGTAGTGTGGGGACTCCCCATGTGAGAGTAGGTCATCGTCAAGCTTCAAATAAGAAACCCCGCCAGCTGGCGGGGTTTTTTTATGCCTGAATCGCCACCTGTCTACGCACCTTGTGCCTTGTGCTACGAGTTCGCGCCTGGTGATGGGAGCGGCCTTGGCCGCGATGGGCTGGCCGACAAGCTCACATAATGCTCTTATGCCTTATTGTTTTATGTGCTAAGTAAAACGGTCTAATTGAAATATTGTTATATAGAACTAGCTTGGTTATTCTCTTTGGCCTGATTAATGACAGCAGTAATTGCCTGGAGGATGTATGGCCACTCACCGTTCCCTGTTCAAACGAGCCAGCCGTTGGGGTGGCGCCTTGGTGATGAGTGCCGGTTTGTCCATGGGGCACGTCCAGGCGGCGGATCAGACTCTGCTCAACTCCTCCTACGATATTGCTCGAGAGCTGTTCTCTGCTTACAACGAGCTGTTCGCCGAGCAATGGGAGAAGGAGACCGGCAAGACTGTGGAGGTCAGACAGTCGCATGCGGGCTCTTCACGCCAGGCTCAAGCGATCATCCAGGGCCTGCGGGCAGATGTGGTGACCTACAACCAGGTAACCGATGTCGATATCCTGCATGAGCGCGGTAATCTGATTCCGGAGGATTGGCGGGATCGTCTGCCCAATGCCAGCTCGCCGTATTACTCGACCATGGCGTTCCTGGTGCGCAAGGGAAACCCGAAGAACATTCAGAACTGGGATGACCTGACCAGAGAGGATGTCAGTTCCGTGCTGCCCAACCCGAAAACGTCGGGTAATGGCCGTTACACCTATCTGGCGGCGCTGGGTTATGCACAGAAAACCTATGGCGATGATCAAGCTGCTATCGACAACTTCCTGCGTACGTTCCTGGGTAACGTGGCAGTATTCGACACCGGCGGACGTGGCGCGACTACCACCTTCGTGGAGCGTGGTATCGGCGACGTTCTGCTGACCTTCGAGTCCGAGGTCAACAATATTGCTGCACAGAACGACGGATACGAAGTCGTGGTGCCGAAAATCAGTTTCCTGGCCGAGTTCCCAGTGACCTGGATCGACAAGAGCGTCAAGCACAACGGTACCGAAGGGCTGGCAAAAGCCTATCTGGAAGGGCTGTACTCCGAAGATGCGCAGCGCCTGATCGCCGGCTTCTACAACCGGGTGCACAACGAGAAGGTGAAAGCCGAGTTCGCTGACCAATTCCCGGAAGTTGAACTGTTGCCCGTCGAAGAGATTGGCGGCAGCTGGGAAAATGTGATGAAGGAACATTTCGCCAGTGGTGGTAAACTGGATCAACTCCAGCGTCGGTAAAACAATCTTCACATGAATCGATCTCTCTCCGGCCTGTTGCCGGGTCGTTCCAGCCAACCCGGCAAGCGTGTCTTGCCGGGTTTTGCTTTGAGCCTTGGCGTTTCGCTGTTCTTCATCAGTATCGTCCTGCTGCTGCCACTCACTGGCCTGATCATGCAGACCGCAGATATGGGCTGGGAGCGGTACTGGGCGGTGGTGACTGATGAGCGGGTAATCGCCTCCTATAAGGTCACTCTCTGGGCCGCTGCCTTGGCATCGATAATCAATGGTCTGGTCGGCTTGCTGCTGGCCTGGGTGTTGGTGCGCTACGACTTCCCCGGCAAACGCATCATGGATGCGCTCATCGATCTGCCGTTCGCGTTACCGACGGCGGTGGCGGGGATTACCCTGACTGCGCTTTTCGCCGCAGATGGTTGGTACGGCCAGATTTTCTCGCTGTTCGATATCAAGGTCGCCTTTACCCCGTTGGGTATCATCGTGGCGATGTCTTTCACCAGCCTGCCGTTCGTGGTGCGCACGGTGCAGCCGGTGCTGGAAGATCTGGCTCCGGAGGATGAGGAGGCTGCGGTCAGTCTGGGGGCAACGGACTGGACGGTGTTTCGCCGGATTCTGTTTCCCGCCATGTGGCCGGCGCTGATGACCGGCGTGGCGCTTTCGTTTACCCGGAGCCTTGGAGAGTTCGGCGCGGTGATCTTCATTGCCGGTAACATGCCCTATGTCAGCGAGATCATCAGCTTGATGATCTTCGTACGGCTGCAGGAGTTCGATCACGCGGCCGCCAGCGCCATTGCCTCGGTAGTGCTCATAGCTTCGCTGATCCTGTTGCTGGGTATTAACCTTTGGCAGGCGCGCTATCTGCGCCGGCTGCACGGACGGTGAGCGCCATGCACGAACGCAAGGCAATGCGCGCCGGTGATCAGCCCTGGGTGAAGTGGTCGTTGATCGCCCTGGCTTTCGCGGTAACCATGCTGATGCTGGTGATCCCGTTGGTGATCATCTTCAAGCAGGCCTTCGCCGCCGGTGGGGCAAACTACTGGGCCAACCTGACTGACACCTATACGATGCACGCGATCGGGCTGACGTTGCTGGTGGCTGCGCTGACGGTGCCGATCAATCTGGTTTTTGGCGTCATGCTGGCCTGGCTGGTGACACGCTTCGACTTCCCCGGCCGCAAGGTGTTGATCACCTTGATCGATATACCCTTCGCAGTGTCGCCAGTGGTAGCCGGTCTGCTGTACCTGCTGCTGTATGGCAGCAACGGTTGGCTGGGTAGTTGGCTGATGGATCAGGATGTGCAGTTGATGTTTTCCTGGCCAGGCATCGTGATGGTAACGGTCTTCGTGACCTGTCCCTTCGTGGCCAGGGAGCTGATCCCGCTCATGCAGCAGCAGGGCCGCGAGGAAGAAGAGGCCGGCGTGGTGTTGGGTGCCACCGGCTGGCAGCTGTTTCGCCGAATCACGTTGCCGAATATCCAATGGGCACTGCTCTACGGAGTGGTGTTGACCAATGCCCGGGCGGTGGGTGAATTTGGTGCGGTCTCGGTCGTGTCGGGCAACATTCGCGGCGAGACCAACACCCTGTCGCTGCATGTCGAGCTGCTATACCAGGATTACAACGTGGTCGGTGCTTTTGCCAGTGCGTCGCTGCTGGCAGGTATCGCGCTGATCACCATAGTCGTGAAAAGTTTTGTGGAGTGGCGTCAGGCCCGGCAGCGCGCCCCTCTCGATGATCAATCGGATAATCGCTGATGAGTATTTCCATCGAAGGTATTACCAAGCATTTTGGCTCCTTTCAGGCGCTGAAGGATGTGTCGCTGGATATCCCGGATGGCCAGTTGGTCGGGCTGCTCGGGCCGTCCGGCTCGGGCAAGACGACGCTGCTGCGGATCATTGCCGGTCTGGAAACAGCCGATGGCGGGCGGATCCTGTTTCATGGTGAAGACGTTACCGGCTTGCATGTGCGCGAACGCAAGGTTGGTTTCGTGTTCCAGCACTATGCCTTGTTTCGGCACATGACGGTGGCCCAGAACGTAGCGTTCGGGCTTGAAGTGATGCCTGCGAAGGAAAGACCGCCGGCGGCGGAGATTCGCAAACGCGTCGATATGCTGCTGGAAATGGTTCAACTAGGGCAGCTGGCGGACCGGTTCCCGGCCCAGCTGTCCGGTGGGCAGAAACAGCGGATCGCGCTGGCCCGTGCGCTGTCGATGAAGCCGCAGATCTTGCTGTTGGATGAGCCCTTCGGTGCGTTGGATGCCAAGGTTCGCAAGGATCTGCGCCGCTGGTTGCGCGCCCTGCATTCGGAGTTTCATTTCACCAGCGTCTTCGTTACCCATGACCAGGAGGAAGCGCTGGAGCTATCCGATCAGGTCGCGGTAATGAGCGCCGGGCGCATCGAGCAGGTGGATCGGCCGCAGCAGTTGTATGCCGAGCCGAGCAGCCAGTTCGTATTCGATTTTCTCGGTCATGTGAATGTGTTCGCCGGCCAGCAAAACGGTACGCTGCTTAATCAGGATGACGCCTGGGTTCGGCTGCCTGTCGGCGCAGCGGAGCGGGTGGGGCAGACGGCGCAGCTGTACATGCGCCCGCACGAATTAACCCTCCAGAGTGCGCCGGCAGCCCATGCCCATCTTCCGCTGTGCATCGAGTCGATCAGCCTGGTCGGCGCCGAGGTGCGGCTGGAATTGTCTGCCCGCGGTTGGGCGACGGCGGAGCATTGGGAAGTCGGCATAACCCACACCCAGTTCAATAGCTGGCAACCGGCCCGGGGCGACCACTGCTTCGCTGTGCCGCGGGTGGCCCATGTCTTCCAGGCTGAAGGGCAGGCGCCGGAAACGATCCGCTGGCAAAGCGGGGAGCTGGATGATCCTGCGGCGATGATCTGATATCGGCGTGACATTAAGCGAAGCGGTGATTTATTATCCCGAAGCTACAGGAATGTAGACAAAGGGAACGGCTGCCATGCAGGCGGCTATATAAGAACAGAAGGGAGTTAGTTCATGTTGCGTAAATCATTGCTTGCCGTATTGGTATCCGGTGTCATGGTGTCAGGCCTTCAGGCTGCAGAGATTCAATCTAATGGCTATCTGTTTGGCAATATTGGCCAAGCGGATGCAGACACACCCGATTTTGTTCGCGGCCTGGATAGTGAGCTCGGTGCTATCGCTAACGACGCTGGTCTGATCTTCGGTTCGGATTATGACGGGAAAGACTCGGCCTTCAAGATAGGCGCGGGTATTCAATTGAACCGCTATGTCGGTCTGGAATTTCAATATATTGATCTCGGTACAGCCAGCTATAAAGCGGAGCTCAGCGACGGGTTCGATACATTGAGCGCCAAGATCGATGGCGACACCGATGGCTTTGGTGCCAACGTGGTTGGCACGTTGCCTCTGGACCGCTTCAAGCTGTTCGGCAAGGTGGGCTACCACCAGCTGAAAACGGAAGCTAAGCAAAAGGTTTCAATGGCAGGCGTTGGTTCCCTGACGGAAAGCGATTCGACTACCGAGTGGGTTACTTCCTTCGGTGTAGGCGCATCCTACGCCTTCACTCCCCAAATCGAACTGGTTGCGGAATACGAGCAGTATCGTGATGTTGCCGATGAATATGATGTCGACTTCGGCTCCATCGGCCTACGCTACAATTTCTGATCCCACCAGCCCGGGCCGCTCTGCCCCGGGCTGCTTTCGCAACAAGCAGTAGCGACCCTGATCGATCCCCAGCCAAATTTTCTCGAAGCACTGCCCCCTTTGCACTATAATCGCCCGTTTGCGTAATTGCCTGGTTCGACCGGGCGGATTCGAGGGCCATGACACCGTGATCAAGACGCCGTATTACCTGATCGACAAGATCAAGCTGCAGCGCAACATGGAAAAGATCGCCTATGTGCGCGAACACTCTGGAGCCAAGGCATTGTTGGCGCTCAAGTGCTTCGCTACCTGGTCGGTTTTCGACCTGATGCAGGAGTACATGGACGGCACGACCTCCTCTTCGCTGTATGAAGTCAAGCTGGGCAAGCTCAAGTTCGCCGGTGAGACCCATGCCTACAGCGTGGCCTACGCCGATGATGAGATTGCCGAGGTCCTGGCCCATTCAGACAAGATCATCTTCAATTCCATCAGCCAGTTGCAGCGTTTCGCCGATGCTTCGGCCAGCCACACCCGTGGTTTGCGGCTCAATCCGCAGGTCAGCAGTTCCGACTGGTTGATTGCCGACCCGGCGCGGCCTTTCAGCCGGCTGGGCGAGTGGGATGCGCAGAAGGTGGAGCAGGTGATCGACCAGATCTCCGGTTTCATGATCCACAACAATTGCGAAAACAGTGACTTCGACCTGTTCGACAGCATGTTGCGGCAGATCGAGGAGCGCTTCGGTGATCTGTTGAAGCGAGTCCAGTGGGTCAGCCTGGGTGGTGGTATCCACTTCACTGGCGAAGGCTATCCATTGGACAAGTTCTGCGCCCGTCTGAAACAGTTCGCCGAGCAATATGGGGTTCAGGTCTATCTGGAGCCGGGCGAGGCTGCCATTACCATGAGCACCTCGCTGGAAGTTTCGGTGCTGGACACCCTGTATAACGGCAAGCAACTGGCGGTGGTCGACAGCTCGATCGAAGCGCACATGCTGGACCTGCTGATCTACCGTCAGTCGGCGCGCATGGAGCCCTGTGACGGCCCCCATGAGTACATGGTCTGCGGCAAGTCCTGTCTGGCCGGCGATATCTTCGGTGAGTTCCGGTTCGACAAGCCGCTGCAGATCGGTGATCGGCTGTCCTTCATCGATGCGGCCGGTTACACAATGGTAAAGAAGAATTGGTTCAATGGCGTGAAAATGCCATCCATCGCCGTCCGCCAACTGGACGGTGAGGTTGAACTGGTACGTGAGTTTGGATTCGAAGATTTTGCGAGTGCCCTCTCCTGAGGTCATGAATTAGCCCAAGGAGGCGTTCAGAGGAAGAGAAATGAAGAGAAACGTTCTGATTATTGGTGCCGGAGGGGTGGCCCAGGTCGTCGCGCATAAATGTGCGCAGCATAATGACGTGCTGGGAGACATCCACATCGCCTCGCGTACTGTCGAGAAGTGTCAGCAGATCGTCGACAGTGTACGAGAAAAGGGCAGCCTCAAAACTGCCGGTGAATTGCAAGCCCATGCCCTGGATGCGCTCGATATCGAGGCAACCAAGGCACTGATTGCCAAGACACAGTCGCAACTGGTCATCAATGTTGGATCGGCCTTCATCAACATGTCGGTGCTGCAGGCCTGCATCGAGACGGGTGCCGCCTATCTGGACACCGCGATCCACGAAGATCCGGAAAAAATCTGCGAGACGCCGCCGTGGTATGCCAACTATGAATGGAAACGTCGCGAGCTGTGCGAAGCGAATAACGTGACCGCCATTCTCGGCGTCGGCTTTGATCCAGGTGTGGTCAACGCCTACGCGGCTATTGCGGTGAACGAGTATTTCGACAGCGTCAGCGATATCGACATCATCGACATCAACGCCGGTAGCCACGGACATTATTTCGCGACCAACTTCGATCCCGAGATCAACTTCCGTGAATTTACCGGGCAGGTCTGGTCATGGCAGAACAGCCAGTGGACCAGCAACCAGATGTTCGAGGTCAAGCGCACGGATGACCTGCCGGTGGTCGGCGAGCAGACCAGCTACATGACCGGTCATGACGAGCTGCACTCGCTGTCGAAGAACCTCGACGTGCCCAACATCCGCTTCTGGATGGGGTTTGGCGAGCACTACATCAATGTTTTCACCGTACTGAAGAACCTCGGTCTGCTGTCCGAGCAGCCCGTTACCACCGCCGAAGGTCTGGAAGTGGTGCCGCTGAAGGTGGTCAAGGCGGTATTGCCTGATCCGTCTTCCCTGGCGCCGAACTACCAGGGCAAGACCTGCATTGGCGATCTGGTCAAAGGCAAGAAGGACGGCGCTGACAAGGAAGTGTTCATCTACAACGTCGCCGACCATGCCGAGGCGTACCAGGAAGTGGGCAGCCAGGGTATTTCCTACACTGCCGGTGTGCCGCCAGTGGCTGCTGCCATCCTGATCGCCCAGGGTAAGTGGGATGTGCAGAAGATGGTCAACGTCGAAGAGCTGGACTGCAAGCCCTTCATCAACCTGCTCAACGAGATGGGTCTGCCGACCCGCATCAAGGACGAGCAGGGCGATCGCGCGCTGAGCTTCTGAGTTCACCGCCAATAAAAACCCCGGTCTGACCGGGGTTTTTTTATGTCACTCCATTCCCCAGCGCGCCTGCTGTATTTCCATCAGGCTGCCATCCAGATCCTTGGCGATGCCAACGATCTCGCCCTCAAGTCCCGGGTCGTCTGTCACGTCGGGCGCCTGCAACAGCTCCCCGCCAGCGCGCTCCACGGCCTCGGCAAAAGCCACCGGGGCGACGCTGCGGATCTCCATTTTCACCGGATTGTCCCGGTAGTTGTGCGCGCCGCCATTGGTCCAGTTCATCAGCACCAGCGCCGAGCCGCCGTACCCCTGCAATATGTACTCGTTGTACATGCCCGGGATCGGTAGATACAGCAGTTGGCGAAAGCCCAGCTCATCTACATAGAAGCCCCGAGCCGCTTCCAGGTCGCTGACACCGATGCCAAAGGCGCCGAAGTAGGAATGCTCCGCCGCCGGGTCGGCGACCAGTTCGA
Organism: Halopseudomonas bauzanensis; assembly: GCF_900114735.1. Taxonomy (GTDB): domain Bacteria; phylum Pseudomonadota; class Gammaproteobacteria; order Pseudomonadales; family Pseudomonadaceae; genus Halopseudomonas; species Halopseudomonas bauzanensis. The sequence goes on along the minus strand of NZ_FOUA01000001.1, from coordinate 1,371,132 downwards.
TCAGGTTGTTGTGCAGATCGCGACCGAAGCCGACGGTCACGCCCAGGGCCGGGTCGCGGGTAGGTGGCAGGGTGATACGTCCACCCGCTGCCTGGAATGATGCCACATAACTCTCCATATCCCTGGTGTAGAACACCAGCTTGCCCGGGTTCTGCCGGAGGTTGCGTGGCACGCCGTCAGTGAAAGCCATCAGCACCAGGTTCGAGCCGGTCGCATCGGCAGACTCCATTACGGTTTCTTCCCGATTCTCCCGGGTGCGCCGAGCCACCACGCGCATTCCCAATCCGTTGCTGAAGAAGTCCTCCGCTGCCTGCAGATCCTCGACACCGATGGCTGCTGCGCCCAGGTAGGAACGGAGCGATTGGCGGATTTCTATCAGGGTACCGTCATGATCGGTGGCGTAGCCGACCAGGGCCTGGTTCAGATCCGGCTCGGTGGAGGCCACCGGCTCATGCAGGATATCGGCATCAGCTTCTGCCAGCCGATCAGCCAGCAGCCTCGGGTCGGCGGTCGCGAGCTGCAGTTTCACCGGATTGTCCTGATAATTCGGGTCGCTACCGTTGGTCCAGTGCATCAACACCAATGCCGAGCCGCCCGGTACCGGCGAGAGCAGGGTGTATTCATCATAAAGGCCGGGTACCTGCAGGAACGCCTGTTCCTGCAAGCCGATGGCATCGGTATAGAGCGCGTGGGCCTGCTGCAGATGGCTGACACCAATACCGACAGCCGCCAGGAAGGAGTCGGTGACGCTGGGCACACCCACTATTTCAATCAGATTGTTATCCGGGTCGCGGCCGAAGCCGACCAGGGTGCCGTCATATTCCGGCAGTGCCGCAGGCGGAGCGGTTATACGGCCACCGGCACTCTCGAAGCGGCTGGCAAAGGCAGTGGCATCATGCACGCAGAACACCAGCTTGCCGGGGTTTTGTTGGTAGTTCCGGCCAACCCCGTCTGTGAACTCCATCAACAGAATATGGGAGCCGCGGCGATCGGCCGACTCCATGACTACCTCGATACGGTCATCGCGCGTCAGTCTCTGGACTTCGCGCATGCCCAGGCCGTTGCGATAGAAATCGACCGCGGCATCCAGGTCGCTTACACCGATACCTACCGCTTCCAGATACGTCGCCGTGGACGTTGGCGGCGGGGGCTCTGCTGGATGGGTGGGTGAGGCGTCGTTATCTGATCCGCCACCACCCAGACAGGCTGTCAGCAGCAATGGCAACAGCAGGGCAGTCAGCCATCTGCAAGGGTTGGGTTGATGCATGTTGATTCCTTGTTGTTGTTTTGAAAATGAACATTCATTCATTGGTTGCGCACGATAGCTCAATATGAGCTATGCGCCAATACCAGCGGACGGGAAATTATTCAGCGCCCGGCCGATGCGGTAATATCGTCCCCTTTCCGGGCAGGCCGCTGTCGCAACAGGGTATTTTTCATGACATCACTTTCCGCAGATCCTTCACTCGTCGAGCGCCTGGATGGCATCGGGGAAGTCGAATGCGTGATCCCGGACATGAACGGCATACCGCGCGGCAAAGTGATCCATGCCCGTAACTTCATGCAGGGACGCCGGGTGCAGATGGCCCACGGTGTTCTGGTGCAGTGCCTGACCGGCGAATATCCCGATCCGCGGTATTACGGCTACGATGACAGCGACTTCATTCTGCGCCCGATACCGGGACAGCTGCACATCACTCCCTGGACCCTGGCACCGCGGGCACTGGCCCTGTGTGAAGCCGTGGAAATGGATGGGACGCCGTCGCGACTGTCCTCACGGAGCATGCTGCAGCGGGTAGTGGAACGCTATCAGGCCCGCGGCTGGTCACCCAAGGTCGCCACCGAGATGGAGTTCTATCTGTTCGAGCACAACGTCGATGTGCAGCAGCCGTTCCGCCCGCCGGTGGGGCTGGATGGGCGGCGTGAAGCGGGCAGCCAGGCCTTCGCCGTGGGCTCGGTGACCGGGCTGCAGCCGTTCTTTGCCGAGCTCAAGGCCAGCATGACCGCAGTAGGCATTCCCTGCGAGGCGGTGATGCACGAAATGGGGCTGAGTCAGTATGAAGTCAATTTCACCCATGACGATCCATTGCTGATTGCCGACCAGACCTTTCTGTTCAAGCATCTGCTGCATGAGGTCGCCCTCAAGCATGGCCTGATCGCGGTCTGCATGGCCAAGCCGTTGTCGAAGATGCCTGGCTCGTCGATGCATATTCATCAGAGCGTGGTCGACCAGCAGGGGCAGAACGTCTTTACTGATCCTGGCAGCCAACAAGCCACAGCGCAGTTCCGGCATTTTCTCGGCGGCCTGCAGGCGCACCTGGGTGACCTGATCCTGCTGATGGCGCCCAATATCAATTCCTATCAGCGCTATTGCCACGTCTATGCGTCGCCCAATAACCTGTGCTGGTCGAACGACAATCGTCGCACCGGTCTGCGCGTACCGGCCAGTGAGCCGGATGCGCGGCGGGTGGAAAACCGCATACCCGGCGCCGATGCCAATCCCTATCTGGCGCTGGCGGCCACGTTGGCGGCAGGGCTCTACGGTATCGAGCATCAGCTCGAACCGGATCTGCCGGCCCAGGGCGAGTTCGAGGTGCCGGACGAGCTGCGCCTGAGCTGCACCCTGCATCGCGCCATGCGCCGGCTGGAGCGCAGCCGGATGGCGCGCGAGGTGTTTACCGAGGAGTTCATCGAAGGTTACCTGGCCTGTAAACACATGGAACTGGAAAGCTTCATGGATGAAATCACCCCCTGGGAACGGCGCGTTCTGGGCAGCGTGATCTGAGCGCTTGTTCACGACTGCGTCGCCAGGGCATTCACATGGCACGTAAAGTGGCAGCGGGCTGGTAGTATCTGCAGGTCGGGCCGGCAGACTCTGCTGGCCACCTCATCGCTGCACAGGAGTTGGCATGTCGGACGCAGAATCACTCGCACCGGGTTTCATGATCATCCATGGCAACCGTTTGGAGAGCCTGCGCCAACTGGTGGTCAACTGGGTAGCCCGATACCCGCTCAAACCACTGGAAAACGATGTGATCCTGGTGCAGAGCAACGGTATTGCCCAGTGGCTCAAGCAGGCGCTGGCCGCCGATGTGACCGCCGACGAAACCAGTGGTTGCGGGATCGCCGCCGCCTTCGATGTGAAACTGCCGGCGCGGTTTCTCTGGGACGCCTATCGCGGCGTGCTCGGTGCGGATACCGTGCCGGTCAGCTCACCACTGGACAAGGCGCCGCTGACCTGGCGGCTGATGCGACTGCTGCCGGCGGTCATGCATGAGCCGGTCTTCGAGCCGCTGCAGCGATTTCTCGCGGATGACCAGGATTGCCGCAAGCGTTATCAACTGGCCGAGCGCCTGGCCGATCTGTTCGACCAATATCAGGTATACCGCGCCGATTGGCTGGGTGATTGGGCCGAAGGGCGTGATCAGATCCGCCATGCGCGTGATGGTATCCAGCCGCTGGAGCCGGCCGATTGCTGGCAACCCGCGCTCTGGCGAGCCTTGTTACAGGACGTGGGACAGGCGCGGCTGGCGGACAGTCGCGCCGGGATTCACCCGCGCTTCGTCAGCCGGCTGGCCGAACTGGAATCTCGTCCCGCCGGCTTGCCGCGGCGGGTCATCGTGTTCGGGATTTCATCATTGCCGGCGCAGACACTGGAGGCGCTGGCTGCCATCGGCCGGTTCAGCCAGGTGCTGCTCTGCGTGCTCAATCCCTGCCAGCACCACTGGGGCAATATCGTCGGTGATCAGGATCTGCTGCGTCATCAGTATCAGCGGCAACAGCGCCGCCCCGGCTCGCCGCTGGAGCTCGACGAGCACAGTCTGCATCAGCATGCCCATCCATTGCTGGCAGCTTGGGGCAAGCAGGGCCGCGACTATATCAACCTGCTCGACAGCCATGATGACCGCGCCAGCTACGAAGCCCAGTTCCAGGCGATCAATGGCGGGCGCATCGACCTGTTCGACGAACCGGATACAGCGCACCTGCTCGGGCAGTTGCAATCGGACATCCTGGACCTGCGCCCCCTGGCGGAGACCCGCGAGCAGTGGCCGGCGGTTGGCGCAGGGGATGAGTCGATACGCTTTCACCTGGCCCACAGTGCCCAGCGCGAAGTGGAAATCCTTCACGACCAGTTGCTCGCCTGGTTCAACGCCGATCCCAGCCTGAAACCGCGGGATATCATCGTCATGGTGCCGGATGTGAACACCTATGCGCCTTCGGTGCAGGCGGTGTTCGGTCAGTACACGCCGGAGGACCTGCGCTACATTCCTTTCACCCTGGCCGACCAGGGCCAGCGCGGTATCGAGCCGCTGCTTATCGCCCTGGAATCGCTGCTGCGTCTGCCAGACAGCCGGCTGCCGGTGAGCGAGGTGCTCAGTCTGCTGGATGTGCCGGCACTGCGCGCCCGCTTCGGTATTCAGGAGAGCGAGTTACCAACGCTGCGCCGCTGGATCGAAGGTGCCGGTATCCGTTGGGGCATGAACGCCGAACGACGGGCCACGCTCGGGCTACCCGACGGGCTGGAAGCCAATACCTGGCGCTTTGGCTTGCGGCGCATGCTGCTCGGATATGCGGTGGGCGCGGGCGATCCCTGCTCCGGTATCGAGCCCTACGATGAAATCGGCGGGCTGGATGCGGCGCTGATCGGTCCGCTGGTGGCCTTGCTGGAAGCATTGGACGAGGCCTGTGATCTGCTGGACGAACCCGCTTCGGCGCCGGTCTGGGGCGAGCGGCTGCGCCGGTTGCTGGATGACTTCCTGCTGCCCGCCGGTGAGCGCGACGAGCGTCTGCTGGGCCAGTTGGATGAGGCCATGGACCAGTGGCTGGAGCTCTGTGCTGGCGTGGAGCTGAATGATGCGCTGCCGCTCAATGTGGTACGCGAAGCCTGGCTGTCCGGCGTCGAGCAGAGCCAGTTGGGTCAGCGCTTTCTGGCCGGTGCGGTGAACGTCTGCACACTGATGCCCATGCGGGCCATTCCGTTCCGGCGGATCTGCCTGCTGGGCATGAACGATGGTGATTACCCGCGGGCGCAGCCGCCGCTGGACTTCGATCTCATGGCCCGCGACTACCGTCCCGGTGATCGCTCGCGCCGGGAAGATGACCGTTATTTGCTGCTGGAGGCGCTGCTGTCGGCCCGCGAGCGGCTGTATATCAGCTGGGTGGGACGCAGCATCCGGGATAACAGCGAGCGACCGGCCTCGGTGCTGGTCGGGCAATTGCGTGATCACCTGACCAGCGGCTGGCGCGCCGAGCACGGCGAACTGCTGCCCATGCTGACCCAGGAGCATCCGTTGCAGCCCTTCAGCAAGGCGTATTTCAAGGAGGGCGGCGCGCTGTTCAGCTATGCCCGCGAGTGGTTGCCCATGCATGGGGCACCCGCAGACGGGGCCAGTGCAACGCGGCTGCCTGACATGTTGCCCGATGCGCCGATCGAAGTGGAGCAACTGCAACGCTTCCTGCGCAATCCGGCGGCGCATTTCTTCACCGGCCGGCTCAAGGTCTATCTCGATGAGCGTAACGACAGTTTGGATGACCATGAGCCCTTCGCCCTGGATGCGCTGCAGAACCACCAGCTCAGCCAGACGCTGCTGGAAGCCTGCCTGCCATTGCCGGCGGAGCAGGATATCGACGAGGCGCTGAGCCAGCTGGCTTCCCGGTTGCAGGGGCAGGGCCATTTCCCTCTGGCCGGTTTTGGCGAGTTGAGCCGCAGCCAGCTCATCCTGCCGCTGGGTGATCAGCTGCGCCGCTTTCAGGCCCTGGTGGCAGACTGGCCGCAGGTCATGGAGCATCCGCTGGCGCTGGAGGCTGGACACCACCAGGTGCAACTGGTGAGCTGGCTGAGTGGGGTGCGCCAGGCATCCGGCAGTGATGCCCTGGCACGGATCAACCTGGTGCCGGGCAAGCGGCGTGGCAAGAAGGATGCCCTGCGCTGGCGCCCGCTGCTGGCCGACTGGGTTACCCACGTGCTGGCCGCCGCCAGCGGTCATGCATTGCACACCTGGGTCGTGGCCGGAGATGCCACCTTGCATTTCGCACCGCTGCCCGCGCCCGAGGCGCAGAACCTGATGGAAGTCTGGTTGGCCGCCTGGTTGGAAGGGCTGAACCGGCCGCTACCCTGCGCCCCGGAAACCGCTTTCGCCTGGCTGGAGTCTATGCTGGCAGGCAAGGAGGACAAGGCTGATATGGCGGCGCAGACCGTATATGAAGGTGGTTTCAAGTTGACCGGTGAGGTGGAAAAAAGCGCGGCATTGCGCCGGCAATATCCGGATTTTACCAGCCTGAGTGCTTCGGGTGAGTTTGCCGAACTGAGTCAGCAGTTGTACGCACCGCTGGTCGACGCGTACCGCAGTCAACTACTGACCTTGGTCGATACCGGGGAGGGCGCATGAGTCAGCAGAACCTGCCCCTGGCGTTGCGGTTTCCGCTACGCGGCAGTCGCCTGATCGAGGCCAGCGCCGGAACCGGCAAGACCTTCACCATTTCCGCACTGTATCTGCGCCTGGTATTGGGTCATGGCGATGATGAAACCCGCTTCCGCCGCGAGCTGTTGCCGCCAGAAATCCTCGTGGTCACCTTTACCGACGCCGCCACCCGGGAGCTGCGTGATCGCATTCGCGCGCGGCTGGTGGAAGCCGCCCAGGCGTTCCGGGGTGAACTGGATGCCCCTGATCCGATCCTGCAGGCGCTGCTGGCCGATTACTCCGAGCAGCAGCATGCCGCCTGCGCCAGACGCCTGGACATCGCCGCCCAGTGGATGGACCAGGCGGCGGTTTCGACCATTCACAGCTGGTGCCAGCGCATGTTGCGCGAGCATGCCTTCGACAGCGGCAGCCTGTTCGCCCAGCAGCTGGAAACCGATCACAGCGAGCTGCTGGCCGATGTCGCTCGCGATTACTGGCGCGAGCAGTGCTACAGCCTGCAGGGACCGGCGCTGCGCTGGGTGGTGGAGCAGTGGCAGCAGCCGGATAACCTGCTGGCGCGCGTACGGGTGCTGTTTCGCGAGCCGTCGAACGAGACGGGGCAGGGGCTGCAGGAACTGATCGAGCCGGTGCTGGAGCAATCTACCCAGCGGCTGGCCGAACTGAAACAGCCCTGGCTGAGCTGGGCCGACGAGCTGGAGCAATTGCTGGACCAGGCCTTCGAGGCGGGCCAGGTCAACAAGCAGAAGATTCACAGCCGCTATTACCGCAACTGGTTCGAGACGCTGCGCAGCTGGGCGGCGGATGAGCTGCTGATAGAGTTGAAGCTGCCGGATGCTGCCTGGAACCGCCTGAGTCCCGATGGCCTGGCCGAAGGGTGGAAATCCGGCGCGGTGCCGACCCACCCGGCGCTGGACGCGCTGAGCCAGTTGCGCGAGCAGCTGCGGTCATTGCCCGATCCGGGTCAGCAGGCGCTGCGCCATGCCGCCTGCTGGATCCGCCAGCGCTTCGAGCAGGAAAAGCGCCGGCGTGCGGAAATGGGTTTCGATGACATGCTCGAGCGACTCGACATGGCCCTGCATGGCGTGAACGGTGAGCGCCTGGCCGAGGTTATCCGGCGCCAGTTTCCGGTAGCCATGATTGATGAATTCCAGGACACCGACCCGCTGCAATACCGCATCTATGATCGTATCTACCGGGTCGAGGCCAACGATCCGGAGCATGGCCTGTTTCTCATCGGCGACCCCAAGCAGGCGATCTATGCCTTCCGCGGTGCGGATATCTTCACCTACCTGCAGGCCCGCCAAGCCACCGCCGGGCGGCACGACAACCTGGACACCAACTTTCGCTCCAGCGAGCAGATGGTGGCTGCGGTCAACCATGTATTCCAGCTGGCCGAAGAGCGTCCGGGCGGACAGGGCGCCTTCCTGTTCGCCCGTGACGGGGACAATCCGCTGCCCTTCATTGCGGTGGGTGCGCGCGGGCGGGCCGAGCAATGGACTGTCGCCGGAGAATCGCCGGCTGCCTTGACTGCCTGGCAATTGCCGACCGACAAGCCGCTGGCCAGCGGCAATTACCGGAGCGAAATGGCCGCGCGCTGCGCCAGCGAGATGGTGCGACTGCTCAATCTTGGCCAGCGCGGTGAGGCGGGGTTCCTGCACCCGGATAAGGGCATGCAGCCGGTGTGTCCGGCAGACATGGCGGTGCTGGTACGGGATTTTCGCGAGGCCCAGGCCATCCGCGATGAGCTGGCCGCACGGGGCGTACGCAGTGTCTACCTGTCGGACAAGGACTCGGTGTTCGCCAGTGCCGAGGCCGCCGATGTGCTGCGCTGGCTGCGCGCCTGCGCCGAGCCGGACAACGATCGGTCGTTGCGCGCCGCACTGGCCAGCCCGACGCTGGACCTGGAGTGGCAACTGCTGGATGCATTGAACCAGGATGAGCGCATCTGGGAGCACCGCGTGTTCCAGTTCCGTGATTACCGGCGCATCTGGCTGCGCCAAGGCGTGCTGCCGATGCTGCACCGATTGCTGCACGACTTCGACCTGCCGGCCCAGCTGCTGGCCGGCAGTGATGGCGAGCGGCGGTTGACCAATCTGCTGCATCTGGCCGAGCTGCTGCAGCAGAGCGCCCGCGAATTGGATGGCGAGCAGGCACTGATTCGCCATTTCGAGGACTTGGTGCTCAGCCCCGGCGACAATACCCAGGATGAACAGGTCTTGCGGCTGGAAAGCGATGCCGCGCTGGTCAAGGTGGTTACCATCCATAAATCCAAGGGGTTGGAATACCCGCTGGTGTTCCTGCCGTTCATCTGCAATACCCGCCTGACCCAGGGCGACAAGCCATTGGTCACCCATGGCGATAACGGCACCCGGATCGTACTGCAACCGACCGAGGACGATGTGCTGCGAGCTGATGCCGAGCGGCTGGCGGAGGACGTGCGCCTGCTATACGTCGCCCTGACCCGCGCACGGCATGCCTGCTGGCTGGGCATGGCTGATCTCAAATACGGCAATAATGCCTCCTCGGTGCTGCACCGCTCGGCGATCGGGAAACTGCTCGGCGGCGGCGAGCCGCTGTCCTCTTCCGCCGACCTGGCGGCTTGGCTGGCACGCTGGAATGCCGCGGCGATTGCTTTGGTGCAAGCTCCTGAAGTTGATGAGGCGCACTATGCCCCGCCCCAGGCTGAGCAGGATGTCCTGAGCGCGCGCCAGCCGCAGCGCCGTGCTGCGGAGCATTGGTGGATCGCCTCCTACAGTGCGCTGCGTCCCGGCGAGGTCGCCGTTCCGCGCACCCGCAGCGACGATGCCTCGCCGGACAATCCGGCGGCGCAAAAGGCCGCTGATGATGACCGCCGCACGGTATTTCAGCCGCTACGCCCGGGCGAGACGCCGACCATTCACCGGTTCCCCCGTGGGCCCAATCCCGGCACCTTCCTGCATGGCTTGCTGGAGCTGGCGGGCAATGAAGGCTTCGCTGGCCTGGCGTCACCCGAGGCTTGTGCGCAATGGCTCAGACCCCGTTGCGTACGGCGTGGGCTGACCGAATGGATTGTACCCCTGAGCGAATGGCTCAGCGGGTTGTTGAATCGTCCGGTACCGCTGGATGCCGGGCCGTTCAGCCTGGCGCAACTGGGGCGGGAGCAATACCAGCCGGAAATGGAGTTCCTGTTTGCCGCCAGTCGGGTCGATGTCAGCGCGCTGGATCAACTGGTGCAGGCGGCCATCGCTCCCGGTGTGCCGCGCCCCGAGCTGCCGGCCGAGCGCCTGAACGGGCTGTTCAAGGGGTATATGGATCTGGTGCTGGAGCATGACGGCCGCTATTACGTAGTCGACTACAAATCCAACTGGCTGGGCGCCGATGCCAGCGCCTATACCCCCCAGGCCATGCAGGCGGCGGTGCTGGAGCATCGCTACGACTTGCAGTATGTATTTTACGTGCTGGCGCTGCACCGCCAACTGCGAGCCCGTCTACCCGGCTACGATTATGGTCGGCATGTGGGCGGCGCCTTGTACTGGTTCATCCGGGGCAGCGAAGCGGACAACGCCGGCGTCTGGCATGACAAGCCGCCGCGGGCCCTGATCGAATCGCTGGATGCCCTGTTCGCGGGTGCAGCAACGGGCGACGATGCCGAGGAGATGCCCCGTGAGCATTGAGCAACTGGATCTGCTGGCGCCCAGCGAAGCGCCGCCAGCACTGAATACCGACGTGCTGCACCAACTGGAGCAGTGGGTCGAGGTGGGCTGGTTGCGGGCACTGGACCGGGCGCTTGCGGTCTTCCTGCTGGATCTGGCGCCCGACAGCGAGCCCCTGGTACTGCTGGCCGCGGCGCTCGCCAGTCACCAGCTCGGGCATGGGCATGTCTGTCTGGATCTGGGTGCCACCCTGCAGGCGCCGGACCTGAGCCTGTCGTTGCCCCCGGAAGGGCAGGAGGCCGGACGGGATATCCTGCTGCCGTCGCAACTGCTCGGCGGTGTTACCACGCAAGCCTGGTGCGACGCCCTGGCCGCCAGCCCGATGGTGGACAACCAGCCTGGCGGTGAACATTGCGAACGCCCCCTGGTGCTGCATGGCCAACGGCTGTATCTGCGGCGCTACTGGCGTTACGAGCGGCAGGTGGTCGCGGCGCTCGGACGCCGGCTACAGGCCCGGCCAGCCTTGCCTGCCGGTTTGGAACAGGGATTGGAGCGGTTATTTGCCGACAGCCGCCAACACCCGGACTGGCAGAAGCTGGCCTGTGCCCTGGCGGCGCGGGGTGCGTTCAGCATCATTACCGGCGGGCCCGGTACCGGCAAGACCACCACCGTGGTGCGGCTGCTGGCGCTGCTGCAGGAACCGACGGTCACGGCCGGTCAGCCGCTGCGTATCCGCCTGGCGGCACCTACCGGCAAGGCCGCCGCACGGCTGACCGAGTCCATCGGCCGGCAGGTCGGCAGCCTGCAGGTCAGCGCCCCGGTGCGGGAACATATCCCCACCCAGGTCGCCACCTTGCATCGGCTGCTGGGCAGCCGGCCGGACACCCGGCACTTCCGCCACCATGCGGGCAATCCGTTGGCGCTGGACGTGCTGGTGGTGGATGAAGCCTCGATGATCGACCTGGAAATGATGGCCAGCCTGCTGGCGGCGTTGCCGCCCCATGCACGGTTGGTGCTGCTGGGGGACAAGGATCAACTGGCCTCGGTGGAAGCGGGCGCGGTGCTCGGCGATCTGTGCCGGGATGCCGAGGCTGGGCGCTACAGCGAGGATACCCGGCAGTGGCTGGAGCAGGTTGGCGGGCAATCGATCGCGGCAGCCGGACTGCAGCCGGGCGATGTGGATCGGCATCCACTGGCCCAGCAGACGGTGATGCTGCGCCATTCCCACCGTTTCGGCGCTGACAGTGGCATTGGCGAACTGGCGCGCACGGTCAACCGGGCCGATGCCCAGGCCGCACGGCAGGTGCTGGGGCAGCGGCAATACCGTGACCTGCACAGCCACCTGGCCTCCGGCTTGGAAGATCCGCGGCTGGCGACCATGATACTGGGCAATGCGGCCGCGGCAGATCCCTTGCCGGGTTATGGTGATTATCTGACCTTGCTGGCGCAACAACGCCCCGCGTCGGATCTGCCCGCCGATGATCCGGCATGGGAAGACTGGGCCAGGTCGGTGCTGGAGGCCTTCGACCGTTTCCAGGTGCTGTGCGCCGTGCGCAAGGGGCCCTGGGGCGTGGAATCATTGAACCGTCACCTGGCCGGCCTGCTGCAGCGGCGGGGCTTGTTGCCAGCGGCGCAGGGCTGGTACGAAGGGCGTCCGGTGCTGGTCACGCGCAACGATTACGGGCTGGGGCTGATGAACGGCGATATCGGCATCGCCTTGACGATCAGGGAACGGCCGCTGCACGCCGGGGAGCCGGAGCGGATGGTGCTGCGCGTGGCCTTTCCGCGCAACGACGGCAGCGGGCGGCTGCGCTTTGTACTCCCCAGCCGGCTGAGCGAGGTAGAAACTGTATTCGCCATGACCGTGCACAAATCGCAAGGCTCGGAGTTCGCCCACGCCATGCTGGTCCTGCCGGAAACCCGCAGCCCGCTGCTGACCAAGGAGCTGGTCTACACCGCCATCACCCGCGCCAGCCGCGACTTCACCCTGTTGGAAACCCGCACCGGAGTATTCGAAGCGGCGGTGGCGCAGCCGGTACGACGGTTGAGTGGGCTGGATCTGGCTGTCGAGGTCAGCTCTCCCGATTGAAATAAAATGCTAGCGCCGCAAGAGTGAATGCATCCTCTATCTCGCCGGCCTGGAGCATCTGGCGCAGGCGTGGTAGACCGATGCGCTGGATGTCTCGGGCCTCGTCGTCGCGCTGGCCGGGTTGGCTGTTGCTGTTGATGCGGGCGAAATACAGATCCACGGCGGAGGCCAGGATGGCGGAGTTGGGCTTGAGCCGGCCCAGCAGGCTCAGTTGCTCTTCCGCGATCAGATAACCGGTCTCCTCGGCCAACTCGCGCCGCGCACACGCCAGACTGCTCTCGCCAGGCTCGCCGTAGCCGCGGGGTATCTCCAGTTGCAGCCCGGTATGGGCCTGGCGCTTGACCCGTAGCAACAGAAAGTCGCCGTCGGCAATCTGTGCCAACACGGCAGCACCATTGCTGGCGTTATCTTCCACCACATAATGGAAGCGGCCATCCTGAACTACGCGAAACCACGGGTTCTCATATAGCGTCTTCATTTAATCTCCAGCCCCATGAACCGGCGCATGCGGGGGTACATGCCGAACCAGTTCCTGCGGGTCATATAGCTCTTGCCGCTGTCGACCATCTTGTCTTCGATATAACCGATAGCCTCGTCGGTCAGATAGCGTACGATTTCCCCTGCGCCGAAGCTGGAAATAAACTCGAACACCTTCAATGGATATTGAATCAACTCGATCTCCCGGCGCAGCGATTTGATGCCGATGCTGGTATCCAGGATAACCTCGGGAATGCCGGTCAGATAGCGGATGTCGTCCTGTAGAAAGCCTTCATTGGCAACGGCGAACAACGAATTGTAGGCGGGATCGATAATTTCCGCGCGAAAGCGTGGGAAATCGGCCAAGCCCCGCGAACGGAAAAACGCTTGCGAGTGGCCATACCATTCTGAGCGGGAAATGACGTCGGATGCGCCCAACAGGAATAACTGGTAATCGCCGTCATTCTCGAAATAATGCTCAGCACAGGCGGGCTCTTGCAGGCGGGTGAAAACTTCGTTGCGCAAGCTTTCCCGTGCCAGCGTCAGGCTCTCCGTTGCCGGACGGACTTCATTCAGGGCTTTCTGAAGTGTGTCTACCCGGTCCTGCATCAGGCGCTGCTGGTATCTGTCCAGCGCATCCTTGCGCGGTGCGCCCGGCAAGCTGGATAGAATGAAGCTACCGGGCAGGGCATGGTAATACTCCGACAGACCAGCATGCTGGGTCATGCCGAATCCGCGGATCACCAACTTGCCGCTGCCTTCCTCGTTCAGATACTTGATGACGTTGGTCTGGCCGATGACCTGAGCGACATCAAGATTATCGATCAGCGCATTGGGCGATAACACCACGCCGTCGGCAAAGGCCAGGCCGGTAAGGAAGCGTTTGCGCAGCTCGTTGCCATCCAGAGCGCGGACCGAATCGCAGTTGGACAACAACAGTTTTTCCTTGAACAACATGCCGGTTCGGCCTCCTTTTCATAGTGGCCACCATGATATGGCGCGACCTGCCGTTTGGCGATACCGGTAGCATCATACGCGCTTGCTTGCCGCCTCGATCAGCGCCTGAAACAGCCGTCGCTGGCGGCGTATCGGCAGCAGAAATTCGGGGTGCCATTGTACGCCGAGCAGGAAGGGGTGATCCGGGTCTTCGATGGCCTGGATGATGCCATCTAGATCGCGGCCGCTGACCTGCAGCTGTTGGCCGAGCTGGTTGATGGCCTGATTGTGCAGGCTGTTGATCTGCGCCCGTTCGGTGCCGAGCAGGTCAGCGAGGCGGCTATGGGGAACGATATCCAAGGTCTTGAGCGGCAGCACGGTGCGCCGGTGGGAAGTCTTATGGCGCCGGGAGCGCAGCTCCTGATAGAGGTTGCCACCGCGGCGTGCATTGAGCAACTGGGCGCCCCGGCAAATGCCCAGCAATGGCAGCCGGTGGGCGAGGGCATCATCAATGATTGCCGCTTCCAGCGCGTCCCGTTCGGGGTCGTACTTGGGTACCACTTCCGGTTCGGCGGTGTAGAGCACCGGATCGATATCGTGGCCGCCGGTAATGACCACGCCATCATAGCGGTGCTGTCGCCAGGGGTCGCCGGGGCGCAGCTGGAGCGGTTTGCCGCCGTACCAGCGGATGGCGCACGCTACCAGAAAGCGCGGGCCGAAAGCACCGCGCGATGGCCCGGTTACCGCAATGGTCGGCGCCCTGTTCAGATCCCGCTCAGCCATTGGCGCTCCAGCTGTGCTTTCCAACTATCCAGTAACCGGCCCAGTCCCTGTTCCAGGTGCTGCCCATAGGCGCTGCAGCAGGCATCGAGACGGGATCGGTCTGCGGCCAGTGCCTCCACCTGCAACCAGTCATTCCACGCGCCGCCGAGACCCCAGCCGGGTTGATCGATCAGGCTATCCGGCAGACGGTAATGCAGGGCAGGGCGAGCCTTGATCAAGGGATCGGCTGTAGCCGCCTGAACCTGCTCGGCACTCAGGTACTTGAACAGCGGAAGCATATCCAGAGCGCGGTTACGGGTCGGGTTGGCCAGCAGGTAATCAGCTATCAGCTGGGTCTGCTCTGGCCAGTAATGCGGGTCGATCAGTTGCTTGACATAGGCCGGTGGAAACGGGCCGGCGAATGCCGTCAGGCGGCGGGTCAGGTTCATTCGCGCGCGTTGCGCCAGCCAGTCATACAGGCAGGTGAAGGCTTTGAGATAGGCAGTGATGGTATCGGTTTGCAGATCCGGCAGGTCGAGGTTGAATTGCATGCCGAAGGCGCTCATGACGCTGCTGGAGGTACCCTGTGCGCCGGCAATCCGCAGCAGATCGATCAGCCCTTCGATCTCACCCAGACGGTTCATGGGCAAGGGTGGGCTGATCAGTTCCAACGGCACGACATCGTTGGTGACCCATTTGAGCAGCTCTTCCACCGAGGTACGCAGTTCATCCCCCAGGCCGTTTTCCGCACGTTGTTCGCGGCCCATCTCCCGCAGCAGGGTGAAATCCAGTTCGACTCGCCAGTCGCCGGCCGGGTCGCCTCGCAGGGTGCGCTCATAGCGGCTGGTGGCCTGGCTGGGCAGTTGCAGATAGCGGCTGCAGATGGTGGCCAGCCGGTCGATATCCAGTCCGCTCATTTCCAGTTCCACACCGACGCGGCGCAGCTCGCCGGTGCCGGTATGGATGCGTGCCGGTAAGGCGAGCGATGGTGGGCAATGGGTCATGTACAACTCCGCGTCCGGCCATTGGGTAATGTTCTGCTCGATCTTGGCACCGCATATCCAAGGGGTGGTCTCAGACCAGGTTCAGCGTGATAGAATCCATTGGCTCCGCTCCGGGTGTCTCGCCCGGGACTCATTCGGTCGTGTTGTCTGCCGCCTCCATGGCAGGTTTTCTCAGACAATGTCGATCAAACGACAGCCGCTTCGCCAATTCCATCTGTCGTTGGGCACGGAGTCAAAGGGATAACTTCTGGTCAGGGCATCTGCCTCCATGATCGGTAGGTTTTTCCCGCAAGCATTGACCTGCATGACTCAAGGCTAGCCGCTGACAGCGGCATCGTCCATTTGCTGCCGCTCGGCAAGCGACAGGGCTGAACTTAACTTCCTGATAGGTTAACTATGAGCAAGAACGCGACGTTTCGGGAAATCGAACGCAAACTGGCGGAAAGTCTGGCGCAACTTGAAGCCAAGAAAGAAGCAGAACACATTTGTGAAGAACAGGCGTTCAGCGATGAACTCAAGACCCTGATGAAAACCTATCGCCTGTCCGCAACGGATGTACTGGCAATCATCGAGTCCGCCCCCCAAGCGCACTGAACACGCAATGCGCGGTAATACAGCGTAATCATGGAAGATATGACAAAACACTCGGCAACTCCCGCCTATTCGCCAGGCAAACAAGCCTTATTGGATGCTGCCCTGCGTCTGGCGGCGGATGGGCGCACACTCAATAGTCTGGGTTTGCGGGAACTGGCTCGGGAAGCGGGTCTGAACCCAAACACCTTCTATCGCCACTTCCGTGAAATGGACGATCTGGGTCTGACGCTGTTGCGTAGTATCGTCGAGCAGGTGCGTGGGCCCATACGCATATTGCGTCACGACGCCACCGCCCGTGCCGAACGGCAGATACGGCAGCAGAACCCGGCGATTGATCAGGTGCAATTGGAGTTGCGGCGGGGGCGGCTGGTCTGCGCAGAAACCGTCCGCCTGTTCCTCGACTATGTGTTGGCGAATGCTGAAGTGGTGATGGTGGCCATGCGCGAAATGCATGGACCGTCGGAATTGTTGCGCAGGGAAGTACGCAACATGATGCGCCTGTTCGCTGATGATCTGGCGCAGGATATCATCGAATTGAAACTGGTCTCCGAGCAGGTCGCACCGATGCAGGTGCGGCAGATAGCCGAGATGGTCAGTCTCAACCTGTTCTTTCAATCGCTGGATTACATCGCTCAGCCACAGCGCCGCGATCAGCTGCGCCGGTTGGTCGAAGAACAGATCATGATGCTGTTTACCGGTGCTGCCTTCCTACAGGCGGTGGGTGCGTTGTGCTTGCCGGAAGGAGAGGTATAGGCGAAGCGGTTCTTTGGCGGCCGCCGTTGGGTTATCATTGGCAGCAGACTTTCATCTAAGCGACTAAGGTTAAGCCTGAGTCAGCGTATCTATGCCTGCGGGCATCTTCCGGCAAGATCTTTTTTGCCGCTCTTCAGTGTGCTGCTGAATACGACATGCAAGGAGTAATTCCATGGGAACCCAGCCCACGAATGAAACCGACCCCAATGATATCAACCCCAGTGAAGACGGTATTCCGGCGCCTTCCGGCGACGCCAATCTGATCGATACGGACTATGTGGTTGGCCAGGATAACTTTGCCGGCAAGTTGACCATCGACCTCGATATACACAGTAAGGTCTTTCTGATATCGGCAGGGACCATTCTGTTGTTCGTGCTGTTGACCCTGGCATTACAAGAGCAGGCGGCGGAGGTCTTCACCGGCCTGCGCGGCTGGTTGACCAGCAATATGACGTGGTTCTTCATCAGTGCCGCGAATATTTTTGTCCTTTTGTGTGTGGCATTGATCGTTTCGCCGTTGGGCAAGGTACGTATCGGTGGGCGGGACGCAACGCCGGACTACAGCTACCTGGGCTGGTTTTCGATGCTGTTCGCCGCCGGGATGGGTATCGGGTTGATGTTCTATGGCGTAGCCGAGCCCATGTCGCACTTTACCGCGGCACTCGATGGTGTCGTGGTTGGCGACGATGGTGTGCGCACTGACTGGGCGCCATTGGGCGGTGCTGCAGGCAATGCCGAGGAAGCGGTACGCCTGGGTATGGCCGCGACTATCTTCCACTGGGGACTGCATCCCTGGGCCATCTACGCCATCGTTGCACTGTCGCTGGCGATCTTCTCATTCAACAAAGGCCTGCCGCTGAGCGTGCGTTCGATCTTCTACCCGTTGCTGGGTGAGCGCATCTGGGGCTGGCCAGGGCATGTGATCGATGTGCTTGCGGTATTTGCCACCATGTTCGGCTTGGTCACCTCGCTGGGCCTGGGCGCACAGCAGGCCAGCGCGGGAATGGAGCATCTATTTGGCATTCCGAACGGCAACCTGACCATGGTGTTGCTGATCATCTCCATCACCATTGTCGCGCTGTGGTCGGTGATGGCCGGGGTCGACAAGGGCGTTCAGCAGCTATCCAAGATCAACCTGCTGCTGGCGGTGCTGTTGTTGTTCTTTGTCATTGCCTTTGGGCCCACGCTGGATATCTTCAAAGGTTTCTTCGAGAACCTGGGCGCCTATGTCAGCTATCTGCCGGCCCTGTCCAATCCCATTGGCCGGGATGACGCCAACTTCAGTCAGGGCTGGACCGGGTTCTACTGGGCATGGTGGATCAGCTGGTCGCCCTTCGTCGGTATGTTCATTGCACGGGTCAGTCGTGGGCGCAGCGTGCGGGAGTTCCTCATTGCGGTGCTGTTGGTGCCATCGCTGTTCTCGGTATTGTGGATGACATCCTTCGGTGGGGTGGCCATCGATCAGGTGCTGACTGATAACTTCACCGGGGCTCAGGATGCGGTCTTGGAGCTACAGTTGTTCACCATGTTGGGCGAGTTGCCGTTGTCGGCCATTACCTCGTTCTTCGGCATCGTTCTGGTCATCATGTTCTTCATCACCTCCTCGGACTCGGGTTCGCTGGTGATTGATGCCATCACCGCTGGTGGCAAGATCAATGCGCCGGTATCCCAGCGGATATTCTGGGCGGTGGTCGAAGGCGTGCTGGCCATTGCGCTGCTGATCGGCGGGGGGTTGGTAGCGCTGCAGGCCATGGCCGTATCCACCGGCCTGCCGTTCACTGTGGTATTGCTGGCCGGATGTGTGGCGATGGTGAAGGGGTTGATGAGCGAGCCGCGCTAGCGGCTCAGCACCACAGGTCACCCAGGTGTTGCCGTGGCGAGAGGTGTGTCGCCACCTGCGCCTGCAGCAATTCGGCGGTGCCCAGGGCGTCAGTCAGCGCATGATGCGCCTGATACAGCGGCAGGTTGTAGCGGGTACGGCTGTCGGCCAAACGAATGGAAAGCGGCTTTCTGCCCAGCAGCCGTAGCAGCCAGCCGGGCTGGCGCTGCGGATGCAGGTCGGCCTCGATCTGCATGGTATCGACCATGGGAAACAACAGGCTTTCGCCGAATGCCTGGCGTACCGCCTGATCGATGAAGTTGCGCTCGATATTGCGGTAGTGCACTACCGCCACCCTGCCTGCCAACTGATCTACCAGACTGTCCATGATCTGCGCAAAGCGCGGCGCCTGCCGGATGTCCGAGTGAGTGATGCGATGGAATACCACCGACTCCGGAATCAAGTCGCTATGGGGCCGCACCAGTTGCTGCCAGGCCTGGTTGCTGCGGATACGGCCCAGAGTGAAAGGGACGGCGCCGATGCTCAGGATCGAGTGGCGCTTGGGATTGAGACCAGTGGTCTCGATATCCAGCGCGATGAACTCAACCTCGCTCAGGGGCGTATCCGCTGCGGGCCATTCGGCTTTATAGAAACGCTGCAGGGAGGGCTGCCGGGTACTGGCGGCCATATTGGCCAGATAGGCTGGCCAGTCACTCGCGTGGTTGGCTACGGTTGGCTTCATGGTCTGCCATCACCTGTGGTATGGGGATAGCGATAGCGCAGGAATTTCTGCGCATTGCTGAGGATCTGGAAAGCATCCTTCAGTCCGTGCCGTTCTGCTGCCGAAACGTTCTCCGGCTCGATGTAATTGTCCGGCTCGCGCTTCTCGCGAATATCCAGCGCCTGGTGACGGATGCGCGCAAGCGACAGGAACTCCAGAGCGTAGCGCAGCCGGTCCACTGATTCGGGGGGCATCAGGCGGGTCTTGGCAATATCGTCCAGCCGGTCGACCGAGCTTTGGGCGGTGGAGCCGCAGGCGAGCGCGTGCACCCGGATCAGATCAGTCAACGGGGCGGTACCGCGGCCCTTGATGTTGATGATGTTCTTCTGCCGGCCATCCTGCTCCATGACGAAGGTGCGGAAGATGCCCAGTGGTGGTGTGCGGTTCAACGAGTTGCGCGCCAGTAGCGCGAGAAAGCGCTGATTGCCGCTGGCCCGGGTAGCGATCAGCTCATGCAGCTGTTCGACAAAGTCCGTCTGACCACTGACCGCTTCCAGATCGAAGAAGATATTGCTGTTGAGCAGGGTCTGGGGATTGGGGCGCTCGATCCAGTCATTGAAATAGTTCTTCCATACCGCCAGTGGCTGCCGCCAGCGCTGGTTGGTAGCCATGATGTCACCCTTGCAGTAGGTGTAGCCGCAGGCGGCCAGGCCGTCGCTGACAAAGGTTGCCAGCCGCAGGAAATAGTCATCGTGTTCGGCTGGGTCGAAGCGGTCATCGAGCACCAGGGCATTGTCCTGGTCGGTCACTATCAGTTGTTCATCCCGCGCCATCGAGCCCATCACCATGAAGCAGTACGGGACTGGCGGCGGGCCCAACTGCGCCTCGGCCAGATCCACCAGCCGCTGGATGAAGCTGCGACCGATGCTGGACATGGCGCTGCCGATCATATGCGCACTGGCATCATCTTCGACCATGCGCACGAAGGTGGCGCGCACATCGGGTACTAGCCCCTGTAGCTCGGCGATGGACTGGCGGTTGAAGATGTCATTGACCAGATACAGACTGCTCTGGGACTGATAGCGGATCACATCGGCCAGGTTGATCAGGCCCACCGGGCGGCGCCGGTTGAGGATCGGCAGGTGATGGATATTGTGCCGCAGCATGCACAGGATCGCCTCGAATACCGAGTCGTTGGATTGCAGGGTAATCGGGTCGGCCGACATGATGTGCTGCAGTGGCGTCTCCGGCGGCAACGCCTCGGATACCACGCGAGTGCGGAAGTCGCGATCAGTGATGATGCCGACCACGCGCCGCTGTTGGGGATCATCCGCCATCGGTTCGGTAATCAGCAAGGCCGATACGCTCTGGTCGGTCATCACCGTCGCTGCCTGGTGCACGCTCGCTTGTGCATCCAGCATCACCGGTGGTCGGCTGATCAGCTTGTTGACCCGGACCTTCATCAACTCGTTGGCCCGGCCCTGAAGCTCGATCGCGGACCGTAAACGACCGGACCCTTCGGTATCGACGAAGTCGGCGAAATTGTCGAAGCTTTCGTTCAACTGGCTGAAGAGCACCCCGGGGATGAAGTAGATCAAGGTATCTTCAAGCGCCCGCGCCGGGAACCGCACTCGGCTGTCGCGGCGCAGGCTGGCCTGGCCGAAAATGTCCCCCTCGCCCAGCCGGTTGAACAGCTCACCGTTGCGCCGCAGTATCTCCACCGCACCGCTGCGGATGTAATGCAGATCGGTGATGTCCTGACCGGCCTCGAGAATCAGCGTGCCGGCCTTGTAATACTGCACCTGCACCTGGCTGGCAGTCTCGTCCAGTGTCTCTTCGGGCAATTCATCGAAGGGGGCGAAGCGACTCAGATGGTCACGTATTTCGATCAGTTCAACTTGCATGGCAGTTTCCAGCGGTGGCCTTACGGGACAGTGTAATACCTGTGCGGTGCAGATGCGCTAGGTGAAGCCCTTGTTGGAATGCGAAGGGTCTGTCCCTAAACTGGCGTCTTTTGCGCAAAATGGATCTACGCGATGCTCTCCGTCCTATCCGTCACCTTGCCGGTCTTCGCTCTGATCCTGACCGGCTGGCTGGTGCGCCGAGCCGGGGTGCTCGGTCCCCATGCGGCGAGCGAGCTGACCCGTTTCGTCATCTATCTGGCCCTGCCGGCGCTCTTGTTCGAGGTGGTTGCCAACGCCGAATGGCAGGTGCTCTGGCAGCCCGGCTTTATCGGCGCATTCGGCCTGGGGGTGGCGGTGGTCTTCATCGGCGCGGTTGTGGTGCAGCTGATTCGGCGCAGACCGCTGGTCGATTCGGCTATTGATGGACTGAACGCCGCTTATGCCAATACCGGCTTTCTGGGTATTCCATTGCTACTGGCGATTCTGGGTCGGGACTCGCTGATACCGGCGATGATCGCCACCGTCATCACCGTCTGTATTTTATTTGCCGTGGCACTGATCATGCTCGAGCTGGCGCTGCAGCGCAGCGCCAGCTCGGCGTCCGGGCCGATGTTGGGCACGGTGGGATTGCAACTGCTGCGCAACCCTTTGCTGGTCGCGCCGGCTCTTGGGCTGCTGGTATTGCTGCTCGGCCTGCGTCTTCCGGCCCCCATGAATGATTTTCTGCAGTTATTGGGCGCTGCGGCATCGCCCTGTGCGCTGGTGGCGCTGGGACTGTTTCTGGCAGAGGATCGGCCTCGCCCGCAACGCGTTGCCGGTACCGTGGCGTTGCTGGTCGGGCTCAAGCTGGTGCTGCAGCCGCTGGTGACCTGGTGGCTCGCTGCCCAGATCTTTGGGCTATCCGCGGTGCTGGTGCACAGCGCGGTATTGCTGGCTGCGCTACCTACCGGTACTGGCCCCTTCATGGCAGCGCAGCTTTACCGGCGCGATGGTGCGGTGACCTCCAGTGTCATTCTGATCTCCACGGTGGTCTCATTGCTGACGATTTCCGGTTTTCTCGGGCTCCTCCAGTAACACATCGCTGGGCAGGCTTCGCCGCTGAGCATTGGCGCAAATGAACCGGGTGTGCCAGCATGAACCACTGGTTTTGTCTGTGGGGTAGTCATGCAAAAGATTTTCATCATCGGTGGGGCGGGCAAGGTAGGGCGTTATCTCGCCCGGCAACTGGCACAGCGAGGCCATGAGGCCCGAACCCTGCATCGCAATGCCCAGCAGACTGATGAATTGCAGGCGCTGGGTGCGGTTCCTGTGCAGGGTAATCTGCTCGAACTGGACGCTGATGGGCTCGCGGCATTGATCGGCGACAGCGACGCGGTGGTGTTTACTGCTGGCGCCGGCGGCAAGGGAGGGCCGCAGATGACCAACGCTATCGATGGCCAGGGGCTGGAGCTAGCGGTGGCTGCAGCGCAACAGGCGGGGGTGCAGCGCTTCCTGCTGGTATCGGCATTCCCCGAGGCGGGACGCAACAAGGTCGTGTCCGATACCTTCGAAAACTATATGGCGGTAAAAAAGCGTGCCGATGTGCATCTGGCTGAGTCCGATCTGGACTGGGTCATCCTGCGGCCCGGCACGCTGCTGGATTCGCCGGGTACCGGCAAGGTACGGGCGGGATTGGCCATCCCCTATGGAGATGTACCGCGGGAGGATGTGGCGGCCACGCTGTTGGCGTTGATCGAGCAACCGGCAGTCAACCGGATGATTGTCGAGCTGACCGGGGGCGATACCCCGGTGGCTGACGCCATTCATTCGCTTGTGTCGGGCTGAAGAGGCAGCTGCAGCAGCTTGGGAGAGGAGCCAGCAAACGAGATGCTGGCTCCGATCGCATCACTGCTGGGGCGTCAGTTTCAGTAATGCGCCTTCGCCCCCACGCATGCCATCCTCCAGCAGCCAGATCGCGCCGTCCGGACCTTGCTCCACCTCGCGGATGCGCTTCTGCATATCGAAGCGTTCCGCTTCACGCGCCTCTTCGCCGTCGAACTCGACCCGCACCAGTGACAGCGACGACATGCCGCCGATGAAACCATCGCCCTGCCAATCGGAGAACAGCTCGCCGTTGTAGATGATGAAGCCCGCCGGTGAGATCACTGGCGTCCAGGTGATGGCGGGCGCATTGAATTCCGGACGGGTATCATGGTTAGGGATCGGCTTGCCGTCATAGTGTTCGCCATTGGAAACCAGCGGATAACCGTAGTTGGCCCCTTTCTCGATCAGATTGAGTTCGTCGCCGTCCTTGGGGCCCATCTCATGCGCCCAGAGCTTGCCATCGGCAGCGAATGCCATTCCCAGAATGTTGCGATGGCCGAGCGACCAGACCTGCGCCGCTACCTCACCCTGATCAGCGAAGGGGTTGTCCTCGGGCACGCTGCCATCGTCGTTCAACCGCACCATCTTGCCCAGATTGCTGTTCATATCCTGGGCAGGGTCAAACTTCTGCCGCTCACTGGAGCTGATCCACAGCATACCGTCGCTATCGAACGCGAGACGATGGCCGAAATGGCCGTTGCCGGATACCTTCGGCGTCTGCCGCCAGATCACCTGCAGGTCCTCGAGCGCGCCCCCACCATCTTCATCCAGCACCAGACGGGCCCGCGCCACCGCAGCGCCGGAGCCGCCATCGCCAGCCTCGGCATAACTGATGTAAATCTGCTGGTTGTCTGCGAACTGCGGATGCAGCAACACATCGCCCAGCCCACCCTGGCCGGCATGGACCACCTCCGGTACACCGCTGATGGTTTCAGAACTATCTGTTCCCAGGTCGTGCAGGCGCAGCGTACCCGCCATCTCGGTGACCAACAGCCGGCCGTCCGGCAGGAAGGTCATGGCCCAGGGAGCATCGAACTGAGTCACTTCGGTCACGCTGAAGGGTAACTCATCGGTTCCCGGGTCTGCGGTCGGCTGTCCGTCCGCCGCCTGTTCGGCAGCCGCTTCCTCCGCATCGCTATTGGCTTCGGCGGTGCTTTCCTCCGGGCCGGCGGGTGCGGTGGCCTGCTCGGTAGCGGCTGGCGCTGGGCTGGCGGCCTGGTTGTCGGTATCTGCCGAATTATCGCAGGCAGCCAGCAAGCCGAGGGTGGCGAGAAAGATCATTGAATGCCGAAAAGGAATCATGACAGCTCCTGTGTCGTGAGGCAGAAAAGTTGATCCGTTAATAGTAGGTGGGGAAGGGAGTTTCGCAAGCTGGGAGCAACAGCCGGTTAAAACCGACCGTTATGGTTTGCGAGCGCTACACTAGGCTTCATGCAGGGTGATCGGCTCGGGAGAGAGTATGGACTGGCGGGGAAGGCGGCAGAGCCGCAACATCGAAGACCGGCGCGGGCAGCCGCTGCAGGGGAGTGGTGGCGGGGTCGGATTGTTATTGCTGCTGCGTCTGCTGCCGTGGCTGTTGCGTAGCTGGGTGGGTCGCATCGTGCTGCTGCTGGGGGGCGTGGCCTTTGTCGGTGCCCGTATGCTCGGCATTGATTTGTTGCAATTGAGCGGCCCGGCACCTCAGCAGACCGCGACTTTCTCCGCCGAAGAGCAGCAATTGGCCAAATTCGTTTCCGTGGTGTTGGCTGATACGGAGCAGACCTGGCAGGGTATCTTCAGCGAAGCGGGCAGCCGCTACGAAGAGCCCACGCTGGTGCTGTTCAGCCAGCGGGTCGCCTCGGCCTGCGGCACGGCCAGCTCCGCCGTCGGCCCCTTCTATTGCCCGGCGGATCGCAAGGTCTATCTCGACCTGAGCTTTTTCCGCGATCTGGATCGCCAACTCGGCGCGCCAGGCGACTTCGCCCAGGCCTACGTGGTCGCCCATGAAGTGGGGCATCACATTCAGACCCTGCTGGGTATCAGCCAGAAGGTACGCGCTACCGGGCAGGGCAAGTCCGCTGCGGTGGTCAATGCCCTGTCGGTGCGTCAGGAACTGCAGGCCGATTGCCTGGCCGGCGTCTGGGGCCATGCCGCGCATAATTACAGCCAACTGCTCGAGCCGGGGGATCTGGAAGAGGCGTTGCAGGCCGCCGCTGCCATCGGTGACGACCGCCTGCAACGGCGCAGCGGCGGGGAAGTGGTGCCCGACAGCTTTACCCACGGCACTTCGGCCCAGCGGGTGGCGTGGTTCCGACGCGGGTTCGAGAGTGGGGATATGGGGCAGTGCGATACGTTTTCGGCGAGTCTATAAAGCATGTATGAATGACATGCTGGCGCAGTTCTGGAGAGGGGCGCCGGACTGGGTAAAGAGGGCGCAATGCGCCCTCTGGGTGGTGATATTACGGCGTGGCCGGCTTTGCCACTTCTCTGTCCACCATATCCTTGCCCAATCGGGTCCAGGTCAACAGGAAGCACAGGGCGCTGGCAGCGTACAGGCAAGCCATTATGATCATGGAGGTTTGCAGGCTTTGTGCGTAGACCTGTCCACAAACGTCCTGCAGGTTCTGGTTCAGTTGACCTATTGCGGCAGGGTGACACTGATTTCGCGCCAGTTCACCAGCCGCAACCCCAAGCTCGGCGACGCCGGAATTGAAGAAGATGTCGGAGATTGCGCCAATGAACAGCGGGCCGAAACCGTAGCCAAGCAGGTTGACGAGAAGCAGCATCACGGCCGTAGCCATTGCGCGCACACGCATGCTCACCACGCCCTGGCCGATCGTGTACTGAGCGGCCAGGTAGCCGTACTTCACAAAGCCGCCGATGACCAGGCCGATTGCAGCGTAGAGCAGATTATCGGTGGTGAAGGCGAAGATATAAAAGGGGATCGACAGTGCCAGGCCTATCGCTGGTACCCAGGCGATGGCGCCCGGATGCTTCTTGTACATCCTGGTTGCCAGCCAACCGGTGGCGAAGGTGCCAACGGCGGCGGACAGGGCGACCGGCGTGTTGATCCAGATCGCTGCCTGACCGGCAGTAATTTCGTAGGTGCGGACCAGAAAGAGCGACTGGAACGAGGAGATACCGTAACCGCAGAACGCGGCAATGGTGGAGCCGGCGGTCATCAGCCAGAAAGCAGGCTTGCCCATCAGCTCGTGGATAGCCTCGCCCAGGCTGGCTCGCTCCTTTTTCGCGGCTTCCGGCGGATCGGTGTAGCCACGCGGCGGCTCTTTGACTGTGAATTTGAAAACAAGGGCGACCAGCAAGCCCGGCAAACCGACGACGAAGAAGGCGGTGCGCCAGTCGAACGCGTCGGTAACCCAGCCGCCGATGATGTTGGCGAACATGGTGCCGAGCGTAACGCCCATGGCGTAGAAGCCCAGGGCCTGGGAGCGTTCACGCGGAATGAAATAGTCCGCGATCAGGGAGTTGGCTGGCGGCGTGCAGCCGGCCTCGCCAATACCCACACCGACGCGGCACATCAGCAGGATCCAGAACGCGCCTATGGTGACCGAGCCGATGGTGACTTCCGTCGCCAGGCCGCAAAGCGCTGTCATCAGCGACCACAAGGCCACGCAGACGGTCATGATCCAAACGCGATTGGCGACATCGGCAAAGCGCGCCAGCGGGACGCCCACGGCTGTGTAGAGCAAGGCGAAACCGAAGCCAGTGAGAAGCCCGAACTGGGTGTCTGTAATCCCGAGATCCGGTACCAGATCGGGGCCGACGACCGCTAGCAAGGCGCGGTCGACGAAATTCAGGATGTAGATAAATGTCAGCGCGAAGAGCACATAATTGCGGTATGCCTTGGAGCCATAGCCGGTCAAGTGGCTTTGGGCTCCCCCCTCTCTCGCAGTGATAGATCTCATGGACAATACGCCTTCTAGGTTGTTGTTATACGTCGATGTGGGCTGTAATCGCGCTGATATTCACCCACTCCTAGCGGTGTCTGCCTGGCCTTAAGAACAGTTTGAAGCCCTAAGCCGACTAGACGAACCCTGCCACTATATCGACATAGTGGGGTACGGTGGCGCGCAGAATCGTTGAGATTTGTAGCGAGTGATATTCAGCCGCGAGCGAATGCCAGGACTCAGGGCTCATGCGAGTCACCGCGGCGCGTAACATAGCAGCGTAGCAGCGGGACGGTCTGGCCTGGTCGAGCCAAACGGCCTTTTTGAATACCAATACATAAGCAAACGGCATAGGTGGAACAGCACATAGCTGAAGCTCGGCCTCGCGATGCTCTTTGGGGTCTTTGCCTATGGCAATAAGCTCCCGGGCTTCAAAGCGTGGCTGGTGGTGAACCTCTGTGGACGCTAATAGACCTGAAAGCCTTGTATTTGCTGCATTTCAGGCACAAAAAAGACGTCCGAAGACGTCTTTAGATGCTTGTTTGGTGGGCCTGCTGTCGAAGTGGCTGCAAGCCACTTCAAGTTGCCTTCCGGCGTTTCACTGAGCGTCCTTGCTCAGGTTTAAGGGTTAATTTGAGGGTTTCTGCTCGTAGCAGGCGTACCTATCCCGTCAGCGGTGGCCCTTGAGGCAAAAGCTTGGCCATGCGGCGCAGGTTCTGCACCATCGCAGCCAAGCTGAATTCGTCAGTGGCACCCGTTAGGCCACGCAGTCGTAAACGGTCGAGTTTCATGATCCGTTTGAGGTGGGCGAAAAGCATCTCCACCTTCTTTCGTTCGCAGCGAGAGACGAGGTACTCCGGTGTCTTGGCGATGCGTCGAGCCACGTCGCGGGCAGCCTCATGGATGCTGCGGACGATCTTCCGATTCGGCGTGTTGGGGCAGTATTTTGCTTTCAACGGGCAGGTGGCGCAGTCGGTTTGGCTGGAGCGGTAAATGATTGTGTTGGCCTTGGTTACCCGCGATCTTTGCAGGGTAAAGGCGCGCCATTCACTGCGTAGCGGTTTGCCGGCTGGGCAGCGATATTCATTGGCGTCCTGATTCCAGTGGAAGTCGTTACTGGAGAGGCTGTCGTCCTTGCGCTCGGTCTTGTCCCACACCGGCACATGCGGTTCGATGTCCTTTTCTTCGACCATCCAGGCCAGCATAGGGGCGGTGCCATAAGCGGTATCGCCGATAAGGCGTTCCGGTGTGAGATCGAACTGCGCTTCGACACGCTCGACCATCGTCCTAGTCGAATCGACTTCGGCGGTACGGTGCGCCGGGGTAGCTTGCACGTCCATGATCACACCGTGCTCAGTGTCGATCAGGTAATTCGTGGAGTAGGCAAAAAAGGCCGGGCCACCTGGCGCTGCTGTCCAGCGGGATTGAGGATCTGTGAGCGAAATTTTCTTGGGAAGAGCCTCAGCCAGCGCCTCTTCATCAAGGGCTTCGAGGTACTCGCGCACTGCGCGGCTGCTGAGTTTTGGATCGTTCCAATCGACCTCATCTCCCGCCACCCCACGTTGCCGGCTGGCATCCGCCTTGATGATGCTGGCGTCGACGGCGAAACCTTCACTCTTGACTAGGCCGGCTGCCATGCAACGCCGCAGCACCTCATTGAATAACCAGCGGAATAAATCGCTGTCACGAAAACGCCCATGGCGATTCTTCGAGAAGGTCGAGTGATTGGGGACTTCGTCTTCCAGACCCAGCCGGCAGAACCAGCGATAGGCCAGGTTCAGGTGCACCTCTTCGCACAATCGCCGCTCGGAACGAATGCCATAGGAGTAGCCGACGACCAGCATGCGCACCATCAACTCCGGGTCAATCGAGGGACGCCCGATGGGGCTATAGAAATCCGCTAGGTAGGCACGCAGATCACTGAGATCCAGGCACTGGTCGATGCTGCGCAGGAGATGTTGGGCCGGGACGTGATCTTCCAGGTTGAACGAGTAGAACAAGCGCTGCTGTCCTCCCGGTAACTGTCCCATCATGCTGTTCGCCCCCACGCTCGCTGACAACGCAATTTTGCCAACGGCATGGGAAGGCCGCTACTTTTTCAACAGAATCGGCCAAAAGCGGACGATTGCTGGCAGGTATTCAAGCTATGTCCCCAGGCCCTGGGGAAATAGCTTGGGGTTTGAGAAAGCCTGCTTAAGGTGGTCGTACACCAATCGCACCCGCTTCGATACAGGACCCTGCTGCGGGCGGTATATGAACAGATCCCATGGTGCTGGAGCGTGATCAGCCAAAACGGCAACCAGCTTTCCTGACCGCAGATGAGGCTCAGCCAGATAGGCAGGAATTTGGCCAAAACACATGCCTGCCAGGGTGGCTTCCAATTCCGTATCTGGATCATCACAGATAAGCGCTGGCTGCCTGGGCGCGAACGTTTGCCCGTCGGCAAATAGCCAAGGCCAAGGGCGGCCATTTTTCCGGTCGATCAGGACTGAAAGTGGCAGCTTAGCTAAGGCATCCAAAGATTCAGGTGGTGTCTTTTGGCCTATGAGAGACGGGCACGCGACAACGTAAAACGGCACGGGAGCTAAGGCACGTGCAACGTAGCGCCGGTCGCGAATAACCCCCACCCGGATACCAATATCGATATGCGCTTCAACGGCATCAGTCATCTGATCTTCCAAGCGGAGATCGAATTGCAGGTCAGGATGTGCAGCGGCCAGGGGCTGAAGAAACGGTATTAGGAAGCGCCTGCCAATAGCATGTGGAGCCGTAATCCCCACCCTACCTGACAGCTCAGGCTCCGTCCTGTGCGACCGGAATAGCGTATCGAAATGATCCAGAGCTGACCTGGCATCTTTGGCGTAATCCTGACCGAAAGCAGTGATGCTCACCTGGCGGGTATTGCGGTGGAACAGTGATTCGCCAAGCTCAGTTTCCAGGGCTTGAATGGCTCGAGTCACCCCTTGTGGGGAGATGCCTAATCGAGTTGCCGCTTCGCGGAAGCTACCTGCCTCTGCTGCTGTGCAAAAAATCCTAACCATCTCCATGCGGTTAAGCATGTTGCCCCTCCCATTTATTCCATTTTCAGGAATAGCATAATCCAATCATTTCCATTTATTGAGATCAATCATGGGTCTAAAGTTTGCGCACTGCCAGGTTAACCAGCCATGGCGAAGTACAAACCCGCCGATGAGGTTCTCAGCATGAGCAATAACATTTCTGGAAAAGTTGTCGTTATCACCGGTGCCAGTAGCGGCCTGGGTGAGGTTACTGCACGCCACCTTGCTGCGCTTGGCGCTCGCGTAGTGCTGGCTGCACGTCGCAAAGATAAACTCGACGCATTGGTGGCTGAGCTGACCAATGCAGGTGGTCAGGCAATCGCGTATCAGACCGATGTTACCTCTCAGGAAGAGGTCAAAACGCTCATTCAAGGTGCCGTGGACACCTACGGTCGCATTGATGTACTGATCAACAATGCCGGACTGATGGCGATTGCACCGCTCAGCGATACTCGCACTGACGAGTGGGATCGCATGATCGATATCAACATCAAGGGTCTGCTGTACGGAGTCGCGGCTGCATTGCCAGTCTTCCAGAAACAAAACAGTGGTCACTTCATCAACATCGCATCGGTTGCAGGCCTGAAGGTGTTCAGCCCAGGTGGCACCGTGTACAGCGGCACCAAGTTTGCTGTGCGGGCTATCTCCGAAGGACTGCGTCACGAAGTCGGTGGCAGCATCCGCACCACGACTATCGAACCGGGCGCCGTGGACTCCGAACTGAAATTCGGCAGCACCCACCAACAGAGCCGCGATTTCGTGGTGGACTTCTACAAGCATGCAATTCCCGCCGAATCGGTCGCTCGAGCTATCGCCTTCGCAATTGAGCAGCCTGCTGACGTGGATATTAACGAGATCGTTCTGCGCCCAACCGTGCAGGAATTCTAATGAGTTGAGGGCCTGTCTCTTCGGCGTCAGGCCCCGCTTATCTGGAGTGAAAAGCGGTGAGTGCCACATGGCCCGGAAGAAAAGAAGCAAGCGCTCGATGCAGGTGCTGAATGCCCTGCAATTCTTCAGCAGCTTGCAGCTGTTCGTGGGGCTGACAACGGATTGATGGCAACGGTTATGGAGAGCTATCTACGGGAAGAGTTTCCCAGTAGCGAAATCAGGAGCGATTCGCAGAACAAGTCCATTGACGAGACCATCTCCATCGTCCGCTCCTACCTGCGGTAGAGGCACCAGGGTGCCCTCGGTGAGGGAAAATTTAGTTAGCTAGTAAAGGAAGCGACATCATGAAATCACGTGCAGCAGTTGCCTTCGGGCCTGGAAAGCCACTGGAAATCGTCGAGATCGACGTCGAGCCGCCGCGCAAGGGCGAGGTGCTTGTCAGGATCACGAATACCGGCGTTTGCCATACCGACGCCTTCACCCTGTCGGGCGAGGACCCGGAAGGCGTGTTCCCGGCGGTGCTGGGCCATGAGGGCGCCGGCATCGTGGTCGAGGTCGGCGAGGGCGTGACCTCGGTCAAGCCGGGTGACCACGTGATCCCGCTGTACACCGCCGAGTGCGGTGAGTGCCTGTTCTGCAAGAGCGGCAAGACCAACCTGTGCGTGGCGGTGCGCGCCACCCAGGGCAAGGGCGTGATGCCCGATGGCACCACCCGCTTCAGCTACAACGGCCAGCCGATCTACCACTACATGGGCTGCTCGACCTTCAGCGAATACACGGTGGTGGCCGAAGTCTCGCTGGCCAAGATCAACCCGGACGCCAATCCCGAGCATGTCTGCCTGCTGGGTTGCGGTGTGACCACCGGCATCGGCGCTGTTCACAACACGGCCAAGGTTCAGCCGGGTGACTCTGTGGCCATCTTCGGCCTCGGCGGCATCGGGCTCGCTGCGATTCAGGGGGCACGCCAGGCCAAGGCAGGTCGCATCATCGCCATCGACACCAATCCAGCGAAGTTCGAGCTGGCTCGTACCTTCGGCGCGACCGAATGCCTCAACCCGAAGGACTTCGACAAGCCGATTCACGAGGTTCTCATCGAGATGACCGGTTGGGGTGTCGATCACACCTTCGAGTGCATCGGCAACGTCAACGTGATGCGCTCGGCACTGGAAGCAGCACATCGTGGCTGGGGCCAGTCGATCGTCATCGGCGTGGCTGGTGCAGGCAAGGAAATTTCGACGCGCCCGTTCCAGTTGATCACCGGTCGCACCTGGAAGGGCTCGGCTTTCGGCGGGGTCAAGGGCCGCACTCAACTTCCCGGCATGGTGGAGGACGCAATGAAAGGCGAGATCGATCTCGCCCCGTTCGTCACCCACACCATGGGCCTCGACGACATCAACAAGGCCTTCGACCTGATGCATGAAGGCAAGTCGATTCGCACGGTGATCCACTACTGACCGCCCACTACCCATTCAACACCAACCACCAAGGAAATTAATCATGTCCACTCCTGTCATTTCTGGCGATGGCATCTTTTCGCACATTTTTATCGGCGCTGCCGACCTTCAGAAGTCGGTCGCGTTCTACGACGCCGCTCTGGGTGCTCTTGGCATCAAGAACCTCGGTCCTTTCAACAACGGATGGGTACTTTTCGGTCGCGAAAAGCCGGCTTTCATCATCGCCCGCCCGGGCAATGGTGAAGCGCCTTCCAGCAACGGCGTGACGATCGGCTTTGCGGTCGCCACTCCCGCTGAAGTGCATGCCTTCCACGCCGCCGGCCTTGCCGCAGGCGGCACTGACGAGGGCCAACCTGGCGCACGTGGTCACCTGCCGGGTGCCTATGCGGCCTACCTGCGTGATCCGGCGGGCAACAAGGTCTGCTCGTACACCTTCGTCTGAAAGCAAGGAAGCTGAGAGCGTTCTGACAGGGTCAGCACAAGCCTCTATTATACGGCGAGCCTGTTAGACGGACTGTGTAACGCGGTGCCTGCTCATGAAGATCGGCCCGCAGCCATGTGTGAAACGCATGGCTGCGGGCATTTGTTTTGAAGCGTGCTTTTCAACCAATGAGAAATGAGGTCGTTATGAAAGAGCCGGCCAATATCAATACGACGACCGTACAACCCACCCCGACCGCCACCGTGTACGGCATGCCGGCCTATGCCGATCGTGCTGCAGCCGTGGGTGAAGTGCATGCGCGCCCGCATCTGTTGCTTCAGGCCCCCCGCGGTATATTGCAGCTCTCTTTCATGACCGAAGGCGACCAGGCCAGGGATCAGATGGCGATGAGCGAGTTATCTCATCGCTTCGGCGTTGCCGAGCCCGACCACGCTACGCCGCTACACGGCGTGACATGGGATGAGGGAGACCTTCACTGTGAAAAGCACACCGAGTTCTCTACGTATCTCTGGTGCGCTTCGCTGGATTCCAAGACGGGAGAGCCTTGCGGAGAAAATCCCTTCAAACATGGATTTGTTCCTCCGGGCCCGGTCGTATCCGGCATCCGCTTGAGACTTCTTCCGTGGATGCCAGAAACGGAGGAGGCTGATCGCTTCGATCCTGCCAGCCTGTGCTACTCGCTGGTAGAGAACGGCTCTGCCGCCATCTTGACCGACTTCCGACAGGATGAGGATGGCCTGACGCAGATCCTCATCCTTGCTCGTGATTTGACCCCGGCGCGGGCAGGTGCGCTGGCTCAACGTCTATTGGAGATCGAGACGTACCGTACCTTGGCGTTGCTGTCTCTGCCGTTGACGCGATCGATGACGTCGGAGCTGCGACGCATGGAGTCGCGCCTTGCAGCGATCACTGACGAGATGTGTACGAGTTTGGTAGAACGCCGCGATAGCGACGTGCTGCTTTCCGAATTGACCGGTCTGGCCGCCGAACTGGAAGCTGGCGTCGCGGCAAATCTCTATCGCTTCGGCGCCAGCCGTGCCTACTACGAGATCGTCGAGGAAAGGCTGGCTGCGCTTTCAGAAGTGGCCGTATCCGGATACAGCACCTGGGCGGACTTCCTGCAGCGTCGCATCGCTCCAGCCATGCGGACGTGCCAATCCGTAAAGGAGCGCCAGGCCAAGCTCTCCGACAAACTGACCCGAGCCATCGCGTTGCTGCGTTCGTGGATCGACGTCGAACTTGAACGCCAGAACCGCGATCTGCTGGCTTCGATGAACAACCGGGCCAAGTTGCAATTGCGCCTTCAGCAAACCGTCGAAGGCCTGTCGGTCGCGGCAATTTCTTATTACGTCGTGAGTCTTCTCGGCTACCTGCTCAAGGGCATTCCGATCGTTCACGACAGCGTGGCGCCGGTGATGGCGGTTCTGGTACCTGCGGTGATGCTGACGATCTGGTGGATCGTCCGCAGGATAAGACACGCCCACAGCGACACGGCGGCGGAAGAGAAATCTTCCTGACGAGCTGCCGTCCTGGCGCGCGATAGCTGCGCCGTCCGTTTGAACAGAGGAGAACAACATGCCAAGCAATTCTTTCGGTGAATCCTCTTGTACCGCTGCGGCCTACATTGAAGCGTTTGTAGACCTTATTCCAGTAGCCAAACGCCTTGGGCAGGTCTCTCCAGGGACATCCCGTGCGCATGCGGTACAGCATGCCCTCCACGGTCATTCGTAGATCACGCTTGTTGTAGATGGCCTTGTGCAGCAGAATTTCCCGCAGCTTCGACCAATGCTCATCGCTGAGCAGTAATCGGGGCATTGCAAGCTCGTATCGATGTTGGGTCAGAGCTTCAACGATACGGGCTTGCTCTTATAGATCAATGGGTTAGCGCGAAATGGCAACAGACCCTAGCAAACCAGTTCAAATAACGTGGCGCAGTAGTTTTATCAGGTCCAAATGCGCCGTTTGGCCTGCGTCAGTTTCCCGGCGGTCTCCAGCTGTACATACACCAAACGCCTCTGGTCATCCACCGCGTCGCAACTCCCTGACACCCCGGCCCAGCTTGCGGCGCAACAGGGCCCGCAGGGTCACCCCATCCGAGTACCCGACCTGTGCGGCGACTTGGTCGACGCTCGCGTTTCCGGTGCGCAAGAGATGGACGGCATGCTCCACGCGCAGGTCCTGGAAATACGACAACGGTGTCTTGCCCAAAACGCTTTGCAGCCGCCGCGCCAAGGTGCGCTCGCTTGTGCCCGCGGCGCTGGCCGCCTCGGCCAGCGAGAACCCCTTCGCGAGCTGACTTCTGGCCCAGCACTCGAAGCGCTCCACCATCGGGTCGGCATGCGCAAGGTGGTCGGGAATCACGAACTCGGCTTGCGAACTGCGTGCCTCGACCAGCAGATAGCGTGCTACTAGGGCCGCCAGCGCCGGACTGCGCCCCCGGATGATGCGCAAGGCCAGGTCGATGTGGGCCAAAGCGGCACCCGCGGTAGTGAAGCGTGTCGAGTTCACGATCATGCGTGACTCGTCCAGCGTGACGTTCGGATAGCGCTGCCGAAACATCGGCCCCAGCCACCATGACGTCGTCGCACGATGCCCATCAAGCAGGCCACTCTCTGCAAGCAAGAAACTACCGGAGCAGGCGGCACCAAGGTGCGCGCCAGCGGTGGACCACTGCTGTAGCGCGGCGACCGCATCGGGCACGTCGGGGCGTGTGAGCCGAGCCGAGAGCGTGTCGGGCATCTTGTCACCAAACGCGGGCACGAGCACGACGTCTGGTTCCGGCACACCACGCGCAGGGACCACGGGGACCGTCAAGCCTTGCGCAGTTCGGATGCGACGCCGCACGCCCACCAGCGTGAGCTCTATGTGCGCGGGAGCCTGTGGAAGCGAGCCCGCCATCGCATTGGCCAAGCCCACTGTGTCGGTGAGCGCCGCAAGCCCCAGATCAAACACGCCGTCACAAACAAGGATGTGGAGTTTCATGGCAACAATGATATCAATATTGTCATTATTGTCTATAGAGATGGCTGTCATGACGACTTAGACTGCAGGCTCGTCGATCCATTCACCTAACCCATTTACCCAAAGGATTACAGTATGACCAAGCTCGCCCTGTTTGTTCGCCTCGAAGCCAAACCCGGCCAGGAGGCTGCGCTTGCCGACTTCCTGGCCAGCGCACTGCCGCTCGCCAACGCCGAGTCCGGCACCACTGCCTGGTTCGCATTGAAGTTTGGCCCTTCGACGTTCGGTGTGTTCGATGCCTTTGCCGATGAGGTAGGTCGCCAGGCACATCTGAACGGCCAGATCGCCGCGGCCTTGATGGCCAACGCCGCGACCTTGCTCAGTTCTCCGCCCAATATCGAGAAGGTCGAACTCCTTGCAGCCAAGCTGCCTGCATGACAACCCGGCCTTGACCAAATCAGGTCACGCTGCAGGATGGGGTCACACGGCCTTACATTGTTTGGGTAAGGAGGGGTTCTACCCCGAAATCACGGACGGTTTGGAAAGAGCTGAAAACTTCTGGTCCTGCTTGACCCGGCGCCGTCGCATCCTGGGGTTGTGGCGGCGCTGGATGTATTCGAACACATCGGACCTGGCGGGATCGAGTGTTGGATACGTTGTGCGATAGATCCGTTCGCGTTTGAGCAGACCAAAGAACCCATCGCAGGCGGCATTGTCGCCACAATGCCCCACCGCACACATCGAGCAGAGCAGGCCGTTGGCGGCCAGGTAGTCCTGGTAATCACCGCTACGAAATTGGCTGCCACGGTCGGAATGGAGGATCAGCGGATGCTGCTCCTGACGCTGCCAAACCGCCATCTGCACGGCCCTGATCACCATCTGCCGGTCCTGCCGGTGATGCATGGACCAGCCCACAATGCGCTGATCAAACAGGTCCAGCACGACACACAGATACAGCTTGGCCTGCTGGGTCTTGATCTCGTTGATGTCGGTCACCCACTTGGTTTCCGGCTCCAGGGCGCTGAAATCACGCTCCAACAGATTGCAAACGCCCTGCGGCGTCAGTGCCGGTTGAGCACGCTGACCTCGCCGTTTCGGGCGCGGCCAGCCCTGCAGGCCAGCTGCTGCCATCAGCTGGGCAACCCGGTTCCGACTGGCCGTCAGCCCTTCCTCGGTCAGATCTTCCTGCATGCGGCCGGCGCCCAGTGTGCCCCGGCTGTCCTGATGCAGCGCGTGGATACGGCACAGCAAGCGCTCATTGTCGCGCTGGCGGGCACTGGGCAGGCGCTTGCTCCAGTCGTAGTAGCCACTGGTCGAAACCCGCAGGCAGCGGCACATCAGGCGAATCGGAAACTCATCGCGGCAACGCTCGATCACCTGATACCTCAGGATGATCCCTTGGCAAAGAGCGCCGCCGCTTCGCGCAAAAAATCCCGTTCCTTGGTGATCCGGGCCAACTCGCGCTTGAGCCGGGCAAATTCCTCGTCACGCGGGCTCCCGGTGCCAACAAAGGCGGCTTTCCCAGCCATATCCGCCTCCCGCTTCCAGCGGGTCAGCAGGCTGTCACGGATACCCAATTCGCGGGCCACCTGGGCGCAGCTGACACCTGGCCGACTGGCTTGTTCCACTGCACCACGCTTGAACTCGGCACTGAACTTGCGACGCTTTGACATGAACACTCCTCATGGCCTGTATCGGCCTTCTTGTTAGTGTCCGTGAAAACGGGGGGTGAACCCGGCAGGCGCTCTTTGGCGTTGCCGTTCAATCGATCAAACCAGGATCAGGCGCGAGCGGCGGCAGCTCCTGTTTCAGCGGATCAAGACGACTGCGCAACAGTGCATGTAATTGCTGAACGGCCGGCGAATATTGCTTGCGATGCGGGCACACCAGGTTCAACGGTGTGGGCTCGCCTTGGTAGTTGGCCAGCACTATTTCCAGCCGTCCCGCCTCAATGTCATCGTGTACGTCCAGCCAGGATTTGTAGGCCAGTCCTTCCCCAGCTACCGCCAAGCGTCGCACGATTTCGGCATCGTTGCTGAAAAGTGGACCGGTGACTTGCACTGTCTGATCACCTACCTGCCAGCGGTCATGCGCCCGCCCATTGAGCGAATACAGCAGACAGTGATGCTGGGCTAGATCGGTAGGCTTTTGAGGTCTGCCGTTACGTTCTAGATAATCGGGAGCGCCCACCAGTACACGGCGGTTCCAGGGAGCTAGCGGCAATGCCACCCAGCTCGCATCGTCAAACACGCCGTAGCGCAGGGCAACGTCGACCGGATCTCGAAAAACATCCGCCACTTGATCGGAAATTAGTAGACGAAGACTGAGCGCTGGATGCTGACGGCGAAACTCGGAAAGCCATAACAACAGCAGGTTGCGCCCTAGATCTGATGGAGCCGAAACCTGCAGCAAACCCTGCAGCTGGGTACTTTCCCGACGTATCCGGTCTTGACCTTCGTGCAACGTATCCAGCGCCTCGCGGGCAAACGGCAAGTAGTGCTCTCCTTCGGCAGTCAGCCGCAGGCTGCGCGTAGAACGAGCGAATAGACGGGTATCCAGCTCTCGCTCGAGGCGTTTGATCGCCGCAGCCACCTGGCCTGGAAGCAGGCCGACCTCGCGAGCGACGTTGGAGAAGCTACCCAGCGCGGCTGTGCGCACAAACAACTGAAGGTCTTCGATCCGAACCATTTTCACGCCTGCGATGAAAGTGCTGGTGCATTTTTAGCCTTTTTCCAGAGGTATTGGAAGACGATAATTACCAAACTTTTACTTGTTCCTGACCTTCAAGGATTGGCCCACATGAAAGCTATCGTCTTCACCGAATACGGCCTGCCAATCGACGACCCTCGTGCATTGTTCGACAGCGAGCTTCCAGAACCTACCCCTGGCCCGCATGACCTGCTGGTGCAGGTCAGGGCCATCGCGGTGAATCCAGTCGATACCAAGGTGCGTTCCGGCAAGGGTGCCACCCCCCAGCCCCAAGTGCTCGGATGGGACACGGTCGGTGTAGTGGGCGCCGTGGGTTCCGACGTAACGTTGTTCCAGCCCGGCGATGAAGTGTTTTATGCCGGCGCCATCGACCGTCCTGGCAGCTACAGCGAGTTGCATCTGGTCGACGAACGCATCGTCGGGCGCAAGCCGCGTAGCCTGGACGATGCCAGTGCGGCGGCTTTGCCATTGACGTCGATTACCGCCTGGGAACTGCTGTTCGACCGCCTGGGCATCGGCGAGCACGGTGGAGCAGGGCAGAGTCTGCTGATCCTGGGTGCCGGGGGCGGCGTGGGTTCGATCCTGACGCAACTGGCCCGCCAGTTGACCGGCCTGAAGGTGATCGGCACTACGTCTCGCCCGGAAACCCGGGAATGGGTCAGCGCCCTGGGTGCGCATCATGTGATCGACCACAGCCGACCGCTGGCCGAGCAGCTAAAGCACATCGGTATCGAGGTGGTGGATTATGTGATCAGCCTCACCCACACCGACAGCTACCTTCCTCAACTGATTGAGGTGTTGCGGCCCCAGGGTCATCTGGCACTGATCGACGATCCGGCTGTGCTCGATGTAGTACCACTCAAACGCAAGTCGCTGGCGCTGCACTGGGAGCTGATGTTCACCCGCTCGCTGTACGGGACGGACGACATGATCAAGCAGCACCTGTTGCTCAACCGCGTGGCGGAGCTGATCGACGCTGGTGTGCTGAAGACGACTGTAGGGGAGCATTTCGGGCGCATCGAGGCGGCCAACCTGCGGCGTGCCCATGCACTGATCGAAAGCGGCAAGGCCGTGGGCAAGATCGTCCTGGAAGGCTTCTGATTTATCCATGCATTAGCGCCGGCCACGCGGGCAGGAGCCCCAACATGCGGATCGAAAAGCGGTTCCGCCACACCCTGTTGGCCTTGGCGCTAGCCAGTCCAGTCACCTTCGCCACGCGACTCCAGCCGCTGCCGGCCAGTGCTCCGTCGGCTCGGCCGATTGGTGTGATTGACCAGGTATTTGCCTTCCATGACGCGATGCCCACCGGCGTAACCGTCAGCGAAACCGGACGCATCTTCGTCAACTTCCCGCGCTGGGGCGACGCCGTAGCTTTCACCGTCGCTGAAATTCGAGACGGGAAGATCCAACCATACCCCAATGCAGCCATCAATACCGAAGACCCCAACGACCCTGCAAAGTGCTTCATCAGCGTTCAAAGCGTTGTCGCCGACGGCAAGGGGCGTATCTGGGCGCTGGACACCGCCGCGCCGGAGTTCGCCACACCACGTGCTGGCGGGGCAAAGCTGGTAGCCATCGACCTGACCAGAAATCGAGTTGTCAAAACCCTAGTATTTCCACCTGAAGTGATCCTGCCGAGCACCTATGTCAATGACATGCGCTTCGACTTCCGGGTGGGTAAGCAAGGCACGGTTTATGTAACCGATTCATCCGTTTCCGGCCCTGGAGGAATCATCGTCATGGATATCGCCAGTGGCAAAGCCATCCGTCGCCTGAGCGGCGCGGCACAGACCTCTGTCGATCCGGATTTTGTGCCGGTCGTAGAAGGAAAGCCGGCGCTGCTGACCAGGGACGCCGATGGCAAGCCGAAGGCGCTGGGTGTTGCTTCCGACGGTATCGCCTTGTCCGCCGATGGAAAAGACCTTTATTTCTCCCCGCTGTACAGCCGCCATCTGTACGCCGTGTCTACTGCACTACTGCGCGATCCAGGCATAAGTGAGGCGCAGTTGTAGTCCGGTGTACGTGACCTGGACGAGAAGGGAGCCTCCGATGGACTTGAGGCGGATGCTGAGTCCGCCGTTTACACCACTGACTATGAGCACAACGGTATTCGCAAGCGCCTGCCCGACGGCAGATGGCAAACCGTCGTCCATGATCCGCGGGTTCTCTGGCCGGACACCCTTTCCATCAGCCCAGACGGTTACCTGTATTTCATCGCCAACCAGCTGCATCGCTCACCTGGCTTTAACGAAGGTCAGGATCTACGTAGAAAGCCTTACAGCCTGTTGCGAGTGAAGATCGACGCAGCGCCTGCGCCGACGTACTGAGACGGCTGCCGATCAACGTGGCGGCGATCTCGGCGCGCATGGCAGGTGTGGTGCGTACATTCTTGTGCAGAGAGATTTGCATTACAGGCTCCTGGTTGATGGCAGGGGCTGTATCAACTCCCGCAGCACGGTTCGCGCCATAAACAGCGGATGGCGATTTATATCTATGCAATCGTCCGGGATGCGACACATAGGCAACACTGGCGCGAAGCACGGCGCATTCCCAGCTGATCCAGAAGTGAGCTGCAAGGGCGCAAAAATATGCATAGGTGCCGGGAACAGTAGCGACATATTGACATATGCAGATATCGCGAATAGTATTGACTCGTAGCCCGCGCTAGAAACCTCAGGAGGTAGCCCTATGAAAGATTCCAGCGATACCCATCCGAATCACCTTCCCTGGCCGGTATTCGCAACGATATGCGCGTAGCCTACAGCCAGAAGAAGAATATCTACGTCAGCCTCAACGAAGCACCGCTAGGCTCTTCTGACCTCGTTGATCCATGTTCTTTGACTTATGACATCTAATAATTTAGATATGCAGGTAAATGAAGTGACACAATCAGAACTTTTCAAAACCACTCAGCTGGGCCCATACACCCTCAAGAACCGTATCGTTCTGCCGCCACTGACGCGTTCGCGCAGCTCCCAACCCGGCAATATTGCGAACGACCTAATGGCCACATATTACCGTCAGCGCAGCGGTGCTGGCTTCATGGTGACCGAGGGCACACAGATCGAACCCCGAGGACAGGGTTATGCCTGGACACCTGGCATTCATAGCCCGGAACAGATACAAGGCTGGCGTAAGGTCACCGACGCTGTTCACGCCGAAGGGGGGGTGATCTTTGCTCAACTTTGGCATGTGGGCCGCGTGTCGCACACGTCGCTGCAACCCGGTGGTGAAGCGCCCGTCGCGCCATCAGCCATCCGCGCGGACAACGTCAAGGTGTTCATCGAAACTGGCCCCGGCACGGGTACACTGGCCGACCCTTCGACCCCACGAGCCCTGTCCACCAAGGAGGTAAAGGAACTGGTTGAGCTCTACGCCCAAGCAGCCCGAAATGCTTTGGACGCAGGTTTTGACGGGGTGGAGCTTCACTGCGCGAATGGGTACCTGGTAAACCAGTTCATTTCGGCGCATACCAACCAGCGTGATGATGAATATGGCGGTTCGCTGCAGAACCGTCTTCGCTTCCTGCGCGAAATCACCCTCGCCGTTGCTGGTGTCGTCGGCAAGGAGCGCGTTGGCGTTCGCTTCGCCCCGCTGTTCGCGACCACAGACGAAGACCGCGTCTACCTTGGCCTGGTCGAAGAAGATCCTCACCAAACCTACATCGAGGCAGTGAAGATCCTCGAGGAAGTGGGCATTGCCTACCTGTCGCTCGCTGAAGCCGATTGGGAAAACGCACCCGAGCTGCCCGAGACGTTCCGGGAAGCTGTTCGTAAGACCTTCAGCGGCAAGATTCTCTATGCCGGCAAGTACACCGCTGAACGAGGAAATCGCGTGATAAAAGCTGGCTGGGCCGACCTGATCGCTTTTGGTCGCCCCTTCATTGCGAACCCCGACCTGCCCGCGCGTATCGCCAACAACTGGCCGCTTAACCCACTTGATCCAAGCAGCATGTACGGCGGTACCGATAAGGGCTACACCGACTACCCTACTTACACACCCTAAGCGCCCAGTGCCACGCCCCATAACTCAGGGGCGTGGCTCAGCGTTTGCTGACCGAGGAAGTTAAGCATGTACCAACCGAGCACGACTCCCTACCAAGAGCATAGGGGATTCAAACGGACCTTCAGGCAGGGTCATCTAAGCCTTGGGCTGTTCTTTCCCCTGGAGGCTTTCGAGGGTGACACACCGCGCATGCTGGATCAGGTCGCGCTGGCCAAACGTGCAGAGGCACTTGGTTTTTCGGCGCTCTGGTTTCGCGACGTGCCGCTCAGGGACCCAAGCTTCGGCGATGTCGGCCAGGTTTTCGACCCTTGGGTGTATCTGGGCTACATGGCAGCCCATACAACAAAAATCGCACTAGGCACCGCCTCCATCGCCCTTACTTTGCGTAATCCCTTGCACACGGCAAAGGCCGCAGCGAGCATTGATCAGTTGAGCGGAGGTCGCTTGCTCCTGGGAGTAGCCTCTGGCGATCGTCCCGTGGAGTTTCCCGCATTCAGCGTTGATCCAGAACAGCGCGGCGAGACCTTTCAAGAAAACCTCAATGTGATACGCCAAGCCCATCGAACACACTTCGAGCCCATTCGCTGGAGTCACGGTGAGTTACTGGGGGCCGATCTCGTTCCCAAACCTACGACTCGGGAAATACCGCTATTCGTAACCGGACATAGCCGCCAGTCGCTCGATTGGATCGCGCGTGAAAGCCATGGATGGATCAACTATCCACGTCCGCCAAAAATACAGCGACTCATCGTGGAAGATTGGCGACAGGAAACGGCTAAACAATGTGGCACTATCTACAAGCCGTTCTTGCAATCGCTGTATATCGACCTGGACGAACACCCATCCACGCCGCCCTCGCCTATCCATCTAGGATTCCGACTGGGACGTAACCATCTTCTGGCCTTGCTGGATACACTTCAGGAAATCGGTGTAGATCACGTCATCCTGAACCTCAAGTATGGTAAACGCCCCGCAGCAGAGGTTATCGAGGAACTTGGCAAACATATCGTCCCGCAATTCGGCGCACAGGTGTCCGATAGTCCTACCTGACAGGACAATAGGATTCCAGTCCAAGCCTGCCCATCACTGCGAAGGGCAGGCGCGGAGATCATGGTGAAGCCTTCCAATTTGCTGCGTGAATCAGGAAGATATCCAGATATCGGAAGAGTAGGTATAAAAAATTCATGACTATTGACGTCAACGAAGCCCTGAAAGCATTGGCGAACCCGATGCGCCTTACCATCCTCAATTGGCTCAAGGATCCCAGGACAGCCTTTCCCGGGCAGGAGGTCGACCCAGAAACGGTAGGCGTGTGCGTCAGTATCATCCAAGAGCGCACGGGCCTCTCGCAGTCAACGACATCGCTTTATCTCGCAGCTCTACAGCGCGCGCAATTGGTGACA
The DNA here is from genome assembly GCF_900114735.1 of Halopseudomonas bauzanensis. Lineage (GTDB taxonomy): Bacteria > Pseudomonadota > Gammaproteobacteria > Pseudomonadales > Pseudomonadaceae > Halopseudomonas > Halopseudomonas bauzanensis. The sequence continues at coordinate 1,327,348 of NZ_FOUA01000001.1, read as the reverse complement.
TCGCAGCGGATCGGCCCTTGGACCTACTACAAACGCCACGATGAGAATATCGATGCCTTCCTCAAGGCGCTGCAAGAAAGAATCTAGGTGTGCAGTCCCACGAAGTCATGGTGCATTCTTGAGCCCTCATCAGGAGGATGCGCTATGGCAACAGGTCTTCATGGCTCAGCCCGCACAACACCGCCCCGCGAGTTCGAGCCGAGCTCCAAGCGTCGCAAGAGTCGACGCGCGCCCTTGCCGCCCGCTACGGACTGAACGTCAAGACCGTAGCCAAGTGGGGTTCGCGCTCGACGACAACAGACAAACCCATGGGGCCTGCCAAACCATGTAGCGTCCGGCTCTCGGATGCTGAAGAAGCGATGGTGGTCGATTTCAGGCGCCGCACCCTGCTTCCCTTGGACGACCTGCTGGGGCATCTGCGTGAAACCCTCCCTCCTTTACGAATACCGGATAGCGTAGGAGTGATTGATTTTCATGCGTTAGAGAGGGCCTCGCTGCCCAAAAGCCTCACGTGCAAACTCCAAGAAGCTGCGCAGCTTTGGAGTCATTCTTCGGTCAGGGGCATAGAGGATGTGCATTGCGGTATTCGGCACCGGGTACTGCGGCAACAGGCGCACCAGTGTCCCATCGCGCAGTGCATCGCTAACCAACTCTATCGGCTGTAGAACCACACCTAGGCCAGCTACAGCCGCTGCCAGCAGTGGATCACCTTGATTGATCGTTAATTTGCTTCTAATAGGAACATCTATACGCCCCTCCGGGCTGTCGAAGCTCCAGTGTGAGCGGCCATCAGAATAGGTAAACCCCAGACACTCCTGCTGCTGTAGATCCCACGGATTGATGATGGGAGGGCGACGTGCAAGATAGGACGGCGCAGCGCATAAAACCATCTGATAGGGCTCCAGTGGCACTGCCTTCAACCCACTGCTCACCAGCTCGCCGATGCGAAATACCACGTCGTAACCCTCATCAACGATATCGACCAGCTCGTTCGATAACGTTAGGTCAACAGACACCTGAGGATACCGAACCATGTATTCCAGCAGGCGTGGCGAAAGCGTGCGAACTCCGAACGTGACCGGCGCGTTGATGCGAAGACGGCCGCTTGGTGTGCCCCGAGTGAGGGCAGCCAGGTTCTCGGCAGACTGCATGTCTGCAAGGATCAGTTTTGCTCGCGGGTAGAACGCCCTGCCGAAGTCGGTGAGGCTTTGCCTGCGCGTAGTCCGGTGCAGCAGGGAAACCCCCAGATGTTGCTCGAGCATTTTCACCTGTTTCCCTACCAATTGAGGGGACAGATTCAGGTCGTCCGCAGCGGCGCTGAATGAGCCCAGCTCAACTGCTTTGGCGAACGTGGCCATCTGGGTCAGGCGATCCATTATAAACACTCTGTTTCTAGTAATACGCCATCATAGGCCTTTATCTAGCGCCAACCAATGACTAAATTTTTGTCACCTTTCGAGTGCCCGGATACCTTCCGGATGTACGTCGAGGCCCATTGATAAACGAGGTATTTATGATGGCACGCATTGTCAGAATTCATGAATACGGTGACGCCAGCGTTCTGAAGCTGGAAGATCTGGAAGTATCGGCACCAGCAGCAAACGAGGTGCAGATTAGTGTTAAAGCTATTGGCTTGAACCGAGCCGAAGTGATGTTTCGCAATCACGCATACCTGCAAGAAGCGGAGTTCCCCAGCCGCTTAGGCTACGAGGCCGCAGGCATCGTAACGGCAGTCGGGAGCGACGTAACCGAGATCACGGTTGGTGACTCGGTCGCTCTGATCCCACCTCTGGATATTGCTCGCTGGGGCACCTACGGCGAGTTGGCCAATGTACCGGCCCACCTGGTGGTAAAGAGCCCTGAGAACTTGTCCTTTGAAGAGGCTGCGGCGTCTTGGATGCAGTACGTCACCGCCTGGGGGGCATTGATTGAACAGGCGAAGCTACGGCAGGGCGATTTTGTCATCGTTACCGCCGCGTCAAGCAGTGTTGGCTTGGCCGCCTTCCAAATGGCTCGTATGGTCGGCGCCACATCGATTGCGATCACTCGAACTCACGCGAAGAAGCAGGCCCTGCTTGATGCAGGCGCTGCGCATGTCATCGTCAGCGATGAAGAGGATATCGTCGAGCGTGTTATGACGATAACTGCCGGTCAAGGCGCTCGCGTTGTATTCGATCCTGTAGGCGGGCCGTCCTTTGAACCTCTCACGCAGAGCATGGCGCGGGGCGGAATTTTGCTGGTGTACGGCGCACTCAGCTCTGAACCGACACCATTCCCACTGTTTACCGTGCTGGGCAAAAGCCTGACTTTGAAGGGTTATCTCTACGCAGAGATTGTGGCCGACCCTGAAGCCCTGGAGAGAGCGAAGGCTTTTATTCTGCAAGGGTTGAAGTCCGGTGCGTTGCGCCCGATCATCGCAAAGACATTCGCACTTAGCGACATCCAGGATGCCCATCGTTTCCTTGAAGCCAATCAGCAGATCGGCAAGATCGTGATAACTGTCTGACCAGCAATTATGGGGCTGAGAGCGTAATCCTTCGGCCCCGATTCAAGCCAGCCCTGATGACCGCTTTTGGCCGATTCTGTGTATCCGTCCGGCCAACACACCTTCCTGGCCCCGACGCCAAAGGCGATGGTGTCCACCTGATTTAAGTGGACACCATTTCTAGCTTTTTAAGCCGCTGGGCAAACCTATTTTCCCGAGGGCGTGGCGCGGCCGGGTTGGTATCAGCCAACGGACAGAGGTGTTGAGCGCAGGCTGGGAGAAAGACTCGCTTGGCTGCGTTCGCTCGATGATGAGACGCCGCCAGAGGCGGACGCCTGATCGGTCCATCCGAAACCGGCCCATCGTGATCTCACAAACTACAGGATAAGCACATGCCAGCCTCTTCTTTCGGTGAATCCTCGGCGCATATCAGACGCAGACGCGTTGCCCACTATCTACGCACGGAGTCTGGCGCTGCGGTGCTGCTGGTGATCGTCACGGTTGTGGCGCTCGTGTGGGCGAACTCGCCGCTATCCAACGCCTATTTCGAGTTGTGGCACCTAGACGTCGGGTTCAACTTCGGGCCACTGCGCCTACACATGGATCTGCATCACTGGATCAACGACGGCCTGATGGTCGTCTTCTTCTTCCTGATCGGCCTGGAGGTGCGTCAGGAGTTCGCCCACGGATCGCTCCGGGACCGCAGCCGCGCCCGCCTCGCCCTGATCGCGGGGGTCACGGGTGTCGTGCTTCCCGCGCTGGTGTATGTCCTGATCGTGAAACTAGCCGGAAGTGAGGGCCTGCACGGGTGGGGTGCGGTGGTCGGCACCGATACGGCGTTCATGCTGGGCACCTTGGCGATCGTCGGCCCGCGGCTATCGGGTCAGTTGCGCGTGTTCCTGCTCACCCTGACCGTGGTCGATGACTTCCTCGCAGTGTCCATCATCGGCATCGTCTATAGCGAGGAGATCCGGATCGTCCCGTTGCTTATCGCCCTCGCCAGCCTCGTTGGATTGTGGTTGTTGGGGCGCACCCGGCAGTGGCGGGCGACGCCGTATGTGTTGATCGTGATCGTGCTGTGGTTCGCGACCGTGTACTCCGGCATCCATGCCTCCCTGGCCGGGATGGCTGCGGGGCTCCTGATCCCCGCCTACGCGACGCAGCGTCACAAAGTCGTCGCGGCAAGACAACTGTTCCGTGACTTCTGGCAGTCTCCGAGTGCCGCATCGGCCCACGCGGTGGACCGCGGACTATCCCGCGGTATCTCTGTGAACGAGCGGCTGCACGAGTTCCTGCGGCTGCCGGCGGCACTGCTGATCGTGCCGGTGTTCGCCTTGGCGAACGCCGGGGTGGATCTGCGTGGCGGGTTGCTCGCTGAGGCCTTCGGCTCGCCCGTGACCTGGGGCGTCATCTCGGGACTCGTGCTCGGTAAGCTCCTAGGCATCGGGCTCATCACTCTAGCCGCAGTCCGCCTCGGACTGGGGCGCCTGCCGGTGGGCGTCGGGATGGGGAGCGTGTTCGGTGGTGCGGCGCTGTCCGGGATCGGTTTCACCGTGTCGCTGCTCATCATCGGGCTCGCGTTCGGTACGACCTCTGACCTGGGCCGCCAGGCGACGGTCGGGGTGCTCGTGTCGATGTTACTCGCCACGTTGCTGGGGTGGCTCATATTCAAGGTCGCCGCTCTCAAGTGGGGGGAGGAGACTGCCGATTTGCCGATGGTACTTGAGCCACCAGTCGATCCGGAGGTCGATCACATCCGCGGTCCGGAGGACGCCCAGCTCACGCTCGTGGAGTACGTTGACTTCGAGTGCGCGTACTGTGCACACGCCACCGGTTCGTGGGACGATCTGCGCGCCCACTTCGGGGACGACCTGCGGTATGTGGTGCGCCAGTTGCCGCACCACCCCCACGGGCCGATCGCCGCGCGGGCGTCCGAGGCGGCATCGAACCAGGGGATGTTCTGGCCGTGGCTGGACTTCGTGTTCACCCGTCAGCATGCGCTGGAGCGAGAGGACTTGATCGGCTACGCCGCCGAGCTGGGTCTTGACATCGATCGGTTCATCGCGGATCTCGACAGCCCCGCAGTGATAGAGCGTGTCGAGCGTGACCTCGTCAGCGCGGTCGCCAGCGGTGCGCACGTCACTCCTACGTTCTTCATCGAGGGTCGTCGTCTGCTCGGCAGTTACGACGCCCGCACTCTCACCGCAGTGCTCGAAGCCAGTCGCCGCGGCCCTCGCACTCAGGAAGTCCCGTCCTGAGTGGGGCGAACTACAGGATAAGAACATGCCAAGCAATTCTTTCGGTGAATCCTCTTGTACCGCTGCGGCCAGCGGCCTCGTGCAGGTGCGTGGCGCGCGTGAGAACAACCTCAAAGAGGTGGACGTCTCTATCCCGCGGAATGCGCTGGTGGTGTTCTCGGGTGTCTCCGGCTCCGGGAAGTCCTCGCTGGCCTTCGGCACCATCTATGCCGAGGCGCAGCGACGCTACTTTGAGTCGGTGGCCCCCTATGCACGGCGCCTGATCGACCAGGCGGGCGTGCCGGACGTAGATGCGATCGACGGCCTGCCACCAGCGGTGGCGCTGCAGCAGCAGCGGGGGTCCAGCAATGCGCGTTCCTCCGTGGGCAGTGTGACCACCCTGTCCAGCCTGGTGCGGATGATGTATTCGCGCGCCGGCGCCTATCCCGCCAATCAGCCGATGCTGTACGCCGAGGATTTTTCGCCGAACACGCCGCAGGGGGCGTGCCCGACCTGCCACGGCTTGGGTCATGTGTACGAGGTGTCCGAGGCGATCATGGTGCCCGACCCCTCCCTGAGCATCCGTGAGCGGGCGATTGCTTCCTGGCCACCCGCCTGGCAGGGCCAGAACCTGCGCGACATCCTGGTCAGCATGGGCTACGACGTTGACCGGCCGTGGAAGGACCTGCCGAAAAAGGATCGCGACTGGATTCTGTTCACCGAGGAAACACCAACGGTGCCGGTGTACGCCGGTTTCACGCCTGCCGAAACCCGTACCGCGCTCAAACGCAAGATGGAGCCGAGCTACATGGGCACCTTCACCGGCGCCCGGCGGTATGTGTTGCACACCTTCGCCAATACCCAGAGCGCGCTGATGAGAAAGCGCGTATCCCGGTTCATGGAGGGCAAGCCGTGCCCCACCTGCCACGGCAAGAGGCTCAAGCCCGAAGCGCTGTCGGTCACCTTCGCTGGGGTGGACATCGGCGCGTTTATGCAGATGCCGCTGGACCACTTGGCGGCATTGCTCGAACCCATCGCACAGGGCGATTTCCGCGCCCATGCAGCGGGTGCGGCTACGGACAAGGAAGCGACCCGGCGCGAGCGTGCCGAACGCGCTGCCACCGGCCATGCGGTCCATGCGGTATCGCCCGACGTGCGCCGTACCTCCGCGCTGTCGGAAGAAAAGCGCCTCGCCGCACAGCGCCTGGCTGGAGGCGTGATGGCGCGCCTGCGCCAACTGCGCGAGCTAGGCCTGGGCTACCTGACGCTGGACCGGGCCACGCCGACGCTTTCGGCCGGCGAGTTGCAACGCTTGCGGTTGGCCACGCAATTAAGTTCCCTGCTGTTCGGCGTCGTGTACGTACTTGACGAACCCTCGGCGGGCCTGCATCCCTCCGACAGCCAGGCCCTGTACGATGCACTCGACCGGCTGCGCGACGCGGGCAACTCGGTGTTTGTGGTGGAGCACGACCTGGACCTGATGCGCCGCGCGCAATGGCTCGTGGATGTCGGGCCGGAGGCCGGGGAGCGTGGCGGCCGCGTGCTCTACAGCGGCGAGCCGGATGGCCTGCGCAAGATTGCCGAATCGCGTACTGCACGTTACCTGTTTGACGAAATTCCCGCACCCGGAAGCCGAGCACGCGAAGCGACCGGCTGGTTGGAGCTGCAGGGCATCCACCGCCATAACCTGCATGGCGTGGATGCGCGCATTCCGCTGGGCGTGCTGACAGCCGTTACCGGCATCTCTGGCTCCGGCAAATCCAGCCTCATCGCGCAGGCCCTGCCGGAATTGGTGCTGCTGCACCTGGGCCACGAGCCTGAAGACGATGCCGCCGAAAGCGCCACCAGCGAAGGGCCGGCAGTGGTCGAAGCGACCGGCGGCCATCTGGCGGGCGACGTGGACGCCATACAGCGCCTGGTGCAGGTGGACCAGAAGCCGATCGGGCGCACGCCGCGGTCGAACCTGGCTACCTACACGGGTCTGTTCGACCATGTGCGCAAGCTGTTCGCCGCCACGCCCGATGCTCGACGCCGCCGCTATGATGCCGGACGGTTCTCGTTCAACGTCGCCAAGGGGCGCTGCGAGACTTGCGAGGGCGAAGGTTTCGTTAGCGTGGAACTGCTGTTCATGCCTAGCGTGTACGCGCCGTGCCCGACCTGCCATGGCGCGCGCTACAACGAGGCCACGCTGAAGGTGCAGTGGAACGGGCGCAACATCGCCGAGGTGCTGCAGATGACCGTGGACGAGGCCAGCGAATTCTTCGCGGGTGAAGACGCGGTGGCAAGGCCCCTGCAACTGCTGCGCGACATCGGACTGGGCTATCTGCGCCTGGGGCAACCGGCCACTGAGCTTTCCGGTGGCGAGGCGCAGCGCATCAAGCTGGCGACCGAGCTTCAGCGCAGCCAGCGCGGCCGAAGCCTGTACGTGCTCGACGAGCCGACCACCGGGCTGCACGCGTCGGATGCCGACCGGCTGCTGGTGCAGTTGCAGCGCCTGGTCGATGCCGGTAATACCGTAGTGATGATCGAGCACGACATGCGTGCGGTGGCCCAAGCCGACTGGGTGATCGACGTAGGGCCAGGCGCGGGCGCTGCCGGCGGCAGCATCGTGGTGGCGGGTTCCCCTCAGCAGGTGGCCCGAAAGTCTGGCAGCCGAACCGCTCCGTTCCTTGCACGGGAGTTGGCGCGGGCCGAGTAGCTTAGTTCGCCAAATGTTGCCAGCTTCGCGGGGCATTGATCGTCGCCACACGGTGGTGACGGTCGCTGCCCGAGTCGCGTCATCCTTCCTGAGTCAGAGCAAGATAGGGATTGTTGGGCGGTATTTCGGCGAATACCAAGGACCCATTTTCGAGGAGGTAGCCATGCAGTCGGCGGGACTTCCTCGGGCCCGTGACTTCACAGGTCCAAATGTTCAGGCCATTTGGGTGCTTGCGGTATAGCTGCAGTTTCTAAAAGCGCTTTTGCACCCACTGCCAATCCGGTTGCTTGTCCTGCCTGACCAGCGCATCCACCTGGGGATGTTCCTACGCATAGCGCTGGAACACGCTGGGACTGACCAGGTAGGCGGTGTCGCTCACCGTATGCACGAGCGCCTTGGCGTCGTTGATGATGAGTCGCCGCGCGGCGACTCCCTGTTGCAGCCACGTCATGAAATGCTCTCGGTCACCTTTACCAATACCAAATCCAGCAAAGCCCGCACGGTTCCTATATCGCCTGAGCTGGAATCCTTCTTGCGTAACCACTGGAAGCGTCATGGTCCGTTCACAGGGGCAATCACTTCATTCAGGCGTGCGCTCACTCGATCAGGCATCAACCTTCCCAAAGGGCAGGCTAGCCATGCTCTACGTCATAGCTTCGCTAGTCATTTTATCCAAAAGGGCGGCAACATCCTCACGCTGCAGAAAATCCTTGGCCATTCCAGCCTTGCTATGACTATGCGTTATGCTCATTTGGCGCCTGATCACCTAAAGGATGCGATCAGGTTTGCTCCTATAGCTCGAATAATCTAGCCAGATCAGGCGGATTTGATCTTTTCAAAGTGGTTTTCGCTGGCAGCGATACCCAGCCACCTCTGTCCAATCGCTTCTGTACCAGTTCCTGGTACTGCATGGGCTCCGGTGTTTTTTTCCCCTTGTGCCTGGTCCTGTTGCATCGAATGCAGGCTGCTGCGATATTCCGCGGTCCGTCACTGCCGCCATCTTGGCGAGCTTTTAGGTGCTCGGCGGTACATTGGAAGGGCCTGGCTTGTGCCACGGAAATTCGGTGTGATTTTGCGAAGGGCTCGGCAGCGTCCTGCCACATCAGAAAGCCACAGTAGCAACAGCGCCCGTTTTGACGATCGAAAGCAGCTTTACGGTGTTTGGTTATTTGGTTAGCCATAACGGCCTCCTCAAAATTTTAAGGGGATCCGTCGGCCAAATTGATTGAGCGATGCGGTACCAGCCCCATTTAGAAAGCTGGCCAAACACTGCCTCCGCATAGGTAAGCAGCGATCAGAATTTATCTTATTGGTCTGAGGTTATCAAGTGTGCCTGATTTAGCTGCATTTTAAGGTGTGACACTTTGGGGGCACTCGCATACCCCGGAAACCAAAAAGCCCCGAAAATCACTAGGATAATCAGGGCCTTAGGTCTTTCTAATTTGGTGCCGGGGTACTCTGAACAGGACTCCTAACATATTGATTTAAAAGTGAAGATGTCGGTTCAATTTTGTTTTGGTGTACTTTTTGGTGAGCTAAGTCAGTTAAGGTCATCTACCGGTTGTATCCGCATCATCCGACTAAGGTCGTTTTCTCTGGCACACCGGGCAGTACGGGACGGTAAGCTCGCTCTCGTATTTCGGCTCTTTAGCCTTGGGGAGCGCTTCACTTACAAAGGCCTGAGAAAACGATCTGCGCTTAGGGGCGCGAGCTGGTTCATCGCACCTTTGTAGCTAACAGTGCTACCCCGGCTGGCAGTGTATTACGCAGCACGAAGCAGATCAGCCTCGTCAAGGTGTTATTAGCAGATCCTTGGTGTCTTAAATAGCTGAAGATTGATGTCTTCAGTCGCATCGGCTATATAGCCCACCTTTGTATCGATGACAAGAAGAGTGGAATAGGATGAATCCTTATTAAGCTCGTCGCTAAGCTTTCTTGTTCATTAAAGGTGGTCCGGATTCAAGGTTGGTCATCAAGATTGAAGTATATATAATCCGCTACTCCGCTCGGGGTGTTGCTGTCGTTATTCGTATTGTTTTGGGGGTTGCTTTCTGGCTGCAGGTTAATTAGCTTGCTCCAAGCTGAATCAAAGAGTGCGTGATATGGCTTTATTGCTGGTCCCAATAATTTCATGTTGTTTTTTGATTCTTCCCATAATTCTTTAAATTTGACTTCTATGTCGTCTTTTTTGTCGGCCAGAGGAACATGTTGGCTTGCTGGGCTCTGCTCGTGCAGTTGATGAATTGCCAGGCGTGTTAATGCAAACGAAAGTTCTTTTTCTAATATATTATTGATCTGGATCCTGTCTTCCAAATCCTCCCGTATCTTCTCCTGCTTTTTGATTTCGTATTCTCGTGAGATAAGCTCTTTTTCTTTGCTTAACAGATTTTCGAGAAAATCTGTTCTAGAACTTGCCATTTGGTTAGATAATTTATTCAAGGTTTTTATTGCTGTGTTTGAAAGCACAATGCTGTACGCTTTCTTTCCTGTTCTTCGCTCTCTTATTTTGCGCTGTCTGAAAGCGTTCTTTAGCTTAATATTAAGTTCTCTGTTTTCTGCAGTGTCGGGAACTAATATTGGCATTATTGGTGATTCTATTCCTAGCTTTAATCCTTTGTCCGATAGGTATTTAAGGGCCCATTCCTGATCTTTTTCCGAAAGCTTATAAATCCACTCGAATAAAGTTTTGTTAACGAAGTTTTTCACCAAGCCCACCCGTGAATTGCAGTAAATTTTCCGTTACACAGTAACGTTACCTGTCGCGTTATTAGGTAACGTTACATGTTTCGTTACTCGTAACACGCCCCCCCCGTTTATCGCATTTTCTATTGGCATTATCAAGCATTGAGCCGGCCATTTTTTGCTAGCTAAGCGCTGGTTACCAGCACGCCTGCGGCTATCTCACACGCGGGGCAGAAAGCCTCGGAAAAATATACCCATGTCCCGAATCCTCTGAACCAATACCAGAGGTCGTCTTCATGCGAATAATTCGTCTTAAAGAGGTAATGCATAAAACCGGGCTTGCACGTTCCACTGTGTACAAATACATGGCTGAGAAACGCTTTCCGGTTTCTGTTCAGTTAGGGGAAGGCAGCGTGGGATGGGTTGAAAGTGAGGTAGACGATTGGATTGAAATGTTGATTTCCAAAAGAGGATGAGTCTGTCAGTTTTATATTTGTTGATTATTTTTCAGGAGTGAAATATTGATCTTTTTTCTCGTGCGGCTCAGTAGTTGCTGGCGCAATTATGAAGTGTGTTCTTCGGTGTGGGTAATATGCTTTATGGGTAATCAAGTAGTGGTATTGAAAGTATGGGTGATGCATGGTTGATTCATTGGTGAATAGAAATCTGACTGTTGCTAATGTTGATAGTTTTTATGGTCTTCCAGTAATGGTTGATAAAGGTCCATTCATTTTGGAGTATCTCGAAAGACTTCGGCGGGTGATTAATTCAGCATTGGCTGATTATCCAAGAGTTCTAGCATTCAGAGTAGATCTTCGTATTCCCACTAGGCTGGGGCTTGTTGATGATTTTAATACTAATAAAGTTATCAGTCGTTTCTTCGAGTCATTTAAGGCAAAGATAGAAAGTGACCGGCATAGAGCAAGGGTTGCTGCAACTTATGCGCATGACACAAAAGTCAGATACTTTTGGGTTAGAGAGATGTCTACCGGAAACGTTCAGCACTATCATGTTTTAATTTTGCTCAACATGGATGCCTATTATACTGTTGGTCGCCTTGGATCTGATAGGGTTAATATGGTCAGGCGTTTGGATGAGGCGTGGGCAAGCGCGTTGGGGCTGGAACTTCAGGATGTGTCGGGCTTGGTAGAGTTTCCTGCAAATGCGACATGGCGCCTTAGGAGCAATGCGGACGATTTTACTAGGACTTTATCAAGCTTGTTTCATAGAGCCAGTTATCTCTGCAAGTCAGCTACTAAGCACTATGGGCAGCAGCATCATGGGATGGGGGGAAGTAGGAAATAATAGCGGAATGAGATAGCACTGGATAGCTTGAGTAGCCTGGTTATGTTCAACAGCCGGACTAGCTATATCGTGCCAGCTATCCTTGCAAGGCCGCTACCAGGTCTTATGGTGATGGGCGCTGGCGTTTGCCGCTAGCTGAGGCTAAGGGCGTATTCCAGTGATGCTGACGCTCATTTTCAGCAGTTGTGGCCCACCTGCGCCGTCTTGGAGTTCCTCCAACAAGAATGATGCTCGCGCGCGGTGCTGGTTTCACGCTCTCCCAATCATAATCTGAAATGGTGCGGACACTATATGTAGCGCTTGCAAGGTAAGGCTAACCCAGTATGTGGTGTCTCGCGCTTGACTTCTTTGAAATGACTGTCTATAAATCCAGCCATGGGTAAAAAACGCCCATAAAAAAGCTCCGATCCCTCTTTGAGAGGTCGGAGCTCCACGGTCTGTCTGGCTTGCGTCGTCGAAAACCAAGGCCAGAGGACTAACCCCAACGACTGCTAGGCAGAAGCTGGGCTTGGGACTATATCGTGGCAGTCGCAGCTTAAGCAAGCGTATTGCATCGGTTTGATCTGTCTCTCGGCCAGTTGCTGCTAGCAGTCTTGATAGTCGAGGTAGCTCATGGCTGCAAAGAAAAGCGGTAACGCCAAGCGAACCATACACCGGAGTTCCATCACTGGAAGGTTCGTTACCGAGAAAACGGTGCGGAGAACCCGCGCACAACTCAAACCGAGAAACGTTGAGGTATCCCTATGTTGAAACAGTATTTTGTTAACACCCTTGCTCAGCCCAATGGTGATCACGAAGTCCATCGGGAGGGTTGCTCATGGATGCCATTGTCACGGCAGTCAGTTGGCTACCACGCCAGCTGCTACCCCGCAGTTCAGGCGGCAAGAATGTACTACTCCCGGGCTGACGGATGCGCACACTGCAGTCCTCAATGTCATACCCGCTGATCCTCTTATAGCCGGGTACTAGGAGGCAGGCCACATGTGTGGCCTGTTATTCATTCTTTTCGTTGCTCCTCAAGGTAAGTGTGGCGAGCTATAGAACCAGATCATCCTCCCTGTTATCATCATTTTTAGCATGACTTTCCTGGCGATGCAGACAAGGACTTTGCTGAATGCTGATGACGACCCCGCAGGAAGCTTCACCCAACCAGCGCGAACGTCTGTGGCAGATCGATTTTCTGGCCCGTTTCCGTGGGCAGGTCACCCGGCAGGATCTGGTAGAGCGCTTCGCCATTGCATTATCCAACGCCACCCGTGACTTCACGCTGTACCGTCAGCTGGCACCTCAGAACCTGGATTACGATCACAGCGATAAGGTTTATCGGCGAGCAGCGAGTTTCAAACCGCTGTTTACTTACGACAGGGAACACACCCTGCAAACCCTCAGCCTGGGGCAGGGGGTTGGGCTGGAGCCATGCACCCAGACGATACTGGTTGATAACGCTACCGCTCTTAATCAGCCGGATCTGGATGTCCTGGCTGCGGTGTCCCGCGCCATATATAGCGGACAGGCTCTATGCATCAGCTACGTCTCGATCAGCAGTGGTGAAACCCGTCGAGAAATCGTTCCGCACAGCCTGGTCAACACTGGCTTGCGCTGGCATGTGCGTGCCTATTGCCGTACCCATGGGCAGTTCAGGGATTTTGTACTGACCCGGATTACCGCTATTCATACCACAGCTACCCCGATGGATAGGCAAACCGAATCCATTGACCGGGATCAGGACTGGCAACGCTTGGTGAAGCTGGAGCTTGTCCCTCACCCCAGAGCGGCTTACGCTCGAGCGATAGAGCTCGATTACAACCTGCAACCTGGTCAATCCCTACAGCTTACCGCCAGAGCAGCCACTGCTGCCTACTTGTTGCGGCGCTGGGGTGTGGATTGCAGTCTGGATGCACACCTCAACCCGGATGAGTACCAGCTGGCCCTGCGCGATCCCCAGGGTGTTGCGAAGCAAGCGAATCTAGCAATTGCCCCCGGCTTTACCCTGGAGAATGATCGTTAATGAGCAGCACCGCTACACAGCAGAAACTGGGCTTCAAGTTCGGCCGCAACGGTGTGCATTCCAGCCGCACCATGATGTTGGCCGAGATCAGTGAGCTGTTCCATGGCCGTCCCGCAAGCGCAACTGCTGCCCAGTACAAAGAAGACATCGAGGTCTTCAACGTGCTGCACAAGCCTACCGAGAAGTCCCGACAGCTGACCTGGCGACACCTGGTGGACCTTTATGGGATGGATACCGACATTCCGTTATTCAGAGTTTTTCGCCGCCTGTGGGACAGCGATGAGTCCGCTCGAACCTTATTGGCCTGCCAGTACCTATACCACCCAAAGCACCAGCAGACTAACTTCGACACGGACGTTACGCCTCTGCACCCTGGTTCGCTACAAGGATTCGACTGCATGGACCAGAACGGCGATGGCTATTTGACGATTAAGGAACTCAGCCGCCGGAATGATTGCGTTGAAGATGCCAGCGATAGAGGCCTGGACTCTTCAACACGAACAACGCTGATCCTCGATCACCTGGATGCCGACCGGGACCTGAAGGTGAGCAAACGGGAATTCAGCATCTGGAATGAAATGCAGAAACAGTAAAACTGATCACCCCCGGTTGCCGATCTCAATCATGAACTCGGTGCCCCGGTCATCTGACTGTGTAACCTGGAGCCCCCAGCCGAGCCGTTCACAGACCAACCGTACAATGAGCAAACCGAAGGTTGTATTGTTGAGTTGGTCTGCTCTGGGCAAGCCGCCGCCGGTTGCACGCGAGACCCTCAGGTTTTTTACCACTGCGTCAGGAAGACCTGAACCAAAATCCTTTACCAGAATTCCGTTCGACAGCATATGAACCTCAACAGGTGACCTGGTATGGCGCAGAGCATTCTGCAACAGGTTGCGCATTAGCATACGCACCAATACGGGATAGGTTCTGACTCTCACATCAGGATTATCTTCAAATAGCGTAATGCGCCCAGCCTGGTCGGGATGCCCATGCTCCAGATCGTCAATAGTGGTCCGGACGATCTCACTCACCTTAACCATCCTGGAGCCTTCGCTCGAAGCCTCGCTGCGGGCAAGCTCCAGCAGAACATCCATGTCGTCGCGCATGGTCTGCATGGCCCTGCGCAGGCGGGCCAGGGTCTTCTGATCACCTTCCGACAGGTTTTGGCGTTGCTCCAGCACATTGAGTGCGCCATTCATCACCGCCAGGGGCGTACGCAGTTCATGACTGGCCAGCTTTACAAAGGATTTCTCTCTCTCAATGTGGTGCTCAAGCTCTGAGAGAAAGCGGTTGAAAGCCTCGGCGATGTCGCAAAATTCCTGATCGCGATAACTCGTGTTGATTCGCGGCACCGACGTTCCAGGTACCGCACCCAGCACCTCACGGGTCAAGTTTCTGAACGGACGCACCAGATAGCGGGCACTCCCACGAGCAATAAAATACCCGATCAGGAGCATACCAGCCGCCACGCTGATCAGGATCAGCTGAACCAGGAACTCACGATTCTCCATGATGGTAATATCCTGGGCCAGGAAGAGTTTTCCATTGGGTTCCTCAAGTCGTTCCCCGACAATAAGCAGCGTCGTCTCGCCGACTTCGATTTCCCGGGAAAATGGCAGGATGCGTGCTTGGAAATACGTCGGCAGCACCGCCTCAGTCTCTCCCTCAGGCAGGAATACTGCTTCCAGCCTTGCCGTTTTTACAGGCTGGAATTCATCGTTGCGAAGCCGCTCCTTGAAATACTCAGCGTCCGCTTTCAGTTCAAGATCCAGGATGGTGTCTTCTACATCATCGACAAACTGCTCAACAATGAATATGGACACCGCCGCAGTGGCGGCAATAAGGAGAAACAGGGTTCGGGTGAGCCTGGCCGTCAACGAGGACTTCATGATGTCGTCCGGTCGCCATCTTCGGGAGACTCCAGACGATACCCCCGCCCATGAACCGTTTTCACCAATCCGTTGCCAAGGTCTGCCGCCAACGCTTTTCGAAGCGTGTAGATATGGGTACGCAGACTGTTTCCCTCGGCATCCCCGTAGCGGGCACCCCCCCATAAGGCATCGCTGAGCGCGGTATGACTGAGAAAATTCGGGTAAGCTCGTATCAGCAATTCGAATAACCGGGACGACGTGCCGGAAAGCGTGGTTTTCATTCCACGCAGTTCGACTTCCAGGGTGCCAGGGTTGAACCGGATCTCCCCAGCCTGCAGAACCGGCTTCATCGGTGAATGGCGCCGGTGAAGCGCCTCGATTCTCAACTGGAGTTCCCGCAATTCAAACGGTTTTACGAGATAATCGTCCGCACCGCACTCAAAGCCTTTTTCCTTGTCGTTGAGCGCACTGAGGGAGGTCATCAGAATGATGGGGGTCTGACACTGCAGGTCCTGTCGGATACGACGGCAAACATCGAAGCCATTCACGCCCGGCAGCATCAGGTCGAGTACGATAACGTCGTAGCTCTCAGTGGCCAGTAAGTGTAAGGCAGTCAGACCGTCAGCCGCGAAATCAAGCGAATAGCGTTCCTCACCCAGGAACTCGAAAAGATTCTCCGCAAGGTCCACCTGATCTTCCACGACCAGTAGCCTTAGAGGCGGCCTGTTAGCTGTCATTCAATAGGGCTCCATCAGCATTCGACGCCGATTGCAGATTTCGAACAGGGGTCTCTATAGCGAGTAACTGGTAGCGGCGGTTCCTGAGCACCTTGTCAGCTGACGGCGATAGCGCCGCGATTTCCCGGTCCGACCAGTCTTCGGGAACAGCCACATAGAATCGTCGTACTCCATCGCGCTGCCGCAGTTCCTTCCAATCGTCCTCCGAAATTTCCATAGCTGTTCCACGCGAGTAATATCTGGCCGAGAATGGCAGATCATCCAGGTAGAGCAATGGACTGTCGCCAGGCTTTCTGACCTGCAGGTAATAGCTTACCAGTTCTTTTTCCGTCTTGAACGGTATCAGGCCTGCCGTAGTCAGCCCCACGAAAACAGTCAGCAGCACGGGCACCAATCCCACCAACAGCGGCCTCATTCCGAAAAGTCTTACGGAATCCATGTCTGAAATCCAACGACCGATCAGCATGGCTGTAAATGGCAAGGATGGCAGCACATAGGTCCAGAGCGTGTTACCCGCGGCGGTAAAAAACAGCATGGGCGCCAGCGCACTGACAAAAAGAAAGCAGGAGCCAGGATGTGACAGCGGCAACCGAATGCGACCTGTCCCTCGACCAGCAAACCAGCTGGCAATCACGCCCACCAGTGCAACAAGTCCCCAGGGGAACGATGCCCACAACCAGAACAACCAGATCATACCTTTGGGCTGATCGTGAGCACTGCCGTACAGATCGCCGGTCCATCCGGGATCCAGGAAGCGGCGAATATGCTCCCCTACGATAAAATAATCCAGAAACCCGGGTGTCTTGAGTTCAGCCAGCAGATACCAGGGGCCAACCAGAAACACCGTCAGTAAAGCCCCCCTCCACCACGGAAATTTTCGCAGGCTGGCAACCTCGTGTTTGAAAAGGAGTAACCACAAAACGACTGGAATACCGACCAGTACGACTGCCAGCGGGCCCTTGGACAGTAGCCCGATCACCAGTCCGATGAAGAAAAGCCAGCGCCAGGGGCCGTCCTCTCCCGACATCACCAGACAGAAGCTGACCAGTGTCAGCGTCGTGCCCAGGGCCAGGAACGAATCGGTCATCACGGCACCGGCACTGATGTAAGTCAGCGCCATGGTGGCGAACACCAGGCTACTCCATAGTGCCGCATGGACATTCCAGAGCTGCTTCGCCAGCCGCCAGACCAGCCAGACCATCGCCAACGTTGCCAGCCAGGACGGCAGGCGCAATGAAAACTCCGAGAGGCCGAACACCTTGATGGCCAACGCCTGGGCCCAGAAAGACAACGGTGGTTTGCCCCAGAAAGGCACACCCGGCTCAAACCAGGGGGTGATCCAGTCACCGGTTTCGGCCATCAGGCGGGCAATTTCCGCGTAGCGAGGTTCGGTGGTATCGGCAAAAGGAAACAGCGCCATGCCGATTAGGCGGCTGACCAGTACCGCTGCCAACGCCAGGAACCAGATGTTAAATCGCTTTGACATGACTCGCCTCCGCCAGCCGCGTATTTAACGGCTGACTGACACCAACCGGACTTTCCAGCACCTCCTCGGCCAGGTAGACCGGTCGCTGCTTCGTTTCCAGATAGGTTTTGCCCACATACTCCCCGACAATACCGATGCTCAGTAGCTGGATGCCACCGAGAAAGCTGATGATGGCAACCAGTGACGGATAGCCGCTGGTTGCATCGCCGAGCATCATGGCCTTGATCACGATCCAGAGCCCAAACAGGGCTCCAACACTCGCGGCAAACAACCCGATGACGGTCGCCCAGCGCAATGGTGAGACGGAAAATGAGGTCAGGCCCTCCAGAGCCAGACCAACCAGTCCGGGGTAATCCCACTTCGTTTCTCCGGCAGCCCGGGGTTCCCGGTCATACTGGATGACACGGGTCGGCAGGCCGATCCAGGCAAACAGTCCTTTCATGTACCGGTTACGTTCGTTCAGAGTCAGTATCGCGTCTACGGCCTTACGGCTCATCAACCGGAAATCGCCGGTATCCACAGGAATATCGGTCCGGCTGGTCCGGTTCAGCAACCGGTAAAAGAGGTGCGCGCTCCAGCGTTTGAACGCGGTTTCCCCAGCTCTGGAACGACGCTGCATCAACACAACGTCTGCCCCGGACTGCCAGGATTCGATCATGGCGGGGATCTGCTCAGGCGGATCCTGCAGGTCCGCATCCAGAACGATCACCGCGTCGCCCCTGGCATGCTCCAGCCCTGCCGTTACCGCCGCCTCCTTGCCGAAATTCCGACTCAGTTTGACCAGGCGGAGGCCAGGCGTTCGCTTTATCTCATTACGAATATAAACCGCGCTGCCATCCTCACTGCCATCGTCCACGAACACAATTTCGTGACGCAGGTTGACCGCGGCAAGCACGGGCAGTACCCGGTCAAAAAACAGCGGCAGCATGACTCGCTCGTTATACACAGGTACCACCAGGGAGATAAGGCGGTCATCTGGCGGCTCGAGATGGAAATCAAGGGATTTGTTCATAAAACACCAGCCTCTTGTAGACGATGTAATTCAGAGCAGCTACGAGACCCGTCGTGACAAGCTGTGAGAGCGTGACCGGCAAGGTCAGAATTTGATGTAGCAGGAAGAAAAAAGCGAGATTGCAGAGCCAGGCACAAATACAGGACACCAGGTAGCGCCAGGCGGTCAGGCGGTGAGGGCCGGCATTGCGGAATGCCAGACGACGCTGGAGTCCATAATTCATAACTGCACCGGACAGGCTTCCGCTTGCGGTGGCCAGCGTGGCGTCAAGCCCTGCACCGGTCAGAGCCGCCATGACAAACCAGTGGAATAGTGTGGCAAGGCCTCCGGCAGTAATGAATCCTTGCAACTGAACGGTTAAAAGTTTGCTCATAGGGGAAACAGACACAATGACAACCGGCAGCTCCGGCCTGACCTGATGAATCGATAGATTAGCCACTCCGGTGTCATGGCTTTGTCGGCGTTTTATCAGGAAAATGTCAAAGCAGTGGATGTATCAGAGGGGTTCGATCTGACTGTTGCAGTGTCTTATGCAATGCTTGGTCAAGATCCCGCTTCACCAGGCATAGTGCGATTGCTCTGGGCACTGCTCACCGGGATAGCTATCTTTTACCTAGTCATGCAAACATGAAGCACCCCTACAGGCTTGAATCATTTACTACTCAAGCTCCGGAACATTGGTAAAACTGATCATCAACCGTCGACTCAGTGAAGATGATGGGATCCCCGCGATGAAACATAAGGAACAGCACAAAACCCACCGGACAGGTTGGCTCCGAGCCGCCGTACTCGGTGCAAACGACGGCATTGTCTCCACCGCGAGCCTTGTTCTTGGCGTTGCTGCCACGGGCGCGAGCGCCGAAAGCATCCTGGTCGCCGGTGTCGCGGGGCTCGTCGCCGGTGCCATGTCCATGGCCGCCGGAGAGTATGTCTCGGTCAGCTCTCAGGCCGACACCGAACGCGCTGATTTAAGGCGAGAACAAGCGGAGTTGGAGAACAGCCCGGAGTCTGAACAGGCAGAGTTGACGGCGATATACATCAAGCGCGGGCTGGATGCGGAGCTGGCCTCTACAGTTGCCAGCCAGTTGATGGAACATGATGCGCTTGGCGCACATGCACGGGACGAGTTGGGCATTTCTGAGGCCCTGGCTGCACGCCCTGTGCATGCAGCTTTGGCATCAGCTGGCACCTTTGCCGTGGGCGCCGCCCTGCCCTTGCTGATGGTTCTGATCGTTCCGGCGTCTCTGGTTATGTCGGCGGTCTCAGTCAGTTCACTAATATTTCTGGCGTTACTGGGTTCGTTATCAGCGCAGGCCGGCGGTGCCCCGGCATTTCTGGCCGCCCGACGCGTCACCTTCTGGGGCGCATTGGCCATGGCGCTCACAGCTGGAGTAGGGACGCTCTTCGGGGTAGTTGCTGGTTGAAGAGAAAGGGGCCCTTCAGTAAACATCTTCCAGATATCGACCATCCGCTCTGAGCGCTTCCACATCGGTTGCCAGAGGCTTCAGAATCTCATCAATGACCTGCTTTACCCCTGCGGCCATATCCTTGCCACCGCACACCAGAATCTGGGCACCGGCATTCACCATCTGGCGCACCGCCGACTCATCCTGTTTGAGCTTATCCTGAACATAAGCCCGTTCGTCCGACCGGGAAAATACCGTATTCAGCGCCGTCAGCCGATGGTCATCCAGATAACGACCCAGTTCCGGCTGGTAGAGAAAATCCGATTGTGAACTACGCCCGCCCCAATACAGGTACATGGGATTGCGACTGGCATTCTTCCTGATAAAACCGGCCAGTGGCCCAATGCCGGCACCGGCACCAATCAATATCACCGGGTTGCTACCGGTGGCGGGTCGGAAGCCCGGGTTATGGCGAATGAAGGTGCTGATTCGATTGCCTGGTTTCAACTCATACAAATAGCCGGAGCAAAGCCCTCGAGGTTGCTTGCGCACGCATATCTCCACAACACCGTCCGTGGCAGAGGAGGCCAATGAGTAAAACCGCGGAGCCTGCCTGTTCGGGGGCACAACGCCGAGCAGGTCACCGGCTTCAAATGAAGGTGTCTTACGGTAGCCGGGGACATACATCATTATTAACAGCGGGTTAGCTGAGTAGTGGAAGGTTTATGCTTCAAAATATGGAAAAGTTATGGGACTGCTTGGCGCGTGTGGCTCCAGAGGTATGTGCAAAAGCCTTAGTGAAGCGTTTCGGCAATTTGATTTGCGGGCAAGGCAAAGGTGGGTGAATGAGCTACGCAGCCATACCGTGGGGAGAGCGTGACGGGCGAATGTACCTCGCTCATGAGGTTGAAAATGGCAAGAAATGCGGTTGTCGTTGCCCGGCTTGCCGTCACCCTCTTGTAGCCGCCAATAAGGGACGTAAGCAAATTCCTCACTTTCGGCATGCTGCGGCCCAAAGCTGCGAGTATGGAAGATCAGAGGGCATCAGGCGGGCGGCTGTCCAGTTGATAGCTGAGCGCAAGGCATTATTGCTGCCTGGTTATCAAGCAGAGCTCCGTCAGGCTGCCAAAAGCGGTGTTGTTTGTAGCGAGCAGATTGAATTTGACGCATCGCTTATAGATGCTGATTCGGTAGAGCGGTTTGTCGACCTGGGCGGGGTGCGAGCTCACGCTTTGGTTACTGTGCAGGGGAGGCAGTTGGCGGTCAGGATCAAGTGCTCCGCTCGCAATGAGCATAGGCGCTGGCAGTATATGAAAGAATTTAACCTTGCCAGTATGCAGATTGACCTGCATCGGCTGACGGATGAACAGATCAACGACAAAGCGCTCTTCGAGTGGGCTGTATTGGCCGATCCGGATAATCGGCGCTGGATTCGTTCATTGCGTGCGGAGCAGCTTGAAGCGCACTGCTTGAAGCAACTGCAAAACCAGGTAGAGCTCCTGAACCAGCAATGGGAGATCGAGCTGCTGGCCAAGTTGGAAGCGGCAGAGGCACAAAAAAAGAAGGATGCTGAAGAACGGCGTAAGCGCCAAGCTGCTGAAGCAGAACATCGGGCCTTGCAGTACCAAGAAGCTATGAAGCGATCTCACTGTCAGCAAGCTGAAGAGTCGGCGGCGCTGGATGAGCGCAAAATGATGATCGTTGCGACCATGTTCCAGGCAGTGCGCGAATGGGATGGCAAGGCTCTTGAATGCATGGCATGCCGCTTGATGAATAATCCAGAAGCTGTGTTTGCCGCTACTGTGAAGTTGAGAACAGCCTGCTCAGCTCGCGATCGTTTCCGCAGGATCTTGAGAAAAGCATTCACAACAGGATGCGCTCGTCTGCAGCGCCGCATAACTCCCTGAGGAACGTACCGAGGTTGACGTTGGTTCCGGAAGTGCCTAAAGCCGATCCAGCTCGAGCAGGGGAAAAGACTGCTGCCAATCCGGAAGGTGAATCGTAAAGGTCCTGGAGCGAGCCATCGGGGCTGAGGGGCTGGAGCCAATGGATCCTATCTGATTCAATGATGACAAGCGTGAGATGGTGGAACTCTATCTGAGGACAGAGGCAAGCGCCTTCTTGCCGGCCCTTGAAAGAACATCCAGGCTGATTGATGGTTTTGAATCACCATTTGGGCTTGAGTCGCTGTCTACTGTGAACTGGTTGCTGGTGGAAGAGCAGGTAACACCTGAGCCGCAGGCGTTGCAAGAGGGTGTGAGTCAGTGGTCAGCCCCGGTGAGAGCTGGGCGCAACGTAAGCTGAAGCTGTTTGATCTGGCTACCCTGGAGCTGGCGCTTAATCGGCTTCAGAAGACGCCGCTGCATGCGGCTGTCTGAGTTGGCCGTCGGTCGAGCTTAATCGCGAAAACAAAAATAACCTATGCCCCTTTCAAACAGCTTTTGACTGTTTGAAAGGGGGAGGGCGTCAGGTGGTCAGTGACTCGGTGGTTGGCAGTCGGCTTAAGATCCAGCAAGCCAATAAAAAAGCTACCAAAAATGGCGGGAATTTTGCCATTGCTGTCAGAGTGGCGATAATTGCACCGCTTCCTGCCAAGGCGCCAATCAGCGCCAGCGCTGCGCCAAAGATGTTGATTGTTTTCATATGGAATCCTCATGTTATTTGAGCTACGAACTCTTCTTAATCAATAGAAGTAAAATTCAGTATGGGGGCAGTACTGTCGATCCTTCATGGCTCGGCAGCAGTTTCCATTTTGCAGGGTGGTGTACGCCAATCAGAGGTTGGCTGATAGGAGGTGATACGAGGTAGGCGAGGGGCTCCTATCAGATTAAAAAAATGAGACCAGAAGCGAGGATAGATCCGCACTTATTGGTCCCATTGTTCGTTGGGCTATACGTTTCTGCAGGCCATTCCCGCGCGTACTGTTTTGTCCAGAATCTGTGGGGTTAACGCGCCGCCTCGGTTCATCTGGATCATTTCCTGCTCAGTTAAAGAATCCACCATTTTATCGAACATGCAGCGGCACACCTTTTTCGATGCCCCGCCTTGAACGCAACCTGCCAGGAACTCACCGCGAACCTTGTCTTCTTCGCTGGAGCACCCTGCTAACAATATGCCGATGAATAACGCAGCAACCAATTTGAATCGCATAGAACCCTTCCCTTATTGGTTAACCAAGCACCAGTGAGATGCCAAGCAGTGTGCCCACGACCAAGCCAATCAGTTGTGGCCCCAGAATCCAGAACAGTTTGGCAAACACAAGACCTGAAAAGCCTTGGGTGAAAACCGCATCTGGCCGTGCGAAGCGGCAAATGGCGTCGCCTATCATTGCGCCAATGAAGCCGAGAATACTGCCGACAACGAACGCAAAGAATTTGGCCATGAAGCCAGCGCGCAGCACCATGCCGGAATCATTGAACGTGATCATGAATATGGCAGCTGCAACAGAGGCGATGCCCCAGATCACGACTGTGCCGTTGATCGGGGACTCATTATTGTCGTAGTCATCCTGATCTTCCTGGTTCTTCATGTTCTTATATTCCATACCGTACTCCTTAAAAAACCGCTGACTGTTGGTTTGACGGCCCGCTTACCAAGCTGAAGTGCAGCTATTCTCCGGGTGGTTCAACGGAAGAACGACTTTGCTGATATTCTTTGTTGGTAGAGCGGCGGTTTTCCCATCTACCTTGATCTGCAGCTCTCGTGCCTTAATGAATGCCCCCCAGAAGTGCTCAAAATTTGCGGCGCAAACCCTGCAATCAGTGAAAAATGGATTGTCGTAGACCTCGCCGTCCACAATGACTGTGAACCCAGGCTGATCTTCTGAGTTTTTAGTGTTTCCGTTGACTGTCGCGTATGCCTTGACGTGCTCGTACTCGTCATCCGGGCAGGAGATGTACAGCTCATTCCCACGACCATCATTGACGGAGTACTCCGTGATACCCATGCCCCACCCAGACACCCACTCGGGGGAGCTGGCAAGCACGGAGCCGGCAGATAGAAGCCCGGCTACTGTCAGAGCGATAGCAGTTTTCTTCATGATGCTTTCCTGTTTAGCATGACAGGCCATGCGGCCTTGAGAACAAAGGGAGAGAGGATGCCGGGAGCTGTCCTCTCGGCTCAGGGGGGGCGATTCCATTCGTTTGTATCCAACTGATCCTGAAAAATAATGTCAAGGTGATGCCGTTCGACTCTATGAGTCGAATTACGCCTTTTTAAGCCCTTCATGTCAACCGGTTGGTATTCAACTATCTAGGTTGAATTGGAGGGGGTATGACGAAAGAGCATCACAAGGGTCTGGCAGAGCACATCGGCAAAGCTATTGCCTCACGCCGCATCAAAGCCGGACTCACGCAGGAACAGGTAGCTGAAAAGTTGGGTGTCGGCTACGAAGCAGTATCGCGGCTGGAACGGGGCGTTGCGACGGTTACGGTTGTCAGATTGTTTGAGCTGGCGGAGATATTTGGTTGCGAGACGGCGGAGCTGCTAACGGTCAGCAGTATGAAAGTGGATGATCAAGCGCGTCATTTGAGCAAGCTTTTGGGCACGCTGAAGCCGTCTGACCGCCAGCTGCTGATGGACATCATGCAGCAGCTGGGTGCCCGTATGGCCAATGATGGCTGAGTCCCATTTCACTCTTCCATGTCGGGGAGAAACAACAGCCCGCATGTCAGGCAAAGCGACTCAAAAGAACCCAGCCAGCTTCTGTTGATACTGTTTGCCAGCCGCTTCCCCTGTGCTTGGCCTGCTTCAAGCCCGGTCAGAGCCGCAGGTAGCGCATCGAGCAGAGTATTCAGTCCGGACCACACCTGGTCGTCGGGCTGTTTACCGAGGATGTACTGGTGGTACTTGCGTAATGCACTATCCAACGCTGCCAGGGTGATAGCGCTTTTCTCTATTCCAGCGCTGTCCAGTAACGTGTTTTGCTCGCAGGCTGAGCATTTCTTGGTCATCGAGTTGCCTCCATTTCACTGGGTTAGATAACGAGGGTCAGATCAGCCCCCGCTCTGCAAAGCTCACTATTTCAAGTCCGCCAACCACCAGGTGGTCCAGCAGCCGGACATCAATGGTGTTGAGCGCGTCACGCAATCGAGTGGTCAGTGCAATATCAGCCCGGCTGGGCTCGGGGTTACCGCTGGGGTGGTTGTGAGCGATGATCACCGCAGCGGCGTTCGCATTAAGAACCGTCTTTATCACCTCCCGGGGATAGACGCTGGCGCTGTCGATGGTGCCGTAGAACAGCTTTTCGAAGCCCAGCACCCCATGCTGGCTATCCAGCAGGATTATCGCGAATACCTCGCGTTCCTCCGTTGCCAGCTGGGCTTGAAGGTAGCCCCTGACCATCGAGGGGTTGGTCAGATAGTTACTGCGTTTGAAGCGTGCTTCGAGGATGGATTGCGCCCACTCCAATACGTCCAGTTCGGATAGGTTAGGGACAGCGGTGTAGGATTTGGTCTGGCTCATGATCTCGTTCCTGGCGTCGTCTCGGCTGCTGGTGTGTCCTGTTGCTGCATGTGATGGCTGCGCTCCAGAATCAGCTCGTGCAGGGTGGGGGTGCTGTTGTGGCGTGAACGGGGTGTGGGACTCGACTGGGTGGTACGGTTGCTGCTTTCCGGATAAAACTCCTCCAGTACTTGATGGGCTTCATCTTCACTGTCTTCAAAGGCTCCGTTGGTTAAACCCAGCTGCGCTGCCGCATCCAGCGCTTGTTGATCAAACCCCGTCTCTCGCCGGGCCTGATCCAGTTGCCGCGCTTGTTGCAGCGCTTCTTCCAGGCTGATGCCGGCTCGTAGCGTCAGGTCGACGTAGAAGATCGGGGTGCCATGGCTCTGGCGGGTGGACTTGCCGCGCAGACGCAGTTCCAGTGGCAGACACGCCAACCGGTCACCGGATAGTGCCTGCAGGTAGCTGAGCCGTGCTGTGAGGGTGCGGATGCTGTTGTATCCCGTGGTTCTGAATACAAAGCTACCCAGCGGGTCCTCCTCGCTGAGCCCCACATTCAGCCGTCCGTAAGGCTTGCAGTGGCCTCCCTGAGCCAGGGGGCATCCATCGGGTGAGGGGCAAGGCAGTGACTGAATCCCCTCTGCGGTTGAGCGCTTGCACGTATCGCCGTTGCCGACGCATAACGGACGTCCGCTGTTACGATCAAACAGGCTGTATTCAGCGCGGAAGTTCAGATCAGGATCGTTGAATAGCAGGCGCACCGGGATGCTGCGTATCTTGCCGCCCTGTTCCTTACGTAGCTGCTCATCCAACGGGTGGGGTAGCCAGCCGTCTCGGGTTTGTACCTGAGAGGTGATGGTGAACTGGTCGTCCTTCTCCGGCAGACGCTTGCCGTTCTTTTCGACGACCCTGCCGATGGATATACGCCCCAGAACAGGTGGGGTTATGGCCAGACCTTTGATCATGGAATACTCCTTTAAAGGCACACCAAAAAGCCGACGGCAGGCGCGGTCGGCTTATGGCGTTGTGAACATGCTTGGGTCGGTCAGCTGACCAGAAAGCGGCGGCTCCCTGGCTTGCCGACCTGGTAACGGGATTTCAACTCGGGGTGGTCATTGAACAGGGCAGCGGTATCGACGCCCAGGGAATCCCTGGACTTCTTCCAGCTAACGCTGCCATCGGCAAAGATGGCCTTGCTGGCTGAGCCTATAGCCTGCTGCAGTGTTTGCTTGAGCGCAGCCTCGCGCTGATTGAGCTCCGCCAGGGTGTGACGTACCTGCTTGAGATTGAAGAAGGCTTCGCTCAGTACCTGATCCTGAGTGAAGTCCAGCTCCTCGCCATCGTCTTCGGGATACAGCAGGCGCAAAGCCCGCTCAGCTGAATCGGAGCCGTCGGCCGGTGGAGGCGTGTCAGTCTCAACGTAATGCCAGAACTGGCGCTCCAGCTCGATCAGGTGTTTGATCAGCAGCTCATCCCGCTCGATGCGGTACACCTCTAGCTGTTGCCCACCCAACAGGACCGCCACATCGGCTGCCTGCTTACCGGTCACCGCCAGTTGATGCATTACCTGCACCTCAACGTATTTGGGCACGCCCTCACGCCAGAGCTTGGCCCCGTTGAGGCCAGCGGTTTTGCATTCCAGTATCTGCACATCCGGGCTGCCTATTACCTCCCGGTCGATGTTGGCGAGCATCCAAGGATGCTCAGGATGCTGAAGCACAGCGTTGACCTTGCGTACTTTGTTGCCGGAGCGTCTTTGGTACTGAGAGGCTACAATCGGCTCCAGCACCACGCCCCAGAACACGGGAGCGGTGTCATCATCCGGGTTCGGCTTGGCCAGGTGCTGATCCCGGTTGGTTTTCTCCAGCCAAAGCTCCAACTGAGATTTATAGGGATTGAGACCAATGGCCGCTGATGAATCAGAACTGCCGATCCCCCGTTTGCGGACATCCAGCCATTCATCGCGACTCAGCTCTTTAGTGCTGACCAGACGCAATAGGCCTCGGCTTGTCTTTTGGATTGTTGGCTGTGGTATTGATTGGGTAGTGCTCATAAAACCTCCAGACGCAAAAAAGCCCCGGTCAGCGCTTGCTGGCCGGGGCTTATGTCGTCGAATGGTAAATTAGTTCTAAAGATGAGGTGGAAGCGGACTCAGGATACCAGTTCAAGCGCGTGATCCAGTGCTTTCTGCTTGAGATTGGCACCCTGGCCGAACCAGGCTGAATCCAGACGGTGATCCACGCTACGGGCACGCTTCTCGTGATCCACGTATTCAGTAATAGCGCACAGGAGACCCCATGCGGTGTCCTGGGCAGACTCCAGGGTTGACCCGCGTCCTTTGCCGGAATAGAGGTCCTGTACCTTCTGCAGGGCCCTGTGTTGAGTCAACTCACGTCGATCCTCCACATCTTTCTCGGCATCACAGATGACCCGCAGGAAGTAGCCCAGTGCTTCGCCCGTGTTTACCCGGCGACTGGATAAAGTCTTCATGCGGTACATGAACTCATCCCACTGAGACACGGAGATACCCAATTGCTGTTTCACCGCCTGCGGGTTGAATTCCGTGCTGTGGGGGACACGAATGGACTGGGCTGCACCATTCACTGCTATGGCGAGGGTGTTATTGCAAACCACACGTACCGTTGTTGGTGTGGCAACCGTAGCCAGACTGCCATCGCAGGATGTAGCCAGCAGTAGGTAGCCGTTGACTTGGTCGTTGCCCTTAAGTACCGATGCCTGTCCGGTACGGGCCAGAGCCCAGAACTTGCGACCACCTTTGAGCACACCGGCTGTTTCTAGCTCGAAGCCTGCGTACTCGGTCAGATCTCGATAAAACTCCAGGACATCCCAGGGCTGAACTACTTTATAGCGCTCCGAAACCACGGAGAGGGGTGCCTTAGTGTCTGATCGATACAGTACCTTCTTCTCGGAGAAAGCGTGAATGCCGCCCAGATGTGATGCTGATTTGCTTACGAAGCGCACTGGGGATTGCTCGATATGCCAGTTCATTCCAGCTTCCTGCTGCCAGACCTCCAGCGGCTGGTGAGGGGATAATTGATTACCTAGACCATGCCAGGGGGTAGTGCCTACATAGGCCATGTTTTCAATTTCGTGTGCCATGGGTTTCTCCATGAAGGTATCAGGACCTCCGGCTGCAAATGCAGACGGTAAATTCGGAGGGGGCTTAGATAGAGCAGGGGGTGAAGTGGCAACGGCAGTCTTCGCAGCGGACGCTATGAAGTAACTGATCATCGACCAAGGAGCCAAGACGTAGCCCAAGCACGCAGCCTCCCAGGGCACCGCTGATAGCACCTAGCACCGCGCCGGCGCTGGCTCCGGCGGGGCCGGCGATGAGCCCAGCGGTCATGCCGATACGTGCGCCAGAAGCGGCACCTGTCACCGTAGCGGTAGCGGCCCCGCTGATAGCGCCGGTTACGGTACCAACGACACCACCGACCCGCCGGCCGTAGTTACAGTGGGTGATGTGCTGCGAGCTGCAGCGAGGACAAATCAAATCCATAGGTACTCCTCGAGAAGTGGGCCAGCCGGGTGGGCTAGCTGGGTATGCTCAGGAGGGTGATATAGATCTGAAATGTTTTTGATTAAGGATTGGTCGGGAACCTGATTAACCTGCCGCCCTTAAATGGTGGCTCCCGCAGAGATGGAAGGAGCTGTGTCCGGACAAGAACAGCAGCTCAGCTGGGCGTGTAGTAGATGGCGTCCAGGAGCGCTGCGCGCCCCAGCCAGATTTCGGCCTCAGCCACATTTCTCGGCTGCGGATGCCTCCACCACGCATCGCCGTGCATCGGTTCGATGATACGCTGCCAGTAGTTCTCCAGGTTCGTTGTGCTCGGACTGACACCGAAGTTCTCGCACAAGTCCTTGCGATTTGCCGAATCGATGCAGACGAACGTGTCAGCCCTCTTCATCGCCAAGAGTCTTGTCGCGGTCGGCAGTCCGCCGACTCGCCCGTTCGGGTCGAAGGCTGCTATGAACGCTTTGCAGTAGCGGTCGTAGTCGTCCTGTGTGACCGCGCCCATCAAAGGGATGAAATCGAGGGCGTCAGAGAGGCCAGTGGGTGATTCGATGATCAGGTTCGAAAATGTCCCACTTGCACCCATGCTCCCGAAAAGCCCGTAGTCCACGCCAGGCTGCTGCGACTTCTTGCGCCCGAGAGTGCCGGCGACCAGCTTGCGGTCATCCAAGCCCCACTTCGCGTAGGGTATGCCGGTCGTGAAAAGGGCGCGCGCTTTATTCAAGACTTCCAAACGTTCCTCGAACAGGTGCGCAGACGGGTGTGATGAGCTTCGGACCTGCACGAGGTAGTCCGTCCAGCTCATGTCATGTGGCGCGCGCTTGCTATTCGGTTTTGAAGGTGGCCGAACATCAGCGAACCTGGCCAACTCTTCTCGTGCTGCCGCCTTAGCGGCGTACTGGTGGCGGTACCGATAGAGAAACTCGTGCGAGATGTCTTCCGCTCCTTGCCACGCGTCTGCGACGAAGTGACTGAGCTCTGCCAGCGCCGTATCGTCAGAAGAACCATCCAGCAGAACACTTGCCTCGATATTGCGGTTCATCGCGGCCTTGGTGAGATTTGGACTGCCGATTACACAGCGAATGCGTCTCCCGTTGCGAAATAAGTAGACCTTCGGGTGGAACAGGTCGCCAGTGGGGGGAACGACGGCTGCTGCCGCTAGACTTGCAGCCCGATCAAGAACCTCGGGCTGCGTTTGGAACATGTGAGTGCCGACGACAAAATGCTCGAACTTCGAGCTGTTTTTCATCGCGGCATCGAAGACCGCATTCTCGGTCGCCCAGGCCACTGCCCATTGCATCGACTCGCAGCTCTCGACCAGCGCTATAAGAGTTGTCTGCGTCTGCGAAGCGGATAAGAATTTCACATCCATTCCTGTGTCTCCTCGTGTTTCTGTTGGGCTGAGCCTGGCGGGCTGCTGGGCACGCAGGACAGGCGAACTGCTCGCGCAGCCACCGGCAGGTACAGCCACCCCTGGCTCATGGGCTTTCCGGTCGCGCTGAGCAGCGCATGACCATAGGACTCGATCTGTGGGCCATGCTTGGCCGCCAAGTCCTCATCTCTAGCGGCTCCGCCGGGGTTCGACTTGTGGTCCAGCAAAACCCAGCCGTTTGGCTCTTCCACCAGCAGGTCGATGCGACCACGGATTCGAGTGCCGTTCGGGCCATTCGCTTCGATGGGCGCCTCGAGGTGGACGGGACAGCCAGGCCAGCGCTTGGCTATCCAGGCCAGGAACGCTTCGACTTGGGCGCAGACGGCATCCTTGTCTATAGAGTCAGCTACCGCCCAGGTCTTCAGGATGCGTTCTACGTCTGGCGCTGGGACGCTGCCAAGGACCGCGGCGCGTGCAATGCACAGATGGAGCGCCGAGCCCAGCGCCGTCATGTCAGGCTTGCCTGCCAAGCTTAGCCTGACGCCTACGGCGTCGGTCTCGACAACCTTGAATATGCCACCTGAGGCAGAGCTTGGTCGATGCCACAACGGCTTAGCCTGCGCGCGCGAGCGAGGGGTGAACCAGTGGCAGTCCTCAGAAGCTTTGGCAGGTGGCTCTACTGCGCAGTCGTCTTTGCTCCAGGACCTTGTCTGTCTGGAGAGCTGCCGATTGCCTGTAAGCGCCACTGCTCCGGAGTCGCCGAATAACAGTGCGTCTGCGCTTTGAATCTCGCCAACCCAGGCACGCCCGGGCCCCCGAAGGCGAACAAACGACACTGCGATATTCATATCACGTGCGCGGGTCAGGCCGACATAAAGCAGACGCTTGTTTTCCGCCAGGGCTTCGTCCTGCATAGATTGACCAGTCACGCTGGCCTCGGCGTTGAGGGCAGCCTGGGGCTTGGACCGTCTGCCCCAAGTCTTCAACCAGCAGTGGACGAAGCGGTTGGCAAGTGGCTGCTGCGGGTCGAAGCTTCCAACAGTCCTGGCGCGAACGCCCCAAAGTGAACTGCGTGCCGTCGCATCGAGGCTTGTCAGTACGACGACTGGCCACTCCAGGCCCTTGGCACCGTGATAGGTGAGAACCGAGACGGCGTTGTCTGCTGACGTGGCCCGGTTATCGTCTTCTGTGCTGGCGAGCTCGTCCAGCCAACGAAGCATGCCGCAATCCTGCGGAGCTCCGACCAACCGGACGGTGGTCTGGCTCTGACAGGCGACAAGGCGCTGCTTTTCCACCCCTCCGGCAATGCCTTTCTGATGTATTCGCGCCGAGGGCGCAGTCTGGTCGCGCTGTTTGACCCGATAGGTCCACCTCTGCAGCGCGCCGAACTGATCTGGCAGTTCCGCGATCTGTGCGATCTGCATCATGCCCGTCCGGTGTTCTATCAGGTGTCCGGGGAAAACCTGCCGCTGTACATGGATATCGGCCTGATCGCCCTCAAGCTTGGCGAAGAGGCGCTGATTGACTTGACGACGTTCGACCTTGCCGACAGGAACAAGGCTATGCGGGAACTGCGCTACATCCTCAACCGCTGCCAACGTGATGGATTGAGCCTGGAAATCCACGCCGCTGGCCAGGCGCCGCTGAGTGAGCTGCAGCCTGTTTCCGATGCCTGGCTCCAGAGCAAGCGAGTACGTGAGAAAGGTTTTTCCCTAGGCCGGTTCGACCCGAACTACCTGCGCTTCTTTCCCATCGCCGTGGTGCGCCTGCAGGGCCGGGCAGTGGCGTTCGCCAATCTGCTGGAAACCCATAGCCTGAAACTGGCCAGCCTTGATCTGATGCGTGCGCATCCCGAGGCGCCGAAACGCACCATGGAATTCCTCATTCTGAGCCTGATCCTGCACTACCAGGCTCAGGGTTACGCGCGCTTCAGTCTAGGTATGGTACCGTTGGCCGGCTTGCAGCTGCGTCGAGGTGCGCCACTGACTCAGCTGCTTGGCTCGCTGGTGTTCCGCACTGGCGAGCAGTTCTATAATTTCCAGGGATTGCGCCATTTCAAGGAGCAGTTTCAGCCGAAGTGGGAAGCCCGCTACCTCGCCGTACCGGCGGGGCTCGATCCGCTGCTGGCCCTGGCCGACACCGCGGCGCTGATCGCCGGCGGCCTGCCGAACCTGGTGAAGCACTGATGCGGTCCTGCGCCATGTCCCTTCAGCGACAGAGCTTTTCGCCCGCCGTCCGCTGCAGTGCTTGCTGGTAAGCCTGGCGCAGGCGCTCGAGGTCAGCCTCCGGCATGCTCCCCCGATGTCGACTGAACTGCCCCAGGTCATGGCGAGAGGCATCTCTGGCGCGCAGACGTTGGCGGCTTTTCTCCAGGTCAAGCACGGCGATTTCGAGTTCCGTCAGGCCGCTTTCGCTGACTTTCTCCTTGACGAAGATATGCTTGGCATAACAGCAACCATGCTGCCACCTTGCCAGATGCAGGCGCGCCAGAGTGGCTGCCAGTTGGTGCAGTAGATTGGTGACCAGCTCGGGGTTGTGTTGTTTCGTGTACCACTGATCCAGGCTGATGAAACCGTCCAGTGCTTCCGTGACCAACAGTCCCTGCCAGTCCCCGAGGTGTCGCCGTGCAGAGCAATAAACAAGATTGGGCGTCCTGATGCCAAGACGTGCAAAGGCACGATAGGCCTGCAGTTCGCGCAGGACTGTCGGACGGCCGAAAGGATGCACCAGGCTACGGTAGATATGGCCGGTTTGACGCTTGCAGTAAAGCGGCGGGCAATTCGGGTCTCGTGACTTCAGCAGCTGTACACCGCTTTCTCCGCCACGGCGCTGATTGGCTGGTTCAACCCAGGGGCCTGAGCGATTCCACCAGTGATCGAACTCGGTTGTGCTTAGATGTCTCGTTTCGGTTCTTGGCTGGACGTTCACAGCTCAGCCCTCCTTGCGCAGCACATAGGTGCGCCACATGGCGTAGCCGGGGAGAAAGTCCAGATGGGCTTCAATATGGAAACCAGCCTGGCGGAACTCATTTTCGATAACCGATCTGGCGACCACAAAACGGTTCTGGTTCTGAGAAGCCCGCCCCCGAGCCGCCCGTCTCTGCTCAAGACGGCGCCGTTTCCAGGCCTTGTAGTTGCCATCCACCCACAGTGACAGAATGACGCTGTCGCGGCTGACCCGATGGAACTCCCGCAGGATGGCCAGGCGATGTTCGGATGATTCGATATGGTGCAGCAGGCGGATGCAGAAAATACAATCCACTGCGTTCACCCCCAGATCGATCGCAAAAGCCGAAGACTGAAAGGTACTGACCCGCGCCACAACATCCTCCGGCTGCGCCGCGCGCGCGATGCGGATCATATCGGCGGAGTTGTCGGCAGCAAGGATCACCCGACCGGGTTGCTCGCAGAGCAGCGGCCAGAAGCGCCCGGCGCCGCAGGGCATGTCGAGTACCAGGCTGGGATCGCCAGCGAGCTTCAGTGCGCGGCGTGACAGCTGCGTATCGCGCCAGTGTGACAGCCGTCTGGCCAGGCCAGCCTGGTGTTTGAGCAGATACTGCTGGGCGTGATCATGATCGTATTTGCGGGAGAACTCGAGTTCGATGGGACGCTGTTCAGACATGGCGAAGCTTCCATATGAAGGTACGCTTGCCACGTTAGAGGAGCTGACATCAAGGCTCCGTCAAAAAGATGTGAAAGAATCGTCAAACCGCGTGTTTCAGCATCACCTTGAAGCAGGTGCCGCCCTCCGGCAGGTTCGATACCGAGATCGTCCAGGCCTGCCTGGTGCAAATGCGTTTTACCAGCGAAAGCCCCAGTCCCAGTCCCTCACCGCGCACTCGGGTACCACGAAAAAAGGGCTGAAAAATCTGCTCCTGCTGCTCGATTGGAATACCGCTGCCGCTGTCTTCTACGCGAAACCCGTGCGCGCCGATGACCAGTCGGACAAAGCCGTGCTCGGTGTAATGCAATGCGTTACGCAACAGGTTGCCCACTACGGTGCTGAGAAAGACGGGATTATAGAGATCGTCATCCTCACCTTCCCGAATATACTGGAAATCCAGATGCTTCTCTTTGAACTGTGGGGCCCAGCGTTCTGCCTGTTCGCTGGTCACGGCGGCCAGGCTGCTGCCGGCGACAGAAGCGGACTCGTTGGATGGGTCTCTGGCTAGTTGCAGAAAGGTTTGCACCAATACGCGCATCTCCTCGCTGGCTCGACCGATACGTTCAAGCTGCGCACGTTCTCGTCGTCCCAGATCCGCCTCGGCCAGCAGTTCGCAGGAGCTGGCTATGATCATCAGCGGGGTGCGCAGCTCATGACTGACATCGCTGGTGAACAGGCGCTCACGTTCCAGCGACTGACGCACCTGACCCAGCGTACTGTCAAAGGCCGCTGCCAATTTGCCAACTTCATCATCGGGGTACTCAGGTGCAAGTGGCGGGGCCAGTGGGTGCAGCTGATCACGATGGCGCACTTGCTGAGCCAGGCGGCTGAGCGGTGCCATGACCTTGTCCGCCATGAGTAGGCCGATTATCCAGGCGCACACCACACTCAGCAGAAACCCTGCCAACACGATGTCAAACAAGGCCTGTTCGCGAGCCTCGAACTCGTGTTGTTCCTGGATCAGCATGTAGGTCTGGCCATTCACTTTCTGGACATAGGCGTAAAACGCCTCGTCACCCTCAACGATCTCGGAAAAACCTTCCTCCAGATCGGCATATTGTGCCGGTATGGCGTACTGCGGCAAGCGGGAGGCAAAGAAGTGAGTGCGGGCATCAAGGCGCGGCGGTCGATCCTGGCCGATGTCTTCCTGCAGCACGGTAGTGAGCTCGTGCTGCAAGGTATCAGAAACCAGGTGTTCCTCGACAAAATGCACAACCGCAACGACACCGATGGAAAAGGCCCCACTGACGATAACGCTCATCAGCACGAAGGCCAGCAGGATGCGCCGTGCAAAAGGATGTTTAGACGTCATCGGACTCCTCCGCCAGTCGATAGCCTATTCCGTGCTGGGTATGCAGCAGCTCTGAAGCAAAGGGCTTGTCGATAACCTGACGAAGCTGGTGAATATGGCTGCGCAAGCTGTCGCTGTCGGGACAGTCTTCTCCCCAGAGCGCCTCCTCCAATACCTCGCGGCGCACGACGGCGGGACTTTTCTGCATCAGCACCGCCAGCAGTTTCAATCCTGTCGGGTTCAACCTGAGCGGTTGATTGGCTCTGGTGACATGCAATGTGTCCAGATCGTATAGCAGGTCCGCGACTTTCAACTGGCGCTTCCGAGCTCCCCGGGTACGACGCAGAATCGCCTCGATACGCGCCACTAATTCAGCCAGAGCGAAAGGCTTGATCAGGTAGTCGTCAGCACCGACGTTCAAACCCTGCAGCCGGTCATCCAGTGCATCACGGGCGGTAAGCATCAGAATCGGCACCTCGTTCTGGCCATCCTCACGCAAACGCTTGCACACCTGATACCCGTTTATGCCCGGCAGCATGATATCCAGCACGATCAGATCATAGTGACCGCTACTGGCCAGGTGCAAACCGCTTAATCCATCCTGTGCACAGTCGACAGTGAACCCCCTGAGTTGCAGGTAGTCGAGCACATTGGCCAGTATGTCGCGGTTATCTTCGATCACCAGAATACGCATTGACTGGCTTTCCCTCTGAGTCTGACGTTCTTACGACACCGTTGCGGCGGGCGCCTCATGGCAGTGGATGCACAGCTGTCAGGAATCATACGATGCATCCGCTGCATTATGCGCAATTTCATTATCTGGGACAGCTGCCTGCTCAGGCGCGGCATGCGCCGCCGCACAGGCCGGGCCTGAAGTCGCTAGATGACAGTGTTATGAAAATCAAACACGACTTCAAAACCATCGGTCCGGCCGCTTGCCGGTGAGCAGATCTGCAGTGTGGCGCCGGCGCCTGCGGCAATCCGGTCGACGATGGCCAGTCCCAGGCCGGAGCCCGGCACATCGCTGGTCGCTCTGACAAATCGGCTGCGAAGTCGGGGCAGTGCCTCGGTGGGAACCACAGGGCCGGCATTGATGACCCGCAGGATGCCTTCCGGGGCCAGGCGGACACTCACCGGTTGTTCAGCCGCACCGTATTTCAGCGCGTTGTCGATCAGGTTGCGCAGCAGAATGGCAAAGGCGTCCGGGTCAAGGGTGGAGGAAAGTATACCGCCCTCCGGCAGATCCAGCTGGATGGGTACTCGGGCATTACGCCGTAACTCGTCCACTACCAACACCAGTACGGGGACCAGATCCTGCGGCTGGTCGGACAACAGCCGGCCGCCTTCGGCTTTTGCCAGTTGCATCAGGCTTTCCGATAGTCGGGACAGGCTCCGCAACGTGGCCTCAATCTGCCTGGCCTTGTCCAGCTGCGGCCCGGTCGGCAGTTCCTGTTCCAGCCGCTGCACCTGTGCCAGGGCTGTCGCCAGTGGAGTACGCAGTTCGTGGGCGCTGTTGGCAGTAAAGCTCTGCTCTGCCTCCAGTGTCCGTCGCAATAGCTCCAGCAACTGATTCACGG
The DNA here is from genome assembly GCF_900114735.1 of Halopseudomonas bauzanensis. Taxonomy (GTDB): domain Bacteria; phylum Pseudomonadota; class Gammaproteobacteria; order Pseudomonadales; family Pseudomonadaceae; genus Halopseudomonas; species Halopseudomonas bauzanensis. The sequence continues at coordinate 1,290,541 of NZ_FOUA01000001.1, read as the reverse complement.
CGACGGCAATAGGTTCAATTTCCGTAGGCAGGTGTTCCGCTCGAACTGCAGACAGGTCTCCCGCGCCCTTTGCCGTAATGGCATTGCGGTAATCACGTACGCGGCGCAGGCTGTTGCGGACCAGCCACCAGGTACCTGCCAGACTGAGCGGAATCAGCAGGGTCAGGGGCCACAACAAGGCACCGATCACTTCCAGCGCGGCCTTCCGGCGGTGGGCCAGAGGTTCGGCGACCTGTATCCAGAAGGTCTCTCTGACTGCTGCTGCGCCATAGATCCGGTGTGTCGGGGTCGAGACAAAACCTGTGTGAGGCTGGGTGCCAAACACCTGGCGATCGGCACTGTGGGAGTGCAGCAGGGTGTTGCCAGCGGCATCCTGCACAAGATAGGTCAGGTGCTCGTCATGGGCTGCCAGCGGGAGAATTCGCTGGGGCGTCGTTGCAGCGTCCCGGTTGATGACCTCGACCACCGCCAGGGGCAGGATGCGCTGGGCGGTTTCCTCCAGAGCACTGTCAAAGACTTTGTTAAGCTCGTATCGAACCACCAGTCCGGAGACAGCTACCGCGACCAGCCAGAGTAGCGTCACGCCGAGGGTCAGCCCCAGCCCCAGGCGTCTTTGCAGACTGTGTTCAGACCTCATGGCGCGGCGCTGTCAGGCGGCTGCAGCCGGTAGCCCATGCCACGCACGGTTTCGATGGTATCGCGTCCCAGTTTCTTGCGCAGCCGGCTGACGTAGACCTCGATGGTATTGCTTTCAATCTCTTCACCGAATGCATAGAGGTGATCTTCGAGCTGGGACTTGGACAGCAGTATGCCGGGCTTTTGCATGAAGGCCTCGAATAGCGCCCACTCCCGTGCAGTCAGACCGGCCGGTTCGCCATTGCAGTGAACTGAATGCGCAGACAGATCGACTTCCAGGCAGCCAATCCGCACCCGCGGATTGGGGTTGCCGCGATACCGGCGTGCAACTGCTGCGACCCGGGCAGACAGCTCCGACAGATCGAACGGCTTGACCAGATAGTCATCGGCACCGGCGTTCAATCCCGCTATGCGATCGGAAATCTGGTCCCGTGCGGTGAGAATGATGACCGGGGTGTTGTTTCCTGCCATGCGCAGCTGTTTCAGCAGGTCAAGGCCCCGGCCATCGGGCAGCATCAGGTCGAGCAGAATGAGGTCGTAGCTCGTGCTCCGGGTCGCGGCCTGAGCCTGGGCCAGCCGTTGTATCCAGTCCACCGCATGGCCATCACCGGCGATCTGGTCGCGTACCGCTTCCCCCAGGCCGGCTGTGTCTTCAATCAACAGTATTCGCATCCTCTGCCCTTTATTCGGTGATCAGAAAGGAGTCTACCGGCTGTTCCTGACGGACTGCTGAAAGCCATGGCTGTTGAGTGCCTCGTCGATGCCGCGTTATCTGCAGCATAGTCCGTAGCCCGAGGAGCTCCCGAGTTCGCGCCTGCGCCCATCAATCATCTTCAGGTTGCTGTCAGTCTGCAGGTATAGCCTGAAGGCCTGACAGTACAGGGGGTACCGAATGAAAAGTAAAGCAACAGGCATCACACTGGTGGCTTTTATCGCCGCTGTGGTTTTCTCCTGGGGCGCCAGCCTGCCCGTTGAGCTGGGGCAGGGGCTATCCACACGATGGGATGTGTATGAGCAAAGCCTCTATCTGACCGGGGTGTTGTCCATAGCCCTGATGTCACTGACGATGGTGCTGGCCACTCGCCCGGTCTGGCTGGATCCGCTGCTTGGCGGGCTTGATCGTATTTATCAGTTGCACAAGTGGGCCGGTATCCTCGCTGTGTCCTTTGGGGTGGCGCATTGGCTGGTTGAAATGGGAGATGACTGGATCAAGGATCTCTTCGGGCGTGGTGCCCGGCTGGCCGGGGCCGATGCATCCGGTATGCTGGACAGTATCCGGGATGCAGCCGAAGACCTCGGTGAGTGGGGTATCTATCTGGCTATCGGCATGCTGCTGCTCAGCCTCTGGCGGGCGTTTCCCTACAAGTTTTGGCGTTATCTGCACCGTGGCATGCCGGCACTCTATCTGCTGCTGGTCTTCCATGCCGCCTGGCTGTTGCCGGTGCAGTGGTGGACGCAGCCCGTCGGTCTGCTGCTGGCGCCGTTACTGCTGGCAGGCAGCCTCGCCAGTCTGCACTCCATGGGTGGCAGAGTCGGGCATCGCCGCAAGACGCGCGGCCGTGTTGTCTCGGTTCGGGCCCACGCGGCAGGTATCACCGAAGTTGTGTGCCAGCTTGACGCTGGCTGGCAGGGCCATCGCCCGGGCCAGTTTGCCCTCGTGAGCTTCGAGCGGCTGGAAGGTGCCCATCCGTTCACGATTGCCAGCGCAGATCAGGGGGATGCTCGTGTCACCTTCCAGATCAAGGCCCTGGGGGACTATACCCGTGATCTGGCCAGCAGACTGAATGTTGGTCAGCCGGTGCTGATCGAGGGGCCTTATGGCTGTTTCGACTATAACCGGAGCAAGCCCGGTGCACGGCAGATCTGGGTCGCAGCCGGGGTAGGGGTGACACCGTTTCTGGCCTGGTTGGAAGAATGCCAGAATGACCCGGCCCGGGCACCGGCTGCGGACCTGCATTACTGTACCCGCGATGCGGCAAGTGACCCGCTGGCAGCGCGCCTGGGTGAACTCTGTGCGACGCTGCCGAGCATCCGGCTGCGGATTCACGACAGCCACCAGGGTGAGAGACTGACCGCCGACCAGCTGGCGCCTGCCTCGCTGCCCCGGCGCGGTGTCGACCTGTGGTTCTGTGGACCGGTCGGGCTTGCCCGGTCGTTGCGCGAGGGTATGCGGACGGGCACGGGAGCGCGGCTGCGCTTTCATCAGGAGGCCTTCCAGATGCGTTGAGAGCCCTTGCGTGGCGCTATGTTTCAGGCTGGCATCAGCCAGCTGCATTCAGCTGGCTGTCAGTAAGACGCAGTAGAGTTCAGCAGATCCAGACAGGAGATCCATCATGAAGAAAGTTCTGACCATCAGCCTGGCATCATTGCTGCTGGCGGGTCACGCCCTGGCCGACAGCGACTGCAACGAGCCGGTCGCCGAGTGGCAGCCACGGGAGGCGCTGCAGCAAATGATCGAGAGCAAGGGTTGGCAGGTGAGGCGGATCAAGGTTGATGACGGCTGCTATGAGGTCAAGGGCACCGACCGCAATGGAAACCGCTTTGAGGCCAAGTACGCACCGGCATCACTGAAGATCCGCGAACTGGAGATCAGATTCGATGGTGACGGGGATGCCTCCGATTATCTGGACCGGCAGGCCGACTCTGTACCGCCTGCCGCCACCATTGAGTAAGCAGGAGGTAGGCCATGAACCGCAAACTGATTACCTTATCTCTCGTCCTCAGCCTGGGCCTGCCGACGCTGGCCCAGGCCCGGCCGGTCACCTTCAGCACGACGCTGAGCGATTACGGTGGAGACGGCGCCTATGTGGTGCTCTATCTGACCGATGCCCAGGGGCAGTATCAGCAGACACTCTGGGTCGCCGGAAAGAAAGCCAAGTATTACAAACACCTGCGGGACTGGGCCCGGGGCAGTGGTCTGCGATCGGCTGAATACGATGGCATGACCGGTGCCAGCGTTACCAGCGGACGCACCCTGGAAGTGACCCTGGAACTGGCCGATGGGCTGATCGACTCCGGTGTACAGGTGCGCATCGATACCGCCGTGGAGGATATGCGGGAGAACCGTTCCGAGGTGGTGGTGCCGCTCACCACCGAGGGAGCGGGTCAGGTCACTGCCGGCAAGGGCTATGTGCAGTCGTTCACTTACACGTTCTGAATCCGGCGGTGAAGCAGCCCATCCCGTCCGGAGCAACCGCCAGGAGTCCTTATCATGCTACGCCAGCTCCACTCATTGACCGGCCTGATCGCAGCACTGCTGGTTACCGTGCTGGCGGTAACCGGCGCCATTCTTGCCATCAGCCCGATACAGGAGCGTCTGCAGGCGCGCGTGCCTGCAGACGGCCAGCTGAGTGTAGCGGACCTGGCCGCGCGGGTGGTGGTCGAGTATCCGGGTGCCGAGCAGATCCAGCGCACGGCGTCCGGCTTGGTCATCGTCTATTTTTCCGATGCTGAGCGTGCTGGCGCGGAGCTGATCGATCCGCAGACCGGGAAGGCCCTGGCACCCTATGAAAACCCGTCCTTCACCCGCTGGATGAAAAAACTGCACCGCTCGCTACTGTTCGATACATCGGGTCGGGTGGTGGTCGGGCTGGGAGCGGCAGGCATGCTGTTGCTGAGCCTGACCGGCGTATGGTTGCTGGCTGCGCGACAGGGCGGCTGGCGCAGGATTCTCGGCCCGGTGCGTGGCACGACCGGCCAGCGCCTGCATGGTGTGTTCGGGCGCTTTGCCTTGCTCGGGCTGATGTTGTCCGCCAGCACCGGGGTGTATCTCTCGGCGACCACCTTCGCCTTGTTGCCGGAGCCCCGGGAGGCGGAGGCGCCGCTGGTCGCAGAGGTCGCCGCTGCCATACCGAAGCCGATCCAGTCCCTTGCGGCCCTGCAGTCGACCGACCTGAATGATCTGCGTGAACTGGTCTATCCCCGCCGCGGCGACCCCAGTGACAGCTTCTACCTGCGCAGCCGTGACGGCGCAGGCCTGGTCAGCCCCTCAACCGGTGCTTTCCTTTCCTATCAGACCAATGACACCCGTTGGCGGCTGCATGAGTTCATCTATCAACTGCACACCGGTGACGGACTCTGGTGGCTGGGGTTGCTGCTGGGACTGTCGGCACTGGCTGTGCCGGTATTGGCAGTGACCGGGGCCTGGATCTGGTGGGCCCGACGCCGGGCGCTGCCGAAGCTCGCCAACAACAGCCGCGCCGGAGTGGCGGATACCGTCATTCTGGTGGGCACCGAGTCCAACAGTACCTGGGGTTTTGCCGCCACCTTGCATGACGCCCTGGTCCAGGCCGGCCATAAGGTCCTCACCACTGCGATGAACCAACTGGCGCCGGAATATCCGGTCGCCGAACGGATACTGGTGCTGACCTCCACCTACGGCGATGCGGATGCGCCTGCCTCGGCCAGACGACCGAGGAACGAGAACGCATCAAGGCTCTGGAACGCGAGAACCGGGAACTGCGCAAAGCGAACGAGATTCTGCGCCTGGCCAGTGCGTATTTTGCCCAGGCGGAGCTCGACCGCCGCAACAAACCCTGAACGCCTTCGTTGACGAGTACCGTGACCGCTACGGAGTCGAGTCGATCTGTCGGGTAATCCAGATCGCTCCGTCCGGTTATTACGTGCATGCAGCCAAAGCCCGTCAACCCGAACTGCGAAGCGCTCGTGCCAAGCAGGACGAGCTGTTGAGCGATGAAATCCAACGCGTCTGGGATGACAATATGCAGTGCTATCCCGGATTTCTCATGAGGCCGGCAGGCGTGGCCGGTGAAGCCTCGGTGTATCAACAACCTGCCTTCCACCGCTAAAAATTGATCGTTTTTTATTCAATTCCCGCGTATGGGGCGCACTGCCCCCTTTCCCCCATTGAGCCGGGCCGGGGGCGCCCGCCTGTTCAGGTCGGCTTGAGGCGGGCAACCAGCCCCGCAAAGAGTTCCTGATGCGGATAGGCCTCGCTGATCAGCACGCGGATGCGCCGGCTGTTGCGAATGATCACCGCACCGATCTTGAGCAGTTTCAAGCGCAGGTTATGGATGCTCATGCGCGCCAATGCGGTGCCCTGGAGATGATCGCGTAGCCGTTCGAACAGCACATAGGCAAAGGCCGACAGCATCAGCCGCCACTGGTTGGTCCACCAGCGTGGGCTGGAGGTGCGGTCGGCGAACAGATCCAACTGTTGGTCCTTGATCCGATTCTCCATGTCGCCACGGCCGCAGTAGTCTTCGTAGTACTGCTGGGCAGCATCCTCGGCAAAGCGGGACACGACGATGAAGCGTGGATTGGCACCCTGCTCGCCATGTTCCAGGCGCGACACGACCAGGCGGCGCCTACGCCAACTACCGGCCTGATAGAGGAAGCGATACACGCCGGACATCTTCTGCCCGGTTTCTTGGTAGGCCTCGGCGACCGCTTGCATGGCCGGCGCCGCCATCCGCTGCAGGCGGGTGTTGCGGGCCAGACCCACCACATAATCCACCTGCTTGCGGTCACACCAGTCGAGCATGCGATGTCGGCAAAAACCGCCGTCACCGCGGAACACGATGCGGGTCTCTGGCCAGAAGCGGCGAATGAACTTGACCAGCAGTGCCAGGATGGCCCAACTGTGTCGGGCGCCATCGATGTTGCTCGGGCGCAAATAGCTCACCAGCAGATGGCGACCACAGAACACATAGAGCGGCAGGAAGCAGTAATGGTCGTAATAGCCATGGAAGAAGCGCCCTTCCTGATCACCATGCACCGGCACATCGGTCGCATCGAAGTCGAGCACGATCTCAGCCGGCGCCTGGTCATGCTGGGCGATGAAGTGCTCCCACAGCAGGCGATGGGCTTGCACCACCGTTTCGCGATCGGCTTGCTGTTCCAGGCGCCCCAGAGTGGATTTGCCGGCCAGCGGTTGCAGGCGGTTGACCGCAGTCTGCAGCGCGTAGTCATGGCGCAGGCCGTCATGATCGTTGAGATCCTCGTAGCCGGCGGCCAGTGCATAGATACGCTGGGCGAGCAGTGTCTGCAGTCCATGCTGGACACGCCCAGGATCACGCCGATCGGGAACGATTTTGGCCAGGCGGCGGGTCAAGCCATGTTGCCGGTCGACCTCGCGCAGCAGCAACAAGCCCGCATCCGAGGTGATGTGACCACCGGTGAAAGAGGCCTCGACGAGGTGGCGAGAGAGGGGTGAAAAGTGGAGTTTTTCTGGTAGCATTTTGTGCGCGGCTGAAGACTTATGGGGCTTTGTTTGGCGACAAGAATCATAAGGCTTTCAGCCGTTTTTGTTTATGCGGTCATGAGAAATCCGGGCTAATTAGCCTGTTGTGAACCAGATCTGCACCTACTTTTCGCTATTGAGAAAAGCAACCGACGAGACTGCCAATAGTTGACAGTGTGTAGCACCAAGCGCTGCCCATAATGCTCCGTAAATCAAGTTTCCCGATATTGATCAACCGGAGATATCCATGTCTGCAGTCGCAGCACAGGCTTCTGACCTGACCCCTGAACGTTTTGATGTCGTTATCGTCGGTGCCGGAATTTCCGGCATCGGCTGCGCCACCATGCTGCGAGAGCAGCATCCGCAGCTGAGCTTCATCATACTCGAAGCCTTGGAATCCTTTGGCGGGACCTGGCTGATCCACAAGTATCCAGGCACGCGTTCCGATAGCGATCTGTTTACCTTTGGCTATCACTTCAAGCCCTGGACGGGTAAGCCGATCGCGTCGCGAGAACAGATTTTGCAGTACCTCGGATCAGCCATAGAAGATGCTGAGCTGGCACCGCATATCCGCTACCGTCAGCGGGTGCAGGCGGCCAATTGGTCCAGCGTAGACAATTGCTGGATGCTAGAAGTCAGCACGGGTGACGAGCAGCGCCCTCGATGCATCGAGGCGGGATTTCTCTGGATGTGCCAGGGCTATTACCAGCACAAGCAGGGATATACCCCCGAATGGCCAGGCCTGAAACGGTTCAAGGGCCAAGTTATCCATCCTCAGCACTGGCCGGAAGCCATTGATCTGAACGGCAAGGATGTCGTGGTGATTGGCTCTGGGGCCACTGCGGCCACCCTGATTCCCGCTTTGGTTGAAGATTGCAAGCAGGTCACCATGCTGCAGCGCACACCGACTTTCTTTGCCGCCGGACGTAATTCCGATTTACTTGCCGATGAGTTGCGCAAACTGGACATAGACGCTTCTTGGATCCATGAAATCATGCGCAGGAAAGCTGTGCGTGACCGCGCGCTCTTGCTCAAGAATGCGCACAGCGATCCTGAACTGCTGAAAAAACAGTTGATTGACGGTGTCAGCGCCTGCTTGCCCGAAGGGTTCGAAGTCGAGCGACATTTCACACCACCCTATAAACCATTGCAGCAGCGCGTGGCCTTTGTTCCCGAGGGCGACCTATTCAAGGCAATCAGCGCTGGCAAGGCCAATGTAGTGACTGATGGCATTGAGGCGTTTGACGAAGATGGAATTCAGTTGCAGTCGGGGGACCGAATCAACTGTGATGTGGTGATTACCGCCACCGGTTTTGAGATGTCTGTTATGGGAGAGATCCCCTTCAGCATCGACGGCGCCCCCATTGATTTTGCCCAGACAGTTGGCTATCGCGGAATTATGTTCACCGGGGTGCCCAATATGGCCTGGGTCTATGGGTATGGGTTTTACAGTTGGACGTTGCGGGTCGAATTGATTGGCGACTTCGTCTGTCGACTGCTAGGACACATGCAGCGTATTGGCGCCAAGAGCGTGGTGCCGGCCCTTCGGCCCGAAGATGCCGATATGGTCCTGATGCCCTGGATAGACACGGAAACGTTGAATCCCGGATATTTGCTGCGCAGCCTTCACCGTCTGCCCAGGCGAGGCGATAAGCCGGACTGGCAGCACAGCCAGGATTATGAATACGAAAAAAGAGTGTTGCCCGCTGTAGATTTTTCCAATCCGATTTTTTCTTACCATTATTAAGGCTGCCTCGGAGGCATGCCTACATATACGGAGCAAAACAGCATGAAAATTATGAAAAATGGCGTTGCTGTGATCACCGGTGGTGGTTCGGGCCTGGGCAAGGCATTAGCGTATGCGGCAGTCAGTCGTGGCATGAAGGTAGTGTTGGCCGACGTTCATGCGAAGGCTTTGGAACAGACCCTTGATGAACTCCATGCACTTGGCGCCGAGGCGGTTGGTGAGGTTGTCGATGTCGCCGATGCGGCCGCTGTTGAAAAGCTGGCTGAGCGTGCAGAGACGACTTTTGGCCCGGCCAATCTGGTGTTCAACAATGCCGGTGTGGCAAGTGCCGGTCTGATCTGGGAAAGCACCGACAAGGACTGGGACTGGCTGCTAGGGGTGAACGTCAAAGGGGTGGCCAACGGCATCCGAGCCTTCACCCCGAGGATGCTGGCGGCCGCTTCAGCGGACCCTGACTACCAGGGTAGCATTATCAACACAGCATCCTTGGCAGGGGTGGTGACCGGGCCTGCCATGGGCATCTACAGCGTATCGAAACATGCGGTATTGGCCTTGTCCGAATGCCTCTACCATGACTTGGCACTGGTAACGGAACAAGTACAAACTGCGGTCCTTTGTCCCTCCTATGTCGCTACGAATATTGGTCAGTGCTATCGCTCGCGGCCATCACGTTGGGCCAATAGCGAGGGTTTGACGCGCTCCCAAATGGCCACTGCAGCCATATCGCAAAATAACCTGGATAATGGCTCGCTCACGGCTGACGCGGTGGCTGAGATCACTTTCAAGCACATTGAACAAGGCCAGTTTTATATATTCCCTACCACGGAGATGCATGTACTGCTCAAACATCGTTTTGATCGTATAGTTGAGGGAGATAATCCAGATTTACCTTATCAGCAATTCGAGTTTCTTCAGACGCGTAGACAGCGTTTAATAGAAGCGTTGACCGATTGAGGCCAAGCGATGAGTGAAACAGCCGCGGGTGAACTTGGCCTCGAGCTTGATTCGTTATTGCGACAGCATGCGAAACGCCAGTATCTGCCAAAAAAAACGCAGTTATTTTACCGTGGCTCAATGCCTGATGCGCTGTTCTGCCTACTTGATGGGCGGGTGCGGCTTAGTGTGACCGGGCCCAATGGGCGTGAAGCTCTGCTTGGTGTGGTCACGCCGGGTCACTGGTTTGGCGAAGCTTCACTCTTCAGCGGCGAAGTGCGGGCTCATGATGCTTTTGCCGAGATGGACAGCGAGTTGCTGCTCGTGTCGGCCAAGGTGCTCCACTCGCTGATAGACCATCGGCCGGAATACCTGCTTGAATTTTTACGCTTGATGGGTCTGCGTTACAAATCGACGCTGCAGCGTATGGATGGTGGCGTTCTTCAGCCTCTGCCGGGACGTCTGGCTAGCAAATTACTTGAAGTGGCCAGCACCTCAAGGGCAAACAGAATTCCTGGCAAGAGCTTACAAATCTCGCAGGAAAATCTTGCGCAGATGCTCGGCGTTTCCCGCCAGAGCATCAACAAAGTATTGAAAGACTGGGAAATGCAGGGCGTGGTGCAGGTTAGTTATCGCAGTTTGGATCTGCTAACGCCGGATTATCTCATGCGTCTAGCAAGGAACGAAGCGGTTTAGTGAATTGGTTTCCGCCGTTGGTGAAGGTGTACCCGCTGTCCTAGGTGTCTCCTTCATCCAGGAGATAAAGTGCGGGCTTGACCGCATGATCAGTAGCCAAGAAGAGGTCCGTCCCATCGGATCTGGTCACATCCTATTCTCTCTGAGACTCAGCTATCCGCAGTTCAAACCGGCCGATATCGGCCAAAAGCAGACGAGATCAATGCTACTCAAGAGACTTAGCGATCGGTACCATCTGAACGATAGGTAGAGCGTGTCGAACTCGTGTATAAAACAAAACACTAGCCCTTGACTGGCTCCTGACGCCCCATCGCCTGCGCCAATTATTAGACGGATTAATAAATGGAATTAGATAAATTTTCAAAAATTGCTGAGTCGTTGCGCCAGTACCGCCGCGCTGAGCTGCGAGATTTCGAAAGCGAAACAGGGGCAAAGCCTGTCGATCAATTGTATGTTGACCCCCTTCCGGGGGATGCTGTGTTGCGGTCAGTATTATCCAGCAATACGACTTTTCTTTTGGGACGAAAGGGCACCGGAAAAAGCACAGTGTTTGCTAGAGCCCAATCTGCAATGCGCGAAAGAAAAGATATTATATCTATTTACATAGATGTGAAATCTTTATACGACGTACTTGATACTGTCGATATATCACCTGAAGATTTGGAGTCGAAAGGCATATCTGCAGTAGCCTACCGCTCTCATATGCTGAGAAAGGTAATGCTGGGCAAAGTAATCGTCGAGATGCTTAAAGAAATCGGAGCCGTATGCGAAAAGCTTTCCTTGTGGGATCGGTGGACTGGGGTTCGTCGTAATTATGAAGATTTGCTTTCTAGCTTAGGTGATATTAGAGACCGAATAAAAAGTGCAAAACTTGATCTTCATGAGATTCCTGTTCTACAAAGAATCACGCATCAGTTACGACTAAAAAAACAGCAAGAGACGTCTCTAAAACGAGATCAAGCCGTAAAAATTGGCGGCAAAGCTTCGCTCGCAAAGGTCGAGGTTTTAACTGATATAGCAGAGTCACTTAGTGATTTCGACAAGACACTTGATGATAGTGATGTGTACAATGAATATTCGGATGTAGTACTAAAATCTTTTCCGTTCTCTGAAATTATAGAAGACATTCAAAGTCTAATCTTTGGCGCAGGACTAGTTAGACTGGTTGCTTTTTTTGATGATTTTTCAGAATTAAGCTTTGTCGATCAAAGATTGTTTGTTGATGTGGTTCTCTCACCTTTGAATAACTCTAGCAATGAAGCAGTTAAGCTCAAAGTTGCGGGTTACCCCGGAAGAGTGTATTACGGTAAAATCGATCCAGGAAAGTCTGACACAATTAGTTTGGATTTTTCTGACCTGTACGAAGCTACAGAAGTTCAGGAAATGGAACGTTCTGCGTCATCTTATGCATCAAGACTTTTGGGTACTCGCTTCAAAGTTTTTGGAGTAGATCTTGCCAGTTATTTTGATTTTTCCTCTGAAACAACACGTGAAGATATAATGCGGCTGATGTTTCAGGCATCTTTCAATGTGCCCAGAATAATGGGCCATCTTCTGCATCTACTTTACCTCGATAGAATATCTAAAGGCCAAAAAATTACTGGAGCGTCTATTCGTCTAGCTTCTAGAAAGTACTACGAGAATACGATTTCCAAGTACTTTGATCGCTTAAATCGGTACGCCCTTGAGCCTTTTGAAAACAAGCTGGACAGACATAATCAAAGTCAACTCCTTGCTTGCTTGATAAGCGAAGCAAAGGACGTTAAGCGCAGGATAATATCTAAGGAGGTTGGTGGGGATTATTTTAAAGATCTAGGCCAGAATCCTCCTACAAGCCATTTCACTGTAAATCCTGGACTAGAGGATATGCTCTCCTCTCTAGAGTCAAATTTTTTTGTATCGCGCTATAAAAAAATGCGCGCTAAAGACAATCGTGAAGTTATTTCTTATTCCCTTTTCTTGGGGCTTTGCGAAAGTGAACGGATGAGCTGGGGGTACCCTGAAGGACGTCCTTTTAGACATTACTTTCAACAGCGTTGCTTTGAGTATACTCGTGCAGTTCATCAATTCTTGTCTAGCAATCAAACAATTAGATGCAACACTTGCGGCATGTGCCACTCAATGGATAATAGAGAGAAGTTTGAGTTTTTCAAATGGCGCTGCCCTGATTGCCAAGAGGGTATCTGTTCTATCGCGAACTTGTCCGACGACTTTAAAGAAGAAGTAGCGCTCCTAAATAAAGATATCATGCTGGAGCCCATAGAGCTTGACATAATCAGCGCACTAAATGAAGAACAAAGAGATATGCGCGCCGGTGAGATTTCCGCACTAATTGATACGACTCATCAAATGGTCGGGCGTCGAACAAGCAAGTTAAAGGAGATGGGGCTGGTTGACAAAGAACCAGATAGTGAGGGCCGCGTAAGAAGCAGTCTGACGCCTAGATGTGAGGCTACTTATTTTGGCCGATCGAACGATAATCTATCTTGAATATATCAATAACTGCTTCTCCAAAGACGCTTCGGGTGGGAAGCGGACTTGGCGGGTGTCCGCCTTTGGCCGACACCTGCCAGTCAAGACTCGCCGACGCCATTAGGCCAATTTGCCTATACCCATGGTGTCTGTAAAGTTTTTGCCTGGCCAACAACGGATATGTCGATCTATGTTGGCCATGTTGAGTTTAAACATCTCAATTGGCTAGTGTCATTTTCAGAAGGCGATAGCACGAATTATCAAAAGTCGGCCGCACGGTTTTTTCTGACGGTTGACGTCACCTCAGAAAACGGAAAATAAAGCACGCTTAGGCGTAGTTCCCTTGGCTACACCGCGTCGGTACTGCGCGGTTCTTTCTTCCCTTGCAGTGAAGCAATCAGCGGGCAAGAAACATTCCCCTGCCGCAGGTGGCAGGCACACACAAGTTCGGAAAGCACCGACTCCATACGCGCCAAGTCAGTCATTTTTTCGCGCACGTCCTTGAGCTTGTGCTCGGCCAGACTACTGGCTTCCTCGCAATGGGTGCCATCCTCCAGCCGCAGCAGTTCGGCTATTTCATCCAGACTGAAGCCCAGCCGCTGGGCTGATTTCACGAACCGCACCCGCGTTACATCCGCCTCGCCATAGCGGCGGATGCTGCCGTAAGGCTTGTCCGGCTCCGGCAACAAGCCCTTGCGCTGATAGAACCGGATGGTCTCTACGTTGACCCCGGCCGCCTTGGCGAAAACGCCGATGGTCAGATTTTCCAAATTGTTTTCCATATTGCTTGACTCCGTACATGACTACGGAAGTAAGGTTACGCTATCCAATTTAAATTCGAAAGGACACGCGCATGTCTGAACCACAAAACGGGCGCGGGGCGCTCTTCGCCGGCGGGCTGGCTGCCATCCTCGCCTCGGCCTGCTGCCTGGGGCCGCTGGTTCTGGTCACCTTGGGGTTCAGCGGCGCTTGGATCGGCAACCTGACGGTATTGGAGCCGTATCGGCCGATCTTCATCGGCGCGGCGCTGGTTGCACTGTTCTTTGCCTGGCGGCGCATCGTCCGACCGACCGCAGCCTGCAAGCCGGGCGAGGTGTGCGCGATTCCGCAAGTGCGCACCACCTACAAGCTCATTTTCTGGTTCGTCGCCGTGTTGGTCTTGGTCGCGCTTGGTTTTCCCTACGTCATGCCATTTTTCTACTAATCAGGAGTTCATCATGAAAAAGCTGTTTGCCTCCCTCGCTCTCGCCGCTTTCGTTGCCCCCGTGTTCGCCGCCACTCAGACCGTCACGCTGTCCGTGCCTGGCATGACCTGCGCCTCTTGCCCGATCACTGTCAAGCACGCGCTTTCCAAGGTTGAGGGCGTGAGCAAGACCGACGTAAGTTTCGACAAGCGCCAGGCCGTCGTCACCTTCGACGATGCCAAGACCAACGTCCAGAAGTTGACCAAGGCGACCGAGGACGCGGGCTATCCGTCCAGCCTCAAACGCTGATCCGTTAACCGAACTCGGGAGCGACACATGGGACTCATCACGCGCATCGCTGGCAAAACCGGCGCGCTCGGCAGCGTCGTTTCCGCGATGGGCTGCGCCGCCTGTTTTCCTGCCATCGCCAGCTTTGGCGCGGCCATCGGACTGGGCTTCTTGAGCCAGTATGAGGGGCTATTCATTGGCATCCTGCTGCCGATGTTCGCCGGCATCGCGTTACTCGCCAATGCTATCGCTTGGCTCAATCATCGACAGTGGCGACGCACGGCGCTCGGCACGATAGGCCCGATCTTGGTGCTGGCAGCGGTGTTTTTAATGCGGGCTTACGGCTGGCAGAGCGGTGGACTGCTCTATGTCGGCCTGGCCTTGATGGTTGGGGTGTCGGTCTGGGATTTCATCTCGCCAGCACATCGCCGCTGCGGGCCGGACAGCTGTGAATTGCCAGAACAACGTGGCTGACGGCAACAGCCGTAGCCACCACAGAAAAGGAAAAATACATGACCACCCTGAAAATCACCGGGATGACCTGCGACTCGTGCGCGGCTCACGTCAAGGAAGCCTTGGAGAAAGTGCCCGGCGTGCAATCGGCGCTGGTGTCCTATCCGAAGGGCACAGCGCAACTCGCCATTGAGGCGGGCACGTCATCGGATGCGCTGACTACCGCCGTGGCCGGACTGGGCTACGAGGCAACGCTTGCCGATGCGCCACCGACGGACAACCGCGCCGGCCTGCTCGACAAGATGCGCGGCTGGATAGGGGCCGCTGATAAGCCCAGTGGCAACGAACGCCCGTTGCAGGTCGTCGTCATTGGTAGCGGTGGCGCGGCAATGGCGGCAGCACTGAAGGCCGTCGAGCAAGGCGCGCACGTCTCGCTGATCGAGCGCGGCACCATCGGCGGCACCTGCGTCAACGTCGGCTGCGTGCCGTCCAAGATCATGATTCGCGCCGCCCACATCGCCCATTTACGTCGGGAAAGTCCGTTCGACGGCGGTATCGCGGCGACTGTGCCTGCGATTGACCGCAGCAAACTACTGGCCCAGCAGCAGGCGCGCGTCGAAGAACTGCGCCATGCCAAGTACGAAGGCATTCTGGACGGCAACCCGGCCATCACCGTTGTACATGGTGAGGCGCGTTTCAAGGATGAGCAGAGCCTGGTCGTCCGTTTAAACGATGGTGGCGAGCGCGTGGTAGCTTTCGACCGCTGCTTAGTCGCCACGGGTGCCAGCCCGGCCGTGCCGCCGATTCCGGGCCTGAAAGAGTCACCCTACTGGACTTCGACCGAGGCCCTGGTCAGCGACACCCTTCCCGAACGCCTAGCCGTGATCGGCTCGTCGGTGGTCGCGCTGGAACTGGCGCAAGCCTTCGCCCGGCTGGGCAGCCAGGTCACGATCCTAGCTCGCAACACGCTGTTCTTCCGCGACGACCCGTCCATCGGCGAGGCCGTCACAGCGGCCTTCCGTGCCGAAGGGATCAAGGTACTGGAACACACGCAAGCCAGCCAGGTCGCGCATGTGAACGGCGAATTCGTGCTGACCACGGGACACGGTGAAGTACGTGCCGACAAGCTGCTGGTCGCTACCGGACGGACACCGAACACGCGCAGCCTGGCACTCGACGCGGCGGGAGTCACCGTCAATGCGCAGGGTGCCATCGTCATCGACAAGGGCATGCGCACCAGCACGCCACACATTTACGCGGCCGGCGACTGCACGGACCAGCCACAATTCGTCTATGTGGCGGCAGCGGCCGGCACCCGTGCCGCGATCAACATGACCGGAGGGGATGCTGCCATCAATCTAACCGCGATGCCGGCCGTGGTGTTCACCGATCCGCAAGTAGCAACCGTGGGCTACAGCGAAGCGGAAGCGCATCACGACGGGATCGAAACCGACAGTCGCACGCTCACGCTCGACAACGTGCCGCGTGCGCTTGCCAACTTCGACACACGCGGCTTTATCAAGCTGGTCATCGAGGAAGGTAGCGGACGGCTCATCGGCGTGCAGGTCGTCGCCCCGGAAGCCGGCGAATTGATCCAGACGGCTGTTCTCGCCATTCGCAACCGCATGACGGTGCAGGAACTGGCCGACCAGTTGTTCCCCTACCTGACGATGGTCGAGGGGTTGAAGCTCGCGGCGCAGACCTTCAGCAAGGACGTGAAGCAGCTTTCGTGTTGTGCCGGATGAGGAAAAGGAGGTGTTCGATGAACGCCTACACGGTGTCCCGGTTGGCCTTTGATGCCGGGGTGAGTGTGCATATCGTGCGCGATTACCTGCTGCGTGGATTGCTGCGGCCAGTCGCCTGCACCACGGGTGGCTACGGCCTGTTCGATGACGCCGCCTTGCAGCGACTGTGCTTCGTGCGGGCCGCCTTCGAGGCGGGCATCGGCCTCGGCGCATTGGCGCGGCTGTGCCGGGCGCTGGATGCGGCGAACTGCGATGAAACTGCCGCGCAGCTTGCTGTGCTGCGTCAGTTCGTCGAACGCCGGCGCGAAGCGTTGGCCAATCTGGAAGTGCAGTTGGCCGCCATGCCGACCGCGCCGGCACAGCATGCGGAGAGTTTGCCATGAACAGCCCCGAGCGCATGCCGGCCGAGACGCACAAACCGTTCACCGGCTACCTGTGGGGCACGCTGGCCGTGCTGACTTGCCCCTGCCACCTGTCCATCCTCGCTGCCGTGCTGGCCGGCACAACCGCCGGTGCATTCCTTGTCGAGTATTGGGTCATCACGGCGCTCGGTTTGACCGGCCTGTTTCTTCTGTCACTGGCGCGGGCGTTGCGGGCATTCAGGGAAAGATCATGAGCGCTTCCCGGCCGGATGGATGGACTACGGCGGAGGGCCCAAGCGTTCGAGCGCGGGCAAGGCTTTCTGTTCGCAAAGCCGATGCCGGCGGCGGCATTCGCCGTCTTCGTCAGTCAATGGAGGGGTGCCACCATGAATGCAAATGATCCGACCGCCACCAGTTGCTGCGTGTGCTGCAAGGAAATTCCGCTCGATGCCGCCTTCACACCGGAAGGCGCGGAGTACGTCGAGCACTTCTGCGGGCTGGAGTGTTATCAACGTTTCCAGGCGCGGGCCAGCACTGCGACCGAAACGAGCGGCGAACCGAACGCTTGCGGTTCGCCGCCGTCAAATTGAGACAAACTTTGCAGTAGCTCGCGGATGATTCGTTCGACCGACTCCGGCAAGCGGCCTTTACCTTTGCCACCGCTCGACTGTCCAAGAGCCAAATCAGTGACCAGCCCCGAACCTTGCCGGGCACGGCGGATCAGGACGTAGACCTGCCGCCGGGACAGACCCAGCGCCTGGGCTGCTGCGTCGGCCGCTTCATGCCCGACCGTCTCCGACTGCGCCAACGGCCCAATGATCTCCGCGCGGCAGCGAGCACGCTCCCATGCCTGTTCTGACAGGGTGGCTACGCCGCGCTCGGCAATCGGTACGGTATCGGTCGCCATGCTCGCCTCGCTTTGGTGCACACGAGTATTGAGCATAGACGAGTTTCGTGCAGAGGAGTCCTGATATCGGGCTGTCAGGAGCCGTATGCACAGCAGGCTTCATGTCTCGTTGATTGGTGCAGTCGTCTTCTGAAAATGACAAATGGGTCAGAGTCGTAATGTGACAAAAGAGTGTGCAACGTAAAGAAGATGATCACAGAAAATCGATCATCAAGTGTGGCTGCCAAAGCAGCAGTACGGATTCGCCGGGTGGATAGCGATACATCGTACCTAGTAGACCCAGCTCTCGCAGGAGGCCTGTCTATCGCCGTTACCGCATCATCGCTCCAAATGCAGGGCGATGATGCGGCTATAAAAATAATGGTTGGGTTTTTGGCCCGAGAATTAATCGGAATTACAATTCAGTTCCCATGCGGTGTTGTTCAGGTAAATTCCTCCAGCGTCGCTAGGTGCGATTACAATGCTCTGCTTCTCAAGCATACTTGAGCGTATAAGCTCTTTTAGCGATTATCTGGCGTGGCCAGAGTGCCTCCATTATCGTTCTTGCTGTTTTTTTGCTTATCCTCTTGTGTCATTTGCTCACGGGCTTCTCTGCGCTCTTTGTTTTGTTCACGCAGGTTCTCTACCATCTGCCGGTAACGCATGCTCCCATCTTCTGCATGGACTACCGCAGTAACGTTCAGCGCAAATAAAAACATGAAAATCGTTGCTAGGGTCCTCATGGCTATACCTCTCATCTGAAATGGATTTTTGGAGACTCGTTAGTATGGTACATGGCGTCACCTGTCCGGCTGGTGACGCTGCGATTACAAAGATGTCATGCTGAAATAGATCAACGATCCTACCTTGTATTACCTCAATGTAATGTCCGTTTCACTTTGGTGACAGAAACGGTGTGCCATCATGTGCTTTGGGTAATTCTAAAGGCAGGAAAAAATGAGTATTCAAACAAGAGTTGCAATGGTTTCTATTATGCTGATTTCCTCATTTGCCATGGCAGAGGGTAGTGCTGATAAAGTTTATGGATCTATGATTCAGGAAAACGAAAAGAGATGGAGAGAGTACGCACTATCGATTGATAAAAATCCGCCTGAAACCGTGCATTACCGCTATGGGATGGATGTAGATATTGAGCGTGTCATACATATTACATCAACACGCATTGGCTGCGGTGTAATGCCTGCCCAGATGACGTACAAAGATTCCAACGGGAATCTAAATATACTTGAGTATCGAGCCTCTGGCACGAAGTGCCCAGGGCAGGGAGGGTGATTTACATTTTTTTATTTATGCGACCTGGTTTGGACACGCAGTTGCCGTGACGACCATGTATTGACAGCGCATTTTCATGCTTATAGCTTGGCGGCCGCAATAGCTGAGTGCCTCTGCCCCCGGCAAGGTGTTGTACTCAGCTATTACGGCCGCCGCTCACCAGACTACCTATTGATCTATCAAAGCAGCTCTAATCCAAAGCGTCGTGCCACAAACGTAAACACGATGAAGCATACGCACGTTGCTAATACATAACCCATGAGGGCCAGCCAGAAGCCGAATCGTGACATGAGAGCGGGAAAAACAAGCATCGCTGGCAGCGTCGGGATTACATACCAGAAGGTGTACCATGCATGATTGGCAATTTTCTGGTCTGGCTGCTGCTCAACATGCAGCCAAATCAAGGTCAGCACAGTAACCATTGGAAGCGCTGCGATTAGACCACCGATACGATCACTGTACTTTGCCGCTTCAGACACCAGAATCACCATGAGCGCAGTGATCAAGTATTTAGTGTATACCTTCAGCTTACGACGTACCCTTTGAGCAGGTCTACGGACTTCCGCTGCGTTTTTGGTTCTAGCATCAGGGTTGATGATTCTCAAAGCAACCCGGAGGTCAAGACCGTAATCCTGCATTAGTTGCTGAAATTTCTCTTCAAATTCTAGTTCTTTTTTTTAAAATTTCGTCTTCAAGCAGACTTTTGAGTCTTGTCTGCTCTTCTTCGATTCGACGTTCGATATCACGATATTCAGCAAGCATTGAGTTATGCATAGGGGCTCCAGTTAGAAGAATAAACATACCTGTGTGACTCTACTAGAATAGCAGTGATGGCTGCTACATTTTTTAATGGCTGATAGCTGATGTTGTGAAATATGCGGAAACTGGAGTGGGCTTTTCCATTCGCCATTTCTTTCAATGCCCATATATTTTTCCATCACCACACTCATTTGAGCGGGATTCCACTTCCAAGGTGCTATGGTTAATGAGAAACTCTTTATCTAGCATGTTTTTCAGATCATTTTTGATCTCTTCACTTTGGTTCATTAGATGGTCTTCAATCACGACATGGGCCTCAAGCGATACCCGGTGCTCATCTATGGGCCATATGTGCAGATGGTGAATGCCAATAACGCCTGTAATAGCTGATGATTTTGATATTATTTCTTGAGGATCTATATTCCTTGGGGTGGCAGACATGAGTATGCGTATGGCACCACCGATTTCCGGGAACGCTTGCCATAATATATACCCAGCTATCATCAGCGTTATCAGGGGATCTACAAATACCCAGTCATACAGAATTATCACCGTCCCTGCAATGATGACCGCAACGGACCCCAACGCATCTGACACGTTGTGTAAAAAAGCCGCCCGAATGTTCATGCTGGACTTTGACAGCGAATAGGTCAGCATGGCCGTTATCGTGTCAACCACTAAAGCAACAGCTGCGATAATCACCACCGTCCACCCCTGAACAGGCTGCGGTTCGAAAAAGCGAAAGATTGCCTCGTAAACCAGATACAAGCCGATCACAATCAAGGTGGTGTAGTTTATAAGCGCTGCAATCATCTCTGCCCGAACATATCCGAATGTCCACGCTTCGTTGGCTGGGCGCCGAGCTATTCTCCTGGCAACGTAAGCGATGGCCATCGAGATGGCATCGCTCAGATTGTGGATTGCATCGGCAACCAGCGAGAGGCTCCCTGAAACTATGCCCCCCGCTATTTGCGCAACGGTCAAGACAAGATTGACGGCTATTGCCCACCAGATGCGTTTATCACCGGCCTGTTCATTATGTAGGTGTTGATGTGCCACGTTGCCTCCTATCACTAATGAAATTTCAATCTGTATCGGCTGCTTCGCATTTGTGGGTGCGCCCTGTTTTTTTGCCGTGGCGACTTCGACGTTATGTCGTAACCTCAACTCGGTGGTTTTGATCGTTTCGGTGAAACATGGAGTACAGGATAGGCAAAACGAACAGTGTCAGCAGTGTCGACGAAATGATCCCGCCAATCACGACTGTAGCGAGCGGTCGCTGGACCTCGGCACCGGTGCCTGTGTTGAGTGCCATTGGTACAAAACCAAGACTTGCCACCAACGCTGTCATCAAGACCGGACGCAGACGCACCAAGGCACCCTCCACAACCGCCGTGACCAGATCGCCCTGTTCTCGCCACAGATCGCGAATGAAGGCCACCATCACCAGACCGTTGAGAACCGCCACGCCGGAGAGCGCAATAAAGCCAACACCTGCCGAGATCGACAGCGGCATGCCCCGTAGCCACAGGGACAACACGCCGCCAGTGAGCGCAAGCGGTACGCCGGTGAAGATAATCAAGGCGCCTTTCAATGTGCTCTTTTTCTTGCTCTACACTGCCATAACGCTGCGGTATATTTACCGTTTTGCCTACGCCGGCTTTAAGCTTTGGCAATTGCGTTGGCATCAGAGATGGTACTTCTAGCTGTTGGCTCAGGATATTCTTAGTACCTCTGCACGAATCGACTATTCTTGATTTGATCTATCACGATAGGCAAGCAGCCGAAGAGCATTGATCACTACTACCAACGTCGATCCTTCGTGCGCGATAACTGCGGGACCGATTCCCAGTCCAAGGATAGTTGCCGGGACCAATAATGTTACGACGCCAAGGCTGATGAAGAGATTTTGGCGAATAACTTTGCGGGTATGTCGGCTGAGTTCGACAGCAAATGGCAAATGCGCAAGATTGTCAGCCATCAATGCAACGTCGGCTGTTTCCAACGCCACATCTGAGCCTGCTGCGCCCATAGCGATACCAACACTAGCATGAGCCATTGCCGGGGCATCATTCACCCCGTCGCCAACCATCGCGACTTCGGTGGTTTCACGCAGCTTGTTGATTGCGGCGACCTTGTCTTCTGGCATGAGGTCACCCCATGCCTCGTCCAAACCAACTTGCTTGGCTACCGCATCGGCTACACGTTGGTTATCTCCTGAAATCATGATCATGCGAGTGATGCCGATGCTGCGCAGTCGTTCAAGCGCAGGCCGTGCTGATGCGCGCGGGGTATCCATGAGGCCGATAACACCGAGATCCCGCCCTGCATGGCGAACCACCATGGTGGTTTGTCCTTGGGTGCGAAGCCGCTCGACAGTTGCCGCAACCGGCGCTACCAATGGCGGGCGACCGTCGTTGCCGAACATTTCTGCTTTGCCTATTTCTACCGTCTCGCCATCCACTTGAGCGATCACACCTGAACCGGTAAGGCTGCGAAGTCCGGTTGCAACGGGGGGCGCTATTTCACCGAGGTGATCCGCACCATCGCGCGCGATAGCGCGTGCTAAAGGATGATCGCTCAGAGCTTCAACAGCGACTGCTATCGCCATGAGTTCGTTTTCTTCAACGCCGGGTGCTGCGACGATGTCGGTGATACGAGGCCGTCCTTCTGTCAATGTCCCAGTCTTATCGAAAGCCAACGCATCGAGCGAACCGAGCATTTCTAAAGGGGCCCCCCCTTTGAACAAAACACCACTGCGCGCGGCTCGCGCGATGCCGGATAATATTGCACTCGGCGTCGCAATCGCGAGCGCACAAGGGCTGGCTGCTACTAACACCGCCATAGCTCGGTAAAAGCTGTCCCGGAACGGCTCATCCAACACCACCCAAGCGAATAGCAGCAGCACAACTGTGGCCAATACTGCTGGTACGAAGATACGTTCGAACCGTTCGGTAAACCGCTGCGTTGGTGATTTTCGTGTTTCGGCTTCGCTGACCATCTTGACTACGCGAGCTAAAGCGCTCTCTGACGCACGCTTGGTTACGAGGACCTCAATTGCACCTGTTCCGTTGATGGTGCCCGAAAATACGCGATGCACTGAGTCAAGAAGATCAGGCCGGGCCTGTGCTCGTGCTGGGTCGGTAACAGGGTACTTGTCAACAGGCACGCTTTCACCAGTCACGGGCGCTTGGTTGATGCTTGTTTCGCCAGCAATCACGAAACCGTCAGCGGGCAAGCGTTCATTTGGTTGGACAAGCACTACATCACCAGGAGTCAGCGCTTCCACGTTAATTTCCCGAATTTCGCCTTCTCGACGAACCCGAGCAGTTTCTGGCGCAAGTTGGGCTAAAGATTCAATTGCGCGTTTGGCACGCCCCATAGCGTAGTGCTCCAGGGAGTGGCCAAGACTAAATAGGAATAGGAGTAACGCGCCTTCGGCCCAAGCGCCCAATGCTGCAGCGCCAGCTGCCGCAACCAACATCAGCGTATCAATTTCGAAGCGCTTAAGTTTCAAGTTCTGAACTGCTTCTCGGACGGTGTAGAAACCACCAAAAAAGTACCCACCAAAATAGCAGGCCAAAGGCAGCCAACTGGGAGACGGCAGTAGCTTCTCCATAGCGAAGCCGACTGCCAGGAAACTGCCAGAGATCAGAGCAAAGATCAGTTCAGTATTTTTACCAAGGATTCCCCCATGTTGATGGTTACCATTATCATGTTGATGGGCTGGCTCATCCGCTTCGGGTACCCGGCGCACACGGAGCCTCGTTAATGTTTCACGGATATCAGATTCGCTGGTCTGTGTACGATCGAACTCTACTCGTACCATACCAGCATCGCTGGCTTCGGCTTCGAGTACACCAGGCAGTGTCAGAAGTTGGGCAGTTACTGTACGCGCCCGACGTGGATGGCCGAGACCTTTGACCCTCCAGACAAGATGACCAAACTGCAATGTAAGACTTGCGCCAGCCGCATTGACGAGCTCGTCAATGCGCTCGAGTGACAGGGTGTCGGGGTCGTAATGGATGCATAACTGGTGCGAGGAATTTCCCCCGTCCGCATGAATATGAACACCCTCGACACCTCTCTGGACACGCAACCCATCCGTAAGACGCTCCACGCAAGCATCTGCTGCATCCGGTATTTCAGGCAGAACGATAGATAAATCGATACGTACTGTTGTCGTCATAAATCTCCCACCCTTTTGCTGTGGTGCTTGCATGGTTTGGCTTAACTTGGCCTTCACACCTTACTGTGCTTCGGCTTTAACGCTAATGCGGCGAAAGTAGGAAGCACCAGTAAAGTGAGCGCCGTGGCAGTTATAAGTCCACCAATTACAACCGTAGCAAGAGGCTTTTGCACCTCTGCGCCAGCACCGGTAGCGATCGCCATCGGAATAAAGCCGACAATCGCGACCAGCGCAGTAGTCAGGACGGCACGTAGGCGGCTGGCGGCACCAGCTGCAGCCGCTTTGAGGGGCGACTGACCTGCATTCCGTTGTTCGCGGATGGCTTGCATTAGCACCAAGCCGTTAAGGGTTGCGACCCCAGAGACCGCGATGAAACCGACCGCTGCGGATACTGAAAAAGGCATTCCACGGACCAACAATGCCAGCGCTCCCCCAACTAAAGCCAAGGGAACACAGACGAACACCATGGCCGCTTCCTTGGCACTGCCCAACGCCATAAATAGCAGAATGCCAATGAGTAGGAAGACAAACGGGACTACCACCATAAGCCGCTGTTCGGCACGCTGCAAATTCTCAAACTGACCGCCCCAATCGAGATAGATACCAGGTGGAAGATTGACGTTGGCTACCGATGTTTGTGCTTCAGCTACAAAACCACCTAGATCTCGACCACGAACGTTAGCTTGCACCACCATTCGGCGACTGCCATTTTCACGGCTAATCTGGTTCAGACCTTCGCTTATCTGGATACGAGCGACTGAAGATAGGGGGATGGTGCCCCCTGCCGGTGTTGTTATAGGCAAAGCGGCTAAACTGACCGGATCGTTGCGGGAATCTTCATCGAGACGAACCACCACATCGAAGCGTCTATCACCTTCAAAAATGCGCCCTGCGGCCATACCGCCAATTCCGACGGCCACTGCTTCGCTGATATCAGCGGCAGCAAGGCCATAAGCCGCTGCTGCTGATCGATCAATCTGCACGGTGAGACTCGGTAATCCTGAGACCTGTTCGACGCGTACGTCCGCTGCTCCATCTACTTGACGCAAACGGCCCGCTACCTGATCTGCTACATCCTGCAAAACGTCAAAATTATCGCCAAAGACCATCACGGCTAGATCTGTACGCACACCTGAAATAAGTTCGTTGAACCGTAGCTCGATTGGTTGGCTGAACTCGAAGGCATTGCCGATTTGTTCACCAGCGATGTTATCAAGGCGCGTAATAAGATCCTCCTTGTTCAGTGATGGATCGGGCCAATCACTTCTCGGTTTGAGCATTATTACAGCGTCGGAGATATTGGGTGGCATGGGGTCTACTGCCGCCTCCGCAGTGCCGGTGCGGGAAAAGATAGTGCGCACTTCAGGCTGGGCAATTATCGCTCGCTCGAGCGCCATCTGCATGGTTAATGATTGGTCCAAGGAAGTGGATGGAACCCGCAGAGCCTGCATGGCGATATCCCCTTCGTCTAAAGTCGGTGTAAATTCCCGCCCGAGAGACTGGAATGCTCCTGCCCCGACGGCTAAGGCCAGCAGTGCCGACCCAAGCACAAGCACGGGTCGAGAGACAGCTGCATATATTGCAGGCTCGATGAAGCGCCGTGCGTAGCGAATCAAGCGAGTTTCATGCTCGCCTTCCGTTGCTTCGAGAGCGATTTTGGGCTCGCGGACGAAGAGGGCAGCCATAGCAGGTACTAATGTGAAAGAAAGAATAAATGCACCGGCAAGCGCCAACATAAAGGTGGCGGCCATGGGTTGAAAGGTTTTTCCTTCAACGCCTTCCAGAGTCAAGATCGGCGCGAACACCAGTAGGATGATGACCTGACCAAATGCAGCAGGCTTTACCATCCGACGAGCGGCTTGCACGGCTACGCCTAAGCGCTCACCAGCAGTCAATGAGCGGCCCAATTCCTTGCGTCGCTGACTGAGCATCAACAAGGTCGCTTCGATTACGATGACTGCACCATCGACCAGAATGCCGAAGTCAAGGGCACCAAGGCTCATCAAGTTACCACTGATACCGAACCGGTTCATGCCGATAACTGCAAACAGAAAGGAAAGAGGGATCACCAGAGCAGTAATCGCTGCTGCTCGGAAATTCCCAAGCAACAGGAACAGCACTACGATCACTAGCAACGCACCTTCTGTTAGATTACTGGCTACGGTACCGATCGTTGCGTTGACTAAAACGCTGCGGTCGAGCACCGGCTCGACGACAATGCTTGGCGGCAGAGACTTGCTGACCTGAGCTAAGCGCGTAGCCGCCGCTTGGGCAGCCGTGCGGCTATTACCTCCGGCGGTCATTAACGCGGTGCCAAGCACGGCTTCGTGGCCGTCGCGCGTGGCGGCACCCAAGCGTGGTGCCTGTCCAATCTCAACTGTCGCCACGTCAGCAACGCGTACGACCAAGCCTGCACGGTTGGCCACCGGGGCTTGCGCCAAATCCTCTACTGTCTCGGCAAGCGCATCGGCGCGTACGACCAGGCCTTCCCCGCTACGCTCTATGAAACCCGCTCCGGCTTGAACGTTCGTACGTTCCAGCGCTTGAACCAGATCCCCCAGCCCCAATCCGTAAGCAGCAAGACGTGCGGGATCGGGCCGCACTGCATATTCTTTTACATAACCGCCGGTCGTGTCGATGCCCGCTAAGCCGGGTGTGGAGCGCATTTGTGGCGCGATGATCCAGTCTTGAACCGTACGTAGATAAGTCGCACGTTGTTGGGGCGTGGTTAACCATTCTCCTTCAGGTGTAAGATAAACCTCACCGGATTGCCATCCGGGCTGACCAGGTTCACCGAGGCCAGCGTCGTCGTAAGCAACGTAATCAACCGTCCACATCAAAACCTCACCAAGCCCTGTGGTGACCGGAGACATCATCGGTACTGCACCTTCAGGGAGGTCTTCCTCCACTTCGCGCATCCGTTCCGCCACTTGCTGACGAGCAAAATAAATATCTGTCTGGTCAGTGAACACGGCTGTGATTTGCGAAAAGCCGTTGCGCGAAATCGAACGCGTATTGGTCAAACCGGGGATTCCGGCTAACGATGTTTCCAGAGGGTAAGTTACCTGACGTTCGATCTGGTCAGGTACAAGTGCTGGCGCCACCGTGTTGATCTGTACCTGTCGGTTGGTGATATCTGGTACAGCATCGATTGGCAATTGCTTTAATTCAAATAGTCCATAAGCGCACATCGCTGTGGCGGCGAGCACTATGAACCAACGGAAGCGTACTGAGGCTTCGATAATGAGCTTAAACATTGGATGAGTTTTCCTCAGTGGCTGTGTTCAGCCTCGCCCTTGGCGAGTTCTGCTTTAAGAAGAAAGGCGTTGGCTCCGGCGATGCGCTCGGAACCGGACAGCCCACTGAGAATCTCGATGTTACCGCCAGTCCGACGGCCGGCAAGCACCGGTATAGCTTTGAATCCACCGTCAATGGCGACGAAGACAACTGAGCGACCATCCACTGTTTGTACTGCGTCAGCGGGAACTCTCAGGCCAGCCTCGGAGCTATTGGTCACGATAATGCCTGACACGGGGGAACCAGCGGGCGGTAAAGTGCCCGAAACCGGGCGTGCGCGAATGAGTGTGGCGCTACCTTGCTGCCGGAAATTAGCCGCTACGCCAATCGCCACTGCTTCAAAGTTGCCGGTTGGCCCCGACACCTCAATACTATTCCCTGGCTCGATTTGAGCAGACAGTGCCGGTGGCGCAGTAAAGACAATTTCTGTTTTCTTGGGATCGGAAACATCAGCAATACTTGCGCCTGAAGCGACGAATCCACCAGGCATTACCTCGATTGCACCCACAACGCCTGCTATCGGGCTGCTGATTGCAATTCGTCCTTCGGTATCGGGGGAGCCGATTGCCTTGGTCTGGGCTCGCGCGGCCCTGTAAGCCGCATCGGCGGCTAACGAGCGAGCGCGAGACGCTTCCAGTTCTCGTCGGGCAACGACACCCTGTTCGACCAGATTCTGGTCACGCTGATATTCAAGGCGAGCCGCATCGGCTTCGGCGGACGCGGCGTCAGCGTTTGCTCGCATAAGGGCCGCTTCGCCACTAATTACGAAAGCGATCGGCTGCCCTGCGTGCACCTTCTCACCGGGAGCAATCAGTACGCTGTCGATTCGTCCGCCTACCATGGTGGTGATCTCGGTGCGGGCGCCCATGGTGGATTCTATCCGTCCGGCGACACGGATCTCATTACCGCTACCGCGGCCAACCGCGACGATATTGATACCGGATGCCTTGATCTGTCCTGCCGTCAGGGTGATAACACCTTCAAGGGGTTCGTCAACGTGATCCTCATTATCACTATGGCCATCTTCATCGTCATGTCCGTGCTCATCATCGTCGATGCCTGCATGAGCGAGTGACGCTGAGGGTTTATCAACGCCAGGATAAACTTGGGCAAGACCAAAGCCGATTATCACTGCAACAAGGAGGGCGGGCATAAAAAAGAATTTATTACTCTTCATTAGAATGTTTCCACAAAGGGGGCACGACCAACCAGTCGTGCCAAAGCTATTTCTGCAAGCGCGCGCGCTAGTCGCGCATCTACGGCGTTATTGCCTGCTGCGATAAGCGCCGCCCGGGAGCTTCTCAGTTCCAGTTGTGATATACGTCCAGCATCGAACCCAATGCGAGCCAGTCGATATGCTTCTTCCGCTGCGACTTCGCCAGCATCTGCAGCGGCGGTTCGGCTGATGGAAGCATCCAGACTAGATTGAGCCGCCCTGCGCTCGGCTTGGGCGGCCCATTCTTGGCTGGTTAATCTTGCTTCCGCAGCCCTTTGTTCGGCACGTGCTGCGCTAATAGCGCCAGTATTTCTATCAAACAAAGGGAGCGTGACACTGACTCCGAATGCGAGTGCCTCAGCGCGATACTCCTCAAAACGTCGTACACCAAATGCGGCTGTTACGTCCGGACGGGCTCGAAGCCGCTCCACATTGACTTGACGTTCTGCTGCATCAAGCTCCGCTTTCGCAACCTTTACGGCGGGGAGCTCCCGGGGCTCCGAAGTGATAGACTGAGGAACGCGATTTAAAAGGTCGTCGCCAATAGAGGTGATCGGCTCGGCCAGCATTGACAGTGCCGAAAGGCGCCCGAAGGCCGCTTCACGGTTGGCGCGTGCCACGTCCACATTTGCGCGGGCAGCCTCCACTTCGCTCTCGGCTTGAACGCCTCGTAGCGCGGCTTCTCTGCCTTTATCGATCAGTGCTAATACCGCCTCAGCATCTGCTTGGGTCAACGATAAAGCTTGTGCAGCCAAGTCGTAACGCAACGAAGCAGCTTCAGCTTCTGCGTAGGCCTGGGCTAGGTTTGCGGAAAGAACCCAGCGCATTTGGTCTCGGCGTATACCTGTCACCTCAACTTGGGCTTGTGCCGCATCTATGCGAGCACCCCGCTGTCCCCATAGCTCCAATGGTTGGCTGATCGAGAAGGTAGTGTCGGCGGCATCGTACCCGTTAAAAGGCCCGCTTCCATAGGCGTTCTCGGCCTCCAGAGATATGGTTGGATTTGGCCGAGCGTGTGCCTGAAGCGCCCGCCCCTCGGCAGCCTCATGAGCCGCCATGCTTTCAATTGACAGAGGGTTCTGGTCAAGTTTTTCAAGCAGGGCCTCATAAGTAGGGGCTGGCTCTGCGAGAGCGGAAGGAGCCAATGTAAACGCCGCAGCTGCGGTAAAGCCAACCAAGAATAAGGGGCGGCTAAATATCAAAGACATATGAGCCTCTCGAGGCTAGTAGTTGAAGGATGCTCGTGGTGTAGCCAACGAGTATTAAATAAAATATGGATGCAAGTATATCTTCAGCTAATAAACAGAGGTTTTAATTTTCTAATTCAAAATAATAATAATGATTTCGGCGGACGCTTTCTCGGGATAAGTGTACAAAAACAATCCATAAAGATTGCAGCTTGGGCAGATGCGTCAGTCATGATTTATTTTCCGAAACGTTAATGTAAACTTTGTAGGGCCCTGAATATCTGATTCAACTGTTACAGTCCCGTGGTGGAACTCCATAATTGTACGAACCATGGCCAAGCCAAGACCTATTCCGCCTTCAGCACGGGAGCGACCGCTATCAACACGATAAAAACGTTCGAATATTTTGTGTAAGTGTTGAGTGGGTATGCCTGGGCCACTGTTGCTTATAGATAGAAATGCTTGGTTGCTCTGGCTTATTATTTCTATAGGTACAGAACTATCTACGGGAGCGTGTCTTATAGCGTTCGATAATAGGTTGGAGATGGCTCTCTGTATCATGAGCTTATCACCCAGAATAAAATCGTCTCCCACCACTGACAGTCTCACTCTCTTTTCTTCCGCGATAGCGTTGAATAGGTTAACAATGTGGTTGGCTTCTTTGTTTAGTGATAGGCTTTCAGAGGCAGCGCTATCTGCTTGAGTTGTTTGTGCAAGATAAAGCATGTCTGAGACAATACGAGACACACGTTCAAGCTCTTCAACACAAGACTCTAGTGTTTCTTTATACTGATCGGAGGTTCTGTTTTTCGATAGTGCCACTTGCGCTTTTCCCATGAGGTTTGTTATGGGTGAACGCAACTCATGGGCTAAGTTATCGGAAAAGTCCGCTAGCTGCTTCACTCCATCTTCGAGCCGCTCCAGCATGAGGTTCACGCTATCGGCAAGCTCGTTAAGCTCGAACGGGAGGTCCTGGCATTCAATCCTTCCTTTTAGCTCACTTGTAGTAACAGCAGATGTTAAGCTTCTAAATGTGTTTAGAGGAGCCAGTCCGCGCTTCGCGATCCACCATGCACCCATCCCGATAATGATTAGGAAAATTGGTATAGCTATTAAAGTTGATTTTCGGTACGCAGCGAGCAAATAAAGATCTTCTGCACGATCGCTGATTAGAATCAACCGTATTGCTTCTCCGCTTACAGGAATTCGTATGCTGGTATGTGCAACTAAAGAGTTTACTCCGGATTTATCGAAGTGTTTTTGGTAAAAATCTGAGTTCTTGTTGCATGATATAGTGTTTTCTATCGCTGCGGGTATTAAACCAACAGTAAATATCGGGCTACCGGACAGCTCAGCATTACAGACCATTAAACTCATATCTGTATGCCCAGAAATCAGGTCATCCACCATGTGTGGATCGATTTCATCGATCGACGCTGGGCCAGCTTCTAATACACTGTGCTCTATTTGTCCAAGTTTTTGTGCCAGCTTGGACTCGGCAATTACTTCTAATTGAGTGCGTAAAGTAAACCAAGACTGGCTGAAAATAAGAACGACTAATGCCGATCCCATTATACTGACGGAGAGCCCTATACGTAGTGACAGGCTGAGCGGCTTACTCATCCTCTGTCCTCAAGAACATATCCAACCCCACGTAAAGTATGAATAAGCTTCTTATCGAAGGGTTCATCAATTTTTGCACGAAGCCTGCGAATGAATACATCCACCACATTCGTATCACAATCAAAATTTATGTCCCAGACCAAGGATGTTATTTGAGTGCGGGTCATAACAACGCCTGGGTTACGCATCAGCAGTTGCAGTAGAGAAAATTCCTTTCCAGTCAGGTCGATACGTGAACCGGCTCGATATGCGCGATGGCCGATGTGGTCAAGCGTCAGATCAGCAACAATTAAAGCATCGTTCTCAATTATTTTTTCACTTCTTCTTAAGAGGGATCTAATTCTTGCAAGTAGCTCTGGAAATTCGAAAGGCTTTACAAGGTAGTCATCGGCACCTAAGTCGAGACCTTTTACTTTGCTTGTAAGCCTTCCGCTAGCAGTTAACATCATCACACGGGCGTCGCTTGTTCGGCGTATTTCTTTTAATACAGACCATCCATCTGCACCGGGCAAATTGACATCCAAAATAACCAGGTTGAAATCATGGTTTTTAAATATGTGAAGGCCGTCAATACCATTCAAGGCCACTTCAACGGTGTAGCCACTTTCGCTTAGCCCTTGGTAGAGATATTCCGCTGTTTTAACCTCGTCTTCAATAATCAGGACTCTCATCAGTATACCTTGGTTATGGTTTCAGTCATGCCGCGCAATCTAACAGTTTGAGTTTTCTTTTGATTTCCATGTTTTCTATAGCTTCTCGCATTTATTCTTCGCTACATCTCGGCTATGGGTAGGCACACTGAGCTTCGCAGTAATTACCCATTATGCACGCGAGGGCTGACGGTAAAGTTAACGTTAAATTACGATTTTGTCATTTTTGGGCGGGCAGCAGCATCAGTGCTCGCACGAGAGGTGGCGGAGCGGTGCGGGATCTCGGCGCCGACAGGGAATTAGTTGATGGGAATGCTTATTTGTCCAAGAGGGTAATGATGTGCTTTTCCATCAGCGTAAAGGCGATCAAGCCAGGCATCGGCGTGTTACGGGGCTGGGTTTGAGCGTAAAATCGCCCAGCTAGTGAATACAAAACACTGGCTGGGCTGAGATCCTCGGGGTGGTACAGCGCGTATTTGTCACTTTTTATCATTTTTTGAGACTGGTTCTTGTTTTTTAGTCTGATTTACCTGTTTTTCATTCTCTTGTTCTTGTTCTTGTTCTGCTTCTCTTCGCTCTTTATTTTGTTCACGCAGTTTCTCCACCATCTCCCTATAGCGCATGCTTCCATCCTCTGCATGTACCGTAGCGGCGAAGTTGAGAGCGAAAATGAGAGTAAAAATAGTGACGATAGTTTTCATAGATATACCTTAGGCTATAGGTCAGGCGGGCATACTAATCATAAATTGAGAAACCTGAACGCAAGATGACGGCTAAATTACAATTATGTAATAATTGCGACTTATTGATGCTGGCACATTCAAAGCATATGGAAGATTGCAATTTTGTAATGTGTCTTTCATTCTAATGACAGGTTCGTATGGCATCATTTATCCCACTAAATTTAAACGTGACGGGGTCATAGGAATGAAAAATAAGATTGCCGCTATTTCTATTATGTTTTTTTCTTCTCTAGTGATGGCGGAGGGGATTATTGATCCTGTTTATGGTGAAATGATAAGAAAAAATGAGATGAAATGGCGCGAATATGCCTTGTCAATTGGTAAAAATCCACCGGTAACAGAGCATTACCAATACGGAATGAAGCTTGACGTAGAGAAGGTGCTACACCTCACCTCGAGAAATATAGGTTGTGGTGTGATGCCAGCGCAGATGGCATATAAAGATTCTAGTGGCGAGTTGCGCATTCTGGAGTATCGTACCTCTGGTACGTTATGTCCAGGCAATAATTGAGGGCTTGGTTCTTTGTTTGGGTGCTGATTAATTTAAGTAATAAGCGGTCTGACACTACAAAGGACTGCTTGATGAGCCTGATAGCAGGGACTAAGGTGTGATTGCAGTAATATCTGATCCTCCGTTCCATGTCAAAGAGACCTAACATAATGATAAATCGATCACGCCTGAAGAAATCAATGTTCTTCATTTTTTTTTGCGTAAGCTCTCTGAGCACAACTGTTAGCGCACAGGAAGATATAGGCTCTGAACTCCCTATAGATGTGCGCGTACTTTTGATACAGGAAATGATAGCCATTCTAGGTTCTACGCAAACCATTACCGACGCCATGGTGAGGGGAGAAGATGAGGTTGTCGCTCGGGAGGCCCAGCAAATTCACGACAGCTTTATTCTTGCGCAAGAGCTGACAGAAGAGCAGCAGCAAGCGTTGATCAGCACTGCGTCAGACGAGTTTTTAAGAAAGGATGAAGCACTTCATAAAATGAGCGCGACGCTGGCCGAAGCGGCACGTGTGGGGAACAAAGCCGAGCAACGCGAGATATTTTCGCAGATGTTAAACGCGTGTGTTGCATGCCATACCGACCACGCCGCCAAGCGTTTCCCTGCTTTTCACCAGGAATAACTGATTCGTCACAACGAGGCGGTTGAAATCGCGGCCGCCATCAATGACGGCCGCTTTTTCTCGCTTACATTTTATCTTTACTGATTATGGTCGAATGCATGCCGCTGGATGTGAATTCGAACTCGATCACATCGCCTTCCTTCAGGTCTTGCATTAGATCAGGCGAAGCTTTGAAGCTCATGGTCATCGACGGCCAGCCCAAGGATTCAACGGGATCATGGGCGATCACCATCATTCCGCTTTCCAGATTAATCTTTTTAACCGTGCCGGTGGCAATTGCGGTTTCTGCGGGTGCTCTTTGACTCATCGCGTTATGATTCATGTGATTGTTATGTCCTGGTTGCTCCGCAGCTGTGGCAGCAACAGGCGTTAACAATAGCATCGCGATACTTGCAGATATGAGTCTCATCAATTTTCTCCAATTTTGGTCGGTTGTGTTGTTAAGCGTCGTGAGCGCTTGCGGTGCATTAACAAATAAGCCGCCGGCAGTACAAACAGGGACAGCAGGGGCGCGGTGATCATCCCTCCTACCATCGGGGCGGCAATACGGCTCATGATTTCGCTACCGGTGCCGCTGCCCAGCAGGATGGGCAATAATCCCGCGATAATGACCGCAACTGTCATGGCCTTCGGGCGTACCCGTTGTACGGCCCCTTCATGAATGGCATCCAGTAGATCGGCTTCGCCCTGTGCGCCTTTTTCCTGTCTTTCAACCCAGGCGTTCTTCAGATAAAGGAGCATGATCACGCCGAATTCTGCTGACACGCCCGCCAGGGCGATAAAGCCGACGCCAGCGGAAATGGAAAAGTGATAATCCAGAAGGTACAGGAACCAGACGCCACCGGTGAGAGCGAAAGGCAAGGTCACCATGATCAGCATTGCTTCGCCAATACGTGAAAATATCAGGTAGAGCAGTACAAAGATGATCAGCATCGTGGCGGGTACCACCAGCTTCAGCTTGGCATTGGCCCGCTCCATGAATTCAAATTGGCCCGAGTAGTTGATACTCATGCCGGCTCCGAGCTCGACACTCTCGTTGATCCTGTCTTTCAGGTCGCTGACCACTGCAGCCATGTCCCGACCGCGCGCGTCAATGTAAACCACACCTGATAATCTGGCGTTTTCACTGTTGAGCATCGGCGGCCCATCAACCACCTGGATGTTGGCAACGGTGCCCAGGGTGATCTGCGCGCCTTGGGGCGTGAATATCGGGAGCTCACGCAAGGTGCTGATTGAGTCGCGCCATTCGCGCCCGTAACGGAGGTTGATGGGGTATCTGGCGAGCCCTTCGACGGTTTGACTAATAGTTTCCCCACCGATAGCGCCTGCGACTATGGCCTGCACGTCAGCGATATTCAGGCCGTAACGTGCAGCCGCCTGCCGATCAATATCCACATCGATGTAGCGTCCACCGGTCAGTCTTTCCGCCAACGACAGGGTGACACCCGGTATCGTTTTGGCTATGTCCTCAATTGCCTGGGTGGTTTTTTCAATCTGCGCCAGATCAGTGCCATACACTTTTACGCCTATCGGGCTTTTGATACCCGTTGCGAGCATGTCGATGCGGTTACGTATCGGTGGTATCCAGAGGTTAGCCAGGCCGGGTACCTGTACTGCCTGATCCAGCTCCTCCACCAGCTTTTCAGAGGTCATGCCTGGCCGCCATTCGTCCCTGGGCTTGAACTGGATAGTTGTTTCAAACATTTCCAGCGGCGCCGGGTCGGTGGCTGAGTCGGCGCGGCCGGCTTTGCCGAATACCCGCGCCACTTCCGGGACTGTTTTGATCAGCCGGTTCGTCTGCTGCAATAGCTCCGATGCTTTGGCTGCGGATAATCCGGGAAGCGCCGTAGGCATGTACAGCAGGTCGCCTTCGTCCATGCGTGGCAGGAACTCGCCGCCCAGCTGAGACGCAGGCCATAAACCAGTCAGAAAGACCAGAACGGCGACCCCCAGGGTTGTTTTTGGCCAGCGTAGCACTGCGTCGAGCACGGGCTCATATATCTTGATGAGGCCTCGATTGAGCGGGTTACGGTGTTCGTCGGGGATTTTCCCGCGAATCCAATACCCCATCAGCACCGGCACCAGGGTGACGGCTAAGCCGGCAGCCGCGGCCATCGCATAGGTTTTGGTGAAAGCCAGCGGGCCAAACAACCGGCCTTCCTGAGCTTCGAGGGTAAACACCGGGATGAACGAAAGCGTAATGATCAGCAGACAGAAAAACAGCGCTGGCCCAACCTCGACGGCCGCCTCGGTGATCACCTTCCAGTGCGCCTCGCCTTTCAAGGTGGCGTCAGGATGTTTTCGGTGCCAGCTTTCGATATGTTTGTGTGCGTTCTCAACCATTACGATGGCCGCATCCACCATGGCGCCAATCGCAATGGCGATACCACCCAGCGACATGATGTTGGCGTTGATGCCCTGGCGCTGCATGATGATAAAGGCAATCAGGATGCCGATGGGCAGGGAGACAATCGCCACCAGAGATGAGCGCAAATGCCAGAGAAACAGCGCACATACCAGCGCCACGATGATGAATTCCAGAATGAGTTTGAAGCTCAGGTTCTTGACCGCACTATCGATCAGCTGACTGCGGTCATAGGTGGTGACGATTTCGACCCCCTCAGGGAGGCTGGCCTTAAGCTCATCCAGTTTGTTCTGCACGGCGGCGATGGTTTCCCGTGCGTTCTTGCCGCTACGCAGGATAACCACCCCTCCCACCACCTCACCTTCACCATCGAGCTCGGCTATACCACGACGCATCTCCGGGCCGAGCTGGATATGTGCTACGTCCCCCAGGGTCACCGGGACGCCGCTGTCGACGCGCAGGGGGATGACTCGAAAGTCGTCCAGAGTTTGCAGATATCCCGTCGCACGCACCATGAATTCCGTTTCCGCGAGCTCCAGGACACTACCGCCCGTCTCCCGGTTGGCCTCGTCAATTGCTTGGACGATCTGCTGCTGAGTCACCCCTCTGCTGGCCATGCGCACCGGATCCAGCACCACCTGGTATTGTTTGACCATTCCGCCTATGGGCGCTACTTCCGCCACATTGGGTAACGTCTTGAGCTCGTAGCGTAGGAACCAGTCCTGTAGCGAGCGCAATTGGGCCAAGTCATGATTTCCCGTGCGGTCTACCAGCGCATACTGGTAAATCCAGCCCACCCCGGTAGCGTCAGGCCCCAGAGCGGGCTTGGCGGTAGCAGGCAGGCGGCTTTGCACCTGACTCAGATACTCCAGCACCCGTGAGCGAGCCCAATAGAGATCAGTGCCGTCCTCGAACAGGACGTAAACGAAGCTATCGCCGAAGAAGGAGTAGCCACGAACAGTCTTGGCCCCCGGCACGGACAACATGGTTGTCGTCAGCGGGTAGGTCACCTGATTTTCGACAATTTGTGGCGCCTGCCCCGGAAAGGGCGTACGGATGATGACCTGAACATCGGACAGGTCAGGCAGCGCATCCATTGCCGTATTCTTGACTGACCAGACCCCCCATGCCACAGAAAACAGCGTGGCTAACAGGATCAGGAAACGGTTGGCTACCGACCACCGGATAATGACAGCAATCATTCTGGGGCCTCCAGTGTTTCGATGTGTTCAATGATCAGTCCCTCGTCGCTCTCACGCACCGCAACACGCACGCGACTGCCCACTTGGACACCTTCAAGCAGGGACGCATCCGCGACCGGAAAGGCCATGGTCATCCCAGGCATATGCAGGGTCTTGAACGGCCCATGCGACAGGCCAACCATGCCATCTTCCAGGCCGACGACCTCGCCTTCGGCCTCATGCAGGACTGGCCCATGAGCATGATCAACGTCTTCCAGTGTTTGCGCGGTCAAACCGCGTAGGCTTGCCTCGGAGTCGAGCAGAAACTGGCCAGAGGCGACGACTGTCTGGCCAGCCTCCAGGCCGTCGAGTATCTCGGTCTTGTCGCCGAGCTCGCGCCCGGTACGCACCTCGATGGGGCGGTAACGTCCCTCTGCTTCAGCCAGCATGACCAAGGCACGCCGACCGGTGCGAATAACCGCTTCCGCAGGAACGACCAGCGCATGCTCTATGTTCCGGTTCAGTGTCACTTCGGCGGTCATGCCCGGGCGAAGTCGTTGCTCGGGATTGGGCAGCTCAGCACGAACGCGCACCGTTCTGCTGTCCAGATTGGCCTGCGACAACAGCGACTGAATGGTTGCTTCAAGCGGTTCGCCTGCAAAGGCGGGCAGGTGCACGGTGATGCTTTGTCCCGGAGCCAGGTTTGTAACCTGCGCCTCGGGTACCGCAACTTCCAGCCAGACGGTGTCCAGCCCATTAACGCTGGCCAAAGATTCACCCGCTTGTACGGTCATGCCCTGACGCACATCCAGCGTCTTCAATGTCCCGCCTATTGGGCTTGTCACTGTCCAGACCGGGCGTGCCTTGCCGCTTCTTTGCAGCTGTTCTATCGTTTCTGTCGGCATACCCGCAAGCCGTAACCGTTGTTTCGCGGCTGCGAGCAGCTGTGCATCGCCTACCTTACTGATAGCCAGGTACTCTTCCTGAGCCGCTGCCCAGGCAGGCACGAAGATATCCACCAGGGGGGCCCCTTTGGCGATGACATCCTCTGGGGCAAGGTCGTAAACGCGCTCGACAAAGCCACTGCTGCGTGCCTGCACTATCGCCACATCCCTGTCATTGAACGCCAATGTGGCTGCTGCCCTGAATGACTGGTTCATCGACTCACGCTGTACAGTGGCCAGTCGCATACCGAGGTTCTGCGTGATACCTGGATCAATGCTCATGGTTGCACCATTACCGGCTTCGTCTGCATATCGAGGCACGAGATCCATGTCCATAAAAGGGGATTTGCCGGGCTTATCGAACTTGTGTTGCGGCATCATCGGGTCGTACCAGTACAGCACCTCCTTGTCTGCCATTTCAGAAGCAAAGCCTGCTGCAGGCAGGCCGGCCATAGTTGCGACCAGGATGATCAGGGAAGAGCTGAGACTGAAAGCAATGCGCTTAAATGGGGTGGTCATGGTTGGGTATCTCCAGAGGCGAAGTGCAGACGAGCGTTGCTGAGCGATCTGTCGCGCGCTGTATCCACGCGGCGCAGACGTGTGTCGACCAGTTGGCGTCGTGCATCGATCACCGAGGTAAGCTCACCGGTACCGGCGCTGTAGTCAGCCAGAGAAAGGCGAACCTTCTCCTCGGCCAAAGGTAATAACGTCTGATCAAGGCGCGCCAGAGCGCGGTCGAGGCGCTGGTACTCAGCCAGATCGGCGGCAAGTTGCTGGGTGTGTATACGGAGGGCTACTTCACGTTCCGCCTCTAACTGGCTGAGTTTTGCGCGCTCGGCCGCAATTTTGGGGGTCTGACGGGAGCCGGTGAAAATAGGCAGGTCAAAGCTGACGCTGAGATTCACCATGTCGCTGAACTCATTGCCGCGGCGAAGATAATCGACGCCCCAGCTCCAATCCGGCGTTTTCTCGGCGATAGCCTGGCGCACCTTGGCCTCTGCTTCGCGTGTCATAGGTTCGTAGGCAAGTAAGGCAGGGCGGCGTTGCAGGTTCTGCTGATACGACGCCGGGTCAGCTCGCCATTCGGGCCAGTCGCCGGTAAGACTCTGGCTTGCAGCATCACCTATCCAACGCCGGAGCTCGGCTCGCGCAATTGTCCGCATGGTTAACAGCTCATCCTCTTTTTCGGCGAGCAAGGCGGCCTCTTGCTGAGGCAGGACGCTATCTGCTGTCTGGCCTGCCCCTCCGGCAATACGCGCTTTGATAGCTTGCGAGAAAAGCTGATTCTCATGGTAAAAACCCTTGAAAAGAGTCAGCTTTTGCTCGATTGCGAAGGCGGCAAGCCATGCTTCGGCAGTTTGCTGGCGGATGTTTAAAAGCTCCGCAAACTGCTGGACACCACGGGCCTCGATGCCGGCTTGTGCTGCTTCAGTTCGCGCCCGTCTTTTGGCACGGTTTGGAACCTCTTGCATCACTCCGATCATCTGCATGGTCATGGCGTCCCTGTCTGCCCGCCAGCGTGACTCGCCTTCGATAGGCACACTTTGCAACCCGAGCGTCAGTTTCGGGTCGGGGAGTTCGCCAGCAAAGACCGCCGAGCTTTGCGCAGCTTGCACATCTGCTGCCCTGGCCTCCAGCGAAGGAGCCGTCTGTTCGGCTAACTGCAAAGCTTGTTCCAGCGTTAATGCCGCCGCGAATGTTGGGTATAACAGCACACCCGCGATCAAGGCTGCCGCGCAGAGGGGAGCCCTAGGTTTATTAGATCTCATACTGAATTCCTGATCTTCAATGCGAGCCAAGGCGCGCAGTAATCAGCCTGGTGTATTAGATCCAGGCGGAGATGTGAATCAGATCAGCTGCGTACGGGGAGGATGCCAGACAGTGTCCGGGCTTCGGATGAGGAGCGAGCGGACATATGGAACAGATATGAGCTTACCCAAGAGAATCGGCCACCCTTTCCCCCCAGGAACTTGAAGAAGAGAGGCGGGGTTACATTGTTGTTCTGCTTTGCAGGCCGAGGGTTTGTCCTGCTGCGCCTGTGCTCCGTGACATTCGTGCTCACCATCACCACTCAGCGTCGTGTGATGTATCGACGGCCAAGTCGACATATACAATTGTGCGACCCCATTAATGGGAAACGTAAGCGCTAATAACAGAAGCAAGAGTCGCATTATCGTTTTCATGGCTGATCCATAAGCAGTTAAACCAAGGTAACCATCCGGTGGTTCTTGCTGTATTTACACGGAGTATATGGAAAACATTCTGACCTGGGCCTGACTTGGAAATGACATTTACGTCATCGATCGGGTGGAGACATTCAGTCACTACGAGACGCACCGAGATAGTACCGTAGTAGAAGTAACCGGGTGTATTCCTTACGCAAATGTAATGAAGAACGTCTGAACGGGGTCATGTCATGCCGGTCGTATCCCATGGAAGCACCTATTGATGGGCTTCCAAAAAGTGATGTTTAACGATGAGTCAATGATTCCGGAGAACACAATGAATAATTCCAAGTACCAGTCCTGCATACAGGCATGTTGGGAATGTGCTCAGGCATGCGAAATGTGCGCCTCCTCGTGCCTGCGTGAGGAAGATGTGAAAGCGATGGCTCGCTGCATTGAGCTTGATCGGGACTGCGCAGATATATGCTCGCTGGCTGCGGTATTGATGAGCCGTAATAGTGAACTGGCCAAAGAGTTTTGTGCTTTGTGTGCGAAGGTGTGTCGGGCCTGTGCAGAGGAATGTGAAAAACATCAGATGGAGCACTGTCAGCGGTGCGCCGAAGCTTGCAGAAAATGTGCAGAAGAATGCGAGCGGATGGCGGTGTAATGCCGGGTTGCTGCCCTGTGGTTACCAACTTACAGGGCAGCAATGTCGTCATTTAATCCAGTTTGAGTGGTAACCGAACCTCAAAGGTGGTGGCCTCCGCTGTGGAGAACGCCCTGATCCTTCCTCCATGCGCTTCGATAATCGATTTAGTGATGGCCAGGCCAAGCCCCGCACCTTCGCTGCTTCGTTGGCGGGATGCATCAAGCCGGTAGAATCGTTCAAAAATATGATTCAAATGCTCTTCAGGTATAGGTGGGCCGGGGTTCTTTATGCGGATTCTTACGCTATCGGAGTGCGCTTTAAGGGTGGTCATCACGCTCTCACCCTCCGGAGTATGCCGGATTGCATTGGACAGCAGATTACTCAATGCACGACGGATCATCAGTTGATCGCCAAGCACATGAACCGGCTCTCCGGCATTCTCCAGCAGAACCTGCCGCTCTTCTGCCCAAGCGCTGAAGTAATCGAAAAGGTTTCTCAGCTCTGATTGGAGATCGATATCGACCAATTCCGGCTTAAGCAACTGATTATCAGCCTGAGCCAGGAAAAGCATGTCACCGACCATCTTGGCCATGCGGTCATATTCTTCGAGGTTGGAATACAGCACTTCCCGGTACTGCTCCACGCTGCGAGCCTGGGTCAGCGCTACCTCAGTCTGGGTGCGCAGATTGGTAATAGGAGTCCGTAGCTCGTGGGCGATGTCTCCGGAAAAGTCCGAGAGGCGTCGAAATACATCCTCAAGTCGGCCAATCATGTCGTTGAAGGACACCGTCAGCTCTACCAGCTCGGCAGGCACGGATTGCGGTTCAAGACGAATATGCAGCTGATCAGATCTGATGCGTCTCATCTCCCTACTGATACGTCGAATAGGAGCGTGCCCCTGATAAACGGCGAACCAGGTTGCCAGCAGGGCTATCAAGCACGCAAAAAGGGTGACAATCCGGAGGTAGCTTCGAAAACTGTCCAGATAATGCAGATGAAAGTCGATACCCGTGGCTACCGCGAGCCTGAGCCTGGAGGCGTCTTCAAGCCGGCCTGATTCGAGCCACAAGACCGCACCACGGAACGCTTCCTGGTGATCATTCCAGCTCTCAACCGTATCGATAGTGATGTTTTCTACGGGCCGGGCAGTTCGGGCGAAGGTGTCCAGATTGAAACCCGGTGTCGAGTAGATCAATGACCCACTCTCGGTCCTGATCTGGTACTGGGCGTTACGATGACCGGTCACCACGCTGATGAGGCGCTGGTCCAACTCGTCGGCGGACATATTGACCGGTACTGTAGCAAGAAGGCGTTGCAACGCATGAACCACTGAATTGAGCTCATCCACATCCTGCTGGACGAAGTGATTGTCGATCGAGCGCTCCATCATCCAACCAAAGGTGAGTAGCACAGCGGTTATCACCGCGCCAATGGAGACGGTGAGACGAACAACCAGGGACAAAGGGCGTCTTTTCATGGGTTAGCCTGGCTGCGTCACATCAAGCATGTAACCCATGCCGCGCACGGTATGAATCAACTTCGGTTCAAAGTCATCATCGATTTTCGCGCGCAGCCGCCGTATAGCGACATCGATGACATTGGTGTCACTGTCGAAATTCATGTCCCACACTTGGGAGGCGATCAACGAGCGCGGCAACACTTCCCCTTGTCGCCGCACAAGGAGTTCAAGCAGGGCGAATTCCTTATTGGTCAGGTTGATCTTCGTCCCGTGTCGCTGTGCACGGCGGCGAGGGATGTCCAGTACCAGGTCAGCCACCTGGAGCTGATCCTGAAAAACCGGCGCAGCACCGCGCCGTAACAATGTACGTACTCGTGCCAGCAGCTCCGAAAAGGCGAACGGCTTGACCAGATAGTCGTCCGCTCCCAATTCCAAGCCCTTGACCCGGTCTTCAACACTGTCCCGCGCGGTGAGAAACAATACAGGGGTGGTGGATCTGGCCTCTCTCAAGGACTGCATGATGCGCCAGCCATCTACATCAGGCAGCATGACATCAAGGACAATCAGGTCATACGAGCCGGTAAGCGCCAAGTGGTGACCATCGAGCCCGGTACGGGCGAGATCTACCACAAAGCCAGATTCCATCAGGCCCTGGCGAATATAATCTCCGGTTTTTACTTCATCTTCCACGATGAGAATCT
Source organism: Halopseudomonas bauzanensis (assembly GCF_900114735.1). Taxonomy (GTDB): domain Bacteria; phylum Pseudomonadota; class Gammaproteobacteria; order Pseudomonadales; family Pseudomonadaceae; genus Halopseudomonas; species Halopseudomonas bauzanensis. The sequence goes on along the minus strand of NZ_FOUA01000001.1, from coordinate 1,247,382 downwards.
TCATCGTTCACTCCGTTTCACTGTTCAGCCCAATAAAGCCAGACCATTTCATTGGTGTCGTTATCAATTCTATAGTCTGAACCTGCCCCCTACATTACGAGTAAATTACAAGTATGTAATGTTAGTAGTCTGAAGCCATATTATCTCGTTGAGAAAATCATTTTCTTCAGGACATGACAAAAATGTAATGTGTGCGGGAGCTGCCTGATCATCTTTAATCAATAAACATGTGGCATCATCATTCATGTAACTCCCTTTTATAAGAAGCCGATTAAAAACGCGGCGCCCACTGCCTGCTTATTTGAAAAGGTGCTCATCCATGGCGCACGGTCCATCCGAGTCTCACTGTCATCACCATACACCCTCCACCACGGGATCAGAGCTTGCTGATCCGGTCTGCGGCATGCGTGTAACGGCGGATTCTGTCCACCATGTTGAGCATGCGGGTCAAGCGCACTATTTCTGCAGCGCCCGGTGCATGGATAGATTCCGGCATGATCCAGATAAATTCCTATCGCCAGCCTCCCAGGCTCCCTCGCAAGCGGCCAAAGGCACAATCTATACCTGCCCGATGCATCCGGAAATACAGCAGGATCATGCCGGCATCTGCCCAAAATGCGGCATGGCACTTGAGCCCCTCATGCCCAGCCTGGAGGATGACAATCCCGAGCTGGACGATTTTTCCAAGCGATTCTGGTGGACCCTGCCGTTTACCGTCATTGTCACCGTGCTTGCCATGTTCGGGCCGCAGCTTGGCTGGTTCGAGATGGCGACGCAAACCTGGATAGAGCTGATACTGTCGCTTCCTGTGGTGCTCTGGGCCGGTCAGCCGTTCTTCATTCGCGGCTGGCAATCTGTGGTCAACCGCAGCCCCAACATGTGGACACTCATCGGTCTGGGTACCGGTGCAGCCTTCGTCTACAGCACGCTGGCAACCGTCGCTCCCGGTATATTCCCGGAAACATTCATGTCCATGGGGCGAGTGGCGGTTTACTTCGAAGCTGCCGTGGTGATCATATCCCTCACGCTGTTCGGCCAGGTTCTGGAGCTGCGCGCACGCTCCCAGACATCCGCGGCCATCCGTTCGTTACTTGGTCTCGCACCCAAGACAGCCCGCCGCATCAATGCAGACGGCACCGAAGAGGATGTACCTCTGACGCATGTGCATGAGGGTGACCGTTTACGCGTACGGCCCGGTGAAAAAGTCCCGGTCGATGGCATTGTTGAGGAGGGCGCAAGTTCACTCGATGAATCCATGTTGACCGGTGAACCATTACCCATCAGCAAGCGTCCCGGCGACAAGGTCATAGGAGCAACCATGAACACCTCTGGTGCGCTCGTTATTCGGGCGGAAAAAGTCGGCTCGGCGACTGTGCTTTCGCAGATTGTCCAGCTGGTAGCCCAAGCTCAACGCTCTCGAGCACCCATGCAGCGGATGGCTGATCTGGTAGCGGGTTACTTTGTCATGGCGGTGGTGGTTATCGCCATTCTCACCTTGTTCGTGTGGGGTATATTCGGGCCGCAACCAAGCTGGGTGTACGGTCTGATCAATGCGGTTGCTGTCCTGATCATCGCTTGCCCTTGTGCACTGGGGCTCGCAACGCCGATGTCGGTCATGGTCGCTACCGGGCGAGGCGCAACTCAGGGCGTGCTGTTCCGTGATGCAACAGCGATAGAAAACCTGCGCAAAGTCGATACGCTCATCGTCGACAAGACCGGCACCCTGACGGAAGGCCGGCCAGCGTTCGATCAAGCTGTTTCCGCTGGCGATATGCACACGGATGAAATCCTGCGCCTTGCCGCCAGTCTCGACCAGGGCAGCGAGCACCCTCTGGCTGATGCGATTGTCGATGCTGCGCGTGAACGCAATCTGGAGCTGAGCCCGGTGGAAGATTTTGACTCGAGTAGTGGCATAGGCGTGCGCGGCCAGGTTGAAGGCAGAACGCTGCTGCTGGGCAATACGGCACTCATGCAACTGGACAAGATCGATGTCGATAGCCTGTCTGATACTGCCGAGGAGTTGAGAACAAAGGGTGCGAGTGTGATGTACCTGGCGGTGGACGGCACATTGGCCGGTCTGCTCGCCGTTTCCGACCCCATCAAGAAAAGCACTCCAGAGGCGGTACAGGCGCTCAAGGCGGCGGGCATCAGGGTCATCATGGCTACCGGTGACGGTATCTCGACGGCCAGAGCGGTAGCCGCCCAGTTGGGTATAGATGAAATACATGGCGAAGTGAAACCGGCCGATAAACTGGAGCTGGTGGAAAAGCTCCAGTCCGAAGGCTGCATTGTTGCTATGGCGGGCGACGGTATCAACGATGCCCCGGCCCTTGCCAAGGCGAATGTTGGTATCGCCATGGGCACCGGGACGGATGTAGCGATGAACAGTGCGCAGGTCACCTTGGTAAAAGGAGACCTGCGAGGCATATCGATTGCTCAGAACCTGTCAAACAAAACTGTTCTCAACATGAAGCAAAATCTGGGTTTTGCGTTCATTTATAATGCGTTAGGCGTTCCGCTTGCCGCTGGTGTCCTGTACCCGTTCGCCGGACTGCTTCTGTCACCCATGTTTGCAGCCCTGGCGATGAGCCTCAGTTCAGCGTCTGTTGTATTCAACTCACTGCGGCTTCGGGGTTCCGTTTAAGCTTGATTCGTCGAGGGCATAACGGAAAATGGCGAGTTTCTACTCGCCATTTTTCTTTGATTTGTTAGCTATTAACAAACCCCCCGTTTTGCATGCTCTGAGTTATTGCTGACGCAAGGTGGTTTTTTTCTGTGCCTGTAGAATTTCAGGTGGCCAGGTACTTTTTATGTAAGCCAGCACAGCCTCAATATCCTCATCAACCAGAATATTCCGGTACGCAGGCATATCGCTTTCGTAGCCTGGCGGCGCAGTTCTGCCGGGCACCAAGCCGTTTTTTACCATATCTATCAGCATGGCGTCCGAGTGATGCCACGTGTGCCCGGTTTGATCATGGGGCGGGGCAGGTAATCTCCCATTGGGTAGACGTTGACGCCAGTTCTCCTGTCCTTGCAGCGACTCACCATGACACACCGCGCAATGTATTGTGTAGATGGATTGGCCAAGCGAGACCTGATTCTGATCGGCTGGATCTATAAACTCGGGTCCAGACACACGTGTGGCCGTATAGAGGAAGGCGACGGCGCCAACTATCGCAACGCCGATCGCTCCGAAGATTTTATTTCTTCCAGGCATCTATCTATCTCAGATGACTTCGACTTTGCCTACCATCCCAGCCTCGGTATGGCCTGGGATAAGGCATGCAAAATCAACCTTGCCCGGCTGATCAAACTGCCACACCAGACCGCCTACCTTGCCTGGTTGTAGAGTAATCATGTTCGGCTCTTCGTGTTCCATGCCAGGTGCTGCCAGCATTTCAGCTGCATGCGCCTTGAGCTCTTCTATTGAGCCAATCACCATTTCATGCGGCACCTGTCCTACGTTCTTGATAAAAAAACGAACTGTTTCACCAGCTTCCACCTGAATATCGCTGGGAGTGAAGCGCATGTTGTCATCCATGATGATTTCAATCGTCCGGGAGACGTTTGCCGGATCGCCAGGCTGACCCACTGCAGAAGTAGCTTGCGTCATGGTCGACATGTCATGTCCTTGCATCCCGTGCATCTCATGTCCTTGCATTCCATGCATGGCATGTGCGGAGTGGTCAACTGCTGCGATAGCAAAGGCTGGCAGCAGACTGAACGCGAGAATGGTAAAAGTCTTTTTCATAGTGAATGCTCTCCAAGAGTCGATTAGTGGGGTAGCTGATAGAACTACCCAGTTAAAAAGCCGTTGTTAGAAGCGGAAGCTCAGGCCAGTCACAAAGCGGGTTTCCTGTCTGGACTCTCCCGCTGCCCGGGCGTAATCCGCTGTTTTACTGAATTTGCTAGCCCATTCCACACCAACATAAGGGACCAGCTGTCGAGTTATTTCGTATTTAACGCGTAATCCAGCAGTGCCATCGGTCAAACCACTGCCGATTCCCCAGCGCTCATCGTCTTTGCCATGAAAGTTCACTTCCATCCGCGGTTGCAAGTAGAGTTTCTGGGTTAGTCTGATGTCGTATTCCGCTTCCAGGGCCAGGGCAGTACGTCCGCTCGGGCCGACGTAAGCGGTTGCATCTACTTCAAACCAATAGGGCGCCAGTCCTTTGAAGCCGAATGCAAGCCACTCACGATTCGGCGCGCCGTCAGCATGGTCAAATCGGAAACCAAGCTCCGTATTCCAAAAAGTAGAAACTGCATGGCGCCATAGCAGTTCCGTTTCGGACTCCCGGAGCTTGCCGCTGGCCACTTCGCCTTCAGCCTTGATGACCGCACGATTGTAGGTGCTGCCGTACCAGGCCTCGCCCTCATATGCAGCCCACTCCTCACCTCGCGCCTTGACGTACTCCAGTCGATCGAAATAAACGGAACCGAACTTATGCATATCCGACATGATGAGTGCATCTGATGGGGGGAGCGCAAATTTACCTGCATTGCGCTCAAACCCATCAGAGTAGGCATCGGGGTCGCGGGCATCAGGTGGGGCCGAGCCACCTTGCATCTGCATATCGCCGTGATCCATTTCGCCACTGCCATGATCCATACCTGACATTGAGCCATGGTCCATACCTGTCATGTCCATGGAGCTATGGTCCATATCCGACATGTCCATGGTTCCATGATTCATGCCAGCGGCCTCCGCGGGTACGCTGGACTTTGGTGCGGCAGGCATATGTTCCGCGTGCCCTGCATGTTGGGTTTGCCCATGGGCGAACAACGGCAGCACAACTCCTGTAACCATCGCCGCAGTAAGCAGTTTCTTTTTAAAGAGGCTATTCATGATCCGGATGCCTGAGCTGTTGAGTGTTGTTTTCATGCCACCACCACTTCACGAAACATCCCCGTGTCCATGTGCAGCATCAAATGACAGTGCCATGCCCATCGCCCCAGAGCGTCAGCCGTCACGAGAAAGCTGATGCGTTGAGCAGGTTGCACAGGAATTGTGTGGCGTCGTGCCAGAAATTGTCCGTCAGGCGTTTCCAGTTCACTCCACATGCCGTGCAAGTGCATGGGGTGCGTCATCATGGTGTCGTTGTGCAATATGATCCTGACCCGCTCGCCGTAATGAAAACGCACCGGCGTCGATTTGCCATACTCCACGCCGTCAAATGACCAGGTATAGCGCTCCATATTGCCGGTCAGGTGGAGCTCGATCTCACGCTCTGCACCGCGCGGATCCATCGGGCCGCCGATGGTGTGCAAGTCGGCCAGCGTGAGCACGCGCCGTCCGTTATTGCGCAGACCGATACCAGGGTCGTCCAGGTTGGTACGCGGTGTATCGACTCGCATATCAATACTCGCCCCGTATTCAGTCCTGGCGTGGCGTACTTCAGTACTGGCACCAGCTGCAGTCATTGCGCCATGGCCCATGCCGGCATGATTCATGCCCTTCATGTTGCCGTGATCCATTCCCGACATATCGCCGTGGCTCATCCCGGCCATGCCGCCCCCCATAGCGCCCATCATGTCTCCCATGGAAAGCCATTCGACTGGATCAATCGCTGGGACGGGCGCTTCAAGACCGGCATGCGTGGCCAGTGTGCCGCGCGCGTAACCTGTACGATCCATGGCTTGGGCAAAGATGGTGTGAGCATCATCTTTTGGTTGCACCAGAACATCGTAGGTTTCCCCTGGCCCGAACCGGAACTCATCTACGGTAACGGGTTCGACGTTGATGCCGTCGGCTTGAACAACGGTTAACTGAAGACCTGGGATACGGACATCGTAGAAGGTATTGGCGGCACCGTTAATGAAGCGCAGGCGGATGCGCTCCCCGGGCCGAAACAGCCCTGTCCAGTTGCCTGCGGGAGTGGTGCCGTTCATCAGATAGGTGAGTACGTCAGCTGACAAATCGGCCAGATCCGTCGGACTCATCCGCATCTCATTCCACATCTTGCGTTTATCAATGGCTGCCTTCAGCCCAATGCGGGAGGCGTCCTGAAAGAAATCTACTGCGGTAGGCTGGTTGTAGTTGTAGTAATCACCCTGCATTTTGAGCTTCGCCAGCACCCGCATCGGGTCTTCGTCAGTCCAGTCAGACAGCTGAACGACATATTCGCGGTCTGCACGAATTGGGTCGTCTTGAGCGGGATCAATAATGATCGCCCCGTAGACCCCGGTCGCCTCCTGCATTCCAGAGTGCGAGTGGTACCAGTAGGTGCCGTTTTGCTGCACTTTGAACTGGTAGGTGAAGGTTTCGCCAGGCTGGATCCCTCTAAAGCTGATGCCCGGCACGCCATCCATCTCAAATGGCAGGATGATGCCGTGCCAATGAATCGATGTGGTTTCCTTCAACCGATTCGTCACGCGAATGGTGACCGTATCTCCCTCACGCCAGCGTAACGTTGGTGCGGGCAGTGAGCCGTTAATGGTCGTGGCTATGCGGGGGTTGCCTGTAAAGTTGACGGCGGACTCACCTATCTCCAGATCGAACTGGGTACCGCTTAGAATATTAGCGGTGCCCGTTTTCGTGCCCGCGCCTGACAACAGGCCAGTCGCGCGCGCCAAAGGAGACAGACTCAGCAATACACCACCGGCTGCCAAACCTTGAACAAAACGGCGTCGAGACAAACCTGGGTTAAGAATGGGGAGTTCAGTTAAGTGTTTCACGCAATGAGAATCCTTTATCAGGTAGTTCGATGACTCAATGAGATACGCTGGGACTGGACCATCGGCAGCGGTTACTTGACTCTAGTCAAATCGAGCTGTCACACGAGTGACGCCTGCATTACTTTTTTGTAATCCAAGCGTCAGGAGTACGCGGCGCACTCAGAGAGGGATAGCGCTGTCGAGCGAACGAATGAATTTTTTAGCAGATTGAAATCCAATCACCTGAAAGTCGATTTCTAAGCCTTCCTGATCAAAGAAGATGATGCCAGGCGGCCCAAACAACCCGAAGCGTCGTAGTAACGCCTGATCCTCCGAATTATTGGCGGTCACATCAGCTTTCAGTAGCACCACATCCTTGAGACGTGTTTTGACCCGCTCATCGGCGAAAGTAAATCGCTCCATTTCATGGCAGGAGACACACCAGTCTGCCCAGAAATCGAGCATGACGTAACGCCCCTCAGCCCCTTGGATTAGCGAGTCAAGCTCAGCGAGACTGGCCACTTTTTCAAATTGCAGCTCGTTCGAGGAAGTCGGCTCGGAGGCGTATTTGCCTCCAAAGCCATCCAGCGGTTGCAGGACGTCACGACCACCTGAGAGAACACCAATTAACAAGGCCAGGCCGTAAACCAAGGCTATGACGCCAAACCCCTTACCGAAGCGTCTAAAACCAGAGGCGTTGTCAGGAAGGGGGTCCAGTGCTTTCAAATACATTGCGCAGACGATGAGCAGAGCAGCCCATAGTCCCATGTGAATCACCGAAGGTATGATCGGAGAGATCATATAAATAGCAACGGCGAGCAGAGTTACGCCAAAAAAACGCTGGACCGATAACATCCACGGCCCGGCTTTTGGTAGCAACGCACCTGCTGTAGTACCAAAGACCAACAAGGGGATCCCCATGCCTATGGCCATGGAGAAAAGCGCCACCCCGCCCAGAGCCACATCGCCTGTCTGGCCTATATACAACAAGGCACCAGCCAGCGGGGCAGCGACGCAGGGGCCCACAATGATCGCTGATAATGCTCCCATCAGGCCCACGCTGATCGTCTTGCCGCCTTTTGTACGGTTCGCGACTCCGAAGAGCTTGCCCTGAATGAAAGATGGCATCTGAAGCTGGTAAAAGCCGAACATGGAGAAAGCAAGAAGTACAAAAACACCTGCAAAACTACCCAGTACCCACGGGTTCTGCAGGTACGCCGTCAGCATCGTTCCGGCCAGACCAGCAGCGACCCCGGCCAGAGCGTACGTCAATGCCATCGCCAGAACATAAACCAGCGACAAACCAAAGGCATGCCTACGACTTAACGCAGGGCTGTGCCCTGCTATCAGTCCCGAAAGTATCGGAATCATCGGAAGCATGCAGGGTGTAAACGCTAGAATTAAGCCAAACCCGAAAAACGCAGCGATCAATGCCCAGGTGTTACCTTGACCGAACAACTCTCGGACAAGCGAGCTTTCTGATGTTCCAGCGCTTGTGGACTTTGGAGTACTGTTATTCCTGCCGGCTTCAAGATGTGCTTGAGTTGGCACATCGAGTGAAACAGACAAGGATTTTTGCTCAGGCGGATAGCACACGCCTACCGGATCGTTACATCCCTGGTAGGCGATATCCAGGGTCAGCATATCGGGATTCGACCCAGGAGGAATGCCGAGCGTGATAGGCACCTGTATGGCGCCAAAGTAAACCGGCACACGACCGAAAAGAGGGTCATCTATCAGCTCACTCGGTGGAAGCTCGACATGATCAATGACAGCATCGGCAGACTGAACACTGAACGCCAGCTTATCGCGATACAGATAGTAGCCGTCTGCTGCGATTAACGTGGCTATCAACGAGTCAGGACTGCTGGCAGTCAAAGATACCTTAAAGGCCTCGTCTGGTGGCAGCAGGGCAGGGGCAGCATCAGCGCCGCCAAGCCAGCCTTGAATCGAACCGAAAAAGCCGCTGTTGCCTGAAATAGAATATGACGATGTAGTGTCAGAAAAGGTAAGCGGGGAGCTGCGTTCTTGCGCTGAGCTGATGCTGGGTATGGACACCAGCATCAGTGCCAGGAACGATAAAATAATGCGTGTAAGTTTCACTTCACAAACTCGACAATAAAAACCTGCTAGCGTGATGAGCGGCGTTAAATCAGCTCTGTAATTGAGTTGGCTCGTTATTCTTCAAAATGTTTTATCACCGCTAGCGCTTCGCTTTTCATCCTTGTTGTGTGTGTCCGCATGGCACGATCGTATGCCCATTATTATGAAAATAATCATCAATGGGCACAGAAGTAAGAGTAGGAAAGGACTCATTCCTATAAGCCATTCGCGGGCGCCAGGAAATACCAAATAGGCACCAGTAACAAGGGCTGCTAGCCAAATACCAGCCTTCAACATCGTTTTAATATCGCATTTCATATTTTCTCTCCTGACAGGGGGCTGGCATGGCGTGGCAGTGTCAACTTTATCCTGTAGCGCCTGTCAGGATGATTGCCCTTCTATTACAACTTTGTAACCCAGGGCGGCTTCTGCTACCTCACTACGCCGCGGCTATATGACAGAACGGTAATTAAGAAGTCATCCTCCAGACAGAAATTGCCAACTATTGTTTGCATAGAACATACCTAATCCCATTTTGTCCTGGAGATTTATACTATGCTTAAGCTTCGTCCTACCCTCGTAGCGGTTTCATTAGCCCTCTCCATCGGTACGGGTCATGCGGCATCCATGCCCAATGCCGTTGTCTATAGTGCCAATGAGGGTGACGGCTCAATCAGTGCAATTGAGCTGCGAACAGGGGCTGTGAGCACTACAGCTATTTCCATCGTGCCTCATAATGTTCAGATATCCCCTGATGGGCAGATATTACTCGCTGTAGGTAGCCCGAAATCGGGATCGAAAGAGCAAGGCGGTCATGGTGGCCATGGCCAAGCGGAAGGTGGTGCAAAGGGGTTACTGCTGATGGATCCTGAGCAGCCGGAAAATGTACTGGAGGCTCTTCCTTCAGGCAGTCATCCTGCCCACGTCGTAACCAGTCAGGACGGGCGCTATGCCTACATCACAAATGCGGATAATGATATTTTGACGGTCGTTGATACGCAGAGGAAAACCGTTGTTGCAGAAGTTGAGACTGGAAGTTACCCCCATGGCTTACGCCTGAGCCCGGATGGTGATGAGCTTTATATCGCTAACGTCACTGATAATAGCGTGTCAGTTATAGATACAGAAAATCTCAAGGAAGCGGCACGAATCCATGTGGGCCAAGCTCCCGTTCAAGTAGCATACACGCCGGATGGTAAATACGTTTATGTGTCATTGCGGGATGAAAATAAGGTGGCGATCATAGATGCCGAGACGAGAAAAGTGGTCGATCGTGTTAGCGTAGGACGCAACCCTATCCAGCTATTCGCCGCATCAGACGCTAAAATGTATGTCGCGAACCAGGGCGATGCGGCCGACCCAGATGATAGTGTTACTGTAATTGATACAAACAACAGGACAGTTGTGAGTACGATAGTAACGGGGAAAGGGGCGCACGGTCTGGTGGCCAGTGATGACGGAGATTTTATGTTCGTCACCAATAACGTGGATAATACGGTAAGCGCCATTGATGTAAGGAAAGAAAAGGTAATCGCCACGTTTTTGGTTGGCCCAAATCCGAATGGCATCACCTATCGCAGCGTTCGTTAGTTATCTCCTACCAGCTTCGATAAAGCTAAAGCAGCCCGGCCTTCAGTCCAACCTGAAGGCCGGGCCGAATATTCAGTAGAGGAGTCAGATGATGGATAGACAATTTCAACCAAACCTGGGGCCCGCAGAGGTATACGAACGCTATCTCAGCCGGAATATTGCAGATCCGTGGGCACGCGTGCTGCTTGACCTGGTTTCCCCCCAGCCAGGTGACCATGTTCTGGATCTGGCATGCGGTACGGGTAGTGTGGCAAGGCAGGTTGCGCCGCTGGCCGGGGAGGATGGTCGCGTTGTTGCGGTCGATATAAATCCAGACATGTTGAAGGTCGGCAGCAAACAACAGATTCCGGACGGGGCCGCCATCATCTGGCACTCAGGGGATGCCACGCAGCTCGACCTTCCGGATAACGAATTCGATATTATTTTCTGCCAACAAGGGTTTCAGTTTTTCCCAGACCAGCCTGCAGCTGTGCTCGAAATGCGACGGGTACTGCGTTCCGGTGGTAAAGTAGTTGTCAGCGTATGGCAGTCGTTAAACCAGCAGCCCTTATTCCAAATCCTGTTTTCTTCAATTTCAAAGCATCTTGATGTGCCAGTTGCTGATTTGGATATCGCGTTTTCTTTGGGTAATGAAGAAACGCTGCATCAATTATTCAGCACCCAATTCAAAGATGTGCAGGTCGCCGCTATAACTTTACCTGTCCGAATTCCTGAACCTGAAAAATTTGTACAAATTTCAATATTAGGGGCTGCTACTTCGATTCCATCATTTGCAAACATGGATGCTACAAGCCGTCTTGCCCTCATAGAGAAGGTGACTAGCGATACGCTTGCGGCCGTGCAGGGGTTTGCGGAAGGAGGAGTTTTGGTTTTCGACATGAGCACGCATATTGTGGTTCTGAGTTGACAGCGAGCCAGTGTCATCGTTTACCTAGATAAAGCAGAAGACGCTATCGGTTTACGGGGCTTTCAAACACTGGGTTCGCGTCTGCCTTGATGTTAGACAGGTATACAATCTTTGCCTCTTGGCCAAAACAGCCGTTTTATCAAAAGCTAGCGGTTTTCTTTCGCATTCGAGCCTAATGAAGGCAAAGCATTTCCAGCGCAGTGTGACTGCCACGACCTTGACAACCTCTGGCTGTTCGACAATCATCACTCATGTATTCCGTCGTCCACGCCCGGTAATCGTGGAGCCCTTAGCGCTGAGAAGCGCCTCCTTTGAGCGGCTGCGCATTCCGAAAAGCCGCCAGCACCCGGTGCTGAATGCTCGTCTCATCACGCTTTATCGCTTGACCTCAAATCCGCGGTACCCACCTTGCGGGGAATGCTTTCCCTGCAAGGGAAAAGCTGTCTCCGCTTTTCAGCACGTTCAGAAATCGGAGAATTGCCATGAGCGCTACTCAAACCTCAGAAACCAAATACTTTGACCTTCACACCACTGGTATCGGTTACCTCAATCGCCTGCGGGAGGTGACTCCGCGCAAGGGAAAACCTTTCATGGCTGTGACCGTCGCCGCTCTGAAGGGGGCGACTGATGCTGTCGAGTACACCTACGTTGATTGCAATGTTGTCGGCGAAGAGGCTGAAAAGCAGATTCGTCGTTGCCAACAAGCGGTAGATGCTGAAATGAAGGTTCTGGTTGGCTTCCGGATTGGTGACATCTGGCCGGATGTTTTTACCTACCAGAATGGCCCCAAGCAGGGTCAGGCCGGTGTTTCACTGAAAGGTCGACTGCTGTATATCGGCTGGATCAAGATAAACGGCAAGATGGTCTACCAGGCCAAAGCGGTCACTGCCATGCCTGAACAGGAGCAAGAGGTAGCCTGATTTCAGGGCAGAGCAACCGCCCTTTCATATTCAATACACTCAAACCCATCGGGGAGCAATCTCACTCCCGGCGGGCGTGATGATTCTCCCCTTATTTCTGTTCGGAGAATCGACATGCTTTCAAAACAATTGTTGGTGGAAAATCCGCAGGGACATTACGCCCCGGCAACCATGGATCAGGTGTTCGAAGCTGCTCGGGATGCCATGCAGCAAAAGTTCCGCCGCGGAACAGCCTTCACCGCCCCAAGTGCTGTCAAAGAATATCTTTGGGTCCAGATGGTTAACTATGAACACGAAGTATTCGTTGCACTATTTCTCGATAACCAGCATCGCTTGATTGCTTGTACCGAGCTATTCAGGGGCACGATTGATCAGGCTGCTGTGTATCCAAGGGAGGTGGTCAAGGAAGCGTTGCGTGTTAACGCCGCCGCAGTGATCTTTTCCCACAATCACCCCAGTGGCTCGCCTTCTCCCAGTGAAGCTGATAAACGGCTGACTCATCGTTTGGTTCAGGCTATGGGATCTGTAGATATCCGCGTTCTGGATCACATCATCGTTGCCGGCACTGAAACTGCTTCGTTTGCTGAGCAAGGACTGATATGACCAAGGGTTGTTACATGGATCCACAGTCAACGGATCGTCATCTGATCCGTTTTAAGCATAGGTCTGACTACAGCGCCATGGCGTCGTAGGGCATTTATATCTACACCCTGCCGGGGTTCCCGGTAAGGGACTCCGGCCACTTCATGAGGATTCATTTCATGGGATGGTTATTTTCATATCGCAATAGAATGGATTTGATTCAAAAGCTGCTAGCTCCTGACAGAAACTATATTCGTAACCGTAAGGTGTTGCAGCATGCTTTGGTGGGCAACGAGCTGTGGATGGTGGTGAGACTGAAGCTGAAGATTGCCGGGGTGGTGAATGACAACGCCGTCGGCGACGACTACACCTTCATAGTCTGCGAGCTGCTTGCGTGTGCGGATGGCCTCTGGGGGCACAAGTCTATACCGGAAGAGATGGGGCCGTTCTACTACGGATGCCCGCTGCATTTTCTCGATATTACTCCAGACGGCAATAACCCTGAGTGGCGCGCTAAGCTGCGTGAGATCCATCGCCAGCGTGCCCCTGCGCATTCAGTGCAAGAGCGTGATGCAGCTTTAATTCCCACTGGGAAGGTGGTCATGACGCGCGCTGTATATGAACTCGTGCGTCGAGGTCTGGTTAATCCGTACCCGTACCTGCAGCGGCACCTGGCTGGGGATTGGGGAGATCTTTGTGACGAGGACAAGGCAGTAAACCTGTTGGCGTTAGATGAGCACGGTCAGTTGTTCTCCAGTTATGTGATTCCGGTAGAGGGGTCGCCCAAGCTATGGGTCATCACTGAAGGAGACCGCAGCGTAACAACCTTGTTGTTGCCTTCCGATTATTAGCTGAAAGCGGCGAATATTCTCTATTGATGCATCCGAGGATCTTCGTCTCTGATCGGATATCTGCAGCAAAAAAAATAAAGATGGCCACCAGTCGGTGGCCATCTTTTTGTCAGCTAAAGCCGTGGTGGTTTTACGTTTCATTAAACCAGTCAAATGAGGACTGATGACATGAGCCAGGCTAGCAATTCATATCTGGTAGAAGCAGTTGATGATGTTCTCGGTGGGCGCAGCGTCAGGGAATTCGAAAGCTTTGAAGACTTCTGGGCAGAATTCGATGCCGCTTTCTGGTACGAGAGTCAGGACGCCGGCGAGGACACATTGGAGAGCTATGACTACATAAAGAAAATATTCATGAAGCGCCTATAGGAAGTTGGGACCGGTGCGGTCAGCAACTCTCCATTCATGCGGTGAGGGACACCCAGACAGGAACAGTCTTGCTCCGTCTGGGTGGTAATACCAAGGAGGGAAGGTTGGGTTAAATCAATTGATCCAGTGATCCTCGCAGCCGGTACCGCTGCGGAGGGTTATCGTTGAACTTCGCTTTGTACCATTGCTCCAGGCTGACGCCGCTCCGGCGGGAAAAAGCCGGCGTCTCGTAGTCTGACCAGTCTCTGTTTTCAGCCAAAGGGTTATTGAGGTGCATTTTTGCTGCGTTGATTAAGCCGGAGATACCAAGCAATAACGGGGTCATGTGAATACTCCTGAGTAACGTGGGACACGCAAGCGCCAAGGCGGCTTGCGATTGCCAATCGGGTGGGAATATGACGAGACCCTGCCCAGGCGGGAAAGGCCCGTCTGGGTTGGTTTGAATAGCATTCAGCGCTGCAGAGCGCCGTCGACTTTTCAGAATGCGCAGTCGTTCAAAGGGTAGCGCTTCATTGCGCTGAGGGTTCCACGATCACCGGCCGTGGACGACGGTTGCCAGACAATAATTGGATTGCTTTGAGCTCCTGTCAAGCTGCTAAAGAAATACCAGAAATGGGTATTTCATTTCCCCTGTGCTTGGCCAGAAGATTACGCTGTAGTAACCCTGAACACAGGTGCATTACGGAGTGATCATGACAATGCAGGCTATCCTGAGGCGTCTTGTATTCGGGCTGGACGAAGACATTGAGGAGGTGACAGACCCTCAATGGTCGCGCCTGCAAACAGCCAATGATCTGTTGGGCACTCCATACCGCCGGGGCCTGTTGCAGCTGCTGTATGAGATGAGCGCAATACCGAGGGCTACGTTCGATACCTACGTTATGGCACCGATAGAACGTTACGCTGCATTTGTTCAGCTACTTCCTGCGTCTGAATCTCATCATCATTCTTACCCGGGTGGAATGCTGGATCATGGACTGGAGATCATGTGTTATGCCCTCCGAATTCGCCGGAAGCATTTATTGCCCGCGGGAGCCAGACCAGAGGATCAGGTATCGGTAGGCGAGCTGTGGAGCATGGGTATTCTGTACGCTGCACTACTGCATGACGTGTCAAAAGCGGCTGTGGATGTCGATATCTTGTTGCAGGATGGCTCGTTGTGGCGTTTGTGGAATGGTCCCATCCCAGGGACTTATCGCGTGCGCTACAAGTCAGGTCGTGATTACCACCTACATGCAGCAACCGGCGCTCTTTTTGCCCGTGACATTCTAGGCGGGGCGGTGCTGGATTGGTTGTATAGCGATGCAGTTTTGTTTGGACAGGTGATGTATTCGATCTCTGGCCATATGGAGCGGGCTGGCATTGTCGGCGAGATTGTTCATCAAGCCGATAAAAGTAGTGTGAGCAAGGCGATGGGCGGCGATCTGCGGCGGCTCGATGCCGCACCCAAACAGTCCCTTCAAAGAAAGTTGATCGATGCCCTTCGGCATCTCGTGAAAAGTGAGCGCTTGCCATTGAATGGGACTAAAGGTTCCGCCGTTTTCTTGTCCGAAGATGCTGTTTGGTTTGTCACACCAACGGTGCCGCGTTCGCTTAAGACGTACCTATATGAACAGGGGATACCCGGCGTCCCGGCAGATGAAAGTCGTTTATACGATGAAATGCTCGCGCATGGCCTGGTATTGCCAAACCCTGAAGGATTGGCAGTGTGGTCTGGCTGCACTGTGAAAGTCGGTGAATGGAGTACCTCCAAACTGCATTTGCTCAAAGCAACTCCGTCGCTCATCTGGGCAGCGGGAGACGAGCGCCCGGAAGCTAAAGCTGTCGTGACGTCCCCAGACGTTGAGCAGAGCATGGATTCAAGCGATCCAGCGCTGGAGACAGGGGCAAGTATCGGCGATACGAGGAATCGGTTGATTTCCGATGAGCTTGGTGGGAATGTAATTCCCGCCGCTGATGCGTCGTTGCCGCTGGTTCCACAAGCAACGCACCAGCGGCTACATGGTGAAACTGAGAAGATCGGCGAAGTAGCTCACGACCAAGGGGATGAATTTATCTCTTGGGTAAGGGAAGGCATTCACTCCAAGAAACTCGGGGTTAACCACGCCAAGGCCGTTGTCCATGTTGTGGCCGGTTCATGGTTCCTGGTGAGCCCGAATATCTTCAAGAAATACTGTGTAGACCGTTACGGACACGATGGGGCATGGGAACAGGTTCAAATCCGGTTCCAAAAAAAGAAGTTACATGTCCGCTGTCCAGGTCCAGAAAAGCGAAATATCGTTACTGTATCCGTCGCTGGCCCCAGCGGTAAGACCAGCACCCTCAAGGGAGTGCTGCTCAGTAAACCTGACATCCTGGGCGTTCCTCCTGCAAACAATATTTATCTCGAACTTCGAGAAGGAAATTGATGTGCACGGTTTAACGTTTGATGAGCTAATGACCGAGCTGTTCACGGAACGCTGGTCTTCTCTGAAAACACAGTCAGGCTATGCCATGTGCGTTCGTGTGATGAAGAGACACATAAAAACTGATTATCCGGCAGAGGTTACCAAGCAGCAGGTATTGGCTTGGCGGGCAACGGTTGTAAAGCGCCCGGGGAGGCCTGAGGGCATCTCCGAAGTAAGCTGGAATACATATAGTCGACACTTGAAGGCCCTCTACAACTTTGGAATTGAGCGGGGGTACGTTACAGAGAACCCTTTTCTTCGGGTCAATCTGAAGCCCCCCATACTAAAGACCAAAACGCTACCGGACGGGGCTATATCAAAAATACGACAGCTGCTCAGGTATTGCATGGATCTTGAGGAGAAAGGCGAGCCTCGGGGTGCTTATATCCATCCGGCCTGGTTCTGGCTGGTGGTGGTGGAGATGCTTTACCACACCGGCATAAGACAGAGGCAACTGCTATGCATCAAGCTGCATGACATCGACCTGCGGAACGCCCGCTTTATATGTTCGGCGGAAGGGGCAAAGAACTCGAAAGAAAGCCTGCTACCGCTGCACAGGGAGTTGATTCCGTTGCTGGACCACCTGTTGGACCAAGCGGTGCGCAGAGGTGCGAAGCCGTCTGACCAGCTGTTCAATGTGAACCTTCACAGCAAGAGGCACCGGCTCGAAACAATGAACACCTGGCAGGTGGGCATGTTTTTCACCCGGTTATCTCGCAAGCTGGACATGACAATCTCTCCGCACCGATTCCGCCACAGCTTCGCTACCGAGCTGATGGCCGGTGATAACGCGGATATTCACCTGACCCAGCTGTTGATGGGGCATTCGGATATCCGGTCCACGATGGTCTATGTGGATGTGCCGGTTGATAAGCTGAGAAATTATTTGATGCAGCGGTCCGAGGCGTAACGCTGAGCCTTGCCCCACCTCACGAGCGAATGGAATCGCTCAATCTCGGCTGGTGAGCAGGCACTCAGCCTGCATTTTTAGACCTACAGTTTCTTTGTCGACATGAGCGCAGCCCATTATTGCTGCCGCTTTTAATCCCACTAC
This sequence comes from Halopseudomonas bauzanensis, assembly GCF_900114735.1. Classification (GTDB taxonomy): domain Bacteria; phylum Pseudomonadota; class Gammaproteobacteria; order Pseudomonadales; family Pseudomonadaceae; genus Halopseudomonas; species Halopseudomonas bauzanensis. Next base: position 1,229,908 of record NZ_FOUA01000001.1, on the reverse strand, counting down.
TTCCGCAACGACAATCCTGCTCTTTGTACCCTTAGCCACTACTGTCTGGCATCATGCCTTCGGAGAGATATCGCCCTGTCCAGCATGTGCGTAGGACATCTGCAGGCATAGACAAGGAACGAAATGCATGGCAATTCCAGATTTTCAGAGTCTCATGCGACCAGTGCTGGCGACCGTAGCCGATGGTACACCATTGGCATTGAGTAGCCTGCGTGAACAAGTCGCCAGCGGCTTTCATCTTAGCGATGCGGAGCTGCACGAGCGCCTGCCCTCAGGTAAGCAAACTGTGATCAACAACCGCATTGGCTGGGCGCGTACCTACCTGAACAAGGCTGGGCTGCTGAGTATCCCGGCCAAGGGCATGGTGCAGATTACCGAGCGTGGCTTGGAAGCTCTCAGCACCGGCCCAGAGCGCATAACTGTTACTTGGCTCAAGCGGTATCCCGAGTTCGCAAGTTTCCACACAGCACGCCCGGCCGACAGCAGCGTCAGTCCGCAACCTAGCGAGCCGTTAGAACAGGCCACACCTGACGAGCAGCTGACCAGCGCCCATCAAGCATTGACTCAGTCACTGGCGGATGAGTTACTGGCCCAGGTTCGCGCTGCCTCGCCTGGTTTCTTTGAGCTCCTGGTAGTGGATCTTATGATCGCCATGGGCTACGGCGGCTCGCGCAAGGAGGCCGGCAGCGCTACTCAGGCCACAGGGGATGACGGCATAGATGGCATCATCAAGGAAGACAAGCTCGGCCTGGATGTGATTTACCTTCAGGCAAAACGCTGGAGTAATACTGTACACCGCCCCGAGATCGATAAATTCATCGGAGCCTTGACCCGCCAGCGCGCTCGTAAGGGCGTGTTCATCACAACCTCGGACTTTTCCACCGGCGCGCGCGAAGCAGCGCTCAGCCTGGATATCAAGGTTGTGCTGATCGACGGAATAGAGTTGGCTCGGCTGATGGTTGAGAATAACCTCGGATGCAGCGTTAAACAGGTCTATGAGATCAAACACTTGGATACGGATTATTTCAACGAGGACTGAAATCGTTCTTAATTCAGCTGCAATGGAATGCTAAAAATGTTCAGGGAAATACAAGTCTGAAGCTGACCGTCCCCTGATCTGTGACCCTTCACGAGACGCCAGTCGCGCACATTCCGCTGACTGTTTGGGTGCGCTAGCCCGCTGATTCTTGACATTCGCTCAAGGTCGATTATGATCTTTCTCAGCAACATTGTGGATTAGCGGCAGTAGCCGTAGACACATTTAAGGTCAGGGCCTGACTTGTAATCAGTAGGTCCCGAGTTCGACTCTTGGTGCCGGCACCATCATTGAAAAGGCTCGCAGAAATGCGGGCCTTTTTTGTTTTGGGCAGATTGGACATGAGGGTGGCGGTGAGGACCTGACACGCCATCAAGCAAGCGCCAGTTTGGCGATACCCGAGCCGCCTGGGATCGGGTCGATAATCTCTTGCGGCTTCTGTATAGTCAGCCCCTCTAGAATTTCGGAAGACAGTTTGAAGATGACTACCCAGCTTCACATTGAACGGCAGCTAACGCCGCCATAGCGCCCAGCCCCCTCCGCTGTAAGCGACCCTGGACAGTCCAGTGGTTTTGTCTCGCTGTGCATGAGAGCTCCGCTCCTACGCAGCATCTCTAATCTTTTTGAAAATGTCATGTCGATCCATTGCGTCCGGTTCAAGCCGTGCTGCGTCGCCGACTCATGCAGTTGAGAAATACAATGCTTCTATCACTGAAACAAGACTGGTTCTCCAATATCCGCGGGGACATTCTGGCGGGTCTCGTTGTTGCCCTTGCACTCATTCCTGAAGCAATCGCGTTTTCCATCATCGCTGGTGTCGACCCCAAGGTCGGGCTTTACGCCTCATTCTGTATCGCCGTGGTAATTGCCTTTGTGGGTGGGCGTCCCGGCATGATTTCGGCGGCGACCGGTGCTATGGCCTTGTTGATGGTGACCCTGGTAAAGAATCACGGCCTTGAGTATCTGCTTGCCGCAACCTTGCTGTGTGGCGTGCTGCAGATACTGGCTGGTTACCTGAAACTGGGTTCGTTGATGCGGTTTGTTTCGCGCTCGGTCGTTACCGGCTTTGTTAACGCCCTGGCGATCCTCATTTTCATGGCGCAATTGCCTGAGCTGACCGGCGTTACCTGGCATGTCTATGCGATGACCGCGGCCGGTCTGGGAATCATCTACCTTTTTCCTTATTTACCCCGAGTGGGCAAGCTGATTCCGTCTCCCTTGGTATGCATCCTGACACTTACCGCTGTGTCTCTTTACCTTGGGCTGGATATCCGTACGGTGGGTGACATGGGTGAGCTGCCGGATACTCTGCCGGTATTTCTCTGGCCGGATGTCCCGCTGACTTTCGAGACGCTGGCCATCATTTTTCCCTATTCCGCTGCGCTGGCGGTGGTTGGTCTGCTGGAGTCCATGATGACCGCAGCCATTGTCGATGACCTGACCGACACCACCAGTGACAAGAACCGTGAGTGCAAGGGCCAGGGCGTAGCCAATATCGCTTCCGGGCTCATTGGCGGTATGGCCGGTTGCGCCATGATTGGTCAGTCGGTGATCAACGTGAAGTCGGGCGGGCGCACACGATTGTCCTGCCTGGTGGCCGGCGCTGTGCTGTTGATTCTGGTGGTGTTTCTCAGCGACTGGGTCAGTCAGATTCCCATGGCTGCCCTGGTCGCTGTGATGATCATGGTCTCGATCGGCACCTTCAACTGGTCTTCCATCACGGACCTGAAGAAGTACCCGCTGTCGACCAATATCGTCATGCTGGTGACGGTCGCCGTGGTCGTAGTCACCCATAACCTTGCATTCGGTGTGCTGGCGGGCGTGCTGCTGGCTGCTTTGTTCTTCGCCAACAAGGTGGGGCACTATATGGAAATCACCTCGACGCAGGACAAAGAGGGGAAGCAGCGAATCTACCGAGTTGTGGGCCAGGTTTTCTTCAGTTCCTCGGATAAGTTCGTCTCCGCCTTCGACTTCAAGGAGGTGTTGGAGAAGGTCACTATCGATCTGAACAACGCCCATTTCTGGGATATCACTGCTGTTTCGTCACTCGATAAGGTCATTCTCAAATTCCGGCGTGAACGGACGGAAGTAGAGGTGCTGGGACTCAACCAGGCAAGCGCGACCATCATTGACCGCTTTGGCGTCCATGACAAACCGGATGCTGTCGACAAGCTTATGGGCCACTGAGGAGGGTACTCGGAATGCAAGCCCAACCTTGATGCACTGATTTTCATCATGCTCCATTTCAACGCAAGCTCTCAGCCGCCAAGCCTCTAAATCAAGTCTTGGCGAGGCGGCACAGATATTGCTCCGTCCCTGTTGATCCATTCAATGAGGACGATCCATGTCTATTCGCAATCGTTTTACCCGCTTGCTCCCTTTCGCTCTGCTTCCTTTGGCTGTCGCCGTGCATGCCGATTCTCCAGAGCCATTCGCCATTCTCGAGCAGCTTTCCGACACCGCTACTCAACTGGAGCAGGGGGAATATGCCGGGAATTTCTACGTACCGTCTTCCTTGGATAACGTGATCTGGGGGTATCTCCCGAACCGCACCGCCAAGCCGGTATTGACTGTTCCATCCGGCAGCGTGGTCACCTTTGACACGGTGTCCCACGAAGGTCTGTTGGAAGATCAGGGTCGCGACCCTGCCGCGTATTTCGGGTCGCATGGCGTCAAGCACGAGCATGTTCTGGCCGAGGCTATCGCCTTGACCGCCTCGGACCGTGCCCATGATTTCAGCAAGGATGGCCCGCATGTGGTGACCGGCCCGGTTGCCATCGAAGGCGCCGAGCCGGGCGACGTGCTCAAGGTGGAGATCCTGGCGGTCGAGCCGCGCGTTCCCTATGGTGTCATTTCAAACCGGCACGGCAAGGGCGCGCTGCCGGGTGAGTATCCGAAGACCCCGGCTCAGGCTGATGCCAGTGCCGAGCATCCAGAGCGGTACGGTAATCTGTCGATATTCACACCCATTGAATGGAGTGAGAACGGATACGTCGGAGTGCTGGACGGCGGCGATGGCAGGAAGATCAAGTTTCCGCTGCAACCTTTCATGGGGATCATGGGGGTGGCCGCCGATACCGATGAACCCGTCCACTCCGTGCCCCCGGCCCACTACGGCGGTAACGTGGATGTAAACGACTTCGGTGCGGGTGCGACAGCCTATTACCCCGTTGCGGTTCCGGGTGCCCTGTTCTACACCGGTGACAGCCACTTCGTGCAAGGTGACGGCGAGGTCGCCTTGACCGCGCTGGAAGGCTCGGCGCGTGCCACCTTTCGTTTGACGCTGCTGAAGGGTGGGGCCAGTGACATCCCTGGCAAACAGCTCTCCCAGCCCATGGGTGAAACAGACGATTTCTGGATTACCCTGGGCCTGGACGAGGACCTGGACGAGGCAATGAAAAAGTCCACGCGTGAAGCTATCCGGTTCCTTGTCGAGCAGTACGGCGTGGACGAGACCGTCGCCTACGCCTATCTCAGCGCAGCGACTGACTTCCAGGTGTCCCAGGTAGTCGACAAGACCAAAGGCATCAATTCCATGATCCGCAAGGCGGACTTCAGTGAATTCCAGCCGTGACAGCCGTCGCTTTTTTCACAGCGAATCAAGAGCAACTTACACCTGATCCCGAGTCGAGGAGCAAAGCATGATTTCAAGCCGAGAAGAAGTGACCCGTATGATCCTCGCCAGCAAGGTCCGCAAAGGCCTGCAATGGCGGGAGGCAGCGGAGGTGGTAGGGCTATCCAAGGAGTTCGTGACCGCGGGTTGTCTGGGTCAGATGACCTTTGACAAGGCGCAGGCCGAGGCGCTGGGCCAGTTATTCGAGTTGCCTGACGAAGCCATAGCCTGGCTGCAGATCGTGCCGTACAAAGGGTCATTGCCCAGCGCGGTGCCCTCTGATCCGCTTATCTACCGCTGGTACGAGATCGTCAGCGTCTACGGCACTACCATCAAGGAGCTTATCCATGAGGAATTCGGTGATGGCATCATGAGCGCCATCGATTTCTCCATGGATATCCAGCGCCAGGCTGATCCGAAGGGGGACCGGGTCAACGTGGTACTGTCGGGCAAATTCCTGCCTTACAAGAGCTACTGAGTATAGCTTTCAGCAATCGGATGCTGCGGAAGAAAACTTAACGCAGCGTCCGGTGTCAGTTAACCACGACAGCGCAAGCTGTCCCTGATGAGGTTGTTTCCAACGCAATGAGTTTGAAAGGTATTTAATGCAATTAACTATCAAGGCACTCGTCCTGCTGGTGGTGCTGGCTGTGATATCCGGGTGCAGCAGCATGCCCGGGTCGGGTGCTGGCGGCAACTGGGTGGGGCATACAGAATCAGGTCAGGCGTCGTTCTATGCCGACCGCTACGAGAACCGGAAGACCGCCAGCGGCGAGCGCTACAAAGCCCGCCAGAACACGGCAGCACACCGGACACTGCCGTTCGGCTCACAGGTCAGGGTGACCAATGTGCGAAATGGTAGAAGCGTGGTGGTGCGCATTAACGACCGAGGGCCATTTGTCCGTGGTCGGGTTATCGATCTTTCTCGTTCGGCCTTTGCCAGTATCGGTGATACCTCCGCAGGCCTGCTGAAAGTCAGGATGGAGGTCATCAAGTAGTTCGGGTGGCCGCCTGAACATTGCTCTCTGCTCCGTCCAAGCGACGGGCATAGAGCACGCCCCAGATCATCCCCTATGCAGCAGCGGCCACCGAGCCCAGCAGTACACCCAGCTTGGCCGCGCGTGAAACCGACACTAGCCTGTCGCAGAACGCACAGTTTTCTGCACGGTATCGGCCAGGCGGCGCAGGCGCGGCAGATAATCATCCAGCAACACCTCAAGGGGTACCCGTGCGGCATTGGTACTGATATTGATGGCGCCGAGCAAATCACCATTGCTGGCGAACACCGGCGTCGCCACCGAGCGCAAGCCCAGGTCCAGTTCCTGGTCGACCAGGGAATAACCTCGCTCCCTGACCTGCGCTATCTCCGCGCGCAGCGCATCCATGTCGACCAGCGAATGGGGCGTGTGGGCGCGCAATTTCACCTGCTGCAACAGGCTATCAAGCTTCGCCTCCGGCAGTTGCGCGAGCAATACCCGGCCCATGGACGTATAGGCAGCGGGTAGTCGTGTACCGACCGACAGGCTGATTGCCATCAACCGGTGCGGTGCTGCCGAACGCACCACATACACCACATCGACCCCATCCAGCACGCTGAGCGAGGACGACTCGCCGATTTCGGCGGTGATGTCCTGTAGGTAGTGCTGGATGACGGCGCGGTACTGGTTGGACGCCTGGAAGGCATGCCCCAGCTCCAGAACCCGGGGGGTCAACTCGAAATCTCGAGCGCTGCGCCTGACGTAACCCAGGGCTTCCAGGGTCAGCAGAAAGCGCCGGGCCTTGGCCCGGTCCATATCGGTGCGGGTGGCCATCTCGGTGAGGGTCATGCGTGGATGCTCGGCATCGAAGGCGCTGAGTATCTGTAATCCCGACGCCAACGCAGCGACGTAATCCCGATCACCGGGTTGAAGTTTATTGTCCAGAGCCGTTCTCCCTGAGATGCATGACAGAGGCGATCTTAGCATTGTTCGCATGGCGAACATCAGCGCGTATTTCGATTAAGCCCAAAGCTGGTATTGACGGAAGGAAAGTAGTTGCGCCATGATGTTCGCATACAAAACAAAAGTTCGCCATGCGAACTTGCCCAGTTAATCTTAGTGGAGATATGTAATGGCTGAATTCCTCTCTCTCCAGGACGCGGTGAAAAAGCATATCCACGACGGGGATACCGTCGCGATGGAAGGCTTCACCCACCTGATTCCCTTCGCCGCGGGCCATGAAATCATCCGTCAGCAAAGACGCGAGCTGACCCTGATCCGCATGACTCCGGATCTGGTGTACGACCAGATGATCGGTGCCGGCTGTGCCAGCAAACTGATCTTCTCCTGGGGCGGCAATCCGGGTGTAGGCTCGCTACATCGCCTGCGCGATGCCGTCCAGCAGAGCTGGCCGTGCGCTCTCGAGTTGGTCGAGCATAGCCACGCGGCCATGGCCAATGCTTACGAGGCTGGCGCCGCCGGGCTCCCGCTGGCGGTATTGCGCGGGTACATCGGCAGTGATCTGCCCAAGGTCAACGATCAGATCAAGTTCATCGAGTGCCCCTTTACCGGTGAGCGTCTGGCGGCGATCCCGTCGATCCGGCCGGATGTGACGGTCATTCACGCCCAACGTGCTGACCGCAAGGGCAACGTGCTGGTGGAAGGTATTGTCGGCGTGCAGAAAGAAGCGGTGCTGGCAGCCAAGCGCAGCATCGTCACCGTTGAGGAAGTTGTCGACGACCTGGGCGCTTCGGTAAACGCCTGTGTCATTCCGTCCTGGGCTATCAGCGCCATCGCCGTAGCGGAAAAGGGCGCTGCGCCTTCCTATGCGCTGGGCTACTACGATCGCGATAACGCTTTCTACAAAGATTGGGATGCCATCGGCCGTGATCGCGAGCTGTTCCAGGCCTGGCTGAAAGACAACGTATTCGAGAATGGAGCGGCTTGAGATGACTAGCGAATTTACCTCCTCGGAAATGATGAGCGTCACTGCGGCGCGCGCACTGAACAACGACATGACCTGCTTCGTCGGTATCGGCCTGCCCAGTGAGGCAGCGAACCTGGCGCGTCTGACCCATGCGCCGGATATCACTCTGATCTACGAGTCCGGCACCTTGCAGACCAAGCCCGACGTGCTGCCGTTGTCCATTGGTGATGGCGAGCTGTGCTCATCGGCACTGACCACCGTCTCGGTACCCGAGATGTTCCGCTACTGGCTGCAGGGCGGGCACGTCAGCGTCGGCTTTCTCGGCACCGCGCAGATCGATCGTTATGCCAACCTGAACACCACCTTGATCGGCGATTACCGTGATCCCAAGGTACGCCTGCCCGGCGGTGGCGGCGCCCCGGAAATCGCCACCAATGCCAAAGAGGTGTTCATCACCGTCAAGCATTCCAAGCGTACCTTCGTGAAGGACATAGACTTCATCACCACTGTCGGCTTTGGCCGCGATGGCAAGGCGCGGGATAACGTGCCAAACATTGGCCGTGGCCCGACCGTGGTGATCACCGATCTGTGCATCCTTCGGCCCGATCCGCAGGACAAGGAGCTGGTCGTCACTTCCCTGCATCCGGGCGTGACCCGCGAGCAGGTGATCGAGGCCACCGGCTGGGAGATTCGTTTCGCCGATAGTCTGGAAAGCACCCCGCCGCCCAGCGAGCAGGAGCTGACCGTGCTGCGCGACCTGAAAGCGCGTACCGCGGCGCACCACGCCGGTCAATAAATCGAGGACTGTCATGAGCAACGTCTATATTTGTCACCCCCGCCGTTCGGCCATCGGCCGCTTCGGCGGCACCCTGGCCAGCGTGCGCCCCGACGACCTGGCAGCACAGATCTTCCGTGCCGTGCTGGAGCAGGCGCCCGAGCTGGACCCGCATGCCATCGATGAAGTCATCATGGGCTGTGCCAACCAGGCCGGTGAAGACAACCGCAACGTCGCCCGCATGTCCGCGTTGCTGGCCGGGCTGCCGACCAGCGTACCGGGCACCACACTGAACCGCCTGTGCGGCTCGGGCATGGATGCGGTAGGCACCGCGTTCCGCGCCATCCGCGCCGGGGAAATGGATCTGGTGCTGGCCGGCGGCGTCGAGTCGATGTCCCGCGCGCCCTATGTCATGGGCAAGGCGGACAGCGCCTTTGGCCGCGGCCAGAAGATCGAAGACACCACCATCGGCTGGCGCTTCGTCAATCCGCTGATGAAAAAGCAGCACGGCATCGACTCCATGCCGGAAACAGCGGAAAACGTCGCTGAGCAGTTCGGGGTTTCCCGCGCCGACCAGGACCTATTCGCCCTGCGCTCCCAGGAAAAGACCGCCCGCGCCCAGGCCGATGGCATCTTTGCCGAGGAAATCGTGCCGGTCAGCATTCCGCGCCGCAAGCAGGAGCCGCTGAGCTTCGACACCGACGAGCATCCGCGCGCCTCTACGCTGGACAAGCTGGCCGCACTGCCCGCGCCCTTCCGGGATAACGGCACGGTCACTGCCGGCAACGCCTCCGGCGTCAACGATGGCGCTGCCGCCATGCTGGTGGCCAGCGAAGCTGCGGTGCAGTCCTATGGGCTCAAGCCGGTGGCGAAGATCCTCGGCATGGCCACCGCCGGTGTCGAGCCGCGCATCATGGGCATTGGTCCGGTCCCGGCGACCCGTAAGTTGCTGGATAAGCACGGCCTGAAGATCGACGACATCGACGTTATCGAACTCAACGAAGCCTTCGCCGCCCAGGGCCTGGCAGTCATGCGCGAGCTGGGCATCGCCGATGACGACCCGCGGGTCAACCCTAACGGCGGTGCCATCGCCCTGGGCCACCCACTGGGCATGTCCGGCGCGCGGTTGCTGATGACGGCTGCATTCCAATTGCAACGCACCGGTGGGCGTTATGCTATCTGCACCATGTGCGTGGGTGTGGGGCAGGGGATTGCGATGCTGATCGAGCGGGCGTAATCCAGTCGATAGCGGGGCCCCCACAAGGGGCTCCGCTGTCGGCATTTTAATGCCTATGATTGGCTGCTATGTATGATTAAAGGCATTAAAATGCCGTTTCTGCTTGTCCAAGACCTGATTTTAGGTATTATAATACCTATCAGGATCTCCGGAGGCAGGTCATGGACTCGAACAGGGTAACACTACAAACCCATCTCGACGGTCGCTGGCAGGATGCAATGGTGATCCGTTTCGACCAGCCGGAGCAGGGACTGGCCAGCGTCTGTTCAACAGAATATTTCAGCCATTATCTCGTTGAGCATCTGCACGCGCTGGATTCTGTCCTCCAACCATCGGTAAGTGCAGGGTACCCCCTGTCATGGGATATCCACCGCGGTATCGCTCCCGCATTTCTGCATGACATCATCCCCGCTGGCGCAGCCCGGAGGCATATCCTCGCTTGCATGTCCGTGCCTCTCGGTGCGGGAGAAGATTTCTTCCTGCTACAGCAATGCACAACCGCACCTATCGGTCATCTGCGCATCCTGGAAGGTGTTGAGCGCCTGTCATCCAGTCCACTGACCGGGTTCTCCCGGGCTGAAGTCATTCGCCGCGACACCCTGTTTCTTGATCATGCCTATGACCATGGCGCTGCCGTGGGTGGAGCTTCGGGTGCCGGCGGTGAAGCGCCCAAACTGCTACTGGCAGAAGATGTAAGCGGTGCCCTGTATCCGGATGCGTCGTTACCCGACGAACAGGCCCGGCACCACTGGTTCGTCAAGTTTCCACGGCATCCGGCGGCCGCGACGGATCGCAATATCCTGTTCAGCGAATATTGCTATTACCGAGCACTGGGGGCACTGAGGTTCAACACCATCGCAAGCGATGGACTGGCCTACGAAGAAGCGAACCGTCCCAGCCTGTGGATGCCCCGTTTTGATCGGCAAGTTGAGGGTGAAACCGTCAAGCGTCTTGCCGTTGAATCCATCTACTCACTGTGCGGTGTAACTCGGCCGGGTAGCCGAATGGACCATGTTGCTGTGGCCGAGCGTCTGGTCGAGGTTTGGGTGGCAGCGGGGCAGCAGCAGGGTATACCCGGCATGCTGCGTGAGTATCTGCGGCGCGATCTGATTAATCAGGTACTCGGCAATACTGACAATCATGGGCGCAACCTTGCTGTGCAACGAGAGGCGGACAGCATCAGCCTGGCCCCCATGTATGACATCGCACCCATGGTAATGGACCCCGCTGGTGTGGTGAGAACAACGCGGTGGCCGGATGGTATCGAGCAGCTTAATCAGGTGGATTGGCGCAGAGCCTGCCAACAGCTGGGGCGATGGGTTGATGGCGATGAGCTATTTGAGGGTTTGCGAGAGGATGCCGCAGCGTTGCTGGCCTTGCCCGACCTACTCAGTTCTCTACATCTACCCGAAGAAACCTGGAACGCTCCGTTGATACCACTCAGGCGCTTGCCGGCAACCTTGCAGAAATGGGGGTTGATATGAAAGAGCAGAGTCGTGCAGAGGTGTTCGATGATATCTGGCGCCAGCTCGACGAAGGCAGCATCAGTCTCGGCGAAACCGTCCGTCAGCTACGCACTCGCATTACAGGGCTCACCCAGGCGGATTTCGCCCGCATGTGCAATATTTCCCTGCGCACCCTGCGGCAGTTGGAGCAGGATAGCGGCAATCCGACGCTGGAGACCGTCAACAGTGTGTTACGGGCCTTTGGTATGCAGATGGGTGTGGTGCCGTTGCGGCGAAAATAATGGGCGGGTGCGTTACCTGAAGCACTTTGGCAGCGAACCAATGAGTGTCGATTTTGAGCTGCTGGATAATTGATAAGCCCCATAAATACAGGGCCATGTGCCCTGTATTTATGGGGTAGGGGAGAAACAAACTTCAAACTTTCAAATCACCTGTTTAAACAGCTCCACCATCTTGGCCGGACTCTCCACCGCCGGCACATGCCCAACCCCCTCCAACACCACCGGCTCCGCCGCACCTAATGCCTTGGCCAGTGCCTGCAGTGATGCGGGCGGGGTGGCGATGTCGTCGCTGCCGGCAATGATCTGCAGCGGTACCTGCACATTGCTGAAGGCTTCGCTGTAGTTGCAGCGGCCGAGCATCAGGCATAGCAGGGCGTAGCTGCGGTTGTCGGTGCGGCCCAGCTGTATGCACCAACCCGGGACCAGCGCTGGCTGCTCATTGCAGATCTTCGGGCCGAACCAGCGTGGGACCAGATCCGGCGCCATGGTTTGCAGGCCTTTTTCCATGATCATGTCAGCGCGCTGGCGCCAGGCGTCGGGCGTGCCGATGACCGGGCCGGTATTGGTCAGGGTGGCGGACAGTAGCTTGTCAGCGTGCTGGCTCAGCAGTTGTTGGCCGATCACGCCGCCAATGGAGGTGCCGGCAAAGTGGAACTGCTCGGCACCGGCCAGGCCCGCCAGCATCAGTGCTTCCTGGGCCAGGTCTTCGGCTTCGATGGCATCGCGATCATCCGGCCAGGCGCTGCTGGCACCGTGGCCGGGCAAATCCCAGGTGAGAACACGAAAGCGGCCGAGCAGTTCGGGGAGCATGTCGTCCCAGATGCCCTGGGTCATGCCCAGCGGATGGGCGAGGAGCAGCAGAGGGCTCTCGGGCTGGCCGAGCAGGCGATAGCTGATGGTGCGGCCTTGGTGAGCGCAGAATGTCATGGTGAATGTCCTGTCCGGTTGATAGATGTGATGTTCGCATTACGAACTAAAGTTTTTAATGCGAACATCTTGCGGTCAGATGATTTGCTCCGTCAAGTGCAGCCGACCATTGTCCGCCGAAAGTCGAACTCTCGTTAGCGCGGCGACGTCTCCTCAGGGGTAGCGGCCCGTGAGCCGGTTTTCCACCAGTTCCGCCAGAATGGTATTGGTCAACCGCATGATGGCGTTGGGGTTTTCCCCGTGGCGACGCGAGGCGATGACCGGGACGGTGATGTTGTCATCAGCCAGCGGCATGTATTCCACATCTTCTCGCTGCAGGCGACGTACCTGTTCTGGTACCAAGGTGAACCCCATATCCGAGGCCACCAGCGATAGGGCGGTCTGCAGATCGTTGACCTGTTGGATGACATTGACCTTGAGGCCACGCCGCCGGAACAGGCCGTGCACCAGATCGGCGAAGTTGGGGCCGGTACTGGAAGGGAAGACGATCATGTTCATCTCCGCCAGTTCCTTCATAGTCGGGGGGCGGGCCGTCAGCGGGTGGGATACGGGTAAGGCGGCGATCAGCGGCTCGTCGAACAATTTTTCCTGATCCACTTCAGCATCTTCGATGCTGATGCGGCCAAAGCCGATATCGATCTTGCCCGCCTTCAAGGCATCGACCTGTTCCCGAGTCTTCAGCTCGTGCAGGACAATTTCCAGATTCTTGTTCTGCCGCAGGCGGCGGACCATCAGCGGCAGCTGACCATAGAACACCGACGGTACGAAGCCGATGGAGAATATAGTCTTGCGATGGGAGGCAATCCGACGGGTATCAGCGATGGTCGTCTCGACCTTGTCCAGAATCTGTTGGGCATGGGCGAGGAAGTAGGCGCCGCCCGATGTCAGCTCCAGCCCCCTGGCCTTGCGGATGAATAACTCCACGCCGATCTCTTCTTCGAGCTGCTTGATGGCTCTAGTCAGGGGGGGCTGGGCGATGAACAACTTTTCCGCGGCGCGGGTGAAATTGCGCTGGTCTGCCACTGCGACGAAATAACGCAGGTGTCTGAGTTCCATCCATACCTCCAGGGTATTGCTGCCTACTTATTCAATATTGGTTGGCATAGCTGAAACTTCGTACTGTTCGACTCACAGTCCTTTTGTCTCGCATTCGGAGTACACATGCCCGCCACCATTCAGTCCCTTGAAGCCGTTCTGGTCGACATTCCGACCATCCGGCCGCACAAGCTTTCAATGACCACCATGGGTGTACAGACCATGGTAATCGTGCGCATCAAGGACTCGGACGGCCTCGAAGGGTTGGGCGAGGCAACCACTATCGGCGGTCTGGCCTACGGCCCGGAAAGCCCCGAGAGCGTCAAACTTACCATCGACACCTATTTCAAGCCACAGCTGATCAATCAGCCAGCGGATAACATCAATACCCTACGGGTAATGCTGGATCGCTCCAGCCGCGGCAACAATCTGGCCAAGTCGGCGATCGAGACCGCCCTGCTGGACCTGCTCGGCAAGCGTCTGAACCGGCCCGTATCCGAGCTGTTGGGTGGCGCGATTCATCAGCACATTCCGGTGCTCTGGACTCTGGCCAGTGGCGATACCGCCCGGGACATCGATGAAGCCGGAACCCTGATGGCCGCCAAGCGCCACTGCGACTTCAAGTTGAAGATTGGTTCGCGCCCGGTAATGGATGACGTACGCCATGTGGCAGCGATCAAGGCTGCCGTCGGCGATGAAGCCAGTGTCCGGGTGGATGTGAACCAGGCCTGGGACGAAGCTACCGCCGCTAGGGGCATGGCCGAGCTGCAGGCAGCCGGTATCGATCTGGTCGAGCAGCCGACGCCGATGAAGGATTTCGCTGCCCTGGCCCGCCTGTCCGCCAAATTCCACATCCCGATTCTGGCCGACGAAGCCGTGGCCGACGCCACTGACATGTACAAGCTGGCCGCGGAAGGTTTCAGCGGTGCGGTGGCGATGAAGATCGCCAAGGCCGGTGGCCCGCTGCGGGTGCTGGAGCAGGCCGCAGTGGCCAAGGCAGCCGGTATCGGCCTGTACGGCGGCACCCTGCTCGAAGGCACCATCGGTACAGCAGCCTCGCTGCATGCCTGGTCGACGCTGGACACCCTGCACTGGGGCAGCGAGATGTTCGGCCCGCTGTTGATGAAGGATGACATTGTGGTTCAGCCGTTGAATTTCCATGACAACGGCGTGGATCTGCCCCGCGGTCCGGGACTGGGCGTCGAGATCGACGAAGACAAGCTGGCCGAATACCGCCGCAAATAACCGAGGAGAAGAACATGCTGTTCAAGGTCGAGATGAAGGTCAACATTCCCCACGACATGCCGGCGGAAGTGGCCAATGAAATCAAGGCGCGGGAAAAGACCTACGCCCAGGATCTGCAGCGCCAGGGCAAGTGGCGCCATTTGTGGCGCGTGGCCGGTAGTTACGCCAACGTCAGTATTTTCGATGTGCAGGACAACGCTGAACTTCAGGATCTGATCAGTGGCCTGCCGTTGTTCCCCTATATGGACATCAGCGTGGCGCCCCTGTGCCGCCACCTGTCGTCGATCCACGAGGATGATCGCTGACAGGACGCTGTGAAACAGGCGCCGTCAGGCAAGCAGGCGCCATTGAACAACATTGCCAACGCCCAAGCTGTGATCAGGCAATAAGAATAAATATGAGGACAATAACCATGACAATCCAAACCACCCACACTGCCGAAGTACAAGAACTGCTGAACAAGGTTGCTGGTTTCCACGTCGAGGCCGGTAATGAGCGAGTGAAGAAGATCGTGCATCGCTTCATGAGCGACGTCTTCCAACTGATTGAAGATTTTGATGTCACTCCGGAAGAGTTCTGGAGTGCGGTCTACTACGTCGGTGAGCTGGGCAAGAATGGCGAAGCTTCGCTGTTGGCGCCGGGCCTGGGCATGGACAAGTACCTGGATATCCGCATGGATGCTCAGGACGAAGCAGCCGGCCTGGCCGGCGGCACGCCGCGCACCATCGAAGGTCCACTGTATGTGGCCGGCGCGCCGCTGGCGGACGGCTTCGCCCGGATGGATGATGGTACCGATGAGACAGCTGAACCCATGCTGATCAAAGGTCTGGTTACCGATGAGGATGGCAAGCCCCTGGCCAACGCCATCGTCGACATCTGGCATGCTGACTCCAAGGGCAATTATTCCTACTTCGACAAGTCGCAGAGTGACTTCAACCTGCGTCGCCGGATCAAGACCGACGAGCATGGCCGCTATGCCGCTCGCTCGATCATTCCGTCCGGCTATGGCTGCCCGCCCGAGGGTTCCACCCAGGCGTTGCTGAACCAGCTGGGCCGCCATGGCCAGCGCCCGGCGCATATCCACTTCTTCATCTCGGCGCCCGGTCACAAGCACCTGACCACCCAGATCAACCTGGCCGGCGATGAATTTACCTATGACGACTTCGCCTTCGCGACCCGCGACGAGCTGGTGGTCGAGGCTCGCGCAGTCGAACATTCCGCCGACGGCGAAAAGCATGGTGTCAGCGGGCCGATCACCGAAGTGGAGTTCAATTTCCAACTGGTCTCCACCGACAAGGCCGAGCTGCAAGCCCGCCATGAGCGCAAGCGCGCCCTGGAAAACGCCGCGGTAGCCTGAACCACCCCAGCGCCAGCAAGCAGGACATCGACCAGCCCGGTAACGGGCTGGTCCGGGGGCCTATACCCCGGTGCTGGCGACCAATAAAAGCATGAAGGAGTTACGCACATGACTCGTCAACTCGACCAACTCGAGAAAAAAATTCGCGGCGCGGTGGAAGTCGATCCAGCCAACGGCAATTACCGTTGCGATCGCAGCATCTTCACTGATCAACAGCTGTTCGACCTGGAGATGAAATACATCTTCGAAGGCAACTGGGTATTCCTCGGCCACGAGAGCCAAGTGGAAAACCCCGGTGACTATTTTACCCTGACCCTGGGTCGTCAGCCGGTGGTCATCACCCGCACCAAGGAAGGCGAGCTGCAGGCGCTGCTCAATACCTGCTCGCATCGCGGCGCCACCCTGTGCCGCAAGAAGCGCGGTAACAAGGCCTCGTTCACCTGCCCCTTCCATGGCTGGACTTTCAAGAATGACGGCAAGTTGCTCAAGGCCCGCGACCAGAAAAAAGGCGGCTACCCGGAGAGCTTCAATACCGACGGCTCCCATGACCTCAAGCGCCTGCCGCGCTTCGAGAACTACCGGGGCTTTCTGTTCGGCAGTCTGAGTTCGGACGTGCTGCCGCTGGCCGAGTATCTGGGCGAGACCACCAAGGTTATCGACAACATCGTCGATCAGGCCGAAGACGGTCTGGAAGTGCTGCGTGGCACCTCGACCTACACCTACGAAGGCAACTGGAAGCTGACTGCCGAGAACGGCGCCGATGGTTATCACGTTGGCACCGTGCACTGGAACTACCTGTCGACCATGGGCCAGCGTGACTATGAGAAGGGCGGCACCGAGGCGGTGGACGCCAAGAGCTGGTCCAGTGAAGGCGGTTTCTATTCCTTCGAGAACGGCCACATGATGCTCTGGACCCGCCTGACCAATCCCCAGGTGCGCCCGGTGTACAAGCATCTGGAGCGTCTGCAGGGGAAGGTGGGCGAGGCGCGTGCCGATGCCATCGTCAACACCACCAAGAACCTGTGCATCTACCCGAACCTGTACCTGATGGACCAGTTCTCCACCCAGATTCGCGTGCTGCGCCCGATTTCGCTGAACAAGACCGAGATCACCATCTATTGCTGGGCACCGAAGAACGAGCCGGCGGACGAGCGTGCCAAGCGTATCCGCCAGTACGAGGACTTCTTCAACGTCAGCGGTATGGGTACACCGGATGATCTGGAAGAGTTCCGTGCCTGCCAGCAGGGTTACAACGCCGAAGGCCTGAAGTGGAACGACATGAGCCGCGGCGCGGCGCACTGGATCGAAGGCGCGGACAAAGGTGCCCAGCGCATCGATCTCCAGCCCACGCTCAGCGGCGCCAATCCCGAGGATGAAGGCTTGTACGTGACGCATCACCAGCATTGGGTCGAGGAAATGTTGCGTGCCGTCGAGACCGAACGCGCCCGTTTCGTTGCCCTTACCGCACAGGAGACTTCGGCATGAGCATGACTTTCGAACAGATCCAGGCCTTCATCAACCGCGAAGCGCGCCTGCTGGATGATCGCCAGTGGGATGAGTGGCTGACTTGCTACCACGAGGAAGCGGTGTACTGGATGCCCTGCTGGGATGATGAGGCCGCGCTCACCGAGAACCCGCAGACGGAGCTGTCGCTGATCTATTACCCCAGCCGCAAGGGTCTGGAAGATCGTGTCTATCGGATCAAGACCGAGCGCTCGGGTGCCACCTCCATGCCGGAGCCCCGCGTCACGCACTTGCGGACCAATCTGGAAATTCTGGAGCAGACTGACGGCCAGGTGAAGCTGCGCTTCAACTGGCAGACCAACAGCCATCGCTACCACACCACCCAGATGTTCTTCGGTACCGCCTTCTGCACCCTGGATGTCACCGGCGAGCAACCGGTGATCACCGAGAAGAAGGTCATTCTGAACAACGATTACATCAATCAGGTGATTGATATCTATCACCTGTGATTGATCGGACGCGCCGATCAGGAGTAACCGACATGAGCTACAACATCGCACTCAATTTCGAAGATGGCGTCACCCGTTTCATCAGCTGCAACGAGGGTGAAACCGTGCTGGATGCGGCTTACCGCAACCAGATCAACCTGCCGATGGACTGTTCCGATGGTGTCTGCGGCACCTGCAAGGGCAGCTGCCAGCAGGGCGTATATGACCTGGGCGAGGAGTATATCGAGGAAGCGCTGACCGAGGACGAAGCCGAGCAGGGGCTGATCCTGACCTGCCAGATGGTGCCCTCCAGCGATTGCGTGGTGAATATCCCGGCGGCTTCCACCCTGTGCAAGACCAGCATCATGGAAACCACTGGCACGGTGTCCGAGGTGAATCTGATTTCACCCACCAGCATCGAGCTAAAGGTCACCGCTGATACCGATATCGTCTTTTTGCCCGGCCAGTACGTGAATATCCAGGTGCCCGGCGGCAGCGAAACCCGCGCCTATTCCTTCAGCTCCGCCCCCGGTAGCCGGGAACTGAGCTTTCTGATCCGCAACGTACCGGGTGGCCTGATGAGCACCTGGCTGGTGGGCAGCGCGAAAACCGGTGATCAGGTCAAGCTGGCCGGCCCCATGGGGATCTTCTACCTGCGCGCGGTGGAGCGTCCGGTGGTGATGCTGGCTGGTGGTACCGGTCTGGCGCCGTTCCTGTCCATGCTCGAACAGCTCAAGGCCAATGGCAGCAGCCAGCCGGTCCATCTGATCTATGGCGTGACCAGTGATGAGGACCTGGTGTGTGTGCCGGCATTGCAGGCGTTTGCCGAGGCCATTGACGGCTTCACCTTTACTACCGTGGTCTCCAGCCCGGACAGCAACCATCCAAACAAGGGTTACGTGACCAACCATATGGACGGTGCGCCCCTCAATGGCGGTGATGTCGACGTTTACCTGTGCGGGCCACCGGCGATGGTCGATGCGGTGCTGGGTTACTTCCGCGAGCAGAACATCGAGCCGAACTCCTTCCATTACGAACGCTTCACGCCCAGCGTAGCGGCGCAGGAGGTCGCATGAGCGCCCGCTTCACCGGCAAGGTGCTGGTAATCACCGGCGCCGCCCAGGGCATCGGCAAGCGGGTTGCCGAACTGGCCGGCGCCGAGGGCGCCCGGCTGGTACTGGTGGACATTGCCGATTATGTTCAGGGCGTGGCTGGCGAGCTGCGTGACCGGGGGATTGAGGCGCTGGCATTGCAGGCCGACCTGGAAACCTGGGAAGGAGCCGAGAGTGTCATGGCGCGGGCCCATCAGGAATATGGGCGGATCGATGTATTGATCAACAACGTCGGCGGCACCATCTGGGCCCAGCCCTTCGAGCATTACCAGCCCGAACAGATCCAGAAGGAAATCCAGCGCTCGCTGTTTCCAACCTTGTGGTGCTGTCGTGCGGTGCTGCCGTATATGGTGGCGCAGCAGCAAGGTGCCATCGTCAACGTGTCATCGGTGGCCACCCGCGGGCTGATGCGCGTGCCCTATGGTGCGGCGAAAGCCGGCGTGAACGGGCTGACGGTGAACCTGGCGTTCGAATATGCCGAGCAGGGCATCCGCGTCAATGCCACCGCCCCGGGCGGCACCGAGGCGCCACCGCGACTGACGCCGCGCAATACCGAGGCGCAGGGCGAGCGGGAGCAGGGCTGGTATCAGACGCTGATCGCGCAGACCAACGACAGCAGCTTCATGCACCGCTACGGTACGCTGGACGAGCAGGCCGAGCCGATCCTGTTTCTGGCATCGGATGCGGCCAGCTATATCACAGGCACCATTCTACCGGTGGCAGGTGGGGATCAGGGCTGACCAGCGGTCGGCCGATCAAGCTGGGTACTGGCGCCAGACGCCTGCGAGGTTCGAGCATCAGCTCCTATCTTGCTGGCGATGGCATCGGTGTTGTCTGATGGGAAAGCTGTCGAGCTGGTGCTCGACAATCCCAGGGGGCGAGCAGGCCGCATCCACAAGCCTGCTCCCTGTTATCTCAAATCGACCACGCCTCCAACTGCTCCCGCAGCGCCGGTGAAATCGGCACTGGCCGGTTGGTGGCGGGGTCGATCACCACCATCACGCTGCGCGCACTGACCTGCACCGCATCCTTGTGCAGGGCGCAGCTGGTGAACAGGAACGAGCTGTTGCCGATACGGCTGATGCCGGCGGCCAGTTCCAGCGGCGTCCAGCCGGCCTGGTAATGCTCGAAGCTGACATCCACCGACGCTACCAATACGCCCAGGCCGTCAAAGTCCAGCTGCCGCACGCCAGTCGAGCGGGCCTGTTCCATATACAGCGCCAGCGCCGACTCGCTGCGCTGGCTGTCCGCGTCCACATCGGCATAGCGCGGCGTAAGCTGCTGGCGAATGGCGAAGTTGTGCGCATGTTGCAGGTGGTCGCGGTAGTCCGCTGGTGCCAGCGGGCCGGCGCTACCATTGCTGGCAGCCGCCATGACGGTACGAATATTCTCGGGCAGGGCGATCCGATGGCCATTCTCGAAAGCGGCCATTACCGATTCCTGAGTTCCCACCAGTGCTCCATCTTGATACAGCTCGCAGCGCAGGCGGAAACTGTCATCGTCGCAGTCGGTCACGCTGATCCAGGCATTGATATCGCGGCCGTACCAACTGACCTGGCGATAATCGGTGATGGTACGCAGCGGCCGCAGGCGCACGTCATCGGAAAACCAGGCGTCCTGGCCGAAACGGCTGACGTGGGCGAGCACGCGGGCTTCGAGGTGCAATTGATAGATACGGGAGTTGTTCACGTGCCGCCAGGTATCCAGATCGGTATAGCGGGGCGAGAAGCTGAAACTCAGGGGTGATGTTGTCTTGTCTTGTTCGGTCATGGCGCAGGTGAATCCGTCGTATGGCTGTATAACCCGAGCATCCGGTTTTAAGGCGGCGGAAGCAATCTCATCACTGCGATAAATGCAGGTCGATCAGGAAAAATTCACCTGAACCCTGGCCCGCAGCGTCCGGTCACAGTCTCAGCAGCGCCTGGCCCCGGGCTGCGATCCGGGGCGGATACGGTCGAGCCGAGGAGGTGATTCCATGGGTACTACAGTCAGTGACTATTTCGTTGAGCGCCTGTACGACTGGGGCGTGCGGCGCATCTACGGTTACCCGGGCGATGGTATCAACGGGGTCATGGGGGCGCTGAATCGGGCCAATGGTAAAATCCGCTTCATCCAGGCGCGCCACGAAGAGATGGCGGCGTTCATGGCCTCTGCCGATGCCAAGTTCAGCGGCGGCCTGGGCGTCTGCCTGGCCACCTCGGGGCCGGGCGCCTCGCATCTGATCACCGGTCTGTACGATGCGCGCCTCGATCATATGCCGGTACTGGCGATCGTCGGCCAGCAGGCGCGGACCAGTCTGGGCAGCCACTATCAGCAGGAGCTGGATCTGACGGCGATGTTCAAGGATGTGTCCGGTGCCTTCGTGCAGCAGGCCAGCGCACCGGCCCAGGTGCGGCATCTGGTGGACCGGGGCATCCGCACGGCCTACGGTGAGCGCCGGGTGGCAACCATTATCCTGCCCAACGATCTGCAGGACGAGGCATACACCGAGCCGGGCCATGCCCACGGCATGGTGCACTCGGGCATCGGCTACAGCCGGCCCAAGGTGGTGCCCTATCGGGAGGATCTGGAACTGGCGGCCGAGGCGCTGAATGCCGGGCGCAAGGTCGCTATTCTGGTGGGTGCCGGTGCGCTGGGGGCCACGGACGAAGTGATTCAGGTAGCGGAAAAACTCGGCGCCGGGGTGGCCAAGGCCCTGCTTGGCAAGGCGGCGCTGCCGGATGAACTGCCCTGGGTAACCGGCTCCATCGGCCTGCTGGGCACCGAGCCGAGCTATAAGTTGATGACCGAGTGCGACACCCTGCTGATGATTGGCTCGGGTTTTCCCTATTCCGAATTTCTGCCGCAGGAAGGGCAGGCCAGGGGTGTGCAGATCGATATCAAGGCCGACATGCTCAGCCTGCGCTATCCGATGGAGGTCAGCCTGCAGGGCGATGCCGCCGAGACGTTAAGGCTGTTGTTGCCGCTGCTCACCGACAAGGCCGACCGTAGCTGGCGCCGCAAGGTCGAGGCTTGGCGCGAGGATTGGGAAAAGACCCTGGAAGCCCGCGCCATGGTCGCCGCAGACCCGATCAATCCGCAACGGGTAGTGTTTGAGCTGTCGCCACGGCTGCCGGACCGGGCAGTAATCACTTGCGATTCCGGCTCCTGCGCCAACTGGTATGCGCGGGACCTGAAGATTCGCCGCGATATGCTGTGCTCGCTGTCCGGCGGGTTGGCGTCCATGGGCGCGGCGGTGCCCTACGCCATTGCTGCCAAGTTCGCCCATCCGGACCGGCCGGTGGTGGCGCTGGTCGGCGACGGGGCGATGCAGATGAACAACATGGCCGAGCTGATCACGGTTGCCAAGTACTGGCGGGAATGGGGCAACGGCCAGTGGATCTGCGCGGTGTTCAACAACGAGGACCTCAACCAGGTGACCTGGGAGCAGCGGGCCATGCAAGGCGATCCGAAGTTCGAGGCGTCGCAGAATATCCCCAACGTGCCCTATCACCGCTTCGCCGAATCCATCGGCCTGAAAGGTATTTATGTTGACCGCGAAGACGCCGTGGCCGCAGCCTGGGAAGAGGCGTTGATGGCTGACCGGCCGGTCGTCATCGAATTCAAGACCGACCCGGATGTGCCGCCGCTGCCGCCGCACATCAAGCTGGAGCAGGCCAAGGCCTATGCCCAGACATTGCTGCAGGGCGACCCTGATCAACAGGGCATCATCAAGCAGTCGGCCAAGCAGGTATTGAGCCGTATGTTGCCCGGTAAAGCAAAGGACTGAACCGGCTCCAGGGTTACCAGTGAACTCTTCGCCCTCGCGGGAGATGCCGAAAGCGAGCTTTTGCCTGAACTGTCAGGCCACCGTCCGGGTCGAAAAATGACATACCTCGAATACGGAGTTCTCTATGCTCAAGTTTCTCGCCAGCACTGCAGGTATCATCTTTCTGGTTGGTCTGCTGGTCATCATCGGTCTGCTGATGCTGATTTTCTGACCCGTCCCAACCACCTGTCCCAGCGCAGGTTCACCCACAACGACAGGCCGATCACCGCGCCGCCCAGCAGCAGGCGCGGCAGGTCGGCTTGCTGATTCCAGATCACCAGATTGACTACCAGCCCAGCGGGAATCAAAGCGTTATTCATGATGCCCAGGGTGCCGGCATCCACCTGGGTGGCGCCGCGATTCCAGAAGAAGAACCCCAGCCCGGACGCGATCAGCCCCAGCCAGCCAAGTACGCTCCAGTGCAGCCACGTCTGTGGCAACTGCTGGTGATTGCCGAGCAACAGCCAGGCCGGTAGCGCCAGCAGCAGGGCGCCGATGAAGAAGAAGCCGAAACCGTGCCACTGCTGGCGGCGGTCCATCTGGAAGTGATGCACCAGATGGGCATATCCCACCTGGCCCAGGGCGAAGGCGAGGTTAGCCAGCTGCAATAATAGAAAGCCTTTCACATAATCATCGCTAATCCCGTCATAACGAATGATGCCCGCGCCCACTACGGCGATCAGTGTGGCGACCACCGGGCCGACGCTGAAACGCCGCCGCAAGGCATTGTCCACCAGCGCCACATACAGCGGCGTGAAGATGGTGAACAGCAGCACCTCGGGTACCGTGAGCAACTCGAAGGACAGATACAGGCAGATATAGGTCAGGCCGAACTGCAGTGCGCCCACGGCGAGCAGGCCGGGAGCCGCGCCGCGGGGCAACCGCCACGGACGCAGCAGCGGCAGGAACAGCGCCCCGGCCAAGACGATGCGAGTCAGTACCGAGAAATAACTGTCGACCTGGCCGGCCAGGTACGCGCCGATCAGGCTGAACGAGATGGCCCATAACAGGGTGACGGCGATGAGATAGAACATGGGTTTCCTTGGGCAACAGCCCTTGGGCCAGGGCGGCGAAGGATGATAGCCAGCTTCGGGAAAGGAGTGCAATCTGCCGAGGGCTGTGGCAGATTTGTGCGGTTCGCCGCAGCGGCGAATCAATACCATTCACATGCAAGGACAACACGATGAACAAGGCAGGGATAGCAGCGGGCACGCTGGCGTTGTTGGTGGGCGCAGGGAGCGCCGGGGCCTGGTATACGGGCACGCGGTTGGAGGCGGTTCTGCAGGACTCTGTCCGCAAGGGCAACGAGCAACTGGCGGCGCAGTTTCCGGGTAGCGATATGGCCCTTGAGCTGGTTGAATTCAAGCGTGGCATTCTCTCCAGCGAAGCGCGTTATCGCCTGGCTCTGCCGGCAACTGACAGCGCCGAGCTGCCGGTCGAGCTGTTCATCAAGGATCGGATCGAGCACGGTCCCCTGCCGCTGTCGCGACTGGCTTCGTTGCGTTGGATGCCGGTGATGGCGGTCAGTCATGCCGAACTGGAGCCCAGCGATGCACTCGCCGGGTTGTTCGCCGCCAGCCGCGCCCAGGCTCCGGTGATGGTCAATAGCAGCATCGGTTACCGCAACGACATTACCGGCGATATCCGCATAGCACCGATGGTGGTTAATGAGGATGGCACCGAGCTGACGTTCTCCGGTCTGGATGCGGATTTTGCCACCGATACCCAGGGCAGCAAGGTGGTGATGACCGGTCGGGTCGACTCGCTGAAGATCCAGGGGCTGGCCCAGATCGACATGGTGGGTGGTGAGTTCGAATTGGATCGCCGCCGCGAGGGCGAATACGGCCTGTATCTGGGTGATGGTCGCCTGACCCTGGACAGCCTGGCCATGGAGATCGCCGACGGACCCGTGATGGTACTGCAGGATATCGTACAGACCGACAGCACCACGTTGGGCACCGAGGGAGTAAAGGGCGCGCTCAACTACCAGGTGGGTGCGGTCAGCTACGGTGGTCAGTCGTTGGGTTCAGTGCGCATGGACTGGAGTCTCAGCCGGCTCGACCCGGCGGCGACCGCCGTGCTCGCCGGCCTGTATAACACCCTGAGCATGGGCCTTGAGCCGAGTGATCCGCAGGCGCTGGAGGAGCAGTTCACCACGGCGATGCAGCAGTTGCTGGAGCGCAAACCGAGGGTGGCGCTGGATAACCTGTCGATCCGGACGGCCAATGGCGAAAGCCGCTTCACCCTGGGGGTGGATCTGAGCCAGCCGGCGTCCTTCGATCTGCCGCCGGCCATGCTGGCGCAGCAGTTGATTGGTGGCCTGGACGCCAATCTGACGCTGTCCAAACCGATGCTGAGTGATATGGTGCGTTACAAGGCGCTGTTCCAGCCGGACGCGGACGCGGCTGCGGTGGAGCAGGAAGCGTTGATGTTGGCGGAGATGGCCGCAGGCATGGCGGAGATGATGCAACTGGGTACGCTCGAGGGTGACAACATTCTGTCCAACCTGCGTTATGCCGACGGTCTCATCGACCTCAACGGCCAGAGTATTCCCCTTGAAGACTTCATCGGGATGCTGGCGATGCTGTCACCGGACACCAGTCTGGAAGCATTGAAATAACGCCCGGTATTGCCCGCCTTGGCAGTGTCATGGCGGGCAAGTAACATGTTCGGTCCAGCCTGCGACAGGCAGTCCGCAGGCAACCATCGAAGAGAGTTGCAATGACCCCTACTGATGAACTTCACCTCATGCTGGGCCTGCTGGTGATCGGCTTTCTGTTGCTGGGCACCGGGTTCAGCTTTCGCGACAAGGGTTGGGGGGTGGGGCTGATGCTGTTTGGCTCTGCCGTGTTGCTGGTGACAATAGGGACACGCATTCTGGAGGCGGTGTCGCTGAGCTGAACAGGCGACACCGGCGCTATCAACTGATCAGAAGTGCACCTTGACCAGCAGGTTGGTGACGTTCTGGTTGGTATCGAAAGCTGCGGTATTCTTGATACCGTACTTGTCTTTCCAGTAGCTGTACTCGATGCCGGTATACAGCTGTTTGGCCTTCCAGCCCAGCGCCTTGCCCAGATCATATTTGACCTGTGGATTGAAATGCAGGTTGGCGTGCTTGCCATCCCCATCGTTGTCGACGATCCAGTCGATGTAGCCATCGATCAGGATATCCGACTTGCCGACCGGCAAGGTCACCGCCCACACCGGGGTCACCTGCCAGGCGCCCCGCACGCCGTCCGGCGTATCGGAGTGACGGTAGTAGGTATTGAGCTGGAAGTAGTCGAAGCCGGGCAGGTTCAGGTCAAAGCCGGGTCCGAGCAGGTAGTTCTTGATGTCGCCACGGCCACGCTCGTAAGTACCGGCCAGCAGTACATCGGTGATCGGGCCGAATGTGAGCTGTTGTCCACTCAGCTTGCCGAATGACAGGCGCGGTGCGACTTCCCCATACCAGGTGCTGTTGTTGCCATTGGCATCCTTGGCCCCGTTGTAGTGAATGCTGTCGACAAACAGGAACAGGTCGCCAAAACTCCAGCCGCTGACATGCTCGAAGGTGACTGCCTGCTGGGTCTTGGGGTCGACCTCGAAATCATTGCCGTACAGGTAGGTCAGGCTGTTGTCTTGCCATTGCAAGGGGGAAGCGGCGGCAAGGCTGCTGGCGAGTGCCAGGGTGGTGGCCGCGATGCCGATGATCGGTTTGTGCATTGTGGATTCCGACTACTGGGTTGAGAAGCGCGCATATTAAAGCCTTTGCCGAAAAAGCCAAACGGCATCGCAATGCCGAGCGCGGATCTCTGGAACACCTTGGGCCATTGCCTGTCACAGACATTATGTCGCACGCCGCGTGATCCGCCTGATGGTATCGTGTTGCCTGTTACCCCTGTGGATATCGGTGCCGCCGGTTTTCTTTCTCCAGTCCAAGGAGTTGCACAGATGGAACTCGATCCGCTGCTGCTATCTCGCCTGCAATTTGCTTTCGTTGTCTGTTTTCATGCGATTTTTCCCGTGTTCACCATCGGTCTGGCGACCTTTATCGCCTTTCTTGAAGCCTTGGCATTCAAGACCGGCAATCCGTTATACACGCGGCTGTCGCAGTTCTGGATTCAGGTGTTCGCGGTGGCCTTCGCCATGGGGGTGGTGTCGGGTATCGTCATGTCCTTCCAGTTCGGCACCAACTGGAGCAATTTTTCCTATGCGGCGGCCAATTTCATCGGGCCCATGCTCAGCTACGAGGTGGTGACCGCATTCTTCCTGGAGGCGGCTTTTCTTGGGGTACTGCTGTTCGGGCGCAACAAGGTGCCGCCGGGGGTACACCTGTTCGCCGCCTGTATGGTGGCATTGGGTACGATTATTTCCACCTTCTGGATTCTGGCGGCCAATAGCTGGATGCATACACCGGTCGGCACCGAGCTGACCGATGGTATGTTCGTGGTCGGCAGCTGGCGCGAAGCCATCTTCAACCCGTCCTTCCCGTACCGTTTCACGCATATGGTGTTGGCGTCGTTCCTGACCGGCTCATTCGTGGTGGCGGGCGTCAGCGCCTGGTACTTGCTGGTGGGGCGTGAGGTGGAGGCCAACCGCCGGGCATTGTCCATGTGCCTGTGGCTGATCCTGTTCCTGGCGCCGACCCAGGCAGTGGTCGGTGACTATCACGGTTTGAATACCCTTGAACACCAACCCACCAAGGTGGCGGCGATCGAGGGCAACTGGGAGACCACGCGCGGCATGCCGCTGCTGTTGTTTGCCATTCCCGATCAGGAGAACGAGACCAATCACTTCGAGATCGGCTTGCCGAAACTGGGTAGTCTGATCCTCACTCATGATCTGGACGGTGAGGTGCCGGGGCTCAAGGAAGTGGCGCCGGAGGAGCGGCCGCCGGTGTGGATCGTGTTCTGGGCGTTCCGCATCATGGTGGGTATCGGCTTGCTGATGATCGGCTGCGCGCTTGCCGGACTGTTTCTACGCGCCGGAGGGCGCTACTGGCGGCAACCGCAGTTTCTCAACGCCATGCGGCTGATGACCTTCGCGCCCTTCGCTGCGGTGCTGTGTGGCTGGATCGTCACGGAGGTAGGTCGCTTCCCCTGGGTGGTATATGGGCAGATGAGTCATGCGGAAGGGCTGACACCATCGCTGACCGGTGGAATGGTGCTCTTCACCCTGTTGGGCTACATCGCGGTCTATGCGGCGATCTTCAGCGCCGGTCTGTACTACCTGATGCTGGTATTGCGCGCCGGTCTGGAAAGTATCGACCAGGATGACGAGGAGGTACACGACATCGAGCGTCCGAAGCGGCCGCTGTCGGCGTCTCACGTCGGTATCGAAGAAGGAGGGCGCTGATATGCATGGCATTGATCTGACTATTATCTGGGCGGTGATCATCGCCTTCGGCATCATGATGTACGTGCTCATGGACGGTTTCGATCTGGGGGTGGGTATCCTGTTTCC
Source organism: Halopseudomonas bauzanensis (assembly GCF_900114735.1). GTDB lineage: Bacteria > Pseudomonadota > Gammaproteobacteria > Pseudomonadales > Pseudomonadaceae > Halopseudomonas > Halopseudomonas bauzanensis. The sequence goes on along the minus strand of NZ_FOUA01000001.1, from coordinate 1,201,718 downwards.
CTTCGCCCCGGATGAGGACGCGCGGGACGTAATGATGAACTCGGTGGCACCGGTCTGGGACGGCAACGAGACTTGGCTGATTCTCGGTGGGGCGGGGTTGCTGGCAGCCTTCCCGCTGGTCTATTCGGTATTGATGCCGGCGCTGTACATCGGTGTATTTTTGATGCTGGCCGGGCTGATCTTCCGCGGCGTGGCCTTCGAATTCCGCTTCAAGGCCGGCTCCCACCGCTACTTGTGGAACTGGGCATTTGCCGGCGGTTCCATGGTTGCGGCCTTTGCCCAGGGCGCGGTGGTGGGCGCCTATATCGAAGGCTTCAACACGCTGGATGGCCGTTACGTGGGCGGCGCGTTGGACTGGCTGACGCCCTTTACCGTATTGACCGGGCTGGGGCTGGTGGCCGGTTACGCGCTGCTTGGCAGCACCTGGCTGATCATGAAGACGGAGGGGCATATCCAGCAGTGGGTCTACCGGCTGGCGCCCTGGTTGCTGGCCGCCGTGCTGGCAGTCTTTGCAGTAGTAAGCGTATGGACCCCGGCGGTGGACCCATCGGCTTTCGAGCGCTGGTTCAGCGTGATCCGGCTGATCTGGATCTTCCCCTTGTCGGCGTTGCTGTTTGCCTTGCTGGTAGTGCGCGGCCTGCGTCGACGCCAACAGTCCATGCCCTTTGTTGCGACCATGGGCATGTTCGCCTTTACCTATCTCGGTCTGCTGGTGACCAAATGGCCCTATGTGGTGCCGCCCAACTACACACTGTGGGACGCCGCCGCTGCGCCGGGTTCGCAGCTGTTCCTGCTGATTGGCATGCTGTTCGTGATTCCGGTGATCCTGGCCTACACCGCCTGGACCTACTGGGTGTTTCGCGGCAAGGTCAAGGTGGGTGAGGGTTACCACTGAGCAGCGCTGCGCCGGTGTCTGATCCTGCAGAGACAAAAAGCTGGCTCCGTTGGCTGCTGGCGCCGCAACAGCGCTTGCTGAATGCGGCGCTGGCGCTGGCCGTCGCGGCGGCCGGGTTGTTCATCCTGCAGAGCTGGTTGCTGGCCAGCCTGTTCAGCCACTGGCTGCTTGCCTGGCAGGCGGGCAGCTTGGCCAGCTTCGATTCTTCCTTCTGGTGGCCGTGGCTGGTCGGGCTGCCGCTCTGCTTTATCCTCCGCCCATGGCTGCAATACGGCCGCGAACGCCTGTCGCAGCGGGCCAGCCTGCGGGTGCGCCAGGCGCTGCGCGAACAATTGCTGCAGCGGTTGGCGATGCTCGGGCCGGCGCGGCGTGGGCTCGGCGCCGATGCCGAACTGGGCAGCCGTCTGCTGGAGCAGGTGGATGCGCTGGATGGCTATGTCAGCCGTTATCAGGTGCAGCGCCAATTGGTGGTCATCGTCCCGCTGCTGCTGTTGTTGGCCACCGCCTGGCACAGTCTGCTGGCTGCCGCCTTGCTGCTGGCGACAGCGCCGTTGGTGCCGCTGTTCATGGTGTTGTTGGGCCAGGCGGCGGCGAACGCCAGCCAGCGCCAGTTCGTGGCGCTGGGACAGATGAGCGGGCGTTTTCTCGATCTGCTCCGTGGCATGGCAACCCTGCGCCATCTGCAGGCGCTGGATAGGGCGCAGCTGGCGGTGGAGCAGGCCGCCGAGGATTACCGCAGCCGCACCATGCGCGTGCTGCGCATGGCGTTCTTGTCCGGCGCAGTGCTGGAGCTGTTCGCCTCGATCGCCATCGCCATGGTGGCGCTCTATCTGGGCATGGGCCTGCTGGGCATGCTGCCCTGGGCCCAGGGCGAGATTCCGGTGCCTTATCAGGGCGCCCTGTTTATTCTGCTGCTGGCGCCGGAGTTCTATGCACCGCTGCGGCAGTTGGGCAGCGATTACCATGCGCGAGCCGAAGCCGAGGGCGCGCTCGCCGAATTGCTGCCGTTGCTGAAGCTTGAGCTGTGGCAGCATCCGGGCACGGAGCCGTTGCAACTCCAGCAGGCCCCGGTCATTGATTGTCGCAGCGTCGGTATCGATCTGCCCGGCGCCGCAGCGCGCCTGTGCCCGCTGGATCTGCGTCTGGCCGCGGGTGAACGGGTCTGGTTGCGCGGGCCCAGTGGCAGTGGCAAATCGACCCTGCTGCATGTACTGCTGGGGTTTCTGCCCCATACCGGTGAGGTACTGATCGATGACCTGCCGCTGGATGTCGTGCGGCGCAGCGACTGGCATCGTCATGTGGGCTTTCTGGCCCAGCAACCGGAGCTGATTCCGGGCACGCTGGCAGACAATCTGCGCCTCGCGGCGCCCGGCGCCAGCAACCAGCAGCTGATTGCGGCGTTGCAGGAGGTCGACCTGTGGCCCCTGCTGCGGCAATTGCCCCTGCAACTGGCAACGCCGCTGGGCGAGCGCGGGCTGGGGCTATCCGGTGGCCAGCTCAGCCGTCTGGCCCTGGCCCGGCTGTTATTGCGTGATACCTGGGTCTGGCTGCTGGATGAACCCCTGGCACATCTGGACCCGCAAACCGCCGAGCTGATCGGCAGGTTGCTGGAGCGGCTCAGCCGCGGCCGCACTGTTTTGCTGGTCAGTCATGAGACGGTGGGGCTGGACTGGCTGGATCGGCAGGTGGAATTGCAGGAAGGTGAACATGGCTGAACAGCATCAACCGGCGGTGCGTCTGCGCAGCCTGCTCAACAGCCGCCTGGGTGGTTGGTGGGTGGCTGGCGTGCTGGGTTTCATCACGCTGTTTTCCGCCATCGCGTTGCTGGCGGTGTCCGGCTGGTTTATCAGCGCTGCGGCGCTGGCAGGCCTGGCGCTTGCCAGCGCCAGTGTCGGACACGGCTTCGATATCTTCCGCCCGGCTGCGGTTATTCGACTGCTGGCGCTGACCCGCACCGTAGGCCGCTATACCGAGCGGCTGGCGTCGCACCATGCTGCCCTGGGTCTGCTGCGGGACCTGCGCAGCCGTCTGTTCCGGCGAATCACCCAGGCTCGACGCCTGCCGCTGCGCACCCCGGGTGCCATGCACCGGCTGGTGGCGGATATCGATTTGCTGGATCAATTCCCCCTGCGCGTGGTGCTGCCCTGGGCCTGGGCCAGTCTGCTGCTGGGGTTGCTGTTGCTCTGGCTGGCGTTGCTGAGCCCGGGGTTGTTGCTGGTGACGTTGCCCGGGCTGCTGCTGGCCTGGCTGTCACCCTGGCTGGGATACTGGCAGGGCGGACGGCTGGCGCGTGAAGAGGTCGCCCATGCCGAGCAGCGGCGGGAATTTCTGCTCGATAGCCTGGAGCTGCTGACCCCGCTGTTGATCTGGCAACGCTGGGGGGAGCGCAGCGCCGCCTTTGCCGGGCAGGACCGCGCGCATCTGCAACGCCAGGACCGCCAGCAGCGGCTGAGCAGCCGCATCGCGCTGCTGCAGCAATGGGCGTTGGCCGCCAGCCTGCTGGCCCTGCTGTGGCAAGGCTGGCCGCTGATCAGCGAGGCGGCAGTGTCGGTGCCGTTGTTGCTGGCGGTGTTGCTGACATTGCTGGGGCTGAGTGAGGCGCTGCTGCCGCTGGCCGGCAGCTTCGTTGCCCTGGGCCTGAGCCAGGCGGCGCGGGATCGACTCAATAGTCTGGCCGGGGAGGCACCGCAGCAGGAGCCGTCACGTCCGCGCCCTGAAGGGCCGTGGAGGTTGCAACTGCATGCCGTTACCGCCCGCTGGCCCGGTGCGCTGAATGGCCCGGACAATATTCATTTGCAACTGGAACAGGGCGAGACGTTGCTGTTGCAGGGCCCGTCCGGTGGCGGCAAGTCCACCCTGCTGCAGCTGCTGGCCGGCGAGCAGCTGCCGTCCAGCGGTGAGTGCCGGCTCAATGGCCAGCCACTGCTGCATTGGGATGTGCGTCAAGTGATCGGCTACCTGCCGCAGGATATCGATATCTTCAACCTGTCACTGGCCGCCAACCTGCGCCTGGGTAATCCACAGGCCAGCGATGAGCAGTTGTGGCAGACGTTGACGGACGTGGCGCTGGCGGATTGGGCCAGGGCACACCCGCAGCAGTTGCAGCTGCAGCCCGGGGAACTGGGTTCGGCGGTGTCCGGCGGGCAGGCGCGGCGCATTGCCCTGGCGCGGTTGCTGCTGGCCGAGCGGCCGGTACTGCTGCTCGACGAGCCCTTCGCCGGGCTGGATGCCACCACCCGTGAACAGGTGATGGCAGCGCTGGTGCGGCGCCAGGCGCAGGGCTTGCTGGTCATTGCCAGCCACCAGCCGATCATGGCTGATCGGCTACGGGTTCTGCCTGTTGGTGATGGCTGACCGCAGGTAGCTGTTACCAGGTATCCACAAACGGCCGCATGCCGCGCTGCAGCGACTCCGGCGGCGCTGAGCTCAACCCGCGCAGCAACCAGTCCCGGGTTTCCGCCGGGTCGATGACCGCGTCGATTTCCAGGAAGCTGGCCATGCTCAAACCCTTGCCGCGGGCATACAGCTCGCCCACCAGCTTGTCGAACAACGCCTGCTGCGCTGCGGGATCGTCCAGCGCTGCCAGTTCCTTGGCAAAGCCCAACCGCACCGCGCCCTCCAGGCCCATGGCACCGAACTCGCTGCTCGGCCAGCCGATGGTGAACATGGGCGCGTGAAAGCTGCCGGCGGCCATGGCCTGGGCGCCGAGGCCGTAGCCCTTGCGCAGCACTACGGTGAAGAACGGAATACTCAGGCTGGCGGCGGTGACGAACATCCGCGACACGTGGCGCACCGTGCCCTGCTGCTCCGCCTCCGGGCCGACCATGAAGCCGGGCGTGTCGCACAGCGATACCATCGGCAGTCCGTGCGCCTGGCACAACTGCATGAAGCGTGCGGCCTTGTCCCCGGCTTCCGCATCGATGGCGCCGCCCAGGTACATGGGGTTATTGGCGATCAGCCCGAAGGGCTTGCCGCCGACGCGGATCAGCGCGGTGATCATGCCCGGCGCGAACTGCCGACGCAGTTCCAGCACCGAGCCGGTATCGGCCAGCGCCTCGATGACCTGGCGGATGTCATAGACACGCAGGCGATTCTCGGGAATCAGGTGGCGCAGCCGCCGCTGGTCGGCGCAATCGTCCGCCGCCAGATCGCCCTGGAAATAGGACAGGTACTGCTTGGCGACCCGGGTCGCTTCGGCTTCGTCTTTCACCAGTACATCGATCACCCCGTTGGGCGCCTGCACGCTGGTTGGTCCGACCTGTTCCGGGGTATAGCTGCCAAGGCCACCGCCCTCGATCATCGCCGGGCCAGCCATGCCGATAGTCGCGTTCTCGGTGGCGATGATCACATCGCAGCAGCCGAGCAATGCGGCGTTACCGGCGAAGCAGCGCCCCGACACCACGCCAACCAGCGGTACCTGGCCGCTGAGCCGGGCCATGCGCATGAAGGTGGTGCAATCCAAGCCGGCCACGCCGACCTTGTCCACATCCCCCGGTCGGCCGCCACCGCCCTCGGTGAAGAACACCAGCGGCAGCCGCCATTGCTCGGCGAGCTCCAGCATGCGGTCGGTCTTCTTGTGGTTCATTACGCCCTGGGTGCCAGCGAAGACCGTATAGTCGTAACTCATGGCCATGCAGCGGGCAGTTTCAGCGCCGAACAGTTCAGCGTTCACCGTGCCGATGCCGGCGATAAGACCGTCGGCGGGGCTCATCTTCAGCAGGTCTTCGTGGCTGCGGCGGGTGCGCTGGGCGGCCAGGGCGAAACCGCCGTATTCCATGAAACTGCCATCATCGAGCAGCTCGGCGAGGTTCTCACGGGCGGTGCGCTGACCGGTCTTGCGGCGCTTGGCAACCGCCTCGGGGCGCTCGGCATCGGTCAGTCCGGCGCGGCGCTCAAGAACCTCCTGCAGGTCGGCGCGGATATGCTGCAGATCGATCTGTTCTTCGTTGAGCTGTTCCGCGCCTGCTGTGCCGGTCGGCTCGATAAACAGCAGCGGGTTGCCCGCAAACAGGTTGTCACCGGGGCTGGCGGCCAGGGCGCGGATGATGCCGCTGCACTCGGCCTTGACCTCGAATTCCATCTTCATCGATTCCATCACCGCCAACTGTTGGCCAGCGCTGACCTGCTCACCCGGCTGGACCGCTAGACTCACCAGCACGCCCTGGACCGGCGCCTTCAGCGGCTCGCTGCCAGCCGGTGCGGCGGCTTCGGCTGGGCCAGACTGCCGCGCCTCGGTGTTGCTGTTGGCATGCAATTGGGGATGCGGTTGATCGGTGGTGCCAACCAACGCGGCGGCATTGGCTTCGATGAAGCCGGTGGTGACCTGGTTGCCCTGCACCTCGGGGTGCAGCAGCAGGTTCTGCAGAAAAGCCCGGTTGCTGTCCACGCCCTCCAGCCGGAACTCGCATAGCGCGCGGTAGGCGCGGCGCAGGACGCTGGGATAATCTCCCTCGCCCTGCACGATCAGCTTGGCCAGCAGTGAGTCGAATGCGGGGTTGGTGGTGTAGCCGCTGTAACCGTAGCCATCGACGCGCACGCCATGACCACCGGGTGGCTCATAGGCCGTCAGGGTGCCGCCGCTGGGGGTGGCGCTGCCGTCGGATTGCATGGTCTCCAGATTGATGCGCAATTGCACCGCGTAGCCCCGGGGTGGCGCTATGCGTGATTGCTCCAGATTCAACTCGGCGAGGCTGGCGCCCGCGGCCAGACGGATCTGCAGTTGCGCCAGATCCAGCCCGGTCACCGCTTCGGTGACGGTGTGCTCGACCTGAATGCGCGGGTTGGCTTCCATGAACACGAAATCGCCGCTGTCCTCGTCCACCAGGAACTCGACGGTACACAGGCCGCGATAACCCACGGCGGCGGTCAGCGTCACGGCAGCGGCCAGCAGCCGCTCGCGCAGCAGCGGGTCGAGCCCCGGCGCGGGAGCTACTTCCAACAGTTTCTGATTGCGCCGTTGCAGGGTGCAGTCGCGCTCCCACAAATGACTGACTGCACGACCATCGCCGATAATCTGCACCTCGATATGCCGGGCGTGGCGGATCAGCCGTTCGATATAGAGGTCGCCATTGCCGAAGGCCGCGCGAGCCTCGGAGCTGCAGCGAGCGAAGGCCTGCTCCAGTTCTCCGATGGAGTGCACCGCACGCATGCCGCGCCCGCCACCGCCGGCGAGGGCCTTGAGCATGACCGCCGAGCCTGCCGGCAGCCCGGCCATGAAGGCCTGCGCCTGTTCCAGACTGGTCGCCTGGTTGGTTCCCAGGACCAGCGGTACATCATGCTGGACTGCCAGGCGCCGGGCGCTGGCCTTATCACCGAACAGGTCCAGCACCTCGGCACCCGGGCCGATAAAGGTAATGCCTGCCTCGGTGCAAGCGCGGGCGAAATCGGCATTCTCGCTGAGAAAGCCGTAGCCCGGATGGATGGCATCGCAGTCATGGTCCCGGGCGATATCGATCAGTTGCCGGTGATCCAGATAGGCTGCGGCGCCCCGGCCGCGCAGCGCCACCGCGGTATCGGCCTTGCGTACATGCAGCGACTGGGCATCGTCTTCGGCATAGACCGCCAGACTGGGGATATCCAGCTCGGCTGCGGCCCGGGCCAGGCGAATGGCGATTTCGCCGCGGTTGGCAATCAGCAGACGTTTGAAAGGCATCAGATCCATTCCTGTAGTTCGTTCTTCTTCACCTTGCCGGTGGCGGTCATGGGCAGGGTATCCACCAGCCGCACCTCTGGCACCTTGTACACGGCCATGGTCTGGCGGCACCAGTCGCGCAGTTGGTCAGCGGTCAGGCCACTGCCGGGCCGAGCGATGACAAAGGCCAGCGGCGTCTCGCCGCGCTGTTCGTCCGGTCGCCCGATCACCGCCGAAGCGAGAATGCCCGGATGCTGGCCGAGCATGGCTTCCAGCTCGCTGGGGAACACGCTCATGCCATTGACCTTGAGCATCTCCTTGCGCCGACCCAGGTAACGGATAAAGCCCTGCTCGGTGATCACGCCGCTGTCACCGGTATGCAGCCAGCCATTGCGCAGGGCCTCGGCGCTGGCCTCGGGTTTATTCCAGTAGCCCTTGAACAAGGACGGAGAGCGCACGCACAGCTCGCCCTCGCTGCCTAGCGGCAGCAGCGTGCCGCTGTCGAAATCGCACACCTTGAACTCGGTGCCAGGCACCGGCAGGCCGACGAAGGTCGGTGCCGAGCGCAGATCGAAATCATCTTCCTGCAACCCGGCGGTAAAGGTGTCGCAGGTATGGGTTTCGGTCATGCCGAAGCTGGTCTCGAACAGGGTACAGCCGGTCAGCTCGCGCCAGCGGCGACGGTATTCGGGGGTCAGCTTCTTGATGAAGGACACGCAGCTGGTGACTTCCAGCGAACTGAGATCGAACTCATGCCGCTGCGGGTGATCGAGGACTTCCGCCGCGCTGTCGACCAGCAGGCTGCCATGACTGACCTGGTAGTGCTGCACCGCGCCCATGAACGCCAGCGCATCCCAGCGCGCCAGCAACACCAGGGTAGTCCCGCCGAATACCGGGAACAGCAGCCCGGAGTTTTCTCCGGCAATCCAGAATTCGGGCATGAAGTTCAGGGTCACGCGTTCGCTATCCAGGCCCAGCGCGGCGGGCAGAAAGCTGGCGCAGGTATAGAGCATGTCGCCATGGGTGTGGATGCAGCCCTTGGGCAGGCCGGTGGTGCCGCCGGTGTAATTGAGCGCGGCGATATCGTCGAGTGCCGGTTCAGGCAGATCTGCTCTGGGCTCGGTGGCCGCCAGGGCTGGCAGCAGGTCGATACTGTCGGTAACGGCCAGTTTCGGCGTTTGCAGCAATTCAGGTATGGCGAAAGGCGGCTCGGCGGGACAGACTTCCGCCAGACTGGTGCTGATCAGCACGCGCAGCGCAGTTTCACCAGACGCGGCGCGCACCACTGGCAGCAATTGATCAAAGCACACCATGACGCTGGCACCGCAGTCCTTCAGTTGGTAGGCCAACTCTGTCGCCGTGGCCATGGGACTGACCGGAGCGTGAATGGCGCCGGCTTTGAGAATCCCGTAGAAGACGACATGCAGTTGCGGACAGTTGGGCATATATACGGCGACGCGATCCCCGGCTTGCACGCCCTGATCCAGCAGCAGCGCAGCGAAGCGGTCGCTTAGCTCATGCAGCTCGGCATAGCTGAGGTCATGACCATAGAAGCGTACGGCGGGCTTGTTCGGGGTCGCCTGCGCCCAGTGCTGCAGATAATGCGTAAGCGGGCGCTGACCCAGCGGGTACTGCGGTTCGCTGGCATGGCCGGCGGGCCAGGCCTGGCGCTGTAGGTCGCGAAGCTGCTCCAGATAGTCTCGCTCATGCATGATCGACACCTGCCTTGTTATTGTTGGTGGCAGGTCAGAGTAGAGCGGTTCGGCAGGAAAAGCAGCATGCTTGCCATGGCGAATGGCGGGGCAGTACCGATGTTTATGGTGAGCGCTGGCATGACGCTGCTGATTTTGTGGGAGCGGCCTGGGCCGCTCTCACCAATAAGGTGTGATGCTGCCCTGCACCAGCGGTTAGAACAGTTCCAACGGGGTGATGCCACCATCGCTGCTGTAGCCACCGGAGTCCAGCTCACTGGCTGGCGGCGGGACATCTTCTTCCTTGAATATTTCCAGGTAGGCGCCTGGGGTGCCGGGCCGGGCGCTACGCCCGGTCAGCGGGTCGACCCGGGTGACGACCAGGCCTTCGGGTTGCTCCAGATCATGCTCGGGCTGGCCTTCCAGGGCGCCGGCCATGAATTCCATCCAGATGGGCAGTGCAGTGGTGCCGCCGTATTCGCGCCGACCCAGGGTCGAGGGCTGATCAAAACCGACCCAGACAGTGGCTACATGATCGCCATTGAAGCCGGCGAACCAGCCATCCTTCTGCTCATTGGTGGTGCCGGTCTTGCCACCCAGGTCGCTGCGCTGCAGCGAACGGGCGCGGGAGCCTGTGCCGCGGTTGATCACGTCCTTGAGCATGCTGGTGAGCTGATAGGTGGTGCGCGGATCGATTACCTGTTCGGCCACGCGAGCCTCGGGCGGTACTTCACCTGGCGTCAAACCGATATAGGCATCAATGCGCTGCTGTTCGGAATCCACCGCCCGGGGGATAACTGCCGGACGGGCAAAGTCGATTACCTGATGTTCGGCACTTTCAATACGCTCGATCAGCCAGGGCCGGACTGCATGACCGCCATTGGCGAAGACGGCATAGCCGGTGGCAATCTGCAGCGGCGTGAGTTCCGGGGTGCCCAGCGAGGCGGACAGGTTGCGCGGCAGTTCTTCGCGGCTGAAACCGAAGCGCTCCATATAGGTCAGCGACTGGTCCACGCCGATGTCTTGCATCAGGCGAATTGAAACCAGATTGCGCGAGCGGTAGAAGGCTTCGCGCAGGCGGATCGGGCCGAGGAAGTCGCCGCTGGAATTGCGGGGCCGCCAATCGTCGCGCTGATTGCCATCATTGAAGACCAGCGGGGCGTCATTGACCAGGCTGGCGGGAGTATAGCCATGGTCCAGCGCCGCGCTGTAGAGGAACGGCTTGAACGAAGAGCCCGGCTGGCGGCGCGCCTGGGTTACGCGGTTGTAATTGCTCTGCACGAAGGAAAAGCCGCCGGTCAGCGCCTGAATGGCACCGGTTTCCGGCGAGAGCACCACCAGGGCGCTCTGTGCCTGGGGTATCTGCGCCAGTTTGTACTGACCGTCCTGCTCGGCCGGCTGTACCCGAATAAGGTCGCCGCGCTGCAACACATCGGCCGGTTTGCTCGGGTTCGGTCCCATGCTGTTGGCGCTCAGGTAAGGACGGGCCCAGCGCATGGCTTCCCAGGCGACGGTGCCGCTGTCACCGTTACGCAGCAGGATGCTGACGGTATCCGCGCCCACGTCGCTAACGATGGCCGGACGCAGCCCGCCCATGCTGCGGTGGGGCTTGAGCAGGTCGATCAGTTGTTCGGGAGTGGCATCCGGGTGGCGGGCTTCCGGGCCGCGGTAGCCATGGCGCTGATCATAGGTCATCAGGCCGGCGCGCAGGGATTGGTTGGCCAGCGTCTGCAAGCGACTGTCGACCGAGGTATAGACATGGTAGCCGTCGATGTAGGCCGCAGTGCCGAACCGCTCGAGCATCTCCAGCCGCGCCATCTCGGCGACATATGGCGCTTCCATCTCTGGGTTGGCGCCATGGTTGCGGGCGATGATGGGCGAGGCGACGGCCTCGTCATAGGCGGCCTGGTCGATGCTGCCCAGAAGCAGCATGCGCTGCAGGATCCAGTCGCGACGAATCCGGGCCCGCTCAGGATTGGCGACCGGATTGTATGCGGAGGGCGCCTTGGGCAGCCCGGCGATCATCGCCAGTTGCGCCAGCGGCAGCTCGGCGATGGGCTTGCCATAGTAGACGTGGGCGGCCGCCTCGATACCATAGGCGCGGTTGCCCAGGTAGATCTTGTTCACGTACAGCTCGAAGATCTCTTGCTTGCTGAGGTTGCGTTCGATCTGCAACGCCAGCAGAATCTCGTTCAACTTGCGTGAGAACACCCGGTCGCTGCTGAGGAAATAGTTCTTCGCCACCTGCATGGTAATAGTGCTACCGCCCGTCTGAATCTGCCCGGTGCTCAGCAGTTCGGAAGTGGCCCGCAGCAGACTCATGGGATCTACCCCATGATGGTTGAGGAAGTTGTCATCCTCGGCGGCCAGAATGGCGTCGATAAATTCTTGGGGAATCTGCTCGAAACTGATCGGCAAGCGGCGCATCTCGCCAAATTCGGCGATCAGTTTGTGATCTGCGCTGTAAATGCGCAAAGGGGTTTGCAATTTGACATCACGCAGTGTATCTACGTCTGGTAATGTCGGGCTGAGATACAGGGCGACCCCGCTGATGACCAGTAGCGGTGCGCTCGCCACGGCGACCAGCAACCAGAAGAGAAAAATTATAAAACGCATGAGGGATTGAGCATTTCCCTGTCAAATGAAACGGTTGATATGAGATGGTGTTGAGAACGGGTTAACAGTCCGCATTATAAGCGAATTATTTTCCGTTTAGCCATTTGCGCTGGGACAAGGACTGTTATTTAATGCGGTAAAACATAAACCGCCCGTAAGTGGCGGATGCTGATAGGAAATTGGCTGTGCTAGGGCTATTCAAAAAAAAGGCGAATACGCTGCTGGGTATTGATATCAGTTCCACAACCGTGAAACTGCTTGAACTCAGCCGATCAGGGAACCGCTACAAGGTGGAGGCCTATGCGGTTGAACCGCTCCCACCCGGCGCTGTAGCGGAAAAAAACATCATCGAACTCGAAGGCGTGGGCCAGACCCTGGAAAAGGTGCTGGCCCGTTCGCGTTCCTCGCTGAAACAGTCGGCTGTCGCCGTGGCTGGTTCGGCGGTGATTACCAAACTCATCGAAATGGATGCCGGCCTCGATGACGACGAGATGGAAGAGCAGATCAAGCTTGAGGCGGATCAGTATATTCCGTACCCGCTTGACGAGGTCTCCATCGATTTCGAAGTGCAGGGCGTCTCGCCGCGCAGCCCCGAACGGGTCGAGGTGTTGCTGGCGGCCTGTCGTCGGGAGAACGTCGATATCCGCGAGGCTGCACTGGCGCTCGCCGGGCTGGACGTCAAGGTCGTCGAGGTCGAGGCCTACGCCATGGAGCGGGCCTGCGAACTGGTAGTCGATCAGCTCGACGGCAATCCCGACGATCTGACCATTGCGGTGATCGACATCGGCGCCACCATGATGACCCTCAGCGTGCTGAGCCAGGGACGCACCATCTATACCCGGGAGCAGCTGTTCGGCGGCAAGCAACTGACCGACGAGATCCAGCGCCGTTACGGGCTGTCCCAGGAAGAGGCCGGCCGGGCCAAGAAGCAGGGCGGCTTGCCGGACGACTACGAGAGCGAGGTGCTGGAACCGTTCAAGGATGCGGTGGCGCAGCAGGTGTCCCGCTCATTGCAGTTCTTCTTCGCCGGTGGTCAGTACCAGGATGTCGACTACATTCTGCTGGCCGGCGGGACTGCCTCGATTCCGGGACTGGATCAACTGATCCAGCAGAAACTCGGCACCACCACTCTGGTGGCCAACCCCTTTGCAAACATGACCCTGTCGAACAAGGTGAATGCGGTCGCGCTCAGCAATGACGCGCCGGCACTGATGATCGCCTGTGGCCTGGCAATGAGGAGTTTCGACTGATGGCTCGCATTAACCTGTTGCCCTGGCGCGAGCAGCTCAGGGAAGAGCGCAAGAAACAATTCATCAGCATTCTGGTGCTTATCGTACTGTTTGCCGGTCTGCTGGTCTTTCTCGGCGACCGCAACCTGAACGGCAAGATCGATCAGCAGAATGCTCGCAATGACTTCCTGCGCAAGGAAATCAGCCTGCTGGACGGGCGTATCAAGGAAATCGAACAACTGCAGGCTCGACGCACGCAACTGCTGGACCGGATGAAGATCATCCAGGACCTGCAGGGCAATCGTCCGATCATCGTGCGTGTGTTCGACGAAATGGCTCGCACGCTGCCGGATGGCGTGTACTTCACCTCGGTCAACATGAAGGGAGCGGTGATCGGCATCAAGGGTGGAGCGGAGTCGAACAGCCGGGTGTCCAATCTTATGCGACAGATGGATGCCTCCGACTGGCTGACTACGCCGAACCTGACCGCCGTGAAGGCGGTCACCCAGGGAGCATTGGATCAGGCCAACGTATTCGAGATGTCGGTCCGCCAGACCGAGCCGGGTGCGCCAGCCGCTGAGGGAGAACAGCAGCAATGAGTTTTGCTCAATCCATGGAAAGTCTGAAGAAGGTCGACATCAATGACCTCGACTTCAACAATATGGGCTCCTGGCCCGGTGCGTTGAAGGTGATCGTCGGCGCACTGGTATTCGCGGTGCTGCTGTTTCTCGGCTACCACTTCCATCTCAAGGACCTGCAGACCAATCTGGAGCGTACCGAGAGCGAAGAAGTGAAGTTGCGTAACGAATTCGCCGGAAAGTCGTTCAAGGCCGCCAACCTGGAAGCCTACAAGGAACAACTGGTCGAAATAGAGGAGCGTTTCGGCACTCTGCTCAAGCAGTTGCCTAGCGACACCGAGGTGCCCGGTCTGCTGGAAGACATCACGCAGATGGGCCTGAACAGTGGCCTTGAGTTCGAATCCATCACCCTGCAGCCGGAAGTGGCCCAGCAGTTCTATATCGAACTGCCGATCAGTATCGTGGTGCAGGGCAATTACCATGATATCGCCACCTTCGTCAGTAGCGTCGCCGGCTTGCCGCGTATCGTGACCCTGCATGACTTCGATATCGCACCGGTCAGCGAGGGCAACCCCGATCTGTTGAAGATGAATATCCTGGCCAAGACCTACCGCTATCATGATACGGATGCGGGAGGTCAGCCATGAGCCTGTTCAAGCCGGTTTCCGGTCTGGCCATCCTCGGCGCGTTGCTGCTCGGCGGCTGTGGCGGCAATGACTTCAGTGATTTGCAGGTCTTCATGGAAGAGACCCGGGCGCGTCCGGCGGGCAAGATCGAGCCATTGCCCCGGTTCAAGCCCTATGAAGCCTTCACCTACAGTGCCTCCTCCCTGCGCAGTCCCTTCCAGCCTCCGGTGCGTATTGACCTGACGCAACGGCAGAAGGGCTCGCAGGACATCAAGCCGGACGAGAACCGGGTCCGGCAGTTCCTCGAAGGTTTCAATATCGAGGGGTTCGAGATGGTCGGCGTGCTCAGCAACAACCAGGGCATGCAGGCACTCATTCGTGGCGCGGGAAGCGTTCACAGGGTCAAGGTCGGTGATTATCTGGGCCGTAACCACGGCCGGGTTACCAGCATCGAGGAAGGTCGTGTCGATGTGGTCGAGATAGTACCGGATGGGGAAGGTGGTTGGTTGGAGCGGCCGCGCACACTCAGCTTGCCTGAGCGCGGATAAGGTCAACCAGGGAGAGATAACATGAACTGTAAACAGTCACGCGTGGAACGCAATCAAATGCCTCTAACCAGGAAGTTTTCATTCGCAGCCGTGCTTGCGCTGCTCAGTCCGCTGGCGCTTGCGGCCGACCTTGAACGTCTCGATGTGGCCTCGCTGCCTGGGGAACGGGTGGAACTCAAACTGTCCTTCGACGAGCCGGTGGCGGCCGCACCCAAAGGCTATACCATCGACCAGCCTGCCCGGATTGCCATCGACTTGCCGGGTGTCAAGAACAAGCTGGGCGAGCGTTCGCGGGAACTCGGGCTGGGCAATGCCCGCAGCCTGACCGTAGTGGAAGCCAACGACCGCACCCGCCTGATCATCAACCTGGCAGATCTGGCACCCTATACCACCCGGGTCGATGGCAACGATCTGTATATTCTGGTCGGCGCTGACAAGGCGCCCGGCTATGCTGCGGGGGCCACGCCGGCCGCCGCTCCGGCCCAGGCCGGTAACAGCAATTGGCGGAGCAATGAGCAGGCAGCGGTGAGCAGTCCTGCGGCGGCGACCAGTGGGCCGGCTATTCGCAGCCTGGACTTCCAGCGTGGCGAGCAGGGTGAGGGTAACGTCATCGTTGATCTGTCCGATCCGTCGATCCGCGTCGATGTGCAGGAGCAGGGCGGTCGCGTACGGTTGAACTTCCCCAATACCAGCCTGCCCGATGAGCTGCGGGTACGCTTGGATGTGAAGGACTTCGCCACCCCGGTCAATTTCGTCAATGCCAGCGCCTCCGGCAAGGACACCACCATTTCCATCGAGCCCACTGGTTTCTATGAGCACCTGGTCTATCAGGCTGACAGTCGGCTGATTGTCAGCTTCAAGCCCCTGAGCCAGACCGAGGTCGAGCAGCGCCGCGCCGATGCTTTCTCCTATACTGGCGAAAAACTGTCGCTCAACTTCCAGGACATCGAAGTGCGCTCGGTATTGCAGCTGATCGCCGATTTCACCGATCTCAATCTGGTGGCCAGTGATACCGTTCAGGGCAGCATCACCCTGCGACTGCAGAATGTGCCCTGGGATCAGGCGCTGGACCTGGTATTGAAGACCAAGGGCCTGGACAAGCGGCAGATCGGCAACGTTCTGCTGGTCGCGCCGGCCGAAGAAATTGCTGCCCGCGAGCGTCAGGAACTGGAGTCGCAGAAGCAGATCGCCGAACTGGCGCCGCTGCGCCGTGAGCTGATTCAGGTCAACTACGCCAAGGCATCGGATATTGCCACCTTGTTCGCTTCCGTCACCGCTGGAGAGGGTGAACAGCGTGGTTCGATCACGGTAGATGATCGTACCAACAGCATCATCGCCCTGGAAACCCAGGCCAAGCTGGATGAGCTGCGCCGCATCGTGACCCAACTGGATATTCCGGTACGTCAGGTGATGATTGAGGCGCGCATCGTCGAGGCCAACGTCGGCTTCGACAAGGCGCTGGGTGTGCGTTGGGGTGGTAACGTGAATCTGGGTAGCCGGTTCAATGCCTATGGTAAGGATGGCAATATCGATGTTACTGACGATCCCTATCCTGTCACGGTAACCAATCCCGATGGCAGCACCCAGGAAGTTTCGCGAAACACTGCCGGTTTCATCGGTATTCCGGAAATCCCGCTGAATACTCCCTTCGTCGATATGGGCGTGTTGGGTGCTACCTCGGGTATCGGTATCGGCTTCATCACCGACAACACCATTCTCGATTTGCAATTGTCGGCCATGGAAAGCACTGGTAATGGCGAGATTATTTCCCAGCCCAAGGTAGTTACCTCTGACAAGGAAACCGCCAAGATCCTCAAGGGCTCGGAGATCCCCTATCAGGAGGCCAGTTCCAGCGGCGCCACCACTACGGCCTTTGCCGAAGCGGTGCTGTCCCTGGAGGTAACGCCGCAGATCACGCCGGACAACCAGGTGATCATGGAAGTCATCGTGACCAAGGATGAGCCCGACTTCACCAGGGATGTAAATGGTGTGCCGACCATCCGCAAGAACGAAGTCAATGCCAAGATTCTGGTGGCTGATGGTGAAACCATCGTCATCGGTGGTGTATTCTCCAGTGAATCGCAGAAGAGTCAGGAGAAGGTGCCCTTCCTCGGAGACCTTCCAGTTATCGGCAGAGCCTTCCGGCGTGACGTGAGTTACGAAAGCAAAACCGAACTGCTGGTATTCCTGACTCCGCGCATTATCAACAATGGAGCTATCAGTCTTGCCAGGTAACAGTGTTGCGTAACGTCTTCCTCGTAGGCCCGATGGGGGCAGGAAAAAGTACCATCGGGCGCCTGCTCGCCAAAGAGCTCAGGTATCCCTTCAAGGATTCGGACCGGGAAATCGAGGCCAGAACCGGCGCCGATATTCCCTGGATCTTCGATGTGGAAGGGGAAGAGGGATTCCGCCAGCGTGAAGAAGCCATGATCGCCGAGTTGGTGCAGGAGCGAGGTATCGTTCTTGCCACTGGTGGTGGTGTTGTCATGCGCGAGGCCAATCGCTTGGCACTGGCGGCCAATGGTTTGGTGGTCTATCTACGCACCAGCGTTGATCAGCAATTGCAACGCACCAGCAAGGATCGCCAGCGACCACTGCTGCAAACCGCTGACCCGGAAAAGGTCTTGCGCGAACTGATGGCCCGTCGTGATCCGTTGTACCGGGAAATCGCCCATCTCACCATCGATACCGATCAGCGCGGTCCCAAGGTGGTGGTCAACACGATCATGACGCAGTTGGAGCAGGAGCCGGAGTAGTACCAACAGCTCTAGTCATCCCCGCGTTGATGATAACTGCTTCTCATTGAAGGCTGCATGCGCAGATATCGGGACTGATGTATCCTTGCGGGTTTCAGGGCAACCGATCCTATGGGGAGTTTCATGCAGCAATTGACCGTTAATCTCGATGATCGTAGTTACCCCATTCATATCGGTAGTGGCCTGCTTGATCGCGTAGAGCTGCTGGCTCCGCATATTGCTGGCCGCCAGGTCTGTATCGTCACCGATGACACCGTCGCTCCGCTGTATCTCGAACGCCTGACCCGCACTCTGGTCGATTACGCAGTACTACCGGTGGTGCTGCCAACCGGCGAAGCCTTCAAGAACTGGGCGACCCTGCAACAGATCTTCGACGCTCTGCTCGCTGCCCGGCACGACCGCCGTACCACGCTCATTGCGCTGGGGGGTGGGGTAATCGGCGATATGACAGGCTTTGCTGCCGCCTGCTATCAGCGCGGCGTGGACTTTATCCAGATCCCCACCACCCTGCTGTCCCAGGTGGACTCCTCGGTGGGTGGCAAGACCGGTATCAATCACCCGGCCGGCAAGAACATGATCGGCGCCTTCTATCAGCCAAAGGCGGTGCTTATCGATACCGACAGTCTGCGCACCTTGCCGGAACGTGAGATCAGTGCCGGGCTGGCGGAGATTATCAAGTACGGCCTGATTCGCGACAGCGCCTTCCTCGACTGGCTGGAGCAGAACATGCCGGCCCTGCGCACCCTGGATCCGCAATTGGTGACCGAAGCGATTGCCCGCTCCTGCGCGATCAAGGCAGAGGTGGTGGCGGCGGATGAGCGCGAAGGCGGTATCCGGGCCATTCTCAACCTGGGACATACTTTTGGTCATGCGATCGAAGCTCACCAGGGTTACGGGGCCTGGCTGCACGGCGAAGCGGTTGGCGCGGGCATGGTCATGGCGTTGCAGCTGTCGCGCAGGCTCGGCTGGCTGGCTGCAGATGAAGAGCTGCGCTGCATTGAGCTGATTGCTGCCGCCGGGCTACCGGTCGCGCCGCCGGCCGATATGCGTGCAGAGGACTTCACGCGTCTCATGGCCGTGGACAAGAAAGTGCTGGATGGGCAATTGCGCCTGGTGCTGCTCAAGCGTCTGGGCGAGGCGGTGGTTACCGCGGATTTCGATAAGCAGGCCCTGCACGCCGTTCTGGCGGTGGCTGGCCGATGATTGATCAACCGGAAGAAGATATGAGCGACTTGAGCGCAACAGAGGATTTTCTCAGTCATTACCAGTTGCAGCATGACCCTTTCGCTGGGCGCACGCCGGGATTTCGCTTCTTCACACTCAAGCGCAAGCCGGTGTTGGCACAGTTGCACCACATGGCGCATTTCTCCGAGCAGGTGCAGGTGGTGGTCGGACCGGCTGGCGCCGGCAAGACGCTGCTGCGCCAGGCCTTGGTTGCCAGTTGCAACAAGGACAATGTGCAATGCATTGTCACCTCGGGGCGTGATCTTGCCGATGCGCCAGCGCTGACGCGCTTTCTCTGCCAGGCGCTGAACGTAGCGGATACCCGGGCGCTATGCGAGCGCGCGGAACAGCTGCATGCCACTGGTTTGCAGCTGTATCTGGTGGTGGATGATGCCGATAGTCTGGACAGCGAAGCAATTCAGTTGCTGGCCGATCTCAGTCAATCCGGCGGGCGAGCCGCGCCACGAGTCTTTCTATTTGCAGATGAAAGCATCGCCGACCTCCTGGCGACTGTGGATATGCCGGCGGATCGGGTCTGGCTGCAACTTGTCGAGCTGGCTCCCTTCGAGTTGGAGGAGACCCGCGATTATCTGGGACAGCGTCTGGAGACAGCGGGCCAGGGCATCGAGCTGCTGGATGACGAGCAGATTGCCCAGATCCATCAGCAAAGCGGCGGTTGGCCAGGAAACATCAACGAGGTCGCCAGACAGGTGATGATTGACGCGATCGAGCCGGCTCGGCCGATGCCGCCGCGCCGGGCCAAGGGCGCGGTGCTGCCGTTACGCTCGCTGGTCGCGCTGGTACTGGTGGGTATCGGAGTCGCCATCGCCTGGATGATGGGCGGTGATGAGCCGGAAGCCACCCGTACCGTCATCAACCTGCCCGATCAGGTTGCCACTGTGGATGTGAGCGGTGCAGAAGGTCCGGTATTGCAGATGCCCAGCGACAATGCTGCAGATCCGCTCGAGCGGATCCTGCAGGATCCGGATGCTGAGCCGGCAACCCCCGCCATTGCTAGCGGTAACGAGCCAACACTACCGCCGCCCAGCGTCGCCGATCCCAATGATCTGCCCGAGCCGATGGCCATGCCAGAGCCGACGCCCATCGAGGCGCCTGCGGTCGTTGCGGCGCCAGAGCCAGTGGCAGCGCCTGCGCCCCAGCCGCAATCTCAGCCTCGACCCCAGCCTGAATCGGCCGCGCCGACCGCGCCACCGACCACTACCTCTGCACCAGCCACCGGTGGATACCACGAGGCTGGCTGGTATCGTCAACGTGCGGCCAGCGAGTACAGCTTGCAGGTGCTGGGCAGCCGTTCGCGTCAGGCAGCACTGGACTTCATTAGAGCCCAATCAGGCGTAGCGGATCTGGGTTATTTCGAGACGGTGCATGAAGGCAAACCCTGGTTCGTCGTGACTCAAGGTGCCTATGCCGGCCGTACCCAGGCGCAACAGGGCGCGGCGAGGTTGCCCGAGTCTCTGCGCAAGCTCAATCCCTGGCCACGCAGCATGGGTAGCATCCAGCAGTCGCTACGCTGACAGCAACCCTGCATGGTGTGGTGCAACTACGCCACACCATGTGGAAGCGGTCCCGACCGCATCGGTTTGCCGGCCTCCATCACTAGCCAGCCCGTTTCCAGCTGTAATCCGTTCACTTAGGCATTCCAGGCTCCGTTCGAGTGGCGCTTTGTCGTGCTCGACCCTGTCATTCTCGTCTGCGCCAAGCATGACGGGGCCAAGTGAGCGGCGTTGGGCTCCCAGTTGACACTTCAGTTCGATCCTCTCCCGGCGTTCCCTGTACTGATATTGCCCTCTCATGGTGCAGGAAAGTTATTCCTTGCACTGCTTTGGTTCAAAATTTCCATACTCGGAAATAATGCATTCATTTTTACGACAGTTATATATGTTTTTGCGGCAAAAATAATTGTAGGCCCTAGGTCGCGTGTGTACAATCGAGTTCTCCCTTGCAGCGTCCATCGGCTCTTTCTGTGGCTGATTAAGACTGCAAGTGCCTGAAATTCAAGGAAATACGAGAGCGTGTCTATGAAAGCAGGTCTATATCAGCCTGAACAATTCAGGGATAACTGTGGCTTCGGTCTGATTGCTCATATGCAAGGCGAGGCCAGTCATCATTTGCTGAAAACCGCCATCGAAGCGCTGACCTGCATGACCCATCGCGGCGGCATCAACGCTGATGGCAAGACCGGTGACGGTTGCGGCTTGCTGCTGCAGATGCCCGATCGTTTCATGCGCACCATTGCCCAGGATGAGCTGGCGGTGAGCCTGCCGCAGCAATATGCCGTGGGCATGGTATTCAGTGGCGCCAGTGAGCAAGCGCAACAGTGCGCGCACCAAGCCTTCGCCACCGCCTTGGCTGACCAGGAACTATTATCCCTGGGCTGGCGCCAGGTGCCGGTACAGCCGGATGTATTGGGTCCATTGGCGCTGAGTAGCCAACCCCATATCGAGCAACTATTCATTTCCGGCGAAGGGCTGGACGAGCAGCAGTTCGCGATCAAGCTGTTCTATGTCCGCCGCCGGGTGGAAATCGCTCTGCAGGAAGATCCGGACTTCTATATCTGCAGCCTCTCGCCCAAGGTGATTTCCTATAAGGGCCTGATGATGCCCGCCGATCTGGACAAGTTCTTTCCCGAGCTTGGCGATCCGCGCATGGAAACTGCGATCAGCGTATTCCACCAGCGCTTCTCGACCAATACGCTGCCGCGTTGGCCCTTGGCGCAGCCGTTCCGCCTGTTGGCGCATAACGGTGAAATCAACACCATCACTGCCAACCGCAACTGGGCCCATGCCCGGCGCAACAAATTCACCAATGATCTGCTGCCCGATCTGGACAGCCTGGCACCGCTGGTGAATGTGACCGGCTCGGACTCGTCCAGCATGGACAACATGCTAGAGCTGCTGCTGGCCGGAGGCATGGACCTGTTCCGTGCCGTGCGCATGGTGGTACCGCCGGCCTGGCAGAACATGGAAACCATGGATGCCGACCTGCGCTCCTTCTATGAATACAACTCCATGCATATGGAGGCCTGGGATGGCCCGGCCGGTATCGTCTTGACCGAAGGGCGCTACGCGGTCTGTCTGCTCGACCGCAACGGCTTGCGCCCGGCGCGCTATGTCATCACTGCCAACGGCTACATCACCCTGGCCTCGGAAGTCGGGGTCTGGGACTACCGGCCGGAAGATGTCATCAGCAAGGGGCGGGTCGGCCCGGGGCAGATTCTGGCCGTGGACACCCGCACTGGTGAAGTGCTGCACACCGATGAGGTGGATAGCCGGTTGAAATCGCGGCACCCGTATCGCAAGTGGCTCAAGCAGCATGCCCTGCGTATCCAGGGTACGCTGGATGACCGGGATAACCGTGACGAATTCCTCGCATCCGGAGCCCTGCAGCAGTATATGAAGATGTTCCAGGTCACCTTCGAGGAACGTGATCAGGTATTGCGGCCGCTGAGTGAGAATGGCCAGGAAGCAGTTGGCTCCATGGGTGACGACACGCCCATGGCGGTGCTGTCGAGCCGGGTACGTACGGTCTATGATTACTTCCGGCAACAGTTCGCCCAGGTCACCAACCCGGCCATCGATCCGCTGCGCGAAGCCGTGGTCATGTCGCTGGAAACCTGCCTGGGCGCTGAGCGTAACGTCTTCGAAGAGACCCCCGATCACGCCAACCGCGCCATCCTCAGCAGCCCGATCGTGTCGCCAGCTAAATGGCGCACCCTGATGAACCTTGAGCGTCCGGGGTTCGCCCATCAGGTCATCGACCTCAACGTGGCTGCCGATGTGCCCTTGGGTGCCGCCGTAGCCGCCATCGCTGAGCAAGCTGAAGCTGCGGTACGTGCCGGCAAGACGTTGCTGGTGCTGAGCGACCGGGCAATCGAGCAGGGCAAGCTGCCGGTGCATGCGGCCCTGGCGGTCGGCGCGGTGCATCATCACCTGATCGCTGCCGGTTTGCGTTGCGACTGCAACATTTTGGTGGACACTGCTACCGCCCGCGATCCGCACCATTTCGCGGTGCTGATCGGTTTCGGGGCCTCGGCGGTCTATCCGTACCTGGCGTATGAGGTGCTGGCCGACCTGATTCGTACCGGTGAGGTCATTGGTGATCTCTATGAAGTCTTCAAAAGCTACCGCAAAGGCATTTCCAAGGGGCTGCTGAAAATCCTGTCGAAGATGGGTATTTCCACCGTCGCCTCCTACCGTGGTGCGCAACTGTTCGAAGCGGTCGGTCTGGCCGATGAGATCGTTGATCTTTGCTTCAAGGGCGTGCCCAGCCGGATCCAGGGCGCGCGTTTCAGCGATCTGCAGGCCGAGCAGGCATTGCTGGCCCGCGAAGCCTGGAACCCGCGCAAGACCATCCAGCAGGGCGGGTTGCTCAAGTTCGTTTTTGGCGGCGAGTACCATGCCTACAACCCGGACATCGTGCGGGCCTTGCAGGACGCAGTGCAGGGAGACAGCTACGACAAGTATCTGGAGTACGCCGCGCTGGTCAATCAGCGCCCGGTGTCGACGCTGCGGGATCTGCTGCAGCTACGTGAGGATCAGACACCCATTCCGCTGTCCGAAGTCGAGCCGCTGGACTCCTTGTTCAAACGCTTCGACTCCGCGGGTATTTCCCTCGGCGCATTGTCGCCGGAAGCCCATGAGGCCATCGCCGAGGCGATGAACCGGCTGGGCGCCCGGTCCAACTCCGGCGAGGGCGGGGAGGACCCGGCACGCTACGGCAGCATCCGCACCTCGAAGATCAAGCAGATCGCCTCGGGTCGTTTCGGGGTGACGCCGGAATATCTGGTCAACGCCGAAGTGCTGCAGATCAAGCTGGCCCAGGGCGCCAAGCCGGGTGAGGGCGGGCAATTGCCCGGTGGCAAGGTCAACGAACTGATCGCGCGGCTGCGGTATGCGGTGCCCGGCGTGACCCTGATTTCACCGCCGCCGCACCATGACATCTACTCGATCGAGGATCTGGCGCAGCTGATCTTCGATCTCAAACAGGTCAATCCCCAGGCGCTGGTGTCAGTGAAGCTGGTCGCCGAGCCGGGTGTGGGCACCATCGCCGCGGGCGTGGCCAAGGCCTATGCTGATCTGATTACCATTTCCGGTTACGACGGCGGTACCGGCGCCTCGCCGCTGACCTCCATCAAATATGCCGGCTCGCCGTGGGAGCTGGGCCTGTCCGAAGCCCACCAGACCCTGCGTGGCAACGACTTGCGTGGCAAGGTGCGGGTGCAGACCGATGGCGGTCTGAAGACCGGTCTGGACGTGATCAAGGCAGCGATTCTCGGCGCCGAGAGTTTCGGCTTCGGTACCGCGCCGATGATCGCCTTGGGTTGCAAATACCTGCGTATCTGCCATTTGAACAACTGCGCCACCGGCGTGGCTACGCAAAACAAGACCCTGCGTGATAACCACTACATCGGCACGGTGCAGATGGTGATGAACTTCTTCACCTACGTCGCCACCGAAACCCGCGAATGGATGGCCAAGCTGGGCGTGCGCCAGCTGCAGGACCTGATCGGCCGTACCGACTTGCTGGAAATTTTGCCCGGTGCGACTGGCAAACAGCAGGGCCTGGATCTGCGCCCGCTGCTGCATAGCGACGCGGTACCGGCGGACAAGCCGCAGTATTGCCAGATCCAGGGCAACGCACCCTTCGACAAGGGCCTGACTGCCGAGCGCATGGTGGAAATGGCGCGTGCGGCCATTGAAGGCGCTACCGGCGGCGAGTACGAACTGACGTTGACCAACTGTGACCGCTCGATCGGCGCCCGAATCTCCGGCGAGATTGCCCGGGTACATGGCAACCAGGGCATGAGCAGCGCGCCCATCACCTTCCGTTTCAGCGGCACCGCAGGCCAGAGCTTCGGGGTGTGGAATGCCGGTGGCCTGCATATGTATCTGCAGGGCGATGCGAATGACTACGTCGGCAAGGGCATGACCGGCGGCAAGCTGGTGATCGTACCGCCGGCGGCCAGTACCTTCCGGTCCGAGCAGAGTTCGATCATCGGTAACACCTGCCTGTACGGCGCCACCGGCGGCAAGCTGTTCGCTGCCGGCGTGGCCGGTGAGCGCTTCGCAGTGCGCAACTCGGGTTGCCATGCGGTGGTCGAGGGCACCGGGGATCATTGCTGCGAATACATGACCGGCGGCATGGTCTGCGTGCTCGGCAAGACCGGCTACAACTTCGGTGCCGGGATGACCGGTGGCTTCGCCTACGTGCTGGATATGGATAACAGCTTCTTCGACAAGCTCAACCACGAGCTGGTGGAGCTGCAGCGCATCAGCGGCGAAGCCATGGAGGCCTATCGCAGCCACCTGACCCAGGTGCTGACCGAGTACGTCGCGGAAACCGGCAGTGCCTGGGGTGCCGAGGTGCTGGAGGATCTGGACAACCACATCCGGCGGTTCTGGCTGGTCAAGCCGAAGGCAGCGAGCCTGCGCGCGCTGCTGCGGACCACCTTGGCCAACCCGCAGTAACTCCCGGCGGCGGGCCCGGTTGGGCCCGACCACGACAAGGAACATCAGGCAGCGACGGGCAAACCCACGGCGCTGCAGTAATGAGGTGCAACAATGGCAGACCGTCTGAATAACGACTTCCAGTTCATCGAAGTGGGCCGCAAGGACCCGAAAAAACGGCCGCTGCGCCACCGCAAGACGCGCTTTATCGAGATCAACGAGGCGTACAAACCGCAGGAGGCGGCGGAGCAATCACATCGCTGCCTGGAGTGCGGCAACCCCTACTGCGAATGGAAATGCCCGGTCCACAACTTCATCCCCAACTGGTTGAAGCTGGTAGCCGAGGGCAACATCATCGAGGCGGCGGAGCTCTCGCACCAGACCAATACCCTGCCGGAGGTGTGTGGCCGTGTCTGTCCGCAGGACCGGCTCTGTGAAGGTGCCTGCACCCTGAATGACGAGTTCGGCGCGGTGACCATCGGCTCGGTGGAGAAATACATCACCGACACTGCCTTCGCCATGGGCTGGCGCCCGGATATGTCCCAGGTGGTGCCGACCGGCAAGCGGGTGGCGATCATCGGTGCGGGCCCGGCGGGTCTCGGCTGCGCGGACGTGCTGGCGCGGGCCGGGGTCAGCCCGGTGGTATTTGACCGTAACCCGGAAATCGGCGGCTTGCTGACCTTCGGCATCCCCGAATTCAAGCTGGAAAAGACCGTGATGTCGCGCCGCCGCGAGGTGTTCGCCGGCATGGGCATCGAGTTCCGTCTGAATACCGAAGTCGGCAAAGACGTGACCATCGACCAGTTGCTGAGTGAATACGATGCGGTATTCATGGGTATGGGCACCTACACCTACATGAAAGGCGGCTTCCCCGGCGAGGACCTGCCGGGTGTGCATGACGCGCTGGATTTCCTGGTGGCCAACGTCAATCGCAATCTGGGCTTCGAGAAGTCGGCTGACGATTTTGTCGATATGCACGGCAAGCGGGTGGTGGTGCTGGGCGGCGGCGACACCGCCATGGACTGCAACCGCACCTCGATTCGCCAGGGCGCCAGTTCGGTGACCTGTGCCTATCGCCGAGATGCGCAGAACATGCCGGGCTCGCGCAAGGAAGTGAAGAACGCCAAGGATGAAGGGGTGAAATTCCTGTTCAACCGCCAGCCGATCGCGATCGTCGGCGATGGCAAGGTCGAAGGCGTGAAGGTGGTGGAAACCCGCCTTGGCGCACCGGATGAGCGCGGCCGTCGCAGTCCCGAGCCCATTCCCGGTTCCGAGCAGATCCTGCCGGCCGATGCGGTCATCATCGCCTTCGGCTTCCGCCCCAGCCCGGCACCCTGGTTTGCCGAGGTGCAGGTGCAGACCGACGATCAGGGCCGAGTCATCGCCCCCGAGCAGGCCCAGTACAAATTCCAGACCAGCAACCCGAAGGTGTTTGCCGGCGGTGATATGGTGCGCGGCTCGGATCTGGTGGTCACCGCCATCTGGGAAGGGCGCCAGGCGGCTGAAGGGATTCTGGATTATCTCGAGGTTTGATGCCGGTTGGGGGTGCTTGCGGTTTGCGTTAGCGTTACTTGATGGTATTGGTGTCTGGGTTGACGGTCTGGCCTGCCTTCGCAGACACGCCGTGAACCCATCCCTGGGGGCTCGTTGATGCCATCCCTGGCATCAAACGGTCTGCGAAGGCAGGCCAGACCATCAACCCTGCGAGACATTGAGCCGCTGATGGATTAAACCCTAACGTTCTGCTCAGCCAAATTGGTGAGAGTTGTCTCACAGCCTCTGATTTTTATTGGTGTTTGGCCTCCGTCTCGCACGGAGATGACGGCAGCGGTTACCGGTCGGGCCAGCTCGACCGTCGGTTGCCAAGGATGGCAACCGCGAGCCTACAGGGACGTATTCACGGCGTGTCGAGCAGGTCCGACCGGTAACCGCAGTCCCTGCACAATATCCAATATTTATAACCTCATCGAAACGAAGCCCCCCGCGCCCCTTTGCCGCACCGCCCCTTATCTTCCCCGCGAGAACGGTTACAATGGCTGCATTTACGCCACTGGATACCGATTTCATGTCTGAATTGAAGAATGACCGTTTTCTGCGTGCGCTGCTGCGCCAGCCTGTTGATGTAACCCCGGTATGGATGATGCGCCAGGCAGGCCGCTACCTGCCCGAGTACCGCGCCTCCCGCGCCCGCGCCGGTGACTTCATGGGCTTGTGCATGAATCCCGAGATGGCCTGTGAAGTGACCCTGCAGCCGCTGGAACGCTATCCGCTGGACGCCGCCATCCTGTTTTCCGACATCCTGACCATCCCCGACGCCATGGGTCTGGGCCTGCACTTCGAGACCGGCGAAGGCCCGCGTTTTCGCAAGCGCATCGACACCCTCGCCGATATCGAAGCCCTGCCGATTCCCGATCCACGCCAGGACCTGGGCTATGTCATGGATGCGGTCAGCACCATCCGCCGCGAGCTCAATGGCCGGGTGCCGCTGATCGGTTTCTCTGGCAGTCCCTGGACCCTGGCGACCTACATGGTAGAAGGCGGCTCTTCCAAGGATTTCCGCAAGATCAAGGCGCTGATGTACGACCAGCCCGAGGCGGTGCACCTGCTGCTGGACAAGCTGGCGCAATCGGTCACCAGCTACCTGAACGAGCAGATCAAGTCAGGCGCCCAAGCGGTGCAGATCTTTGACACCTGGGGCGGCAATCTGTCCGCCGATGCCTATCAAACGTTCTCCCTGGCCTATATGCGCAAGATCATCAGCGGTCTGATTCGTGAGCATGACGGGCGCCGCGTCCCGGTGATCGTATTCACCAAGAACGGCGGCCTGTGGCTGGAAAGCATTGCCGAGTGTGGCGCTGATGGTGTTGGTCTGGACTGGACCATGGATATCGGCGTGGCCCGTTCCCGGGTCGGCGCCAAAGTCGCGCTGCAGGGCAATATGGACCCCACCGTGCTGTATGCCAACCCGCAGGCGATCCGCAATGAAGTGGAACGGATTCTCGCCAGCTACGGCAAGGGCACCGGCCATGTATTCAACCTAGGCCACGGCATCACCCCGGAAGTGGACCCGGCTCACGCTGGTGTGTTCATCGAGGCGGTGCATGAGTTTTCGGCCAAGTACCATGACCTGAAGGCAGTCTGACGACTGAACAGTTATAGGGAGAAAACAATAATGAAGCTCGAAACTCTGGCAATACACGCCGGCTACAGCCCCGACCCGACTACCAAGTCGGTCGCGGTGCCGATCTACCAGACCACGTCCTACGCTTTCGACAGTACCCAGCATGGCGCTGACCTGTTCGATCTGAAGGTGCCCGGTAACATCTACACGCGGATCACCAATCCGACCAACGATGTACTCGAGCAGCGGATCGCGGCGCTGGAAGGGGGCGTAGGAGCCCTGGCGGTGGCATCGGGTATGGCCGCGATTACCTATGCGATCCAGACCATTGCCGGGGTGGGCGACAATATTGTTTCCACCGCCAAGCTGTACGGCGGCACCTATAACCTGTTTGCCCACACCTTGCCGCGTCAGGGCATCGAGGTGCGTTTTGCCGCGCATAACGATATCGCCGCGATGGAAGCGTTGATCGACGAGAACACCAAGGCGGTGTTCTGCGAGTCTATCGGCAATCCCGCGGGCAATATCGTCGACCTGCAGGCGCTGGCCGACGCGGCGCACCGGCATGGCGTACCGCTGATCGTGGATAACACGGTAGCCACGCCGGTGTTGTGCCGGCCCTTCGAGCATGGCGCCGATATCATCGTGCATGCGCTGACCAAGTATATCGGCGGCCATGGCAATAGCCTGGGCGGCATGGTGGTGGATTCGGGCAAATTTCCCTGGGCGGATAACAAGGAGCGTTTCCCGCTTCTGAATACGCCTGATCCTTCCTACCACGGCGTGGTCTACACCGAAGCCTTCGGTCCGGCGGCCTTTATCGGTCGTTGCCGGGTGGTGCCGTTGCGCAACATGGGCGCGGCGTTGTCGCCGTTCAACACCTTCCTGATCCTGCAGGGTCTGGAAACCTTGAGCCTGCGCATGGAACGCCACTGCGAGAACGCGCAGAAGGTGGCCGAATACCTACAGCAGCATCCGCAGGTAGCCTGGGTGAAATATGCCGGGCTCAAGGATAATCCTGAACACGATCTGGCCCAGCGCTACATGGGCGGTCAGCCGGCGGCGATCCTGTCCTTCGGGATCAAGGGTGGCCAGGAAGCCGGTGCGCGTTTCATCGATGCGCTGGAGTTGGTACTGCGGCTGGTGAATATCGGTGACGCCAAGTCATTGGCCTGTCATCCGGCCTCGACCACGCACCGCCAGCTGGACGACGAGGAGCTGGAGAAAGCGGGAGTGCCGCGAGACCTGATTCGGCTGTCGATCGGTATCGAGCATATCGACGATATTCTTGCGGACCTGGCGCAGGCGCTCGAAGCGGCAAAATGAGTCAGTGCTGAAAATATAAAAGGCGGCCTTGGCCGCCTTTTATGTTTCTGTCAGGCCGGAAACAATGGCCAGATCAGCGGGATTACCAGCGTCGCCGCGGCCCACATGATCAGGTTCAGTGGCAGGCCGATCCGCACGAAGTCCATGAACCGGTAACCGCCGGCGCTGTAGACGAAGGTGTTGGTCTGGTAGCCGATCGGCGTGGCGAAGCTGGCACTGGCGGCGAGCATCACCGCCACCACGAACGGGCGCGGATCAGCGCCCAACTGGTAAGCCACGCCAATGGCGATGGGTGTCAGCAGCACGCCCACCGCATTGTTGCTGACAATCTCGGTGAGAATCGAGGTCAGCAGATAGATGAAAGACAGCATGAACAGCGGGCCGAGCAGCGGCGACAGGGTCATCACCTGACCGACGATGCCGTCCACCAGTCCGACCTTGTCCATGGCGATACTGATCGCCAGCATGCCGAAGATCAGCGCCAGGATCTTCCAGTCGATGGACTTGTAGGCATCCTCGACTTCCAGGCAGCCGGTGGCGACCACCACGGCGGCAGCGATGATCGCCAGTCCTTCGATCGACATCACCCCCAGCGCCGCCAGCACCATCACTGACAGCATGGCGACAATGGCAATCGGGGCCTTGTTGCGGCGATAGGCCCGTTCTTGCACGGTATTCAGGCTGATCAGGTCGCCGTTATCGGCGAACTTGCGGATCTGCGCCGGCGAGCCTTCGACCAGCATCACATCACCGAACTGCAACTCGAAGTCGTCGAGGTTGTCTTGGATGTGTTCGTCCTGCCGATGCACGGCCAGTACGTGGATCCCGTAACGGGCAGTCAGGTTGAGGTCGCGCATGGGCCGGTTGATGTAGCGTGAGCTGCGCGCCACCACGGCCTCGGCCAGTACCACATCGCGAGTGGAGATGGTTTCGAAACTCTGGTCGCGGTTGAATTCCAGTACGCCATTGTGCCGCAGCTCGACGAAGTCGCGCACATTGGCATGCAGTATCAAGCGGTCGCCAGCATTGAGCATGGTGGTGTTGAGCGGGGTGGTCAGCTCGTCGTCACCGCGAAACAGCTTCAAGACCTGAATGCCGCTATCGCCATTGAGCTGGGCTTCGGCGATGGTCTGGTTGATCACGGGTGAGTCCTGGGGCACCAGCAGTTCGGTCATGAAGGTGCGGCTGCGAGTTGGCCGCAGGCGGTCCGACAGGCTGTCGCGGTCTGGCAGCAGACGGTTGCCGAACAACATGATGAAGGCCAGGCCGATGGCTGACATGATCGCACCCGCCAGGGTGATCTCGAACATACCGAACGGCGCCAGCCCCTCCTGTCGGGCTACCCCGTCGACCAGTATGTTGGTGGAGGTACCGATCATGGTCATGGTGCCGCCGAGAATAGTGGCATAGGACAGTGGAATCAGAACCTTCGATGCCTTGCTGCCAACCCGGGCGGCGAGGGTGACCGCCACCGGCGTGAGAATCGCCACCACCGGCGTATTGTTGATGAAGGTCGACAACAGCATGGCGGTGACCAGCAGGGCGAACAGCATGCGCGTAGGGCTGGTACCGCCGATACGGGCAAGCACACTGCCCAGCTTGTCCACGCAGCCGGTGCGTTCGAGGGCGGCAGACAATACGAACATGCAGGCGATGGTGATCGGGGCGCTGTTGGACAGCACGCTGAGTACCTCTGTCGGCGTCAACAGGGTGGTGGCCAGCAGAATGGCGACGGCAATACCGACCACCACGTCGGGACTCAGCTTCTCGCGGACAAAGGCGTACATCACCCAGCACAACAGGGCGGCCACACCAAGCGTGGCCAGGGTATCCCAATTCATCGGTACCAAAATCTCGTGTGAGGTATCGGTCCCGCAACGGGAACCAGACTAGAGCCGCTACCCTAGTTGCCGCCGCTTAGTCTGTCCAAGACCTGATAATGATTTTGTTATTCCTTAAAGGTATAAGTGGTGCGGTTTTGCTGTGCAAGCCGCTACGAGCGTGGAAGACCGCTTTTCGGATTGTCGAGTAGTGCTCGACGATAAGGCAGGAAGGCTGCGATGCCGCAGGCGTAGCGCATGTGCGCTACACCCGAAAGGCAATACCGGATGGCGGACATCAGGACGAACAGCTGATCTCCAGCCGCCGCCCCCAATCCGGCGGTGGCGCAGTGTAGGCTTCCTGCCCCGGTTGCCGAGTAAATGGCTGGCGCAGGACCTGATGCAGGCGGCGGACTTCGCTGAAGTCATCCTGCTCGGCTGCCGTAATGGCCTGCTGCGCCAGATAATTACGCAGTACGTACACAGGATTGCAGTCCAGCCGGCCGGCCAAGGCGCTGGAGTCCGCGGCCTGTCGAGCCTGATGCTGCGTCAGCCAGCGGTCAAAAGCGTCGCGGTCGATGAACTGACCCCGTGCGCTGACATCATCCTCGGCCAACAGCCGCAGAGTGATGTGGTAATCACTGGCGCTGGTCTGCATCTGCTGTAGCAGTTGCTGCAACAACTCCTCATCCTCGGGCTGCTCGCCGGCCCAGCCCAGGCGCGCGCGCATCAGGCGCAGATATTCCGCCTGATAACGCGGCATCGCTGTCGCCAGTGCCGATTTCAGCGCTTCGACTTCGACATAGGGCGTTAACGCCTGGGCCAGACAGGCCAGGTTCCAGTGGGCAATGGCCGGCTGCCGATTGAAGGCATAACGACCCTCGTGATCGGAATGGTTGCAGATATGGCCAGCGTCATACTCGTCAAGGAAGGCGTAGGGGCCAAAATCGAATGTGATGCCGAGAATCGACATATTGTCGGTGTTCATCACGCCATGACAGAAACCATAAGCCTGCCAGCGGGCGACCATGTCCATGGTGCGCTGCAGAACCTGATTGAACATGTCCAGTACCGGGTCGGTGGCTTGCTGGGACGCTGGATAGCAGGTCTGCAGGGTGAAGTCGATGAGCTGGCGCAGTGCGTCATGCTGCCGGGTGTAGTAGAAGAACTCGAAATGCCCGAAGCGGATGTGTGACGGGGCCAGGCGCAGCAGCATGGCACCGCGCTCCTGCCGCTCACGATAGACCGGATCGTCACCCACGGTGACGCACAGCGCTCGGCTGCTGGGAATACCCAGCGCCGGCAGCGCCTCGGAGGCTAGGAATTCGCGGATCGACGAACGCAACACTGCGCGCCCGTCACCCATCCGCGAATAGGGCGTGCTGCCGGCACCCTTTAAATGCAGATCCCAATGCTCACCGCGGCCATTGACCACCTCGCCGAGCAACAAGCCACGACCATCCCCCAACTGCGGGTTGTACACGCCGAACTGGTGGCCGGAATAGACCATGGCCCGTGGCTCCGACGCACTCCACAGTTTGGCCCCGGAAAACAGTTCGGTGAATAGCTCAGAGTCCGCTTCGCTGGTGTCCAGGTCGATCAGTGCCATGGCATCGGCGCTGCTGACCACCAATCGTGGATTGCTCAACGGGTCGGGCACCACCTTGCTGGAGAAAGTGTCGCCGAGGTCGGCGAAGCGGTTGTCGAATTGCAGGTCGGCCAGCGTGGTCATAAGCACACCATCGGGATGGAAAGACCTCCATGCTGCCTGCCTTATGGCCCTGTATCAAGCGGTGTAATGGTGAGCCGTTTCCGTTGACCGTCCGGTCAGCGGGGCATAATGTCAAACGACTGTATGAATAATAAACAGCCCACCCGCTGCGTCATTTTCGGAGAAACCAATGCCCAGTTACAACGCTCCCTTGCGCGACATGCGCTTTGTCATGGATGAAGTATTCGATTTCGCTGCCGGTTATCAGACCCATGGCTTGACCGACGCCACGCCCGACCTGGTAGACGCCGTGCTCGAGGAAAGCGCCAAATTCGCCAGCGAAGTACTGGCCCCGCTGAACCGCACCGGTGATGAGGAAGGTTGCCATTTCGACAACGGCGTAGTCACCACGCCCAAGGGCTTCAAGGAAGCCTATCAGCAGTACGTGGACAACGGCTGGGCAGCCATGAGCGGCCCGGTAGAATTTGGCGGCCAGGGCCTGCCCGCCTCGCTGGGCCTGGTGGTCAACGAGATGACCGCCGCCGCCAACTATGCCTGGAACATGTATCCTGGCCTGACCCACGGCTGTGCCTCGGCCATCCGCGCCCATGGCAGCCAGGAGCAGAAAGAGCTGTACCTGAACAAACTGGTGCCCGGCCACTGGACCGGCACCATGTGCCTGACCGAGCCCCACTGCGGCACCGACCTGGGCCTGATCAAGACCCGCGCGGTGCCCCAGGCCGATGGTAGCTACTCGGTCACCGGCACCAAGATCTTCATCTCCTCCGGCGAGCACGACATGGCCGAGAACATCGTCCACCTGGTGTTGGCCAAGCTGCCCGATGCACCCGCCGGCACCAAGGGTATCTCGCTGTTCATCGTGCCCAAGTTCCTGCCTGACGCCAATGGCGAGAAGGGCGAGCGCAACGGCGTAGTCTGCGGCTCCATCGAACACAAGATGGGTATCAAGGCCTCGGCCACCTGCGTGATGAACTTCGACGGCGCCACCGGCTTTCTGATCGGTGAGGTCAACAAGGGCCTGAACTGCATGTTCACAATGATGAACGGCGCCCGCCTGGGTACCGGCATGCAAGGGCTGTGTCATGGCGAAGTGTCCTATCAGAACGCCGTTGCCTACGCCAAGGACCGTCTGCAGATGCGCTCGCTGTCCGGTCCGGCCGAACCGGAAAAGCCGGCAGACCCGATCATCGTGCACCCCGACGTTCGCCGCATGCTGCTGACCATGAAAGCCTTCAACGAGGGCAACCGCGCGCTGGCCTACTACACCGCGCAATTGCTGGACAGTGCCCACTATTCACAGGACGAAGCCGTTCGCGCCAACGCCGAAGACCAACTGGCCTTCCTGACGCCGATCTGCAAGGCGTTCATGACCGAGACCGGCCTGGAAGTGACCCTGCTGGGCATGCAGGTGTTCGGTGGCCACGGTTACATCCGCGAATGGGGGCAGGAGCAGCAGGTACGTGACTGCCGCATCGCGCCGATCTACGAAGGCACCAATGGCATCCAGGCCCTGGACCTGCTGGGCCGCAAGGTGCTGATGAGCCAGGGCAAACTGCTGCGCGCCTTCTCCAAGGAAGTGCACCTGTTCTGCCAGGCCAACGAAGGCCATGCGCAGTTCGGCGAGTACTTCAACAAGCTCACCGCCCTGAATGCCCAATGGGGCGAGCTGACCCAGAAGGTCGCGGTCAAATCCATGCAGAACAAGGAAGAAGTCGGCGCTGCTGCGATGGACTTCCTGATGTTCTCCGGCTACGTCATTCATGCCTTCTTCTGGCTGAAAATGGCCGTGGTCGCTCAGCAGAAACTGGAAGCCGGTAGCTCCGATGCTGCCTTCTATCAGGGCAAGCTGGCTACTCAGGAGTTCTACTTCAAGCGACTGTTGCCTCGGGCCCAGGCGCATGTGGAGGCCCTGGAAGCGGGTGCTGATGCTTTGATGCGGATGACTGCTGATCAATTCTGACGTTCTGTGAATTGACGTTGGGTTGCTGTTGGTGCTGTGTTGGGTTCTGGTGGGTATTACCCCACTTCAGAACTCGCACCCCGCCATCCATGGCGCTCGTGTGCGTCCGTCCCTGGACGCACACGGTTCTGAAGTGGGGTAATACCCACCAGAACCGGCGATTTTGTGTTGGCTGCAGGAAGAAAAACCGTTATGAGATATGGATTGGCTAGTCGGCAGTATGTTGTCCATCGCCGATTGGTAGCTATAAATATCTAATTTCTCAACTCCTCACTCCCCTCCCTGTTTCTCCATCAACCACCTCAATCTGAGTTCGGCCGTAGGGTACTTCCCCCTTTTCAGAACCGTGTGCGTCCAGGGACGGACGCACACGAGCGCCAGGGATGGCGGGTGCGAGTTCTGAAAAGGGGGAAGTACCCTGCGGCCTTGCACAAACTCTCCGCCCAAGAACATCCACACAAGCACAAAGCCAGCCAATCCAATAAATATGTGACCATATCAAAGACAAAAGTCACAACAAGACGCTATCGTTTGAAATGGTCTCAGTCTACAATCAGCCCAATCGACCCGGTTGAGCCGGCACACTGACTGAGGAGTTCCCATGGCCGAGTACCAAGCCCCCCTGCGTGACATCCGTTTCGTTCTCAATGAAACCTTTGCAGCCGACCAGCTGTGGCAGAGTCTGCCCGGCCTGAATGGCGCCATTGATGCCGATACTGCCGAAGCCATGCTCGAAGAAGCGGCCAAGATCACCTCCCAGACCATCGCCCC
Organism: Halopseudomonas bauzanensis; assembly: GCF_900114735.1. Taxonomy (GTDB): domain Bacteria; phylum Pseudomonadota; class Gammaproteobacteria; order Pseudomonadales; family Pseudomonadaceae; genus Halopseudomonas; species Halopseudomonas bauzanensis. Next base: position 1,165,727 of record NZ_FOUA01000001.1, on the reverse strand, counting down.
GCTGAACCGCAACGGTGATGAAGAAGGTGCCGTGTGGAACAACGGCGAAGTCACCACTCCAGCCGGCTTCAAGCAGGCTTACGCCACCTATGCCGAAGGCGGCTGGGTAGGGTTGGCTGGTAATCCCGAGTTCGGTGGACTGGGCATGCCCAAGACCCTCGGCGTCCAGGTTGAAGAGATGATCTACGGCGCCAATAGCAGCTTCGCGCTGTACATCGCCCTGACTGCCGGCAGCACCCTGGCGCTGGACGCCCATGGCAGCGAAGAACTCAAGCAGAAGTACCTGCCGAACATGTATGCCGGCACTTGGGCTGGCACCATGTGCCTGACCGAGCCCCATGCCGGTACTGACCTGGGTATCATCCGCACCAAGGCCGTACCCGAGGCCGATGGCAGCTACGCGGTGACCGGCACCAAGATCTTCATCACCGGCGGTGAACACGACCTCACCGAGAATATCATTCACCTGGTACTGGCCAAGCTGCCCGACGCACCGGCCGGCCCCAAGGGCATTTCCCTGTTCCTGGTGCCCAAGTTTCTGGTCAACGAGGACGGCAGCCTGGGTGAGCGCAATACCCTGAGCTGCGGCTCGATTGAACACAAGATGGGTATCAAGGGCTCGGCTACCTGCGTGATGAACTTCGATGGTGCCAAGGGCTATCTGATCGGTGAATTGAACAAGGGCCTGAATGCCATGTTCACCATGATGAACTACGAGCGCCTGTCCATCGGTATCCAGGGCATCGGTTGCGCCGAAGCGTCTTACCAGACGGCCGTCGCCTACGCCCGTGAACGCATCCAGAGCCGCGCTCCGACCGGCGCAGTACAACCGGACAAAGCCGCCGACCCGATCATGGTGCACCCGGACGTGCGTCGCATGCTGCTGACCATGAAGGCGATGACCGAAGGTAGCCGGGCCTTCTCCACCTATGTTGGCATGCAGCTGGACATCAGCAAGTTCGCTGACGACGAGCAGATCAAGAAGAAAGGCGAAGACCTGGTGGCGTTGCTCACGCCGGTAGCCAAGGCCTTCTTTACCGACGTCGGCTTCGAAAGCTGCGTTCATGGTCAGCAGGTACTCGGTGGCCATGGCTATATCCGCGAGTGGGGCCAGGAACAACTGGTGCGGGATGTGCGTATCGCGCAGATCTACGAAGGGACCAACGGCATCCAGGCGCTGGACCTGATGGGGCGCAAGACAGTCGCCAACGGTGGTGCCTTCTTCAAGGTATTTGCCGATGAGATCGAAGCGTTCATCAGCGAAAACGATGCTGCCGAAATGGGTGAGTTTATCGAGCCCCTGCAGGCGGCACTGGAGAACCTCAAGGAGTTGACTGCCCAGGTCATCGATAACAGCAAAGCCAATCCCAACGAGATCGGCGCGGCTTCGGTGGAGTATCTGCACACCTTCGGCTACACGGCCTACGCCTACATGTGGGCGCGGATGGCCAAGGCGGCATTGACAGCGGAGCAGGGTGCTGACGGTTTCTATCAGGGCAAGCTGGCTACTGCGCGCTTCTATTTCAAGCGTCTGCTGCCGCGTATCCATTCGCTGAGCGCGTCGGTGCGCGCCGGTAGTGACGTGTTGTTCGAACTGGAATCGGCGCAATTCTGAGACGCTTCTTCCGTACGTAGGAAAACACTTACAAAACGTGGCGGTAATAGCCTATGGGCCGCCACCTGACACCTGCGTACTATTGGTTTCGCAAGGATGCACCGCAGGAAGCGAAGCAGTACAAAAGGGAGCAGGGATCGAGTTACAGGAAGTACCAGCGTTAAGGATGATGATCAGGACGTTATTCTGCGAAACCCCGCTTCGGCGGGGTTTTTTAATGGGCGTCTTCCAGCCATCCGGCCTTGCCGGATATCAGCCGTTCTCTGTCGACTCGTGCTCCGCCGATTCCACCTTGCGCTTGCGTAATTGCTGCAAGTCCGGCGTCTGCAATATCAGCAAGGCGCCGGCCCCGGCGACCATGCCCCAGAATGCCGATGCTATCCCCAGCAGCGACACCCCCGAAGCTGTGACCAGGAAAGTCACTAACGCCGCTTCCCGGTGGCGTTCCTCCTGCAGCGCACTGACCAGTCCGCTGCCAATGGTGTTGATCAGCGCGAAGCCGGCGATGGCCAGTACCAACTCCTTCGGAAATGCCAGAAACAGCGCGCCGATGCTGGCCCCGAAGATACCTGCCACCAGATAGAACAGACCGGACACTATCGCTGCGGTATAGCGCTTGGCGGGATCGTCATGGGCCTCGGGGCCGGTGCAGATGGCCGCGGTGATGGCGGCCAGATTCACGCCAAAGGCGCCGAACGGCGCCAATACAAAGGTCGCCAGTCCGGTCCAGCCGATCAGGGGCGAGGCGGGTGTCTGATAGCCTGCGGCCCGCATCACAGCTAGCCCCGGCAGATTCTGAGATGCCACGCAGACGGCGAACAGCGGCAACGCCACCCCCATCAAGGCCTGCACGCTGAATGCGGGTGTGACCCATTGCGGCGTAGTGACGGTGAAACTCAAGGCGCTGAAGTCGAGCGAATCACTGGCCGCTGCCACAGCAATGCCCACCACCAGCGGCGCCATCACGGCATAACGAGGGATCAGGCGGCGGGCCAGCAGGTAGGTCAGCAACATCGGGAAGACCAGACTGAAAGCCGTGGCCAGCGCGGCGAAAGCTTCCATGCCGAAGCGCAGCAGTACCCCGGCCAGCATGCCCGCCGCAATCGCCGGTGGAATCCGCTGCATGATCCGCTCGAACCAGCCGAAGAAGCCGCACAGCGCCATCAGAAGTCCGCACAGGACGAACGCGCCGGTGGCTTCCTGCAAAGTGGCGCTGGAGGCGGCGGTCACCAGGACTGCAGCGCCCGGCGTCGACCAGGCGGTGACGACAGGCGCTTTAAAACGCCAGGAAAGATAGATGCCCGAAACCCCGATGCCCAGACACAGTGCAAGCATCCAGGAGCCGATTTGCGCAGGCGTGGCGCCTAGCTCGCTGGCAGCCTGGAATACCAGCGCGGCGGAGCTGGTGAAGCCCACCAGCACAGCGACGAAGCCGGCGCTGAAGGAAGAAACGGAAAGGTCTTTGAAAAAACTCATGGGCAACTCATCAGGTCATGCACAAGGGATAGCAGTCAGGGCTACGATCTTCACATAATTGGGCCCGCTCATGTTAGCGCCGGTTGCCTTGACGTGCTCGTGCTAGGATGAGCACGCCGCACGCGGGCGGATAACAGTTTTGAGTGGAGGGATCGTGTTCTCGCTGAAGCGTAAGGGTGATTATCGGCTACAGCTGACTCGCACATTGAAAAAGCCGGGCCGCTACGACGTCGAGCTATATCTATTCACGCCCCATGAAAATGACCTGTCCGCCTGGACGCTGGATGAGCGGCAGTTCTTCTTCAGCACGCTGTCACACCGCTTCGGTTTGCTCGGTTTGCCTGAAGAAGACCGGGTCAGCAAGACAGACGGATCTTTCGCGCTGTTATCCCCTCACTATGAAATCATGTTCGGCTCCTGGCTCTTTCAATATCGGGCCTCCATGGACCGGCTGCGACAGCAGATCCAAAATGCCGGTGTGACGGAAGAGCCGCTCAAGCGGGCGCTGCGACTGAGTCAGAACTTTGCCCAGCGTCTGCGCAGATCGACGCCGGAGCAGAGCAATCAGCGGCGCTACTTCCGGCAGCTGGATATCTACTTCTCCTGGCATGCAGAACAGTTCTTTCTCGAATGCATGACCCTGGAAGGCTACAGCGAGCTGGATGAAGAGCTCATCGCAGCCATCCAGGAGTTTTTGCAGCAGGAATACCGCCATCGCCGGGAGCGGGAATATCTGAGCGACTTCCACGGCTCCCCGACCCGGGTCTGGAATCGCATGAGTTTGTATCATCGTCTATTGGAATATCCGGTGCTGCTGCGTTCCAAGGTGACCGAGCTGGGGGAAGGTACCCGCAAGCTGGTCAAGGCGGCATCAACCATGCTGATCATGACGCTGTTCACGTACTTTCTGTTCAATGCGCGGGCGGGCAATCAGCACCTATCGATTGCGCTGCTGCTGGGTATCGCCTCGGTGTACGCCATACGCGACCTGTTGCGTGACGACATGATTACGGTCATCACCCGCTGGTTGCGTAAGGGCAAGCCGCGCTGGAAGATCCGCCTGCTGATGCCTTACACAAAAAGACTCATGGCTCAGCAGCGAGTATGGCTGGACTATCGCAAGCTCCCCAATTTGCCCCATGAGGTGCTGGAGCACTCCGGCAAATGGGCTACCAATGAAGAGCGGCAGATCATCTGTTACCGTTCGGTACTTTCGCTGGAAAAGGGGGCGCTGGAACGGGACAAGATCCAGGAGCGCCTCAGCCTGGATTGCGAAAAATTGTGCGAAATGATCCAGGCCACACGAAACCGGCTGTTCAGCTACGCTGACGATGAGCCCTTTGCTGCGATCCAGGCCCACCCCATCGAGAAACAGCACGACTACAATCTGTTGCTGGTGTACACCGAGCCGGGAACGGGGCATTCCACGGCCCAGCGCTGGCGTTTGCGCCTGGGGAGCGATGGTATAGTCCACTGCGAAAGCAAGAAGACGCACTGGCCCAGCGCCGAAGAGCAGCAGCGCAGAAGCGGGCTGCTGCGCTTGCGTGACCATCTACGTCGACATTGAATGCCGGGTGAATGTAACTTTACGAAGCGGCAAGTGACCAATGAATAATAATCCGGTTTGGTGTCGCAGGGAGACAACCGAGCCGGTTGAAACAAAGGGAGCGTCACGGAGAATGTTTGTGCTCGGGTTACCGCTACAGAAGAAAATTGCATGAGGATGGCAACGCCGCTATTGCGTGCTGCCATCATCTGCCTGGCTGTTTCCACCACGGCTTGCCGTGTGTCGCCGCCAGCGGAACCGGTGTTGCCGTTTACCCTGCCGGTTACCTTCGCCGCTGAGTCTTCCGGCGCCTTCGAGCCCGCCGAGCGTTGGTGGACGGAGTTTGATGACGAACGCCTGAACCATTTTGTCGATACGGCCCTGGTACGCAATCCCGGCCTCGCCCAGGCCATCGCCCGGGCACGCATCGCCGAAGCGCGGGTCAGGTCCACCGGCGCCGATGCGCTGCCCCAGGTCGGGATTGGCCTGAACAGCACGCGCCAACGCCAGAACCTGTCGGGCCTGGGATTATCGGATCTGGGTGACGATATGGCCATGCTCAGCAATAACCACAATGCGGCACTGGATATTAGCTGGGAGCTGGATCTGTGGGGCCGCCTGTCCGCTCTGAGCGCCTCGGCCCGAGCCGAATTTCTGGCCAGCGGCGAGCAGCTGCGTGCCATGCGTCAGTCGGTAGCAGCGCAGATCACGCAGCTGTATTTCGACATCACCCATGCCCGGGCACAGGTCGAACTATCGGAAGATACCGTCACTGCCTTGGAAGAAATGGCCCGGCAGATCAACAACCGGGTCCAGATTGGGATCGCCTCGCCAGCAGACGGCATGCTCGCCGACGCCAACCTCGGCTCGGCCCAGGCCGGGCTTGAACAGCGCCGTGAGGCGCTGGCCGTCAGCGTCCGGCAGCTGGAAATACTGATGGGAAACTACCCGGCCGGCAATCTGCAGACCAGCGCCACGCTGCCTGCTGTTTCGCCGCCACCCACCGCAGGTGTGCCCGCGCAGCTGCTGGTGCGGCGCCCGGATGTGCGCGCCGCGGAGCTGGCGCTGATCGGAGCGGGATACCAGCTGGGCGCGGCCAAGCGCTCCTTTCTGCCGTCCGTCTCACTGACGGGCTCGGGCGGCTACTCCAGCAGCGAGTTCTCCGACCTGTTCAGCAGCGGCAATCTGATCTGGTCGATTGGCGGGCGCATTGTGCAGCCGATATTCCAAGGCGGGCGCCTGGTTGCTCAAGTGGATATTGCCGAAGGCCAGCGCGACGAGACGCTGAACGCCTACATCGAAACGGCGCTCAATGCCCTGGCGGAAGTCGAAAGCCGCCTGGCGGTAGAAGGGCTGCTGGCACGCCGCGAGCAGGTGCTGGATGGGTCGGCCAGTGCGGCAGAGGAGGCGGTACGGGTGTCCTATAACCGCTATCTGCAAGGGATAGATCCGTTTCTCAACGTGCTGGAGAGTCAGCAACGCGCCCTCGATGGCCGCAGCGCCCATATCACCGCCCGCCATGCGCGGATAGAAAACCGCATCGCATTGCATCTGGCGCTGGGCGGCGGCTTCGAGTCCGGCTCGTCCACGGTGCTTGCGGTAACACCCGTCAGTGCCGGCAGCCTGTCCACTAATCCCAGAGAAGAGCCCAGATAATGTGCAAGAGTCGTATGAGCGCTGTTGGCGTGGTTTTGCTGTTCGGTTTGCTGGGGTGTGGTGGCACCGAGGAACCGGAGGCGCAGCAGAACGGCCAGTCCGCTACTGCGGGGCAACAGGGCGGTGAAGCGCAATTGGTTAGCGTCAAGGCGGTGCCGGTGGCACATCGCAATCTGCAGACGTGGGTCTACAGTCAGGGCACTGCCCGCTCGCGTCAGCGTGAATTTCTGACCTTTACCCAGCAAGGCATGGTCTCCCATGTTGATGAAGAACTGCGGGTCGGCAGTCCAGTGAAGGCCGGTCAATTGATCGCCCACCAGGCACCCGAGCGGGTGCAAGCTGATCTACAGGCGGCCAAGGCGGCGCTGGCTGAAGCCGAGGCCAATCTGGAGCTGGCCAAGGTAACTCGCCGGCGCTACGAAGCCCTGATCGAACAGCGCTCCGCATCGCGACAGGAACTGGACCAAGCCGTGGTGCAGGTGGAGCAGGCCACGGCAGCACGGGACAACAGTCGTGCGCAGCTGGCGCAGGCGCAATTGACGGTGGACGAGTCGCGACTGGTGTCGCCCATCGACGGGGTGCTGGCGCGCCTCAATATCGAGAAGGGCCGTTATTTCATGCCCAGCGTGGTGCAAACCAACACCGAACAGAATGCCCTGCGCACGGTGCCTGCCCTGGTGATCGGCCCGAACCGTTTTGAAGTGCGGGTGGACCTGCCGTCCTATGACTTCCGGCAGGTCGAGAATGGCGCCCGGGCAGTGGTTGGTGGTGAGCCGCCGAGAGACGGTCGCGATGTCGATCCGTTGGTCGGGAATGATCGGGTGGCCGGCACGGTGCATGCGATCAGCCCGTCCCTGGACCCGGAAACCCGCACCTTCGAAGTGGTCGTGCATACCGAAGGCGACAACCCAGGCCTGCTGGACGGCGAGTTCGTCGCGGTTTGGATCGCGCTGCCGGTGCTGCAGGAGAGCTTGGCCGTGCCACTGGAGGCGCTGCGCTTTCGCAACGATCAATCCTTCGTCTTCGTGGTGGAACGGGATAGTGGCCGGGTCAATGAACGCCGGGTCGAACTGGGCCAGCAGGCCGGCGCCTACCGGGCAGTCGTCGAGGGGATAGCAGAGGGCGAACTGGTGGTTACCGATGGGCGGGCGGCGCTCTATGATGGACAGCAGGTCCGGGTCCTGCAAGCAGACGGGGAGCGCGAATGAGCACCGCCAACAGTCCGGACGGTGCGCTCCCGGCGACCCCGCGGCAGGAAAGCGAAGAGGTACGCACGGCCCACCCGTTGGCGCGCTTCTTCTTCCTGCAACCGATCTTCGGCATTCTGTTACTGATCACATTGTTGCTCGGTGGGCTGATGGCCTATATGCAACTGGTCAAGGAGTCGCTGCCGGATCTGAATATCCCTCAGGCCACCATCACCACCACCTGGCCCGGCGCCGATCCCCGTACCATCGAGGAACAGGTCACTGACTTCATCGAGGACGAGGTCACCACCCTGGAGGGGGTGCGTAAAGTTGACAGCGCTTCCTACGATTCCTTCTCGGTCATATCCGTCGAATTCGACGCCTCGGCCGACCCCATCGATGCCATGACTCGGTTGCGGGCCGCGGTGGCTGACGCCGAGGCGGAACTGCCGGCAGACGTGGAGCGGCCGACGATCAAACAGGCCTCGGTCGATGATCGTCCGATTCTTACCTTCACCCTGCATGGTGAGGCGGGCTCTGCAACCATGAACCAGCAGGCCAGGCGCATTCGCGATGAGCTGGAGCGCGTGCCCGGCGTCAATGAAGTGAACATTGGCGGGGAGCGTGAGGAAATCGTTCAGATACTGCTGCGCCCTGAGCGGCTACTGGCGCTGGGGTTGTCGCCGTCAGCCGTGCGCAATGCGGTGCAGCAGGCCAACGTGGAGCAGCCATTCGGTGAGATCCGCAGCGATGATATCGGGGCCGTGGTGCGTCTGGAAGGGCGCTTCCATGATGTGGACGACCTGCGTGCGTTGCCGGTGGCGCGGCTCAGTGGCCCGGGCGCCGACCGCCCCGTACGTCTGGATGAAGTGGCCTCAGTGCGCCGCATGCAGGAAACCGAAACTTCCCGGGCTTTTTTCAGCGCGAACGGCGAAGAGTACGCCGCGTCCCTGGAGCTCTCGGTCCGCAAGACCCCCGGTGCTGACACCGTGAATCTGGTAGCGAATCTGCATTCCGCGTTGGAGCGGATGCAGGACGCAGGAGCCTGGCCTTCCGGTCTGGAATACAGCATCATCCAGGATGAGGCAAACCAGATCATGGAGTCGCTGGCCGAGGTGTTCTTCAGCGCCCTGCAGACCATGGCCGTGGTGTTCATCATCCTGTTGCTGACGATTGCCTGGCGCGAGGCAATCCTGGCCGGCCTGTCAGTGCCGGTGACCTTTGCCGGGGTGCTGCTGATCATCATGTTGATGGGCTATTCGCTCAACGAGCTGGTGGTCATCGGCATGGTGATCGCGCTGGTGATGATCGTCGACGTCTTCATCGTTCTGCTGGAAGGGCTGCACGACGAGATCTACAACGGCGGCAAGACCTTCGGCCAGGCCGTGCTGGCGACCGTCAAGCGCTACGCCTTGCCCGCCTTTGCCGCACAGTTGACGACCATCCTCGCGCTGGCGCCGCTGATGTCGATCAGCGGCACCGTGGGCGAATTCATCCGGGTGTTGCCGACCACCACGGTGGTCTGCCTGATCCTCTCTTTCATCGTTGCCATGTTGTGCACCTTGCCGCTGGCCCGCGCCTTGCTGGGTAGGCAGCGCAAAGCTGAAGACCCGCAGCGTCAGGGATTGTCCGACCGGATTACCCGGCGTGCCGTCGATGGGCTGGAGCAGTGGAACGCCCGCTGGGTCGTACGGCAGCGTCGGCAAGCCTGGCTGTGGTTGCTCGGCGCCATTGTGCTGTTCATTTTCTCCATGTGGGCCTTTACCCAGGCGCGGGTCGAACTCTTCCCCGCGACGGACGGCGAGCGCCTGGGTATCAACATCGAGCTGCCGCCCACGGTGCAGCTGGAAGCTTCCCAGGCGGTCGCCGATGACATTGGCGCTATCCTGCGCGACAAACCGTATTTCGAGAATGTGGTGAAGCTGGTGGGCCTCAAGAGTCCCTTCGCCGGCGGCTCGATGGCCTCCAACCTGCAGCCCAGCGAAGCGGAGAATTTTATCGGCTTCTCCGCCACCTTCCGCCCACTGGAGGAACGCGACGCTCCGTCTTATGAGCTGGCCGATGAGTTGCGCCGCGAGCTGTCGGCCTATCTGAATGCGCATGTTGCCGCCGCGCAGTTGCTGGTTGTTCCGGAATCAAGTAGCCCCAGTGCGGGTGATCCCATCGAGATCCAGCTGATCGGTGCCGATATGGACGAACTGCTGCGCCTGTCCCGCGAGGTCCAGGCGCTGCTGGCCGATACCCAGGGCGTGGTGGATGTGCGCGATAACATCGGCATGCTCAAACCGCAACTGGCCCTGCAGCCCGACCGCGAAGCGGCCAACTTCTTCGGCATCGACCACGGTGATCTGGCTTCACAGCTGCGCATTGCCTTCAGTTCCGACGAAGTCGGTACCTTCGTCACCGCCGATGGTGACGACAACATCGATATCCGCCTGGGCACTGAATGGCCCAGCCGCCCGGGCGAGGCGGGCGGACCGCGCAGTACTGAAGAGCTCACGCGAGTACGTGCCTTCACCCAGGATGGCCGTTCCGTCGCCATGCAACAGCTACTCAACCCCACCCAGTCCGAAGCGGCTATCGCTATCTCTCACGTCGGTGGTGAGCGGGCGCTGACCGTCATGGCCAAGAACGAAGGGCGCACCGTGGGTGAAGTCTTTGCCGAAGTGCAGCCCCGGCTGGACGAGCTGCAGCAACAATGGCCCTCCGGCTACCGTGCCGTGATCGGCGGGGAAGCAGCGGATACCACCGAAACCTTCGCCTCGGCCCTGGTGGCGCTGATCATTGCCGTGGTGCTGATCGTCGGTGTGCTGGTCATCCTGTTCAGCAGCTTCCGTCAGGCTTTCATCATCTTCGCGACCATGCCGCTGGCCGTCATTGGCTCTGCCCTCGGCTTCTGGGCCTTCGACATCACCTTCTCGTTCTTCGCCATGATTGGCTTGGTCTCGCTGATCGGGATCGCCATCAACAACGGCATTATCATGGTCGATACCATGAATAACTACCTGAAGGACGGCATGACCGTCCCCGAAGCCGCCGCGGCCGGCTCCGCCCGGCGTCTGCGACCGCTGCTCACCACGGCCATCACCACCATTGTCGGCCTGGTGCCGCTGGCGGTCAGTAGTGCCTTCTATCGACCACTGACGTTGGTGATTATTTTTGGACTGCTATCGGTGTCGGTGCTGGCGCTGTTCGTGGTGCCGGCGCTGTATGTGCTATTGACCCCGGCGGATGCGGGTGAGGAGAAAGTGCTGGATTGAGTTGGGCGGGGGGCTGCTCGGTGGTTTACCTAAGCCGTGCCATTGTTTTAGTCGTTATGGATCTCTGTGCGACTGCATCAACAGCGCGGCCCACGGCTGTCTGAGAGCTGCCGCCTAAGGGCGGCTGCTCTCAGACTCCAGTTACGCGTGCTCGACCTGGCGATGGGTATCCACGGCAACCATCTCGTGGCCGATCTGCTGGGCTGCTTGCAATATCTTCGTCGAGTCAGCGGTTTCACTGTCCAATAGCAGGTGCGAGCTCAACACCTTTGCGCCGCAATAATTGAAGATGCCATGGTCGATTTGTGTCTTCATGGCCGCTGCATAGCCATGCCGCTCGAAGGTCCCCGGATCGGCGCCGCCGATACCTACCAGGTGGACGTTCAGGTACGCCAGCTTTTTAATCAGGGCGCCTCCCGGACTGAAATCGAAGGCCCAGCCGTTCGAGAACACCCGGTCTATCCATCCCTTCATAAGCGCGGGCATGCTCCACCAGTAAACGGGATATACCAATACCAAGGCGTCGGCGCGATCGATTCTGGTCTGCTCTGACTGCACATCGGCAGCAGGTGATGCTTGTGTGCGGTGTACAGTCAGGTCGGCTGCGGTGAAGCGAGGGTCGAAGCCTTCCTGCGCCAAGTCGGCTATCTCGAACGTATGCTGTGGTTGTGCACACGTAATGCCCTTGGCTATATGCGATGCGACGGCCTGAGTCAGCGACTCAAGCTCTGGGTGAGCGACTACGATGAGTGTATGCATGGCGAAACCTCTGTGAAAGTTTGAACCGCCAGCGTGGCGGCTATATACTTTTGGTAAGTTACGCCCATAAGTTACTAATGGTATATAGCGATGTCAATAACCAGCAAAGATCAAAAAGATGGATCGTCCAGGCCGCGCCGTCGGCTGACCCGGGAGGAGCGGCTACGCCAGTTGCTGGATGTGGCATGGCAACTGGTTAGCGACGAAGGCACTGACGCCCTGACGCTAGGCCGGCTCGCTGAGCAGGCCGGGGTGACTAAACCGGTGGTCTACGACCATTTCGCAACCCGTTCGGGGCTGCTCGCGGCTCTGTACAAGGATTTCGATCTGCGCCAGACGTCCATCATGGATGCTGCTATCCAGGCTAGCGATCCGACGCTCTTGAGCCGGGCCACGGTTGTGGCTTCGTCCTATATCGACTGTGTGCTGCTTCAAGGGCGGGAAATCCCCGGTGTGATTGCGGCGTTGGCGAGCACTCCAGAGCTGGAAAAAATCAAACGCGAATATGAAGCGGTTTTTCTGAACAAATGCCAGGAGCTATTTTCGCCATTCGCAGGTGGCGAGCTGAAGCTGGCCAGTCTGCACGGGATGTTGGGGGCGGCCGAAGCGCTTTCGGCGGCCGCTGTCTGCGGTGAGATTACAGCCGAGCAGGCCAAGGGTGAGCTGGTGGAGGTGATAACAGGGATGGTTGCCAGAAATGCGCGGGGGAGAGTGCCTGACCAGGTTTGAAACTCGATGCGGTGTCATCCATGATGACGCGGCTCGCTGGAACCTACCCCGCTTTACACCTTATCAGCACCGCGGCTCCAGAACCGGCGCGCCGGCTGTGTTAAAGTACCGCCCGCGCTCCCCCTCCTGGAAATAATTCATGTCTACTTCTCCTCGGTACTCGCTGATTGCGGGACTTGCCTTGCTTATTGGTTTCAATCTCCGGCCGATCATGGCTGCCATCGGCCCGTTGCTGGAAATACTCCAACGGGATCTGGGCCTCAGCAGTACCCAGGCGGGGCTGTTGACGACATTGCCGGTCGTGCTGATGGGCGTATGCGCTCTTGCTGGTCCGTGGTTGCAGCGCTGGGTAGGGGAGGTGAGGGGAATAGCACTCGGCATGCTGTTGATCACCCTGGCCAGCGCCGCGAGATTCGTGATTGATTCAGGCAACTGGTTGATCGTCTCGGCAGCCGTTGCCGGCACTGGCATCGCCATGGTCCAGGCGCTGATGCCGGCCTGGCTGAAAAGAAACCATCCCGAGCGGGCAGGCTCGCTCATGGGGTTGTTCACCACCGGCATCATGGGTGGGGCGGTGATAGCCGCCGCCGGAGCGGCCCCGGCGGCGGCTGTCGGTGGCTGGCAGCTGGTGCTGGGCATCGCGCTGATTCCTGCCTTGCTGGCGCTGATCGCCTGGATACGCTACGCCGGCGGTCGCGAGCGTACAGCGGACCGTGTGGTGCTGCCCTACCGTAGCACCCGGGCCTGGTACCTGCTGGCCTTCTTCGGCATCGGCACCAGCGCATACACCCTGGCCCTTGCGTGGTTGCCAGCCTACTACATCGACCTGGGATTCACCTCGGTTCACGCGGGTTACCTGCTCGGTACATTGTCAGCCATGGAAGTCGTCGCCGGGCTGGCCGTATCAACCCTGGTGCACCGCTTCCCGGACCGCCGGCCGTTGCTGACCGTCGTCATCCTGTTTGTACTGGCGGGCCTGGGTTGTCTGATTCTGGCGCCCATATCGCTCATGCTGCCGGCCATTGTGCTGCTGGGCCTGGGCATCGGCGCACTCTTCCCGCTGTCTCTGATCGTCACCCTGGACCACGCGGATTCCCCAGCCCAGGCCGGCGCGTTGCTGGCTTTTGTGCAGGGTGGTGGTTATGCCATCGCAGCGTTGATGCCACTCTTGGCGGGCGTCATCAGAGACACCATGGCCTCGCTGGAATGGGCCTGGATCTGCATGGCGGTGGGTGCGCTGGTGGTGCTGGCGATGAGTTGGCGACTGGGAAAAGCGGAGGACGAGGCGGAGGCTGATGCTGTCGCTTCGTTGTAATTCACTGCAACGTCAAAATGGTGGGCCCAGTAGGACTTGAACCTACGACCAATCGATTATGAGTCGACTGCTCTGACCAACTGAGCTATAGGCCCACTTATTACAACAGTCGCGGATTATACGGACTGCGGTTGGCTCTGGCTAGGCTGCTGTGCGGCAGCGGGTGGGGGAGCCTGCAAGGCACCGGGGCACCTTGCAGGCAGGTGAGTTTACTCGCTGATATCGATGCTGGAAATGCGTTCAGCTTCGATCTGCTCTCTGGTAAAGGGCACCCGATGCCAGTTCTTGTCTGCATAGGCTTCGGTGTAGTCAGCGTAGTGCGGGCTGGCCGGGTCGGTGGACTGGGAATTGCTCAGGAAGGTATAGGCTCGTACCGGTTCACCTTCGGGGAAATCCACCACGTGCATATAGGTGTTACGCAGCACGGTAAAGTAGCCTTCCTCGCCCTCGCCACCATATTGGGGGATCTGCTTGCCCGGTTTGAGGAAGAACTGCACCTCACCCAACTTGGCGTTGAGCGGGATATTGGCATCCACCAGTTCCGCAACGGCGCTGGAAAATGCGCTACGAACGGCTTCCTGCACGCTGGTATTGCTACTCAGACCCGCTGGTGTATTGACCGGATCGGCTGCATCGAAGGGCGTGGCATACAGGCTCTGGCCTGGGGCCAGATCTATGTTCATCCAGAAGGCGGTCCAGATATGGGCGCCGACGGCATCGATCTCGCCGGTATTGTTCCAGCTGGCCAGGATCTGGCAGGCCTGCTGCTCGGTGTCGGGCGCACCGGCGTCGCAGACGCTGGCAAGCACTTCGTCCTTCAGCAGTTCAGCGCTATAGACCCGGCTGTTGAGCACGATATCGCGGATATTCTCGCTGCTGGCCAAGTGGCCGTTCAAACCATCGGTACCGGCCAGCCGTTCCCTGACCAGGGTGTGACCCATGCGCGTGCGCAGGGTTTGCTGGTAGTTCTCGCGGCCGATGATGCCGTTGAAACCGGTCAGCGGTTGCTCGGGATTGCTCAGCCAGTAGCTGTCGTTCATGTTCGCCACATAGTCGTTGGTGAGCAGGCTGGGCAGCTTGCTGGGGCCGAAGGCGCCAGGCTGCCGCGAATCGCCATCCGTACGCCAATCACACTCGGTACGACTGCCATCCAATAGCGGCAGGCCTGGTACCAACTGCAACACGATGGGTCCATAAGGCTGAGCCAGGCAGCCGGGCAGCATGCTGTCGGGTACGTTGGGCACAGCGGTGATGTCGGAATAGAGCGCACGATCATCGCCACGACCGATGGCCGTGGTGTTGACCCACGGAATGCCGACGTACTGTCTGGTTATGTCATAGAAATCGGTCAGCGACTCTGCCTGGTTCCAGGCGAAGAAGTTCTCGAAGGCTCGGGTGTTTTCGAGGTTGATATCGCGCAGGGTGAAGGCGGCCTGATCGCTCCAGCCCGGCAGGCCCATGCCTGCCAGGTTGATCATCGGACCGTAGGCCGAGCGATATAGCGTCCGTGAGGCGGGGGCCAGAGAGCCATCGGCTTGCTTGACCTGAACGGTGATCTCGGTGGCCTCCAGCGCTTTCTCCTGGCCATCCTGGATGTAGCGCGTGGGATCGCCGTTCGCCAGCTGTAACTGATAGAGCGTGAAGCGGTAGGCGGTGGAGACGGTATGCGCCCAGGCGATATTGTCGTTGAAGCCCATCTGGATCATGGGTGAGCCCATGATGGAGGCCCCGGAAATATCCAGTTTTCCAGGGATGGTCATGTGGATCTGATAGAAGCGGTCAATGCCCAGGTGAAACCAATGAGGGTTGGCAAACAGCAGGCTCTCACCGGATTCGGTAGTGTCGCTGCCAAAGGCGAAGGTATTGCTGCCGATCCCCTCCTTGCGGCCCAGCTTGAAGCGCTCCGGATCGATATTCAATTCCTGCGGTGCGCTGCGGCTGCGCATTGTGGCCGCGCCGATGGCTGGCGGCTGCGCGCTGGCGATTTCCTGTACCCAGTTGGCACTGCTGGCGGCCAGGTTCAGCCCAACGAGGCGACGCATGAGGTCGTCTTCGGTTACCGTCATCAGCCATTCCTGGTTGCGGCAATCGGCATGGCGACCGGCATGCCCGCCGTCTTGTATTTCGGTTACATAACGGTTGTAGCCTGCGGTAAAGCCGTGCAAAAGGTCACGGACATCCTCGGATTGCGCGTCCTTGAATTTCTCAACCTGTTGATCATCGACTACAAAGCGGAAAAAGAAATCCGCCTCCAGGTTGGGGGGTGAGCCGAAGGTGCTCATCAGCGAGGCGGGTTCATCTGGCCCGAAATAACGTGAGCGTTCGCCACGGAAGGTAAGGAAGGCATCGGCCAGCACACAGAGGTTATCCTCCGCGATGGCGTAACCGTGTCCGTATCCTGCGCCGGCGAAATTGTCGGCGGTGATATGGGGGATGCCGTAGGTGGTGCGTTCGATAGTGGCCTTGTAACTGGCTGGAGGGGGAGCATCGCTACCGCCGCCACTGCTACCGAACTTGCACGCACCCAGCATCAGAAAGGTGCTGATCAATCCTAGTTGAGCGAGACTTCTACGCTGCCTATATTGCTGCATGTTCCTTTCCTCTTATTATTATTCAAACACCCGTTTGGGTGATGCTGCCGAAGCAGAATAAGCGAGGATGGAAGCGCAGCATAGAGCGCAGCCGTAATTTCTTTGGCGGGGAAGTGAATGTTGGAAGCAGAAACGCCCGGCAAGCCGGGCGTTTCTATTGGTACTGCGGTGTGCTTACTCGTCGAGGAAGCTGCGCAGGTGATCGCTGCGGGTTGGATGACGCAGCTTGCGCAGGGCCTTGGCCTCGATCTGACGGATTCGCTCGCGGGTGACGTCGAACTGCTTGCCGACCTCTTCCAGCGTGTGGTCGGTGTTCATATCGATGCCGAAGCGCATGCGCAGTACCTTGGCTTCACGGGCGGTGAGGCCGGAAAGTACTTCGCGGGTCGCTTCCTTGAGGCTTTCCACGGTCGCTGAATCGATCGGCGATTCCATGGCGCCGTCCTCGATGAAATCACCCAGGTGCGAGTCTTCGTCGTCACCGATGGGGGTTTCCATGGAGATCGGCTCCTTGGCGATCTTCAATACCTTGCGGATCTTGTCCTCGGGCATTTCCATGCGCTCGCCCAGCTCTTCAGGGGTGGGCTCGCGGCCCATTTCCTGCAGCATCTGACGGGAGATGCGGTTGAGCTTGTTGATCGTCTCGATCATGTGCACCGGAATCCGGATGGTGCGCGCCTGGTCGGCGATCGAGCGGGTGATCGCCTGGCGAATCCACCAGGTGGCATAGGTCGAGAACTTGTAGCCGCGGCGGTATTCGAACTTGTCCACCGCCTTCATCAGGCCGATGTTGCCTTCCTGAATCAGGTCGAGGAACTGCAGGCCGCGGTTGGTGTACTTCTTAGCAATGGAGATCACCAGACGCAGGTTGGCCTCGACCATTTCTTTCTTGGCACGGCGGGCGCGGGCTTCACCGATCGACATGCGACGGTTGATGTCCTTGACGTCGGCGATGCTCAGCTGGGCGTCTTCTTCCAGTGCGACGAGTTTCTTCTGCGCACGGATGACGTCGGCCTTGACCGCTTCCAGCTCGGCAGCATAGCGCGGCTTGTCGGCCAGCAGGCTGTCGATCCAGGCTTCGTTGGTCTCGTTGCCGGGGAAGCTGCGCAGGAAATCGGCACGCGGCATACGTGCATCCCGCACGCACAGCTGCATGATGGCGCGTTCCTGGGCGCGGATGTTGTCCTGGGTGCTGCGCACGCGAACAACCAGCGCGTCATACTGCTTGGGTACCAGCTTGATCGGCATGAACAGCTGCGCCAGCGCTTCCAGCTCGGCAACGACTTCCGGGCTGTGGCGGTCGTGCTTCTTCAGTGCCTTGCGGACTTTCTGCAGTTGCTCGTTGACCGCGCCGAAACGCTGACGGGCAAGCTCTGGATCCGGGCCGCCATCACCTTCTTCGGCCTCGTCATCGTCGTCCTGCTCTTCGTCTTCTTCGTCTTCGTCGTCGGCCTTCTTGTCGTTCTTCGGCTTGGCTGTCTCACCGGGAACGATGGCATTGTCGGTACCGGACATGCCGTCATCGTCAGGGTCGATATAACCACTGAAGATATCCGACAGGCGCCCGCCTTCTTCGGCGATGCGCTGGTATTCGCTGATGATGCCCTCGACGGTGCCGGGGAACATGGAGATGGCCGCCATCACCTCGCGGATGCCTTCCTCGATGCGTTTGGCGATTTCGATCTCGCCTTCGCGGGTCAGCAGCTCGACGGTACCCATTTCGCGCATGTACATGCGCACCGGGTCGGTGGTGCGGCCGATGTCGCTTTCAACGGCGGCCAGAGCGGCTGCGGCTTCTTCCGCGGCGGCTTCGTCGGCGTCATTATCGGCCAGTAGAAGAGCATCGGCATCGGGTGCAGTCTCGAAGACCGTGATTCCCATGTCGTTGATCATGCGAATGATGTCTTCAACCTGTTCTGGATCTGAGATATCCTCAGGCAGATGGTCGTTGACTTCCGCGTAGGTCAAGTAGCCTTGCTCGCGACCGCGGGCAATGAGCTCTTTGAGACGGGATTGCTGTTGCGCTTTTCCGGACATAACAACCCTATGTGGATGCCTTGGTGTGCAAAAAAGGAAGCTGCGGATTATACCCTGAAATCAGGGTGCCTTACCAGTTTGCCTGATTGTCAGTTCTCGGCAGTTGGTGTATGTCTTCTGCCCAGAAGCTCGCGCAGCTGCTGTTTTTCCTCGGCGATGAGTGGCGTGTGGGCCGACTTGTCGAGGAGGTGTTGGATCTGACGGTCGGTTTGTCTTGCCATCAGTGTAGTTATAGTGTCGAAAAACTGTTGTTCAAGGTTGGCACTGGCAATATTCAGTATCCATTCCTTCTCGGCCAGTCGATTGAGCTGCTCGCCGAGCGCGGTGCCATGCCATCTCGCCAGCAGTTCGATGGTCGATAGCTGCGGATTCTTCTGCAGGGTGTCGATCAGTGCGATCAGCAGCTGGGCTTCTTCGTCATCCTCATTGGCCAATTGGCTCGCCTGCTTGGCCAGCCCTGCCAGGTGCGGGTGATGCAGCAGGGTGCGGGTCGCGCTCATGACGGGGCTTTCCACGCCGCTGGTGTCGCGCTGGCGTTGGGGTTGGCGGCGGTTGCGGCTGGGGCGCGTAACTGGCGAGCTGTCCCAGTCGGGAGTCTCGTCGTACTGGCGCTCATAGCCTTCCCAGGCATCGTAACCCGGTTCCATGGGCGGTGCGCTGGTCGGCTCGACCGGTGGCGCTGCGGGCAGGCTGTCCAGATCCATGCCGGTGCGCGCTTCCAGGGACTGGCGCAGCAGGCGGCGGAGCAGGCTGCCGGGTACTTGCTCGATCAGGGGGAGCGCCAGGGTTGCCAGATGGGCCTTGCCCTCCAGGCTGTCCGGCGGTGCCTCCTCGGCCAGATGGCGGAACAGGTAGTCGGTCAGCGGCTGGGCCTGCTGCACCATGCGGGCGCGGAAGGCATCGTGTCCTTCGCTGCGGATCAGGCTGTCCGGGTCCTGGCCTTCGGGCAGGAACATGAAGCGCACATGGCGACCATCTTCCAGTGCCGGCAGACAGGATTGCAGGGCGCGCCAGGCAGCCTGACGGCCGGCGTTATCGCCATCGAAGCAGAACACGACGCTGTTGACGATGCGAAACAAGCGCTTCAGATGCTCTTCGCTGGTCGCTGTGCCCAGGGTGGCGACGGCATTGGTCACGCCATGCTGCGCCAGAGCGATCACATCCATGTAGCCTTCCACGACCAGAATGTCGTCCAGTTGCCTGTTCTGCTTGCGCGCCTCGTACAGCCCATAGAGTTCGCGACCCTTGTGGAACACCGGGGTCTCGGGCGAGTTGAGGTACTTCGGCTTGTCGTCGCCCAGAACTCGGCCGCCGAAACCGATTACCCGCCCGCGGCTGTCGCGAATGGGGAAGGTGATGCGGTCGCGGAAGCGATCGTAGCGCTTGCCACTGTCGGGATTCTCCACCACCAGGCCGGCTTCGATCAGTACCTTTTCCTCGGTATTATCGGTGGCCAGGTGGCCCATCAGGTTGTTCCAGCCGGGCGGTGCAAAGCCGATATCGTACAGCTTGGCTATCTGGCCGGTGAGCCCGCGTTGCTGCAGGTAATCCACGGCGCGCTTGCGCTGGGCATGGTGGCGCAGCTGCTGGCGATAAAAGGCAGCGGCGTTCTCCAGTACCGGGTACAGCGGGCTGTCCTGGCGTGACGGGCGGTTGCCGCCGCGACGGTCGCTGCGCTCTTCGCGGGGTACCTCCACGCCAGCCTGGCGGGCGAGCTCTTCCACTGCCTGGGGAAAGTCCAGGCGTTCGAAGTCCATCAGAAAGCCGATGGCATTGCCCCCGGCGCCGCAGCCGAAGCAATAGTAGAACTGCTTGTCGGGGCTGACGCTGAACGAAGGCGACTTTTCGTTGTGGAAGGGGCACAGCGCGGAGTAGTTCTTGCCGGTCTTCTTGAGTTTCAGGCGCGAGCCGACCACTTCGACCACGTCGGTGCGTCCAAGAAGATCGTCAATGAAACCCTGCGGGATCAGCCCGGCCATGCATGCTGCCTTGCAAAAATGGGGTGGATATTCGGGGTTGGCCCTGAGTCTGCCACAACGGGAACAGGCGTTGGAGCAGGCGGCTATCGGGGCGTGATGATAGCACACGCAGGCAGCACAAAAATCCAGCCATTTCCAGTAATACCAGAAGGCCGGACCAGTGTGCGCTTATTACTTCTGTCCTTATGCCGCTGCGTGGTGCACGCTCGGCGGGCCTGGGATCAGGCCCTGCAGGACATTACAACTGAACTCAGTACAGACGCTCGCGGCGACGGTTTTCGCGCTGCAGCTTCTTGGCGTGACGCTTGACAGCAGCAGCTGCCTTACGCTTGCGCTCGGTAGTGGGCTTCTCGTAGAACTCGCGACGGCGGACTTCAGCCAGGACGCCAGCTTTTTCGCAGGAGCGCTTGAAACGACGCAGGGCCACGTCGAAGGGTTCGTTCTCTTTTACTTTGACGGCAGGCATTTCGTACCTTTCTCAAAAACTGTGGGTAATAGCCCTGACCGTGATCAGAGCGATTGCATTTCAAGGGGAGCGGATGTTACCGCCTTCGGAGAAGAAATGCAAAGGGAGGATGCGTTTGAGGAATCCTCCGTGGCGTGGCGGGGCGATGGTCAGGAAAGGCTGGTCTGAGTGAAGCATGGGCATTATCATGCACGCCTCTTTTCCAAGCTGACCGGCAAACCTGATTCCATGCGTGTTCTGGGTATTGAAACCTCCTGTGATGAAACCGGCGTTGCGCTGTACGACAGCGAGCGCGGCCTGCTGGCGGATGCTCTGTTCAGCCAGATCGACCTGCACCGCATCTATGGTGGCGTGGTGCCGGAGCTGGCGTCGCGGGATCATGTGAAGCGGCTGGTGCCACTGGTGCGTGAAGTGCTGGAGCGTGCCGGTGTGGCGGAGGGCGAAGTGGATGGTATCGCCTATACCGCCGGGCCCGGACTGGTCGGTGCGCTGCTGGTCGGGGGTGCCTTCGCCCGAGCCTTGGCGTTCGCCTGGCAGGTGCCGGCGCTGGGTGTACACCATATGGAAGGCCATCTGCTGGCGCCCATGCTGGAAGACCGACCACCGGAATTTCCCTTCGTTGCGCTGCTGGTGTCCGGCGGGCATACCCAACTGGTACGGGTCGATGGCATCGGTCAGTATCAATTGCTGGGCGAATCCCTGGATGACGCGGCGGGCGAAGCGTTCGACAAAACGGCCAAGCTCATGGGGCTGCGTTACCCGGGCGGCCCGGAAATCGCCCGCTTGGCCGAGCAGGGGCAGTCGGGCCGGTTCGTCTTTCCTCGACCGATGACCGATCGCCCCGGTCTGGATTTCAGTTTCAGTGGCCTCAAGACCTTCACCCTGAATACCTGGCAGCGCTGTGTCGCGGAGGGGGATGACGGGGAGCAAACCCGCAGTGATGTCGCTCTGGCCTTTGAGCAGGCGGTAGTCGAGACCCTGACCATCAAGTGCCGGCGCGCGCTCAAGGCCACTGGCCTGAAGCGGCTCGTGATCGCGGGGGGCGTCAGCGCCAATCGACGCCTGCGCGCCTCCCTTGAACAGATGGCCGGGGGGCTGAAGGGTGAACTCTTTTATGCTCGCACGGAATTCTGCACCGATAACGGCGCGATGATCGCCTACGCCGGTTGCCAGCGGCTGATGGCCGGGCAGCAGGATGGGGTGGGGCTGGAAGCACGTGCCCGCTGGCCGCTGGAGCAGTTGCCGTCTATCGTCAATTGATCAGGACCTGAAACGGTTTTCGGTGCCGGCCAGCAGCCGACCGATGTTCAGCCGGTGGCGCAGCAGAATGATCAACACCATGAGGCTGACCGGTATCTGCAGCTCGGGGCTGTGCCAGGCCAGCCAGGGCAGCAGCACGACGCAGGCGACGAGCGAGGCGAGGGAGGCGATGCTGCGGATGGCAAAGGCGCCGAGCCAGGCCAGCGCCGCCACAGCGGCTGCCGGCCATGACAGAAGTAGCAATACACCGGCGGCAGTGGCTACGCCCTTGCCGCCCTGGAATCGGTGATACAACGGCAGGATATGGCCGATCACTGCCGCGAGCCCCACCCAGGCCTGCTGGACCGGTTCCAGCCCTTCGTGCCGGGCCAGCCAGACAACCAGGGCGCCCTTGCCCATGTCGCCCAGCAGGGTGGCCAGGGCCAGCGGGCGATTGCCCAGGCGCAGCATGTTGCTGGCCCCCGGGTTGCGTGAGCCGAAACTGCGTGGATCAGGTTGATGGCGCAGGCGGGCAAGCAGCACAGCGAAGGAAATCGAGCCGAGCAGGTAGGCCACACACAGCAACAGATTGAATTCGATGGTCATGGTGCCCCTGGCCGGGTTGATCGAAAGGCCATTGTAGTCGACATGGGAGAAAACGGTGGATCAGGTGTTCATCAGGGGGTTGGAAGTCGAGACGGTGATCGGCGTCTACGATTGGGAGCGCGGCATCCGCCAGCGCCTGCTATTCGACCTGGACATGGCCTGGGATATCCGCGCGGCTGCCGCGCAGGATGACCTGAGTCTGACGCTGGATTACGCCGCGGTCAGCCAGCGCTTGCTGACGTACGTGTCAGCGACCGACTTCGAACTGATCGAGTCGCTGGCCGAGCGGGTTGCCGCCCTGGTGATGAGCGAGTTCAGTGTGCCCTGGCTGCGGTTGACCGTCACCAAACCCGGCGCAGTGAAGGAAGCTGCCGGCGGCGTCGGGGTGGTCATCGAACGTGGAACCCGCAGCGCATGACAGTCATCTACCTGGGCCTGGGCAGCAATACCGACCGCGAGCACCATCTGCGCCGCGGGTTGGATGCCCTGGAGCAGTTGCTGGGGCCGCTGGAACTGTCCCCGGTGTTTGAAAGCGATGCGGTGGGTATTCTCGGCACGCGTTTCTATAATCTGGTGGTCGGGGCGCAGTGCCAGCTGGATCTGGTTGACCTGAACGCTGCGCTCAAGGCTATCGAGGCCGCATGCGGCCGCCGCGAGCAGACCTCGCCCGGGCGGATTACCCTGGATATCGATATTCTGCTGTACGGTGAGCTGGCCGGGCGACACGACGGTGTGCTGCTGCCGCGCCCGGAGACCCGCCGCAATGCCTTTGTGCTCTGGCCCCTGGCATTGCTGGCTCCGGCGGTGGTGTTGCCAGGCAGTGATACAACCATCGCCACGTTGTGGAGCGAGTGGCGCGGCGAACAGAAGGTCTGGCCGGTGGCTTTCGAGTGGCACGGTCAGACGCTGACGCCTGCTTGGCTGCTGCGTCAGCAGCTGCCCTCTGCCGATCCTGCTCCCGGTAGCGGCGCGGCCTGAACCCTTGTGTCGAGATGGCACTCGACACTCCATAGACCGCTGCGCCGACGCGACTTGCCTTGTGTCAGGAATGCACGGAGTGGCTGCGGGGAGTGGTACGAGGTGCTCGAACCTCCCAGAAGGTGATGGGCTGTCCCTGGGATCGTCGAGCATCAGCTCGATGAGCGTCTTGCCAGCAACTCCGACGCCGCCGTTTCAGTGTCAGCGGGCCGCTCGGCAATACTCCGCCAACAACCGCAGCCGCTCCTGTTCCAGCGCCGCACCCAGCTCCGCGCCCTTGAGTCCCTGTTCCAGTAATGTCTGGACATTGGCTGAGCGCGCCGCTTCGGCAGCACCCCGCAGGTAATCCGGCTGCGGGTATTCGCGCTGCGCCAATCCCGTACGACCACGGGCATCGGCCTCGCATGCACCGAGGAACTGCTCGAACCGCTCCGGCCGGCGATAGATGTCGAAGGCCTTGAACAGCTTGAGCAGGGTACCGGGCTTGAGTTCCAGGGCGCGGTGGCAGTGGGTATGGAACTCGCAGGTCAGTAGCGCCAGCTCCTGACAATCGCGCGGCGCCTTGCAGCGCTGGTTGATGGCCTTGACCGCCGCCAGCCCCGAGTTTTCATGCCCGTGGTGCTTGGGCCAGAACCGTTCCGGTGTGCGGCCCTTGCCCAGATCATGCAGCAGACAGGCCCAGCGCGCGGGCAACGGCAACGCCATCTCGGCGGCCTGGCGCAGTACCAGCAGCACATGCTCGCCGGTATCCACTTCGGGATGATGCGCCTCGGGTTGCGGCACGCCGAACAGGCAATCCACCTCCGGCAGCAGCACGGCCAGTGCGCCACATTCGCGCAGTACGCGGATAAAGACATCGGGCCGGGTTTCCATCAGCGCACGGCTGATCTCTTTCCAGGTGCGCTCGGCGGTCAGTGCCTGCAACTCGCCGGATTCCGCGAGTTCGCGCATCAGTTGCAGGGTCTCGTCGGCAACGCGAAAACCCAGCGGCGTATAGCGTGCGGCGAAACGAGCCACTCGTAGCACCCGCAAGGGGTCTTCGGCGAAGGCGGGGGACACGTGGCGCAGCAGTCGAGCCTGCAGATCCTGCTGGCCACCGTAGGGGTCGACCAGCTGGCCAGTGCTGTCCATGGCCATGGCATTGATGGTCAGGTCCCGCCGCTGCAGGTCCTGCTCCAGGGTAATGTCGGGCGTGGCATGGAAGGTGAAACCGCCATAGCCGCGACCGCTTTTGCGCTCAGTGCGGGCCAGCGCGTACTCTTCGCTGGTCTGTGGATGCAGAAACACCGGAAAGTCCTGGCCGACCGGGCGAAACCCGGCCGCGACCATCTGTTCGGGCGTGGCGCCGACCACGACCCAGTCATGTTCATGCCAGGGCACGCCCAGCAGCTGATCGCGGACCGCGCCGCCGACCAGGTAAGTAGTGAGATCTGTTTTCATGGCGCGACTCTAAGTCATTGTGCCCGGCAGGCCAAGACACCGCTGCCAGCAGCTGCGCTTCGAGGACTCAGGGGCCCGCCACCAACTGGCTGGCTCAGATAGGCGGAATATTCATGTCGAAGCGGGGAATGGCCTGCTCGCCACTGGCCGGGCGGGGCGGCATATGGGACTCGCTCTTGACGACATCGCCTTCCATGCTCAGCAGGTGGATGTCGAAGCCCCACAGGCGATGCAGATGTTTCAGCATGCGTTCGGTGGTTTCACCCAGAGGCTTGCCTTCGTGTCGCTGGTGGCGCAGGGACAAGGAGCGGTCGCCACGGCGGTCAACCTCCCATACCTGGATATTCGGTTCGTTGTTGCCTAGGTTGTACTGTGCGGCCAGCAATTCACGAACCCGGCGGTAACCGGCATCATCATGAATCGCGGCCACCTCCAGATGGTCGTCCTTCTCGTCATCGATGATGGCGAACAGCTTGAGGTCGCGGATCACCTTGGGCGACAGGTATTGCAGGATGAAGCTTTCATCCTTGAAGGTGCGCATGGCGAACTTCAGGGTTTCCAGCCAGTCACTGCCGGCAATATCCGGGAACCAGTCACGATCCTCGGCAGTAGGGTTTTCGCAGATGCGGCGGATATCCTGCATCATGGCAAAACCGAGGGTATAGGGGTTGATGCCGCTGAACCACTGGCTGTCGAAGGGCGGCTGGTAGATGACGCTGGTGTGCGACTGCAGGAACTCCATCATGAAGCCATCGGTGACCTTGCCCTCGTCATACAGATGATTGAGCAGGGTGTAATGCCAGAACGTGGCCCAACCCTCGTTCATTACCTGGGTCTGGCGCTGCGGGTAGAAGTACTGCGCTACCTTGCGCACGATGCGTACCACCTCGCGCTGCCAGGGCTCCAGCAGGGGCGCGTTCTTCTCGATGAAGTACAGCAGGTTCTCCTGCGGCTCGGCCGGATAGCGTGGCTCCTCATGCTGCTTGTTATTGGCATCGGGGCTGGTCGGAATAGTGCGCCACAGGTCGTTGACCTGGCGCTGCAGATATTCTTCGCGCTCCTGCTGGCGGCGGCGTTCCTCTGCGGCGGATACAGGGTAGGGGCGCTTGTAGCGGTCCACGCCGTAGTTCATCAGCGCATGGCATGAGTCGAGCAGGTTTTCCACGGCGTCGATGCCATGGCGCTCCTCGCACTGGCTGATGTACTGCTTGGCGAAGACCAGGTAATCGATGATCGAGCCGGCATCGGTCCAGCTGCGAAACAGGTAGTTGCCCTTGAAGAAGGAGTTATGGCCATAACAGGCGTGGGCGATCACCAAGGCCTGCATGGTCATGGTGTTCTCTTCCATCAGGTAGGCGATGCACGGGTCGGAGTTGATCACGATCTCGTAGGCCAGGCCCATCTGCCCGCGCTGGTAGTGCTTTTCGGTATGCAGGAAATGCTTGCCGTAGGACCAGTGGTGATAGCCCAGTGGCATGCCTACCGAAGCATAGGCATCCATCATCTGCTCGGCGGTGATCACTTCGATCTGGTTGGGATAGGTGTCCAGGCAGTAGATGTCATGGGCAATGCGGCCAATCTCGCGGTCATATTCGCGGATCAGCTCGAAGGTCCATTCCGATTCGGTGGAAATGGGCTGACGGGTCATGTGGCCATCCTCTTCTGGAACAGCTTGCGGAACACCGGATAGATATCCCCCGCATCCACGATCTGCTGTTGGGCGAAGCTGTCCGGGAAATGCTCGGCAACCTGTTCATATTCATACCACAGCGCCTGATGCTCGCGCGGGGTGATCTCCACATAGCAGTAGTACTGCATGGCCGGCATGAGCTGGCGGACCAGCAGTTCGCGGCAGATCGGCGAGTCATCGTTCCAGTTGTCGCCATCGGAGGCCTGGGCGCAGTAGATGTTCCACTCGGCGGGTGAATAGCGATCGGCGATGATCTGCTGCATCATCCGCAGGGCGCTGGAAACAATGGTGCCGCCGGTTTCCCGGGAGTAGAAGAATTCCTCCTCATCCACTTCCTTGGCGCTGGTGTGGTGGCGGATGAAGACCACCTCGATGCGCTCGTAGTTACGCTGCAGAAAGAGATAGAGCAGGATGTAAAAACGCTTGGCGATGTCCTTGGTGGCCTGGGTCATCGAGCCGGAGACATCCATCAGGCAGAACATCACTGCCCGTGAGCTGGGGTCGGGTTGCTTGACCAGCAGGTTGTAGCGCAGGTCGAAGGTATCGAGAAAAGGAACTCGGTCGATTCGGGCGCGCAGCTGTTCTATTTCCTCCTCCAGCGCTTTGATGTCCAGCAGGTTGTCCGGCTGCTGCTGGTGCAACAGCTCCAGCTCTTTGACCGCCTCGCGCAGCCGGGCGCGGCTGCCGCCGGACAGGGCGATCCGCCGGGCATGTGCCGAGCGCATGGAGCGGACAATATTGATGCGCGACGGATTACCCTGCTGGCTGATGCCGGCCCGCACCGTGCGGAAAGTGTCGGTACCGGTCAAGTGACGCTTGATCAGGTTGGGCAGGGCCAGATCCTCGAACATGAAGTCGAGGAACTCTTCCTGGGTGATCTGAAAGACGAAGTCATCTTCTCCTTCACCGGAATTGCCGGCCTGACTGCCACCTCCACCGCCGCCACCCCCGCTTTCGGGGCGGGCGATACGGTCGCCGGTAGAGAATTCGCGGTTGCCGGGAAAGACCCGGGTCTGCCGGCCTCCTGGACCGTGGTGGAAAATCGGTTCGTCGATATCCCGGCCGGGGATGCTGATCTGCTCCCCATGCTCGATATCAGTAATAGAGCGGCGGCCTACCGCCTCTTCCACTGCCTTCTTGATATGCGCCTTATAGCGGCGCAGAAAGCGTTGGCGGTTGACCGTGCTCTTGTTCTTGCCGTTCAGACGACGGTCGATCACATAACTCATAGGCCCCTCCGGGGTAGCTCGCGGCTGCCATTACTGCGCTTTGCGTACCCGCAGATACCATTCCGACAACAGGCGCACCTGCTTCTCGGTATACCCTCGTTCGACCATCCGGGTGACGAAGTCGTTGTGTTTTTTCTGATCCTCGGTGGATGCCTTGGCATTGAAACTGATGACCGGCAGCAGGTCCTCGGTATTGGAGAACATCTTCTTCTCGATCACGACGCGCAACTTCTCGTAAGACAGCCAACTGGGATTCTTGCCGTTGTTGTGGGCGCGGGCGCGCAGCACGAAGTTGACGATCTCGTTGCGGAAGTCCTTGGGATTACTGATGCCTGCGGGCTTCTCGATCTTCTCCAGCTCTTCGCTGAGAGCGGCGCGGTCGAGAATCTCGCCGGTATCCGGATCGCGGTATTCCTGATCCTGAATCCAGAAATCGGCATAGAGTACATAGCGGTCGAAGATGTTCTGACCGTATTCGCTGTAGGACTCAAGGTAGGCGGTCTGGATTTCCTTGCCGATGAATTCGACGTAGCGCGGTGCCAGGTATTCCTTGAGGAAGCGCAGGTAGCGCTCGCTGACCTCGGCCGGGAACTGCTCCTGTTCGATCTGCTGCTCCAGTACATACAACAGGTGCACCGGGTTGGCCGCCACCTCGGTATTGTCGTAGTTGAAGACCTTGGACAGGATCTTGAAGGCGAAGCGGGTGGACAACCCGGTCATGCCCTCGTCGACCCCGGCGGTGTCACGATACTCCTGGATCGATTTGGCCTTGGGATCGGTGTCCTTCAGGTTTTCGCCGTCATAGATGCGCATCTTCGAGTAGACGTTGGAGTTTTCCGGCTCCTTGAGCCGCGACAGGGCGCTGAACTGGGCCAGCATCTTCAGGGTATCGGGTGCGCAGTGGGCGCTGGCCAGCGAGCTGTTGGTCAACAGTTTCTGGTAGATCTGGATCTCATCGCTGACGCGCAGGCAGTAGGGCACCTTGACGATATAGATTCGGTCGATGAAAGCTTCGTTGTTCTTGTTATTGCGGAAGGTATGCCATTCCGATTCGTTGGAGTGAGCCAGGATCACGCCGTTGAAGGGAATGGCGCCGAGACCTTCGGTGCTGTTGTAGTTGCCTTCCTGGGTGGCCGTCAGTAACGGGTGCAGCACCTTGATCGGAGCCTTGAACATCTCGACGAATTCCATCAGGCCCTGGTTGGCCCGGCACAGGGCGCCGGAATAGCTGTAGGCATCCGGGTCATTCTGCGGAAACTCTTCCAGCTTGCGGATATCCACCTTGCCCACCAGCGCGGAGATGTCCTGGTTGTTCTCGTCACCCGGCTCGGTCTTGGCAATGGCAATCTGCTGCAGAATCGAGGGGTACAGCTTGACCACCCGGAACTGGCTGATATCGCCGTTGAATTCATGCAGGCGCTTGACCGCCCAGGGCGACATGATGCCATTCAGGTAACGCGACGGAATACCGAAGTCCTCTTCGAGGATATGGGCATCCTCGGCGGCATTGAACAGTCCCAGGGGCGACTCGAACACCGGTGAGCCCTTGATCGCGTAGAAGGGCACCTGTTGCATCAACGCCTTGAGCTTTTCTGCGATGGACGACTTACCGCCGCCAACCGGCCCGAGCAGATAAAGAATCTGTTTCTTTTCCTCCAGCCCCTGGGCGGCATGCTTGAAGAACGACACGATGTGCTCGATGGCGTCTTCCATGCCATGGAAATCGGCGAAGGCTGGATAGCGTTTGATCACCTTGTTGGAGAAAATCCGGGACAGCCGCGGGTCCATGGAGGTATCGATCAGCTCCGGCTCGCCAATGGCTGTTAGCAGGCGCTCGGCGCTGGAGGCGTAGGTCATGGGGTCCGACTTGCACAGATCCAGATAGTCCTGCAGGGACATTTCCTCCTGCTGGGTGGTCTCGAATCGATTCTGAAAATGGCTGAATATACTCATGACATGACCTCGCTGTTACTGAAAAAGAGGTTCGGGGCTTCCGAATCGGAGCCCATCTGCCACGCAGCGAAGGGCGAAGATGATGGCATGCGCAAATCCCCCGTTACCGCCTGTCAGACAAGGCCCGGGAAGTGGGTCGACGGCAGCTTGTGCTGCGGTACGACATGCTCCCCTTGTTATCAGAAGCCGGCAGACCGGCTTTACTTTAGGGAACCTCCGGGAAACGATTGCGCTCGGTCATCTTGCGTGGATATCGAACCGGGACTCGCCGTGTCGAATGCTCAATGACTACACTCGCTGCGCTTCTCAGAGACTCCTGGAATTGTTGCCTTGCTTTCAGGATAGTTGGTTTGTACGTGGGTGACAGAAGATGTGAGAAAAATTTTGCAGGCGCAGGGCTGGAATGGGATCAGCCGCGGCTGACGAGGGCGGGAAATTGCTGCTGCCACAGCTCGAAACCGCCATCCAGGCTGTACACCTGGCTGAAGCCGATGCCGGCCAGCCAGGCGGCGGCCTGTTGACTGGAATTGCCATGGTAGCAGCACACCACCAGCGGCTGCTGACGATCGGCGGTGGCGACAAATTGCTGGACGTTGTCGTTATCCAGGCGCTGGGCTCCGCTGATATGCCCGGCCTGGTAGCTTTGCGGGTCGCGAATATCCACCACGCAGGCGTCGGCGTCCAGCAGTTGGGCTGCGGTATCGGGAGAAATACGCTGAAAGTCGCTCATGGCGGTGCTCCGTTGAAGTGATGGATCAAGGCTATGGCAGGCGTGGTACGCAGGTCAATGGTCGCAGTCGCATTGGCGCTTCTCGCCGGTATCCACATTCATCAGCGTCAGGCTGTTGCCCCATACGCAGCCGGTATCCAACGCATGGATGCCGGGCACTGTCACCTTGCCTTCCAACGCAGCCCAGTGGCCAAAGATGATGCCTATGGTGGGATCGCGGCGGGGCAGGGTGAACCAGGGGGCATACCCTTTCGGGGGCTGATCGGGGGTATCCTTGGACTTGAAGTCCAGGGTGCCATCAGCGCGGCAGAAGCGCATGCGGGTCAGGTAATTGGTGATCGCCCGCAGGCGCTTGACGCCATCCAGTTCTGGGCTCCAGCACGCCGGCTCGTTGCCGTACATCTGATCGAGAAACCAGGGCAGTTGCTGGTCGCAGCGCAGTACCGCCTCGACCTCGGCTGCCAGGACAAGCGTCTCCTGCGGGCTCCAGATCGGTGGTATGCCGGCGTGGGTCATGATCAGGCCCCGCTGGGTATCCATGTGGGCAAGGGGGCGCTGGCGCAGGTTGTCTAGCAGCCTTTCCCGATCCGGTGCCTGCAGGGTTGGCAGTAGGGTGTCGGATTTGCGCAGGCGTTTGGCATCGTAGGCCGCAGCCAGCAGGTGCAGGTCATGATTGCCCAGTACGCTGATGCAGGCGTTGCCCAGACTATCCAGGTACCGCAGGGTATCAAGGGAGGCCGGGCCGCGGTTGACCAGATCGCCAACACACCAGAGCGTATCGCGCGACGGTGTGAAGTCGACTTCCTGTAACAGGCATTGCAGCGGCTTGAGACAGCCCTGGATATCTCCCACAGCATAGACGGTCATGCGGTACCTCAGTTGAGCGCGTTGGGTCTGGCCAAACGGAAGACCGCGACCGGCGCGCGAAATTCCTCCCCATTTGCACTGCGCATGCCATAGCTGCCTTGCATGCTGCCCACCGGGGTTTCCAGCAGACAACCACTGGTATAGGTGTAGCTGGCACCGGGCTCGATCAGTGGCTGCTCGCCCACCACACCCGGGCCGCGGACTTCCTGGACCTTGCCGTTGCCGTCGGTGATGACCCAGTGGCGATCGAGCAGTTGGGCGGCGACCTGGCCGGCATTGCGGATGGTGATGGTATAGGCAAAGGCGAAGCGGTTTTGCGCCGGGTCGGACTGCTCGTTCAGATAGCGTGTCTGCGCCTCGACCAGAATGTTCTGTAGCCGGGAATCAGTCATGGTCACGCTGCTCGCGAGCCAGGCGGTTGGCCAGCCGCACAAAGCCGGCCAGGTCGATCTGTTCCGGCCGCAGGGTCGGATCGATACCTTCGGCGGCGATGGCATCGGCATCGAGCAGGCCCTTGAGCGTGTTGCGCATCGTCTTGCGCCGCTGATTGAAGGCTTCACGGACGATCAGCTCCAGGACCTTGGGATCATCAGCGGGATGCGGCAGCACGGCATGGGGCGTCAGGCGCACGATCGCCGAGTCGACCTTGGGCGGCGGATTGAAGGCGCCGGGACCCACATCGAACAGATGCTCTACCTGGCAATGGTACTGCACCATGATGCCCAGGCGGCCGTAATGATTCATGCCGGCGCCGGCAGCCAGGCGCTGCACCACTTCCTTCTGCAGCATGAAATGCATGTCGGCGATGCAGTCGGCCTGATTGAGCAGATGGAACATCAGCGGCGTGGAGATGTTGTACGGCAGGTTGCCGACCACCCGCAGTTTCTCACCCGGCTGGGCCAGGGAACGGAAATCGAACTTCAGCGCGTCGCCCTTGTGCAAGGTGAACTGCGGGTTGCCGCCGAAGCGGGCCTGCAGCAGCGGGTGCAGGTCATGGTCCAGCTCGACCACGTCGAGTCGGCCACCACTGGCGAGCAGACCTTCGGTCAGCGCACCCTGGCCCGGACCAATCTCGACCAGGTGCTGGCCTTCACGCGGGGCGATGCCACGCAGGATACGATTGATCACGCCGTGATCATGCAGGAAATTCTGACCGAAACGCTTGCGCGCCCGGTGTGGAGCAAATTCATTCATTGCCGGCCTCGGGCTTCGATCATGCTGATGGCGGTGTGCAGGGCGACCTTCAGGCTGCCTACGTCGACCTGTCCGGTGGCGGCCAGATCCAGCGCTGTGCCGTGATCGACCGAGGTGCGAATGATCGGCAGGCCCAGGGTGACGTTGACCGCCTGACCAAAGCCCTTGTGCTTGAGCACCGGCAGGCCCTGGTCGTGATACATCGCCAGTACCGCATCGGCCTGGTCGAGATGTTTGGGGGTGAACAGGGTATCGGCGGGCAGTGGACCATCCAGCTGCATGCCTTCATCGCGCAGG
Source organism: Halopseudomonas bauzanensis (assembly GCF_900114735.1). GTDB lineage: Bacteria > Pseudomonadota > Gammaproteobacteria > Pseudomonadales > Pseudomonadaceae > Halopseudomonas > Halopseudomonas bauzanensis. Next base: position 1,132,888 of record NZ_FOUA01000001.1, on the reverse strand, counting down.
CGCTCCAGCAGCGGGATGATGATGTCGATCTCCTCGCGGCCCAGGTGCCCGCCTTCGCCGGCGTGTGGGTTCAGACCGCACACCAGGATGCGTGGCGCGGCGATGCCGAACTTGCTGCGCAGATCGTCGTGCAGGATGCGGATTACCCGTTCCAGCGCCTGCGGCGTAATGGCATCGGCCACCTCGCGCAGCGGCAGATGGGTGGTCGCCAGGGCCACGCGCAGGCCGGGGCAGGCCAGCATCATCACTACCTGCTCAGTGCCGGTCTGGTCAGCGAAGAACTCGGTGTGCCCGGAGAAGGGCACGCCGGCATCGTTGATCACGCCTTTGTGCACCGGCGCTGTCACTACCGCGGCGAACTGCCCGTCGATACAGCCCTGGCCACCCAGACGCAGGGTTTCCAGCACGTAGCGGGCGTTGGCCGGGTTCAGTTTGCCGGGCTGGCAGCCAGCCGCCAGGGGTACTGGCAACACACTGAGCTGGCCGGCCTGCTGCGCAGCCGGCGGGCGTGTCGGGTCGTAGGCTTGCAATTCGATGGCAAGGCCGAGCTGATGGGCACGCTCGGCAAGCAGGTCCGGATCGGCGATGACCACGCGCTCATGGGCACAGGGCTCACGGGCCAGCAGCAGACACAGATCGGGACCGATGCCGGCGGGTTCGCCGGCGGTCAGGGCAATGGCGGAAACAGTCACTTAGCTCTTGATCTCGACATAGGCTTCGTCACGAATCTCCAGCAGCCAGGTCTGCAGCTCCTCATCGAACTTGCGGTTCTGCAGCAGGTTGCGGGCTTGCTGCTCACGCATTTCATCGGTCATATCGACCTGCCGCTGACCTTCCACCTGCAGGATGTGCCAGCCGAACTGGCTCTGGAACGGCGCTGAGATCTGATTCTCCGGTGTTGAAGTCATGACCTCGCGGAACTCGGGGACCATGGCGTCGGCAGTCACCCAGCTGAGCGAGCCACCGTTGAGTGCCGAGCCCGGGTCTTCCGAGAAGGAGCGAGCCAGGGTGGCGAAGGATTCGCCGGCACGGATGCGCTCATACAGCCGCCCAATCAGCTGGGCGGCTTCTTCTTCGCTGCGGATTTCGCTGGGCTTGATCAGGATGTGGCGCACATTGAATTCGTCCACCAGCAGGTTGTCGCCGCCGCGCTTTTCCAGCAGCTTGAGAATGTGGTAACCAGCGGGGGAGCGCAGCGGTGCGGTAATCTCGCCAATCTCCAGATCGGCTACCGCATTGGCGAAGGTCGGAGGCAATTGGGCGGCCTTGCGCCAGCCCAGCTCACCGCCTTCCAGGGCGTGCTCACCACCGGAACGGCTGACCGCCAGGCGAGTGAAATCAGCGCCCTCGCTCAGTTCGCGGTGGATATCGCTGACAACCTCAGCTTGCTGGCGGGCCTCATCGCTGCTGGCGTTTTCCGACACCGGCAGCACGATCATGGCCAGGCGGTAATCGGCGGCGGTCTGATAGCGACCGACTTCGGAGTTGAGGAAGTTGCGCACTTCCTGATCACTGACCTGAATCCGCTCGGCCACCCGGCGCTGGCGCACCCGGTTGATGATCATTTCCCGGCGCACCTGTTCGCGTGCCTGGTTGTAGTTGATGCCGTCGCGATCGAGGGCGGCGCGAAACTGCTCCAGGGTTACCCCGTTGCGCTCGGCCAACTGCTGCATGGTCTGGTTGAGGCTGGCATCATCGATACGAATGCCGGCTCGCTCGCCCATCTGCAACTGGATGCTTTCCAGCACCAGACGGTCGATCACCTGGGTGCGCAGCACCTCTTCGGGAGGTAGTTCGGTACCCCTTTCGCTGAGTTGCTGACGGATGGTGTCCATCCGTTCTTCCACCTGGCTCTGCATGACCACGTCGTTATCGACGATGGCCGCGACCCGGTCCAATTCAACCATCTGGGCTTGCAGGCCAGTGCTGATCAGCAGACCGGCACACAGGCCGATGAGCTTGCGGTGTAGCTTAAAATGCATTGTTTTCACGCTCTCTGTAGCCAGGAATGCCTTCGTCCAGAAGACTGTCGACACGATTGCCGGTGACGCTGCCAAGTCCTTTGAGGACCACCTGCAGGAAGATGCCGCGGTTGCCCTCATCACGGGTAACCGACTCGAACTCGTTGTAATCGACCCAATAACGGTTGATGAAGCGGAGCTTCCAGCAGCAGCTGTCATACTCAAGACCGCCGAAGGCTTCCAGGGTTCGGTCTCCGGCGAAATCATGCTGCCAGCGGCCGATCATGCTCCACTGCGGGTTGAGCGGCCAGATAAAGGACATGTCGGATTGATCGATACGACGGTTCTCGTTTTCATTGAAGCGGCCGGTCAGGGCATTGAAGGTATTGGTCTCGTTGCGGAAGCGATAACCGGCGTTGATGACCTTGCGCGGCTCTGGTTGGTAATTGACCAGCAGGCTGCCCGCGTTGTTATTGTTTTCCTCCGGATCCCACAGCACATCGCTGCGCAGTTTCCAGGCGTCGCTGACCCGGTACATGAGCTCGGCTGCATAGGCGGAAGTGGAGTTGTCGTTCTCCTCGCGGCGCTGACCGTCGGTATTGAGCAGTTGAACGCGTTGATCCTCGAAATAGAAGATCTGCCCGAAACTGGCGCGGGCGCGTTCAACACCATTGCTCTCCAGCGCCCGGCTGGTCACACCCAGCGCCAGTTGGTTGGCATCGCCGGTGCGGTCGTTGCCGCTGAAGCGGTCGTCACGGAATAGCGAGTTATAGCTGAAGGTATTCTCGTTGGTGTCGAACAGCGGCTGATCACTTTGGTCGCGGTCCGGCGCATACAGATAGAAAGCGCGGGGCTCCAGGGTCTGCCGCAGATCCTTGCCGAACCAGCTGGTGTCACGGTCGAAATACAGGCCGGCGTCGAAACTGGCCACCGGAATGGTGCTGGAGGGGTTGGTATCGGCGTTGTCGTAATCGAAGAACAGGTCGGGGTTGGTGGCCACGTCGCGATGCTGGCGTTTGTCGAAATCCAGATCGTAATAGGTCGACTGCACGCGAGCCGCGGGGGTGAAGTAGCCCCAGCTGTTCTGCATCGGGTAGCTCAGGCGCGGGCTCAGGCTGACGCGATGGCCGGTGGCGCGCTGCAGGCCGATGAGGTTTTCATCGGGTGTCGAGATCGGACCGAAGGCATCAACGTGCACACCATTTTTGCCTTCCAGGAAGCCCCGGCCCAGATCCCGGTCGAAATAGGCGTACTCGGCCCGATAATCGAATTTCAGGCCGCTGTCGCCCAGCCAATGGGCACCATTTAGGCGCAACTGTGGCAGACGCTCATAGGGCGTGACCGAAGTGATGGTCGCCAGTTCATAGGCGTGCACCGCCGCCTGGAACTGCCAGCCGTTGCCCCGGTAGGTGACGGCGCCGCGCTGGTTGACATAGGTATCGCTGCGGGCATCCAGCGAGCTGTTCAGGTCCTGGAAATAGAACGGATCGCTGATGTCGAAGTACTCGACCTCGGTGGTCCAGCGACTTTGCAGCCCGCCCATGTGTTCCCAGCCATAGAGCCAGCGGTTGTCGTCGAACTCGCGGTCATCCAGGAAGGAGGCGCTGAGCTGGCCTTCGTGCCCCGGCTGCATGTAGCGGAACTCGCCTTCCATCTGCAGACCGCGCTTGCTCATCAGGCGAGGGTACAGGGTGGCGTCATAGTTCGGGGCGATGTTGATGTAGTAAGGCGTGACCAGTTCGGTGCCGTTGTCGGTCGAGTTGCTGATGGTAGGCGGCAGCAGACCGGTCTGGCGGCGGTCATCCAATGGGAAATAGATGTACGGGGTATAGAACACCGGTACATCCTTCACCTTCAGGGTCACATGCTTGGCTTCGCCCCAGCCTTTTTCCCGGTCCAGCTCGATATCATCACTGTGCAGGCTCCAGGCGTTGTTGCCTGGGGAGCAGGTGGTATAGCTGCCATCGGTCATGACGATGACGGCGTCGTCGCGGCGCATCAGCTTTTCGGCGCTGCCGCGGGCATTGGCGTCGTGGACGACATAGCGTACCTGCTCGATACGGGTTTCGCCGCTGTCGATCTGCATCTGAGCCCGATCACCCAGTACCAGCACACCCTGGTCGCGCAGGCGCACGTCGCCGTTCAGGCGGACCAGATTGTTGCCCTGATCGAAGCTGGCTTCATTGGCCTGGGCCTGGAGTCTGCCCTGCTGCAGCAAGACGTCGCCCTGCAGGGTGCCGGTCTGGTTGCGTTGTTCGAAGCTGCTGGAGTCGGCGCTGGCATAGACCGGGAGCTGGTCGAAGGGGGTGTTGTCATCCCGACCGGCCCGCGGCGGCTCGATGTAGTCGCCACTGCAATAGGGGGCGATGGCAGCCTGCTGGGCTTCGGTCAACTGGTCGCGGGGTACCCAATCCAGTTCGCTGAAGTCCGCCGTCTGCGGGCTGGCGGCGGGCTGGCGGATTTCACTGACGGCGCGTTCGGGCTCCGGCTCTGCTTCGGTGGTACGTACCACCGGCGTGCCGGGCCGCGGCGGCAGGTCCGCGGTGGCTTCGAGTGGCACACATACCCAGCCACCGCCGGCGCTGTCGGCGCGGCATTCGACCTGGCTGACCGCCAGGCTGGTAGCGGGTTGGGCCAGCAGGAGTCCGCTGGCCAGCAGCAGGGAGAAGGAGGGGCGAAACGGTGGTTTTGGGTAGGCCATTTGTCGTTATCCGGGATTCAGTCGGGCGTGCAGGCTCGCGATGACTCGGAAGCGTCTCCCTTGTGCGAGGCAATTGCAACATGCATGCTGCGTCTGCTTATCGAGATCGTGGATAATAAAGCATTGTTAGGCGCCAGAGCCAGTGCGGAAGCAGGAGACCCCAAGGTGGATGCAAGACGAAGTTTGTTGGAGGCTTGGTTGCCCGCGGCGTTGGCCGAGGCGCACCAGCAGCAGGGCTGGGCTCAGGTCGGTGCCGGCGAGCTGCAACCGGCCAGTGCCGATGCCAGTTTTCGCCGTTATTTTCGCTGGAGCGATGGGGCGCACAGCCTGATCATCATGGATGCGCCGCCGGAGCAGGAAGACGTGCGGCCATTTATCCGGATCGCCGGTTTGCTGGCCGCCGCCGGCGTGAAGACACCCGCCATTCTCGCCGCCGACCCGCAACAGGGCTTTCTGCTGCTGGAGGATCTGGGCGCGCGCACCTATCTGCAGAGTATCCAGGCCGGGGTGAGCGATGCTGAGCTGGAGCGGCTGTACGCCGGGGCCATCAGCGCCCTGGTGCGCTGGCAGGCCAGTAGTCGGCCGGGTGAGCTGCCCGAGTACGATGAAGCGGTATTGCGCCGTGAGCTGGCGCTGTTTCCTGATTGGTTTGTCGCCCGACATCTGCAGCATGAGCTGAATGCCGAGCAGCGGGCGGACTGGGAAACCTTGTGCACTACATTGCTGGACAGCCATCTGGCCGAGAACAAGGTCTTCGTGCATCGGGACTACATGCCGCGCAACCTGATGACGGCCCCGGGCGAGCCTGGTGTGCTGGATTTTCAGGATGCGTTGTACGGCCCAGCCAGTTATGACGTGACCTCGCTGTTTGCCGATGCCTTCTTCAATCTGCCGCTGGCCGAGCGTGAGCGCTGGATCGGCCGCTACTGGGAACAGGCGCGCGCAGCAGGTATCGGCTTGCCGGCGCACTTTGACACCTTTCTTGGTCAGTCCCGGCTGATGGGGGTGCAGCGTCACCTCAAGGTGCTGGGCATCTTCGCCCGCATCCGCTATCGCGATGGCAAGCCGCATTATCTGGAAGATGCACCGCGCTTCGTGCAATACCTGCGTGACGCCTGCGGCAGCGATGCGCGGCTGGCCCCGCTGAGCCGCTTGCTGGACAGTCTGGAGTTGTAATAGATGAAAGCAATGATCCTGGCGGCGGGCAAGGGCGAGCGTATGCGCCCACTGACCCTGCATACTCCCAAGCCGTTGCTGCCGGTGGCCGGAAAACCGCTGATCCAGTGGCATATCGAAGCCTTGCAACGGGCCGGACTGGGCCAGCTGGTGATCAACCACGCCTGGTTGGGGGAGCAGCTTGAAACGGCCTTCGGTGATGGTACCGCCCACGGCGTGCGGATCAGTTGGTCGGCCGAAGAGCAGCCACTGGAAACCGCCGGCGGTATCCTGCGCGCCCTGCCGTTGCTGGGTGAAGAGCCTTTCGTGCTGGTCAATGGCGATATCTGGACCGATTTCGACTTTTCCCGGCTGCAGTTGCCAACGGGCAAGCTGGCGCATCTGGTCTTGGTGGATAACCCGCCCTTCAAAGCCCATGGCGACTTCCTGCTGCGCGAAGGGGCAATCGTCAATCCCGCGAACGAGGCCGAGCGAAGCGCAGCCCTGACCTACAGCGGCATCGCGGTATTGTCGCCACGGCTGTTCGCTGGCTTGGCCGAGGGCCCGCAACCGCTGGCGCCGCTGCTGCGGGCCGCTGCCGAGCAGGGGCTGGTCAGTGGCGAAGCCCATGCTGGCAGCTGGATCGATGTCGGCACGCCGGAGCGGTTGCAGCAGGCCGATCTGCGGGCGCGGGAGCGCTGATATGTTGTGGCCGATGACCGTAGTGGGTGTGCTGTTGGGAAGTGCCGTTGCCGGCGTGCCCGGCGGTATTCTCGGTGGGGTACTCGGCCATGCGCTGGACCGGCATTGGGGTTTGCGGCGCTGGTCCGAGTTGCCGGCGCAGCTGGGGCGGCGGCTGGGGCTGAGGCCGGAATTCCAGCAGGTGCTTTTTCTCTGTCTGGGGCGTATGGCCAAGGCCTATGGCAGGGTAACGCCCGAGCACCTGCAGTTGGCTCGGGAACTGATGCAGCAGTACCGCCTGGATGAGTCACAACGGTTGGCCGCCATGGCCGATTTCAACCGGGGCAAGTTGCCGGCCACCACTATGGAGAGGCAACTGCGCCGCTTGTGCCGCCAGCAGCCGGGGCGCAATGCCGAGTTGCTCGATGGTTGCTGGCGCATGGCGCTGGTACAGGGGCAGCCGAGTACGGCCGCGCGCCAGCTGCTCGACCGCTGGGCCGTCATTGCCGGCCTGGGCAAGGCCGAGCAGCAGCGGATGCAACAGCGCCACCAGCGCCGCCGCCCGGGCAGCGCCGCCCCGGTTTCCGCCGGTGGTGGGCTGCAGCAGGCTGCGGCCGTGCTGGGCATTGAGCTCGACGCGGAACCGGCGCAGATCAAGCGCGCCTATCGCCGGCTGCTCAGCCGTCATCACCCGGATAAGCAACTGGCCGCTGGTGCGGGTGAAGCCGAGTTGGCCGCAGCGGGTGAGCAAGTCCACCGGATCCAGCAGGCCTACGAGAAGATCCGGCGGTATCGCGGCTTCCGCTGACGGGCGCGCAGCCAGCGCATCCCCACGAGTGCTGCTCGAGAGGGTAGAATACCCGGGTTCCGATTATCCCAGAGGTCTGCCATGCCTGATTACGCGATAGCCCCGTCCATTCTCTCTGCCGACTTCGCCCGTCTCGGGGAAGATGTGGATCGGGTGCTGGCGGCGGGTGCCGACATTGTTCATTTCGATGTGATGGACAACCACTACGTACCCAACCTGACCATTGGCCCGATGGTCTGCACTGCGTTGCGCAAATACGGCGTTACCGCGCCCATTGACGTGCATCTGATGGTCCGCCCCGTCGACCGCATCATCGGTGATTTCCTCGAAGCCGGCGCGTCCTTCATCACCTTTCATCCGGAAGCCAGCGACCACGTTGATCGCTCCCTGCAACTGATCAAATCAGGTGGCGCCAAGGCCGGGCTGGTGTTCAACCCGGCAACCTCGCTGGATGCCTTGAAGTACGTGATGGATAAGGTAGACATGATCCTGCTGATGAGCGTCAACCCCGGTTTCGGTGGGCAGAAATTCATCCCCGGCACCCTCGACAAGCTGCGCGAGGCGCGGGCGCTGATCGACGCCAGCGGGCGGGATATCCGCCTGGAAGTCGATGGCGGCGTGAACGTGCAGAACATCCGGCAGGTAGCCGAAGCGGGCGCTGACACCTTTGTTGCCGGCTCGGCCATTTTCAATGCGCCGGATTACAAGACTGTGATCGATCAGATGCGCGCCGAACTGGCCCAGGTGAAGCGCTAGCATGAGCGAGCTGGAGCGGCTGTTCGACGGTGCCTTGCCACGCCTGGTGATGTTCGATCTGGACGGCACTCTGGTCGACTCGGTGCCGGATCTGGCGGCAGCGGTGGACCAGGTACTGGCCCTGCGCAATCGTCCGGCCGCCGGCGTCGCGCGGGTAAAGGACTGGGTTGGCAATGGTGCCCTGGTCTTGGTGCGCCGTGCACTGGCCGATAGTATTGATCATGCGAACGTGGACGAGGCCGAGGCCCAGGCGGCGCTGGCCGATTTCATGCAGGCCTATTCCGGCGGCCATGACGCTACCACCGTCTACCCGGGCGTGTCGGCGCTGCTGGACTGGCTGCGGGCGCGGCAAGTGGCGTTGGCGGTGATCACCAATAAACCCGAACGCTTCGTTGCGCCGTTGCTGGAAGAGAAAGGGCTGGGCCGCTTCGACTGGATTATCGGTGGCGATACCCTGCCAGTGAAGAAGCCCGATCCGGCGGGGCTGCTACAGGTCATGTCCGCCGCTGGCGTGACCGCGCAGCAGAGCCTGTTCATCGGTGATTCGCGCAACGATGTACTGGCCGCTCGCGCCGCCGGCGTCAGGGTGGTCGCGGTCAGCTACGGTTACAACCATGGCCGGTCGGTTGCACTGGAGGAGCCGGACCTGCTGGTTGATTCGCTCGATGCGCTCATATAGTCTTGCAGCGTTACCTGTTCACCGAATCGATGGATCAGCCGTGTTTGTCAGCAACCGCATACTGATGGGAATGATGAAGGCGCTCGCCCGCTGGCGTTGGCGTCCCTGAACTTCTTTCGCCTGCCTTCTGCGCAGGCGCCCGGTTTGTGTGTGTGACATCTACCCGCCCATGAGGCTGATCATGACCCAAGACGAATTCCTCCGCCTGGCTGCCCAGGATTGCAACCGCGTACCCGTTGTGCGCGAGGTGCTGGCTGACATGGACACGCCGCTGTCCACCTATCTGAAACTGGCCGACGCGCCCTATTCCTATCTGCTCGAATCCGTACAGGGCGGTGAGAAGTGGGGCCGCTATTCGATTATTGGCTTGCCGGCGCGCACCTTGCTGAAGGTGCATGGCTACACCGCCAGCGTGCTGGTGGACGGTGTCGAAACCGAATCCCACCAGTGTGAGGATCCGCTGGCCTTCGTCGAAGAGTTCAAGGCGCGCTACCAGGTGCCAAGTATTCCCGGGCTGCCGCGCTTCAATGGCGGGCTGGTCGGTTATTTTGGCTACGACTGCGTGCGCTATGTGGAGCGCCGGCTCGGTGATTCACCCAACCCCGATCCACTGGGCAATCCGGACATCCTGCTGATGGTGTCCGATGAGGTAGTGGTGTTCGACAACCTGGCCGGCAAGCTGCACGTCATCGTGTTGGCCGACACGGCAAACGACGATGCCTGGGAGCAGGCCAACCGCCGTCTGGATGGGCTGCTGGCGCAGCTGGCCGCACCCTTCACCCCGCGTCCCGGGCTTGATCTGGCTGCCGTCGCAGAGCGTGATCTGGAATACCGCGCGAGCTTCACCCGTGAGGATTACCAGAACGCGGTCGACACCATCAAGGATTACATCCTGGCTGGGGATTGCATGCAGGTGGTGCCATCCCAGCGCATGAGCATCGACTTCAAGGCGGCGCCGATTGACCTCTACCGCGCCCTGCGCAGCCAGAATCCAACGCCCTATCTGTACTTCTTCAACCTGGACGACTTCCATGTGGTCGGCAGTTCGCCCGAGGTGCTGGTGCGGGTGGAGGAGGGTGAGGTGACGGTGCGGCCGATCGCCGGTACCCGCCCGCGCGGAGCCACCGAAGAGGCTGACCTGGCGCTGGAGCAGGATCTGCTGTCCGACGCCAAGGAGCTGGCCGAGCATCTGATGCTGATCGACCTGGGGCGCAATGACGTGGGCCGGGTGGCTGCCATCGGCCAGGTGCAGGTGACCGAGAAGATGGTCATCGAGCGCTACTCCAATGTCATGCACATCGTTTCCAACGTCCGTGGCCGGTTGCGCCCCGAGTTGACCGCCATGGATGCCCTGCGTGCGATCCTGCCGGCGGGCACTTTGTCCGGTGCGCCGAAGATCCGCGCCATGGAAATCATTGACGAGCTGGAGCCGGTCAAGCGCGGCGTCTACGGTGGCGCGGTGGGTTACTGGGCATGGAATGGCAATATGGACACCGCGATCGCCATCCGCACCGCGGTGATCAAGCATGGTGAGCTGCATGTGCAGGCTGGCGGTGGCATCGTCGCCGACTCGGTGCCCGAGCTGGAATGGGAAGAAACCATCAACAAGCGTCGCGCGATGTTCCGCGCCGTGGCGCTGGCCGAACAATCGGCCGAGTGAGGAGCTGAGCATGTTATTGATGATCGACAATTACGACTCCTTCACCTGGAACGTGGTGCAGTACCTTGGTGAATTGGGTGCCGAGGTCAAGGTCGTGCGCAACGATGAGCTGAGCGTGGCGCAGATCGACGCGTTGCAGCCTGAGCGCATCGTGATATCGCCCGGCCCCTGCACGCCGAACGAAGCCGGTGTCTCGGTACCTGTTCTCCAGCACTTTGCCGGCAAACTGCCGATTCTGGGCATCTGCCTGGGCCATCAGAGCATCGGCCAGGCCTTCGGCGGCGAGGTGGTACGCGCCCGTGAAGCCATGCATGGCAAGACCAGCCCGGTCTACCATCGGGGCATGGGCGTATTCGTCGGGCTGGCCAATCCGTTGACCGTGACCCGCTACCATTCCCTGGTAGTGCAGCGTGATACCCTGCCCGATTGCCTGGAGATGACTGCCTGGACGCAACATGCAGACGGTACGGTGGATGAGATCATGGGTGTGCGCCATCGCCAGTACATGATCGAGGGGGTGCAATTTCATCCCGAGTCCATTCTCAGCGAACAGGGCCATGAACTGCTGGCCAACTTTCTCAAACAGCAGGGCGGAATGCGCAGCTGACGATTCAGGAGATTCTAACAATGGATATCACCACAGCGCTGGCCAGGGTTGTCGAACAGATCGACCTGTCCACCGAGGAAATGCAGGACGTGATGCGGCAGATCATGACCGGCCAGTGCACTGATGCGCAGATCGGCGGCATGCTGGTGGCGCTGCGCATGAAGAGTGAAAGCCTGGATGAAATCACCGGCGCGGCCCTGGCCATGCGTGAGCTGGCATCCAAGGTGGCGATTCCGGGGGATAACCTGGTCGATACCTGCGGTACCGGTGGTGATGGGGCAAACATTTTCAATGTGTCCTCGGCGGCGGCCTTTGTGGTGGCGGCTGCTGGCGGTCAGGTGGCCAAGCACGGCAACCGTGCGGTATCCGGCAAGAGCGGGAGCGCCGATCTGCTGGAGGCGGCGGGCATCAACCTGAACCTGACGCCGGAGCAAGTGGCGCGCTGTGTGGAGCATGTGGGCGTCGGCTTCATGTTTGCCCCGGCGCATCATGGGGCGATGAAGCATGCGGTCGGGCCGCGGCGCGAGCTGGGCATGCGCACCTTGTTCAATATGCTTGGGCCGATGACCAACCCGGCTGGGGTCAAGCATCAGGTGATCGGGGTATTCAGCAAGGCGCTGTGCCGGCCGATGGCCGAGGTGATGGGCCGCCTGGGCAGCCAGCATGTATTGATCGTGCATTCGCGCGATGGTCTGGATGAGATCAGCCTGGCCTCACCGACGCATATTGCCGAGCTGAAAGATGGCACGGTCACTGAGTATGAGGTGAGCCCGGAGGATCTGGGTATCAAGAGCCGCAGCCTGATCGGGCTGACCGTGGAAGGCCCGGAGGCATCGCTGAAGCTGATCCGTGATGCGCTGGGCAAGCGCGAGACCGAAGTCGGCGAGAAGGCGGCGGATATGATCATCCTGAATGCCGGTGCTGCGCTCTATGCAGCCGACGTGGCGAGTACCTTGAAAGAGGGTGTTGAGTTGGCCTCCGATGCACTCTATTCGGGCATGGCCCGGGAAAAGCTGGCCGAACTGGCGTCCTTCACTGAAATCTTTCGCGAGGAGGCGCTGCAGAAATGAGCCTGCCGACCATTCTGGAAAATATCGTTGCGCGCAAGTATGAAGAAGTGAAGGAAAACCGTGCGCGCATTTCAGTGGACGAGCTGCAACGGCTGGCCACCCGAGCTGATGCACCGCGCGGTTTTGCCCAGGCGCTGCGCCAGCGGGCGGCAGCGCAGCAGCCGGCGGTGATTGCCGAGGTGAAGAAGGCGTCGCCGAGCAAGGGGGTAATTCGCGCGAACTTCAACCCGGGGGAGATTGCGGTCAGTTACCAGCAGGGTGGTGCGGCTTGCCTGTCAGTACTGACCGATATCGATTTCTTCCAGGGTAGTACGGAGTATCTGCAGCAGGCTCGTGCGGCCTGCGATCTGCCGGTTATCCGCAAGGATTTCATGGTCGACCCCTATCAGGTGGTCGAAGCCCGGGCGATGGGCGCTGATTGCATTCTGCTGATTGTGGCTTCGCTGGAAGATGGGCAGATGGCTGAGTTGAATGCCGCTGCGGTCGAGCTGGGGATGGATGTGCTGGTTGAGGTGCATGACGGTGCCGAGCTGGACCGGGCGCTGCAACTGGATACGCCGTTGGTAGGTATCAATAACCGTAATCTGCATACCTTCGAGGTGTCCCTGGATACCACGCTGCAATTGCTGAGCCGTGTGCCGGCGGATCGTCTGGCGGTTACCGAGAGTGGCATTCTCACTCGTGCCGATGTGGAGTTGATGCTGGGCAATGATGTTTATGGTTTCCTGGTGGGCGAGGCGTTTATGCGGGCGTCTGATCCGGGGGCTGAGTTGAAGCGATTGTTTTTCTGATTGTTTGGTACACCCCTTGTTGCGGTTAGTCCGTGCAGCGATGCGCGGGCGACCAGCTCCTGCCCGGACCCGCTCTAGCCATCCATGGGCGCTCGTGTGGTGACCTTCCCTGGCCGCCACAGGGGCCGGTCGGAGGCTAGCCTCCCCCGGGGTGGTTGTTAGAGAAATGCAGGTATTCAGAGACGTTGTATTCAAGACGTATCTATAAATCAGATATTTCCTACCCAATATTTCCCCTTTTTGTTTTCCTGTGTCGATGTATGATCTTCGCATCATCGGTACCGGACATATTCAAATGCAACTGAGAAATTCACAGCAACGCTACGGCCTGGTGGCCATCGTGTTGCATTGGCTGGTGGCTCTGGCGGTGATCGGGCTGGCGATACTCGGCTTGTGGATGACTGACCTGAGTTACTACAGTCCCTATTACCGCAGCGCTCCGTTCTGGCACAAGAGTATCGGCATCACCCTGGCCGCCGTGCTGGTGTTGCGGCTGCTATGGCGCTGGGGCAATCCGCGTCCGGCGCATCTGCCCAATCATAAGCGCTGGGAAATCAGCGTGGCGGGTGTGGTGCATGGGCTGCTATACCTGATGCTGTTGGTTATCGTGCTCAGTGGTTATCTGATTTCTACGGCCACGGGGCAAGGTATCAGTGTCTTTGGCTGGTTTGAGATACCGGCTTCGATAACCGGTCTGCCCAGTCAGGCTGACCGCGCCGGAGCAGTGCATTACTGGGTAGCGATAGCGGTACTGGGATTGGCGGCGTTGCATGCGTTGGGCGCCCTGAAACATCATTTTCTTGATCGTGACGATACATTGCGCCGCATGCTGGGCATGCGAGCGCGGTAATTGACGGATTCATAGGAGAAACAGGTATGAAAAAGATTTTTGCTGGGGTCGCTCTGGGTGGTTTGATGGCTCTGTCCGGCTCGCTGTACGCAGCTGACTACCAGATCGACAAGGAAGGCCAGCATGCCTTCATCAACTTCAAGACCGGGCACATGGGTTTCAGCATGTTGCATGGCCGCTTCAACGATTTTGATGGCACCTTCAGCTGGGATGCGGAAAATCCGGAAAACAGCAAGGTGAACGTCACCATCAATACCGCCAGCGTGGACTCCAACCATGCCGAGCGTGACAAGCATTTGCGCAGCGATGACTTCCTGAATGTGGCCAAGCATCCCCAGGCCACCTTTGTTTCCACTGGCGTGGAAGTGACAGGTGAGAACACGGCCAAGGTCACCGGTGACTTCACCTTCAACGGCGTGACCAAGCCGGTGGTGATCGACGCCCGCTTCGTTGGCGAAGGTGATGATCCCTGGGGCGGCTACCGTGCCGGTTTCGAGGGCACCACCAGCATCAAGCTGGCGGACTATGACGTGTCCATGGATCTGGGGCCGGCCTCTGCGGTGGTCGAGCTGGATCTGACGATTGAAGGCATCCGCCAGTAAGATCGGCGCGATACTGGAAAGCGAGCCTGCGGGCTCGCTTTTTTTTGTCTGTTCGATTGCGCTGGCCAGACGCTTCCGCTAGCATCGTAAACAATAACTATTCTTAATAATCGGGGATCCCTGATCAGTGCCGACAGTGCTTTGTGACTGTTGCGGGCGCGGCTTGTGGGTCTGCAAAAAGGAGTTGTCATGCTGTCAGGTCTGTCCCGTTTTGCTGCTGTTTCGAGCGTGTGTCTGGCTTTGGCCATGGGCGCTGGTGCGTCTGTTGCTCATGCCGAGAGCATCGCTGTGACCCATTCCAGTGGCGAGACCCAGGTGCCAGTGCAGCCGCAGAAGGTGGTGGTACTCGACTGGTCAACGCTCGATACCCTGGCGCAGCTGGGCGTTACCGTCAGCGGCATTCCTTCTTCCAACCCGCCGGAAGTGCTCAAGCAGTATCGTGAGGGTGAATTCATTCGTGCTGGCAGTTTGTTCGAGCCGGACTTCGAGGTGCTGAAGAATGCCGAACCGGATCTGATCATTCTTGGGCGCCGGGCGCAGGGTAAGTACGCGGAAGTGTCCCGGTTCGGTACTAGCATTGACCTGACCCCTGATCCGAACGATCTGCTGGGAAGTGTCGAGCGCAACACGCTGTTGCTGGGTGAGGTGTTCGGCAAGCAGGAGAAGGCTGCCGAGCTGGTTGCCGAGTTGAAGTCTTCCGTGGCGCAGCTGCGTAGCCTGACGGCGGAGCAGGGCGACGGTCTGCTGTTGCTCACCACCGGTGGCAAGATGGCCGCCTTCGGCAAGGGTACCCGCTTCGGTCTGATCCACGATGTGTTTGGTGTCGAGCAGGCGGTAGCTGATCTCAAGACCGGCCGCCATGGCCAGGCGGTGTCCTTCGAGTTTCTGCTGGAGGCTGATCCCGATTGGCTGTTCGTGATGGACCGTGATGCCGCGATCGGCCGCGAGGGTACTGCTGCGGCGGAATTGATGGACAACGAACTGGTCGAGGCTACCACCGCCGGCAGCAAGGACCAGATCGTCTACCTGGACCCGGCCAGCTGGTATCTGCTGGATAACAGCGGTATCGGTGTGATGCAGAACAGTGTCGATGAACTGATTCAGGTATTCTCTGCGGCACGCTGAGTAGTCGCCCTTTCGCTGGCCAGGCAGGATGCATGTCACATTCCCTTTCTTCATCTCCAGGGGCGCCCGATAGGGGCGTCCTCTGGTTGTTTCTGCTGCTCGCGCTGGTGGTGGTGCTCGGGCTATGCAGCCTGAACGTCGGCGCCAGCCGCATGAACCTGTTGAATGTCCTTACCGCCGACCCGGATGACCGGATCTCGAAGATCCTCTTCGTCAGTCGACTGCCTCGTACCATTGCGCTGATTCTTGCTGGTGCGGCCCTGGCTGTGGCTGGGGCGATTCTGCAGATGATGGCGCGCAACCGGTTGGTGGATACCTCGACTACCGGCCCCATGGCTGCAGCGGCGCTGGGTATGCTGGTGCTGGCCATCGTGCTGCCCCAAGGCTTGCCATTGTGGGGGCGGTTCCTGGTGGTGAGCGCTTTTGCGGCCGGCGGCATTCTGCTGTTTCTTGGTGTATTGCAGCGCATGCCGCTGCGCTCGGCGTTGATCGTTCCCCTGGTTGGACTGGTCATGGCTGGGGTGGTGCATGCAGCCAGCGGGTTGATTGCCCATCACTTCGATCTATCGCAATCGCTGCGCGCCTGGAACAGTGGCGACTTCTCGGCGATCTTGCGTGGACGCTACGAGTTGCTGTGGGTCGCCGCCGGGCTGACGGTGGCGGCGATGGTGCTGGCGGATCGTTTTACCGTGATCGGCATGGGTCGGGATTTTGCCACCAATATCGGCGTGAACTACGGACTGTTGATGGCCGCTGGCGTAGCACTGGTAGCGATGATCGTCGGTAGCGTGGTGGTAACCGCCGGGGTGATTCCCTTCATCGGGCTGGTGGCGCCGAACCTGGTGCGGTTGATTGCCGGGGATAATCTGCGCCGTGCGGTGCCGCTGATGGCGCTGCTGGGTGCGGCGTTGCTGCTGGCGGCGGATTTGCTGGGGCGGCTGCTGATCCATCCCTACGAAGTACCCTCGTCCAACCTGCTGTCGATCATCGGCTGCGTGATTTTCCTTGCCGTGCTGCTGCAGGGGAGGGCGAAATGGTCCTGAATCTGTGGCGTCGTCCGGCCACTCGGGTGCTGTTGTTGGGCGTGCTGGCGGCGCTGTGCGTGATTGGCTTCATGACGGTGAATGTGCAGACCGATTGGGACTTCATCCTCGAATACCGCGGTAATCGGCTGCTGGCGCTGCTGCTCACCGCCGTTGCCATCGGCGTGTCCACCGTGCTGTTCCAGACCATCACCCACAGCCGCCTGTTGACGCCATCGCTGATGGGTTTTGATGTGCTCTATGTGCTGGTCAATACCCTGGCGCTGCTGGTGCTGGGCGGCGGTGCCCTGGCCGAGTGGGCGCCTGCGCTGCGCTTTGCGTTGCAGGTCGTGCTGATGGTGGCGTTGGCGCTGCTGTTGTTTCGCCTGCTGTTCTCCGGCTCGGTGCGCAGCCTGCATCTGATGATTCTGCTGGGTATGCTGGCCGGCATCCTGTTTCGTGAGTTGTCCGCACTGGGTGCGCGGGTGCTCGATCCGAGCGAGTTCGGCATCAGCACCAGCGTGGCGCAGGCCAGTTTCAGCCGGGTGAACACCGAACTGCTCGGCGCGGCGGCGATGGCTCTGGTGCTGGGTGGGTTACTGCTGTGGCGCTGGTGGCGTTGTCTGGATGTGCTGAGTCTGGGCCGGGATATCGCCATCAACCTGGGCGTGGCCCATGGTCGGGTGGTGCTCGGCATCATGGCGGTGATCGCGGTATTGGTATCGGTAGCTACGGTGCTGGTCGGGCCGACGTTGTTCTTCGGCTTGCTGATCGCCAATCTGGCCTACTGGTTCATCGGCTCCCAGCGCCATTGCTGGACCCTGCCGGCCAGCGTGCTGGCGGGCATCATCTGCCTGGTCGGGGGCCAGCTATTGCTGGAGCACCTGCTGGCCTCAACCCTGCCGCTGGCGCTGGTCATCGAGTTGGCCGGCGGCCTGCTGTTCATAGCGCTGCTGATGCGCGGAGTCAGACAATGATTGAAACCCGGGGTGTATCCAAACGCTATGGCGATGTGTTGGTCGTCGATGACGTCAGCCTGAGCATTCCCCGAGGTGGCTTCACCTCGATCATCGGCCCCAACGGTGCCGGCAAGTCGACACTGTTGTCGATGATCAGCCGGCTGACGCCGATGAGCGCTGGCTCTGTGCAGGTCGATGGCATGGATGTGACCCGCACACCGGGCAATGTGCTGGCGCGCCGGCTGTCGATCCTGCGCCAGGACAATCAGACGTCCCTGCGCCTGACCGTGCGGGATCTGGTCGCCTTCGGGCGCTTTCCCCACTCCGGCGGCCGGCTGACCGCCGAGGATCTGCGCCATGTGGACGAGGCTATGGACTATCTACGGCTGGGCGACTACCGGGACCGGCCGATCGACGAGTTGTCCGGCGGTCAGCGCCAGCGTGCCTATGTGGCCATGGTCATGTGCCAGGATACCGAGTACGTGTTGCTCGACGAACCGCTGAACAACATCGATATGCGCTTTGCCGTGGACATGATGCAGCTGCTGCGCCGCGCAGCCGACGAGAAGGGCAAGACGGTGGTGGTGGTGCTGCACGACATCAATTTTGCCTCGTGCTATTCGGATCACATCATTGCCATGCGCCAGGGCCGGCCAGCCTATCAAGGGTCGCCGCAGGAGATTATCCGCGACGAGGTGCTGCGGGACCTCTATGAGATGGATATCCAGGTCCACGAGGTCAACGGCCAGCGGGTCTGCACCTATTACCGCTGAGCTTGTGGAAGGGGGTCTACCAAGCCGGTCCGGACGTTACGAGACGGTGCCGACCGCTTGCCCATACGCCTGTGCTTCACCGATCACCCAGTCCCGGAACCCCTGCAGCGTCGCTGATTCGGCCTTGCGCTCGGGGATCACCAGATAATAGGCGTTGCTGCTGTCGAAACTGTGCGGACTGGCCACCGCCAGTCGGCCGCTGGCCAGCTCGTCGCGAATCAGAAAGGGGGGAATCAGTGCCACGCCCAGCCCGTGCATGGCGGCCTGGGCCAGCATGGAAAACAATTCCAGGCGAGTACCATTCAGGTCGTGCTCCACGCGCAAGCCAGCGGCGGCGAACCACTGGCGCCAGGCATAGGGGCGAGTGGATTGCTGCAGCAATGGCAGCCGGCTGATCTGCTCTGCGGTCAGCTCGACCTGCTCGCCCAGTAATGCGGGGCTGCACACCGGTACTGGCGATTCGTTCATCAGAAAATGCACCTCGGTACCGGACCACTCCCCATCACCAAAATAGATCGCTGCGTCGAACTCGGTATCGGCGAACAGGAAGGGACGGGTACGGTTGGTCATATTGATGGTCACGTGCGGATGTCGCACAAGGTACCGGTTCAGGCGTGGCAGCAGCCACTGGGTGCCGAAGGTGGGTACCAACGCCAGTTCCAGGGTCGCGGTACCATGGTTGCCCATCACCGACAGGGTGTCCCGCTCCACCGCGTCCAGGCGATTGGCGATGCGCCGACTATAGGTTTCGCCGGCCTCGGTCAGGCGTACGCCCCGGCGGGTGCGGCGGAACAACTGGATATCGAGAAAGCTCTCCAGGTTGGCAATCTGACGGCAGACGGCGCTCTGGGTCAATGCCAGCTCTTCGGCGGCCTTGGTGAAGCTTTCATGCCGGGCGGCAGACTCGAAACAGACCAGCGCCTGGGTCGGCGGTATCTTGCGACGCATGGGGGGCTCCTGTGAAACGGCGGCAAACCATTCGTGCCGAGGGCAAGCCGGCCGGGCCGGCGACATGGGTCTGTCGCGCTGCGCGAGATCGCTTGCACTCGGTAGCTTGATGCTTGTAGTTGATTGTTCGGAGTTCCAATCTAGCACAATGGATTGAAAAAAACGCGCTTGCCCCGTCGCCCTCTGCGGACTAGCCTTGCTTACAGTTCACACAACAATCACCGATGGAGTATCCATGGCCAATAGCAAAGCAAGTTTCAACTGGACAGATCCGCTGCTGCTGGACCAGCAGCTCACCGAAGAAGAGCGCATGGTGCGGGACTCGGCAGCGCAGTATTGTCAGGACAAGCTGATGCCGCGGGTACTCAACTCGTTCCGCAACGAGAATACCGATGCCAGCATCTTCCGCGAAATGGGCGAGTTGGGCTTGCTGGGTGCGACCATCCCTGCCGAATACGGCGGTAGCGGTCTGAACTACGTGTGCTACGGCCTGATCGCCCGTGAAGTGGAGCGTGTCGACTCCGGTTATCGCTCGATGATGAGTGTGCAGTCCTCGCTGGTGATGGTACCGATCAACGAGTTCGGCTCCGAGGAGCAGAAGCAGAAGTACCTACCGAAACTGGCCAGCGGCGAATATATCGGCTGCTTCGGTCTTACCGAGCCTAACCACGGTTCCGATCCGGGGTCCATGGTCACCCGGGCGCGCAAGGTCGACGGCGGCTACCGTCTCAAGGGCGCCAAGATGTGGATCACCAACAGCCCGATCGCCGATGTGTTCGTGGTCTGGGCCAAGACCGAAGACGATGTCATCCGCGGCTTCATCCTCGAGAAAGGTTGGGAAGGTCTGAGTGCGCCGGCGATCAAGGGCAAGGTCGGCCTGCGTACTTCTATCACCGGTGAAATCGTGATGGACGATGTCTTCGTACCGGAAGAGAACCTGCTGCCCGGTGTGACTGGTCTGCGCGGGCCCTTCACCTGCCTCAATTCAGCTCGCTATGGCATCGCCTGGGGCGCTTTGGGTGCGGCGGAGTTCTGCTGGCACACCGCGCGCCAGTACACCCTGGATCGCACACAGTTCGGCCGTCCGCTGGCCCAGACCCAGCTGGTACAGAAGAAGCTGGCAGACATGCAGACCGAGATCACCCTGGGTTTGCAAGGTTGCCTGCGGCTGGGCCGGATGAAGGATGAGGGCACCGCTGCGGTGGAGATTACCTCGATCATGAAGCGCAACTCCTGCGGCAAATCGCTGGATATCGCCCGGGTGGCGCGGGACATGCTCGGTGGCAACGGTATCTCCGACGAGTACGGCGTGATCCGCCATGTGGTGAACCTGGAGGTGGTGAACACATACGAAGGTACTCACGATGTGCACGCGCTGATTCTCGGCCGGGCGCAGACCGGATTGCAGGCATTCTTCTGAGGTTGATCGTTACCTTGGCAACGGCCCCGTGAGGGGCCGTTGTCGTTTCAGAGCGCGGTATTGACGGGAACCAACAGGACCGGTTGCTCACTTTCCCGGGCGACGCCCTCGGCGGTACTGCCGATCATCAGGTCGTGAATCGGTGTGGTACCGCGTTTACCGAGGATGACCAGAGATACTCGCTCGGCGGCGGCGGCCTTGACTATTTCGCGTACGGCCGAGCCCTTCACCTGACGGGCGACCACCAGCTCATGGCGGCGGGTGAGGTCCTCGATCTGCTCGTTGATGACAGCGGTATTGTCTACCTCGTCGGTTTCCACCCAGAGTACCAGCCCGTGCCGACCGCCGGTGAGGAAGCGTTCGAACACACGCTGGGCGACCTGGGCTGGGCGCGAGCCGTCGGTTGCCAGCAGGACCGGGGCGCTGGGTTCCGTGACAGGGCCACTGGCCGGTAGGATCAGCAGCGGCAGGTGGGTAATGCGGGCCAGGTTCAGGGTGACATTGCCATAGAACAGGGCTCGTCCAGCGGAATGACTCTGGTTGAGAACGATGATGCCGTCGGCCTTGTGTCGGCGCGCGGCTTCGTGCAGTTCGCTGGCGGCGAAGCCGCTGCGCACTTCGTAATCTACCGTGATGCCAAACTCGCCGGAAAGCTGGCGCGCCAGGTCACCGAGATGGCTGGCGGCTGAGGCTGCACTGTCCTCCACGTGCATTCGCCGGGTGGTGTCCACCACATGCACCAGGGTGAGCCGCTGTACCGCAGTCAGCTGCAGCATTGGCGGTAGCCGCTCGCAGGTCTTCTGCCAGCTTTCCGAATAATCGAAAGCGAGAATACAATGATTGAGCATGGACATTCTCCCGTCGTGATATGGGTTCCAGTCTAGCCCACTGCCGACAGCCGTGACGGTGGGCAATCAAAAGGATAGCCGCTCCCGGGGGGGAACCGCGCCGCAATCCGGTTGGGTCCAGCGGGAGATCTCCTGCAGCTGGATGCTGACGGGGTTGCCCGCTGCGGCTTCGCTGATGTCTGCATCGAGCTGCACATTGCCACGCCCGAGAAAGGAAGAGCGGATCTCGTAACTACTGATGATTTCGAGATGGCCGCGCATGTCACCATCGAAGCCGTGTTCGGCCTGACAACGACCATGGATATTCAAGGTGGAGCGGTCCACCGGGTGCACTGTCAGCTCGCACTCGGGCACGTCGCGCTGAATCTCCTGCTGCAGGGTTTCCAGTCGGACCAGTTCCACTGCCTGCTGGGGAGTGAGGCACTCCATTTCGACGGTCGGATTGCTGCGACTGATGGCAGCTTCATCCAGCAGTGCCCGACGTTGGGCGGCGGTGTCTTGGGGTAATTTCTGCTGAGCCTCTTGCAGCGTCTGCAGGCGCTCCTCCTTGTCGATCAGGACGCGTTTTTCGATGCGCCACAGACCTGCCTCCGGCGTGGGACTCAATTCATAGGCGTGAGCGGACAGGGCGAGCGGAACCAGCAGCATGAGCGCGGATGGGGCGCCTTTCTTCATCGAAATCTCCTGTCAGATGAACGGTCCTTCATTTGGGATTAATCACTATAGCCGCTCCGGTGGAAATCGCCCGGGATTGAGGGGTTCAGTGTTTCTCGCGTCGTTTAGCTCGGCTGCGGCGTTGCTCCTCCTGTTGGCGTTCGGCCAGTACTTCACGTACGAAATCGATATGCTCGCTGGCATGACGCCGGGCATCCTCGGCGCGGCCCTCGATGATTGCTTCCAGCAACTCCTGGTGTTGGCGCATCAGCATGGTGCGGGTGCTCGGGCGCAGGGCATACATGCCACCAATATTGGTCACCACGTTGCGCTTGAGTAGATCGAACAGACCACGAATGGTATGCAACAAGATGATGTTGTGACTGGCCTCGGCAATGGCCAGGTGAAAGCGCGCATCCGCGGCACCTTCCTCGGCCCGGCTGCCACCTTCCCGAGCGTAGCAGGCCTGTAGTACTTCGTAAGCCTCACGCAGATGCTGATGATCTACTTCGGTAGCGCGCAGCGCGGCGAAATAGGCGCAATCGGCTTCCAGCGTATGGCGAAACTCCAGCAGGTCCCGGTGGGCCTCGGGGCGGCCTTCGAGCAGGTCGAGCAGCGGGTCGCTGAAGCTGGAGCCCAGGGATTCGGTGACATAATTGCCTCCCCCCTGGCGGCTGACCAGCAGACCGCGGGCCGCCAGTTTCTGGATCGCCTCGCGCAAGGAAGGTCGGGAAACGCCGAACTGTTCAGCCAGTTGGCGTTCCGCTGGCAATCGTTCCCCCGGCTTCAATATGCCGTCGAGCATCATGGACTCCAGCTGTTCAACGATATTGTCTGACAGCCGGCGTTGTTGGATCTGGCCAACCTCCATCGTTCGCTCCTATTGGTCTGACCAATGATTCCAGAAGTATGCCGGCTAAACGCCGTCTCGAAAAGTTTTTCTCCGGTAATAAGACGAAGGTATAGGAAATTCTGTTTGACATGCTGACGGTGCTTTTTTACGCTGATCGACATCGCCGGATAATTGGTATGACCAATTTACCCGAAGCCTTTCCAATAACAATGACGGAATACTGTATGTCTTCTGCACTTCTCGCTGTGCTGGCCTTTGCTCCTATTCTCCTGGCCGGTGTCTTGCTTATCGGGCTGCGCTGGTCAGCCAGGACCGCGATGCCGGTGGTCTACGGTGCCACTGTGTTGATCGCGCTGTTCGGCTGGGATATGAGCTTCAACCGCGTGCTGTCTTCGAGCTTGCAGGGGCTAATCATTACCCTCAGCCTGCTGTGGATTATTTTCGGCGCCATTCTGCTGCTCAATACCCTTAAATATTCCGGTGGCATCGCCGCCATTCGTTCCGGCTTCGCGGTTATCAGCCCCGACCCGCGCATTCAGGTGGTGATCATCTGCTGGCTGTTTGGCTGCTTTATCGAGGGAGCTTCCGGCTTCGGTACACCGGCGGCGATAGTCGCACCTCTTCTGGTGGCGATGGGCTTTCCGGCAATGGCGGCGGTGTTGATGGGCATGTTGTTGCAGAGCACGCCGGTGTCCTTCGGTGCGGTGGGCACGCCGATTATTGTCGGGGTTACCGCCGGGGTAGATAACGTGGCGCTCGGCGAGGCGCTGGCGGTTCATGGCTACGCCTGGACCGATTACATGCAGTGGGTAGCGGTGAAGGTGGCCATTATCCATGCCATGGTGGGCGTTGTTATGCCGGCACTGATGGTGCTGATGCTGACCCGCTATTTCGGTCGGGACAAGAGCTGGAAGGCCGGCTGGGAGGCAGTGCCCTTTGCCCTTTTCGCCGGGTTGGCCTTCGTGCTGCCCTATGTGTTGACCAGTATCTTTCTCGGGCCGGAATTCCCTTCGCTGCTGGGCGGGCTGGTAGGTCTGTCGATAGTGACCCTGGCGGCTCGGGCCGGCTTTCTGGTGCCGAAGAACCGCTGGCAGTTCGCCGACCGCAAGGACTGGCCGTTGAGCTGGATGGGCACCATCGAGATGCGTGCCGAGGACCTCGGCAACCGGCCGATGAGTAGCCTGCGGGCCTGGATTCCCTATGTGCTGGTGGGTATTTTGCTGGTGGTCAGCCGGGTGTTCCCGGAGGTGACCGCGGCGCTGAAGAGTGTTGCGCTCACCTTCACCGGCATTCTCGGTGAGGCGGGCATCAATGCCGGCCTCGATCCGTTGTACCTGCCGGGTGGTGTGCTGGTGGCGGTGGTGCTGGCAACCTTCTTCATTCACCGCATGCGTCTGAGTGAGCTCGGCCGGGCGGCGCGCGAATCCGGGGGTGTGTTGCTCAGCGCCGGCTTCGTGTTGCTGTTCACGGTGCCGATGGTGCGCATTCTGATCAACTCGGGGGTCAACGGCGCTGACCTGCCGAGCATGCCGGTTGCCCTGGCGCACTTTGTTGCCGATAACGTGGGTGGAATCTATCCGCTGTTCGCTCCGGCCATCGGTGCGCTGGGGGCGTTCCTGGCGGGTTCCAATACCGTGTCCAACATGATGTTCAGCCAGTTCCAATACGGCGTGGCCACCAATCTGGGGCTGTCCACGGTGCTGGTGATCGCTGCCCAGGCAGTGGGCGCCGCCGCCGGCAACATGGTGGCAATTCATAATGTGGTAGCCGCTTCGGCTACAGTGGGTATGCTGGGGCGTGAGGGCCTGACCCTGCGCAAGACCATCTGGCCGACACTCTATTACGTGACCCTGGCCGGCGTCCTTACCCTGATCGGCTGTTATGTACTGGGCCTGACCGACCCTGTGCCCCTGGGTTGATGGCGGCGCTCACCACTTACGATACAACATGGGATTAACACGATGATCATTTCTGCCTCTACCGATTACCGCGCCGCTGCTCAGCGCCGGCTGCCGCCCTTCCTGTTCCACTATCTCGATGGCGGCGCCTATGCCGAGCACACGCTCAAGCGCAACGTCGCGGACCTTGCCGACATCGCGTTGCGCCAACGGGTGCTGAAGAACATGTCCGAGCTGAGCCTGGAAACCCGACTGTTCGATGAGACCCTGGCCATGCCGGTGGCATTGGCGCCGGTGGGTCTGGCCGGTATGTACGCTCGCCGGGGTGAAGTGCAGGCGGCGCAGGCAGCGGCAGCCAAGGGCATTCCCTTTACGCTGTCCACCGTATCGGTATGTGCGATCGAGGAAGTGGCCCCGGCGATTGACCGTCCCATGTGGTTCCAGTTGTACGTGCTGCGCGACCGCGGCTTCATGAAGAACGCCCTGGAGCGAGCCAAGGCTGCAGGGGTAACCACCCTGGTATTCACCGTGGACATGCCGGTACCCGGCGCCCGCTACCGCGATGCCCATTCCGGCATGAGCGGTGCCAATGGTCCTATGCGCCGGGTGCTGCAGGCAATGACGCATCCGCGCTGGGCGCTGGATGTGGGCCTGCTGGGCCGGCCGCATGACCTGGGCAATATTTCTACCTATCGCGGCAACCCGACCGGGCTGGCCGACTATATCGGCTGGCTGGGTGCCAACTTCGATCCTTCGATCAGTTGGAAGGACCTGGAATGGATCCGCGAGTTCTGGGATGGCCCCATGGTGATCAAGGGCATTCTCGACCCCCAGGATGCCAGGGATGCGGTGAGTTTTGGCGCCGACGGCATCGTGGTGTCCAACCACGGCGGCCGCCAACTGGATGGTGTGCTATCCAGCGCCCGCGCGCTGCCGGCCATCGCCGATGCGGTCAAGGGGCAGATCAAGATTCTCGCCGACTCCGGTATCCGCAGTGGGCTGGATGTGGTGCGCATGCTGGCTCTGGGTGCCGATTGCACCCTGATCGGCCGGGCCTTCATCTACGCTCTGGCGGTGCATGGCGGGGCGGGAGTGACCAATCTGCTGGAGCTGATTGAAAAGGAAATGCGGGTGGCCATGGTGCTGACTGGCGCCAAGTCGATCAGCGAGATCAGTCCCGAGCTGCTGGCGCGCGAGCTGGCGCACCTGACGCAATAACGACGGAGCGCCGATGAGCCTGCCCGCTGACTTTCTGATTGCCGTTCGCCAGTTGATTCCTGCTCAGCGGTTGTTCGACGATCCGCTGTCGACCCTGGCATTCGGGACCGATGCCAGTTTCTACCGATTGATTCCCCAGTTGGTGGTAAGGGTCGAGGCGGAGGACGAGGTGGTTGCCCTGTTGCAGCTGGCCACGCGGTTTGACGTGCCGGTGACCTTCCGCGCTGCGGGTACCAGCCTGTCCGGGCAGGCGCTCAGCGACTCGGTATTGATTGTGCTCGGCGATCAGTGGAATGGCCGTGAGATTCTCGATGGCGGCGAGCGCATCCGCCTGCAGCCGGGCGTGATCGGCGCCAACGCCAATGCTGCGCTGGCACCGCTGCAGCGCAAGATCGGTCCTGATCCGGCATCGATCAATGCGGCGAAGATTGGCGGTATCCTCGCCAACAACTCCAGCGGCATGTGCTGCGGCACTGCCCAGAACAGCTACCACACGCTGGCCGGGTTGCGCCTGGTGCTGGCCGACGGCAGCGTGCTGGATACCGAGGACACAGTCAGCGTGGCCGCGTTTCGCCACAGCCATGCCGCGCTGCTGGAGCAACTGGCGGAACTGGGCCGGCAGACCCGTGCCGATACCGCGCTGGCCGAGCGCATTCGCCATAAATACCGACTGAAAAATACCACTGGGTTGTCGCTCAATGCGCTGGTGGATTTCGACGAGCCGCTGGAAATTCTCAGTCATCTCATGGTGGGCTCCGAGGGCACCCTGGGGTTCATCAGTTCGGTGACCTATCACACCGTGCCCGAGCATCCGCACAAGGCCACCGCGTTGTTGGTATTCCCCGATGTGGAGACCTGCTGCCGGGCGGTGCCGGTGCTCAAGCGCCAGCCAGTGGCTGCGGTGGAACTGCTCGATCGCCGCAGCCTGCGCTCGGTGCAGAATATGCAGGGCATGCCGGCCTGGGTACGCGAGCTGTCCGTCAATGCCTGTGCGCTGCTGGTGGAAACCCGAGCCGCCAGTCCCTCTCTACTGGACGAACAGATCGGCCAGATCTTGCACGCCCTTGCCGATTTTCCCCGGGAGAAGCAGGTCGATTTCAGTACCGATCCGCAGGTGTGCAACCAGCTATGGCGCATCCGCAAAGACACCTTTCCGGCGGTCGGCGCAGTGCGCCCGGTCGGGACCACGGTGATCATCGAGGATGTGACCTTCCCGGTCGAGGCGCTGGCCGAGGGCGTCAATCGCCTGCTCGAGCTGTTCGACCGTCACGGCTATACCGAGGCGATCATCTTCGGTCATGCGCTGGAGGGCAACCTGCATTTTGTCTTCACCCAGGGGTTCGACGATCCGGCTCAGGTGGCGCGATATGAAGCTTTTATGGGGGATGTGGCGCAACTGGTGGCGGTGGAATTCGGCGGCGCGCTGAAGGCCGAGCACGGCACCGGACGCAACATGGCGCCCTTTGTCGAGCTGGAGTGGGGCGCCGATGCCTATGCGTTGATGTGGCAAATCAAGCGGTTGCTCGATCCGACCGGCATTCTCAACCCTGACGTGGTCCTGTCCGAGAACCCGCGCATCCATCTGCAGAATCTCAAGCCGCTGCCGGCCGCCGACGCCATCGTCGACAAGTGCATCGAATGTGGTTTCTGCGAGCCGGTGTGTCCGTCCAACGGCCTGACCCTGACGCCGCGCCAGCGCATCGTTATCTGGCGCGACATTCAGGCGAAAAAGCGTGCGGGCATCGATACCCGTGAGCTGGAGCAAGCCTACCAACAGCAAGGCATCGACAGCTGCGCTGCCACCGGCCTATGCGCCCAGCGCTGCCCGGTCGGCATCAATACCGGCGACCTGGTGCGCCAACTGCGCACCGGGCAGGCGCGGCAGGTCGGGCGAGCCGACTGGCTGGCCGGGCATTTCGCTACTGCGCTCAAGGGCGCGCGGCTGACCTTGACTGCGGCGGGTACCGCGCGGCGGCTGCTCGGCACACCGCGATTGCAGCGCCTCAGCCGGAGCGCGCAGCGGTTGTCCGGCGGCCGCCTGCCGCAGTGGACGCCCGCCATGCCACAGGCAGTGAAGTGGGTCGATATCCCAGCGTCCATGGCCAGCGACAAGCCCCGGGTGGTTTACCTGCCGGCCTGCGTATCGCGGGTGATGGGGCCGGCAGCGGGCAGCGGCGAGCAGATGTCCCTGTTCGACAAGACCCGCGCGCTGTTGGCAAAGGCCGGCTTCGAGGTGATCCTGCCCGCCGGACTGGACGATCTCTGCTGCGGCCAGCCGTTCGCCTCCAAGGGTTACCCGGAGCAGGCCGAGCGCAAGCGTGGAGAGCTGCTGGCTGCCTTGATGCAGGCCAGCGAGCAGGGCCGCTATCCGGTCTACTGCGATACCAGTCCCTGCACCCTGCGGCTGCTGCAGGGCGAGCCGGATACGCGCCTGCAGTTGCATGACCCGGTGCGCTTCATCCGTGAGCATCTGCTTGACCGGCTGGAATTCCAGCCCGTCGATACCCCGGTGGCGGTGCACGTGACCTGCAGCACCCAGCATCTTGGCGAGGCCGACGCATTACTTGCCATCGCCCGGCGCTGCAGTACTCAGGTGGTGGTGCCCGAAGGCATCCACTGCTGCGGCTTCGCCGGCGACAAGGGCTTCACCCTGCCGCAGTTGAACAGCCATGCGCTGCGCACACTCAAGAGCGCGGTAGGGAGTTGCGAACAGGGAGTATCCACCAGCCGGACCTGCGAGATCGGTCTGAGCAGCCACAGTGGCATTGATTATCAGGGGTTGGTGTATCTGGTGGATCGAGTGACGCGGGCGCGGACTCCGGCGGTGTGATGACCGCCTTGGCTAGCCTTCCTGCTTCTTGCTCCGGGTAATGCATTGCGTCAGCAGGTCTTCCAGCGCCGTTTGCAGCTCGTTCATGAACGCGTCGCAGTCTTCTCCCGGCTCCAGTGGATCGCCGACCACGGCATCGCAGTTGAAAGGCACTATCATCGACCCGCCTCTGGGTAATGCCTTGCCCAGACCGTGCAGGGCAACCGGTGTGACACGGGTGCCGGGCTGGCTGCGAGCCAGATGGTAGATGCCCTTGCGCAGGGGTTGCAGTTGCTCCGGATCGCCCCGGCTGCCCTCGGGGAACAGCAGCAGGATCTGATCATCGGCCAATGCCCGCTGACACAGTTCGAAGACCTTGTCCTTGCCTACCTCGCCCTGGCGATCCAGCGGAATGATGCCGATCAGGTTGAGCGATAGCCAGGCGGTGAAGCGATTGCGCAGGAAGTAGTCCGCCGCGGCCACCGGGCGCACACGATGCAAGGTGGTCAGTGGGTAGAGTGACATCAACACCAGCGTATCGAGATGGCTGTTGTGATTGGCGGCCAGGATGGCCGGTCCGTGAACGGGCAGTTTTTCCCGCTGCAGCAAGTTGAGCCCCAGCATCAGATACACCACCGGGCGGACGATCAACAGAAAGAACAATACTTTTGGCAGCGCTTTGATCATGGCTTCTAGCTCGCTCAATACGCTGTATATCGCAGGAAGTGGAAAAACAGCGGGGCGGTATACATCAGGCTGTCGATGCGATCGAGAATACCGCCATGCCCTGGAATCAACTGACCGGTGTCCTTGATCAGCAGATCACGCTTGACCGCTGAAATGGTGAGATCACCGACGAAACCCGCTATACCTATCAGTAACCCTGCAAGCAATCCCAGGGGCCAATGCAATGGAGTCAGCCACGGAGCCAACAGGCCGCCGAGCAGGGTGGTGGTGGCAATACCGCCAAGGAAACCTTCCCATGTCTTGTTCGGGCTGATGCCGGGGACGATCTTGCGGCGTCCGAAGGTCTTGCCCCAGATGTACTGGGCAACATCGTTGAACTGAGTGAGGAATACCAGGTACAGCACCAGGCCGACACCGCCGCCGGCCGGGTTGGTCTCTGCCGGCAGCATCAACAGATAGGCGACATGGCTGATCGCGAATACCGTTGTCATTACCGCCCATTGATAGGATGCCACTGCGCGAATGAAGCCCTTGGTCTCACCCAGCAGCAACAATCCGAAGGGTATCAGCAGGAAAAGATAAACCGGAATGAAGATGGTGAACATGCCGTACCAGTCGGTGGCGATCCAGTAGTAATGCACCGGCACCAGCAGATAGAGCGCCAGGATCAATCGCCGATCCGTCAGGCGCACCGGCAGAATCGAGAAGAACTCGCGCAGGGCGATGAAGCTGAGGATGGTGAAAAAGATCAGCGAGGCGGTATGACCGATGACCAGTGCAGTGAATACCACCAGCACCATGATCCACCAGGACCTGATCCGCTGCTGCAACTCGATATGGGTTCCAGCGGGCAAGCGGCTGACCAGCAGCCGCTGGATGATTGAAGCGAGCACCAGCAGCGCCAGCACCAGCACCATCGCGGTAAGCGTGTTGGGCGTCAGCTCCAGCATGAATGGCAGGCCGAGATCCATCTTCAAGCTCCGGTATTCAGTTGACGGTAGGCGCCGAATAGCCGGCGCAGGTAAGTCAAGGCGCTGCCGACGACCAGGACAATGAGGGCCAGCCACAGCAGCTCACCATGGCCATCCCAGAGGAACTGCAGTGCCGAAGCCAGGCAGGCCAGGGTGAGCAAGGCCATGCGTTGCTGCTTGGCCATCGGCCCGCGGAAGTCTGCCGGCAGCCCCAGTGAAGCGCCCAGCACGCGGATATAGGCTGTCAGCACTGCGAGCAATGCACCGAGCCATGCCAGCCAGATGGCGGAGGGGTATTCGGGTACGGCGAAGCCGCAGGCGACGATCAGCAGCGGGTCAGCGATGCGGTCGGGTACATCATTGAATAGTTCCCCGGCCGGAGTCTGCTTGCCGCCCTCCATCGCCACCATGCCATCGAACAGATTGCAGAGCAGGCGACATTGGATCATCAGCGCGGCGCATATCAAACTGACTACCTGGTAGGCATCGCCGGTATGCCCTGCGGCGACTAGCGCGACGGCCCCAGCGGCGGCAAATATCACACTGCATACAGAGATCTGATTCGGTGTCACGTTGCGCTGGCTGAGCCAGGCGGCGATGCGATTGACCGTCCTCTGGTCGCGGATCTTCAGTGGACGCCGATTACTGGCTTCGCTCATGGGCTGGGCTCGCTGGAGGGGGTGGGAGACGGAGATTGGTATGCCAGTCGCAGGGTCAGATAGATACAGAAAATGAGGGCGGTGCAACTGGGTGGGGCAATGGTGAGCCACAGGTTCGGTGTCTGGCTGAGCCAGTGAAGCAGATACAGCGCACTGGTGCTTACCGATACCACCAGCAGTGGGGGCAACGAGATTGCCAGTGGGCGAGACGAGATTCGGTGAAAGAGTCGTGTGACGATGGCAGCCATCAGCAGGGTGATGATGGCACTGGCAGCGCCCTGCAGCAGGCCGGCCAATAATGCATGAGCAGGGTCACTGGTCTGGTTGGCCAGCCAGGCCCAACTGCCCCAGAGCAGGAACGCCAATCCGGCGGTAATCATGTTGTGCATGGTGGGCGTGACATCAGTCCGTGAGTCAGGCCGCAAGGATAGGCTGCGCCCGGCGGTGAGGCGAGCGAAGGATCTGCTTATTGTGGACTAGCTCACATTCCGGCAACGCAGCGGAGAGGGGTGATCAGGAATCCGGAGCCGTGAATCGGCTCCGGACCTCGTCCTGATAGCTTGGGTCTCAGCTACCCAGCAGCGCCGGCTTTTCCCGCTGGCTGCGCTGGCGGTTTTCTTTGGGTGCATCCGGTACGGCGCGATTGCCCATAGCCTGCAGGCGACGTTCGCGGGCGACGGCATCTTCCGGCTCGGCAATACCCGGACGGGCCTGCTGCGGGCGGCGCGGCTTGTTATTGCTACCGCCGTTGCTGCTGCGCGGCTTGTCATTACGACCGCCCTGGCCGCGGGGCTGTCCGCCAGCATTGTTGCTACGACGCTGGTTGCGGCCATTGGCCGGGGCAGCGCCACGTGGGCGCTCCGGACGGTCGCTGTTGAGCTCGGCCTGGGCCGGCGGGACAAAACCCTCCAGGCTGCCTTCCTCGAATTTCTGCCGCGTCAGGCGTTCGATGGCCTTGAGCAGCTTCTCCTCGTCGGGGCTGACCAGCGAGACTGCCTCGCCGCTGCGACCGGCACGGCCGGTACGGCCGATACGGTGCACGTAGTCTTCCGAGACGTTGGGCAGCTCGAAGTTGACCACATGGGGCAACTGGTCGATATCCAGGCCGCGGGCGGCAATATCGGTGGCAACCAGCACCCGGATCTTGTTGGCCTTGAAGTCGGCCAGTGCCTTGGTGCGTGCGCTCTGGCTCTTGTTGCCGTGAATGGCTGCAGCGGGCAGGCCATTCTTGTCCAGATACTCGGCCAGGCGGTTGGCGCCGTGCTTGGTGCGGGTGAAGACCAGCACCTGTTCCCAGGCGCCCATGGTGATCAAATGAGCTACCAGCGCGCGCTTGTGACCGGCTTGTACGCGGTAGACGCGCTGCTCGATACGCTCGACGGTAGTGTTCAGCGGGGTGACCTGAATGCGCGCCGGGTTGTGCAGCAGGCGGTTGGTCAGCTCGGTGATTTCGGCCGAGAAGGTGGCGGAGAACAGCAGGTTCTGGCGCTTGGCCGGCAGCTTGGCGATGACCTTCTTCACGTCATGAATGAAGCCCATGTCGAGCATGCGGTCGGCTTCGTCCAGGACAAAGAACTCGACGGCGGACAGATCGACCGCGCGCTGGCCGACCAGATCCAGCAGGCGACCGGGGCAGGCCACCAGGATATCCAGACCCGGGGCGATGGCCTTCATCTGCGGGTTGGCGCCGACACCGCCGAAGATGCAGGCGCTGTGCAGCTGCAGCTCGGTGGCGTAGGAGCGGATGTTGTCGTGCACCTGGGCTGCCAGTTCACGGGTCGGCGTCAATACCAACGCGCGGACCTTGCGCGGGACGCGCTTGTAGTCAGCGGGGCGCTGGCCGTTGGGGAACAGCAGTTCCAGAATCGGCAGTGAAAAACCGGCGGTCTTGCCGGTACCGGTCTGGGCGGCGACCATCAGGTCGCGGCCTTCCAGAACGGCCGGGATGGCCTGGGTCTGGACGGGAGTGGGGGTGGTATAACCAGTGGCAGCCACGGCGCGCACCAGCGCGTCGGACAGGCCGAGAGAGGCAAAGGACATTCAGATAAACCCTGTGATGGCCGTTTGCGAACAAGGACTGTCCGTGCGGCCGAAAATGAAGAGGCTGGAGTGTAACAGAAATGAACCAGTCTCGCAGAAAAAAGCTTCCCGGCGGTCGCCGGAGGCGCTGGAACAAGCCGGAGATATATCGCCCAGCGAGGCGGCCTGGAGCGGCGCTGGCCGAGGCCGAACGCAGCCCGCTTGGGAAACAACACCGTCCGACGGAGGGGCGGGTGCCATCCCGGCCAGGGGTGTTCCAGGCGGCCGGGATGGAACTCGACACTCCAATAGCAGATATGGAGAGTGTGTTTCTATATCGGCTGTTGGGTTACAGATTATCCAGAATCGCCAGGCTTGGTTGCGCCTGATTCAGCGTATAGAAGTGCAGGCTCGGTGCGCCGCCGTCGAGCAGGCGTTGGCACATGTCGCTGATCACTTCAGTACCGAAGGCCGCAATACTGGCGCTGTCATCGCCGTAGGATTCCAGCTGCTTGCGGATCCAGCGCGGGATTTCCGCACCGCAGGCATCGGAGAAACGCGACAGGCTGGTGTAGTTGGTGATCGGCATGATGCCGGGCACGATCGGCAGATCCACGCCGGCCTTGCGCACCCGGTCGACGAAATGGAAGTAGCAGTCGGCATTGAAGAAATACTGGGTAATCGCGCTGTCGGCGCCGGCCTTGGCCTTGCGTACGAAGTTCTCCAGATCCGCTTCGAAATTGCGTGCCTGTGGGTGCGCCTCGGGGTAGGCGGCGACCTCGATGATGAAATGGTCACCGGTTTCCTCGCGGATGAACTCGACCAGCTCGTTGGCGTAGCGCAGCTCACCGGAGGCGCGGCCCATACCGGAGGGCAGGTCGCCACGCAGCGCAACGATACGGCGGATGCCGGCTTCGCGGTATTCGGTAAGCAACTGACGCAGGTCTGCCTTGCTGTCGCCCACGCAGGACAGGTGTGGCGCGGTCGGGACCTTTACCTGCTGATCCAGCTGCAGCACGGTATTGATGGTGCGGTCGCGGGTGGAGCCACCGGCGCCGTAGGTCACCGAGAAGAACTCGGGTTGCTGGTCGGCCAGTACATGGGCCGCCGCGATCAGCTTCTCGTGACCGGCTTCGGTCTTGGTCGGGAAGAACTCGAAGCTGACGGGAATCTCTTTGCTGGTCGTCATGACTCGTCTCTTATCAAACTCATCTGGTAGGAGCCTCGCCTCGCTGCGATAGCGGATTGCCGATCGCAGCGAGGCGCAACGCCTGACTTGCCGCTGTGCTTAGTAGCGATAGGTATCCGGCTTGAACGGGCCATTGACCGGTACGCCGATATAATCGGCCTGGACCTGGGTCATCTGGGTGACCACGCCGCCGAAACCCTTGACCATTTCCAGCGCCACTTCCTCATCCAGCTCCTTGGGCAGTACTTCCACGCGCAGCAGCTCGGCTTTGGCCGCGGTATCCAGGCCGGCGTAGCCCTGCTTGAACAGGTGGATCTGCGCCAGTACCTGGTTGGCGAAGGAGCCGTCCATGATGCGGCTGGGGTGGCCGGTGGCGTTACCCAGGTTGACCAGGCGACCTTCGGCCAGCAGGATCAGGTAGTCATCGTTGGCCGGGTCGAAGTTGTCCTTGCCGGTGCGGTGGATCTTGTGCACCTGCGGCTTGACCTCTTCCCAGTGCCAGTGCTGGCGAGTGAAGGCAGTGTCGATCTCGTTGTCGAAGTGACCGATGTTGCACACCACGGCACGCTTCTTCAGCGCCTTGAGCATGTTGGCGTCACAGACGTTGACGTTACCGGTGGTGGTGACGATCAGGTCGGTGTTGCCCAGCAGCTCGCGGTTGATGCAGGCTTCGGTGCCATCGTTGATGCCATTGATGTAGGGCGACACCACTTCGTAGCCGTCCATGCACGCCTGCATGGCGCAGATCGGATCGGCCTCGGCGACGCGCACGATCATGCCTTCCTGGCGCAGGGACTGGGACGACCCCTTGCCCACGTCGCCATAACCGATGACCAGTGCCTTCTTGCCGGACAGCAGGTGGTCGGTGGCGCGCTTGATGGCATCGTTCAGGCTGTGACGGCAGCCGTACTTGTTGTCGTTCTTGCTCTTGGTGACCGAGTCATTGACGTTGATCGCCGGCACCTTGAGGGTGCCTTTCTTCAGCATGTCGAGCAGGCGGTGGACGCCGGTGGTGGTTTCTTCGGTGACACCGTGCACGCTTTCCAGCACCTGGGGGAATTTCTCGTGCAGGATCAGGGTCAGGTCGCCGCCGTCATCCAGCACCATATTGGCATTCCACGGCTGGCCATCCTTGAGGATGGTCTGCTCGATGCACCATTCGTATTCTTCCTCGGTTTCGCCCTTCCAGGCGAATACCGGCACGCCGGCTGCGGCAATGGCGGCGGCGGCGTGGTCCTGGGTGGAGAAGATGTTGCACGAGGACCAGCGCACTTCGGCGCCCAGCTCGACCAGGGTCTCGATCAGCACCGCGGTCTGGATGGTCATGTGGATGCAGCCGAGGATGCGCGCACCCTTGAGCGGCTGCTCACCGGCATACTTGCGACGCATGGCCATCAGCGCCGGCATCTCGGATTCGGCAATGATAATCTCGCGGCGGCCGTAATCGGCCAGGCTGATATCAGCCACCTTGTAGTCGGTGAAATTGCTCTGGATAACTGCGCTCATACTTTTCTCCAATCAGTTTCAGGTGGAAGACGCGTTAAGATAGCGCCCTCAATGTTCCAAAGGGATGTCACGATGTTTGCTGTTCCAAACCCCAAAATTCTGTTGTTGGCCGCCCTCGGCCTGGCCCTGGTCGGCTGCGCTGACGAGGCCGACCCCAACTCGCCGGAAGGCAAGCGTCAGGCGGCCTTCAAGGACTTTCTCAGTCACAGCGAGCCGATGGGCGGCATGCTGCGTGATCGCCTGCCCTTCGATGGCGACGCCTTCGCCGCCCATGCCCAGGCCCTGGCTGCCTCCGTCGAAGCGCCCTGGGCGCATTTCCCCGAACCGGGGGAAACCGAGCAGAAGCACGCTGCTCTGCCTGAGGTCTGGACTGACCCCGCAGGCTTTGCCCAGGCCATTGACCGCTATCGCGATGCAGTAGCCGAGCTGGCGGAGGTCACTGCGCAGGGCGTCGAAACGCCTGAACAAGTGACCGAGGCCTTCAGCGCCGTGCAGCAGAGCTGCAAGGGCTGTCACGATAACTTCCGGCGTTAACTCCTGACGTTGACCTGCTGCGGTCAGACCTTCGCGTCAGCCCGCAGCGCCTCGGCCTTGTCCGTCTTCTCCCAGGGGAAGGCGGTGAAGGTGTCATTGCCCACCGTCATCTCGAACGGGTTGCGGCCGAAGTGGCCGTAGGCCGCAGTGGCGCGGTACATCGGGTGCAGCAGGTCGAGCATGCGAGTGATCGCATAGGGCCGCAGGTCGAAGTGCTCGCGCACCAGCTTGATGATCTGCTCATCGCTGATCTTGCCGGTACCGAAGGTATTGACCGAGACCGACGTCGGCTGCGCTACACCGATGGCGTAGGACACCTGGATCTCGCAGCGCTCGGCCAGGCCCGCGGCAACGATGTTCTTGGCGACGTAGCGACCGGCATAGGCGGCGCTGCGATCGACCTTGGACGGGTCCTTGCCGGAGAAGGCGCCACCACCATGGCGGGCCATGCCGCCGTAGGTGTCGACGATGATCTTGCGGCCGGTCAGGCCACAGTCGCCCACCGGCCCGCCGATGACGAACTTGCCGGTCGGGTTGATGTGGTACTGGGTGTCGGCATGCAGCAGCTCGGCCGGAATCACGTGCTTGATGATGGTCTCCATCACCGCTTCGCGCAGGTCGGCCTGCTCGATTTCCGGATTGTGCTGGGTCGACAGCACGATGGCGTCGATGCCGACTACCTTGCCGTTGTCATAGCGGCAGGTGACCTGGGATTTGGCATCCGGGCGCAGCCAGTTCAGCGTACCGTTCTTGCGCACTTCGGCCTGGCGCTCGACCAGTCGGTGAGCAAAAGTGATCGGTGCGGGCATCAGCACATCGGTCTCGTTGCTGGCATAGCCGAACATCAGGCCCTGGTCGCCGGCACCCTGGTCTTCCGGCTTCTGCCGGTCGACGCCCTGGGCGATGTCGGGTGACTGCTTGCCGATGATGTTGATCACGCCACAGGTATCGGCGTCGTAACCGACCTCGGAGGAGGTGTAGCCGATATCCTTGATCACGCCGCGCACCAGATCTTCCAGGTCGACCCAGGCGCTGGTGGTGATTTCACCACCGACGATGGCAACCCCGGTTTTCACCATGGTTTCGCAGGCCACGCGGGCAAATTTGTCCTCGGCGAGAATGGCATCCAGCACAGCGTCGGAAATCTGGTCGGCCAGCTTGTCCGGATGGCCTTCGGAGACCGATTCGGAGGTGAAAATCGAGTATTCGCTCATGGTCACAGCCCTTTCGTTGACAGGGGGCGGGTAGCGCGATGACGGATCATCGGGCACCCTTGGTAAATTGTTGCAGCTGAATCTGGAAGCCGTTGCGCAGCCCCAGGTACAGACTGCTGCCGAGCTCCAGTCCGGCACTGCCGGCCCAGCGGGCCAGATCGTCCTGATCGAAGCCCAGCCAGAGGTCGCCACAGGTCTCCCGGACCCAGCTCTGGTCGTGACTGCACAGCTCGGTCAGCACCAGAGTGCCGCCGGGCTTGAGCAGGTCGGCGAAGCGCCGCAGCGCCTCGGCCGGTGCCGGCATATGGTGCAGCACCATATTGCATACCAGGCAATCGGCGGCCGGCAGTTCCTGCGGCAGCAACGCATCGGCCAGCAGGCAATCGACATTGTCCAGGCCCGCCTCGGCACATTGTTGGCGGGCTCGTTCCAGCATAGCCGGTGCATTGTCCAGTGCCAGCACCCGGCCGAAGCGGCTGGCCAGGTCCGGCAGGAAACCGCCTTCACCGGGCCCCACTTCGATGGCCAGTTCAGTGGCTGGCAGCACCAGGCTATCGATCAGCCCCAACAGCGATTCGCGATACAGACCGAAATGCGCGATCAGGTCCTGCTGGGCCGGGGTACCATCGGCAAAGCGGGCGAAGAACTGTCGGGAGACCTCGCCGCGCTGGCTATGCACTGCGGCAATCGCCTGGGTCAGCGCCGGTTCCAGGGGCAGTGCGTCCAGCCCGTTCAGCAACTGCTCATGTAAATGTCGCCAGTGGCTGGCAGCATCCGGCAGGCTGCGCCGATAGAAAATCGAGTTGCCTTCCCGGCGGGTGCGCACCAGGCCGGCATTGGCCAGTACCTTCAGGTGATGGCTGATACCCGACTGGCGCATGCCGAAGATCTGGGCCAGCTCCAGTACGCCAAAGGAATCGCTGCGCAGCGCCCGCAGGATATCCAGCCGCAGCTGGTCACCGGCAGCCTTGCAGAAGGCAGCCAGTTGTTCGGTAGCTGTATCGTCGAGGGGCGCAAGCCGTACTGGTTCGTTCATGGTGGAGCAGTGTAGTGAAGCCCCCGGCTGATCGCAATATCTATATCAAAATATTTTGATATAGATGCTCCGGCAGGGCCATTCGTCTCGCAACAGCGGTGTTTGCACCACGGAGTCGGGGTTTTCATTGCCCGTTGCGGCAGTTTGGGCGAAAATGCCGGCCTTTCTTTCCCGGCCAGCCGACCTTGATCCCGGTTCGCCCTCTGCCTTGAAATCACAGGAGTAGTTCATGCCCAGTCGTCGTGACCGAGCCAATGCCATTCGTGCCCTCAGCATGGATGCGGTGCAGAAAGCCAACAGCGGCCACCCGGGTGCGCCCATGGGGATGGCGGATATCGCCGAGGTGCTGTGGCGTGACTTCATGAAGCACAACCCGGCCAACCCGAACTGGGCCGACCGCGACCGCTTCGTGCTGTCCAACGGTCACGGCTCGATGCTGATCTACTCGCTGCTGCACCTGACCGGCTATGACCTGTCGATCGATGACCTGAAGAATTTCCGCCAATTGCACAGCAAGACGCCCGGTCATCCGGAGCTGGGCTATACGCCGGGTGTGGAAACCACTACCGGCCCGCTGGGCCAGGGCATCGCCAACGCGGTGGGTTTCGCTCTGGCGGAAAAGATCATGGCTGCCCAGTTCAACCGGCCCGGTCACAATATCGTCGATCACGACACCTACGTGTTCCTCGGTGATGGCTGCATGATGGAAGGCATCTCCCACGAAGTCTGCTCGCTGGCCGGTACCCTGGGCCTGAGCAAGCTGACCGCCTTCTATGATGACAACGGCATTTCCATCGATGGCGAAGTACACGGCTGGTTCACCGACGACACCCCGCGCCGCTTCGAGTCCTACGGCTGGCAGGTGATCCGCAATGTCAACGGCCATGATGCCGACGAAATCAAAACCGCTATCGAGACCGCCCGCAAGAGCGACAAGCCGACCCTGATCTGCTGCAAGACCATCATCGGCTTCGGCTCGCCGAACAAGCAGGGCAAGGAGTCCTCCCACGGCGCGGCCCTGGGTGATGCGGAAATTGCCCTGACCCGCGAAGCGCTGGGTTGGAGCCACGGCCCGTTCGAGATCCCCGCCGACATCTATGCCGAGTGGGATGCCAAGGACGCCGGTAACCAGGCCGAGCAGCAGTGGAATGAGAAATTTGCCGCCTACCAGGCCGAGTTCCCCGAACTGGCTGCCGAGTTCACCCGGCGCATGGCCGGCGAGCTGCCGGCGGACTTCGACGAAAAAGCTTCGGCCTACATCCGCGCCGTGGCCGAGAAGGGCGAGAACATCGCCAGCCGCAAGGCCAGTCAGAACTGCCTGAACGCTTTTGGCCCCATGCTGCCGGAGCTGCTCGGCGGCTCGGCTGACCTGGCCGGCTCCAACCTGACCCTGTGGGATGGCTGCAAGCCGGTGGTCGAAGAGGACGCCTCGGGCAACTACATGTACTACGGCGTACGTGAATTCGGCATGGCGGCGATCATGAACGGTGTGGCGCTGCACGGTGGCCTGGTGCCCTATGGTGCGACCTTCCTGATGTTCATGGAATACGCGCGCAACGCGGTGCGCATGTCGGCATTGATGCGCCAGCGCGTCATCTATGTATTCACCCACGACTCCATCGGTCTGGGCGAAGATGGCCCAACCCACCAGCCGGTCGAGCAACTGACCAGCCTGCGCACCACGCCGAACCTGGATACCTGGCGTCCGGCCGATACCGTCGAGTCGGCGGTGGCCTGGAAGCATGCGCTGCAGCGCAACGACGGCCCCAGCGCGTTGATCTTCTCGCGCCAGAACCTGCCGTGCCATATCCGCGACAACGAAACCGAGGCGGCCATTGCACGCGGCGGTTACGTGCTCAAGGGCTGTGCCGGCGAGCCGGAACTGATCCTGATCGCCACCGGCTCGGAAGTTGGTCTGGCTGTTCAGGTCTGGGAAAAGCTCACCGAGCAGGGCCGTCAGGTTCGCGTGGTGTCCATGCCTTGCACCAGCGTGTTCGATCAGCAGGACGCCGAGTATCGTCAGGCCGTACTGCCGCTGGAAGTAGGCGCACGCGTCGCCATCGAGGCGGCCCACGCCGATTACTGGTACAAGTACGTTGGCCTGGATGGTCGCATCGTCGGCATGCACAGCTATGGCGAGTCGGCGCCGGCGGGTGCGCTGTTCGAAGAGTTCGGCTTTACTGTCGACAACGTGCTGGCGGTGGCTGAAGAGCTGCTGGAAGATTGATCACAGCGGCAAGTGACCAGCGGCAGGTGACAAGTTGAAGGTACCCAGCTTGTCGCCTGCCGCTGGTGGCTTGCAGCTGCAACCGAGCTGCTGACCATGTCCTCGAGTCACCGTCCCCTGCGCATTGCCCTCAACGGTTACGGCCGTATCGGACGCTGTGTGCTGCGTGCACTGCATGAACGCGGTGGCAGCGACATGCAGATTGTCGCCCTGAACGATCTGGCCGACCAGGCCAGTATCGAGTACCTGACCCGTTTCGATTCCACCCATGGGCGCTTTCCCGGCGAGGTGCGGGTCGATGGGGATTGTCTGCATATCAATGGCCAGTGCGTGCAGGTGCTCTGTGCACCCCGTCCCGAGGATATCGACTGGCAGGCATTGGAGCTCGATCTGTTGCTGGAATGCTCGGGGCAGTACACCTCCCGTGCCGACGCCGAGCGATTCCTCCAGGCCGGCGCGCCGCGTGTCCTGTTCTCCCAGCCGATGGCCGGCGCCGGGGCAGTGGACACCACGCTGGTTTATGGCATCAACCACCAGACGCTGGATCCGGCCGCGCGGCTGGTCTCCAACGCCTCCTGCACCACCAACGCCAGCGTACCGGTGCTGCGGCTGCTCAACGAGTTGATCGGGCTGGAATATATCTCCATCACCACTATCCACTCGGCAATGAACGATCAGCCGGTGATTGACGCCTATCATCACACCGACCTGCGTCGTACGCGCTCGGCATTCCAGTCGGTGATTCCGGTTTCCACCGGATTGGCCCGCGGAATAGAGCGGCTGTTGCCGGAGTTGGCCGGACGTGTTGAAGCCAAGGCGATCCGCGTGCCGACGGTCAACGTCTCGGCGCTGGATATCACTTTGCAGACCTCACGCGATACCAGTGCGGCGGAAGTGAACCGTCTGCTCAAATCCGCGTCAGAGTCTGAGTATCGCGGGCTGCTTGATTACACCGAACTGCAGCATGCCAGTTGCGATTTCAACCACGACCCGCATTCGGCGATCGTCGACGGCAGCCAGACCCGGGTGGCCGGGCCACGGCTGGTCAATCTGCTGGTGTGGTTCGACAACGAATGGGGATTTGCCAACCGGATGCTGGACGTGGCGGATTACTGGTTGCAGCTGGCCAACCGGAATAACTGATCAACATTATCGACAAGGAACTCTGCATGACCGTATTGACCATGAAAGAGCTGGATCTCAAGGGCCAGCGGGTATTGATCCGTGAAGACCTGAACGTGCCGGTCAAGGACGGCCAGGTCAAGAGTGATGCGCGCATTCTCGCGGCCCTGCCGACCATCCGGCTGGCGCTGGAGAAAGGCGCGGCGGTAATGGTCTGCTCGCACCTGGGGCGCCCTGAGGAGGGCGTGTTCAGCGAGACGGACAGCCTGGCACCGGTAGCCGATTACCTGAGCAAGGCGTTGGGCCGTGAAGTGCCGCTGGTACGTGACTATCTGGGTGGCGTCGCGGTGCAGCCGGGCGAGGTGGTGCTGCTGGAGAACGTCCGTTTCAATAACGGCGAGAAAAAGAATACCGATGAACTGGCGCAGCAGTATGCCGCGCTGTGCGATGTGTTCGTCATGGATGCCTTCGGTACCGCCCACCGGGCCCAGGGCTCCACCCATGGCGTGGCCAAGTTTGCCAAGGTTGCCTGTGCCGGCCCGCTGCTGGCCGCCGAGCTGGACGCGCTGGCCAAGGCGTTGGACAAGCCGGCCCAGCCCATGGCGGCCATCGTCGCCGGCTCCAAGGTATCCACCAAGCTGGATGTGCTCAACGCCCTGGCGGACAAGTGCGACCAGCTGATCGTTGGCGGCGGCATTGCCAACACCTTCCTCGCTGCTGCCGGGTTGCCGGTGGGCAAGTCGCTGTATGAAGCCGATCTGGTGGACACGGCCAAGGCCATCGCCGCCAAGGTCAGCGTGCCGCTGCCGGTGGATGTAGTGGTCGCCAAGGCCTTTGCCGAAGACGCCGAAGCCACCGTCAAGCTGGTAGCCGAAGTTACCGAGGACGACATGATCCTGGATATCGGCCCGCAGACCGCCGCCCAGTTCGCCGAGCTGCTCAAGTCTTCCGGCACCATTCTGTGGAACGGTCCGGTTGGCGTGTTCGAGTTCGATCAGTTCGGTGAAGGTACCAAGGCGCTGGCATTGGCCATTGCCGAAAGCCAGGCCTTCTCGATTGCCGGTGGTGGCGATACCCTGGCAGCGATCGACAAGTATGGCGTCGCCGAGCGCATTTCCTATATTTCCACCGGTGGTGGAGCTTTCCTCGAATTTGTCGAAGGCAAGGTGCTGCCCGCGGTCGAGATCCTGCAGCAGAGAGCGCGCTGAGCGCAGTAGCAAGCGTCAGTTTTTGCACGATAACAGGCGCTCGGCGACAGGCCGGGTGCCATGAGTTGAAGCCAGGTGAGTAAACTGTCAGCCTTGACCGACTGTTTGCCGCTTACCGCTTTACCCAGACATCATTTACGGAGAGAAAGACCATGGCTTTGATCAGCATGCGCCAGTTGCTGGACCACGCCGCCGAGCACGGTTACGGCGTCCCGGCCTTCAACGTCAACAACCTGGAGCAGATGCGCGCCATCATGGAAGCGGCCGACAAGACCGACTCCCCAGTGATCGTGCAGGCCTCCGCCGGTGCCCGCAAATACGCCGGCGCGCCTTTCCTGCGCCACCTCATCCTCGCCGCTATCGAAGAATTTCCGCACATTCCGGTGTGCATGCATCAGGATCACGGCACCAGCCCGGCGGTATGCCAGCGCTCCATTCAACTGGGCTTCTCCTCGGTGATGATGGATGGCTCCCTGGGTGAAGACGGCAAGACCCCGACCGACTATGACTACAACGTCGACGTGACCCGCCGTACCGTGGAAATGGCTCACGCCTGCGGTGTGTCGGTGGAAGGCGAGCTGGGTTGCCTGGGCAGCCTGGAAACCGGGCAGGCCGGAGAAGAAGACGGTATCGGCGCCGAAGGTACCCTGGATCACAGCCAGATGCTGACCGATCCCGAGGAAGCCGCCGATTTCGTCAAGCAGACCAAGGTGGATGCCCTGGCCATTGCCATCGGCACCAGCC
Organism: Halopseudomonas bauzanensis; assembly: GCF_900114735.1. Classification (GTDB taxonomy): domain Bacteria; phylum Pseudomonadota; class Gammaproteobacteria; order Pseudomonadales; family Pseudomonadaceae; genus Halopseudomonas; species Halopseudomonas bauzanensis. The sequence goes on along the minus strand of NZ_FOUA01000001.1, from coordinate 1,088,924 downwards.
ACGGCGCCTACAAGTTCACCAAGCCGCCGACAGGCGACATCCTGGCGATCGATCGCATCAAGGAAATCCACAAGCGCATCCCCAATACCCACCTGGTGATGCATGGCTCCTCCTCGGTGCCGCAGGAGTGGCTGGCGATCATCAACGAGTACGGTGGCGACATCAAGGAAACCTACGGTGTGCCGGTCGAGGAAATCGTCGAGGGCATCAAGCACGGCGTGCGCAAGGTGAACATCGATACCGACCTGCGTCTGGCCTCCACCGGTGCCATGCGTCGTCATATGGCGCTGCATCCCAGCGAGTTCGATCCGCGCAAGTTCTTCGCCGAAACGGTCAAGGCCATGCGTGATGTCTGCATCGCCCGTTACGAAGCCTTCGGCACTGCCGGACATGCCTCCAGCATCAAGCCGATCAACCTGGAAACCATGTTCCAGCGCTACGCCAGCGGCGAGCTGGATCCCAAGGTCAACTGATCCGTACCGGCGCCGGACACCCGTCCGGCGCCCTCTTCGCGAGTCCGACACATGCATTCATCCGATGATGCGGCCGACGATGCTTTCGCCCATGAAAAACTGGTCGAGGCGATCGAGAACCAGCTGGCTGGAGGCGAACCACCGGCGGCCCAGGCCACATTGAACAAATTGACCCTGGTTGGCTATGAGCGCGAGGAGATCCTGAGCCTGATGGCCCAGGTGCTGGCGCATCACATCAACCTCATGCTGGAGCAGGATGCGCCCTTCGACCTGCAGGCCTACGAACAGTCCCTGCGCAACCTGCCGGATCTGCCCTGACAAGGAATAGACACAATGTCACCGGTTGCTGTACTGCGAATCATCGCTTTCTATCTGCTGGCCGTCCTGGTGGCGACCATTCTCGGCTGCCTGGTCCAGGCGCAGATTCAGTTGGCGGGTATGCCGCCGACTGAGGTGCCGGTCAGCCTGACTGACCGACTGGCCAGCGTCTGGCCGGACCTGCTGGATTTCGTCAAGGCATTCGCCCTGCTGGTGGCGGTGGCATTTGTCTGCCTGCTGCCGGTGGCCGCTGGCCTGGCGCGCATCTTCCGGCCCTGGCGCTGGCTGCTGTTTGCTCTGGCTGGTGCTGGCGGCGTCTGGGCAGGCTTCAAGCTCAGCCAGCTGTCTCTGCCGGGCTTCATCGCCACGCCTGAGCAGAGCTGGGGATTGGCCGCGCTGCTGGTCGCTGCGGCCATTGGCAGCTGGCTGTTCGGTCAGTTGACCCGTCCCAAAGCCAGACGCGGATTGCGCGTCCTGGGCTGAACCGCCGGGAGCTCCGAGTCTGCTGGGAGCATCCGCCGCACTTCGTGCACAGTCTCCTGGAAGGTCGATGGCGACCCCGTCGACGGCGACCCGGTCGACCGCGACCCGGTCGAGTTCCATCTCGACCAGCGGCCCTGCCGGTAACTGATTTGTAGCGGATTGGCTCTGTACCGGGTTTGGGGGCTGTATGTGTCCGTGGCATCGTTGGTTGCCGGTGGCAGTGCTCAGACATGGGGACACGTTCGGTGTCTGACGGCAGTGGGCAGGTAAGTCTGGGGCACGTTCGGTGTTCGACGGCACTGGGCAGTTGCCCTTGGCGAACACGCACCCGTGCCGTCCGTGGCGCTCGTGTGCGGCCGTCCATGGCCGCACACGGTTCGCCAAAGGAAACTGCCCAGCACCGTCCTGTAACCTGGGTATGGCTGAGAGGAAAACCGTCAGAATTGAGAGTATTGGCTGCAACTATAGCTGTGACTCAGGTGTGGTCCTCCTGGGAAACGTCGAGCACCAGCTCGATGAGCACCCCATCCGGCCATCGCCCGACTGTCGCCGGACACGGCCCTCCATACTGCGCCTACAGCAATCTTATCTTGAACCGCCGCCCCTTGATCTTGCCTTCCTCCAGCCGCTCCAGCGCGGTATTCGCCAGCTCCCAACGCACTGCTACCAGTGCCTGAAAGTCACTGATGCTGATCTTGCCGATGGCGTCGCCAGGCAGGCCGGCATCGCCAGTGAGTGCGCCAAGCAGATCGCCGGGGCGTACCTTGTCCTTGCGTCCGCCGGCTATCGCCAGGGTACGCATCGGCGCCAGCAGCGGCTTGTCGAGACGCTCGGGCAACTGATCCAGCTCACACCAGGGCAGGGGCTCACCGAGCTTCTGCTCGATACTGCGCGCTCGTCCCTGTTCCGCTGGCGCGACCAGGCTCAGGGCCAGACCGGGCTGGCCGGCACGGCCGCTGCGGCCAATGCGATGAGTATGCACGGCCGGGTCGGGTGACAGCTCGGCATTGATCACCGCGGCAACCCCTTCCACGTCGATCCCGCGGGCTGCCACATCGGTAGCCACCAGCACGCTACAGCTCTGGTTGGCAAACAGCGCCAGCACCTGATCGCGTTCGCGCTGTTCCATGTCGCCATGCAGGGCCTGGGCGCTCACGCCATTGCTCGACAGCAATTGCTGCAACTGCTGACATTGCTGACGGGTATGGCAAAAGACGATGCAGGGTTGCGGCCGTTCATCGGCCAGCAGACGCAATACCGCCGGTAGCCGCTCCTCGGCGCTGACTTCATAGAAGCGCTGGCGGATCGGGTTGCGGACTTCAACGTCTTCGATTACCACCTGTTGTGGCTCGCGCAGAAAGCGTCCAGCCAGCTGTTCGATGCCTGGTGGATAGGTGGCGGAGAACAGCAGGGTCTGGCGCCGCTCGGGGGTAGCCTGGATGATCTCGCTGATACTGTCGATGAAGCCCATGTCGAGCATGCGGTCGGCTTCGTCCAGCACCAGGCAGTTGAGCTTGTCCAGACTCAAGGTGCCGCGTTCCAGATGGTCCTTGACCCGTCCCGGCGTGCCAACGATCACATGGACACCTTGTTCCAGCGAGGCCGCCTGGGGGCCGAATGGCGTGCCGCCGCACAGGGTGATGATCTTGATGTTGGGAATGCCCCCCGCCAGCGTGCGCAGCGCCGTGGCGGTCTGTCCGGCGAGCTCCCGGGTCGGACTCAGCACCAATGCCTGGCAGCCGAAAAAAGCCGGATTGAGCGGTGCCAGCAGGCCGATGCCGAAGGCGGCGGTCTTGCCACTGCCGGTGCGCGAGCGGGCAATCAGATCCTGCCCCGCGAGAATGATCGGCAGTGCGGCAGATTGCACTGGCGTCATGCTCTGATAGCCCAGGCGGTCGATAGTGGCAAGCAGGGAAGGGGGCAGCGGGAGAGAGGAAAAAGCGCTTGTAGTCACGGTAGCGGCCTGCTGAGGATGGGCGCCACAGTGTAACAGAAGCGGGGAGACGCCCGGTCAGTTCCTGATTCGCGACTTGCGGAATCCGCCATGGGTGACGAAGGATCCGGTGTCGCCGAGTAACCAGAAGCGGGTTGCGCGATAACAGGCCTGCAGCCGCGAGACATGATAACTCCGCACTTTGTGGTAGGCCCAGCTCCAGCTGCGTTTCGACTTACTCATATTCTACTGTTGCCGTTTTCATGATCGGCTGAGCCGATACCGGTGACAAAATGGCCTTGGCAGGCGGTGATGAAAAACGGATCATTCTCTTGCTCGGTAACGTCCATATATAAGCCTTTCTTCCGTGCTCGTCGGCCTGCCACAGCCCTGACAATGGCGTTTGAGAGAATTCGGCGGCATTGGTTCCCGGTTTTATTCCGGGTTGGCGCAATTCGATATGGTGGCATTTTGCTCGGCGAGGCGCTCCGCCCCGTCTGATAACCAACCAGGCCCAGCCGTTACGGCGCCTGACGGAATGATGCTGATATGGGCGGCAGGGTGCCATGGTTCCCGCTACTTATCTTCGTCAAATGTGGACCACATCAAGCTTTCGTCATCCGGGGTGGCCAAAGGATGTTCTCTCGTTATGGCACGACGTAGTATCGAGCGTCGAAAGACGGTAACCCGAATAGGGTATTGTCCGTGATGAAGCTCACGCTCTAGGGTGCGAGCAGGCCCTCAATCCAAAAGCTGCGCTGATGTCCGATTCCACTTCAGATTTTCTGGCTGCGGATGCCCATACCCAACGGCGAAATGCACCGCTGGCGCGGATGATGTATCGCCTGCTGTTCGCCGCGCTCAGCGGCTTTCTGCTCTGTGTGCCCTGGTTGAGTATCAACCTGTATTGGGTCGGCTGGTTTGCCTGGGTGCCTTTACTGTTTGCCCTGCGCGATACCCGCCCCATGATGGCGCTGTTGCTCGGCTGGCTGGCCGGTACTCTCTGTTTTGCCGGCGGCAGCTACTGGCTGGCCGGCTTCATGGTCAACCTCAAACAGATCAGCCCCCTGTCGAGCACGCTGCTGGCCTTGCTGTTCTGGTGCTATATCGGGCTGGTCATCGGTCTGGGTTGTGCTCTCTACCGCTGGCTGGTTCGGCGCCTGGATGGCTGGGATCTGCTCGTTTTTCCTGCCGTCATGGTCTCGGTAATGGCGCTCTACCCGATGCTGTTCAAGACCCATTTCGCCGATGGCCAGGTCAGTTTCCTGCCGGCTCTGCAGGCCATCGATATCACCGGTGCGCCGGGACTGGATGCGATGATGATGCTGTTCAGCGTGCTGGTCTATCGCATGCTGACGCCGCGACGCTTGCCCCAGACGCCATACTCCCGGCTGGCCCAGGGGTTGGCTTGGGGGCTGTTGGCAGTGTGGCTGGGATATGGCTACATCAGCCTCTACGAGTGGGATAGGCGTATGCAGCAATGGGATACGCGGCGGATCGGGCTGGTACAACCCAACGATGCCATCACCCTGGATATTCCCGCGCCGGCGGTCGGCTTCACCCGGGAATCCCCGCCGGAAATGCTTGCCACCGAACGGCTGGTGGCGGCCGGCGCGCAATGGGTGGCCTGGCCCGAGGCGCGCTACAAGGGGTATTTCGACGATTACAGCGTACGTGACAGCTACGCCCGGGCGATTGCCCGGCACGGTGTGCCGTTGATCTTCCATGATGTCGAGCGGCGCTGGGTAGATGCCCAGCGCGTCAGCTTCAACACGGTAGCGTTACTGGACGGGCAGGGCGAGATGACGGCGCAATACCGCAAGATGTTGCGGATGCCGTTCGGTGAATATCTGCCCGAGCCCTGGTCGTGGCCGGTGCTCAAGGGGCTGGCCGATCTGGTATTCGGTGAGTTCCTGCGGCCGCTCGGTGCCGGCAGCGAGCACACCGCCTTTGATCTGAATGGCATGCGCGTAGTGCCGAAGGTTTGCTATGAGGCAGCCTTCCCCGGGTTTGTTGCCGACGCGATCAGTTCTGACGGGGCCGGCAAAATGTTGCTGTTCCTGTCCCAGGATAACTGGTTCGGCGAAACATCCCAGCCGTTCCATCACGGCAACATGTCGATTCTGCGCGGGGTTGAGAATCGTGTGCCGATGGCGCATCTGATCAATAACGGGCCGTCGCTGGTGTCCGCGCCCAATGGTCGCCGGCTGGCCAGCAGCGTGGCTTTCAACCGGGCTGAGCTGCTGGCCGATGTGCCCTTTTCCGAGCAGGCCGGCGGCAGCTTTTACAGCCGCCACCCGCAGCTGTTCCTGAACCTGATCTATGGCGTGGTGATAATGTTGATCATATCGGCGCTGTGGCGTGGTCGCTCGTGGGTCAGACGGCGAGGCCGGCGCTGTAGCCAGAAGACCAGGCCCACTGGAAATTGAAGCCGCCCAGATGGCCACTGACATCCAGCACCTCACCTACGAAGTACAGCCCCGGACAATCCCGGGCCTCCATGGTTTTCGAACTGACCGCCTCGGTGGCCACTCCGCCGAGGGTCACCTCGGCAGTGCGATAGCCTTCGGTCGCAGAGGGCTTCAACAGCCACTGGTGCAATTGGTCGGCCACGGTGCGCAGCTGCCGGTCGCTGTAATCGGCCAGCGGTCTGGCTGGTGCATCGGGCCACCATAGCTGTTGCAGTTCGGTCACCAGCGCCCGCCCCAACCGCTGGGCCAGCAACGTCTTCAACAACTGCTTGCCCTGTTGTTGTTTGGCCTCACGCAACCAGTGAAAGGCATCAAGGCCGGGCAGCAGATCGATGATCAGCGTGTCGCCGGGATGCCAGTAGCTGGAGATTTGCAAGATCGCCGGCCCGCTGATACCCCGGTGAGTGAACAGCATGTTTTCGGTAAAGCTCTGGTCATTGCAGCTGGCGGTGACTTCAAGCGCCAGGCCGGACAATCGCTCGCAGACGGCCTTCATGTTATCGCTGAACATGAACGGCACCAGGCCGGCGCGGCGTGGGACGAGGGGCAAGCCGAACTGGCTGGCGATCTCGTAGCCGATGCCGCTACCGCCCAGGGTAGGAATCGACAGGGCGCCGGTGGCCACCACCAGGGACTGGCAGTCCAGCCGGAACGGCTGCTGCCCCTGTCGGCCAAGGAGCCGGTAGCGCAGGTTGTGCGATTCCAGCGTCTGCACCTCGGCTATTTCGCAATGGGTACGGATCTCCACGCCGGCCTGCTGGCATTCGTCGAGCAGCATGTCGAGAATGTCCCGCGCGGACTGTCGGCAGAACAGTTGACTGTGCCGGCGCTCCTCATAATCGATGCCGTAGCGCTCCACCATGCCGATGAAGTCCCATTGGGTGTAGCGTTTCAGCGCCGCCTTGCAGAAATGCGGGTTGTCGGAGAGGAAGTTGTCTGCTTCGACCTGATAATTGGTGAAATTGCAGCGTCCGCCGCCGGACATGAGGATCTTCTTGCCAACCTTGTTGGCCCGTTCCAGCACCAGGACCCGACGTCCACGCTGGGCGGCTGTGGCGGCGCACATCAAGCCGGAGGCGCCGGCGCCGAGAATGATCACGTCATGGGAAGCGCCTGGGGATTGCACGGAGGAACTGACCTGCTCTGCTGGGTGAAGGACGGCATCGGCATGGGGTGACCCTGCCGGCGCGCATGATAGCACGCAGCCTCAGACCGCAGCAGCAGCCGAATTGGCTACAGCAATGCCTTCTTGCGCCACGCCGGTAACGGCCGGGTCCGGCGGGCCGGGGATACCGGCGCGCTGGGCGCGGCGAACGGCCGGCACCACCAGAATGTCGAGCTGGTGGAGGGCGATTGCAGGCGTGAGGGCGTAGGGTTCCACATGACAGGATTCTCTCAGCGTTCTATGGTTTCCAGCGGCATCACGATCAAATCGTAGAGCCGCCAATCGAGGGTGCAGGCCTGTTCGGCTATTTCCTGTACCCGGCGTGCCACATTGGTTTGACCGGGGGCCAGCACCACGAATATTTCGCCACCGATGATGTGACCCTCTTCACGCAGCCGGGAGGCTACATCCTGGATGTCCGGCTCGCGCAACAGCAGCTCGGCAATCTTTTCCTCCAGCCCCAGGGGCTGGTTGCCGACGATTTCGGTAGGGCGTTGATCCATCAGGTTGAACATGGCCTTGCGCACATGGGTGATGCCATCCTTCAGCACATCCAGCGAGATGACCGCGGCGGCGACCGCATCGGCCCACCAGAAACCCAGGCCGATGCCGATAATGCCGATGATGGCGGCCGCTGAGGTCATCCAATCGGCCTTGTTCATGTCGGCATCGGCATACAGGGTGCTTTCATGCAACGCCTTGGCCAGCGGCATCTTCATGTGCCCGAGGATTACCGGCGCAATCATCGCGTACACCAGCGCGGCGATCATGACCCAGCCGGCCCAGATCTGGTACTGCCAGTCGAATAGCTGGAAATGACCGATGCTCGGGTGCTCGCGCTTGAACAGCGACATGCTGGAATCGATCAGCATGAACAGGCCGAACATGACGATGGCCACCGACGCCGCCAGGAAGGCCAGCAGAATGGCGCGGCTGTAACCGTAAGGGTGGTTTTCGTCCGGATCCCGCCGGCGTATCCGCATCGCCAGCAGAAAGGCGGCTGGCGGCACGAAGGCCAGCAGATCCTCGAACAGCGCCATTTTCATGGCCTGGGACGAACCCATGGTCAGGTACATGGCGATGACGATGGTCAGCGAGAAGAACATGGAAATCCATTCCAGTCGGATGGTGCGGCGCAGCAGCCGTTCCTTGTCTGCGGGCAGATCATAACCCTGGCGGATCTTCACGGCTGCGCCTCCTGCCACAGGCGTGTGGCGAGCTGTTGTTCATCACGATTGCGGAACAGGAAACGTTCCAGCTCCATCAGCAGGGCGTTTTCCCCGGGCGGGGTCAGCAACACATGCTTGTGCTTGGCCAGTTCGATCTCGGAAGGGTTGAGCCCCAGTCCGCTGAGCCGCCACTGGGGTGCGGCCACCGGGTTGGGACTGTCGACCAGGGTTTCGCGCACATCGCTGATGGCGTTTTGCTTGAGCAACAGCGGGGTCAGGTTGGTGTCCGGCAGTATCGAGATCGTCTGGCCGTCGATGGCGGTGGGCGGTGCCTCCGCGCTGCCGATCAGGACCCGCTCGGTGTAATAGGGAAAGGTATTGCCGACTTCGGTCTTCCAGGGGTTGGCAGCAGTGAAGCCGCCGATCAGCAGATCCAGCTCGAACGATTTCAGGGCTTCGATCTGCTCTTCCACACCGCCGGTGCGCCAGTCGACGGTCATGCCTCGTTCCCGGGCAAATTCCGTTACCAGCTGACTTTCCAGGCCGGCGGGAGCCGCCGGATCGGTTATCTCGGCCCAGGGCGGGTTGGCCACCACGCCGACTTTCAGCGTGCCGCGCTCGATGGCGGTGGTCAGGGAATCGCGTGGGTCGGCCGGCCAGCGGTCACAACCTTGCAGCATCAGAATCAGCAGTATCAGGCTCAACGGCAACGCCGACCTGATCAACCCAGCAAAAGGCATGATGGATCTCGATGTTTGACAGGATGTTACAAGGTCAGACTGGGGCCAACGGCTTGGGTTCCAGCTTTATCTGCGGGACCGGCGGGTAAAAAACCATCAACTTCCCGATCAACTGGCGTAAAATCCGCCTTTTCTGAATTGATCGGGGCTGCACGATGGGACGCGCTTACCAAAACCGCAAAGAATCCATGGCCAAAACGGCCGATGCCAAAACCAAGATCTACAGCAAGTACGCCCGTGAGATCTATGTTTCCGCCAAGTCCGGCGGTGTCGACCCCAACGGCAACCTGAGCCTGCGCGGGCTGATCGAGCGTGCGAAGAAAGACCAGGTGCCGGGCCATGTTATTGATAAGGCCATCGACAAGGCCAAGGGTGGTGGTGGCGAGGATTTCGCCGTGGCCCGCTATGAAGGTTTCGGCCCGGGCAACTGTATCGTCATCGTCGATTGCCTGACCGATAATCCCAACCGCACCATTGCCGACGTGCGCCACTGCTTCACCAAGACCAAGTGCAAGATGGGCACCCCCGGCAGCGTCAGCCACATGTTCGATCATTGCGCGATCCTCGCGTTCAGGGGCGATGATGAGGAAGCGGTGCTGGAAGCCTTGATGATGGCGGACGTGGACGTGACCGATATCGAGAACGAGAACGGGATCATCACGGTGTTCACCCCGAACACCGAGTATGCCAAGGCGCGTCAGGCGCTGACCGATACCCTGGGTGAGATCGAATTCGAGGTGGACGAGATTCAGTTTCTGCCCCAGACCTCGACACCGATCAGCGAAGAGGACATGCCGATGTTCGAACGCTTCATCGATATGCTCAACGATGTGGAAGACGTACAGAACATCTACCACAACGCCGAGGTGTGATGTTCAGTCGCTGCCGTCCAGCGGCAGCGACTGCTGTTCCACCGCCAGAAAGCGCGTCTGTTCGAAGGCATAGTCCCAGCGTGTGACCTGGCACCAGCGCTGACCGCTGACCGCCCCGTATTCGATGAAGTTGACCGAGTTGGGAATGCTGCCGCGCACCCGCTGCGATACCCCGGTGCCGGCCTGCAGCGCCCAGGCCCGACGCTGACCGCTGCCGGTGAGCGGCATCCGGTAGGGCAGATGGATATGCCCGGCCAGCAGCAGATCCATTCCCGCATCGACCCAGGCCGGCACTGCCTGCTCGCGCCCGATCAACAGGTTGGCCAGGTCCGATGGCTGAATTGCGCAGACCGGATGATGCAGCATGACCACCCGCAGCTGATCCGGCCGGGCCTGCTGCAGTTGTTGCGCTACCCGCTGGATCTGCCGGTTGGATACCTCTCCGTTCTTGTGCCGCGCCGCGCGTGTGCTGTTGACGCCGATGACCAGCAGGTCGGCCCGTGAAAGCTGGGGCGCCAGTGACTCGCCGAACACCCGCCGATAGTTGCCATAGGGATCGAGCAGCCGCAGCGGCAGGTTGAACAGTGGCAGGTCATGGTTACCGGGGATCGCCAGCACCGGCGCCGGCAGTTGGCGAACGAAGGCATCGGCCGCGGCGAACTGGCTACGCCGTGCGCGCTGGGTGATATCGCCGCTGAGCAGGCACAGGCTCGGCTGCTGCTCTTCGGCCAACTGCAGCAGCGCCTGGACCACCGCCGGGTCTTCGGTGCCGAAGTGCAGGTCCGACAGATGCAGGATTCTGCTCATGGGTGGTCCGGTGGTGGAGCAGCACGGGGAATCAGCAGCGGCAACGACTGGGCGGCGATGCTGAATTCCAGCGGCGTGCGCATGCGGAAGATTTCCCCATCCATGGCGACCTTGACCAGCCGGGGGCCCCGGCCGAGGTGTACGGTCATGCGCTCGAAACCGATGCTGGAGACCTGCTCCGCCTCGCCCATGCGGCTCAGCAGCCCCCTCAGCAACAGACCATACAGCGCCAGCGTGCCCACCGGCCGCGACGCCAGGGCGACCAGATGGTCGCTATCCGCCGGCAACTGCGGATCGATGCCGATGTGTTCCAGTTGCAGCGGGTTGTTGCAGACCACCAGGGTCGGCGTGCGCAATTGCCGGTGCCGGCCGGCATAATCCAGTTGGATATGCAGCTGCCGGTGCGCCCGGGCCAGGGTCATCAGTGCCGACCACAGGGCCACCAGGCGGCTGCGGCCATATCGCTGCTTGTAGGCTTCACGATCTTCCAGCAGCCGGGGATACAGTCCGAGACTGGCATTGACCAGGAAATAGCGACCATTGAGCCGGCCCAGGCTGATATGGGTCAGCCGCGCATCGAACAATTGTTGCAGTGCCTGTTCAAGGTCCTGGGAAATGCCGTGGGCGCGGCCGAAATAGTTGAAGGTGCCCTGTGGCAGTACGCCGAAAGGCACCTGCTGGCCGACCACCGCCTGACAGACCGCATGCAGGGTGCCGTCACCCCCCACGGCGATCACCGCCCCGGCCTGTTCCCGGGCCAGTTGCACGGCCCGTTCGGCAGCGCGCTGCAGCTCGCTGCCCCGATCCACCAACAGCAGCTGGCAACGGCGGCCGGCTTGTTCGCAGGCGGTCTGAATGGTCGTCTGGATCTGGGTGCTGTCATGTTTGCCCGAGCCGGCATTCATCACCATGAACAGCGGCTCGCGGCCGGTCAGCGATACCCTCGGTTGGTCCTGATCAGGGGTCATGGATGATGCCTTGTGCTGTGGACTCATCAACGGAGCTGGCTGTCCTTGCTGCCGCGGCGGTTGTAGCCGCCAGCCTCCTGCTGCTCGCGATCCCGGGCCGCCTGACAGGGCACACACAACCGTACTCCCGGCACGGCTTTCCGGCGTGCCTCGGGGATGGCTTCACCGCATTCCTCGCAGTGGCTGCGGCTCTCACCCGCCGGCAGCCTGCTGCGGGCCCGCTCGACCGCATCATTGATGGTGTCGTCGATCTGATCCTGTACCGCACCGTCCTGCGCCCAGCCCGTTGCCATGTTCGCCTCCGGAGCTCATTGCTCATACATTGTCCGATAATACTCGTCTGCCATCCGATCGGAATCGAAGCGGGGCAGCACATCGCGCATGCCCTGTTTCACCAGCGCCAGCCAGCGCTCATGCTGGTCGTAATACCAGGGGCGGACCTGATGTTCGAGGATGTTCATCAACTGAGAATAGTCCACCGCATCCTGCCCGGCGGCATCCAGCGTGGGATCGGCATCGGGTATCAGCAGGCAATTGTGCCCGTCGCGGGCGAACTCGGGCACCCAGCCATCGCTGACCGACAGGTTCACCGCGCCATTCATCGCTGCGGTCATGCCGCTGGTGCCGGATGCCTCGCGCAGCCGCCGGGGGGTGTTCAACCACACATCCGCCCCCTGTTTGAGCAACCGTGACAACTGGAGTTCATAGCCGGTCAGCACCGCGCAGCGTGCGGTCTTGTAGGACAGCCGTATCAGCCGATTGAACAGCTCGATGGCGGCCTGATCGAAGGGGAAGGGCTTGCCGGCCCAGATCAGCTGCACCGGGCGCTCGCTCTGCTCGATCAGCCGGGCAAAGCGGTAGAGATCATGCAGCAGCAGATCGGCCCGCTTGTAGGCAGCGAAGCGCCTGGCCCAGACGATGGTCAGCACCTCGGGGTCGAACAGTTTGCCGGTCTGGTCCGCCACCACCTGGAACAGCTGGCGCTTGAGCTCCCGTTTGCGGCGGACCAGGGCAGCGTCATCATCCTGCGCCAGTGCCTGACGCAAAACCTCGTCCTGCCAGAACCGCGCATTCTGGGCATTGGTCACCGAGCTGATCGGGCAGATCCCCGGCTCGTCGCCCCACATGCGATTGGCGACTTCCCCGTGCAGCCGCGAGACGCCATTGGCTCGACCGGCGAGGCGCAGGGCTGCCAGGGTGTGACTGAAACGCGGACCACGCATGCCGGTCTGCTCGGCAACCTGCGCCTCGGACAGCGCGCCAAAAAAGCCCATCTGCCGCAGAAAATCCAGCTCGTGTTCGGGATTGCCGGCCTTCTCGGGAGTATGGGTGGTAAAGACGACGCGGCGACGCACCGCCTGGCTATCCTGCAGCCGCGTCATCAGATGAAATGCCAGCGGCAGGCCATGGGATTCATTCAGGTGGTAGACATCCGCGCCACCGAGTCGCTCCACCACCTGGGCGCCACCCAGCCCCAGCACGATGCTCTGGGCGATGCGGGTGGACGGCTCGGTGTCATACAGGCGGTGGGTGATGGTCTGCGCCAGGTAGTCATTCTCGGGAATGTCGGTGGTCAGCAGATAGAGGGGAGCGGTACCGAAGACCTCCGGCGGCAACAGCAGGGCCTTGACCCAGACCGGGTGACCATTGACGGTGACTGAAACGCAGATGCCGGTGTCGACCAGGAACGGGTAGTACTTCTTCTGGAACTGCACGCGCATGCTCTGATCGTCATGGCGGACCTGATCGTAATAGCCGTTCTTCCACAGCATGCCGATGCCGATCAGGTTCTGCCGCAGATCGAAGGCGCTGCGCATATGGGAGCCGGCGAGAAATCCCAACCCGCCCGAATAGATCTTCAGTGGCTGATCGATGGCGTACTCCATGGAGAAATACGCCACACGCTTGCGGTACTGCGGGTCGGGCTCCCAGGGGAGTGGCCATGGCTGTGTCATGCAGAGGGTCCCATCGCGATAGCCGGCGGGTCTTCATCGTCAGGCCCGCGCAACCCCCGGTTGCAATGCTCAGGCCATGCAGGCGCGCTCGACCTGGCCGGCAAACAGGCGCGCATCCGCCAGCGCATGATGCGGCACTTCCAGCATGTCGTCCCCGCTGACCGGGGTAGTGGCAATGGCGCGCATGCGCACATTCAATGGTAGCCCATCGGCGCCCAGCAGCCAGTCCAGCAGCGGTCGGTCCCAGTGGGGCGAGGCGGTGAGGATCTCCACCGGGGCGATGGCGGCGAGGAAGGACTGCAGACGCTGGCGCGCCTTGCTGGTGGTCAGGCCGTGGGATTGCAGGTCGAGTTTGGGCAGCACGGTGTCGCGGACGAACCCCGAACAGTCATCCACCTCCCAGTTATCGATCAGCTCCAGGTACAGCTCGCGACCGTCATTGGTCACGAGCGCCAGGCTGATCAATCGCGCATGACTGGCGAGACTGGTGAACTCCATATCCAGATATGCTCTGAGCATATTTTTGTTCTCCCTGTAGGTGTCGCTGATGCGGCGCATTCAGCGAAGCTGACCCCCGAGAGCATCAATCATCTGAAACCCAAAGGCAATAGGCCACTCGTCGGGTTTGTTCACTGGCGAGATAGTTGGCGCGGTCGCCTCTATCACTCCGCCTCCGGCTGTTCACCGAAATGCGCCACCAGCTCGTCGTAACCGCCGATACGCTGGCTGTCGAGGAAGATCTGCGGGGTGGTATCGACCCCTTGTTCCTCCTTGAACAGTTGCTCCTCGGTGGCATCGGCGAACACATGTACCCGGTACGGTATCCGGTGCTTGTCCAGCAGTGCCGTGGCCTTGGCGGCAAAGGGGCAGCCTTCTTTCTGGTAGGTATAATTCTGTGTGTCGTTCATCTCTGCTCTCCGTTGGATCCTGTACTTCTTGGAGGGCCGGGGTGGGCAAAGATTCGCTCTTTTATTGCTGCGGCGGCGCGCTCAGGCGCTGGCCTGGCGGCGCTCGAAGGCCGTCATCACCTCCGCGACGATGCGCATCACGGCCAGGTTGGCTTCTTCCATCTCGCCGAGATGCTGCACGGCAGTCTCCAGCGAGCCCTCGTTGAAACAGCGCATGGCCGCGAGCCCCTCGCTGTGTACCGCGGTATGCGGCCGTTCGATCTCCCGGAAGTGCTGGAATTGCTGGATGCTCTGGCTGCCGTCGCCGTAGTACCACCTGCCGAAGCGGCATTCGCGCTCGCTGGGCAGAGCCGGCAAGGGCGCGCCGCGCTGGCCCAGCAGGTGGTTGTAGACCACGAACTTGAGTGACAGCTCATCCAGGTTGGCCAGTTCAACCCCGGCGCGGAAGGCCGAGGTCTCGATGCCGCGTTGCATTTCCCCAGCCAGACCGTGCAACACGTCCATGCCGGCCACGGCATCTTGGGTGGTGCGGCTGAAGTCCTCGGCCAGCGCGCCCTGGGACTGGATGTACTGCTGCACCGCGCCGGTGATGTGCTGCAGCTCATCGATCCGGGCGACGATGTCGCTGGTAGCCTGGGCAGTGCGCTCAGCCAAGTGGCGGATCTCGCTGGCCACCACAGCAAAACCGCGCCCGGCGTCACCGGCGCGGGCGGCTTCGATGGCGGCGTTGAGGGCGAGCAGATTGGTCTGGCTGGCGATGCCGCCGATGAGATCGACGATGCCGTTGATCTCCGCGGAGTGTTCGGACAGCGTCTCGACCTGGTTCGAGGCGCCGATCAGCCCGCTTTCCATGGCGGTCGCCTTGTGGCGCAGCTCATCGAAGCGCTGCTGGTTGCTCAGCGCGGCGCTGGCTACCTGGGCGGCATGCTCGCGGTCGCGATTGAGCTGACCGGCCAGATATTCGAAGGAGTCGCCGAGGTGGGTGACCGAGGTGCTGAAGCGGATAAGGTTGCCGGAGACGTGGCGGTAGTAGCGCAGCTGGCGCTGATCACCCTGCTCGCGCTCGGCCAGTTGCCGTTCCAGTTGGGCGATATGGCAGGCCTGTCTGGCCACTTCGGCTTCCAGCCGTTGCTTGTCCTGTTGCAGAGCCTGTACTTCGTCGTTCTTGCTGCGCCACCACATGGTCACCTCTGCCGATCGATTCCTTTCCTGCTATATCGGCCGAGGTAACCATGACATGAGCCATAGTGGCAATTTGTCGCGGCTCGCTGGTAGCCATTATTGCTGGCTCTTGAGCTTTTCCGCCTCCAGTGCCTGGGGACTGTTTTCGCCGTCGTTGACCGCCTTGCGGAAGCCGCTGATGGCGCTACCGACGTCGTTACCCAGTCCGCGCAGGCGCTTGGTGCCGAACAGCGTGACCACGATCAGCAGAATGATCAGAAGTTGCCAGATACTGATGCCCATCATCTCGAGTTACTCCCTTACCGTGTTGGCCGGCCACGATGGCCGGCGTGGTTGTCTTGGTTGGTCACTGCAGGTCGCCCTGCATCATGTCGCCCATATCGTGCATATCGCCCTGCTGTATCATGTCGTGCATGTCACCGTGCTGCGCCGCTGCAGCCTGCTGCAGAAATTCCTGGTCGATCTCGTCGAAGTGCAGCACCGTACCGTTGTGCTCCGCGGCCAATGCCTCGGCGGCAGCCTGGTCGGCGAAGGACGCGAGGGACGCACCCATGGCGCCCTTCAGTGGCGTGCCGGATACGTACCAGGCTTTCCGGGCGTCGATCAGATGGCCGTCGTCGGGCTGATCCCACTGACTCTGGCCCATGTCATGCACATAGAGTCGGGCATCCAGAATGCGGTTCTCCGGTTGCAGCCACCAGCTCAGCATTTCCGCAGTGGAGCAGAATTTCTTCACCTCATTGCGCTCCACTGCCTGGCCTTTGGGGCCGGGGAAGTCCGCGATGATCATCCCGCACACGTGGCACTCATCGGCCTCGTGAAAGGCGACCGGGTCCAGCTTCACCGGCGCCTCCTCCTGTTCACCGCAGGCGGTGAGGGTGAGCGCGAACAGCATCAGCAGAGCGGTGCGTAGGCCAGATTTGTAACTCATGTTCATGACAGTTTTCCTATTCTGGTTTTCTGATCAGGCGGCACGGCGCCGAAATGCAATATAGGCCAATAGCAGCGCCAGGCCGGCCCATGCCAGCAGGCACAGCCAGAGCAGGGCGCCACCGATGGGCAGATCCTCGCCCAGCGACAGTACGCCGATGGCATTGGCGCCGTCGAAGCCGGACAGGTTGATCAGCCGGTAGATGTCAGTCGGGTTGAGCAGCAACAGCCAGGGCAGCAGGTCGGGATTGAACTCGCCTTCGCTGAATACCAGCAGTGCCAGCAGCGCCAGATCGAACACCAGCACAAACAGAAACCACACGCCCAGGGCCATGCCGGCGGCGCTGGATTTCTCACTGACCATGCTGCTCAGCAGATAGGCCAGCGCCAGGAAGGCCCAACCCAGCAGAGTCGAGGACAGCATGAAGCGGCCGAATGCCCAGACCAGCAGGCCGACCTCGATATCCTCGACCAGCAGGGCGATGGCCACCGCCGCGCAACCGAAACCGATCAGCACCGCCAGCGCCAGGATCAGGCCGTGGCCGACGAACTTGCCGAGCAGGATCTGGCCGCGGCCGATGGGGTAGGTCATCAGCAACATCAGGGTGCCGCCCTCGTCCTCGCCGACGATGGCGTCATAGGCCAACAGCAGGGCGATTAGCGGCATCAGAAAGGTCGCCAGGCTGGCCAGGCTGGCGATGGTCGCCGGGATCGAGGTAAAGCCCAACTGCCCCGAGGCCGCCGCGCCGAGCCAGGCGATGCCCACCGCCAGCGCCGCAAACAGCAGGCTGATCGCCAGCAACCAGCGGTTGCGCAGACCGTCGCTCAGTTCCTTGCGGGCAATATTCCAGATCTGATTCATGCCTTGCCCTCCGCGGCCTGCGCCTGCTTTGCACGGTCGGTGTAGTAACGGTACAGATCCTCCAGCGAGGGTTGGATGATCTCGATATCGCTGGGCTGGTCCTGCTCCAGCAATTGGCGCAGCAGGGCGATCTTGCCGCTGCTGCTGCCGACCAGCTCGATACTGTCGCTGCCCAGCGGCCGTGGGGTCTGGCCCTCTGCGCCCAGGCTCTGCAGTAATTGCTCCCGATGCTGCAGGCCGCTGGCGCGAATACGTGACGGCAGACCGGCTTCGCTGCGCAGGCTGGTCAGGGTGCCGCTGGCTTCCAGCTGACCACCGGCAAGGATGGCAGCGCGGTTGATGTGGGCTTCCACCCCTGGCAGCACGTGGGAGCAGAGCACCACGCTGGTGCCTTGCTGGCGCAGGGTATCGATGAGGATGTACAGATCCTGGGTGGCGATCGGGTCCAGCCCCACGGTGGGTTCATCGAGCAGCAGCAGCTGCGGGTTGCCGAGCAGTGCCTGGGCCAGTCCCAGACGCTGGCGCATCCCCTTGGAATAGGTCTTGACCCGTCGGTCGACGGCATGGGCCAGCCCGACCTGTTCCAGCAGATCATCGGCCTGCTGGCCGGCGGCGCCCTTGATGCGGGCGAAGTGATGCAGGGTCTCGCGGCCGGTCAGCTGCGGGTAGAACATCACGTTCTCCGGCAGATAACCAAGCTGGCGGCGGATGTCCGGGGTGTTCGGCGTGCCGCCCAGTACCTGCACCTGCCCCTCGGTGGGCGTAAGCAGGCCGAGGATGAGTTTCATGGTGGTGGTTTTGCCGGCGCCATTGTGCCCGAACAGGCCCAGCACTTCGCCCGGCGCCAGTTGCAGATCCAATTGGCGCAGCGCGGTCACCTTGCCGTAACGTTTGCTGACGCCGCGAATTTCAACCGCATTCATCAAGGGGATTCCTGTGTTCGTTGAGTCAGATGGGTGGTGGGCAACTGCATCAGCGGATGACTGTCCTGCACGCCCTGCATCTTGATGACCGGGAAGGCCCGCTGTACCCAGCGCAGCAACTGAATGGCCGGGCTGTTCATCAGCAGCCGCACCTGCGGGTACATCCACAGCAGGCGGTCGACGTTGTCGTTGGGCTCATAGGGGACGTCGCCCAGGCCGTCCTCGTTGCGATCCCAGCCCAGGTAATCGCTCCAGTAGTTGCCGCGGCCCTCGACCGACCATTCCTGGGTGCGGGTGGCGACGTACTTGACCTGCTGCTCGTTGTCGATAAAGGCATTGCTGCTGATCTTGTTGTTTTCCGACCCGGCGGTGAGATGGATACCCAGGTTGCTGCGTTCGAAATGGTTGCTCTCGATGGTGTTGAACAACGAGTTGTAGATGAATAGCGCCTTGCCTTCGCCGCCCTTGATCATGCTGTCGTCGCCGGTCTGGCCACGCTGGACGTTGGACACGACGTTGTTGCTGATCGTGGAATAGGTGATGAAGTTCATCAGGATGCCGTAGTTGCGGTCATCCTCGGAGCGGTTGTTCTCGACCGTCAGCATGCGGCTCTGCATCAGCGCGTAGCCAGTGCGGGTGCGGCGGGTGGTGTTGTCGATCACCCGGTTGCTTTGGGAGAACATGTAATGGATGCCGAAGCGCAGGTCCTCCATCAGGTTGCCCTGAATGAGGTTGTTGTTCGAGTTGCCCAGGTAGATGCCGTCGCGGGTATTCAACACGCGATTGTCGATAACGGTGGCCTCGTTGGTATTGATCAGGTGGATACCGTTGCCACGGTCCTGGGAGCGTAGCTTGGGATCGCCCTCGACCAGATTGCCCTCGACTCGCAGGTTGCGGGTACTGTCGGACCAGATACCGAATCCCTGGCCGTCCAGATGGTTATTGCGCAGTACCACGTCCTTGGCCGTCTGTTCGACGAAGATGGCCGCGTTCATGTCGGTCAGGTTGTGTCCCCAGTTGCGCAAATCGCAATTCTCGATGGTGACATCGCTCGCGCTGATGGTCAGGACGTTGCCCTGGCCTGCCGACTGGAGCACCGCGCCCTCCGCACAGCGCAGGGTGATGGGCTGGTCGATGACGAACGGGCCGACATGGTCGCCGGCGGGAACTACCCAGCCATTGGCGTCAGCTTGTAATGGCAGTGCGGTAATAGGCTGGGGAGCAGCATGAGCGGTGGCGCCGAGGCCGCACAACATCACGAATGCCGAGAGGCGCCAGCGTATGGCCTGATGCATGAACAATGCGGTTTCCTTGATACCGGTTGAAATTGCCCTGTTTGTACGGCGGTTGCCCGGTCCGGGTAATGCGCGAACCTCATGCCAGTTCGCGCATTGCTCCCTGTGGCAGGATGCCCGGAGCGTCGGTGAACGCACCGGGCAGCGCATCACGCCGGCTCGACCAGCATGCGACCACACATTTCCATGTGCAGGGCATGGCAGAACCAGCTGCAGTAGTACCAATACACCCCGGCCTGGTCGGCGGTGAAGGTAATCGACGAGGTCTGTTGCGGGCTGATCTCCATGCTCACACCATGGTTGACCATGACGAAGCCGTGGGATACGTCCTCGATCTGGTCAATGTTGGTGATGATCACGGTGACTTCGTCGCCCTGCTTGACGGTGAACTCGTTGATACCGAAGGACGGTGCCATCGACACCATGTACACCCGGACCTTGTTGCCGTCGCGGATGATCTTGCTGTCGCTGGTCAGGTTGATGCCATCGGCCTCGGCCATCTTCACGGTATCGGCGAAGAAGGGGTCGTTGCGGTCCCAGATCTTCTTAGTGCGGATCTGATCGCGGCGCGCCATGATGCAGTCGTGCGGTTCGGCGAAGGTGGGGCCGTCGTGCACCAGGATCATTTCCTCACCGGAGATGTCGATCAGCTGGTCGTTTTCGGGATGCAGCGGGCCGGTTGGCAGGAAGCGGTCCTTGGAGAACTTGCTCAGGACCACCAGCCACTGGCCATCGGCTTCGGAGGTTTCGGTCAGTGATGCGTGGGTATGGCCCGGCTGATAATGCACATCCAGCTTCTGCTTGATGTAATTGACGCTTTCACCATTGTAGGCCTGGATCGCTTCTTCGATATTCCACTTGACCACCTGGCTGTCGATGAACAGGGTGGTGTAGCCGTTGCCGCGGCCGTCGAAGGTCGTGTGCAGCGGCCCCAGACCCAGTTCGGGCTCACCGACAATGACCTCGCGCGGATCTTCGAACTTGTTGGCAAACAGGTCAGGCAGCTTGTCGATGGCAATGATCGAGGCGGTGGGCGACAGCTTGCCGGCGGCGATGAAGTACTTGCCGTCAGGAGAGGTATTCAGGCCGTGGGGGTTCTTCGGTACTGGAATGTAGCGAGTGACCTTGCTGTCCTGGCCATCCTTCTTGCGGCCGTCGAGCACCGGCACCTTGGAGTCGCCCAAAGTGATGAAGTTGCCGGCCTTCAGTTCAGCTTCGATGGCCTCCACGTCGAATACCACCACCCAGTCGCGCTCATTGCGCATGGTGCCGCCCAGATCCAGCGCCTTTTCCGAGTTGTAGCAGGTGGAGGCGGCGAAACGACCGGTGTAATCGGCGTCGGTATTGTCGAGGTTGCCATCGACGATGACCTGCCAGGCCACTTCCATGGTTTCCGCGTCGATCGCGTTGTACATGGTATAGCTGTTCTCGTCATCCATGGCGAAATTCTTGCCATCGTTCGGATGCGGGATGATGAACTCGGCGTTACAGAACACGTATTTGGTGTGCGGCACCTTCTGCAGGCGCAGACCGTGGATGGCCTGCACGTTGGGCACGGTGGTGATCTTGTCCGTTTTCATGATGTCCAGACGGATACGCGCCACACGGCTGTTGGCCTTGTCGTTGATGAACAGGTATTTGCCGTCGTACTTGCCATCGGTCATGGACAGGTGCGGGTGGTGGCAGTCACCATTGAGAAACTTCGCGCTGTCGCCCAATATGGCACGGCTCTCGTTGGTCAGACCCCAGCCGGTGGCGGAATCGACGTTGAATACCGGGATACGCATCAGCTCGCGCATGGAGGGCACACCGAAGACCCGCACTTCACCCTGGTGGCCGCCGGACCAGAAACCGTAATAGGTATCCAGCTCGCCGGGCCCGACATGAATTTTCGCCTGCGCCTTTTTCTGGGCGTCGCTGACCGCTTGGGCCCAGGTTTCGCGGCTCATCACCGCCCCGCCGAAGGCAGTGGCCGCTACCGCCGCCCCGGTCATCGCGCTGGCGCCGAGAAAGCCGCGCCGGCTCAGTCCTTTGGATTCCGGGTTGGCCGGAAGGTTGTTGGGGTTGTCGCTCATGTTCAGCTCCTTATTGGGCCATCTTCGTTGACCTTGCGGGTCAGGGTTCGACTACTTGCACCACCGGAATCAACTGCTCGTCCGGCGCTTTCTTTCCACGTGTCTTGCGCTTGTTCTTGAGGATCAGCGGAGGACACTTGTTCTCGTTGTGATAGGTCATCTGACAATCGAGGCAGTAATGGCACTCGTTGTGGTTGATGTGTCCATCGGGGTGAATCGCCTGGATCTCACACTCCTTGGCGCACAGCTGGCAGGGGTTGCCGCACTCCTTGCGACGCTTGAGCCAGTCGAACAGGCGCACCCGGCTGGTGACCGACAGGGCCGCGCCCAGCGGGCAGATATAGCGGCAGAACACCTTGCGGGTGAAGATGTTGATCACCAGCAGAATCACCGCGTACAGCACGAACCACCATTGGCGATCGAACTTCAGGGTGATGGCGGTCTTGAAGGGCTCCACCTCGGCGGCCTTCTCGGCCATCATCATCGATTCCAGCGAGATGCCGAACAGCACCAGCAGGATGATGTACTTGATGGCCCACAGTCGTTCATGTACGGCAAAAGGCAGCTCGTACTGGGGAATCTTCAGTTTGCGGGCGATCTCGTTGATCAGCTCCTGCAATGCACCGAAGGGGCACAGCCAGCCGCAGAACACCCCGCGACCCCAGAGCAGGATACTGGCAGCGGTGAAGGTCCAGATGATGAAGATGACCGGGTCGCTGAGGAACAGCTCCCAACGGAACTCGGTTACCAGCGCATGGACGAAGGTCAACACGTTGACGATCGACAGCTGGCCCAGGGCGTACCAGCCGATGAACACCACGGTGAAGGTCAGGTAGCCATGACGCAGCCAGCGCAGGAAGTTCGGATGCCGGGCGAAGTTGTCCTGGAAGAACAGGATCACCGTCAACAGCAGCAGGGCGGCCAGGACCACCCCGACCTGGAAGCTTTTCTGATACCAGATGTTGACCCACACCGGCCGATTGGCCTCCTCGATGGCACGCAGCTCCTCGGGCGTGGGTACCGGGCGTTCGATGTAGTGCTCGGGCGTTTCATAGGGCAGCTCGAAGCTGACGAAGATACTGTCCACCGGGCCGGTCTGGCGGCGGACCAGCAACTCCAGGGTCCAGGGCGTGCCGGGATCGAAGCCGGCATCTTCACGGAGGATGAAGATGGCCATTTCCTGGAATGGCGGGGCGCCCTCGGCCATCACGTCATACAGGCGGATATGGTCCAGGTCGCGGAAGCTGTGGATGTTGCCGAACTGACGAATCTGTACCCGGTCGAAGATGCCGCCGCGCACATAGCCCGAGCCCTTGAACGAATACTGGCCGCTGCCCAGCACCGCGAAGGCATGTTCGCCGGGCTTGAGATCGTCCATCAGGAAGCGATACTGGTTGTCGCCCAGCACGGCGCGGCCGATGGTCGGCGCGTTCAGCCAGGTGGTATACAGATCAATGAAGGTTTCCTCGCTGCGTTCCGCCGGAGCCTCGTCGACACCCTCGGCTTCAGTGCCCTGGAAGGCGCGGTTGATATCCGCGTTGCTCAACAGCAGTCGGCGGATCGAGCCGTCGCCGGTCAGCTCAGGCCAGCTGGCCTCCTGGTAGACATCCTCACGGACGGTCGCCGGCTTGCCGCGGGCGGTGAGATTGCCCTTGACCAGGCCCAGCGATGCGGCCACGTCATGCGCCGCGCGCATGACGATCTCGTTGACCACCATCACCGTCACCGTCGCGCCGGACACGGCATCGACGGTAATGGCGTTCTCATCCCTGGAGCGGCCAACCACCACCCGCTGGTCCGCCTTGACGCCGGCATACAGGGCAGTGAAATCATGCAGTTTCTGCTCGGGAATACCGATCAGCAGGATAGGTTCGTGGTGTTCCAGCACGTAGGCGTCCTGAATTACCCCGTCGGTGTCCATCAGCACCAGCATATTGATCGGCTTGCCGGAATAGGCAGGAATGTTGAGCACGTTGATGCTTTCGAAGGCGTAACCGTACACCGTGCCGACGGCATCGCTGAGCGTGCGCACCCCGTAGTCGCCTTCCGGTTCGGAAATGACGGTCGCCTGGGGGAAGAACTGTTCGATCCGTTGATCGATGAGGGATTGATCGGCGGCCAACACGGGTGCCAGTGACAGGGTCGCGAACAACAGGCCGATGGCCAGCATCCATCTGCTGAGAACCGCGGCAACTATCGACAACTTCATAGCAGTTCTTTCCATATCAAGAGTATTTTCATTCTAATAACCCCCAGTTAAAGAAGACTTGATCAGTATCAACATCCTGTCAAATACGGGGCAATTTTCTGATGAGTATCGCTATCACTTCCGGAGCCAGCGCGGCGATCGGGTCTGCCTGTGACTACCAGCCCGAGCCGCCGGACCAGCCGGTGCAGATTGCCGCGATCGATCTGCAGGGCACGGGCAGTCGCCGACAGGTTGCCGTGATTGTGGGTCAGTACGGTTTCGATGAGCTGGCGCTGATAGGCGTCTACCGCCTGGCGCAGCCCGTAATGCGGCAACTGTGCATTGGCGATCTGCGCGGCGACGCTGGCGGGAGCGACAACTGCGGCCAGATCCAGATCCGCCGCAGACAGCTGCAGCGGTAACGGCGCGCCCGCGCCCCTGGCCCGGGCTCGGAGAATGGCCCGACTGACCAGGTGCTCCAGCTCGCGCACATTGCCCGGCCAGTCATAGGCCAGCAGGGCGTCGCGAGCCGCCTGGCTCAACCCCAGCCCGGGAGCCTGGAGCCGGGTGCGGCCCTGTTCCAGAAAGTAGCCGGCCAGCAACAGCACATCGCCGTCGCGCTCACGCAGCGCGGGCACACGCAATGGATAGGCGCCGAGACGGTGGTACAGGTCGGCGCGAAAACGCCCGGCGCGCACTTCCTCTGCCAGATCCCGGTTGGTGGCGGCGATGATGCGCACGTCCACGTGCAGTTGCTGATCCGACCCCAGACGCTGCAACTGGCCGTTCTGCAGTACCCGCAGCAGCTTGGCCTGCACGCTCAGCGGCAGTTCGCCGACCTCATCGAGAAACAGTGTGCCGCCATCGGCCAGCTCGAACTTGCCACCGCGGGTGCCGGTGGCGCCGGAGAATGCGCCGCGCACATGACCGAATAGCTCACTCTCGACCAGCGACTCGGGCAGCGCGGCGCAGTTGAGGCTGATCAACGGCTTGTTGCGGCGCTCGGATCGCTGATGGACCGCCTGGGCGACCAGCTCCTTGCCCACGCCCGTTTCGCCGCTGATCAATACCGAAAGATCACTTCTGGCTACAAGATCGATTTCTTTCAGCAGATGCCGGTGGGCCTGGCTGGCACCGATCAGCTCTCGGGAAGTAGCGCAGCTGGCGACCTGGCGCCAGGTTTCCGCGAGCTTTCGCCCATCCTCGGCCTGACGCGTCAGCCTGTTCATACGCTCGCACGCCTTGACCGTGGCTGCCGCCAGGCGGGTGAATGCTTCCAGGCTGGGAAGATCGATATGGCCAAAGCGGGCTGGGTCCAGCGAATCCAGGCTGAGCAGACCCCAGGGGCGGTCATCAATGGTCAGCGGGCAACCCAGGCAGTCATGGACCTGCAGGCGCCCCGGTGTCCCTTCGACCAGACCGTCATAGGGATCTGGCAGGTCGCAGTCAGCGGCAAAGCGGATGGCACCCCGGCTGCCCAGAACCTGCGCCAGCCGCGGATGCTCGCTCACCCGGAAGCGGCGGCCCAGGGTGTCCGGACTCAGTCCCAGCACTGCCACCGGCACTAGCAGATCACCGTCCAGACGCAACAGCGCCAGCGCATCGCACGGCAGACAGGCGCGCAGCGCCAGCAGCAGGCGCCGGTAGTGTTCGGCCTGGGGCAGATCCCGACTGAGATCATCCAGCAGCGGGAGAAGGGTGGTGAGCACGGGGCTGGGAGTCATGTCCTATCCACAACGCTTGGGTTTTCATTACCTGAAACACGGTTGTGAATATGACCACCCGCGGCGGACAAGTCCTTGATTACGGTCAATTCCGGCGCTGGCACGCTTTGTGAAGGGTGAACTGGGAACATTTACATCCACACGAGGAGCAACCTATGAAATCCCTGATCACTTTTGGCTTGACCCTGGCACTGACCGCAGCGGCCAGTTTGGCAGCGGCCGACGAGATCGTCGGCGAGACCACCGACACCACTGCCGGCGGAGCTCTGGGAGTGAGCACTGGCGTCATGCTCGGTGGCGCTGCCGGTGGACCGCTGGGGGCGTTGGTGGGGGCTGGCGTCGGGCTGTTCGTCGGCAAGGGAATACAGACCGCCAGCGGTCTGGAGGAGCGAGCCTATGCCGTGCGCGATACCGCGGGCGCGGTGCGGGAGGTGCGTTCACCCGCTGCGCAATTTGCTGTCGGGCAGCGGGTCGAGCGCCGCGGTGCTCGGCTGCAGGCGGTCAACCTATCAGAGACTCCCTAAGGGCGGCCGGCTGCGGCGGCGGGCCCGGCGCTCGGTGAGCTTCAGGGTCAGCCGCGTCAACAGGCTGCCGGCATGGGGATCGCCATAATGGAACAGCGCCGTGGCGCGCCGGTGGGTGGGGCTACAGGGCTCATTGGCATGCAAGGTCCGGTAGCCCCAGAACAGGTAGAGGTTGCCAGGTTGCAGGATCAATCGGAGCGGTCGGGCCCAGCTATGGCGAATGGCAAAAACCAGCAGCGCGCGGCTCAGGCGGTTCTGCAACAGCGCCTTTTCCAGCAGGTTGAACAGGACATTGGCGCGCACCGGCCGGATATTGGGGAACATCAGCAGATCGCCGCATTGCTCGGCGTCCTGGGGAATTTCGATGGGTACCAGAGCGGTGACCAGGGTCGCATCATAATGGAACGCGTTGGATTCGCGCCGGCCGGTCTGGCCCTGCACGCAGCGCAGCACCTGACGGATGACCGGATCATGGGCGGGCCGCGTACAACTCAGCTGATGGACGGCGTCGAGCAGCGAGCGGAACTCGGTGGATTCGGCCAACAGACCCAGCAGGCTGCGTTCAACCGTGGAGCCGCCATGGTAGGCGAAATAGTTACCGTGGTGCTGTACGGCCTGCGTCGACAGCTCGCTGCGCAGGCGGGCCAGGTGCTCGGCATTGAGGTAGTCGGGGATGCAGGCGAAGCCCTGCCTGCGAATATCGGCAACCAGCCGGGCATGGGTAGCTGTATCGATGGATTTGAAGGTGGCAGTCAACCGTGGCACTCCTGCGAGGCTTCCTGGCAGTACAACGGGGAAGCGTTAAGGGGATGCCAGCAATACTCGAGAATGGCGCAATGCAAACAAGTATGGTTCTTATCTAAACAAAAACTCCTAACCTTTCACTCACGGAGCGCTTTACCACGCGGTATTCGAGCGTATAGCCGGAACCCGTCGTCCTTCGCCAAGGCGAAGGATCCATCGGCGACACCGGGGCCGGACCGCAAATTCGGGTCTCGGCCTCGGCTTCCTGCGTCGCTCTAATCCCGCCCCGTGTAGTCAAATTCGCCGAAAGTGACAACAAAGGCGGGCCGGGGACATCAGTTCTGCCCTTCGGTTTCGCGCACCCGGAACCAGGCGGCATACAGCGCGGGCAGAAACAGCAGCGTCAGCGCCGTGGCCACGGTCAGACCACCCATGATGGCCACTGCCATCGGCCCGAAAAACTCGCTGCGCGACAGCGGAATCATCGCCAGGATGGCCGCCAGCGCGGTCAATACGATGGGCCTGAAGCGGCGTACTGTGGCATCGATGACGGCATGCCAGCGGTCATGCCCGGCGGCGATATCCTGCTCGATCTGATCGACCAGGATGACCGAGTTGCGCATGATCATGCCGGACAGGGCAATGGTGCCGAGCATGGCGACGAAGCCGAAAGGTTCGCGGAAGGCCAGCAGGAACAGCGTCACACCGATCAGCCCCAGTGGTGCGGTGAGGAACACCATGACCGAGCGCGAGATACTGCGCAGTTGCAACATCAGCAGGGTCATCACCACCAGCAGAAACAGCGGTATGCCCGCGATGATCGACTTCTGCCCCCGCTGCGAGTCTTCTACGGTACCGCCCACTGCGAAGCGGTATCCGGCCGGCAATTCGGCTCGGATCGGGTCGAGGCTGGGCATGATCTGCTGTACCAGGGTGGCCGGCTGTTCGCTGCCATGGATGTCGCCCCTTACGGTCACCGTCGGCAGGCGATCGCGTCGCCAGATGACACCTTCCTCGAAGCCGTATTCCAGGGTCGCCACCTGCTCCAGCGCTACGCTGCGTCCATCGCCGGTGGGAATCGCCAGGCTGGGCAGGTGCTGTAGCGCCTCGCGTTCCTGAACGGTGCCGCGCAGGGCAATCTCGATCAGCTCGTCCCCCTCGCGGAACAGGCTCACGGTGGTACCTGTCAACTGGCTGGAGAGAAAGCCCGAGACGTCGCTGGTGCTCAGGCCCAGCGCCCGGGCGCGTTCCTGATCGATCTGCAGCAGCACCACTTTGCTGGGTGCCTCCCAGTTGAGATGGACGTTGGCCACCCCCGGATTCGCCCGCACCTTGGCAGCGACCTCTCGGGCGATGCGCCGCACTTCGTCGATGTGTTCACCGGATATGCGGAACTGGATCGGATAACCCACCGGCGGGCCGTTCTCCAGGCGAGAGACGCGCGCTCGCACTTCGGGAAACTCCTGATCCAGCAACGTCATCAGCCAGCTGCGCAACTGCTCGCGGTCTGCGATCGAGTGGGTCTTGATGACGAACTGGGTAAAGTTGGTCGCCGGCAATTGCTGATCCAGCGGCAGATAGAAGCGCGGCGAGCCGGTACCGACATAGGCCACGAAGTTGTCGATGCCGGGATGTTCGCGCAGGTGCTCTTCCAGGCGCTCGGCCTGGGCCTGGGTGGCCTTGAGCGATGCCCCCTCGGCCAGGGTGAGATCAACCATCAGTTCGGTGCGCGCCGAGGGCGGGAAGAACTGCTGCGGTACCAGGCGGAACAGCAGTATCGAGCCGATGAACAGCCCCAGGGTCACACCGATCACCAGCCAGCGGTGGACCACGCACCACTGCACCGTGCTGCGGACCCGTTGGTAGAAGCGGGTGGCGTAGGGGTCA
The DNA here is from genome assembly GCF_900114735.1 of Halopseudomonas bauzanensis. Classification (GTDB taxonomy): domain Bacteria; phylum Pseudomonadota; class Gammaproteobacteria; order Pseudomonadales; family Pseudomonadaceae; genus Halopseudomonas; species Halopseudomonas bauzanensis. Next base: position 1,060,328 of record NZ_FOUA01000001.1, on the reverse strand, counting down.
TGGCCGTCTGGGCTGCCGCCGTGTTTCTTGGCATGCAGTTTTGCCATGTCGGGCAGCAGGTTGTACCCCAGGTAGGGCACGAAGATGACCGCAGCGATCCAGGAAACCAGCAACGCGATAGTCACCACCTGGAAGATCGCCCGAGTATATTCACCGGTCCCCGAAGCAGCGGTGGCAATGGGCAGAAAGCCCGCAGCGGTGATCAGCGTGCCGGTGAGCATCGGGAACGCCGTGCTGGTCCAGGCGAAGCTGGCCGCCTTGAGGCGATCGAAACCCTGCTCCATCTTGATCACCATCATCTCCGCCGCGATGATGGCATCGTCCACCATCAGGCCCAGCGCCAGAACCAGGGCGCCCAGGGAAATCTTGTGCAGGCCGATGTTGAAGTAGTTCATCACCGTGAAGGTCATCGCCAGCACCAGCGGAATCGATAGCGCGACCACCAGGCCGGTGCGCAGACCGAGGGAGAAGAAGCTCACCAGCAACACGATGATGACCGCTTCGGCTAACACCTTGACGAACTCGCCGACGCTCTCGCGTACGGCCTCTGGCTGGTCGGATACCTTGTGCAATTGCAGGCCGACGGGCAGCGTCTGGCGCATGCGTTCGAATTCGGTTTCCAGGGTCTTGCCCAGCGCCAGGATGTCGCCACCGGGCTTCATCGAGACCGCCAGGCCCAGCGCGTCCTGCTCCATGTAGCGCATGCGTGGTGCCATGGGGTCATTGAACCCCCGGTGCACGTCGGCAATGTCATCGATCCGGAAGGTGCGGTCACCGATGCGAATGGGAAACTGGCGGATCTGCTCGACCGTCTCGAACTGTCCGGATACCCGCAGGCGCACCCGCTCATCGGCAGTCTCGAAGAAGCCCGCCTCGTGCAAGGTGTTCTGTTCTTCCAGCGCCTGCTGCACAGCGGCCAGCGGCAGGCCCAGAGTCGCCAGCTTGAGGTTGGACAGCTCGATCCAGATCTTCTCGTTCTGAACGCCGATCAGCTCCACCTTGCCCACATCCCTGACCCGCTGCAGCTGCAATTGCAGGCGTTCGGCATAATCCTTGAGCAGGGCGTAATCGAAACCGTCACCGGTCAGTGCATAGATATTGCCGAATGTCGTGCCGAACTCATCATTGAAGAAGGGGCCGACGACATCCGGTGGCAGGGTGTGGCGAATGTCGCCGATTTTCTTCCGCAGTTGATACCAGAGTTCGGGGATTTCCTTGGAGTCGAGCGTATCCAGCGCGACGAAGGTAAGGGTCGATTCGCCGGGCCGGGAATAGGACACCACCTGCTGGTAGGCACCGGTTTCCATGGCCTTCTGTTCGATCCGGTCGGAGACCTGGCGCGCCACTTCCTCGGCCGTCGCCCCTGGCCAATTGGTGCGTACCACCATGGCCTTGAAGGTGAAGGGCGGGTCCTCGCTCTGGCCCAGCTCACCGTAGGACAGGAACCCGGCCACCGACAGCACCAGCATGAAATACAGAACAATCTGGCGGTTGCGCAGTGCCCAGGCGGAAAGATTGAATGACATGTCTATTCTCCGGCGAGTGTCACGCTGCGATTCTGCCGATCCACCGGCTGCACCTGCTGGCCCTCGACCAGCATATGCACCCCGGCAGCGATGACCCAATCATCAGCCTGCAGCCCATCGAGAATGGTCGCGTGCTCCTGACCATAGTTGCCCATACGCACCGGCGTACGAACCACCGCATGGGTTTGCGGATCGACCACCCAGACAAAGCTCTCACCTTGCTCCGCGCTCACCGCAGACAGGGGGACTGCCAGCGGCACCTGATCGGACTGGCGGATAAAGACGCGGGCGCTCTGACCGACCTCGACTCGCTGCGCATCGGCGTTGAAGCTGACCCGGGCCGCAAAGGTGCGGGTCAGCGGATCGGCGGCCGGCGACAGCTCGCGGATGGTGCCGGCAAAACGGTCCTCGGGGCGGGACCACAGTTGTACGTCCACCGCCTGGCCAATGGCGATATGGCCAATGCTGCTTTCCGGCAGGCTGATCAGCGCCTCGCGCTCACCATCGGCCGCCAGCACGAAAACCTGCTGACCGGCGGCAACCACCTGCCCGACCTCGACCGCGCGCTGGGCGATAACGCCATCCTGTGGCGCCCGCAGCACACTGTAGGTGGCTTGGTTATCCGCCACATCGAACTCGGCCCGGGCCTGCTTTAGCCGCGCTGCGGCCGAGCGATAGGTATTGTCGGCATTATCATATTGCGAAGAGCTGATCATCTGGCGATCCAGCAGAGTGCGATAGCGGTCGCGCTCGGTCCTGGCCAAGTGCACATTGGCCTCGGCGGCTGCCACCTGCGCCCGCGCGGCTTCCAGCTGCAGGCGCACGTCCTCGGGATCGAGTTCGGCCAGCGGTTGATCCTTACGGACCCGATCACCCGCATCCACCATGCGCTTGGTGACCTTGCCCCCGATACGGAATGCCAGCTCCGGCTCGAAGCGCGCCCGTACTTCACCGGGATAACTCTGCACCTGCGCCTCGGCCGGTTGGGGGTGTACCACGACCGCCGGGCGGGGTGGCGTTTCGACGATTTCAGGCTCACGGCAGCCGCTCAGGGCGCTGGTGAGGACGAGAACGATAAAGCCGAGTAGGGCATGGCGGGACATGGGCGGCGACCTGTCACAGAGTTGGAATAATTGAACTGACAGGTATAGTATTAATACCAAACCCGCCAGTCCAGTATTTAAATACATGTCTGAAAAAAAATTACGCCCCAGCGGTCCCGGCCGTCCGAAAGACCCGGCCAAGCGTCAAGCCATCCTGCATGCGGCCCAGGCCTTGTTCCTGCGCAATGGGTACGAGGGCACCAGCATGGAGGCCATCGCGGGGGAAGCTGAAGTCTCCAAGCTCACCGTCTACAGCCATTTCACTGACAAGGACACCCTGTACGCCGCGGCCATCCGGAATGTCTGCGAGAGCCAGATGCCGCAGCTGTTTTTCGAACATCCCGCCGAGACGGATATCCGCATCCTGTTACAGCGTATTGGCGATGCGTTCTGCCTGCTGATCAACGGTCCTGAGTCGCTGGCGCTGCATCGCCTGCTGGTGCGGATGGCCGGGCAGGATGCCAAGCTGGCGCAACTGTTCTACGAAGCCGGGCCGCAGCGGGTATGCGAAGGCATGGTGCAGGTGCTGCAACGGGCGGTGGGCCGTGGCGAGTTGGAGATCGAAACCCCGATCAATGCGGCGCGCCATTTCTTCTGTCTGCTCAAGGGCGATCACAACTTTCGCCTGCTGATCGGCCATGAGCAATCGATGAACGCGGTGGATCGCCAGCAGCATGTCGCCGAAGTGGTGGAGATCTTTCTGCGTATCTATGGCACCCATTCCCGCTGACCGGTGAAGGGCGGCTGGTGGTGCGGGGCGCTTTGGGATATCCTCTGCGCCTTTTTCCCAGGGGGTATGACATGCTGGAAACCACTCTCACCCAGCTCGAACGACTGGTTACCGATCTGCTGGAGCAGAACCGCACGCAGAACGAGAACGTCACTCGCCTCGAACAGGAGTTGCAGCAGGTCAAGGATGAGAACGACAGTCTGCAATTGGCAGCCATGGAGCAGGAAGAGCAATTGAGCTCCACGGTGGGTCGGCTGCAGGCCATTCTGCAGCGCAGTGGCGTCAGCGCTGAGGCATGAGCAACGTGCGGGTAGTCAGTTTTCTGGGGCAGGATTATTCGTTCCGCATCAGCGAGAGCGAGGAACTGCTGTTCCAGCAGGCCACTGAGCTGCTGCAGCAGAAATTGAACGAATCCCGCGAGCAACGTGCCGGTAGCGATGCGCACCAATTGCTGGTGACCACGGCGCTGGCGCTGTGCGTTTCCCAGATCCAGCAGAACGAACAGCTGCAGCAGGCGGAGCACCGCCTGACTGCGCTGGTCGCCCAGTTTCAATCGGTGGACTGATCAGCTTCACCTTTCCCGCCTTCCCTGGTTCCCCTCTTTACCTACTAGTCGAGTCGGTACTTTCTGTCTTGCCTGATGAGTGAATATTCATTCTGTTTATGTGGGCTTGTGTGATCCGCTTCTCATATATGCTCCATGGCGAAACGGTGGGATGGAATGTCTCGTCTGCTGTCTCGGATTGACAATGGTTGCCTCGCTCCAGAGGCGACCCCTGACAATAACTACAAAAACTGAAGGTATGTAATGAACAGGAACAAGAGGTCTCTGCCGTCTGCAAGCGGCTTGCGCATGTCGGCTATAGGTATCGCATCAGTCATGCTGGCGGGGTGTTTTTCCGGCTCGGGTAGTTCCGACTCCCGCTCCGATGAGCTGAGCGAAGGGGTTTTCATTGACAGCGCGGTGAGCGGACTGAGGTTCAGTACAGAGACTCAGCAGGGCAGGACCAGTGCCGAGGGCGCCTTCGTCTACCGCCCAGGAGAAAATATCGATTTTGCCGTGGGCGGTATCCAGCTGGGTTCGGCTGCCGGCCAGAGCGTCATTACCCCGATTAACCTGCTGCCCGACGCGGACCCAGCGGATGCCGCTGTGGTGAACATGGCCCGGCTGCTGCAGAGCCTGGATGCCGATGGCAACCTGGTCAATGGCATCCAGATCTCCGATGAGATCGACCAGCAGGTGACCGAGTATGCGCAGCAGCATCGCCTGGAGAACCTTGACTTCAGCGATGACGAAGCCTTCGAGCAAGCCGTGGCCGGTCTGCTGGACGAGCTCAACCAGGCGGGCGTCTTCGATGAGAACAGCCGTGCCGGTGAGCGTTCATTGCGCGCGCGGCTGCCGGCCTGGCAACATCTGCAGGACTCGTTGGCGCAGCTGGACGGCGCCGAGCTGCAACACGACCGGCTGCCAGTGCTGTTCATCCATGGCGGCGCAGGCTCGGCGTCGCAGTTCGAGTCCCAGGCCCAGCGCCTGCGCGCCAACGGTTACCCGTTGGCGCATATCGGGGTCTATGAATACAACACCGCTACGGGTCAGGACCCGTTCGATCCGGAGCAGGCGGCGGCCCGCAACGCCAGTATCAACCGCATCATCGACCAGCTATTGCTCGCCACAGGAGCGCAGCAGGTCAATCTGATTGGCCATTCCATGGGCACCCGGGTCAGCCTGGTGTATCTCTCCGAACCGGCCAATGCTGCCAAGGTAGCCCGCTATGTCAGTGTCGACGGTGCGGCGGTTGATCATCAGCCCGGCGACGTACCGACGCTGGCGTTGTGGGGGCAATATGTCGACCGTACCGTAGTGGGCGCGCAGAATGTCTATCCTCCGGCAGACGCCCCGGTAGGTCACATCGAGGTCGCCACGTCGGCGGAGTCGTTCGAGCGCATGTACCATTTCTTCAACGGTGAGGCGCCGGCCGAAACTGCCATTCCGCAGGCTGCAGGCCAACAGGTCTGGATCGCCGGCAAGACGCATATCTTCCCCGAGAATATCGGTGCAGAAGGCACCACCCTGGAAATCTACCAGACCGACCCGCATACCGGGGTACGGCTCAGTGACGTGCCGTTGCACACACAGCGAATCGGAGTCAGCGGTGATTGGGGACCGCTGCAGGTCGACCGGGACGCCGTTCTCGAATATGCCCTGCTGCATCCTGAACCAGGCAATGATCAATATTTCTACCGTGAGGGATACCCGCAGGACAGTTTCCTGGTGCGGCTGAATACCTCCCTGCCGGGAACCGGCGTTGGCCAGTATCTGCATCGCAGCGCGGCACATACCAATATCATCATCGGCCGGGACAAGGAGCTGTGGGGTGATCAGGGTGATGATAATGATCGCCTGACCGTCAATGGGACCGATGTGGTAACCGAGCTGACGGCACCCTTGCTGAAGCGATTGAGCAGCTTGTTCCTGCATGATCGCAACAGCGATCAGCGCAGCAACCTGGCGGGGCCTGATCAGCTGTTCCACCTTTTGCCCTTCATGTCCGGGCTGGACCTGTTCCTGCCGGCGTCATCGCATGCTGGCGAGATCATTGCGATCCGCTTGCAGCCGCGCAGTGGGGGCGAGGAGCAGGTAATCAACGTGCCGAACTGGCCGTCCGACAAGGTGCGTTCGGTATCGGTCCAGTTCAGGGATTATGCGACCGGAACCGCGCAGGATTAAGCGTCGTCTGTGAGCGACAATGGGGGCGTCATGATGACGCCCCTTTTTGCGTCAATGTTGTATCGGTCTCTGCCGACTCGGCATTCTTGCGGGTGCCGCGCAGGTTCATCAGAAACAGGCCGATCTGCAGCACGATCAGCGCCCAGGCATGGGTGTGCCAGCCCCAGATGATCCACAGCACATTACTGGCGATGAAACAGACGAAGCCGGCCAGGCGTTTCAGTCGTTGGCGTGATCCCACCAGCCAGGCCGCCACCAGGGTGACGACCATGGCTGGCCATTGCAGCAGATTGATCAGGGTATCGGTATCCATGCAGACTCAGACCCGGCCGGCACTTTCGCGTTCCGTACACGATCAGGCCGCGAAAACAAAAAAGCCCGGCAGGAAACCTGCCGGGCTCGGGGTGCTGCGGTTGTTTATCGTGCCAGCTTGGCCTTCAGCTCGCGGCGGCGGCGATGCAGGACCGGCTCGGTGTAGCCGTTGGGCTGCTTGGTGCCTTCGAGGATCAGTTCCAGCGAGGCCTGGAAGGCGACACTGTCATCGAAGTTCGGCGCCATCGGGCGGTAGGCCGGGTCGCCGGCGTTCTGCCGATCGACCACTTCGGCCATGCGCTGCATGCTGTCGATCACCTGCTGCTCGGTGATGATGCGGTGGCGCAGCCAGTTGGCCAGCAGCTGGCTGGAGATGCGCAGGGTGGCGCGGTCTTCCATCAGGCCGACATCGTTGATGTCCGGCACCTTGGAGCAACCGACGCCCTGATCGATCCAGCGCACCACGTAACCGAGGATGCCCTGGACGTTGTTGTCGATCTCGTTCTGCTTCTCTTCCGCGGTCCAGTTGGTGTCCATGGCCAGCGGGATGGTGAGAATGTCATCCACCGAGGCGAAGGTGCGCTTGGCCAGTTCCTGCTGGCGCTCGAACACATTGACCTTGTGGTAGTGCAGAGCATGCAGCGTAGCGGCGGTGGGCGAGGGTACCCAGGCGGTGTTGGCGCCGGCCATGGGGTGGCCGATCTTCTGCTCCAGCATGCCGGCCATCAGGTCGGGCATGGCCCACATGCCCTTGCCGATCTGCGCGCGGCCGGACAGACCACAGTTCAGACCATGATCGACGTTCCAGTCTTCATAGGCGCCGATCCACTTCTCGGCCTTCATGGCAGCCTTGCGCACCACCGGGCCGGCTTCCATGGAGGTGTGGATCTCGTCACCGGTACGGTCGAGGAAGCCGGTGTTGATGAACACCACGCGCTCGCTGGCAGCCTTGATGCAGGCTTTCAGGTTGACGGTGGTGCGGCGTTCCTCATCCATGATGCCCATTTTCAGGGTATTGCGCGCCATGCCGAGCAGGTCTTCCACGCGGTTGAACAGCTCGTTGGCGAAGGCGACTTCTTCCGGGCCGTGCATCTTTGGCTTGACGATATACATCGAGCCGGTGCGGCTGTTGGCGCGGCTGGTGTTGCCCTTGAGGTTGTGCTGGGCGATCAGTGCGGTGAACACGCAATCAAGGATGCCTTCCGGCGCTTCGAAGCCGTCCTTGTCGATGATCGCATCGTTGGTCATCAGGTGGCCGACGTTGCGGATGAACAGCATCGAGCGGCCATGCAGGGTCAGCTCGGAACCATCTGCCTGGGTATAGATGCGGTCGGCGTTCATGGTGCGGGTAAAGGTGGAGCCCGCTTTGCTGACCTGCTCGGCCAGATCGCCCTTCATCAGACCCAGCCAGCTACCGTAGACCACGGTCTTGTCTTCGGCATCAACGGCGGCGGTGGAGTCTTCGCAGTCCATGATGGTGGTGATGGCGGCTTCCATCAGCACATCCTTCACGCCAGCCGCGTCGGTCTGGCCGATGGGGCTTTCGCGATCGACCTGGATTTCGAAATGCAGGCCGTTGTTCTTCAGCAGCACGGCATGGGGAGCGGCGGCATTGCCCTGGAAGGCAACGAACTTATCGGCTTCCTTGAGACCGGTCTGGCTGCCGTCTTTCAAGGCAACGCGCAATTGACCCTGATCAATGGTATAAGCGGTGGCGTCTACATGGGAACCTTTGGCCAGCGGTGCTGCCTCATCAAGGAACGTGCGCGCAAAGGCAATGACCTTGTCGCCACGTACTTGATTGTAGCCGGGGCCTTTTTCGGCACCGTCGGCTTCGCTGATGGCATCGGTGCCATACAGGGCATCGTACAGCGAACCCCAGCGGGCGTTGGCGGCATTGATCGCGAAACGGGCATTCATGATCGGCACCACCAACTGCGGGCCGGCCATGGTGGCGATTTCATTGTCGACGTTTTCGGTAGTGATCTTGAAATCGGCGGGTTCAGGCAACAGATAGCCGATGTCCTGGAGAAACGCCTTGTAGGCAGCGGCATCGTGGGGCTGGCCGGCACGCTCCTGGTGCCAGGCATCGAGAGTGGCCTGCAGCTCGTCACGCTTGGCCAGCAGGGCGCGGTTCTTGGGCGCCAGGTCATGGAGCAGTGCATCTACGCCGGCCCAGAACGCATCGGCCTGTACACCGGTGCCGGGAATGGCTTGTTCGTTGATGAAATCGAAAAGAACCTTGGCAACCTGGAGATCACCAACCTGGACGCGTTCAGTCATGAAAACCTCTCACTCTGCTGAGATACTGCGCGATAGCGCATAAGGACGTGGCATTTGGAAACGCAGCATGTTACATGATGATCGTTTGCAAATCATGCTCAAAACATGGAATTGTGTCGATATCAGACTAAAGCGGCAGAGATTTACCCGTCTGCTGCCTCAGGACAAGCCGGGATGTTAATGGATCAATCCTTTCTGGATACGCTCGTCGAGCAGTTGCCCGAGCTGGAACCGGGTCAGCCCTTCAACCCGGCCGCCAGGCAGTATGCTGCCTATTACGGTATCGACTTCAGTGCCGAGGTGCAGCAACATCTGGGGCGCATCACCGTGGACGGCTTCGATGTCGCGGTGCAGGTTTGGCGGCCATCGGCGCCGTGCGGCACGCTGGTGCTGCTGCATGGCTATTACGACCATATGGGGCTGTACCGACACCTGATCCGCTGGGCGCTCGGGCAGCGGCTGGCGGTGTTGGCCTTCGATCTGCCGGGGCATGGCCTGTCGAGCGGCGAGCGGGCCAGCATCGATTGTTTTCTGCGTTATCAGCAAGTGCTGGACGGGGTTTTCGAACAGGGGCGGTTGTGGAAGCTGCCAGCGCCCTGGCATTTCCTCGGACAGAGCACCGGCGGGGCGATTCTGATCGACCGGCTGCTGCATGGGCCGATGCCGGAGCAGGCGGGCCAGACCATTCTGATGGCGCCACTGGTGCGGCCACGCCAGTGGGGCGTTTCGCAATTCAGTCTCAAGCTGCTGGGCGGTTTCATCCAGCAGTTGGGGCGGCGCTTCAGCGACAACTCCACGGATGTGGATTTCCTCGAGTTCATTCGCCAGCATGATCCGCTGCAGGCGCAGGTGCTACCCGTCGCCTGGGTGCAGGCACTGGACAAGTGGATCCCGCGCATCGAGACGGCCACTCCGGCCTCCCATCGACCCTTGATCGTGCAGGGTCAGGCTGATGGGACGGTGGATTGGCAACACAACATCAAGGTCCTGCAGGACAAGTTCGACGCCCCGGAGCTGTTCTATCTGCCCGAGGCGCGTCATCACCTGGCCAATGAAAAGCCCAGGTATCGCCGGCAGTATCTCGACTGGCTGGGCGAGCGCCTGGGCCACTGAGCGGGAGCTGCATGGCAGCTCCCAATCCAACATCAGGGATTCAGGGCATCGCGCACGGCTTGCTCCGTGGCGCGGTAGAAGGCTTGCCCACCGGCAGACTCCGTCCATTGCGCAAAGCGCGTCAGCTCATCGTCACTCAGATCGCGATAGACATAAGCCAGGGTATCCGGCAGGTTCGGGCGCATCTGTGAGCGCAGGCGATCACGGCTGTCGCTGCCGCCTTGCTGTGGAATCTTCATCAGCCCGCCGAGCAGATCATTGGCGCTCTGGGCCGCGAGGCCGGTCAACGCCATGGAAACTTCCACGCCCAACTCCAACGCGGGTAACCGGGTGGCCAATCGCTCGATCAGCGCTCGACGCTCAGGACTCAGCTGCTGGACTGGCAGGCCTTGCTGCATGGCTGCGACCGAGGCCGGTGCACTGGCCCGGGTTTCCGCTGAAACTATTTTGCTTCCCAGTGGACTGTTGAAGAAGGTCAGTGCCTGCTGGATGGCGGCCGGCTCCATGGCCAGGGCCAGCCGCGCCTGGGCGCGATCATGCATGCCCTGGGGTTCGAAGCGCTGGCTGCTGTTGCGTACCAGGGTTTCCTGTACTGCCGGCGGAAGTTGCCGGGCATAGCGCTGTTGCGCACTCTGCAGCGCCGCCTGGAAGTGTTGTTGATGTTGCGCCATGCCGGAGCGTTGATACAGCTCGGCTGGGCTGGCGCTGGCATAACCGGCATACAGGCTGCCCAGCAGCATGGCAGCAAAAATGAACCACAGAGAAGACAGGGGGAAGGGGCGCATGGATCCTCGCAATCATGGAGTCAGGGAAGTATCGGGTGCTGTTACGCAAGAGGCGGTCCGTTTACACTATACGGCGCCCGGATCCCCGGGTCTTGTCCGCCGTGCCCCGTCCGTGGCAGGGCGATGCCGCTACCCGATTTGAGTATGAACAGGATGCCCGAGTTCCCTGCCACTGCGCCCGACCGTCTGGTCTGTGTGGCTGATAGCCTTGCTGTGCACGGCTGGTCGATAACCGAGAGCGCATTGCCCGCTGAGCTGCTCGGCGAGCTGGAGCGCAATTGCCGTTCCCTGTGGGCCAGCGAGGCGCTGCAGCCGGCGGCAGTGGGGCGGGCTGGGGAGCAGGTGGTGGTGCCGGAAATCCGCGGCGATCATATCCGCTGGTTGGACGACTGCCCGCCCAATCCTGCCGCCGCGGCCTATCTGCAGGCCATGGAGGACCTGCGCTGGGCGTTGAACCGGACACTGTTCCTCGGTCTGGACAATTTCGAGACGCATTATGCGCTCTATCCGCCCGGGGCCGGCTACCAGCGCCATGTGGACCGGTTCAAGGACAACCCGCTGCGCACCGTCTCGGTAGTTCTCTATCTCAACAGCCAGTGGCAACCGGGCGATGGCGGCGAGCTGCGGCTATATTTGCCCGACGGCGCGATGGATGTACCGCCACGGGCGGGAACCCTGGCAGTGTTCATGAGTGACAGCCTGCCCCATGAAGTACTCCAGGCGCAGCGTGACCGGGCCAGTCTGGTGGGTTGGTTCCGGCGGCGCCCGGACAATCCGTTGATGGTGTGAGCAGATATGCAGAAGATTCTCGTCAGCAGCTGCCTGCTGGGCCAGCCGGTCCGCTATGACGGCGGTGCCCACGGCCCCTATTCCCTGCTGCAGCAATGGCAGGCGCAGGGGCGGGTGGTTGCGCTGTGTCCGGAAGTGAGCGGTGGACTACCCACACCCAGGCCGCCGGCCGAAATTCCAGGCGGGCAGGGCGCGGCGGTACTGGATCGGTTGGTGCCGGTAGTGGATGTCGATGGGCGTGATGTCAGCGCCGCCTTCCTCGCCGGCGCTGCTGCCGCAGTGGAACTGGTCAGTCGTCACAATATCGCATTCGCTGTGCTCAAGGCCCGCAGCCCCTCCTGCGGCAACCATGAAACCTATGACGGCAGCTTCAGCGGCTCCCGCGTCGCCGGCGAGGGCGTCACCACGGCGGCTTTACGCCGCCACGGGGTGCAGGTGTTCAACGAGAGCGAGCTGGAGTCGCTGGCTGCGCTGCTGACGGATTGACGGGTGCAAAACGGTAGAACAGGTTTGGCTCGCTGACGATGTAGATGCGCCGCTGGCTGTCGACGGTCAGCCCTTCCGCCTGGGGGACCGTCCGGCTCAGGCCGCTCATACCGCGCCATAATCCCAGCAGGCTGAGCGGCTGGCCGTCGGCGCTGTATTCCACCACCATGTGCGACTCGTCACTGAGCAGCAGCAACTGGCCGGTGAGGCTGTCTGCCGACAGCGAAGACAGGTCGCTCATGAACAGGTTGTCAGGCTGCAGCGATGGCTCCAGGTGGATGCTGATCGAGGCATCCTCCGGTTGCCCGACAAAGCCGGTGACGACGAATACCCGCATCGGGTCGCGTTCCTTGACCACCATCAGACGCTCGCGCTGGGCATCCCAGGACAGGCCTTCCAGGCCCTTATTGTCCGGCTCTTCGTCCAGGGCCACCGTCAGGCTGGGAGCGTCGGTCACGTCGAGTTCCACGGCATCGTCGGGGATCTCGATTTCCAGCAGTCGCCGCCGACGTTCCTCGGCAACCACATAGCGGTCGCCGGACACATGGGTGAGCCCTTCCATGTCCTCCACGCCCTTGATCAGGATGCTACGCAGAAGCTTGCCGTCCAGGCTCAGCTCGACGATCAGTGGCGTACCATTGAGCAAGCCGAACAGGGTATCGCTGTCGCTGTTGTAGGTCAGTGCGGAGAGGTCGTCCTCCAGCTCGGGAATGGGCAGCGCTTCGATATCGACCTTGTAACGGCCCAGGTCAAAGGCTTGTTCCGGCATCGGCTGACGATTGAGTTTCCAGCTTTGCCACAGCAGGACATCGAGATTATTGGAATGCAGGAAGGTGTAGCCTGCGACCATCAACAGCGTAATGGCGGCCAGCAGATAACGTTTCAAACGGCTGTTCCTTGAGGGAGGTGTAAAGCTGTCAAGACTGCCCGCTGACCGGGAAAGTTCCCGGTGCGGTCAGTGGCGGTCAGCCGATTACCCGGGTGGCCTGTTGCAGGGCTCCGGGAATCGCCAGCTCCAGTTCATCGCCGGTATTCAGCACGCCGACCCCGGCGGGGGTTCCGGTAATCACCACATCACCCGGCAGCAGAGTGAATACACCGGCGATATGCTGCAGCAGGGCAATGATCGGCGTGATCATGTCCGCGCTGTTGCCTTGCTGGCGCAGCTCGCCGTTGATCGTCAGTTGCAGTGGAATGGCATTCAGCGCCGGGGCCTGCTCGAGACGGACAAAGGGCGATAGCGGGCAGGCCGCATCAAACGCCTTGGCCCGTTCCCAGGGATGCCCCTTGGCCTTGAGCTGGTCCTGCAGCTCGCGCAAGGTCAGGTCCAGCGCCAGGCCGACACCGGCAATGGCGCCCGCGGCATCCGCCGGGCTGATGGTGCCGGATAGCGGGGTGCCGATCAGCAGGGCGATTTCGGTCTCGTAATGTACGGCGCCACGGCCGGTCGGCAGGCGGAAACCGTTGGCCAGCGGCACTACCGAGGTGGCCGGTTTGATGAACAGCAGCGGTTCGCTGGGAACCGGGTTGTTCAACTCCCGCGCATGCTCCGCATAGTTGCGGCCTACGCAAACCACCTTGCCCAGGGGTAAATCGATTGGCGTGCCGTCACTGAACTGATGCTGGTAGGTCATGGTTGCCTCTCAGTCTGGAAAGATCTTGCCCGGATTCATGATGCCGTTCGGATCGAATACCGCCTTGACTGCCTTCATCACGGCGATTTCCTCGGGGCTGCGGCTGTAGCCCAGGTAATCGCGTTTGGTCATGCCCATGCCGTGTTCGGCGGAAATCGAACCGTTGTAGCGTTTGACGATATCGAATACCCATTGGTTGACGCTGGCACACTTGGCGAAGAATTCTTCCTTGGGCATGGCGTCGGGCTTGAGGATGTTCAGGTGCAGGTTGCCGTCGCCGATATGGCCAAACCAGACGATCTCGAAATCCGGGTAGTGTTCGCCGACAATGGCGTCGATATCCCGCAGAAACGCCGGTACCTGGCTGATGGTGACCGAGATGTCGTTCTTGTACGGGGTCCAGTGGGAGATGGTCTCGGAGATGAACTCGCGCAGCTTCCACAGGTTCTGCAGCTGCTGCTCGCTCTGACTCATCACGCCGTCCAACACCCAGCGCTGCTCTACGCAATGCTCGAAGGTTTCCAGCGCCTGGTTGGCGATATCTTCGCTCACGGCCTCGAATTCCAGCAGGGCATAGAAGGGGCAGTCGGTCGCGAAGGGCGCGGGCACGTCGCCGCGGGCCATGATCTTGCCCATGGCCTTGTCGGAAAAGAACTCGAAGGCCGTCAGATCCAGCTTGCCCTGGAAAGCATGCAGCACCGGCATGATCGAATCGAAATCCGGGGTGCCAAGCACCATGGCGGTGAGGTTTTTCGGTGCCCGCTCCAGGCGCATGGTCGCCTCGACGACGAAGCCCAGGGTGCCCTCGGCGCCGATGAACAATTGGCGCAGGTCGTAACCGGTGGCGTTCTTCACCAGGCCCTTGTTCAGTTCCAGCAGTTCGCCGGCACCGGTTACCACCTTGAGGCCGGCGACCCAGTTGCGGGTCATGCCGTAGCGAATCACCTTGATGCCGCCAGCGTTGGTGCCGATGTTGCCACCGATCTGGCTGGAGCCGGCCGAGGCGAAGTCCACGGGATAGTACAGCCCCTGGTCTTCGGCGTACTGCTGCAGTTGGGCGGTAACCACGCCCGGCTGGCAGGTCACGGTGCGGTCATAGGGGTTGAAGTCGAGAATCTGGTTCATGTAGTCGAAGGACACCACGATCTCGCCGTTGGCGGCCACGGCGGCAGCCGACAAACCGGTGCGGCCGCCGGAGGGCGTCAGGGCCAGCTTGTGTTCATTGGCGAAGCGCACCACGGCCTGGACCTGCTCGGTGCTCTTGGGAAACACGATGGCCAGCGGCGCCGGCTCGAACTGCTTGGTCCAGTCCCGGCCCCAGGTGTCCAGCGACGCGCTGTCGGTGCGAACCTTGTCGGCATCGACCAACGTTTTCAGGGTTTCGATAATGGCTTCTGGGATCATGGCGGCTCTCAAACAAAATTCATGCGCTGCCTGAACACAATTCATGGGTCGCAGGCATCTGGAAAAGGGAGATTATGCTAGCATAAGCGGCTTCCGAAACAGGTCAGCGACGGAGAAAACGCCGAAAAACCTGCCGGACCATCATACATCAGCATTACGGGTAACTGACACATGGCTAAAACCTCGCTGGACAAAAGCAAGATCAAATTTCTGCTCCTCGAGGGTGTGCACCAGACTGCCGTCGACACTCTGCAGGCAGCCGGTTACACCAATATCGATTATCACACCGGCTCCCTCCCGGAAGAACAACTCAAGGAAGCGATCGCCGATGCGCATTTCATCGGTCTCCGTTCGCGCACCCAGCTGACCGCGGACGTGCTGGCGCATGCGCACAAGCTGGTCGCCATCGGTTGCTTCTGTATCGGTACCAACCAGGTTGACCTGGAAGCCGCCCGGGAGATGGGTGTCGCGGTGTTCAATGCGCCCTATTCCAACACCCGCTCTGTCGCCGAACTGGTGCTGGCCGAGGCCATCCTACTGCTGCGCGGTGTTCCCGAGAAGAACGCGGTGGCACACCGCGGCGGCTGGCTGAAAAGCGCCACCAACTCCTTCGAGATCCGCGGCAAGAAGCTGGGCATCATTGGTTACGGCTCCATCGGCACCCAGCTGTCGGTGCTGGCGGAAAACCTCGGTATGCAGGTGTACTTCTATGACGTGGTGACCAAGTTGCCGCTGGGCAATGCACAACAGGTCGGCTCGCTGACCGAGCTGCTGGGCATGGCTGACATCGTCACCCTGCATGTGCCGGAAACCGCTGCCACCAAGTGGATGATCGGCGAGAAGGAAATCCGTGCCATGAAGCAGGGCAGCTACCTGATCAACGCTGCCCGCGGCACTGTGGTCGATATCGAAGCACTGGCCGCCGCCCTGCGCGACAAGCATCTGCACGGCGCCGCCATCGACGTGTTCCCGGTCGAGCCGCGCTCCAACAATGATGAGTTCATCTCGCCGCTGCGTGAATTCGACAACTGCCTGCTGACCCCGCATGTCGGTGGTTCGACCATGGAAGCCCAGGCCAACATCGGTCTGGAAGTTGCCGAGAAACTGGTGCGCTACAGTGACAACGGCACATCCATCACCTCGGTCAACTTCCCCGAAGTGGCGTTGCCGTCGCATCCGGGCAAGCATCGTCTGCTGCACATCCACCAGAACATCCCCGGGGTGATGAGCGAGATCAACCAGGTGTTCGCCAGCAATGGCATCAACATCTCCGGTCAGTATCTGCAGACCAACGAAAAAGTCGGTTATGTGGTGATCGACGTTGATGCTGCCTACTCCGATCTGGCGCTGGAAAAGCTCAACGAAGTCAACGGCACCATCCGTTGCCGCGTGCTGTTCTGATGTCACGACGTGGCGGGGTTGCACTCCGCCACGTTGCCTTCAGGCATTTCGCACACTACGCGCAGGAGCGCCGCCGCGGCGCGATTTCCTGCGGTCACGCCAACCAATTCTGGCGCGTCTAGATTTCCCCCGCTTCTGTTCAGCTGAGGTTCAGCAAAGGTTCAGGTTGCGTTCAGCTGGCATTTGGCATGCTGTTTCCCGTTGTCATCAAGGAGACGCACCCAATGAAAACCACTCTGAAACTGCTTACCGTTGGTACCACGCTGGCCTTTGCCAGTCTTCCCGCTCTGGCCCAGGATCGCTTCGTCGGCCTCACCTGGGGTGAGACCAGCAACAACATGGACCGCTCCAGCTCGCTGAAAGGCGAACCGGAAGCCCGTCGTCTGGACGATACCATCAACAACTCCGGTACCTGGGGTGTGCGCGCTGGTATCCAGGACGATACCGGTCGTATGTACCTGAGCTACGAGTATGTATCGGATACCTATTCCGGCAGCTACAAGATGCGTCAGCAGAATCTGCTCGGCAGCTATGATCTGTTCCTGCCGGTGGCGGATAACACCCGGCTGTTCGGCGGTGTCACTGCCGGTCTGGTCAAGCTGGAACAGGATTCCCCTGGCTACCACCGTGACAGCGACCTCGGCCTGGCCGGCGGTCTGCAGGTAGGTGTCCTGCATAGCCTGGCTCCGGAATTCTCGATCGAGGGCGGCTATCGCTACCTGCGCACCACCGCTGATGCCAGCCTGAATGCCCGTGACCGCAGCGTTGGCGGCTCATTTGACCTGAAAAGCTCGGATATGGCCTATCTCGGTTTAAACTACCACTTCTGATCCCGGCATGACTCCCAGCCCGCCCGGTCTCGCCAGGCGGGCTTTCATGGTAGCTGCCGGCTGGTTTTTCGGAGGATGGTATGAAACTCCTGTTGGTCGAAGACGAGGCGTTGCTGCGCCATCATCTGTCCACTCGCTTTGCCGAGGTCGGACATATCATCGATGCCGTGGACAGCGCCGAGGAAGGACTGTTCCAGGCCCAGCATTTCAATCACGACATCGCCATCGTCGACCTCGGCTTGCCCGGTATGAGCGGTCTGGATCTGATTCGCCAACTGCGCAGCATGGGCTGCACCTTTCCAATCCTGATTCTCACTGCGCGTGGCAACTGGCAGGACAAGGTCGAAGGCCTGACCTCAGGGGCGGACGATTATGTGGTCAAGCCATTTCAGTTCGAGGAGTTGGAGGCGCGCTTGAATGCACTGGTGCGGCGCTCGTCGGGCTTTGTCCAGGCGCAGATCCGCAGCGGCGAGCTGGTGTTGGACCTGCACCGCAAGCACGCCCTGGTCGGGGATGAACCGCTGCAGCTGACCGCCTTCGAGTACCGGATTCTCGAGTACCTGATGCGTCATCACCAGCAGGTGGTGGCCAAGGATCGCCTTATCGAGCAGCTGTATCCCGATGATGAAGAACGTGACCCCAACGTCATCGAAGTGCTGGTCGGACGCTTGCGCCGCAAGCTGGAAGCCGCCGGCGAGGTGCGACCGATCGAGACCGTACGCGGCCAGGGATATCTGTTCACCGGACAGTGCCAATGATCCGCTCGCTGCGCTCGCGGCTGGTATTCAGCGCGGCCGGCTTTGCCATGTTGTTCATGCTCGCATTGCTGCCGGTGTTGCAGAACGTCTTTGATCAAACCATGGAGCAGATCATTCAGCAGCGCCTGGCCGCCGATGCATCGACCCTGGTGAGCGCGGCCAGTGTGGTCAATGGCCAACTGGTGATGCCCGAGCGCATGCCGGACGAAGAATTCAACCTGCCGGAAGCCAAGCTGCTGGGCTATGTGCATGACATGGATGGCAATCTGATCTGGCATTCGCGCTCCACCGAGGATGAGCAACTCAACTATTCCCCTCACTTCAGTGGTGGGCGCATCGACTTTCTGCGTATTCGTGACCGGAACCAGCAGGAATACTACGTCTATGACGTGGAGGTGCACCTGGCGGGAGATGATGAGTTGCCGCTGAGCTTCGTCACCATGTTGCCGAGCAGCGAGTTTGCCCCCATGCAGCGGGATTTTCGTAACCAGCTGCGCCTGTGGCTGGGTGGGGGCTTGCTGTTGCTGTTGCTGTTGCTATGGCTGGGTTTGACCTGGAGCCTGCGTTCATTCAAGGGGGTGCGCCGCGAACTCAATGAAATCGAGTCGGGCACCAGGGATGCCTTGAGTGACCAGCACCCGAGCGAGCTGGCCCGGTTGACGCGATCATTGAACCGTCTGCTCGATAGCGAGCGACTGCAGCGGGCACGTTACCGCGATTCTTTGGGCGATCTCGCGCATAGCCTGAAGACTCCTCTGGCAGTGTTGCAGACCGTGGCGGAGAACCTGCGCGTGCAGGCGCAGCAACAGGAACAGTCGCGGGTGTTGCAGGATCAGATCGAGCGGATGAGCCAGCAGATCGACTACCAATTGCAGCGCGCCAGCTTGCGGCGCAGTGGGCTGGTTCGGCATCGGGCGCACCTGGCACCACTGGTGCAGCGGCTGAGTGCGGCCTTGAGCAAGGTTTACCGGGACAAGTTCGTTACGCTGGAATGCGTTATAGATGACGAGCTGCGCGTGCCGATGGAGGAGGGTGCCTTGCTCGAATTGCTCGGCAATCTGCTGGAAAATGCCTACCGGCTGTGTATCTCGCACATCCGCGTAAGCGCCTCGGTAACGAACGGGGTATGCGACCTGCTGGTCGAGGATGACGGGCCGGGCGTACCGGAAAGCCAGCGCCAGCGCATCATCGGCCGCGGTGAGCGGCTGGATACCACCCACCCCGGACAGGGAATCGGTTTGTCGGTGGTCAGGGATATCGTCGAAAGCTACAACGGCGAGTTGAGCCTGACAGATTCGCCACTGGGAGGCGCGGCATTTCGCATTCGTCTGAAGGGTGAGGGACGGGAATGAGCAGGGTAGGCATCCAGCGGAGCCATCGCGGCCAAGGCCGCTACCCCAGAACAACTACTCCCACGGAATAGCCGCATTTATCCGTCATGCCGGTAAGCGTCATGCGCTTATTTTTTCCGTGGGAGTGGACTGGCCCGCGAACGGATCAGCCAGCGCTGCGTTCCAGTCGTTGCACGCCCTTGGCAGTACCCAGCAGCAGAATATCCGCCGGCCGCGCAGCAAACAGCCCGTTGCAGACCACACCAACAATGGCGTTGAGCTGCTCTTCCAGTCCGCGTGGATCATGGATCTGCAGGTTATGCACATCGAGAATCACGTTGCCGTTGTCGGTTACCACGCCTTCGCGATAGGCCGGATCGCCGCCGAGCTTGACGATTTCCCGGGCCACGTAGCTGCGTGCCATGGGGATCACTTCCACCGGTAGTGGAAACTCTCCGAGAGTCGCGACCAGCTTGCTCTCATCGGCAATGCAGATGAAGGTGCGCGCCACGGCGGCGACGATCTTTTCGCGGGTCAGGGCGGCGCCGCCGCCCTTGATCAGTTCCAGATGCTTATTGGCCTCATCGGCTCCATCAACATAAAAATCCAGATTGGCCACGCTATTGAGGTCATATACCGGAATGCCATGTTGCTTCAGGCGCTCGGCGGTGGCCTGGGAGCTGGCCACGGCGCCATCGAAGCGGCCCTTGTGTCTGGCCAGCGCATCGATGAAGCAATTGGCGGTCGAGCCGGTGCCGACGCCGATGACACTCTGATCTTCCAGCTGGGGCAGCAGAATATCCACCGCGGCTTGCCCCACGGCCTGCTTGAGTTCGTCCTGGGTCATGCCGGTCACCTCTGTGCTTTGAATAAAGCAGCAATTATACGGCCCTGTCCGGACAGCGTGTAGTCGGATCGGGCCCGATTCGTTTAGACTGGCGCTTTTACCTCACCTATCACCAAGCCGAAACCCGATGCCTACCCTGGAAAGCTACGTCAAGAAGATCCTCTGCTCCCCCGTCTACGATGTCGCCGTCGAAACCCCCATTCACCGCGCGCCCTTCCTTTCCGAGCGGCTCGGCAATACCGTTCTGCTCAAGCGTGAAGACCTGCAGCCGGTGTTCTCCTTCAAGATTCGCGGCGCCTACAACAAGCTCAAGCAGTTGACCGATGAGCAGCGCGCCCGTGGAGTGGTTGCGGCGTCGGCGGGCAACCATGCCCAGGGCCTGGCTTTTGCGGCGCGGCACATGGGGGTGAAGGCAACCATCGTGATGCCCAAGACCACACCCGAGATCAAGGTCAAGGCGGTGCGGGCGCGGGGCGGCAAGGTGGTATTGCATGGCGATGCCTTCGACGAGGCGCTGGCCTATGCGCAGAAGCAGGTAGAAGAAAAGGGGTGGGTGTTCATTCATCCCTACGATGATCCTGACACCATTGCCGGACAGGGCACCGTGGCCATGGAGATTCTGCGTCAGCATCCCGGGCAGCTGGACGCCATCTTCGTGCCGGTTGGCGGCGGCGGCTTGATTGCCGGTATCGCCGCCTATGTGAAGTACCTGCGCCCGGAGATCAAGGTGATCGGTGTCGAACCGCAGGATTCCAACTGTTTGCAGGCTGCGCTGCAGCGGGGCAAGCGGGTGACGCTGAGCCAGGTCGGGCAGTTTGCCGATGGTGTGGCAGTGGCCCAGATCGGCAAGTACACCTTCGATATCTGCAAGAAGTATGTGGATGAGGTGATCACCGTGTCCTCCGACGAGATGTGCGCGGCCATCAAGGACATCTACGATGACACCCGCTCCATCTGCGAGCCGGCGGGCTGTCTCGGTGTGGCGGGTATCAAGAAGTACGTCGAGCGCGAAGGCTGCGCCGGCCAGGTGATGGTCGCCATCGACTCGGGTGCCAACATCAACTTCGACCGCCTGCGTCATGTTGCTGAGCGTGCCGAGATCGGCGAGCAGCGCGAAGCATTGCTGGCAGTGACCATCCCCGAGCGTCCGGGCAGCTTCAAGGCGTTCTGTCAGGCCATCGGCAAGCGCGCCATTACCGAATTCAACTATCGCTATCACGACCAGCAGCAAGCACACATCTTTGTCGGCGTGCAGACCCACCCTGAGCTGGATCCGCGTGAGGCGTTGGTGGCCGGGCTGATCGAGCGCGACTTCCCGGTGCTGGACCTGACCGACAACGAGCTGGCCAAGCTGCATATCCGGCACATGGTTGGCGGGCACTCGGTACAGGTGGAAGACGAGGTGGTGTACCGCTTCGAATTCCCCGAGCGCCCCGGCGCGCTATTCAACTTCCTCAACAAGTTGGGCGGCCGCTGGAACATCTCCATGTTCCACTACCGCAACCACGGTGCCGACTACGGGCGGGTGGTGGTCGGCCTGCAGGTACCCGAGGCTGAGCGGTCGAAGGTGCCGGCAGCGCTGGATGCCATCGGTTATCGTTATTGGGACGAGACTGACAACCCTGCGTACCAGCTCTATCTGGGCTAGGACCTGGTCCGCGGTGCTGGTTTGGCCAATGCATGGAGAAGCATGACGGTGCGGAACAGGGGATGAGGTGCCGGGGAGGTGCTGGTTGACAGGCTGTTCTGGATAGGGTATATCGGTGTCGCTCGATACGTCGGAATGTATTGTCTCGAAATGTGTTTGTGCGCCCGTATGCCGGACGCTCTGATGGACCAGACAAGGTAGTTGGCCAGTATTGGAGGGCAAGTAATGCGCCGTAAGCCGGATTTGATATGGATTCTCGTGTTGGTGTTTACCCTGGGGGTGGTGACCACGGGATACACCCAGAGCTACTTCGATCGCCCCGCTGTCCCGACCGGGATGGAATCTAACGCAACAGAATGATCTGCTGATCGCTGACGATGCCGTCCAGTGGGATATCCCAGCTGGCGGTAGGCAGCTGCGCGACTTTCTGACAATGATGGGCCAGGCCCAGCAGGCGAGGGCCGGTCCAGTGCTGGCGCCGCCGCCGGAAGGCGAAGGTGCGGTCATAGAAACCGCCGCCCATGCCGAGGCGGTTGCCGTTCTCATCGAAACCGACCAGGGGCATCAGGATCAGGTCCAGACGCCAGGGGCGCGCCTGCAGGCCGGGATCAATCAGCGGTTCGCGGATACCAAAGCGGTTGCTGACCCAGCGCTGTCCGGGCACCAGGCGCTGGAAATGCATGCGATCGGCTGGCCAGCCGGTGATCACCGGCAGATAGCAATGCTTACCCAGGCGGCGCGCATGGGCCATCAGCACCGAGGGATCGATTTCACCATCATTGGCCAGATAAAACGCGATATGTCGGCTGCGGCGAAATAGTGGATGTTGCGCCAGTTGCCGCCACAACTGCTGGCTGGCTTGATGTTGCTGCTGGGGGCTGAGGGAGCGTCGCGCGGCGCGCAGTTGCCGGCGCAGGGTGGAGCGGCTTTCGCCATTCATGAAAAGGGACCCCGGAATGCCGCTGTCGGGTTAGCCCTTGAACCCGAAAGTTCAAGGCGGAGGACATGGTACCGTTTTAGGCTTTCCGGCAAGCGGACATGCACACCGACGGCAACGCGTGCCCCCCTTCTACAGGAGTATCGGCTCAGGGACATCACCGACTGGCAAACATCCCAGGGATGTGACCGAGTATACAGAAAACTCACTGCTATTCCAGACCTCGGGCTGTCGGGGGCTATTCCTGGTGGCGCGCCAGAGCTTGATCGAGACGGTTGGTCAGCTCGGTTATCTGTTGCTGTTGATCGCTCATCAGGCGGCCCTTCTGCAGATTGCCGCTGAGCATTTCATGGCTGATGTTGAGGGCGGCCATGACTGCGATCCGTTCCAGTCCGACGACCTTGCCGCGATTGCGGATGTCGCGCATGGTGTTGTCCAGATGCCGGGCGGCTTCTTCCAGGTTGTAACGTTCTTCGGGGGGGCAGGCGACCTGGTATTCCTTGTCGAGAATGCGCAGGGTGACTGTCAGGGGTTGGTTCATGAATCGTGCTCCAGGGATTTCAGACGCAATATCATGGCTTCGACCTTCTGTCGGGCCAAATCGTTCTTCTCGATCAATTGCAATCGTTCGTCACGCCAGGAACGTTCCTGAGCCAGGAGCTGTTGGTTCTGCTGCTGCAGTCGATCACAGGTGGCAATCAACCGGTCAATTTTTTCAATCAGGTCGTTGATGTTGGAATCGTCCATTGTCGCCGTCAGTAGTCATCCCGCTGTTGCCGAACTATAGAGGGGGCAGGGAGGACGGTCAAACCCCGGATGCGGTAATCTGTCGACCGGTCGCTGGTTGTTCCCGGGGCGCTCGGGTCTGTAGGATATGCCAGTTGACTGGAACGCTTCCCAGCCCGATGTCCCCCCTTGTCCGAGAGGCCGGAAAACCATGGCTCTGATGCCCGCCGCTTTTGATTACGACCGAGTCGAGCAACTGTTCAACGAACAGTCTGCCGCCGGCTTCCCCGCTGAACTGCACGGCCACCTGGTTGGCCGGCTCGCCGCTGGTGCGCGGCTCGACCATGGAACCTGGCTGGAGGTGGCCCGCGAGGTCATCGATGGTCGTGGCAGCCTGTCCGAGGCCGACAAGGTGTTTCTGATCCAGCTGTACGATGCCAGCCTGGCGCAACTGGCCGGCAGTGGCTTTGACCTGACCCTGCTGTTGCCCGATGACGAAGCCGCCATCGATCGCCGCACGCTGTCCCTGGGGCAGTGGTGCGAAGGGTTTCTCGGCGGCTTCGGCCTGGTGGGGCGCAAGGGTGAGCTGAGCGAGGAAGCCAGCAGCGTGCTCGCTGACTTCGCCGCCATCGCCCAGGTTCAGACCGATCTGGAAGAGTCCGACGCCAACGAAGCCGATTTCATGGAAGTCATGGAATACGTTCGCATGGCGGTGCTGTTATTGTTCAGCGAATGCCAGCCGGCCGACCAGGCTCCGGACCAACCGCCCGCTTCACTGCACTGAGAGAAAATTCATGTACATCAGCAAGCAGGAATATGCCCGTCGCCGCAAGGCGCTGATGGCGCAGATGGAACCCGACAGCATCGCCATCCTGCCGGCCGCACCGGTCTATATCCGCAACCGCGATGTGGAGCATCAATACCGCCAGGACAGCGACTTTCAGTATCTGACCGGCTTTCCCGAACCCGAAGCGGTGGCAGTGTTGATCCCTGGCCGCGAGCATGGCGAATATGTGCTGTTCTGCCGGGAAAAAGACCCCGAGCGCGAGTTGTGGGATGGCTATCGTGCCGGTCAGGAAGGGGCGGTGGCGGACTTCGGCGCCGATGACGCCTTTCCGATCAGCGATGTGGATGACATCCTGCCCGGTCTGATCGAAGGCCGCGAGCGGGTCTACTACGCGATGGGTGCCAATCAGGAATTCGACATGCGCCTGACCGGCTGGATCAACACCATCCGCAGCAAGGCGCGGCTGGGTGCCGAGCCGCCGAAGGAATTCGTCGCCCTGGATCACCTGCTGCATGACATGCGCCTGTACAAGAGCGCCGCGGAACTGCGGGTCATGCAGGCCGCCGGGGATATCTCTGCCGAAGCGCACACCCGGGCCATGGAGGTCTGCCGTCCCGGTATGTATGAATACCAGCTGGAAGCCGAGCTGCAGCATACCTTCATGCGCCACGGCAGCCGATCGCCGGCCTATGCCTCGATCGTCGCTGCCGGGCGCAACGCCTGCATCCTGCATTACACCGAAAACACCAGCCAGATCCGTGATGGTGATCTGGTGCTGATCGATGCCGGTTGCGAGCTGGACTGCTATGCCAGCGACATCACGCGCACTTTTCCGGCCAATGGGCGCTTCAGCCCGGAACAGCGGGCCATCTACGACATCGTACTCAAGTCCCAGGCCGCTGCCTTTGCCGTCATCGGCCCTGGCCGGGACTGGAACGAGGCCCATGACGCCACCGTGCGGGTAATCACTGCCGGGTTGCTGGAGCTGGGCCTGCTGCGCGGGGAACTGGAAGAGTTGATCGTCAGTGGCGCCTACCGTCCGTTCTACATGCACCGTGCCGGTCACTGGCTGGGCATGGACGTGCACGATGTCGGTGAATACCGGGTCGGCGGCGAATGGCGGGTACTGGAGCCAGGCATGGTGATGACCGTCGAACCGGGTATCTACATCGCGGTGGATAACATGGATGTGCCGGCCAAATGGCGTGGCATTGGTATCCGCATCGAAGATGATGTGGTGGTGACGCGGGACGGCCACGATGTGCTGACCGGCAATGTCCCCCGCGAGGCGGATGAGATCGAGGCGCTGATGGCCCGGGCCCGCGCTGCGATGGACCTGCCCGCGTGAGCACCAGCCTGAACATCGTCGGCGGCGGCATGGTCGGTGCCAGTCTGGCGTTGGGGTTGCAGGATTGCGCCCGCCAGGCCGGCTGGAAGATTCGCCTGATCGAGGCCCAGCCGCCGGTCAAGGGCGGCTGGCAGCCGAGTTACGACAACCGCTCCACGGCGTTGTCCCATGGCAGCCGCCGACTGTTCGAGCGCCTGGGGATCTGGTCCGACCTGGCCCGGCGCGCCGAGCCGATCCGCCAGATTCATGTCTCCGATCAGGGCCATCCCGGCTCGGCGCGCATGCACGCCGCGGATGAAGGCGTGCCGGCACTGGGCTATATCGTCGAGAATGCCTGGCTGGGCGAGGTGCTGCTCGGCTCGCTGGATCATCAGGCCATCGAATGGCTGGCCCCGGCGCGGGTGGCGCATGCCCGGCCGCAGCCAGGTGGTTATGCGCTGGATGTGCAGACCCCCGACGGGCAGCAGCAATTGTCCTCCGATCTGCTGATCATTGCCGATGGCGGACGCTCCGGTCTGCTCGATCAACTGGGCATCCGGCGCAAGGTCAATCCCTATCAGCAGGTCGCAGTGATTGCCAATATCACCTCCGCTGATGGTCACGGCGGGGTGGCCTACGAGCGTTTCACCGACAGTGGGCCGCTGGCGCTATTACCGCTTTCCGGCCAGCGCAGCGCATTGGTCTGGAGCCTGCCGGTGGATGTCGCCGACGCGGTCGCGGCGCTGCCCGACGAGGCGTTTCTGCAGCGTCTGCAGGCGGCCTTCGGTTTTCGCATGGGGGCGCTGACCAAGGTGGGTGAGCGGGCCAGCTATCCGCTGAACCTCATCGAGGCGGAAGAGCAGGTGCGCTCGCATCTGGTGGTGTTGGGTAACGCCGCGCACAGCCTGCATCCCATCGCCGGCCAGGGCTTCAACCTGTCCCTGCGCGACGCCATGGCGCTGGCCGATCACCTGCTGAAGGCTCAGCGCGACCAGCGCGACCCCGGCTCATTGGCAGTATTGCAGGGCTATGTCGATGCCCAGTTCGCCGACCAGGCCGCCACGGTTGCCTTCAGCCATTACCTGACCCAATTGTTCAGCAATCGTAACCCCGCACTGGTGACCGGCCGCAATGCCGGGTTGCTGGCGCTGGACTTGCTGCCACCGCTCAAGAGCCTGTTCGCCCGTCAGGGCATGGGGCTGCGCGGATGAGCAGTGATACTTCCGGAGGCGCCATGGCGCAGCAGTTCGATCTGATTGTTGTCGGCGCCGGTATGGTCGGCGCAACCCTGGCGCGGGCAATGGCCGACAGCTCTCTGCGTGTGGCGCTGCTGGATGCCACTCCGCTGGACCGGCCGGTGCCGGCCCGGGCGACCGAATCGGGGTACGATCCGCGGGTCAGTGCATTGAGCGCTGCTTCGGAAAATATTCTGACCAATCTCGGTGCCTGGCAGCATATCGCGCCAACGCTGCGCAGCCCCTACCGGCATATGTGCGTATGGGATGGCGAGGGCACCGGTGAGATCCGCTTCGATGCCGGTGCGCTGGGTGAAAACCGCCTCGGTCACATCATCGAAAACCGGCGGGTGCAGCAGGCCGTCCTGGACAGCCTGGCCGGCACCGGCGTGGCGCTGTTGGGTGGTCGCCGGGTAACCGACCTGATCCAGGGCGAGGCCGGCTGGCGCCTGGAGCTGGAGGGTGGCGAGGCGCTGCAGGCGCCGCTGATCGTCGCGGCCGACGGCGCCCGTTCCCGGCTGCGGGATCTGGCCGGTTTTGCCATGCGTGAGTGGGATTATCTGCACCATGCGGTGGTCACCACCATCCGCACCGAGCGGCATCACTGCGACACCGCCTGGCAATGCTTCCTGCCCACCGGCCCGCTGGCCTTGCTGCCGCTCAATGACCGCGAAGACGGCCATTACTGCTCCATCGTCTGGTCGCTGCTGCCGGAGGCGGCGCAGCGGATCATGGCGCTGGACGAGGCCGCGTTCGCCGAGGAGCTGGAACGGGCCTTCGAGGGACGCCTGGGTCGTATTCTCCAGGCTGACCAGCGCCACTGCATCCCGCTGCGCCAGCGCCATGCCCGGCGCTACGTGAAGCCCGGGCTGGCGCTGATCGGCGACGCGGCGCACAGCATTCATCCACTGGCAGGGCAGGGGGTGAACCTGGGCCTGCTGGACGTAGCCGAACTGGCCGATGTGCTGGGTGCGGCACTGCGTCGCGGGGAAGATATTGCCAGCCTGCCGGTGCTGCAGCGATACGAGCGGCGACGCATGGCTGCCAACCTGTCGATGATGGCGGCCATGGAAGGCTTCGAGCGACTGTTCCATGCCGACGCCCTGCCGCTGCGCTGGTTGCGCAACACCGGCATGCAGTGGCTGGACGGGCAGGATGCGCTCAAGGCCGGTGTCATTCGACGCGCCATGGGGCTGGGCAGCAAGCTGCCGCCGCTGGCGCAGCCGCCGGAACTGCTCAACGAGGGCGTTATACGCAGCTGATGGAGCGGTTTTTTCAGCTGCGCTCTGGATTGGAAGAATTAAACTCATTATCATCTGGATTCGCTTTTCGACCCAGAGGCTTGTCCGATGTCCTTTACCCGTAACCTCGTTGCCCTGACCCTGGCTGCTACCGCCTTCACCAGCGTTGCCCAAGCCAAGGAGCTGGTGGTGTATTCCTCCCGCCAGGATCACCTGATCAAACCGGTTTTCGATATGTATACCGAAAAGACCGGCGTCGAGATCAATTTCATTACCGATAGGGAAGCGCCGCTGATGGCGCGCCTGCGTGCCGAGGGTGCCAACACCCCGGCGGATATGTTCATGACCGTGGACGCGGGCAACCTGTGGCAAGCGGAAGAGCAGGGGCTGTTCCGGGCTGTTGATTCGGCGACCATCAAGGAAAATATCCCGGCGCACCTGCGCTCCAGTAACGATATGTGGACCGGCCTGTCCCTGCGCGCGCGGACCATTGCCTACTCCACCGAGCGGGTCAATCCGGAAGAGCTGAGCACCTACGAAGCCCTGGCCGACGACAGCTGGAAGGGCCGCGTCTGCCTGCGTACTTCCAAGAAGGTGTACAACCAGTCGCTGGTCGCCACCATGCTTGAGTCCATCGGTGAAGAAAAAACCACCGAGGTTATCCAGGGCTGGTTAGCCAATCTGGCCACCCCGGTATTTTCTGACGACACCGCGCTGCTGAAGGCCATCGACGCCGGCCAATGCGACGTGGGCATTGTCAATTCCTACTACTTTGGTCGTCTGCACAAGGCCGAGCCCGATGTGAAGGTCAAGCTGTTCTGGCCGAACCAGGAAGACCGTGGTGTGCACGTCAACATCTCCGGCGCCGGTGTGACCAAGCATGCCAAGCAGCCGGAAGAAGCCATCAAGCTGCTTGAGTGGATGACTACCGAAGAAGCCCAGCGGGTCTTCGCTGATGTGAACATGGAGTTCCCGGCCAACGCGTCGCTGGAGCCCTCCGCAGAAGTGGCAACCTGGGGTGACTTCAAGGCGGACAACGTCAATATTGAAGTAGCTGGTCGCCGCCAGCCCGAGGCCATCATGCTGATGGATCGTCTGGGCTGGAACTGATACGCAGCGCAGTGCCGCCGAGGTAAACCCGGCGGCCGCTTTTGCTTATATACTGCACGCCCGTCGGTCCCCCGACGGGCGTGTTCGTTTATTACTACAGGACGTTGTCAGTGCCTCTTCAATCCACTGCCAGGAAAACCCGCTGGCAACTTGTTGCCTATCTGTGCGCTGCGTTGGTGCTGATGCCGCTGCTGGTCCTGTTGATCAGCTGGCAGGACATCGATCAGCAGATCTGGGGTCACCTGCTGCAGACGCAGATGCTGCGGTTGATCAGCAATACCCTGTGGTTGATCGCCGGTGTTGCCGCAGGCGTCATTCTGCTGGGAGTGAGCCTGGCCTGGCTGACCAGCCTGTGCGATTTTCCCGGCCGGCGCTGGCTGGATTGGGCGTTAATGCTGCCCTTTGCCGTACCCGCCTATGTACTGGCGTTCGTCATGGTCGGTCTGCTGGATTTCGCCGGGCCGTTGCAGAGTCTGCTGCGCGACTGGTTCGGCAATGATTTCCGGTTGCCGCCGATCCGTTCCACCGGCGGGGTGATCCTGACGCTGGTGCTGGTGTTTTACCCCTACGTCTACATGCTCGCGCGCAGCGCCTTCCTGGCCCAGGGCCGCGGCCTGATGGAAGCCTCACGGATTCTCGGACAAACGCCCTGGCAGGGCTTCTGGCGGGTGGCCATTCCCATGGCGCGGCCAGCCATCAGCGCTGGCACTGCCCTGGCGATAATGGAGACGCTGGCCGATTTCGGCGCGGTCTCGGTGTTCAACTACGACACCTTCACCACCGCCATCTACAAGACCTGGTACGGATTCTTCAGTCTGCAAAGCGCCACTCAGTTGGCCAGCCTGTTGTTGCTGTTCGTATTTCTGGCATTGTTTGCCGAGCGCCGTGCCCAGGGCCGCAACAAGCGCTTTCCAGCCAACGACAAGCCGCGTAAAGGTGCGCTTTACCGGCTCAAGGGGCCGCTGGCCTGGCTGGCCAGCGGCTATTGCCTGCTGGTGCTGGCAATCGCGTTCGTCATTCCGGTGGGGCAATTGCTGTTCTGGTTGTTGAGCAGCGGTATCGCCGATCTGGACAGCCGTTACTGGGGCTTGATTCGCAATACCCTGACGCTCGGCGGTATCGCCGCGGCGCTGACCGTCAGCGTGGCGATCCTGCTGGTGCTGGCCCAGCGTCTGCAGCCGATTCGCCGGGTGCGGAGCGCCGTCGCCCTGGCCAATCTCGGCTATGCCTTGCCCGGCTCGGTGTTGGCGGTGGGCATCATGTTCTTCTTCAGTTACCTGGATAACCATCTGGTGGTGCCGCTGCAAGCCTGGCTCGGCATGGCCAACCCCGCGCCGTTGCTGCTGGGTGGCCTGTTCGCGCTGCTGCTGGCCTACCTGATCCGCTTCATGGCCGTGGCCTATGGGCCGCTGGATACCTCGCTGGCGCGGATTCGGCCATCGCTGCCAGAGGCGGCCCAGAGTCTTGGTCAGCCCGGCTGGGTGGTGTTCTGGCGCATTTACGTGCCGCTGTTGTTGCCGGGCATCCTCAGCGCCGCGCTGCTGGTATTCGTCGATGTACTCAAGGAAATGCCCGCCACCCTGCTGATGCGGCCGTTTGGCTGGGATACCCTGGCGGTGCGCATTCACGCGCTGACTACCGAAGGTGACTGGACCCGCGCCTCGCTGCCGGCATTGACCCTGGTGCTGGTTGGCCTGCTGCCGGTCATTGTGCTGATCAGGCGTTCCGGTCGCCACTGATCCGCTCCCAAAGCCGCATCATTGTGACTACAATCAGACACTGGTCTGATGACAACAAAGGAACAGCCATGGGTTCGCGCACGCCACTTTATGATCACCATCTGGCCGCTGGCGCCAGGATGGTCGACTTCGGCGGCTGGGACATGCCGCTGCACTACGGCTCCCAGATCGAGGAGCATCACCAGGTGCGTCGAGATGTGGGCATGTTCGACGTATCGCACATGGCGGTGGTGGATGTGGCCGGTGCCGATGCCAAGGCCTGGCTGCAGTACTTGCTGGCCAACGATGTGGCGCGCCTGAGCGAAACTGGCAAGGCGCTGTACACCGCCATGCTCAACGACAATGGTGGCATCCTCGACGATCTTATTGTCTACCGCACCGACGATGGCTACCGACTGGTACTCAACGCCGGCACCCGCGACAAGGATCTGGCCTGGATGCGCCAGCAGGTTGGCGAATCTGCGGTCACCATCACCGAACGCACTGAGTTGGCCATGCTCGCCGTGCAGGGGCCGCGCGCCCGTGAGCTGTGCGCCAGTGTGGTCAGCGACAGTCGCGCCGCACTTATCTCCATTCTCAAGCCCTTCGAGGGGCAGCCGGAAGGCACCTGGTTCCTGGCCCGCACCGGCTACACCGGTGAAGATGGCCTGGAAATCATGCTGCCAGCCGACGAGGCTCCCGATCTCTGGCAGGCATTGAACGAGGCCGGTTGCAAGCCCTGCGGTCTGGGCGCCCGCGACACCCTGCGGCTGGAGGCGGGCCTGAACCTGTACGGCGCCGACATCGACGAGCAGACTTCACCCTTGGCCGCCAACATGGGCTGGACCATTGCCTGGGAGCCCGCCGACCGTGACTTCATTGGCCGTCAGGCGCTGGAAGCGCAGCGCCAGGCCGGTGATCAGCCCAGGCAGGTGGGGTTGGTCCTGAATGAGCGCGCGGTACTGCGCGCCCACCAGACCGTCATTGTCGACGGAGTCGGGGCAGGTGAGATCACCAGCGGCAGTTTTTCCCCCACGCTTGGCTGCTCCATCGCCCTGGCGCGGGTGCCGGCGGCTACCGGTAACACAGCCAAGGTCGAGATCCGCGGCAAGCAGCTGGAAGTGCGGGTAATCCGCCCCGGCTTTGTGCGCAACGGCAAACAGATATTCGAATAACCTGACGATCCATCGAGGACAGTTGAAATGAGCGATACCCCCAGCGAACTGCGTTACGCCAGCAGCCATGAATGGAGCCGCCAGGAAGCCGATGGCAGCATCACCGTGGGCATCACCAACCACGCCCAGGATGCCTTGGGCGACGTGGTTTTCGTCGAACTGCCGGACGTCGGCCGCCAGCTCACCGCCGGTGAGGAATGCGCGGTGGTCGAGTCGGTCAAGGCCGCTTCCGATATCTACGCCCCGGTGAGCGGCGAGGTGGTCGCGATCAACGAGGCACTGGCCGACACGCCGGAGCTGGTCAACGAGGACCCGTACGGCGCCGCCTGGTTCTTCCGCATCCAGCCCACCGATAGCAGCGAACTGGACAAGCTGCTGGACGCCGAAGGTTACCAGGCCAGCCTCTGAGGCGCTTTAACGCATAGCCCATGACACAAGAGGTCAGTATATGAGCCATACCCCGAGTCTCCGTGAACTGGAACAGCCTGACGCCTTTATCCGCCGCCATATCGGCCCGGATGCGGCGGAGCAGCAGAGCATGCTCGAGACCCTGGGGGTGGCGTCGCTGGCAGAGCTGATTGAACAGACCCTGCCGCAGAGTATCGCCATGGGCGGAGCGCTGGCGCTGGACGAGCCGCGCACCGAGACCCAGGTATTGGCGTACCTGAAGGGACTGGCCAGCCGCAATCAGATCTTCACCTCCTGTATTGGCATGGGTTATCACGACACCATCACCCCGCCGGTGGTTCTGCGCAACGTGCTGGAAAACCCCGGCTGGTATACCGCCTACACCCCTTACCAGCCGGAAATTTCCCAGGGCCGCCTGGAAGCGCTGCTCAACTTCCAACAGATGACCCTGGACCTGACTGGCATGGAGCTGGCCAACGCCTCCTTGCTCGACGAAGCCACTGCCGCCGCCGAGGCCATGACCCTGGCGCGGCGGGTGGCCAAGAGCAAGAGCAACCTGTTCTTCATCGATGAGGATTGCCACCCACAGACCATTTCGGTGGTACGCACCCGCGCCGAAGCCTTCGGATTCGAGCTGCTGGTCGACTCGGTCGATGCGCTGGCGCAGCATCAGGTCTTCGGGGCGGTGTTCCAGTACACCACTACCTGGGGTGAAATCCGCGACCTGGCGCCACTGATCGCGCAGGTGCAGGCGCAACAGGGGCTGGCCTGCGTGGCGGCGGACCCGCTGAGTCTGGTGCTGCTGACGCCGCCCGGCGAGCTGGGCGCCGATGTGGTGTTCGGCTCCTCCCAGCGCTTCGGCGTACCCATGGGCTATGGTGGCCCCCATGCTGCCTTCTTCGCCACCCGGGATGCCTACAAGCGGGCCATGCCGGGGCGCATCATCGGCGTATCGGTGGATGCCCGCGGTAACCGGGCGCTGCGTATGGCGCTGCAGACCCGCGAGCAGCATATCCGCCGGGAAAAGGCCAACTCCAACATCTGTACCGCTCAGGTATTGCTGGCCAATATCGCCAGTTTCTATGCGGTCTACCATGGCCCGGAAGGGCTGCAGATGATTGCCCGCCGGGTGCATCGGCTGACCGCCATGCTCGCCGCCGGGCTTGAGCGGGGCGGCATTAACCGCAGCAATCATCGATTCTTCGATACCCTGACGCTGAACGTGCCGGGGCAGGCGAATACCATTGTCGGCCGCGCGCGCAGCCAGGGCATCAACCTGCGGCTGATCGACGCTGACCATCTGGGCATCAGCCTGGACGAAACCACCACGGCAGAGACGGTCGAAGCGCTGCTGCGCTGTTTTGTCGGCGATGGCCACAACCAGGATCTGGCCGAGCTGGATCGGTCGGTGGCCGGCAAGGAGTCGGGCATACCCGATCAGTTCTTGCGCCGGTCGGCGATTCTGACGCACCCGGTATTCCACCGGCACCGCTCGGAAACCGCCATGCTGCGCTACATCAAGTCCCTGGAGAACAAGGACCTGGCGCTGAACCACGCGATGATTCCACTGGGCTCCTGCACCATGAAGCTGAATGCCACCAGCGAGATGATTCCCATCACCTGGCCGGAATTCGCTCGCATGCATCCCTTTGCGCCGCTGGCCCAGGCGGCTGGCTACAAGGCCATGATCGGCGAGCTGGAAGCCATGCTGCGAGCGATCACCGGCTTCGATGCCATCAGCATGCAACCCAACTCCGGCGCCCAGGGCGAATATGCCGGGCTGCTGGCGATCCGCAAATACCATGAAGAAACGGGTAACGGACACCGTGATGTCTGCTTGATCCCGACCTCGGCCCACGGCACCAACCCGGCCTCGGCGATGATGGCGGGCATGCGCGTAGTGCTGGTGGCCTGCGACGAACAGGGCAACGTCAATATCGACGATCTGCGCAGCAAGGCTGTGGAGCACACCGCGGACCTGTCCTGCCTGATGATCACCTATCCCTCGACCCACGGCGTGTATGAAGAGGGCATCCGCGAGATCTGCGACATCGTCCATCAGCATGGCGGTCAGGTATACATGGACGGCGCCAACCTCAATGCCCTGGTCGGCTTGGCGCAGCCGGCGGATTTTGGTGCCGATGTCTCGCACATGAATCTGCACAAGACCTTCTGTATTCCCCATGGCGGCGGTGGTCCGGGTATGGGGCCGATCGGCGTCAAGGCGCATCTGGCGCCGTATCTTGCCAATCATATGGTGGTGCCATTGGACGGCCCGAACCCGGAAAACGACGCGGTCAGTGCCGCGCCCTGGGGCAGCGCCAGCATTCTGCCGATCAGCTGGACCTACATCGCACTGATGGGTGCCAGCGGGCTGCGGCAGGCCACCGAGGTGGCGATTCTCAACGCCAACTACATCGCCCAGCGCCTGGGTGAAGCCTACCCGGTGCTCTACAGCGGGCGTAACGGCCGGGTCGCCCATGAGTGCATCATTGATATCCGGCCGATCAAGGCGGCTTCGGGCGTCACCGAGGAAGACATTGCCAAGCGCCTGATGGACTTCGGTTTCCACGCGCCGACCATGTCCTTCCCGGTGCCCGGCACGCTGATGATCGAGCCGACCGAAAGTGAATCCAGGGCCGAACTGGACCGCTTCATCGATGCCATGTTGACCATTCGCAGCGAAATCGCGCGGGTCGAGCGGGTCCAGTGGAGTGCCGAGGACAACCCGCTGCACAACGCGCCGCACACCCTGGCGGATATCACTGGTGACTGGCAGCGCAGCTATTCCCGGCAGGAAGCGGTGTTCCCCCTGGATTGGGTGGCCCATAACAAGTTCTGGCCGGCGGTGAACCGCATCGACAACGTCTATGGTGACCGCAACCTGTTCTGTGCCTGTCCGCCGCTGGAGGCTTGGGCCGACGACGCGCAGTAGGGCGGCCGGGGCGCCGGCCATTGTGGTATTTTAGCGGGCCGGCCGCTGCCGCTTGTATCTCAGGCGTCTGGCTGTGCGTCAATTGAACCACCGCCCGATGGAAGTAAGCCATGAGTGAAGAAGCCCTATCCGCTGTCGAACTCCAGGAAGCCGTTACCGAGGCGCTGGGCAAGGGCAAGCTCAAGCGTGTGCGGCGCATCCTGCGTGATTTGACCGCCCAGGAAGCCGTCGACCTGCTACAGCAGCTGGACGAACAGCAGCAACAGCTGGTCTGGAACCAGATCGGCGACGAGGCCGAGCAGGAGATTCTCCTGTTGCTCGATCCTGCGCTGGCCGAGCACCTGTTGCTGCACAGCAATGACAATCCCGACACCCTGGAGCCGGAGGCGGATGAGGCCGAGGAGGTCAGTCCGATCGCCCAGGTGCGTGAAGCGCTGGAAGGGGGGCGGTTCAAGCGGGCGCTGAAGATCCTCGGCAAACTGCATCCCGCGCAGGCAGCCGGTCTGCTGGAAGCCTTGCCGCCCAGCGAACGCAGCAGTATCTGGTCGCGGCTGGACAGCGCCCGGGCCGGACGCATTCTGGTGCACCTGCGCGAGGAAGTGGGTGCGGGCCTGGCCATGGAAATGGCCGATGGTGAATTGCTTGATGCCGCCCGGCAACTCGACCTCGATGACCTGGTGGATCTGATCCAGGCGCTGCCCTTCGGCCCCGGTCGGCAGCTGCTGCTGTCGATGGACGTGAAGAAGCGCCAGCAACTGGCGGACATGCTGTCCTACCCGGAAGAATCCGCCGGTGGCCTGATGAACATCGACCACATCTCGGTGCGTGCGGATGTGCGGGTGGGGTCGGTATTGCGTTATCTGCGTCTGCTTGAGGACCTGCCCGACCACACCGACAAGCTGATGGTGGTCGACCGTGAGAACCACTATCTCGGTGTGCTGCGCCTCAGCCGGCTGGTCACCAGCATGGCCGATGAGCTGGTCAGTGAAGTAATGGACAGCGAGTTCAAGGCGCTGGACGTGCTCACCAGCAGCCAGGAAGTGGCGCGCCAGTTCGAGGATCTGGACATGCTCTCGGCTGCGGTGACCAGCGAGGATGGCGTCCTGCTAGGACGCATCACCGTGGATGATGTGATGGATAGCATCCGCGAGGATTCCGAGCGGGCCATCATGGGCATGGCCGGTCTGGATGACGAGGCGGATATGTTCGCCCCGGTCCTGACCAGCACCCGCCGCCGCTCGGTCTGGCTGGGCTGTAACCTGATCACCGCCTTTCTCGCGGCCTCGGTGATCGGCCAGTTCCAGGGAGCGCTGGAACAGATAGTCGCGTTGGCGGTATTGATGCCGGTGGTGGCCAGCATGGGCGGGATTGCCGGCAGTCAGACCCTGACGTTGGTGATTCGCGGTCTGGCCCTCGGCCAGGTTGATACCGGTAACCTCAAGGTGCTGTTGGGCAAGGAGCTGGGGATAGGCACGCTCAATGGGCTGCTCTGGGCCGTGCTGGTGGCAGGGGTGGCGATACTCTGGTTCGGCAGCCTGGGTATCGGTTGGGTGATCGGTCTGGCAATCCTGATCAACCTGGTCTGTGCGGTACTCGCCGGGCTGCTGATTCCATTGATCCTGCGACGTTTCGGCATTGATCCGGCGCTAGCTGGCAGCATGGTACTGATGGCGGTCACCGACGTAGTCGGCTTCTCCTCCTTCCTCGGCCTGGCGACGGTATTTTTGCTGTAACCAAGCCCCATGCCCTGGTCATTCATGGCGAGCCATTGCATGGGCGCTAGTATCGGACCCTGCCGTTTCCTCCAGCTCGACCATCAGGTCATCGGCGAGGTTTTCCAGATCGGCGCGCAGCGCGTCGATATCGGTCTGAGGCAGCACGCCCAGGCGGATAGTGGCGCGAAACAGCAGATCGGCGGTCATGGGCGCCGGCTCACGGCAGGTATCCAGTTGTTCCACATTGACGCCATGCCGCGCCAGGATCGCAGAAACCTCGTGGACGATACCGGGGCGGTCATTGCCTACCAGGTTGAGCATCAGCGTCCCCAGGGGTAGCTCCTCTCCCTGACCGCTGGCTGCCAGCTGGATATTGATGCCGGCGCTGCTCATGTTCTCCAGTTCCACCCGCAAGGCTTCGACCTCGCCGGCGGGCACATCCACCCGCAGGATGCCGGCAAATTGCCCGGCCATCCGCGCCATACGGCTGTCCAGCCAGTTGCCGCCATGTCGGTTGATGGCCTGGGCCAGGCTTTCCACCAGCCCGGGCTTGTCGACGGAAATCACGGTGAGAATCAGCGGAATGGTCATGGCATGCTCCTGGCTATCAGTGTGAGGGGGCCGGACTGTTCAGTGTAGCCGGCTCTGGTGATTCTTTAGGTCGAGATTGATCAGTACCTTTCAGCCATCCGCAATAGAGAACCCGCAGGCATCCGGCCTGGCTCCTGTATACTGCCGTCCCGGCGGAATGTTCCAGCCAGCCATATCCAGGAGTTAGTGATGAGTCTGCCCAGCCTGCGCCTCAAGTCCAACAGTGATCGCCGCATCAAGGGCGGCCATCTGTGGGTATTCAGCAATGAAGTCGATATTGCCCAGACTCCGCTCACCGCCCTGGAAGCAGGCCAGGAGGTTCAGCTGGAGACGGCCTCGGGCAAGCTGCTGGGATTGGCTACCGTCAGTCCGGACAATCTGATCTGTGCCCGCCTGCATAGCCGCGATGCCGCCCACGGGCTGGACAAGTCGCTGCTGGTGCACCGGTTGAAAGTCGCCCTGAGCTTGCGTGAGAAGCTGTTCGACAAGCCCTTCTACCGACTGGTGTACGGTGAGTCCGACTTGTTGCCGGGAGTGGTTGTGGACCGTTTCGGCGACTACCTGGTGGTGCAGATCACCACGCCAGGCATGGAGCGCGTACGCAGCGAGATCATCGACGCTCTGGTGCAGGTATTGAAGCCGGCGGGTATCCTGTTCAAGAACGACGGGGCGGCGCGCAAGGCGGAGAAACTGGCTTCCTATGTGGAAGTGGCCTTCGGCGAAGTGCCCGAGCGGGTAGCGCTGGAAGAGAATGGCGTGCGCTTCGAGGCACCGGTACACACCGGGCAGAAGACCGGCTGGTTCTACGATCACCGCATGAACCGTGCGCGCCTGGCGCCTTACGTCCAGGGCAAGCGAGTGCTGGATCTGTACAGCTACATTGGCGGTTGGGGCGTGCAGGCAGCGGTTTTCGGCGCCAGCGAAGTCATGTGCGTGGACAGCTCGGCGGCGGCGCTGGATCTGGTCGAACACAACGCGGCGCTGAACGGCGTGGCGGATAAGATGGCGGTGGTCGAAGGTGACGTGATGGACGCGCTGCGCGAACTCAAGGGCGCGGGCGAGAAGTTCGATGTGGTGATTGCCGATCCGCCGGCCTTCATCAAGAAGCGCAAGGATATCCGCAACGGCGAGAATGCCTATCGCCGCCTCAATGAACAGGCCATGCGCCTGTTGAATCGGGACGGCATCCTGGTGTCGGCATCCTGCTCCATGCACCTGGCCGAAAACAGCCTGCGCGATATCCTGCTGGCTGCCAGCCGGCATCTGGATCGTCATCTGGTGATCGCCGAGCGCGGCTTCCAGGGCGCCGATCATCCGCTGCATCCGGCCATTCCGGAGACCGGCTACATCAAGAGCTACTTCTGCCGGGTGTTGCCGGTCTGATGGAAGGCAGCGCGCCCCGTTGAACTGAGGTTCTTACCAAAAAAGGCTCCGGCAGAATAGATTGCCGGGGCCTTTTTGTTTTGCGGGAGCTGGATCAGTCGCGCAGGCTGATGATCGACCAGCCGTGCTGCTCGGCATGGGCACGCAGCACATCGTCTGGATCGACGGCAACCGGGTTGTCGACCATCGATAGCAGCGGCAGATCGTTGCGCGAGTCGCTGTAGAACCAGGCGCCCGCGAGATCATTGCCGGTCTCTTCGAGCCAGCGCTCCAGGCGGGTGACCTTGCCCTCACGGAAGCAGGGGATGTCGCAGGAGCGACCAGTATAGCGGCCGTCGATTTCCTCGCATTCGGAGGCCAGCATGATATCGATGCCGTAGCGGCGACCGATGGGGCCGGCGACGAAGCGGTTGGTCGCGGTGATGATCATGGTGGTATCACCGGCCTGCTCGTGGCGGGCTATCAACTCCAGCGCCTTGGGCAGGACGAAGGGCTCGATCTTTTCCTGCATGAACTGGGTGTGCCACTGCTCCAGCTGCTCGCGGCTGTGCCGGCCCAGGGGTTCAAGGCAGAAGTCGAGGTAGTCGGTAACGTCGAGCTTGCCATCCAGGTAATCATTGAAGAACTTGGTATTGAGTGCGCCGTATGTCTGCGCATCGACGATATTGTGCGCAACGACGAATTCCCCCCAGGCGTTGTCACTGTCGGTGCCCAGCAGGGTATTGTCGAGGTCGAAGATGGCCAGTGCCACGGAATGCTCCTGTCGTTGGATGTAGCGAAGCTGCAAGGATAATTCAGGCGCGGGAGAAATGCTTGGTCCAGGCGGCATTTATGCAATTGCTGGGGCGCGCGTCTTTATGGAACAATGCATGGGAAAACAGATAAGGATACCGGCAGTGATCGACTCCGACGGCTTTCGTCCCAATGTAGGCATCATCCTGACCAATGGGTTGGGTCAGGTGCTATGGGCCAGGCGTATCGGTCAGGAGGCCTGGCAGTTTCCGCAGGGCGGTATCCAGCGCAATGAAAGCCCCGAGCAGGCACTGTATCGGGAGCTGCATGAAGAAGTCGGCTTGCTGCCGGAGGATGTGGAAATCCTCGCCTGCACCCGTGGCTGGCTGCGCTATCGTCTGCCGCAACGGCTGATTCGCAGCCACTCCCAACCGGTCTGTGTCGGCCAGAAGCAGAAGTGGTTCCTGCTGCGGCTGGCCTGCGAGGATGAGCGGGTCTGCATGACCAGGACCCCCAAGCCCGAGTTTGATGGCTGGCGCTGGGTCAGCTACTGGTATCCGCTGGGTCAGGTGGTGGCCTTCAAGCGGGACGTGTATCGCCGGGCCATGAAGGAGCTGGCACCGCGTCTGCCGCT
This sequence comes from Halopseudomonas bauzanensis, assembly GCF_900114735.1. GTDB lineage: Bacteria > Pseudomonadota > Gammaproteobacteria > Pseudomonadales > Pseudomonadaceae > Halopseudomonas > Halopseudomonas bauzanensis. The sequence goes on along the minus strand of NZ_FOUA01000001.1, from coordinate 1,019,966 downwards.
GAGTGAGCTGACCGGATGTTGAATATGCTCAATACGCTTCGGCGTATCGTCCAGGAAGTCAATTCGGCCAAGGACCTGGCGTCCGCATTGAAGATCATCGTCCGCCGCGTGCGCGAGGCGATGGAAACCCATGTCTGTTCCGTCTATCTGCTCAACCCCGATACCGATCGCTATGAATTGATGGCCACCGAGGGCCTGAACCAGGACGCGGTCGGGGTGGTGAGCCTGGGTAGCAATGAAGGCCTGATCGGCTATGTCGGTATTCGCGAGGAGCCAGTCAACCTCGAGGACGCCGCCGCCCACCCGCGATTCCGCTACTTCGCCGAGACCGGCGAGGAGCGCTATGCCTCCTTCCTCGGCGTGCCCATCATCCACCACCGTCGGGTCATGGGTGTACTGGTGATCCAGCAGAAGGAGCGCCGTCAGTTCGACGAGGTGGAAGAGTCCTTCCTGGTGACCATGAGCGCCCAGCTCGCTGGCGTCATCGCCCATGCCGAGGCGACCGGAGCGATGCGCGGTTTGGGCTGGAGTGGCGAGGTCATTCAGGACACCCGCTTTGATGCGGTGCCCGGCGCGCCGGGTATTGCCATGGGCCGTGCGGTGGTGATGCTGCCGCCCGCTGATCTCAAGGCCGTACCGGACAAGGAAATCAAGGATATCGATGCCGAAATCGCCTTGTATCGCAAGGCGGTGGAGGCGGTGCGGGTCGATATCAAGCGGCTGTCGGCAAAGCTGTCTGCACAGCTGCGCCCCGAAGAGCTGGCGCTGTTTGATGTCTACCTGATGATGTTGGATGACTCATCCCTGGGTAATGAAATCATCAAGGGCATTCGCGAAGGGCAGTGGGCCCAGGGTGCCCTGCGCGATGTCATCAACGCCCATGTGGCGCGTTTCGAGTTGATGGATGATCCCTATCTGCAGGAGCGGGCGTCGGATATCAAGGATCTTGGTCGCCGGCTGCTGGCCTGCCTGCAGGAAGCCGGGCGCCAGCGACTGGTGTTTCCGAAGCGGACCATTCTGGTCGCCGAGGAGCTGACACCGGCGATGCTCGGCGAAGTACCCAAGGATCGACTGGTCGGGCTGGTCTCGGTATTGGGCTCGGGCAGCTCCCATGTGGCCATCCTGGCGCGGGCCATGGGCATCCCCACCGTCATGGGCGCGGTGGACTTGCCGTACCTGCGCATGGACAAGCTGGAACTGATCGTCGACGGCAATGCCGGTGAGGTCTACTCCAACCCTTCCCAGGAGCTGCGGCGGCACTACCGCGAGCTGATCCGCGAGGAAATGGAACTGTCCCATGGGCTGGAGAAACTGCGTGCCGAGCCTTGCATTACCCTGGACGGCCATCGCGTACCGCTGTGGGTGAACACCGGTCTGTTCGCCGATATCGCCCGGTCGCTGGATCGCGGCGCCGAGGGGGTGGGGCTGTACCGTACCGAAGTGCCCTTCATGATCCAGGACCGCTTCCCCAGCGAGAAAGAGCAGCAGGCAACCTATCGGGAGCAGTTGCAGGCCTTTCATCCGTTGCCGGTGACCATGCGCACCCTGGATGTGGGGGGCGACAAGGCGCTGAGCTACTTCCCGATCAAGGAAGACAACCCTTTCCTTGGTTGGCGTGGCATTCGCGTCACCCTGGATCATCCGGAAATCTTTCTGGTGCAGATTCGTGCCATGCTCAAGGCCAGCGAGGGCCTGGATAATCTGCGCATCATGCTACCAATGATCAGCAGCGTCTATGAGGTAGAGGATGCGCTGCACCTGATCCACCGCGCCTATAGCGAAGTGCTGGATGAGGGCGTCAAGGTGCCCATGCCCCCGGTAGGGGTGATGATCGAAGTGCCGGCGGCGGTCTATCAGGCGCGGGAACTGGTACAGCTGGTGGATTTCCTGTCGGTCGGCACCAACGATCTGACCCAGTATCTGCTGGCAGTGGACCGTAACAATCCGCGGGTGGCGGACCTGTACCATTCGCTGCACCCAGCGGTGCTGCAGGCACTGCAGATCGTATCCCGCGCCTGCCGGGAGGCCGGCAAGCCGATGAGCGTGTGTGGGGAAATGGCCGGTGATCCCGCCGCGGCGGTGCTTTTGCTGGCCATGGGCTGCGATATGCTGTCGATGAACGCCACTAACCTGCCGCGGGTCAAATGGCTGCTGCGCCAGATCAGCCTGAGCGATGCCCAGGCCTTGCTGGAAGTAGCGCTGCAGCAGGACAACGCCTACCTGGTGCAGAGTATCCTGCACCTGGCTTTGCGTAACATGGGGCTGGGCAAGGTGTTGATGCCGGTGCGTTGAGCACCGGTTACCTTAGAGCTTCCAGCCCGATTCACCCAGGTCCGCACCTGCCGGACCGAAGCTCCGCTCCACGAAGGTGATGCTGCCATCGGCCTCGATAGTCAGCAGGCTGCTGGCACGCGTGCCGTAGTCGGCGCCAAGGATAAAGGTCGCCGACAATCGGCGCTCCCATTCCAAACTGATGCCGCTATCGGGTAACTGCCCATCCGGGTATTCCTGCGTGTCGCTGAGCAGCGCCAGCAAGCTGTTGCTGTCGCTATCGAGGTTGGCTTCCAATCCTTGGCGCAGGCTCTGCAGCTTCGGCCAGGGACTGTTCAGCGAGGCATTGGAGAGCCCATAGAGACCGGGCGCCAGCGCGCTCGCCGACCCTTCCTGACTGTTGAGATGCCAGAGCTGCTCGGGTGTACCGACCAGCAGATTGAAGCCGGCGTAATCATCCAGATCGCCGGCCAGGCTCTGCAGATAATCGCCCGGACTCATATTCCCGGTCAGATAGTCGAGCACCAGGCTGCCCCGTGAGCGCGGGCCGGGTCCGGCCTGGGGCGAGCGGATATTGGTCAGCGCGGCGAAGCGGCCGCCGCGGGTCACGCCGAGCCAGGTGCCTCCAGCCTGCAGATCCTTGCCCGCCAGCAGTTCGGGGTGGCCTTCCTCGTTCCAGAACGTGGCGGCCCGCGTGGGCCGAGGATGGAATTCGTCGCGGTTGCCGAGCAACACCAACGGTCGGCCCGACAACTGCCAGGCGAAAGCGATCAGACACATGGTCGACTCCTGATGGTTCAGCGTTTTCCTCGGTCCAGTGTACCGGCTCGCACATGGGGCGTCTCCTGCGATCCGGGGCAGCGGGCGGGGGCGGTTTTCGTTACACTAGCGGATTGTGCCGCCGCCCCAAAGCGCGGCGTATCCTGGGGAGCAATGATGGAGTTTGTCATATATCTGGTACTGGGCGCCTGTGCCGGGGTATTGGCCGGTTTGTTCGGCGTCGGCGGCGGCATGATCATCGTCCCGGTACTGGTCTACAGTTTCGCCCTGCAGGGCTTCGCTCCCGAGGTGCTGACCCATATGGCCGTGGGCACCTCCTTGGCGACTATTGCCTTCACCTCGGTCAATTCAGTGCGGGCGCACCACAAGCTGGGCGCGGTGCGCTGGCCATTGTTCCTCTGGTTGGCGCTGGGCATCGTCTTCGGCGCCGTGCTGGGCGCGCTGACCGCCTCGGCCATCACCGGCCCGCTGCTGCAGAAGATCATTGGTGTATTCGCCATCTGCGTGGCCATCCAGATGGCATTCGAACTCAAGCCGAAGGCCGCCCTCGGCGAGCCGGGCAAGCCGGCGCTGACCATCGCCGGCGGCGTGATCGGCTGGGCCTCGAGTATTTTCGGTATCGGCGGCGGTTCGCTGACCGTGCCGTTCCTGGTCTGGCGCAGCGTACCCATGCAGCAGGCGGTGGCTACCTCGGCGGCCTGCGGCATGCCGATTGCCCTGGCGGGCGCCGCGAGTTTCATCTGGACTGGCTGGTCGGCCACGCCCTTGCCGGAATGGAGCCTGGGGTATGTCTACCTGCCGGCACTGGTCGGCATCGCGGCGACCAGTATATTCTTTGCCGGATACGGTGCACGTCTGGCCCACCGGCTGTCTCAACGCCTGCTCAAGCGACTCTTTGCCCTGTTGCTGGTAGTCGTAGGCATCAATTTTCTGCTCTGACCTGGGGAATCCCATGCTGACTTATCCGCAGATCGATCCGGTTGCCCTGTCCCTGGGGCCGCTGCAGATCCATTGGTACGGCTTGATGTATCTGGTTGGTATCGGTGGCGCCTGGTATCTGGCCAGCCGCCGCCTCAAGCGCTTCGATCCGAATTGGACCGGGGACACTCTGTCCGATCTGGTGTTCTGGGTGGCGCTCGGGGTGATCGCCGGGGGGCGCCTGGGATATGTACTGTTCTACGATCTGGCTGCGTATCTGAATGACCCCTCGCTGGTGCTGCAGATCTGGAAGGGCGGCATGTCTTTCCATGGCGGTCTGGTCGGGGTACTGCTGGCGGTGCTGTGGTTTTCCCATCGTCACCACAAGAGCTTCTTCCAGTTGATGGACTTCATTGCGCCGCTGGTGCCTATCGGTCTGGGCGCGGGGCGCATCGGCAACTTCATCAATGCCGAGCTGTGGGGCAGGGCGACGGATGTGCCCTGGGCCATGGTGTTTCCCACTGACCCGGCGCAACTGGCGCGGCACCCGTCTCAGCTGTACCAGTTCGCCCTGGAAGGCGTGGCGCTGTTCACCATCCTGTGGATCTACTCGCGCAAGCCGCGCCCGACCATGGCGGTCAGCGGCTTGTTCGGCATCTGCTACGGCGTGTTTCGCTTCGTCGTCGAATTTGTTCGTGAGCCGGATGCCCACCTCGGCTATCTGGCCTTTGGCTGGCTGACCATGGGTCAGCTGCTGTGTATACCCATGATTCTGGCCGGCGCCGCCCTGATGTGGTGGGCCTACCGCAAAGAGGATGCAAGGCATGAAACAGTATCTTGAGCTGATGCGCCGGGTGCGCGATACCGGCACCTTCAAGAGCGATCGTACCGGCACGGGTACCTGGAGCGTGTTCGGCCATCAGATGCGCTTTGATCTGGTCGACGGCTTTCCCATGGTGACCACCAAGAAATGCCATCTGAAATCCATCGTGCATGAACTGTTGTGGTTCCTGCAGGGCGATACCAATATCCGCTACCTGAAGGAAAACGGCGTCTCCATCTGGGACGAATGGGCCGATGAAAACGGTGATCTGGGGCCGGTCTACGGTTACCAGTGGCGTAGCTGGCCGGCGCCCAACGGCGAGTCGATCGACCAGATCAGCAAGCTGATCCAGATGATCAAGACCAACCCCGATTCCCGCCGGCTGATCGTCTCGGCCTGGAATCCGGCGCTGGTGGACGAGATGGCGCTGCCGCCGTGCCACGCGCTGTTCCAGTTCTACGTGGCCGACGGCAAGCTCAGTTGTCAGTTATATCAGCGCTCGGCGGACATCTTCCTCGGCGTACCCTTCAATATCGCCAGCTACGCTTTGTTGACCCTGATGGTGGCACAGGTCTGCGATCTGCAGCCCGGTGAGTTTATCTGGACCGGCGGCGACTGCCATCTGTATGCCAACCATATCGAGCAGACGGATCTGCAGTTGAGCCGCGAGCCCTATCCGTTGCCGACGATGCGACTCAACCCCGAGGTCAAGGACCTGTTTGCCTTCAGCTTCGATGACTTCACCCTGGAAGGCTATCAATCCCATCCGCACATCAAGGCGCCCGTGGCGGTGTGATGCCGGGGCGGGTGGCACCTGTCATCGTATTGCAACAATTTCGTCATATGCTTAATCGGCTTATATATGGAAATGGGGAGCGGCAATGCGCAGGGTCATCTTCAACCAGAAGGGCGGTGTCGGCAAATCCAGCATTGCCTGCAACCTGGCGGCGATCAGCGCCGCCCAGGGCTATCGAACACTGCTTATTGACCTAGATGCCCAGGCCAACTCCAGCCAGTACCTGACGGGGCTGACCGGCGCTGACATTCCCACCGGCATTGCCGAGTTCTTTCACCTGATCCTCTCCTCGGGCATTGCCGCGAAGAAAGCCAGACCGCAGATCCTGGCAACCGCCTATCCCAATCTGCATCTGATTACCGCATCACCGGAACTGGCAGACCTGCAGCCCAAGCTGGAGGCCAAACACAAGATCAACAAGCTCAACCGGCTGCTGGACAAGCTCGACGGTGACTACGAGCGTATCTATATCGATACCCCGCCAGCGCTGAACTTCTACTCCATCTCGGCGTTGATCGCCGCCGACCGTTGCCTGGCCCCGTTCGACTGCGACAGTTTCTCCCGCCAGGCGCTATATGCCCTGCTGGAAGAAATTGACGATATCCGCGACGATCATAATGAGCGCCTGGAGGTTGAGGGTATTATCGTCAACCAATTCCAGCCGCGGGCGGCGTTGCCACAACAGATGGTTGCCGAGCTACTGGAAGAAGGCCTGCCGATTCTGCCGGTATACCTGTCGAGTTCGGTGAAGATGCGCGAATCGCATCAGGCCTGCTTGCCGCTGGTGCACCTGGACCCCAGGCACAAGCTGACCCAGCAGTTCGTCGCCTTGCATGACCATCTGGAAGCAGCCAGCTGACATTGCCGCCCGGGACGCGGAAAGGTATTCTGCGCCGATGAAAAACCATCTTCCGCTTTCCCTGATTGCCGCCTGCGCACATGATCGTGTAATCGGGCTGGACAACCGCATGCCCTGGCATCTGCCAGCGGACCTCAAACACTTCAAGCAGACCACCCTGGGCAAACCCATCATCATGGGTCGCAAGACCTGGGATTCTCTGGGGCGGCCCTTGCCGGGCCGGCTCAATCTGGTAATCAGCCGTCAGGCCGGTCTGCAGCTCGAGGGCGCGGAGGTGTTCGCCAGTCTGGCCGCTGCCATCGCCCGGGCCGATCAGTGGGCGCGGGAGCAGGGTGTGGATGAAATCATGTTGATTGGTGGGGGCCAGCTCTATGCCGAGGCGTTACCACTGGCCGCACGTATCTACCTGACCCGGATCGACCTGACGGTGGCGGGGGATGCGTTCTTTCCGGAATTCACTGGTTGGCAATTGGTTGAGAGTGAAGCCCACGCCGCTGGGGAAACCACACCCGCTTTCCGCTTCGAAACCTGGGTCCCCTCGACCAGCGACTGATCGCTTGCCTGCAAGGCTCGCGCTGTCGCTGGATTGTCTATGCTGATGGCAGGTGTCATACATACGGAGTAATGCTGATGAAGAAGACCTTACTGGTAGCCCTGTTGCTGTCCTTGCCGGTTCACGCAGGTACCCCGGCGGCGGGTCACGAAACCTGTGCCGACAAGGAACAGCGCATCATGGAGCGCCTGCAGCGGGCTGAAGCCGCGAATAATCAGGGGCAGGTGCGGGGCCTGAACAAGGCGCTGAAGGAAGTGCGCGACCATTGCACCGAGGAAGGGCTGGCTGCCGAGCGAAAACAGCGTATCGCCGAAAGTGAGGCGGAGGTGGCGGAGCGCCGGGAAGATCTGGCCGAAGCCATCCGCGACGGTGATAAGGAAAAGATCGAAAAGCGTGAGGGCAAACTGACCGAAGCGCTGCAGGAACTGAACGAAGCCCGGGCGGAGTAAACGTACTCCCGCCGGGATTCGCTCAGCGTCTTCCAGTGATCAGTCTTCCAGCATCGCCTTGTTACGCACCGCGCCTTTGTCGGCACTGGTAGCGAGCAGGGCGTAGGCCTTGAGCGCTGTGGTCACCTTGCGTGGACGGGTTTCCACGGGCTTCCAGCCCTTCTTGTCCTGCTCGATACGGCGATGTGACAGTTCCTCATCGCTCACCAGCAGATTGATGGTGCGGTTGGGAATATCGATAAGGACCTTGTCGCCGTCGCGTACCAGCCCGATGGCGCCACCCGCCGCGGCTTCCGGCGAGGCATGGCCGATGGACAGGCCGGAGGTACCGCCGGAGAAGCGACCGTCGGTCAGCAAGGCGCATTCCTTGCCCAGGCCCTTGGATTTCAGGTAACTGGTCGGGTAAAGCATTTCCTGCATGCCCGGGCCGCCCTTGGGGCCTTCGTAACGGATGATGACGATATCGCCGGCTTTCACCTCATCGGCGAGAATACCGCGTACCGCGCTGTCCTGACTCTCGAAGATCTTCGCACGCCCTTCGAACACCAGAATCGATTCGTCGACGCCAGCGGTCTTCACCACGCAGCCATCCAGCGCGATGTTGCCATACAGTACGGCCAGACCACCTTCCTGGGAATAGGCATGCTCGACCGAGCGGATGCAGCCGTTTTCCCGGTCATCATCCAGGCTCGGCCAGCGGGTGTTCTGGCTGAAGGCGGTCTGGGTCGGAATGCCGGCCGGACCCGCTTTGAAGAACTCATGCACTTCTGCATCGCTGGTCTGGGTGATATCCCACTGGGCGATAGCCTCGGCCATGCTCGGGCTGTGAACGGTGGGTACTTCGGTGTGCAGCAGACCGCCGCGGGCCAGCGCGCCGAGAATGGAGAACACGCCACCGGCGCGGTGTACATCTTCCATGTGATATTTCTGGATGTTCGGCGCTACCTTGCACAGCTGCGGCACCTTGCGCGACAGGGCATCGATATCACGCAGGTCGAAATCAACCTCGCCCTCCTGGGCTGCGGCCAGCAGGTGCAGGATGGTATTGGTCGAGCCGCCCATGGCGATATCCAGGGTCATGGCATTCTCGAACGCCTTGATATTGGCAACATTGCGCGGCAGAACAGATTCATCATTGTCCTGGTAGTAGCGTTTGCACAGCTCCACCGCCAGGCGGCCGGCGCGCAGGAACAGCTGCTCGCGGTCGGCATGGGTAGCCAGCATCGAGCCGTTGCCGGGCAGCGACAGCCCGAGGGCTTCTGTCAGACAGTTCATCGAGTTGGCGGTGAACATGCCTGAGCAACTGCCGCAGGTCGGGCAGGCGCTGCGCTCGTATGCGGCGACCTTCTCGTCGGAGGCACTGTCATCGGCGGCTACCACCATGGCATCGACCAGATCCAGGCCATGACTGGCCAACTTGGTCTTGCCGGCTTCCATCGGGCCACCGGAGACGAACACCACGGGGATGTTCAGGCGCAGGGCGGCCATCAGCATGCCGGGGGTGATCTTGTCGCAGTTGGAGATGCAGACGATGGCATCAGCGCAATGCGCATTGACCATGTATTCCACCGAGTCGGCGATGATCTCGCGGCTGGGCAGGGAGTACAGCATGCCGTCATGGCCCATGGCGATACCGTCGTCCACCGCGATGGTATTGAATTCCTTGGCTACACCACCGGCCTTCTCGATCTCGCGAGCGACCAACTGACCCATGTCCTTCAGATGCACGTGCCCGGGCACGAACTGGGTGAAGGAGTTGGCGATGGCGATGATCGGCTTCTTGAAGTCTTCATCTTTCATACCGGTAGCGCGCCACAGGGCGCGGGCACCGGCCATGTTGCGACCGTGGGTGGACGTCTTGGAACGATAATCAGGCATGTGATGTTGTCTCGTTATACGGTGATGCAGGATGCGCCTAGCATATCAATTTGCCGTCGCCCCTGCAGCCCCGCCCGCCAGGCGGAGCCCTGGGGACGTCGAGCGCCAGCTCGATGAGCGGGGCCGGTCGGGAGCGCGTAATCTGCAGGTACACAAGGTACGAGCCGATGTTCGGACCGCCCGGGTGTTACAGGCTCTTCTCGAATACCTTCGAATTGCGCTGATAGTTGTACAGCGACGCGCGCTGCTGAGGCAGGCGTGCCACCGAGCTGGGCTCAAAGCCGCGTTCGCGGAACCAGTGTGCGGTACGGGTGGTGAGCACGAACAGCGTGGTCAGCGACCGCGCCCGGGCCTGGGTCTCGATATGTTCGAGCAACTGATCACCCCGCCCGCCATGGCGGTAGTCCGGGTGAATGGCGACGCAGGCCAGTTCGGCGCTGTGTTCATCCAGCGGGTACAGGGCGGCGCAACCAATGATGGTGCCGTCGCGCTCGACCAGAGTGAACTGGTTGATCTCGGTCTCCAGCACCTCGCGGGAGCGGCGCACCAGAACGCCGGCTTCTTCCAGCGGGTGCAGCAATTCCAGCAGGCCGGCCACATCCTCGATGGTTGCGGTACGGATTTTCTCGAACGGCTCCTGGGTGACCAGGGTGCCACCGCCGTCACGGGTGAACAGCTCGGTGAGCATGGCGCCATCTTCGGCATAACTGATGATATGGCTACGCCGCAGGCCAGCGTTGCAGGCCTTGCAGGCAGCCGTCAGCAACGAGCCCGGTAGGCTGTTGCCGAGCGCGGCCAGTAATGACTGGGCGCGGCTGGGCTTGAGTTCACGCAGCAGCCGCCCTTCGGCATCGAAAATGCCGGTATCGGGGCCGAACAGAATGAGCTTGTCAGCCTCCAGGGCACTGGCGGCGCTGGTGGCCACGTCCTCGCAGGCCAGATTGAATACTTCGCCGGTCGGTGAATAGCCAATGGAGGACAGCAGCACGATGGATTCGTCGTCCAGATGGCGGCTGATCGCCTTGCGATCGATCCGGCGTACTTCGCCGGTATGGTGCAGGTCCACACCGTCAATCACGCCGATCGGCTTGGCGGTGACGAAGTTGCCACTGACCACGCGCAGGCGACTACCCTGACCGGCAAGCGTGCACAGTCGAGCCTCGATGGCGATGCGCAGGCTGCCCACGGCGTCCATCACGCAGCCCAGGGTGTCGCTGTCGGTGATCCGCAGATCCTGGTGATAGCGTGAACTGAGTCCCCGCGCGCCAAGCCGGTCCTCGATCTGGGGGCGTGAACCGTGCACCAGCACCAGCCGCACCCCAAGACTGTTGAGCAGCATGATGTCGTTGACTATGTTGTTGAAGTTCGGGTGCGCGATGGCCTCACCCGGCAACAACACGACGAAGGTGCGATCGCGGTGGGTGTTGATGTAGGGTGTGGAGTGGCGGAACCATTTGACGTAATCGGACATGCGACTGTTCCGTGAAAAACGCCAGTTTGAGATATTCAGCCCTGCTCTTCAATAGCGCGGGGCCGGAATTGCCGTTGCGAATGGAATGCGGGCAAGATGTCGGGGCTCAGCCCCTACCTGACAGTGAGACAAAAGAGAGAAAGCCGTGCATCCAGGTACCGAAAAATTCATCGTTGTGCAGACCCCCGAAGAGGCTGTCGACCAGCTGTCCGCTCTGTACGAGCAGGCGGTAGGCGCATTGAGCCGTTCATTGAAAGAGTATCTGCGGGACCGCACCCGGCCGACCGCGGAGCAGCTGCGGTTGTTCCGCTATCCCGAGCTGCGCCTGACCTGGACCGGCAGCGATCCGGCGCCGACCAGCGTCCGTGCCTGGGCCAAGGTGCAGGTGCCGGGCACCTACAGCGCGACCATCACCCACCCCAAGGCCTTTCGCAGTTATTTGTTGCAGCAACTGCGCCCGCTGACCAGCGAGTTCAACGTGCAGTTGGAAGTAGGCGTCAGTCTGCAGGCGATTCCCTATCCCTATGTGGTAGAGCAGGGCGATGAGTTGGCCGGCTCGGGTGTGACGGCCGCCGAGCTGGCGCGGGTATTTCCCAGCACCGACCTGGCTGCCGCCACCGATGGTATCGCTGACGGTCTGGTCGACTGGGAGCGGAGCGATCCGCTGCCACTGGCGCTGTTCGACGCGGCGCGGACAGATTTCTCCCTGCGCCGGCTGGTGCATTACACGGGCAGCGACTGGCGTGACGTGCAGCCCTGGATTCTGCTGACCAACTACCACCGCTATGTGGATCAGTTCATCCGCCACGGGCTGGATATGCTGCTCGCCGACTCGCGGTTCTGTCGTATGGTGCTGCCGGGTAACGTGGTGGTCGAACGCGGCATGGCCGAAGGGGAAATGCAGTCGGTACTCGACAGCGTGGTCTGGCACAAATACCAGATGCCCGCCTATCACCTGCAGGCAGCCGATGGGGACGGCATTACGCTGGTCAATATTGGTGTCGGCCCGTCCAACGCCAAGAACATCACCGACCATTTGGCGGTGCTGCGTCCGCATTGCTGGCTGATGATCGGCCATTGCGGGGGGCTGCGCCAATCGCAGACCATTGGCGACTATGTACTGGCCCACGCCTATATGCGCCGCGACGGTATTCTCGACCGGGTGTTGCCGCCGAACATACCGCTGCCAGCGCTGGCCGAGGTGCAGCAGGCCCTGCAGGATGCCGCCGCGCAGGTCACCGGTGACAAGGGCGATGCGCTGAAACGGCGCCTGCGCACTGGCACCATCCTCACCTATGACGACCGCAACTGGGAATTGCGCTGGGCCCAGGAGCGCCCACTGATCAATCTGTCCCGCGCTGTTGCCGTGGACATGGAAAGCGGCACCATCGCCGCCCAGGGCTACCGTCTGCGGGTGCCCTACGGCACGCTGCTGTGCGTCTCGGACAAGCCATTGCACAGCGAACTCAAGCTTCCCGGCGCCGCCGGCGCCTTCTACGAGCGCGCCGTCACCCAGCACCTGCACATCGGCATCGCCGCGCTGGATCTGCTGCGTGGCCAACTGCACAGCCTGCATTCGCGCAAGCTGCGCAGTTTTGATGAGCCGTTGTTTCGGTAGGTAAGGGTTCCCCTCTCCCTTGAGGGAGAGGGTCGGGGCGCGGCGAGGGAGAGGGAAAGCTGCCTACAGACAAAACCGTCCAATCAACTGCTTCAACAACTCCACCGTCGGTGCGATCCGGTCCATCGCCAGGAACTCATCCGGCTGATGCGCCTGGGCGATGTCACCGGGGCCGAGGATGATGGTCTGCAGGCCGAGCTGGTTCAGGTAGGGGCCTTCAGTGGCAAAGGCGACACTGCCAGCGCTGTAGCCGGTGAGTTGCTCACAGGCGCGGACGATCTCGGCAGTGGCGGGCGTGTCCATCGGCGGGACGCCGGGAAACAGCGGCTGGTAATCGATCTGCACCTGGTGGGCTTCGGCGACGGTCTTCAGGCGCTGATCGATGGTGGCGCGCAAGGCATCCGGGTCCATGCCGGGCAGCGGGCGCAGGTCGAACTCCAGGGCGCAGCGGCCACAGATGCGGTTGGGATTGTCACCACCGTGAATGCAACCCAGATTCAGGGTCGGCGTGGGTACGCTGAACAGCGGGTTGGTCCACTGTTGCTGCCAGCTGCTGCGCAGTGCCAGCAACTCGTTGATCACCTGATGCATGGCCTCGATGGCATTGCGTCCCAAAGATGGATCGGAGGAATGCCCGGCCTGGCCGATGATATCCACGCGCTCCATCAGTATGCCCTTGTGCACGCGGATCGGTTTCAGCCCGGTTGGCTCGCCGATCAGTGCGTGGCGGGCGCCGAGCAGGTCATCCGCCACCAGCGCCTGGGCCCCACCCATGGCGCTTTCCTCGTCGGCGGTGGCCAGGATGATCAAGGGGCGTTGCAGCGGCTGCTCCAGCAGCGAACGAACCGCCTCGATAATCAGCGGGAAAAAACCTTTCATGTCACAGCTGCCCAGCCCGTACCAGCGTCCGTCCGCTTCGGTCAGGGCAAAGGGATCATACTGCCAGCGCTCGGGATTGCAGGGCACGGTGTCGGTATGCCCGGCCAGCACCAGTCCGCCCGGCCCGCTACCCAGACTGGCGATCAGGTTGGCCTTGTCCGGCGCGCCGGCGACTGGCTGAATGGTGCACTCGAAGCCAAGCTCGCTCAGCCATTCGCTGAGCAGATGGATCACCGCCAGGTTGGACTGGTCATGTTCTGGCTGGGTGCAACTGATGGAGGGGGTTTGCAGCAGGGCGGCAAATTGCGCCTTGAGCGAGGGGAGGGGCATGACAGACTCCTGGCTGACGTCAGCTGAATGGACAGCTTACGTCAGCCAGGCAGGGGCGTCAGCTGAAAATGGCCGAGAAGATCAGGAAGTAAATGATCGACAGAATAGCCCCGGCAGGCAGGGTCACGACCCAAGAGGTAAAGATGGTGCCGATCACACGCAGGTTGAGGGCGGCGATACCGCGCGCCATGCCAACCCCGAGAATCGCACCGACCAGGGTGTGGGTAGTTGATACCGGCAGGCCGAGGCCGGAAGCGCCGACGACGGTGGAGGCCGCGGCCAGTTCGGCGGCAAACCCGCGGCTGGGTGTCAGCTCGGTGATGTGCCTGCCGATGGTGGCGATCACCCGGTAGCCGTAGGTCGCCAGACCCACCACGATGCCGAGCGCACCCAACAACAGCACCCAGCCGGGCACAGTCGATTGCGCATGAATCTCACCCGATTGCAGCACGCCAGCAATGGCGGCCAGCGGACCTACGGCATTGGCCACGTCATTGGAGCCGTGGGCGAAAGCCATGGCGCAGGCGGTGAAGATCATCAGGATGGCGAAGACCCGCTCAACGCTGTTGAGGTGGGACTTGCCGGAAGACTCATCCTTGATACGGCTCATCAGCGCCACACCGATAACGGTGACCATGACACCCGACAGTACTGCCAGGCCAAAGCTCTCCAGGACCGAGAGGTTCAGACCGACATGCTTGAGGCCCTTGGTCAGGGTCATCATCGCGATGATGAAGCCCACCGCGAACATGTAAAGCGGGATATAGCGCTTGGCGTTGGCGAATGGTTCGTCGGTATCCAGGATCAGCTTATGCACGGTGACGAAGATCATGAAGGAGATGCTACCGGCCAGCAGCGGGGAAATAATCCAGCTGGATACGATAGGCACTACCCCAGCCCAGTGTACCGCTTCCACGGACACACCCACCGCCGCAAAGCCAATCACCGCGCCGATGATTGAGTGGGTGGTGGAGACCGGCCAGCCCTTGAGGGAGGCAATCAGCAGCCAGGTGCCGGCGGCCAGCAGGGCGGCCAGCATGCCGAAGATCATCTGGTCCGGCGTAATCATTGAGGAATCGACAATACCGCTGCGAATCGTCTGGGTAACCGAGCCGCCAGCCAGATAGGCTCCCAGGAACTCGAAGACCATGGCAATGATGATGGCCTGCTTGATCGTCAGGGCGCGGGAGCCCACCGAGGTGCCCATGGCATTGGCCACGTCGTTGGCGCCCACGCCCCAAGCCATGAAAAAGCCGAATAGACAGGCCAGCACCAGCAAAATGGTGCCATATTCTGCGATAAGAGTCATAAGAGAAGCTCTGTTGGATGTTGACAGATGATGGCCCGTCAACGGGCCATGAGGATTTCCAGGCGATTGCCTACACGTTCGGCCCGGTCAGCCACATCACCGATCCATTCGATGATCTGGTAGGTGAACATGACGTCGACAGGGGGTAATACGGACTCGCGTTTATACAGCTCGGCCCGCAATTTGATCTGCATTTCATCCGTGTCATGCTCGATGTGCTCCAGCTCGGTGATCAGCTTCTCCATGAGCTTCCTCTCGCGGCCGGCGAAACTGGTTTCCATCAGGTCGCTCAACTCCTCCATGGCCCGCAGGGCCTGGGTGGCGGCTTCGACGGAACGTTCGACGAAGCGACGGAACTGCGGCTGCACCTCGGGATGAATCTTCATCTTGCGGCCCAGCATCAAACCGGCCACATCCTTGGCGCGGTTGGCGACTTTGTCCTGTACACTCAGCAACTCCAGCAGATCCGAGCGCGGAACCGAGAGAAACAGGCTGTTGGGCAGATGAACCCGGACATCCTTCTTCATCTGGTCGGCTTCTCGCTCCAGCTCGCAGATCTTTTGCTGGACGCGCTCTGCTTCGACCCAGTCTTCCGCCATCAGGGCATCGACGAAGGGGATAAGACAGGACGCGCACTCATGTGCCTTCACCATGTGCCGTTGCATCGGGCCGATGGGTGAACGACCGAACAGATTCATGAAAGGATTGTTGGGCATGGGAAAACTCCGAGGCATGTCTGGGAGCGGATTATAATCATGGCAGAGCAAGTGGTCACCCAATTGACACATATTTGCCGCAATTAGCCTCCCAGCGGTCACAAGGCAACATCATCAGAGACAGAGTATGGCTCAGGAAACAGAAATCAAACTGCGCATCAGTCCCGACGCGCTGTCGGCGCTGCGCAATCATCCCCTGTTGCAGGAACGTCTGCAGGGCGAATGGACCACCAGTACCCTGTACAACCAGTACTATGACACCGCCAGCCGGGAGCTGGCGGCAGCGCGTGTGGCGTTGCGGGTGCGCCGTGATGGCGAGCAGTTTATCCAGACCTTGAAAAGCAGCGGCCAGAGTGTTGCCGGGTTGTCCGAGCGCAGCGAATGGGACTGGACCGTGGGGGCAGCGGCGCTTGACCTGACTCTGCTCGATGACAGCTGCTGGCCGGCCAGTCTCGCCCCGCTGGACAAGCTGAATCTGCTACCGGTATTCACTACCGACTTCAAGCGCACCAAGGCCATGCTGCACTGGGAGCGTGACGGTGAAAGCGTGGAGGTGGAAGCCGCGCTGGATCAGGGTATGGTCATCGCGGACGGTCGTGAAGAGCCGATCTGCGAGCTGGAACTGGAGCTGCGCAGCGGCCCGGCGGCGGCACTGCTGGAGCTGGCCGCTGCCCTGGCGGAGGATATCGCCCTGATGCCTTGCGATATCAGCAAGGCCGAGCGCGGTTACCGACTGTTTGACCCGGCCAGCTACGACCTGCGACTCGATGCCCATGACTGGTCGGCCGATACCCCGGTAGACCAGGTAATCGCCGTTGCCGGCTGGCAGTTGCTTGGACACACTCAGCGGCTGGCTGAGCAGTACCGGTTCAGTGGTCAATGGAAGCTGTTCCGTGAATTGCTGACCAACCTGACCAGTCTGCGCGCCTTCTTTGGTGTATTCGATCTGGCGCTGCCACGCAGCACGGCTCAGCCCTTCACGCCGGCATTGGATCAGCTCATCAGCCATTGGCGGCCCCTGGTTCTGTCGGGCTGGGCAGATGACGAGGATGGCCGCAATGCACGGGAGCAGGCGCCCCAGGCATTCGAGCAGGCGGTGGCCGATCCTCAGTGGGGGCAGTTGTTCATCGGTCTGGCCCTGTGGCTGCACACCGCCGGGTGGAAGACCAACCGCCCGCCGCGTGGTGAGCGGGTCGGCGACCTGGCGCTGCCGCGCTGGCTGTTGGCGGCGGTGGCGCGGGAGATTCAGGAGTTGCGCGTACCGCATCACAATGACCCGGATTCGGATGTCAGCGAGTGGATGGATCAACAGCCGCGGCTGAATCGGCTGCACTTTCTGCTGGCGCACTTTCGTGATCAACTGGAGACGCCGGAGCCGGATCGGCTGTTCGGTGAACTGAACAAGTTGCAGGCGTTGCTGGAGCAATACCCGCTAGTCGATGAGGAACTACGCCCGGCGCTACTTACGGCTCTGCGCAAGCAGGGGCAGCGGCTGCGCAAACTGAATGCCTGGCGCGAGCTCAATAGCTGAGACGGTACCGGCAACGATAGAACGACAGGGAGATGAACAGGGATGATGCATCTGGCCGATCTGGCAATCCCCGGTAACGATCGACTGCTGGATCTGACGGATATTCTCAAGGCGCTGGCGGCGCAGGGGCGGTTGGGGCTGGACAGCGCCGAGCACCTGAGCAGCCTGCGCCGGGCGGCAACCGGCGACACTGCCCGGCTGCACCCGCTGGAGTTCATCGCCAGCCAGGCGCCGGATGACCTGCTGCGCCCCGGCAAACCGCTGGATCTGGATTCGCTGACTCGCTGGCTGGCCGGCGAATCGGGCCAAGCCTTCTATCGCATCGATCCGTTGAAGATCAATGTCTCGGCCGTCACCCCGCTGATGTCCTTTGCCTTCGCCCGGCGCCACGGCATTCTCGCCGTGGACATCAACGAGCGGGAGGTCACCGTGGCCAGCGCCCAGCCGTTCATGCGCGGCTGGGAAGCGGATCTGGTACATGTCCTCAAGCGCGATATCCGTCGGGTGGTCGCCAGCCCGGCGGATATCCAGCGCTATTCAGCGGAATTCTATCGGTTGGCCCGCTCGGTCCACGGTGCCAATGCCACCGATCAGAAGAACAGCTCGATCGGCAACTTCGAGCAGCTGCTCAATCTGGGCAACATGAGCCAGGAGCCGGACGCCAACGACGCCCACGTGGTCAACATCGTCGACTGGCTGTTCCAGTACGCCTTCGAGCAGCGGGCCAGTGATATCCATATCGAGCCGCGCCGCGAGAACGGCAGCGTGCGGCTGCGCATCGATGGTGTGCTGCATACGGTCTATCAGTTTCCGCTGCAGGTCGCGGTAGCGGTGGTCAGCCGGCTGAAAACCCTGGGCCGGATGAACGTGGCGGAGAAGCGCAAGCCGCAGGACGGCCGGGTCAAGACCAAGTCACCCCAGGGCAACGAGATTGAACTGCGACTGTCCACCCTGCCAACCGCCTTCGGCGAGAAGATGGTGATGCGTATCTTCGATCCCGACGTGCTGCTGCGCAGTTTCGATCAGTTGGGTTTTTCCGCCGAGGACCAGCGCCGTTGGCAGGGCATGGTGCAACAGCCCAACGGCATCGTGCTGGTCACCGGGCCGACCGGGTCGGGCAAGACCACCACGCTGTACACCACCCTCAAGCAGTTGGCCACGCCGGAGGTGAATGTCTGCACCATCGAAGATCCGATCGAGATGGTCGAGGACAGCTTCAACCAGATGCAGGTGCAGCACAACATCGAGCTGACCTTTGCCAGCGGTGTACGGGCACTGATGCGCCAGGACCCGGACATCATCATGATTGGCGAGATCCGTGATCTGGAGACCGCGGAAATGGCGATCCAGGCGGCGCTGACCGGTCACCTGGTGTTGTCCACCCTGCATACCAATGATGCACCCAGCTCGGTGAGCCGGCTGGTCGAGCTGGGTGTGCCGGCCTACCTGATCAAGGCCACGGTGCTGGGGGTCATGGCCCAGCGGCTGGTACGTACGCTGTGTCCGCATTGCAAGGAGCCGGTGGAGATCGACGAGACGGATTGGCAGGAACTGACCAAACCCTGGAACTCGCCATTGCCGACCCGGGCGCATCGGCCCGTGGGCTGCCCGGAATGCCGGGAAACCGGCTATCGTGGACGGGCCGGGGTATATGAGCTGATGCCGCTGACCGATAGCCTCAAACCCCTGGTGCAGACCGACATCGACCTCAACGCCCTGCGCCGCCAGGCCTACCGGGAGGGTATGCACAGCCTGCGTCTGTCGGGAGCGCAGAAAGTGGCGGCGGGGCTGACCACCATCGAAGAGGTGCTGCGGGTAACGCCCACCAGTCAGCAGGGGTAGGTTTTGTGCAAGCCCTGCCGGTAAGCACAGGCACTCCTCCGCCTTGCCGGACACGCCTTTCATTTCACATTCCGCTAAGATGCGCGTTCTGCCGTTCAGGAACCCCCTCATGAATTACCGTCACAGCTTCCACGCCGGCAACCATGCCGATGTCCTCAAACATGCCATTCTGCTGCGCATGGTCACCCTGATGCAGCGCAAAGACGCGCCGTTGTGCTATCTGGACAGCCACGCCGGGACGGCGTTGTACGATCTGCAGGGCGAAGCGGCGGAGCGTACCGGGGAATATCGCGATGGCATCGGCCGGCTGTGGGCACAGGATGACCTGCCCGGGCTGCTCGCCGATTACCGGGATGCCGTAGCGCGGCACAATCCAGACGGTGAGCTGCGTTTGTACCCTGGTTCACCGCAGTTGGTAGCCGATACCCTGCGCGAGCACGACCGGATGATCCTCAGTGAGCTGCATCCCGAGGATGCCCAGACCCTGAAGGCGCACTTTGCCGAGGAGCCGCGTATCGCAGTGCACCAGCGTGACGGTTACGAATTGGCCAAGGCTTTCCTGCCGGTGGCGGAGAAACGTGCGCTGTGGCTGCTCGACCCGCCCTTCGAGAAAGGCGATGACCTGCAGCGCTGTCTGCAAGCCATGGAGCAGGGCATCCAGCGCATGCGCCAGACGGTCATCGCGCTCTGGTATCCGATCAAGGACCAGCGCCTGTTACGCGACTTCTATCGGCAGATCGGCACCGCTCAGTTGCCCAAGGTGTTGCGGGTCGAGCTCAATGTGCGGCCCGCCGACACCTCCCTGGGGCTCAACGGCTCGGGATTGATGCTGGTCAACCCGCCCTGGCCGCTATGGGAGGAGCTGGAGCAGGTGCTGCCGCAGATGGCAGGTCAGTTCGCCCAGTCCGGCGCCGGTGACTGGCGCATGGATTGGCTGGTTGGCGAACCCTGAGCGTCTGATAGCGAAACCGTAAAAAAGGGGGAACAAGCCGCCGGGCCCCGGGTCAAGTATTGTGTCGGTGTGCTGAACATCGACTTATCCGAAGCTATCAAGGAGCACACGAATATGACTGCTGTTGACAAAAACGGACCCGTTTCAAATCAGGACCAAGTCAGCAAGAAACAGGAAATCGACTCCGGCAAGGAAGCGGTAGCAGCCGCTTACAGCAAGCTGATGGAAGCCAAGGAACACTTCAAGCATGCCGCCGAATCCGCCGGGATGGATTGGAAGCATGATGCTGAAGGTCAGCTCATGAAAGGCAAGGACAAGGCCGGTGAGCTATGCGATCACGCCAACAGTTACCTTCATGACAAGCCGCTGGCTACCTTGGGTATCGCCTTCGCAGCGGGCTTTCTCGTATCCCAGATGATGTCCAGAAAATGACGGGCACTCCCGGAGAGAACCGTCCGGAAAGCGGCGATGCCGGGGGGCAGGAGCAGCCCCGGCAGCCGCTCAAGGATGAACTGAAATCCTCTCTGGCGTGGCTGGAACACGCGGCCCTGGCGGGTGGCGATCTGGTTCGGCTGGCGGCGCTCGAATTACGGCTTGCTGCTGCTGATTCGGGCAAGCTGGTGGGGCTGGCGTTGGCCATGGTGCCCTTGCTGTTGCTTGCCTGGATCGGGCTGTCCGTGTTGCTGGGCTGGCTGGTGTTCGCCTGGAGTGGCTCGGTCGCCTGGGGGATAGTAATGTTCATCATCGTGCAGCTGGCGGCCTTGGGGATCATGGCGATCAATTGCAAGAAGTACTCGAAGAGCCTGTCATTTCCAGCGACCAGCCGACAGCTGAAAACACTGAAGGAGGAAGCCAGTGGACCGCAAGAAGCTGATAAGTCAGATTCAAGAACTGGATGAGCAGCTCGCCGTCGAGTTCAGCCTGCTCAAGCTGGATGCCCGGGAACGACGCGCAGCCATACGGCGCGTTTCACCGCTATGGTGGGTGGCCGGCTCGGCAGTGGCGGGGTTGATCCTTGGCAAGCTGGCGGCGGGCCACGGTGGCCCGATGGCGGTGGCGCGACAGGGCATGAACATATTCCGCTTCGCCAGTCTGGTGATGCCGGGCATGGCCATTGCAGCCAGTCCTACGGTGGAAGATACTCTCTGATACTCTGAGGTTCCGTGCTGCGGCGCCGACTCAGGCGCCGCCGTGTGGAATCGATGATCGTACTGCCGATAATCTCAGACGTTCCGCGCCTGCTCGTCTTCGTCGAAGTCCTCTTCCATCAGCGCGTCCTGGACATCCGGATCGGCTGTGGCGGGTGCGGTCTGTAGCCCCGCGCGTTTGCTGCGCAGCTTGCCGAACAGACTGGTGAGAGAGGCGTGCAGTTTTTCGACGGCACCGTCGACGGCGAGGTTTATCGAGTCGGCCTTGTGGCTGACCGAAATGGGTTGCTGCCCCTTTGGCCGCGCCTCGATCTGGCAGCGCTTGTCATGGGCGCCGGCCTTTTCGCCGTTCTCATCGTTGATATGCACCACAATGCGGGTCAAGTTTTCATCAAAGCGCCCCAGCTTGCTGGTTACGCTGTCCGTTACCCATTCCACCAACCGGGCGCTGCCTTCGGTATGGTTGTCACAATGAACTTGAATTTGCATAAGCCTGTTCCTCTTCATTGACTCGGATATCCGCAAGAGCTGCATGGCGGCAAGTCCAGACTACGCCATCTGATCGAGCTTTTGGCAAAATCCTGCAGGCTTTTTCATTGGAGCGGCGCCGGGATGATGGTGCCCACGGGTCGTGGTGTTACTCATCATCCGGGAATTGGTAGGCATCAGTCGAACTGGCGCCGTTGCGTGCATTGCGGGCGCGCAGGTTGCGATACACCGCGGCGCGCATCAACAGCATCGAGGTGACCGGCGCGGTGAGCAGTACGAAGGCGGTGATCAGCAGTTCATGAACGACCGGCCGTTCCTCGGTGCCACTGAAGTAGAGCATGGAGGCGATCAGGAAGCAGCCGGTCCCCACGGTAATGAACACCGCCGGGCCATGGATCCGCTGAAAGAAATTCGGCAGGCGCAGCAATCCCAGGGCGCCGATAAGGGTGATCAGTCCGCCGAGGACTAGCAGCAGTGCCACGGGTATCGCTAGCCAGGGGCTCAGATCGGTCATGGAGGCGGTCAGTAATTCGCTCACTCGATGATCTCCCCGCGAATGAGGAACTTGGCCAGGGCGATAGACGACACGAAGCCGAGCAGCGCGATCACCAGTGCCGCCTCGAAATACACCATGCTGGAAAAGCGGATACCCAGCAGCAGAATAAACAGCATGGCGGCCATCCACAGCGAATCCAGGGCCAGGATCCGGTCCTGCGCCGTGGGCCCGAGCAGCAGCCGAATGGCGCAGAACGCCAGGGCCAGCATGACGCACAACTGAGCAAAGCCGAGAGCCAGGGCGAGAACGACGGTCATGGCGCCTCCTGTTCAAAAATATCGATCAAGGGCTTTTCCAGGCGGGTCTTGATCATGTTCACCCACCAATGGGCATCATGCAGATCGAATACATGCAACGCCAGGTCGTTGCTGCCCGGAATGATCTCCACCCAGACCGTACCCGGTGTGGAGTTGATGATGCACGCCAGCACCGCCAGGCCATGGGGGTCACGCAGGTCGAGCGGGATGCGGATGAACTGGGAATTGAGCCGGCCGCCGCCGAACACGATCAGCGTGCAGACGTTGAAGCAGGACCGGAATATTTCAATCAGGGCATAGATGATGAGACGGATGATGGTGAAGGGGCGGGAAATCCGCACCGGTGTCGGCCGCAGCGGTGCGACCAGCAACGGCACGGCTATCGCCAGGATGGCACCGAGCAGCAGGTGCGCCGGCTCGATGCTCTGGTTGAGCATCAGCCAGAGCAGCAGCAGAAAGGCCGACAGCAGAGGCGAGGGCAGCCAGCGTTTCATGGTGTGGCTCCTTCGTTGATGACGACGCCAGGTACCGCTGTGATGGACATGACGCGGTCGATATACAGGCTCGGCTGGTGCAGCGCGCTGGCGGTACGGTCGAGATAGGCACTGACCGGGCCAGCCAGCACGGTCATGGAGATACAGAGTGCCAGCAAAAGGGATACCGGCATGGCCTCGGTCAATTGCAGGCGCGGTGCGGTGGCGTCGGTGGACCAGAAGGTGCGCACACCGAAACGCATCAGCGAAATAATGGCGGCCAGGCCGGACAGAATGATCAGGGCCAGCATGGTCCAGGCCAGCGGGCCGGCGGTGTACAGATTATCGATGAACATGCCGGCTGGGTTGAGCAATGCATGGAACAGGGTGAACTTGGCGACGAAGCCGGATAGGGGTGGCAGACCGGCGATGATCAGTGCACAGGCAACGAAGGCCAACCCGAGAAAGGCCATGGCCGCTGGAATGATCACCCCCGCGGATTCTTCCGGGTCATTGTCGATGGCGAAGGCCTCCATGGTCAGCGCCAGCATCGCCGCACTGGGTTTGCGGATGCGTTCGATCAGCTCGATCAACAGCATGAAGGCGGCCACTGCCAGGGTCGAGCTGAGCAAATAGAACAGCGCGGCGCTGACCACCTGTTGCTCGCCGTAGCCCACCGCGGCCAGCAGCGTGCCGGAGGAAATGATCGCGCTGAAGCCGGCCATGCGGCCCAGTTCCTGGCTACCCAGCAGACCGATGGTACCGAACGCCAGGGTGAGCAAGCCGGCGACCACCAGCGCTGTGCCGGAAATGGCCTGCAGCGAGGTCTCCTGGTCGGCAAAGACCAGCAGCCACAGGCGCAGCAGCACATAGACGCCAACCTTGGTCATCAACACCAGCATGGCGCCCACTGGCGGAGCGGCGGCCGCATAGGTGGTCGGCAGCCAGAAACCCAGTGGCCACATGGCGCTCTTGGTGAGGAAGGCAATGGCCAGGATCGCTGCTCCCACTTCCAGCAATAGTCGTTCGCTGTCATCCATACTGGCGGCGCGCACCGCCAGATCGGCCATGTTCAGCGTGCCGGCGGCAGCGTAAATGAGAGCGACGCCGATCAGGAAGAATGACGAGGCGAGCAGGTTGATGACCACGTACTGCATGCTGGCGCGGATGCGGTTGGGTTGCAGGCCGAGCAGCAGCAGGCCGTAGGATGCCGCCAGCATGATCTCGAAGAACACGAACAGATTGAACAGGTCGCCAGTGATGAACGCGCCGTTGATCCCTGCCAGCAGGAACTGGAACAGTGAATGGAAATGCACACCGGAGCGGCTCCAGCGTCGATAGGAGAACACCAGTGCCGCCGTGGCGATCACTGCGCACAGCGTCAGCATCAGTGCCGCCAGCCGGTCCACCACCAGCACGATACCGAAGGGTGCTACCCAGTTGGCGGCCAGATAGGCGCCCACACCATTCGGCCAGACCTCGCTGTCGGTCAACCAGAATAGGGCGATGGCGGTTACCAGCAGAGCCAGGGTGCCGGTCAGGTTGATGGCGAACTTCAATTGCTGGCGACGGCCGTTGAGCAAGACCAACAGTGCGGCGAACAGCAATGGCAGCAGTATGGGCAACAGAATCAATTGGTCGGCCCAGAACCTCATTGGCGCGGTTCCTTACCATCCACATGGTCGGTACCGGTCAGGCCGCGCGAAGTCAGCAACAGCACCAGATAGAGGGCCGAGGTGGCGAAACCGATGACGATGGCGGTAAGCACCAATGCCTGGGTGACCGGATCGGCGAACATGCCGACTTCGACCGGGCTGTCCAGGGTCAGCGGTGGCTTGTTGATCGACAGCCGGCCCATGATGAAGATGAACATATTGACCGCATAGGAAATCAGCAGCAGGCCAATGATGACCTGGAAGGTCCGCGGCCGGAGGATCAGCCAGACCCCGGAGGCAAACATGACGCCGATGGCGATGGCAATGACGGCTTCCATCAGTGTTTCTCCTTGTCAGTGGAATCGGCAACGTCAGCAGCAGACAGCGGCAGACGGTGACTGCGGATCGATTGGTGGGCCAGGGCCACCAGGATCAGCATGGTGGAGCCGACGACGACGCAGAACACGCCGAGATCAAAAAAGAAGGCGCTGGGCAGATGCAATGCACCTAGTACCGGCAGGTCAATATGCGCGGTATGAGTGGTCAGGAACGGGTAGCCCAGCAGCAATGCGCCCAGCCCGGTAAGTACCGCCAGGATCAACCCCAGGGCCAGCCAGCGGTGCGGTTGCAGGTGCAGGCGCGACTCGACCCAGAGGGTGCCGGCCAGCATGTACTGCAGAATGATCGCCACCGCGAAGATCAACCCGGCGACAAAGCCGCCGCCGGGCAGGTTGTGTCCACGCATGAAAAAGTAGACGGCGCACACCAGGATGATCGGCAGCAGCAGGCGCAGATAGATGCCCGGCACCATGAGATATCCGCTTTGCGCCTGTTCGGCCGGTGGCTGCTGGGCCGCTGGGTCGACGAAATTGGTCTGCTGGGGCGGCAGCGACATGCTTTCCGCCGCAGGGCGGAACCGCCGCAGCAGACCGTAGACCGTCAGCGCCACGATGCTCAGTACGGCGATCTCGCCCAGGGTATCGAAGCTGCGGAAATCTACCAATAACACATTGACCACGTTGCTGCCGCCGCCTTCTAACAATGCCCGTTCCAGGAAGAAACTGCCGATACCACTGCCGGCGGGCAGCATCAATACCAGGTAGCTGATGGCCGCCATGCCCAGGCCGGCCAGTGCCGCGACGATGAAATCACGCATGCGTCGTGCCCGGGCCCGGCGGTTTTCCTTCCGGTCCTGCTCGATCGACAGAATGCGCGGCGGCAGCCAGCGCAGGCCCAGCAGAATGAGGATGGTGGTCACGGTTTCCACCATCAGCTGGGTCAGGGCCAGGTCCGGCGCGGACAACCAGAGGAACGTCAGGCACACCACCAGGCCGGCTCCGCCGACCAGGCTCAGGGAGGCCAGGCGATGATACTTGGCCTGCCAGGCGGCGGCGACGGCGCAGCCGCCACCGATGATCCAGAGCAGGGTGAAGGGCAGGTGAGGATCGCTCGGTTGCAGGGCCGACCAGACCTGGGGTGCCGTCGCGGCGGCAGCAACGGCCGCGCCCAGACCCACCAGTATCATCAGTAGCAGCTGAGGTTGCAGGCGCCGGGTGCCGAGCAGTTTCTCCAGCCGCGAGGCACTGCTGCGTAACTCCAGCATGGTGCTTTCATAGGCCTGCTTGCCATTGAAGCGGTACAGCAGCGGCACCTGGTCACGATAGGTGAGATTGAACCGGGTGCGCAGGATGACGTACAGCAGCACTCCGCCACCCAGGGCGACAAAGCTCATCAACAGAGGGATATTGAAGCCATGCCACAGTGCCAGGCTGTAATACGGCGTTTTCTCTCCGAGAACGGCTTCCACGCCGTTGTGCAGCAGCGGGCCGACGCTCAGGCTGGGCACAATGCCGACAATCAGGCAGAACAACACCAGCACTTCCACCGGAAAGCGCATCCAGCGCGGCGGCTCGTGGGGCGTTTTCGGCAGGTCGGTGGCCGGCCTGCCGAAGAAGACATAGATAAAGCGCAGCGAGTAGGCCACGCTGAATACACCCATGGTGACTGCGGCCAGCGGCATCCACCAGTTGCTGGCGCTGCCCACCAGCAGCGCCTCGGCAAAGAACATTTCCTTGGACAGGAAGCCATTGAGGAACGGCACCCCGGCCATGGCCGCCGAGGCGACGATCGCCAGGGTCGCGGTTTGCGGCATCATCCGGTACAGGCCGCGCAGTTTGCGCATGTCACGGGTGCCGCTCTCATGGTCGATGATGCCCACCGCCATGAACAGCGAGGCCTTGAAGGTGGCATGGTTCATGGTGTGGAAGATGGCGGCGACCATTGCCAGCGGCGTGCCGATGCCGAGCAGGGCGGTGATCAGACCCAGATGACTGATCGTGGAATAGGCCAACAGACCCTTGAGATCATGCTGGAAGATCGCGATGAAGGAGCCGATCAGCAGGGTGCAGACCCCAGCGCCGCCGATGATCCAGGTCCATTCCGGCGTGCCGGACAGCACCGGCCACAGGCGCATGAGCAGGAAGATACCGGCCTTGACCATGGTCGCCGAGTGCAGATAGGCCGATACCGGCGTCGGCGCGGCCATGGCATGGGGCAGCCAGAAGTGGAAGGGGAACTGGGCGCTCTTGGTCAAGGCGCCCAGTGCGATCAGGATCAGCGTGGGCAGGTACCACGCGTGCTCGCGCAGGGTTTCGCCTGAGGCCAGCACCACATCGAGATCGTAGCTGCCGATGATATGACCAAGCATCAGCACCCCGGCCAGCAGGCACAGGCCGCCGGTGGCGGTCACGGTGAACGCCATGCGCGCACCGCGCCGGGCCTCGGCCCGGTGGTGCCAGTAGCCGATCAGCAGGAAGGACGACAGACTGGTCAACTCCCAGAACAGCACCAATTGCACCAGGTTTCCCGACAGCACTATGCCGAGCATCGAGCCCATGAAGGCCAGCAGGAAGGAGAAAAAGCGCGGTACCGGATCTTCCGGTGACATGTAGTAGCGGGCATAGACCACCACCAGCAGGAAGATACCGATGATCAACATGCTGAACAGCCAGGCCAGGCCATCCATGCGCAGGACCAGATTCAGCCCGTACTCGGGCATCCAGTCGAGTTGATAGCGCAGTACCTCACCGTTATTGATCTGGGGAAACTGGATGCCGATGATGATCAGGCCGGCCAGGGCAATGGCTGCGGCCAACCAGGCTTCACGGTTACGAGCGTTTGCCGGCAGGAAGGCCGCAAGAAAGCTCCCGATGAAGGGGGTCAGGATCAGGATCAGTAACAGCATGAGCTCCCAGGAGATGGTCAGAGGTTAGTGGGTTTGCGTTCGAGCCTCGATCAATGGCAGCGGCAACATGGTCGCGCCGGCACTCCGGGCATGCTTGATGCCGATGAGATATTCCGCAAAGCGGATGTTTTATTAGTAATTACCTGAATCTGCAAGCAAAAAGATATTACTGCATGCAAACTCCGGTCCCGGCGAGGCCGCAGTAGCCACCCGGATTCTTGTGTAGATACTGCTGATGATAAGGCTCTGCATAATAGAACGTTGTCGCGGGCAGGATCTCGGTGGTGACGACACCCTTGCCGGCTGCCTGCAGGGCCTCGGCGAAGCGGGCTTTGCTGACTTCCACCTGGGCCCGCTGCGCCATATCACTGACGTAGATTCCCGAGCGATATTGCGTGCCCATATCATTACCCTGGCGCATGCCCTGGGTTGGGTCGTGACTCTCCCAGAACACCCGCAGCAACTCGTCCAGCGCCAAAACCTCGGGATCGAATACCACCAGCACCACTTCGTTATGGCCGGTCAGTCCGGAACAGACTTCCTCATAGGTCGGATTGGGCGTCAGGCCGGCGCTGTAGCCGACCGCGGTGGTATAAACCCCATCCAGTTGCCAGAACAGCCGCTCGGCACCCCAGAAACAGCCCATGCCGACAATGATTTGCTGCATGCCTGCTGGGAACGGTGGCTTGAGCGGCGCACCCAGCACCGCATGGGTGCTGCTGGTGTGAACTGGTTCGGCGCGTCCGGGCAAGGCTTCGCTGGCGGTCGGCATGCGCAGTTTGTGTTCCGGCGGTGATTGGAAAAACATGGCAGGCTCCTGCAATGGTTGATGATTACCCCAGCAGCAGGCGCAGCAGGGCGTCGTCGGGCTGGCCGGTGGCGATGAAATGGGGGTTCAGCCAGTCAGCCCGATGGGGATAGGTGAAGCGCTCGCCATCGAGCCCGAGTACGCGGCCACCGGCTCCTTCCAGCACTGCCTGGGCGGCGGCGGTATCCCACTGACTGGTGGGGGCAAAGCGCGGATACAGGTCCGCTGCGCCTTCGGCCAGTACGCAGAATTTCAGTGAACTGCCAACGCCGGCCAGCTCGGTGCCATGGGCCTGCTGCAAACGATCGAGCAGAGCTTCCTGTTCCGGACTGGTATGTCGGCGACTGGCGACGATACGCAACGGCATGGAGGGTGCTCGGCAATGGATGGGCTGGGGTGCATCGCTGCCTTGCTGGCGCCAGCTGCCCAGCCCGGCACCGCCCCAGTAGAGGGTATCACGCGCGGGTACGCCGACCAGACCAAAACGTACCTGGCCATGCTCGATCAGCGCGATATTGACGGTGAACTCCTCTGATCCGGCGATGAATTCCTTGGTGCCGTCCAGCGGATCGACGAGCCAGAAACGATCCCAGTGCTGGCGCTGATCAAGTGGCACGTCAGCTGCCTCTTCGGACAACACCGGGATTTCCGGCGTCAGTGCGTGCAGGCCGTCCATGATCACCTGGTTGGCCGCCAGATCGGCGGCGGTAACCGGCGAATCGTCGGCTTTGGTAATGACCTCGGGATTATGCTGCCACCAGGGCAGGGCGGCTCGACCGGCATCGCGGGTCAGCTGGCACAGCCGCTCGGCGGCAACCGGCAGACTCATCGCTGCAGCTCCCCGCGTTGCTCCAGCAGATCGCGGACCAAATACAGCGCGGCCAGTGCCCGGCCCTCGGAAAAGCTCGGCCGGGTCATCAGCTCGCTCAAGGCATAGAGATCGACGCTGTCCACCCGGATCGGCTCGGGCTCGTCACCGGGCAGGCGCTTCTCATAGAGATTGCGCGCCAGCACCACCGAGATGCTCTGGCTCATGTAACCGGGCGACAGGGCCAGCTTGCCCAGCAATTCCAGGCGCTCGGCACCGAAGCCGGCTTCTTCCATCAGTTCGCGGTTGGCCGCATCCAGCACATCTTCGCCGGGCTCGACCAGGCCCTTGGGCAGGGACAGCTGATAATCCTGGGTGCCGCCGCAATACTCTTCGATCAGCAGGGCGGTACGTGCATCCTTGAGCGCCACCACCATTACCGCCCCGTAGCCCACGCCCGAGCCGACCAGGCGTTCATAGGTGCGCTCGGTGCCGTTGCTGAAGCGCAGCTGCACCTGCTCAACGGTGAACAGGCGGCTCTTGGCGACAACGCGGGCATCGAGAATCTCTGGCTTCTGCGGCATGCTGGCTCCGTGATCAATGAATGGTTTGTTATCATAGCCGTCCATTTCAGCAAAGCCCAATCATCCATGCTCAACTGGAACACCATCGACACCGTCCTGCTGGATATGGACGGCACGCTGCTCGACCTGCATTTCGACAACCATTTCTGGGTCGAATACCTGCCCCAGCGCTATGCCGAGCACCACGGTCAGTCACTGGCCTGGGCGAAACGGGAAATCCATCCGCTGATGCAGCGCATCCAGGGCAAGCTGGACTGGTATTGTCTGGATTTCTGGACCCGCGAGCTGGGCCTGCCGATCGTCGAGCTCAAGCGCGAGGTAGCCCACCTGATCGGTTTGCGCCCGGACGCCGACACCTTTCTCCAGGCCTTGCAGCAGAGCGGTCGGCAGGTGATCCTGATTACCAATGCGCACCGCGACTCGCTGTCGCTGAAGATGGAACGGGTCGAGCTGCGCACCTATTTCCAGCGGCTGATCAGCTCCCACGATTTCGGCTATCCCAAGGAAGAGCAAGCCTTCTGGCACGCCTTGCGCAGCGAAGTGGAGTTCGATCCGGAGCGTACCCTGTTCATCGACGACGGCCTGAGCATCCTGCGCGCTGCCCGCGAGTTTGGCGTTGCCCAGCTGTTGGCCGTCCGTCAGCCGGACAGCCGCGGCGAGCTGCGTGATACCGAGGAGTTCGACGCGGTAGAGGACTATGCCACCCTGGTGGCGGCGATCACCGCCGCGCAGAACGCCTGAGCATCGGCACTCTGATCAGGCGGCGACCGGGCTGACCCGCAATCAGCCCTTGCCCTTGGTACGGGTCTGATTGGGTCGGGCGTTTTTCTCGATGTACGCGATGATCAGTCCGGCAATATCCTTGCCGGTAGTTGATTCGATACCTTCCAGCCCCGGCGAGGAGTTGACCTCCATGACCACCGGGCCGTGATTGGAGCGCAGGATATCCACCCCGGCCACGTTCAGCCCCATGACCCTCGCCGCGCGCACGGCGGTCATGCGTTCCTCGGGCGTGATCTTGATCAGGCTGGCACTGCCGCCGCGATGCAGATTGGAGCGGAACTCTCCTGGCTTGGCCTGGCGCTTCATCGCCGCGATCACCTTGTCGCCGACCACCAGGCAGCGGATATCCGCGCCACCGGCCTCGCGAATATATTCCTGCACCATGATATTGGCTTTCAGACCCATGAAGGCCTCCAGCACCGACTCGGCGGCCTGTTCGGTCTCGCACATCACCACGCCGATGCCCTGGGTGCCTTCCAGCAGTTTGATCACCAGCGGTGCGCCGCCAACCATATTGATCAGGTCGGGAATATCATCCGGCGAGTGAGCAAAACCAGTGACCGGCAGCCCTACCCCCTTGCGCGACAGCAGTTGCAGCGAGCGCAACTTGTCGCGGGAGCGACTAATGGCCACCGACTCGTTCAACGGGAACACGCCCATCATCTCGAACTGGCGCAGGACCGCCGCGCCATAGAAGGTGATCGAAGCGCCGATCCGCGGGATCACTGCATCGAAGGGCTCAAGCTCCGAGCCCTTGTAATGGATGCTCGGCTTGTGACTGGCGATGTTCATGTAGGCACGCAGGGTATCGATTACCTTTACCTCGTGGCCGCGCTCCCGTCCGGCTTCAACCAGGCGGCGGGTAGAGTAGAGATTGGGGTTGCGCGACAATACCGCAATTTTCATGGTGTTTTTTTCAGCCTTCTGAATGAAAGAGGTTGGTCTGAGGTTGGTCCTGCACAAAGCGTAGCCCAGGATTGATGACCAGTTGACCGTCCAGCATCGCGGTGCAGCCGAGCAGCACCCGGTAGCGCATCGACTTACGGCAGGTGAGGGAGAAATCCACCCACCAGCATTTGTCGCCCAGCACCATGGGGGTACGGATGACATGACGTTCCTGCAGGTGACCGTTGGAGCTTTTGATCCGCTTGAAGCTGACCAGCCGGGCCTCGCAATCGATATCCTGCGGCTTGCGCGGCGTACCGACATGCGCTTTGAAGCGCACCCAGGTCTCGTCGTCACGCTCGAAGGTCTCGATGTCGGTGGCATGCAGCGCAGAGGTTTTGGCGCCGCTGTCAACCTTGGCCCTGACCTTGGCTATCCCCAGCCCGGGCAGCCCGATCCACTCACGCAGGCCGATCACGGTCAGATGATCGAAGGTCTTCATCCTGTGGTCTCTCCAGGTCCGCTGCAATGGCGCGCATCATGGGCCAAGATCATTGTTTCAACAAGCGGGAAAAACGTCAGTACGGGCGCCATTCATCCTCCGTCACAGTTGCTCTGCAGCCGGGCCGAAATGCTGCGGTGCTGTCCTTGATACACTGGCGGCATCAACCCGGTTCACAGGAGTACAGACTCGATGGGCGATGATGGCAAGGCGCGGCTGGATAAATGGCTGTGGGCAGCTCGGTTTTTCAAGACCCGTGCATTGGCCAAGGCGGCGATAGAAGGCGGCAAGGTGCACTGCCGGGGCGAGCGCTGCAAGCCCAGCAAGGAGCCGAAAGTGGGCGATGAACTGCAGATTCGCCAGGGGCATGACACCCGTGTGGTAGTGGTTCGGGAGCTGTCCATGGTCCGCCGTGGGGCGGTCGAGGCGCAGCTGTTGTACGAAGAAACCGCCGCCAGCGTTGCCCAGCGTGAAGCGGCGGCAGCCCAGCGACGGGCGGCCGGTCCGGGCCTGCTGATCAGCGAGCATCGCCCGACCAAGAAGCAGCGCCGACAGATCCACCGCTTTCGCGACGAGCGCAATGCGCCTTCCGATGACTGATTGGGTATAATCAAGGTTTTTTCCAAGGTGCAAGCCATGTCCTCCCAGGATGTCACCCAGCGTTTTCTGTTCGAGCATGCCGACGTGCGCGGCGAGCTGGTGTCGTTGAACCAGAGCTATAACGAGATTCTTGCCAAGCATACCTATCCCGAGCCGGTGAAGGCGCTGCTGGGCGAGATGCTGGCCGCCGCGGTGTTGTTGTCCACTGCGATCAAATTCGATGGGCTGCTGATCATGCAGGCTCGTTCTTCCGGTCCGCTGTCGACCCTGATGGTCGAATGTTCCAGCCAGCAGGAAGTCCGCGCCATTGCCAGATACAGTGACGACCTGAGTGGCGAAGGATTGGCCGAACTCATGCCCGATGGTGTACTGGCGATCACCATTGATCCCGATCAGGGGCAGCGATATCAGGGTGTGGTCGCGCTGGACGGGGACTCGCTGGCCGACGCGCTGGCCGGTTACTTCGATAGCTCCGAACAATTACCCAGCCGTTTCCGCCTGCTGGCTGACGGGCGCACCGCCCGGGGCTTCATGTTGCAGGCGCTGCCCGCCAATCGTCAGACCGACCCGGACGAGCGCAAGGAAACCTGGAATCGCCTGAGTGTGCTGGCCGACACCCTCACCGTCGAGGAGCTGATGGCACTGGATAACCAGACCATTCTGCATCGTCTTTATCACGAAGAAGATGTCCGGCTGTTTGATGAGCGATCCGTTAGCTTCCGGTGCAGCTGCTCGGCGGAACGATCCGGCAACGCGCTGGTCAGTCTGGGGCGGGAGGATGCATTCCTGTTGCTGGAGGAGCGGGGCGGCGAAATCGAGGTCGATTGCGAGTTCTGCAATACCCGCTATCTGTTTGACCGCGCAGCATTGGTCGAGCTGTTCGAAAAGGCCCGGGATCACGCCCAGAGTCTGCATTGATGCCCATGGCGTCCGCTGTTTAGCGCCACGGCCAAAACTTTGGCATAATGCCGGGCTTGCGCGGTGATGGCGCTTTTTCATGAGCTGTAAAAAAACCTAGGTGCTGAGGCCGAATCCATCGGTCTTGTGGATATTTCGGTCAAGCCGAAGAGGACGAAGTTTGATGACGCAAGCTACCAACACAGTATTTAACGACCTGAGTATTGCCGAGCTGATCGAGTTGGCGGTCCAGCGCAACGAAGGTCGACTGGCCGATACCGGCGCCCTGGTGGTCAAGACCGGCGCACGCACCGGCCGCTCGCCGATGGACCGCTTCATCGTTGATGAGCCATCGACCAGCTCCGCCATCGCCTGGGGTCCGATCAACCGCCCGTTCCCGGCGGACAAGTTCGACGCCCTGTGGACCCGGGTCGAGGATTACCTCGCCGAAGGCCCAAGTTATCTGTCCCACGTTCATGTCGGCGCCAGCCCGGAGCATTACCTGCCGGTGGTCATGGAAACCGAAACTGCGTGGCACAATCTGTTCGGTCGTACCCTGTTCATCAATCCGCAGCAGTACAACCCCGCCGGCAAGGATCACTGGCAGATCCTCAATGCGCCGCATTTCGTCTGCGAGCCCGAGCGTGATGGCACCAACAGTGACGGCTGCGTGATTATCAACTTCGCCCAGCGCAAAGTGCTGCTGGCTGGCATGCAGTACGCTGGCGAAATGAAGAAGGCCATGTTCTCGGTACAGAACTTCCTGCTGCCGGCCAAGGACGTGCTGCCGATGCACTGTGCTGCCAACGTCGGTGACGATGGTGACACCACCTTGTTCTTCGGTCTGTCCGGCACCGGCAAGACCACCCTGTCCGCTGACCCGGCGCGCAACCTGATCGGCGACGATGAGCATGGCTGGGGCGAGGGTGTCGTATTCAATATCGAAGGCGGCTGCTACGCCAAGTGCATCGACCTGTCGCAGAAGAACGAGCCCATTATCTGGGATGCGATCAAGTTTGGCTCGGTGCTGGAAAACGTCATCATCGATGAGGACAACCGCAAGGCGGATTACACCGACGTCTCTCTGACGCAGAACACCCGTGCGGCCTATCCGCTGGAGCATGTCGAGAAGCGCGTCGAGGCCAACCTGGCTGGTGAGCCGAACGCGATCATCTTCCTGACCTGCGACCTGACCGGGGTGCTGCCGCCGGTATCCATCCTGAATAACGAACAGGCTGCGTACCACTTCCTGTCCGGTTACACCGCGCTGGTTGGCTCCACTGAAATGGGTTCTGGTGGCGGCATCAAGTCCACTTTCTCTACCTGCTTCGGTGCGCCGTTCTTCCCGCGTCCGGCTGGTGAGTATGCGGAACTGCTGATCAAGCGCATCAACGCCTTCGGCAGCAAGGTCTATCTGGTCAACACCGGCTGGACCGGCGGTGGCTATGGTGTCGGCAGCCGCTTCAGCATCCCGACCACCCGTGCCATTATTGCCGCCATTCAGTCCGGTGCACTGGTCGGTGCCGAGACCGAGCACGTCCCGGTCATCAACCTCGATGTGCCCAAGGCCGTGCCGGGCGTCGAGACCAAGTTGCTGAACCCGCGCAATACCTGGTCCGATGCTGCCGCCTACGATGCCGCTGCTCGTGATCTGGCTGGCCTGTTCATCGAGAACTTCAAGAAGTTCGACGTGGCTGATGCCATTACCAGCGCCGGTCCGCAGCTGTAAGCGCCATCCGGTAAACAACAAACCCGCCTTCTGGCGGGTTTGTTGTTTTTGGAGTGGGCATAGCTTTTGATAGTCCGTTATCGGGGTGTTCCGCCGCTATAGCAGGTGCTCGGAAGGCATCAGAGTAGGGTGGGCGGACAGCACTTGGCCCCGACAAGACAGTTTCTGTCCCGGGCTGGAAGTAAGGTGTGATTTTGAAAGGTGTTGCGAACAGAAGAGGTTTTGAGTGGTGGGTCGTGTAGGATTCGAACCTACGACCAATTGGTTAAAAGCCAACTGCTCTACCAACTGAGCTAACGACCCAATGCTCAAAAAAATGGTCGGGGTAGGGGGATTCGAACTCCCGACATCCTGCTCCCAAAGCAGGCGCGCTACCAGACTGCGCTATACCCCGATATTTACAAGATGGCTCCGCGACCAGGACTCGAACCTGGGACCCAATGATTAACAGTCATTTGCTCTACCAACTGAGCTATCGCGGAATTATCTTGAAAACTCTCAACAAGTTACTGTGGGTTGGTGCCACATATCCCCTGCTGAGGCGCGCCATTTTACCGGCAACGGCGGGGGTGTCAAGCCCGAATTTGAGCTTCCTGTGCAATAGATGGAAGAATGGTCGAAACCCGGCGCTAGGAGAAGTGAAGGATGCAGCGAAGAGCGCTTTGCTGCATCCTTCTGGCGGCCTCAGTGCAGCTTCAGGCGCGGTTCAGTGCTGCGACCCATGCGGTCGCTGAGCATCAACATGATGGTCCGTGGCAGGCCGTATAGAGCCATCTGGTGCATGCGGTACAGAGAGATATAGAACATGCGGGCCAGCCAGCCTTCCAGCGTGATGCTGCCGGTCAGGTTGCCCATCAGGTTGCCCACGGCACTGAAGCTGGACAGGGAAATCAGCGAGCCGTGATCGCGGTAGCGATATTCCTTGAGCGGCTTGCCCTCCAGCAGCTGGCTCAGGTTCTTACTCAACAGGGTCGCCTGCTGGTGGGCGGATTGGGCGCGGGGTGGGACGAAGGTGCCAGGCTCGTCCATCGGGCAGGCGGCGCAGTCGCCAAAGGCGAAGATCCGCTCATCCGCGGTGCGCAAGGTCTTGTCGACCAGCAGCTGGTTGATACGGTTGGTTTCCAGTCCGAGCCCGGCGAGAAAGGCCGGTGCGCGGATACCGGCCGCCCAGACCTTGAGCGAGGCAGGGATGAACTGCCCATCCGCCAGCAGCAGGCCGTCAGCCTGTACTTCCTTGACCGGCGAGCCGGTGCGGATATGCACCCCGAGCCCGTTCAGGGTAGCCGCCGCCTTGCTGGCAAGCCGCTCGGGCAGGGCGGGCAATATGCGCGGTCCGGCCTCCACCAGGCTGATGTTCAGGTCCTCGGCTCGCACCCGGTCCAATCCGTAGGAGCGCAGCATCAGCGCCGCGTGGTGCAGCTCCGCGGCCAGCTCCACCCCGGTCGCCCCTGCGCCGATGATCGCCACGTTGATGGATTCGTCAGGGACCATCTCGCCACGTACCTGGGCTTTCAGATACTGATTGATCAGGCGGGTATGAAAGCGTTCGGCCTGGGCCCGGGTATCGAGAAAGATGCAGTGCTCTGCGGCACCGGTAGTATTGAAATCATTGGTATTGCTGCCCACCGCCACCACCAGATAGTCATAATCCAGCTGCCGCGCGGGGATCAGCGCATCACCGTTCTCGTCATTGATTGGCGCCAGCTGAACCTGACGCTGCTCCCGGTCGACGCCAATCATGCTGCCAAGCTGGAAGTTGAAATGGTTCCATTTGGCCTGGGCGACGTAGTTCAGCTCCTCCTCGGTGGCATTGAGCGAGCCGGCGGCCACTTCATGTAGCAGCGGCTTCCAGATGTGGGTCATATTGCCATCGATCAGGGTAATGCGGGCGCGCTTGCGCTTGCCCAGGGTGCGGCCGAGGCGGGTGACCAGCTCAAGGCCGCCCGCCCCACCGCCGACCACGACAATATGGGGTAGTGATGAAACGCCAGACTGTGACATTGTAAAGCTCTCTAAGTGACAGGAATCAGGCGCCTGTCAGAGTCATGCAATAACCAGAGCAGCAAGAAAGCGGGCCAGCAGGCCGAGGCCGGTAATCACTGCAACGATGGCGAGCAGCAGCCACCAGACCCTGAAGGGCTTGCGTTCAACCTGGTGCAGAGGGGAGTTGAGATATTCTTCGACGCGTTTCTGATCTTCAGGATACAGACGGCTGGCCATGGGTCACCTTGCGTTATTTTTATGGTGGAATTTCGTATTGCATATGAGTCTGACTGACTATGTGGTTATTCTATGCTTCATGGCTGGATATTGCACCTCCGGGAGGTGACCTGCAGGAAGCCGGGCGGCCTGCTATGATTGCCGCGCCAACCGCCCCCATACCATCTGCCCGGGAGATCACATGCTGTCAGCCAGCCTGTTAACCACCACCCAGATTCTTCTCGGCTTGTTGTTGTACGGTGGCAGTCTGTTGTGGGCGCTGGCGCGGATATCCTGGGTGGAACTGGTGGCGGACAGCCGTCGTCAGCATCTGTTCTATGGCAGCGTTTTTGCCCTGTTTGTGCTGTGGCTGCTGCGCAAGGAGTTCGATAATGGACTGACCTTCCATTTTCTCGGGCTGACGGTAGTGACGCTGATGCTGGATTGGTCATTGGCTCTGGTTGCCGGGACGCTGGCGCAACTGGGCATGGTGGCGCTGGGGTTGGATGACGCGGCCGCGCTGGGGATCAACGGACTGCTGCGGATCCTGATTCCGGTGGTAGTGACGGTGGCAGCGAGCCGTTTCCTGGAGCGCTTCAAGCCCACCAATCTCTTTCTGTATATATTCATCAGTGGGTTCTTCGCCGCGTCCTTCGCGGCGGTAGGCACCATGCTGGCCGGC
This sequence comes from Halopseudomonas bauzanensis, assembly GCF_900114735.1. Taxonomy (GTDB): domain Bacteria; phylum Pseudomonadota; class Gammaproteobacteria; order Pseudomonadales; family Pseudomonadaceae; genus Halopseudomonas; species Halopseudomonas bauzanensis. The sequence continues at coordinate 981,692 of NZ_FOUA01000001.1, read as the reverse complement.
ATGGGGCTGCTGGCCTGGTCAGGCCAGCTGACGCCACCCGGCTCACTGCTCGAACTGCTCGGTTACATGATCATGGTGATGTTCCCCGAGGGGTTCATCAACGGGATGGGGGTGGCTGCACTGGTGGTATTCCATCCGGAATGGGTGGAAACCTTCGATACCGATCGCTATCTGCAGGAGCCCTTTGACGAGGATCCCTGAGCCGAGGCTCAGGGCATCTGCACTTCGATCACGCCGTCGGCGTTCACGCTGACATCAGCCTCGCCACCTTCAACGGCGGGGGCGGCCATCTCTGCATCGGCGGCCATGGCCATCTTGCTGCTGCGCATGAATGGGCGGGGCGACATGAACTGGGTGTTCAGGTTCAGGTTCACTATCTTGTAGCCTGAGCCGCCCAGGGTTTCGGTGGCGATATCGGCGCGTTGGCGGAATGCCTCGATGGCCTCCTTGATCAGACCATCCTCAGTGGTGCTGCGGCCGGCCGGTGACAGGCTGAACTCCATGCTGCCCAGGTTGAGCGTACCGAGCAGCTCACCGGTGACGCTGGAGACCTGAGCAAAATCGGTGCCTTCCAGGCGAATCTCGCCGCGTTCGCGCCAAGCCACGATGTTCTCGCGCTTTTCATCGTACACCGGCTGACTGTAGCGGCTGCCGCTGCTCACCTTGATCGCGGTGTTCTGTCGCGCGGTTTCCAGGCCCTGGTTCAGGGTCTCGGTAATGCGGTTGGCCAACTTGGCCGGGTCCTTGTCCTGCGCTTCAGTAAACAGCACCACGGTCAGGGTGTCGTTGTTCACCGAGCGCTGCACGTCGGCTCGCAATGAAATCTGGTTGTAGTTCAACGGTTCGGCGAGTGCCTGGCCGGCAAATGCCAGGCTGACTACCAGCGGGAACATCAGAAATGAACGCATATGACTTCTCCTTAAGCCGCTCCGGCTATGAGATTCTGTGACCCCAAGTCTGGCATGACGGTTCCCGAGATGCCGACATGGGCGTGTTTATGCGACCCTATGTCACATCAGGCCCGGTTTCGGTCGATTCTATACTGGAGCGAACCTTGCAACAGCGATTTTTGATGAACCCAAACGCACTGGCACTTTCCCCTTCCCGGCAGAATCTCTGGCGCCTGATTTTCATCCGGTTACTGGTGCTTCTGGCCCAAGCCGTATCGGTATTGGGTGCCTGGCTCAGCGGCTGGTTCGCACTGGAATGGACGCCGCTGCTGCTGACGTTGAGCGTATCGGGTGTAGTCAGTCTGTTGTCGCTGCTGCGGCTGTTGCGCGATTGGCCGGTGACGGATGTGGAATACGGCTCGCAGCTGTTGTTCGATATCCTCGTGCACAGCGTATTGCTGTACTACGCTGGCGGCCCGACGAACCCGTTCGCGTCCTACTTTCTGGTGCCACTGACGATTGCCGCGGCCACCCTGTCCTGGAAGCACACGGCATTTCTGGCCAGCGTGGCGATGGTGGCCTACAGTCTGCTGCTGTTCTGGTATCACCCGTTGCCGCTGTTCGAGATGCCGGTGCGTGCCAGCCAGATCGATATCCGGGTGATCGGCATGTGGCTGAACTTTGCCATGAGTGCCGGCCTGATCACGCTGTTCGTTGTGCATATGGCCGAAGCCCTGCGCCGGCACGCCGAGCGCCTGGCCGAGCGGCGTGAGCAAAGTATGCGCGATTCCCAGCTGCTCGGCATTGCCAGTGTGGCGGCCGGGGCTGCCCATGAGCTGTCCACGCCCTTGTCGACCATGAGCGTACTTCTCAAGGACCTGCGGGCGGACTATGCCGATCCGCAGATTCAGGAAGACCTGGAACTGCTTCAGGAGCAGGTGCGTCAATGCAAGGAAAGCCTGCAGCAGATGGTCCGCAGCGCCGAGCTCAACCGCAGCCAGCCGCATAGTAACCAGCCAGCCGATGCCTGGCTCAAGGACTTGCTGGCGCGCTGGCAACTGATGCGCCCGGAAGCCTCCTGGCAACTCAAAGCCTTACCCGTGGGCGAGGTGCCCATGGTGCGTGCCAGCCCCGAGCTGAGCCAGTCGATACTCAATCTGTTGAATAACGCCGCCGATGCGTGTCCCGACAATATTACGGTGGCCCTGCAATGGAATGCCCAGCGGCTGCGCTTGAGCATTCGAGATAACGGGCCGGGAGTACCACTGCATATCGCTGAACAATTGGGTACTGCCTTTGTTACCACCAAGGGCAAGAAGGGTTTTGGGCTGGGGTTGTTTCTCAGTCAGGCGGCCGTCGAGCGTATCGGCGGCAGTGTGAAACTGTTCAACCAGGATGGCGGGGGGACACTCACCGAGGTAATCTTGCCGATAGGACATCAATGAAATCGGCTGCGTTGGCAGCGCTTTTCAGCGACTCCATTGCTATTAAGGAGCAGGCATGACTGAAGAATTCAATCAGGACGAGCAGCCGCTATTGTTGTTGGTGGACGACGACCCGACTTTTACCCGTGTAATGGCCCGGGCGCTGACCCGCCGCGGTCTGCAGGTCAGTACTGCCGGCGATGCGGAGGAGGCCATGGTCGTGGCGCAGCGGCAGAAGCCTGATTATGCGGTGCTGGATCTGAAAATGGAGGGCGACTCGGGGCTGGTCCTGCTGCCGCGGTTGCTGGAGTTGTATCCGGACCTGCGGGTGGTCATCCTGACCGGTTATTCCAGCATCACCACCGCTGTGGAAGCGATCAAGCGGGGCGCCTGCAATTACCTGTGCAAGCCGGCCGATGCCGATGACGTACTGACTGCGCTGCTGTCGGACCAGGCCGACCCGGAAAGCCTGGTGCCCGAGCACCCCATGTCGGTGGACCGGCTGCAATGGGAGCATATCCAGCGGGTGCTGGCCGAGCACGACGGCAATATCTCCGCCACCGCGCGCGCCCTGGGCATGCATCGCCGCACGCTGCAGCGCAAACTGCAGAAGCGCCCGGTACGGCGCTGAGCAATAGGCAATAAATCAACGTCCCGGCTGGCAGGCCGAGCGCTCTTCCCAGCCTGCCCCGTGGTAACCATAAAAAACCCTCGGTCCGAAAACCGAGGGTTTTTACTTGTTGCTGCTTCGCCTTAGTTCTGGCGGATACCGCAGATCACCCACGGTTGGTTCTCGCCATCGGCACGTTCCAGACGCCAGCTTTCATCGAAGCGCTCGCCTTCATCCTGCGGGAACTCGCGATCCAGGCCAGTGAAACCGACAGTGGCGATGGTCCGACCGTCACGCTGTTCGATCCCTTCCAGGCGTACCTCCAGCTCTTCAACGAAACCGTTGGTGCTCGGCGGGTTGTCGACGCGTTCGATCATCATTTGTTGCAGCAGGGCCGGGTCCAGGTACTCGGCCATGCCGGCGCTGTCACCGTCGCGCCAATGGCGCTGCAGTGTATAGAAGTGCTCTTCTGCACCCTTGAGGAAGCTGTCGGCATTGAACCAGGCCGGGGCATCCATGGTGAGCGGCGGGGCCGCCACCGGCTGGACTGCCGGCTGCGCTGCGGCGCCGCCTTGTGGCGACCAGCTTTGCGGTGCTTGCGGCTGTTCAATCGGGCCGCCGGCCGGATGTGGCTGGCGCTGCATGGCTGGCGCGTTGCGGCGGGAGAACAGCTTGAACAGCACGAAGGCGATCAGGCCGAAGATCAGGATGTCGAACAGCTGCAGACCCTGAAAACCGTCACCGAACAGCATGGAGGCCAGCAGACCGCCAGCGGCGATACCAGCCAACGGGCCAAGCCAGCGGCTGGCGCCGGAAGTGGCTGCCGGGTTCTGCTGCTGGTTGCGCGGGTTGGCTTGCTGCTGTGGGGTCTGACGCTGAGCCGGCTGGCTCTTGTGCATCGGCGCGGCGCCGAAGCTCTTGCCGCCGCCCATGCGCCGGGCTTCGGCATCGGGGACGGCCAGACCGACCATCAGAAATACGGTGAAAAGGGGTAACAGCCAGCGCATGGGCAGGTCTCCAGAATTATTAATCGAGCGATAGTGCCAAACATGTGCGACGCTCGCCAGCGCTAAAATGTTTCGGTGGTTTGCCGCTGGCCTTAACCGGGCTTGCGATCCAGACCAAACCGCTTGCGCATTTGCGCCTCGCGCACCGAGGCCGGTAGCCAGCGTTTCAAGCGCAGCATGCTGCGGCTGCCGGAGCCGATCACGGCGGTTTCCGGGCGTAGCGGGTTCTTGATGTAGCCCATCAGTTCCATGGCGAATTCCCGGGCGGAAGTGGAGCTGGCTTTCTGCGAGGCATTGGCCCGCGCCTGCACGGCCTTTTCCCAGGGCTTGAACCAGGAGCCCTCGGCCAAGGTAATGGCTGCGGTGGCATTGTTGCCGAAATCCGAGGCGATGGCGCCGGGCTGTACCGTCAGCACCTCGATACCAAAGGGCGCCAGTTCCATGCGCATGGCCTCGGACAATGCATGTAGCGCCGCCTTGGAGGCGCAATACACGCCGGAGAATGGTGTGGTGGTCACGCCCGATACGCTGCCGATATTGACGATCAGTCCGCCGCTGTCACGCAGCAGATCGGCGGTGGCGCGCACCAACTGCACGGGAGCGAAGACATTGGTGTCGAACTGCCGCAACAGCGTCTCGCGGTCGGCATCCAGTATTGGCCCCATGGCGCCGTAGCCAGCGTTGTTGACCAGCAGATCCAATCGGCCAGATTCGCTGGACAACCGCTCGCGGCAGGCGGCGATCTGCGCAGCATCATTCACATCCAGCGTTACTGCCGTCGCGCCCCGCGCGGTAAGGGGGGCTAAGGTGGCGGGGTTGCGGGCGGCGGCGAACACCGCATAGCCTTCATCCAGGCAGATATGAGCCAGGGCCTGGCCGATGCCGCTGGAGCAGCCGGTAATCAGTGCGACGGGTTTACTCATGGTCATCCCTTTTTCTTGTGTTTATTCGGTCTTGATGAAGTCGGCGCGCACCTTGTCGGCCAGGTATTCCAGGTCTGCCGGGTGATACCCGCTGCGCAGACGCGGTACGCTGTAACACTGCTGCCAGTGCTCGCCGGCGGCCAGTGGCTGACTGGTCTGATAGATGCCTTCGGTCACCCCGGTATCCAGCAGGTTGGTGTTATACCCCGGCTGGCGGGCCAGCAGTCGCCAGCTGATATGGCTGGCGGTGCGGTCTGCCTGATTATGGATACGCACCTGCAACGGCTTGCCGAAGTCGCACGCGTCGGGCATATGCTGAATACTGATATCCAGGCGCTGGACATCCTTGCCGTACTGCCATTGCCAGATACCGACGCCGGCCGCCAGGACTACGGTCAGGCCGACGATGATCGCGCTGGCCGGCAACATGATGCGCGGAAAGCGCACCAGTAGTACCAGCCAGATCAGCAGTAGTGCTATGCCCAGTGCCATCCTGTCTCCTTGCAGTGATTTCCGCTTGATGGTCCGACTCTACCAGAGTCATGGGTTTACGACACCGCAGTGGCAGACCAGCCGAACAATTCACAGGTGTTATGCAGGCATTGGCGGGCCAGTTGTTCAGCAGTTTCACCGCGCAGTTCAGCCAGCTCGGCGCAGATCTGCGGCAGGTTCTGCGGCCTGTTGCGCTGATAGGGGCGGAACGCCGGCGCCATATCGGGGCAGTCAGTCTCCAGCACCAGGCTCTCGGCCGGCAGCTGTGCGATGACCCGATGCATACGCTTGGCCTGGGGCCAGGTGGCCGCGCCGCCCATGCCCAGCTTGAAGCCCAGGCGGATATATTCACGGGCCTCTTCATAACTGCCGGAAAACGCATGGATGATGCCGGCACGGCGCAGCTGGTAGCGTTTCAGTGCGGCGATCACCGGGGCGTGGGCGCGGCGCACATGCAGCAACACCGGCAGATCGACATCCGCGGCGATCTGCAGTTGGGCTTCGAACAGCTGCTGCTGGCGTTCCCGGTCGGGCTCCTCGATATAGTAGTCCAGGCCGAACTCGCCAACCGCGCAGCAGCGCGGGTCTGCCGCATGCTGTTCCAAGCGCTCACGCAGGTGTTGCAGATCCTCCGGCTGATGTTCATCGAGGAACACCGGGTGCATTCCGAAAGCGGCGTACAGCCTGGGATCATTCTCTACCAAATCCCAGAGCGTATCCCAATTGCTGCGAGCCACCCCCATGACCAGCAGACGACGCACACCCAGACGGCCGCTGTCGGCAAGCACCGCGTCGCGATCATCGTCGAAGTCGGAAAAGTCCAGATGGGTGTGGGTATCGATATAGATGGTCATGGGTATAGCTTCGCCGCTGATGAGCCAAGGAGCAAGTGCAGCGGGGAAGCTGGGCCTGTCGGCTATTGAGGCGCTCGACATGCCAGCTGAGATCGGGATGATTCTGAGCGCACCTGCGCTACTGGTGTGGCCCGAGCAGTATCCGCCACTGCTCGGTGCTCACCGGCATCACCGACAGCCGGCTGCCGCGCTGCACCAGCGCCAGCCCCTCCAGGCCCGCCAGCGCCTTGATCTCGTCCAGCGGCAGCAACCGCGGTAGCTGGCGTTCGAAGACCAGATCGACCGCCTGCCAGCGCGGCTTGTCGTGGGTACTTCGGGCATCGAAATAAGGCGAGTTGGGGTCGAACTGGCTCGGATCGGCATAAGCGCTGGTGCTCACCCGCGCGATGCCGGCGATGCCGATATGGCGGCAACTGGAATGGTAGATCAGCACCAGATCATCGACTGCCATCTGCATGAGAAAGTTGCGCGCCTGGAAGTTGCGCACGCCATCCCAGCGAACCGGGGTATCCGGTGCGCGGGCAAAATCCTCGATGCCGCATTCGGCAGGTTCGGTCTTCACCAGCCAGTAGGCCATGCTGCTATTTCCATTGGACTGAAGGGTGTCATGTCATGCGCAATGATGCCTCAGGCAGGGGGCATATGTCATCGAAGGCTCACTGAACTGTGTCATTTTGTAGCGGAGTGGAGCGGGCTCGGCGTTTCGCGTTACAATTCCGCGATTTTGACGCTTTGATTCAATCGGATTCCCGGTCGGCTTCAGTGATAAGCAGCGAGTCGGTCTCTCAAGGAGTGGTGCATGTACAGGAAGTTCGGCGTTGTCATTCTGGCCGCTTTGGCGTGCCAGGTTCAGGCCAAGGTGGACCCCGCCCAGGCAGCACGTCTGGGGGCCGATCTGACCCCATTGGGGGCCGAGCGTGCCGGCAATGCCGCCGGTACCATTCCCGCCTGGACCGGCGGCGTGCAGCCGCCAGCACACTACCAGCCGGGCATGCACCATCCCGATCCGTTTGCCGATGATGCCATGCTGTATCGCGTCGACGGTGCCGATCTGGCCCAGCATCGGGAATTGCTGCCGGCTGGCCTGGCCGATTTGCTGGAGCGAAATCCCGACTACTATCTGCAGGTCTATCCGACCCGGCGTAGCGCCGCAGCGCCGCAGCGCATCTACGATGCCACGCGGGCCAACGCCGAACGTGCCGAGCTGATCTCCAACGGCAATGGTGTCTCCGGCGCCGTGGCGGGCATCCCTTTCCCGATTCCGCAGGGTGGCATGGAAGTCATCTGGAACCACATCCTGCACTACAAGGGCGAGCAGACCCGCTTCATCAACAATCAGGCAGTGGTGATCAATGGTCGCAGCAACCTGATCAAACGTGACCGCTATATTTACTATGTCTACAACCGCGAGGGTATGACCCTTGAGGAAATGGACAACACCCTGCTGTACTACCGCTATCAGGTGACGGCGCCGGCCAAACTGTCCGGTACTTCGCTGGTGGTGCAGGACCCGCTGGATCAGGTGTTGACCACACGCCGTGCCTGGCGCTACAGCCCGAGTGACCGCCGCGTCCGGCGCCTGCCGTCGCTGGCCTACGATTCGGTGCAGCCGGATACCAGTGGTCTGGCCACCGCCGATGTGGTGGATTCCTACAACGGCGCGCCGGATCGTTATGAGTGGTCATTGGTTGGCAAGCAGGAAATGCTGGTGCCCTACAACAGCTACGCGGTGCATCAGCAGGGCATCGATTACGACCGCATCGTGCTGCCCAAGACCTTGAATCCCGAGCTGCTGCGCTACGAGCTGCACCGGGTCTGGGTAGTGGAGGCCAACCTGCGGACCGGCTATTCCCATCCCTATCACACGCGGCGTTTCTATGTGGACGAGGACAGCTGGCAGATCCTGGCGGTGGACCTGCGTGATGACAAGGGCGAGCTGGTCGGGCTGCAGGAAACCCACCCGATCAGCTACTACGAGCTGCCGATGTTCAACAGCACCCTGGAAACGCTCTACTACCTGAAGACCGGTAATTACTTCGTCGACGGCCTGGACAACAACGAGCCGATGTACGATTTCAACTACGAGATGTCTCCCCGGGACTTCTCGCCCCAGGCGCTGCGCCGCGCCGGCAACTGACACCACTCGATGAGCCGCTCCCAGCGGCTCATCATTTTTGCGCTGGGTACTGCTGCTGTTTCAGCAGCCTGGCCAGGTGCACGCAGTTTTGTGCCAGCACGCGGGTGGTCTGCACCACCTTGTCCGGTGTCGCTGGCAGATCCTTGAAATCGATCGAACCCATGGCCTCGCCAACCCAGTAGGTACAGCTATTGGCGGGCAGAGTGAAACCGACGTCATTCAGCCCCTGATAGACCTGCGCCACGATGTGATGAGCACCGTCCTCGTTGCCCACCACGGCGACGCCGGCGACCTTGCCATAGGACAGCATGCGGCCCTGATCATCGGTTTCGCTGAGCAGGGCATCCAGTCGTTCCAGCACCCGCTGACACAGGCTGGACGGATGGCCGAGCCAGACTGGTGTGCCCAGGATGAGGATATCGGCGGCCAGCATCTTCTGGCGAATCATCGGCCAGTCATCGCCGTCGCCTTCATCCGAGGTGACGCCGGGTTTGATGTTGTAATCGACGACTCGCAGCAACTCGCCTTGCGCGCCCTGCTCCTGCAGCGCGGCGAGGGTCTGCTTGAGCAGCAGGTCGCAGGAAGAGTCGGCAGGGGAGGGTTTCAGGGTGCAGTTCAGGGCTAGGGCGGTGAGTGACATCAGGTCTCTCCGAACGATGGCTTCAGAGAATTGGTCCTGGCAGTCGCGCTATTGGTTCAGGCTGTTTTACCTGCCTGCTTAGTCCTTGCCGCCGCGCCAGCGCTCACTGACAGCGCTGAGCCAGGCCGGGTCGAGACGTTCCTGCTCTGGCGTCAATCCTTGCGCCAGCATGCGCTCGCGATGCTCGTCGACCTGCCGGACCATATCGCTGAGAGCACTGGTGTTGCCATCCAGCTGGTACATCTGCGTCACCCCGAGATGATAGAACCGCAGCACCCGCATGGCGGTAGGATCGTTGGCGGCGACGCCGGCTTCGACCTGATGCATGATGTTGGTCACTTTCATCAGGTTGCGCTTGAGCCGAAAGCCGTAGACCGCCGACGCCATCCAGGGTTGTTGCCAGCAATAGAAACGCACGATGGCGATGGCCAGCAGCAGGCCGGCAAGCACGCCACCCAGGTTCCAGCGGAAGTTATTACCACCGGGCGTGCCGAACAGGGCGATGGACAGGGTCGCCATGCCAATGCACGATACTGCCAGCAGGGCGACGATGATCAGTGTGCTGCGGCGTGTCTGTTCGCGGTAACGTTCCGGGTCCATCGGTTGTATCTCGAACATGGCGGCACTCACAGTTTGCTTTTGAGGGGCACGTTGATGACGATCGGCTCGGTGACCAGGCAGCAGCAGGGCAGGATCTCGTCGCGTTTGACAAAGGCCAGCGGTGGTTTGGGATAGACCACGCTGCCAACCTTGAGTTTGATCCGGCAGGCGCCGCAGTAGCCACTGCGGCACTGATACTCGACATGGTGACCGGTACGTTCCAGCCCTTCGAGCAGGGTTTCTCCTTCCGCCAGTTCGAACAGGGTATCCCGGGTAATCACCTGCACTGCTTTACAGCTCGAACTCGCCGAGATCTTCCAGGGATACTTCAGAGTCGATCTGACCGACCAGGTAGGAACTGACCTCCACTTCCTGCGGCGCGACCTGGACGTTGTCCGACACCAGCCAGGCGTTGATCCAGGGAATCGGATTCTGATTGGCGCCCGGGAAGATCGGCTCCAGTCCCACCGCACTCATGCGCAGATTGGTGATGTATTCCACGTACTGGCTGAGAATGCTGTAGTTCAGGCCGATCATGGAGCCGTCCTTGAACAGGTACTCGGCCCACTGCTTCTCCTGCTCGGCGGCATGGCGGAATATCTCGATACTCTGTTCATGGCAGGCCCGGGCCACCTCGGCCATCTGCGGGTCGTCATCACCTTCCTGCATGATGTTGATGATGTGCTGGGTGCCCGTCAGATGCAGCGCCTCGTCACGGGCGATCAGCCGGATGATCTTGGCATTGCCCTCCATCAACCGGCGTTCGGCGAAGGCGAAGGAGCAGGCGAAGCTGACATAGAAGCGGATCGCCTCCAGCACGTTCACCGACATCATGCACAGGTACAGCTTCTTCTTCAGCTCGAACAGGTCGATAGTGATAGTTTCACCATTGAGCTGATGCGTGCCCTCACCGAACTGGTTGTACAGGTTGGCGTACTGGATCAGCTCATCGTAATAGGTGGAAATATCGCCGGCCCGCTCGATGATGTGGCGGTTGCGCACGATATCGTCGAACACCACCGCTGGATCGTTGACGATATTACGGATGATATGGGTGTAGGACCGGCTGTGGATGGTCTCGGAAAACGACCAGGTCTCGATCCAGGTTTCCAGCTCGGGGATGGACACCAGCGGTAGAAAGGCCACGTTCGGGCTGCGTCCCTGGATCGAATCCAGCAGCGTCTGGTATTTCAGGTTGCCGAGGAATATGTGCTTTTCATGATCCGGCAGGTTGCGGAAATCGATGCGATCCTGGGATACGTCCACTTCCTCGGGGCGCCAGAAGAACGACAGCTGCTTCTCGATCAGCTTCTCGAAAATCGGGTACTTCTGCTGATCATAGCGCGCCACGTTGACCGGCTGGCCGAAGAACATCGGCTCGCCCATCTGGTTATTGTCGGCCTGGGAAAAAGTGCTGTATTTCATTTTCATGGTCATATCTCAGATCTTGCACGCGCCGCCAGCGCAATCGTCGGCCATATCGCTCTGGGCGTCGTCGGCGCCGTCGCGGGTGTTCTGATAATACAGAGTCTTGAGACCGAATTTGTAGGCCGTCAGCAGGTCCTTGAGCAACTGCCGCATCGGCACGCGACCACCATCGAAGCGCTGCGGATCGTAGTTGGTATTGGCCGAGATCGCCTGGTCGACGAATTTCTGCATGATGCCGACCAGTTGCAGGTAGCCGTCGTTGCTCGGCATTTGCCACAGCAGTTCATAGGCGCCCTTGAGTTCCTCGTAGTCCGGCACTACCTGCTTGAGGATGCCGTCCTTGGACTGCTTGACGGTGACCAGGCCGCGCGGCGGCTCGATGCCGTTGGTGGCGTTGGAGATCTGGCTGGAGGTCTCCGACGGCATCAGTGAGGACAGGGTCGAGTTGCGCAGGCCGTGGGCGACGATATCCGCGCGCAGTGCTTCCCAGTCCAGGTGCAGAGGCTCGGAGCAGACCGCATCCAGCTCCTTCTTGTAGGTGTCGATCGGCAGTACGCCCTTGGCATAGGTGGTTTCATCGAAACCGGAGCAAGCGCCGCGCTCACGAGCCAGCTGGTTGGAGGCCTTGAGCAGGTAGTACTGGATGGCCTCGAAGGTCCGGTGGGTCAGATTGTTGCCCGAGCCGTCGGAATACTTCGCGCCATTTTTTGCCAGGTAGTTGGCAAAGTTGATTACGCCGATGCCGAGGGTGCGACGCTTCATGGAAGCCTTGCGCGCCGCTTCGATCGGGTAGTCCTGGTAATCAAGCAGCGAATCCAGTGCACGTACCGCCAGGTCGGCCAGTTCTTCCAGCTCGTCGAGGCTGTTGATCGCGCCCAGGTTCAATGCCGACAGGGTGCACAGGGCAATTTCGCCGCTGTCATCGTTCATGTCATTCAGCGGGCTGGTCGGCAGAGCGATTTCCAGGCACAGGTTGGACTGGCGCACCGGCGCGACCTTCGGATCGAAGGGGCTGTGGGTATTGCAGTGGTCAACGTTCTGGATGTAGATACGGCCGGTGCTGGAGCGCTCCTGCATCATCAGCGAGAACAGCTCGACCGCCGGCATGCTGCGCTTGCGAATCGCCGGGTCCTGCTCGTATTTCTCGTACAGGCGCTCGAACTCGTCCTGATCGGCGAAGAATGCCTCGTACAGGCCGGGCACTTCATGGGGGGAGAACAGGGTAATATTGCCGTTCTTGATCAGGCGCTGGTACAGGGTGCGGTTGATCTGCACGCCGTAATCCATATGCCGTACGCGGTTTTCCTCCACGCCACGGTTGTTCTTCAGTACCAGCAGCGACTCCACTTCCAGGTGCCACAGGGGGTAGAACAGGGTAGCGGCACCGCCACGCACGCCGCCTTGGGAGCAGGATTTGACCGCCGCCTGGAACAGCTTGAAGAACGGGATACAGCCGGTGTGCTGGGCCTCGCCGCCACGGATCGGGCTGCCCACGGCGCGGATGCGACCGGCGTTGATGCCGATGCCGGCGCGCAGCGAGACGTATTTTACGATCGCCGAGGTGGTGGCGTTGATCGAGTCCAGGCTGTCACCGCACTCGATCAGCACGCAGGAGCTGAACTGCCGCGACGGCGAGCGCACGCCGGACATGATTGGTGTCGGCAAGGAAATCTTGAACAGCGAGATGGCGTCATAGAAGCGCTTGATGTAACCCAGCCGCGTGTCCTGCGGGTAATCGGCGAACAGGCACATGCCGATCAGCATGTAGAGCATCTGCGGGCTTTCATAGACCCGGCGGCTGACCCGGTCCTGGATCAGGTATTTGCCTTCCAGCTGCTTGACCGCTGCGTAGGAGAAATTCAGATCGCGGCTGTGGTCGATATAGTCATTGAGGGTGTCGAACTCGTCGCGGCTGTAGTCACGCAGGATATGCTGATCGTAGCGATTCATTTCGGTCAGTGTGGTGACATGGTCGAACAGGTGTGGCGGTTCGAACTGACCATAGGCTATCTTGCGCAGATGGAAGATCGCCAGGCGGGCGGCCATGTACTGATAATCCGGTGTGTCCTGGGAAATCAGATCGGCGGCGGCCTTGATGATGGTTTCGTGAATGTCCTGGCTGCGGATGCCATCATACAGCTGGATCTGGGATTTCAGCTCCACCTGGGAAACCGATACATTGTCCAGGCCCTCGGCGGCCCAATCGAGCACTCGGTGGATTTTGTCCAGATTGATGGATTCCTGGCGGCCGTTGCGTTTGGTTACCTTGAGGGACTGGAAATCGGTCATGTGCAAATCCTGGGACATTGAGGCTTGAATATACGGTGATTTCATTGTATGGGTGAAATCACTATATGTAGTGATATGGGTTGGAATGAACGCAATATAGAGTGTGAAATGGCTGGGGTCAAATTGAAAAACATGAAAAATCAGCTTGAGTTTTTTGAAATACCCAGTCCCTGTGTCGGTGTCTGCGAAGTCAACAGCAAGGGCTTCTGCAAGGGCTGCTTCCGCTCGCGGGATGAGCGCCTGTATTGGCTGGAATTATCCACCGAGCAGAAACGACAGGTGGTACGTCTGTGCCAGTCGCGCAAGGCAAGAGTATTGCGGGCCAGACAGGAGGCCGCCGCCCAGCGGGATGCGGCGGGCGATGACCCGGTACAGTCCGGTCTGTTCTGAATAATGGAAAGCGGGGCGACTTTGCCGCCCCGCCGTCGATCACTCGACGAGCAGGCTCTGTTCAACGGGCCGCATTCAGTACGGGCAGATCAGTGGTGTTCGCGGGTGGCGTTGAACCGGATTTCCGGCCAGCGCTCCTCGGTCAGGCTGAGGTTCACCCGGGTCGGTGCCAGATAGGTCAGGTGCCCGCCGCCGTCCACGGCCAGGTTGTCCGTGGCCTTGCTGCTGAATTCCGCGAGCTTCTTCTTGTCGGTGGACTCGATCCAGCGGGCCGACCAGACGTTGATCGGCTCATACATGCATTCCACCTTGTATTCTTCTTTCAGGCGGCTGGCCACCACATCGAACTGCAGCACACCGACGGCGCCGAGGATGATGTCGTTGTTGCGCTCGGGGAAGAACACCTGGGTCGCGCCTTCCTCGGCCAACTCCTGCAGGCCCTGGCGCAGCTGCTTGGACTTGAGCGGGTCCTTCAGGCGCACGCGGCGGAACAGTTCCGGCGCGAAGTGCGGAATGCCGGTAAAGCTGACGTTCTCGCCGGCGGTGAAGGTGTCCCCGATCTGGATGGTGCCGTGGTTGTGCAGGCCGATGATATCGCCGCCCCAGGCTTCCTCCAGGCGTTCCCGGTCGCTGGAGAAGAAGGTCAGGGCGTCGGCGATCTTGATGTCCTTGCCGATTCGCACATGGCGCATCTTCATGCCTTGCTCGTACTTGCCCGAGCACACGCGCATGAAGGCGATCCGGTCGCGGTGGCGCGGGTCCATGTTCGCCTGGATCTTGAATACGAAACCGCTGAAGGTTTCCTCGGTGGGCTTGACCTCACGCTCCTGGCTCATGCGCGGCAGTGGTGCCGGCGCCCAGTCAACAAAGGCATCCAGCACATGGCTGACGCCGAAGTTGCCCAGCGCGGTACCGAAGAACACGGGGGTCAACTTGCCCGCCATGAATTCCTCCGGATCGAAGTCGTGGCACGCGCCTTGGACCAGCTCCAGTTCTTCCACGAAGTTGTCATACATGTCACCGAGCAGGGCGCGGGCTTCGTCGCTGTCCAGACCCTGGATGATCTTGTCCTCGGTACGTTCGTGGCCATGGCCGGGGGTGTAGACATGGATGCGATCGTTGGCCAAGTGGTAGACGCCCTTGAACTCCCGATAGCAGCCGATCGGCCAGGTGATGGGCGCGGCCTTGATGCTGAGCACCTCTTCGATCTCGTCGAGCAGTTCGATCGGGTCGCGGATATCCCGGTCGAGCTTGTTGACGAAGCTGATGATGGGCGTGTCGCGCAGGCGGCAGACGTTCATCAGGGCGATGGTACGGGGCTCCACGCCCTTACCGCCGTCGATCATCATCAGGGCACTGTCCACCGCGGTCAGGGTACGGTAGGTGTCTTCCGAGAAGTCCTCGTGGCCGGGGGTATCGAGCAGGTTGATCATATGGTCCCGGTAGGGGAACTGCATGACCGAGGTGGTAATGGAGATGCCACGCTGCTGCTCCATCGCCATCCAGTCCGAGGTTGCATGCCGGTCGGACTTGCGCGACTTGACCGTGCCGGCCACCTCGATCGCCTTGCCCATCAGCAGCAAGCGTTCGGTAATGGTGGTCTTACCCGCATCGGGGTGGGAAATAATGGCAAAGGTGCGGCGCTTGGCGACTTCTTTCTCGATATTGGACATGTTGCCTGTTCGGTTCGTGCTGGGGCGGGGAGGCGGCGGCGTGCCGGTCGGCTCCGGGCGAGGGTCATGGGATCGGCGCATATTGTGGCCGATTAGTCGGAGCAAGACAAAATTTAAATCCGCCATGGCCTCGCCGCGGAATCAGTTCACACCGTCAGATACCGCTGGATCAGTTCGTCATCCAGCGTCGCCATCGGTCCGGTTGCCACCGCGCGCCCGCGCTCCATGATGAAGAAATCATCGGCGGCGCGGCGCGCGAAGGGCAATTTCTGCTCCACCAGCAACACGGTCAAACCCAGTTCGCTATTCAGCTTGCGGATCACATCGCTGATGTCGCGGACAATATTCGGCTGGATGCCTTCGGTCGGCTCGTCGAGGATCAGCAGCTTGGGGTCGAGCACCAGCGCACGGCCGATGGCCAACTGTTGCTGCTGGCCGCCAGAGAGATCACCGCCGCGGCGATGCTTCATTTCCCTGAGCACCGGGAACAGTTGGTAGATCTGTTCCGGAATCTGCCTGGCCCGGTCGGGGCGGGCGCCGAGGGATATCTTCAGGTTTTCCTCGACGCTCAGCAGCGGGAATATCTCGCGGCCCTGGGGCACGTAGCCGATGCCGGCGCGGGCGCGGTTCTCGGTGCTCAGGCGAGTGATGTCCTGGCCATTGAACAGGATCTGCCCGTCCTTTACCGGCAACAGGCCGGTGATGCATTTGAGCAGCGTGGTCTTGCCGACGCCGTTGCGGCCCAGCAGGCAGCCGCAGGTGCCTTCCTTCAGTTCCAGGTCCAGATCCCAGAGGATATGGCTCTGGTTGTAGAACTGGTTGATGCCTTGAATGCTCAGCACGATGTCACTCCCCCAGATAGACTTCGATGACCCGCGGGTCGTTCTGTACCTGATCCATGCTGCCCTCGGCCAGCACCGAACCCTGATGCAGTACGGTGACTTTGCGCGCGATGGAGCGCACGAAAGCCATGTCGTGCTCGACCACGATCACCGAATGCCGGCCAGCCAGCGAGGTCAGCAGTCGGGCGGTGTGCTCGACTTCCTCGCCAGTCATGCCAGCCACCGGTTCGTCGACCAGCAGCACCCGCGGGTTCTGCACCAGCAGCATGCCGATTTCCAGCCACTGCTTCTGGCCATGGGACAGGGCGCCTGCGTCCTGGTGTGCTTGCGGGGTCAGACCGATCAGCGTCAGTACCTCATCGAGGCGGTCGCGCTGCTCTGCGCTCAGGTCGTGGTTCAGGGTGTACCAGACATGCTTGTCCGAAGCCGTGGCCAGCTCCAGGTTCTCGAATACCGACAGCGCTTCGAAGATAGTTGGCTTCTGGAACTTGCGGCCGATGCCGCCCCGGGCGATCTCATGCTCGGGCAGCTTCAGCAGATCGATGCGCTGGCCGAAGTACACGCTGCCGGTATCCGGCCGGGTCTTGCCGGTGATCACATCCATCATGGTGGTCTTGCCGGCGCCGTTGGGGCCGATGATGCACCGCAGCTCACCGTCGTCGATATATAGGTTGAGGTTATTTAACGCTTTGAAGCCATCGAAGCTGACGCTGACATCCTCGACATAAAGAATCGGGCCGTGACTGGTATCCACCGCCTTGCCGAATTCCGGCTTGGGGAGCATGAAGTCGAAGATCTGGTCGCGGCGCCAGGTTTCCCGCAGGCGATCGAGTGGGGTCATGACTTGTCTCCCTTGCGGCGTACATGGCCGAGCAGGCCGACTATTCCTTTTGGCAGCACCAGCGTCACCAGCACGAACAGGGCGCCGAGGATGAACAGCCAGGTTTCCGGCGAGAAGGTGGTGAAGAAGGTCTTGGCGTAGTTCACCGAGAAAGCGCCGACGATGGCACCGAACAGGGTGCCGCGCCCGCCGGTGGCGACCCACACGACCATCTCGATGGAGTTCAGCGGTGAGAATTCGCCGGGATTGATAATGCCTACCTGCGGTACATAGAGGGCGCCGGCAATAGCCGCCAGCATCGACGAGAAGACGAACAGCCAGAGTTTGTAGGATTCCACCTGGTAGCCGCAGAAACGGGTGCGGCTTTCGGCGTCGCGGATCGAGACGATCACCCGGCCCATACGCGAGGTGACGATATAGCGGCAGGCCAGGTAGCCGAGCACAAGGGCAATGGCCGAGGCGACGAACAGGCCGACACGGGTGGTCTTGGCAGCTAGGTCGAAGCCAAGGATTTCCTTGAAGTCATTGAGGCCGTTATTGCCGCCAAAGCCCATCTCGTTGCGGAAAAACGCCAGCATCAGCGCATAGGTCAGGGCCTGGGTGATGATCGCGAAATACACCCCGGTCACCCGCGAGCGAAACGCCAGCCAGCCGAACACCAGGGCCAGCAACCCAGGCACCAGCAGGATCATCAGTAGGGAAAACCAGAACATGTCGAAGCCCTGCCAGTACCAGGGCAGCGACTCCCAGTTGAGCACCACCATGAAATCCATCAGTTCCGGGTGGCCGTATACGCCCCGATCGCCAATCTGGCGCATCAGGTACATGCCCATGCCATAGCCGCCGAGGCTGAAGAAGGCGCCGTGGCCGAGCGAGAGAATTCCGCAGTAGCCCCAGATCAGGTCCACCGACAGGGCCAGCAGGGCGAAGCAGAGAAACTTGCCGAGCAGCGCCACGGTGAAGTTGGACACGTAGAACGGTGAGCTGGTGGGCACCACCAGATTGAGGATCGGCACCAGAATGGCAGTGAGGACGACCAGTCCGAGCACCACCATGCCGCCGCGATCACTGAGTAATAGACGTTGGGTTAGCATACTTCCCTCTCGATATCATTGGCTGTGGATGGCAGGCGAGCCTCAGTCCGCCGCCGCCCGCCCTTTCTGTGGGAAGAGTCCCTTGGGCTTCTTCTGGATGAACAGGATCAGCATGATCAGCACCAGTACCTTGGCCAGCATGGCGCCAGCATAGGGCTCCAGGAAATTGTTGATCAGCCCCAGGCTCATGGCGCTGACCAGGGTGCCCCAGAGGTTGCCGACGCCGCCGAACACCACCACCATGAAAGAGTCGATGATGTAGGCCTGACCGAGGTTGGGGCCGACGTTGGTGAGCTGCGACAGCGCGACCCCGGCGACCCCGGCGATGCCGGAACCGAGGCCGAAGGTCAGTGCATCGACCCAGCTGGAACGCACTCCAACGGCGCGCGCCATGGCGCGGTTCTGCGAGACGGCGCGGACCTTCAGGCCGAGCGCGGTGCGTTTCATCACCAGCATCAGGGCGAAGAACACCAGCAGGCCGAAGATCAGGATGTACAGCCGGGTATAGGTGATCGATAGCACCGGGTTGATGGTTAGCGTGCCGCTGATCCACTCGGGTGAACTCACCGAACGGTTGAGCGGGCTGAACAGGCTGCGCACCGCCTGTTGCAGCACCAGGCTGAGACCGAAGGTGGCCAGCAGGGTTTCCAGCGGCCGTCCATAGAGGAAGCGGATCACCCCACGCTCGATGGCGATGCCGACCAGGGCAGTGATCAAAAAAGCCGCGGGAATGGCGATCAGCAGGCTCCACTCGATCAGGTTGGGAAATAGCACTTGCACGCCCCAGGTGGTGTAGGCGCCGATCATGATCAACTCGCCATGGGCCATGTTAATCACGCCCATCACGCCAAAGGTGATGGCCAGTCCGATCGCCGCCAGCAGTAGTACCGAGCCGAGGCTGAGGCCGAAGAACAGATTTTCTACGAAGCGGTAGAAACCGATGCGTCCCTGAATGGACTCGATGGCCTCCGCTGCGGCGGCGCGCAGCTCGGGATCGGCGTCATTCGCGGCAATCCCGCGCAGGGCGTTGCGCGCTTCCTGCTCCAGCGAGCCGCTGAGCTCATTGATGGCGGCCTGGCGAATACCGCTGTCGGCCGATTGCAGCCGGTACACCGCCAGTGCGGTAGTGATCGCACCCTGCACTCGATCGGACTCTTCAAGCTCCTGATGCGCGTGCAGCAGCGCAGCGGTGTCGGCATTGACGCCATCACGAATAAAGCGCTGCACGGCGGCGTAGCGCTTGTCGGTATCGGAGTGGTTGAGGTGCAGCTGCGCCACCTGGCCGCGCAGCTGGGTGCGCAGGTTGTTGTTGACCGGAATCCGGCGCAAGCCGGTGCTATCGCTCAGCGCGGTACCGGTCAGTGCATCGGTCAGCTGTTCGCCGCTGCGTATGGCAATGGTGGGCGGGGTATCCTTGTCGGCCAGCAGCTCACCGGCCAGCAGGGCATTGAAAATGTCGGCCAGGCGTTCGTCGCGCTGGTTGGACAGCTGGTTGATGGTGGCGGTGCGGTCGCGCAGGCTACCGCCAGGCAGTTGTTGGACCAGTTGCTCGAAGCTCGGCTGCGCGGCAGGCACGGCACCCGTCCGGGCTTCGGCGGGGGCCGCGGGGGATTGCGCGCTGGCGTGCAGGGGCAGGGCGCTGAAGCACATCAGCCAGAGCAGCACGGCGTGCAGGGTATGCCGGGGTGTGAAGCGGCAAGGAGGGTTCATAGCGGCGGTCCTGGTATGGTTCGGAGTAATCAAACGCAGCGGCGATGGGCTGCTGCTGCGGATTCCGCTGGCGATAGTGCCGCCAGCGGTTCGGTCTGCTGGTTACTCGGGCTGGGCGCCCAGGCAGGTTTTGCTGGCGGTGTTGTAGTTGCCGCAGTTGATCGGTGCGGTCCAATCGGCTTCCAGGTTCTTGCTGCCTTCCAGGTAGTCGGACCAGGCATCGCCGGGCACCAGTTCATCTGTGCTCGACACGGTGAGGAACTGGCCGTCGTTCTGGATTTCACCGATCAGCACCGGCTTGGTGATATGGTGGTTGGGCAGCATCTTGCTGACACCACCGGTCAGGTTCGGCACTTCCACGCCAACCAGGGCGTCGATCACCTTGTCGCTGTCGGTGGTGCCAGCCGCTTCGACTGCTTTTACCCACATGTTGAAACCGATGTAATGGGCTTCCATTGGGTCGTTGGTGACGCGCTCGGTGTCGCCGATGAAATCGTGCCAGGTCTTGATAAAGGCGGCGTTCTCCGGGGTTTCCTCGCTCATGAAATAGTTCCAGGCGGCCATGTGGCCGACCAGCGGAGCGGTGTCGATACCGGACAGCTCCTCTTCACCGACCGAGAAGGCGATCACCGGGATGTCTTCGGCGGACACGCCCTGATTACCCAGTTCGCGGTAGAAGGGGACGTTGGCGTCACCGTTGATGGTGGATACCACGGCGGTCTTCTTGCCGGTGCTGCCGAAGCGCTTGATCTCGGCGACGATGTTCTGCCAGTCGGCATGACCGAACGGGGTGTAGTTGATCAGGATGTCTTCGTCGGCCACGCCATTGGCTTTCAGGTAGGCTTCAAGGATGCGGTTGGTGGTGCGTGGATAAACGTAGTCGGTGCCGGCCAGTACCCAGCGCTCGATCTCCAGTTCATCCTTCAGATAGTCGACGGCCGGGATCGCCTGCTGGTTCGGCGCGGCGCCGGTGTAGAATACGTTGCGCGAGGATTCTTCGCCCTCGTACTGCACCGGGTAGAACAGGATGCCGTTGAGTTCCTCGATGACCGGCAGTACCGCCTTGCGTGATACCGAGGTCCAGCAGCCGAAAATTGCATCGACCTGATGCTGCTCAAGCAGATCACGGGTGCGTTCGGCGAACAGCGGCCAGTTGGAGGCAGGATCGACCACCACGGGCTCCAGTTTCTTGCCGAGCAGACCGCCTTTCTTGTTCTGCTCTTCGATCAGCATCAGCATGGTATCTTTCAGGGTGGTTTCCGAAATTGCCATAGTGCCGGACAGCGAATGCAGTACGCCGACCTTGATGGTGTCCGCCTGCGCCGCCAGAGCGGTCAGGGCCATGCTACAGGCAACGCCGAGCGCCCCGGCCTGTTTGACCATTTTCTTCAGTTTCATGTGTCCATCTCCATTGTCGTGATCGTGTCCAACAGCTGTGAAAATCGATTTCGAACAGCGGGTGCAGCACTCCGGGCCCGGTCGTCCTGCGCCGGGCCTTCTGGTTTCAGCTATTTGCCTGCAGTGGCGGGTAGCTGTTGTTCGGTTGGTGTCGTGCCTGGAAAATCATGTGCAGGGTGATCCGCCGGACCTCTGCCTTGCTGTCCTCGATATGGCTTTTCAGCAGCCATTGCGCCTCGTCGCTGCGGCGCTCGATGATGTGGCGCAGGATGTTGGCGTGCTCCACATAGGTGGCCTCGATCCGGGGGCGCTTGGTGAAGTCGATGCGCCGTACGATGCGCAGGCGTTCGGTCACGTCGTGGTGAATGCGCGCCATTTCCGTATTGCCGCAGGCTTCCACCAGCTGTTCATGGAAGCGCTCATCCAGGCTGCAGACCGTCGGGCCATGCTCCAAACGGTCTTCCGCTGCTACCAGCCAGATGCGCTCGAGCGCGCTCAAGTCGGGGGCTGGTTCCATTGCACAAAGGCGCTTGACGGCAGCCATTTCCAGCACGATGCGCACGTCATACAGCTGCTCGAACTGCTGGAAATCCAGGGGGTTGACCTGCCAGCCGCTGCGAAACGACACCTCGACGAAGCCCTCCCGCTGCAGGCGGCTCAGCGCCTCGCGCACCGGCGTGCGGCTGGCCTGCATGCGCGCGGCAATTTCGCTTTCGGTAAAGCGATCACCGGGCAGTAGCTGGAAATCGAAAATGCTCTGCTTCAACTGCTGGTAGATCCGCTCGGTCAGGTTCTGCCTGCGCACGGTGCTCATTCCTCGAGAACCAGCAATAGGTCCCCGGCGTTCACCTGCCGGCCTGCCGCGCAGTGAATGGCGCCGACCCGGGCATTGCGATCGGCATGCACGGCGAATTCCATTTTCATCGCCTCGACGATCAGCAGCGGCTGGTCCGCTTCCACGCGTTGGCCAGGCTCCACTAGCAGCTTCCAGATATTGCCGCTGATATCGGCGGTGACCGCATGGCCGTCCACCTCGATCGGCCCGCTCTGGATATTCACCTGCAGGGCGGCGTCGACCTGGGCCTCTTCGTCGGACCGCCACAGCGCCACCTCCCGGGTGAATGCCGCTTGCTGGCTGGCCTTGAAGGCGGCGATGCTGTCAGCGTTGTGGTGCAGAAACTCCTGGTGCTCGGCCAGATCGAACCAGCCCTCATCGATACGCAGGCTCAGGCGGCCTTCGCGGAAGGCGTCGCGCTGCTCGTCCAGTTCGGCTTCGCTGACCGGGTAATAGCGCACCTGATCGAAGAATTTCAGCAACCAGGGCTCGCCGTTGATGAACGCCGGGCTCTTGAGGAAGGTATTCCAGATCGGCAGGGTGCGTCCGACCAACTGGTAGCCGCCTGGTGAGTCCATGCCGTAGATGCACATGTACACACCGCCGATGCCCACCGTGCCCTCGGCGGTATGGGTGCGCGCCGGGTTGTACTTGGAGGTCAGCAGGCGGTGGCGTGGATCGACCGGCACCGCGCAGGGCGCGCCGAGGTAGACGTCGCCCAGACCGAGCACCATATAGCTGGCGCTGAACAGGATGTCGCGTACCTGATTGACACTGTCCAGACCATTGATGCGGCGCATGAATTCGGTATTGCTTGGCAACCAGGGCGCGGTGTCGCGCACCGATTGGCGATAGCGGACCACGGCATCCAGGGTGGCGGAGTCCTCGAAGGCCATGGGCAGGTGGATGATGCGGCTGGGCACGCGCAGGCTGGCGGCATCCGGCAACTGGGTTTCCAGCACTACCAACTGGTCGATCAGCGTATCTTGGTGAATGATCCGACTATCGTAGTTCAACTGCAGGGAGCGCACCCCGGGGGATAGCTCGATGATGCCGTCAATGGGCTGGGCCTTGAGCGCTTCCATCAGCGCATGCACACGCAGGCGCAGGCTCAGGTCCAGTACGTTGGCGCCATACTCGAGCAGAATGTATTTATCGCCGGCCTGCCGGTAGGTGACGCTTGGTCGGTCGCCGTGCTCGGCCAGGCTGGCCAGGATGCAATCGGGCAGACCGGTTGCCGACG
This sequence comes from Halopseudomonas bauzanensis, assembly GCF_900114735.1. GTDB lineage: Bacteria > Pseudomonadota > Gammaproteobacteria > Pseudomonadales > Pseudomonadaceae > Halopseudomonas > Halopseudomonas bauzanensis. The sequence continues at coordinate 958,372 of NZ_FOUA01000001.1, read as the reverse complement.
GGGGTTGCACTGCCTGCGCGAGCATCGGCTGCTCGGCCAATTGCTCGATGGCGCGGTCGGTTGCCCGTTCCATCGCCAGGGCCTGGTCGAAACTCAGGGGCTTGAAGCGGATGCGGTCTCCTGGCTTGACCTGGCCGACCTTCCACAACTCGGCCTTGGCGATGGTCACAGGGCAGACGAAGCCGCCAAGACTGGGGCCGTCCTTGGTCAGGATCACCGGCATATCGCCGGTGAAGTTGATCGAGCCGACGGCGTACTCGGTGTCGTGGATATTGGACGGGTGCAACCCGGCTTCGCCGCCGTCGCTGCGGGCCCAGGTCGGCTTCGGCCCGTTCAGGCGAATGCCCAGGCGATTGGAGTTGTAGTGCACTTCCCAGGCGGTGGCGAAGAACATCTCGATGGCGTCTTCGGTGAAGAAGTCTGGGGCGCCGTGCGGGCCGTAGAGCACGCCGATTTCCCACTCGCTGGGATAGTCGGGAACCAGTGCTGCTGGCGCGGCAGCGGGTGGATACAGCGGCGCTGGCGTGGTGCAGGCGACGATCTGCGGATTGCTGATCGGCAGCATGTCGGTGGCCCGCAGCGTACGGCCGGCGTGGCCGCCGAACTGGCCGAGGACGAAGGTCGAACGGCTGCCCAGATACACCGGCACATCGAAGCCGTTACGCACCGCGAGGTAACCGCGGCAGCCTGTCTCGGCCTTGCCGACGACCAGCACCTGTCCGGCCTTGACCGCAACCGGCACCCAGAAGGGCACGCTTTCGCCGTCCAGCCGGGCATCCGAGCGGGCTCCAGTGAGGGCGATCAGCGTATCGCTGTGAAAGCGCAGGGTCGGGCCGATCAGGGTGCATTCCAGCCCTGCGGCGCCGGCATGGTTGCCGACGATGCGGTTGGCCAGTCGGAAGGCATAGTCGTCCATCGGCCCGGACGGGGGCACGCCGACGCTCCAGTAACCGGCGCGGCCGGGATAATCCTGCACGCTGGTATAGGTGCCGGGCTGGATGACTTCCACCACCGGCGGGCGGTAAGTGAAGGTGGCCAGCCGGTTAGTGGCTACGTCGCCCTGGGCGAAGAACTCGGTGGCGATGATCTGCCGTAGGTAATCCAGATTGCTGGCGATGCCGGCCACGCGGGTGGCGTCGAGCGCCTCGCGCATCTTACCGAGCGCCTCGGCGCGGTCGCGGCCATGCACGATGATCTTGGCGATCATCGGGTCGTAATAGGGTGACACTTCGGTGCCGGTGGCGACCCAGGTATCGATGCGGGCGCTGGTGGGAAAGCTGACGTCGCTTAACACTCCCGGCGAGGGCTGGAAGTCGCGGACCGGGTCCTCGGCATACAGGCGTACTTCGATGGCAGCGCCGCTGGGCTGGATGTCGATGTCCAGCGTCGGCGGTTGGCCGCTGGCGGTGCGGATCATCCATTCGACCAGGTCGACGCCGGTGCAGGCTTCGGTGATCGGATGCTCTACTTGCAGGCGGGTGTTCACCTCGAGAAAGTAGAAGGCGTCGCGGGCGGCATCGTAGATGTACTCCACTGTGCCGGCGGAGCGGTAGTTGACCGCCTTGCCGAGGTTCACCGAGGCGTCCAGTAATTGCTGGCGGGTGGCGGCCGGCAGCTGCGGCGCCGGGGTTTCCTCAACCACTTTCTGGTTGCGCCGCTGCAGCGAGCAGTCGCGCTCGCCGAGGGCTATTACGCTGCCCTGGCCATCACCGAAGATCTGTACTTCGACATGCCGGGCGTTGTCGACAAAGCGTTCGAGGAATACGCCACTGTCACTGAAGAAGTTCTTTCCCAGGCGCTTGACGCTGTCATAGGCGTCGATCAGCGTCGCCTGGTCGTCGCAGCGGGTCAGGCCTATACCGCCGCCGCCGGCGGTGCTTTTCAGCATCACCGGGTAGCCCAGCCGCTCGGCGGCGCTGAGCGCCTCGTCCAGCGAGCCAAGCAGGCCGGTGCCGGGCGTCAGCGGCACGCCGGCCTGTTCGGCGATTTCGCGCGAGCTGTGCTTGAGGCCGAACTGGCGAATCTGCTCCGGTGTCGGGCCGCAGAAGGCGATACCGGCGGCTTCGCACTGTTCGGCGAAGGCGGCGTTTTCGGAGAGAAAACCATAGCCGGGAATGATTGCCTGCGCGCCACTGTCGCGGGCGGCGGCGAGAATCAGGTCGGTGCGCAGGTAGCTTTCGGCAGCGCTGTTGCCGCCCAGGCTGATGGTCTGATCGCAGGCGCTGACATGGGCGCTGTTGCGGTCGGCGTCGGAATGCACCGCGACCGATTTGATGCCCATGCGCTTCAGGGTGCGGGCGATCCGCACGGCGATCTCGCCGCGGTTGGCTATGAGTACGGTATGCAGCATTGGAGTCATTCCTTTACCAACCGCGCGAGGCGATATAGGCGCGCCAGCCGCCCAGGTGAGTGATATCGGTTGCGCCCTCGACAGCGGCACCCTCGCAAATGAAGCCCTTGACCTCGCGGCCGTCTTGCAGGGTCAGTGTGCCGATGCCCAGCGGGGCGGGAATCAGCGCGACGAAGCTGCCGAACAGATGGGTCGGCATGTCCCACAGCTCCACTTCGATCGGTGCGCCGTTGGCCGAGCGGACCAAGCCGGGCTTGGGCGGTGTGGTGTCGGGCAGGGCGAACAGGCGGTAGTTGTCTGCACTGAACGTGGCTTCGACGAAGCGTGCATGGCGCTCGGTCAGTTGCCCGTTGAGCGGCATGCCGCTCAGGTGAGCGCCGACCACGGCCAGGCGTATATGGCCGTCGGGTACCTGGTTGCTGACCGGTGGTGTCGGCAGGCGGCGATCGGTGGCGCCGAGTGCCCAGGGCGCGTGGGCCTGCCAGCGCCGGCCGAATTCGGCCAGGGCGGCATCCTGCCAGGCGGCGCCGACCAGGGTGATGCCAAAGGGCAGGCCATCGGCGCGGATACCGGCGGGCAAGGCCAGGGCCGAGCAGTCGGCCAGATTGACGAAGTTGGTCCAGATGCCCAACTGGCTGTTGCCGTCTACCGGGTTGCTGGCCAGGGTGGCGAGGGTCGGCAGGGTCGGCGCAGTGGGCACTAGCAAGGCATCCACCGATTGCATCAGGGTCTGGATCTGGCGCGCCAGATCGGCGCGGCGGTATTCGGCGCGGAAGCTGTCGGTGGCGCTGAAATGGCCAGCCTGCTCGATGATGCCGCGTACCACGGGGTTCATCTGCTCGGCATGCCCGCCGATGAATTCCTGGATGGCGACGTAGCGCTCGGCTACCCAAGGCCCGCCGTAGAGTAGCTGCGCCAATTCCTGCATGGGGCTGAAGTCCAGCTCCAGCAATTCCACGCCAATCTCACCCAGCTGGGCCAGGGCGGCTGCCCAGGCTGCTTCGGCCTGGCTGTCGCCAAACCATTCCGGCCTGGCGGGAATACCGAAGCGCGGGTGTTCGCCCATGGGGCTGGCCGGCAGCGTCGCGCTGCGCGAATAGCTGTCGCTAGGATCGAAGCCTTCGAGTATTGCGGCCACCGCCTCGGTGTCCGCCACGTTCAGCGCGAATACCGAGACGCAGTCCAGGCTGCGGCAGGCGGGAATCACACCGTTGGTGCTGAAGCGCCCGCGGGTAGGCTTCAGCCCGACGATATTGTTGAAGCCGGCGGGCACCCGGCCAGAGCCGGCGGTATCGGTGCCTAGGCTGAACGGCACTAGGCCACGGGCGACCGCGACGGCCGAACCGGAGCTGGAGCCACCGGATACATAGTCCGGGTTAAAGCTGTTGGGCACCGCACCGTAGGGTGAACGGGTACCGACCAGGCCAGTGGCGAACTGGTCGAGGTTGGTCTTGGCCAGCACGATGGCCCCGGCCGCGCGCAACCGGGCGACACTGGTGGCATCTTGGCTGGGGGTATAGGCGAAGGCCGGGCAGGCGGCGGTGGTCGGCAGTCCGGCCACGTCGATGTTGTCCTTGGCCACGAAGGGAATACCGTACAGCGGTAGATTGATCGCATCGGGCAGGGCGTCGAGCTCATTGAGCTGGGCATCGAGTTCGGCGCCGGAGACCACGTGAATCCATGCCGGGTCCCCACTATGCAGCTGAGCGCGCAGATTGTGCAGGGCGCCAGAGGGGGTTATGGATCTATTTCGATAGGCCTGGCGCCATTCTTCGAGCGTCCATCCGGTTTGCTGCGACATTGAACCTCCCGTGCGTCTGAATACCGTCTTGTATGCAAGAGGTGTTCAGCAGGGAGCGTGCCAACCGCGGAAAATAATTTTATGGGTTAAAAAATATTAATAAAAATCAATGCATAGCAGCGGGTTAGATAACCTGATTACCGGGTCGTCTGGAGTGGGTGGACAGGCTGGCTGCGCGCCCTTTCAGTGCCAGCGGGTGATGGGGCGAGTGGATTTGGTGCGCCCGCGCTGGCCCGTAGGTGTCGGGCAGGGCGGCATGCGGCGCCCTCAGGTGGGGCGCCACTTGCTGCGAATATCCATGAAATCCTGCAACACCGCGGCCTCGCTGGAGCGGATATGCAGGCCCAGCTTGGAGCGGCGCCAGAGCACATCCTGGGCCGTGGTGGCCCACTCGGTCTGGATCAGATAATGCACTTCCCGGGCGTACAGATCGGCACCGAAATGGCGGCCCATGTCATCCATGCTGCGGCAGCCGTTCAGCAGTTCATGGGTGAGCGTACCGTAGCTGCGGGTGAAGCGTCGGGCCGTCGCGTCGGGTAGCCAGGGATAGAGCTTCTGCAGGTCGGCCAGCAATGTCTGCTGATCCCGGAAGTCGCCGCCGGGCAGGGTCGCTTCGCGGGTCCATGCCCGCGCCGGGCTGTGCAGCAGCTCGCAGAGCTGGTCGGTGGCTTCCTCCGCCAGCCGGCGGTAGGTGGTGATCTTGCCGCCGAGTACCGACAGCAATGGCGGGTGGCCGTGCTGGGCATGCACATCCAGCAGGTAATCCCGGGACGCAGCCTGGGCCGCACCATCCTCACCGTCGAACAGCGCCCGGACGCCGGCATAGCTCCAGAGGATATTGCGCCGGGTCAGTTGCTGGCGGAAGTGGTTGTTCACCACATGCAGTAGGTAATTGCCTTCTTCAGTTGAAAGCTCAGCTGCAGCGGGGTCGCCCTGGTAGTCCACGTCGGTGGTGCCGATCAGGGAGTAATTCTGTTCATAGGGAATGACGAAAACGATGCGGTTATCTTCATTCTGTAGGATGTAGGATTCCTCTCCGGCATGCAGGCGCGGCACCACGATGTGGCTGCCCTTGACCAGACGCAGGGGACGCCGGATCGGTGTATCGATGACCGACTCCAGCAGGTCAGCCGCCCAGGGGCCGCCGGCATTGACCAGTGCCCGGCTGCGGTAGCTGCGGCGCTGACCGCTCTGGCGGTCCTCCAGTGTCACCTGCCAGAGGTCGTCGACGCGCCGGGCATCGACGCAGGCGGTACGGGGCAGAATGCGGGCGCCCCGCTGGGCAGCGGCCCGCGCGGTCAGCACCACCAACCGGGCATCATCGACCCAGGCATCGGAATACTCGAAGCCGCGAACAATTTCCGGTTTCAGCGGGCTGGTCTGGTCGAAGCGCAGGCCGCGGGAGCCGGACAGGGTTTCGCGGCGAGCCAGATGATCATAGAGGAACAATCCGAGGCGGATCATCCAGGCCGGGCGCAAGTGCGGCCGATGGGGCAGGCGAAAACGCATCGGCCAGATGATATGCGGCGCATTGCGCAGGAGCGCCTCACGTTCGGCCAGGGCCTTGCCGACCAGGCGGAACTGGTAGAACTCCAGATAGCGCAGCCCGCCGTGGATCAGTTTGCTGCTGCGCGAGGAGGTGGCCGAGGCCAGGTCATCCTGTTCGCACAACAATACCTTCAGACCGCGCCCGGCAGCATCCATGGCGATGCCGCAGCCATTGATGCCCCCTCCGATGATGATTACATCATGAATGTCATCATCTGCTGCCAGGCTTGGACTGTGAACGGGTGCGTCCCGCATGTCGGAAATTCCTCTGCTGAGTGGGCCACGAACATCACCCACGATGGATTATTGCATAAGAGCAGCCTCAACCTATTGACCGCGAACTCGCTTGGTTTTATGGTGCGCACCGAACGTTGAGGCTGGCACGATCCATACGGCTCAAGTACTGACGACGAGACAGCAAGACCGGTTCCCCAGGGGAGCGGACTTATTGCTTTCGGCGCACGCCTTGGGAAGTAGGCGAACCAAAGTGGGGATACTGATCAGACGTTCGCACCCCCGGGTTGTGTGTTGGCTATGCGTTCAGAGTCGCTTACGGAAGGCGTCCCTCGTCCTGGTTCCTGACCAGGGGATAGGTACGCCTGTCTGCCCTGCAGCTGATCCCAATGTCCCCACGCGGCCCGACACCAGACCTTATGCTTTGGAGCCGACGCCATGACCATCAAGCTCGACGAATATTTTGACCGCGATACCTTCAGCCGTATCCGTGCCTGTGCTGATCAGCATGAAACCCCCTTTCTGGTCGTGGACCTGAAAACCATCGACCGCGCCTATGACGAGCTGGTCGAGGGCTTTCCCTACGGCAAGATCTACTATGCTGTCAAAGCCAACCCAGCCAACGAAGTGCTGAGCCTGTTGAAGAACAAGGGCTCGAATTTCGATATCGCCTCCATCTATGAGCTGGAGAAGGTGATGGCGCTGGGCGTCAAGCCGGAACAGATCAGCTTCGGCAACACCATCAAGAAATCGGCACACATCCGCGCGTTCTATGAGAAGGGCGTACGCCTGTATGCCACCGACTCCGAAGCTGACCTGCGCAACATCGCCAAGGCCGCGCCGGGCTCGAAGATCTATGTACGCATCCTGACCGAAGGATCCACCACCGCCGACTGGCCGCTGTCGCGCAAGTTCGGCTGCCAGACCGACATGGCCATGGATCTGCTGGTACTGGCCAAGGAGCTGGGCCTGGACCCCTATGGCGTTTCCTTCCATGTCGGCTCGCAGCAGCGCGACATCGGCGCCTGGGATGCGGCTATCGCCAAGGTCAAGGTAATCTTCGAGCGCCTGAAGGAAGAAGACGGCATCGTATTGAAGATGATCAACATGGGCGGCGGCTTCCCGGCCAACTACCTGACCAAGACCAATACCTTGCAGACCTATGCTGAGGAAATCACCCGTTTCCTGCAGGAAGATTTCGGTGACGAACTGCCGGAAATCATTCTGGAGCCAGGGCGTTCGCTGATTGCCAACGCCGGTATCCTGGTCAGCGAGGTGGTGCTGGTCTCGCGCAAATCCCATACTGCGCTGGAGCGTTGGGTATTCACCGACGTGGGCAAGTTCTCCGGCCTGGTGGAAACCATGGACGAGGCGATCAAGTTCCCGATCTGGACCGACAAGCGCGGCGAGCTGGAAGAAGCCGTCATTGCCGGCCCGACCTGTGACAGCGCCGACATCATGTATGAGAATTACAAATACGGCCTGCCGCTGAATCTGGCGATCGGCGACCGGCTGTACTGGCTGTCCACCGGTGCCTACACCACCAGCTACAGCTCGATCGAGTTCAATGGCTTCCCGCCGTTGGAGGCGTTTTACGTCTGAGAAGGTGGCGACGGGGGCGGGGCGCGCTCGACCGGGTCGCGCCCGACCTCCCAGCCATGATGCGGGGATGGAAACTGCATGAATTACCCGCTGTTACTGATGTACCTGGCGTCTATCACGCTGCTGATTTCGACGCCCGGCCCGGTTGTTGCGCTGGTCATCAGCGATGCTTCCCGGTTTGGGTTTCGTCACGCCTTGCGTACCGTGCTGGGCACCAACCTGGCGTCGTTGCTGCTCATCGGCAGTGCGGCGCTGGTGATTTCCGGGCTGCTATCGATCAATGATCTCTGGTTGCGCTGGGTCAGTCTGCTGGGTTGTGTCTTTATTGGCTGGGTCGCCTGCGCAACATTGCGCAGCGAATTTGCCGTGACGCCAGCAGTAGCGGATAGCGTTGCCACCCCTGCTGCCAGCCGGCGGCAATATCCCATGCTGAACGGTTTTCTGGTCGGGATCTCGAATCCGAAGGACATTGTGTTCTTCATTGCCTTTTTTCCACAGTTCATCGGCATCACCGCTGGCGCGGGATTGAGCCTGACGATTCTTACTGCCTTGTGGATCGTTTTCGATCTGCTGATTCTGGTGGCCTACATTGCGGTAATGAAGGGTGGGATCTTCCAGCGCAATCGGCGAATCATCTCGATCCTCTCCGCCGGGTTTCTGCTGGTTATCGCTGTAGTCGGTGCCGGTTTTTCGCTGCTGGAACTTGCCGGGTCGTTGCGGTAGAACCGTCTGGCGACTACAGCAGGGCGGCGGCTTCTTCGTCGAGAATAATGGTCGTATCCGGATGACGCTGCAGGGCTGAGGCCGGGACAGCTTCGGTGACCGGGCCGTTGACCATCTGGCTGATACATTCGGCCTTGGCCTTGCCGCTGGCGATCAGCAGGATGGAGCGTGCTTCCAGGATGTTCTTGATGCCCATGGTGATGGCCGTGGTGGGCACCTCCTCCAGGGAATTGAAGAAGCGCTGATTATCCTGTCGGGTTTTCTCGGCCAGTTGGGTGAGAAAGGTTTCCCGTTCGAAGGGCGTGCCCGGCTCGCAGAAGCCGATATGGCCATTGCTGCCGATGCCGAGTAGCTGCAGGTCGACTGTCGCCTGGCGCAGCAGGGCGTTGTAGGCGTCGCACTGGCTCTGCAGATCGCCCCCTTCGGCGCAGGGGATATGCCGGTTTTCCGGCTGGATATCGATGTGACTGAACAGATTGTCGTGCATGAAGCGGAAGTAGCTTTCCGGATGGCTGCGCGGCAGACCGCAATATTCATCCAGATTGAAGGTCTGTACTTCCTTGAAGGAAATCTCACCTGCCCGGTAGCGTTCGACCAGATACTGGTAGGTACCTTGTGGTGTGCTGCCGGTGGCCAGCCCCAGGGTGCAGCGGGGTTTGCTGCTTACCAGGTCTGCGATGATCCGGCCGGCGGTGGTACTGAGCTCGTTGTAGTTCTTGACGGTGATGATCTTCATGCGCTCGGGTCCTGGGCCGGTGGCCAGAGATAAAGCGCTGGATTCTACTCCGCGAACGCAACGGGTTGAAAGCGAAATGCCCATTTTTGCCCCAAAATGGGGCAAAAATGGGTCAGAGGCAGGACGTACTCAGCTGAACTTCTGGATATTCTGCATCAGTTCTTTCAGCGCTTCGATGTTGTCCTTCGGATGCACGGCATTCTCGAAGCTGCACAGCTGGTCGAAATTGGCCTGTACATCTTCCGGGCTGAAGCCTTCATCCGGATTGAAGCCGATGCCCAGCGAACGCTCCCAACGCACCTTGCCCATCCAGCCGCCGCCGACTTCGAACAGGCTGGAGGTTTCCTGGCACTGCTCGGAGCACAGGTAGACCACCAGCGGACTGACCAGCTCGGGCTTGAGCTTCTCGAACGCACCGGGCGGGAACAGGCCTTCGGTCATGCGCGTACCACCGGTCGGGGCGATGGCGTTGACGAAGATGTTGTTCTTGCGGCCTTCGATGGCCAGGGTGCGGGTCAGACCATACAGCCCCAGCTTGGCCATGCCGTAGTTGGCTTGACCGAAGTTGCCATAGATGCCGGAAGTGGACGCGGTGAAGATGATACGGCCGAAGTTCTGCTCTTTCATGTGGTTCCAGGCGGCATGGGTCACCTTGTAGGCCCCTTCGACATGCACCTTGTACACCAGGTCCCAATCGGCATCGGACATCTTGGCGAAGCTCTTGTCGCGCAGGATACCGGCATTGTTGACTACCACATCGACCCGGCCGAAGTTGTCCATGGCGCACTGTACGATCTTGTCGCCGTCCACCACGCTGTCCGGGTTGGCGATCGCGGTACCGCCGGCGGCCTTGATTTCCTCGACCACTTTCAGCGCCGCTTCACTGTTGGCGCCTTCTCCCTGGGTGCTGCCACCCAGATCGTTGACGATAACCTTGGCGCCATGCTTGGCGAACAGCAGTGCGTGAGCGCGGCCGATGCCACCACCGGCGCCGGTGACGATGACCACCTTGTCTTCAAAACGGATGTCGCTCATGGAGATCTCCTTGGCAGGAATGCATTGCGGAACCCTAAGGCACCACGGAAAAGTTGCCGCACAGTGTCATGCAGTTGCCGAGAACCGGCAAGCCGTTCCGGGCTGGTGAATGGTCTGACATAAATAATCTGCCCACCCCGAATAAAGCATTAGCCATTCGATAGGTGGCCGATCGGCGCGCGGCGCTATGCTCGGCTGGCTGCGACATTTATGCGCCTGATGGGAGACGGTGATGGAGAATCGGGACCTCTGGGTGGATCACGCCAAGGCACTGGGTATCGTCCTGGTGGTATACGGGCATGTATTGCGTGGGCTGCACAGCGCCGGAATTCCCATGCCGGAAACCTTCTATCAACTGTCGGACAGCATTGTCTACAGCTTTCACATGCCGTTGTTCTTCTTTCTGGCGGGGCTATTCTTCCGGCAATCGCTGGCGGCAAAGGGCGCCCGTGGGATGGTGTTCAGCAAGCTCGACAGCATCTTCTACCCCTATGTGCTGTGGTCCATTCTCCAGGGGCTGATCGAGGCTGCTCTGGCCGATTACACCAACGGCGCGGTCACCTATGCGGAGGTGTTTGCGCTGCTATGGGCGCCGCGGGCGCAATTCTGGTTCCTGTATGCCTTGCTGCTGTGCTTTCTGCTGGCCGTTGCGGTGTTCAGCCTGTCCCGGCGCTCGATCTTGCCAGTAGTCGTGATCGCGGCGCTGCTTTATCTATTCCCGCCGCTGCTGCCAGAAGTCGTGGCATTGCGCTATATCGCGGATAATTTCGTGTTTTTCGCGTTGGGTATCCTCTATGCGGACCAGGTGCGTGGAATGGTTGCGTCTGGCTGGCAGGTATTGTTCATGCTGGGGTTGTTCGCGGCCGCCCAATACGGCTTCCATGGTCTGCTGGAACTGCATTATGCCGATCGGGGAATGTTGTCGCTGCTGCTGGCGCTGCTCTCGATCGCGGCTGTGGTAACGCTCTGCTGCTGGTCCGCCCGCCGGCCGTTGGGATTTGTCGCCTATCTGGGTACGGCTTCCATGGCGATCTATCTGATGCATATCCTGGCCGGCAGCGGCGTGCGTGTGTTGCTCAAGGTCGGTGGTGTGGATTCGTTCCTGCTGCACGCCGTGGCGGGGGTGGCCGGCGGCCTGTTGCTGCCGCTGCTCGCGCTGGCCATCGCCCAGCGGCTGCAGTTGCGCTATCTGTTTTCCGCACCTATCAGCCGCTGGCTGACCCTGCCCGTCAATTGGAATCAGCCGCGGGCAGGGCGCTGAGCTGGCTCAGATCTTGAAGCTGTCCACCAACTGCTTGAGCCTGCCGGCCTGATGGGACAGGGCATCACAATCGCCGAGGGTTTCCTGAAGGTTCGCCACGCCTTGCTGGTTGAGCAGGTTGATCTGGCTGATATCCATGTTCAGCGCTTCGACCACGGTGGTCTGCTCCTCGGTGGCGGCTGCCACCGACTGGTTCATGGCGTCGATCTCGACGATCCGCTCCATCACGGTGCCCAGCCGTTCGCCGGCCTGGTTGGCCACATCGACACTCTCGACGCTGGATGCCTGGCTGGCGTGCATGGTATTCACCGCTTCCTGGGAGCCCTGCTGCAGGGTGGTGATCATGCGGTGAATCTCCTCGGCGGACTCTTGGGTGCGGTGGGCCAGATTACGTACTTCATCGGCCACCACGGCAAACCCGCGACCCGCATCGCCGGCTCGGGCAGCTTCGATTGCGGCGTTGAGTGCCAGCAGGTTGGTCTGCTCGGAAATGCCCTTGATCACATCGAGGATATGGCTGATGTCCTCGGTACTGGTATTCAGGGTCTCGATCTGTTCCCGCGAGGTATTGATGGTATCGGACAGGGCAGTCATCGCCTGAATGGTCCTGGCCATGACCTGCCGCCCATCTTCCGCTTGCTCGCTGGCGTTGCTGGCCTGGTTGGAGGCGTCGGCCGCGTTGCGGGCAATTTCCTGAGCGGCGGCGCCCAGCTCGTTGATGGCTGCGGCCACGCTTTCGGTGCGAGCGCTCTGTTCGTTGGAGCCGGCAATGGACGAGTTAGACGCGTTCATTACCCGCACCGCCAGGTCATGCACCTGACCTGTAGCAGAGGCCACTTCGCTGATGGAGGCATGGATGCGTTCGACGAACTGATTGAACGAGGCGCTCAGCTCACCGAATTCGTCGCGGCTTTCGACCGCCAGCCGGCGGGTCAGATCACCTTCACCGTCGGCGATATCCGCCATCGCCCGGCCCATGTTCTGCAGCGGACGCATCAGTATTTTGATCAGCAGGCTCAGCAGCATGGCAATGGCGACTACTGCGACCAGCATGGCGATGATCGCCGAGGTGCGGAACTGCGCCAGCGGGGCGTAGGCCTGGTCCCGATCGATGGATAGGCCGATGTACCAGTTCACCGAGGGCAGGCCGGCGACCGGGGTAAAGGCCAGCAATCGCTGGCGGCCATCGAGCTGCACGCTCTGCAGGCCTGACTCGATGCGCAGCCTATCGCCGGTGTAGATATCACTGAGGTTCTTCATCAACTGATCCGGCTCGGGCGTGACCAGTACCCGACCGTCACCGTTAACCAGAAAAGCGTGGCCCAGGCCGCCAAAATCCACCGAGTTGATGAGATTGACCAATGTTGCAAGGCTTAAGTCGCCGCCGGCTACGCCAACCGGTTGGCCATGGCGTTCTACTGGTGTAGCCAGGGTTACCATCAGATCACCGGTAGGGGCCATATAAGGTTCCGTCAGAATTGATCGGCCAGCGCTTGCCGCATCGGTGTACCACTGCCGATCGCGCGGGTCGTAATCTTCGGGTAACTCTGTCTCCGGACGTTGAATGAAGAGGCCGTCAGCGGCACCCAGATAGGTGAACATGAAATTGGAAGTAAAGGTCGACTGACCGATCAGTTCGGCCTGGGCGTCTGGCAAGTTCTGGGCAGCGATATTTTCGGCCAGGTTTTCCATCAGCAACACGCGGCCACTTACCCAGTTTTCCACGCTGCCGGCGGTGAGCGTGCCCGCCTGGCTTATTGAGAATTCGAGATTGGTCTGAATGCTGTTGCGTTGCAGATAATCGTTGTACAGCGCGAATAGAGAGAACGCCAGAATGACGATGCCGCAGCCGGCAAGCAGGATTTTATGACTGAATTTGAGGTTCATGGCCGCCTGTACCTTGGAAAACGGAAAGCCGGGCCAGAAGGTGCCCGGTCGGTTACGTCAAGGTCGTATCGGCAGCGAGACAGGGAGCTTGAGGGCGAAAGACGCCCGCCCAGCGGGCAGGCGTCAGCCATTGGTCACACCAGTTCGATGGCTACCGCAGTCGCTTCACCGCCACCGATGCACAACGAGGCCACGCCACGCTGGCCGCCGGTCTGTTGCAGGGCGTTGATCAGCGTCACGATCAGCCGCGAGCCGGTGGAGCCCACCGGGTGACCCTGGGCGCAGGCGCCGCCAAAGATGTTGACCTTGCTGTGATCCAGCCCGTGTTCGCGCATGGCCAGCATGGTGACCATGGCGAAGGCTTCGTTGATCTCGAACAGATCGACATCATCCTTGCTCCAGCCGATCTTGTTGAACAGGTTGGTCATGGCACCGACCGGGGCGAGGGTGAACTCGCTCGGGTCCTGGCTCTGGGTGGCGTGGCCGACGATCCGGGCCAGCGGCTGGAGGCCGCGACGCTTGGCTTCGGACTCGGTCATCAGCAGCAGGGCACTGGCACCATCGGAGATCGAGCTGGCGTTGGCAGCGGTGATGGTGCCGTCCTTGGCGAAGGCCGGACGCAGGCCGGGAATCTTCTCGATATTGGCGTTGTGCGGCTGTTCATCATCCTTGACTACCACGTCGCCCTTGCGCGAGGCCACGGTCACCGGAATGATTTCGCTGTTCAGGGCGCCACTGTCAATGGCCTTCTTGGCCCGGGTCAGGGACTCGATGGCGTAGGCATCCATATCTTCGCGGGTCAGACCGTACTTGGTCGCGGTTTCCTGGGCGAAGGAGCCCATCAGCCGACCGGTCTGCGCATCTTCCAGGCCGTCGAGGAACATGTGGTCCTTGATTTCGCCATGGCCCATGCGCAGCCCGCCGCGCGCTTTCTCGATCACGTAAGGGGCATTGGACATGCTTTCCATACCGCCGGCGAGCATGATCTGATTGGAGCCAGCCTTGAGCATGTCAGTCGCCATCATCACTGCCTTCATGCCTGAACCGCAGAGCTTGTTGATGGTGGTGCAGCCGGTGGCGCTGGGTAGCCCGGCCTTGAGACTGGCCTGGCGGGCGGGACCCTGCTTGAGGCCGGCTGGCAATACGCAACCCATGATCACCTCTTCGACATCCGCCGGGGCGATGCCGGCCCGTGCCACCGCCTCGCGGATGACCAGAGCGCCAAGATCTACCGCCGATACGCTCGACAGGCTTCCCTGAAAACCACCCATGGGCGTACGGACGCCGCTGACAATGACAATGCTTTCGGACATGGTGACTCCTGAAAATATGACTGATTGTTTATTTATGGTCATCAAGCGACTTTATACGCGCTTTAAACCCTTATTGTCGACTGCAAACCTTTGTATGATCGGGATACACAAGAGCCATGGTTGTCCTGCTCCGCTGTCGCTATATTAAATGCAGAACCGCGGGGCAGGCCCCGGCAAGCCAACAACAAGAAAGGTCGCATCATGTTGAATACACGGATTTTACCGCCCACCGAGCAGGCTCACTCCACGCCGTTGCTGATCAAGAACCTGTTGCTGTCGGGGGTGCGCTATGAAGCCTCGCAGGAAATTGTCTATCGGGACATCAGCCGTTACGACTATGCCACCTTCAACCAGCGTATCTGCCGGCTGGCCAATGCGCTGACCCAGGCGGGGGTCAAGGCCGGGGATACCGTGGCGGTACTGGATTGGGACAGCCACCGTTATCTGGAATGCATGTTTGCCATTCCGATGATTGGCGCTGTGCTGCACACCGTGAATGTGCGGCTGTCGCCGGAGCAGATCGTGTACACCATGAATCACGCTGACGACATCATGGTGTTGGTCAACAGCGAATTCCTGCCGCTGTACCAAGCCATTGAGCCGCAACTGACCACAGTGACGTCGACCATTTTGCTCACCGACGGTGAAGACAAGGCTGCCGAACTGCGCGGGTTCGCCGGTGAGTATGAGCAGTTGCTGGCTGCGGCGGACAGCACCTATGAATTCGCCGATTTCGACGAGAACTCGGTCGCCACCACCTTCTACACCACCGGCACCACCGGCAACCCCAAGGGTGTGTATTTCACCCACCGGCAATTGGTGCTTCACACCCTGACCCAGGCCGGCATGCTCAATGGCCTGGGGCATGAGCAACTGCTCAGTAACCGTGACGTCTACATGCCGATCACGCCGATGTTCCATGTGCATGCCTGGGGCATGCCCTACACCGCGACCATGCTCGGTGTAAAACAGGTCTATCCCGGCCGTTACGATCCGGAGCTGCTGGTCAAGCTGATCCAGCAGGAGCAGGTGACCTACTCGCATTGCGTACCGACCATTCTGCAGATGCTGCTCAATGCCAAGGCAGCCGAGGGACACGATTTCGGTGGGATGAAAATCATCATCGGCGGCAGCGCCCTGACCCGCGGTTTGTACAAGACGGCTGGCGCCCGGGGCATTCGCCTGTCCGGTGCCTACGGCATGTCGGAAACCTGCCCGCTTATTTCCGCCGGCTACAATAACCTGCAGATCGAGGCCGGCAGCGAAGAGGAGCAGATCACCTACAAGATCAAGGCCGGCGTGCCGGTGCCCCTGGTCGAAGCGCGGATCATGGATACCGAGGGTCATTTCCTGCCCCATGACGGGCATACTCAAGGCGAGCTGGTATTACGC
This sequence comes from Halopseudomonas bauzanensis, assembly GCF_900114735.1. Classification (GTDB taxonomy): domain Bacteria; phylum Pseudomonadota; class Gammaproteobacteria; order Pseudomonadales; family Pseudomonadaceae; genus Halopseudomonas; species Halopseudomonas bauzanensis. Next base: position 942,490 of record NZ_FOUA01000001.1, on the reverse strand, counting down.
GCGCCTTGGCTCACCCAGGGCTATTTCAAGGAGCCGGAAAAGAGCCGCGAGCTATGGGAACATGGCTGGATGCATACCGGCGACGTGGCGACCATCGACCCTACCGGCAGCATCGACATCCGCGACCGGATCAAGGACGTGATCAAGACTGGCGGCGAATGGTTGTCGTCCCTGGAGCTGGAAAGCCTGATCAGCTTGCATCCGGCGATCCGGGATGTGGCGGTGGTCGGTGTTCCGGACCCGCGCTGGGACGAGCGGCCCTTCGCCCTGGTGGTGGTTGCCGCGGGGCAGGAGATGGACGCCAGGCGCCTCGCTGAACATCTGCAGCCCTTCGTGGATGATGGCCGCATCAACAAGTGGGCGGTGCCCACACAGATTGCCGTTATCGACGAGATCCCCAAGACCAGTGTCGGTAAGCTCGACAAGAAGCGTATTCGCGTGGAAATTGCCGACTGGCTGGAGCAGCAGGCACCCTGCATTTCCTCGCTCTGACACCGGAGTCCTGGGAGGGACGAGCGCCCGCTCGTTCAAGGTGCCGTGGCGCAGTTCCTTTCATCGAGCTGGTGCTCGACGTTCCCAGGGAAACCGCCTTCGGCATGTTTGCGGGTGCGGGTCTGCTGTTTGAAAGGTATTCTTCTGCATAAATAAACAAGGAGAATGCCCGTGCCCAGCCTGAATCGCCTGATCTTCATTGCCGCCGGCCTTGGTGTGCTTATCGGCTGGCTGCTCGGTGGCATGCCGGAAGAGACCGCCCTGCGTACAGGCGTGCTTTATGGCAGTACGCTGGTGGGCGGCGTGTTCATCGGTCTGCTGAAGATGGTGCTGATTCCGCTGGTTTTCACCTCCATTGTTGTAGGGGTGGCGAGCCTGCAGGCGCATCATCAGGTGCACCGGGTGTGGATCAGCACCGTGCTGTATTTCATGCTGACTACTGCCCTGGCGATGCTATTGGCATTGGTAGTGGCCAATGTGTTCAAGCCGGGCGCCGGGCTGTCGCTGGATATGTTCGCCGATGCGATGGAATCATTCGAAGCGCGGCAGATGACCATGCCCGAGTTCTTCCAGTATTTCTTCAGCGGGCTGTTCAAGAACCCCTTCGAAGCCTTCGCCAACGGCGACATTCTCTCGGTGCTGATGTTTGCCATCTTCGTCGGTGTCGCCCTGGTCGCGGGCGGCGAGCGTTATCGCTCGGTGCTGCAAGTGATGCAGGAGTTTCTCGATCTGCTGCTGCGCATCATCGGCTGGATCATGTGGTTGGCACCGCTGGGTATTCTTGCGCTGCTGATCCGGTTGGTCGCCGAGCAGGATGTCGCGCTGTTGGTCACCATGCTCGGTTTTATTGTGCTGGTTTTCGGCACGACGCTGTTTCATGGCATGGTCACGCTGCCCAGCATCCTCTACGCCGTGACACGCAAGTCACCGCTGTGGTTCTGGCGCGGTGCGCGCGAGGCCATCATCACGGCCTTCGCTACCAGTTCCAGCTCGGCGGCATTACCGATCTCCCTGCGCTGCGCCCAGGATAATCTCGGCGTGAAGCGGCCGATCGCCGGCTTCGTTCTGCCCCTAGGGGCAACCATGAACATGGACGGCACCGCGCTCTACGAGGCGGCCGCGGCCCTGTTCGTCGCCAACCTGATCGGCGTCGAACTGTCACTCGCCCAGCAGCTGGTGGTCTTTCTCACGGCGATGATCGCCTCGTCGGGTGCACCAGGCATTCCCAGCGCGGGCATGGTAACCATGGTCATGGTGCTGCAGGCGGTGGGACTGCCAGCGGAGGCGATTGCCATCCTGCTACCCATCGATCGCCTGCTTGATACCGTGCGTACGGCGGTCAACGTGGAAGGGGATATCATCGGCAGTCTGGTGGTTCAGAAGCTCGCCGAGGATGAGGTGGAGCAGGGGGCGTAGCGCCCGCTCCCCCAGTTGCTTATGCGGGAGCGGCCTGCTCGGGCCCGTTTTCTGCGCAAGGTCAGCCGGTCTTGCGGTTCTTGAGTAGATAGCACAGACCGATCACTGCAACCCATGCCGGCAGCGCAAAGACCGACATGCGGGTGCCGGCATCCAGCAGCAACACCAGCAGAATAAAACCGACAAAGGCCAGGCAGAGGTAATTGCCGAAGGGTGACCACAGCGCCTTGAAGCTCGGCTCCACCCCTCGCTCACGCAAGGCGCGGCGAAATTTCAGGTGGGACAGGCTGATCATTGCCCAGTTCAGCACCAGTGCGGCGACCACCAGTGACATCAGGATGATCAGCGCACCCTCCGGCAGCACATAGTTCAAGGCCACACACAGCAGGGTAACAGCGCCGGACACCACAATCCCCCGCACCGGCACCCCGTTGCGACTCAATTTGAGGAATGCCCGCGGTGCGTTGCCCTGTTCGGCCAGGCCATACAGCATCCGGCTGTTGCAGTAGACGCCGCTGTTATAGACCGACAGCGCCGCAGTCAGCACCACGAAGTTCAGCACATGGGCCGCCGTGTCGCTGCCGATCAGCGAAAAGATCTGCACGAAGGGGCTGCGCGCGTAGGGGTCAGTGCCGCTGGTGAGCGTCTCCACCAGGCTATCCCAGGGGTACAGCGACAGCAGGATGCCCAGGGCGAAGATATAGAACAGCAGAATCCGGTAGACCACCTGATTGATCGCTTTCGGGATCACCTTGCTTGGATTTTCCGCTTCGGCGGCGGTAATGCCCACCAGCTCCAGGCCGCCAAAGGAGAACATGATCACCGCCATCACCACCACCAGCCCGCCGATGCCATTGGGGAAGAATCCACCATGGGCCCACAGGTTGCTGACACTGGCCTGCTCACCCCCGGCGCCGGATACCAGCAGATACAGGCCCAGCGCGATCATACCGAGAATAGCGCCCACCTTGATGATCGCGAACCAGAACTCCGCCTCGCCGAAGGCCTTCACGTTGGACAGGTTGATCAGGTTGATCAGCGCAAAGAACGCCAGCGCCGTGGCCCATGTCGGGATGTCCGGATACCAGTACTGGACGTACTTGCCCACCGCCGTCAGCTCGGCCATGCCCACCAGCACGTAGAGCACCCAGTAGTTCCAGCCCGACAGGAAGCCGGCGAAGGGCCCCCAGTACTTGTGGGCGAAATGACTGAAGGACCCCGCCACTGGTTCCTCGACAATCATCTCACCCAACTGGCGCATGATCAGAAAGGCAACGAAGCCACCAATCGCATACCCCAGCAGCATCGAAGGACCAGCGCTTTTCATCACCCCGGCGGAGCCGAGAAACAGACCGGTACCAATGGCACCGCCCAGGGCGATCAGCTGAATATGACGATTGGTCAGGCCGCGCTTGAGCTGGCCTTGGGGTGCTGGTTCGGTCATGGAGAATCCGTGGCGGGGGAGCTGGCTGTAAAAAAGTGGCAAATTGTACACAGATTGGCGCCTGTTCGCAGGCTATCGGTCTATTTGACGCAGGCTGGCTCTGCTGCGGCCAGGGTGGAGGCTTTCTTCGTCTCGATTTGTCATACTTCGGCCATGCAAACAGCTACAAGGACTCCCATGGAAGCCACCCAACCTGCCCTGATCCGCGAAACCTTTCCCGTCGGTCCGTTGCAGTGCAACTGCACCATCATCGGCGACCCCATCACCAAGAAAGCCGTCGTAGTCGATCCTGGCGGCAATCATCAGTTGATACTGGACCGTCTCGATCAGCTCGGCCTGAAGGTGGTGAGCATCATCCATACCCATGCTCATCTGGACCACTTCCTTGCCTCGGGAGAGATGAAGAAGGCCACCGGGGCGACCTTGCACCTGCACAAGGAAGACCAATTCCTATGGGACAACCTGGAAATGCAGTGCAAGATGTTCGGTGTGCCTTACACACCGGTGCCAGCGCCGGATCAGTGGCTGCAGGACGATGAGGAATTGGCCTGCGGTTGTGGGGTGGCCTTGCATACGCCGGGACACACGCCGGGCTCGATGAGCTTCTGGTTTCCCCAGGCCAAGCTGTTGATTGCCGGAGACACTCTGTTTCGCCGGGGGATCGGCCGTACCGACCTGTGGGGCGGTGATCATGCCAAGATCGAAACCTCGATTCGGACCCGTCTGTACACTCTGGATGAAGACGCGGTGGTGGTGACGGGGCACGGTCCGGATACCCGGATCGGCGAAGAGATCCGCGAGAACCCTTTCATTCGCGGATAAAGTGATCATAATTGCACTATTGAGGGATAAAAGGCCAAGCGTAACGGTCTATGTTCCGGACGCATCCCGGCTGGGGTGCCGCGCTGCGATGATGAAGAAGCCAATTAAGGAAAAAAGCATGAAAATCAAAGCACTTATTGCCGCCTCTGCCTGTGCGGCACTGCTGGCAGGTTGTACCAACAATCCCTATACCGGTGAGCGGGAAGCTGGCAAGGCCGGTGTCTATGGCGGCGGTGGCGCTGCGGCCGGTGCGTTGATTGGCGCCGCTACCTCAAGCAAGAAGGACCGTGGCAAGGGCGCCTTGATCGGTGCGGTCGTTGGTGGCGCTGCGGGTGCGGGTTACGGCTACTACGCTGACCGCCAGGAGCAACGTCTGCGCCAGGAGCTGACCGGTACGGGTGTGCAGGTCGTTCGCAATGGTGACAATCTGCAGTTGATCATGCCGGGCAATATCACCTTCGCCAGCAGCTCTTCGGACATCTCCAGCAGCTTCTACCCGACCCTGAATTCGCTGGTCAAGGTCTTCAAGGAGTTCGACAAGAACGGGATCGACATCGTTGGCCATACCGACAGCACTGGTTCGCTGGAGCTGAACATGCGCCTGTCCCAGGAGCGCGCCACCAGTGTGGCGTCCTACCTGACCGGCCAGGGCGTATCTGGCGCGCGCATCAGCAGCCGTGGGGTCGGCCCGAGCCAGCCGATCGCCAGCAACGACACTTCCGCCGGCAAGGCGCAGAACCGTCGCGTGGAGATCAACCTGCGTCCGCTGTAATTGGAACCTGGTTGATGTGAAAACGGGACGCCTTGGCGTCCCGTTTCTGTTGGGAAGTCGGTTACCTGGGAGATTCGAGCACCAGCTCGTATCCTGCGAGTTGGCTGGACAGGCCCGATGTTCCTGGCTGAGCGCGCTCATCGAGCTGGTGCTCGACGGCTCCCAGGCCGGGTATCGGCGCGCCAACCCGAGGAAAGCCTACGTCTGCGGTGGATAATCCCGGTGCAGTTGCGCGAGCAGGGCGTCCTTCTCTTCCCACAGACCGTTGACCCAGGCCTGGAATTCCGCCCGAAAAGCCGCATCGTTCTGATAGTCCTTGCCGAGGAACTCGGCGGGAATCGGCCGGGTCTCACAGCGCATCACGACCTTGCGAATCCGACCGCTGAGCAGGTCCCAGAAGGTCGGGCTGCCATCGGGATAATGGATGGTGATATCGACCAGCGAGCGCAGCTGCTCACCCATGGCATCCAGAACGAAGGCGATACCGCCGGACTTTGGCCTGAGCAGGTGGCGATAGGGTGAGTTCTGTTCGGCATGCTTTTCCGGTGTCAGCCGGGTGCCTTCCAGAAAGTTGAACACCGCCACCGGGGTGGTCTTGAACTTCTCGCAGGCGCGTTGAGTGGCCAGGAGGTCCTGGCCGGCCTTTTCCGGATGCTTGGCCAGATAGGCCTTGCTGTAGCGCTTCATGAAAGGAAAATCCAACGCCCACCAGCAGATGCCGATGACCGGTACCCAGATCAGCTCCTGCTTGAGGAAGAATTTCAGCATGGGCATGCGACGGTTGAGGTTGTGCTGCAGCACCAGAATGTCGACCCAACTCTGGTGATTGCTGCTCACCAGGTACCAGCCGTCGTGGTCCAGTTGCTCATGGCCCTGGACATCCCATTGGGTACGACCTGCCAGCCGCATCCAGCCACTGTTGCAGCGTATCCAGCTTTCGGCGATACGGATCATGACCCGCGTGAGAAAGGCCTGTAGCGCAGGAATGGGCAGCAGCTTGATCAAGGCGCAGGGAAACAGCAGGCTGAACCAGAACAGCGTGTTGAGGATCAGCAACAGGAGCGAGAGGCTCCCGCGCAGGAAAGCAGGCAAGAAATACAGCATTATCTGATGAACTCGTCCATGGGGCTTGGCAGCCTGTGGGGTTTCGCTGACCACACAGGCTGCCAGCGCACGTCAATCAGCTATCGTCCGCATCGGCCTGTATGGCGGTCAGTGCGATAGTAAACACGATATCGTCCACCAGGGCACCCCGGGACAGGTCATTCACCGGTTTGCGCAGGCCTTGCAACATGGGACCGACGCTGATCACGTTGGCACTACGCTGTACGGCCTTGTAGGTGGTATTACCGGTGTTCAGGTCCGGGAAGATGAAGACCGTCGCCTTGCCGGCAACCGGGCTGTCCGGTGCTTTCTGCCGACCGACGCTGGCTATCGCGGCGGCATCATACTGGAGCGGGCCATCGATCAACAGCCCCGGCTGACGCTCGCGGGCCAGGCGGGTCGCTTCGCGGACCTTTTCCACATCCTCACCCGTACCGGAGCTGCCGGTGGAATAGCTGATCATGGCCACCCGCGGCGGGATGCCGAAGGCCTCCGCCGAGCGGGCACTTTGAATGGCAATTTCGGCCAGGTCGGACGCGTTGGGGTCCGGATTAACTGCGCAGTCGCCATAGACCAGCACCTGGTCGGGCAGCAGCATGAAAAAGATCGAGGAGACCAGGCTGTATTCCGGCGCGGTCTTGATCAGCTGGAACGCCGGGCGAATGGTATTGGCGGTGGTGTGAATCGCGCCGGATACCAGGCCGTCGACTTCGTCCAGAGCCAGCATCATGGTGCCGAGCACCACATTGTCTTCCAACTGTTGCAGCGCGACCGGCGCAGTCATGCCACGATCCTTGCGCAGCTCGACCATCGGTGCGACATAGTCCTCGCGCACCTCATCCGGATCGATTATCTGCAGCCCGTCCGGCAGGGTGATGTGGTGCGCGCGGGCCACTGCTTCGACCGCTTCTGGCTTGGCCAGCAACACGCATTGGGCAATACCGCGGCGCTGACAGATCGCCGCTGCCTGTACGGTGCGTGGCTCGTCGCCTTCGGGCAATACGATGCGTTTGTCTGCCTGCTGCGCCCGGTTGACCAGATCGTAGCGGAACGCGGGCGGAGACATGCGTAGCTCGCGGGGCATGCCGCAGCGGTGCTGCAGCCAGCTGTGGTCGATATGCGAGGCGACGAAGTCGGTCACCAGCATGGCCCGTTCGTGGTCGTCGATCGGAATCTCCCGGTTCATCCGGTCCAGCAGCGAAGAGGTCTTGAAGCTGCCGGTGCCAACCAGAAAGATCGGCAGGCCATTGTCCAGCGCCGGCTGGCACAGCTGCATGACGCGCTCATCGGGCATGATGTCGCCGGTCAGCAGCAGGCCGGCCAAGGGCGTGCCGGACAACGAAGCCAGACTACTGGAAATGATGATGTCGTCGCGGTCACCGGGCACCACCAGCAGCGTGCCGGGGCGGAACAGGTGCAGCGTATTGGGCACGGTGCGGGCGCACAGTACGATATCCAGCACCCGGCGTTGCTGCATCTCGCCGGGGTGCAGGATCTTCGCGTTCAGGATGGCCGCTACGTCGGCGCTGCGCGGCGCGCTCAGCTCGCTCTGCCAGGGGATGCAGCCGATCAGCCGGAAGCCTTCGGTATCCAGCACCCGCGAATGCTGTTTCAGCGCGGCGGCATACTCCTTCAAGGTGCGCTTGAGTTGGCCGCGGTCATGGGGTACGTCACCGCCCAGGTCCAGATCCTGAACCTTGTTGATGATGACGCCCAGCACCTTGGGGTCCTGGGGGCCGCCGAAGCCGTGGGCGTGCACTTCGATGCGGTGGGCCAGGGTGGCCAGATCGTTGTCGTCCGGCGCGGAGACCAGGATTACATCGGCATCCAGGCTCTTGGCCAGATGCTGGTTGATGCGCGCGGCATAGGCGGCCTGGCGTGTCGGCACCATGCCTTCGACCACTACCACATCGGCATCCCGGGCCGCTTCGCGGTAGCGGCTGACGATGTCTTCCAGCACCTCGTCCAGTTCGCCATTGGCCAGCCGCCGCTCTACTTCTGGCAGTTCCAGCGGCGTCGGCGGAGCCAGCCCCATGGTGCCGCTGATCAGCGCAGTGGAGCGCTCGGGGCCGTCATCGCCGGGGTGCGGTTGGGCAATGGGTTTGAGAAAGTGGACGCGCAGGCCATTGCGCTCCAGGGCACGGATCAGACCCAGGCTGACCGAGGTCAGGCCGACGCCGAATCCGGATGGGGCAAGAAAAAAAGTATGCATCGATCAGGCTTCCTGTTCCACGGGCTGGGTGGCGGCGAGGTCGAGCAATGCCAGACACTCTTCGGTGATCTGCCGCTCCTCGTCTGTCGGTATCACCAGAATGGCGGGGGAGTTGCCCGCCTGAATCTGCCGGGCCGGATTGCCCGGTGGGGTAGCATTGGCCGCCGGATCGATGGCCAGGCCGAACAGCGCCAGATGACGTACCGTCAGCTCGCGCACCAGCGGTGAGTTTTCACCGATGCCGCCGGTGAAGATCACGCCGTCGATCCGCGGCAGCGCCACGGCCAGGCCAGCCAGCGAGCGGGCCAGACGGTAGCAAAACACCTCCACCGCCAGGCTGGCGCCGGCATGGCCCTCGGCGCGGGCGGCGACCAACGTGCGCATGTCGTTGGACAGCCCCTCGGAAAGGCCCAGCAGGCCGCTTTCGCGGTTGAGCATGTTGTCGATGCGCTCCAGGTCCCAGCCCAGGGTGCGGGCCAGGTGCGAATGCAGGTTGGGGTCCACGTCCCCGCTGCGGGTGCCCATGACCAGGCCTTCCAGTGGTGTCATGCCCATGCTGGTATCGAGGCTCTTGCCGTCGAGCACGGCGCAGGTCGAGCAGCCATTGCCCAGGTGTGCAGTGAGCCAGGCGCCGTGGCCCGGCTCCAGGCCCATCAGCAGGCTGGCCTGGGTCGATACGAAGCGGTGACTGGTGCCATGGAAACCATACCGGCGCACGCCATGCTGGCTGTACAGCGCCTCGGGCAAAGCGTAACGGTAGGCGTGGGGTGGCATGCTCTGGTGAAAGGCGGTATCGAAGATGGCGATGTGCGGGATGTCGGTGAATACCTGTCGTGCCTCGCTGATGCCGGTCAACTGCGCTGGGTTGTGCAGCGGCGCCAGGGGCGCGCTGTCCTCGATGGCAGCGAGCACTTCGTCGTCAATGAGGCTGGCGCCGGTGAAGTGTTCGCCGCCATGGACTACGCGGTGACCGACGGCGGTCAGCGGACGATGAGCGAAGCGCTCGATCAGCGGCAGCAGACTGGCCATGGCGGTGCTGTGTTTGCCATCGGTAATCGCGACGTGCTCGCGGATATCGCCGGCTTTCCAGTTCATCACACCATCGGCGGTGCCGAGGCGCTCAGCCAGGCCACTGAGCAGCGGCTTCTGCTCGGATTCGCTGCGCAGCGCGAACTTGAGGGACGAACTTCCACAATTTATGACAAGTACCAATCGATCAGTCATGGTGCTCCATTCTTATCAGTCAGGAAGGCGCGGGGTGTCGGCGTGCGCCTCTTCGATTAACCCAACTTATACCTTAGCTGGCCGTGCGTTTCCGGTCATTTATGCGTAAACTGACCACTTCAGAGCCCGAAAACACAGGATTTTTTTATGCAGATTGCTGCCAACAAAGCCGTATCGATTGAATATACACTGACCAACGATGCCGGCGAAACGCTGGATACCTCCGCTGGCGGCGAGCCGCTGGTGTATCTGCACGGCGCGGGTAACATCATTCCGGGTCTCGAACAGGCGTTGGCTGGCAAGCAGGTCGGCGACGAGCTGAAAGTGACTATCGATCCGGAAAATGCCTATGGCGAATTCAGTGCTGAGCTGGTGGCGGTACTGGGTCGCAACATGTTTGAAGGTGTCGATGAGCTGGAAGTGGGCATGCAGTTTCATGCCTCCGCTCCGGATGGCGGCATGCAGATCGTCACCATCACCGCTTTGGATGGCGATGAAGTCACCGTCGATGGAAACCACCCGCTGGCCGGTCAGCGCCTGACTTTCGAAGTCAAGGTCGCCGACATCCGCGATGCTACCGAAGACGAGCTGGCCCATGGTCATATCCATGGCGAAGGCGGCGTGCACCACTGAGGCCTGAGGCTTCACTGAGTAGCACCGAAAGCCGGCCCTTGTGGCCGGCTTTTTCATGCCTGCCATTCAAACTCTGCAGCGATTGTGATCGGGCTTTGATGGCAACAGCTTCTATCCTGCCATCAATGTCATCAATTGAACTCCTGAACGACTATTCTGCATTTATAGTGGCGGCCCGAAACATTTTCGCAGGAGTGCATGATGTCGACCGATGCCGGTTCCCTGTTCCAGCCCGTTGTGCTGGGTTCGCTGAATCTCCCCAGTCGCCTGGTCATGGCGCCCATGACACGCAACTTCTCGCCCGGTGGCGTGCCGACCGAGCAGGTGGTGGAGTATTACCGTCGCCGCGCCGCGGAGGGTGTGGGCCTGATCATCAGCGAAGGCACCACGGTGAACCATTGCGCCGCCAATGGCTATCCCGATGTACCGCGCTTTCACGATGAAGATGCCTTGGCTGGCTGGCGGAAGGTGGTGGATGCCGTACACGAGGCTGGCGGCAAATTCGCCCCGCAATTGTGGCACGTTGGGAATGTGCGCCGCCTGGGTTCCGGACCCGATGGCAACGTGCCGGGCTATGGCCCGATGGAAAAGCGCAAGGATGACAAGGTCATTGTGCACGGCATGACCCGTGACGATATCCAGGATGTGGTCAATGCTTTTGCCCAGGCCGCGAAGGACGCCAAGGCCATTGGCTGCGATGCGGTGGAACTGCATGGCGCCCACGGTTACCTGATTGATCAGTTCTTCTGGGAAGGCAGCAACCAGCGCGACGATGAATACGGCGGCAACATGGACAACCGCGGCCGCTTCGCAGTCGAGATCATCCGTGCGGTACGTCAGGCAGTGGGGCCGGACTTTCCGATCATCTTCCGCTTCTCCCAATGGAAGCAGCAGGACTACAGCGCCCGCCTGGCACCCACGCCGGAGCTGCTGGAGCAATTCCTCGCTCCGCTGGCTGACGCTGGTGTGGATATCTTCCATTGCTCGCAGCGCCGTTACTGGGAGCCGGAGTTCGAAGGCTCGCCGCTGAACCTGGCTGGCTGGACCCGTCAGATCACCGGCAAACCCTGCATTACCGTGGGTAGCGTCGGGCTGGACAGTGAGTTCCTGGAATACATGGTCAAGACCGACAAAGTGGCCGAGACTGCCAATATCGATGATCTGCTGCAGCGGCTGGACAACAACGAATTCGACCTGGTTGCGCTGGGTCGGGTGTTGATCGTCGACCCGGCCTGGCCGGCGAAGCTGCGCGAAGGGCGTTTCGACGAAGTGCTGCCCTACAGCCGCGAAGCGCTGAAGCAGCTGGTGTAAAGCTGGCGGAGGCTATCCCTGTTTGCTGGGGATAGCCCCCATCACCCGTCGGGACGACAGACTGGCCCGCCGCAGGTAATCCTCGAAGCGTTGCAGTATCAAAGGCCAACCGAGCTGGCAGGCGCGATGCCGGGCATGTAACCGGACACTGCGTCGACCTTCGCTGTCGCTTATCAGCCAGCGCAGATTGCTCAGAAACACCTCCTCATTGGCCGCTGGTGCCAAGCCGCCGCTGTAGCGGTCGCGAAGGTGCTGATGCGCCGCAGCCAGATCGAAGGCGTTGACCGCCAGGCCGGAGGCCATGGCTTCGGTCACCACATTGCCGAAGGTTTCGGTAAGGCTGGGAAACACGAAGATGTCCGCACTGGCATAGGCTCGCGCCAGCTCCACTCCGGCCAGCGCGCCGGTGAATATGGCGTCGGGCATATCCCGCTCCAGAGTCTCGCGCAACGGGCCATCGCCAATCACCACCATCCGCAGGCGCCCTTCATAACCCGGCATGTCGCGCAATGCTGTCCAGCTGCGTTTGAGCAGTTGCAGGTTCTTCTCCGCGGCCAGGCGACCGACGTGCAACAACACCAGGTCCTGCTCACCCACGCCCCAGCTGGCGCGCAAGATCTGATCACGGCGCGCGGGATGGAACAGCTCGCAGTCCACCCCACGGCCGAGCAGCATCAGATTGGTGATGCCCATACGCGACAGCTCGCGTTGCTGGCTGCTGCTGGCCGCTAGCGTCAGTACTGATTGGTTGTGAAACCAGCGCAACCAGGCCACTGCCGGACGGTAGAACAGCCCAAGCCCATAGCATTCGCTGTACTGCTGGAAATTGGTGTGAAAGCCGCTCACGATGGGAATGCCCAGCTGCCGGGCGGCCCGCAGCGCCGACCAGCCCAGCGGTCCTTCCGTAGCCAGATAAATGGCATCGGGCCGATTGCTTTGCCAGTGCGCCTTCAGCCGGCGCGTTGCTGGCAGGCCGAACTGCAGTTGGGGGTAGCCGGGGATCGGCATGCCGCGCACCAGGACTTCCTGGGCCAGGCCATGGTCGATCAGCCCTGTTGCTTCCCCGGACTGGGCGGGACGCACCAGCTGGATCCGGTTATTGTTCTGCAACAGCCCGTCGAACAGGCGGCCAAGGGTATTGGCCACGCCGTTGATCTGTGGTCTCCAGGTTTCGGTAACCAGGGCGTAGTGCTGATGCTGCGAAGGAATAGTGGTCATGGGCACCAGTATGGTGCCTGTCGGTGATCGGCATGTGACGAATACATGACTAATTCATGTCAGCGCAAGCTGTCCTTCGGCCCTTCCCGCACCCATAGCAGCGTCGAGCCAGCCACCGCCGAGGGCATGACCAGCAGATTGATCAACGGAATCAGCATGCCCACATACACCGGTAGCCCGAAACCGAGCGACAGCGCCCGACGACCGCGCATCCAGCGCAGCATATCGCGGAAATCCACCTGGTCGTTGTCGGCCTGATAGTCAATATACTGCACTGCCATCATCCACACGCCAAATGCCAGCAGCAGGGGCGAGGCAGCCAGGTTCACCACCGGAATCAGTGTCAGCAGCAACAGGCCGATCAGGCGCGGCAGATAATAGGCGATCTTGCGAAATTCCCGTCCCAGGCTGCGCGGCACCACCATGAGAATCTCCTGCCAGCCGGTCGGCGGGCTGACCAGTCCGCGTTCCTGTTCAGCCACCTTCTCGGCCAGAAAGCCGTAAAACGGCGAGGCGATCAGGTTGGCGAGGATGCTGAAGCCGAAGAACAGCACCAGCAACACCACCAGCGCGAATAGCGGCCACAGCAACCATTCGACAAAGGCAGCCCACTCTGGCAGATGCGGCATCAGCCGATCCATCCAGTAGTTGAATTGCCGAACGCCCCAGCCAATCAGCGCCATGAACAGCGTCAGATTCAATATCAGCGGGATGATCAGAAAGCGCCGCAATCCCGGCTGGCGAATGCGTTGCCAACCTTCTCTCAGATATTCGGTACCCCGTAACGGGGCCAGGGCGTTTGCCATTGCGGTTTCCTTCATGGGAATGATGCCTGGAGACTATAGAGATAGACTATCCGGCTGATATAGTGACAGCAGTTTCGATCATCGGGTAGGGTGCTCAACCATACACCGCCTGCCGCTGTGACCGATGTCTACGCGACGGCAACGCCAGCCGATCCCTTGACCGGTCCTGAATGGCGCTATCGTAGGAGTTTGAACAGCAAATCGCTGCACTGGATTATCTACCGCCACGGTTGCAGGGCACAGTGCCGACCCGCCGGCCGCCAGGGTTGTTGGTCAGCGTTGCGCAGCGCTGGTTCGAAGATTTTCTTTTTTTGACTATAACGCTGCTCCGGCAGCGATCTGGAGGAATCAATGTCTGAAGCACGCCACTCCCGTCTGATCATCCTGGGCTCCGGCCCGGCCGGCTACAGCGCCGCTGTATACGCTGCTCGGGCCAACCTCAAGCCGGTGCTGATCACCGGCATGCAGATGGGCGGTCAGCTCACCACCACCACCGAAGTGGATAACTGGCCCGGTGACGTGGAAGGGCTGCAGGGACCGGACCTGATGGAGCGCATGCGCAAACATGCCGAGCGCTTCGAGACCGAGATCGTCTTCGATCACATCAACAAGGTCGAACTGAACCAGCGTCCCTTCGTCCTGACCGGCGACCAGGGCGAATACACCTGTGACGCGCTGATCATTGCCACTGGCGCATCGGCCCGTTATCTCGGTCTGCCATCCGAAGAAGCCTTCATGGGCAAGGGTGTTTCCGCCTGCGCCACCTGTGACGGTTTCTTCTACCGCAACCAGGACGTGGCTGTGGTCGGCGGTGGTAACACCGCCGTGGAAGAGGCGCTGTACCTTGCCAATATCGCCAAGAAAGTCACCTTGGTACACCGCCGCGATACCTTCCGCGCCGAGAAGATCCTGGTCGACAAGCTGATGGCCAAGGTGGCCGAAGGCAAGATCGAGCTGAAACTCAACGCCACCCTGGATGAAGTGCTGGGTGATGACAGCGGCGTGACCGGCATGCGTCTGGCGCTTAACAGCGGCGGTACGGAAGAAGTGGCTCTGGCGGGCGTCTTCATCGCCATCGGCCACACGCCGAACACCGGCCTGTTCGAAGGTCAGCTGACGATGAAAGACGGCTACCTGAAGATCAACAGTGGCACCGAAGGCAACGCCACTGCCACCAACATCCCGGGTGTGTTCGCCGCGGGTGATGTGGCTGACCACGTCTACCGTCAGGCAATCACTTCGGCAGGTGCCGGGTGTATGGCGGCGCTGGATGCGGAGCGGTTTCTGGATCAGCAGTAAGGCGGAATAAACGGAGCTCCCTCGGCGAAGGCCGGGGAGCCTCTTGCAAATCACACGCACAAAAAAACCGGCTCAGGGCCGGTTCTTGTCATGCTTGCTGCCGTTGTATCGCACCATTCGTATCGTCGAATGGTGCCTCGGGGGAGAATCGAACTCCCACTCTGTCACCAGAAGCGGATTTTGAATCCGCCGCGTCTACCAATTCCGCCACCGAGGCTTTCTGCAAGCCGCGCGGAGTATACGAACCGTTGAGCGTCCAGGTCAATGCTTTGCGTGGTCGAAAATGCAGATTTCCGCTACCATATGCGCCCTTTTGATCATCTCCGGATTTCCTTTGTATGCGCGTCAGCGATTTTCAATTCGACCTGCCTGACCGGCTGATTGCCCGGCATCCGCTGGCCGAGCGCCGTGCCAGCCGGCTGTTATGCCTGGATGGGCCGAGCGACGAGCTGGCGCATCGGCAATTCGCCGACCTGCTGGAGTATCTGCGCCCCGGCGACCTGATGGTGTTCAACAACACCCGGGTTATTCCGGCGCGCCTGTTCGGCCGCAAGGAAACCGGCGGGCAGCTGGAGATCCTGGTGGAGCGGGTGCTGGACAACCGGCGGGTGCTGGCCCATGTACGCTCGAGCAAATCGCCAAAGCCCGGCAGCCGCATTCTGTTGGAAGGCGATAGCGCAGCGACCATGCTGGCGCGGCATGATGCATTGTTCGAGCTGGAGTTCGATGAGCCGGTGCTGCCGCTGCTGGATCGCGTCGGGCACATGCCATTGCCGCCCTATATCGATCGGCCCGACGAAACGGCTGATCGGGAGCGCTACCAGACGGTATACGCCCAGAAAGCGGGTGCGGTCGCGGCGCCGACGGCGGGTCTCCACTTTGATAATGAACTGCTGCAGGCCATTGAAGCCCGGGGTGTGGCTACTGCCCAGGTTACCTTGCATGTGGGGGCGGGTACGTTCCAGCCAGTGCGGGTCGAGCGCATCGAAGATCACCATATGCACAGCGAGTGGCTGGAAGTCAGCCAGCAGGTGGTCGATGCGGTCAACGCCTGCAAGGCGCGTGGCGGTCGGGTGATCGCTGTTGGCACCACCAGTGTGCGCTCACTGGAAAGCGCCGCACGGGACGGCCAGCTCAAGGCATTCAGCGGCGATACCGACATCTTTATCTATCCGGGGCGGCCATTTCATGTGGTGGACGCACTGGTGACCAACTTCCATTTGCCCGAATCGACCTTGCTGATGCTGGTGTCGGCCTTTGCCGGATATCGCCAGACCATGGCGGCTTACCGGGCGGCAGTGGATAACGACTATCGATTCTTCAGTTACGGTGATGCCATGTTCATCACCCGCAATCCGGCTGCCTGCGGGCCCGAGGACATGCAATGAGTCATATGCAGTTTGAATTACTGGCTACCGACGGCAAGGCCCGTCGTGGTCGGCTGACTTTCCCCCGTGGTGTGGTGGAAACCCCGGCCTTCATGCCGGTAGGTACCTACGGTACGGTCAAAGGCATGCTGCCGCGCGATGTTGAGGACATCGGCGCACAGATCATTCTGGGCAACACCTTCCACCTGTGGCTGCGGCCCGGCACCGAGGTGATCCGCAAGCACGGCGACCTGCATGATTTCATGCAGTGGCAAGGGCCGATCCTGACCGACTCCGGCGGTTTTCAGGTGTTCAGCCTGGGCGCCATGCGCAAGATCAAGGAGGAGGGCGTGTACTTCTCTTCACCGGTTGATGGTGCCAAGGTGTTCATGGGGCCGGAAGAGTCGATGCAGGTGCAGCGCGATCTGGGTTCGGACATCGTGATGATCTTCGATGAATGCACCCCGTACCCGGCGGATGTGGACACCGCCCGCCGTTCGATGGAATTGTCGCTGCGCTGGGCACAGCGCTCGAAGGATGCCCACGAGGGTAACCCCTCGGCGCTATTCGGTATTGTCCAGGGTGGCATGCATGAAGAGCTGCGCGCCCGTTCGCTGGATGGTCTGTGCGAGATCGGCTTTGATGGTCTGGCCATCGGCGGGCTGTCGGTCGGCGAGCCCAAGGAAGACATGATCCGCATCCTTGATTACCTGCCGCCGTTGATGCCGCCGGAAAAACCCCGTTACCTGATGGGCGTGGGCAAGCCGGAGGATCTGGTCGAGGGCGTGCGCCGGGGTGTCGATATGTTCGATTGCGTGATGCCCACGCGCAACGCGCGTAACGGTCATCTGTTCACCGACACCGGTGTGGTGAAGATCCGCAACGCGGTCCATCGCCATGATGATTCGCCGCTGGACCCAGGTTGTGATTGCTACACCTGCCGCCACTTCACCCGCGCCTATCTGCACCATCTGGACAAGTGCGGCGAGATGCTCGGCAGCATGCTCAATACCATCCATAACCTGCGGCATTATCAGCGGGTAATGCATGGTTTGCGCGGTGCGATTCAACAGGGTACATTGACCGCCTTTGTGGATAACTTCTATGCGCGTCTCGGCCAACCGGTACCTCCTCTGGAGGCTTGAATAACGGTCAGGAAGCCCCATTATTCTTTTCTTGCGACTATATAAAACAGGAGTTCTACATGAGTTTTTTCATCTCCGAGGCCATGGCTCAAACTGCACCTGGCGCTGCTCCGGCAGGCTTTGACCCGATGAGCATGATCTTTCTGGTTGGTTTTGTGGTCATTTTCTATCTGATGATCTGGCGTCCACAGTCCAAGCGGGCCAAGGAACACAAGAACCTGATCGGTGGCCTGAGCGTGGGTGATGAGGTCGTGACCGGTGGTGGCATTCTGGGCAAGGTCAAGAAAGTCACTGACGAGTTCATCGTGTTGGAAGTGAGTGAAGGTCAGGAACTCAAGTTCCAGAAGGGAGCTGTCGTCGCGGCGCTGCCCAAAGGCACATTGAAAGCCATCTAACCCTTCCAGACATTGCATCCGGGCGCTTTCTGCGCCCGGATCGTTATCGGGCTCTCACATGCTCAACCGTTATCCCCTGTGGAAATATCTGCTTATCGTGGCTGTGCTCGCGCTCGGCCTGATCTATGCCACACCTAATCTCTATCCCGACGATCCGGCCATCCAGATCTCTGGTGCCAGCTCTACCCAAACCATCCAGCAGGCTGACCTGCAGCGCATCGAGCAAGCCCTGAACGAGGCCGGGATCGAGACCAAAGGCGCGGAGCTGAGCTCCAATGCCAGCTCCGGTCTGGTGCGACTGATCCGGATGTCAGACCAGCTGCCGGCTCAAGACATTGTACGCCGTACCCTGGGGCATGACTTCGTCGTCGCCCAGAATCTGGCGGCCACTACCCCTGACTGGTTGCTGAATATCGGCGCTGGCCCCATGAAGCTTGGCCTGGACTTGGCTGGTGGTGTGCACTTCCTTCTGGAAGTGGACATGGACAAGGCCATTGAAGCCCGTATGAACGTTTATGACAGCGAGTTGCGTACGCTGTTTCGCGGCGAGCGCATCCGCTATCGCAGCTTGCCCCACCAGGGCACTGCGCTGCAGTTTGGCTTCACCGATGCAGCAGAGCTGAGTGCCGCACAACGCGCCATTGCCGGCAAGTACAACGAATTTCAGGTCACTACGACCAGTCGTGACAATATGGAAGTGCTGCGCCTGGCACTGACCGACGCCAAGCAAAGTGAAATCCGTAATTACGCGGTAAGCCAGAACCTGACCACGGTGCGCAACCGGGTCAATGAGCTGGGTGTGGCGGAGCCGCTGGTACAGCGCCAGGGTGCCAATCGCATCGTGGTTGAGCTGCCCGGGGTACAGGACACCGCTGAAGCCAAGCGAATCCTGGGCAAGACTGCCAACCTGGAATTCCGTCTGGCGGCCGAACCAAATGCACCGCGGGCCACCGTGGAAACCTTCGAATTCCGTGACGGCATGGGCCGTCCGCCGGCGGATATCGAGCGCAGCATCATCCTCACCGGTGATCAGGTCACCGATGCCCAGTCCAACTTCGACGAAAACGGACAGCCTCAGGTCAATATCCGTCTGGATGGCCATGGCGGCGAGCTGATGACCCGGGCGACCCGCAATAACGTCGGCCGCGGCATGGCGGTACTGTTCATCGAGCAGCGCGAAGTGCCCCGTACGGTGCGCCAGGAAGTGGATGGCGTGATGCAGGAAGTGTCGGTGCCGACCTTCGTTGAAGACAAGTCCATCATCAGCCTGGCGACTATTCAGAGCACCCTGGGCAACCAGTTCCGCATCACTGGCCTGGGTTCCCCGGCCGAAGCGTCCGAACTGGCCCTGCTGCTGCGTGCTGGTGGTCTGGCTGCGCCCATGTATTTCGCCGAAGAGCGCACCATTGGCCCGAGCCTGGGGGCGGAGAATATCTCCAGCGGTATCACCGCTACCCAGATCGGCTTCCTGCTGGTCGTGCTGTTCATGGTGGTGGTGTACCGCGGCTTTGGTGTGCTGGCGAGCATCGCGCTGAGCTTCAACCTGGTGTTGTTGCTGGCCTTGATGTCGCTGCTGGGCGCCACGCTGACGTTGCCGGGGATCGCCGGTATCGTGTTGACCCTGGGGATGGCGGTGGATGCCAACGTGCTGATCTTCTCGCGGATCCGCGAGGAAATCGCCAATGGCGCCTCCATTCAGCGAGCAGTACATGAAGGTTTCGACAAGGCCTTCTCGGCCATCATCGACGGCAACCTGACCACCTTGCTGGTGGGCGTGATCCTGTTCGCCATGGGCACCGGGCCGATCAAGGGCTTCGCAGTCACCCTGTCGCTGGGTATCGTTACCTCCATGTTCAGCGCCATCCTGGTCACTCGCGCACTGGTCAACCTGTCTGTCGGCGGGCGCGACCTCAAGAAGTCCTGGAAGCTATGGCTGTGAGGAGCAGATCATGAACAATCTTAAAACCATCAATTTCATGCGGCTGCGCAAGGCGTCTTACGTTCTTGCCGTCATCCTGATGATCGGCTCCATTGCATCGCTGGCAGTCAAGCAGCTCAATTTCGGATTGGATTTCACTGGCGGCGCGCTGGTTGAACTCAATTACAGTGAGCCGGCTGATCTGGATTCGGTGCGTACCACCCTGCGTGAGGGCGGCTGGGATGATGCCATTGTGCAGAACTTCGGTGCCAGCACAGATGTGATCATCCGCCTGTCCAGTGATGATTCCGAGCTGGGCAACGAAATCGCCCGCGTGGTGAAGCAGCAGGACGGCAGCGAGGTATCGGTCAAGCGGGTCGAGTTCATCGGCCCGCAGGTCGGTGAAGAGCTGCGCGACCAGGGCGGCCTGGGTATGTTGCTGGCGATGGCGGGGATTCTGGTTTACGTCGGTTTGCGTTTCCAGTTGAAATTTGCCGTGGGTGCGCTCGCTGCGTTGGTGCACGACGTGATCTTCGTGCTGGGGTTCTTTTCCCTGCTGGGTCTGTCGTTCGATCTCACGGTGCTGGCGGCAGTGCTGGCGGTCATCGGTTATTCGTTGAACGATACCATCGTGGTATTTGACCGAGTGCGAGAGAATCTGCGGCTGATGCGCAATGCGGATCTGGAGCACGTGATCAACGTATCCACTACCCAGACTCTGGCCCGTACCCTGGCGACATCGGTCACTACTTTGCTGGTATTGTCGGCACTGTACTGGTTCGGCGGGGAGAGCATTCGGGGCTTCGCCCTGGCGTTGATCGTCGGCATCGTTGTCGGTACCTACTCGTCCATCTACGTCTCCAACGGTCTGCTGGTCAATCTCAAGCTGACCCGGGAAGATCTGATCCCGACGCAGCTCGAAGAGGTCGACGACCGGCCCTGAGTCGACAGCCGGAGCTGAAAAACCCGACCACGTTCGCGTGTGTCGGGTTTTTTAATGGCTGCATGGAGTGGCGAAAGAGGTTGTTTGGGAATGAAAAAGGCCGGCCCCGCATGCGGGGCCGGCCTTCTGCATTGCTGGAATGGCTTCAGCGCTTCATCGACGCCGGCAGGTGCGGCTGGATGGCCGTCAGTACCGCTTTGAAGCATTTCGGGTTGCCGGCCACGATGTGGCCCTTGTCCAGAAAATGGTTGTCACCGGTGAAGTCGCTCAGCAGTCCGCCGGCTTCCTGAATCAGCAGGCTGCCTGCGGCCATGTCCCATTCAGCCAGACCGAATTCCCAGAAGGCGTCATAGCGGCCGGCGGCGACGTAGGCCAGATCGAGGCTGGCGGCGCCGCAGCGGCGAATGCCGGCGGTCTGGCCGACCAGGCTGCGGAACATGCCCAGGTAGTTGTCCAGCGACTCGGTCTGGTCTTCACGGAACGGGAAGCCGGTGCCGAGCAGGGCGCCTTCCAGGCTCTTGCGGGCACTGACGCGCAGGCGCTTGCCGTTCAGTGCGGCGCCGCGGCCACGGCTGGCGGTGAATTCTTCCTGGCGTACCGGGTCCAGAACCACGGCATGCTCGATGCGGCCCTTGATGCGGCAGGCAATGCTGACGGCGAAATGCGGTACGCCGCGCAGGAAGTTGGTGGTACCGTCCAATGGATCGATGATCCAGACGATGTCAGCGCCCTCGCCGTGGCCGGGCTGGAAGCCCGATTCCTCGGCATGGATGCCGTGATCCGGATAAGTCTTGCGGAGTTGCTGGATGATGACCTGTTCCGCAGCCCGATCCACTTCGCTGACGTAGTCGTTAGCTTCTTTCTCGCTGACGGTCAGGACATCCAGCCTTTCCATGGAGCGATAAATCAATTCTCCGGCGCTGCGCGCGGCGCGCAGGGCGATGTTCAACATGGGCTGCATACGGGGGCATCTCTGAATGGAAGTACGAAAAGCCGGACATTATAGCAGGGTTGCCGGGCAAACTGAAAAAAAGCGTCGTAGTCAGTAGGGGGCGGATTTTAGTAAGATGCAGGGCTCTTCTATTTGCAGTGCAACCCTGGAGTGTCCGTGTTCGACAAAATTCGCGTGGTTCTGGTCAACACCAGTCATCCGGGTAACATCGGCGGCGCTGCGCGCGCCATGAAAAATATGGGCCTGCGCCAGCTGGTGCTGGTCGACCCGCAGCGTTTTCCCGATCCCGACGCCACCTCCCGTGCCTCCGGCGCCGATGATGTGCTGGCCAATGCACGGGTGGTCGCTACCCTGGAAGAGGCATTGGCCGACTGCGTACTGGTGCTCGGCACCAGCGCTCGGGACCGGCGCATCCCCTGGCCGGTGGTCGACCCGCGGGAGGCGGCCGACAAGGTGCTGGATCAACTGGAAGGTCCGGCTGCCGGCCCGATTGCCCTGGTCTTCGGCCGTGAGGATTCGGGTCTGACCAGCGACGAGCTACAGCGCTGTCAGTTCCATGTGCATATTCCCTCGGACCCGGCCTTCAGCTCGCTGAACCTGGCCACCGCTGTACAGGTGCTGGCCTATGAGCTGCGCATGCAAAGCCTGCAGCGTCAGGGGCAGCCGACCAAGATGCACAAGATAGAAACCACCGCGCTGGACAACGAAGTGCCGGCCACCGCCGAGCAGATGGAGCAATTCTATGCGCATCTTGAGCAGGTGCTGGTTGAAATCGGCTTCCTCGACCCCCAGCATCCCAGGAAGCTGATGCCCCGTTTGCGTCGTCTGTACGGGCGTATCCATCCCAATCTCGTCGAGATGAACATTCTGCGCGGCATCTTGACCGAAACCCAGAAAGCCATCGGCGTCCAGGCGTCCGGTGCGCGGAGACGTTAAGCATGTTCGACAGAATGAAAGAAGATATCGCCAGCGTATTCCATCGCGATCCCGCGGCCCGCAACAAGCTTGAAGTGCTGTTCTGCTATCCCGGCCTGCATGCCATCTGGTTCCACCGCCTGGCCCATTGCCTGTGGGTGCGCGATGCGCGGTTGCTGGCGCGCATGGTGTCCAACCTCGGGCGCTGGCTGACGGGTATCGAGATCCATCCCGGCGCCACGGTGGGCCGCCGGTTCTTCATCGACCACGGCATGGGCGTGGTGATCGGCGAGACCGCCGAGATCGGTAATGACGTGACCCTGTATCAGGGCGTGACTCTGGGCGGCACCAGCTGGAACAAGGGCAAACGCCACCCGACCTTGGAAGACGGTGTGGTGGTGGGTGCCGGCGCCAAGGTGCTGGGGCCATTCACCGTCGGCAAAGGCGCCAAGATCGGTTCCAACGCGGTGGTCACCAAGGCGGTGCCGGCCGGTGCCACCGCGGTGGGGATTCCCGGACGCATCATCGTCAGGGAGGAAGCCGTCACGGAGCAGCAGGTCAAGCGCCAGGCGATGGCCGAGAAGATCGGCTTCGATGCCTATGGCGAGACCCGCGACATGCCTGACCCGGTCGCCCGTTCCATCGGGTTGATGCTCGATCACATGCATGCGGTCGATGGTCGTATCGAGAGCATGTGCGAGGCCCTGAAGGAGCTGGGCAGTGATTACTGCGCCCGCGACCTGCCGAAACTGGATACCGAGGATTTTGAAGCGCTCATGGATGATGCGGAGCCCGAGCCGTCCAAGCCGGACGCTGACTCGTCTGCACCGCGCTGAGGTGTTGCCATGAAACTGCCGATTTATCTGGACTATGCTGCCACCACGCCGGTCGACCCGTTGGTGGCAGAAAAAATGTGCGCCTGTCTGACCATGGATGGCAACTTTGCCAACCCGGCCTCGCGCTCGCATCTGTATGGCTGGCAAGCCGAGGAAGCAGCCGAGCTGGCACGGCGTCAGGTCGCCGACCTGGTCGGCGCCGATCCGCGGGAAATCGTCTGGACCTCTGGTGCCACCGAA
Source organism: Halopseudomonas bauzanensis (assembly GCF_900114735.1). Classification (GTDB taxonomy): domain Bacteria; phylum Pseudomonadota; class Gammaproteobacteria; order Pseudomonadales; family Pseudomonadaceae; genus Halopseudomonas; species Halopseudomonas bauzanensis. Next base: position 919,026 of record NZ_FOUA01000001.1, on the reverse strand, counting down.
TCCGACAATCTGGCAATCAAGGGCGCCGCCCGGGCCTTTGCCGAGCGTGGCCGCCACATCATTACCTCGCAGATCGAACACAAGGCGGTGATCGACAGCTGTCGGCAATTGGAGCGGGAAGGCTTCGAGGTCACTTATCTCAAGCCGGATAGCGACGGTCTGATCGGCGTTGAACAGCTGCAGGCCGCGCTGCGTGAAGACACCATCCTGGTGTCGCTGATGCACGTCAACAACGAGATTGGGGTGGTCAACGATATTGCGGCGCTGGGCGCGCTGGTGCGCGAGCGGGGGATTCTGTTCCATGTCGATGCGGCGCAGTCCACTGGCAAGCTACCGATCAACCTCAAGCAGCTGCCGGTTGATTTGATGTCGTTCAGCGCCCACAAGAGCTATGGCCCCAAGGGTATTGGTGCGCTCTACGTGCGCCGTTCACCGGATGTGCGCATCGAGGCGCTGATCCATGGCGGCGGTCACGAGCGCGGCATGCGCTCGGGCACCCTGGCGCCCCATCAGTTGGTCGGCATGGGCGAGGCCTTTGCCCTGGCCGGTGCACAAATGAAAGCCGAGAACGAGCGCATTTCCGCGTTACGTGACCAACTGCTCGAAGGGCTGGCAAGCCTGGACGGGGTGTCGCTCAACGGCTCCGCGCAGCAGCGGGTGCCGCACAACCTGAACCTGGCCTTTACCGGTGTGGACGGGGAACTGCTGTTGCTGGCTCTGCGCGATCTGGCGCTGTCCACTGGTTCGGCCTGCACATCGGCCTCGGTCGAGCCATCCTATGTGCTGCGTGCCATTGGCCTGGCGGATGAGCTGGCGCACAGCTCCATCCGTCTGTCGCTGGGTCGGTTCACTACCGAAGCAGAGGTCCAGCACGCCGCCGAGGTGCTGTGCAAAGCGGTATCGCGCCTGCGTCAGAGCAGGTAAATACGGCGTTGCAACTCGATTGCAGCGCCTGTTACGTATTTGCAGTCAACCTGCGTATAATCTGCGGGTTGACACCCCTTTATTTATCATCCAACCCCATTTCTCTGGAGAGTTTCATGGCCGTAGAACGTACCCTGTCCATTATCAAGCCCGATGCCGTTGCCAAGAACGTGATTGGTCAGATCCTGAGCCGCTTCGAGCAGGCTGGTCTGAGCATCGTTGCGGCCAAGATGGTTCAACTGTCCCAGGCTGATGCCGAAGGTTTCTACGCCGAGCACAAGGAGCGTCCGTTCTTCAAGGATCTGGTCAGCTTCATGACTTCCGGCCCGGTGGTCGTTCAGGTGCTGGAAGGCGAAGGCGCGGTACTGAAGAACCGTGACCTGATGGGCGCTACCAACCCGAAGGAAGCCGCTGCTGGCACCATTCGCGCTGACTTCGCCGAGTCCATCGATGCCAACGCCGTTCACGGTTCGGACTCCACGACCTCCGCTGCCCGCGAAATCGGCTACTTCTTCGCCGAAACCGAGCTGTGCCAGCGCACCCGCTGAGCCCTGCCAAAGACACCAACTGAGTGATGGATTGCAATGACTGAGACCACCGGCAAGATCAACCTGCTGGGCCTGACACAGCCGAAACTGGAAGCTTTTTTCGAAGAGCTCGGGGAGAAGCGTTTTCGTGCCGGGCAGGTCATGAAGTGGATCCATCACTTCGGTGTCGACAATTTTGATGACATGACCAATGTCGGCAAGGCCCTGCGCGACAAGCTCAAGGCCCGCGCCGAAATTCGCGGCCCGGAAGTGGTCAGCGAGGATATTTCCAAGGATGGCACGCGCAAGTGGGTCGTGCGCGTGGCATCGGGCAGTTGCGTCGAGACTGTGTACATTCCGCAGAATGGCCGCGGCACCTTGTGTGTCTCGTCCCAGGCGGGGTGTGCCCTGGATTGCAGTTTCTGCTCCACCGGCAAGCAGGGCTTCAACAGCGATCTGACCGCTGCCGAAATCATCGGCCAGGTGTGGATCGCCAACAAATCCTTCGGCACCGTGCCGGCCAAGGTCGATCGGGCCATCACCAACGTGGTGATGATGGGCATGGGTGAACCGCTGCTCAACTTCGACAATGTCGTCGATGCCATGACGCTGATGATGGACGACCTGGGCTATGGTATTTCCAAGCGCAAGGTGACTCTGTCCACCTCGGGCGTAGTGCCGATGATCGAGAAGCTGGGTAAGGTCACCGATGTGGCGCTTGCCCTGTCGCTGCATGCGCCCAACGACGAACTGCGCAATCAACTGGTGCCGCTGAACAAGAAGTACCCGTTAGCGGTATTGCTGCCGGCCTGCAACAATTACATCGCCGGGCTGGGTGAAAAGCGCTATCTGACCATCGAGTACACCTTGCTCAAGGACGTCAATGACCAGCCGGAGCACGCTCGCCAGATGATCGAGCTGCTGCGCGAGACGCCTTGCAAGATCAACCTGATTCCCTTCAACCCCTTTCCCCATTCCGGCTACGAGCGGCCGAGCAACAATGCCATCCGCCGTTTCCAGGACCTGCTGCACAACGCCGGCTACAACGTCACGGTGCGCACCACGCGGGGTGAGGATATCGATGCAGCATGCGGACAGCTGGTCGGCCAGGTCATGGACAGGACCCGGCGCAGTGAACGCTATATTGCGGTACGCCAGCTTGCCGAAGAGCAAGTTGAGATTACGCCGTCGACAAATCGCCGATAACATCCAGCCGAGGAACGATTGTGATGAGCAAGCATATTGTCGTGATCTGGTTATTGAGCCTGGTGCTCAGTGGCTGTGTGACCACCACCGACCAGCCGACCCGCAAGACCGATCCCGCCGAAGCGCGGGACGCTTATATCCAGCTGGGGCTGGGTTATCTGCAGAAAGGTGAGACCGAACGAGCCAAGGCGCCCCTGAGTGAAGCGTTGAAGATCGATCCGCGCTCTGAGTCGGCCAACGTTGCCCTCGCTCTGGTCTTCCAGCAGGAAGGGGAAGCTCCGCTGGCGGACAAGCATTTTCGCGCGGCGCTGGCCAGCGCACCGAACAATGCCCGCATACTGAACAACTACGGCGCCTTTCTTCTGGAACAGCAGCGTAACGATGAGGCGCTCAAGTACTTCCAGCGCGCCGCGGAAGACACCTTCTACGTCGAACGCTCGCGGGTATTCGAGAATCTGGGGTTGACCTACAAGCGTCTGCAGCAACCTGAAGAAGCCAAGGCGGCCTTCGAGCGGGCGCTGCGGCTGAACAGCCGCCAGCCGCTGGCTTTGCTTGAGCTGGCCCGGCTGGAATTCGCCGAGCAGAATTTCGTGCCGGCATGGAACCACTATCTGAACTTCAGTCAGATATCGGCGCAGAACGCACCGAGTCTGTGGCTGGGCGTTCAGTTGGCGCGGCGCTTCAATGATCATAACCGCGCCGCCAGTTACGCACTGCAGCTGCGCCGGCTGTACCCGGCCAGCCCGGAAGCCCGTGCCCTGCTTGAGTCGGAGCAGTCCTGATGACCGACGAAATGGAAACCGCAACGGGCGCTCAGAACGCCGCACGGATCAATCCCGGCGAACTGCTGCGCGATGAGCGCGAGCGGGTCGGCTTTACCGCCGATGAGGTGGCAACCCACCTGCGTCTGACCCGCGCCACCTTGGGCTATCTGGAAGACGGCAAGTTTGATCGCCTGCCAGGAGATACCTTCGCCCGCGGCTACGTGCGGGCCTACGCGCGTTTGCTGAAACTCGACCCGAGCCGGTTCGTTGAGCACTACGACCGCTATGTTGGCATCGACGCCCGGGAAAGCCGCGTGAGTACCATCGATAAGGTGGACGTCAATCCCAAGCGTGGCGCGCGGCTGGTCATGACGCTCAGCACGGTGCTGATCGTGGTCATTATGCTGGCGTTGGGTCTGTGGTGGTGGAACGTGAGCCGTGAAGCGACTACCCAGGTGCGGGAAACCGGCGCCATGGACGACGTGCAGGTGGACTCGATGGTGCTGCCGGACAGCTTCAGCCAGCCGGACGGCAATGAGCTGGCCATAAGCGGCCCGACGATTGAGATCCCGGCGGCAGATGCTCCTGCTGCAAACGCCGAATACCAGCCTGACGAAGCGGCGGCAACCGCGCCGCAGGTGGATGCGGATCAGGCAGCCAGCACGGCGACTGACGAGGCAGCCCAATCATCACCGGCTCCTGCTGCTGAGCCCGCTGAGCCTGTTGCGCCGGAAGCGCCTGCAGCAGTCAGTCAGAATGGCCTGGTGATGAGTTTCTCCGGCAACTGCTGGGTGCAGGTCAGCACCACCGATGGGCGAGTGTTGCACAGCGGCCAGATGCAGCAGGGTCAGACGCTGAATATCGACCGCGAGGGTCCGCTGGATCTGGTGATAGGAGCAGCCAGTGCGGTGTCGAGGATGGAATATAATGGGCAGCCAGTCGAGCTCACGAGCAATGCCAGTTCCGGCGTTGCGCGACTTCGCCTGGGCCAGTAAGAGGTAACGCAATGCATCAGCAATCCCCGGTCAAACGCAGAAAATCACGCCAGATCCGCGTAGGCTCGGTGCTGGTGGGCGGCGACGCGCCCATCTCCGTACAGAGCATGACCAACACCGAAACCTGCGATGTGGCAGCTACTGTGGGCCAGATTCGCCAGCTTGAAGCGGTTGGCGCCGATATCGTGCGCGTGTCCGTGCCGAGCATGGAAGCCGCCGAAGCCTTCGGCGAAATCCGCAAGCAGGTGAGCATGCCGCTGGTGGCCGATATCCATTTCGACTACAAGATCGCACTGCGGGTGGCCGAGTTGGGTGTTGACTGTCTGCGCATCAACCCGGGCAACATCGGTCGCGAAGACCGGATTCGCGCCGTGGTCGATGCCGCGCGCCACCACGGCATTCCGATCCGCATCGGCGTCAACGCCGGTTCGCTGGAAAAGGACCTGCAGAAGAAGTATGGCGAACCGACCCCGGAAGCTTTGCTGGAGTCCGCGCTGCGCCATGTCGATCATTTCGACAAGCTGGACTTTCAGGACTTCAAGGTCAGCGTGAAAGCCTCCGACGTGTTCATGGCCGTTGGCGCCTACCGCTTGCTGGCCGCGCAGATCGAGCAACCGCTGCACCTGGGCATCACCGAGGCCGGTGGCCTGCGCTCGGGCACAGTGAAGTCCTCGGTCGGCCTGGGCATGCTGCTGGCTGAAGGCATCGGCGACACCATCCGTATTTCCCTGGCGGCCGATCCGGTCCAGGAAATCAAGGTCGGCTTCGACATTCTCAAGTCTCTGCGCCTGCGCTCACGTGGCATCAACTTCATCGCCTGCCCCAGCTGCTCGCGGCAGAATTTTGATGTGGTCAAGACCATGAACGAGCTGGAAGCACGCTTGGACGACGTGGTCGTGCCGCTGGACGTGGCGGTTATCGGTTGCGTAGTCAATGGCCCGGGCGAAGCCAAGGAAGCCGATATCGGCCTGGCCGGTGGCTCGCCGAACAATCTGGTCTATGTCGACGGGGCGCCGAGCCAGAAGGTGACCAACGACGACATGGTGGACCGCCTGGAAAAACTGATTCGCGACAAGATTGCTGCCAAGCAGGCGTTGGATGACAACACCATCGCCCGCGGTTGAGCAGTTGGTAGCAGACAAGGAATAACGATTTTGAAGAACTTGCAAGCCGTGCGCGGCATGAACGACATCCTGCCCGCCGACAGTGCGCTGTGGCAATATTTTGAAGCTACCGTGGGCAAGGTCCTGGCCGGTTACGGCTATCAGCAGATCCGTCTGCCGATCGTCGAGCCCACCGAGCTGTTCAAACGCTCCATCGGCGAGGTCACTGACATCGTCGAAAAGGAAATGTACACCTTCGCCGACCGTAACGGCGACTCGTTGACTCTGCGCCCCGAAGGTACCGCCGGGTGTGTGCGTGCGATGCTCGAACACGGCCTGCTCGGTGGCGGCGTCAGTCACAAGGTCTGGTACACCGGGCCGATGTTCCGCCATGAGCGGCCGCAGAAAGGCCGTTATCGGCAGTTCCATCAGGTGGGAGTGGAAACCTTCAACCTGGGTGGCCCCGATATCGATGCCGAACTGATCATCCTGAGCTGGCGCCTGTGGCGTATGCTCGGGCTGGACGAGGCGGTGACTCTGGAGCTCAACAGTCTCGGCTCCAGCGCCGACCGGGCCCGTTATCGGGACGATCTGGTCGCCTACCTGCGCGAGCGCTTCGAGCAACTGGATGAAGACAGCCAGCGCCGCCTCGACAGCAATCCACTGCGGGTACTGGACAGCAAGAACCCCGATACCCAGGCTCTGTTGGCCGACGCGCCGAAGCTCGCCGATTACCTGAATGATGAGGCTCGCGCTCATTTCGAGGGCCTGCGCGCGCTGCTGGACGCTGCCGGCATTCCCTATGTAATCAATCCCCGGCTGGTCCGCGGACTGGATTACTACGGACTGACAGTGTTTGAATGGGTCACTGACCGGCTCGGGGCCCAGGGCACCGTCTGTGCTGGCGGCCGTTATGATGGCCTGGTCGAGCAGCTCGGCGGCAAGCCGGCGCCGGCGGTAGGCTTTGCCATGGGCATCGAACGCCTGCTGCTGCTGATCGAGACCCTTGGCAAGGTGCCCGCCGAACTGTCCCGGCAGGTTGATGTCTATCTGGTCACTCTGGGCACTGAAACACAGCAGCCGGCTATCCGTCTGGCTGAACAGCTGCGCGACGCCTTGCCCGGCATACGTCTGGTAGTGCATTGTGGCGGCGGCAGTTTCAAGAGCCAGTTCAAGAAGGCCGACAAATCCGGCGCACTGTACGCGCTGATTCTCGGTGAAGAAGAAGCAGCAGCGGGGCAGGTTGGCTTCAAGCCCCTGCGTGGCGACGGCGAGCAGCTGACGCTGGCCTGGGATGCGGTGCCTGAACAACTGCGCAAGGTTTTGCAGTAATAGCGATTAATCGGATGCGGTAAAGGAGAGCAGGGTGAGTAACCAGACAGAAGAAGAACAGGTAGAGCGGATCAAGGAAGTCTGGCATCGCCATGGTGTGCCTGTGCTGACCGGCGTGGTATTGGCGCTGGCCGGCGTGTTCGGCTGGAATGGCTGGACCAACTACCAGGAAAACAAGGCCAGTAATGCCTCAGCCGTCTACCAGAGCATGCTGGAGAACGTACTGCAGGATGACAGCGAGGCGAGCCGCACACGTGGTGCCGAGTTGGCCGAGACCTTGCGCAAGGATTATCCCGGTACCCGCTACGCCAGCTTTGCCGCGCTGATGCAGGCGCGTCTGGCGGTGGAGGCTGGTGATTTCGATTCCGCCGAAGCCCTGCTGCGCGATGTAGCCAAAGATGGCGACGACCTGGCCCTGCAGGAAGTGGCTCGTCAGCGTCTGGCCCGTGTGCTGGGTCAATTGGAGCGCGCCGAGGAAGGCCTCGAACTGTTCACTGTGCCGGTGACCGGCGAGCTGTTGGCCGGCCGCGAGGAAGTGCGCGGTGACTTGCTACTGAGCCTGGATCGCGTGGCGGATGCGCGTCAGGCCTATCAGGCGGCGCTGGAAGCCACTCCTGACCCACGTACTCGGCCGCAACTGCAGCTGAAACTGGATGACCTGACGGAGGAAGCCTCTTGAAGCTGATGTCCCGAACTCTGGCCGCCGGGCTTGCTGCCCTGCTGCTGGTCGGCTGTGGTAGTTCCGGCAAGAAGGAATTGCCCCCGGCAGAACTGGAAAAATTCGATGCTGAGGTCCAACTGGAGCGCAGCTGGAAACGCAATATTGGCGTTGGACAGGGCGAACTGTTCAACCAGCTGCAGCCGAGCATCGACGGATTGACTCTGTACGCCGCCGATGCCAAGGGCCGGGTAGTGGCCATGGATCGCGATACTGGCTCGGTCAACTGGCAGGTCAAGCTCAAGGAGCCGCTGTCCGGTGCGGTGGGCGCTGGCGGTGGCCGCGTCATGCTGGGTACGCTCAATGGCGTGGTGATTGTTCTTGATGAAGCCGATGGCAGCGAACTCTGGCGCGCGCAGGTGTCCAGCGAAGTGCTGGCCCCGCCGCAGACCAACGGCGACGTGGTAGTGGTGCAGACCCAGGACGACAAGCTGGTGGCCCTGGATATCGGTACCGGCGAGCAGCGCTGGCTCTATGAGTCCAGCCTGCCAGTGCTGACCGTGCGCGGGCACAGTGAGCCGATCGTATCCTTGCATCGCGTCTACGCAGGCCTGGCCAGCGGTCGTGTAGTGGCACTGGATGCGCAGAACGGCATTCCCTTGTGGGAACAGCGTATCGCCCAGCCGGTTGGTCGTTCGGAGCTGGAGCGCATGGTAGACATCGATGGCCGGCTGTTGCTGGATGATCAGACCCTCTACGCAGCCACCTACCAGGGTAACCTTGTGGCGCTGGATGCAGAATCCGGCTCCATTCGCTGGCAGCGCCCGAGCTCCAGCCACGCCGGTGCCGCCATTGGTTTTGGCAGCGTCTATCTGAGTCAGGCCGGCGGCACCGTCGAAGCCTATGATCAGAATCGTGCTACGCCGCTGTGGACCAATGACAGCCTGCAACGTCGCCAGCTTACCGGGCCGGTGGCCTTCAGCAGCTATGTGGCGGTGGCCGACTTCGAAGGCTATGTGCATCTGCTGGCCCAGACCGATGGCCGCCTGGTAGGGCGCGTGCGGGTCGACCGCAAGGGTGTGCGGGTAACACCGATCGTGCAGGGCGACACCCTGTATGTGTATGGCAACAGCGGCGATCTGGCGGCTTACCAACTGCGCTGACGCCGAAACAGGTTATACTTTCCGGCCGCTGCCCAAAGAAGGAGCAGCGGCCTTTTTGTTTTTGTTTGGCACCAATAAGGTGCGCGGAGTAATCATGGTTCCTGTCATTGCCCTGGTGGGCCGGCCGAATGTCGGCAAATCCACGTTGTTCAACCGTCTGACCAAAAGTCGTGACGCCATAGTCGCCGACGTGGCGGGGTTGACCCGTGACCGCCAATACGGCGAAGCGGTCTGGCAGGGGCAGCCCTATATCCTCGTGGATACCGGTGGGTTGACCGGTGACGAGCACGGCATCGATACCATCATGGCCGGGCAGTCCCTGCAGGCCATCGAGGAAGCCGATGCGGTACTGTTCCTGGTCGACGCGCGCGCCGGTCGTACCGCTGGCGATGAGATGATTGCCGAACACCTGCGCAAGCGTGACAAGCACACCTTCCTGATTGCCAACAAGGTCGATGGTGCTGACCAGGATTCGATCCTCGGTGAGTTTGCTCCCTTGGGTCTGGGTACTCCAATTGGTATCGCCGCGGCTCATGGACGCAATATCAACCCCATGCTCGAAGCCGTACTGGTCAAGGGCGACATCCAGGCCGAGCCGGAGCTGGACGAAGAGGGTAACCCCGTCGAACGCCTGCCGGTGACGCCCATCGGCACCAAGATCGCGGTGATCGGCCGGCCCAACGTGGGCAAGTCCACCCTGGTCAACCGCATGTTGGGCGAGGAGCGGGTGGTCGTGTTCGACCAGGCCGGTACCACCCGCGACAGCATCTATATTCCCTATGAGCGCCATGACAAGCCCTACACCTTGATCGATACCGCTGGTGTGCGGCGCCGCGGCAAGGTCTTCGAGGCCATCGAGAAGTTCTCGGTGATCAAGACGCTGCAGGCGATTCAGGACGCCAACGTGGTGATCTTCGTGGTCGACGCCCGGGAAGGCATCGTGGAACAGGATCTGCACCTGCTGGGCTTCGTGCTGGAGTCCGGCCGTGCCCTGGTGGTCGCCATCAACAAGTGGGATGGCATGGAGCAGGGCGAGAAGGAGTACGTGAAGAAGGAGCTGGAGCGTCGGTTGATCTTCACCCAGTTTGCCGATCAGCATTTCATTTCCGCGCTGCACGGTAGTGGCGTCGGGCTGCTCTACAAGTCGGTTGATCAGGCCTTTGAAAGTGCCATGGCCAAGATTCCCACCAAGCGCATGACCGAGATCCTCGAAGCCGCGGTATCCGAGCACCAGCCGCCGCTGGTCAATGGGCGCCGGATCAAGCTGCGCTATGCCCACCTGGGTGGTTCCAACCCGCCGATCATCGTTATCCATGGCAACCAGGTGGACGCGGTACCGCGCTCCTATACCCGGTATCTGGAAAACACCTTCCGCAAGGTGCTCAAGCTGTCCGGTACGCCGATCCGCATTGAATACAAGGGTGGCGACAACCCCTTCGCGGAGAAGAAGAACAAGCTGTCCGAGCGTCAGGTGAACAAGAAACGCCGCCTGATGAGCCACCACAAGAAGGCCGAGAAAAAGCGTAGAGACAAGCGCTGATCGAGCCAGCCATTCAGTTCACGACAATCCCGCCACGTAGGCGGGATTGTCGTTTATGGGGTTGCTGCATCCAATTCGCGCCACATAATATGCAACTAGTTGCATTGGTTGGCTGGAGTTTGCTAATTTCATTCCGGTGTTATCTGCCAACGGGTCACCTGAATGCTGGTCAATCGGTCAGGCGGCTGCCCTTTTTGCCAAACACGGAAATGCAATCATGCAAGAACAACAATTATCCGCCGCAGCGCAGCGCACACTGGCCGCCTGGCATGAGATTCTCGAGCGCAATGCCATGGAAGAACTTGATCCCTGGTTGGCCGATGACATCGTGTTCCGCTCGCCGGTCGCGCATCAACCTTATCCAGGTAAAGCTGCCATCAAATTGGTATTGAAGAACGTCAATCAGGTGTTCGAGAACTTCACCTACCACCGCAGTTTCGTCAGCGATGACGGCACCAGCGCGGTGTTGGAGTTCAGTGCCACCGTCAAGGGCAAGCAGCTCAAGGGTATCGATATGCTGCGTTTTGATGCTGAGGGCCGGATCCTCGAGTTCGAAGTCATGGTGCGTCCGCTCAACGGCCTGCAGGCGCTGGCCGAGGAAATGGGCAAGCGGATGGCGCCCCATATCGCGATTCTCAAAGGCCAGGCCGGCGCCTGACCCCTTATTTCAACAATCTGATTGTATGTGGAGTGACAATGTCTTTACCTGATCTTCTCAAGGGCCGGTTATCCATTCCGGTAGTTGGCTCGCCATTGTTCATCATCTCCAACCCCGATCTGGTCATTGCCCAGTGCAAGGCTGGCGTGGTGGGGGCTTTTCCATCGCTGAACGCCCGTCCGATAGAAGTATTCGAGCAATGGCTGCAGCGTATTACCAGCGAGCTGGCTGAATATAATGCCCAGAATCCGGAGCGGCCCGCGGCGCCCTTCGCGGTCAACCAGATCGTGCATAAGTCCAATGACCGGCTGGAGCAGGATCTGGCGTTGTGTGTGAAGTATGAGGTGCCGATCATCATCACGTCGCTGGGGGCCCGCGAGGATGTGAACGAGGCCATTCACTCCTATGGCGGCATCGTATTGCATGATGTCATCAACAACTTCTATGCGAAGAAGGCCATCGAGAAAGGCGCCGACGGCCTGATCGCCGTGGCGGCAGGCGCCGGTGGACATGCTGGTACCCTGTCACCCTTCGCCCTGATTCACGAGATCCGCGAGTGGTTCGATGGACCTCTGCTGTTGTCCGGGGCTATTTCCAATGGCAACGCCATCCTTGCCGCCCAGGCAGCGGGCGCGGATCTGGCCTATATCGGCTCGGCGTTCATCGCCACCGCCGAGGCCAACGCAGAACAGGCCTACAAGGACATGATCGTCGACAGCACTGCGTCGGATATTACCTACTCCAACCTGTTTACCGGTGTGCATGGCAACTATCTGAAAAAGAGCATCGTCAACAGTGGCCTGGACCCGGAAGCGCTGCCTGAGTCCGACCCGTCGAAAATGAACTTTGGCTCTGGCGGCAGCAGCAAGGCCAAGGCCTGGCGGGATATATGGGGTGCGGGGCAGGGCGTTGGTGCGGTGAAGCAGGTGGTGCCCGCAGCGGAGCTGATCGAGCGCTTGCGGACAGAGTACCAGGCCGCCCGCGAACGCTTGTCGAGCCTGTAACTGCATCGAGGGAACTCGGACTTCTGGAAGATCGAGTTCCCTCTTGACCGGTGGAGCGGGGCTCAACGCCGCTGCGGTGACGCTTGTCTCCCGGACCAGTGCGGGGAGCCGCTGTTAGCCGGTATCACTCCACCAGCGGCAAGGTTTCCTTGGCCCAGGCCAACCAGTTTTCTTCAGTCTTGATGCCCATGCGCAAGACGGCATACTGCAGTTTCTGCGCATGGCTCATCGTGGGGTTGGAAAAGTCGCGCTGTTCGATATCGCGATACATTTGCAGGCGTTGCTGGTGCTGCTCGACCAGGCGCCGCAACTCCCTGTCCACTCCCAGCGGCCCCATGACCGCTTCGGCGCGCAGCTTGATCAGCAGGGCCTGATCATTTCTGCCCGGGCCCCCGCTGTCACCCACCCAGCGCGCCAGCTCCTGGCGACCAGCATCGAGCACGTGATAGATCTTTTTCCGCCGGCCGGTACCGGTAGGGTTATGCTCGACCAGCAGCCAGCCAGCCTCGGTCATGCGTCCCAGCTCTCGGTAGATCTGCTGGTGGGTCGCCTGCCAGAAATAGCCGATCGAATGATCGAAGCGGTTAGCCAGCTCGTAGCCGGAGGAGGGTTTTTCCAGAAGTGAGGTAAGCAGCGCATGTTGAATGGACATGCGCTGATTCTAGGTGCTGTTGGCGTTCTATCACAAGCCTGCCGGTTCGGTTTGGGAGTAAGCCTCGCCGCCAACTGGTGAAGGGCTTGTATCCCGCCTAATGCCGAACTCAGGCGGCCTGGGCTGCGGCCTGTTGCTTGGCCCGGTTCAATGCGCTGAACAGCGCCCGGAAACTGGCCGCAGTCAGGTTTTCATCGATGCCAATACCGTGCAAGGGGCGGCCATTATCCAGGCGGACCTCGATATACGCTGCTGCCTTGGCATCGCTGCCCGAGCCGATGGCATGTTCATGGTAGTCGATGATCTCCACGGCTTCCGGCAGGCCGGCGACCAATGCCTCCAGCGGGCCTTTGCCAATGCCGCGCCAATGCTGGGTAGTGCCAGCGTTGATTACCTCGACATCCACCGCGCTGGTGCCATTCTCTTCCTGCAGCCGGTGGCGAACCAGGGCATAGGGGGTGGTGGCCTGCAGATATTCGCGCTGCAGCAGTTGGTGGATCTGCTCGGCGGTCATTTCCAGACCGAGGCGATCGGTTTCACCTTGTACCACCTGGCTGAACTCGATCTGCAAGCGCCGCGGCAGGGCGATTCCATACTCCTGCTCCAGCAGGTAGGTGATGCCGCCTTTGCCGGACTGGCTGTTGACGCGGATCACCGCCTCGTAGCTGCGACCGATATCCGCCGGGTCGATCGGCAGGTAGGGTACTTCCCAGACGGCGTTCGGGTCCTGCTGGGCGAAGCCCTTGCGGATCGCATCCTGGTGCGAGCCGGAGAAGGCGGTGTGCACCAGGTCGCCGGCATAGGGGTGGCGCGGGTGAACCGGCAACTGATTGCAATCCTCGACTACCTTGCGTACCGCGTCGATATCGGAAAAGTCCAGCTGCGGATCGACGCCCTGGGTATAGAGGTTCAGCGCCAGGGTGACCAGGCAGACGTTGCCGGTGCGTTCGCCATTGCCGAACAGGCAACCTTCGACGCGATCAGCGCCGGCCATTACCGCCAACTCCGAGGCGGCAACGCCAGTGCCGCGATCATTGTGGGTATGCACGCTGATCAGCACGCTGTCACGCCGGTCGATATGCCGACCGAACCACTCGATCTGGTCGGCATAGTTGTTCGGCGTAGCGCATTCGATAGTCGCGGGCAGGTTGAGGATCAGCTTGCGCTGTGGGGTCGGCTCGAACACGCCAATCACGGCGTTGCATACCTCGACGGCAAAATCGGTCTCGGTCGAGCTGAACACCTCAGGGGAGTACTCGAAGCCCCAGTTGGTTTCCGGCGCGGCTTCAGCCAGGCGCCGGATGGTTTTGCCCGCGGCGATGGCAATGGCTTTCACCCCGGCTTTGTCCTGATTGAAAACAATCTTGCGGAAGGCGGGGGCACAGGCATTGTAGTAGTGCACGATGGCCTGCTTGGCGCCTTTGACCGACTCGAACGTCCGCTCGATCAGATCGTCACGGGCCTGGGTCAGTACCTGGATGGTGACGTCATCGGGAATATGCCCGCCCTCGATCAACTCGCGCACGAAGTCGAATTCGGTCTGGGAGGCGGATGGGAAGCCGACTTCGATTTCCTTCACGCCGATCGCGACCAGGCACTTGAAAAAGCGCATCTTCTTTTCCGCATCCATCGGTTCGATCAGCGACTGATTGCCATCGCGCAGGTCGGTGGACAGCCAGATCGGTGCCTGGTTGATGACCTTGTCCGGCCAGGTGCGATCAGGCAGCGCGATGGGAGTGAACGGACGGTACTTGCTGGACGGATCGGTGAGCATGGTCATGATGAAAATCCTGTTCTGTATTCTGGGCGGGCTAGCGGTGGGGGACCACGGCGGGCCTTAGTGCATCGGGCAGGGAAAAGCGCGTCAGTGACGCAGTCGCCGGCTGACCAGGCAGAGGCAGGCATGCTGCCGAAGGGTGATGAGTGTTTGTGGTGTTTTCATGCTGAAAACTTTACGACTATGTAGGTTTGATGGCAATAAGGGCGAAGAAAAAGCAATATTCTGCTGATTCAGGAGTGGATTCGGCTTTCTGGTTGCTCGGAAGTGTCGTTTTTCCGCTTCCTACGCCAGAATCCGGCGCGCCCGGTCAGGCGCGCCGGTGATCCTCAGCCCAGCGACGTGACGCCAGCCTCCGAGGAAGTACGCTGGGGCAGATTCATGTGCCGCAGATCATCGCCGCTCGGATGCTGGAATACACGCAAGCCGAATTCCGGAAGGATCGCCAGCAGATGATCGAAGATATCCGACTGGATTCCCTCATAGGCGACCCAGGCCACGGTATTGGTGAAACAATACAGTTCCATCGGCAGGCCGTCGGGTGTGGGCGCGAGCTGGCGGACCATCAGCGTCATTTCCTGATGAATGCCTGGGTGGCTGCGCAGGTAGCGATCAACATAGGCGCGGAAGGTGCCGATATTGGTGATTCGACGCGTGTTCACCGGCTCCTGGCCTTGTTCCTGCAACTGGCGGTTCCAATCATCGATATCGGTCTGTTTGTCCTTGAGGTAATCGCTCAGTAACCGGAAGCGGTGCAGATGTTGGCACTCGTCATCGTCCAGGAAATGCACGCTCTGCTGATCAAGCATGAGGCTGCGCTTGATGCGCCGACCGCCGGACTCCTGCATGCCCCGCCAGTTCTTGAACGGGTCGCTGATCAGGCGCTTGGTCGGAATGGTCGTGATGGTCTTGTCCCAATTCTGCACCTTGACGGTGTGCAGGGAGATATCAATCACATCACCATCGGCGCTCAGCGCGGGCATTTCCACCCAGTCGCCCACCCGCACGATATCGTTGGAGCTGATCTGCACACTGGCGACCAGCGATAGCAAAGTGTCCTGGAAGATCAACATCAACACGGCTGCCATGGCACCCAGACCGGAGAGCAGAATCAGCGGCGAGCGGTCGATCAGCGTGGCGATGATCAGGATGGTGGCGATCGAATAGATGACAATGTTGATCACCTGAATGTAGCCCTTGATGGGCTTCATCCGTGCCTTGGGACGACGTTCGTAAATGGTGTTGACGAGCGTCAGCGCACTGGCGATAGCCAGGGCGATAGTGAGAATGATGAACGCGCCACATACGTTGCGCACGATGGTGATCAGCGTCTCGGACAGGCCGGGAATCACGCCGATACCGATGGACAGAATCAGCGCCGGGACAATATTGGCCAGCCGGGAAATGACATGGGAATCATGTAGCGCTCGGTCGTTGCCCACTGGCGTGGAGCGCAGTAGGTGCATGAGGCCGCGGATCAGGATGCGCTTGACGATCCAGTTGGCGATCCAGGCGCCGAGGATCAGGGCGGTGAGCGCGAGCAGGGTATAGAGCTGGGGATAATCTTCCAGCCAGTTGATGACGTCGTTGTATTGCGATTCCATGACATTCCCAATTATGGAGTGGGTTTGGCGCCGCAGGGTGCGGCGCCGGCCATCCTAGCAAAGACGGATGACGATTGCTGTGCCGACTCAGTCCAGCAGTGGCAGGGTATGTGGTTGCTCTTCCTCGACGCGCAGGGTCAATTGGCCGTCGTGGAGCCGCGCCTTCAGCTGCTGGCCGGGGCGGGTTTCATTGCGACTGCGAATTGCCTGGCCGCGCTCGTCCAGCAGGATGCTGTAACCGCGGCCCAGGGTGGCCAGGGGGCTGACCAGCTGCAGGGTCTGCGCGGCGTTACCCAACTGCTGGCGATGCTGCTGCAGGCGCTGTTGCATGCTGCGCGGCAGGCGCAGCTGCAGTTGTTCGAGGCGTTCGCCGAGCAGCGCCAGGCGCCGGCCGGGATGCTGGTGCTGCAAGCGACCCTGCAGATGCTCCAGCCGCTGGCGGCGGTGTTGCAGGCGGTGGTGCAGGGCGCGTTGCATGCGCATTTCCAGTTCGTCCAGCCGCTGGGCCTGCTGCGCCAGGCGCTCGCCGGGATGGCGCAGACGCCGGCGCAGGTTATCCAGGCGCAGGTTGTCGCGGGCCAATCTTACCTTCATGCATTGTTGCAGCTGACGGTGGCTGCGCTGCAGCTGGGCCAGCATGGCCTGGGTGTCAGGGCTCAGCAGTTCTGCTGCCGCCGATGGGGTGGGTGCGCGCAGGTCGGCGACGAAGTCACTGATCGATACATCGGTTTCATGCCCTACCGCGCTGATGATCGGTGTACGGCAGGCGGCAACGGCGCGGGCGACCAGCTCTTCATTGAAGGGCCAGAGATCTTCCAGCGAGCCGCCGCCGCGGGCTAGGATCAGCGCATCGAAACCACCCCGGTCAGCCCGTTCCAGCGCACGCACGATCTGCGGCGCGGCATCGCGGCCCTGTACCGCGGTAGGGCTGATGACCAGCTCGATGAAAGGCGCACGGCGGCCGAATACGCTGATGATGTCCCGTACCGCTGCGCCGCTGGGCGAGGTGATGATGCCGATGCGAGTGGGATGGGTCGGCATCGGACGCTTGCCTTCGGCGGCGAACAACCCTTCGCCCTGCAACTTGGCCTTGAGTGCCTCGAAAGCCTGGCGCAGAGCACCATCGCCGGCTGGCTCCAGGCTGTCGATGATCATCTGATAATCGCCGCGGCCTTCATACAGACTCACCCGGCCGCGGGCCTGTACCAGTAAGCCGTCGCGCAGATCGAGCCGAATGCGCGCGGCATTCTGTCGGAACAGGGCGCAACGCACCTGGGCGCCGCTATCCTTCAGGGTAAAGTACAGATGACCGGAGGAAGGGCGGGCGAGGTTCGACAATTCGCCTTCCACCCAGACCCGTGGAAAAACGTCTTCCAGCAGGCTGCGTGCCCGGGCATTGAGTTGGCTGACGGTGAGTACCTCGCGCTCTGTGCCCAGCCGTCGGAAAATAGCGTCATCATTGTTCATGTGCGCATCTTAACAGCTCGCGGCCGGCGGAATACTGCATTGTGATGATTCCAATTGAGTACCGCAGGCTGCATGGGTATAATGACGCGCTTCCATTTTTCCCGCTCGGGAGCCCCTGCTATGCTGCGTATTCGCCAAGAAGCCCTTACTTTCGATGATGTTCTGCTGGTGCCCGGTTACTCCGAAGTGCTGCCCAAGGATGTCTGTCTCAAAACGCGTCTGACCCGAGGGATCGAGCTGAGCATTCCGCTGGTGTCTGCGGCCATGGACACCGTGACCGAAGCTCGCCTGGCCATTTCCATGGCCCAGGAAGGCGGCATCGGCATCATTCACAAGAACATGACCATCGACCAGCAGGCCAACGAAGTACGCAAGGTCAAGAAGTTCGAAGCCGGCGTAGTCAAGGATCCGATCACCATCGGCGCCGATGCAACCGTAGCCGACCTGTTCGACTTGACCCACCAGAACAACATCTCCGGTGTGCCGGTGCTGTACAACGACGATCTGGTCGGCATCGTTACCTCCCGTGATATCCGTTTCGAGACCCGTCTGGACGCGAAAGTGCGGGACGTGATGACGCCCAAGGAACGCCTGGTCACTGTCAAGGAAGGCTCTTCCACCGGCGAAGTACGCAAGCTGCTGCACAAGCATCGCATCGAGCGGGTGCTGGTCGTTGATGATGCTTTCCGCCTGAAAGGCATGATGACGGTCAACGACATCGAGAAAGCCAAGGCCTATCCGCTGGCCAGCAAGGATGAGCAGGGCCGGCTGCGAGTTGGTGCGGCTGTCGGCACGGGCGCTGATACCGAGGAGCGGGTAACTGCTCTGGCCAAGGCCGGGGTTGACGTGATCATCGTCGATACCGCCCACGGCCATTCCAAGGGCGTGATCGAGCGGGTTCGCTGGGTCAAGCAGGCATTTCCGGACATTCAGGTGGTCGGCGGCAACATTGCTACCGGTGCCGCTGCTCTGGCGTTGGCTGCCGCTGGCGCCGATGCGGTCAAGGTGGGTATCGGCCCGGGCTCCATCTGCACCACCCGCATCGTTGCCGGGGTTGGCGTGCCGCAGATCTCCGCGATTGCCGACGTTGCCGCGGCTCTGAAGGATACCGGTGTGCCACTGATTGCTGATGGTGGTATCCGCTTCTCCGGCGACCTGGCCAAGGCCATTGCCGCTGGCGCATCGGTAGTGATGATGGGCTCGATGTTTGCCGGTACCGAAGAGGCCCCGGGTGAGGTCGAATTGTTCCAGGGTCGTTCCTACAAAGCCTACCGCGGCATGGGTTCGCTGGGTGCGATGGCCAATGCCAGCGGTGGCTCGGCAGACCGTTACTTCCAGGACGCCGGCGCCGGTGCCGAGAAATTGGTACCCGAAGGCATCGAAGGCCGCGTCCCCTACAAGGGTGCGCTGGCGGCGATACTGCACCAGTTGATGGGGGGGCTGCGTGCTTCCATGGGCTACACCGGCTGCGGCAGCATCGAAGAGATGCGCACCAAGCCCGAATTTGTCCGCATCACCGGGGCCGGCATGAGCGAATCCCACGTGCATGACGTGCAGATCACCAAGGAAGCGCCGAATTACCGGGTCAGCTGATCCGGTTCAGTCATCAGCCACAAGTGGCGTCTTCGGGCGCCGCTTGTAACTCGCAGCTCTTACTTTATCGAGAACACACCATGTCCCATGACATTCACGCTCACCGCATCCTGATCCT
This sequence comes from Halopseudomonas bauzanensis, assembly GCF_900114735.1. GTDB lineage: Bacteria > Pseudomonadota > Gammaproteobacteria > Pseudomonadales > Pseudomonadaceae > Halopseudomonas > Halopseudomonas bauzanensis. The sequence continues at coordinate 899,941 of NZ_FOUA01000001.1, read as the reverse complement.
GGATTTCGGTTCCCAGTACACTCAACTGATTGCACGGCGCGTACGTGAAATCGGCGTTTACTGTGAAATCCACGCCTGGGATATGGACGAAGCGGCTATCCGCGAGTTCGCACCCAAGGGCATCATCCTGGCCGGCGGTCCCGAGTCCGTTACCGAGAACGGCAGCCCGCGCGCGCCTCAGGTCGTGTTCGAGCTGGCGGTGCCGGTGTTGGGTATCTGCTACGGCATGCAGACCATGGCTGCCCAGCTGGGTGGCGCGGTGCAGGGTTCCGAAGAGCGCGAGTTCGGTTATGCGCGGGTTGATCTGGTTGGCAAGAGCAGTTTCCTCGATGGAATCGAGGATGCGGTAGCCGATGACGGTGTGCTGAACCTGGACGTCTGGATGAGCCATGGCGACAAGGTCATCGAACTGCCGGACGGTTTCAAGGTATTGGCCAGCACGCCGAGCTGCGCCATCGCAGCGATGGGTGACGACGCTCGTCATTTCTACGGCGTGCAGTTCCACCCGGAAGTGACCCACACCAAGCAGGGGCTGCGGATCCTGTCCCGGTTCATTCTCGAGCTGTGCGGCTGCGAAGCGCTGTGGACGCCGGCCAACATCGTTGAAGATGCCATCGCCACCGTGCGTGCCCAGGTGGGCGACGCCAAGGTGCTGCTTGGCCTGTCTGGCGGTGTCGATTCCTCGGTGGTTGCCGCGCTGCTGCACCGCGCCATCGGCGATCAGCTGACCTGCGTCTTTGTCGACAACGGCTTGCTGCGTCTGCACGAAGGCGAGCAGGTCATGGCCATGTTCGCCGAGAACATGGGCGTCAAGGTGATTCGCGCCAATGCCGAAGAGAAATTCCTGTCCCGCCTGCTCGGCGTGACCGATCCGGAGGCCAAGCGCAAGGTCATCGGCCGCACCTTCATCGAAGTGTTCGACGAGGAAGCGACCAAGCTACAGGATGTCCGGTTCCTGGCCCAAGGCACCATCTATCCTGACGTGATCGAATCGGCCGGCGCTAAGACGGGCAAGGCCCATGTGATCAAGTCTCACCACAACGTTGGCGGCTTGCCGGAAGACATGGCCTTCGAACTGGTCGAGCCGCTGCGTGAACTGTTCAAGGACGAAGTGCGCAAGATCGGTCTGGAACTGGGCTTGCCCTACGACATGGTCTACCGTCACCCGTTCCCCGGTCCGGGCCTGGGCGTGCGTATCCTCGCTGAAGTGCGCAAGGAATACGCCGACATCCTGCGCCGCGCCGACCACATCTTCATCGAAGAGCTGCGCAAGGCTGACCTGTACCACAAGACCAGCCAGGCCTTCGCCGTATTCCTGCCGGTCAGGTCGGTCGGTGTGGTCGGTGACGCCCGCCGCTACGAATGGGTCATCGCCCTGCGTGCGGTGGAAACCATCGACTTCATGACCGCTCGCTGGGCGCACCTGCCCTACGAGTTCCTGGAAACCGTTTCCAACCGCATCATCAACGAAATCAGCGGTGTGTCACGGGTCACCTACGATATCTCCAGCAAGCCGCCGGCGACGATTGAGTGGGAGTGATCCCGCGTCTGGCACAGCGAGACACCTGATGGGCATAAAATGCTCTGAAGCCCGCGTAATTGCGGGCTTTTTTGTTTTTATGTCTGGCAACAAGCGGAAGCGCCAAGCATCGTTTGAGCGTGGCATTAAAGCTGGTACTATCGGCTTCGATACCATGTGATGTTTTCCTATGATCGCATGGTATTAGATTTGATTAACATGCTCGTTTTTTTGGGAAATTAAGCTATTTATCTGGTTTCTTTCAACTTGGTATCAAAGCCGGTAAAGGACAAGGTATATGCTGACCGATACCAAGCTGCGCAATCTCAAGCCTAGGGACAAGCTCTATAAGGTGAATGACCGAGATGGCCTCTATGTGGCTGTCACTCCGGCCGGTTCCATTTCGTTCCGCTACAACTACTCGGTTAATGGTAGGCAGGAGACCATCACCTTGGCCGAAGCCCGAGAACAATTAGGGGACGCCAAGAAGATGGTCGCGGCGGGCAAGTCACCGGCCAAGGAGAAGGCCGGTGACAAGGCACGGGTGAAAGATGCAGAGGCGTTTGGTGCCTGGGCGGAGAAGTGGTTGCGGGGGTACCAGATGGCCGGCTCCACCCGCGGCATGCGTCGCTCAGTCTATGCACGCGAGCTAAAACCGAAATTTGCCAATCAGAAGCTGGCCGAAATTACCCATGAGGACTTGCGGGCACTGACCGATACCATCGTTGAGCGGGGCGCACCGGCCACCGCCGTTCACGTGCGCGAAATCGTATTAAACGTGTATCGCTGGGCAATCGAGCGCGGCCAGAAGGGGAAAATATGCGCTGCGGCGCTAATATTACCTCAGCGCGCGGTAAGAGCCAGAACTCGCCAGCAGGTGAGCCTTGAAAAGACCAAGGAGGTCTTTTGGGCAGAAAATCAAGAGAGAAGCGTGAGCGCCGACTTGCCGAGAGCGGGGGGGAGCTTGATATCCTGCTCAGTCAGATGATGAGCAGGCACGACCAGTTTGGCGAACGCAAACAGCTGAAGGACGCCTTCCTTGTCCAAGTGAGGCAGACCCGCGCTCTCCTCAGCCAGTACGACGCCTCAGATGTAGCGCTTGCGATTGGCGTGTCCGAGCTCTGGCCGGCAAATGCAGGCAGTCACGTCAAAAATGCGTTCGCATGGTGCGTATTCCTGGACACCCCGCTCCAAGGCCGAGGTGGTAGAAGAATCAAGAGCTATGCTGACTTCCAACTGTTCGTCGCAGCTCTTTATGCAATCTGGCCCCACTTTCCTACGCTTGAAGACTTCTCTCCTGAAGCGGATTGGGGGCAGACCAGGGTGGACCTCGGCGGCCGGTTTGTACCGGTCTTCTACGGCAGTAGCATTGAGCGAGTGCCAGACTTCATTGAGGCCTTTCGAATCACCTACGCTGATGTGCCCGACGCCCTGGCCCAGATGGACTTGGTCGTCGCGCTGCAGGCACTGATCATTGAAGCCACTCCACACCTCGCGCAGCTCCCTGTCGTCGATGCGGAATGTGGCCATGTAGAGCCTCCCCCCGAAGATTTCTGGCTCTCGTGTATGAATGTGCTGCAGAACATCGATCAACAGAGTGCCGTTTGGCGGCAACGTGCGGGAAGCGCTCTCGACGGGGAAGTCGGTGGCTATAAGGCGCCGCTGACGTGGGAGTCGTTCGGCAACGCAGCATTTGCTGGCGATGCAGTTCCCTTCTTAGGCGTTCATGTCGCCGGGACCTGGTATCCGATGGCAGTACGGAGTGCTGCTGGGACGGTCGTAGATCATTGGGCAAAGAAGAGCGCAGCGAGTGTTAGCCATGAAGTGCACCGTAGGCTGGGCCGGTTTGTCTTCGAGCGCTTTGATGGCACGCTGCAAGGCCCGGTGATGTTGGTTCTTGACAGCGATGTATGCAGAGAGCTTCCCATCAGCAGTGTGACCTCCGCGGCGGCAGGTGTGTATCTTGTTTGCGCTTGCGATCATGATCTGCTCGACAAGCAGTCGGCGATCGCCGTCGCCGTTTTAGCCAAGGCCCGACAGGCAAAGAACATTCGTTTCAAGATCGTTGGAGGCCCAGAGATCCTGCTCTCGAAGGATGGTATTAATGGCCCATCAGCTGATGAACTGCACATCATCCTCGCTCCTACTTTGGCGGGCACCTCTGCAGGAATGCTCAACCTTCCTGAAAAACCCCTGCGACTCCTGCCGCTAGCGGATTTGATCACCATCTTCGACAGCCTGACGGATCTGGAGGATCTGCAGCGTTACTGGGCTTTTTGCGATAGGCAACGATCGGTCTTAACTCCCTTTTCCAGCGGACCTGCCGATCTATTCGCTTCATTCAAGGACACTGACGAGGTGCTGGTTGATGGCGCCATTGAGCCTACGATGATTTGTCTTGACCCAAGCTGGGGCACATCCTGGCGGTTCAAGTTACTAGCGGATTTCTGGTCGCGTGCCCCTCGCATCTTTCCCGACCGCACATCCGGCTGGCTACTAAGTGGAGGGACGGAAGGCGTCATAGAGATGAAATCGCGCAGCCGCAAGCTCATCGCCTACTCCACCCTGATCGGTAATTGCACTGTTCAAGCTTTGCTGGAAATCAAGGACGACCTAGACCTAGAAGATGGGCGCATGATCGACCTGTTCATCCAGATCCTCGCCGACAGCTCTTTTCGATGCAGTGGGCTACTGGCTACCGCGCCACTGTTCCAGTTGGACCAAGTTCTGTTCGTCTGCAAACGCAGCGCATCCAGCACCGTCATCGGCAATGACGACGGGGACTTTGGCACGCCTAAGAGTGTGGGTCCGGTCGTAACTGCTGCCGAAGGGAGTTTGGGCAGAGCTGCAGTCATTTACCTCGATGTTGATCTTCGTGCGGTGCTTGCTGGCTTGACCGGCGCTACCGACGGGAGTTTTGAGGTGCAGTGCCTTGCGGAAACGATACGCAAGAGCCATGACGCCCTCGACATGACACTCCCGGCGGGCCTGGAGGAAGAGGTTCTTTCAACGTGGGGGAAGCTCGCTCGGTACACGCTGCGAGTTGCCACTCGGCGCGTCGATGTTCCCGCCCACCCACCGGTCGTCATTCCGAGGATGTCAGACTACAAGCTGGCTCGCAAGCAACTCGCAGAGGTAATCCGAGACCTGGGGCTGGAACCTGGCCGATACGCGCTGTCGAAAGCAAAAGAGAAAATTGACCTGGCCAGCGCTCAGTTCAGGCTTCGCATCGAAGGACGGCTCGCACAGATCGACCGACTTCAGCTGATTCGAGCGTGCATCGAACAACACGATGCGCTGCTAGCCACCGAGCGTGGAAGGATTGAAAGAGCCCGCCAGAGCCTGTCTCACGAGGTGGAATACGATCGAGTTGATGCTGTTGAAAAGGCGCGCGAGCAATACGGCACTTTAGCCCGTCACTACCGATACCTGTTGGAGAAGGCTGTCAGCAATACGGTATCTGGGCCCGGCGAGGTCACTCCCAATGTGTTGCGTGAGCTGCTCGGTAAAACTGACTGGCTCATGTCGCTTGCAGGAGCTAGCGACGTCCTCCACAACGGGGTCGATGTTGCAGGCGTCGCCATCAACGATTCGTTCATCCCGGAGGTCTTCTACTCCGACAGCTCCAACGACCGGGAGGCTCGGTTCGCACGCGAGTACGCTAAGACACGCCTTGGCCAGGGTGAAAACCCCAAGGACGCGGTTGAGGGAGAGTCGGAGGCCCTGTCGGAGTCAACCGATTTCAACTACGCTTTTGAGACCGACCTTGGATTCAACCTGTCGGACCTGATCACCTCCCTGTCCGTGCTGGCCCAAGCTCAGCACCACGGTTTCGCCAAGGAGCTATCGCTTTCTTACGGCGCCAGTCCAGACAAACTGGCAGGGAAGCTTGTCGCCGAGATCAAGGACCTTGAACAGGAAAAGGCAGAGCGCATCGTTGCATTCCTGACCCTCTCAGAGACTGGGCTTCTGCGCCTCGCCGGCCGAGATGTCCAAGAGGCGGAGGTGCCCTACTGGGAACACAGCAAGCGTGTTCACCGATACGCCATCCGGCCACTGGTGCAGGTCGGTGATGAGCTGAGATGGGGCGCGGAGACGGCGAGTCGCTGCATGTTCAATTGGATGTCCTCGGTTCGCGATGGCTACTTGCCTGCCGATTTCGGTTGGCCTAACATCGAGCCCGTCGTTCGGCAGGTGAAGGCCGGCATCGAGAGGCGGCTGGAATTCCGCAATGAAGAGATCTTCCGCCGGCATACCCCGTTTGTCGCGCGGGGCATCGACTTCTACCGGAAGTTTCGAACCGAAGGATTCGAAGATGTTGGCGACTTCGACGCCCTCGCGTATTGGCCCGGCCACAATCTCATGGTCGCGGTCGAGTGCAAGTACAACCAGCCGTTCTATACAATGAAGGACGGTCGCCGGATTCGCGACAAGATCTTTGGGCGCAAGGAGGGGGACAAGGGCCAGATCGGAAAGGTACTCCGCAGAGGTGCCTTCTTGGAGCAGCACCGAACCCGGATATTGGAGCTCCTCGGATGGCCAAAGCCCGCCAACGCTCCAGAGCGCTATGTCGAACTCTACGTCAGCAGGGACATCTACTACTGGATGGTTCACCCTCCCTACCCTGTGTCGACCCACTTTGTGAGAATTTCGACGTTGGATTCTTGGCTAAAGACCGAGCTATTCATGGTCGCAGGCCTGCCTTGAGCCTGTCAAATCCAAGCAATCCCACCGTACTCCTGACTGCAAAGGCTGCTTCCATATGACCCATCGACTCATGGCGAGGCTAAAAGCCCTCGCGCAGGCTCCAGCTGGCACAGCCGCCAACTGGCTCGTCGGCGCAGAAGATTCGGTCGCGTTCCTCAAGGCGAATGCGCAGAGCGAGGAAATCGTCATCTACGCAAGTGGCCCGGCCGTCTTGATACACGGTGTGCTCGCTCCTGCTAAGCAGGTGACGCCTGCAGACCAGGAAGACTTGATGCGCGGCTTTGTCCAGACTGACGAGAGCTGGGTAATCCAGAAGAGCTACGGAGGCGGTGAAGGTCACAAGGTTTACCTTGATCCGCCGCTGAGGCATGCGGGCAAGTCGCTCTCTGGTGGCGAGAAGCTGATCTTCCGCCGAACGTTTCACGGCGTGCAAAAGGGAGAGAGTCCCCTCGAGTTGAACCAGAAACTGGTACATTCCCTCGGCCTACACTTCGTATCCGAGCGCAATGCCTACTGCCGGCTCGATGGCCACGGCGATATCGAGGATGTGATCCGCGTCCTGCGAGCTGACCTCGGAAACGGCCGCGAAAGCCTCACGGCCGTCACAATTCTCGCTAGAGATCTCTCGACGTACATGACGCTGGCGGACATGGCGTTGGTGTTCCTGTTCGACTTCACGCGCTTTGTCCCGGGCAGCTTCAACGGCTGGGGCGATCACGACCGAATTGACCGACGGACTCCTGACCTCTTCTATCACGGTGGTGGCATCGCCAATGCCAGCTACGTAAACGGCCGGATGATCGTCCGCTCCGCTATCCCACTGCAGCAACTGATCGACGAGTGGAAGGAAGAGTCGAACCCGACCAAGCGCGAATACGCGATCTTTAAGATCTTTGATCGCAAGAATTGCGTAGAGGTTGAGACGTCCTGCGCTCCCGAGTTCCTCTCAAACTACTTTCAGGAATCGGACCTTCCGTGGGAAATTTCACCCGCTTTCTTCCGAGCGGATGTCCTGCATCGCTTCAAGTCTGACCCCGAGAAGTATACCCTCAATGACCGCACGATCAGCTGCCGCAACGCGTGGCATCTGAAGGGTTACGACATCAACGAAGCAGGGCAGGTGCACGCCTACATCGGGGATCTCGCACGCCTGCCGATTGAAGAGCAGCGCTACTGGCAGTCGTTCAACGAGTGGCCGAAGGGCCCCATCTCGAAGCGCGCCCATGAAAACGACATCATGGGCGAGTTCAGCTTGGAGTACGACCCGCTCCACCTTTTGAAATACAAGATCGGAAAACTCAACGACGCGCCGCCCGCATGGTGGCTGCCCCGGAGCCCCGAGCATCTCGATGCCACCCGCTATCCGGCAACCGATTCGACGTTCGAGTGGGCCAACGAGATCATGGCTCTTGACCAGTTGGTGGTCGAGGGGTTCCTACTCAAGCCATTGCGCAAGGTCCTGGAAGACAAGGGCGCAAAAGCGGAGTCCAGTTGGGCGTCGCTTCGGGTTCTGGGGGCGATTCTGGTTGCCACCGGACTGTCCGAGGGCCAGGCCATGACCACGCTCACGCCGTTTTCAAGGTTGCACGGACTGCGGAGCACGCTCCGGGCTCACAGTTCGGTCATTGAGAAGGACAAAGAGGAAAGGCTAGCACGATCCACCCACGGGACGCTGCGCGCTCACTTCAAGTGGTTGGTGGGTGAGTGCGACAAGGCTTTCGACGCCGTACTACTGGCTCTGGATGTGGAAGCTCTCAATCCTTGAAAGTCTGCGCATCGGCGCGTCCTAGGCTAACCGCGACTCTACAAACAAGTGGGTGCGTTTTGTGCCCCCGCGGGTTCGGCCCCTCCCGGCCGACTGGCGGATTCAGAAACATCAGGCATAAGTAGCTATGTACGATAAAAAACAGAAAGAGGTCGCTGCTTCCCTGTTGAAGGACATGGAAGCCATATCCGCCTCCATGCGCGAGCTGATAGTCGCGATGCCTCCGCATGATCTGCTCGGCTACATTTACGCCCAGCATATGATGAAAGCGCTGGCAGACCAAAGCGCTGCCGAGGAGCAACGCGCAGAAGACGGTCCGAACGACTTGATCAATGAAAACCAGTTCCTGCTGGAGTATGTGCATGCGGTGCTCGCGTCAGATGCTGATCCTGTAAACGTAACGTTCGACGAAGCCCGATGCACCGAGCTGTATGAGCTTGGTCGAAAACTTCGAGAGAAGGCCATGTTTTTTGCCATGGTCACGTCTGCCAATACCAAAGACGGAGTCTTTGGTCCGGATACGGCCGACATTGAATTCCGCGTGAAATCCACTTGGGTTATGCTCCGTGGCAACCGCTACCAAGTTTTGGAAGGTGAGTTCTACCGCTACGTGTTGATGCCACACGATGATGTCTTGAAAGAAGTGTACGGTGTCGGTGCCGCTGATATCGCGGAAGGTTTCCAAGCTATGGCCGACGCCACGCGCACGGGGCACTCCGAGGCTGTTCGGGAGATTATGGCGCAGTTTGAGGCAGCTCAGGCTTTCGCTGCTGCGGAGAGCAAGCCTCTTGAAAACGTCATGGAGGCATGGATGGCGACCAATGCAGAACAGTCGAAAACCGTTGGGCGAGCAATAGATGACATGTTTCGCGGCGGCGTTGCCAATGTAAGTCGTCACACGAGGCTGCCACCGACCCTACTGGCTGATCTGGCCTATCAGCGCGGAGAAGAAACCGAGTTCTTCGCTGTGGGGGATTTTTCGGGGACCCCCTATCGGACACTGCCCGCTCGGAAGAAGCCTCTTATCCAGCTGGGATCGGACTACTACGCCGTCGACCCTTGTTTTACCCGCGACGCGGGGTATCGTGCGCTTCTTTATAATTTACTTCAGCGAAAGCCGGATTATAGGAAGACCTTCGAGGATAGACAGAAGCAGATGAGTGAAGCTGCCTTTTCCGACATTCTGGCCGCTCAGCTTCCCGGTGCCAAGGTTTTCCAGGAAGTTTATTATAAAGATCCCACCAGCAAGCAATGGTCCGAAAATGACACCCTCATCTTGATTGATGATGTGCTGTTTCTTGTTGAAGCCAAAGCGGGTGCTGCTGCGACCATCGCATCACCAGCGCTTGATTTCGGCCGCCACGCTCAGTCCGTGCAGGACCTGGTACTCAAAGCCTACAAGCAATGTGAGCGCTTCTTCAATTATCTGAATTCAGAGGATGAAGTGCCGCTCTACTACCGGACAGGCGGCAGATACGAAGAATGTGCTCGTGTCTGCCGCTCCGTCTACCGAGTGATGGTGCCGATTGGGCTGACGGTCGAGTCCTTCTCTCCTTTTTCTACATACTGCAAGGAGCTACCGCAGGTTGAGCCGCTACTTGGACAGCACGCCTTCGTTTCGCTGTCCATCGATGAGTTATTTGTTCTCAAGCGTTTTCTACCTACACCCGGCGAGTTCATCCACTACATGGAAGTACGGCAGGCTGTGGCCGGCATGCGTAGAGCTCATCTCTTTGATGAATTCGACCACTTGGGTGCGTATCTGAAAAAGAACCGATTTGATCAGGACATCGCTGATGAATTGAAGGACGATAAGGTTAATATGCTTATCTGGGATGGCATGAGTGACATCATTGACAGAAGCTTCGAGGGTGAAGACTGGGAAAGTGGACCGTTTCCCACACAGGACTTCCCGGAAGAGGTGTTGAAGTTGCTTGGGGCACTCGACGGCAACAGAGCGAGTGGGTGGCTTTTAGCTGAGAGCTCTATCCGTAACTTAGGAGGGGAGGGTCGGAATGATTTGGCCAAGATGCTGTCCGATCTTCGCCAAACCCTGAACCTGCATCCTGCTCGCTACTTTACTCTGTCTGGAGATAGCGAGTCGCTCTTCATTTGGCTTCAACGACACGGTCGGCTGATTGACTGGACCAAGGTGAATGACAAGGCCAGCGCGGCTGCGCTGAGCCTCAAGGTTTCTAATGTTATCGGCATCGTGGCAGAAGTTAGCGGCGATGGTATTTATCACCGAGCGCAGTCTTTCTCAGTCCACATACCGAAAGAGCGAACAGAGGAAAACGCCCACATTTACGAAGGCGCTGCGCGAGTAGCTAACCGTGCGCGTTCAGTCAATCTTGGCCTGCAAGAAAAAGTAATGCCTGTTGTCGGGGACAAAAAAATCGGCCGAAATGAGCCCTGTCCGTGCGGTGGTGGCAAAAAATATAAGAGGTGTCATGGCCGATAGGTATAGTTAGCGCAGATGGCTGGAACCCGTTCAGGGATAGAGCTTGTTTTTAGCCGCTAAAATTTTCCTTGGCGTTTCTAATCCTTCAACTGGAGCATCCGAGGGATTGACGTCAGTGACTTCAGAGCCTTCGAAACGGCCTGCCGTTCGACACCCAGTTTTCGCACTATCTCCGACTGATTGAGTCCATCCCAAGCATTGAGGTGAAGGGCGGCAGCAATCAGCGGTCAGCATTCGCCGAGGCGGCGGGGTTGTACTGGTAGGAGCACCGGGCGGGCCGGTAACCCGCCCAGTACTTAACGCTCGAGATGATTCGGAGAGGCCATTGGAGGCTTGCCATCATAACTGCCTGGACGACGCCGATAACCCGTCTGCGGTCCGTCCAGACGCATTAGTTGAGCAACAATATGTTTGCCACAGAGCTCACTGATCTCACGCAGGTTGTGAAAGATTTTGCGGTAGCCATAGGCACCGCCGCGCTTCTAGCCAGAAGTGTGTGATCAGGCCGGGCAACCCCGAGAGATTCTCGGGTCGCGCTGACTTCGGCTCGGCCCACCAAGTGTAGTGACGGGTAGTCATTCCAAGAAAACCATTTCACTTATCGCGAACATATCCTTCGGCACTATTCGGTGCAGACCTTCCGCATACCTTGCCCGCACCCATCTGCCATTGTCTCGATACGTCCAGAACACATTCTTGTACTCACGGTGTTGCACCCTGATCTTATCGAGATTTCGGTCGGAATGTAGACGCCCGGTTTCACCGTCATCTTTAATTTCGACGAGCGCGATCGCATCCGGTGTTGCTCGTCCCGCGACCCCAACTACAAAGTCTGGAAAGAAGTTTTTCCCGCTTGGTAGAACGATCCTGGTCGCCCAGCGTTCGTTTTCAGGATTGCGCATCCACCAGAGAACGGTGCCAGTTCCATCTGCTTCAAGGAGTTCTAAGAATTTTTGCTCCTCCTTATTCAGCCGCGCAGGAAATACGCCGTAGGCCGCCTTTTGGGCTGCAGGTAATCCTTCCGGACCAAAGTAGCTGGAAGGAATCGGCTCCGCATTGGATAGCCTAACGTTGCGCCCTTGGGCCGTCTTCATTGCATTCTTAAGCTTTTCCGGCTCAGCCATGACTGCTAAGTCTAACGCGCGCCTAAGATCATTCTCTTCGGCATCAATGCCTTCATCATCGACAACACGACGCAGCTCCTTAATCAAAGCGCGTTTGAGCAAGCGCGGATCAATGGTATCGTTGAAGTTGAAGGCCATCTGCGCCTTCTCAGCAACCCGCGCGTTTGACAGGCTTAAGCGCAGCTCTACCTCTTCTGTCATATTCGCGATAAACAAGTCCCGTAGGCTCATCTTTGCCTTGGTTTTCCGTTTTTGTAGTAAAGAAGCGATATTCGAGCTGCTGCAGAAAAGCTTCGCAATGTCATCGACCAGCTGATCCGCACTGCCGGGGTCCGGGGGCAACTCCCGCCAAAGCCCTTTAGGAAGGGCGATATCCCTGCGCAATGGATAGGAGCGAAGGTTGGGCTTGGCCGAGGCGCTGGCCAAAGATGCAGGGCGTGTGACTTCCGGCAAATTTCCGAACAGCGGCGTTTGGCTCATCTGCTGCCAAGCTTCGCCTACCAAGATGGCACGATCCTGCTCAGTTTCAGTTAGCTTCGCCACTTCCGGGTTTACAAAGCCACTTTCAATTAAATCTGCGAGTCGAATCTGGCGATCTTCTGTGCTGGATGGTAGAGACGGCTGGTACTGAGATGGTGCGATAGCCTCCGAACATCCGAGTGGTTTCGCGCCATTGCCGTACTCCACAACGTCCAGCCGATCTGTGATCAGTTCGATGCTCTGGCGCACTGCCTTGACCTCTTCGACAGCTGCATCGATGCCCGCTTGCATCTCGGGATCGGTCAAGAAAACGTAACCGCGATCCAGCAAGCTATCCTGCCCATGAAAGGGGCGAATTAGCGGATGCACACGCATGATACGACCCACGATCTGGAGGCCAAATTCCTTGCCCCTGTTTGGGCGCACAGATACCAGGGTCCAAGCACGGGGTGCATCGAAACCGGTCGCAACCGCGACCTTAAAGATCAGTACCTCTTTTTGAGGATCGTAAGCAAGCGTATGGAAGTCTGGGTCTGGCTGGCCAGAGGTGTGTGTTGCAATGGCAGACTCAGACACGCCAATCTCGATCAGCTTTTCGTGTACTCGAGCTACCGGATCGTCGCCGCCCTTCTCTTGGTCCTCGACTTGCACCAGCATGAGCGGTGTTAGGGCAATGTCTCGCTCAGCTAGTCGTTTCTTGACGCGCAGATGCTGGGTCCATCCGGCGGTCAAGGTGGCCTGCTCGTGGTCGACCAGCTCGCGGTCTGCGTCAGATATCCTGATCACGCCCATCATCAGGCCTTCCTTGTTCAGACCCGCCGAGACTACATCGGCGCGCGGGACGATCACGCGGCTGGCGACTTCAATCCCGGCTTGAGCCTCAAACGCTTCAAGTTTGTCATCATTGGGTGTTGCCGTCGCCAAAACCGTAAAATCGGGCTTCAAAACATTCAGATAAAAATCTGCTGCCGCCTTCGCCGACGCCCCAAAATTCAGATGTGCCTCATCGATCACCACACCCACGAAGAAACCATCGCTGCGCAAGGTTTTGATCATGTCATCAAGGGAGAGTGCGCTTTCCTTGGTACGGCGTACTTTTCGAGCGTCCTTGTCGTTGGAAGCCACAGCGCCCCAAGTCTGCACAAACACATCACCATCCCGTGTGCCCATGGGTACGCGGTCCTTGAAAATAGAACGCACTCGTAGCGTGCTGCATTGATCAGCAATCGCATTGCGGGTTTGTGTAACTAGCCCTGAATAGGGTGCGAACCAGAACCAAACGACGGGACGCGATAGCGACCCTCGTAACTCTTCTAGAGCGCGCCCTAGCATCAGCGTTTTTCCCGATCCAGTCGGTGCCTGCAGCAGCGTTACGCCGCTTTTGAGCGCAATCTTATCGCGATGTTCCGGGTATTCATCATGGTATTCCGCGACCCTGCGGATCACCCCAGTCAGCGCTTCGACCGCGCGTGTTTGGTAGCCTGCTAATGCGTAGCGCGCGTCACTCATTGCTGGAAACTCCGCACAAGCGTGTCACGGACAGAGCGGATTTCCACCTCGATACCGGCCAGCTCTCGGGCCAATTGACCCGGTGCCCAAGCGTAGACGAATACGTTCTTGCGTGACTGGTCGCGCAGCCAGTCGAGTAGTGCGGTCTCATAGCGATCGACCAGGACCAATGTTACGGCCTCACCAGCGTGCATATTCCAAGCGGCTTTGTCGTCATAGATTGTCAGCGGTAAGCCGTGTAAGGTTTCTAAAGCCGTCCAGGCATCTTTTGGGTGCAGATCGTAATCCAGATCCTCGAAGGCTATTTTGCGGGTACGGAGATAAGCGAAAGGCGCGTATAATTCGGCGCATTTCGGATCGTCGCTAGCATTAAGCCGCCGAACCCGTTCAGCCGTTACTTCTTGGCAGAGATTCTTGTTAGGCTCTTTTTCTGTCGCTTCAGTGGACGAAACCATAATAAAGCGCCTGTCACCGCCGTCCTCGGCGTTGAGTTCCATTACCGCCTGCGCTGTGGTTGCGGAGCCCGCGAAGAAATCGAGAACAATATCACCTGGTCTTGTGGACTGCTCAACCAGCTTTTTGATCAGAGAAGGTGGCTTCGGATATTCAAATGCATCACCACCAAAGATTGTCCGGATTGCACGGGTTCCTTCAGCCGTTTTGCCCGGCTCGAATGAGTACGACTCCTCATTGACAATTCCATCAAGCAGGCTTGAGAGAGGATTGGGCGTCTCCTTTCGATCCTTCAAGAACTTCTTGATGCGAACGCTTCCGACCCCAATTTTCTTTCCGACCCAGTCTGCAAGGTTTGGAAGATCTAATCGAGCGAACTTATGGGCGGTTTTATCTTTAATTGCCTGTTGAAGCTCTTCTAGGGTTTCGTATCGTACGAACTCACCTTTCTTTTTGAAAATTATGAGTTTCTTTTCAAGTAGCTCTTCGATTGAATCCTCGCGGAGTTTCTTGTCTCCCTTTTGGCCAACTGACCAGACTCGGTTGGGATTCGGAGGGTAGTAAACGTCCGTTTCCGGGTCACGGATTAGGTAAACTCCTCCCTCGCGCTGCTTATAGTTTTTTGGCTGCTGTAACGGGTCATCGGTCCAATCACCGCGCGGATCACCATCAGGGTTGGAGAAGTCGTCGCGCTGCTTCGCCGATCCAGCAAAAGCGAACTTTGGATTGCAGTAGATCATTACGAAATCGTGATCTTTCGAAAAGTTGCCACTGTCATAGCCACCTTTGCGAGTCCGCCAAACGAAGCATCCAAGCTTCATCCCGGGCATAGCCTCATCCATCATCAGTTCCAGTAGCGCCCGCTGCTCGTCATTCATCGATACCAGCATCACCCCATTCGGGGCAAGCAGGTCGCGGGCCAATATAAAGCGCCGATAGAGGAATTCGAGCCAGGTGGATTGACGGAACCGATCCTCGGGATCAAGGTAGCGGTCGTTATAGACCCAGGTCTGGTTGCCGGTGTTGTAGGGCGGGTCAACATATATGCACTGGACTTGCCCTGCTAAAGTCATTCGCAACCACCGCAGGGCGTCGAAATTGTCGCCCTCGATTACGAGGTTCGACCATGGTGCAGGTTTCTCCGACAGGCCTGGTACGATCTCGCAGGCGATGAAATTCTCGTCGATGGCCTTATCTGCCGCGATCTCGTCACGTTCCCAAACTAGCCCGAGCCTCTTGCTTCGATCACGCTTTTCTAATAGCTCGACCAGTTGGTTTTTGCTCAGGTGGTCGTATTTTCCCGTCATATGCGAACATTTTCCTGCAGTTTTTTAATTTCTATACATGGCGTGGACGATTGTGGCCTGCATCCATTTTTTCAGCTATGCCTTGGAGTATTCAGGTGGTTCTGCCGCTCCGAGCGCTGTCCAATTAGTACTCTGAGGGTTGCCGCTCAGTATTGCTGGGGATTTTAGGAGGGCTAAGCGTCTCGAGCAACATAGCGGCTGTCTCATCGTTCAGGCCGGCCTTCATGCGGCAGGGATGCCTCTTGTCGCCGTATCTACGGCATGATGGTATAGCACTGCTCCCTGCTGATGCGGGGATTCCTGTCCTTTGCCTGCGCATCACGCGCGAAATTACGAATGTAAGCTCATCTGTCTGATGGTATGGTAAGTGCTGTCAGCATAAAATGGTACAGCCCGTGACATCCCTTTCTCATAGTCCGCTCGGCGAGAGCTGCTGGCCGGGATCGTTCGCGATGGCCAGAAAGGGTAATCCGGCTCTTTCACCATTTTTACGGTGCATGGCATTTTTCATGGTCTTTCCATTCGACCATGTCTGGGTGCCTTTATTTATCAGGCCTTGCTTGGTTAATTGATAATAGAGTGGGAGTGAGGTGCAGCAGCGGGGCGCTCTGGTGCCCCGTTTTTTCCCCCGAAGGGGATATTGGAACTACCAGCGAGTAAACCGATGAACACCAGCGAAAAGATCTATTCCGGCAAGACCAAGGACCTGTACGCCCTGCCGAATGACAACATCCTCCTCGTCTTCAAGGACGACGTCACCGGCGAGGACGGTGTCATCGACCCGGGTGCTAACACCGTCATCGGTCAGGTCGAAGGCAAGGGCCGAAAGTCCCTCGCCATGACCGACCATTTCTTCAAGTGCCTTCACGCCGCCGGCATCCCCACCCACCTGGTGCGTCTCGACCTCGAACAGGCCAGCATGGAAGTTCGTCGCGCCGAGCCCCTGGGCAAGGATATCAGCGGCAAGGGCGGCCTCGAGTTCATCTGCCGCACCCGGCCCTGGGGCAGCTTCCAGCGTCGTTACCAGAACTACATCGGCGACACCGCGAGTACGTTCGACTACCTCGTCGAGATCACCATCAAGGACGATGAACGCGGTGATCCTCTCATCAACGACGACACCATCGTGGCCCTCGGCCTGCTTACCCAGCAGCACCTCGAGCAGGCCAAGGACCTCACCCGCCGGGTGTGTCGTATCGTCGAAGCCGACCTGCGTGACAAGGGCCTCACTCTGATCGACATGAAGATCGAAATCGGCTTTGTCGACGGCGAGGTCGTGGTCATCGACGAGGTCTCGGCGGATGCGATGCGGGTCATGGACGATGAGGGCAGGGTGCTGGAACACGGGATACTGTACGAACAGCTGATCCGCTAGGGTGCTGGGGCACAGCTGACAGCATCAACCCCACGAAGCCCGCAGTTCATAACTGCGGGCTTTTTTGCGGGCTTTGAAAGTACGGCATTCACGAATGCTGTTATGCGCGCCTCAGTGTTCAAGCGCCGAGATGAGTTGAGCCAAGCTGCTTGCGAGGGTTTCAGTCTCGGCCGCTGAGAAGGAGACTCCTTCCCGGAAAGTTTCAGTAATCTGGCGTGCGGGCGCGCGTAGCGTGTGTCCGTGCGTCGTGAGGGAGATCAACACCCGTCGCTCATCGGTGTCATCACGTCGCCGCACCACAAATCCGTTAGTTTCCAAACGTTTGAGAAGCGGTGTCAGTGTGCCGCTGTCCAGGTGGAGGCGTTCACCGATAGCGCTAACGGTTTGAGGTTCGGACTCCCACAGCACCAGCATCACCAAATACTGCGGGAATGTGAGCCCCAGCTCTGCCAGCAACGGCCGGTATTGACGGATGACGAGGTTGGATGCCGCATAGAGACCGAAACACACTTGTCGGTCGAGCGACATCAGGTCGTTATATGTCGGCGGTGCTTTACTCTGTGGCATCTGGTTTTTTGTCTCGAAAAGTTGCTGCAACTATTGCGTCAGGTCGATCACGACCTTGCCGAAATGCGCGCCTGACTCAAGGTAACGGTAGGCCTCTTTTGCCTTGGCAAATGGGAACACGCGGTCGACCACCGGCGCTATGCCAGCTCCAGCAGCTAGCGCGGCTGATTGCTCCAGCATCGCCCGGCTACCAACGTAGATGCCAATCAGTCGCTTGGCGCCGATGGCAAGGGTGCTGGGGTTCACCCCGCCACCAAAACCACTGACACCGCCGATGGTAGCAATGGTGCCGCCCACGGCTGTAGCAGTAACAGAGCGGGTGATGGTTCCTTCCCCACCGACTTCCAGCACTACATCGACCCCCTTGCCGCCGGTCATACGCAGTACTTCGTCCTGCCACTCCGGGTTTGCATGGTAATTGGTTGTCTCGTCGGCACCAAGGCCGCGAGCGCGCTTCAATTTTTCATCGCTGGATGATGTGATGATCGTTCGCAGGCCCGCCGCCTTTGCCATTTGCAGGCCCAGGATCGAAACGCCGCCAGTGCCAAGCAGGATAACGGTGTCGCCCGGCTTTACGTCAGATGACTCGAATATGCCATTCCACGCTGTGACGCCTGCACACGGAAGCGTGGATGCCGCCACATAGCTCAATTGCTCAGGGATTTTCACAAGCGTGTCTTCATGCAGTACGACTGCCTCGGCAAGCATTCCATCGGTATCACCGCCGAGTGCGCTGCGGACCTTGGCTTGGTCGGCCTGGCCTTCGAGCCAGTGGGGAAAGAAGGAGGCTGCGACCCGATCACCAGGTTGAACACGGGTGACCATGGAGCCGACAGCAACCACGTCTCCGGCACCGTCGGAACAGGGAATGATCGGAATATCTATTTTTACAGGGTACGCACCATTGGCAACCATGAGATCGCGGTAGTTCAGCGACACGGCTCTCACCTCGATCCGTACTTCGTATGGGGCGAGAGGACGCTCGACAAGGCTCTCCAGCTGCAGGCCATCAATAGTTCCACCGTGCGAGATACGATACGCTTTCATGATTGCTCCTCAAAATTAGCCGTTAGCGCGTGGCCCCCAATGGGGCTGCAGATAATCATTGTACGCAATATAATTGCATGCAACCAAATTTGCTTGTTTCGATGCTTGAGTTGCCGACTTGATGCAGTAGAGCGTGGCCGCGCTCCAAGCTTCGCGTCAAAGGGGCTACTCGGCTTATGGCTGCTTCCAGCACTTTTGAAGAACAAATAATAGGTATGGTTTTTTATGTCATTGCTTGGGTGCTTCGTTTAATCAACTGATTTTTAAGGTGAAACTTTGTCTGTTGACGATCGAGTGGGAGTGAGCGGCTAGCGCTAGCCGCCGTTCTTGGTCACAGTACCCAAAAGCCCGCTTATGCGGGCTTTTGTTGTTTTGCCATGATGGTATTCATCATTTTCAGCCATGATCGGGAATATCCGGCACAACCAGCCGGGCTAGCTGCTCCAGTGATTCCTGCCATCCCAGATAACAGCTATCAACGGGAATGACCGAAGGAATGCCTTCCTGAACTATGCGTATCTCTGTGCCACTGGATACGGCTTTCAGTTCGATGACAACTTGCATTTCGCCGGGGAGGTTTTCATCGTCAAAGCGATCCGTATGGCGAATACGTTCGTTAGGTGTCAGTTCGATATACTCAACGGTAAACGAATGACTGACGCCAGTGCCGAAATTGGTGAAAGACATACGGTAGCCGCCACCCACGCGGATATCCATTTCATGGATCGTACCGGTAAAGCCGTAGGGCGGTAGCCAGTATTCCAATGCCTGTTTATCGGTAAACGCTTTGTAAACTCGCTCAACGGGTGCTGCCAACACGCGGTGTAGGCGGACGGTGCCGGTTTCGCTAGACATAATCATCTCCTGCTTATTGTGGTTACCTGATAGTCGGTTCCCAGACAATGATTTCGACAGCCTTCAAAAAAAATACTGTCGTAGTGAGCTCGGGCGTCTTGGTAGATAACAGATCACCTTCACCGTAGACCCCCAACGAGCACCTGGCTTAATGACTGGCAGCGCCGCCGCATCAAGGGGCGGCAAGGTATTGTGCTACGTCGGGCTGGCCGGACATGACCTTCGTCAGGTAACCTGCCTGCCGCGTCTCCTGATCTGGATATATCCTCGAATGACCCAGTTACTCGCCTCCCTCTGGCCGCTGTTCGCCCTGATTTTGGGCGGTTATGTCTTGCGCCGGGCGGGCTTTCCCAATGCAGAATTCTGGCCCGGTGCCGAGCGCATCAATTACTTTGTACTGTTCCCGGCGCTGCTGTTCAGCAGCCTGGCCGGAGCGCCGTTGAACAGCCCGGCGCTGGCGCGGGTGGCGCTGTGTGTGGGTGTGGTTCTCGGCGTGGCATGGCTGGGGCTGATCGTGCTGCGGCGCTGGCTGCGCTGGCCGGCGGCACGGTTTGGTGTGTTCGTGCAGAGTACGTTGCGGTTCAATACCTACATCGGCCTGGCTACCGTTGGCGCGTTATTTGGTGGTGAGGGGCTGACGCTCATGGCGCTGTTGCTGGCGATCACGGTGCCGGCGGTCAATATCCTGTCGGTGCAGGCGCTGACGTCGGGGGGGAGTCTGAACCGGCGCGCGCAGTTGCTGATCCTGTTGAAGAACCCGCTGATCCTGGCCTGCTTGCTCGGGGTGGCGGCAAATCTCTCCGGCCTGCGGTTGGGCGGAGGGATGGATAATCTACTGACGCTGCTGGCGGCGAGCAGTCTGCCCCTGGGGCTCCTGTGTGTAGGCGCTGCGTTGCAGCCTCAGAATCTGCACGGCGAGACACGTGCGCTGTTGATCAGCACTCTGGTGCGGTTGGCATTGATGCCGCTGGCGGCCTGGCTGCTGGTCGGGCTGCTGGGCATGCCGACGATGGAGCGGGTCACCTTGGTGCTGTTCTTTGCGCTGCCCTGCGCGCCCACCGCCTATGTGCTGGCACGGCAATACGGCGGCGATGCGCATCTGATGGCGGGTGTCATTACCCTGCAGACACTACTGGCGATGCTGACCTTGCCGGTGCTGTTGCTGCTGGTGCTGTGATGTGCGGCAGCCCCTCAACCTGATGACGGGAGCTCCAGCGCAGCTTGTTGTTGTGTGCCGAAGCATGCAACAGGGTGCGCTAGTATGACTCCGTATCACTAAGTGTCATGCTGCGGCGAGGCAACGGCCTCAGTCGTGGGATAGCGGCGCCAATTGCTGTCGGGTCCAAGCCAGCAATTGCTGGGTCAGATCCCCAGTCGCCTGGCCATATCCCTGGACCACGTCGGTGATCTGGGTGCTGGTGACCGGCTGCTGAACCAGGAAGCTGTGGTTGACATAGATGCGCCGACTTTCCGGATTGACCAGGCGGGCATCCAGCTCGATGACGATCCGGGGGGTGCCGTCGGTGTTCAGTTGGAAGCGGCGCAGGTTGGTATCCAGATGGACATCGGCATGCAGTGCGTGCTCATCGGTGGTGACGCTGCTCAGCGCGCCGGAGCGCTGCAGGGACACCGCCAGGTATTCGCGCAGCAGCTGGGGCGAGGGATCGCTCCAGCGGACGCCCTTGTAGCTTTGCAGTTGGTTATCGGCGGTGACCACCATGATGCGCGGCCCGCTGAAAGCGTAGCCGGCCTGTGGCGTATTCACCCGCAGTGACAACGGCAATCGCGGCTCGCTGCTGACGCTGCCGGCTGGCGGCGACGGGAATTGGTAGACGCTCAGGGCTTCGGATTCGGGCAGTACGGTGCAGGCACCAAGCCCCAGCAGAGCGGTAAACAGCGCAACGGATGTCAGGCGGCGGATCATGGCTGGTATTCCTCGAAGGTATCACGGCCCAGCAGGAAGCGTGCGGGGTTGTCTTCCAGGCGGCGGGTGATCGAGCGCAGCGCGTTGAGACTGCCACGCAATTCATTGATTGCCGGCTCCAACTGGCCGAGGCCCTGCATGCCGTTGGTGAAGGCTTCACTGTTGTCCTGCAGCATGTTCTCCAGGGTTTCGCTGGCGCGGGCGATGGATTCCAGGGTCTGCTCGGCGCTGTTCAGCGTCTGGCTGCCCTGATTGTTGACCAGGGTGTTGATGCTGCCCATCAGCTCGCCGGCCTGCTGGCTGGCAAGCGTCAACTCGCCGACCAGGGCTTTTACATCATCTCCCTGGCTGGACAGGCTACTGGCGGCGGTATCGATAGACTCCAGGGTGCTGGCGATACGCTCGGCGTTTTCATCCGACAGCAGGTTGCGCGCACTGATCACCAACTGATTGATATTGGTCATCAGATCCTCGCCGTTGGCCAGCAGGCTGGAGAGTGGGGAGGGCACGGCATAGATGCGTGGCTCTTCACCATCGATGCTCTCCAGAGATGGGCTTTGCGGGTCGCCGGGCACCAGCTCGATCACTGAGTTGCCGGTGATACCGGTGAAGGTCAGTCTGGCCTTGGTATCCTGGGTGACCGGGGCGGTGGCGCTCACCCGTACGCGGGCCAGCACCTGGCCTGGGTCGCTCGGGTCGAGGGTCAGCTCGCTGATGTCACCTACCGGAATGCCACTGTATTGCACGGCGCTGCCGCGGGACAGGCCGGTGACCGTTTCGCGGAAGACCACCGTGTAATAGCGGTAGTCCTTGCTGGTGGTGGCGTTGCTGATCCAGATGGCAAAGAAAATCGCACCGACACCAGCGAGCAGGGTGAACAGTCCGATCATGACGTGGTGAGCGCGTGTTTCCATTAGCGGAACTCCGGCTGATGGCTGGATTGATTGGCGGTGGCCGCTACTGCGGCGCGTCCGCGGGGACCGTGGAAATACTCCTGGATCCAGTCGTTCTCGGTAGCCGCGACGCGCTCCAGGGTATCGGCGACCAGGACGCGCTTCTCCGCCAGTACCGCCACCCGGTCGCAGATAGCGTACAGGGTATCCAGGTCGTGGGTGACCAGAAATACGCTCAGCCCGAGGGCGTCGCGCAGGGTGAGAATCAACTGGTCGAAGGCGGCGGCGCCGATGGGGTCCAGGCCGGCGGTCGGTTCGTCAAGGAACAGGATGTCCGGGTCCAGGGCCAGTGCGCGCGCCAGGGCTGCGCGCTTGACCATGCCACCGGAGAGCTCGGAGGGAAACTTGTCGCCGGCACCGGGCGGCAAACCGGCCAGCGCCAGTTTCATGCAGGCCAGATGTTCAGCGTCGTCGCGGCTGAGCCCGGCATGTTCGATCAGCGGCAGGGCGACGTTCTCGGTCACTGTCAGCGAGGAGAACAGTGCGCCGCGTTGAAACAGTACGCCAAAGCGTCGCTCGACCTGGGAACGCTGCTGTTCATCCAGTTGCTGCAGGTCTTCGCCGAAAACCCTGACGCTACCGGCATTGGGCCGCCGCAGGCCGACGATGGAGCGCAGCAGTACCGACTTGCCGGTGCCCGAGCCGCCCACCACGCCGAGAATCTCTCCGGGGTGGATATCCAGGTCCAGATTGTCATGTACGGTCTGTTTGCCGAAGCGATTGACCAGGCCGCGTATCTCCACCAATGGTGTTTGCTTGTCGGTCACCAGTTCATCTCCATGAAGAACAGCGCGGCCAGTGCATCCATGAGGATGACCACGAAGATCGACTGCACCACGCTGGACGTGGTGTGCTCGCCGACCGACTCGGCGCTGCCGCTGACCTTGAAGCCTTCCATGCAGCCGATGATGGCAATCAGGAACGCGAACAATGGCGCCTTGACCATGCCCAGGTAGAAATGCTGCACCGCCACGTTCTGCTGCAGGATGCTGAGAAACATGGTCGGGGATATATCCAGCGCCAGCGAGCAGACCACGGCGCCGCCGAGCAGGCCGGACAGCATGCCGATAAAGGTGAGGATCGGCAGCGAAATCATCATGGCAATGACGCGGGGGATGACCAGAATCTGCAGCGGATTGAGGCCGA
This sequence comes from Halopseudomonas bauzanensis, assembly GCF_900114735.1. Classification (GTDB taxonomy): domain Bacteria; phylum Pseudomonadota; class Gammaproteobacteria; order Pseudomonadales; family Pseudomonadaceae; genus Halopseudomonas; species Halopseudomonas bauzanensis. The sequence goes on along the minus strand of NZ_FOUA01000001.1, from coordinate 876,749 downwards.
GCGTGCGAATTGCATCGATCTCCTCGTTGGCCTTCATCGAACCGATCTGCGCGGTGAAGGCACTGGCGGTACGCCCGGCCATGAGGATTGCGGTCAAGAGTACGGCAAACTCACGCAGGAAAGAGAACGCGATCAGGTCGACGGTATAGATGGTCGCGCCGAAGTCTGCCAGCACGGTGGCGCCTAGGAAGGCGATGACCGCGCCAACCATGAAGGTAAGCAGAGCGACGATGCCGACGGCATTCAGGGCAATCTGTTCGACCTGGGCAACCACGGAGGTCAGCCGCCAGGTCGAAGGGCGCAGCAAACCGAAGGCCAGCCCGGCGAGGGTGAGGCCGACAAAGCCCAGCAGAGTGCGCACATGGTCATGAAACGCCAGCGTGCCCTTGCCTATATTGCCGAGCAGTTCGAATACGGCGCCATGGTGCGGTTGCGGTTGCGGCTCCCGCTGCAGGCTATGGGCGATACGGCGCAGCAATACCCGGCGCTCCTCGGGCAGGCCGGCGCCCTCATCGGTCAGGGCCTGGATGCGCTCGCTGCCGAGCAGCTCGGTCAGCAGTTGGCCGCCAGCGGTATCCAGTCTGCCGATCTGGCTCAGGTCCGCCTCGGCGTCGGCAGATTGCTCGTTGCGCAGCCGGCCAACCAACTGACGCAGTTCGGCGTAGTGCTCCAGGACCCAGTCACCACGTATGACGAGATGGGACGGGTCGTCCGATGATCTGGTTACAAAGCGTTGTTCGGCATCGGGCATGGAGGAATCCGTTTAGCGCCACCGGCGAGGGCGGGCTTTATTTGCGTTTTACGCCGAATTCTTCGGATAGCATGCCGGGGTCTTCGTCCGCTTTGGTGGCATAGTCACGGGGCGGTTCGAGCGTGTCGAACACTGGCTCGATACGGTCGCGGGAGGAGACCGGATCATTCTCCTGCTCCAGCGCGGCCAACAGACGTTGCCGGGTCATGTCGTCAGGCGCGAGATCTACGGCAGCCTGGCCCAGATGCTCCTGGATATCCTGATAGCTGCGGTTCAGGCGGGTGACCAGATTGGCAGTGGTGTTGAAATGGCTGGCGACTTCCTGCTGGTATTCTTCGAAGCGCAGCTGCAGGCTCTCCAGTTGGGCTTGAGTGCTGGATGACTGTCCGCCGCTGATACGTGGCGCCAGACGGGCTACAATGATGCCGACGATGAAGCCCACTGCCAGGGCGATAGCTATTGCAATCCACAGGTTTTCGCTTGTTTCCACCTTGGGTCCCTCATTGAACTGAAACGTGCGGCGCCAACGCGCTGCTTGGGTCTGCTGCTACGGTAACGGCATTTCGCAAACAAGGCTAGCGCCTGTTGCTGCGGGCCGGAACTGACTAGCTTCAGTGTAGGTTATGCGACGCAGGTGGGAATACAGCAGTCACGGAGAAACTGAATGAAGCACAACGCTGAAGACAAATTACTGATCGATGGTCCCGCTGGGGCGCTGGAGCTGCTGGTGACCCGTGCCGAGCAGGCGCAGGCGGTGGCGATCATCTGTCATCCGCACCCGCTGCATGGCGGGACCATGCACAACAAGGTGGTCTCCACATTGATGCGCGCGGCGCGGGACCTCAACGCCAATACAGTGCGTTTCAATTTCCGTGGGGTGGGGGAGAGCGGCGGTGAGCATGCCGCCGGGGTAGGTGAAACCGACGACTGCAAGGCGGTGATCGAGTGGGCGGCGCGGGAGTTCGGTGATCTGCCCCTGTGGCTCATGGGCTTTTCCTTTGGCGGTTATGTGGCCGCTGCGGCTGCCTGCGAGCAGGCTGACTGGCCGGCTCGGGTAGTGCTGGTAGCCCCCTCGGTTGAGCGCATGCCCTTCGCCGATCTGCTGCCGTTGCCGGGGCCGACCACGGTGCTGATGGGGGAGGCAGATGAAGTGGTCGCGTCGGAGGCGGTGTTCGGGCTGTTCGAGGATCAGGCTGATGTTGAGGTGGTACGCTTCGCCGATACCAGTCACTTCTTCCACGGCAAGCTGGTGGAGCTGAAAGCGGCGGCGGAGCAGGCGCTTGGCTGATTGCCAAGTGGCGGCATGGCAGGTAGAGTACGGGCCCCTGTTTTTCACTGGACCCCACCCAGCATGACGCCTCTTGAACGCTATCAGGCGGACCTCAAGCGTCCGGACTTTTTCCATGATCCTGCGCAGGAAAATGCAGTCAGGCATCTGCAGCGGCTCTACGACGAGATTCTCGAAGCGGGTCCGCCGCGCAGCGTCGGCCTGTTCGGCAAGTTTCGTCCCAAGCGCAGCATACCGGTAAAGGGCCTGTATTTCTGGGGGGGCGTCGGCCGGGGCAAGACCTATCTGGTCGATACCTTCTTCGATGCCTTGCCGATCAAGCGCAAGATGCGTACGCACTTTCACCGCTTCATGCAGCGGGTCCATCAGGAGCTGCGTGAGCTCAAGGGCGAGAAGAATCCGCTGAAGCTCATCGCCCGCAAGTTCGCCGATGAGGCGCGGGTGATCTGTTTCGATGAGTTCTTCGTCACTGACATCACGGATGCCATGATCCTCGGCACACTGATGGAAGAGCTCTTCGATCACGGTGTCATCCTGGTCGCTACTTCCAACATCGTACCTGATGGCCTGTACAAGGACGGCCTGCAGCGGGCGCGTTTCCTGCCAGCCATTGCGCTGCTGAAGGAACATACCGAGGTGGTGAACGTGGACAACGGCGTGGACTATCGTCTGCGCGCGCTGGAGCAGGCCGATCTGTATCACTGGCCGCTGGGTCAGGAAGCGGACTCCAGTCTGCAGTGCAGCTTCGACAGCCTGGTGCTGGAGCCGGAGCATGTGCAGCATAATGCCGAGTTGACTATCGAGAGTCGCGCGGTCAAAGCGGTGCGGATGTACGAAAACGTCGCCTGGTTCGAATTCCGCGAGCTCTGTGACGGACCGCGCAGCCAGAACGACTATATCGCCCTGGGCAAGATCTTCCAGGCGGTGCTGATTTCCAATATTGAGCAGATGAATCTGGCCAAGGACGACATGGCGCGACGCTTCATCAATTTGGTTGACGAGTTCTATGATCGCAACGTCAAGTTGATCGTCTCGGCAGAGGTGCCACTCAAGGATCTGTATGCCGGTGGCCGGCTGGAGTTCGAATTCCAGCGTACCCTCAGCCGCCTGCTGGAAATGCAGTCTCACGATTTTCTGGCTCGGCCGCACAAGCCTTGAGCTGGTGATGTCGCGGCGTAACGAAGAGGGCAGCCCGAGTGGCTGCCCTTTGTCGTTATGGAAGACGCTTAAGGTGCGGGATTGGGTTGGCTGCGGTGAATTTCCTCGATGCTTTCCAGGATCTTGTCCGTCAGCCCCATATTGATGCTGCTGAGGTTGCGGTTCAGCTGGTCCATATTGGTCGCACCGATGATATTGCTGGTAACGAAGGGTTGCCGGGTGACAAAGGCCAGCGCCATCTGTGCCGGGTCCATGCCATGGTCCCGAGCCAGCTGTACGTAGCGGGCGCAGGCCTTCTGGGCCTGTGGGTTGGTATAGCGGCTGAAGCGGCTGAACAGCGTGAGGCGTGCTTTCTCCGGTCGCAGGCCATTCAGGTACTTGCCCGTGAGAGTACCGAAGGCCAGTGGCGAGTAGGCGAGCAGGCCGACCTGCTCGCGTATCGATATTTCGGCCATCCCGACCTCATAGCTGCGATTGAGCAGATTGTAGGGGTTCTGGATTGACACGATCCGCGGCCAGCCGCGGGCTTCTGCCAACTGCAGAAAGCGACTGGTGCCCCAAGGGGTTTCGTTGGACAGCCCGATATAGCGGATCTTGCCAGCCCGCACCAACTCGTCCAGCACCTCCAGCGATTCTTCAATCGGCGTGATCTGTTCCTCCAGATCATGCTGATAGCCGAGCTTGCCGAAGAAGTTGGTGTTGCGGTCGGGCCAGTGCAATTGATAAAGATCCAGATAATCAGTCTGTAAACGCTGCAGGCTGGCATCCAGGGCGGCGGTGATATGGTGGCGATTGAAGCGGGTCTGGCCGCCGCGGATATGCTGCATGTCGCGGCTCGGGCCGGCAATCTTGCTGGCCAGCACCCAGTTGTCACGCTGGCCTCGTTCGCACAGGTACTGGCCGATGATGGTTTCGGTCGAGCCATAAGTCTCGCCGCGCGGCGGTACCGGATACATCTCGGCGCAGTCGATGAAATTGACGCCGGCGTCCCGTGCCCGGTCGATCTGGGCGAAGGCGTCGCGCTGGGTGTTCTGTTCGCCCCAGGTCATGGTGCCCAGGCACAGGGCGCTCACTTTCAGGGGGCTGCTGCCGAGGGGGCGGTATAGCATGTGATGGCTCCCGATCAGGAAATGAACCGCCATTATTGGTCATGTGGCCAATAATGCCAGGAATGTCTGGTGCGGCTGGTGATGGTTCAACATTAAGGGTTGTAATTTTCTACCACGTTGGCATAATGCCCGCCACTTTCGACAGGATGCCTAGCCTGTCGTTGTTGTTACAGCGCAGATGCCACCCAGACCCACAGAGCCCCCACTGAGTGTCTGTCTAGGCTTTGTTGGCTTGTAAAAACACATATCATTCTGTAAGATTCGCCCTCTTCAATATAAGAGCGGCCTCTGAGGCTAGGATTTAATGAAAACCTTCAGCGCCAAACCGGAAACAGTAAAACGCGACTGGTACGTAGTAGATGCCACTGGTCTGACCCTTGGTCGTCTGGCTACCGAAGTTGCTTCCCGCCTGCGCGGCAAGCACAAGCCTGAGTACACCCCGCACGTGGACACTGGCGATTACATCGTGATCGTCAATGCCGAAAAAATCCACGTGACCGGCAACAAGGCTCAGGACAAGATCTACTACAGCCACTCCGGTTTCCCGGGCGGTATCAAGTCGATCAATTTCGAGAAGCTCAACCTGCGCGCTCCTGAGCGTATCATCGAGATCGCAGTCAAGGGCATGCTGCCCAAGAATCCTCTGGGTCGTGCGATGTATCGCAAGATGAAAGTGTATGCCGGTGCTGCTCACCCGCATACTGCTCAGCAACCCCAAGAACTGAAGATCTAACAGGAGCTCACTATGTCGGTTACACAGAACTACGGCACTGGCCGCCGTAAAACCGCTACCGCTCGGGTCTTCCTGCGTCCGGGTACTGGCAACATCTCCATCAACAACCGCAGCATCGAGACCTTCTTCGGTCGCGAAACTGCCCGCATGGTGGTTCGTCAGCCGCTCGAGCTGACCGACAGCACCGAGAAGTTTGACGTCTACGTCACCGTTCAAGGTGGTGGTATTTCCGGTCAGGCTGGTGCTATCCGTCACGGTATCACCCGTGCGCTGATGGATTATGACGAGACTCTGCGTAGCGAGCTGCGCAAAGCCGGCTTCGTAACCCGTGATGCACGTGAAGTCGAGCGTAAGAAAGTGGGTCTGCGTAAAGCGCGTAAGCGTCCGCAATACTCCAAGCGCTAAGTCTTCAGGCTGCGGCCTCGAAAACGCCCGGTTTCCTTCACAGGAACCCGGGCGTTTCTGTATCTGCGACAAGGTGTCACGTATTCAGGGGCGCATCCGGAACGCCCGTCGCGCCTCGCTTGGGGTAAACTTCGCAGATGCCTGGTTAATGGAGATCGCCTTGTCATGATGGGGCTTTTTCATTACCATCTGTTTCATTTTGTGCAGGCAGTTAAAAACTTGAAAAGCCCTTGTTTCAAAGGGCTGAATTAGCTGATGGGAGACGACTGGATGAGTAATGACGGCGTAAATAACGGCCGGCGTCGCTTCCTGGTGGCAGCCACGAGTGTGGTGGGTGCTGCTGGTGTAGTGGGGGTTGCTGTGCCCTTTGTGGGGTCATGGTTCCCAAGCGCAAGAGCCAAGGCGGCAGGTGCGCCGGTTAAGGTGAATGTGAGTAAGATCGAGCCGGGCCAACAGATTGTTGCCGAGTGGCGCGGCCAGCCGATCTTCATCTCGCGCAGAACACCGGAAGCCCTGGCGTTGCTGGATGAAATGGACAGCGTCGTAGCCGACCCCAATTCCGAGTCGTCCGATCAGCCGGAGTATGTAGACGGCAAGACCCGTGCCATCAAGCCCGAGCTGCTGGTTGTGCTGGGTATCTGCACACACCTGGGCTGCTCGCCGTTGTTCAAGCCGGAAGTTGGCGCCGCTGACATGGGAGCTGACTGGAAAGGTGGCTACTTCTGTCCCTGCCATGGCTCGTTCTACGATATGTCCGGTCGTGTGTTCAAGGGTATGCCTGCCCCGCTGAACCTCCCCGTGCCACCGCATACCTATGAGTCCGATGACGTCATCATCATCGGTGTGGATGAGGAGACAGCCTGATGAGCAAGCTGCTTAACTGGGTCAACGAACGTTTGCCCGTCACTCAGGTCTGGGAAGACCACCTGAGCAAGTATTACGCACCGAAGAACTTCAACTTCTTCTACTTCTTCGGCTCGCTTGCGCTGCTGGTGCTGGTCAACCAGATCATCACCGGTATCTGGCTGACGATGAGCTACGAGCCCTCCGGCGCAGGCGCCTTCGCCTCGGTCGAATACATCATGCGTGATGTGGAGTACGGCTGGCTGCTGCGCTATCTGCACTCCACCGGCGCTTCCGCGTTCTTTGTGGTGGTCTATCTGCACATGCTGCGCGGCATCATGTATGGCTCCTACCGCAAGCCCCGTGAGCTGGTCTGGACCTTCGGCATGCTGATCTATCTGGCGCTGATGGCCGAAGCCTTCATGGGTTACCTGCTGCCCTGGGGGCAGATGTCCTACTGGGGTGCCCAGGTGATCATCTCGTTGTTCGGTGCGATCCCCTTCATTGGTCCGGATCTGGCTCAATGGGTGCGCGGCGACTACCTGATTTCCGGGATCACCCTGAACCGCTTCTTCGCGCTGCATGTGATCGCTGTGCCGATCGTGCTGCTGGGCCTGGTGGTCCTGCATATCATCGCGCTGCATGAAGTCGGCTCCAACAACCCCGATGGCATCGAAATCAAGAAGCTGAAGGATGAAAACGGTATCCCGCTGGATGGTATCCCGTTCCACCCTTACTACACCGTCAAGGACATCGTCGGCGTGGTGGTCTTCCTGTTCGTGTTCTGCACCGTGGTGTTCTTCTTCCCGGAAATGGGTGGTTATTTCCTGGAGAAACCGAACTTTGAAATCTCCAACCCGCTGAAAACGCCTGACCACATTGCACCGGTCTGGTACTTCACTCCCTTCTACGCCATCCTGCGCGCCGTGCCTGCTATTGCTGGTTCCGCATTCCCGGGTGTGTTGGCGATGGGCGGCGCGATTGCCGTGCTGTTCGTATTGCCCTGGCTTGATCGCAGCCCGGTCAAATCGATCCGCTACAAGGGCTGGATGAGCAAGCTGTGGCTGGTGATTTTCTGTGTCAGCTTCGTGATCCTGGGTGTGCTGGGTGCCATTCCCGCAACACCGGGTCGTACCTTGCTGTCGCAGGTGTGCACCGTTCTGTATTTTGCCTTCTTCATCCTTATGCCGTTCTACACCCGTATGGAGAAGACCAAACCGGTTCCGGAGAGGGTTACTGGCTGATGAAAAAACAATTGATTGCTTTGATGTTTGCGTTGCTGCCGGGCTTTGCTTTGGCTGCCGGCCCCAGCGTGCCGCTGGATAAAGCCAATATCGACCTGTCGGACAAGGCGTCCCTGCAAGATGGTGCCCGCACTTTCGTCAACTACTGCATGGGTTGCCACTCGACCCAGTACCAGCGTTACGAGCGTGTTGCGACCGATCTGGGTATTCCTGAAGAGTTGATGATGGAAAACCTGGTGTTCAGCGAAGGCACTCTGTATGGCGAGCACATGACAATCGGCATGCGTCCGGAAGATTCCAAGGTGTGGTTCGGTGCCGCGCCGCCGGATCTGACCATGGTTGCCCGTGTGCGTGGCGAGGATTGGTTGTACTCCTATATGCGCGGCTTCTATGAGGATCCGTCCCGTCCGCTGGGTTGGAACAATACTGTCTTCGCCAACGTGGGGATGCCGAACGTTCTGGCTGAACTGCAGGGTCGCCAGGTCAAGGGCTGCAAGCCGATGCCGGTCAAGGATGGCAACAGCATCGTGCGTGACACCCTGACTGGTGAGCCGATGCTGGAAGAGCAGTGTGATGTTCTGACCGTGGTTGAAGATACCGGTACGCAAACCGAGGAAGAGTTCGATACCACGGTGCGCAATCTGGTCGCCTTCCTCAGCTATTCAGCTGACCCGATCAAGGAAACCCGTCATCGCATCGGTGTATACGTGCTGCTGTATCTGGCCATCCTGTTCGTCTTCGCCTATTTGCTGAAGCGCGAATTCTGGAGAGATGTGCACTGATTCCGGTCTGTCCGAAGCAAAACACGCGCCCCCTTTGGGGCGCGTTGTTGTTTCTGGGGTATAATGCTCGCTTTCGATAAAGGCCTGGCCAGCGTTTCGCTATGCTGACCATCCGCGGGCGCTTTACCGTAATCGCCACAGGATGAGGGTTGATATATGAGTGTTACCGCCAACAAGCGTTCTTCGATGGCTTTCTTTTCCGATCCGACCGACCAGTATTGTCATCGGGTGCGCATTGTGCTGGCAGAAAAAGGGGTGACCGTCGACATCGTCAATGTCGAGCCGGACAACCATCCGCAGGAGCTGGCGGAGGCCAACCCCTATAATACGGTGCCTACGCTGCTTGATCGGGATCTTGTGTTGTACGAGCCGAACATCATGATGGAATATCTTGATGAGCGCTTTCCCCATCCGCCGCTGTTGCCGGTATACCCGGTGGCGCGAGCTAACAGCCGTCTGCTGATGTACCGTATCCAGCGTGACTGGAGCGTGCTGGTGGATGTCCTCAGCAACCCGAAAAGCCCTGCCGCAGCTGTCACCAAGGCGCGCAAGGAGCTGCGGGAAAGTCTCACAGGCGTGGCGCCGGTATTTGCCGAGATGCCCTTCTTCATGAGTGACGAATTCAGTCTGGTCGATTGCTGTCTGGCGCCGATCCTCTGGCGTCTGCCCATGCTGGGGATTGAACTGCCGCGCCAGGCCAAACCGCTGCAGGACTACATGGAGCGTATCTTCCAGCGTGAAGGTTTTATCGGCAGCCTGTCTGCCGCTGAACGGGATATGCAGTAACCCGCCATTCATCTTTACAGCACAGGAGTGAGCATGGTGCGCATGAGCTCAAGCCGTCCCTATCTGGTCCGGGCACTGTACGAGTGGATTCTGGATAACGACAGCACTCCCTACGTGCTGGTCAACGCTGATTATCCGGGCACCGTGGTGCCAGAAGGCTTCGTGGAAGGGGGGCAGATTGTGCTCAATCTGTCGCCCAGTGCTATCCGGCATCTGGACATGGACAACGAGAGGGTCTGTTTCGATGGACGTTTCGGTGGGGTGGCCCAGCAGGTCTGGATCCCCATGGGCGCGGTCATGGCAATTTATGCCAGGGAGAACGGCCAGGGCATGGTCTTCGAGATCGAGACCGAAACGCCGCCGCCGGATGGCGATACTCCGCCGGAAGACTCGCCGAAGCCAGCTGGTCGGCCGTCATTGAAGGTGGTCAAGTAAGCAATAGCTGATAAATACAGCGGCGATGCCCCAAAAGGCATCGCCGTTTTTCATTCAGTCGATATATTCGAACAGTTTGACTATGCGCTGCACGCCGCCGACCTGCTGCACCGCAGCCACTGCGGCATTGGCCTCCGCATGGGTGACCAGGCCCATCAGATAGACCGCACCGGCCTCGGTGACGACCTTGACGCGGCGCCCGGGTATGTTGCTGTCGGCCAGCATGCGGGTCTTGCTGCTGGAGGTGATCAGGGCGTCATTGTTGCGCGCCAGCAATGACAGTTTGGGCCCCACTGTCAGCTCGTTATGCACCACCTTGACTCGTTGCACCTGTTTCACTGCATTGCCTGCCAATTCACGCAGCTCGGCCCGGGGAACCTGGCCGGTGAGCAGGGCCACGCCGTTGTAGCTGACTACATCGAAGCGGGCCTGGCTTTCCAGGTCGGGGTGAGCCTTGGCGACATTGACGCGGGCTTTGGTTTCGATCAACTGGTCATCGATACTGCTACCCAAAGTGCGGGTGCCGTAATTGTGATTGATGGGGTTCTCCCGGGTCGCAGTCAGCACGCCACTGCAGCCAGTCAGGGTCACCGCCAGGATCACGGCGGTCAGGCGGATCATTCTTCGCTCCCGAACAGTTGCCGATCGATCAGATCACACAGGCAGTGGATCGCCAACAGGTGGACTTCCTGGATACGCGCGGTGGAGCGGGCTGGTACGCGGATTTCCACATCTTCGGGCAGCAGCAGCGATGCCATGCCGCCGCCATCACGCCCGGTCAGTGCCACTACCAGCATGTCGCGGTCATGGGCTGCCTGGATGGCCTGCAGGACGTTGCCGGAATTGCCGCTGGTGGAGATCGCCAGCAGCACGTCGCCGGGCTGTCCCAGGGCGCGAATCTGCTTGGAAAAGACTTCGTCGTAACTGTAATCGTTGGCGATCGAGGTAATGGTCGAGCTATCGGTGGTCAGGGCGATGGCCGGCAGGCTGGGACGCTCGCGCTCGAAGCGATTGAGCAGCTCGGAAGAAAAGTGCTGGGCATCGCCGGCGGAACCGCCGTTACCACAGGTAAGGATCTTGCGCTCACTCAGCAGGCAGCTGACCATCAGCTGGCTGGCTTGCTCGATGCTTGGCCCCAGTACATCCATGGCACGGGTCTTGGTTTCAATGCTGTCGGTGAACAGCTGTCTGATACGGTGTTGCATGTCCATAAGAAGAACTCGCTAGCAGGTGAAGGCTTCTCGGATCCATCGGTATGAGGCCGGGTCCGCGGGATCGCCGGTAGCCGCGACAACGTCGAAGCGACAGGACTGGTTGACCAGGTGGGGATGGGTCAGCAGGTAGTGATGGGCGGCAGCAATCAGGCGTTTCTGCTTGCGCCAGTCCACGGTCTCTACCGCATCGCCCCACTGGTTTCGTCGCCGGTAGCGCACTTCGACGAATACTACTGTATCCGCATCGCGCATGACCAGATCCAGCTCGCCCTGTTTGCAGCGGTAATTACGGGCGAGCAGGCGCAGCCCGGCGCTGATCAGCAGTCGTTCGCTGGCGCGCTCGGCCTGGTTGCCGGTGCGCTGCTTGTCGGTCAGTTGAGTCATTGCAGCAGTAACGGGGATTCCATTATCGGTTGCAGCTGGCCATCGACCATCTCGCCCCAGGGCAGGACCCGGAGAACCCGGCCATTGCCATCCAGAGACAGGGTGCCGGTGGCGCCATCGATACGCGTGTCAGGCTGCTCCTGCATCTGCAGCAGGCGACTGAAAATGCGCTGGGCATCCACGCCCATGGCATACAACCGGCCCATGGGACCGGCCGCCGTCGGCCAGTTGTCTACCACCGGCTGGTAGAGCGGGTCGGCGCGGGTCAGTAGCCAGGGGATTTCGGCAATCATGATGCCGTCGATATCGGGGTTCGGCTCGCCATTGAGAGATAGCCGATAGGCGCGGGAGGCGGCGTACACCGGGAGGTCGCCGGCATACTGGAATACCAGGGTCGGCTTGATCTGGCGGGCCTGCAGTGGGTCGGCGGCCAGGAACAGGGCGTCCAGGTCCGGCCGTGGTGCGGGTTGTGTCACCCCGACGTCGCCGAGGCCGCCCTGCGCGTCCTGATTGGTTTGTTGCCTTTCGCGCACTTGCAGCAGCTCGGCGATCTGCCCGGAGATGCGTGCCGGTTCGTCGATGGTTTCGTGGCCAACCAGCAGGCCGCCCAGTTCTTGCCAGTGGTCGGCGAAGGCACGCGCCGAGCGCTGGCTCCAGTCATCGCGGTTGGCCAGAATTGCCATCTGTCGATGTCCATCCTGCCAGGCCTGCAACGCAGCGGAACGGGCTTCATCTTCCGGGGCCAGGCCGAACTGGAACAATCCGGGCGGTGGCGTGGCGGTGGAGTCGGCATAATTCAACGCCAGGGTCGGCAGCGGCAGTTCGGGTAGGGCGGCCAGGGCTCCGACCTGCTGGCGATCCAGCGGGCCGACGACCCATTGCACGCCATCGGCCTGGGCCCGCTGGTAGAACTGCAGCAGATTGCCGTAGGCGCCGCTGTCATACAGGCTGATCCGGGGCTGGGTCAGACCTTCGCTGTAAGCATGGTACTGGGCGGAGAGAAAGCCGTCACGCAGAGCATCGGCGGCGGCGGCCAATCCGCCCGCGAAGGGTAGCAGCAGAGCGATGTGTTGTGGGCGCTCGGCGTGCAGTTCGAGCAGCCGGCTGATGGCTTCGGGTGGTGTGACCGCCGCCGGATGGCTGGCATGCCGGTCCTGCCATTGCTGCATGGCATGGACCTGCAAATCCAGATTGCCATGGTCGCGTACGATCAGCGCCAGCTCCAGCCAGCCAGCCAGATCGCCACTGGCGGCAGTGGAAGCCTCGCGCAATTGCTCGGTCGGTGCCTGATTCAGACTGGTCCAGATCTGCGCCAGGTTGTCCTGCTGGGCATGGGCAGGCAGCAGATTGTGAATAAATACGCGCTCCTGAGCCGCGTTCAAATGCTCACCGGCGGCGGCCATGGTTTGCGCGCGCAGCAGCTGGATATCCAGTTGCGCTTCGGGCGTCAGGCTGTCGAGCTGTTGCAGCGACGGGTGACGCAGGGCACGCAGCGCGGCAGCCGGTTGGTCCAGCGCCAGTTCGCTGCGCGCCTGCAGTTCACTGAAGCGCTGTTGCTGGTCCAGTGGCAGGTCACTCTGCGGGATCATTGCGAGAATGCTGCGCACCTGATCGAATTGATTGCGGTTCAGAGCGGTCTGGGCCGCATGCAGGCGCAGCAGGTGTGCTTCGGCACCGGAGCGGCGTTCGGCCTGGCGGAGAATGTCCTCGATAGGGGAGTCGGTGGTAGCGGGCAGTTCCGACAACTGACGGGGAGTCGAGGAGCAGCCGGCAATCAGCGAAGCCAGCAGCAGGCCGGCAAGCGGCAGACGATTCATGCGGAGCATCAGGCAGGGTACCTTGTGGCGCGTGAGCAATTGACCTGCATTGTAACCAAGGCCCGTGCTCCCCGCCATGCGCTTGGGTGGAACCTGGTCACGTCCTGTACAATGTGCGACAAACTCGTCACAGGATTCGTCATGGCTGTCACTACCGGTACCTTGTATATCGTCGCAACCCCGATCGGCAATCTGCAGGACATGACGCCACGGGCGCTGGATATCCTCAATGCGGTCAGCCTGATCGCCGCGGAGGATACCCGGCACAGCGGCCGGCTGCTGCAGCATTTCAATATCCAGACGCCGACCACCGCCTGCCATGATCATAATGAGCGGGGCAAGAGCCAGCGGCTGGTCGAGCGCCTGCTGGCCGGCGAAGACCTGGCGCTGATTTCCGATGCTGGCACGCCGCTGATCTCCGATCCTGGCTTTCATCTGGTGCGCCTGGCGCGGGAGGCGGGGGTGCGGATCTGCCCGGTGCCCGGCGCTTGTGCCTTGATCGCCGGGTTGAGTGCAGCGGGCCTGCCATCGGACCGTTTTGCCTTTGAAGGCTTTCTGCCGGCCAAGTCCCATGGTCGCCGCCAGCGTATTCAGGCGTTGGCGGCGGAGCAGCGCACCTGGATGCTCTATGAAGCACCGCATCGGCTGCTCGAATGCCTGGAAGATCTGCTGGAGCTGCTGGGGCCGGAGCGTCAGGTGGTGTTGGCGCGGGAGCTGACCAAGACCTTCGAGACCATCAAGGGTGCGCCGCTGGCCGAGCTGGTGGAGTGGGTGCGCGCCGATGCCGACCAGCAGCGGGGGGAATGTGTGCTGATTGTCGAAGGTGCGCCGCAGCCGGACGACGGCGATGCGCTGGACCCGGCTGCCGAACGGGTGCTGGATATCCTGCTGGCAGAGTTGCCGGTGAAACAGGCGGCGGCACTGGCGGCGCAGATCACCGGGCTGAAGAAGAACCGGCTGTATCAGCTGGCTCTGGGCAAGAACGCCTGACCTGAACGGCTTGGTTTGGTGGCGTCGAGGCCGCGGGAAAATCCCCGTTCTTGAGCGATCAGCGCTTGCTGTCAGCCAGCAACCGGGCTAATCTTGCGCCCAGGAGTTGGCCGAACAGTCGCTGTATCGCTTTGGCGGTATGGAGGAAAGTCCGGGCTCCACAGGGCAGAGTGCCAGGTAACGCCTGGGAGGCGTGAGCCTACGGAAAGTGCAGCAGAGAGTAGACCGCCTAAGCGCGCAAGCGCCGGTAAGGGTGAAAGGGTGCGGTAAGAGCGCACCGCGCGACTGGCAACAGTTCGTGGCATGGTAAACCCCACTCGGAGCAAGACCAAATAGGAACCCTATGGTGCGGCCCGCACTGGGTTCGGGTAGGTTGCTACAGGCAGTCAGTGATGGCTGTCGCAGAGGAATGACTGTTCTCGACAGAACCCGGCTTACAGGCCAACTCCTATTTTTTCCCGCAGCAAGATTTTTCTTCTCTTCTGAAAAACACCTCCGCAAACCTCATGTTCAACATTAAGTTGCATGAGCATGTCTTTGTTATTTCTTCTCTTATCTCTGAATAGTTCTGTCCCGACGGACGGTTTTCCTTCCTTATTGCCGCTAAACCCTCGCCATATAAGGCTTTTTCTCTGAATTGGTGACTTGACGCTGTTTGGACGCCTTTCTATAGTGTGCGAAAGTGGGGTGAAGTGGGTGAAAGTGGATTTTTTTGGGTTTGGCGTTGTCACAACAGTGGTCTCATCAGAGGAATAACAAAACGTGTTTCGTGGAGCGAACGCCATCAATCTGGACGCCAAGGGGCGACTCGCGATGCCTGCCCGGTATCGTGACCGTCTGCTGGACTCCTGTGGCGGTCAATTGGTCGCGACCATTGCCCTCGAAGAACGTTGCCTGTGGATCTACCCGATGCACGAGTGGGAAGCCGTCGAGCAGCAGTTGCGCAAGGCGCCGAACATGCATCCGGCAGTCAAGCGGCTCAACCGCCTGCTGATCGGTAATGCCAACGAAATAGAACTGGACAGCCATGGCCGCTTTGTCGTGCCGCCGCTGTTACGCGATCACGCCGGCCTGGACAAGAAAGTCATGCTGGTAGGTCAATTGAGCAAATTCGAGCTGTGGAGTGAAGAGGTCTGGCAGGCCACCACCGCAGCTTATCTGGAAGAAGAGCAGGATGTCGGCGAGCTGCCGGCAGAACTGCATTCACTGAGCCTATGAATCAGCAGACCGAATTGAAACATGTCAGTGTACTGCTGAACGAAGCGCTGGAAGGACTGGCGGTTCGACCGGAAGGCACCTATATAGATGGCACTTTCGGCCGCGGCGGGCACAGCCGCGCCATTCTACAGCAGCTGGCCAAAGGGGGGCGGCTGCTCGGCTTCGACAAGGACCCGGAGGCAATACGGGTCGGGAAACAGCTTGCGGCCGAAGATGGCCGCTTTGTCGTTGTACAACGTTCATTTGCCGATATGGCCGAAGAGCTGCGCGAGCGCGGCTTGCATGGCCGTATCGATGGCGTGTTGCTGGACCTGGGCGTGTCCTCGCCGCAGCTGGATGACCCGCTGCGCGGCTTCAGTTTTCTCAACGACGGCCCGCTCGACATGCGCATGAATCCTGATGTCGGCCAGAGCGCCGCCGACTGGATCAACAGTGCCGACGAAGCCGACATTGCCACCGTGCTCTGGGAATATGGTGAGGAGCGTTTCTCCCGCCGCATGGCCCGGGCCATCGTCAATCGTCGTGCCGAGCAGCCGTTCACCCGTACCGCGGACCTGGCTGAAGTGATCAAGGTTGCCAACCCCGCCTGGGAAAAACACAAGCATCCGGCTACCCGCGCTTTCCAGGGGATCCGCATCTTCATCAACCGCGAGTTGGAGGATCTGGCTGACGGCCTGCGCGCCGCCCTCGAGGTGCTGGCGCCGGGCGGCCGTCTGGCCGTCATCAGTTTCCATTCGCTGGAGGATCGTCAGGTCAAGCAGTTCATGCGTCGCGAAGCCAAAGGTGCGCCACTGCCCCGTGGACTGCCGGTGCGTGATGCAGATATTCACACCAGTCTGAAACTGATCGGCAAAGCCATCAAACCATCGGCTGATGAGATCGCCGCCAACCCACGCGCCCGCAGTGCGGTATTGCGCGTGGCGGAGAAACACAGATGAGCGAACAGACCCAGTCCGCCACCAACCAGACCCGTTCCGGCCTCCCCGCCGGCAGCGGCTGGTTGCTTACGGTCTGGATCCTGATTCTGGGCAGTGCGCTGGCGGTACCCTACAGCGCACATTGGAGCCGTCAGTTGCTTAATGAACTGGCAGCCGAGATGACCCAGCGCGAGAAGGCGCAGGCAGAGTGGGGTCGGTTGATCCTGGAGCAGAGCACCTGGACGGCGCACAGCCGGGTCGAGACGATTGCGACCCGCCAGCTGGGCATGCGGGTTCCCGAGCCCAACGAAGTGATTCTGGTGCAGCCATGAAGAAATTTGCCTTCAAGCCCAATGGCAGCCTCTATCCCTGGCGTTTTCGGCTGGTCATCGCGTTGCTCGGACTGTGCTGCGTGGCGGTGACCTGGCGCATTGTCGAACTGCATGTATTGGACGAGGGCTTCCTCAAGAACCAGGGCGACAAGCGCAGCGTGCGCCACGTACCCATTCCCGCCCACCGCGGGCAGATCACCGACCGCAATGGTGAGCCGCTGGCAGTGAGCACGCCGGTCTTGACCATTTGGGCCAATCCATCCCAGTTGATCAACCAGCAGCAACAGTGGCCTGCGCTGGCCGAGGCGCTGGGTACTGACCTGTCCACCTTCAGTCAGCGCCTGCAGAGCAATGCCGACAAGGAGTTCATCTACCTGCGTCGGCGCATGGTGCCGGCGGCTGGCGAAGCGGTCATGGCGCTCAAGGTACCGGGTGTCTACAGCATCGAGGAATATCGACGCTTTTATCCGGCGGGAGAAGTGGCCGCCCATCTGGTCGGCTTCACCAACGTTGATGAGAAGGGACAGGAAGGTGTCGAGCTGGCTTATGACCATTGGCTGGAAGGCCTGCCGGGCAAGCGCCAGGTGTTGCAGGACCGGCGCGGCCGGCTGATCAAGGACGTGCAGGTGGTCAAGAATGCCCGTCCGGGCAATGACCTGGCGCTGTCCATTGACCTGCGCCTGCAGTATCTGGCGCACCGTCAACTGCGCGAAGCGCTGCAGGAATTCGAGGCGCGGGCCGGCTCCATCGTCATGCTCGACGTGCGCACTGGCGAAGTGCTGGCGATGGTCAACCATCCCACCTACAACCCCAACAACCGCGCCCACCTCAAGCCGGACATGATGCGTAATCGCGCGCTGATCGATGTGTTCGAGCCCGGTTCCACGGTCAAGCCGATCTCCATGAGCGCCGCGCTGGCATCCGGTCGCTGGTCGCCCACCGATCAGGTCAATGTCTACCCCGGCACTCTGCGTATCGGGCGCTATACCATTCGTGACGTGTCCCGGGCGCCGGGCGGCGTACTCGATCTGACCGGTATTCTGCTCAAGTCCAGCAACGTTGGCATGAGCAAGATCGCCTTCGATATCGGCGGCCCCGCGCTGCGCGAAACCATGCAGAATGTCGGTTTCGGCCAGTATACCGGGTTGGGCTTCCCCGGCGAGCGGGTCGGCAACCTGCCGAGCTACCGCGAGTGGCGCCAGGCTGAGACCGCCGCGCTGTCCTACGGTTACGGCCTCTCGGTGACCACCATGCAGATGGCCCAGGCCTATGCGATTCTCGCCAATGATGGACGCAAGGCGCCAATGTCGCTGCTGCGCATCAACGAGAAGCCGGGCACCCAGCAGATGATTCCCGAGGACGTGGCCCTGACTGTACAGGGCATGCTGCAGCAGGTGATCGAATTGCCGGGCGGTACGTTCAGAGCCCAGGTGCCTGGTTACCACGTGTCCGGCAAGAGTGGTACGGCGCGCAAGACCAGCGTTGGCAGCAAGGGCTACAAGGAAGACTCCTACCGTTCGCTGTTTGCCGGCTTCGCCCCCAGTACCGATCCGCGCATCGCCATTGCCGTGGTCATCGATGAGCCGACCAAGGGCGGCTATTACGGAGGCCTGGTCGCGGCACCGGTGTTCAGCGGCTTGATGTCCAACGCCCTGCGCCTGCTGAATATCGCTCCGGACAATCTGGCGGAGATGCAACAGGTCGAGTTGCCGACTGTGGATGCCGGGGAGGAGCGCGGATGATGCAGCTCCAGCACCTCATTCCCCAGTGGCAGGGCGCACCGGTAGAGATTGCCGGCCTGACGCTGGATAGTCGCAAGGTGGCGCCGGGCTTCCTGTTCCTGGCCATGCCGGGGCAACGCCACGACGGCCGTCAGCATATCCAGCAAGCCATTGCTGCTGGTGCCGCCGCGGTGGCCTATGAGGCCGGCGATGGCTTTAGCTGCGACGCCGATATTCCCACGCTGCCGGTTGTACAACTGGCGAATGAGCTGTCCGCCATTGCCGGACGATTCTACGGTCAACCGGCGGACAGCCTGGGATTGATCGGTATTACCGGCACCAATGGCAAGACCAGTGTCAGCCAGATGCTGGCCCAGGCATTGAACCGTCTGGGCCAGCCGTGCGGTGTCATCGGCACCCTCGGCAGTGGCCTGCCGGGAGCCTTGCTCGACCATGGCATGACCACTCCCGATGCGCTGGCGGTGCAACAGCAGCTGGCATCGCTGCGTGATCAGGGCGCTCAGCGGGTCAGTATGGAAGTGTCGTCCCATGCATTGCAGCAGGGCCGGGTGGCTGCATTGCAGTTCGAGGTCGGTGTGTTCACCAACCTGAGTCGCGATCATCTGGATTATCACGGCGACATGGCCAGCTACGGTGCGGCCAAGGCCCGCTTGTTCGGTCAGTCGCGGACTGCTGTCATCAACCTCGATGACGACTTCGGCCGACAACTGGCGGTCAATTGCCCGGTACCGGTTGCTACCTACAGCGTGAGCGACGAGGCGGCCGACCTGCATTGCAGCGATATCCGCTTCGACGCCGAAGGTATCAAGGCGCGGCTGCATACTCCCGCCGGTAGCATCGACCTGTGCAGCCCGCTGCTCGGTACATTCAACCTGTCGAACCTGCTGGCGGTAGCTGGCGCTTTGCTGGCCCTGCGGATATCCCTGGACCAGGTTGTCGAGCTGCTCGGCGAGCTGCTGCCGCCGGATGGCCGCATGCAACGCCTGGGTGGCAACGGCCAGCCGTTGGTAGTGATTGACTATGCCCATACCCCGGACGCCCTGGAAAAGGCACTTGCTGCTTTGCGCGCCCATGTGGCCGGGCGGCTGATCTGCGTGTTTGGCTGTGGTGGTGACCGTGATCGCGGCAAGCGTCCGCTGATGGGCCGCATCGCCGAGCAGGGCGCGGACCAGGTGGTGGTGACCGATGATAATCCGCGTACCGAGCCATCCGTCGCGATCATCGAGGAAATCCGCGCCGGTATTGAACAACCACAGCAGGTCACAGTCATAGCCAACCGTGCCGAGGCCATCAGCCAGATCATCGCCCGTGCCGAGCCGGGGGACGTGATCCTGCTGGCTGGCAAGGGGCACGAAACCTATCAGGAGATCCATGGGGTGCGTCACCCTTTCAGTGATATCGAACAGGCCGAACGCGCCTTGCAGTACCGGGAGGGCCAACATGCTTGAAGCAATGCGCCTCTCGGATTTGCTCAAACCGCTCAACGCGGCACTCAATGGCAGCGATGCCAGTTTCGACAGTGTCAGTATCGATGCCCGCGCCGTGCGTCCTGGCGCGCTGTTCGTGGCCCTGGCCGGCAGCCGGGTGGATGGTCATGACTTCCTCGCCCAGGCCCGCGCCAACGGTGCTGCCGCCGCGCTGGTTGAACGTGCTGTGGACGACCCGCTGCCGCAACTGATAGTGCATGACGGGGCCTACGCGCTGGGCCAGCTTGGCGCCTTGAACCGTGCCGCCTTCGCCGGTCCGCTGGTAGCCGTTACCGGCTCCAGCGGCAAGACCACGGTCAAGGAAATGCTGGCATCCATTCTGGGCGAATGCGGCCCGGTACTGGCCACCCGCGGCAATCTGAATAACGAACTGGGCGTACCGTTGACGCTGCTGGAACTGGCGCCTGAGCATCAGTATGCGGTGGTGGAGATGGGTGCGGCCGCGATCGGCGACATCGCCTACAGCATGCGCCTGGCCAAGCCCAGCGTGAGTGTGCTGACCAACGCGGGTGTGGCCCATATCGGCCGCTTCGGCAGCGAGCAGGCGATCGCTGAGGCCAAGGGCGAGATCTTCGCCGGGCTGGACAGCGAAGGTCAGGGCGTGATCAATCTCGACAGTCCCTGGTTCGAGAAGTGGTATCAGGCACTGGGCCAGCGCAAGAAGCATGTGTTCAGTACCCAGAACCCGACCGCTGAACTGCGTGCCGAGGATATCCGCCTCGACGACCTGGGTTGCGCCCAGTTCACACTGGTGGCGCCCGCCGGCCAGATCGCTATCCAGCTGCAACTGGCGGGGCGGCACAATGTTGCCAATGCGCTGGCGGCAGCGGGTGCGGCATTGGCGTTGAACGTGCCGCTGGATGCTGTCGTTCGTGGCCTGGGTAAACTCCAGCCAATGGCCGGTCGCGGCCAGCGTCTGGCGGGCCATAACGGCGCGATCATCATTGATGACAGCTACAACGCCAACCCGGCGTCGGTACGCGCGGCGATCGACCTGCTGGCCAGCTTGGCAGGCCAGCGTGTGCTGGTGCTGGGAGATATGGGTGAACTGGGCCAGCTGGAAGACCAGGCCCATGCCGACATCGGGGCCTATGCCCGGGAACAGGGGCTTGATGGTCTCTACGCCACGGGCCGACTGTCAGCGCTGGCGGCAACCGAGTTCGGTGATGGCGGCCAGGTATTTGCTGACCGCACCGCACTGGCAGCGGCACTCAACACACGGCTGGACTCGACTACCCGGGTATTGGTCAAAGGCTCGCGTAGTGCGGGCATGGAAGAAGTCGTCGCCGCTCTGGTGGCAGGCTCGCAAATCACGGACGAGGGCTAGCCGACATGCTGCTGATACTTGCTCAATATCTCCAACAGTTCTACACCGGTTTCGGCGTATTCCAGTACCTCACCCTGCGCGGCATCCTGGGTGTGCTCACTGCGCTGGGACTGGCGCTGTTCCTCGGTCCCTGGATGATCCGTACCCTGCAACTGCGCCAGATCGGCCAGGCTGTGCGCAACGACGGTCCGCAATCGCACCTGTCGAAAAAAGGCACGCCGACCATGGGTGGCGCGCTGATCCTGATGGCCATCACCGTCAGTACTCTGCTCTGGGCCGACCTGAGCAACCTCTACGTCTGGGTAGTGCTGGGCGTCACCGTCAGCTTCGGCGCCATCGGCTGGGTTGATGACTACCGCAAGGTGGTGGAAAAGAATTCCCGCGGCTTGCCGTCGCGCTGGAAGTATTTCTGGCAGTCGGTATTCGGCCTGGTGGCGGCGGTGGTGCTGTACCTGGCGGCGGAAACCCCATTGGAAACCACCCTGATCGTGCCGTTCTTCAAGAACCTCGAGTTCCAGTTGGGCATCTTCTTCGTGGTGCTGACCTATTTCGTCATCGTTGGCTCCAGCAATGCCGTCAACCTGACCGATGGGTTGGATGGCCTGGCAATTCTGCCGACGGTGATGGTGGGCGGCGCGCTGGGCATCTTTGCCTACCTGTCGGGTAACTTCCAGTTCTCCCAGTATCTGCTGATTCCCTATGTGCAGGGCTCTGGCGAGCTGCTGATCTTCTGCGGCGCGTTGATTGGTGCCGGCCTCGGTTTCCTCTGGTTCAACACCTATCCGGCCCAGGTATTCATGGGCGATGTGGGCGCATTGGCCCTGGGTGCGGCGCTGGGCGTGATCGCAGTGATCGTCCGTCAGGAGATCGTGCTGTTCATCATGGGCGGCATCTTCGTGGTCGAGACCCTATCGGTGATCGTCCAGGTGGCCTCGTTCAAGCTGACCGGCCGCCGGGTGTTCCGTATGGCGCCCATTCACCACCATTTCGAACTGAAGGGTTGGCCCGAGCCGCGGGTCATCGTGCGTTTCTGGATCATCACCGTGGTACTGGTGCTGATCGGTCTGTCCACGCTCAAGTTGCGTTGAGGAAAACAAGGTGTCACTGATCACTACGGACAAACAGCGGATCATAGTCGGACTCGGGGCGACCGGCCTGTCGGTTGCCCGGTACCTGGCTGGCCGTGATTTGCCGTTTGCCGTCTGCGACACCCGTGCCAACCCGCCGGGGCTGGACAAGCTCAAGCGCTTTGCGCCCATGGCCGACCTGCATTTGGGTGAGCTGGACGCCGCGTTGTTGAGCAGTGCCGGCGAATTGATCGTCAATCCGGGGATCGCCTTGGCCACGCCAGCGATCAAGGCAGCCATGGATGCGGGCGTGAGTGTGGTCGGCGACATCGAATTGTTCGCCCGCGAGGCGGATGCACCGATCGTTGCGATCACCGGTTCCAACGCCAAGAGCACCGTGACCACCCTGGTTGGCGCCATGGCCGAGAAGGCCGGCCGGCAGGTAGCGGTAGGCGGCAATATCGGTACCCCGGCGCTGGATCTACTGGATCAGCGTGCCGACCTCTATGTGTTGGAGCTGTCCAGCTTTCAGCTCGAGACCACCCAGGCGCTGAACGCCGAAGTGGCCACCGTGTTGAACGTCAGCGAAGACCATATGGATCGCTACAGCGGCCTGGCGGCCTATCACCTGGCCAAGCACCGCATCTTCCGCGGTGCCCGGCAGGTGGTGATCAATCGGGACGATGACCTGACCCGCCCGCTGGTGGCCGATCAGTTGCCGTGCTGGAGCTTCGGCCTGTCCCGCCCCGACTTCAAGGGGTTTGGTCTGGTGGAAAAGAATGGCGAAAACTGGCTGGCCTTTGAATTCCAGGCGCTGATGCCTACCGCTGAACTGAAGATCCGCGGCGGGCACAATCAGGCTAACGCTCTGGCGGCACTGGCGCTGGGGCACGCCATCGGCCTGCCGATGGCAGCCATGCTGGATGCCCTGCGCGAGTTCGCCGGTCTGCCGCATCGCTGCCAATGGCTCGGCCAGCACGGCGGGGTGGATTACTACGACGATTCCAAGGCGACCAACGTCGGTGCGGCGCTGGCGGCCATCGAAGGCTTCGGCGCTGACTTGCAGGGCAAGCAGGTGCTGATTGCCGGCGGCGACGGCAAGGGGGCTGACTTCTCGGCGCTTATCGAACCGGTAAGCCGTTACTGCCGGGCGGTGGTTCTGCTCGGTCGGGATGCACCGGTACTGGAGCAACTGCTGACCGGTCATGTGCCGGTGCAGCGGGTGACTACCCTGGACGAAGCGGTTGCGGCAGCTGCTGCGGTAGCCGAGCCGGGCGATGCGGTGCTGTTGTCACCGGCCTGCGCCAGCCTGGACATGTTCCGCAATTTTGAAGAACGCGGCCGGCTGTTTGCCGACGCGGTCGGGAGGTTGCCGGTATGATCTTCACCGACGCCATGCAACGCTCACTTGCTCCGCTGATCGGCGAGCGCCGCTTCGACCTGGATATGCCGCTGCTGGTAGGTGGTCTGGCCTTGCTCGGACTGGGATTGGTAATGGTCACGTCCGCGTCCATGGAAGTGGCCGCCGGGCAGCTGGGCAACCCTCTCTACTATATGAACCGTCAGCTGGTGTACATGCTGATCGGTGTGATGGCGCTGCTGGCCACCCTGGCGGTGCCGGTCGGATTATGGGAGCAGTTCCGCTTCCCGCTGTTGTTCCTCGGCTTTGCCCTGTTGATCGCGGTACTGATTCCGGGTATCGGGCGGGAGGTCAATGGCAGCTGGCGCTGGATTGCCGTCGGGCCGATCAACGTGCAACCGTCGGAGCTGGCCAAGCTGTTTGCGGTGGTCTTCCTGGCCGGTTACCTGGTCCATCGCCGGGATGAGGTCAAGGAACAATGGTTCGGTTTCATCAAGCCGTTCATGGTGCTGGGGCCGATGGCCTGGCTGCTGATCATTGAGCCGGACTTCGGTGCCACCGTGGTACTCATGGGCGCGGCCACCGGCATGCTGTTTCTCGGTGGCGTCGGGCTGTTCCGCTTCACCTTGCTGTTCGGCTCGCTAGGCGGGCTGGCGGCGTTGCTGGTGTTGTTCGAACCCTATCGTCTGCAGCGCCTGACCAGCTTCCTCAATCCCTGGAATGACCCCTATGGCACCGGCTACCAGTTGACCCAGGCACTGATCGCCTTCGGCCGCGGCGAATGGCTGGGCACCGGGCTGGGCAACAGTATTCAGAAGCAGTTCTATCTGCCCGAGGCTCATACCGACTTCGTGTTTGCGGTGCTGGCCGAGGAGCTGGGGCTGATCGGCGCGCTGGCCGCCTTTGCGCTGCTGATCTTCGTCGCAGTGCGGGCCCTGTATATCGGTCTCTGGGCCGAGAAAGCCGGACGTTATTTTTCCGCTTACCTGGCCTATGGCCTGGCGATCATGTGGTGTGGCCAGGTACTGATCAACGTCGGTGTGAACATCGGCCTGCTGCCGACCAAGGGGTTGACCCTGCCGTTCCTCAGTTACGGAGGCAGCTCACTGGTGGTCTGCTGTATCAGTCTGGGGTTGCTGCTGCGTATCGACTGGGAGCGCCGGCAGGCGCTGCGGGAGGCTGCCAATGACCAGTAAGGTATTGATCATGGCGGGCGGTACCGGTGGACACGTATTCCCGGCGCTGGCCTGCGCCCGGCAGTTGCAGGCGCAGGGCTATGAAGTGCACTGGCTGGGCACTCGCCGTGGCATCGAAGCCGAGCTGATTCCGGCGGCCGGGATTCCCGTGCATTACATCGATATCCAGGGGCTGCGCGGCAAGGGCAAGGCTGGCCTGTTGAAGGCGCCGGTGCGGCTGCTGCGGGCCCTGAGCCAATCCCTCAAGGTGGTACGCCAGCTGCAACCGGTTTGTGTACTGGGTGCTGGCGGCTATGTCACCGGTCCCGGCGGTGTGGCGGCCTGGTTACGGCGCATTCCCCTGGTGATTCACGAACAGAACGCCGTGGTCGGTACCACCAACCGGCTGCTGGCAAACATCGCCGCGCGTCGTTGCGAAGGATTTGATGGCAGTTTTGCGCCGAGTGCCAAGCGGCGCAGCACCGGCAACCCGGTGCGTGAAGATATCTTTGCCGTGCCGCCAATGAGCTGGGACGGCAGTCGCTCGCCGCGCTTGCTGGTACTCGGCGGCAGCCTTGGCGCATTGCCGTTGAACCGACTATTGCCCGACGCGCTGGCGCAGCTGCCTGCCGATCAGCGGCCGCAGGTGCGCCACCAGTGCGGCAAACAGCATGTGGAAGCGGCCCGTGAGGCCTATACCAGTGCCGGTGTGGAGGCCGCAGTTGAACCCTTCATCGCCGATATGGCCGAGGCTTACGCCTGGGCCGACCTGGTGGTGTGTCGCGCTGGGGCGCTGACAGTCGCCGAACTGGCGGCTGCCGGGCGCCCGGCGCTGCTGATCCCGTTGCCCCACGCTATTGATGACCACCAGAGCGCCAACGCCCGTTATCTGGCTGATCGCGGTGCAGCCGAGCTGCTGCCGCAGAACACCTTGACCGCCGCGCAGCTGGCGCAGCGGCTGAACACCCTGTTTACCCAACCGGAGACGTTACAACAGATGGCAGAACATGCCCGCAAGCAGGCCAAACCCGACGCCACAGCGGATGTGGTCCGCGCCTGCCTGGAGGTCGCCCGTGAACACTAAGGCCACCTATAGCCTCCCGGCCATGCGCCGTATCCGTTGTATTCATTTCGTCGGGATCGGCGGTGCGGGCATGTGTGGTATTGCCGAAGTGCTGTTGAACCTGGGCTATGAGGTATCCGGCTCCGATCTCAAGCGCTCGGCGGTGACCGCACGCCTGGAAAGCTTCGGCGCCCGGGTGGATATCGGTCATCGCGCCGAGAACGTGCAGAGCGCCGATGTGCTGGTGGTGTCCAGCGCGATCAATCCGAGCAACCCGGAAGTGGCCGCGGCGATGGAAAAGCGCATCCCGGTGGTGCCCCGTGCGGAAATGCTCGCCGAACTGATGCGCTATCGCCACGGTATCGCCGTGGCCGGTACCCATGGCAAAACCACCACTACCAGCCTGGTGGCCTCGGTGCTGGCTGCCGAAGGTCTGAGTCCGACCTTCGTCATCGGTGGCCGGCTGACCAGTGCCGGCACCAATGCCCAGCTGGGCGAAAGCCGCTATCTGGTGGCCGAAGCCGATGAAAGCGATGCCTCCTTCCTGCACCTGCAGCCGATGACCGCCATCGTTACCAACATCGATTTCGATCACATGGCGACCTATGAAGGCGACTTCAATCGCCTCAAGCGCACCTTTGTCGATTTTCTGCACAACCTGCCGTTCTATGGGCTGGCAGTGCTGTGCATCGATGATCCAGTGGTGCGCGAGATCCTGCCGCAGATCAACCGCCAGGTCATCACCTACGGCCAGTCCGAGGATGCCGACATTCGCGCGGTGGATATCGAACAGCGGGGTATGCAAACCCATTTCACCGTGCTGCGTGAGGGTCATGAGCCGCTGCGGGTGTTCGTCAACATGCCGGGTGTGCACAACGTGCTCAATGCCCTGGCCACCATTGCCGTCACCGCCGATGAGGGGGTCAGCGACGAGGCCATCGTCAAGGGGCTGACTGGCTTTGAGGGTGTCGGTCGCCGCTTCCAGGTGCATGGAGATTTCCCGCTGGGCGACGAGGGCGAGGTAATGCTGGTGGATGATTACGGCCACCACCCTCGCGAAGTGGCTGCAGTGATCAAGGCTGTGCGTGGCGGCTGGCCTGACCGCCGGCTGGTGATGATCTATCAGCCCCATCGCTATTCACGTACCCGTGATCTGTACGAAGACTTCGTGCAGGTGCTGGGCGATACCAATGTGTTGTTGTTGATGGAAGTCTATCCCGCTGGCGAGGAGCCGGTACCGGGTGCGGACAGCAAGCACCTGTGCCGCAGTATCCGTCTGCGCGGGCAGATCGACCCGCTGTATGTCGAGCGTGATGCGGATCTCATGCCGCTGCTCCGGGCCGTGCTGCAGCCGGGCGACATCCTGCTGACCCAGGGCGCCGGCGATATTGGCGGTTTGGCACCGCAGCTGGCGCAGGCATTGACCCAGCTGGGCAATGAACGAAAAGGAGATAAGGCGTAATGGTCGACGTAGAAGCCTTTGGTCGAGTGGCGGTGCTGTACGGCGGCACATCAGCTGAACGTGAAGTTTCGCTGAAGTCCGGTGCTGCGGTACTGGCCGCGCTGCAGGGCGCCGGGGTGAACGCTTTCGGCATCGACGCCGGGGCTGACCTGGCCGAGCGCCTGATCGCCGAGCGTCCTGACCGGGTATTCATTGCGCTGCACGGCCGCGGTGGTGAGGACGGTAGCCTGCAGGGGCTGCTTGAATGCCTGCAGCTGCCCTATACCGGCAGCGGCGTCATGGCCTCGGCACTGGGTATGGACAAGCTGCGCACCAAACAGGTGTGGCAGAGCCTGGGCCTGCCGACGCCGGCTTACGCCGTGTTGCGCGACGAGCAGGAGTGCGCCGCGGTAGTCGAGCGCCTCGGCACGCCGTTGATCATCAAGCCGATCCATGAAGGGTCGAGCATCGGCATGGCCAAGGTGCACTCGCTGGACGAACTCAAGGCTGCCTGGCAACAGGCACTGAAGTACGACGACGTTGCGCTGGTCGAGCAGTGGGTAACCGGCGCCGAGTTCACCGTCGGTATTCTTGACGGCCAGGCGCTGCCGGCGATTCGCCTGAGCACACCAAACACCTTTTATGACTACCAGGCCAAATACCTGGCCAATGATACCCAGTACCAGTGCCCCTGCGGCCTGCCGCCGGAGCGCGAGGCCGAACTCGCCGAACTTTGCCTGCAGGCCTTCAGTGCCGTCGGCTGTCGCGGTTGGGGACGGGTGGATCTGATGCAGGACAGCGATGGCAACTTCTACCTGCTCGAGGTCAATACCTCGCCGGGGATGACTGACCATAGCCTGGTGCCCATGGCCGCAGCCGCGGCGGGTCTGAGTTTCACCGATCTGGTGCTGGCGATTCTCGCCAGTGCCCGTTACTGAGGACTGCACATGTTGCTGGGGCTGATGATCCGGGACCAACGCGCAGGCAGGACTGCCGGGCGGCGCAATGCGCCGAACCGGGGCGCCGTGCGCGTGACCCCGCCGGCCCCACGCAGCTGGCCGCGGTTGAGCATGCCGTCTGTCAATGACGCCGCACGCCGCATGCAGCAGCTGCTCTGGCCGCTATTGCTGGTGGTGCTGGGCATGGGGCTGTACGAGCTGGCCAACCGCCTGCAGCCATTGGCGCAGCGGCCTATCAGTCTGATCAATGTCGAGGGCGATCTGCAGTACATCGACCGCGAGTCGGTGCATCAGAGCATCGAGCCGTATCTGGAAGAAAGCCTGCTGACCATCGATCTGGAGGCGCTGCGCGCCGACCTTATCGCCATGCCCTGGGTTGCCAGCGCAGCGGTCACGCGGGTCTGGCCGGACCAGTTGGTGATCACGCTGGACGAGCACCTGCCGGTGGCGCGGTGGGGGGATTCGGCACTATTGAACAACGCTGGACGGGCCTTTGTGCCAGAGCATATCGACAGCTTTGAAGGTTTGCCCCTGTTGAACGGGCCGGAACGGACCAAGCGCCGGGTGATGCAGACCTACCAGCAGTTCAACCGGCTACTGCGGCCCTACGGGCATCGCGTGGCGCAACTGGAATTACGGGACCGCGGCAGCTGGTTCCTGACCACCCGCGAAGGAATCGAGATCCTGCTGGGGCAGGGGGATGTGGTGGAAAAAATGCAGCGCTTTCTGACCATCGACAAGCTGATGCTGTCGGACCGCCGCGAACTCATTGCGCGGGTCGATCTGCGCTACAGCAACGGCATGGCAGTGGCATGGCGCGAGCCTGCAACGATTCAATCGGGGAGTAACGAGTAATCATGGCAAGCAAGCAGGGTAGCAGGATGATCGTCGGACTGGATATCGGCACCTCCAAGGTAGTCGCTCTGGTCGGCGAGTTCGGCGCAGACGGTGAGCTGGAAATCGTCGGCATCGGCTCGCATCCGTCCCGCGGCATGAAGAAGGGCGTGGTGGTGAATATCGAATCCACCGTGCAGTCCATTCAGCGCGCCATCGAAGAGGCCGAGCTGATGGCTGGCTGCCAGATTCATTCGGTGTTCGCCGGCATCGCCGGCAACCACATCCGCAGCATGAACTCCCATGGCATCGTGGCCATTCGCGAGGGCGAGGTGGTGCAGGCGGACATTGAACGTGTGTTGGATGCAGCCCAGGCGGTGGCCATTCCCGCTGATCAGAAAGTGCTGCACATCCTGCCGCAGGAATACGTGATCGATAACCAGGAAGGCGTCCGCGAGCCCCGTGGCATGTCCGGCGTGCGGCTGGAGGCCAAGGTGCATCTGGTCACCTGCGCCATGAATGCAGTGCAGAACATCGAGAAATGCATCCGTCGCTGCGGCCTGGAAGTCGAGGATGTGATCCTCGAACAACTGGCCTCCAGCTACTCGGTGCTGACCGAGGATGAGAAAGAGCTGGGCGTGTGCATGGTGGATGTCGGCGGTGGCACCACTGACATCGCCATCTTCACCGAGGGCGCGATCCGCCATACCGCGGTGATTCCGATTGCCGGCGATCAGGTGACCAATGATATCGCCATGGCCCTGCGCACCCCGACCCAGCACGCTGAAGAGATCAAGATCCGCTACGCCTGCGCACTGGCCAAACTGGCCGGCCCGGAGGAGACCATCAAGGTTCCGAGCGTGGGTGAACGCCCGCCGCGGGACCTGTCACGCCAGGCGCTGGCGGAGGTGGTCGAGCCGCGGTACGACGAACTGTTCACCCTGATCCAGGCCGAACTGCGCCGGTCCGGGTACGAAGACATGATTCCGGCCGGCATCGTACTGACTGGCGGCACCGCCAAGATGGAAGGTGCTGTCGAGCTGGCCGAAGAGATATTCCATATGCCGGTGCGCCTGGGCGTACCGCAGGAATTCAAGGGACTGGCTGACGTGGTGCGCAACCCCATCTACTCAACGGGGGTGGGGCTGTTGCACTACGGCATGAAGCACCATGCCGATGGCAATCAAAGTAGCTCGGAGCAGAGCAGGGAGTCGCCGCTGATCAAAGTGAAGCGGTGGTTCAAGGGGAATTTTTAACAGACCCGCACAAGCGGGCAGCCGGGGGTAACCCGGCAAGCGGTACCAAACGAAACGAAACCAGATGAAACAAGACGAGTGTCAGACTCGAGGAGATGGGACCATGTTTGAATTAATTGATAACCTCCCGCAAAACGCAGTGATCAAGGTCGTCGGTGTCGGCGGTGGCGGTGGCAACGCCCTGCAGCACATGGTGGTCAACAATGTTGAAGGTGTGGATTTCATCTGCGCCAATACCGATGCTCAAGCCCTGAAAAACATGACCGCGCGCACCGTGCTGCAACTGGGCTCGGCCGTGACCAAGGGGCTGGGTGCCGGCGCTAACCCGCTGGTCGGCCGCGAAGCCGCGATGGAAGATCGCGAGCGTATCGCAGAAGTGCTGCAGGGTGCTGATATGGTATTCATTACCGCCGGCATGGGCGGTGGTACCGGTACCGGCGCGGCGCCGATCGTGGCCGAGGTCGCCCGTGAAATGGGTATCCTGACCGTGGCCGTAGTGACCAAGCCGTTCCCGTTCGAAGGCCGCAAGCGTCTGCAGATCGCCGAAGAAGGTATCCGCGAGCTGGGTCAACACGTCGACTCGCTGATCACCATCCCCAACGAGAAGCTGCTGACCGTTCTGGGCAAGGACGCCAGCCTGCTGTCGGCCTTCAGCAAAGCCAACGATGTACTGTTGGGCGCGGTACAGGGCATCGCTGACCTGATCATCCGCCCCGGCATGATCAACGTCGACTTCGCCGACGTGAAGACCGTGATGAGCGAAATGGGTATGGCAATGATGGGTACCGGCCACGCCAGCGGCCCGAACCGTGCCCGTGAAGCTGCCGAAGCGGCAATCCGCAGCCCGCTGCTGGAAGATGTCAACCTGATGGGTGCCCGCGGTATCCTGGTCAATATTACCGCTGGTCCGGACCTGTCCCTGGGCGAGTTCTCGGAAGTGGGTAATACCGTTGAGGAATTCGCCTCGGAAACCGCCACTGTAGTGGTCGGCACCGTGATCGATCCCGAGCTGCGCGACGAGCTGCGGGTCACCGTGGTCGCCACCGGTCTGGGCGCGCGCATGGAGAAACCAGTGAAGGTGGTAGATAATACTCCGGCACCGGCAGCAGCCCGTCAGTCGGATGCGACCGCGCCGAACTACCGCGATCTGGACCGCCCGACCGTCATGCGCAATTCCAACGCGGGCGGCAGTGCAGCCGCGGCACGTCTGACCCAGCCGGCTGAAGACCTGGATTATCTGGACATCCCGGCCTTCCTGCGTCGTCAGGCAGATTGATTTGATCAATCGATGGAATAGGGCTGATTAGTGTTCAACGAAGGCGGGTTTTGCTATGATGTGCGCCACTTATTGAAAATTATTCGCAACTAGAGCGGAAGCCAGTTCAAGCATGATCAGACAACGCACACTGAAGAACATCATCCGGGCCACCGGTGTTGGCCTGCATTCGGGTGAGAAGGTTTACCTCACGCTGAAACCGGCGCCGGTGGATACCGGCATCGTGTTCCTCCGGACCGATCTCGACCCTGTGGTCGAGATCCCGGCGCGTGCGGAATTCGTGGGCGAAACCACCATGTCTACCACCCTGATCAAGGATGGTGTCAAGGTGGACACTGTCGAGCACCTGCTGTCAGCCATGGCCGGTCTGGGTATCGATAACGCCGTGGTAGAGCTCAGTGCCCCCGAAGTGCCGATCATGGATGGCAGCGCCGGTCCTTTCGTATTCCTGATTCAGTCAGCAGGCATCGAGGAACAGGAAGCTCCGAAACAGTTCATTCGCATCAAGCGTGAAATCACGGTTGAAGAAGAGGGCAAGACGGCTACCTTCGTTCCTTTCGAGGGATTCAAGGTATCGTTCGGCATCGACTTCGATCATCCGGTCTTCCGTGGCCGGAGCCAGTTTGCCAGCGTGGACTTCTCCAGCACGTCTTTCGTCAAGGAAGTCAGCCGCGCCCGGACTTTCGGGTTCATGCGGGATATCGAGTACCTGCGCTCGCAGAACCTGGCGCTGGGTGGCAGCGTGGATAACGCCATCGTGGTGGATGAGTATCGCGTACTCAACGAAGACGGCCTGCGGTACGAGGACGAATTCGTCAAGCACAAGATTCTCGATGCCATCGGCGATCTTTATCTGCTGGGCAAGAGCCTGGTGGGCGAATTCCGCGGCTTCAAGTCGGGGCATGCGCTCAACAACAAGCTGCTGCGCGCGCTGCTGGCCAATGCCGATGCTTGGGAAATAGTCACCTTTGAAGATGCCGGAACCGCGCCCATCTCCTTCATGCGCCCGGCCGCTGCGGTCTGATTTTTTCTCGTTTCGTTTGACGGCCACCTCGGTGGCCGTTTTTTATTCGTCTGATTCGCCGCGATGGTGGCGCGCCAGGCGTTCCAATGCCGAGCGCAGATTCGGGTCGCTGATATGGCCTGCGGTCTCGCTCAGACTATCCGCTGCCACCGCCGATCGCCTCATTTTGCGAACTGGTGGTGCTTTTTTGACCAATGGAGGTTGTACCTTGCAGTGGATTTTCGTTAAGGTGGCGAATTCCGCGTAAGCCTGAAGTTGTCGGATGAGGCGTCGTTGCTGATATCGGACCCGGGTTGCCCACTGACTGTCGGCCACCAGCAACCGAAGCACGCCATCACGATAGGATGCTGCGCGGCAATGCTCTCTGGCGGCGGGTTCGAGTACGGATTCGAGCAGAATCTGCAATCGTTCAACGGCCCTTGCCTGATTGAAAAGGCCCTTCAGGGTGGAGTGGGTTCTTAGCAGGTCGCCCGGGCGACGGGCATGCAGAGGATGAAAAGACATCGTGTCGTCCGGAGTGGCTGAATCAGCGGTCATCGTACCAGAACCGCAGGAAGATTTTGGGGATCTACAATATTGAACATCATCATTCTTACCGGGCGCGAGGGTGCTACCAAGGCACTGACGCTCGGCTCGCCCTGGGTCATTTCCGGCATCATGGCGGTACTCGCCATGCCGATTGCCGCCGCAGTGATAACCTGGCAGTTAAGCGGGGCCGGCAAGGCCATTGAAGAATCCAGTGCCGCGCTGGATTATGAACAGATCTGGGAGCAGTCTCTCGAAGGGTATGAGCTTGAGAGCGACTATATAAAGGAAGAATCCCAGGTACAGCTGGAGCACATGACTCAGCAGCTGAGTCGGTTGCAGACCCGGCTGTCGCGTCTTGACGCCCTGAGTGAGCGACTTACCGAACTGGCCGACCTGTCTGACGGCGAATTCAACTTCAGTACCGACCCTGGCATGGGTGGTCCGGAGTTGCCGAGCCACAGCGATTCCTATGAGGGTGCTGACATTCAGACGGTGCTTGATCGCCTGTCTGCCCGGATCGACGATCGCACCCAGCAATTGCGGCTGCTGGAAGAGTTGATGCTCAATCGGCACAACGACGCCAATGCCATGCTGGATTTCATTCCAGTGCAGACCGGTTATATTTCCTCCGGCTTCGGTCGGCGCACCGACCCCATCACCCGTCGCTCGGCCATGCATTCGGGGCTGGATTTCGCTGCTCCGCGAGGTACGGAGATTCATGCTCTGGGAGCGGGCGTGGTGACGTTCTCCGGCCGTCGTGGCGCCTATGGCAACATGATTGAGATCAGTCATGCGGGTGGCTACAAGACCCGTTATGCTCACGCCCAGGACTTGCTGGTCAAGAAAGGTGAGTTGGTGAAGAAGGGGCAGCAGGTCGCAACCGTCGGCTCGACAGGTCGCTCAACCGGACCGCATCTGCATCTGGAGGTCTACCACAACGGCATGGCCATCAATCCGGCACGCTTTCTCGCCCTGAAATAACTCCCTGCCTTGCTCACCCAAACCCGGCTTATGCCGGGTCTTCGGGTCTTCCCCTTTGCTCGCCGCCATCTGCTCTGCCGCAACGGCGGTTTATTGTCTCCAGACTTTCAGAGTAGAATGGTTTTTTCGGTGAATGGCCTGCGCACGGGCCAGCCTTGCCATCATCACATGGATATCGAAGTCGATTATGTTTGCGCCTTTATTGAAGAAGATGTTTGGAAGCAAGAACGAGCGTGAGTTGAAACGCATGAACAAGATCGTTCATGCCATCAATGCACTCGAGGAAGGCTTGAACGGTCTGAGCGATGACGAGCTCAAAGCCCGGACCGTTGAATACAGGGAACGGGTAAGCAAAGGCGAAAGTCTCGACTCCATCCTCCCCGAAGCTTTCGCCCTGGTGCGTGAAGCGAGCAAGCGGGTGATGGGCATGCGGCACTTCGATGTGCAGCTCATCGGTGGCCTGGTCCTGCATGAAGGCAAGATCGCCGAGATGAAGACCGGTGAGGGCAAGACGCTGGTCTCCACCCTGCCAGCCTATCTGAACGCGCTGTCCGGCAAGGGTGTGCATGTGGTTACGGTGAACGACTACCTGGCCCGCCGCGACGCCAACCTGATGCGTCCGCTGCATGAGTTCCTTGGCCTCAGCGTCGGGGTGGTCGTGCCTTTCCAGGACCCGGCGGAAAAGCGGGCTGCCTACCGTTGCGACATCACCTACGGCACCAACAACGAATTCGGCTTCGACTACCTGCGTGACAACATGGCGTTCCGCCTGGAAGACAAATTCCAGCGCGAGCTGAACTTTGCCATTGTCGACGAAGTGGACTCCATTCTGATCGACGAAGCGCGGACTCCGTTGATCATTTCCGGTCCTGCGCAGGACAGCTCCAAGCTCTACACCGCCATCAACAAACTGATCCCGCTGCTCAAGCGCGGCGTCAGGGCGGAAGAGGGCGAAGAGGGCGTGGATGGTCATTACTTCATCGATGAGAAGACCCGTCAGGTCGAGCTCAACGAAGACGGCCATCAGTACGTCGAGGAGTTGCTCACCCGCGAAGGCCT
Organism: Halopseudomonas bauzanensis; assembly: GCF_900114735.1. Lineage (GTDB taxonomy): Bacteria > Pseudomonadota > Gammaproteobacteria > Pseudomonadales > Pseudomonadaceae > Halopseudomonas > Halopseudomonas bauzanensis. Next base: position 841,764 of record NZ_FOUA01000001.1, on the reverse strand, counting down.
GCTGGCCGAAGGCGACAGCCTGTACCAGGCGCAGAATCTCAACCTGCTGCACCATGTACACTCGGGCCTGCGCGCGCACACCCTGTTCCACCGCGACGTCGAGTACATCGTGCAGGATGGTCAGGTGTTGCTGGTTGATGAGCACACCGGCCGCACCATGCCGGGTCGCCGCCTCTCCGAGGGGCTGCATCAGGCCATCGAGGCCAAGGAAGGATTGAATATCCAGGCTGAGAGTCAGACCCTGGCCTCGACCACCTTCCAGAACTATTTCCGGTTGTACAACAAGCTGGCCGGCATGACCGGTACCGCTGACACCGAAGCCTTCGAGTTCCGCCAGATCTACAATCTGGACGTGGTGGTTATTCCTACCAACCAGCCGATGATCCGCAAGGATTACAACGACCTGGTGTACCTGACCATCGGTGAGAAGTTCGCCGCCATTGCCGCCGACATCAAGGGATGCCAGGAGAGCGGGCGTCCGGTGCTGGTGGGTACCGCCTCGATCGAATCCTCCGAGGTGGTGTCCCAACTGCTGAACAAGGAAGGCATCGCGCACCAGGTACTCAACGCCAAGTATCACGAGAAGGAAGCTGAGATTATTGCCCAGGCCGGTCGGCCGGGCGCGGTAACCATCGCCACCAACATGGCTGGTCGTGGTACCGACATCATCCTCGGCGGTAGCTGGGAAGCGGAAATCGCCAGCCTGGAAGACCCCACCCCCGAGCAAATTGATCAGATCAAGGCCGAATGGCAGGAACGCCACCAGCAGGTACTGGATGCTGGCGGTCTGCATATCATCGCCTGCGAGCGCCACGAATCTCGCCGTATCGACAACCAGCTCCGTGGTCGTTCCGGCCGTCAGGGTGACCCGGGGTCCAGCCGCTTCTACCTGTCGCTGGAAGACAACCTCATGCGTATTTTCGCCTCGGATCGGGTGAAGAACTTCATGAAGGCGCTGGGGATGGAGAAGGGCGAGGCTATCGAGCATCGCATGGTCACCAACGCCATCGAGAAGGCCCAGCGCAAAGTCGAAGGCCGCAACTTTGATATCCGCAAGCAGCTGCTGGAATATGATGACGTGGCCAACGAGCAGCGCAAGGTGATCTATACCCAGCGCAACGAGATTCTCGCCGCGGACTCCGTGGAAGAGACGATCAAGGCCATCCGTGCGGATGTGGTGAATAATACGATCAGCCAATACATGCCGCCGCAGAGCGTACCCGAGCAGTGGGATATCCCCGGCCTGGAGCAGCACCTGCGTACCGAACTGGCGCTGGACCTACCCATTCAGCAGTGGTTGGATGAGGACGACACCCTGCACGAAGAAGGCGTTCGTCAGCGCGTGCAGGATGAGCTGAACAACGCCTACGCCGAGAAGGAAGAACTGACCGGACCGGAAGCGCTGCGTTCGTTCGAGAAGCAGATGCTGCTGCGGGTACTGGACGATCTGTGGAAGGAACACCTGGCGACAATGGACCATTTGCGTCAGGGCATCCATCTGCGCGGCTACGCCCAGAAAAACCCGAAGCAGGAATACAAGCGCGAGGCCTTCAATCTGTTCGAGGAAATGCTCGAATCGATCAAGAACGATACCATTCGTGTGCTCAGCCACGTGCAGGTACGTCGGGAAGACCCGGCCGCGGAAGAAGCCCGGCTGCGTCAGCAGGCCGAGGAACTGGCCAAGCGTATGCAGTTCAAGCATGAGGAGCTGCCTGGAGTCGGCGAAGAAGCGCAGGCCGAGGAGCAGACCGGTGAACCGGCAACCTCAATGCCCGGTACGCCGATCACCCGCGACGGCCCCAAGATCGGCCGGAACGACCCGTGCCCCTGTGGCTCGGGCAAGAAATACAAGCAGTGTCACGGCAAGATCGGCTGATTACCACATCCCGTCCTGTCGGGAGTAGACCCTCAACCCCGTCATCCTCGGCCTGCGCCAAGGACGGCGGGGTGTGGTGGAATGTCGATTGTAAAAAATCTTAAGTAAGTGCCATTCAGTTTCTATCTATTCTATTTCTGGAGTTCTTTTCATGTCCGTCGGACTCGGTCCTCTTCCCACTCTGCACCCGGTTCCCGGGTTTCGTCTCGGTATTACCTCTGCTGGTATCAAGAAGCCTGGGCGCCGAGATGTAGTGGTGATGGAGGCGGTGCCGGGCACGGCGATCGCCGGGGTGTTTACCACCAATGCCTTCTGCGCCGCACCGGTTACTCTGTGCAAGCAGCACCTGACCCAGGCGCCACGCTATCTGCTGGTCAATACCGGTAATGCCAATGCCGGCTCCGGCAAACCCGGTATGGCCGCAGCGCTGAAGACCTGTGCTGCCCTGGCCGAACTGACCGGTGTCGAGCCGGACCAGGTTCTGCCTTTCAGTACCGGGGTCATCGGCGAGCTGTTGCCAGCGGACAAGATCATTGCGGTATTGCCCCAGGCGCTGGCGAACCTGGCTGAGGATAACTGGGCCATGGCCGCCGAAGGCATCATGACCACCGACACCCAGCCCAAAGGTGCCAGCCGGCAGATCAAACTGGCAGGCCAGACGGTGACCATTACCGGCATCTCCAAGGGCGCCGGCATGATTCGCCCGAACATGGCGACCATGCTCGGCTACGTGGCGACTGATGCCAAGGTGGCGCAGCCGGTACTGCAACAATTGCTGCGTCAGGCCGCCGACCTGTCTTTCAATCGCATCACCATCGACGGTGACACCAGCACCAACGACTCCTGCATGCTGATCGCCACCGGTCAGGCGGCGATGGCAGAAATCACCGATCCGGCGAGCAGCGAATATGCCCAACTGGCCGAAGCGGTAAATGCCGTCATGCTGGAGCTGGCGCAGGCGATCGTGCGCGATGGCGAAGGCGCCACCAAGTTCGTTACCGTGCAGGTCAACGGTGGAGGTAACCGCAACGAGTGTCTGGATGTGGCCTATGCCGTGGCTCATTCACCGCTGATCAAGACTGCGCTGTTTGCCTCCGATCCGAACTGGGGTCGAATTCTGGCTGCGGTTGGTTACGCCGGAGTGCCGGATCTGGATGTGGAGCGCATCGACGTATATCTCGATGAGGTCTGCATTACCCGCAATGGTGGCCGCGCCGCGGAATACACCGAAGAGCAGGGCGCTCGGGTGATGGCCCAGGCTGAAATCACCATCCGCATCGAGCTGGGGCGGGGCGAATTCAGCGAGACCATCTGGACCACCGACCTGTCTCACGAGTACGTACGTATCAACGCCGAATACCGTACCTGAGACGGCAGTGCCGGTACGCCCGCAGGGCGTACCGGCTCGGCTTCAGCTGCCGGGTCTGCCTTGATCCGGTTGAGCGTAATCACAAACGCCTTGCGGGAAGATGGCATTGAGCTCAGCTACCTGCTCGGTGGTGGGGTTCCAGCTGCCATAGGTGCCGTCCGTGAGCGCAGTGCTGACCGGTTTCAGTGCGCACTTGAAGATGCTTCCCTCGATCGGCCCGCCGGCGATCATCCGTGACGTGGTGTAGGTCGGGAACTGGTTAGTACAGGCCCCGGCGGGGCTGTTATCCAGTATGCCGTCCCATACATCCTGTCCCGCAGCTTTCAGGTCACCATTGGTTTCGAAACAACTGTCCACTGCCGCGGCAGGTTTGTTGCCGGCGATGCCGTCCTCCGGGTTGGCGCGGATATTCATCAGCCACTCATGCAATACGTCCAGAGCCATCCAGGTCTGGTCGAAATCCTCCCGCGGCTGCGGCTCGTCGGGATCGCTCAGGTCGGTTGGCCGGGCATCAGTGAACCAGATCACCTGGCTGTCCGAGTTGCCCATCCGGTTGCGGATACGCTGGCGGGCGGAGAAGGACTGATGGCTGTTGTGCATATCCAGCACTTCTTCCAGATAATGCCGCCAGTCGATAACCGGCATGTTCAGCTGCCCATCGAATACCATGCCCGATTCATAGGCGGCATTGATGGCCTGCAGGTCACCCTCGGTACGTGGAGCCGGGCTGTTGCCATCCGGGCTCAAGCGCATGTTGCGACTGCTCCAGGGGTCGAACCGGGAAGGGTCCTCCAGGACGTCAGCCTCGGTGCCGATGAACGGGAAGCCCTCTTGGACCATCTCGTTGGGATGCTTCCAGCCACCGATCTGGCTGTTCAGCTTGAGGAACTCGGCAGGGGTAATATCTCCGCCGTTCAGTGCCTTCAACCCATATTGCACGCCCACGTTGTCGAACAGGGTGCGTGGATTGCCATTGTCATCGACCCCGTAGATGTTGCGCAGGTCATCATAATGGGTCCATTGCACATCGTTCATCACACCGGGCGGCTGCATCTGCCCCTGGTTTGTGGCCTGGCCGTAGTGCGGATTCATCACCAGTGGCGTCAAGCCACGCCAAGCGGGGATGCATTCGGTCATGCCGGGTGCGGTGCTATAGCCCAGCATGCTTTTTGCGCCAGCAAAGGGGTCCGGGTAGGCGTCGGTCGAGTTCAACCCGACCAGCAGGCTACGGTTGGCGGTAGTGCGCCAGAACGGGTTGTTGCGGTCGGTAGCGTCCATATAGTATTCGAGCAGCTCGCAGTCGCCGATGTGGATTGTCTGGGTGACCATGTCGGGATAGGAGTATTGCGGCACACCAGCATCCAGCAGATCCGGGTGGTTCTGTGAATAGACATATTGTTGGATACCGCCACCCGATCCGCCGATGGCAACGGTGTAATCCGGGGTGCCGAAGCGCTTGATGAAATGCTCCTTGACCATCAGCGCGGTCTCGCCACCCACCTGCAGGTTGTAATGGGCGTTGGTACGGGTGCCCGACGAGTAAATGACCGCGTAGCCTTTGCCCAGCACTTCCGGCGCCAGGGCCCTACCGCTTACTCGCCCCTGCGTATGGCCAATGGCGACGCCACCTTCGAAGTGGAACAGCAGACGCCCGTTCCATTTGTCCGTTGCTGCGGCATCGGCGGCGTCCCCCAGCGTAGCGAGGGTAGCGAAACTGTAGAGGAAGCGGTTGATGGTGCCGCGCTCCTGGCGGACTATGAAGTCCACTACCCGACCATCGGTGAGCGTGGTGGTGGCCATATCAGCGGGGCGCGAACCATCTGCTGGCAAGGGTCGATAGGTAGGGTTGGTGGCATTGGTCCGGTAGAGAAACACCACGTAGGGCTCAATCGAGCAATCCTTGCTCAAGCCGATCTGCGTACCATTGTCGTCGTACACCGGGAATCCAGCGTCACCCTCGGTATCCACCAGCGGCTGCCTACCCAACTCGGAAACCGAGGTGCAGACAAAAGGATACTGCTGCGGCCCGGAGAAGATCGGTCCGGTGATTGGATGATTGGTCAGGGTAAGGTCATGCAATGGGCCATGCTTGGCATGGTGCAACTCCAGTTGGTTCTCTCCCTGCGCCAACCCTTCAAGCAGGATTTCCAGACGATCGTTGCGGCGGCTCAGACGCGCGGGCTGCACTTCCTGATCATTGATCCAGAACTCGAGCTGATCCAGCTCCTCGTCGATTTGAGCAGCATCGCCTTCCAGCGTAACCAGAACGCTGCCGCCGCTGACCTGGTCTGCTGCGCTGGACAACACGTTCAGCTGCAGGTCAGGGGCATTGTCGGAGCGGGAGCTTGAGCCTCCGGAACTCAGGCATCCCGTCAAGGCGATCGCTAGCAGGCTGGCTGCGCCGGGCAGCCAATAGAATTTTGCAGGTTTCATAATGGCTCGCTCTGTCTTCTTATTATGGAGTCTTGATCCTATGCCTCCCACTGGGGGGAAAACAGGTACAGATTGTCCGATCTGACTGAAACAGCGCGACGAATGAGACGGGGATTAGCCGTCAGAGGTCGGCCCCTCCGTGGGGCTGCCAGTCCGTCGGGCGATCTCCCCCAATCGGCGCACGGCTTGCAATACAGCTGAGTTTACTGGCCTTCCGACATTCAAGCGCAGGCAGTGGGCGTATCGTTGTCCGGGAGAAAAAACGCTCCCTGGGAAAATATGAATTCCGCTTCGTAGAGCTTCTTCAAATAATGAGTGGGAATTCATATGCGAGGGTAGAACTACCCATAGCACACAGCCGCCGCTGGGTTGCTGTACCGAGGTGCCCGGTGGGAACCATTCCAGTACCGCCTGGCGTACTCGATCAGCCTGGGCCGCCAGTTGCTGGCGCAGCGAGACCAGATGCTGGGCATAGAATCCGCTTTCCATCAGTCGAGCCAGCAGCAGTTGTGGAGCCGATGCAGTGGTAATGCTGCTCACCAGTTTCAATTCGCGCAACCGATGGTGAAAGCGGCCGGGGGCCACCCAGCCCAGCCGGATACCCGGTATCAGGGACTTGGAGAAAGAATGGCAATACAGAACCATCCCGGCATGGTCATAGGCCTTGGCCGGCATAGCTCCGTCGGAGTAGAGGGTATCGCCCCAGACATCATTCTCGATGATGGGAATATTGTAATGGGTGGCCAGCTCAACCAGTTTCTGTTTGTTTTCCTCTGACATGGTGAACCCAAGTGGGTTCTGCGCGTTGGGCGAAACCAGGCAGGCGCTGACGCGACGATGCTTGAATGCCAGCTCAAGTGTTGACAGGCAAATGCCGTGGCTCGGACTGGTAGGAATTTCCAGTACCTTGCGCCGCAGCACCTCCAGCGCGAGCAAGGTGCCGTAATAAGTCGGAGACTCAACCGCTACGGTGTCGCCTGGCCGGGTGACCGTGCGCAGGGCAAGATCGATGGCCTCCATGCAGCCGTTGGTGATGATGACATCATCCTGGGAAATCGGATTAGGGTAGTGGAGACTACGTCGGGCAAGCTGGAGCGTAAAACGCTGATGACCCTTCGGGTGGGTATAGTCCCAGACGTCAAGCGGCTGCTTCCGGGTTATATCCCTCAGAGTGTTCATGATGCGCTCCATGGGCATCAATTGCGGATCGGGCAGCGCAATGCCCAGGTGGATCAGATCGAGCTGATGATGGGGTTCCATGTAGTGCAAAATATCATCGCTCAGCGATATCTCGACCGGCAGGAATTCGAACTCAGCAGCTCCCGTGGTAATCGCGGGTGGGCAGGCGGCTACGAAGGTGCCCGAGCGGGCTCTTATTTCGATGTAATTTTCCTGCTCAAGCTGGCGCAGGCACTGGATTATGGTGTTGACGCTGGTATTGAAAAGACGGCTGAGACTGCGCACGGAGGGCAAGCGCTGCCCAGGTCTGTAGCTGCCGCCCTCGATATGGCGACGCAGCTGCAGGCTGATACTCTCGTATAGGTAAAGATCCTGACCCAGCAAGGGAAGCAGTCTCCATGAGGTTTTAGGTTTTTATTTTTCCTCTTAAGCAAGGAGTATAACTGCTCCGATATCGCTGTATAGCTGATGATCTAGCTGGGACAGTTCCCTGCCGGGATCTCCGCCGCTTGCAGCCGCGCCCGCCCGATTCGGTTGATGATCACTTGTCGCCCCTTGGCACCTGCCTCATTGGGACAGAATGAAAATGTTCCTGACTGAAAACCACCGTTCAACAGTTCCGACTCGCCTTGGGCGTTATAGCGCAGGTAACTGGCGAGCGGTGAGTTGACATGCACGTGGTGGACGCGGGCGGGTTGTTCTTCATGCAGCACGGTCTCGCCGACATCGAGCGCGCCGTTGTTATTGGCATCGATGAAAATGCTCCAGCCATTGCTCCAGTCCCCTGACAATGGCGCCATGGTGACGTGGCGGTTGCGGCGGGTGGCTTCTGTGCGGGTTTGGTTGATGCTGCGCAGCAGGCTGTTGACGCTGCTATCCATGCGCTGGTTGTCGATCAGGCTGCCGAAGGCGGGCAGGCCGATGGACAACAGGATGGCCAGTACGGCGATCGCTACCATGATTTCAATCAAGGTAAATCCACGACAACGCATGGCGTAGTCCTCCCTGGTATAGGGGCTACTGCCTATGCTGCCCGTTTAAATGGATATGGTCTGGTATCTCACGATGCTGCCAGTGTATTGCAGAGCACTGTTCATCGCAGAAGTAATGGCGTGATCTGGGAGAGGGTTCACGTTGCCGTAGCCGGCGGCGGGTCGGCAGCAGGAACACAGCCTTGCAATCTTTGTGTAATGCCTTTGTGCTATCATTCTGGTCGAGAGTGCCCCTTCCCAATCGGTACACCCATGATCAGTCATCGCGGTTCGTCTATTTCCATCGTTCTTGTTCAGTACGCGGTCATAGTGCTGGGTACGCTATACGTGCTGTTCCTGTGGCTGATGTTCTACTATCACAACGATCGGACCCATGATGAGCGCCTGAAAGCCGAGGCGGCGGAGCACTTGAACCTGTCGGTTATCATCGCGGAGAACCTGCGGCAGTTGGCTGACCGGGCCAAAGCTGCGGGGGCTATCTACAGTAGCGAGCAACAGCAGGGAGGCGAGGTAGCCGAGCGCTTGTCCAGGTTGCTGGCAAGCGATCCGGTGTTCAACCGTTTGAGTGTGTTCGATGGGCGGGGCCAACAACTGTTTGCCAGTCACGGTGATGGGTTGGAAAGTTTGCCGGTGCCCTGGCTGGAGAGGTTGCATGAGGCGACTGACGTTCAGGTCAACCAGCCTTTCATTCCTCTGGCCTTGAACGCCGCCGAGGGACAATGGCCGCTTCCCAACTGGCGCCTGCCGTTTCTTGTACCCCTGGCCGGCAGTGATGGGCAGGCTATGCTGATTGAGATGGATATCGGCTATCTGGTCGGCCTCTATCACTACATCGATCTCGGCCAAACGGGGTTTATCCAACTGTTGGATGTCAGCGGTAGGGAGCGGGTGCGGGCTGACTCCAGTGGCGTCATACTCGGTGGCGAAACCCTGACTCCGGCACCTGGTGGCGGCACCCGCGCGGTGTATACCTCGCAGGCAGGCAGCAAGCTATATCAGAGCGCTTTCCATAGCATGCCGCAGCATGGCTTCACCGTGGTCATCAGCAAGCAGTACGACGAGATACTGCAGTCATTTCGCGCCGGCCAATCGCGCCAGTTGTTGTTCAATGGCGTCATGACCCTGGCGGTGTTGATCTGCGTATTCTGGATGGTCAGGATGCTGCACGGCCAACAGGCGGCACTGCGCACCTTGCAGCAATCGCAGGGGGAGAACCAGCAGTTGATCGCCCGCCTGGAAAGCGAACATGAGCGCAGCAGCCGCGCCGCTTCCACCGACCACCTCAGCGGGCTGTTCAATCGTCGGCAATTCATTGAAGTGGCCAGCCGGCAACTGGTTGAGCAGCGCAGCAGGCGACGGCTCCTGGCCGTGTTGTTCATCGACCTGGACCGTTTCAAATCCATCAACGATACCCTCGGTCATCGCATCGGTGACTTGCTGTTGCAGGCAGTTGCCGGGCGCATCACCCGCCTGCTTGAGCCGGGTGACGAGGCGGCCCGTTTCGGTGGAGATGAGTTCGTGGTGCTATTGGCAGGTAGTCGCACCGAGCAGCAGATCATCAGTTGGGTGGACCAATTGACGCAGCGGCTGTCAGCGCCCTATCAATTGGAAGATAGCGAGGTGAATACCAGCCCGAGTATCGGTATCAGCATCTGCCCGCGTGATGGTCAGGATGTGGACAGCTTGATTCGCCATGCGGATGCGGCCATGTACTCGGCCAAACGGGCAGGCCGGGGTCGATATCGCTTCTTCGATCCGTCATTGAACGTGGCCGATGTGCAGGAATTCTATCTGGAGCAGGCCTTCGGCGAGGCGCTGGCAAAGCACCAGTTCGTATTGCACTATCAGCCGCAGATCGACCTGGATTCGATGTCGGTCACCGGTTACGAAGCGCTGGTGCGCTGGAAGCATCCTGATTTCGGACTGATCTACCCGGACCGCTTCATTTCCATTGCCGAACGCAGCGGCTTTATCATCGGGCTGGGTGAGGAGGTTATTGCACTTGCTTGCCGGCAGTTGGCCGCTTGGGGCGATGAAGGGCTCGATACCCGGGTGGCGGTAAATGTGTCGGCGATACAGCTGAGTCAGCCGCATTTCAGCAGTATGGTGTTGCGGCAACTGGCTGAGACGGGGGTGGAAACGTGGCGGTTGGAGTTGGAAATTACCGAAACCGCCATCCTTGAGAAGGAAAGCATGGCTATTGCCAGCCTGGAAACGCTGCGCGCTGCCGGGCTGGGAGTAAGCCTGGACGATTTCGGTAGCGGCTACGCCGGTTTCGCGCACCTACAATCACTGCCCGTGAACAAACTGAAGATTGACCGTGGCCTGATCGCCCAGTTATCCAACAGCCACGATGACAGCCTGATCGTGTCCTTCACCATTACTCTGGCCAAGCGGCTGTCGCTGCGGGTGGTGGCCGAGGGAGTGGAAACGGCAGAACAACTGGTTTATCTCCGTCTTGCCGGCTGTGACCTGGTGCAGGGATATCACTTCAGCCGGCCCATGCCCGCTGAACAGGTGGCCGAATTCGAACGTGGTTTCCATGCCACCAAGGTTAATGCCGAATGAGAGTCCTGTTGTGTGGTCTGGTGTTTCTGCTGTCGCTGCAGGCTCCTGTTGTTCTGGCTGACGCTGCGCACTGCCGCCAGGTTGGACTGAGCATCGCTACGGTGCCAGTGAAGAACATCGACCAACTTATCGAGGAATATCAGCCACTGGCCGAGTGGCTGAGCGAGGGGCTGGATATGCCGGTACAGATACTGCGCTCCAGCTCCTATGAAAGCGTAATTGATGCCATCGTCTCCGGTGGTGCGGATATCGCCTTGCTCGGTCCGGCCTCCTATCTCACAGCGCACCGGCAGAACGACGGCATTGAGGCTTTTGCCTCCATGGCCATGCAGGGTGGTTATTTTTCGTCGGCGGGGGACTATTACCAGTCCATTCTGGTGGTGCGGGCCGACAGTGGTATGGATAGCCTGGTGGATATCCGCGGCCAGCGTCTGGCGCTGAGCGATCCTGCGAGTACTTCGGGAGCACTGATCCCCCACCGCGAATTCCCCGTCAGTGGTGGCAGCCCTTTGCATCAGCACTTCGATCGGCAGATCTATGCCGGATCACACGACAAGGCGTTGGATGCACTGTTGCTGGGGCGGGTTGGGGCAGCTTTCGTATCCAGCGTACGTGCCGATGAATATCTCCGGCGCGGGCTTATCACCACCGATTCGCTACGGGTGCTCTGGCGCTCGGCACCCATTCACTATGATCCCTTCGTCTTCAGCAGCGAACTGTGTCAGGACTTGAAAACCCAGATTCGCGAACTGATGCTCGCGCGTTCGCCAGCGATGCAGGTCTTTCTGCAATCGCAGCGGGCGGCGCGGATCATTCCGGTCGCCCACCGGGTCTACGAGCCGCTGCTGCAGTTGATGACGCCGCGCTGAATCCGCGGCGCTCCAGCAGCACTCCCGATTCCATGTGATGGGTATAGGGGAACTGGTCGAACAGGGCGCAGCGGACGACACGGTGCGTCTCATGCAGTTCGTCCAGGTTGGCCGCCAGGGTCTGCGGGTTGCAGGAGATATACAGGATACGTTGGTAGCCCTTGACCAGCTCGAGGGTGGCCGGGTCCAGTCCGGCGCGGGGCGGATCGACGAATACAGTGCCGAAGTCATAGCCGCTCAGGTCGATACCCTGCAGCCGCCGGAACTCGCGCACGCCGGTCAAGGCCTGGGTGACTTCCTCGCTGGACAGGCGCACCAGGGTGACGTTGTCCACCTGGTTCAGGGCGATGTTCTCCAGCGCCGAGCGCACCGAGCTCTTTGACAGTTCGGTCGCCAGCACCCGGCGAAAGCGGGTGGACAGCGGCAGGGTAAAGTTGCCGTTGCCGCAATAGAGCTCCAGCAGGTCATCGGCATTATCACCGGCCACCTCTTGCGCCCAGGCGAGCATATGCTGGTTAACCTGGCCGTTGGGCTGGGTGAAGCCGCCTTCGGTCTGCTGGTAATGCCAGGTGCGGCCGTTGACGCTCAGCGCCTCCAGCACGTGATCACGCTGCAGCACCCGTTTGCGCCCGCGGCTGCGGCCGATCAACAGGATGTCCAGCTGTTGCGCCAGAGCCGTGGCTGCCGCATCCCATTCTTCATCAATGGGGCGGTGGTAGCACAGAGTGACCAGTGCCTCACCGGTCAGCGTGGTGAGAAACTCGATCTGGAACAGCTTGCGGCCCAGCAGCGGATCGGCCTTGCAGGCTTCCAGCAAGGGCATCATCAATTCGTTGATGCGTTTACTGGCGATCGGTAGTTGCTCGATCAGGATCGGCCGGCGGTTGTCGCCCGGCTCGAACATGGCGTAGTGGGGCTGGCCCTGCTCGTACCACAGGCGAAACTCTGCGCGCAGACGAAAATGTTCGCGCGGCGAGGTGAATACCTCCGGCTCGGGTGCGGCGAAGGGCTGCAGCAGCGACATCAGTCGCTGGCGCTTTTCCTCAAGCTGCTGGTCATAGCCAGCGGGATCGAATGCCGTACCCATCAGCTGAAGAACCCGAGTTTCACGATAAACAGGGCCGACAATATATACAGGCTCGGATTCAGCTCACGCCAGCGGCCAGACAACAGCTTGATCGCGGTCCAAGAAATGAAACCCAGGGCGATGCCGTTGGCGATGGAGAAGGTCAGCGGCATGACCAGCGCGGTTACCACCACGGGCGCTGCTTCGGTCAGGTCTTCCCAGTCGACCTGCACCAGACCGCTGGTCATCAACACGGCAACGAAGAACAGTGCCGGTGCGGTAGCGAAGGCGGGTACGGCGCCAGCCAGCGGAGAAAGGAACAGGCTCAGCAGGAAGAGTGCAGCGACCACGCAAGCGGTCAGGCCGGTGCGGCCACCGGCGGCGGTGCCGGCGGTGGATTCGACATAACTGGTGGTGGTGGACGTACCCAGCATGGAGCCGGCCATGGTTGCGGTGCTGTCGGCCATCAATGCCCGCCCCAGGCGTGGCAGTTTGCCTTCCTTATCCACCAGCCCAGCCTTTTGCGCTACTCCGATGAGGGTGCCTGAGGTGTCGAACAGGTCGACGAACAGAAAGGCGAAGATCACGCTGATCAGGCCCACTTCCATGGCGCCGGCGATATCCAGCTGCAGCAGAGTGGGAGTGAGGCTCGGCGGTGCGGAAACGAAACCCGTAGCACTGGTCAGGCCCAGCGCCAGGCTGATGAGGGTGACCAGCAGGATGCCGATCATTACCGCACCGGTCACCCGGCGGTAGGCCAGTGCGACGATGACGGCAAAGCCCAGGGAAGCGAGCAGCGGCCCGGGTTGCGTCATGTCGCCGGCGCCCACCAGAGTAGCTGGATTGTCCACCACGATGCCGGCGCTCTTCAGGGCGATCAAGGCCAGGAACAGGCCGATACCCGCAGCGATGGCCGAGCGTAGCGGCAGGGGAATGCTGTTGATCACCCACTCGCGGATCTTGAAGATGCTCAGTAGGAAGAAAATAAAGCCGGAAATGAACACTGCCCCCAATGCCACTTGCCAGCTGTAGCCCATCGAACCGACCACGGTGTAGCTGAAGAAGGCGTTGAGCCCCATGCCCGGTGCCAGGGCGATGGGATAGTTGGCCCACAACCCCATGATCAGCGAGCCGATGGCGGCCGCGATGCAGGTGGCAACGAAGGCCGCACCCGGATCAATGCCCGCATCCGCCATCATCACCGGGTTGACGAAGATGATGTAAGCCATGGTCAGAAAGGTGGTGACACCGGCAATAATCTCGGTGCGCACAGTGGTGCCATGGGCTTTGAGTTGGAACAATTTATCCAGCATGACGGGGTCTCGGTTGGGATTGGGGGCGAAAAGGGCGGCATTTTAGCCTATTCGATCGCCCAGCGCAGCATTGTCGGTACCCGCTGGGCCGCCAGTCGTCGCGGTAAGGTTCGGCAGCGCAGAGGGTGAATTTTTACCGACGTTGTGTCAGGCTTTACGGTCATTTTTCCGGAGAGCCGTCATGAGCAATACTTTCGAAACCGACGAACAGCGTGTGAGCTACGGCATTGGCCGTCAAATGGGCGACCAGCTGCTGTCGAGCAATATCCCCGATCTGGTGATCGAGCTGGTCATGGACGGCGTGCGGGATGCTTACACTCAGCAGGCCAGCCCGGTTGACGAAGCAGCCATGCAGGCGGCTTTCCAGACGCTGCAGGGCAAGATGCAGGCGCTGGCCGAGGAATCTGCTCGCGCCGCCGGCAAGGCTGGCCTGGAATTCCTCGAGCGCAACGCCGCCCGCGACGGTGTGGTAACGCTGCCGTCCGGCCTGCAGTACGAAGTGATCGCAGCCGGTAACGGCGCGACGCCGACCGCCAGCTCCACTGTGCGCACCCACTACGAAGGCACGCTGATCAGCGGCGAAGTGTTCGATAGCTCCTACAAGCGTGGTCAGCCTGCCGAGTTCCCGGTGGGTGGTGTGATCGCTGGCTGGACAGAGGCGCTGCAACTGATGCAGGAAGGGGCCAAATGGCGTCTGTATATTCCTTCCAACCTGGCCTACGGCGAGCGTGCCGCCGGCAGCATCCCGCCGCACAGCACACTGATCTTCGATATCGAGTTGATCCAGGTTTTGTAAGGCGTTTCAGCGGGGCGACCTTGCGGTTGCCCCGTGCTGGATGGTCTGGTCGGATTGCTGCTGGAGCGATTGCTTCAAATCAGAACTGACGATCTACCGCAAACCGTGCCAGCTGCTCCAGCGCATCCCGGTAGACTGACGGCGGCAGGGTCTGCAGCAGGCTGATCGCCTCATCCGCATGCTGGCGCGCCAGATTGGCGGTGTATTCCAGAGCGCCACTGTTTTCCACGGCTTCACGGATAACCGCGATGTCGTCGGTTCCGCCTTTCTGGATCGCCTTGCGCACCAGGCTGGCCTGTTCCGGCGTGCCTTCGCGCATGGTGTAGATCAGCGGCAGGGTGGGTTTGCCTTCGGCCAGGTCGTCGCCGACATTCTTGCCCATGGCTTCGGCATCGCCGTTGTAGTCCAGCAGGTCGTCTATCAACTGGAAAGCGATACCCAGCGCGTCCCCATAGCGACGCAGCGCCTCGGTTTGTTCGGCCGGTGCGTCGGCGAGCAGGGCGGCGGTATGGGTGGAAGCCTCGAACAGCATGGCAGTCTTGCTGCGGATAACTTCCATATAGGTGGCTTCATCGGTGCTGGCGTCGCGAATCTTGGACAGCTGCAACACTTCGCCTTCGGCAATCACGTTGGTAGCGCCGGCCAACACGCGCATGATGCGCATGTCATTGAGTTCGACCATCAATTCGAAAGAGCGCGAATAAAGGAAATCACCTACCAATACGCTGGCAGCATTACCCCACAGAGCATTGGCAGTGGAACGGCCGCGGCGCAGGTCGGAAGTATCGACCACATCGTCGTGCAGCAGCGTCGAGGTATGCATGAACTCGATGATCGCCGCCAGGGTGTGTGGCCGTTCGTCGGTCAGGCCGCAGGCGCGGGCGCCAAGCAAGACCACAAGAGGGCGCAATCGCTTGCCGCCGGCGCTGATGATGTAGCTACCGATTTTCTCAACAAGCGGGACGCGGGAATGCAGTTGACGCATGATCAACTGGTTTACAGCTTCGAAGTCATCAGTGACCGCAGTGTAAAAGGGCAGGGTGGTCATCTACAGCACGCTTTCAGAAGGGTTGCGCGGCATGCTAGGCGGCGGCCAGCGTGCTGTCAAGAAAGCGAGTGGCGCGGTCTGCGCAGTCGCACGCATAAACAGCCGCCCGCGCATTGCGTTGCACAGGATAAGTCGGTAGAATCCCCGCCCCTGAAAACCCGATTTACAGCATCCCTGTTTTGACAATGGCAAGCTCGGGCCCGATAGGCGGGTTCACTTGCAGCCATGCCGGCCACTAACCATTATTCCCAAGCGCCGGGTGAGCAGGATTACGGAGAAAGCAACATGTACGCAGTAATTGTTACTGGTGGTAAGCAGTACAAGGTCGCCGAAGGCGAATTCCTGAGAGTAGAGAAGCTGGAAGCCGAAACCGGTTCCACTATCGAATTTGATCGCGTACTGCTGGTTGGTAACGGTGACGACGTCACTATCGGTGCACCGGTTGTTGATGGCGCCAAGGTGACTGCAGAAATCAGCGCTCATGGTCGTGGCGAGAAGGTTCGTATCATCAAGTTCCGTCGTCGTAAGCACCACATGAAGCGTCAGGGCCACCGTCAGTGGTACACCGAAATCAAAATCACCGGCATCTCTGCCTAAGCATTGAGGAGATAAACTCATGGCACACAAAAAAGCAGGCGGTTCCACACGTAACGGTCGCGATTCAGAAGCCAAACGACTTGGTGTGAAACTGTACGGTGGCCAGCAGGCTACTGCCGGCAACATCATCGTTCGTCAGCGCGGCACCGAGTTCCACGCCGGCAAGAACGTTGGTATGGGCAAGGATCACACTCTGTTCGCCAAGGCTGACGGCGTGATCAAGTTTGAAGTCAAGGGTGAGTTCAACCGTCGCTACGTAAGTGTCGTAGCCGGCTGATAGCATCCCGGTTTCAAAAAGCCCTGTCTTGCGACGGGGCTTTTTTGTTTGTAGCTTAGGGCTTGTTCAATGGCCCCTCAATCAACCCCTTCAGGGGGAGCGCAATGAAATTCGTAGATGAAGTATCCATCACGGTAAAGGCTGGTGATGGCGGCAATGGGTGCATGAGTTTCCGGCGGGAGAAGTTCATCCCCAAGGGTGGTCCTGACGGTGGCGACGGTGGTGATGGCGGTTCCATCTTCCTGGAAGCCGATCCCAACCTGAACACTCTGGTCGATTATCGTTATACCCGTCGTTTCAACGCCAAGCGTGGTGAGAATGGTCGGGGTTCCGACTGCACGGGTGCCAAGGGTGAAGACATGGTTCTGCCGGTCCCTGTGGGTACCACTGTGGTCGATGCCGGCACCCAGGAAATCATCGGCGACCTGACCGAGCCAGGCCAGCGTCTGCTGGTGGCTCAGGGCGGCTTCCATGGCCTGGGCAATACGCGCTACAAGTCCAGCGTCAACCGCGCTCCCCGGCAGACATCCAACGGTAGTCTGGGTGAGTTGCGCGATCTCAAGCTGGAGCTGAAGGTGTTGGCGGACGTCGGTCTGCTGGGCCTGCCCAATGCTGGCAAGAGTACTTTCATCCGCTCGGTCTCGGCGGCTACGCCCAAGGTCGCCGATTATCCCTTTACCACCATGGTGCCCAACCTGGGTGTGGTGGACGTGGGTCAGTTGCGCAGTTTCGTCATTGCCGACATCCCCGGGGTGATTGCCGGTGCCGCCGAAGGCGCCGGGCTGGGTACGCGTTTTCTCAAGCACCTGTCGCGCACTCGGCTGCTGTTGCACCTGGTGGACATGGCACCGCTGGATCAGAGCGATCCGGTGGAAGCGATCGAGACCATTATCCATGAGCTCGGCAAGTTCAGTCCGGCGCTGACCCTGCGCGAGCGCTGGCTGGTGCTGAACAAGTGCGATCAGTTGCTGGAAGACGAGCAGCAGGCGATTCTCGATGATGTGGTCGAGCGGCTGGAATGGGAAGGTCCGGTATTCGTCATTTCCGCGGCTGAGCGCGAAGGCACTCAGGAGCTGGCCAAGGCAGTCATGAACTGGCTGGATGAGCGCGTGCTGCGTATGCAGGAAGATGAGGAATATGCTGCTGAGGTCGCCGAGCTGGACCAGCGCATCGAAGATGAGGCGCGGGCGCATATCCAGGAGCTGGATGATCGTAAGGCGCGGCGCAAGGCTGGCATCACCGATGACGAAGAGGATTTCGACGACGATGATGAAGATGGCGAAGATGGCCCGGAAATTATCTACGTTCGCTGAGCGGAGCTGAAATTGCATGCGTGACAAGGTGACTGCCGCCCGGCGTTGGGTGATCAAGATTGGCAGTGCATTGCTGACCGGTGATGGTCGTGGCCTGGATCGCCAGGCCATGGCCGTGTGGGTGCAGCAGATGGCGGCCCTGCGTGAGAGTGGGGTGGACGTGGTGCTGGTGTCCTCCGGTGCCGTAGCGGCGGGCATGACCCGGCTGGGTTGGAGTGAGCGACCGAAAAGCATCCATCAGTTGCAGGCTGCCGCGGCAGTGGGGCAGATGGATCTGGTGCAGGCTTGGGAGAGCAGCTTTGAGGAGTTCGGGCTGACCACTGCCCAGGTACTGGTCACTCATGATGACCTGTCCGACCGCAAGCGCTATCTGAATGCTCGAAGCACTCTGCGTGGCTTGTTGGACTTGGGGGTGATCCCGGTCATCAATGAAAACGATACCGTTGTTACCGACGAGATCCGTTTTGGTGACAACGATACTCTGGGTGCGCTGGTAACCAATCTGGTTGAAGCTGATCTGTTGGTGATTCTTACTGATCGTGATGGCCTGTACACCGCTGACCCACGCAGCAACCCTGAAGCTGAGCTGATTTCCCAGGCCATGGCAGATGATCCGACGCTGGATGCCATGGCTGGCGGCAGTGCCGGTGCGCTGGGTCGTGGCGGGATGCAAACCAAGTTGCGCGCGTCGCGGCTGGCGGCTCGTTCCGGGGCCAGCACCATTATTGTTGGTGGGCGCATCAAACAGGTGGTTGCCCGGCTGAAGGCGGGAGAGCAGCTGGGTACCTTGTTGTTGCCCGAAAAAGGCATGCTGGCGGCGCGCAAGCAATGGCTGGCTGGGCATCTGCAGACGCGTGGGCGTCTGGTTCTCGACGAAGGCGCAGTGCGGGCCTTGGAAGGCGGGTGTTCCAGTCTGCTGCCGGTGGGGGTCAAGGCGGTCGAGGGTAATTTCCGGCGTGGCGAGATGGTTGTCTGCGCCGGTCTGGATGGCCGAGAAGTTGCCCGGGGACTGGTCAACTATGGGGCGCAGGAAGCAATGCGCATCATTGGTCGGTCCAGCGAGGAAATTGTCAGTGTGCTCGGCTATGTTGATGAGCCGGAGCTGGTCCATCGGGATAACCTGGTATTGGTCTAGGCATCTGGCGGGCCGCAAGGCCCGCATCGCCGGCTTTTCGGTAGGTGAGCGGGCTCTTTTATTCCAGGCACAAAAAAACCGGCTCAATGAGCCGGTTTTTGTATCAACGCAGAACGCGAATCAAGCGGCGGTAGCCATGGCCTTGATGTGTGCGTTCAGGCGGCTCTTGTGACGAGCGGCCTTGTTCTTGTTGATGATGCCCTTGTCAGCCATGCGGTCGATGACCGGAACGGCAGCAGTGTAGGCAGCTTGTGCTTTTTCCAGATCTTTGGCGTCGATTGCCTTGATCACGTTCTTGATGTAGGTACGAACCATGGAGCGCAGGCTTGCATTGTGATTGCGGCGCTTCTCGGCCTGCTTGGCGCGTTTCTTGGCTTGAGGTGAGTTGGCCACCGTCTTGCTCCTCAGAAAATCTAGTGAATTAGGGTATAAATAAGGTCGCGTACTGTGCCGTAGAGCGTGACCAATGTCAAGGGAGAGGCCGCTGAATTGTTCAGTGTCCTCTATTCGATACCGGGCTGGCGCAGTGAAGTGTCCAAGTATATCCGGTTAGCGCTATCATCGCGCTCTTTAGGACGACTCCAGGCCTCGAATGATGATAACGCAATGTTCTTTATTGCGCCGTCGCTCTTTCGCGAAGGGTCCTCCGGAACCCCGGAGCCGGACCACAATCTGCATTCCCGGCCAGTGCCGAAAATGACGGAGTAGTGGATGTCGCTCTTGCTTATCCAACCAGACCTATTGATGTGATACATGACTGATACTGTTCCACCGGTTAAGCCTGCCGATAAGGCCCCCAGCCTGCTGCGCTCCGGCATGGTAGTCAGCATCATGACCATGCTGTCCCGTGTGCTGGGTATGGTGCGGGATGTGGTGGTAGCTGCCTATTTCGGCTCCCAGTCCGAGGCGGACGCCTTTTTCATCGCTTTCAAGATCCCCAATTTTTTGCGTCGGCTGTTCGCCGAAGGGGCCTTTGCCCAGGCGTTCGTACCGGTGTTGTCGGAGTACCGCACCCGGTTCACCCTGGCCGAGGTGCAGAATCTGGTCAACCGCGTGACCGGTACCCTGGGGCTGACGCTGGCGGGCATCACGCTGCTGGGGGTGGCTGGTGCGCCGGTGCTGATCACGCTGTTCGCCCCCGGCTTTCATGGGCAGACGGAAAAGCTCGCGCTGGCCACCGACATGTTGCGCATCACCTTTCCCTATCTGTTCCTGATTTCCCTGACGGCGCTGTGCGGGTCGATCCTCAACAGCTACGGTCGTTTCGCTGTGCCGGCCTTCACGCCGGTACTGCTCAACCTGTGCATGATCGGCGCAACCCTGTTCATGACGCCGTACTTCGATCAGCCGATCATGGCGCTGGCCTGGGGGGTATTCATTGCCGGGGTGGCGCAGTTGCTGTTCCAGTTGCCATTCCTGGCGCAGATCAAGCTGCTGCCGGTGCCGCGCCCGGATCGTCATCATGAAGGCGTGAAGCGCATCATGACCTTGATGGTGCCGGCACTGTTCGGCGTGTCGGTCAGCCAGATCAACCTGCTATTGGATACGGTGCTGGCGTCCTTCCTGCAGACCGGCAGTATCTCCTGGCTATATTACGCGGACCGCCTGTCGGAACTGCCGCTGGGGGCGTTCGGCATCGCTATCGGAACGGTGATCCTGCCGGCGCTATCGCGCCAGCATGCCGGGGAAGACCCGAAAGCCTTTGCTGCCACCTTGGACTGGGCGGTGCGCATGGTGCTGCTGGTCGGTGTGCCGGCGGCCCTGGCGCTGTTGCTGCTGGCCGAGCCGCTGATCGCCACGTTGTTTCATTATGGTGCCATGACCGAGCGTGACGTGGTGCAGGCCGCCAATGCATTGCGGGCCTATGCCGTAGGGGTGATGACCTTCATGCTGATCAAGGTGCTGGCCCCTGGATATTTCGCCCGGCAGGACATGAAGACCCCGGTCAAGATCGCCATGATCTGCATGGGCGCCAATATGGTGTTCAACCTGATCCTGGTCTGGCCGCTGGATCACGTCGGTCTGGCGCTGGCGACTTCGCTGTCGGCGCTGCTCAATGCCGGCATGCTGTGGTGGGGATTGCGCCAGGCGGGTATCTACCAGCCGCAGCCGGGCTGGCCGCTGTTCATCATTCGGCTGGTGTTGGCCTGTGCGGCGCTGGCGGCAGTAGTGTTGTGGCTGGCGCCCGGGGTGGAGCAGTGGTTTGCCTGGGGCTGGCAGCAGAAGGCCTGGCAGATGACTATTCTGGTGGTGGCGGGTATCGGGGTGTTTGTGGCTACGTTGGTGGCCACCGGTTTGCGGATGCGGCACCTGCGGCGCTGATCCTGCCGAGCCCTGGGACGGTCGAGCACCGGCTCGACCTGCGATGGCGCCTGAGACGCCGTTGTCGAGCTGGTGCTCGACAATCCCAGGAAACCCGCTCCTGCCGGCAATGGCCCGGCAATCAGCCAGGGCAAGGTTCAGCCATGATTGTCCATAGCCCTCCCCGATGACGCCGCACCCCCTAACCCTGTATACTTTCCGGCTTTGACCCATCTGCCGATAACGAGCGCTATGGAACTGGTCCGCGGCTTGCACAATCTGCGTCCCCATCATCGTGGGTGCGTGGCAACAATTGGTAATTTCGACGGTGTACATGCCGGGCATCAGGCGATTCTCAAGCGTCTGAGTCGTCATGCTGCGCGTCTGGGGTTGCCCGGTTGCGTGGTGATCTTCGAGCCGCAGCCCAGGGAGTATTTCGCCCCCCATAGCGCACCGCCGCGCCTGACCCGCCTGCGCGACAAGCTCGCGCTGCTGGAAGAGCAGGGCGTCGACCGAGTACTGTGCCTGGCATTCAATCGCCGCCTGCGCGAGCTGAGCGCGGATGAATTCATCCAGCAGGTGCTGATCGATGGGCTGGGCGTAAAACACCTGGAAGTGGGCGATGATTTCCGCTTCGGTTGCGATCGTGCCGGTGACTTTGCCTTGCTGCAGGCGCGTGGCCAGCAGCAAGGGTTCACTGTCGAGTCCGCCAGCACCGTGGCCGAAAGCGGCGAGCGCATCAGCAGCACCCGAGTGCGTCAGGTTCTGGCGGAGGGAGACTTCCCCCAGGCCGAGCGCCTGTTGGGTCGCCCGTTCAGCATTACCGGGCGAGTACTGCATGGCCAGAAGCTGGGCCGGACCCTGGGTGCGCCGACTGCCAATGTGCAGCTCAAGCGCATCAGTGCGCCGCTCAATGGGGTGTACCGGGTCAGCGTCGAGCTGGACGGCACACGGCACCTCGGTGCCGCCAATATTGGCACCCGTCCCACGGTGAACGGGGATGGCCAGGCGCATCTGGAAGTCCATCTGCTGGATTTCGACGGTGACCTCTACGGTCGCCGCATTACCGTGGTATTTCATGAAAAACTGCGTGACGAACGCAAGTTCGACTCGCTGGACGAGTTGCAGGCCGCCATCAAGGCTGATTTCGCCACCGCACGGGCCCAATGGGCCGCCGAATTGAACAAGTGAGCCAGGACAAGATGACTGATTACAAAGCGACGCTGAACCTGCCCGCAACAGATTTCCCGATGAAGGCCGGCCTGCCGGCCCGCGAGCCGGAAACCCTGAAACGTCTGGACAGTATCGGTCTCTACCAGCGAATTCGCGAGGTCAGCCAAGGCCGTCCCCAGTTCGTGCTGCACGACGGCCCGCCCTACGCCAACGGCAGCATTCATATCGGTCACGCGGTGAACAAGATCATCAAGGACATGATCGTGCGCTCGCGCACCCTGTCCGGCTTCGACGCGCCCTATGTACCGGGTTGGGATTGCCACGGCCTGCCGATCGAGCACAAGGTCGAGACCACCTTCGGCAAAAACCAGCCGGCGGACCAGACCCGCGAGCGCTGCCGCCATTATGCCGCTGAGCAGATCGAAGGCCAGAAAAATGACTTCATCCGCCTGGGCGTGCTGGGCGACTGGGATAATCCCTACAAGACCATGGAGTTCCCCAACGAAGCGGGCGAGATCCGTGCGCTGGCGAAGATGGTCGAGGGCGGCTTCGTCTTCAAGGGTCTGAAGCCGGTCAACTGGTGCTTTGACTGTGGCTCGGCACTGGCCGAAGCCGAGGTGGAATACCAGGACAAGAAGTCCGATGCCATCGACGTGGCTTTTGTTGTCGAAGATGCGGACAAGCTGGCGGCTGCCTTTGGCCTAGCGGAATTGGCCAAGCCCGCCAGCATCGTCATCTGGACCACCACCCCCTGGACCATCCCGGCCAACCAGGCGCTGAACGTCCATCCTGACTTCATCTATGCGCTGGTCGATACTGGCGATCAACTGCTGGTACTGGCCGAAGAACTGGCCGAGTCCAGCCTGCAGCGTTACGGCAAGCAGGGCGAGATCATTGCCCGGTGCGAAGGTCGTGCGCTGGAAAACATCCGCTTTCGCCACCCGTTCTACGAGCGCTTCTCCCCGGTGTACCTGGCGGAATACGTCGAGACCGGCGCCGGTACTGGTATCGTCCACTCGGCCCCGGCCTACGGCGAAGATGACTTCCGTACCTGCAAGCACTACGGCATGGAGAATGACGACATTCTAACCCCGGTGCAGAGCAATGGCGTCTATGTCAGTGACCTGCCGTTCTTCGGCGGCCAGTTCATCTGGAAGGCCAACGCCAATATCGTCGCCAAACTCGACGAAGTCGGCGCGCTGCTCAAGCACGAGCCGATCCAGCACAGCTACATGCACTGCTGGCGGCACAAGACTCCGCTGATCTACCGCGCTACGGCCCAGTGGTTTGTCGGTATGGACAAGGTGGTTCACGACGGTAGCTCCCTGCGCCGCCGCGCCCTGGACGCCATCGAGCAGACCCAGTTCGTCCCCGCCTGGGGGCAGGCGCGCTTGCATGGCATGATCGCCGGGCGCCCGGACTGGTGTATCTCCCGTCAGCGCAACTGGGGTGTGCCGATCCCGTTCTTCCTGCACAAGGAAAGCGGTGAGCTGCATCCGCGCACCGTCGAGCTGATGGAAGAAGTGGCCAAGCGCGTCGAGCAAGAGGGCATCGAAGCCTGGTTCAAGCTGGACGCCGCCGAACTGCTCGGCGAAGAAGCCGCCCAGTACGACAAGATCAGCGACACCCTGGACGTGTGGTTCGACTCCGGCACCACCCACTGGCACGTGATGCGCGGCTCGCACCCGATGGGTCATGAAGAAGGTCCGCGTGCCGACCTCTATCTGGAAGGCTCCGACCAGCACCGCGGCTGGTTCCACTCATCCTTGCTGACCGCTTGTGCCATCGACGGTCACGCACCGTACCGCGGTCTGCTGACCCACGGCTTCGTGGTTGACGAGAACGGTCGCAAGATGTCCAAGTCGCTGGGCAACGTGGTCGCCCCGCAGGAAGTGAACGACAGCCTGGGTGCCGATATCCTGCGCCTGTGGGTGTCCTCCACTGACTACTCCGGTGAAATGGCCGTCTCCAAGCAGATCCTGCAACGCAGCGCCGATGCCTATCGCCGCATCCGTAATACCACGCGCTTTTTGCTGTCGAACCTCAACGGTTTTGACCCGAAGCAGCATGCTCTGCCCCCGGAGCAGATGCTCGACCTGGACCGCTGGGCCGTGGATCGCGCGCTGCTGCTGCAACAGGAAATCAGCGAAGCCTACGACACCTACAAGTTCTGGAACGTCTACCAGAAGGTGCATAACTTCTGCGTGCAGGAGCTGGGCGGTTTCTATCTGGACATCATCAAGGACCGCCAGTACACCACCGGTGCCGACAGCACTGCACGGCGCTCCTGTCAGACCGCCATGTACCACATCGCCGAGGCGCTGGTGCGCTGGATCGCGCCGATCCTGGCCTTTACCTCTGAGGAAATCTGGCAGTACCTGCCGGGCGAACGCAACGAATCGGTCATGCTCAACACCTGGTATGACGGTCTGACGGCGCTGCCGGCAGACATTGAACTGGACCGGGCCTTCTGGGAGCAGGTACTGGCGGTGAAGATCGCGGTGAACAAGGAACTGGAAAACCTGCGCAACGCCAAGGTCCTCGGCGGTAATCTGCAGGCGGAAGTTACCCTGTACGCCGACGAGCAGGTCAGCGCCACGCTGAACAAGCTGGGCGACGAGCTGCGCTTCGTGCTGATCACCTCCGCCGCGCGCATCGCGCCGCTGGCCGACGCGGATGACAGTGCCGTCGCCACCGAGGTATCCGGCCTGAAGCTGAGCATCGTCAAATCGGGGCACAGCAAGTGCGTCCGTTGCTGGCATTTCCTGCCGGACGTGGGTAGCCATGCTGCGCATCCCGAGATCTGCGGCCGCTGCGTCGAGAACATCGAAGGCCAGGGCGAGGTGCGCAAGCATGCCTGACCTGCGTCGCAGCGGACTGGTCTGGTTGTGGCTCAGCGTCGTGGTCATTGCGCTGGACCTGCTGACCAAGTGGGTGGCGGAGTCCAGCCTGAGACTGTACCAGCAGGTTCCGGTGATCGATGGTCTGTTCAGCTTCACCCTGGCCTATAATACCGGGGCTGCGTTCAGCTTCCTGTCGGACGCCGGCGGCTGGCAGCGCTGGTTTTTCATCGCCATTGCCGTGGGCGTAAGCGTCATGCTGCTGGTCTGGTTATCGCGTCTGGCCCGGGATAAATGGCTGGAAGCGCTGGCGCTGGCGCTGATTCTTGGCGGCGCGCTCGGTAATTTGTACGATCGCATCGTGCATGGCCATGTGGTGGATTTCATCCTGGTGCATTGGCAGCAGAGCTGGTTCTTCCCGGCCTTCAATATCGCTGACAGCGCCATCACCGTAGGCGCGGCGCTGATGATTCTGGATATGTTTCGGCCGGGAAAAAAGGACAGCTGACCGACTCCTGCAGAAGCGGCGCTCTCGCCGCGATGGTCCGCAAAGCGGGCCCGGGTTTCTCCGGCAGCTATACCCTGCCATTCAACGTATTTGAGACAGACATGACCGACATCCGCATCAACCACGACACTGAAGTCACCCTGCACTTCACCCTGAAACTGCCCAGCGGCGACGTAGTTGATTCCACCGTGGGCAAAGCTCCGGCCACCTTCAAAGTCGGTGACGGCAGCCTGCTGCCCGGCTTCGAAGCCAGCCTGTTCGGTCTCAAGGCCGGCGACAAGCGCAGCTTTGAAGTTGAGCCCGAGCGTGGCTTTGGCCCCGGCAACCCACAGAACATCCAGACCGTGCCCCGCGACCAGTTCAGCGAAATGGAACTGGAGCCCGGCTTGCTGGTCATCTTCCGGGACGCCGCCGGCGGCGAAATGCCCGGCGTGGTCAAGACCATTCACGATACTGTGGTAGAAGTGGACTTCAACCACCCGCTGGCTGGCAAGGTCATCACCTTCGAGGTGGAAATCATCGAGGTGAAGGCGGCCTGAGCCGCCATTGACCATGACTCAATCGAGGCTTCCCATGCAGATCAAACTGGCCAACCCGCGCGGCTTCTGTGCCGGCGTCGACCGCGCCATCGAAATCGTCAACCGCGCGCTGGAAGTGTTCGGCCCCCCGATCTATGTGCGCCATGAAGTGGTGCACAACAAATTTGTCGTCGAAGACCTGCGTAACCGCGGTGCGGTCTTTGTCGATGAACTGGATGAGATTCCCGACGACGTCATCGTCATCTTCAGCGCCCACGGTGTATCCAAGGCCGTGCGTGACGACGCCGATGCCCGCGGTCTGAAAGTGTTCGACGCCACCTGCCCGCTGGTGACCAAGGTGCATATGGAAGTGGTGCGCTACAGCCGTGATGGCCGCGAATGCATCCTTATCGGCCACGCCGGGCACCCGGAAGTGGAAGGCACCATGGGACAGTACGATGGCAGCAACGGTGGCGCTATCTATCTGGTGGAAAACGAGGACGATGTCGCCCGGCTGCAGGTGAAAGATCCCTCGCGCCTGGCCTTCGTCACTCAGACCACGCTATCCATGGACGACACCGCACGTGTCATCGACGCCCTGCGCAAGCATTTCCCGGCTATCGAAGGCCCGCGCAAGGACGACATCTGCTACGCCACCCAGAACCGCCAGGATGCGGTCAAGCAGCTGGCCAGTGAGTGTGATCTGGTATTGGTGGTCGGCAGCCCCAACAGCTCCAACTCCAACCGCCTGCGTGAGCTGTCGGATCGCATGGGCACACCTGCCTACCTGATCGATGGCGCCGACGAGATCCGCCCGGAATGGCTAGAAGGCGTTACCAATATCGGCGTCACCGCCGGCGCCTCCGCCCCCGATGTGCTGGTGCAGCAGGTTATTCAACACCTGCGCGACAGCGGCGCCACCGGCGTGCAGGAACTGGACGGCCGGGAAGAGAACATCGTCTTCAGCATGCCCAAGGAATTGCGGGTAGTGGAAATTACCTGACGCTCGTTGCACGGCACACCATACCGCTATATGAGGCCATGGACGACCGATGGCAGCCGCGCCGGCTTCCATCCCGGCCAGCGGCGTATCAGGAAACTGCGTTGGTCGAGATGGTACTCGATCTTCCATAGATCGCCCCCTGGGACCGTCGAGCACCAGCTCGATGATGGTGTTCTCAAGAAGCTACGTTGCTTGAGATGGAGCTCGACCTTCCCCAGAGCTGCCGTATCCCAGCCACACCCTGTGCCCCGGCCTCGAAGGCCTCTGGCAGCTCATTAGCCGATAGCCCGCCCAGCAAGTACACCGGCATATTCACCGAGTCGATCAGCTCTCTGACTCGCTCCCAGCCGAGGGGTTGGACATCAGGATGGCTGGCGGTAGAGTTGATGGGGGAAAGCGTCACAAAATCGGCTCCTAGATCGGCGGCCATCTTCAACTCTTCCGCATTGTGGCAGGAGGCGGCGAGCAGAGCTGGGGAACTAAAGGAATCCTCGTCTTGTAGGAGGCCCGCCCCCGAGCCGATGGTAGCCCCAGGCTGCCCCTGAGTTTGCCTGGTCCACATCGCACGCAACTGTCGACTGGTCAGGTGCCAGCCTGCACCCGGCCATACAGGTGACGTATCGCCTTTCAGCATCCACTGAAAGTCGCCGCCAAACTTTTCCAACACTCGCTGTGCCAATGCCTGATACGCCGCGTCGTCCAGCCCGGTCTGCCGCAACTGCACCATTCTGATACCCGCGTCCCGAGCCCGTTCCAGCCCAGAAAACAGCTCCGCCTCGTCCGCCACATCGGGGGTAATCAGATACTGCTCCGGCAACTGCGCCGCTCGCACGATAGGCGCATTGGCGGCAGGAAACGCATACTCATCCAGCTCCGCAGCCGCCACCCAGCGCACCGGCTGCCCCTCAGCGCCGTGGGCCTCGCCATCAAACCCCGTCACCAGCCATACATCCAGTCGCACTGACTTGTCGGGATAGTCATGGCGAATATCCAGCAGCGGGCGGGCCTCGGTAACGGCAATGCCCAGCTCTTCCAGCAGCTCCCGGCCCAGCCCGTCGCGGCGGGTCTCGGCTTCTTCAACCTTGCCACCGGGAAACTCCCACAACCCACCCTGATGCGCATGGTCAGGACGTTTGGCAATCAGAATACGGTTCTGAGCGTCGCGGATGACGGCGGCGATGACATGGATACGGCGCATGTATTTCTCGGAGTCGGTGACAGGTGAAGGGTAAAATTACTGCCTGGGGACATCTTCAGAAAACAGATCCTGCTCCAGCTCATCGCCGGGAATCACATGTTCCTCGGCTGCCCAAGCGCCCAGATCGATCAGGCGGCAGCGGGGGGAGCAGAACGGGCGGTCCGGAGAGCTTGCGTCCCAGGTGACGGGGGCCTTGCAGGTAGGGCATTCAACAGTAGTGGTCATGGCTTGGCTCCTGTACTCAGCGCCAGATAGAACTGGTGCAATTGATCAACCTGGCGGTGCAGTGCCGCCAGGTCCTGGTCATTGGTGATGACGTCATCAGCGTGGCGCAACCGGTCTTCACGTTGCGCCTGGGCCTGGAGAATGGCACGCACCTGCGCCTCTGGCACCTGGTCACGGGCGGTGGTGCGGGCGATTTGCAGCGCCTCGGGCACATCGACCACCAACACTCGTTGGGTCATCTGATACTGCCCTGACTCCACCAGCAGCGGTGACACCAGTAGCGCATAAGGCGACTGGGCAGAAGCCAGGTCACGGACGATCTCCTCACGGATCAGCGGGTGCAACAACTGCTCCAGCCAGCGGCGCTCGTCGGCTATCTGAAAAACCCGCTCGCGCAGGGCTGCTCGATTCAACGAACCATCCGCCTGCAGCACCGCATCACCAAAACGGTCGACAATCTGCTGCAGCGCCGGCCGGCCCGGCTCCACCACCACCCGCGACTTGATATCAGCATCCACCACATGAATATCATGCGCCTCGGCAAACCGCGCAGCTGCCGCGCTCTTGCCGCTGCCGATGCCGCCGGTGAGACCGATGATGAAAGGATTGGAGATGCTCATGCAATATCAGCGCCTTGCGTCTATATCGAAGGCGCCCAGTATACGTAGATTGGATGGGTCTGTGGACCGGTCAGAGAAAGGGGATGTGAGCAGACCTGGATCCCAGGCGGAGTCAGGTTAGTAAGCATCAGCAAGGCATTTGTGAGCGCGACCTCGGCCGCGAAGCCTTTCCATCCAGCCCATTCGCAAGCAAGCCAGCCCCCGCCACCGGTTTACCTGGGAGGGTCGAACACCAGCTCGACCAGCAAAGCCGCCTGAATCACCGCTGGCCGGGATGGAACCCGGCCGTGATTCAAAACCCCGCAAACCGCAAATACGTTCCGGTAATCCAATCCCCCCAGATAATCGCAATCCACCCGGCAATGGCCAAATAAGGTCCGAAGGGCAGGGGGGTGGAATTCGAGTCGCCGCGAGTCTTCAGAATAATGATCCCGAGAATCGCACCCACCAGCGAGGACAGCAAGATGGTCAACGGCAACACCTGCCAACCACCCCAGGCTCCGAGCATGGCCAGCAGCTTGAAGTCACCAAAGCCCATGCCTTCCTTGCCGGTGATCAGTTTGAACAGCCAATACACCGACCACAGGCTAAGATAGCCGAACACTGCGCCCCAGAGCGCCGAATGCATATCGGTGAACAACCCGAAGCTATTGGCAATCAACCCCAGCCACAACATCGGCAGCACAATGGCATCCGGCAGCAATTGGGTATCGGCATCGATCAGGCTGAGGGCAATCAGCGTCCAGGTCAGTAGCAGCATCCCGGCGGCCGGCCAGCCGAAGCCGAACTGCCAGGCCACCACGATACTCAGCACGGCGGTGAGCAGCTCCACCAGCGGATAGCGTGGACTGATACGCTCCCGACAGCTGCCACAGCGGCCACGCAACAGCGCATAGCTGATTAACGGCAGATTCTGCCAGGGTTTGATCTCGGTCTGGCAATGCGGGCAGTGGGAGTGAGGCAGGATCAGGTTGTACACCGGCTGCTCGGTCTGCGGCTGCTCCGGCTGCAACATCTCCCGGGCCTGTTGCAGCCAGTCGCGCTCCATCATCTTCGGCAAGCGATGAATCACCACATTGAGAAAGCTGCCAACTACCAACCCCAACAGCCCGGCGACTACAACAAAGGCCAGCAGGTGGCTGGCCAAATAATCAAGTAAGGTCATGGTTCAGACAACGGCGCCCAGCTGGAAGATTGGCAAGTACATGGCAATGATCAGGCCACCAATCAGCACACCCAGCACCGACATGATCATCGGTTCGAGCAGGGTAGTGAGGTTGTCCACCTTGTTGTCCACTTCGGCTTCGTAGAAGTCCGCCACCTTCTCCAGCATGCCGTCGAGGTTACCCGACTCCTCACCAATACCGGCCATCTGTACAGCCAAGGTGGGAAACACATTGGTGGTACGCATGGCGAAGTTGAGCTGGGTACCGGCAGATACATCCTGCTTGATATTGTTTACGGCGTTGTAGAACACCACGTTGCCCGCCGCCCCGGCCACGGAGTCCAGTGCCTGTACCAGCGGTACACCGGCCGCGAAGGTGGTGGACAGAGTGCGTGCATAACGGGCTACTGCCGCTTCATAGATGATCTGCCCCACGATCGGTACCTTGAGCAGGGTCCGATCTTGGGCATCACGGAATGACTTGGAGCGTCGATGGGCCTGACGATACCCCAACCCCAGCAGTATCAGTCCGACCAATATGATGAACCACCATGACTGCAGCCATTCCGATAAACCGATCACCATCAGCGTAAAGGCCGGAAGATCGGCACCGAAGCTGGAGAACACGTCCTTGAACTGCGGCACCACCTTGAGCAACAGGATCGCCGTCACGATCACCGCCACCACTACCACCGCGATGGGGTAGGTCATAGCCTTCTTGATCTTGGCCTTCAGCGCCTCGGTCTTTTCTTTATAGGTGGCAATACGGTCCAGCAGCGATTCCAGCCGGCCCGATTGTTCGCCGGACTCCACCAGGTTGCAGAACAGATCGTCGAAGTATTGCGGATGCTTGGCCAATGACGCCGCCAGGGTATTACCCGAGGCCACATCGGTCTTGATCTCGTTGATCAGCTTGGCGAAATTGGGGTTGGCAGCGCCCTCGGCAATAATCTCGAACGCCTGCACGATGGGCACGCCCGACGCCATCATGGTCGCCAATTGGCGAGTGAAGAAGGCAATATCCAGCGGCTTGATCTTCTTGGCGCGCGGGCCGAACAGGGAGGACTTCTTGTGGATCTTGGTGACCAGCACGCCTTGCTTGCGCAGTTGCGCTTTCACCAGAGCCTGGTTAGTGCCCTGTATCTCACCGGACAGCTTGACGCCCTTGCGATCCTTGCCTTCCCACTTGAACGGGTAGACCTTCTCAACCTTGGCTTTCTTCGCGGGTTTCGCGACCGGCCTGGTCCTTTTCACTGCTGCTTGCTGGGCCATGACTTAATCCTTGGTCACTCGGTTCACTTCCGCCAGGCTGGTGACACCCTGTTCCGCCTTCATCAGCGCGGATTGGCGCAAGCTTCTGAATCCTTCATTCTGGGCTACGTCGGAAATCTGCATGGAGTTACCGTCTTCCATGATGATGCGCTGGATGGCCGGCGTGATTCTGACCACTTCATAAATCCCGACACGCCCTTTATAACCGTCCTGACAATTTTCGCAACCCACCGGCCCGTAAATCGTTAACCCGCTAGCAATTTTTTCTTCAGAGTAGCCTTCCTCGCGCAGCGTCTCGCGGGGAATATCCATCGGCTTCTTGCAGTGTGAACACAGCCGCCGCGCCAGGCGCTGAGCAATGATCAGGTTTACCGAGGTGGCGATATTGAATGAGGCCACACCCATGTTGCGCAGGCGGGTAAGGGTTTCTGCCGCGCTGTTGGTGTGCAGAGTGGACATGACCATGTGACCGGTCTGCGCCGCCTTGATAGCAATCTCGGCCGTCTCCAGGTCACGAATCTCACCGACCATGATGATGTCCGGATCCTGGCGCAGGAAGGCACGCAGAGCCTGGGCAAAATCCAATCCCTGCTTGGGGTTCACGTTGACCTGGTTGATCCCCTCCAGATTGATCTCCACCGGGTCTTCTGCGGTGGAGATGTTGCGCTCCATGGTGTTGAGAATGTTCAGACCGGTATACAGGGACACCGTCTTACCGGAGCCGGTTGGGCCGGTAACCAGAATCATGCCCTGGGGCTTGCTTAGCGCATCCAGGTACATCTGCTTCTGGTCATCCTCATAACCCAGCGCATCAATACCCATCTTGGCACTGTCCGCATCGAGAATACGCAGCACCACTTTCTCGCCCCACAGCGTCGGCAGGGTGTTGACCCGGAAGTCGATGGCCTTGTTCTTGGAGATCTTCAGCTTGATGCGACCATCCTGTGGCTTGCGACGTTCGGCCAGGTCCATTGAAGACATCACCTTCAAACGCGCAGCAATCTTCACCCCCAATTGCACCGGCGGCTTGGAGACCTCATGCAACACGCCGTCGGTACGAAAACGCACCCGGTAGGTCTTCTCGTAGGGCTCGAAGTGCAAGTCCGAGGAGCCTTTCTTCACCGCATCCAACAGCATCTTGTTGACGAAGCGCACCACGGGTGCGTCTTCCGTGTCGCCAGCCGCATCCTTGCGCTTATCGTCATCGGCAGCGCTTTCGACTTCCAGGCCGTCGAGGTCGCCATCGTCCATATCACCCAGGCCACCGGTAGCGCTCTCCAGATACTTATCGATAGCCGTACGCAGTTTGTCGTCCTCGACAATCACCGCATCGGTCATCAAACCAGTGTTGAACTGGATATCGCTCAGCGCCTGCTGATTGGTCGGGTCGGAGAGCGCCAGATACAGCCGCGAACCGCGCTTATATAAGGGCATCACACAATGCTGGCGGATCAGCTTCTCGCTGACCAGGCTGACCTCTGGTTGACTGTCGCGGTCCAGCGCCGTCAGATCCAGATAGGAATAGCCGAACTCCTCGGCACATACCATGGCCAGATCACGCGCCTTGGCCAGCTTGTTCTGCACCAGATAGGTAATGAGGGGAATCTTGTCCTGGCTGGCCTGTTGACTGGCCTTGCCAGCCGCCTGCGCATCCAGCAGTTCTTCCTGAACAATCCGCCGGGCCAGGCCGGAGAGAGCGGGGGTATCCATATAGTCTTCCCGGTACGTAATGAGACAGTGCAACCTATAGTACAGCACCGCGCTGACACACCAAAAGTGCAGCGACCAAATGTGCAACGTAGCCCTAGCTACACCTGACAAAAATCGTCAATTTCCGCCAATCCCTGCCGGCCCATCAGCTGTTGATGGCCAGCTAGCAGCGTGCTTTTGCGAGTGGAGCGGCCTTGGCCGCGAACAACCCCCACACCCTAAGCACTATCCTCCAACCCCATAGGAGCCGCGCCCCGCCGCAATCACCCACCTCGCAAACGCCCCTGCCTCCGCCCCATCTTCCACCTCAGAACCCCAAGCCAGCCCACCTTGGCACACAAGCTGCAATAACTCCACCAGCCCAACGGCTATCTCACATACAAATGGAGTTGAGAAATGAAAGCTCAAATGCAGAAAGGTTTTACTCTTATTGAACTGATGATCGTGGTTGCGATCATTGGGATTTTGGCGGCGATTGCGATTCCGCAGTATCAGAATTACGTAGCCAAATCCCAAGTGAGCCGCGTAATGGCTGAGACTGGCTCGCTGAGAACTGCTATTGAAAGCTGTTTGCTGGATGGGAAAGAGGCCGCTGATTGTCATGTAGGCTGGACTGTGAGTAACCTGATTGGAGAGGGCGGTATCGATCTTGGTGACCAAGATGGTTTGGACATCGAATATGATCGCGATACGGGAGTAGTTGAAATCGCCGCAACCTTTGGTGCTAGCGCCGCAACCCCGATCCGTACTGAAACTTTGACTTGGACTCGTGCTGGCAATGATGAAGATAACTCTGGCTCTTGGAGCTGCGAGACTTCAGTAGAAGATAAGTATGCTCCGGCTGGTTGCCCGGCTGCTTCTGACGAATAATACTCGCTATCTGTATAGCCTAAAAAACCCCGCCAGCTGGCGGGGTTTCTTTTATTTGAAGTATCCAAGGAATCAGGATGCGTCGTTTTACCCGATTGCTTACAGCCATCGTCGCGGGCGCATTGCTACTGGGCATCCCGACCTACTTCTGGATTGGCGAACGCTCGATGGTGCTACGTGCACTTTACCCGGTATCGGTGGCTCTTGCGGCTCCGACCCTGCACTGCTCCCCGAATGCACCTGAATGGATGAGCAGCGCCTCCAAATATTCACTCTGGGATAACGCGTCCCCAGCGGGACAATTGGCTTACATATCAACGGATGGGGTTATTCATGAGTGCCATTACGGATGGACGGGTACTCCCTTGACGTCTCCGCTCGTAAGTTCTCATACTCGTTTTCGCTACGCCAGCATGACCAAGCTGTTGACAGCACACCTGGTGCTGCGGGAAGTTCAGGTTGGTCGTCTGGCGCTGGATGACCTGATACTGCATCGCCTGAGCGTGGCAGCCGAACCACAGGATGAGCGCCTCAGTCAGATAACCGTTGAGCATCTCTTACGCCATAGCGCTGGTTTTGATCGGTTGAAGACAACGGACTCCATGGTGGTGCGCAACAGAAAGCCCTGGTGTCCATATGTAACAGACCCGCTGAGTACGCTGCGGCTGGATTTCACCCCAGGCAGCCGTTACGCCTATTCCAATCTCAATTATTGTTTGCTGGGCATGGTACTGGAGCGCGGGGCTTCCGAGCTACGCGACTTTCGTGCGCTAATGGAGCAGGAATACGACCTGGCCGCACGGGGTATTCGGTTTATTGATGGGCCTTATCTGGAAGATGAGGTGATCTATGACTTTCGACATTCCGGGTTCTATGGCGAAGATTACTGGCGTTATTTTGATTTCAAGGCGCTTTCCTCTGCTGCCGGGCTATCCGGTAGTGCTATGGCTCTGGCGGAATTGCTGTCATCATTGCGGACAGATGGTCAGTTTCCAGTGACACAGGCTCCGGCAGAGGAAATATGCCGAGAAGACCTGTTCCGAGGTTGCTACGGTTATGGCGTCTTCTCCTATCAGTCGGCAGCAGAGCAACTGCGTATACACGTTCAGCCCGGTCTGCTTTACGGGGCGCCCTCGCTGGCCATTCTCGACGGTCAGGGCGGTGTGACTGTATGGGTGGGGAGCGGAACCAGGGCCTTCGGCAGCTCGACTGACGCCATGCTTGAGCAACTGTATGCAGCGCTGGATGCATATTACTCTGGCGCGGCCTCACCGTGAAACCTGTTGCCCCCGTAACATATAGCCCGGCGCTTGACGGGATTCGTGCGCTGGCAGCGCTGGTTGTGGTGGTGCACCACGCTCGTGTGCCCGGTTCGCCCGGAGGCTTCTTCGGTGTTGATGTGTTTTTTGTGTTATCCGGCTATCTGATTACCCGGCTGCTGATTGTGGAGCATGAGCGGGAAGGGTGCCTGCGGCTGGGTCACTTCCTCATCCGCCGTTTGCGTCGGCTGCTGCCTGCACTGCTGCTGATGTTGGCGGCCTATCTCTTGCTGGCGCCCTGGGTATTTCCGGATGTCATGTTCAGCAAGCACCTCCGGGATGCCGTACTGACGGCGTTTTATGTCGTGAACTATGCTCCTCATCTCGGTGGATATGTTTCTGAGCTAGCTCATGTATGGAGCCTGGCGGTGGAAATGCACTTTTATCTTCTTTGGCCTATTGTATTGCTGGGGTTGTTGCGCCTGCCTGGCTCTCTGGCGATTGCAATCATCGCAATGCTTTATATATTTGCTACCGCGTGGCGCTGGTGGGGAGCAGAAAACTTCGCAACTCCTTGGGCCTTCTATGTGCGTACTGACACTCACTGTAGCGGTCTACTGCTTGGGTGTCTGCTGGGCTACTTGAATGTAACTATTCACCGCTACTGGGCGCTTGCTGGCTTATTGCTGTTAGCGTTTGCAATTACCTTCTTCAGCACCATGTGGATGCCCACCGTACGCTACGGCTTCACGATTGCTGAAATTGGAGCCGCTTTGTTACTGCTGGCCCAGCCGTCCTGGTTGGGCTGGGGTTTGCTGGCCTGGCTGGGACGCATGTCCTACGGGCTATACCTTTGGCACTACCCAGTCATGCGGGCTCTGCGCGACTGGGTAGGGAGTGAGCACTGGCTATTTATTCTGATCGTCGGCGGTGGGCTTGGTTTGCTGGGCGCCGTCATGAGTTATTACTTCGTCGAGCGTCGCTTTTATGTACCAGGCTTTGCCCGACTGCGGAGTAGCGCTCCGGCCCGTTCAGCCTCTCGTGAAGCTTCCATCCCGCCCTGAAAGCATTCCTCCGCTCTTCAGCACATCAACTCAACGCTGCGTGGGATAGGGGCGTCAGGCGCTAACAGAGGCCCACGCTAGATCGTTAGCTAAACCGCAAACGCCCGCGGATAATACCGGTGCCGTCAATGAGTCGTTGTCACAAAAATGGGAACCGGCGATGCGCCTGGACCTTGGCGCTCCGTTGCCCGACTTGACTATTTATCCAGCTATTATCTCCAGCAGTGTCCTAGCCCCTTACCCCCATTCACCTTTCTCTCGCCCTTGGTATCCAAGGTAAAGTTGCCGCAGTCGGTATCACTGAAAGTCGGTGTGGCGGTCAGAGTATATTCCGTACCGTCCCCGCTCACGCCAAGGTTGTATTTGCCGGTTTCTGACGTCTTGGTCCCGCCGTACAGCTCTGTTGCCGACTTAGCGTAGACATTATTCTGAACTCGATACCGCTCCTGCCGCGCTGCGGCTGTAGTCAATAACGCCTGGCCTTCAGCCCTGTTACCGCGGAGCACGTACTCGCGGTAACTGGGCAGGGCGATTGAGGCGAGAATGCCTACGATCACCACGACAATCACTACTTCTATCAGTGTGAAGCCCTTGCTGTTTCGCATCATTGGCTGACTCATTCTTCCTCTGCCTCCAGTGGCATGGTTTGCCAGCTATCGCGACCAGCAGGCTCTCCGGTAAAACTGATACCTACGCCGCCACTGATATCAATACCAATGCCGTCGTTTGTGACGGTAATCGGGGAGTCGGTCGAGAAGCCGCTGGGGGCCGTGCCGTCATCGGTGTCCTTGCGGTCGTGTACCCCGTCTCGGTTGAAGTCGAACATCGGGTGTTTGGTTCTGGCGCCGGTATGGGCATTGATCCCGTAGGCCCAATAGCCTGCACCATCCGCGCAGGGGTCTTCGTTGGGTGTCAGGGTGCTGAACAGCAGGGTGTCGCCGCGGGCGGACATCCTCTGGATCATCATCTCACCCTTTTTGCTCGAGCCGACTTCCAGATCGACGTACCAACCCCAGGTCTGGACTCGGCTGCTCAGGTCTTCCTCGGCCACGCTTGTACCGTCCTTATACCATCCAACGGGATTATCCGTGAGGTAACGCAGGGTCCAGCTCGTCGACCCGGTATCACCCGAGAAGCTGGTGATTTTCTCTTCCACAATGCGCTGCTGCTGCAGGTTGGCCCTGGTTAGGTTGCCGGGGCTGACCGATGTGGTAGCCTGGCCGCGCGTAAGCCTATCCCAGACGGCATAGACGCTGTGTGCCTTGGTGGTGTCCGGGGCAGCGTCGTCGGTCTCAAAGTATTTGCCGGTGCCGACAATTGCCAGATAACCCCGTCTTGTCGGATGTCTGACAAGCGAAGGTGGAGCCGTTATCGGCTGGATATTGCCGTTCGAGTAAGCCGCCTGATACAGGGGCTTGCCACCGTAGGAGACCTTGTAATCACCAGTGCTGACACCGGTTTGTTTTGAACGGGCGAAGGGGTCACCGTCTGTCGCGCTTACTGGCCTGGAGAGGTCGAACCGCCACAGATTCCCCTGGAGGTCACCAGCATAAGCGTAATCCACAATCCCGTCGCCGTTGTTGTCCGCGCCACGGACTCCGGACAATCCGTTCGCTCCGCTTTCACCATTCTCTGCTACGACCTCCTTGATCAGGTTGCCATCGGCTATATCAATGATGAACAGTGAGGCGACGCCATCTGCACTCTCATACCCGTTGGCCTGGAGTACCGCCCATTCGCCGCTATGCAGCCTTACGATTTCCGGCTCAGGAAAGCTGTATCCCAGATTCTCGTAATCCGGGCTGGCGTCCGTGATTTCCCACAGCAGCTTGACGCCGCTGCCGTCTGTACCCGGCTCGGTGATATCCAGCGCGAAGACCGACTTGCCTCCCGCACGGAGGGTGCCAACGAGTACTGTGCGCCATTCGTTGTTGATGTATACATCTCGGACAATGGGTGAGCCGTCCACGAAGAACCGGTGGCCGCCGCCGGCGTAAGTCTGACCGGCCAGCTTGGGCATATGCTGCAGTACCGCTGACGGAACGAATGCAAACACTTCTGCACCCGTATCTGCGGAAAGGGCATGCAACATGCCGTCGTTGGCGCCCACATAAATGAGCTCCCGTCTGTTGGGGCTCTCGGCACTTGTAGAATATTTTTGCTGGAATCGCAGGTAGTCGCCGGGGTTACCGTCAATCTTGTCTGCTAGATAGGGCAGATAGGCAGGGGTGCCTACGACCGCAGGTTGGGAGTTGATAATGTCGCCCAGCAGCGAGGTCCTGCGCCTGAATTGATTGCTCGCAGAGCCCTCGGCCGCGCGGCTACCTTTGATGTATGCCACACGATCTGCCCCGCGGCTGTCTGTGGAGCTGCCGAGGCTATCGGGGTTTCTGTCGAAGATGGTCTTGAGCGTGTTGCTCAGATTGTTGTAGGTGAACTCTCTGAGGTCGGTTGTGCCGGTATCGCCTGCCATGTAGATGTTCCGTGTCCCCTGGGTGTTCATCACGTCGCTAGCGGACCAGCCCAGGGTGCGCGAGTGGGTGCCGTCCGGCAGGCGTGTGATGGTCGCCTGCTTCACGTCACCCGACCAGTCTTCGCTGTTGTACTCGGGAAAGTAGGCTTTGGTTTTGGTGGTGAAGCTGAGCGGCTGGTCCGGTTCGTTGTCGATGGTGGACGGCGCCGACCCAGCCGCCGCGGCTGTGGCGGTACGCTCTGCAATACGATTAATAATGTCATTGAAGGCCTGGATCATGTCTTCCGGCCGGTCGACGCTGAAGAACTCGCCCCGCGAGTTGATGGCTGCGTGCCAAAGGTCATATACGTTGTTGCCACTGTCTGCCGCTGCGGCTGGCCACGAGCGGCTGCCGTTTACGAGGTTCTCGTATCCGCCACTGAAAGTATCGCCTTCCCAGGTCAACCCGTTTTGGGTAAGACTCTGACTGAGGCCCAGACCCATGGTGTAATTCACCATATGCTGCCAGGTAGCGGGGTTATTGCGAGGGTCCCAGTTCTCGTTAGGGCCTTTGAAAGGCATATAAGGTTTTACGTCATTGTCCAGGGTGGGGCGAAGGTCCGTCGCCCAGTAGTGCATGGCAAGGTCAGCCAGTGTGTTGGTGGTGCTGTCGCCATAGGGGCGCCTGGATGACGTGTAGTTGCCTATGCCGGGCAATGAGAAGCTGCTGTGGTCCGCACGCAAGGTGCCGCTCGGATCGCCATTCGCACCATTCCACATACCATCAGACATCATGACGTGGAAAGAAGGACGACAGGAATATTCGGGTGACTGCACCGTTGAGCCTCTGCCACCTGCTGATGTCATGGGGTTGGGATTGTATGCCCACGCATCGTTCGTGCGGAGAAACTTGCCCGCGTCGTCCAGAGCTTTTCTCAGGGGCGTGCTGGTGCTGAAATCCACATTGGCAAGCCATTTGAAGAAGTTACCTTTATGTCGGTCAGTAAAGGTGCGGAAATAGTTGTTCTCGCAGTTGCTGTCGTTAAGCTGGCACCTGTCGAGGTCCTGCCATGTAAAACGGATGGATGACGGTAGATCGTTAAATGCAAGGTTAGCAGCCGTCAGGGTTGCCAGCGCGCGAGTGCGGTAGAACGAATACCAGATTGCAAAGTTCTGGCGCTCGCTCGTATTGACATCTACCTTTCGATAGCAGCTGTCATTATCAATGCTGTTATCGCAGCCGCTGCGGGATTCGTCGTAAACGTAGTAGTAGGCAGGAACTCCGGTTCGTGTGCGGTTGCTGCTCCAGGTGTTGAAATCACTTGCAGGGTTTTCCGCAAGGTTGTAAACATGACCCGTTGAGCCGCGATAGTCGGTTGTGCTGTTGTAGCTATAGTTCGGGCTGCTGTTGATATCCCAGTTCCAGGCGACACGATAACTATTGCTGAGATTGACGGAGCCATGGGAAGTTTGGTACCCGTTATGGTAAGCGTTCGTAAAGCTCGTAGTATAGCCAGAGGCGGCCGGGGTTCCATCATTGTTCAGCTTGACCGGTAAGCGATAGGTCACCTCAGGGTTGTAATAAAGCGGGTTGAACGTCGACGACTTGGCCCTGCGGCTGTTACGTAGCGCGTTCTGGCTACTGTTGGCATTGTTGATACCGATATTGTCCGGGGCGAATGCCCAGCGCATGCTTCCTGAACTATCCAAGGTGAATATCAGATTCGGGGCTACTGACTCAACGAGCATGAGGGGTTGCTGGCTGACAGCAGCCTGGGTCAGTCCTGCATGGCAGATCAGAGAGAAGGCGCTTGCACTGAGCAGCACCTTCATAATAGGAGAGGCCGGCTTCATGTCGTCATCCTTGATTCGAATTAGTTGTAGATACGATAAATAGTTGAGCGCAGGCGCACTACGCCATCTCCGTGCGTGGCCTGGCTGTTGATCTCATATCGGAAGGTGCCGACCCCCATCATCATGTTGCCATACTCGGGGTTCTCGCTTTCACCGGCATTTGCTCCGCCGGGTGCTGGTATAGCATACCAATTGATGCTCTCGTCGAACTCGGTGGTGTCATCCGGCGCGTATCGCTTTCTCTTGGCGGCGTCGGTGAAGTCCTGCTGAAACCTGGGATCCTCCAGAAGCAAACATGGATCCTTGAAGTCGGTATTTGCACAGGTAGCGGTGGCGTTCAGCGGCCGTAGGGCCGTCGCCAGACTGTATTCCCCTGGAATTTTGACCTTGGTGCCGATTGTTCGATACTGGCCATCGGTCAGGCCTGCCTCTGCTGCGTTGAACAGCCTTTTATG
The DNA here is from genome assembly GCF_900114735.1 of Halopseudomonas bauzanensis. GTDB lineage: Bacteria > Pseudomonadota > Gammaproteobacteria > Pseudomonadales > Pseudomonadaceae > Halopseudomonas > Halopseudomonas bauzanensis. Next base: position 800,446 of record NZ_FOUA01000001.1, on the reverse strand, counting down.
ATCGATGAGGTTGCTGGTGATACGTGAATCCAGAGCAACTTCTCGCATGCTTGTCACTGCGAGAGTGGTGATGATCAACAGGAAAACCAGAGCAACAAGAAGGACGGCCCCGTTCTGTCTGTTAGGGGAGAAAGAACCTTTTTTTTGATTTTTCATTTGGCCAGGTTCCTCAATGCAATTGTATTTTCGGTTGAAAAATAGAGGGCGCGGTCCGGGGCGACGGCCCCGCTTTCGGAATACCATTTATCGCGCCAAGCGCTGTATATTCGACTGTTGTCGTCGGTAAGGTTTTCCGAGCGGCTTTTCAGTAGCGCTGCGTAACGGACAGAGCGTATACGCTCATTGGTAGCCGGCACGTCGGTGAACTTCTGGGTTTCCCTGGTGAGATCATCACTGACCCCAAACATGAGTTTTATATCCATCATGTTGTTGATCAGCGGCACGCCATTGCAATGCAGCGAGTTGCCCGAGATTGTCAGCTCTACCGTAACGGGGGGGGCGTCAGCTTGATACGGGTCTGCCAAGCCAGGGACTACTTCGCCAGAGCAAACAGTGAGCTGGGGAAGAGACGGCTGATACCGAATGCATATGCGTTGGTCTTCCACATCAAAATTGATGACTTCGCCGGCAGCGAACGAGCAATTTGCTGATGCGTTGGGGGCGGCACGAAATGCGTTCTCGAAGCCGTAATCCGCGCTGGCTTGGTAGCCTGTGCGATATAGTTCTTCTTCAAAAAGCATGAGCGCGTAACGAGCATTTTCCAGATTATCGGACTGGCCTTGCTGAAAGGCATAGTTTCTCTTGTTGTTGATATATACCTGGGTAATACCAAGAATAAGCAGCGTGCTAAGTAACAAGGCGACCAGCAGCTCGATCAGAGAGAGCCCGCGGTGCCGATCTATTAGGGAGTTCGCTTTCATATTTGGCTCCTGAACGTAAATGTACAGAGGCTATTCTCGACATCGCCCGCTGTAAGGCAGCCTTCGCCAGTTGCATTCCATGCCAGACGAATTTCCACGGCGGCGCCGTTGTTGTCGCATACGCCCGGCTCATTGGAGATACACGAGACGAAGTTTTCGCCAAGGGAGTCGGCTCCCGGCAGTAGAGTGCGTGCCTTGGTAGCCCAGCAGGCTACTTGGGTTTCCATCAATTTGTTCTCTATGTTGAGACAGGCATCGCTAGTGCTGGCCGGTAGCGAGTCGAACAGGGGCGAGCCATCGGTGCTCAGGAGACTGCTGGGCGTGGCGCGTATAATTTCGAGAAGCTCATTTGCCAGCATGGCTGCCTGGGTGCGCTCCACTGAGTCTTGGGTGTACTGGATCGCCTTGCCCTGCATCGCGACCATGCCCAAGATGCCTACAGCCGTCAGTAGGATGGTTATCAGTACTTCAAGAAGGCTGAAACCGCCGGATCTTGCATGTGTCATAACGTGCAGCTCCCCAGATTGGCGCCGTTGGCTTTCTTGCCCTTGTTATGCAGGGTGGTAGTGCCGCTGCCGGCAATGGTTACGAGCCTTGCGTTATCGACGTTACCGTCGCCGCAGAGCACTGCTTCGAAGCCGGGCACGGTGGTAGTGCCATTAGGGCGGTAGCCGGCGGTGGTGGCGCTGACGTCGAGACTGATGATGGTGGGATCAAAGGATGACGTCCGCAGTAAATCGCCATGCACGCTTGAAGCGAACACTTCAATTTCGCCTTTGCTGGGATCGATGACAACGAAAGTATCTATCTTGCGGATCACTGCTTCACTACGGGCGAACTGAAACAGTGCGTTGAGGGTTTCTGCCTGGGCTTCAGTGCGGTTATCTCTTATAAGTGTGGTGAAGCTTGGCACTGCGATAAGAGCGACGACGGCCAAGATAGTTAGTATCACCATCAACTCTATTAGCGTAAATCCCTTATAACGATTCATCCAGAATCCTCCTTCTAGTCGGTGCACTATATGCTGGCCAGATGGCAAGGGGGTGGCCATGGCGATGACCGGTCATTTCTTATGGATGAAGTGTCTTGCAGAGCGACGGAATACCTTGCGGGCGTGAGGCGCGGTGAAGCGAAAAATAGCTTTCGCTAGAAAGCACTTCTGCAACGACAGCGTTCTAGGCCATAGTCACCGACCTGTAATCAATTGTTTTTTTGACGTCATTGCTGCGTCACGCTGAGCCCATAGTTTGTACGGGAATCCAACTCTCATGGACGCCCCGTCATGCCCAGTATGCAATGGAAAAGCTTCAGCCTTCTGGCAACCTGTATCGCCCTGGCCGCCTGTAACAGCGACAGTGACTCATCCTCCGATAACGCAGACAGCGGCCAGCCGCTGGTGCTGAATATTGCCCATATCAACGACCATCATTCCAATCTGGAGCCGCTCGAGCTGACGCTGCAGCTGGATGGTCAGCCCACGACGGTCGAGGTGGGGGGCTTTCCGCGGATAACCCGTTTGTTCAACGAGGCGGAAGCCGAGCACGCGAATCTGCTCAAGTTGCACGCCGGCGACGCCGTTACCGGATCCCTGTATTACACCTTCTACGAAGGCCGGGCGGATGCCGAGCTGATGAACACGGTGTGTTTTGACGCCTTTGCCCTGGGTAACCACGAGTTTGACGATGGCGACGCTCAACTGAAAGCGTTCTTGGATTATCTGGCCGACGGCAGCTGTAATACCCCCGCACTGGCGGCCAACGTCAAGCCCGCCGTAGGCACGCCGCTGGCCCCATCCGCAGTGGATGACTACATCAAGGCACATGTGGTGACCGAGGTGGATGGTGTTCAGGTGGGCATCGTGGGTATCGATATTGCCGGCAAGACGCAGAACTCATCCCGCCCGTTGCCCACCACGGTATTCGAAGACGAGGTCACTGCCGCCCAGCGCAACATCGACGAGCTGCAGGAGCAGGGCGTCGAGCATATCGTGCTGCTCACGCATCAGGGCTATCAGAATGATGTCGACATGGCTGCCCGGTTGAGTGGGGTGGATGTGATCATCGGCGGTGACTCTCATACGCTGGTCGGGGATTTCCGCAATCTGGGCCTGCAAGGCCCCGGCGAGACGCCGCTGGCTTATCCGACTGTGGTGACCAACCGTGATGGCGAGATGGTCTGCATCGGACAAGCCTGGGAATACACCAAGGTGTTCGGTCTGATGACTGTCAACTTCAATGCCGAGGGTGCGGTGGAAAGCTGTGGTGGTCAGGCGTCGCTGGTTATCGGCGACGAGTTCCAGCGCGATGGCGCGCCCTTGAACGAGACGGAAACAGCGGCGCTGCTGCAGGTGCTCGCCGAGCAGCCGGAAGTAGCAGTGGCCCAGCCGGACCCGGATGCCCAGAGTATTCTCGACCGTTATCAGGCTCAACTGGACTCTGCCCGGCAGGAGCAGATTGGTTCTGCCGAGGTTCCCTTCTGTCTGGTGCGAGTGCCAGGTACCACTCGCAGTGGCGGGGTTCCCGGTTGTGAGATGGCAGATCAGCTGGCCCAGGGCAGCGACGCGGCGCAGTTGGTGGCCGAGGCCTTCCTTGAAGCCAGCAAGCGGGCTGACTTCTCCCTGCAGAACGCCGGTGGTGTGAGAACACCCATGGCGGCAGGTGTCATCACCTTCGATACTGCTGCTACCATGCTGCCGTTCACCAACGTGCTGGTCGAGCTGGATATAACTGGTGCGGAGACGGTTGCCGCCCTGGAAGATGCCGTGTGGAGCCATGTGGAAAATGGCGGTGGTGACGGTTCACATCCTTACGCTGCAGCGCTGCGCTGGGATCTGGATATGTCGCAGCCACGCGGTAGCCGCTTCAGCAACGTCGAAGTGAAAGGTGCGGATGGCTTGTGGGCACCCATCAACCCGACCCAGACCTACGTCATGGTCACCAATGATTTTCTCGGTGAAGGGCGCGATGGGTATCTAACTCTGGGCGAGGTGACCGCAGATGGCCGGTCGATCAACACCGGCTTGTTATACACGCAGAGCCTGGTGGATTATCTGAAGGCCCGTCCCTCGGTTGGCACCATCCCGCGGGACGAGTATTCCCATCAGCGGGTGATTACTGTCAGCGGCACTGAGCTGATTTACTGATACGGTAACCGGCTTGGGTGGCAAGTTGATACGTCATCCAACCGCTATAAAGCGCCAGCGAGACCTCACCAGTCTCGCTGTTTTGTTGGTAAACATGTGTCATTTGGCCCGGTTGCGGCTCAATCCCGTTTAGTCAAAGTGGTTAAGACATTAGGCGTGGCTGCGTCACCCGGTAAACTGTGACAGCGCGCTCATTATCAGGACGTTACCAGCGTAGCGGCAAGACAATTGAAACGACTATCGGTAGGGTTCCTTGAGATTATCGGAAAGGAGTCTGCTTGTGCGATGCCCTCCCATACATGGGCTACGGTTTGACCAGAGCGATATCGCTGCATTGAGGCATCTCAGAGGTTTACCAAGAAGCCGTAAGCTGCTGGAAACCGCCCTCCCAACCGGCGTCATGGCTACGATTTTTCTAGGTAATAACGCTGCCCAGGTGGGGCATAATATCGCCAGTACTGATTGGTACATGCTAGCCCAAGCCATGGCCTCGGTTTCTGCGATTGAACGGAATGTTTTTATCCAAACTGCTCGCTTGCAGCAATTGAGCGGATCGACGCATGAGCAACGTCTTTTCTGGCGAGCGGTCGAAGACGGCTGTCAAGGGTTTTGAATGAAAAAACTAATTGCATTATCAATCGTGACCTTTGGATTGCTATGTTCTGGGGCCTCTGCCGAAGGCTCTTTGGCGTTCGTGTATCTGGAAGAAAAAGTCGCCGTTTATGAACGTCGACTTCAAGAATGTCTGCTCATGGGCCGTAACGCTAGTTTACCCTCCGAGTCAGTGCTGACAGCGTTGAAAGCCTACCCTCAAAAGGATATGGAAGGGTTCCTGCTCGTCCGGGCTACACTGGCTGAGGAAAAATGTTCTTCCACGGAGCTGGGTGAACTGGCTGCCGCGCTGCTTGTTATCGAGGCAGGTGAGAGCCCAGTTCCCGAGGATGCGGCTACTTTGGTTGAGCAAATCAAGCCAGCTGCTTTTCCTTCTACCCGATGGGCGTTGCAACGGCATTACTTGTCTTTACCGGCCGAGATGAGGGTTCACTTGGAAGGTTTTGAAGTATTCCAACGTCCATTCAATTCGCTTCTGATCAGAGAATATCTGTTCGATTAACGTGGCCCCAGCCACGGTTTCCGCACTGCCTACGAATCTGGTTGTATTGTCTTGCGCAGACAACCAGAATTGAGTGCAAGGAGCCGATATGAACCTACAACCGATTCTTGATGCCCTACGCAAGGCCATCCCCAGCCTGTCAGCGCTGTATCTTTTTGGTAGTCAGGCCAGTGGCGATGCCGGACCTGAAAGCGATCTGGATCTGGCCATTCTGGCAGACTCGCCACCGGATGCCGTTGCCCTGTGGGAGCTGTCAGGTCAACTGGCAACGATGGCTGGTTGTTCTGTGGACTTGGTCAACCTGAGGGCTGCATCGACCGTGATGCAATACCGTATTCTTACCACGGGCAAGCGAGTCTGGGTTCGAGATAGCGACGTCTCGTTGTATGAGAGTTTTATACTCAGCGACAAGACCTCACTGGATGAAGCGCGCGCAGATCTTTTGAAAGACATTCGCCGCACGGGGACCATTTATGGCTGATGATGTATTGATCAACAAGGCCGCGACCATCGAACGCTGTGTGACACGTGCGCGGGAGGAGTACGAGAAAGGGCCGGAGAGTTTTGCCTCGGACCACACCCGTCAGGATGCTGCGATATTGAATATCCAGCGAGCCTGCGAGGCTGCTCTGGATATGGGACAATATCTGATCCGCCGTGAGCGTCTGGGGGTGCCTCAGAGTTCGCGTGATGTGTTTGCGCTATTGGACGGTGCCGGCTGGATTGACACGGGCTTGGTCAAGCCACTGCAGAATATGGTCGGTTTTCGCAACATTGCCGTGCATGACTACCAGACGTTGCAAATACCCATCGTAGTGGCCGTGATAACCCAGCACCTGACTGATTTCACCGAGTACAGCCGCCAGTTGTTGTTACGTGATTCGGGTAAGAGTTAAGGGAAGTAAGTTCCGTTCTGTCAGAGCGAGTTGAGTAGGCTCTCATGTGCCGCCGAGCAGCTATAAAGCGACAGCGAGACCTCACCAGTCTCGCTGTCTTGCCCCGGGTTTACGCGTGAGCCGGCTGCGGGGAAGCAACCTTCGCATTACTTCCCAACGCCTGTTCCACCACCCCACCAATCATATCCGCCGTAACGGCGCTCAGTGTCCAACCCAAATGGCCATGCCCGGTGTTGTAGAACACGCAGGGCGACTTGCCGCGCCCGACCTTGGGCATCATGTTCGGCATCATCGGGCGTAAGCCGGCCCAGGGCACGACACTGCGGGTGTTGACGCCGGGGAAGCATTCATTCACCCAATCCACCAGCGGACGAATGCGGTCGGCGCGAATGTCGCGGTTGTAGCCATTGAACTCGGCGGTGCCGGCCACGCGGAAGCGGTCATTGCCCAGGCGGCTGGTGACCAGTTTGGTTTCATCGTCGAGCAAGCTGACGGTGGGTGCTGAGGCGCGGCTGATCTCGTCGGTGAGGTTGACGGTGATGGAGTAGCCTTTGACCGGGTAGATGTTTACCCTGTCGCCCAGCTGGGCGGCCAGGTCGCGGCTGGCGGTACCAGCGCAGACCACTACGCCGTCAAAATGCTGCGTCTCATCGCCGGCATTGCTGGTCGTGGTCACGCTGGCGCGTTTGCCGTCGGTGGCGACCGCTTTCACGTCCTGGTTGTAAAGGCAACGCACGCCGAGCCGATCGATAGCCGCCGCCAGGCCGTTGGTGAACTTGTGGATGTCGCCAGTGGAGTCGCATTCGGTGAAATAACCGCCGTAATACTGGCCGGCCAGGGTGGGCTCGATGCTGCGCATTTCTTCGGGCGTTACGCTGCGGCGGGGTAGGCCCCCTTTGGCCAGCAACTGGGATACCCGTCCGGCGTGGTCGAAACCTGCCTTGTCGCGGTAAATGTGCAGGATGCCTTTTTTCTTCAGGTCGAAGTCGATGCCTTCCGCTTCAGCCCAGGCAAACAAATGCTCACGCGCGGCTACTGCCAGGCGTGCGGTTTCGATGGTGTTCTGGTTGTAGCTGGGGATCGAGGCGATGAATTCGGCGAACCAGGAAAGCTTGTGCCAGCTGGGCTTGGGGTTGACCAGTAGCGGTGCATCGCTCTTGAGCATCCATTTCAGGCCCTTGACGATGGTCGACCAGTGGTTCCAGACCTCGGCATTGGAGGCTGACAACTGGCCGCCATTGGCGAAGGAAGTTTCCATGGCGGCGTAGCGGTGTTTTTCGAACAGGGTAACGGCGAAGCCGCGTTTGCTCAGGGCGTAGGCGGTGGTGATACCGGTGATCCCGCCACCAACGACAGCGATTGTTTTCATTGTTGTAGCTCCAGTAACGTCAGGGGATTGAGGCCCGTGCGCACCATGCGCGGCGAGCGCCCCCTCTGTTCTGGACCTGAGAGTTTCACGGCGGCGCCATGCGCTGCCGCTTGCTCCTTCGGTGCGCCCGACGACGTAACGGGCGGCTCTTCAGAGTTTACCGGTGATAGCGGTCCGTTTGCCTGAGAGTTTCCGGGGCGGTTGCTCCTTCGGCGCTGCGGCGGATCAAGCCGGCAGTCTCTCCCGATATCACATTGACCCGCCCCGGGTGCGCAATCTGGCGACGCGGTGCGGAGTCATGGGCGCTACATTGCCAGAAAATGCAATCGTTGTAACCCTGATTATGCGCGGTTCTGCCAACTTGATGCCGGGCGGCTCAGTACACCCAGAGTTCCACGCGCCGGTTCTTGTTTCGACCATCATCATGGGTATTGGCAGCCACCGGCAGGTCATCGCCGATGCCCATAACGTCCTTGACGAAGATGCCGCGGCCGGCCAGCGCGGCGCTGACCGTTCTGGCTCGCAAGCGCGACAGTAGTTCGGCGCCTCTGCTTCTTGGGTCGCCAAAGCCTACCAGGACCACCTTGTACTCGGTCTTGTTTTCAGTCTGCAGATATTCGAGCAGGCGGTCGATGTCCTGCCAGGCCTTGTTATCCAGTCGGGCGCTGCCTTCACTGAAGCGGATATTGACCGACAGGCGGTGCGCTTCTTCGGCCAGTTTGCGGTAGTCGTCCGGCATATAGGGCTGCGGCGCGATCCGAGCGGCTGTGATGTTCTGGCCGACAAAGCCCACCTGGTCCACGATATCCTGCCCGGCCTTGCTCTGGGTGAAGGCAATTAACCCCAGTGCCAGCGGGTTGGTTTCCTCGGGGCTGATGTACATATACAGCCGGCGGGCCAGTGGGTAATCCTCTGTGGCTACCAGCGCTTTGCTGGGGTACATGGGGCGGGAGTCACCAGCGGTGATGGACAGCGCCTTGGCTTCCTGTATATAGGCCAGGCCAACAAAGCCGACAGCATTGCGATCACTGCTGACGGCCCGGGACAGGTCTGCGTTGGATTCGTAGCGGTGGGCATCTGCGAGCAGATCCACCTGATTGGGTTTCAGCACCAGATCCCTGAAGGTCTCCCAGGTCCCCGAGTTACCGTCCCTGGCGTGTACCTTGATTTTACCCTGGCGCCCGCCTAGCTGCGCCCAATCGGAGACCTGGCCGGAAAATATCCGGGCAATCTGTTCGACATTGAGGCTATCGAGCGGGTTTTCCGGGTGCATGATGACCGCCAGGCCATCCAGGCCGATGACCTGCTCTGCTTCCTTGCTGAGCATGTTTCCGGCATTTTTCAGTGCTGTGACTTCACTGTCCTTGATCGGCCGGGACGATGCTGCGATCTGCCCTGTGCGGTCGATCAGCCCGGTAAAGCCTGTGGTAGAGCCATGTGCGTTCAGACTGATTTCGATCGATTCGCCCTGAGCGCTGACGGCGGTGATGCGGTGTTCCTGCGGTTCGGCATCGAGCTGTATATCAATATCCGTAGCGCCTGACTCTTTCAACATGCCTTCAACCAGCAGGGGTGCCAACTGAGCGCCTATGGTGTTGGAGCCATTGATCTGTAGTTGCAGTGGTGCGGCGATGCTTGGAAAAGAAAGGCAGACAAGCCCGGCAAGCGATAACTTTACTAATCGGGCTCGCAGCCCTGAGGTGGTTTTCAACGTGTAACTCCCTGTAATGGCGGAACAGCCCTCCACTGGATGGAGGTTTGCTGATAGATGATGCCCTGCGTCTGTTAAGAAATTTTTGCGCCGTGCGAATAATGGATTCACAAGCAGGCCGCTGTTTTGCCTTTGCCGGTGCCTCTGGTATGGTCGGGCCTTTTGCTAGCGGAGGCTCCATGTCCTTTTACGTTTATCTTTCCGGCGAAATTCATACCGATTGGCGCGATGAGATTCAGCGCGGCGCTGAGGCCAAGGGCCTGGATGTCGTTTTCACTTCGGCGGTGATCAATCACGACGCCAGCGACGCGGCGGGTGACCATCTGGGTGCGGAAGACAATGCCTTCTGGCGCGACCACAAATCAGCCAAGGTCAACGCGATCCGCACCAAGACGTTGATCGAGCAGAGCGATCTGGTGGTGGTGCGCTTTGGAGATAAATACAAGCAGTGGAATGCCGCCTTCGATGCCGGTTACTGCGCTGCGCTGGGTACACCCTACGTCACCCTGCATGCCGAGGACATTGTCCACCCGCTGAAAGAAGTTGATGCTGCGGCGATGGCCTGGGCGACGACCACGGAGCAGGTGGTGGAGATTCTGGCTTACGTGCTGAAAGGCTGAAAGTCATCGGCAAACGGGGCAGCTTACTGCCCCGATTCTGTATGGCGCTTCAGTTTGTTATTCCGCCGCTGTAACCGAACGGACAACGGAGTGGCGAGAGCATGGATCTGCGCGTCGTTAAGTATCGCAGTTATCCCCGCGCGATGATCGCCAGTGAGTTCGCCATAGAAATCATGGGCGCGCTGCCACATCCATAGGTTATACGGAAACACCAGTCGCTCTTCCTCCATGTCACCCAGCCGATAGCGCAGCGTACCGATAGCGCGGGGAATATCCTCGGCGTCGGGGTTGGCCTCGGTCCATTCTTTCAGTTGCCGAGCGGTTTCCAGCAGTACGGGTACCTGTTCATCGAACATCCGGTTGATGATGGGCAATAGCGTTTCCGGTACCTGATCATTCGGCAGAAAGCCGCCGTCATGGCTGCTTGCGTCCGGACTGATCATGCGCTCAACCCAGCACGCTACCTGCGGCGCGCGCTCGCGCATCAAGCATCCGGAAGCAGGGTCGCGATAGAGGTGGGCATACAGGGGGCCAATCAGGCCGAAGTCGCCGATGCAGGGCTGATCGCCGAGTAGATAGTCATGATCGCTGAAGTGGATGTTCAGTTCATCGAGCAGCGACAGATAACTTTGCTCGATGGCAGCGCGGGAATGATCGGTGATGCCCAGACGGGGTAGGGCGCCGGCAAAGGGGCCGGATGCCTCCAGTCCAGCGGCATATTGCTCTTCCGCGCTGGCGCCGGGCAGGCGAGTGCGACCGAATTCCTGAATGGCAAACTCGCGGTTTTCCTCGATCTTCCAGCGATAGAGCATGGCGGGATTAACCAGCCATTCATCACCGTAAACTTCCAGCAGCAGCGCAACCAGCCGCTGACAAGGACCGGCTGGGTACACTGACCTGTTTGAGAAATGATGTTCCAGATGGTCGATGATTTCGGTGGAGTCCTGAATTACCTGGTCATCCGGCGTCACCAGCACCGGAATATAACGCACCCCGGTTCGGGGAATGATCAACTCCTTGAAAATCTGCGGCGTGGACAAAACTTCTTCAAAGCTGATGCCCTTGAATTGCAGATAGCAGCGTACCTTGCCGGTATAAAGTGAAACTGGCGCGCCGATCAGTTTATGCATGCTTGTTCTCCGTGATGTCTGCATGGATTGTCGGTTACTCGGCAGTGCTGAACCAGACCCGAATGAGTGATTGTATAGATAGAAACACGCCAGAAGACGACCGAAGCTGTAGGGATTGTTCTGTTTTTGTAAGGTATTGATGTGGCGAATCAGCCTTCTGGACTAGTCGATAAACGGGTAGGCTGTCTATGACTGAGACATTCTGGGCGACAATGCCGACCAATAAAAACAGACATTGAGGCGTGCCATGCAAGAGCTGGACTCCCCCCACGTTTTCTTCCGCCGGGTGATTTTTGATGCAAGCCCGACCGAATGCCGGGTTGCCATGGAGGATGAGCACCATTATTTCGTGTTACAGCTGGGTCACGATGGTGAGTGCATCACCTCAGTGGCCAGCACCGCCCGACGTACGCCCTGGACCCTCTGCCCTGAGGCAGAGCGGCAACTGCAGGCCTTCGTTGGTCAGCCCCTGCGCCAACGCATCGCCATCAACCTGCCGGATATCGACAGCAAGCAGCAATGCACGCATCAATATGACCTGCTGATGGTGGCCCTCTCCCAGGCACTGCGACCGGGGAGGCGGGAATACGTCGCCAAGGTGGTCGGCGCGATGCACGAGTACCGTCACGCCCAGCTCTGGCTGGATGATGAAAAATTACTCGACTGGCGCCTGCGTGGCACGGTAATCGACAGCGAGGATCAGTGTAATCAACAAGACCTGCGCAGCGTCATGCCGTGGGCGGACGAGCACCTGGATGACCAGATGCTGGAAGCCCTGTTCGTACAGCGACGGGCGGTGATGGTGGCGGCGAGCAAGGGGTTTGACCTGGACCTGATCCCCAACGCGGGGGTAGCCATGCGGGCACGCGCTGGGGCTTGTTTTGTGTTTCAGCCGGAGCGGGCGGCGCAGGCGGTGCGGGTGATAGGGAGTACGCGGCAGGATGTAAGGGGGACGGGGGATCTGTTGGTGGGATGGAGTGGCGTCTGAGTTCGCTCCTTCGCATAGCTCTTCAATCAGCCGATATTCACGAGTCGAATGTAATCACTGGCGTTGGTAGTAGCGTGTTTACTTGGATAGTCTCTGAGAAAGAAAAATAATTAATTAAACGAGTTACGTCATGAAAAAATCAGCGATATTGGGGGTGACATTGACCACTGTATTATTGTCTGCACAGGGTATTGCAGCCGACCTGCCCGATCCCAAGTCAGTACGTACCGACCACCTGCAATTGATGCAGGGCTTCCCGCCAGCCGCCGATAAGCAGATAACCCAGGCGGGTTTCATGCGGCCTTACCCCAATCCGCGGTGGAGTTTCCATCATGCGCGGGAGCTGTTTCCTTCGCGGCGGGTGGCGCGTGGTCATGAAGCTGTTTCCGTGTTGCCGCAGGCCGAGGGGATGGAGCAGCAGATTGCCGATCTGACTTTCACCGGCCCTGATGGTGAACAGATGAGCTTCGGGCAATATCTGGATTCGACCTATGTTGATGGCGTGCTGATCATGCAGCACGGCAAGGTCCTGTTTGAGCGCTATCAAGCGGGCGTGCCCGAGGATGAGCCGCATATTCTCTGGTCGGTGACCAAGTCCTTTGTGGGGCTGCTGGCTACACAGTTGATCGAAGAAGGCGAGCTGGATCCTGCGGCGCTGGTCACGGGCTATCTGCCAGAGCTGGAAAACAGCGGTTGGCGTGGGGCGACGGTGCAGCAGGTGCTGGATATGACTGCGGATATCGATTACAGCGAGGTTTATGCTGATCGCAATTCCGATGTAGTCAAGTATTCGCTGGCCGCGGGTATGGGGCCGGTGCCCCATGACTACCCGGGCGCGCGGGACCTGTACAGTTATCTGCCCACCATTGCTGCCGGTGTGGATGAACATGGGCAATCGTTTCGCTATCGCACCACCCACACCGAGGTGCTGGGCTGGATTCTGCGGCGGGTGACTGGCATGTCCACCGCTGCGTTGATTGAGCAACGTCTGTGGCGCAAGCTGGGGACTGAAGAGGATGCGTATATGCTGCTCGACTCCAAGGGGGCCGAGTGGGCGGGCGCGGGTCTGAACGTGACGTTGCGGGATCTGGCGCGGTTTGCGGAGATGGTCAGGCTGGGCGGTGAATTCAACGGCCAGCAGATCATCAGCGCCGCGGCAATCGAAAAGATCCGTGAGGGTGGCGACCGGGATAAGTTCAAGGCGGCCGGCCGCGATTTCCAGCCGGGGTATTCCTATCGCAACCAGTGGTGGATCAGCCACAACCCGGATGGCGCCTTTGAAGCGCTGGGTGTGCATGGCCAGATGATCCACATCAACCCGACGGTGGGGATGGTGATGGTGCGGCTGTCCTCGCATCCGATTGCCAGCAGTGCGCAGACGATGCCGTTGAGTATTCCGGCTTTGGCGGCGTTGGCGGACTTGTTGCGAGGGCGGGAGGAGTAGGTTAGGACGTAGAACCTGGGCTCGCTCGACCTTCCAAGGTCTTGCGTATTCTGAAAGGCAAAGGGCGTCGGCAGCGCTGGGCCGCCGGCGCCAAAAATCCGCGTCGGCTTATGCCGCCTGGGTCACCGGCATCTGCGGCGGCAGGCGCCACAGGGCGGTGAGGCAGATGAGCAGGCCGCCGAGGCCCAGCACGCCGCCGACCAAGCCGACATTTGCCAGGCCCATATGCGTGGTCACCTGGCTGCCAAGCAGCGCGCCAGCGCCGATGCCCAGATTGTACAGGCCGGAAAACAGCGACATGGCCACATCAGTAGCATCCGAGGCGATGCGCAGAACGCGGGATTGCAATGCCAGCGTCAATCCGAGAATAGCCGCACCCCATACGAAGCACAGAATACCCAGGGTCCAGATATTCGTGGCCGACGCCAACAGCAGCAACAGGCAGAAGGTCAGGGCGAACATGCTGCCGACCAGCACGCTGCGCGGATAGAAGGGGCTGCAGCGACTGAAGATCAGCGCGCCGAACAGACCGGCACCACCGAATACCAGCAGCAACCCGGTGATCTGGTTGCCGAACAGACCGGCAATGTCCCGGGCAAAGGGTTCTATGTAGCTGTAGGCGGTGAACTGGGCGGTTACACAGATGACTACCAGGCCATAGACCACCATCAGTGCCGGGCGCTTGATCAATACCGGCAGGCTGCTGAGCGAACCGCTGTTCTGGCTCGGCAGCAACGGCAGCATGCGCGCCAGGGCGACCATGGTCAGCAGGGCGATCATGGCGACGCCCAGGAAGGTGACTCGCCAGCCGACCATTTCACCGACCAGTCGACCCAACGGGATGCCCAGCACCATGGCCAGGGTGGTGCCTGTGGCTAGCAGTCCCAGGGCTTGCGCTTCCCGTCCCGGCGGGGCGACGCGAACCGCCAGCGAAGCGGTGATACTCCAGAACACGGCATGGGCCAGGGCAATCCCGACGCGGCTGATCACCAGCACCTCGTAGCTCCAGGCCACGAATGACAGCAGATGGCTGATGATGAACAGAATGAAGACTCCCATCAGCAGCCGGCGACGCTCGATATTGCGCGTCAGCAGCATCAGCGGCAGCGACATCAGTGCGACCAGCCAGGCGTAGATGGTGAGGATCAGGCCGACCTGTTCGGGTTGCATCCCGAAGCTGGCGCCGATGTCGCTGAGCAGCGCCACCGGGGCGAATTCGGTGGTATTGAATATGAATGCAGCCAGGGCCAGCGCAACAACGCTGAGCCAGCTGCCCTGGTGGGCGGTATTCGACATTGTCATGAAAAGCAGAACCAGATGGGGAAGGAGGCCGGCGGGCTAGAGGGAGTTAGCCTGCTGCGGGCGAGGCGTATTCTAGGTCTGTTATTGGCTCATCGCAAGCTGCGGCAAGCCAGGTTCAGATCATCGGATCCCAGCGCTGGGACCAATCCTGATTGGTATGGGCGAGGGAGCGCAGCAGTTTCAGCGCCTGGTCGAGGATGGCCGATTCCCGCTGGCGCGAATACACCAGATAAGTCGGAAAGCTGAACTCCGGCGCCATGTTGACCGGCTCCAACAAACCATTGTCGATATAGCTCTGGACAACCCGACTGCGGAAGTAGCCCGAGCCGCCGGCTTCAAGGATGTATTGCAATGCCAGCGGGCCCAGGTTGAAGGCGACCGGGGCGCGGGCCTTGTCGGGCAGGGCGGCGTCGTGCTGGCGCCGGAAGCCTTCGCCCCAGTCGATGTAGACGTAGGGCTCCGGCTGGCCGGGCAGGCTCACCTGGATGAGCTTTTCTTCCAGCAGTTCTTCCACCTGCAGGCCGGGCAGGTACTCCGGTTGATACACCAGCGCCGCATCCAGCGAGCCCTGTTCGACGCGTTGCATAAGGGTGCTGCTGTCGCCGATCTCGGCGCGCACCGAATGTTCTGGAATTTCCCGGCGCAGCGCACGCACCCAATCCAGAATCAGTGGCGTACACAGACTGGCCTCACCACCAATGTGCAGCACATCACTGAAACCTTTCAGCAGCGGCAGGTCGCGCTGGGCATTGTCCCAGGCCTGGATCATCTGCGTGGCATGGGTAATGAACGCCTCGCCGTCGACCGTCAGCCTGGCGCCGGAGCGGTTGCGGATGAATAGGGTGCAGTTGAGCTGGCTTTCCAGGCTCTGGATGCGCGAGGTGATGGCAGCCTGGGTGACATGCAACCGCTCCGCTGCCGCGACAAAGCTGCCGCAGCGGACGATCTCCAGAAAGGTGCGGGCCAGACTGATATCCATGTGCCGATTCCCGGGATGAAAGGAGCCTATTCTAGCAAGTCGGCGGATCATCCGGGGAATACGACCCCCGGTCGATCAGCGTACGCCGGCAGCGCGCAAGGCAGCAGGGGTAAATTGGTTGTAAGTGGGCGGTGTGCCGTCGAGTTGTGGGGCAGAGGCTTCCTCGGTGTACATGCCAAGGGCTATGTAGCGGCCGGCAATAATGTCATACAGGGTTTCCAGGGCATAACCGGGAATCTGGTACTGGTAATTGAAGCTGAGGTGTCCTTCAGCCACACGCCATAGCGCGCCCCGGCCATCATAGTGATCCGCCAGGCCAATCATCCATGAATCCTCGTCGATGAAGAAATTTCGCTGGCTGTAGATGTGCCGCTGTCCGTCCTTCACGTTGCCCTGTACTTCCCAGACGCGATGCAGCTCGAAGCGCGCATGCTCCGGATTGATGTGTCCGGCCTTGATGACGTCTGCGTATTTCAGGCCCGGAGTGGTCAGTTTGGCGGAGTTATACGGAAGATAGACTTCCTTCTTGCCGACCAGCGTCCAGTTGTACCGGTCGGGTGCGCCGTTATACATGGAGAAGTTGTCCACGGTACGCATGCCATCGGAGGCGCTGCCCGGGCCATCATAAGACACCTGCGGAGCGCGGCGTACACGCCGCTGGCCGGCATTGTAAACCCAGGCCATGCGCGGCTCTTTCAGCTGATCCAGCGTATCGTGAACCAGCAGGACATTACCGGCCAGGCGCGCGGGTGCGTTGATCTGCTGCTTGAAGAACAGCAGGGTGTTGGGCATGGTCGTGGGGTCGATATCCGGCATCTGTTCGGGGTAGCCGATATTCTCTTCCAGCTTGATCAAGGTGTACGAACCGTTGGTTTGCGGCATCACCTGCATGTACCAGCGGTGCGCATTCAAACGATAGCGGGTCATATGGTTCCAGATCACTTCGCCACCTGACTTGGGCAGCGGAAATATGAAAGACGAGCCCGGCCTGACGTTTTCCACACCGTCGCCACCATTCAGCAACCTGGCCTGTCCGGCGGTCTCTTTGACCTGATCGTAGACCGCCTGCGGGTAACCGACGGTACGTCTGGACGGATAGATGGGCATGCGGAAGGAGTCGGGATAGCGCTCGAACAGCGCCACCTGACCGGGTGTCAGTTGGTCTTTATATTGCTGGTAGTTGCTCGCGGTGATCACAAACTCGGACTGTTCATCCTGGAAGGGGTTTTCCAGGAAGTGATTGGGCAGAGGTTGGCCCGCGTCCTGCGGCAACCCGCCCGTCCACTCCGGGATGGTGCCGTCAGCATTGCCGGCCTTTTCCGCACCAATGGGGGTAAGGTTGGTGCTCAGCTGATCTATCTCCGACTGGCTGAGGCTCTGGGCTGCTGCCCCGGTCGCCAGCATGCTCAGGGCAACGCCGTAGAGCCGCGCTTTTGTCTTATGCATTTCTTTCTCCAATTGCTGTTGTTTTTGGACTTGCGTTGGAGCCTTGATCAAGCACTTGCAGCTATCCGCCGAGCGGGTTGGTCAGCCGGCTTGTTTACAAAGTAGAGTAATTGCTCTATATAATCAAGAACACGGATAACAACTACGACAGACGAGATCGCACACCATGCTCAGACTTCCTCCCCTGGCCCTGCTGTTGGGCACGCTTGCGTTGCTCGCGCCGCTATACGGTCAGGCTGACACCCGCCCCAATATTCTGTTGATCGTCGCCGACGACATGGGGTTTTCCGATCCTGGCGTCTACGGCGGTGAGATCAGTACACCGAATATCGATACCTTGGCTGCCGAAGGTATCCAGTTCAGCAACTTCAACGTGGCCGCGACCTGCTCCCCGACGCGGGCGATGCTGATGACCGGCGTGACCAGCCACAAGGTCGGCATGGGCAACATGAAGGAGATCATGGCCGACAACCAGAAAGGCCAGCCCGGTTACGAAACCTGGCTCAATGATCAGGCCGTGACCTTGCCGACCCTGCTGCGAGATGCCGGCTACCGCACTTATATGGCCGGCAAATGGCATCTGGGCTCACGGCCGGAGAGCTTGCCCAACGCCAGGGGATTTGATCGTTCGGTGGCCCTGCTTGAAAGCGGGGCTGACAACTGGGAAGCCAAGCACTACCTGCCCGCCGGCACGGCGACCTGGGTTGAAGATGGTCAGCCGATCAGTCTGCCGGATGATTTCTATTCGTCGTTCTACTATGCCGACAAGCTGATCGAATACCTGAGCAGTGAGCAGGGCAGTGAGAAGCCATTTTTTGCCTACCTCGCATTCCAGGCCGTGCACGCGCCGCATCATGCGCCCGAAGCCTATGTGGAAAAATACGCCGATACCTACCAGGGTGGCTGGGATGTGCTTCGCCAGCAGCGCTATGAACGGCTGACCGCCATGGGATTGCTGCCCCGCACTGCCGAGTCGGTCATCAGCAACGACTGGGGCACTTTTTATGATACCCAGCCAATCGACTGGGACGGCCTCAGCGACGAAGAGCGCGCCTATCGCGCCCGGCAGATGGCGGTCTACGCAGGCATGGCCGAAGCCATGGACGAAAGCATCGGCCGGGTCATCAGTCACCTCAAGGCCAGTGGCGATTATGACAACACGCTGATTGTCTTCATGAGCGACAATGGCGCCGAGTCCACGGTACTGACCGAAATAGCGCCGCTGTTCTACCGCTTGCGCTACGATCAGGACTATGCGGACCTGGGCCGCCCCGGCAGCTGGAGCGAATATGGTCCCGGTTGGGGCTATGCCGCCAACACGCCGTTCTACTCCTACAAGGGCTCGCCTTTCAATGGCGGGCTGCGGGTGCCGATGATCGTGCGGTATCCGGGGGTGATCGAGCCGGGCTCGCGCACCTCAGCCTTCGGTTATGTGACTGATATCGCCCCCACGCTGCTGGAGCTGAGTAACACCGCGGTGCCGGACGGTGAGTATCAGGGACGCGAGGTGCATCGCATCATGGGCACCAGCATGGCGCCGCTACTGCGTGGAGAGAGTGACCGCATTCATGCAGACGACGAGGTGGTTGTCTACGAACTGGCCGGCGGCATAGCCATCTGGCAGGGCGACTATAAACTGGTGGTATCGAATTCCAGCGCCATTGCTTCACGTGCCGGCATGCTGTTGTTCAACATGCAGGATGATCCACTGGAGCGTAACGACCTGTCAGCTCAGCAGCCCGAACGTGTCGCTGCGCTGATGGAGGCTTATCACAGTTTCGTGGCCGAGCATGGGCTCGTCGAGGTGCCGGAGGACTACAACGCCTGGGAACAGCTGAACCGCAACGCCCGTGAACAGTTGCTTGACCGTCATGGCCACCAGCTGCTGCTGGGTGCGGTCATTCTGGTGCTGCTGCTTGGCTGGTGGCTGCGGACGCGACTGCGTCGTCGCCGTCGCTGATCTCTCCCAGCGGCACATAGAGGCGGTCGCGCAGGGCGCTGACCGCCTCTTGGTACTCGGGTGCCACATACCCTTCTTCCAGAACCAGTATCTGATAGATGCCGCGGCGCATGAGCTGCTCATCCAGATCGGACTGGATACCCCGGGTGGTCGTCAGAAACTGCATCCAGGAACTCAGCACGATCCACACATTGATACTCAGGGACTCCGCCTGCTGCGGGCTCAGCAACAGGATGCCCGCGTCGGCAAAGGCCTGATAGATGTGCTGGGTGCTGCGCAAGCTGCGCTGGGCGAACTGCCGATAGCGGGTGGCCAGTTCGGGGTCGGCTTCGAGCAGGTATTCCAGGCCCTGATGCATGAAGCGAAACTGCCACAGCAGGTCCAGCAGGCTTTCCAGATACCAAGCCTTGTCTTCCAGGGTGACGCTGGCCTCTGCTGGCAAGGTAAAGAAAACCTCCATCTTGCTTTCGAACTCGTTGAAGAGTTCGGCAACGATCATGGGTTTGTTGCGAAAGTGGTAATAGAGGTTGCCGGGTGACATGCCCAGGTGGCTGGCGATGTGGTTGGTGGTAATGTTGCGCTCGCCCTGGGTATTGAACAGGTGCAGGCTGGCTTGCAGGATACGGTCGCGGGTGCTTGGCTTTGCAGCCATAGTCAGGTCTCTCATTGTTTCGCTGGGCAGCTCCCCTCAGTCACTGGAGAAGTGACCGAGGGGCTGTCGCTTAGTCGGTGATCGGCTCGATCAGCGCGAAGTCCGGGGTGAAGTTATCCATCAGGCTCAGCAACTCGAGAAAGACTTGCGGATTGCCTTCGATGCGGATATCTCCGGACTTGATGGCCGCTGGAAAGCTGTTCTGTTGCGTCAGGATAGCATTGAGCGTTGCCCGGGTCATAGTGATGCTGGCGTCGGCATCCGGCGCGCTGCGCTCGGGCAGCCAGGTCAGCGTGGCGTTCTGCAGGTTGAGGCGGAACTGTTCGTCCGTGTCAGTGAAGCTCCAGTTCAGTAGCATCTGCTTGCCTTCGGCCCTGGGACCATTCAGGCGTACGCCGAGCAGATCGAAGAACATGCCGGAGTCCAGCGCCTGCAGCAGATCGGTGGCAATGGCACCGGCAGACTGTTGTGCCGTCCCGTTGCGCAACTCCATGGCACCGGACAGGTAGACATTGCGCCAGGGGCCGGATTCGGCCTGGTAGCCGAGTTGTTCAAGCGCTGCGGCATTCAGTTGCCGGGCAGCCTGATTATCCGGTTCGGCGAACACCGCCTGGCTCATGACCGAGGCTACCCAGCGGTACTCGCCGCGGTCGAAGTCCTGCCGGGCGCGGGAAACTACCTGCTCGATACCACCCATGTACTCCATGGCCTTGCGTGCTGCTTCCTGCGTCGGCAGAGGGTTGAGGTTGGCCGGGTTGGCGTCATACCAGCCCAGGTACTTCTGGTAAATGGCGCGGGCGTTATGGCGCAGGGTGCCGTAATAGTCGCGGGCGATCCATTCCTTCGCCAGGCTGGCGGGCAGCGTGAGCTGCTCGGCAATTTCGTCGGGGCGGTAGCCCTGGTTCATCAGCCGTACGCTCTGGTCGTGAATGAACTTGTACAGATCGCGTTGCACGGCGAGAAAGTGCCGGGCATCGTCCTGATTCCAGACCGGCCAGTGGTGCTGGGCCATCAGAATGTCGGTGCGCGGCCCGTATTTCTCCAGAACCTCATCGATATAGCGTGACCAGAGGCTGGCGTCGCGCACTTCGGCGCCGCGCAGGGTATAGATATTGTGCAGCTGATGAGAGGTGACTTCGGCGGTGTTGAGCACCCTGGCTGCGGGAAAATACATCATCATCTCCGCGGGTGCTTCACTGCCCTGGGCCAGGTGAAATTCGACCTCGACCCCGTCGATCACCTTGGTTCCATTGGCGGTAATGATGTCGGTGGGCGGAATGAGTGCCAGCGCGCCATGGCTCAGTGCCTTGCCCAGGCCATTGTCGACATGCCCGGTAGCGCTGGCGTCCAGTTCGGTACCGTACATGTACATGGCGCGACGGGTCATGGCGTTGCCGGCAATCACGTTCTCGCTTACCGCGTGCTCCATGAAGCCTTCTGGCGCGTAGATGCGCACGCGCTGCTGTTGGATGTCCTCATCGCTGACGATGCCGCGCACCCCGGCAAAATGATCCACATGGCTGTGGGTGTTCACCGCCACCACCGGTTTGCTGGGGCGGTGTTCGAGATAGAGGTTCAGGGCGGCTCTGGCGGTGGTGGGCGACAGCAGTGGGTCGATGATGATCAGCCCGGTCTGACCTTCGATGACGGTCATGTTGGCCAGATCCATGCCGCGAATCTGGTAGATCCCGTCGGTGACCTTGAACAACCCATGGATGCCATTCAGTTGAGCCTGACGCCACAGGCTGGGGTTCACCGTGTCTGGAGCTTCTCCTTCAACGAAGGCATAGGCGCTCATATCCCAGGCGGTGCTGCCATCCGGATTGCGTAGCGGGCCGTCTGCCGGGGCGGCGATAAAACCGCGGTGGGCATCTTCGAAGGCCTTGCGGTCACTGAAGTCCAGTTGCTGCAATACGGCTGCGTTGGCCTCTACGGTGGTGGGTTCTGCTGGTTGGCCATTGGCAGATGCGATAAGTGGCAGGCACAGGCTGGCAGCCAGCAAGCCTATGGCATAACGTTGTTTGTTCATTATTGTTCTCCGTTTTCAAGAGTGCAGCTAACCGGCTAACCGCTCGGCGAGCAGGCTGGATAACCTGGCTGTCAGCCCATAGATCGACAGCTGCG
This sequence comes from Halopseudomonas bauzanensis, assembly GCF_900114735.1. GTDB lineage: Bacteria > Pseudomonadota > Gammaproteobacteria > Pseudomonadales > Pseudomonadaceae > Halopseudomonas > Halopseudomonas bauzanensis. Next base: position 778,649 of record NZ_FOUA01000001.1, on the reverse strand, counting down.
GGTTGGCGCCGATGCTGGTAGGGAACAGCGAGCCGTCGTGAATCGACAGGTTCTCCAGCTGGTGGTGCCGGCCAAGGCTGTCGGTGACGGCGCGACTGGCGTCTTCACCCATGGCGCAGCCACCCATGACATGGGCACTGCCTAGACGGGCCTTGAAGCGGCGCAGGTCGAGCGCATCGATCATCTCCCGCGCCTCGGCCAAGTTGCTTGCCGGGCGAGCATCATTGTGCACCGGTGTCACGGTGCGGGCGCCGGCGGCAAACTGGATCTCGGCCATGCTCTGATAGGTGCGCCGCACGGCCTCCCAGGTGTAATCGGTCAACTGGTAATCCAGCACCGGGGAACCATCGCTGCGCAGCTGCACTTCACCTTGTGAACTGTCCGGGTGAAAGCCATCGCGCAGCAGGGCAATCATCATGTTGGCGTTGGGCAGCTGTTGCATCAGCTCGCTATTGACCACGCCAGTGCCGCCCAGGACCGTGGCGCTGAAGCCGGGCTGCATGGGCGGCACCTCCAGTTTGTAGCCCATCGGGCCGGTGGCACCGTCCTGCCACTGGAAATGGTCGGAATAAATGGACTGGGGAGCGCCATAGAAGGGATTGATCTGCTGATCGAACTGCGCCCAGGAAAAGGTCGTGAGGTGCAGGAAGGTGCGCTTGCCGAGAATGCCATGCGGATCGGGCGCTTCGGAGCGCAGCAGCAAACCTGGGGTATTAATGCTGCCGCCGGCCAGGATGTAATGCCGGGCATGAACCTGGATCCGCCGACCGGTCGGCGCGACGCAGCGCTCATCCATGGCTACGCACTCGAGCCCGGTTACACGACCACCGTCCAGTTGCAGACGCTCGGCCCGGGCGAGATAGATCAGCTCGCCGCCATTATCCAGCAGCGCCGGGATGCTGGTGACCAGCATGGACTGCTTGGCGTTGGTTGGGCAGCCGAGGCCGCAATAGCCAAGATTCCAGCAGCCGCGCACGTTGCGTGGGATGACCTGCCAATGCAGTCCGAGCTTCTCGCAACCACGGCGCAGCACGTCGTTGTTGGCATTGGGCGGCATGGCCCAGGGGCTGATGCCCAGGCGCTCTTCGATGCGAGCGAACCAGGGTGCCAGCTCTTCTACGCTGTGCCCAAGTACTTCATGCTCACTGGCCCAATGCGCCAGGGTGGGCTCGGGCGTGCGGAAGCAGGACGTCCAGTTGACCAGGGTAGTGCCGCCGACGGCACGGCCCTGCAGGATGGTAATGGCGCCGTCCTTCGACATGCGCCCCAGCCCTTCCTGATACAGGTCGGGGTAGGCCTCATGTTCCTGCAGCTTGAAATCACTGCTGGTGAACAGGCCGCCTTCCTCTATCAGCAAGACCTTGAATCCAGCCGCGCTGAGTATTTCCGCGCTGGTGGCACCGCCGGCGCCGCTGCCGACGATGGCGATATCCGCTTCCAGGGTCAGGTCTTGCTCCAGTTGTGCAGCGTTGGTCACTTTCCAGTCGCGCTTGAGTCCTTCGGTGAACAGATCCGGAATGGGCATGCAGGGGCTCTCCTGTTCAGATGCGCGGTGGGCCCGGATAGCCGCATTGCGGCCATGACGCCGGGGTGCTGTAGCAGGACAGCAGAATCAGATTGGTCAGAGCGTTCTGACCCTGTTGCAGCAAGGCGAAGGAGCTGTTTTCCCAGCGCTTGAGGAAGGCTTGCACCGCCTCGTCGTTGGCATTCTCCCAAGAGCCCCAGATGCCGGTTACTGCGCCGCGCGTGACGCCCAGAGTCAGCAGATCGAACAGCTGCAACAGCTGGGTGTTGAGGCTGGGTGACAACTGATTCAGGTTGTTGTCGAGCGCCAGCAGAACGCCTTCTACAATGGCGGCCTGTTGCTCTGCCGGGAGCGCGCCAACCAGCACCACTGGGATTACCCGACGCAACATGGGCAGATCATCCTTGCGCAGTTGCTGGAAACCCTGCGCGGGGGTATCGGCCGAGCAACCGCCAAGGCTGGCGATGCCGCCGACGGTAGTCAGGACGGCGGTGCCGAATAATCCCAATTTGAGCAACTGGCGACGATTTATGCCGGGGGCGTCTGCAGTGGTGTCGGGCATTATTATTGTTGTCCTTGGCCGGGTGAGTTGGTCAGCGAATCAGCAGCTTGCGCAATAACTTCTGTATGGCGCTGCCGTAGGGCGGATACAGCACCCGCGTGGCATTGAAGCGCGGCTTGCGCAATACCCCCTTGGCCTTGCTGAAGGTCAGAAAACCCTCATGACCATGGTAATGGCCCATGCCGGAAGGCCCGATACCGCCAAAGGGCAGGTCGCATACCGCGACATGCAGCAGGGTCTCGTTCAGGCCCACGCCGCCGGAATGGGTCTGCTCCATTACCCGCTGTTGCTCACCCCGGTCGTAGCCAAAATAGTAGAGCGCCAGCGGGCGCGGACGGGCATTGATATAGGCGATGGCGTCGTCGATCTGCCGGTAGGGCACGATCGGCAGCAATGGGCCGAATATCTCATCCTGCATCACCAGCATGTCATCGCTGACATCCAGCAGCAGGGTAGGGGGCAGGCATTGCTCCTGGCTTGCGGCGAACAAGGGGAGCAGTCGGGCACCCTTGGTCTGGGCGTCCTCCAGATAGCTGTTCAATCGCGCCTGCTGGCGCGGATTGATGATGCTGGTGTAGTCGGGGCTATCACTGAGCTGCGGATAGAACCGGTTGATCACCTTGCGGTAAGCCTCGACAAATGCGTCCACCCGCGCTTCCGGTACCAGTACATAGTCCGGCGCCACGCAGGTCTGCCCGGCATTCATGGTCTTGCCGAAGGCGATGCGTTCGGCAGCATCGTCCAACGGTACCGTTGCCGAGACAATGGCCGGTGATTTGCCACCCAGTTCCAGCGTTACCGGGGTCAGGTTATCCGCCGCTGCGTGCAGAATATGCCGGGCAATGCTGGTGGCGCCGGTGAATAAAAGGTGATCGAAGGGCAGGCGTGAAAAAGCTGCACCCACATCAGCCTCGCCCAGCACCACAGCAACCTGATCCTCTGGAAAGGCCCTGGCCAACAGCTCCTTGACCAGTTGGGACGTAGCCGGGGTTGATTCACTCATCTTGATCATTACCCGGTTACCCGCCGCCAGCGCACCGAGCAGCGGGCCGATGGCCAGAAAGATCGGATAATTCCAGGGCACTATCACCCCGACTACGCCCAGCGGTTGATAGAACACCTGAGCCGAGCCCGGTTGAAAGGCGATGCCCAGCGGGCGTCGTGACGGTTTCATCCAGCGGCGCAGATGTTTGCAGACGTGATCGATGGATTGCAGGCTGGGCAGTATCTCGGCAAACAGCGTCTCATCCCGCGAGCGGTTACCGAAATCCCGACTCACCGCCTCAGCCAACGCTTCCTGTTCATCTACCAGAACTGTGCGCAGCCGTTTCAGCCAACTCAGCCGAGTTGCCAGCGAAGGCATGGGATCGGCCTGAAAAGCATTGCGCTGCTGCTTCAGTAACGAAGCCAGAGGCGCCTCGATGTCGCTAAGGGAAGGGCTACTATCCACTGAAAAAGCTCCGGGCGGGATTGGAGTAATTATTCTAATCTTTGTAAAGCAATGCCGCAGCAGGGTCAAGAAGGATTTCAAGCCCCGTCATCCTCGGCATAGGTCGGATCCATCCTTCCTAAGGTGTTTGGTAAAGCGGGCATGAGGCATACCCGCACGTTGACCTGTGGCAACGCGCAGGGCCGGTTCGCGGCAGGCAATGAGCTTCGGTAGCGAATGAGGCGCACCAGGCGCCTCATTGTTGAACGGCTGAGGAAGGAGCTACTTGTTCAGTTGGGCAAGACCTTTTAGCAAAGCCTCATGAAACTGCTCCGGTGCCTCCACCTGCGGTGAGTGTCCCAACTCGGGAAACTCCACCAGTGTTGCGTTGGGAATGGCCTCGGCGGTTGCCTGGCCTAGTTGGGGATACTGGCCCAGCTGCTCGGCAACGGCCTCGGGCGCGCGATTGGCACCAGGGGCGGTGCGATCCTTGCCGCCAATCAACAGCAGGGTCGGCGCCTGAATGTTCGGGAACTCATGGACTACCGGTTGGGTGAACAGCATCTCGGCGGTCTGCGCCTGATTCCAGGCGACGATTTCCTTGCCGGGGCCGGCGTACATGCCGTATGCCATCTCGACCCAGCGGTCGTATTCGGGCTTCCACTCGCCGTTATAGTAGTACTTCAACTGGTAGTTCTTGATGCCTTCATAGGTGGTTTTCAGCTGCCCTTGATAGAGCTGGTCGATGGTGGCGTAGGGCACGCCCTTTTGCTGCCAGTCTTCCAGGCCGATCGGGTTGACGAGTACCAGTTGCTCGACCTGTTCAGGGAACTGCAGCGCGAAGCGTGCGGCCAGCATGCCGCCCATGGAGTGGCCGACAACGGTGGTCTTGTGCGTACCCAGCTCCTCAAGCAGAGCGTGTGTATTGTCGGCCAGTTGCGCAAAGCTGAACTGGTAGCCGCGCGGTTTGCTGGAGCTGCAGAAGCCGATCTGATCCGGCGCGATGACGCGATAACCCGCCTGGCTCAGCTCCTTGATGCTCTGTTCCCAGGTGGCGCCGCAGAAGTTTTTGCCGTGCAGTAACACCACCGTCCGCCCATTGGCCTCGGTAGTCGGTTTGACGTCCATGTAGGCCATTTCCAGCGATTGTTGCTGGGAGGTAAAGGCAAAGTGCTCGACGGGGTAAGGGTATTCAAAGCCCTGCAATTCCGGGCCATATTCGACGGAGGTATCGGCCTGCAGGCTGGCGACGGACAGCAGGCTCGCGCAGGCGGTAAGGATGACGGTTTTTTTCACATAGAACTCCCGGCTTGATCGACAACGTCCCGATACTGCTGCGTTGGTGCTAAGTCCTGCGGTAGACGGGGCAAGGCTATGGAGTATAGCAATGGATACCGGCGATAGAGGTGCCGGTGAGTTTCCGGATGTCACTTGGCAACCAGGGCAGCTTTACTGCTATGAAACGAGGGGGAAAAGGAGCAGAGCGCAGATGCAAAAATGCCTCGGATGGGTGACCATCCGAGGCATTTTCTGTGTTGGTTGCGGGGGCAGGATTTGAACCTACGACCTTCGGGTTATGAGCCCGACGAGCTACCAGACTGCTCCACCCCGCGTCTGAGGTGGCTCATTCTACGGATTTAAGAAGGGCTGTCAAGCAATTGATGCAAAAAGAATTTTCAGGGGGCGAGTGGGGCGGCTATATCATTCTCATAAGACAGTTTGATGTCGTTATGATATCATTCATTTGCTTCGGCCGGGAGGTGATGGGAGACTTCCGTGACGGGATCAGGCGTGCTATATGGCTTGAAAGAATAAAGGGATGTCTATGAACGATTCCACTAAGCCCTACCAGATTTCTGCATTCTCGGCGGAATTCACCGATCCGTCGGAAGAGCAGGCCTTTCGAGCTTATATCCGGCCCTTGGCGGCGCGCAGTTTGCGGGTAGCGCTGATTGTCTGGGGTAGCTTGCTGCTGTTATTTGTCGGGCAGGATTGGCTAAGCCTCGGCTGGTCTGATGATTTCGTGACGTTGCTGGTCTGCCGAGTGCTGCAAGCCGGCATGTTGTTCATCTTTGTCTTCATGCTGGGCCGCAAGCCGCAGTTGGTTTCCAGCGGGCGTGTGGTTACCGTGCTGGAGATTACCGGTTTCTTTTTATTCATGCCGGTGTACTTTCTGCTGCCGGAGGTGGCCGCTTTTACCATCGGCGTCATCGGCCTGATGTTGCTGTCGATGTTCCTGTTCGTACCCAACCGCCTGCTGCTGACTTTACTGGCTGCTGTGACTGGCGTGGTGCTGACGCTCAGCTGCATGGCCTGGAACGGGCGCAGTGTGGACATTCTCTTTGGCGCGTTCTTTATTCTGATGTTACCCGTGGCCACCGGCTATTTCGGCGCGCAACAGTTGCAGATGGTACAGCGCCGGCAGTATGCGATGTTCAATCAGGCGAAGGAGGCCAACCTCGCGCTGGAGGAGGAAGTGGAGCGCCGCAAGTTGCTGGAGCAGGAACTCAAGCGCCAGGCGACGACAGATCCACTGACCGGGCTGTTCAATCGCCGCCAGTATGAAATGCTGTTTCGCCGCGAGCGTGAGCGGTGTCGGCGTCAGGGTACGGCCATCTGCGTGGCCATGGTCGATCTGGATTATTTCAAGGCGTTGAATGATGAACTGGGCCATGACTGTGGCGATATGGCGTTGAAGCATGTTGCCACGCTGTTCACCAACCAGCTCCGGGAAGGGGATGTGGTGGGGCGTTTCGGCGGAGAGGAGTTCATCATTCTGCTGCCGGATACGGGGCCGGCGGAGGCTGAGCGGGTCATCGAGCGGCTCAGGCAGACGCTGGAAAATACGCCGGTGAGTTTGCAGGGTGAGCCGCGGCGGCTCACAGCGACCTTTTCCATTTCGGCGGTGCTGGATGATGAGACGGACATCAGCGAGACGCTGCGCCGGGTGGATAGAGGATTGTATCGGGGCAAGCGTGCCGGGCGTAATCGGGTGGTGATGGTCTGATGTACAATGTCCGGCAAACCCGGCCGGACGGATTACCTTGCGCAAGATCATCCACATCGACTGCGATTGCTTCTACGCGGCCATAGAGATGCGTGATGACCCGCGCCTGCGCAACCGGCCCCTGGCGGTCGGCGGCGATCCGGGCAAGCGCGGGGTCATCGCCACCTGCAATTACGAGGCGCGCGCTTATGGCGTGCACTCGGCCATGGCCTCGGCCTATGCAAAGAAGCTCTGCCCGGATCTGCTGATCGTGCCCGGTCGGATGCAGGTCTATAAAGAGGTTTCCGTGGCCATTCAGGCCATTTTTCATGAATACACGCCGCTGGTGCAGCCGCTGTCGCTGGACGAGGCGTTTCTCGATGTGACCGATTCGTCGGCATGCCAGGGCAGTGCGACCCTGATCGCCCGGCAAATTCGCCAACGGGTCCAGGACAGTCAGGGCATTACCGTCTCCGCCGGCGTGGCGCCGAACAAGTTTCTGGCCAAGATCGCCAGTGACTGGAACAAGCCCGATGGCCTGAAAGTCATTTTGCCCGAGGAGGTGGATGACTTTGTACTGGCGCTGCCGGTAAACCAGCTGCATGGGGTGGGCAAGGTAACGGCGGCGCGTCTGCACAAGCTCGGTGTGGATACCTGCGGTGAGCTGCGCCAATGGCGCAAACAGGATCTGGCCCGTCAGTTCGGCAGTTTTGGTGAGCGTCTGTGGGAGCTGGCGCGGGGTATTGATAACCGCCCGGTAGTGGTGGAGCGGGTGCGGCAATCGGTGAGTGTGGAGAATACCTATGAACACGACCTGCCGGATTTGCAGTCATGCCTCGGTGCCTTGCCACCGCTGCTGGACAAGCTGGCCCAGCGCCTGGGACGGCTGGACGGTGGCTATCGGGTGAGCAAACCCTTCATCAAGCTCAAGTTCCACGATTTCACCCAGACCACCCTGGAACAGGCCGGGGCGCCAATCACGCCCCAGGGGTTCGCCGATCTTTGCAGCCAGGCCTTTGCCCGGGGTGGTCGGCCGGTGCGGCTGATCGGCGTTGGTGTACGGCTGGATAATGCCCACAGCCCGCTGGGTGAGCAGTTGCTACTGTTCTGAACGGGCAGCCTTGCTGCACTGCGGGCACAGATGGTTGTCGTCCCGAGGCGTCCAGCCAAGTTCGCTGATCCGCTGCACCGCCTTGCGGGTGCGCTGGGGCAGGTCATCTTTCTCCGCGGCGAGAAATTCGAACGCCTGCTCCTTGCTGCACTCATCACACTTGATCGACCAGCCCAACACCATCTGACCGCGCAGGTCCGGACCGTTGGCGGTGGCGGTCCACTGCCCGGCCGGGTTGATCAGATAACGCACCTTGCCCACCACCAGAGGCAGTGGCAGGTCCTTGCTGCCCTTGACCGTGCAGATCAGCGTATCACCCGGCTGGATGCCACCGCCCTGGCCGGTGACCTGATACAGTCCGCCGGCCAGCGTGCGGCATTCGATCAGAGTGTGGGAGGGGTTGAGCGCAGTGCGCCGGAAGTCGTGTTCAGCCATGGAAGCTCCGTTTTCAAGAGGGCACATGATAACACCGGTGCAGGGTGACATATCACTGAGCTCACTGATGGTCTGTCTCAGCCGTGGCGGGCGCTATGATCACTGGCCTGACTGGCGATTAAAACAAGAGGATTCATCATGAGTGTAATGCAGTTGTTCGATCTGACCGGCAAGGTTGCCCTGATCACTGGCGGAACCAAGGGCCTGGGTTTGCAGATGGCCGAGGCGCTGGGCGAGCAGGGAGCGAAGATTTTCCTCAACGCGCGTAACCCCGCCGAGGTTGAAGAGGTGGTGGCGCAATTGAATGCACGGGGCATCGAGGCCGGCGGCATCGCCTGTGACCTGGGCAAGCCCGAGGGTAACCCGGTTGCTACCCTGGTCGACGCGGCCGAGGCGCGCTTCGGCACTGTGGATATCTTGATCAACAATGCCGGCACCACCTGGGGTCAGCCTGCGGCCGAACACAGCTATGCCGGTTGGCAGAAGGTGATGGGCCTGAACGTGGATGTCTGCTTTTTGATGGCCCAGGAAGTGGCGCGCCGGTTCATGATTCCCCAGCGCTCGGGCAAGATCATCAACATCGCCTCGATCGCCGGTCTCAAGGGCAATGGCCCCAATACCGGTGTGTTCACCGTCGCGTACAACACCAGCAAGGCCGCAGCCATCAACCTGACGCGGGCGCTGGCAGGCGAGTGGGGTGCCCATGGTATCCACGTCAATGCCATCTGCCCGGGCTACTTCCCCACCAAACTGGCGAAGGGGCTGGATCACGTATCCGAGACGATCATCCGCAACACGCCTTTGGGGCGCGTTGGTGGTGAGGATGATATCAAGGGGCTGGCGCTGTTCTTCGCCAGTGACGCCTCGCGCCACGTGACCGGCCAGGCGGTGGCAGTGGATGGCGGTTATTCGGCCGTCTGATCCTTGCCGGCTGCGCCTGGCGTAGCCGGGCGCACACCGCTGCTCAGCACCCTGGCGATCTGTACCACTTCGCTGCGGTGCTGGGCTTCCAGGGTTTCCATCTGCCGCTCGTGCAGCCGGCGCTGGGCCTTGGGCAGTTCCGTCCATGCTTGATGAGTGGGGATATGCGCGGTGGCATCGTAGATGGTCTCGAACACCTGTAGATCCACATCGGCCCGCCGTTGCCCGCTGTAATTATCCAGCAGGACCTTGATGCGGATCGCACCCTCGATCAGCGGCAACTGACCGCTGAGCAGACTTTGCGCCAATATCCTGATGTCGCCCTCCAGCCGGGCATTGCGTTCCTGCTCCTGCTTGGCCAGGCGCTGTTGATTGCGCCACACCCGGCGCCAGAGGATCACGGCATACAGCGCCAGGGCGAAGATGGTGATCAGGCCGAGAATGATCAGCCAGTCATTGATTGTCATGGGACGAGACCTTAAAAGCTCATGTCTGAAGGGTTAATGGTACCTTCTTCCCGCAGGGTCAGCTTGGGCGAGAGGAACAGTCCGGTGCTGATGTGTCCTTCGATCCGGTAATCGATCGGTTTCTGGTGCTCCACCAGCTTCAGCAGGTCGCTCAGATGGCGCCAGATATTCGAACGCACCGTCACATCGAAATATTCCGTGCCGTAGGCCGGTACGTCGAAAGCCCGGTCGGTCACCCCGGTGGCCAGGCGCATATTGTTCAGATAGACCTGGTAGTGCATGCCACGCACTGGCAGGTTGCGGTCGTTGGGGTTATCCACTCGCAGCCGCAGGCGGAAGGATTGCTCCCAGAGATTGGATTTGAGCATCTCTACATTGGCCAGGTGGACTTCCGGTTCGGTATAGGAGCGATCGAAGACGGCGCAGCCATTGAGGCTGAACAAACCGGTCAGCAGTACCGTCAGCATCAAACCATATGAACGAATCATCAAATGGAACCCCCTCCGTTTTAACCGCATGCCATTATTTGAAAAGTTATCGGCGTTCGGCAGATACTAACCCCTAATCTAGGCAAGGGAGTGACAAGATGGCAGTTTTCGAGGTGGTTTTCCATGGTCAGGTGCGTGCGGATGTCGCGCCTGAACAGGCTCGGGCGCGTATCGGTCAGCTGTTTCAGGTAGGTGACCGGCAACTGGAGATGCTGTTCTCGGGGCGCCGGATCGTCATCAAGCAGGGGTTGGATCAGGCCGCTGCGGAGAAATACCGCCAAGCCATCGAGCGGGCGGGTGCGCTCTGTGATATCTGCCCCATGGCAGATAGTCCGGCCGAGCCGTCGCCTGCCGCAACGCCCCCACCGGTTGCTTCACCCCAACGGCAACAGCGGGCTGCGGTTCAACCGCGGGATGAATACATGGCAGCGTTCAAGGATGTCGATGCGCCGGATCTGCCAATCGCGCCTCTGGGTGCGGATATGCAGGACAGCTACGCCGACCCCGTGCCGCCGGATCTCGACCTGTCCGCCCTGAGCCTGGCGCCGCCCGGCAGTGATCTGGAGCAGGTGAGGGCGCCGCCGCCTCCCGCTGCACCGGACACCGGCCATCTGCGCCTGGCCGACGAAGGCTGAGCCAGCGGCGGAATCAGTAACGACAGCACTGCTTGAATTTGCGACCTGAGCCGCAGGGGCAGGGATCGTTGCGGCCGATATCCAGCGAATGATTGGGATCGATGAAATACCAACGCTCGCCGAGCTTGCAGAAATCCGAACATTCCTGGTGACTGTGCTGACTGCCATCAGGGTCGGCCCAGCGGGCAGTGAAGGTGACCTGTGCGCGGTTGGCGCTGGGCTCGGAATCTTCCTGCTCGACGCTCAGGCCCAGCCAGTGGCTGTTGCGACTCCACTCGGTCATGGCCTGGCGCTCCAGCCGCGATTGCTGGGCGGGTAGGGTAGTGGCGACCAGGTAGTCGATCAATCCCAGCGCATAAGCGCTGTAGCGCGAACGCATCAGCCGTCCGGCGGTTGCCGCTGGCTGGCCCTGATGCAACGGCTGACAGCATTCGGCATAGGCTTTGCTGTCACCGCAGGGGCAGGCGGTCATGGTTGAACTCTGTGGCATTTTTCGTCACCTGTCTGGTCTACCGGGCTGATAATCGCCGCAAGATGGTATCATCCGCGCTCTGCTTCGGAGACCCCATGCTCAACGATGATCTCAAAGGCCAGATCCAGACGGCCTACCGCACCTTCCTCGAAAACAAGTCGCTCAAGCCGCGTTATGGCCAACGGGTGATGATTGCCGAGGTGGCGAAGTTGTTCGGCGGCGTCGCGCTGGACGACGAGGGGCATCGCGATGGCGAACCAGCCGTGGCGGTGGTGGAAGCGGGCACCGGTACCGGCAAGACGGTGGCCTATTGTCTGGCTGGAATTCCCATCGCCAAGCACCTGGGCAAGCCGCTGGTCATCTCCACCGCCACGGTGGCGCTGCAGGAGCAGATCGTGCTCAAGGATCTGCCGGATATCCAGCGCAACGCCGGGCTGAACTTTCATTTCGCGCTGGCCAAGGGCCGTGGGCGCTATGTCTGCCTGTCCAAGCTGGATCAGTTGCTGCAGGATAACCAATCGCTGGCCGCCCAGCAGCAGGGCTTTGCCGAGGAAGGTTTCCGCATCGACGTGGATGAGGCCGGGCTCAAGCTGTACACCCGCATGGTCGAGGCGCTGGGTACCAACAAATGGGATGGCGAGCGCGACTCCTGGCCCGAGGCGCTGGAGGACCAGGACTGGTCGCGGCTGACCACTGACCATATCCAGTGCACCAACCGCCGCTGCGGTCATTTCAACCAGTGTGTGTTCTACAAGGCCCGCGAGGGCATCCAGAAGATCGATGTGATCGTCACCAACCACGATCTGGTGCTGGCCGACCTGGCGCTGGGGGGCGGAGCGATCCTGCCGGACCCGCGTGAATGTCTCTATATATTCGATGAAGGCCACCACTTGCCGGACAAGGCCATAGCCCACTTCGCCCATCACACGCGCATGGCAGCCACCGCCGACTGGCTGGATCAGTTGGACAAGAACCTGGGCAAATTGCTGGCGCAGCATCCGCTGCCGGGTGATTTCGGCCGGCTGCTGGAGCAGGTGCCGCAGCAGGCGCGCGAACTAAAGCCGCATCAGCAATTCATGAGCCAGGCGCTGGGCGAGGTGGCGGACTTTGCCAGCGCCGAAGACTTTTCCGGCCAAGTGCGGCCGCAGCATCGCTTTGAACATGGCGTGGTACCCGAGCATCTGCGCGAAATGTCGCTGGAGCTCAAGGCTGGCTTCGGGCGTATCAGCGATCTGTTGCAGCGCATGGTCGACACGCTCAAGGAGGCCATGGATGGTGAGGTGGTGGGCGTGCACCAGACCCAGGCCGAGGAATGGTATCCGCTGTTCGGCGCATTGCAGGCGCGGGCCGAGGGCAACTGGACGCTGTGGACCCAGTTCAGCCTGGTAGATCCGGAAGACAAGCCGCCGACCGCGCGCTGGCTGACCCTGACCGAGCAGAACGATCTGGAAGTCCACGTCAGCCCGATCCTGGCCGCTGACACCCTGCGCCAGTATCTCTGGCACAGCGCCTTCGCCGCGCTGGTCACCTCGGCCACCATCACCGCCCTCGGCCGCTTCGACCGTTACAGTCATCGCGCCGGTTTGCCGAAGAGCGCGGTATGCACCCTGGCGCCGAGCCCGTTCCGGTATGCCGAAAGCGGTGTGCTGCGGGTACCGAACCATGGTGCCGACCCGCGGGACAACGCCGGCCACAGCGCGTCGATCATCGAACATCTACCGACCATGCTGGAGCACGAGCGCGGCAGCCTGGTGCTGTTTTCCTCCCGCCGGCAGATGCTGGAGGTATATGCCGGCCTGCCGGCGGACTTCCGCGAGCGTGTGCTGGTGCAGGGTGATCTGTCCAAGCAGGAGCTGATTCGCCAGCACCGCGGCCGGATCGATAAGGGCGAGCAGAGTGTCATCTTCGGTCTGGCCAGCTTCGCCGAAGGCGTCGACCTGCCCGGCAAGTACTGCGAGCATGTGGTGATCGCCAAGATTCCCTTCGCGGTGCCGGATGATCCGGTCGAGGCGGCGTTGTCGGAATGGATCGAGCGCAACGGCGGTAATCCCTTCATGGAAATTGCCGTGCCCGATGCCAGCCTGCGATTGATCCAGGCCTGCGGCCGGCTGCTGCGTACCGAACAGGATACCGGCACGGTGACGCTGCTGGATCGGCGCCTGGTCACCCAGCGCTACGGCAAGGCAATCCTCAATGCATTACCCCCGTTCCGCCGGGAAATCGACTGATTCAGACAACAAGAAGAGAGCACGCATGACCCAGGTCCAAGGTTATTTTGATCCCCGCTTTGAATCCGTACGTGAGCTGTTCGCCCAGCAGCAGGCCGACCCGCAGGCGCGGGGCTCGGCGCTGTGCGTCACTGTCGGTGGTGACACCGTGCTGGACCTCTGGCAGGGCGTGATGGACAAGGACAACAGCCGGGTCTGGGAGCAGGACACGCTGATCAATGTGTTTTCCTGCACCAAGCCGCTGGGCGCGGTGGCGCTGCTGCAGCAGGTCGAGGCCGGGCGCATCGGCCTGGATGACCGGGTGGCGGATATCTGGCCGGAATTTGCCCAGGCCGGCAAGGCGCAGATAACCCTGCGCCAATTGCTCAGCCATCGGGCTGGCCTCTCCGCCATCAGCGCGCCGCTGGAACCCGAGGCGCTGTTCGACTGGCAGGCGATGACCGATGCGGTCGTGGCCCAGGAGCCCTGGTGGACGCCCGGCGAGATGCACGGCTACGCCCCGCTGACCTATGCCTGGTTGATCGGCGAGCCCCTGCGCCGGCTGACCGCACAGATGCCCGGTGATTATCTGCGCGAGCATATTTGCGCTCCGCTGGGCATGGACTTCCATGTCGGCGTGGCCGACCAGGACCTGTCGCGTATTGCCCATGTTTCCCGGTTGCGCAATCAGCACGGTGATCAGTATGCCCGAGATCTGTTTGCCGCCATGGGGGATCCACAGGGGCTGGCCTGGAAAGCCTTCGGCAACCCGACCAGTCTGCAGACCAGTACCAACAAACCGGCATGGCAACAGGCCCAGATCCTGTCCGCCAATGGCACCGGCAACGCCCGCTCACTGGCGCGGTTCTGGCAAGTGCTGGCCCACGGCGGCAGCCTGGACGGTGTGCATGTGCTCGATGCGGAGCTGGTTGCGCTGCTGCGCCGGGAGCACAGTGTCGGCATGGATCGCACCCTGCGTTGCCCGACTCGCTTTGGCCTCGGTGTCATGCTGGAGCAGGAGTGGCAGGGCGGCAGTTTCGGCATGGGCGCCAACGCCTTCGGTCACCCGGGCGCCGGTGGCGCGCTGGGGTTTGCCGATCCGGATGCCCAGGTCGGTTTTGGCTATGTCACCAATACCATGGGGCCCTACGTGCTGACCGATCCGCGGGCCGGCGAGCTGAGCCGGGCGGTGTATCGCTGCCTGCGTGAGCAGGATTGAGCTAGGTCAATGGTCGTTGCCCGGCCGCGGTGCTAGGCTAGCCTTATCATTTTCAGGAGTACGTGAATGAAGCTCAGCATTGCCGATATGCGCCGCAACTACACCCGGGACGGGCTGCTGGAAAGCCAGGCACCGGCAGATCCCTTTGCCCTGTTCGGCACCTGGTTCAGCCAGGCGGTGGAGGTGGAGTCCACTGAACCGAACGCCATGATGCTGGCCACGGTGGATGCCGAGGGGCAACCGCACCTGCGTACCTTGCTGCTCAAGGGCTTCGATGAGCGTGGGTTCGTGTTCTATACCAATTACCAGAGTGCCAAGGGTCAGCAGTTGCTAGCCCACCCGAAGGCGGCCATGACCTTCTGGTGGCCGGACCTGGAGCGGCAGGTGCGCATTGAGGGTGCGGTCGAGGTAGTGACGGATGAGGAATCCGATATCTATTATCACAGCCGGCCCTTGGGCAGTCGCCTGGGCGCCTGGACCTCGCCGCAGAGCGAGGTAATCAGCGGGCGCGAGGTGCTGGAGCAGCGGCTTGCCGAGGTCGAAGCACAATACGCCGCCGCGCCACCGCCGCGCCCACCGCACTGGGGCGGCTTCCGCGTGGTGCCGCAGATGATCGAATTCTGGCAGGGGCGGCCGAGTCGCTTGCATGATCGGCTGCGCTTTTGCCGGGATGGGGATGATTGGCGACGGGAGCGGTTGGCGCCCTGATTCTTCCTGCCGCTCCGTTGGTCGAGCTGGTGCTCGACCCTCCCAGGGGCCATCTATCCGAACTACCAGCCTCAACCAAACGCGCTCCCGGGATTGTCGAGCACCAGCTCGACAGCTTTTCCTGCAAGTCACTCCGCCACCGCCGGGTTTCATCGCGGCCGGCGTAGTGACAGGCGTTACCGTTGGTTGAGCTGGTGCTCGACCGGGTCGCGATCGACCCTCCCAGGGGCCATCCGTCCGAACTACCAGCCTCAACGAAACTCGCTTCTGGGATTGTCGAGCACCAGCTCGACAGCTTTCCCTGCAAGTCACTCCGCCACCGCCGGGTTTCATCGCGGCCAGCGCAGTGTCAGGCGTTACCGTTGGTCGAGGCAGAACGCGACGCTCCCAGCCACTCGATTACCCCTTCCGCCGCCACCAGCCCACTGGCAAAACACGCGGTGAGCAGGTAACCGCCAGTGGGAGCTTCCCAGTCGAGCATTTCGCCGGCACAGAATATGCCCGGCAGACTCTTCAGCATCAAGCGCTCATCCAGCGCCTGGGCGCTAACGCCGCCGGCGCTGCTGATGGCTTCGTCCAGCGGCCGGGTGCCGGTCAGCCGAACGGGCAAAGCCTTGATGCCGGTGGCCAGGCGCTGTGGATCGGCCAGTTGCTCCTTGCCCAGGCACTCATGCAACAACGCGGTTTTCAATGGGTCGAGTCCGGCGCGCTTGCGCAGCACCGCCGCCAGGCTCTGCCCTTTGCGCGGCTGGGCCAGCAGGCTGGCCAACTGCGACTGGCTGCGGTCGGGAGCAAGATCGAGCTGTAGTTCAGCCTGACCCTGACGCTCGATAAGCCCACGCAGCTCGGCCGACAAGGCATAGATCAGACTGCCTTCCAGGCCATCCTCGGTCACTATGCATTCGCCGCGGCGTTCATGGGATTGGCCATCGACAGCAACCACGCGGGCGATGACCTGTTTCAGCGGCTGGCCGGCAAAGCGCTGGCGCAGATGGTCGCTCCAGACCGTGATGAATCCGCAATTGGCCGGGCGCAGATCGCGCACCTCGACGCCCCGTTCGCTCAACCAAGGCACCCAGGCGCCATCCGAACCCAGGCGCGCCCAGCTGCTACCTCCCAGGGCCAGCACCACGGCATCGGCCGTTATCGGTAGCGGGCCTTCCGGCGTGTCGAACAGCAGTTGTTGCTGCGCATCCCAACCCAGCCAGCGGTGGCGCGGATGCAGGGTTACGCCGGACTCGCGCAAGCGTTTGAGCCAGGCGCGCAGCAGCGGAGCGGCCTTCATATCGGTGGGAAACACCCGGCCGGAGGAGCCGATGAAGGTATCGATACCCAGCCCGTGAATCCACTCGCGCAGGGCCGGGCCATCCAGTCGTCGCAACCACTCGCCGACCCAGGAGGCAGCCGTGCGGTAGCGGCCGACGAACGGCTCGGCGGGTTCGGAATGGGTAATATTCATACCGCCGATACCAGCCAGCAGAAATTTGCGGCCCACCGACGGCATGGCGTCGTAAACTCGCACAGTCAGTCCGGCCTGAGCCAGACGCTCGGCGGCCATCAGTCCGGCGGGGCCGCCACCGATGACCGCGACGACGGGAGTGGAGGGCGAAGTAGGGAGCATGCTGAATTCCGCGCTGAAAATCCGCGAAGTTTAACGCGAAATGTCGGGTTCCGAGCAAAAGGCTGTAACAATTGCCCGCTCAGGTTTAAAATCCTCAGCCTTTTGGTGCGTCGTTCTGTCGCCGGGTCACACGTTGAGGAGTCCCTATGAGCCAATTGCTGGATAATCTGGTCAGTTTGCTGGCGTTGGAGAAAATCGAGGAAAACCTGTTTCGCGGCCGGAGCGAAGATCTGGGCTTCCGTCAGCTGTTCGGTGGGCAGGTATTGGGCCAGGCACTGTCGGCGGCCAGCCAGACGGTCGACCCGGCGCGCAAGGTGCATTCGGTGCACGGCTATTTTCTGCGCCCCGGCGACGCCAGCATGCCGATCGTCTATCAGGTCGAGATGCCGCGCGACGGGGGCAGTTTCACCACCCGTACGGTCAGTGCAATCCAGAAGGGGCGAGCGATCTTCACGTTGATGGCTTCCTTCCATGGCGAAGAGCGGGGCGTATCGCATCAGTCGCCAATGCCGGAGGTGCCGGGTCCGGAAGGCTTGAAGAGCGAGCTGGAAATCTGCCTGGAGAACCAGCACCTGCTGCCTGACGCAGTGCGTGACAGTGTACTTTGCCCCAAGCCCATCGAAATTCGTCGGATCAACGGCTATAACCCCTTCAAACCGAAGGCCTCTGAGCCCCAGCAGTACATCTGGTTCCGTGCCGATGGACAATTGCCGGATGACGATCACCTGCATCGCTATCTCTTTGCCTACGCGTCGGATTTCAATCTGCTGAGCACCGCCGCCTTGCCTCACGGCATCTCGACCTGGTCGCCGCACATGCAGGTCGCCAGCCTGGACCACGCGGTCTGGTTCCACCGTCCGCTGCGCATGGATGACTGGCTGCTGTATGCCATGGACAGCCCCTCTGCCGATGGCGCCCGGGGTTTCTCCCGTGGCCTGGTCTATAACCGCGCCGGTGAACTGGTGGCGTCGGTGGCCCAGGAATCGCTGATGCGCGATCGGCGCGGCTGATATGCAGCAAATACGCGGCTGGATCTTCGATCTCGACGGCACCCTGACGGTCGCTCAGCATGACTTTCCGGCGATTCGCCGAGAGCTGGGCATTCCCGCCGACGAGGACATCCTCACTCACCTCGGGCGCCTGCCCATTGCCGAGCGTCAGCGCCTGAACGATCAGCTCGACGCCATCGAACTGCGCCTGGCTGCCGATGTGGCGCCGGCACCCGGCGCGGCCGAATTGGTCCGCGCACTGCATGCCGGCGGCCAGCGCCTGGGTATTCTCACGCGCAACCTGCGTAGCGTGGCGATGGCATCGCTGGAGCGTATCGGGGTGCTCGACTGTTTTACCCCGGAGCACATTATCGGGCGTGACGAAGCGCCGCCGAAACCGGCGCCGGATGGCATTCATCGACTGCTGGCCGACTGGCAGTTGAGCGAGGCCGAGGCGGTGATGGTCGGCGACTTCCGCTTCGACCTGGAGGCAGGCCGGGCGGCCGGCTGTCGGACTTGCCTGGTGTTTTCCGAAAACGCCTGGCCGGAGATGACCGACCTGCACGTGCCCGACTGTCAATCGCTGTTGGCCCGGTTACGGGCCATGGATTACCTGACATGAGTGGTCGCGGCCACCAACCCAACATCTTCAAAGGAGTATCCCTATGAGCTGGCTGCAATCCCGACGCCTGCATTATTTCCTGGGCGGGGTAGCCATTCTGTTCGGGCTGCTGGTCGCGCTGCGGATGGTGTTTCTGTTCGGCTTTTCTTCGGTTACCGGTGGCGAGAGTCACCCCTGGGCATTGGTGCTCGAAACCCTCGGTATTGGTGTCCGCTTCGATCTGCGGTTGGCCGTGCTGCTGATGTTGCCGGCGATGCTGCTGGCCTGGCTGCCCCGCTGGAACAGTGTGCGTAGCGGGTTGCTGCGCGGCGTCAGCCGGATCTGGTTCCTGCTGGCGCTGGCCGTGGTGCTACTGATGTACTTCATCGACTTCGGCCACTACGCCTACCTCGGCGTACGGCTGAATGCCTCGGCGCTGAAATTCCTCGGTGATGTGCAGATTTCCCAGCAGATGCTCTGGGAGAGCTACCCGGTGGTCTGGATCACCCTCGGCTGGCTGGCTCTGCTGGGGTTGTCGGTATTCGCGTTGTTTCGTCTGGAGCGCGTCACTTTCGATCGGCAGGTGCGGCCCATCGGGCTCTGGGCGCGTGTCTGGGGCAGTGCGGCGATGGTAGTGGTGGTGTTTTTCGTACTTATCGGCCGCACCAGCAACGTCAACCTGGAGAACCCCGTTCCGCTGCGCTGGAACGATGCCTTCTTTGCCGGTGATAGCCAGCTGGGCGCGCTGGGCCTCAACCCGGTGCTGTTTTTCTATGACACCTTGAAGGTGCCGCAGGAGCGCTACGACGAGGCGCAGGTGCGCGAGTACTATCCCCAGATCAGCGCTTATCTGGGTGTTGATGCCCCTGATGCCGAGCAGCTCGATTTCTCGCGTCGTGTACCGGCGCAGCCACACCGGCTGGCCGGCGCGGCTCCGAATATCGTTTTCATCATGCTGGAATCCCTGGGCACTACCGCGGTGGGCGCCTATGGCAACCCGTTGAACCCGACGCCGAACCTGGATCGTCTGGCCGAGCAGAGCTGGTTCTTCCAGCACTTCTACGTGCCGGTGACGGGCACGGCGAAAACCGTCTGGGCGAGCATCTCCGGTGTGCCCGATGTGTCACGCTCGGAAACCGCTACCCGCAACCCGTTGATCACCAACCAGCATACTCTGATCAACGAATTGCAGGACTATCACAAGCTGTACACCATTGGCGGCAACTCCGGCTGGGCCAATATGAACGCCCTGGTGCGTCAGAGCATCGATGGCATCAAGCTCTACGAAGAAGGCTACTGGCAGTCGAAGAACGTCGATGTCTGGGGTATCTCCGACCTTGATCTGTTCAAGGAGACCGACCAGCTGTTGCGTGACCTGCCGCAGGACAAACCCTTCTTTGCCTATATCCAGACCGCAGGCAACCATCGCCCGTTCACCATCCCCAAGGAAAATGATGGCTTCGAGGCCATCGATCGGTCGTTGGAAGAGGTGCAGGCGGCGGGCTCGCGCAGTGTCGAGCAATACAATGCAGTACGGCTGCTGGATTTCAATATTGGCCGCTTCATGGAGATGGCCAAGGCGAGCGGTTACTACGACAACACCATCTTCGTGATGTTTGGTGATCACAATACGCGCATTGCCAATATCGACTACATGAAGCCGGCCTTTGACCAGTTGGGGCTGGAGAGCAACAACGTGCCGCTGTTGATTCATGCGCCCGCGCTGCTGGGCGCGCGGAAGTTCGATGAGGCGGTCGGGTTGACCGATCTGCTGCCGACCATGGCCGGGCTGCTGGGTATCGAATATGAGACCCGCAGCATGGGGCGCGACCTGTTGACCACGCCGCCGGAAGGGGAGCGAGTGGTGCCGCTGGTGCTGCGTGAGGGTACCTTCCCGCTGATCGGCGCGGTCACCAAGGACTTTCTGCTGCAGATGAACCACGACGGCAGCGAGCCGAGCCTGCATGACCTGCATTCGGACACGCCGCTGGACAACGTTGCCGAGCAGTATCCCGAGGAGTATCAGCGTTTGCTGCCACTGACCCGCGGCCTGCATGAAACGGCGCGCTATATGCTTTACGACAACGTTCGGGAGCAGTAGGGCAGAAGCGCGTACCGAGAAGCTGCCAGCCTGTATCGAGCACCAGCTCGACACAGGCTGGCAGATCACATGCTCAGGCGCATGGACAGGTCTACAGCCTTGACGTCCTTGGTCAGGCTGCCGATGGAGATGTAATCGACCCCGGTCTTGGCGACGGCGCGCAGAGTGCTTTCGTTGATGCCGCCGGAGGCTTCGAGCTTGGCCTTGCCGGCAGTGATTTGCACCGCAGTGCGCATATCGTCGTTGCTCAGCTCATCGAGCATGATGATATCGGCGCCGGCTTCCAGCGCCTGGCGCAGCTCATCCAGACTTTCCACTTCGACTTCCACCGGCTTGCCGGGACTGATGACGCGGGCCTGGGCCACGGCGGCGTTGATCCCGCCGCACGCGGCGATGTGGTTTTCCTTGATCAGGAAAGCATCGAACAGACCGATGCGGTGATTGTGGCAACCGCCACAGGTGACTGCATATTTCTGTGCCAGGCGTAGGCCGGGCAGGGTCTTGCGGGTATCCAGCAGCTTGACGCCGGTGCCTTCCACCAGGTCAGCGAAATGCTGACTGCGGGTCGCCGTGGCGGACAGCGTCTGGATGAAGTTCAGCGCACAGCGCTCGCCCGTCAGCAGGCCACGGGCTGGGCCGCTCATTCTGCAGAAGGGTTGATTGGGCATTAACCGGTCGCCATCGGCGGCCAGCCACTCGATCTTGATCTGTGGATCTACCTGCCGGAATACCTCATCAGCCCAGGCCGTACCGCAGAGAATCGCCGGCTCGCGGGAGATGATGGTTGCCTGTGCCTGCCGATCCGCTGGTATCAGGGCTGCAGTGATATCGCCATCGCCGACATCCTCGGCAAGGGCGCGGCGCACTTGATCCTGAATGGAGGATTGCATACTGTCCAGGGTGATATTCGGCATGGGTTGCTCCGCTGAGGATCGGATGGAAACCCCGAAGTATACCCGATAGAGGCCTTCCTCGGATTGTCCGAAACGCTGAGCCGAGGGAAGTTGCGCCCGCCCCGGCAGTGGATGACTACCGGGGCGGGCGTCTTGGTTAACGCTGCTTAGTCAGCATCGCGCACTGTGCTGGGCTGACTGAAGTAGATCCGTGTGAGCTTGAACACGACCGGGCTCAGCAGCAGCAGGGCGATCAGGTTGGGAATGGCCATCATCGCATTGAGCGTATCGGCGACCAGCCACAGGGCGCCCAGGTTGATCATCGGCAACGTGCCCAGTGGGACGGCGATGATCCAGACGATACGAAACGGCATGATCGCCCGCTCGCCGAACAGGAACTGGGTACATTTCTCGCTGTAGAAGCTCCAGCCCAGAATGGTCGTGAAGGCGAAGGTAGCCAACCCGATGCTGACAATATATTCGCCCCAGCCGGGCAGTCCCTGGTTGAATGCATGTACCGACAGGGATGCGCCGTTCTCACCGCTCTGCCAGGCGCCGGTGACGATAATTACCAGGCCGGTGATGGTGCAGATGATGATAGTGTCGATGAAGGTGCCGAGCATGGCTACGGTACCCTGACGGATCGGATTGTTGGTCTTGGCAGTGGCGTGGGCGATCGGCGCACTGCCCAGGCCGGCCTCGTTGGAGAACACGCCGCGGGCCACACCAAAGCGTATGGCGGCCCAGACCGTGGCGCCGGCGAAGCCGCCAGCCGCAGAAGCCGGGTTGAATGCGTGATGCAGAATCAGCCCGAACGCCGCAGGAATTTCTGCTGCGTTGATGATCAGGATGATCAGGCCGCCGCCGACGTAGAAGAGCGCCATCAGCGGCACCAGCTTGCCTGCTACCTCACCGATACGCTTGATGCCGCCGATCAGAACCAATGCCACCAATACGCCGATCACCACCCCGGTGACCACCGGATTGATGTTGAAGGTGCTCTGCATGGCATCGGCTACGGAGTTGGACTGGATGGTGTTGCCGATGCCGAAGCCGGCAAGCATGCCGAAGATGGCGAACAACACGCCTAGCCATTTCCAGTTCTTGCCAAGGCCATTGCGGATGTAGTACATCGGGCCGCCGACATAGTTGCCGAACGCATCCTTCTCGCGAAAGTGTACTGCCAACACCGCTTCGCTGAACTTGGTGGCCATGCCGATCAGGGCAATCAACCACATCCAGAACAAAGCGCCAGGCCCACCGAAGAAGATGGCGGTGGCGACACCGGCGATGTTACCGGTACCCACAGTTGCCGAGAGCGCTGTCATCAACGCGTTGAAAGGGCTGAGATCACCGTCTGCCTTGGTGTCTTTACGACCGCGCCAGAGCATGTTGAAGCCGTAGGCCAACTTGCGCTGGGGAATGAGTTTCAGGCCCAGCGCCAGATAGATCCCCGTGCCGGCAAGCAACGCCAGCATGAAGGGCCCCCACACCACCCCGTTGATTGCATTGATCACATCGATCAGATTATCCATCTGCTTCTCCATGTTTTGCCGATTGGTTTTTATTTTCTGTTTCCTTGTATTGCAAAACTGTGAGGTCTAGCAAGGAAAAAGGTTACGGAAGCTGCCGGATTGTCTAAATTATGTATACTTGCAGTAATTTGACGCCAGAAACTCGTCAGAGACGGGTTTAAACGACGGAACGATTCCCGGAGAGTTGGCATGTCCCAGGATTACAAGGTAGTTTCACTTGCCTCTGCTGCCGCTGGCAGGCAACGAGCCGAGTTCGAGCGCGGCGGCCTATTGCCAGCTCCCCTGGCTGCAGTGCGGGATCGTGCGCTGA
Source organism: Halopseudomonas bauzanensis (assembly GCF_900114735.1). Taxonomy (GTDB): domain Bacteria; phylum Pseudomonadota; class Gammaproteobacteria; order Pseudomonadales; family Pseudomonadaceae; genus Halopseudomonas; species Halopseudomonas bauzanensis. The sequence goes on along the minus strand of NZ_FOUA01000001.1, from coordinate 755,434 downwards.
CCTTTCTGCGGGTCGGCCTGAGTGAACTCTTCGATAATGCTGACGATACGCTGTTCGAAAAGGCCGACCGGGCCAGCAGCAACGCTGACCAGAGCCTGTTCTTCGATGCCATGCGCCTGCTGCGATTGCAGCGCCACGCCATCGAGAAAAGCTGCTGTGATGGTTTGGAACGGCAATTTTCCTCACTGCAGAGCGGCCGCTCCAGCGCCCCCCAGAATGGCCAACCCTTCGATGTGGATACCCTCAGCCTGGTCCAGCCGGATGAGCTCGAGCAAACGGTCGCCCTGGATGGCATGGTAGGCCGGGTCAATGCGCGCAATCAGTTGCCGCTGGCCCATCTGGCTCTGCGCCTCGGCAGCCTGGTTGGGCGCCCGGTGGATGGAGCGGACAATCCGCTGGCTCCCAGTTGCCTGGTGCAATTGTTTTCCGACAGCTGCGCGCCGCTGGGTCTGGATATCAAGGTACGCCTGATCATTCTCAAGATGTTCGAGCGGCACGTATTCAACTCTATTGATTCGCTGTACCTCGATGCGAACGGGCTATTGAAGAACGCCGGTATTCTCCCTGATCTGAAGCAGGACGGCCTGCCGATGCGCCCGCGAGGGCCCGCAGCAGCAGGGCGGACATCTGCTGGTACTGCTGGCACCTCAGAGGCCGCCGATCCCCAGGTGCTGACCCTGTTCAGCGAACTGATCAGCAGCTGGCGCCATGCCAGTGGTGATGTTGCCCTGAGTGCGCTGGGCGCGCCGTCGGCGCCACCGGTGCGCAGCGACGAACTGCTCGGCATGCTCAACAGCTTTGCCGACCGACAGCATGCCGGACCCAACACGACGCTCCACGATCTGCGCGGGCATATCAATCGCCAACTCAGCGAGCAGCTCCGGCAGACCGGAGAAGTACGCAAGCTCGACCGGGTGGATGATGACGTCATCAGCCTGGTGTCGATGTTGTTCGACTTCGTGCTGGATGATGCGCAACTGCCAGCGGCACTGAAAGCCTTGATCGCCCGTATGCAATTGCCCATCCTGCGCGTTGCCATTGCCGACAAGAGCCTGTTCAATCGCGCCTCTCACCCGGCCCGGCGTCTACTCAACGAACTGGCACGGGCAACCATGGGTTGGAGCGATCACGATGATCTGCGACGTGACCAGTTGCACAGTTTGCTGGAACGCATGGTCGACCGGCTGCTCGGGGAGCAGCAGGCCGACACCGCCTTCTTCGAACAGATGCATGAAGAGCTGGCCGGCTTCGTGCGCATCGAACAACGTCGCGCTGAACGTCTGGAGCAGCGTACCCGGGATGCCGAAGAAGGGCGGGCCCGGGTTGATGCGGCGCGCCATCAGACGGCGCAAGTACTCAATACGCTGTTGCTGGGGCGGACCTTGCCGGTATTCGCCGTGGACCTGCTGCGCGATACCTGGAGTCAGGTCTTGCAGATGGTTTATCTGCGTGAAGGCGGTAATTCGACTGCCTGGCGCGAGGCGGTCGATACCGCCGAGCGGCTGGTGCAGAGCGTTGAGCCACCGGCGGCGGCCGAACTGGCGCAACGTCCGGAGTTCAATGTCAGCGTTTGCCGAGCTCTGTGCGACGGTCTGCGCCTGATCGGTGAGGAGCATCCGCAAGATCTACCCAGCATGGCGCAGTTGCAAGCGTTGCAGGGCAGCGTACTGCAGCGTGCAGCCCGCGCCCAGGCAACTCGACTGCCTTCGGGGGAGCGCGCGGCGGATGAAGATGCCATGGCCGCCGAAGTAGTGCAGGAGCCCGCAGCGCCCTACCAGGCGGCTGCCGAGGCATTGCCGGATGACGGCATACCGGTGCTGACCGAGACAGTGCTGGTGGATGAGACGTTGTTGCCCATGCCCGCCAGTGATGAACAGGTTGAGCTGGTGGATGATCTGCCGGGCGCCGCTGCCATCAGTTGGGTGGAAAGCCTGCATGCGGGCAGCTGGTTCGAACTGGCCGCGGTCGCTGAGCAGCCTGCTCAGCGGTGCAAGCTGGCGGCAATCATCAGCTTCAGCGGTAAGTACATCTTCATCAACCGGGCCGGCATGAAGGTTGCGGAATTCACCAGCGCAGCGCTGGCGCATCATTACGAGCGCCAACAGATCCGCCTGCTCGCCGATGACCAGCTGTTTGACCGGGCGTTGGAGTCGGTCATCGACAATCTGCGCCAACTGCGTACCCGCAGGGATTGACTCCCGCCCTACAGAAGCCCCTATCATAGTGGTTTTGCTGTCAGGGTGGATTCATGCAGATTGACACGGCCAGTGGTTGGCTCAGGGGGATTCGGCATTGTCCATCGGCGCACTTCAATGCGCGCCCCGAGGGAGCCGACATTTCACTACTGGTGATCCACAACATCAGTCTGCCGCCGGGCCAGTTCGGTACCGGCTGTGTCCAGCAGTTCTTCTCCGGTACCCTTGACCGTCAGGCTCATCCCTATTTTGCCGAGATCGCCGAGCTGCGGGTATCGGCGCATTTTCTTATCGAGCGCGATGGCGCCGTGACCCAGTTCGTTTCCTGTTGGGACCGGGCTTGGCATGCCGGTCAATCATGCTTCGGTGGTCGCGAAAACTGCAACGATTTCTCCCTCGGTATCGAGCTGGAAGGCACCGATGATGAGCCTTTTGCCGAGGCCCAGTACGCCAGCCTGATAGCGCTTACCCGTGTCCTGCAGCAGGCTTTTCCCCGCATCACCCGTACGCGGATTACCGGCCATGAACACATTGCCCCGGGGCGCAAGACCGACCCGGGTCCCTGCTTCGACTGGCCCCATTATCTTGATCAATTGACTGATACCGCACCGACGGATGAGGGTTGCACATGACATTTCTGGTACTGCTGTTGGTGGCGTTGATTCTGCTCTGGACGCCTTGGCGCATCGGTTATCCGAAGGAAGTGCTCGCGCCCTGGGTGAACTGGGCAGGCCGCCGCGGGCGCGATTGGCTGGCGCTGCTGGCAATCTTCTCTTTGCTGGTGCCCCTGGGGCTGCTGCTGTGGGGCGTACAGAGCCTGTTCTATGGACTGCTCACGCTGATTCTGCATGTCGCCCTGTTACTGTTGTGCGTTGGCCGGCACGACCCGCTGGGGCGCATGATCCAAGACTGCCATGCGGCATGGCAACGGGGTGACCACGCCGCGGCGGGGCTGATAGCCGAGCAGCAGCTCGGTGTGGTACCCGCCGATGAGACCGAAACACTGCCCGTGGCGGTGCAAAGCCGGCTGGTGGCCGTGACGCTGCAAGATTATTTCGTGCCGGCCTTCTGGTACCTGCTGCTCGGCCCGCTGGGTGCGGTGGCCTGGCGGCTGTTGTGGTTGGCCGCGCAACGGCCGACACTGCCTGCCGCCCGTCCCGCTGCCATGCTTGCCCATGCACTGGAGTGGATACCAGCCCGTCTGCTTGGGCTCAGCCTGGCGTTGGTCGGCCATTTTGAGATCACCCTGCGTACGCTGCGTGACCTGGCGGGCGACTGGGATCTGCCGGGTGGCGAACTGGCCTCCCGCTGCGCCAGGGCGGCGTTGAGCGGGAGCACGGTCGAGCTGGCGGCCGCGGAGCAGCAGAACGATATTCTCATCGAGACCCGTCAGTTGATGATCCGCGCATTGCTCACCTGGGCCGTGATCATTGCCTTCTTGTCGATGCTGGGCTGAATACCCACCGCTAAAGAAAAAATCCATTGTGCCGATAGGGAAGGGACATGCTGCCCCGCCGGTGTTGCGGGCTGGCAATAAAAAATAAGTGAGCCGACGCAAGGGGCCGTGATGCAGCACGGAGCTGGAGCGCAATCGGACAAGGAGAATAATGTGAACACCCTACTGGCACCCGCCATGGCCCTGATGAATCGTCTCGGCTATGCGATGAAATTCTGTCTGATCAGCGCCCTGTGTTTCGTGCCATTGATTGTGGTCAGCGGGATGCTGGTGAACCAGGCGTGGGACCGGGTACAAGTCTCTCATCACGCGCTGGATTCCATGGAGCTACTGGAACGGGTTTCCGGGCTGCTGGTCGATGCCGAGAATCTGCGTGGTCTCGATATCATTGCCTTTCATCTGGGTGCCGGCGAACACGGGGAGGAGCTGGAACGGCGCAGCAGCGAGGCATTGCAACGCCTGGTCAGCGGCCTGGAGAACCTGCCACTGAACGCAGCCGACCCCGACGCGGCTGAGCTGATCGGCAAGCGTGACGAGTTGCTGGCCGAATACCGCAGGATCGATGGCGCCTCGCTGCGCAACCGTGGGCAGATGTCGACCCAGGCCCATGTGGGGATGGTGACGCTGCTGAACTTCAGCGCGGCGTACAGCGGGTTGGCTCATGATTATGAGCGCAACGTACGTCAATTGACCGATCTTCTGGTCGAACACGCCCCGCAGATCACCTCGGTATTGGGGTTCGGTCGTGCGACGGGCGCCTACTCCATGGGCCTGGGCTACCTGAATTCCGATGCCAGCCGGGACATGGACCGCCTGTTGGAGGAAACCCAGCGCCTGGGTGTCAACTACAGCCAGGCGCAGTCCTTTTTGCAGCAGCCGGAGCTGGAGTCGCTACGGGCCGCGGCGCAGTCCAGCAATGCGTCGCTGGAACGGGCACAGGCGATCTTCGAAGACGAGATCATCCTTGCCGCCACCTATAACGATACCTGGGATGGGTATTTCCAGCGGATGAGCACCGAGATGGGCCACACCCACGCCTTCAGCCGCGAAATCCTGCAGTTTCTCAAGCAGGGGCTGGCCGAACGCCTGAGCCATGGCAACCGGGCGATGCTGATACTGGTGGTGGCGCTGGCGGTTATCCTGGTGCTGATCATCTGGCTGTATCTGGGCTTCTACATGGCGACCCGACGTACTATCCAGACGCTGTCTGACACCATGGCGAAGGTGGCGGTCGGTGACATGACGGCGCGGGTAACCCTGTCCAGCCGTGACGAGCTGGGCAAGCTGGCGGGAGAATTCAACGGCAGCATCGAGCGCATCCAGGGGCTGATCCGCCATGTCAGCCAGACGTCGGGGCTGGTCGGTGATCAATCGCGCCAGGTGATCGGCATCTCCAGCGAAAGCAGTCAGGCGGTGGAGAGCCAGCGGACCCAGATCGAACAGGTGGCCACGGCGATGAATGAGATGGCTGCCACCTCTCAGGAAGTGGCGCGTAGCGCGGCCTTGGCGGTGACCAACGCCGAACAGGTCAACAGCGAGACAATCACGGGTCGGCGTATGGTCGAGTCCTCGGTTGATGGCATCGAGAAGCTGGCCGTGGAAATCGAGAACTCGGTGAAGGTGATCAATAACCTGGCCGATGACAGCGCCTCTATCAGCCGCGTGCTGGATGTGATCAAGGGCGTGGCGGAGCAAACCAACCTGCTGGCGCTCAATGCCGCAATCGAAGCGGCTCGGGCCGGCGAGCAGGGTCGCGGCTTCGCGGTAGTGGCCGATGAGGTGCGCACGCTGGCGCAGCGTACCCAGCAGTCGACCCAGGAGATCGAGCAGATGATCGACCGTTTGCAGGGCGGGGTCGGGGCGGCCGTGAAGGCGATGGGCATGAGCCACAGCATGACTGGTGAAGCGGTGGATTCGTCAATCAAGGTCCAGTCGGCGCTGGACAATATTCTGCGGGCGGTCACCCAGATCGTTGACCAGAGTCAGCAGATTGCCGCAGCGGCTGAGCAGCAGACTGCGGTAAGCCACGATATTGACCAGAACATCGTGCAGATCAACCAATCCGGCGAACGCACCGCAGATGGTGCGCGGCGCACGGAGGAGGCCAGTGGCCGGATGGGCGAGCTGGTCGCGGAGCTGCAGAAGATCATCAGCGCCTTCCGGGTGTGAGGCGGGCGCTGATTCATGGCCTGCTACAGCCTTCACTCAGCCGGCTTGGGCTTCGGCTGCCATAGCACCTCGGGGGTATTTTCCAGCCGGGCAACGCTTCGGGCCAACACGAACAGCAGGTCGGACAGCCGGTTGAGGTAGGCCAGCGCCTGGGGATTGATGGCCTGTTGCGCGGCCAGGGTCTGATAGCGGCGTTCAGCGCGGCGGCACACGCTGCGGGCCAGATGAGCCTGGGCGATCAACAGTGAGCCGCCGGGCAGGATGAACTCTTTCAGCGGCGGTACCTGGGCATTGAATTCGTCGATCAGGGTCTCCAGCTCGGCAACGTCATCGGCGCTGATGATCAGCGCATCAGGTATGGCCAGTTCCCCACCGACATCGAACAGGCGATGCTGTACCGGTGCCAGGGCGATCTGCACCGGGGCCAGCGCCTCGCTGGTCAGCCCAGCCAGCAACACGCCGATACAGCTGTTCAGCTCATCCACCGCACCCATGGCCTCAATGCGTGGGCTGTCCTTGGCTACGCGGCTGCCATCGGCCAGGCCGGTGGTGCCGGCATCACCGGTGCGGGTATAGAGTTTGCTCAAGCGGTAGCCCATGTCGATCTCCTGCAGAAAAGGGAGCGCCAGCCTAGCCCGAACATTCTGATGGTACAAGAAGCTGAAGTCTGGGCTGTGGCTCAAGGAGTGGAGCTCCTGGGAGGTTCGAGCACCAGCTCGTACCAAGGCTGGCCGGCAGCATCTTGATACCAGGCAGCTCCGCTCATCGAGTCGAGTGCGACCCGTAGGCCCGACGCCCCCGCTCCCCGTTCAGGCGGGCGGCAGGCCGAGGTTTATCAGGTGGTCCTGCAGCTGTTGATGCAATGAATCGAGCACCGGTGTGGCCAGCCCAGCGAGGCGGGCGGTGCGGCAGGCGTGGCCGAGGATAAAGTTGATCTCGGTACGCCGGCCGGCGTGTACGTCCTGGCGCATGGACGAGCTGTTGGCGGCGGTAGCCTGGATGACGCTGTGCACGCGCTGGGTCAGTTCTGTGAGACTCAGCTGCACGCCCTGGCTGCCGAGCAGAGTGTGCAGCTCGGCCAGCAGCGGGGCGAACAGCGGACCGGCCCGCTCGGGCACCTCGCCGTTGGGGCAGTCGTGCAATGCGGTAATCGGGTTGATGGCGCAGTTGATCGCCAGCTTCAGCCAGAGCACCGGCAGGATGTCCTGCTCCCAGCGCCAGTCGATTCCCGCCTGGCTCAGCAGCGCCAGCCACTCCGGGGCCGGCTGCTGTCGCGGGTCGCCCAGCAGCGTCTGGCCGATACCGGCCCAGACCACATGATTGGCGGCGCGCTTCCAGGCGCCATCGGTGGTGCTGGCGTACAGCACTCGCTGGCTGGGGAAACGCTGGCTGGTTGCCTGCTGGCTGCCCAACCCGTTCTGCAGCAGCACCAGTTGACTGTCAGCCTGCAACCGTGACGCGATACTTTCCAGTGCGCCGGCGACAGCCCAGGCTTTGGTGGCGATGATCAGATGACGGATGGGCTCATTGCTGCTGTCAGCCAGCTCAACGGTGACCGGCAGGCTCTCTATCGTTTCCTGGCGCTCCAGCAGCAGGACGCTGTCACGGTCCAGCCATTCGCGCAGGGCGGCTGGGTTGCGCAGGATCAGCCGACAATCGATGCCGGCGCGGGCGCAACGCGCTGCCCACAGCAGGCCGAGGCTACCTGCGCCGAGAATATGCAGTGGCTCAGACAACTTGCGGCATCCGCACTTCAGTGATCAGGTTGGTGGCGTAGGCCTGACTGAGATGCTGCTCGGTCTGCTGCAGCATGGTGTCGGCGTTGGCGCCCTGATCATTGCGGTCCACCGTGCTGACGGATATGCCGGCACGTACCGAGAGGTAACCTTCGCTGGTCTTGAACGCCTTGAGGTTGAGGCCATCATGCAGGCGGCGGAAGCTGTTGGGTTTGCAGTCATCGGCGCTGTCGCCAACGGTGCAGATGGCGAATGTGTTGGCGCCAATACGCGAGATCACATCCATTGGCCGGACCAGTTGCTGCAAGCGCCGGGCGATGCCCCGCAGCAGTTCCTGCTGTACTGTTTCACCGAAGCGGCTGCCCATTTCGTCGAAGTTCTGAATGCCCAGCACCAGCAGGGAACAGAAGCCACCTCGGGACTCGACTTGCTGCAAGGCATCCTCCAGCCGTTGCAGCAGGTAACGGCGGTTGCCCAGTGCGGTCAGGCTGTCGACCAGATTGTGCTCTTCAAGCTGGGCATTGTTGCTGGCCAGCAGGCGGTTTTCATCGAGCAGACGATTGATCAGTTGGGTGATCCGATCGGCCGCATAGATGCGCGGTAGCAATTGTTCATTCATCGCCGACTTGCTGATGAAGTCATCCACACCCCGATCAAAGGCCTCGCCCAGCACGTTGTCGCCTTCCCGGGCGGTCAACAGCATGACGTAGGTGTAGTGATTGGTCTGTTCATCGCGTTGGCGAATGCGCGTGGTCAGTTGCAATCCGTCCATCTCCGGCATCAGCCAGTCGGCGACCATGACGCTGGCGGCGCGCTCCTCATGCATGGCCAGGGCGGCCATGGCGGAGCTGGCGAAGCGGATATCCGTATAGCCCGCTTGGGACAAGGTGTGGCCTATGACGGCACTGCTGAACTTGGTATCGTCCACCACCATGATGCTGAGTTGGGGGTTGGGCATGTCTGAGCTCCCTGCTGCATGTTTTTTAACTGACGTCGGTATAATGCCATGATGTCAGGGCAATGTTCTGCCGCCCCGTTCACAAATATCAGGTTTATTTGAGGTCAAGCCATGCCGTCTTTTGATGTGGTGTCCGAACTGGACAAGCATGAGGTAACCAACGCTGTCGATAATGCCATGAAAGAATTGGATCGCCGCTACGATCTGAAGGGCAAGGGCAGCTTCGAATTCAAGGAAAAGGAACTCACGGTCACCATTACCGCCGATGCGGAATTCCAGCTCGAACAGTTGCTGGATATCCTGCGGTTGAGCCTGACCAAGCGCAAGATCGACATCCAGTGCATGGAGGTGAAGGATGCCTATGCCTCGGGTAAGCAGATGAAACAGGACGCGGTGCTGCGCGAGGGGATCGACCAGGCACTGGCGAAGAAGATCGTCGCCAAGATCAAGGAGTCCAAGGTCAAGGTTCAGGCGGCTATCCAGGGTGAGCAAGTGCGGGTCACCGGCAAGAAGCGGGACGACTTGCAGGAAACCATGGCACTGTTACGGGCGGCAGAGCTCGACATGCCATTGCAATTCAATAACTTTCGCGACTGATCAGAGGTAAGAATGGAAGAATTAGTGAACGGGCTGGATGGTTTTCAGGATCAATGGCTGCCATTGGTGGTGACTTATGGCAGTCAGGTGCTGTTGGCGCTGGTTACCCTGCTGGTCGGCTGGTGGATTGTCGGGCGGGTTACCCGCGCGGCGCAGGCCATGCTGCAGCGTCGTAATGTCGACCCGACCCTGCATAGTTTTATCGGTACCCTGGTCAATATCGGCCTCAAGGCACTGCTGCTGATCAGCGTCGCCGGCATGGTGGGTGTCGAGACCACTTCCTTCATTGCGCTGATCGGTGCCGCCGGTCTGGCCGTGGGGCTGGCGCTGCAGGGCAGCCTGGCCAACTTCGCTGGCGGCATCCTGATTCTGGTGCTGCGTCCGATCCGGGTTGGCGAATATATCCAGGCCCAGGGCGTGGAGGGGACGGTCGACAATATCCAGATCTTCCATACCATTCTCAAGACTGCCGACAACAAGACGGTGGTTGTGCCCAACGGCACCCTGTCCAACGGCAGCATCACCAACTTCTCGCGGCAGCCGACCCGCCGGGTGAGCGTGGATCTGCGGATCAGCTATCAGGATAACGTCAAGCACGCGCGCAAGCTGCTGCTGGAACTGGCACATGCCGACAGCCGGGTGCTGAAGGACCCGGAGCCCGCCGTCTGGCTGGCGGCGCTGGGTGAAAGCTCGGTGGACCTGTCCCTGCGGGTGTGGACCAAGACCGATGATTACTGGGGCGTATTCTGGGGGCTGCAGGAGCAGGCCAAGGAAGTCTTCGAACTGGAAGGCATCACCATACCTTATCCGCAGCGCACCATGCATCAGGTTGCGCCACAGGCCTAAGGGCGCGCTGGCGGGGCAATGGGCCGCTGCGGCGGCCCATTGCTGGGTCAATCGACTCCGGGCCGCTGCATCCGGTCCGGATGTGCAAACTTCAACAGCATGGCAGCCAGGATGATCGCTGGTAGCCCGGTCAGCGCCGTGGTCATGAAAAAGCTCACCCATCCCACATTTGCCGCGAGTACGCCAGTGAAGCCTGCCGCAAACTGCCCGGGCAAGGTCATCAGCGAACTGAACAACGCATATTGCGTGGCGGTATAAGCGGTGTTGGTAAGACTGGACAGATAGGCGATGAACACCGAAATGGCCAGCCCGCCGGTGATATTGTCGGCCACGATCGCCAGGACCAGCCCGTAGGTTTCCGGGCCGATGAAGGCCAGCCAGGCGAAGGCCAGGTTGGTGATCGGTGCCATGAACGCGGTCAACAGCAGGATCGGCGCAATGCCGAAGCGGGCCACCAGCAGACCACCCAGTCCTGCTCCGAGCAATGTCATCCCCAAACCGAAGGCTGCGGCAATATTGGCGATCTGCGCCTTGCTGAACCCCAGATCCAGATAGAAGGGGTTGGCCATCACGCCCATGAAGATGTCACTAATCCGAAAGGTGGCGATGAATGCCAGAATCAGCAGCGACGCTTTGCCGTAGCGTTGAAAGAATTCGGCGAAGGGGCAAACCATGGCGCCGATGAACCAGGCGGTGAGGTTACGGCGCCAGCCAGCGTGGCTGGTTTGGGCCAGATAGTCGGCTACCCGCTGTTCAAAGTGCAGGGTTGAACTAGTCACAGTGACCGTCGGTTCGGCGATGATCAGCGTGGTCACTATACCCACGCCCATCAGTAGCGCCATGGCGCTGTAGGCCAGAGTCCAGCTGTCGATGGACGCCAGGTGCAGGGCACCGGCGCCGGCGGCAAGAATGGCCACCCGATAACCAGTAACGTAGGTGGCGGCCATGGCAGCCTGGCGGTGGCGGGCCTCGGCTTCGACCCGGTAGGCGTCGATGGCCACATCCTGGGTGGCGGAGCCGAAGGCGGCCAGTACCGCCCATAGAGCGACCAGACCCAGATGTTCCCGCGGGTCGGTCAGTGCCATACCCAGCAGCGCGGCGGCGATCACCAACTGCGCCAGCAGCATCCAGGCCCGGCGTCGACCGAGCAGGCGGCTGAGCAAGGGGACCGGCGCACGGTCGATCAGCGGCGCCCACAACACCTTGATCGAATGGGCCATGCCGACCCAGCTGAGAAAGCCGATGGCGGCCAACTCGATACCCAGGTCGCGCAGCCAGGCGCTGAAGGTGCCCCCTACCAGCAGCAGCGGCAGGCCGGCAGAGAATCCGAGAAACAGCATGCCCAGTACCCGGGGCTTGAGATAGACCTTCCAGCCTTCGCGTGCCTGGGTTGTCGTGGTGTCGTTCATTGTGTGATCACTTGTCGCTTGTACTCTCATCCGGCCAGCCGAAACGGGCCATGTTCACCCGCCGGTTGCGAATGATGACACCTTCGGCCATCAGCCGCTGATATTGTTCCTGCCCGGAGGGGCTGTCCGGTGGCAATGAGAGCTGGCCCTGACTATTCAGCACCCGATGCCAGGGCAAGGTGGTGCCGTCCGGCAATTGCCCCAGCCAGCGTCCGACCAGGCGTGCACCACGGCCCAGACCGGCCAGTTGTGCCAGCCGCCCGTAGCTGGTTACCCGCCCCGGAGGAATGGCGGCGAGTACTTGCCAGAACATTTGCTTGCGATCATCCGGAGAGGCAGCCGAAGCAGATGCCGGGGAACCTTCTCTCATGGATAATGCCTCTCTCTTTGTCTCTGTCGATTGCCCAGGCTGGTTTTCATGTTCAAGTCGCGCTATCTGCTGTTGTTGTCCCTGCTGTTCGCATTACCTGTGTCTGCCGATACCCTCTGGCTGGATAACGGTGACCGGCTGACCGGTCGTATCGAAGTCATGGAGGGCAACAAGCTGGTCATCCAGACCGATTTTGCCGGCCAGGTGGCAGTCAATGTCAATCGCATCCTCACGCTGGAAAGTGACCGCCAGCTGTTGATCAAGACCAGCGACAATACGCAGCACGCCCGGCGTATTCAACCATCTGAGCAGGCCGGGGAAATTTTCCTGGTCAACGGCGAGCCCGAACCTCAGCCGCTGCAGATTGCCCAGCTGCGGCAAATGATGGAGCCGCAGCCGGTGATCGAGGACTGGGTCTGGGATGGCCGGGTGGATCTGTCGCTGGAACTGGAGAACACCGATTCGAAGAAACGTGATCTGGACATCGATGTTTCCACTGAAGCGCGCCACGGTGACTGGCGGCATGCCTTCACCGGTGACTTTGAACGCGATTACCGGGACGACATCAAGACCCGGCACTTCTGGGAGTCGGACTATACCCTGAGCTGGTTCTTTGCCGAGAAATGGTTCTGGCAGAATCGGGTCAGCTATCAGCGCGACCATCTGGGCGAGGTGAAGCGCCAGATCCAGGTGGGTTCCGGTCCGGGTTATGAGTGGTGGAACAATGCGCTAGGCCGCTTCGAGACCTCCGCTCGCTTCGAGCATCTGCGCATGGATGCCCGGGACGGGTCGGACACTCGCAACAATGGCTTGGGTCTGGCCTGGGATTACCGGCGATACCTGCTCGGCAAGCGTTTCCAGCTGGTGCACAACACGGAAACCCTGATCCCCAACGATGACGAGGTGAACTACATCGTCGATACGGAACTGGGGTTACGCTATCTGCTCAACAGCTGGGCCTCGCTGAGCCTGATGACCGAGTGGGATTACACCAGCAGCTCGGACGAGAAGAGTCGCAACGAGACCCGCTACAAGGTTGGCCTTGGCGTCAACTGGTGACGCCGAGGCAACGGGTGGCGGGCCGTTATTGCATTACAACCGCAGACCGCCGTCCAGCTCCAGAATCCGGCCGCTGTAGTAATCGTTCTCGAACAGATAGGCGGCCGAATGGGCGATTTCCTCCGGCTTGCCCATGCGCCGCAGCGGAATACCGGCGGTCATCTTTTCCAGTGCCTCGGGCTTCATGCCGCCGGTCATCTCGGTCTCGATGAAACCGGGAGCGATGCCAGCCACGCGGATGCCGTAGCGCGCCAGTTCCTTGGCCCAGACCACGGTCAGCGCGGCCACGCCCGCCTTGGCGGCAGAATAATTGGACTGGCCCATGTTGCCGGCGCGGGAGATCGACGAGATGTTGATGATCAGGCCCTTGCTACCCAACTCCACCATCTTCGCCGCCACCTCGCGGGTACCGAGGAACACGCCGGTCAGGTTGACATCGATCACCGACTGCCACTGGCTCAGGCTCATCTTCTGGATCTGTCCGTCCTTGGCCTTGAGCAACAGGCCGTCGCGCAGGATGCCGGCATTGTTGATCAAGCCGTTGATGGTACCGAAATCATCCGCCACCTGATTGACCATGGCGCTGACCTGATCTTCATTGGCAACGTTGCAGACATAGGCGCGGGCATCGCCGCCGGCTGCCTTGCAGGCATTGACTGCCTCGTCCAGGCGAGCCTGGTCCAGGTCCACCAGCGCCAGGCGCGCGCCGCGCCCTGCCAGGTATTCCGCCATTGCCCGGCCCAGGCCCTGGCCGCCGCCGGTCACGATGATCACGCTGTCTTTCAGTTGCATGTTATTGATCCTCTGGTTAGTTGTTGGTTTCGGCCGCAAGAATGCAACAAGCCTTGCGCATTATGAATACCTTTCTGAAAATTCAGTCATCCATTGACCTGGTCGGCGGTTGCCGTGCTGGTCGCGGGCCGGGCTTGAAACTGATCTCGCCAGCCCCATATAGGAACTTTGTCACCATTCACGAGGTTGTCATGCCCTTGTTGCGCATACTGCTGTTGGCATTACCGCTGATCGAACTGACGAGCCTGATTCTGCTCGGCCAGGAGGTCGGGGTGGGTTGGACGTTATTGTGGGTGCTGTTTAGCGGTGTCGTCGGTCTGATGCTGATTCAGCGCAACGGCTGGGGCATGCTGCAGCGGTTGCAGCAGCAGATGGCCACCAATCGTAGCCCGTTCAACGTCCTCAAATCGGGCATGTGGGGCGTACTGGCCGGAGTGCTCATCGCGTTTCCGGGGTTGGTCAGCGATGTGCTGGCGATTCCCTGTCTGATCATGGCGCTGATGCACCGCGGTGGCGGTTCCGGGCCGGATGACCAGAACGGACCACGCATGTACCGACGCGGTGAACACACCATCATCGAAGGGGAGTGGGAAGCGGGACAGCCCACGCCAGCCGATGACGACCAGCGTTTGAACCGGCCTTGAAAAATTTGCGTCCGGCCCCTTGAAATGGATTGGCCGGGCCCCATAAACAAGGCACCAGTTTTACAGGCGCCCATTGCGGGAGCCTGTGTTGGATAGGGACGCAGCTCAGGCACGTCCTTCAGGCCCAGGCCTGATTAACTTGAAATGCCGGCAAGCCGGCCTTTGACATTCATTTGGGAGACTCACAACGATGAAAATCCGTCCGTTACACGATCGCGTAGTCGTTCGTCGCAGCGAAGAAGAAACAAAAACCGCTGGCGGTATCGTTCTGCCTGGCTCTGCAGCAGAAAAACCGAATACCGGCGTGGTCCTTGCTGTTGGTACCGGGCGTCTGCTGGACAATGGTGAAGTGCGTCCGCTGGCCGTCAAAGAAGGCGACAAGGTTGTTTTCGGACCCTATTCCGGCAGCAGCACCATCAAGATCGATGGTGAAGAGCTGCTGATGATGAGCGAATCCGAAATCTACGGTGTCCTGGAAGGCTAAGGCCGCACCAGTCCGATCCCTGAACGAATTCATTTGAAGGAAAGTGAAAATGGCTGCTAAAGAAGTATTGTTCGACGTTGCCGCGCGCAACAGAATGCTGGAAGGCGTCAATGTCCTGGCCGACGCTGTCAAATCCACCCTGGGTCCGAAGGGCCGCAACGTCCTGATCGAGCGCAGCTTCGGCGCGCCGCTGATCACCAAGGACGGCGTTTCCGTCGCCAAGGAAATCGAGCTGAAAGATCGCTTCGAAAACATGGGCGCCCAGCTGGTCAAAGACGTTGCCTCCCGTGCCAACGACGATGCTGGTGACGGTACTACCACCGCGACCGTACTGGCCCAGGCCATCGTTACCGAAGGTCTGAAAGCCGTTGCTGCCGGCATGAACCCGATGGACCTCAAGCGCGGCATCGACAAGGCCACCGTGGCTGTGGTTGCCGAGCTGAAGAACCTGGCCAAGCCCTGTGCCGACTCCAAGGCCATCGCCCAGGTAGGCACCATCTCCGCCAACTCCGACGACTCCATCGGCAAGATCATTGCCGAAGCCATGGATCGCGTTGGCAAGGAAGGCGTGATCACCGTTGAGGAAGGTTCCGGTCTGGACAACGAGCTGTCCGTCGTTGAAGGCATGCAGTTCGACCGCGGTTACCTGTCCCCCTACTTCGTCAACAAGCCGGAAACCATGTCCGCCGAGCTGGACAACCCGTACATCCTGCTGGTTGACAAGAAGATCTCCAACATCCGCGAAATGCTGCCGGTACTGGAAGCTGTCGCCAAGGCCGGTCGTCCGCTGATGATCGTTGCTGAAGACGTTGAAGGCGAAGCGCTGGCTACTCTGGTAGTCAACAACATGCGCGGCATCGTCAAGGTTGCTGCGGTCAAGGCGCCTGGCTTCGGCGATCGCCGCAAGGCCATGCTGGAAGACATCTCCATCCTCACCGGTGGTACCGTCATCAGCGAAGAAGTCGGCATGAGCCTGGAAACCACTGGTCTGGAGCACCTGGGTCAGGCCAAGCGCGTGCAGATCAACAAGGACAACTCCACCATCATCGATGGTGCCGGTTCCCAGACTGATATCGAAGCCCGCGTTGCCCAGATCCGCAAGCAGGTTGAAGAAACCACTTCCGACTACGACAAGGAAAAACTGCAGGAGCGTCTGGCCAAGCTGGCTGGCGGTGTTGCGGTCATCAAGGTCGGCGCCGCTACCGAAGTGGAAATGAAAGAGAAGAAGCACCGCGTTGAAGACGCGCTGCACGCGACCCGTGCCGCCGTTGAAGAAGGCGTGGTACCTGGCGGTGGTGTTGCCCTGGTGCGCACCCTGGTGGCTTTCGAGAACCTGGTTGGTGACAACGAAGACCAGAACGTCGGTATCAAGCTGCTGCGTCGCGCCATCGAAGCGCCGCTGCGCCAGATCGTCACCAACGCTGGTGAAGAAGCCGCTGTGGTATTGCAGGCTGTGCGTGCCGGTGAAGGCAACTATGGCTACAACGCTGCTACCGGTGAGTACGGCGACATGATCGAAATGGGTATCCTCGATCCGGCCAAGGTAACCCGTAGCGCGCTGCAAGCCGCTGCTTCCGTTGCCAGCCTGATGATCACTACCCAGGCGATGATTGCCGAGCTGCCGGAAGACAAGCCGGCCATGCCCGACATGAGCGGTATGGGTGGCATGGGCGGTATGGGCGGCATGATGTAAGTCGCTCCCCGCGCAGCACCGAAACCCGCCCCTGATTCAGGGGCGGGTTTTTTTGTTTCTGTCTCCTGAGCGAGCTGGCGAAGAAGGCCTCGTGTAAGACATTGGCTATGTTCTGTGTAAGTCTTATCAGTCACTTGTCGTGAGCGGAATAGGATTTTTGTCTGTGGAAAAATAGTAACCAATTGAAATTAATCATAAATATCTACCATAGCCCTAACGGGTGAGACGATTTTTGATATTGATCAGGGATCGTTTCCGGGTACTATGTGTCCATGCGCGACGGACTGCGCTGCTCGGCAGGGAGCTTGAGCTAAGGGAGCATCAGGAAGGTGACAGTCAGGACGACTGGGTCAGGGAAGGCAGTAGGGATAGAAAAAAGTGGGGGGCGGATTATTCCGCCCCCTTTTTTTGTCTTGAATATCTCTGACCTGATCGCTTATTCCTTGCTTCATGCTTCTCGTCTGATCAGACGATGCCAGCCTGCGTTGAACTTTCCAGAATCGATGACATTGATACCGCTGCAACCGCTGCGTAACCATGATGTACACCGAAGGCGGCACCAGCTGCGTGCTGGGTGGGCCGGGCGATGCGGTGCTCAACCGGATGCCGGCGGCAGTGCGTTGCCAGGGACTGAGCATCTTGGTCAGCAAATTGAAGCAGGGCGCCACCCAAGAACTCCGTGGGTAGCCACGCGGCTGGTATGGTCACCCTGGTTCTGCCCGCATAGCGGAGATGAATAATGTATTGCTTTCGGGCAAGGCCGCGACTGATGGCCTAGGCGCCACCGAATTTTCCAAGAAATCCGGCTGCACATGTTTGTCGATCTGACCGCGGAACAGAAGAAACTGCGTCTAGAGGTACGGGATTATTTCAATAACCTGATGACCGATGAGCTGCGCCGCGAGCTGCGCGGCGCGGAGGGCTCGGACACGTCGAACCGGCTGGTTCGGCAAATGGGTCAGGATGGCTGGCTGGCGGTGGGGTGGCCAAAGGAGCACGGCGGACAGGGCTACGGCCCCACCGAGCAGCTGATCTTCTTCGAGGAGGCCAACATCGCCGGTGCGCCGCTGCCTTTCGTCACCATCAGCACCGTGGGACCGGCGTTGATGGCTCACGGCACGCCTGAGCAGAAAGAAAGCTTCCTGCCGGGCATCGCTGCCGGAGAAATCCATTTCGCCATCGGCTACTCCGAGCCGGGCGCCGGATCAGACCTGGCGACGCTGAAGACCACGGCGCGGGTTGAAGAGGATGGCTTTGTCGTCAATGGCAACAAGCTGTGGACCTCAGGTGCCCATTCCGCCGATTACATCTGGCTGGCTGCACGCACCAACCCGGAAGAGGCGCGGCATAAAGGCATCTCCATCCTCATTGTCGATACTAAGACCGAGGGCTTTTCCCATACCCTGATCCCGACCTGCAGCAACCCTACCGCAGCCACCTACTATGACAATGTGTTCGTGCCGAACAACCGTCTGGTCGGTGAGCTGAACAAGGGCTGGCAACTGGTTACTGCCCAGCTCAACCATGAGCGGCTGGGGCTGGGTTCCTGGTCAGACCGGGTGGTGGGTATTTTCCGCAAGGTCTATTTGTGGGCGCGGGCGGAGGATGAACAGGGCCGGTGCGCTGCGGACCAGGCCTGGGTACGCAGTCTGCTTGCGGAGTGTTATGCCAAGATCGAGGCCATGCGCCTGATCAACTTCCGTATTGCTGCCGACCTGGATCAGGGGCGGATGGATGTGGCGTTGGCCTCGACCACCAAGGTATTTGGTTCGGAGGCGGTGGTTGATATCCTGCGCAAGCTCAGCGAGGTGGTTGGCGCCAATGGGCTGGTCCGCGAGGGCAGTGCGGCGGCTTTCCTGCAGGGTGAGCTGGAATACGATGTACGCGCTTCTGTCACGCTGACCTTCGGTGGCGGTACCAACGAGATTCAGCGGGAGTTGATTGCGCAATTTGGCCTGGGCATGCCGCGCTCGCGTTGAGCGGCGGGGTAAGCCAACAGGCGCCATAAAAAAAGGCTGATCGGATGATCAGCCTTTTTCACACCATGGGGCCCGGAACTCAGCGCTCCAGCTGCTCCAGTTTGTCCGCCACACCATCCCATTCTTCGGCGTCGGGCAGGGCGTCCTTCTTCTCGGTGATATTCGGCCACACGTCGGCCAGTTCGGCGTTCAGCTCGATGAAGGCCTGCTGATTCTCCGGCACCTCATCTTCGGCAAAAATCGCATTGGCCGGGCACTCGGGCTCGCACAGGGCGCAATCGATGCACTCATCGGGATGAATGACCAGGAAGTTCGGACCTTCGTAGAAACAGTCGACAGGACATACCTCAACGCAATCGGTGTACTTGCATTTGATGCAGTTGTCGGTCACAACAAAGGTCATGGTAGGTCTCCCAAAAGGCATGCCAAAAGATGGCGCGTATTCTAGCAGCAAATTTCCCGGTGGGGCACTTCGCTGGATGTTTTTTACCCGCTTGCGTCATTTGGCTGCAGCTTTAATGATAATAGCTATCATTTGATGCTATTTCAGCCCAACTCCGTCTTCCACTGATACAACAGCTCGAGTGCCTGGCGCGGACTCAATTCGTCCGGTTTGAGGCGCTGGAGAGCCTCCACCAGCGGATGCGGCGCCGCGGCGAACAGATCATTCTGAAGCGGCATGCTGTCCCGTACCGATCCGCTCGCCGTCTGGTGCAGGCTCTGCTGTTCCAGGTCCGCCAGATGCTGCCGCGCCCGGTCGATCACCGGGCGCGGTACGCCGGCCAGTTGAGCGACCTGCAAGCCGTAGCTCTGGCTCGCCGGGCCCGGCAGAACGGTATGCAAGAACACGATGCGCTCGTTGTGTTCAGTGGCGTTCAGATGCACGTTGGCGACCCCCGGATCGCTATCGGCCAGCGCGGTCAGTTCGAAGTAATGGGTGGCGAACAGGGTGAATGCCCGCACCTGGGCCAGGTATTCGGCGGCGGACCAAGCCAGCGACAGGCCATCGAAGGTGCTGGTGCCGCGGCCCACCTCGTCCATCAGCACCAGGCTGCAGTCAGTGGCGTTATGCAGGATATTGGCCGTTTCGCTCATCTCGACCATGAAGGTCGAGCGGCCACCGGCCAGATCATCGCTGGAGCCGATGCGGGTGAAGATGCGATCGACTGGCGACAGCTCAACTTTCGCCGCCGGTACGAAGGCGCCGATATGAGCCAGCAGTACGATCAATGCCGTCTGGCGCATATAGGTGGATTTACCACCCATGTTGGGGCCGGTGATGACCAGCATGCGGGTATCGGCGGTGAGTTGCAGGTCGTTGGCCACGAAGGGGCCGTCGAGCACCTTTTCCACCACCGGGTGGCGGCCCTGTTCGATGCACAGCTGGCTGCTGCCGGGCACAAAGGTCGGTCGGCAGTAATCCAGGCTGGCGGCGCGCTCCGCCAGGCAGGTCAGCACATCCAGCTCGGCCAGGCTGGCGGCGCTGTCCTGCAGGTGGGCCAGATCATCATTCAGTCGATCAAGCAGCTCATCGTACAGTTGCTTTTCCCGGGCCAGGGCACGGCTGCGTGCCGACAGGGCCTTGTCTTCAAACTCCTTGAGTTCGGGGGTGATGAAACGCTCGGCGCCCTTGAGCGTCTGCCGGCGGATATAGTCGGCCGGGGCCTCGGCCGACTGGCCGCGGGACAGCTCGATGAAATAGCCATGCACGCGGTTGTAGCCGACCTTGAGGGTGGACAGGCCGGTGCGCTCGCGCTCGCGGGTTTCCAGGTCGATCAGGTACTGACCGGCGTTCTCGCTGATGTTCTGCAGTTCATCCAGTTCGCTGTCATAACCGGTCTTGATCACGCCACCATCGCGGATTACCGCCGGCGGGTTGTCGATGATCGCCCGCTGCAGCAGCTCGGCAAGTTCCGGATAGGTAGATACGATCCTCGCCAGCTGCCCTATGTGCGGGGTGGCTACCGGCTCCAGCGTGGCCTGTAGCTCCGGCAGGGTGGCCAGCGCATCGCGCAGGCGCGCCAGGTCCCGCGGACGGGCCGAGCGCAGGGCAACGCGGGCGAGAATGCGCTCGATATCGCCAATGCCCTTGAGTACCGGGTGGATGGTCTCGTAATGGTAGCCATCGATCAGCCCGGCAATACTGTCCTGGCGCGCCTGCAGCACCGTCATGTCGCGCAGCGGGCGGTTCAGCCAGCGGGCCAGCAGACGGCTGCCCATGGCGGTGGCGCTGTGGTCCAGCACATCGAGCAGGGTGTTGTCGCGGCTGCCGCCCAGGTTGCAGTCAATCTCCAGATTGCGTCGGCTGGCGCTGTCGATCACGACGCTGTCCTCGAAGCGCTCCTGGGTAATGCTGCGCAGGTGCGGCAGGGCAGTGCGCTGGGTTTCCTTGGCGTAGCAAAGCAGCGCACCGGCGGCGCCGAGGCCCAGGGTCAGGTCGGCGCAACCGAAACCGACCAGATCCTTGGTGGCGAACTGCTGGGTCAGGGTCTTGAAAGCGCTGTCCTGGTCGAATTCCCAGGGCGCGCGGCGGCGCACCGAGCGGCGCCGCTCGATCGGCGTATTGGCTTCCCAGTCGTCGGGAATCAGCAGTTCCGCCGGCGCCAGGCGCTCCAGTTCGCCGAGCAGCGTTTCCCAGCCGCCCAGCTCCATGGCGGTGAAGCGGCCACTGTTGATATCCAGGGTGGCCAGGCCGAAGCGTCGCTCGTTGCCCACCAGCGCGGCGAGCAGATTGTCGCGGCGCTCATCCAGCAATGCTTCGTCGCTTACGGTGCCGGGAGTGAGGATGCGCACCACCTGCCGCTCGACCGGCCCCTTGCTGGTAGCCGGGTCGCCGATCTGCTCACAGATGACCACCGACTCACCGAGCTTGACCAGCTTGGCCAGATAGCCCTCGGCGGCGTGAAAGGGAATGCCGGCCATAGGGATCGGCTGGCCGGCGGAATTACCCCTGGCGGTGAGGGTAATATCCAGCAGCCGCGCGGCTTTTTTCGCGTCATCGTGGAACAACTCGTAGAAATCACCCATCCGATAGAACAGCAACTGATCGGGATGCTGCTGCTTTATGCCAAAGTACTGCTGCATCATCGGCGTGTGGGTAACGGATTTCTCGGTGCGGCTCATGAAGGTCCCTGATCGATAGTTCTGCAAGAAAAGGGCATAGTCTAACAAACGGTGCCGTCTTTTAAGCGTAAGAATGAGGAGCATGCGATGTCGCAATATGATCCCCTGATCGATTCCGCCGCCGCCCGACTGGGCAATGCATTGCGTCAGCAGGGCCTGCGTGTGACCGCGGCCGAATCCTGTACCGGCGGCGGAATTGCCGAGGCGATAACCCGGGTCAGCGGCAGTTCCGGCTGGTTCGATACCGGCTTCGTCACCTATGCCAATCACAGCAAGGTGCGCTGGCTCGATGTGAGTGAAGAGGACCTGCTGCAGTTCGGCGCAGTCAGCGAGCCGGTAGTGCGGGCCATGGCGGAGGGAGCGCTGGAGGCTGCCGGGGCGGATCTGGCGGTGGCGGTGAGCGGGATTGCCGGGCCCGAGGGCGGCACGCCGGACAAGCCCGTGGGTACCGTCTGGTTTGGCTGGGCTGTCCGTGATCGAGGTGTGCTCAGTCAATGTCGGCGCATCCAGGGCAGCCGCCGGGACGTGCGCGCCCAGGCGGTGTTGCATGGCCTGGAGGGGCTGATTATGGAGCTGGAGAAGTTGGCGAGAGCGCGATAGCGTTGCTCGGCACCCATTCGCGGGCAAGCCGCTCCCTAAGGTGTCTGTAGATGTCGTTGCAGGGGCGAAGCAGAAGGCGTTGCCAATCGCCGCACAGTCTCGATGAAAGGGGGTAGGCGATTCCGGACAACTGTGGAATAATCACTGACCATACATACAGTGTTTTGATTTTCCATTTTTCCGGGGCGCTCGCGTACCCCCATACCAGAGGATGCACAATGGACGACAACAAGAAGAAGGCGCTTTCAGCGGCTTTGAGTCAGATTGAACGTCAATTTGGCAAGGGTGCGGTCATGCGCATGGGCGACCACGAGCGTCAGGCGATCCCGTCGATCTCCACCGGCTCGCTGGGCCTGGATATCGCCCTGGGCCTGGGCGGTCTGCCCAAGGGCCGGATCGTCGAGATCTACGGTCCGGAATCATCCGGTAAAACCACGCTGACCTTGTCGGTTATTGCCCAGGCGCAGAAAAGCGGCGCCACCTGCGCCTTCGTCGATGCCGAGCACGCGCTCGATCCGGAGTACGCCGGCAAGCTGGGCGTGAATGTGGATGACCTCCTGGTGTCCCAGCCGGATACCGGTGAGCAGGCACTGGAAATCACCGATATGCTGGTGCGCTCCAACGCCGTGGACGTGATCATCGTCGACTCCGTGGCGGCACTGGTGCCCAAGGCCGAAATCGAAGGCGACATGGGTGACCACCACGTCGGCGTGCAGGCTCGTCTGATGTCCCAGGCGCTGCGCAAGATTACCGGTAACATCAAGAACGCCAACTGTCTGGTGATCTTCATCAACCAGATTCGCATGAAGATCGGTGTCATGTTCGGCAACCCGGAAACCACCACCGGCGGTAACGCGCTGAAGTTCTACTCCTCGGTGCGTCTGGATATTCGCCGCACCGGTGCGGTGAAGGAAGGCGACGAGGTGATCGGCAGCGAAACCCGGGTCAAGGTAGTGAAGAACAAGGTGGCGCCGCCGTTCCGTCAGGCTGAGTTCCAGATTCTGTATGGCACCGGTATCTACCATAATGCCGAGATCATCGACCTGGGCGTGCAGATCGGTCAGATCGAGAAATCCGGCGCCTGGTACAGCTACAAGGGCAACAAGATCGGGCAGGGCAAGGCCAATGCGGCCAAGTTCCTGGCTGACAACCCGCAGATCGCCGATGAGATCGAAAAGGCCATCCGTGATGAGTTGCTTCCCAAGGCCAGCAGCAAGACGGCTGCGGTCGAAGAGAATGCCGATCTCGACGGCTGATATCGGCAACTGACGCGTGTTAGGTAAACAGAGCCTGGATACCCCGGCGGCTATCCGCCGCTCGGCGATGGATCTGCTGGCCCGGCGCGAACACAGCTACGCCGAGCTAGTGCGCAAGCTGCGCCAGCGGGGCGCAGCAACCGAGATGGCGGAAGTGGAGCTGGATCGGTTGCAGGAGCAGGGGCTGCTCAGCGATGAGCGCTTCTGCGAGGCTTACGTCTATTCCCGCAGCCAGCGCGGTTATGGCCCGGTCCGGCTGCGCGAAGAGCTACGCCAGCGCGGCGTGGCCGAGCGGCTGATCGACGAAGTACTGCGTGATGGTGCCTGGGATTGGGCCGCTCTGGCCCAGATGGCCTTCGCGAAACGCTTCCCTGAAGGTCCGGCCAGTGACCTCAAGGAGCGAGCGAGGCAGCAACGCTTCATGCAATATCGCGGCTTCGGTGGCTACTTCTCGAACTGACTCCATGTGGGGCTACTTTGATCCCGACGTGACTTACATGGCCTGGCAGTGATCGGCCACGAAACTCTGGGTCAGCACCGGCTGGTTGGAGTCAGCCAGCACGAAGTGGTAAGTCAACGTGGCACCCATGTCCAGCAGACGGCGAAAGCGCTGGTCGGCACAAACACTGCTTTGCAGCTGGCTGCGCACTACCAGTGGGTCACTCTGCATGCGCGAGGCATAAGCAGGGTCCACGGTCAGGTGATTGATGAGCTCCTGCCCTTCGGCAGTGAAGCCTTCATCCACAATATTGGCATTGACCTGCCGCGGGGTACCCTTGCTGCTTTGCTGAGCGACACTCTTCAACGTCGCTTCCAGACGGGTTTCGCGCAAAGATGCGGCCTGGCTGGGCAGGGCGATCAACAGGGCAATCATGACGATAAGGTAACGCATAGGTTCTCCACCGGGCTGTGTTCATATCTGCGAGCGTACATCTGTGACCTTCATCGCTCCTACTGGTTCTGAGGGGGCATGAATTTTCCTCAGTGGTGGTCGGCTGGCTCCTGCTGAACAGCGGCCGGACCTTGGCGGTGTTGCCGATACAGCGGATGGCATCAGGGTCGATACTCTCGAACCGCAGCGCCAGTGCCAGGCTAGCCAGGGCGCAGATGTTGAACTGAATAAAGGATACGCGAATCGGATCATATCGTATGGCCAGTATGCCGGCCAGCAACACATGGATTGCCCAGCAGGCGGCACCCGCCAGCAGCGCAACCGGAGAAAGACACCGCGTGTGCTGTTGGGTTCCGGTAAACAAATTGACGGATGCTGTCTCCAATGTCAGGCTGTGTCGCTGCGCGATGACATATCCGGACACACAACACAGGCAGGAAGCGGCATGGGGCCTATCTACGAGATTCTGATTGCGGACGATCATCCATTGTTTCGCAGCGCTCTGTTTCAGGCGCTGAGCAGTGGCCTGAGTGCCGAGATCAAGCTGACCGAGGCCGGTTCGATTGCCGAGTTGCAGGCCCTGCTCGACCAGCGCAGTAGTTGGGATCTGGTGCTGCTCGACCTGAACATGCCGGGCGCCCACGGTTTTTCCGGCCTGGTATTGCTGCGTAGCCATTATCCTCATGTCCCGGTGATCGTCATATCAGCCCAGGAAGAGGCCGCGGTGGTCAAGCGTGCGCGGGACTTCGGCGCAAGTGGTTTTATCCCCAAATCCTCCAGTCTGGAGAATATCCAGAAATCGGTGCAGGACGTGCTCGATGGCGATGTCTGCTGGCCGGCACAGGTTGATGAGAATGTCGCTCCGCTGAGTGCGGAGGAGGAAGCCATCAGTACCCAGCTGGCCAGCCTGACGCCGCAGCAGTTCCGGGTGCTCAGCATGGTGTGCGATGGTTTGCTGAACAAGCAGATAGCCTATGAACTGAGCGTTTCCGAAGCGACCATCAAGGCGCATGTAACGGCTATTTTCCGCAAGCTGGGTGTACGCACCCGTACCCAGGCGGCCTTGGCGCTGCAGCATATGGAGCTGGCCAGGTCGGGCCGCCAGTCGCACTCCTGACATGGAGCCGCCGGAAAACCCCTACAAAGGCATCACAGGCGTCAGGCGCATCTGGCTTGCCTGCGGCTATTCGCTGGATGGGCTCAAGGTGGCCTACCAGGGGGAGGCGGCCTTCCGGCAGTTGGTCTGGCTGGCGATGGTATTGGTCCCAATCGCTTGTGTACTGCCGGTCTCGGCGCCAGCCAGAGCACTGCTGATCGCCTGTGTGGTGCTGTCACTGGTGGTGGAGCTGTTGAATTCCGCCATCGAAGCGGCTATCGATCGCATTTCCCTGGAACGCCATCCCTTGTCCAAGGCGTCCAAGGATATGGGCAGCGCCGCGCAGATGTTGAGCCTGTTTCTGATCGCGGTGGTCTGGGCGCTGGTGTTGCTGAGCAATTGAAGTCTACTTCGACTTAGGTATGAGGCGCCGCTTCTGGGCAAAGCGGTCGCTGCCTGCCAGACTACGCACTCTCCATTTCCGAGATTGACCGTCAATGATGCTTTCCGGCGGACTGGTTGCGTCCACCTTCCTGATCTATATGGCTTGCCTGTTTGCTATCGCCTTCTGGGGTGATCGGCAGACCGACGAGTTCAGCCCGCGTGTGCGGGTCTGGGTCTATAGCTTGTCGTTGGCGGTGTGGTGTACCAGCTGGACCTTCTTCGGTGCGGTTGGAATGGCGGCGGGCCAGATCTGGGATTTTTTGCCTATCTATATCGGTCCGGTGATCCTGTTCATGCTGGGCTGGCGGCTGTACGCCCGCATGCTGGCGATCAGTAAACAGGAAAATATCACTTCCATCGCCGACTTCATCGCCTCGCGCTACGGCAAGTCCCAGGGGCTGGGCGTGGTGGTTGCGCTACTGTGCCTGGTCAGCGTGCTGCCTTATATCGCCCTGCAGCTCAAGGGCATCGTGTTGGGTTTTACCCTGCTGACCGGGCAGGGCCCGGCCCTGGCCGAGGGCGCGCAGGGAGCGGAGGATACTGCGCTGGTGGTAACCTTCCTGCTGGCGCTGTTCACCATTTTGTTCGGTACCCGCAGTCTGGATGCTACCGAGCATCATCGCGGCATGATGCTGGCGATTGCCTTTGAATCAGTGGTCAAGCTGCTGGCGTTTCTTGCGGTGGGGGTCTTCGTCACCTTCGGGTTGTTTGGTGGTTTTGCCGACCTGCTGGAGCGGGCGGGCAACAGCACAGAGCTGGCCGAGTACTGGCAGCGCGAAACCATGCACACCAACCTGCTGTTCCAGACTTTCATCGCGATCCTGGCATTCCTCTGCCTGCCCCGGCAGTTCCAGGTGACGGTGGTGGAGAATATCAAGTCGTCGGATCTGCGCATGGCGCGTTGGGTGTTTCCAGCCTATCTGGTGTTGGCCGGCTTGTTCGTCGTGCCGATTAGTCTGGCCGGGCAATTGAGCTTTGGCGCGGCCCACTCCCCTGACTCCTACGTGATCAATCTGCCGCTGATGGAAGGCCAGCCGGTACTGGCATTGCTGGCCTTCCTGGGGGGCGCTTCGGCGGCCACCGGGATGGTGATCGTGGCAGCCATTGCCCTGAGTACCATGGTGTCCAATGACGTGGTATTGCCGTTGCTGCTGCGCAACCAGAAGCAGTCGGAACGCTCTTATGAAGAGTTTCGTGGCTGGCTGCTGAATATTCGCCGCAGCAGTATCCTGATCATCCTGCTGCTGGCCTATGTGGTTTATCGCATGATCGGTAGCGCCGGCAGTCTGGCCAATACCGGGCAGATTGCCTTTGCTGCCATCGTTCAACTGGCGCCGGCGATGTTCGGCGCGCTGTTCTGGAAGCAGGCCAACCGCACTGGCGTGTTCGCCGGGCTGGTGGTCGGTATCGCACTGTGGCTGTATCTGTTGATATTGCCGGTGCTGGGCATTAATGGCACTGCGGACTGGCCCTTGCTCGCTGAAATCTACAGCAACGCCTTCGGCTTGCCGGTCGATGGCCTGACGCTGGGCAGCATGATCGCGCTGGGCTGCAACTTTGCCGTATTCGTGGTGGTATCCACATTCAGCCGCACCCGGGTGCTGGAACATTGGCAGGCCAGCCGCTTCGTCAGCCTGGACGGCGACCAGTGGGCCGATGGCCCCAGCCGAGCCATGCTGCGGGTTACCGTGGATGATCTGCTGACTCTAGCGGCACGCTTTGTGGGTGACGAGCGCGCCCGCGCCGGCTTTGAGCGCTTTGCCGAGGCGCAGGATGTAGCCTTCATCCCGAATCAGGTCGCCGACAGCGGCTGGATTACCCAGACTGAACGTCTGCTGGCGGGGGTACTGGGTGCCTCGTCGGCGCGGGTGGTGGTGAAGGCGGCCATTGAAGGACGCGACATGCACTTCGAGGATGTGGTGCGCATCGTCGACGAGGCCTCCGAGGTGTTGCAGTTCAACCGCGGATTGTTGCAGGGTGCCATCGAGAATATCACCCAGGGTATCAGCGTGGTGGACAAGGAGCTGCGCCTGGTAGCCTGGAATCACCGCTACCTGGAGATGTTCCAGTATCCGGAGGGGCTGATCACCATCGGCCGGCCGATCGCCGACCTTATCCTGTGCAATGCCCGGCGTGGCTTGTGTGGTCCGGGCAATCCGCAGATGCATGTGGACAAGCGGGTCAACTGGATGCGTCGGGGCACCGCCCATCGCTCGGAGCGGTTGTTTCCCAATGGGCGGGTGATCGAGATTATTGGCAATCCGATGCCCGGCGGCGGCTTTGTCATGAGTTTTACCGATATTACCGCGTTCCGCGAAGCCGAGAAGGGGCTCAAGGAGTCCAACGAGGGGCTGGAACAGCGGGTCGTCGAGCGTACCCGGGAACTGTCCGAGTTGAACCAGGCGCTGATCCAGGCCAAGGCGCAGACCGAGCAGGCCAGCCAGTCCAAAGGGCGGTTCCTCACCGCCGTGAGCCATGATCTGATGCAGCCGATGAATGCGGCACGCCTGTTCTCCGCCTCCCTGGCGCATCAGCCCAACCTGCCACAGGAAGCCCAGGAACTGGTACGGCATCTGGACACCTCACTGCGCTCAGCCGAGGATCTGATTTCCGATCTGCTGGACCTGTCGCGGTTGGAGTCCGACCGCATTACCCCGGAATGGAGCAGCTTCCAGCTCACCGAGCTGATCGAGCCGCTGCGTATCGAATTCGGTGCGCTGGCGGCGGAGCAGGGCGTCGACCTGCGGGTTTACGGCAGCCGTTTGCGGGTGCGCAGTGATATCCGGCTGCTGCGCCGGGTGCTGCAGAACTTTCTCACCAACGCCTTCCGTTACGCGGCCAATTCCCGGGTGGTACTGGGCATGCGCCGGTTGCCAGGCAAGGTGCGCATCGAGGTCTGGGACCAGGGGCCGGGTATCCCGCGGGACAAACTGCAAACCATCTTCGAGGAATTCCAGCGGCTGGACAACCATCGCACTCAGGCTGAGAAGGGACTGGGTCTCGGGCTCGCCATCGCCGATGGCCTGTGCCGGGTGCTGGGTCATGAGCTGGCGGTGCGCTCCTGGCCGGGCCATGGCAGTGTATTCAGCGTGACGGTGCCGGTGGACAGCTATGATCGTCGGACCCGCACACCCCACGCGCAAAGCGCGCCGGCACTGAGCGGTGCCCAGGTGCTGTGCATCGATAACGAGCCGAATATCCTCACCGGCATGAACAGCCTGCTGAGCCGCTGGCAATGCAATGTCGCGGTGGCCCGCGATCGTGGGGAAGTGCAGCAGTTGCTGGACTCGGGTTTCTGCCCCGAGCTGGTCCTGGTCGATTACCACCTGGATGATGGCGATACCGGTATCGAGCTGATGAGCTGGCTGCGAGAGCTGTCCGCCACCACGCTGCCGGGTGTGGTGATCAGCGCCGACGGGCGCGATGAGCTGATCATGCGTATCCGCCTCAATGGCCTGGATTACCTGCCCAAACCGGTGAAGCCGGCGGCGTTGCGAGCGCTGATCAGTCGCTACGTCAATCTCTGACGCGGCGGACGAGCAAGCTGATAGAATCCGATGACGCCCCCTCGGGTGTCTCCTTCCGTACCAACAATCGAGATCATGATGTCACGTTCGAGAGAGCTGCTGCTCGGCATGCGCGATACCATTCCCATGCTGGTTGGCGCGTTGCCGTTCGGTATCGTCTTCGGCACCCTTGCCGTCTCCTCCGGCCTGTCGATCAGTGCGACGCTGGCCATGTCCGCGCTGGTGTTCGCCGGCTCCGCCCAGTTCGTCGCTGCCAGTCTGGTGGCGTCTGGTGCGGGGCTGGTGGTGATTCTGCTGACTACCTTGATCGTCAACCTGCGCCATGCGCTGTACAGCGCCAGTCTGCTGCCCCATGTGCGGCACCTGCCGCAACGCTGGCGGGTGCCGCTGGCGTTCTGGCTGACCGATGAAAGCTTTGCCGTGGTACACCGGCACTACCTGCTCGACAAGGGGCCGCTGGAACACAAGCACTGGTATTTTCTGGGCTCCTGCCTGGCCATGTACAGCGTGTGGTTTGTCTGCACCCTCGTCGGCGTGTTGCTCGGTCAGGCGCTGCCGGGGCTGGCTGATTGGGGGCTGGATTTCGCCATGGTGGCCACCTTCATCGGCATTGTCGTGCCCCTGCTGCGCAATCGGCCGATGATCATCGCCGCCCTGGTGGCGGGCGGTACTGCGGTGCTGGCCCATGGGCTGCCGTACCAGTTGGGCCTGATGCTGGCGGCGCTGCTCGGAGTTGTGGCCGGGGTATTGGCTGAGCATGCAGCGGGGCGAGAGCGCCTGACTGTGCCGGAGGTCGAATGAGCAGCTTCGAGATTGCCCTGATCCTGGGTATGGCGGTCATCACCTTCGTCATCCGCTACACCCTGTTCGCCGTCGGCCACCGGGTGCGTTTCAATCCGCTGGTGGCGCGGGCGCTGACCTATGTGCCGGTGGCGGTGCTGACGGCCATTGTTGCGCCGATCATGCTCATGCCGGACGGTGATGGCCTGCAATTGACCCTGGATAATGCTTACCTGGTCGGCGGGGTTGCCGCCATCCTCATTGCCGCCCGCTGGCGTAATCTGCTGGCGACCATCGCCGGCGGCATGCTGTGCTTCTTCCTCTGGCGCTGGTTCTATGGCTGAAGCCGGTGGCGCAACAGCATGATGCTCAGCGCCGCGCAGCAGATCAGCCCGATAAAGCCGAGCATGCTGTTCACCAGGCCGATCTGATCACTGGCAAAACCGATGCTCAGCACCACGGTGGCCATGGTCAGGTAGGCGGCCAGATAGAAGGCCGAGGTCGTTGCGCCCCGTTCGGCAGGGGGCGCCGCGCGGGCGATCGACACGGTAGCAACCACACCAATGGCACCGGCAGCCATACCCGTGATCAGGGTTGCCGCGATGAACAGCCAGACCGATGCCTGCCACACGGCGCCGCCCAGTGCGAGCAGGCCGGTGATCAGCAGGAGTGGGCCGGCGATGATCAGCCGATTGAGCGGCTGGCGCTGGGCGGCAAACTGGCTCAGCCCGGCCACCAGCTGCCACGCTGCCGCGAACAACCCGGCCATGGCCAGATCATCGATGCCGATCAGCTCCCGTGCCAGGGTCGGCCCCAGCGACGAATACAGGCTGCCGGTGGACCAGGCCAGGGAAATGGCCGCAGCAGCGAACAGGAAGATACCCAGCAGCGCACGCGGCACCTTGATCGGCGTGGGTCGCCAGGCGCGCAGGCGAAAGCCCTGCTGGCGCTGTCCCAGGTGGGCAGGCCAGGGCGCGCTTATCAGCATGATCAGAGTGGTGATACACAGCGCCACGGCCACCAGAAACGGCCACACATCGCCATGGTCGGTCCAGCGCAACATCAGTGAGCTGACTGTCGGGCCGGTAGCGGCGCCTAGAGTGAAGGCCAGTGCCGTGAGAATCGCGCCCCGGGCCCAGTTGCCATCCGGTTCGAGTTCCACCACGGCCGCCGTTGCCGCGCCGGTGACCATGCCGGTGCCGATACCGGTGAGCAGGCGCGCCAGGGCCAGCTCATAGATATCCCCGGCCAGCATGAAGATAATCGAGCCGGACAGGATGAACAGCAAGCCCGGTACCAGGACCTGCCGCCGGCCAAGCTGGTCCGACAGCGAGCCCAAGGTCAGCAGGGTGATGACCACGCCCAGCACATACACCGAGAAGACTGCAGTCAGCGCCGTGGCGGAAAAACCCCAGCTCTGCTGCCAGACAGCATACAGAGGGGTGGGCATGTGGCTGGCAAGAATGGTGGTGAACAGCGCCAGCATGCAAGCGGCAATGGGCAGGGTATTTCTGCTGTTCAGGGCGGAAGGCGCCTCCGGGCTGGGCATTCAGGATATCTCGCGGGCGGAAAACCGCATCATTATCGCAGATGGGGCGATAGGATGGGCGCCACATCGTGTATCAATCGGACTTATGCGGCATCCATCGGATAACAGCTGGTAAAAGTATTCCCGCTGCCGCTCCGCGTCCTGCTGTTATGATGGTTGGGCGATCGTGGAATCGACCCGGCCATTAACGGACAACGAAGGGAGCCTATGAGTACAACGCCACCCCCATCTATCATGCCGTCGAATACTGCGGCACGCTGGCTATTGCTACTGGTAATCATCGCCGGGATCTATTTCTTCCACGGTTTTATTGTCCCGGTCCTGGCCGCGCTGATCATCGCCTTTGCCAGTTGGCCGTTGTTCCAGCGACTGCTGCGGCTATGTGGCGGTAGTCGAACGCTGGCTGCGACAGTCGCCATTCTGCTGATTCTCGGGGTACTGATCGTGCCGTTGACCATGGCGTTTTCCTTCGCCCTGGAAGAGGCGCAGGTGTGGATGGCCTGGTTGGTGGAGGCCAACCGTGAAGGGACCGATGTGCCTGGCTGGATCGCCGCACTGCCACTGGTCGGCTCCTGGCTGGCCGAGCAATGGGACGAGTATCTGAATCATCCCCACGCCATCAGTGAAATCATCCAGATGGCCAGTGGTCAACACCTGGGCAACATCTCCCGTGTGATCATGGCCATGAGCGGCATGGCTTTTTCCCTGGCTCTGGCGCTGCTGTTCATGCTGATTACGCTGTTCTTTCTGTACCGTGATGGCTACGTGCTGGTTAGGCAGGTCGACCGGATCGGTGAGGAAGTGCTGCCAGCACGCTGGCAGCGCTTCTCGCGCATGGTGCCGGCGACAGTTACCTCGACAGTCATCGGCATGGGCCTGATCGCCATCGGCGAAGGCATCATCCTTGGCATCGCCTACTGGGTCGCTGGTGTGCCATCGCCGGTAGCGCTGGGGTTGATCACCGGGGTCATGGCGCTGATTCCCGGAGGCGCGCCGCTCGCCTTCACCCTGGTGTCGCTGTACCTGATCGGCAGTGGCGACACTGTGGCGGGGGTGGGCCTGTTCATCTGGGGTTCGGTGGAGTTGTTCATTGTCGACAAGACCATCCGTCCCTCGCTGGTCGGTGGCCCGATCAAGCTGCCGTTCCTGCTGACATTCTTTGGCCTGATCGGCGGGGTCACCACCATGGGGCTGGTCGGCCTGTTCATTGGCCCGGTGTTGATGGCGTTGCTGCTGGCCATCTGGCGGGAGTGGGTGCACGAAGAAGATACCGCAGCGGTACTGGTCGCCGATTATCAGGAGTCACGCTAAGCGCCGCCTTGAGTGGTGGGCTCAAGGCAGCGTGGGCGGCAATGTCAGCGGTTCGGCCAGGCGTACCAGGGAGACCGGGTAATGCTCATCCAGCGCGCGCCGCTGCAGCCAGGACAGTGCCTGCAGCTCGGCACTCGGCGCTGGCCATAGCTCGGCGAACTCGATCAGTTCGGCATCCTGCCCGTCTGGCCCAACCGTAGCCAGGGCGAAGCGGAATGGATGGTAGCCGGTCATCCCCAACCGCAGGTCGGTGACTACCCACTGGTCATCGATCAGGTCATAGCGCAGCAGATCACCGGCAAACCAGCGCAGGCGCTGGTGTTGTGGCGAGTCCAGCAACACGGGCTGCGCCGCGCTGGCGTGGCGCGATAAACGCTCAAGCTGCACTGGCTGGCGGTCGAACCAACTGACCAACCCTTCGTAATAATCATCCCCGTCTACCGCCACCACACGCCATAACACCGTATTGAAGGGCGTAGGAGAGGTGAAGGTGGCTTGCGGCTGGATGCCCGCATTGGCCAGGGCTTGTTCCAGCCGGTGATCGGCCATCTGCTTGCCCGCCAGGGTGCTCGCCAGATACAGGCTGCTGAAGGCCAGCGCGGCATATTGCAGACGCAGACCGCTACGCCTGCGCAGCCCCAATACCAGCCCGGCGATAACCGCCAGCAGTAACGGCAGGGTGTACAGCGGATCGATGATGAAGATGCTGGAGATCGCCACCGGTGGCGTCGTCAGCGGCCAGAACAGCTGGGTGCCATAGGTAGTGAAGGCATCCAGTAACACATGGGTGATCAGGATCAGCCAGATGCAGAACCAGAGCCGGACGCCGCTGTACTCAGGATGCGGACGAAAACGCCGCACTGCCCAGGCCAGCAGCACACTCACGACGCTCAGCACCAGCAGGGAATGGCTGAAACCACGGTGATAGGTCATGTTGGCGACGGCATCGCCGTAGTCCAGCACGACATCCAGATCCGGCAGCGTGCCCAGTATCGCTCCATACAGCAGAGCCTTGCGGCCCTGCCAACGTCCGAGCAGGGCGCCCTGTATCGACGCGCCCAGCACTACCTGAGTGATGGAGTCCATCAGAGATTATGCAGCTTGTCTTCGGCGATCGACTGATCCAGCAACTCCAGCAGCGCCTTGCGGGTCTTCAGCTTGGTATTGCGATGGGCAGTCATGTTCAGCTTGGTCAGCTGCGCGGCCATGGCCATGGTTTCAGTCTCCAGTGCCTCGGCAGGGACCACCCGATCGAGGAAGCCTGCTGTCACCGCGTCGGTGGGCGAGAACAGCTCGGCGTTGATCACTGAACGGGTGAAGGCGCTGTGGGTCAGACGTGCCCGGGCCAGTTCAATGCCGACATGGTGCATGGTCATGCCGATGGCCACTTCATTGAGACCAATCTTGAATGGGCCTTCGACGCCGATACGGTAATCAGCTGACAGCAGCAAAAAGGCGCCTTTGGCAATGGCGTGGCCGGTGCACATTGTCATTACCGGATAGGGATGGGCCAGCAGGCGACGGGACAGTGTCGAGCCAATGGCAACCAGCCCCTTGGCCGCTTCGGGGCTGGAGGTCATGACCTTGAGGTCATAACCGCCGGAGAAGATCCCTTCCTTGCCCTTGATGACTACCACCGCACGGTCCTGCTCGGCCCGGTCCAGGGCGGCATTGAACGCCTCGAACAGCTCGGGCGACAGGGCGTTGGCCTTGCCATTATCCAGCGCCAATACGGCAACACCATCGGAAAAACTGTAGGAAACCAGCTCGCTCATCCAGGAACCCTCATCGATTATTATCAGCCAGCCACGAGCCAGCATACGTCTGGCAGTTTACCAAGTTAGCAGTGACTGGCGAGTCTCTAATACATTGCCCTTTGAGCAGGGTTTCCGCATCGTCCATTGGTGCGCTTGTCAGGCAACATCTTCGCTCCATGCGCCGAAGGGATCGGGCAACTGCTCCCAGCTGGCCAACCCGGCCGCCATTTCCTGATCATCCAGCAGGCAGGCGTTCAGCTCGGCGGTCAGTTGTTCGAAGTTGATGTTCTGGCCAATGAACACCAGTTCCTGGCGGCAATCGCCTGTCTCACCATCCCAATGAGCAAGGATGGACTGTAGTGCTTCCTCGTCCTGCGGCCATTGAGCTTTCGATACAAAGCGCCACCAGTTTCCTGCCAGGCCATGGCGCATCAGCCCGCCTGCCTGGGACCAACTACCTGCTTCACGGTATTTGCTGGCCAGCCAGAAATAGCCCTTGGAGCGCAGCAACCGACCGTTTTGCCAGGGACGAGTGAGGAAATCGTAGAAACGTTCGGGATGAAAGGGGCGACGGGCGCGGTAGGCGCAAGAAGCGATGCCATATTCCTCGCTTTCCGGGACGTGCTCGCCACGCATTTCCTGTAGCCACCCCGGAGCCTGGGCGGCACGCTCGAAGTCGAAACGGCCGGTATCGAGAATCTTCTCCAGCGGTATTCGCCCCATACTCATAGGCAAGACTTCCGCGTGGGGGTTGAGGCTATGGAGTATGGCCGACAGCTCGTTGAACTCGACGCTGGAGATCAGATCGATCTTGCTGATCAGAATCACATCGGCAAACTCGACCTGCTCGATCAACAGGTCAGTGATAGTGCGCTCATCTTCCTGGCCCAGCGTCTCGCCACGGCTGGCCAGGCTTTCCGAGTCGTGGAAGTCACGCAGGAAATTGACGCCGTCGACGACGGTGACCATGGTGTCCAGGCGTGTCAGGTCCGACAGGCTAGAGCCCTGCTCATCACGGAAGGTGAACGTCTCGGCCACCGGTAGTGGCTCGGAGATACCGGTGGATTCGATCAACAGATAGTCGAAGCGTCCCTCTCGGGCCAGGCGACTGACTTCCTCCAGCAGGTCCTCGCGCAAAGTGCAGCAAATACATCCATTGCTCATCTCCACCAGCTTTTCTTCAGCGCGATTCAGGGTCACCTCGCGCTGTACCTCGCTGCTATCGATATTGATTTCGCTCATATCATTGACGATCACCGCGACTCGGCGGTTGTCGCGATTCTTCAGTACATGGTTGAGCAACGTGCTTTTGCCGGCGCCAAGAAATCCGGACAGTACAGTAACGGGAAGTTGGTGAATCATTAGATAAATCTCGATGTCGGTTGGGAGGTGCAATCGTTCAGTGGTTATCGAATTGTTATAATGTAACATATAATTAAAGTGTTTGTAGCTGATCGATGGGAGATTTTCAGCTGGATCCTGGCTCGTTGGCGCCCGGCAGCCGTTTTATCGCCGACCTTGGTGGCTCTCATGAAACGGCTCTGGACCCAAGGGTGCGATCGCGCCGGCAGTGGGGCGGCATCTTCAAATAGCGTTTGCCAAACCGGCTTGGTTTAGGTACATTAGCGCGCCTCGGAACAGGGGAAACCCAGTACCGAGATTGCGGAGAGCTGTCCGAGTGGCTGAAGGAGCACGCCTGGAAAGTGTGTATACGTTAATAGCGTATCGAGGGTTCGAATCCCTCGCTCTCCGCCAGATAAACGTAACAAAGCCCCTTAACAGGGGCTTTGTTGTTTCTGCTCAGTTAGTCTTGTCCTGCCTGCTGCGGATTATCGGTCTGTTGCACTCTCCCTGCGCTCTTCTTCATCAGCATTCTCCACATCGCCAACTTCGCCACTCTCTGGCTCGGTAGTTTGCTCGAAGGTTTCGCTGCTGCCCTCGGTCGCCTGTGCTTCACTGCTGTCGTCTGCGGCCATATTGGCCAGAATAAACGCTTCCTGGCCCTCCAGCTCCAACGCCCGCGCGGTATTGAGTCGTACCTCGCGCAACAGCTCCGGATTATCCGCCAGTTTCATATCCAGCGAAGGGATGATTTCCTTGAGTTTGGTTTGCCATTCTGCGCTTTCGACCCGATCAGGAAATACCCGCGTCAGTAGGTTGAGCATGATCGGTGGTGCGGTGGATGCGCCAGGGGAGGCGCCCAACAGGGCGGACATGGTGCCATCCTCGGACACGACCGCTTCGGTACCAAACTGCAATTTGCTGCCATCATCGGTTTTCTTGATGATCTGCACCCGTTGGCCGGCGGTCCAGAGCTGCCAGTCGTCAGGGTTGGCCTCGGGATAATATTCACGCAGCGCGTCCAGGCGATCCTCACGGTCCTGCATCACTTCTCCCACCAGATAACGCACCAGACCGAAATTGCTCAGCCCGACTTTCATCATGGGCAGCACATTACTGAAGGTCATGGAATCGAAGAGGTTGGTCCAGGAACCTTCTTTCAGAAATCTGGTGGAAAACGTAGCGAAGGGACCGAAGAACAATGTTGGTGTTCCATCCAGGTAACGTAGATCCAGATGAGGTACGGACATGGGCGGCGAGCCCTCCGCAGCCAGGCCGTAGACCTTGGCCTGGTGGCGTGACACGACGTCTGGGTTGGTGGTGTAGAGGAAGGAGCCACCTACAGGGAAACCGCCGTAGTGCTTGGCTTCGGGGATACCGGATTCCTGCAGCAACAACAGGGCCGCTCCCCCCGCTCCGTTGAACACGTAGCGGCTGTTGACGATAGTCTCTTCGCCGCTATCGACATCCGCGACCGTGATCCGCCAGGTATTATCTTCGTTGCGCTCCAACTCGCGCACTTCGCTGCCGGTAGTCAGCGTTACGTTCGGCTGGTTGGCCAAGTGGTCTGCCAATTGACGTGTCAGCACACCCCAATTGACCTCGGTGCCGAGGTCCATACGAGTGGCCGCCATGGGGGTATTGTCTTCACGACCGTCCATGACCAGTGGCATCCACTCGGCGATAGTGGCGTTGTCTTCGGTATATTGCATGCCGGCATACAGCGGGATGCTCGACATCTTCTGGTAACGCTCGCTCAGGAAATCGATATTCTCCTGGCCCCAGACAACGCTCATGTGCGGAACTGTGGAAATAAAACTCTGCGGGTCACGGAGCGCGCCTCGTTCGACCTGGTGCGCCCAGAATTGGCGCGATATTTCGAACTGCTCGGTGACATTGATGGCCCGGGCAATATCAACGCTTCCATCTTCATCCTGGGGGGTGTAATTCATCTCGCAGAAAGCCGAGTGTCCCGTCCCAGCATTGTTCCAGCCGTCGGAGCTTTCCTGAGCGATGCCGTCCCTGCGCTCGTAAAGTCGGATATTCCAGTCGGGCTCCAGCTCGTTTAGCCAGGTGGCCAGCGTCACACTCATGGTGCCGCCGCCAATCAGGGTGATGTCGACGATCTCGCCGCCGCCCCGCGCGCCGTCCCCGCTCTGGGCAAAGGTATGCCCAGGAAGCAGGCAGAGAGAGAAGCATAGCGCTGCAACAATATTGTTTTTCATAGCAGTCTCGATTTGCTGGATGGCTGAAAACCTTCCGCTAGTTGACCTGTCCGTCGCACGCCGAGGAGAGCGGAAAGTACACGCAATACTATGGACTGCGTGAACGCTGGATCAGTTGCAAAGATTAGCCCGTGCAGGCGTCAGTGGCGCTGAATCAGTACGCAACGGCTCAGCCACCAGGGACCGTGAAATCCGGTCAGTCGCCCACTATTGTTTTGTTATAGTATAACATGGTAGTGTCTCGGCCCTTCCTCTATAGCCATAAGGACGGACCCCATGACCTACTCCCAAGCTAGGCATCTTCTATTGCTGCCATTGGCCGCGATGCTGCCAATCTCAGCCGCTGCTGATGTGCTCACCCTGCAATCCCGGGTGGTGACGGCTACCAGCACTGAACGTTCGCTGCAGGATGCGCCGGCGACTATTACGGTGATTTCCCGCGAGGAGTTGGCTAGTCGACCGGTGCAAGACCTGGAGGATGCCCTGCGGGGCGCGCCCGGCCTGCAATTCACCGGTATCGGGCTTGGGCGACGGGGAGTGAGTATCCGGGGCATGGGTGCCGAGCAGACGCTGATACTGGTCAACGGGCAGCGTATCAACACCGCCGCCAGTGCGATCGCGCATGCCGATTTTGATCTCGGTTGGGTGCCGGTAGAAGCTATTGAGCGCATCGAGGTGGTACGGGGGCCGATGTCCGCGCTGTATGGTTCCGAGGCGCTGGGCGGCGTGGTCAATGTGATTACCCGTACGGCTACTGACCACTGGCGGGGTAGTCTCGCTGTTAATGGCGGTGTACCAGATCATGGGCAGGGTGGTCAGACCCATCAACTGGGCGTATATGCCGGTGGCCCGTTGATCGAGAACGTGCTGGGGCTGAGTTTCACAGGCGAAAGCCGCAAGCGTCAGGCAACAACCGACCGGGACGACCCAGCGTTGTCCGAGCTGGAAGGGCGCGAATCGCAGAGCGGCAGAGTGACCTTGCACTGGACTCCGGACGCGGCGCAGCAGGTCGACCTCATGCTGGCGAGTGGCCGCGAGGATCGCTGGCGCAATACCAGCAGCCCGGCCGGACCGAATAGTCGGGTGGAATACGAATCGCAGGATGATATCGAGCGTGATCAGTGGTCATTGAGCCACACGGGTAACTGGAGCTGGGGCAAGACCACGGTGCGCGCCTATGGCAACACCTTGAACCGTGGGAGCAGCGATAGCCGCCCGACCTCCAGCAAGTCATGGCAGAAGATGAGCGATGATATTGCCGATGCCACCGTCAGCCTGCCCCTGGCGGGCAATCATTTGCTCAGCCTCGGTGGCGAGTGGCGTCGCGAGCGGCTGGAGGATGACAGCCTGGCCAGCGGCAAGGGCAAGGCAACGCATCGGGCAGTGTTTCTGCAGGATGAAATCCAGTTGCATGAGGACTGGTCGCTGCTGCTGGGCAGTCGCTTTGACCAACATGAGGAGTATGGCTGGCAGAAGAGCCCGCGTGCCTATCTGGTATACAGCCATAGCGACTCGCTGACCATCAAGGGGGGTGGCGGACGTGGCTTCAAGGCGCCCACCTTGAAGCAGCTGTCGCCCGGTTACTCGGCAATCGGTGGCGGCGGCCAGTTCACCATCCGCGGTAATCCCGACCTGAGTCCGGAACTCAATACCACGTATGAGTTGGCAGCCGATTACGTCGGTGATGGCTGGTCTGCCTCCGCCGGCATTTTCCAGAACAACCTGAAGGGGCTGATCCAGACCGTCTGCGTAGCCGACTGCGGCATTCGCGGGCGTGAGCTGCGCAATTACGAGAACGTCGACCGGGCGCGCATCCGTGGTATCGAGCTGGGGACGGAACTGGATCTGCCACTAAACCTGCACTGGGGCATCAACTATACCTATCTGGACGCCATCGATCGCAGCGCCGATCAGCGTCTGGCCGGCCGCTCGCGGCATCTGGCCAACACGCACCTGAAATGGTCGCCCACGCCAGGGTTCGACGCACAGCTGCGTGGCGAGTATGTCGGCAGCCAGCTCGGCTACAGTCGCAACGTCGCTTATGGATTGCCGGCCTACAGCCTCTGGCATCTGGAACTGAGTCAGCAATTGACGCCTGACCTGACCCTGCGCGGGGGTATCGAGAACCTCAGCGATGAGCGGCTGGCGGATGACAACGTGCTGTTCAACTATCCCGAGCCAGGCCGCACCTACCACGTCGGCCTGAGCATGAGCTTCTGACCATGGGCAGACTGCTAGTGATGCTGCTATTCATACTGGGCAGCAGCCCGGTATGGTCGGAGAGCGGGCCCGATATCCGTGTGCTGAGCAATGACTTCGTGTTGTCGGGCAAGCTGGCGCGGCTGCAGCGGTGGGCAGGAGACGCCGGTCTGCAACTGGACAGTCGCTATATTAGCGGCGAGGCCGAGCCAGCAGACCTGTTGACCGGTCTGTTGATTCTCGATACGCCCCGGCCCGGTGATCTGGCACAGATGCAGGCCTTTCTCGGCGACCTGCTGGAGCGCAGCGATACGCCCTGGATCCGGGTCGGCGGTGGTGCACCGGCTTTCGGTAACCTATCACCACCGGTTGCCCGGCAATTGATCGGTTATTACAGCAATGGCGGCGAGACCAACGTGCGCCACCTGTTTGATTACTGGCAGTTGCATCGCTCGGGTGAGAGCACAGCTTCGGTCCCGCCTGCTGCACCGCTGCCGGCGGCGGGCTTCTACCATCCCGATGCGCCAGCGCCATTCGAGAATGTGCGGGACTATCTGCAGTGGGGGAACGATCGCTGGCCTGAGCAGGCGCCGCGCATCGGCTTCATCACCCATGGCAGTAGCATTGCCGATGCCGAACTGGCGTTACTGGACGCGCTGATCTACGCCAGCGAGCAGCGCGGCCAGGCACCACTGGTGTTCTGGATCGACAGCCAGAATCCGCAGGCGCTGAGTGAGGTGGTCGAGCCCGCGGATGTGCGGGTGCTGGTCAATCTGACCCACATGCAAAATGGCACGGCGCGCCAGGCCGAGATACGGCAGCTCGGTATCCCGGTATTGCAGGGTTTTATCCAGCGTAGCAGCCTGGAAGATTGGCAGCAGTCCAGTTCGGGCATTGCTACCCACGCCGTAGCCACGCTGCTCGGCGTGCCGGAAACCTGGGGTCTTAGCGATCCGCTCGTGATCGGCGTGGTGGAGCAGGGCGAGCCCCGGTTGGTACCGGCACAGGCTGAAGCTCTGCTGGGCAAGATCGACCGGCTGGTACGCCTGCAGGATTTGCCGCCAACGGACAAGCAACTGGCCCTGCTCTTCTGGAACCATCCGGGCGGCGAGCGCAACCTGTCGGCCTCGAATCTGAATGTGCCGCGTAGCCTCGCTGCGTTAAGTGCGGCTCTGGCCGAGGCGGGCTACCGGGTACCGGCCACCGATGAGCAGCAGTTCATCCATCTTGGCCAGCGCTTGCTCGCCGGTTATTACCGCCCCGACACCCTGGATGCCCTTTACCGCGGCGAGTTGGCAGCGGCATTGCCTCTGGTTACCTACCAGCAGTGGCTACACAGCCTGGCCGCATCGGTGCAGCAGGAAATGCAGGAGCGCTGGGGCGATCCGGCCAGTCATTGGGCGCTGCGCCAGATCGACGGTCAACCACATTTCATCATTCCCCGGGCTCAGCTTGGCACGTTGCTGGTGATGCCGCAGCCGCCCCGGGCCGGCCGTCCGGGCGAGTCCTATCACGATACCGCGCTACCGCCGGACCATATCTATCTGGCGGCCTATCTTTGGTTGCACGACCAAGCCGATGCGTTGATCCACTTCGGCACCCATGGCACTCAGGAGTGGTTGCCGGGCAAGGACCGCGGACTGGCAGTGGAGGATTATCCATTCCTCGCGCTGGGTGATCTGCCGGTGTTCTATCCCTATATCCAGGATAATATCGGCGAGGCCATGCAGGCCCGGCGACGCGGGCGCGCAGTGGTGGTCAGCCACCAGACGCCACCCTTCGCCCCCGCCGGGTTGTATGACGAGCTGCGCGAGCTGCATGACCTGATCCACCAGTATCAGCAGCTGGAAGAAGGTGCGGTACGTGAGCAGACGGCTGAGGCCATTCTGGAACAGGTGGCCGAGCAGGGCATGCTCGCCGACCTCGGCTGGGATGAAGCAAGCGCAGCACAGGACTTTCCCGGCTTCTTTGCTGCCCTGCATGATTATCTGCATGCCCTGGCGGCAGACAGCTTGCCACTTGGCTTGCATACCTTTGGACAGCCCGCCGCTATCGAGCATCAACTGAGCACCGTGATTCAGCAGCTCGGTCCGTCCTATCTGCAAGCGGTGGCGGCTGCCAATGGTACGCCGTTCGATAGTGATGAGCCTGCTGCGCTGGATTTTGCCGAGTTGCAGGGCAGCCCTGCCTACCAGTTACTCGCACGGCATTTGCTGCATGGAGAGTCGATCCAGCAGATGGGTGGTACCGAACTGCATGATTGGTTGCTAACGGCCCGCGAGCAGCAGCAGAACCTGGCCGAAACCGGCGAGATCGAGGCGCTGCTGGCCGGATTGGCCGGTGGCTTCATCGCCCCGGGGCCGGGCGGTGACCCGGTACGCAATCCGCAGGTGCCCAGTGGCCGCAACCTGTATGCCTTCGAGGCCGACAAGCTGCCTACCGCCAATGCCTATGACGCCGGTGAGCAAGCTCTGGAGCAATTGCTGCAAGCCTATCGCGACGAGCACGATGGCCAGGCGCCAACCAAGCTCGCTTTCAGCCTCTGGTCGTCCGAGGCCATGCGCCATCTGGGTATTCTCGAAAGCCAGGTGCTGCATGCGCTGGGTCTGCGTCCGGTATGGGATAGCGGTGGCCGGGTACGCGCGCTGGAAATTATCCCGCGCAGCGAGCTGGGGCGGCCGCGCATCGATGTGGTCTTGCAGGTCACCAGTGTCTACCGCGATCAGTTCGATGGTTTCATGCTGTTGCTGGCCGACGCCATCGACCGACTCGCGCAATTGAATGAGCCGGACAACCCGCTCGCCAGCAATAACCGCGCCTTGATCGAGCGGCTGGAGATGCAGGGGCTGGATAGTGAGCAAGCCTCCCGCCTGGCCAATGTACGGATTTTCAGCAATGCGCCCGGCGATTATGGCACCGGTGTCACCCAGCTGACGCTGGACTCCACCACTTGGGAAGATGAGTCGGTGCTGGCCGAGCAGTTTCTGCAACGTCTGCAGCATGGCTACGGCAGCAGCGGGCTGGTCGCACCGCCTCCCACTGGGAACCTGTTTGCCGAACAACTCAAGGGAGTGCAAGCCGCGGTGCTGGCGCGATCCTCCACGGTCAATGGATTACTGTCCACCGACCATCCCTTCGAGTACCTCGGTGGGCTGTCGCAGGCGGTGCGGCAGATCAACGGCCAGGCGCCGGCGCTATATATCAGCGATCTGCGTCAGAACACCCCCAAGACCACCGGCGCTGCCCAGTTTCTCGCTGGCGAATTGCGCAGTCGCTATCTCAATCCCCAGTGGATCGGCGCCATGCAGCAGGAGGGCTACGCCGGCACACTGGAGCTGTTGAATATCGTGAACAATCTGTGGGGTTGGCAAGCCACCGATAGCGACATGGTGCGCGACGATCAGTGGCAGGCGGTACACGACAGCTATGTGCGGGACAGTCGTGAGCTGGACCTGAACGCCTGGTTCGAGCAACACAATCCGACGGCCCAGGCGCAACTCATCGAACGTATGGTCGAGGCGATCCGCAAGGGCCACTGGGACGCCGACCAGCAAACCCGCCGCGAACTGGTGGAGCGCTGGCAGGCCCTGATCGAAGAGCATGGCGCCGATAGCGGCGCGGCGCTGACCGTGGAATTCATCAGCGATATGGCCGCCGGCTTCGGCCTTGGTGGAGCCACGGCGAATGAGCCGCATGACCGGGCAGTCTCCGCCGAACAGGCCGCCAGTCAGCCCGCTGACAGCACCTCGGTGCGTGGTCAGGTCATGCAGGAGGTCTCGCCCCAGAGCGAGACGCAAACGCCCTGGCGTATCTGGGCCGGTCTGCTGGGCATGCTCGGTTGCATTCTCTTCGGCGCCTGGAAGCAGCAGCGGGCCAATCGCAATACCCCCATCAATACATATCAAGTGGAAGCAACATGAACGCTCTGGAAGTCGGACTATACGAACTCACCCGCTGGTTTCTCACACCGGTGCTGCTGTTGATTATCGCCGCACTGATCTACTCGCTGATTGCCTTGGGCAGCTTCGCTATGGAAGCCTGGCAGCGTCGGCGGGGTTGTTATCGACCGCTGCTTGCGAGCTGGCAGCAGAGCCATGGCGGTACCAGTGACGATCTGGAGTTGCATATCATGCAGCGCCTGGAATGGTTGCGTATCACTTCACGCAGCACTCCCATGCTGGGGCTGGTAGCTACCATGATCCCGATGGGACCGGCGCTACTCGCGCTGACCCGCAGCGATGCGCAGGGCATCGGCGATAATCTGGTGGTGGCCTTCTCCGCAGTGATACTGGCGCTGCTGGCCGCCAGTATCAGTTACTTTATCCTGACTGTTCGCCGCCGCTGGCTGTTGCAGGAATTGCGTAGCATGGAACGCGCCGGGGAAAATGTCTGATGCGCTTTCTTGAAGAAGACGAAGACGATCCGCTGCTGTCCATGGTCAACCTGATCGACCTGTTCCTGGTTGTGATTGGCATTCTGCTGGTGATCATCGTCCAGAACCCGCTTAATC
The DNA here is from genome assembly GCF_900114735.1 of Halopseudomonas bauzanensis. Classification (GTDB taxonomy): domain Bacteria; phylum Pseudomonadota; class Gammaproteobacteria; order Pseudomonadales; family Pseudomonadaceae; genus Halopseudomonas; species Halopseudomonas bauzanensis. The sequence goes on along the minus strand of NZ_FOUA01000001.1, from coordinate 710,437 downwards.
CCTTCACCGAGGAAAGCGTGATAGTGATCGAGAATCCTGGGCAAAGTGATATGCGAATGACGATCAAGGACGGCGAAGAGCTGACCCGCTACGAAGCCAGCGGCGAAGTAGGAGAAGGCCAGGGCAGCCGCGCCGGTGTCACCTACCGGCTCAATGATGGACGCATGATCTACATACCGGAGGGATAGGCCGGCCGGTGAGTGTTTATCACAACGGCCCCGCTCCCATGGACGAAGCGGGGCGCATCATTGCTGCCAGCAATAGCGCCGCAACGGCCAGTATCAAGGGCGCGAACGACACCCAGAGCACCGTGTCCCAGCCATGGGCCGTCAGCAGGCCGCCGGAGGCGAACGAGCCCACGGCCATGGTGCCGAACACGATGAAATCATTGAGCGCCTGCACGCGGGTTTTCTCTTCCGGTCGGTGACATTCAAGCACCATCGCCGAGGCGCCGATGAAGCCGAAGTTCCAGCCCAGACCCAGCAAGATCAGCATGATCCAGAAGTGCGGAATATCGATACCGGCCAGGCCGATGGCCGCCGAGGCGCCGATCAGGACGAGGCCCGAGGTGACGATCCGGCCGGCGCCGAACCGGGTGATGAGCCTGCCGGTGAAAAAACTCGGCGCATACATGGCAATCACATGCCATTGCAGGCCGAGGTTGGCATGTTCCTGGGTGTGCCCGGACATGCGCATGGCCAGCGGTGCGGCGGTCATCAGGAAGTTCATCAGCAGGTAGGAAACGGCGCCGCAGATGACGGCAATGATGAAGCGCCGTTGGCGCACCAGTTCAATGAGCGGACGCCCGCCGGCTATTTCGGCGGCGGTGGGCATGGGCAACCGCACGCCGGCCAGCACCATTGCTGACAGGCCTGCCACCAGCGCCTGGGCGAGGAAGGTGGCGGCGAACATGGGCGGCTCCCACAGATGCATGGTGTAGGTCACCAGCTGCGGCCCGAACACACCGGCCGCCACACCACCGGCCATGACGATGGATAGGGCACGAGGCCGCCATTCGGGTTCGACGCAATCCGCTGCGGCAAAGCGGAAAGACAGCACCACGGCGGCATAGGCGCCGCCAAAGAACGTCGCCAGGCAAAATAGCCAGAAGGACCCCAGCATTACCGCCAGCATGGCCAGCAGACCGGCCAGTACGCCGCAAGCACTGCCGGCAAGAAAGGAGGCGCGACGGCCGTAGCGGCGGGCGATTCTGCCGGTCGGCAGGATGCAGGCAGCCATCCCGACCACGAAGATCGAAATGGGCAACGTCGCCAGCGCCTCGATGGGCGCGAGCGTGGCGCCGATAATGGCTCCCGTCGCATAGATCACCACCGAATTGGCGCCTGCCAGCGCCTGGGCTATCGCTAGCCGCCAGATAGTGTTGCGCTGTTCCTGGCGAGTGCCCAACATCGGTTAGTCTCCTTTCTCGCTTGAGCACTTCATCTGCTCACCATTCGGTGCCGCTACTATAAAGAACTACGGCTTGCCCGGCTCTGGATTATTCGATCGGACCGGCAATGTGCGGCAACAGCGAATCCGGCGCACCGGTCTGCTTGTGCAGCTTGCCGCTCTCATCCAGCCAGACCACCGCCGGTGTGGCGCGCAGACCCAGCTCGGCCATCAGGGTGTGATTGGCATCCAGTTGGGCCTGGATCGGCGCAGGAATCCCGGCCATTGGCGGCACGCCTTCGTCGCTGATGGGACGTATCCGACCATCGCCGGCTTCCATGTGCAGGCGCGCGTGCTCCCCCAACTGCTGCTCCGCATTCTCGGCGGTCAGCAGGGTGGCCGCCTTGGCGGCGCTGTTCTCGCGAATGATGCCGACCAGTACATGCCGCAGCTGCAGTTTTCCGCTGTCGATCCAGGGCCGGGCATCGACCCATAGCTTGTTGCAATAGGGACAGTTCAGGTCGGTGAAGACATAGGCCACCATGGGCGCGTCTGCTGCGCCATCGGTTATCCAGTTGCTCTGGGCCAGGCGTTCCCAGATATCCGTGGACATATGCGAGCCGACCTGCTGCTCCAGAGCGGTCTGGTTCACGTCGCGGCCTTCGGCGTCCAGGATTCTGCCGAGAATGATATGTTCGCCGTCCGGCGCTTCGTAGACCGCCAGTGGCTGGTCACCGTGATAGCCGGCCCAGGCGGTGAGACCACCCTTGGCTGGGAAGGTCCCGGTGAACTGTACGCCCATATCCCGTAGTTGCTGCAGTGCTGCCGGCTCCGGTGCGGCAGTCAGGGTTGGCGAGGCCAGCAGGCCGACCAGGAGTGCACCGGTCAGCCGGTGATTGATCTTGCCCATGGTTATTTTTCCTCCGATAGAAGTTCTGGTGTCAGGGCGTCCAGCCGTTGGGCCAGGCTGCCGCGCGACAGCTCACCCAGGCGTATGTCTTCCAGATTGCCTTCGGCGTTGAAGAACAGCGTCACCGGCAGCCCGCGTTGTCCCAGCGACTGGCCCATATCGGCCATCCGGTCCAGCAGCACGTTATCCAGGACCAGACCGGTATCGCGCAGGAAGTCCTGTACCGTTGCACCATCTTCGCCCTGATTGAGGAAGACGAAATGAATATCCTCGCGTTCTGCCTGGGCTTGCTCGAACACCGGCATTTCCCGGCGGCACGGTGGGCACCATGAGGCCCAGAGATTGATCACGGTCGGCTTGCCGGCGAAGTCGGGCAGCCTCACGCTGTCGCCATTCAAGGCAGTCACCGGCAGATTGGGCAGTGGTCGGTTGGCGCTGGTGGGCAGTGCATCGAGGGCAATGCTCAGCAACAGGATCAGACTGAAGGTCGAGATGCCCTTGAGCATGGGTTGGCGCAATGCCGGGCGTCGGTGGATGATCAGTAGGGTGCACGCCCAGACGGCGGCCAGGCCCCACCAGGCATTCCAGCCCCCGTCCCGGATATCGAGCAGGCTCAATGGTTCGGCAAGGTAGACGTCGGCGTAGTTGAAAACAAAACCCAGGCGTGCGACCACCAGGCCACTCGCCAGTGCGAGCCACACCGCCCCCTCGCTGCTGATCCCGAGACGCTTGGCATGCCGCGCGGCGATCCATGACCCCAGCACAGCCGCAATCATTACCAGTAATGCATTCAATGGCAGGGAGAAAGGGCCGATCGGGACGAACAGAGTCATTGGGAATATCCTTGAAATTCGGTGATCAGGGCAAGGCTGTCGAGCAATTTCTGCTCATCGAAGGCTCCTACCAGGCGTGCCTGTCGCTGCTCCTGCCCCTGTGGATTGAAGACCATGACCGTCGGCGGCCCGGCGATCTGGAAGTGGCGCATCAAGGCGCGCTGCTCAGCGCTGTGGTCGGTCACATCGATCTGCAGCAAGGTGATGCCATGGGTGCTCCGTAGCACGCTATCGGCGGTATAGACGTCCCGCTCGATCACCTTGCAGTACACACACCAGTCAGCCGTGAAGTCGACCATGACCGCCTGCCCCTGGGTTTGCGCCAGCTGCAACCGCTGCTGCAATTGCGGCAGGCTGGTCACCGGCTCGAACTGGAGCGACCCCGCAGGGTCATCGGCTGGTGATGCACTAGGTTGTGCCCAGCTCAGAGGGCGCAATGGATCCACCGCGCCTGCCGAGGCGCCCAGCAACTGCGCGCCACCCCAGATACCCAGCGCAACGCCCAGAGTGCGCAACAATAGCATTGATGACGGTCGCCGTGTCGTTGCCAGATGAGCCAGAGATAATCCCAGCGCGAGAAGCAAAACTCCCCACAGCGCCAGCACCAGCGGCGCTGGCAGTACCCGTTCCAGCATCCAGATGCCGGTGGCCAGCAGGGCGAAGCCGAAGGCCGCTTTTACCAGATCCATCCAGGGCCCGGGCCGTGGCAGGTAACGGGCTCCCAGAGTGCCGATCACCATGAGCGGCAGCCCCATTCCCAGGCCCATGCTGAACAGCAGGCCGGTGCCGATGCTGACATCGCCGGTTTGCGCCACATAGAGCAGCACGGCGGCCAAGGGTGCGGTCATGCAAGGGCCGACCAGCAGCGCCGAGAGCACACCCAGCAGCGCCGCGCCGATATAAGTGCCACCCTGGGTGCCGCGGCTCAGCTCATCCAGTCGCGTGCGCAGGCCGGAGGGTAACTGCAGGGTGAAAATACCGAACATGGCCAATGCCAGCACCAGGAACAGGCCCCCAAGAGTGCCGATGACCCAGATGTTCTGCAGTATTGCCTGCAATTGCGCGCCCAGCAGTGCTGCAACTGCACCCAGCAACGCGTAGGTGGCGGCCATGGGCAGCACGAAAGCGGTGGTCAGACGCAGCGCTTGGCCAGTCGATACCTGGCGACCCAGAATCAGGCTGGACAGGATTGGCACCATTGGCAGCACGCAGGGAGTGAACGTCAGTGCCACGCCGAGCAGGAAGAACACGGGGAGGGTCAACAGCAGCGAGGAGTTTTGCAGCCAGTCGAATATCCGGCTTTCACTGGCGCTGGCGAGGGTCGTCAAGGGTTGTGCAGCAGGGGCCACGCTGAGGTTGCCACTGGCAGTGGTAGCTATTCTGGCGCTGGCAAACTCGATCCGATGCTGCTGAGGCGGATAACACAGGCCACCATCGGCGCAGCCCTGCCAGATAATATCCACTGCGGTGCTGTCACGGGACTGCAATTCCCACTGCACTGCATTGCGCAGTATGCTGGTCGGGCCGAAGGTCATATCCTCGATCATCTCGCCAGCCGGCAACTCGCCGGCCTCCACCGTGCCACCAGCCGTTGGCCTTGCGGCGAACTGGTCGCGATACAGGTAGTAGCCATCGGCGATATCAAAGTGCAGCAGCAGCCGTCCGGTCTCTGCATCCTGCTCCAGCACCTGCAGGCGGAATGCCTGCTCCGGCGCAAGAAAGTCATCGCCATGGGCCAGGCCGGCCAGCGTCAGTAGCAGTAAAAGGCAGAGTCTGCTGCTCTGCTTCAGCAGTTGTCTTGAACAGCGCATACCCATGCTGCCACTCCATAACCCAGTAGAATGGGGACTGAGCTTGTCGGCGGCAGATTAACCTCAGGTTAAGCCGATTCTTAATGGCGACTTCATTTTCGGGTGCGATCTTCTACCCCTAGCCAACAAAGGTAGTGAATATGCATGTACTGCTGGTCGAGGATAATGCGCTGGTGGCCAGTGGCGTCAGCGCCGGGCTGCGGCTCCACGACTACTCCGTCACCACGGTGCACAGCGCCCGGTCGGCTGACAATGTGCTCAGGTCTACCCACGTCGATCTGGTGATTCTCGATCTCGGCCTGCCGGATGAAGACGGCATCACACTGCTGCGCCGTTGGCGATCCGGTGGTCGCGATCTGCCGATCCTTATCCTTTCCGCCCGCGACGCCGTGGCACACAGAATCGCCGGGCTGAGCGATGGAGCGGATGATTATCTGACCAAGCCCTTCGACCTGGATGAGCTGCGCGCTCGCCTGCAGGCGCTGCTGCGCCGCGCCAGCGGGCGCACGGCCAGGGAGATCCGCTGGCGGGATATTCGGCTGCTCCCCGAACAGGGGCAGGCCTGGCGCTCCGGCGAGCCGGTTGAGCTGACTCGCCGGGAATTTGCCCTGCTGCAGGTGTTCTTCCAATATCCCCGGCAGATCCTGAGCAACGCCCAGCTCGAAGACAGCATCTATGGCCTGGAGCAGAATGTGGAGAGCAATGCCCTCAGCGTCCATATCCATCATCTGCGCCGCAAGTTGGGCCAGGACATCATAGAAACCGTACGTGGGCAGGGCTACCGGCTTGGGCCGGGGGAGAGCGGGGCATGAGCCTCAGGCTGCGGTTATTGCTGGTCATCGGCATCTCGCTCAGCGTCCTGTGGAGCATCATGGCCGGGTGGCTATTCCTGGATATGCGCCGGGAGTTGCAGTCGGTACTGGATAACCGCCTGCAGGCATCGGCGCAGATGGTGGCGGGGCTGATCGAACAGATGCCGAGGGATGTGCTGAACATGGAACCCAGCCAGCCGCAGATCGATATTGCTACCCTGGACGGGTTGGCCTGCGAGGTGAGCATCATGCGCGGGCAGATCACCAGCACGCTGCTGCGCACGCAGGGCGGACCGGTCATTGCCGATGTCGAACCCGGTTTTGGCACCTATGTACGTGATGGTAATGTCTGGCGGGTTTATGTGCTGCAGCAGAGCGGCCTGCGTATCGCCGTGGCAGACCGGATGGGCGTTCGCAGTGCGCTGCTGAGGGATATGGCCCTGTCTGTTGGCTTGCCGTTCGCCTTTGCGCTGATCGGCAGCCTGATCCTGGTATGGTGGGCAACCACGCAGGGACTGCGTCCCTTCGACCGGGTACGGGCAGCCCTGGCCGGGCGTGATCCTGCCGATCTGACCCCGCTGCCGGCGATCGATGCGCCTGCCGACCTGCAACCGCTGATCGACACCGTGCATGAGTTGCTACAGCGGGTGGCCGCGGCCATACGCCGGGAAAGACGCTTCACGGATGATGCCGCCCATGAGCTGCGCACGCCGCTCACCGCCGTCCGCACCCATCTCCAAGTAGCGCGGATTGCGCTTTCCAGAGGCAATGACACCCAACTGGTCCAGGATTCCGTGGCCTGCGCCGAGCAGGGGGCTGTGCGGTTGCAGGAAACCCTTGACCAACTGTTGCTGCTGGCGCGGCTGGACAGCAACCAGCCGTCTCCCGAAGCCCAATCCACCTCCGTTGCCGATGCGGCGCGACAAGCCTTGGCGGAACTGGAGCCCCTGGAGCTGGATGCCGGCTCGCGGGTCAGCCTGGTCGAGCCGCCGGGGGGGACGGAGATCGCTGCGGTCATTCCCGCTTCGCTCTTGACCAGCGCGCTGCGCAATCTGCTGGATAACGCGCTGCGCTATTCACCGCAGGGCAGCCCGGTGACGGTCGAGTTGCATCGCGAGCCTGATTTGCGGGTCCGTATCCGGGTGCGTGATCAAGGCCCGGGATTGGCGGCGGAGGACATACCCGAAGTGGCTGCGCGCTTCTGGCGGGCGCAGCATGATGGCGCCGGCAGCGGATTGGGGTTGTCCATCGTCCAGTTGATTGCCGAGAAGCACCGAGGCAGCTTTTCCATCAGCAATCATCGCGATGGCGGGTTGGTTGCCGAACTGGTGCTACCGGCGGCCGGTGACATCACGTCAGTCCCATAGCCATCCAGAAGTGCATCATGGCCCGGTTAGCGCAGAGCGACCGACCCGCCGTCACTCAGGCGAAGCTCATCACCCGGAGAAGTGCCCCGCATAGGCGGTCAGAAAGGCGCCTTCCTGAAACTGCTTCAGCCCTGTATCAGCGAAGGGAACGGGCAGGGGATTGGCTGACAGGACACTCTTGATCTGCGTCGGCGAGAGCAGGGTGACCTCGATGTCCGAATCCGCAATCAGCTGGATTGCCGCCTCCAGCTTGAAGCTGATGGCGCCCCCGGCGAACTTGCCCTTCTGCATGCGTTCCTTGATGACCACGCGCTCCACTTTGTAATCCCTCAGAAACTGCACCAGCTCCTTCTGGAATCGCTGCAAGTCGGCGCGAGCGTGCTCCTTCTTCAATGTCAGCTTGCGGATGCGGCTGTCCGGCAGATTGAACAACCCCTGTTCCCCGTTGAGCAAGCACACCACGGCTTCATTGCCGGTCAACTCGATACCACAAATACGCATACTGATTCTCCGTTGCTGATCGCAGCACTCGCTGAATAAAAAACATCGTCATGAACAGCAGCCATTCTCGACTAAAACGCAGGCGGGTGCATCCACGCAACGGATAAGTCGCCCGAAACAGGCATGTTGTCAGCTGTCCGGTCGGCCATAGCTGCGGCTGATGAAGGTCGGCTCGATCAACCCGCGCCGCTTGTTGATAACCAGCGTCAACATAAAGAAGAAGTTGCACAGCATATTGCACATGCGCGGCAGCAGCATGGGAACTTCCTTGCCTTCCGCATCGACCCGAACCATGGCGCGGATGGCTTTCTTGCAGGCGGAGCGGGCCAGGTGCAGCTGTGGAATGGGTGGGGTGCCGCGGGGCAGAACGAAACCGCCCAGGCGGTCGGCAACTTCCTCTTTATAGTGGTTCAGGCGTGCCTGCAGCCAGGCCTGATCCTCCTCGCTGACAGCCAGCCGGCCACGGATCGAGCCATTGATATGGAAGGCCAGCGGCTGGACCTGCTCCAGATCGGCGGCGATGTCCGGCATGTCGTCCGGCAGGTGGGAAATGATGGCGCCGATATGGCCGCACAGCTCATCGGTGATGACTTCGAAGTCGCAGAGCGACGAGCTTTCGTACATGAAGGGATAACACATCTCGTCGAAGTTCTTGCCGAACTTGAAGGCCATGGTCACTTACCTCGGGATAATGATGGGTGGGTCGCTATCCAGATCGATATGCGCATCGACCTGGAACGCCTGCTGCAGATGCTGGCCGGTCAGTACCTCGGCAGGTGTGCCGATAGCAAGCAGTTGACCTTCATGGAGCAGGCACAGGCGATCACAGTAACGGGCGGCCAGTGACAGGTCGTGGATCGACAGCATCACCCCACGCCCGCTCTGGGCATAGCGGCGCAGCAGACGCAGTACGTTCTGCTGCTGGAACAGGTCAAGACTGGCCACTGGCTCATCGGCCAGCAGCACCCGCGGTTGGCCGGCCAGCACACGGGCCAGCCAGACCCTGGCCTGTTGCCCGCCGGAGAGCTGATCGATCTGGCGATCCAGCCAGTCTTGCACCTGGGCGGCGGCAGCGGCCTGGGCGATGGCCTCGGCATTGGTATCCCCCCAGGGCAACCGCCCGAGACTGATCACATCGCGCACCGACAATGCCCAGGCGCTGTGACTGCTCTGCGGCAGGAAGCCCAATTGCTGCGCTCGCTGGCGCTCGGCAATCGAGGCCAGCGGCGTACCTGCCAGCCGAATATTGCCCTGATACGGCTGGATGCCCGCCAGGCAATGCAACAGGGTGGATTTGCCTGCACCGTTGGCGCCAATGATGCCGAGCATTTCCCCGGCCACCAGGTTCAGGTTGACGTTCACCAGGCGCTGGCCGACGCTCAGGTGGCGGGTATCGATCAGATCCACCGTTTACGCTCCTTCCATACCAGCCAGATGAACAGTGGCGCTCCGAGCAGCGAGGTCAGCACACCCAGCTTGAGTTCCTGGCCCGGTGGCAACAGGCGCACGCCGATATCCGCCAGGCAGACCAGAATGGCACCGGCCAGCGCCGCCGGGATCAACAGCCGCTCCGGGCGATGCTGTACCAATGGGCGCAGCAGATGTGGCACCAGCAAACCGACAAAACCGATACTGCCGGCCACCGCCACCGAGCTGCCGACTAGCATGGCGGCACCCAGCACGATCATGATGCTGCCATTGCGGTAATTCAGTCCCATGCTGCGGGCTACCTGATCGCCCAGGCTCAGGCCGCTGAGCAGTCGGCGTTGGCTGATAATCAGCGCGCTACCTACCAGCAACGCCGGCAGCAGCAGCCATAAATGCTCCAGCCCACGCTCGGAAACCGAGCCGAGCAGCCAGAACACCAATTCCTGCATGGCGTAGGGGTTGGGCGCGAAGTTCAATACGGTAGCCAGCGCCGCACCGCACAGCGTGGAAATCGCCAGCCCGGCCATGATCACCATATGCGAGCGAGCCGAGCCGGCCAGGGCCAGCATCAACAGCAACGCGATGGCCGCGCCGATCAGGCCGGCTACACCTGGCGCGGCAGCGCCCAGACCGGGAAACAGGCCGAAGTAGAATACGCTGGCCGCGCCCAATGCTGCGCCCTGGCTGGCACCGGTCAGACTGGGCTCGGCCAGTGGGTTGCGCAGCAGTCCCTGTAGCGCTGCACCACTCAGGCCCAGTGCGGCGCCCACCGCCAGTGCAATCAGCGTGCGTGGCAAGCGAACCTCACCGATGACAATGGCGTCCAGGCTGCTTTGGCCGGTAAGGAAGTCGGCCAACCCTGCCAGTACGGCCACCGAGGTTGAGCCGACTGACAAGGAGGCCAGCGCCGTCACCAGCAACAACGCCAGCAGGGCGGGAGTGATCAGTCGAGCCATTGATTGAGTTGCCTTATCAGGTCCCAGGTCCAGGGGCCGGGACATTGCCAGCGCCAGTAGTCGGTGGTGAGCCAGCCGTCAGCCGGGATGCTGCGGCGCAGCACCGGATGTTCGGCAAAGCGGTTGGCCAGCGCCTGGTGTTCGGGGGCCGCGAACAGAATGGCGTCCGGCGGATCGCTGGCGATCTGTTCCAGGTCCAGTTGCACATGCCCCGAGTCGGTCAGATAGTTGCGCCAGCCGGCCTGTTCGATGATTTGATGCTCGAAGGTATCACGGCCAGTACCGATACCGTTGGAACCGAGCAGCAACAGGCGTTTGGCGTCGGGCTGTGGCGTGTGGCGAACGGGTGCCGGTTGCGCGAGGTCAGGGTTGCGACCGATCAGCGCCAGCAATTGGCGCTCATAGGATTCCACCTGCCCCAGCGTAGTGGGTAATGGCAGTACCTCCACTCGATAATTCAGGGTTCGCAGACGCTCGCGCAACAGCAGGGCGCTGTACTGGCCGGCCAACACCAGGTCGGGCTGCAGACTTACCACCTGTTCCAACGAACCGTCATGGGCAGGCCAGCGAGCGTCGATCCAGTGGATCGGGTAGCGCAGATGCATAGGCGACAGTGCAGCCACCCGGGCCGGATCGGCGTGATGAGCCAATGCCCAGTCCATGCATAGATCGAGGGAGACGATGCGTTGGGGTGATTCAGGCGTCGCTGCCAATGCAGGCAAGCCAACTGGCAGCAGGATCGCTGCCAGGCAGAGCACCCACCGGCGCAGCCGCCCCCCTGCCCGAACGATGAGGGCTGAGGCAAAGGAGCAGCGTTCAGCATGCAGCTGATGGCGGGGGTGTGTAGTCATTCCATTCAGAGGTCAGGGGTCCAGGTGACTCCAAGCATAGCGGTGAAGGGCAACTCCCGGTAACCGTAACCCTGTCCGGCATGGGTATACATCAAGCGGCTGTAGTCCTTGTCCATTACGTTGGCAAGCTTCATGTCGAAGGCCACTTCGCTGCTGGCCTGCCAGCTGGCACGCAGATCCAGTACGCCGTACCCGGACAGCTCGGTGGTGTTGTCACCGTTGCCGTAACTGCTGCTGACGGCGGTAAAGCTGGCACCCACACCGATATCGCCGAACTGGCGATCCAGGTTCAGGTTCAGGGTACGTCGGGCGCGGTTGGGCAAGGTGTGGCCATTTTCACGGCTGCGTGGATCGATGATGCTGATACCCAGATCACCCTGCCAGCCGAAGAGTTCCTGCTTCAGAGTGGCTTCGAAGCCATTGACGCGGGCGCGATTGATGTTGTCCACGGTGCTGAAATCGCTGGTGGTAACGATCAGGTCACGGAAGTCGGTGCGGTACAGCGAGGCTTCCAACTGGGTAGTCGGGGCAAGCTGGCTGCGCCATTGCAATTCATAGCTGCGGGATTTCTCCGGTTTCAGTTCGGGGTTGCCACCATAGAAACCATCGAAGGGCCAATAGAGATCGGCAAAGGTCGGTACCCGGAAGCCTTCGGCGTAGGACAGAATCAACTGGTTATCCGGATCAAGCCGGTAGCTCAGCGCACCGTTGAAGGTGTTTTCGTTGCCGAACTGCTGGTTGTCGTCATGCCGCATGCCCAGTTCGGTGCCAAAGCGCGCTCCCTGGAAGCTGTGCTGGGCGAATACCGCTTTGTTGTCCCGGTTGCTGACCTGGAAATCATTGCTGCTGCGTACCTTGTCATTCAGGTAGTCAGCGCCCAGACGCAGACTGTGTCCATTGCCCAGGGTCAGGGTGTTGAGCCAGTTCAGCGAATCGCGGTAACTGTTATTCACCGTGCTGCCGGGAAACAGTTTGTCGAAGTTCTCCTGCTTGTCCTCGCTGTGGCCCAGTTCGATACGGCTGCGCCAGATATCATTGATTCGCCCATCCAACCAAAGCGTGCTGGTGCTGATGATGTACTCGTCATAGGGAGCAGCTGGAGCGCCCCAGTTACCGAACGGGTTATCAAACTCGGTCTTGCCACGCTGATCCAGTACGGTGAACCCACCTTCAAATGCATCGGTGAACTGGTGACTCAGGCTCAGCGCCAAGGAGCGGTTGCGGTAACCATCATCATCCGCGTCACTGGCGAAAGAAGTGCGGGTGCGATCGATACCGGCAGTTTCCTCTAACCCGGCGGATAAATTGAAGCGCGTGCGCTCGTTGCCGCCGGAGAGACCAAGGTTGCGCTCCCAGGTACTGTCACTGCCACCGGCGATGCGCGCGTAGGGGCGCAGGCCTTCGCCCTCGCTTCGGCGGGTGAAGATCTGGATAACCCCGCCCATGGCGTCCGCGCCATGAATCGCTGAGCGCGAGCCGCGCAGCACCTCTATACGCTCGATCTGGTCGACACTGAGAAACTGCAGGGCGGCTCCGCCCATGGTGGCTGAACCGGCCCGCACACCGTCGATCAGCACCAGGGTCTGGCTGGTATTGGTGCCACGGATATACAGGCCGTAGGTCGCGCCGCGGCCCCCATAATTGGCGACCTGCACGCCCGGCACCTGGGTCAGCAGATGCGGCACGCTGGCCGGGCGCAGCCGTTCGATATCTGCACGGGTGAACACCGTACTGGCGGCGCTGCTGTCGCTGCGCTGTTCCACATCGCGGTTGGCGGTGATCAGGGTGTCGGAGAGTTTCAGCGCTTGTTCATGGGAAGCAGGCTGGGCAGCCAGTGTCAGGCTCGGGGCCAGGGCGACAGCAAGGGCAAGACGGGACAGTTTCATTATGAATCCTCAAAAGGTCGGATGACTTTCGAGGAGGGCAGATAAGCAAGTGCGGACGGGGCAGATAACAGACAAACCGGCACGGCACTTGACGGTGATGCCCTCCGCAACACCAGTCGATATTGCATGCGGGCCGGCCTCCGGACTCTCGACGCCCATCCGCTCACCTTCCCATGCCGTGGCACAGTGGTCTTGAGCGGACGCCGATCCATGATCGGGGTCGATTACCGTTGCGGGGGCAGTGCCGGGATTGCTCGACCTGAGCGAGCGCACCGGCTTTCCGTTTCATGCCTGATATCAGGCACACCTGCATGAATAGCGGCGCATCTTATGCCCCTGATCGGGGAAACACAAGCGACCGGATGGCACAGGGCTAGCTGCGGCTGGAGTGCGCCGGGCGGGCAGGGCATACTGCCCGTATCTTCGCCATCGTTGTTGGCCGCCGAGCATGCTGTTATCCGATACCGTCCCTTTTGCCGAGACCACCGTTGCGCAGCTGCGTGATTACACCGAGTGGCACCGTGGCCGCAGCCGCTATGCGATCTGGATGATCCCGATCAACTGTCCCCGGGCGCTGGCCCATATCGACCAGCTCACGGCCTCGCTGGCGGACCTGCTGCATCCCAGCCGGCGGCAGCCGCATATCACCTTGTTTGTCTGTGGTTTCGAAGGACAAAGTGTCAGGTACGACGACGATTTCACGTCAGCGCAGCTGCAGCGCCAACTGACGGGCCTCGACCGGTTGGCATTGCCGCCCTGCGAGCTACGCATAGGCGCGCCGGATAGCTTTGCCAGCGCAGCCTTTCTGACAGTGGACGACCCGCAGGGCCACCTGCCGCGCTGGCGCGAGGCGCTGGGCGCAGGCTGTAGCGAAATTCGGCAGACTAGTTACGTGCCGCACATCACCCTGGGGTTATATCGCCGAGCGATCAGTGCCACAGAGCTGCGCCAGCGGTTGCAATCATTGGTGATACCGGACACCTTACCGCTAGCGGTGGAATGCCTGGAGTATGCGACTTACAGCAGCCGTGACATGTTGGGGCCGCTGGAATGCCAATGGCGGGTAGCTGTCAGCAATAAGGAGGCCAATAGTCCATGAAACACCCTTTTTGCCTTGCCTGCCGCTTTGATTGATCCTTGACTGTTATCACCGGACCAGAAAATAAAAGGAGCAGCAGATGAGAACCGTGGCCCAGGTTATCCAGACCAAGCAGATCCAGCAGGTGCATACCATCGGGGCGGATGAGACGATGCTCAGGGCCTTGCAGTTGATGGCCGAGCATAATATCGGCGCGCTGCCGGTCACCGAGGGCGGTCAGGTGATAGGCGTGATAAGTGAGCGCGACTACTCTCGTAAATGTGTGCTCAAGGGGCGGGCGTCGGTGGGCACCATGGTACGCGAAATCATGAGCAGCCCGGTGACGACCGTGACACCGAAGCAGAGCGTGTCCGAATGCCTCTCGCTGATCACTGACCTTCACCTGCGCCACCTCCCGGTGGTGGAAGATGGGCGACTGGTGGGGCTGGTGTCGATCGGTGACCTGGTCAAGGAGACCATCGCCGAGCAGCAGGAGCTGATCCAGCAGCTGGAGCAGTACATCCGCGGCGAGGTGTAGCGCCACCCGATTGGCGCGTCCCGTTTCGGGGCTGCGGCTGCGCGGTGGGCCCGAACCTCCCGATGGGGTGACGGGCCGAACAGCTATACTGCGGATTTAAACGCCAGGGGGCTGTGTTGTGAAAAAGAACGTCGTGATATTCAATCGTCTTGCTCAGGATCTGATCGAGCGTCTGGCAGCCAACTTCAATGTCGTTCAATTGAGTGCAGCCAGCGAGCTGGCGGATGCGCTGGCTGCCGGTCCGGTACACGGCCTGATTGGTGCCGGCTGGCAGCTTGGCCGCCCACAGCTTGCTGCGGCTTCAGGCTTGGAGGTGGTTTCCAGTATTTCGGTCGGGTATGACAACTACGACCTGGATTATCTGAATGAGCGCGGCGTTCTGCTGACTAACACTCCCGATGTATTGACCGAGACCACTGCCGACCTGGGGATGACACTGATGCTGACGGCTGCGCGGCGGATCGTCGAACTGGACGGTTGGATGCGCGAGGGTAACTGGCGGGGCGGGCTGGGGCCGGAGTATTTTGGTTGCGATGTGCATGGCAAGACGCTGGGCATTATCGGCCTGGGCAATATCGGCGCGGCGATTGCCCGGCGCGGCCATTTCGGTTTCGGCATGCCGGTGCTGTACACCAGCAATAGCCGCAAACCGGAGCTGGAGCAGGAGTTGGGCGCTGAGTTTCGCGACCTTGATGACCTGCTCGGCGAGGCCGATTTTGTCTGTGTCGTCGTTCCGCTCAGCGAGCGTACCCGCAAGCTGATCGGCCAACGTGAACTGGCGCTGATGAAGTCCAGCGCCATTCTGGTCAACATCGCCCGCGGCCCGGTGGTTGACGAGGCAGCCCTGGTCGAAGCGCTGCGCGACGGACAGATCCGTGCCGCCGGGCTCGATGTCTACGAGCAGGAGCCGCTGTCCGAGTCACCGCTGTTCGCGCTGCCCAACCTGGTCTGCGTACCGCATATTGGCTCGGCCACACATGAGACGCGTCGGGTCATGGCGGAGCTGGCGGTGCAGAATCTGGAACGGGCGCTGCTCGGGCAGACGCCCCGGCATATGGTCAACCCGCAGGTGCGAACAGGCTGATCAGACCGAGCCGTTCAGGGCTCTGCCCGCGCAACGGCGCCAAGCCAGATGCCGGCGGCGGCGACCAGCCCCAGCGCCAGGCAGGACAGTACGTCATACCAGCCATCCCCCAGCAGGGCGACGATCAGCCCGGCGGCGCTGACTGTGCCGAACAATACGGGCCAGCGCCAGATTTGCATTGCCGAGTTGCCGGTGCCTTTCATGGCTGTAGCCTCGCGTCGGTCGAAGACTGGTTGGTGCGGGCCAGAGCGGACGCACCGGCTTTTCGCCTGCCGCGTTTGGCAAGCCATAGATAGAGTCCGCTGGCCAGCACGATGATGGTCAGCACATCCAGCACCGCCCAGATGATCTGCAACGCCTTGCCGCCGTAATCACCGAAGTGCAGCGGCCGGGATAACTGCAGCGCGTTGAAATACCAGGGCAGAGGCCGGCTGTCGGTCACCTGGGCAGTGCTGGCATCGACCAGCACCGGTTGCGACAGGTGGGCGGTCAATGCCTGATTGCCATGCATGAAGACGCCGTAGTGATGCGGGCTGGAGAAGCTGGTGCCGGGAAAGGCGACGAATTGGATCTGCATGTCCGGCAGATAGGCGCGGGCGGATTGCACAGCCGCTTCCAGTGAACCGCGTTCCTGCGGCGGCTGGCCGTGGTAGGGCGCCAGCATGGTGCTGAGCTGGTCGTTCTGCCAGGCCTTGACGATCAGATCGGCCCAGGCGTTGAGCACCCCGGTAGCGCCGACCACCAGAAACCATACCAGCGTAACGATGCCCAGCAGGTTGTGCAGGTCCAGCCATTTGAGTCGCTTGGTGCGCTGGCGCCGGACCTCACCGAAAGCCAGTTTCTGCATGAAGGGGGCATAGAGTACCGCGCCGGATATCAGCGAGATCAGCAGCAAGACGCCCATCAGGCCGAGAAACAACATCCCCGGCAGGCCGGCGAACAGGTCGATGTGCAGAGAATTGACGATATACATGAAGCCGCTTTCCAGCTGCGGCTCGCCGAGGATCTCGCCGGTGCGGGCGTCAATGGCCACCTGATGCAGGCCGCTGGTGGACGTCGGCGTGTCGGCCATGGTCAGGTACCAGACCCTGTCGTCATCGGGCTCGCGGGAAATGAACATGCCGCCCTGGCTGGGATGGCGTGCCTCGCCGATCTGCAGTATCCGATCCAGGCTGATATGCGGTGTATCCGCCGGCATCTCGGGCGCCTCGATTTCGGTGCCCAGCAGATGGCCAATTTCATGATGGAAGATCAGCGGCAGGCCGGTCAGACACAGCAACAGCATGAACAGCATGCAGACGAGGCTGGTCCAGGTATGCAGCCAGGACCAGACTTTCATGGATCGGACAGACATCAATAGGCTCCGGGCGGTTTCAGAAGTCCAGTGTGCTGGACAGAATGAAGGTGCGCGGTGCGCCGACAATCAGCGAGCCATCACCGGGATAGCCGCCGGCCGTGGCCCAATATTTCTTGTCGGCCAGGTTTTCCACACGGGCGCGCAGGGTCACCTGCTGATCGCCATCAAGCAACAGGCTGTAACGCACACCGGCGTCGAAGCGGGTCCAGGAAGGGACTTTCTGCTGGTTGTCGATGGCGGCATACTGGCTGCCGGTATGGATGGCTCGTGCATCCAGCGCTAGGCCACTGACGGTCGGCACCATCCAGTCGACGCCCAGATTGGCCTGCACTTTCGGTGCGCCGATGGCGTCGTTGCCTTCCACATCGCTGTCCAGCAGGCTGACCCCACCGAGGATTGACAACTGCGGTGTGGCCTGGCCGTACAGCGACAGCTCCACGCCGCGGTTGCGCTGATGGCCGATAACCCCGTAAACGCCGTTTTCCGTGCCTGCCATCTGCTTGCGACTCTGGTACAGCCCCAGACTGCCCCCGATACGGCCGCCGTCATACTTCATGCCCACTTCGTTCTGCCGGGTCTTGTAGGGAGCCAGGATCTCGCCGGCATTGTCTACCGGCTGGCCGCCGGCCTCGGTGGGTGCCACATCGCCCTTGACCAATCCCTCAATATGGTTGGCGTAGAGCGACAGCTCCGGTGTCAACCGGTACAGCACGCCGGCTACCGGGGTGATCTCACTCTCCGAGTAGGCACCCGTGCGTACGCCGCTGTTGTAGTCATAACCGTAACTGCGGATTTTCTGGTAACGCGCACCGAGGGTGATCTGCAGGCGCTCATCCATGAATGACAGTACATCGGCCAGCGCCACGCTGGAGGTCCGGGTCTTGTCGGTAAGCAATGGATGATCGAAGGTGCCGCCGATCAGCACCGGAGGTGGCGAGGGAACGTCGACCGGCTGGTAGATATTGCCTGGGAAGCCGGCGAAGTCGGAGAACTCATAGGCATTGCGCGAGTCCATGCGGTAGATCGAACTGGACAGGGTCACCTGATGGCCAACGCTGCCGGTATGAAAGGCGCTGCGTACACCGGCTTCGCCGGTCTTCACGGTATCTTCACGCACATTACTGAAACGGTTGGCAGTGCTGTCGCCGTTGGCATTGTTCACGGTCGGTTCGGAGAAGCTGCCGGACTCATCCCCCTTGCGCATGCCGGCCGCCACCCAGCCGGTGAAATACTCATTGAAATCATACTCGGCGCGCAGCGTGCCGAACGTATCCCGGGCGTTGGAGAAGGTCCAGGGCTGGGCGATGCTCTTGTCGGGATCGGGGACGGAAGGGATATCCACCCCGGGTGCGATGCTGATGGCTGGCTGGATATCATCCAGCTGGTGATCCTGATGGCCCAGGTCGGCGGAGATGCGCAGCCGGTCGCCACGGTAGTCGACACCCAGGGCAAACAGGCTCAGCTCATTGGACTCGCCGTCGACGGCGGTATCGCCATCGCGGCGGGCAAAATTGAGCCGCACCCCGATCCGGTCATCGGCCAGGCGTCTGGCGAAGTCGCCAGTAACATAGGTTTGCGTACCTGAGCGCACGCCGGCGGTGATCTGGTTGAGCGGCTGGTTGGGCGCGCGCTTGGGCACGATGTTGATCGCACCACCCAGACCACTGCCGCCGGGCGCGGCGCCATTGAGAAAAGCATTGGCGCCGCGCAGGACTTCCACGCGCTCGATCAACTCCGCGTCCAGATACTGTCTGGGCAACAAGCCATACAGGCCGTTGTAGGACATGTCGTCGGAATAGATCGGCAGGCCGCGCACCATATACACCTGCTGAAAATTGCCGAAGCCGCGGGCGGCACGCACCGCCGGATCGTTCTCGACAATATCGGCGACGCTGGCCGCCTGCTGATCCTGGATCAGCATCTGGGTGTAACTGGTGAGCTGGAATGGGGTTTCCATATTATCCTGATTACCCAGTAGTCCGACCCGACCACCCCGGGCCACCTGGCCGCCGGCATAAGCCGGTGGTAAACCGCCAGCGGAAGCATCGGCACTGGCGCGAACTTCGGTCGACGGCAGTGCCAATGGGCTATTGGCGTTGTCCTCGGCCAGAAGCGGAAGGGCATGGAGCGCCAAGGGCAATGACAAGGCGGTTAGGGTCAGCCGAAATGGGTGCATGGTGCTGGGCTCTCTGCAGTTGGCAGTATTTGTAATGCGAATCCTTATCATTGTAATTTGATTTTGTAAGTAATTGCTACAGCTGATCGAACGACGCCCAGCAACTTGGCCAAACTTTTGCCCGCCAGGGGCGTCCCAGCTAATGGGTCTATCGCAAGGGGGCGACATGTCATTTTTGCAGCTGCGCAATGCCGGTGTTTTTACCGTTTTGAAGCGAACCGCGAAGGAATTCAGCGATGATGATATGTCGACCTATGCCGCGGCGTTGGCATACCGGGCGCTGTTTTCCATTTTCCCCTTTGTCCTGTTTCTCATGGCGGTGCTCGGTTTCCTGCATTTGCCGAACTTCTTTGATTGGCTGCGAGCCCAGGCGGCGATAGTCCTGCCACCGGTGGCGCTGGATCAGGTCAACCCGGTGATCGATCAATTGCAGGAAAGCCAAGGTGGGCTGCTGTCGTTCGGCATCCTGCTGGCGCTGTGGACCGCGTCGATTGGCGTGCGCTCACTGATGAACGCGATGAACAAGGCCTACGACGTCAAGGAGGGGCGACCCAGCTGGAAGCTGTTCATCCTGTCCATTCTTTACACCATAGGCATTGCCATAATGCTGCTGCTGGCGGCCGGCTTCATGACCCTGGGGCCGCAGGTGATGGCCTGGCTTGCTTCGCAGATCGGGCTGGAGCAGGTGCTGGTCGTGGTCTGGAGCTGGCTGCGCTGGCCGGTGGCTATTCTGCTGCTGATGCTGGCCGTTGCGCTGATCTATTACGCTACGCCCGATGTCGAGCAGGAGTTTCGGTTCATCACTCCGGGTTCGGTGGTGGCGGTGATCGTCTGGCTTGCCGCCTCGGTCGGCTTCGGTATCTATGTGCAGAACTTCGCCAACTACAATGCGACCTACGGCAGTATCGGGGCGATTATCGTATTGCTGTTGTATTTCTACATTACTGCCGCCGTCCTGCTGCTGGGTGCTGAGCTCAATGCGGTGATCGAACATCTTTCCATGGAGGGCAAGGACGAGGGGGAAAAGGAAATCCCGCAATAAGGGTCTGGCGATGTTCATCTACTCCGTCATCCTCGGCTGCGCCGGGGATGACGGAAGGCGAGCCGGGTTACTTCAACGGCAGTTTCCAGCCTTGCGGTAACCCTGCTGCTGCGCTTCGGCTTCGCTGTTGAACCGCTGGATATTGCGGGCACTGACCTGACCGTAGCTCGGGCAACCCTGGGGCAAGTGATAAACCTTGCTGTTGCGGTTGCCGATGATGCGGTTGTCTGCTGACGCCGGGGCACGCTCAGTCGAGCGGGTCGAGGCGACCACTCCGGCACCGCTGTTGTGATGGTTCAGCGTCCATTGCCGCGCACCGGTGACGAAGGGATTGTCATGACCCATCAACCGGCTGATACGCTGATTGCGCTCCTGTTCCCAGATACTTACCGGCTGTTGCCGGTCCCAAGCCATCAGCAACCGTTGTTGCTGACTGGACATGGTCAGATCGTAATGATCGTGCATGTAGAACCAGACCCGGGCGATCTGCCCCTTCACTTCATTTCGCGGCTCCACGGTCCGCTCGGAAAACGCCACCTTGAAATCGCACTGACCATGTTGATAGGGCGTACCCGGTAGCATGCCGAAACGAAAGTTGCTGCGATCGGCATTGGTTTCACCGATGGCCGGCGTGAGGTTGTGCAGGTCGGCTTCCATGGCACTGAACACCGGGTCGGTCTTCTTGCAGTTGCTGCGACCGCCCTGCTGCCAGCACTGACGCTGCTGGCCGAACAGCGAAGCGGGGACGATATGCTCCCATTCGATCCGGGCGGCACGGTTGGGTTGGGCGCGGGTGCGGTAGCCGCAGCTGGCTGCATCCACTACGCCGCCGGAGCGGCCAACCCATTCCCAGCTGCAGCCGCAATAGAAGCTGCCATGGTCATTGCGGTCGTGGTACACCTGTTGGCGAGCCAGCGTCTTGGCGGACTCGAAAGTCGCCGGCGCAGCGGACAGGATGGATGGGAACAGAAAAGCGAAGAGACAGAGTGCGAGGGTACGACAGGATCTGGACATTGAACGACTTATAGCAATGAGAACCGGGGTATCCGATACAGCGGGCGCCATTGTACCGAAAGGCTAACGGAAAGTGTCCGTTCAGACGCAATCGGCTCGCATTTGAGTCAGATAATCTGCTGGCGCATATTCATATCCTGAATGCCGCCTATGGACGGGTTTCGTTTTTATTCGACGGGGCTTTTGCGTAATGTAATGGGCCGTTCAGTCCCTGCCGGTAGCCGCTGTAGTAACTGGTCCGGCGTATAAATACGATGATTTGGAGAGGAAATCATGGCTTCGTTTGAAGACATCAAGCAGGTAGGTGTAATCGGTGCCGGTACCATGGGACGTGGCATCGTCATGAACTTTGTCAACGCTGGTTACCCGGTGGTCTGGCTGGACGTGAATGGCGAGATGCTGGAGAAGGGCCTGGTCGAGATCGCCAATGTGTATAAGCGTTCGGTGGCCCAGCAACGTTTTGATGAGGCTGAGGCCCAGGCTCGCGTACAGCGCATCACCACCACTCAGGACTATGCCGCCCTGGCCGACATGGATCTGGTGGTCGAGGCCGTGTATGAAAACATGGACCTGAAGAAGACCATTTTCGCTGAGCTGGACAAGGCGGTTAAGCCATCTGGCATTCTGGCGACCAACACCTCTTATCTTGATATCGACGAGATTGCTTCCGCCACCCAGCGTCCGGCGCAGGTGCTGGGCCTGCATTTCTTCAGCCCGGCACACATCATGAAGCTGCTGGAAGTGGTGCGTGGCAAGGCCACAGACCAGGATGTGCTGGATGCCTGCCTGGCGGTCGGCAAGAAGATCGGCAAGGAAGCGGTACTGGCTGGCAACTGCCACGGTTTCATCGGTAACCGCATGCTGTCGATGTATTCGCGCCAGTCCCGTGAAGTAGTGCTGGAAGGTGCCACGCCCTGGCAGGTGGATCAGGCGCTCCAGGGCTTCGGCATGGCCATGGGCCCGTATCGTATGTATGACGTGGTCGGGGTGGACCTGGGCTGGCGTTCGCGGCAGTTGGCCGGTGTTGGCCGCGGCGAGCCGATCGTGTGGCTGGACAACCGCCTGTGTGAAATGGAGCGTTTCGGTCAGAAAAGCGGCCATGGCTTCTACCGTTACGAGCCGGGCAGCCGTCAGGCGATTCATGATCCAGAAACCGACATGATGGCCCGCGAAGTGGCCGAAGAAGCCGGTTATACCGCCCGCGACGTGGCTGATGAAGAAATCGTCCAGCGTTGCATTCTGGCACTGGTCAATGAAGGTGCGCGTATTCTGGATGAGGGCTTTGCCGAAAGCGCCGAGGATATCGATCGTGTTTACCGTTTCGGCTACGGCTTCCCGGCCGAGCGTGGCGGGCCGATGACCTATGCCGACAGCCTGGGGCTGGACGTGGTGCTACAGCAGATCCGTGAGCTGGAAGCGCGTCAGGGCGAGTTCTGGAAGCCGGCCGCTGGTCTGGTCAAGCGTGCCGAGGCCGGTGAGAAGTTTATCGGTTGAGTGTTGACCGGACACTGCCATAGCCTGAGAAGGCTATGGCACCGAAAAGCAGTACCTGCGGTAATTGAAAGCAGGGGAGCGGCAATCCGAAAGTGGTGGGATGCCGTAGGAACTGATGAGGCCGCAGGTTTCGGGGCGTAGCGCACCTGCGCTACGCCAATGGCCCTTTGGCCGCGCAGCGTCCGATCTTGCTGTCAGTCACTCTTGACCGGCGTGCCGATCACCGGCTCGCCATCCAGCGTCGCTTCCTTGAGCATGATCTGATAATGCTGACCGTCAGTCTCAATCTGGCTCAGGCGGACCAGCAGATACTGCCAATCCTTGGCGAACCACAAGGTTGTCTCCCGCTTGGCGTCGGGCTCGCGTACGCGTTCGACCTCCACGGCGTCAAACTGCCCGGCGCGGGTGGTGACGCGTTTCTCACCGGTGACGCGGAAGCGGTATTCCTCTATCTCGTCTTCATCCGCTACCCGATAACTCATCTCGGTCTTGCCTGCCATCAGATCGCGCTGCAGGGCCAGTTGATAAGTGGTGCGGTCGAGCAGTCCGGGTTCGGCCGGCAGGCTGAAGGATTCCTTCTTATGCTCGCCGGTGACTACGCCGGCTTCCCAGTCAAAGTTCTGTGTGGTCACGCGGCCACGGCCCAGGCCCTTGCGCTCGTAGCGATAACTGAGCGGGATCAACTGGTCGTTCTCCAACCGCAGCTGGCTTTCCTCGTTCAGCCTTGCGACGAACATGCCGGCATGGAAGGACAGGGTCCAGGTACCGTCGGGGTTGGCCTGCAGGCTGTGCGTGGCCTCGCCGTTGACCGGAATCTTCTTCATGTCGGCAGCGTAGCTGGCGGTAAAGGGAACCAGCTCCTGCGCGTGGACCAGGCTGCTGCCGAGAGCCAGTACCGCGGCGGCCAGCCAGCGGCCCGGGCGACGGAACAAGAGCGAACTGCTGTCAATCATGCAAATGACCTCGCGTATCTGCTTCGAATTGATCCAGCCTGAGGCCACAGGGAGCGATAGGTGTGCCATCCAGGCAAGCTTGGCCGTCCTCCAGCCGCAGGCGACCGCTGACGTACAGCATAGCAGCCAGTGGATAGAGTCGATGTTCTGTGTCCCGCACCCGTGCAGCTAGGGTGTCGGGCGTATCATCGGCCAGCACCGGCACATGGGACTGCATGATAGCCGGGCCGCCATCGAGCTCCTCGGTGACGAAATGCACCGTGGCGCCATGCTCGCGGTCGCCGGCCTCCAGTGCCCGCCGGTGAGTGTGCAGGCCGGTGTACTTCGGCAGCAGCGACGGATGGATATTCAGCAGGCGCCCCTGATAGTGCTGAACGAACTCGGAGGTGAGGATGCGCATGAATCCGGCCAGAATGACCAGGTCGGGCGCATGGGTATCGATGAGCGCGGCGAGTGCCTGATCATAGGTGGCTCGGTCGGCGAATTCTCGATGATCGAGAACGGCGCCAGGAATACCGGCCCTGGCGGCGCGCTCCAGACCGAAGGCATCGGCGCGGTTGGAAATCACCGCGACAATGTCAGCCTGCCGGGCATGCAGAGTATCGATAAAAGCCTGCAGGTTGCTGCCTGATCCGGAGATCAGGACGACGATGCGGCAGCTCATCCGCGGCCGTTACGCAGTACTACAGCCTCACCGTTGGCAGCGGCATTGTCGATGGAACCGATGATCCAGGGTTGCTCGCCGGCGTCCTTCAGTACCTGCAAGGCGTTGTCGGCCTGATCGGCCGCGACGCAGATGACCATCCCGACGCCGCAGTTGAGCACGCGGTGCATCTCGGTTTCGTCGACGTTGCCCTGTTCTTGCAGCCAGTCGAATACCGCCGGGCGCTGCCAGCTGCTCAGATCGATGATGGCGCTGGCACCTTCTGGCAGCACGCGGGGAATGTTCTCCAGCAGGCCGCCACCGGTGATGTGAGCCATGGCTTTCACTGCGCCGGTCTGCTTGATCAGCTGCAGCAGGGCCTTGACGTAGATGCGCGTTGGCGCCATCAGCAGGTCGGTCAGCGGCTGGCCATCCAACTGCACGTTCTTGATGTCGGCACCGGCGACTTCGATGATCTTGCGAATCAGCGAGTAGCCATTGGAGTGCGGGCCGGAAGAGGGCAGGGCCAGCAGCACGTCGCCGGGCTGGACCTTGGTGCCATCAATGATCTCGGCCTTTTCCACTACGCCGACGCAGAAGCCAGCCAGGTCATAGTCATCACCTTCGTACATGCCGGGCATTTCCGCGGTCTCGCCACCCACCAGGGCGCAGCCGGCCAGTTCGCATCCAGCGCCGATACCGGTGACCACCTGGGCGGCGACATCGACATTCAATTTGCCAGTGGCATAGTAGTCAAGGAAAAACAGCGGCTCAGCACCACAGACCACCAGGTCGTTCACACACATGGCCACCAGGTCGATGCCGATCTGGTCATGTTTGTTCAGGTCCATCGCCAGGCGCAGCTTGGTGCCGACGCCGTCCGTGCCCGAGACCAGTACCGGCTGGGTGTAGCCCGCCGGGATTTCACAGAGCGCCCCGAAGCCACCCAGCCCCCCCATGACTTCCGGGCGCGCGGTACGTTTGGCGACATGTTTGATGCGATCGACAAGGGCATTTCCGGCGTCTATGTCGACCCCGGCGTCCTTGTAGCTGATGGAAGGCTTGGCGGGCTTTTGGCTGCTCATGCGTGGGTCTCGAGTGATCAAAGTGGGGAACGCGCTAGTGTACCAATTCATCGCGCAGGCGACCATGCTCCGACGACTTTACACCGCTACGGTTGCTGCCGCTCCAGTGCTTGTTTAATGTATGCGCTTTAGGGCCGCTGTTTCACCGCCGTTTCGAGGCTGACAGTCGCATTCACCAGATGGAATTACCCATGCGTTTCAAGCAAAGAGTCCGGCTGCTTCTATTGTGCGTTGCTGCCCTGGCGTCGTTCAATCTCAGCGCTGCGGTGCTGGATGATCTCTATCGGGTGCAGGTCGCTCAGGCCGAGGACCAAAGCCGGGACGACGCGCTGCGGGGGGCCACCCGGGTTATGTTCCAGCGTCTGGTGGGCAGTGATGTGGAACTGCAGCGTGGCCCCTTGGCCAATGCGATGAAATCGCCACAAGACATGATGCGCCGCATTGGTACAGCGGAGGGTGGCCAGCTTCGCATTGAATTCGACTCCCAAGCGCTGACCAAGCTGGTGCGCGAGGCCGGGTTGCCCGCCCTGGGCCGCAACCGTCCGGGTATCGTGCTCTGGGCGGTAGAAGCCAACGAGCTGGGTGATCGTACTCTGAGCCCGGTCAGTGCCTGGGCATTGACCTTGAAAGAAGCGGCGGCGCATCGCGGCGTTGCCCTGAGTTTTCCGCTGGGTGACCTGCAGGACATGAGCCAGGTCGACGAGCAACTGATCCGTCAGGCCAGCCGGGACGAGCTGCTGGCGGCCAGTGAGCGCTATCCAGTAGAGGGCACCTTGGCGATGACGGTGACGGGAGAAGGGGATCAGAGCGCGCTGGACTGGACATTGTGGCTGAATGACCGGAGCGATTCGGGGCGCATCACTGGCACCGCCGAGGCCGCCGCGGATGAGCTGATGGTCGCTATCGCCAATGCGGTATTCACTCAATATGCGACACCCGCCGGCGCTGCCGACGGGGCGTCCGGCTGGCGTTTGCATGTCGAGGGCATCAATAGCGTGGCCGATTATGCCGGTCTGCTGCGTTCGGTGAATCAACTGGGCTCCCAGACTCCGCAGTTGATCGCCATCGAGGGTGACAAGGTGCAGCTGCAAGTGAGTTTCCCCGGCAGCGAAGCCCAGCTGGAACGCTTGCTCAATCTGGATATGCGTCTGCAACGCATGCCTGAGCCAATAGTTGAGCAGCCTGTTGCTACCGAGCTGCCGAGCGACCCGGCAGATGTCGGGATGGCGCCCGAGGAGGATGTCGGTCTTGCTCAGGAGCCTGGCGCCGAGCCGGCTGAAGCCCCGCTGCCGATTGCTGAGCCCGAGCAGAACCAGCCCGCGGTGCCTGCCACCCCGACGCTACCCACCTTATATTTCCGCTGGCGTGGCTGATGATGACGCATCGGCTGCTGGGCAGCGGAGCGACACATAAGGTGGAATCGGTCTGATGGCGCAACCCATGCAGCTGCCCCTGGGCGTCAAACTCCGGGACGAAGCCACCTTCGACAATTATTATCCCGGCTCCAATGCCGGCGTGCTGGCAGCGCTGCAAGTCCTGGCCGACGTCCAATCTGCGCCGGCCGAGCTGTATATCTACCTGTGGGGGGCGTCTGGCAGCGGTCGTTCGCATTTGTTGCAGGCCGCCTGTCACCGGATGGCGGAAACAGGCGGCCTGGCGATGTATCTGCCGTTGGCCGAGCTGCTGGATCACGGTCCGGGATTGCTGGAAGGTATGGAGCAGTTCGACTTGTTGTGTCTGGATGAACTGGATGCGCTGGCGGGCCGGGAGGAGTGGGAGGAAGCCCTGTTCCACCTCTACAACCGCATTCAGCAACGCCAAGGGCGGCTGCTGATTGCCGCCGCCGCCGCGCCCCGGGCGTTGCCATTGCAACTACCGGACCTGGTCTCGCGCCTCGGTTGGGGGCTGGTATTCCAATTGCAGGTGTTGGATGACGACGGCAAGCAGCAGATGCTCAAGTTGCGCGCCGAGCGGCGCGGCCTGCAAATGCCCGATGAGGTGGCGCGCTATATTCTCAGTCGTGGCGCGCGGGGCATGAGTGAGCTGTTTTCCGCCCTTGAGCAGCTGGACCAGGCATCCCTGCAGGCCCAGCACCGATTGACCATTCCTTTCGTCAAACGGGTAATGGGTTGGTAATCAGGCTCCGGCGGGGTGTAATGCACGTACCCGCTGCGCCTGGAAACTCCAGCGTACATAGCCCAGTGCAGTGATGAAATACAGCACGCTGGTACCCACCAGAATGGCGCCATAGAGTTCACGCCCCGGCTGAAAGCAGGTCTGTACCCCATAGATGAAATACAGGTTGATGGCAAAGCACAGCCAGGCATGGGCGCGCACATTACCCAGGGCAATACCCGGCAGAAAGATCAGCAGCGGTACCAGCAATACACCGATGATTACCACCGGATTGGCACCATGCAGGTCGGCGATGAAGGCGTTGTAGATGAACAGGCACAGCAACAGCCCGGCATAGCCCAGCGCTGCGAGCAGGCGGCTGATACGTATGCGCGGTTCCAGGTAATGCAGTGATGGCAAGGGTTTGTCAGCTTTGGACATGAACGGCTCCGGCCAGTAGCTGACGAGTGACCGTGGCCACGCGTTTGCCGAGTGCCCGGCACAGGGCAGTCTCGTGACTGTCCAGCGGGCGGGAGCCGTCGCCACCGGCCAGATGGCTGGCACCATAGGGTGTACCACCCCCGCGGGTCTCGGTGAGTGCGGCCTCGCTGTAGGGCAGGCCGACCAGCAGCATGCCATGGTGCAGCAGCGGCAGCTGCATGGAGAGCAGGGTGCTTTCCTGCCCGCCGTGCATGCTGGCGGTGGTGGTGAATACGGCGGCTGGCTTGCCGGACAGGCTGCCAGACAGCCACAG
Source organism: Halopseudomonas bauzanensis (assembly GCF_900114735.1). Lineage (GTDB taxonomy): Bacteria > Pseudomonadota > Gammaproteobacteria > Pseudomonadales > Pseudomonadaceae > Halopseudomonas > Halopseudomonas bauzanensis. Next base: position 682,360 of record NZ_FOUA01000001.1, on the reverse strand, counting down.
GCTGCTGGTGCCGTCGATGAAGTATTTCAGCGGCGCTGCCATGTTGCCGAAGCGGGTTGGACTGCCGAGTACCAACGCCGCGCAATTCTTCAGGTCATCCTCGGTGCAGTAGAGCGCGCCGCTGTCGGGGATTTCCGGAGCGCTGGCGCGAGTCTCGGTGGTTACCTTGGGAACCGTGCGCAGGCGCGCTTCCAGGCCGGCCTGCTCGATACCTTCGGCAATCAGACGGGCCATCTTGGCGGTAGCGCCGTTATGGCTGTAATACAGCACCAGAACATAGGGATCATTCATGCGTACAGCTCCAATACCCGCTCCGGCGGGCGCGCAATGATGGCCTTGCCGTCACGGATGACGATGGGACGCTCGATCAGGCGTGGGTAGTCCACCATGGCCTGAACCAATTCGGCTTCGCTCAGATCGGGGTCGTCCAGCTGCAATTCCTTGTAGACATTTTCTCCCTTGCGCATCAGCTCGCGTGCGGAGAGGCCCAGTTGCTGCAGCAGGGCGCTGAGGGTGGCGCTGTCGGGCGGTGTGTCTATGTACTGGATGACTTCCAGTTCATCGCCTTGCTGTTCCAGCAGCGCCAGTGCCTGGCGTGATTTGGAGCAGCGGGGGTTGTGATAGATGCTTACCCTGGACATGGCAATCTCCGTTCAGGTCGGATTCGATCCGCCGCGCTGTGGCCGGGGCGGGGTATGAAGGCTATTCTAAGCGCTTGAAGACCATTGACAACCACCCCGTCTCGCCAGGGAGGCAATGGACTATGAGGGTATCGTTTTTCAGGGAGTCTGAATGCCGCGTCAACTGCAACTGCTATGGTACTTCTGCCGTTATCTGTTCCGGCGGTTCGGCGAGGACAACTGCGCCAAAAATGCCGCAGCTCTGACCTATACGACCCTGTTCGCGGTAGTGCCGGTGATGACGGTTACCTATGCGATGCTGGCGGCAATACCGGCATTCAATCAGGTGGGCGGGCAGGTCGAGACCTTCATCTTCGACAATTTCGTTCCTTCCACCGGGGCGACCCTGCGTGAATACCTATCCGAGTTCTCCCAGCAAGCCCGGCAGCTGACCGGCATTGGCGTGGCGCTGCTGATGGTGACCGCGCTGCTGATGTTGCTGAACATCGAGAAAGCATTCAATGCCATCTGGCGAATACGCTACCCGCGTCGGGGCATTTCCAGTTTCCTGCTGTACTGGGCGGTGTTGAGTCTGGGGCCGCTGCTGCTGGGAGCAGGGTTTGTGGTCAGTACCTATCTGGCATCTTTGTCCTTTCTATCCGGCGATGCGGTGTTGGCATCTGCCTGGCGGCAACTGCTGGGCTGGTTGCCGCTGCTGCTGAGCATCGCGGCCTTTACGCTGATCTATGTGGCGGTGCCCAATACCCGGGTGCGGCTCAAGCATGCTTTTGCCGGGGGGCTGCTGGTGGCCCTGCTGTTCGAGGGGGCCAAGGCCAGCTTTGCTCTTTATGTGGCGTTGTTTCCGAGCTTTCAGCTGATCTATGGTGCCTTCGCGGCGTTTCCGCTGTTTCTGCTGTGGATCTACGTCAGCTGGATGATCATTCTGTTCGGCGCCGAACTGGTCTGTAATCTGGGCAGCAGCTCTGCCTGGCAGCGTCCGACCTATCCCCGGCTGATCCATCTGCTGGCGTTGCTGCGCGTGTTTCTCCTCGCGCAGCGGCAAGGGCATACAGTGGACCTGGCACGGGTGAATGCCGCCGGTTGGGGTGTGCCGGAAGATCTGTGGCTGCAGTTGACCGAGTGGCTTGAAACCCGGCGCATCATCACTCGTGCTCAGCAGGGTGGCTATGTGCTGAGTCGGGACCTCGATCAAATGGAGCTGACGGAATTGCTGGACGCATTGCCGGAGGCTGTGCCCAGCGTGGCCTCGTTGCCGCTGTTGTTGCATGGGGATGACGTCTGGTATCCGGCGGTACGCGAAGCGCTGGTCGAGCTCGAAGACAATCGCCGCCATATCCTCGCCGGCAGTGTAAAAAACTGGCTGGGTGGGGATGGCAGGGGCGCATCGATTACTGGGGAGGAATAATGAGAACTGCTTTGTTGGGCGTCATTCTGGGCGCCGGGGTACTGCTGGCTGGCTGCGGTGAGGAGCGCTGGCTGGATCATCGTGGTGAGAGCGTCAGTCGGGCAGATCTGCAGGACCGCTGGATGGTGGTGAACTATTGGGCCGAATGGTGCGCACCCTGCCGACATGAATTGCCCGAGTTCAACAGTCTGGCAAAAAGACCGAACGTGGCGGTATTCGGCGTTAACTATGATGGCATCAGCGGTAATGAGTTGCATGAGCTGGCAGATGAAATGGATATCGAATTTGCCGTGATGGGGCAGGACTTCGTCGACAGCTTTGGCCTCGAACGTCCGCAGGTATTGCCGACCACTTACGTCTTCAACCCCGATGGGAAGTTACTGCACAGCCTGGCGGGACCACAGACCGAGGAGACATTACTGGCGCTGCTGGAATAGGGGCTAGTCCTTTACATACCAGTACCGATACCAGTACTCCTGTACCTTGTCCGGATAGCGGTGACTGCCCAGGCTGCCGTTGTAGCGTGCCAGGGCTCGGCGCAGATCGCCTTTTTCCAGGTCGAGATAATATTTGAGGATGGTGCAGCCGTAGCGCAGGTTGGTCGCCAGATCGATCAGATTATCGTCGGGGCGGCCCAGCTCGTTTTTCCAGAATGGCATCACCTGCATCACACCCTGGGCGCCGACGCGGGACAGGGCGTAGCGGTCGAACAGGCTTTCCACATGGATCACCGCCAACACCAGGTCGGGTTTCAGGCCGGCCTGACGGGCTTCCCGATGCACCAGCTGCAGAAAACGCAGCCGTTCCGCTTCGTCGGGCAAATAGCGGCGCAGCCGGGTAGACATATCCAGCAACCAGACTTCGGCATCGAAGGCGTCGGCGAAGCTGTCTGCCTGGGACACGGTATGCATCAGCAGGGCCCGCAGATCGGGATCGACCGGTGAGTGCGGCTGGTTGGCCGCCGCTGCCGCCGGGGCGAGGCTCATGGCAAGGCAGAACACAATCCATGTGTAGCGTGGCATATCAGGGCTGCTTGCCGCCCTCCAGTGTTTGCAGGAACTCGGCCTGCAACTCGGGATCACCGACCGTCAACACGATGAGCATGTTCTCCAGCTGGTTGGATTCCTCTTCCAGGCCCAGGGCATCGAGACGGCGGATACGATAGACCCACTGTTCGACGCCGCTTTCCTCCAGGTTGTCATGCACCAGCATCACCGCTTCGCGCAGGACCGAACGCAGCTCACGACTGATAAGCAGCGTCTGCTCGGCAACCACACCTGGTCCGGCGCGGGCGATAAGCTGAACGGCGCGCAGGTTCTCGAAATCGAGTTCAACGAATTGCTCGTCCAGCAGGTTCAACCGCAGCACGCCATCATGGTTGGTACGCAATGCGAAACGCCGATCTTCGGCGATCATGCTGACCAGCTGATTGTCCCACGGCAGTGCCTGGTAGCTCTCATGACTGTTGGTCAGCCGATCACGGTCATCAAACTCAGTTACCCGGTGCAACCATTGCTCGGTCACCCGGATATTGCGTTGGGGAGAAGCCAACACCCGTTGTTCGCCAGCATCGATGTGCAGATTGTGGCTGACCAGCTCACGCTCCACGCGCACGGTCGCGGCCCCCGAGGGCTGCGGCTGACTGCTGCAGGCCGTCAGGGTCAGTCCGGCGCATAGCCACAGGGCCCAGGGCAGCATCGGTTGACGCATTCCAAGTGATCTCATTGGGTGCAGGTGCGTTCAAGCAGGAAGTTGAGCATCTCGGCTGCTGGCACGCTGCTTGCTTCCTGATCGCGGCGGTATTTGTATTCCAGCTGCCCTTCGGCCAGTCCGCGATCACTGATCACCACGCGGTGGGGGATGCCGATCAGATCCATATCGGCAAACTTCATACCGGGGCTCACTTTCTTGTCACGATCATCCAGCAGCACTTCGACGCCGGCTTGCTGCAGGCTCTTATACAGCTGCTCGGTGGCTTCGCGTACTGCCTCGGAGCTTTCCATCTTCATCGGCACCAGTGCCACCTGGAAAGGCGCCAGCGCGTCCGGCCAGATGATTCCGCGGGCGTCATAGTTCTGCTCGATGGCCGAAGCGACCACGCGGGATACACCGATACCGTAGCAGCCCATGATCAGGGTCGACATCTTGCCCTGCTCATTGAGCACGTTGCAGTTCATGGCTTCGCTGTACTTTTTGCCCAACTGGAAGATATGGCCGACCTCGATACCGCGCTTGATCACCAGGGTGCCATTGCCATCCGGGCTGATATCGCCTTCGACTACGTTGCGCAGGTCCGCCACTTCGTCGAAACGGGCATCGCGTTCCCAGTTCACGCCACGCAGATGCTTGCCGTCCTGGTTCGCCCCGCAGACAAAGTCCGCCAGATGGGCAGCGCTGTGGTCGGCAATGACATGCATGTTCAGGGCGATCGGTCCGATGGAGCCAGGCTTGCAGCCGATGGCCTGCTGGATCTGCGCTTCACTGGCGAAGGTCAGCGGGGCATGGATGGCAGGGTGGTTCTCGGCCTTGATCTCGTTCAGCTCATGATCGCCGCGCAGGACCAGTGCCACCAGCGGTTGCGGTGCGCCTTCTTCCTTGGCCACGCCCAGCACGATCAGAGACTTGACGGTACGCTCGGCCGGCAGGCCGAGGAACTCGCATACAGCGTCGATGGTCTGCTGGTTCGGGGTGTCCACCAGCGCCTTGTCTTCGGCGGCAGCAGGGCGCTCACCTTGCGGGGGCTGGGCCGTGGCCTTTTCTATATTGGCGGCGTAGCTGCCGGTGTCGGAAAAGACGATGGCATCTTCGCCGGAATCGGCGAGTACATGAAATTCATGGGAGCCTTCGCCGCCGATCGAGCCGTTGTCAGCCACCACCGGGCGGTAATCCAGCCCCAGACGGCTGAAGATATTGCAATAAGCCTGATACATGCGGTCGTAGGTCTGCTGCAGCGAGCCCTGCTCCAGATGGAAGGAGTAGGCGTCCTTCATGCTGAACTCGCGGGACCGCATCAGGCCGAAGCGTGGACGGATCTCATCGCGGAATTTGGTCTGGATCTGATACAGGTTGAGCGGCAACTGCTTGTAGCTGCTGATCTCGTTGCGCGCCAGATCGGTGATGACTTCCTCATGAGTCGGCCCCACGCAGAATTCACGGCCATGACGGTCCTGCAGGCGCAGCAGTTCGGGGCCGTATTGTTCCCAGCGGCCCGACTCCTGCCACAGCTCCGCCGGCTGGATCGCCGGCATCAGTACTTCGAGCGCACCGGCACTGTCCATCTCCTCGCGTACCACCTTCTCCACTTTGCGCAGTACCCGCAGGCCCATCGGCAGCCAGGTGTACAGACCTGAGGCGATCTTGCGGATCATGCCGGCCCGCAGCATCAACTGATGACTGATAACGGTCGCGTCGGCGGGAGTTTCCTTGAGGGTGGAGATCAGATATTGACTGGTACGCATGGGCGGAGAAGGTCCTGAGGGCAGAATCGAAGAATGCGGCTTATTGTACGTTCGTCCCCTGACGGCGTATAGCCTGCCACAGGGCAGACCACGGTGCTGCTGCAGCTGTTCCGTCGGACGGTCAGGCAAGAAAAAACCCGGCCAGGGCCGGGTTCTTTCTTGCAGCTGGGTTGCTTAGAGCAGATTCCAGGTGTAGGAAGCGATCAGACGGTTTTCGTCGATGTCGCCGCCGAGTGCGCTGTCCTGACGGACCGTTGCGTTACGCCATACCAGGTTGACTCCCTCCAGGAAGCCGCGCTGCACGGTATAACGGATATCGGTATCACGTTCCCAGCGAGAGTCGCTGACGCCCGGTGCTGTATCGATATTGTCACCAGTGATATAGCGGGTCATGAATGTCAGACCGGGAATGCCTACACCTTCGAAGTCATAATCGTAGCGGGCCTGCCAGGAGCGCTCATCCTTGGCGTTGAAGTCGAGCACCTGCACCGAGTTGGCCAGATAGATGCCAGAGTCGAAATATTCGAAGCCGGCATCGCCGCCCATACGCTGATAGGCCAAGGTGAGATCATGGAAGCCTGCACCCAGAGTAAATGCCAGCGACGTGGCGTCGTTGTCATATTCTTCGGCAGCGGGGCTGTCATCCGAGGTCTTGTAGTGAGACAGATCGGTGGTCAGATCCAGGCCATTACCCAGATCAAGGGTGTGGGTAATCCCTGCGTAATGACGCTTCCACAGGTCTTCAGCCTTGGAGGTGTACAGCGAGGCGCTGAGGGTGTCAGCAAACTCATAGGTACCACCCAGGTAGTCGACCTTCTGGTCCTCGTCTGCAACGAAACCGCCTTCGCGTTGGGAGGACATGCCCATTTCACCGCGATCAGTCATGCGGCCGGCTTCCAGGAACAGGCCATCGAGCGAGGTATTGGAAATGCTGTAACCGAAATAATGGTTCGGCAGCAGGCGCGCATCTTCATAGTTGATGACCGGGTTTTCGGTCAGGTGTACGCCATAACGCAGAGTAGTATCACCGGCAATATTGGCTTTCACTGCGCCGCGGATCTCGGCATATTCGGCAGCGGTATCGCCATTGGAGTCGGTCGGCAGCATGTTCAGGCGACCGTTGTGACCGCCGCTGCTGTCCAGTTTGATGCCGGCTAGCGCCAGCACGTCTGCGCCCAGGCCGACCGGACCTTGGGTGTAGCCGGACTGGAAGTTGAGAATGAAGCCAGTTGCAGTTTCTTCTGCGCGGCTCATGTTGCCGGTGTTCTGGTTGGCTTGACCAGGGTCTCGGTAATCACGGTTGAAATACAGGGTGCGGCTTTCCAGCGTAGCGGTAGCACCTTCAACGAATCCTTCGCCCTGGGCTACAGCCTGGGTGGTAACAAGCCCGTTTGCCATGGCGACAGCCAGGGCGACGGAACTCCATTTGATAGTCTCTTTCATATCCTGTGCTCCTTCCTGTAATAAAGAAATGTGCTCTGGTTACAATCCCCGGGCGCAGCTTCTTCAAATCGTATCGCCTTGATTAAAGCAGTAAAGTTCCATAAATGCGAAAGCGATACGCAAAAAAACTGTCCGGCGTTCCATCACCCGGCCTCGGCTACCATTCGGCCTGGTGTATTATTGTCATGCACAGCAAGAGCTTAGCGGCTCCCTTCGCTATTTCCTTGACCTGCCTCAGATTTCGGCAGATTTTTACGCAACTTGATCCCTGTAAGGAAGTCCTATGTACCGTCTTCATCCGCAACTCGTCAATGATGGCATTTGGGTAGGCGACTTCAGTTTGAGTACGCTGTTACTGATTAATGATGTGCAGTATCCGTGGTTTGTGCTGGTGCCCAAGCGCGAGGATGTGTCTGAAATATTTCAACTAGATCAAGCTGACCGGCAGCAATTGCTGAACGAATCCTGCTGGTTAGCCGAGGCGCTGAAAGATGCTTTTTCCGCACACAAGATCAATATCGCAGCGCTGGGTAACATGGTCAGCCAGTTGCATGTACATCATATAGTTCGATATCGGCATGATCCAGCCTGGCCTGCGCCGGTATGGGGGAAGTTGCCACCGATAGCCTATACCGAGGAACAATTAAAGGATTGTATCAAGCGTTTGCAGCGCGTACTGACATCCAACATTGTCTATGCGGAGCGGTTTAGATGAATGACCAACTGATTGCGCGGATGGATGAATTGGAAATGCGGTTGGCATTTCAGGACGACACCATACAGGCGCTGAACGATGTGGTGAGCCGTCAGGAGTCGCAGCTGGAAAGATTGCAGCGGGCGCTGGAGTTGCTGGCTCGCCGGCAGGCTGATCTGGCGGCATCCATGCCGGGGGAGACGGAGGACGATCAACCTCCGCCTCATTATTGAGCAGTTGGTCTCAATCCAGCGGCTCGACATCCTCAGCCTGCAGACCCTTCTCGCGCTGGGCTACGATGAACTCCACGCGTTGACCCTCCAGCAGAACCCGATGCCCCTCGCCACGGATGGCGCGAAAGTGCACAAAGACGTCTTCGCCTTGATCCCGGGAGATGAAGCCGAAGCCTTTGCTGGTGTTGAACCATTTGACCGTGCCCATTTCACGCGGACCGGTGTTGGTGCGTCTTGCGCCACTGGAGAGCATCGCGGTCAGTGTGAGTACAGCGAACAGGCAGACAGCGGCCACGCTGATGCCTACTGCCAGGGTCAATAGGGTGGCGGCGGCTGGGTTGGCCAGCACGCTGACCAATGGAATCAGCGCGCCGATCAGCAGTAGTACCGAACCCACTACCGCCAGGGCGTTGCGCGCCGGCGAGCGGCTGCGGTTGCCATTGCTGAATTGTTGAATGTTGATGAGGCCCAGCAGCAGGGCGGTGATTGCCGAGAGATCAATGAGACCCTGCTGGCTGAAAAAAGGCATGCTGTAGTACAGGCCGGACAGCAATGCTGCCAGACCGACGATCAAGTGAAGATAACGGATATTGTTCAAAACGATTCATCCTATTGCAACTGTGGCTATGAAGGCCGGCGATAGGCCGGGTGCGCACTCTAACCCGAAACGCGTGCAGCCACAAAGAGGATAGGAGAGGGGGCGGGAGAAGCGGAGCGGGCGCAGCCCACCCCGCCTCGGCTGTTACTTTTCCAGCAGGCTGCGCAGCATCCAGGCGGTCTTTTCATGGGCTTGCATGCGCTGGGTCAGCAGGTCGGCGCTGGGCTCGTCGCTGGCCTTCTCACAGGCGGGGAAGGCCTCGCGCGCGGTACGGGCGCAGGCTTCCTGACCTTCCACCAGCAGGCGGATCATGTCGGAGGCATCCGGCACGCCATCCTCTTCCTTGATCGAGCTCAGCTCGGCGAAGGCCTTGTAGGTGCCCGGTGCCGGGAAGCCCAGGGTGCGGATACGTTCGGCAATCTCGTCGACCGCGGTCGCCAGCTCGGTGTACTGGGTCTCGAACATGGTGTGCAGGGTCTGGAACATCGGACCTTTGACGTTCCAGTGGAAGTTGTGGGTTTTCAGATACAGGGTGTAGGTATCCGCCAACAGATGGGATAGACCTTTGGCGATTTGTTCCCGATCCTTCTGGTTGATACCGATATCAATCTTCATTTTGATCTCCAGGGTTGCAGCGGAAAATGTTCACCCAGTATATGCCGTAGCAGCCCTTGCTCAAGCCCTGTTTGCTAATGGTCGGCATTGGCAGCGGCTATGGGAGATGGACATTGCGCCGGCAACGCTCGCCTGGGACAGGTGACATCGGGTATATTATGGCGCTTTTATCTATCCGCGCTGACGGATGACCAAGGTGCTTGGTCAGGACGCAGCCGCTCTGTCGAAAACAGGATTCCACACACATGATGCGTACCCACTATTGCGGCCAGTTGAACGAAACGCTGGCGGACCAGGAAGTGACACTCTGCGGTTGGGTTCACCGCCGCCGTGACCATGGTGGGGTGATTTTTCTCGATATTCGTGATCGCGAAGGTCTGGCCCAGGTGGTGTTCGACCCGGACCGTGAGGATACCTTCGCGTTAGCTGATCGGGTGCGCAGCGAGTATGTGGTCAAGGTGCGTGGCAAGGTACGCCCGCGCCCGGCCGGTGCGGTCAACCCGAACATGGCCTCCGGCGCCATCGAGGTGCTGGGCTATGAGTTGGAAGTGCTGAATCAGGCCGATACCCCACCATTCCCGCTGGACGAATATTCCGACGTTGGCGAGGAGACCCGCCTGCGTTACCGCTTCATCGACCTGCGCCGTCCGGAAATGGCCGCCAAGCTGAAGCTGCGCTCGCGTATCACCAGCAGCATCCGCCGCTATCTGGACGACAACGGCTTCCTGGATGTGGAAACGCCGATCCTGACCCGTGCTACGCCGGAAGGCGCTCGCGACTATCTGGTGCCGAGCCGCACCCATCCCGGCAATTTCTTCGCCCTGCCGCAATCGCCCCAGCTGTTCAAGCAATTGCTGATGGTGGCCGGTTTTGATCGCTACTATCAGATCGCCAAGTGCTTCCGTGACGAAGATCTGCGTGCCGACCGCCAGCCGGAATTTACCCAGATCGACATCGAGACCAGCTTCCTCGATGAAAAGGACATCATGGGGCTGACCGAAGGCATGATCCGCGGTCTGTTCAAAGAAGTGCTGGACCTGGATCTGGGCGAGTTCCCGCACATGACCTTCGAAGAAGCCATGCGCCGCTACGGTTCGGACAAGCCGGATCTGCGCATCCCGCTGGAACTGGTAGATGTTGCTGACCAACTGACTGAAGTCGACTTCAAGGTGTTCAGTGGCCCGGCCAATGATTCCAAGGGCCGCGTTGCCGCGCTGCGCGTACCGGGCGGCGCCGCCATGCCGCGCAAGCAGATCGACGACTACACCAAGTTCGTCGGTATCTACGGCGCCAAGGGCCTGGCCTACATCAAGGTCAACGAGCGCGCCAAGGGCGTCGAGGGTCTGCAATCGCCGATCGTCAAGTTCATCCCCGAGGACAATCTCAACGTCATTCTGGATCGTGTTGGCGCGGTAGATGGTGACATCGTGTTCTTCGGTGCCGACAAGGCGAAGATCGTCTCCGAGGCGCTGGGCGCGCTGCGTATTCGTCTGGGGCATGACCTGGAGCTGCTCACCTGCGAATGGGCACCGCTGTGGGTAGTGGATTTCCCGATGTTCGAAGAGAACGACGATGGCAGCCTGAGCGCGCTGCATCACCCGTTCACCGCGCCGAAATGCTCGCCGGAAGAGCTGCAGGCCAATCCGGGGGCGGCGTTGTCCCGTGCCTACGACATGGTGCTCAATGGCACCGAACTGGGTGGCGGCTCCATTCGTATCCACCGCAAGGAAATGCAGCAGGTGGTGTTCGATATTCTGGGTATCAGCGCCGATGAGCAGCAGGAGAAGTTCGGCTTCCTGCTTGATGCGCTGAAATACGGTGCGCCGCCGCATGGTGGTCTGGCCTTCGGTCTGGACCGTCTGGTGATGCTGGTAACTGGTGCGCAATCGATCCGTGAAGTGATTGCCTTCCCGAAAACCCAGAGTGCCGCCTGTGTCATGACCCAGGCCCCGGGTGCGGTAGATGCCAAGGCGTTGCGCGAACTGAGCATCCGTCTGCGTGAGCAACCGAAGGTCGAGTAAGCTGCTCGCTGCCATGGCTGGCGAAGTTTGCGGGAGATTTGTAGGAGGCTTGCGGGAGCAAGCCCGCTCCCACAGGGTATAGGCGGCGTGGCGTGGTGCGCTGCTCAATACAGGTTTTGAAGTAAGTACGGAGGATTTCATGGCTGGTCATTCCAAGTGGGCGAATATCAAGCATCGCAAGGCGGCGCAGGACGCCAAACGCGGCAAGATCTTCACCAAGCTGATTCGTGAGCTGACGGTGGCGGCCAAGTTGGGTGGCCCGGTGCCGGCAGACAATCCGCGGTTGCGCGCTGCGGTGGACAAGGCGCTGACCGCCAACATGACCCGCGACACCATCGACCGTGCCATCGCCCGCGGTGCCGGCAGTAACGATGCCGATAATATGGAAGAGCTGACCTATGAAGGTTACGGCTCCGGTGGCGTGGCGGTGCTGGTCGAGGTCATGACCGACAACCGTAATCGCACCGTCAGCGAAGTGCGCCATGCCTTCAGCAAGTGCGGTGGCAATCTGGGTACCGACGGCTCGGTCGCGTATCTGTTTACCCGCCGTGGCCAGATCAGCTACGCGCCGGGCATCGATGAAGATGGGCTAATGGAAGCGGCGCTGGAAGCCGGCGCCGAGGATGTGGTCGGCAATGATGACGGTTCTTTCGATGTGTTTACCGCATTCGAGGATTTCGGCGCGGTGAAGGATGCGCTGGACACGGCGGGATTTGCCAGCGAGGCAGCGGAAATCAGCATGATTCCCTCGACTACCACGCCGCTGGACCTGGAAACGGCGCAGAAGGTTATCCGGCTGGTCGACATGCTCGAAGACCTGGATGATGTGCAGAACGTCTACTCCAACGCCGAGATCTCGGATGACGTGCTGGAGCAGATGGAATAATCGAGGACTTCTCGATAAAAGGGAGGCGTTGCCTCCCTTTTTCTTGTCACCCCCAGGAAGGTGGATAACATGGCATTGATTCTCGGCATCGACCCCGGCTCGCGGATTACCGGCTTCGGTATCGTCCGTGAGGGGCGCAATGGCTGCGAATATGTCACCTCCGGTTGCATCCGCCTGGGTGACGGGCCGTTTCCCGAGCGCCTGAAGCAGATCTTCGACAGTCTCGGTGAGCTGATCGGCAACTATCGACCGGAGGTGCTGAGCATCGAGCAGGTATTCATGGCCCGCAACCCCGATTCTGCCCTCAAGCTGGGCCAGGCCCGTGGCGCGGCAATCGTCGCGGCGGTACACGCCGGGTTGGAAGTGCACGAATATACCGCGCGCCAGGTAAAGCAGGCGGTGGTGGGTACTGGCGCTGCGGACAAGGCCCAGGTGCAGCATATGGTTACCCAGCTGCTGGGGCTGTCCGGTACGCCCCAGGCCGACGCCGCTGATGCCCTGGCTATCGCGCTGTGTCATGCTCACTCCAGGGTCCTCAAGGAACAGGTGGGCGGCGGTGGGTTGCTGGGATTGCGCAATGGCCGCATGCGGCGTCGCTAAGGAGTAGAGAGATGATAGGTCGGCTTACAGGTGTTCTGCTGGAGAAACAGCCGCCGCACATGCTGCTGGATGTGAACGGTGTGGGTTATGAGGTGGATTCGCCCATGAGTACCTTCTATCGCCTGCCGGCAATCGGTGAGAAAACTACCCTGCATACGCACCTGGTGGTACGCGAGGATGCCCAATTGCTGTATGGCTTCGCCGAAAAGCGCGACCGCGAACTGTTCCGCGAGTTGATCCGGCTCAACGGGGTGGGTCCGAAGCTGGCGCTGGCGCTGATGTCCGGGCTGGAGGTGGATGAGCTGATTGGTGCTGTGCATGCGGAAGACGCCACTGCGTTGACCCGCGTACCGGGCGTCGGCAAGAAGACCGCCGAGCGGCTTCTGGTCGAGCTCAAGGGTAGGTTCAAGGCCTGGGAAAGCCTGCCCGGCGGGACCGCCCCGCTGGCTGCCGGCAGTACCGCTGCGATGCCAGCCTCCGGCACTGCGGACGCGGTCAGCGCGCTGATCGCGCTGGGCTACAAACCCCAGGAAGCCAGTCGTGCGGTGGCCAACATCAAGGAAGATGGACTCAGCAGTGAAGAGTTGATTCGCCGTGCCCTCAAGGGCATGGTTTAATTCCCGTATTGATCACCCGTCAATCGAAGCACCACGGAAGCCCCATGCTGGAAGAAGACCGTTTGATCGCTGCCGCACCTCGGCAGCAGGAAGAAATCATTGATCGGGCCATCCGCCCATATCGACTGGCTGATTACATCGGTCAGCCGGCGGTGCGCGAGCAGATGGAGCTGTTCATGGCGGCCGCCAGGGGGCGTAGCGAGGCGCTGGATCATGTGCTGATCTTTGGTCCGCCGGGCTTGGGCAAGACCACGCTGGCCAACATTATCGCCCAGGAAATGGGGGTGAAGATCAAGAGTACCTCCGGGCCGGTACTGGAACGGGCGGGTGATCTGGCGGCAATGCTGACCAGCCTGGAAGCCGGCGATGTGTTGTTTGTCGATGAGATTCACCGCCTTTCCCCGGTAGTCGAAGAAATTCTCTACCCGGCAATGGAGGACTATCAGCTCGACATCATGATCGGCGAAGGGCCTGCGGCGCGCTCGATCAAGCTCGACCTGCCACCTTTCACCCTGGTCGGTGCCACTACTCGTGCCGGTATGCTGACCAATCCGCTGCGTGACCGCTTCGGTATCGTCCAGCGCCTGGAGTTCTATGGGACTGAGGACCTGGCCACCATCGTTTCCCGTTCCGCTGGCATCCTGGGTCTGAAAATCCATCCTGAAGGCGCCTTCGAGATCGCCCGGCGCTCCCGTGGCACCCCACGAATTGCCAATCGCCTGCTGCGCCGGGTGCGCGATTATGCTGAGGTGCGGGGGCAGGGCAGCATCAGTCAGGACATCGCCGACAAGGCGCTGGACCTGCTCGATGTGGATGCCCAGGGCTTCGACCATATGGACCGCCGGCTGCTGCTGGCGATGATCGACAAGTTCGATGGCGGGCCAGTGGGTATCGACAGCCTGGCCGCGGCCATCAGTGAGGAGCGGCATACCATCGAGGACGTGCTTGAACCCTTCCTGATCCAGCAGGGCTTCATTATGCGCACACCGCGCGGGCGGGTGGTCACGCGCCACGCCTATCTGCATTTCGGCATGAATCTGCCTGTGGCGATGGAACAGCAGCCCGATCGGGATCTGTTCAGCCAGTGACCCTTTATCGCACGACGGTCCCCGGATAAAAATATTTTCAATTTGGAGGCAAACCCGCTATGCAAACCACCGACTTGGCTCTACATTATGTCGCCTGACATTCCCGGGTCTGTCCAGACCCCAGGGCAGCCGTTCGAGCTCCGCGCCCGTGTCTACTTTGAGGACACCGATGCCGGCGGCATTGTTTACTACGTCAATTATCTGAAGTTCATGGAGCGCGCCCGCACCGAGCTGGTCCGTTCCCTGGGGTTTGATCAAAGCGCGCTGCAACGCGAAAACATCATCTTTGTCGTCCATTCGGTAGCTGCCCGTTATCATGCACCGGCGTGCCTGGACGATGAACTTGTGATCAGTGCTGCTGTCTTGGAACTCAAGCGTGCAAGTGTCCGCTTCGCTCAGCAGGTTCGGCGAGCGGATGGCAAGTTGTTGTGTGAAGGGGAAGTGTTGGTGGCCTGCGTCAGCGCCGATCGCTACAAGCCCAGAATGATTCCTGCTGCCCTGGGCGCCGCCTTCGGGACGCGACAAAGCAGCCAAGAAGGAGAAGTGGATAGTGCAACCTGATCAAATGTCGATGTGGCACCTGATAAGCGGTGCCAGTGTATTGGTACAGCTGGTGATGCTCACCCTGCTGGCGGCGTCTATCGCCTCCTGGGTGCTGATTTTCCAGCGTAGCGCTGTATTGCGTGCGGCGAAGAAGACGCTGGATGACTTCGAGGACCGGTTCTGGTCCGGCATCGACCTGTCCAAATTGTATCGCCAGGTTACCGGAAATCCTGATCCTGACTCGGGCCTGGAGCAGATCTTCCGCGCCGGCTTCAAGGAATTCTCGCGCATGCGCCAGCAGCCGGGTGTGGACCCCGAAGCCGTGATGGACGCCGTGCAGCGCTCCATGCGCGTGGCCATTTCCCGCGAGGAGGAGCGGCTCGATCAACACCTGCCATTCCTGGCTACCGTCGGCTCCACCAGTCCTTACATTGGTCTGTTCGGTACCGTCTGGGGGATCATGAACTCTTTCCGCGGTCTGGCCACAGTGCAGCAGGCGACGCTGGCGACCGTGGCGCCGGGTATTGCCGAAGCGCTGATCGCGACGGCCATCGGTCTGTTCGCGGCGATCCCTGCAGTCATCGCCTATAACCGCTTCTCGGCCCGCTCGGAAACCCTGATCGGTCACTACTACACCTTTGCCGATGAGTTCTCCAGCATCCTGCATCGCCGCGTGCATGCCAGCGAAGGGGAGTGAGCATGCAACCCAGAGGCAGACGGCAGAAACGCAAACCGGTAGCCGAGATGAACGTCGTGCCCTATATCGACGTGATGCTGGTGCTGCTGGTGATCTTCATGGTGACCGCGCCCATGCTCAACCAGGGGGTGAAGGTCGACCTGCCGCAGGTATCCAGCGAGATTCTGCCCTCCGACGCCAACCAGCAGGTATTGACCCTGTCGGTACTGGCTGACGGCACCTACTACTGGAACCTGGGCGAAACCGTGGATACCGAAAATCAGACTGACAGCGCCGTCTCGCTGGAGGAAATGACCGACGGTGTGACCAAGATCATGAACGCACGGCCGGACACCCTGGTTTACATCCGGGGCGACCGTGACGTGAATTACGGCGTCGTCGTCACTGCCATGGCATCGCTGCAACAAGCTGGCGTACCCAATGTCGGCCTGATTACCGAGGCACCGTGAGTAACCGCGACCGTATGCCGGAACCCGGTCAGGAGCGTTTCACTGCCTCCATTATCAAGGCGGTGGGGCTGCACCTGCTGGTATTGATCTTGCTGTTCGTGTCCTTCAGTTCGGCGCCGGAATTCGAGCCGGCCAAACCGATCGTGCAGGCCACCCTGGTGCAGCTGAACTCGAAAAGTCCGGCGACCACCCAGACCGACCAGAAGATTGCCGGCGAAGCCGAACGCACTGCTGCCCAGCGCCACGAAGCCGAAGAGTTGCAGCGCGAGCAGCAGCAACAGCAGGAGGCGCAGGAGGCGGCCCAGCGCGCGGCAGCAGAACAGCGCCAGGCTGCGGCGGCAACCGCCAAGGCCGCGGAAGAACAGGCTGCTGAGGAACGTCAGCAGGCTGAGCGGGTCGAACAACAGAAGGCCGAGGAGGCCAAACGCAAGGCTGACGCGGCGAAGAAACTGGCTGAGGAAGAAGCGGCCAAGCAGAAAGCGGCCGAGGAAGCAGCCAAACGCAAAGCGGCTGAAGATGCGAAAAAGGCCGCGGAAGACGCCAAGCGCAAGGCCGAAGCCGAGGCGGCGGCCAAGCAGGCGGAGGCCGACCGGGTCGCCAAGCTCAAGCGTGAGCAGGAAGAAGCCAAAGCGAAGGCGCTGGCAGAGCTGTTGGCGTCCGAGACACAATATCAACAGGCGCAGGCTGATCAGTTTGGTGATGAGGTGGCAGCCAGCTACGATGATGTGATCCGACGTTATGTGAGTGAGCAGTGGCGTCGCCCGCCGACCGCACGTAACGGCATGGTGGTTGAGGTGCAAATCAGTATGCTGCCATCGGGTGACATCACCGATGTGGTGGTAGTGCGCTCCAGCGGCGATGCGGGCTTCGATCAATCGGCGGTGCAGGCTGTGCGGAACGTGGGCCGTATCCCGGAAATGCAGCAACTGTCCCGGGAAAGTCCGTCGACCTTCGATCGTATGTACAGACAGCGTACCTTACGCTTCAAACCAGAGGATTTGGCATTTTGATGAAAACCATGAAGTACTGGCTGACATGTGCCGCCATGTTGCTCCTGGCCCAGTTTGCACTGGCGCAGG
The DNA here is from genome assembly GCF_900114735.1 of Halopseudomonas bauzanensis. Taxonomy (GTDB): domain Bacteria; phylum Pseudomonadota; class Gammaproteobacteria; order Pseudomonadales; family Pseudomonadaceae; genus Halopseudomonas; species Halopseudomonas bauzanensis. The sequence continues at coordinate 665,293 of NZ_FOUA01000001.1, read as the reverse complement.
ACGCCATCGAAATCACCCGTGGCAGCGACCGGGCCACGCCCATCGCGGTCGTTCCTTTTGGTTGGCAGGGCGGAGCGCCGCTGGCCGAGGATCTCGCCGAGATCACCGGCAATAATCTGCGCAATTCCGGTATGTTCACGCCTTTCGATCGGGCAAACATGCTGAGCCACCCGACCCGTGCCGAGGAAATCTTTCCCCGTGACTGGAAGATGCTGGGCGTCGAGTATGTATTGGCCGGCGAGGTAACCAGTACCGGCGCGGGGTATCAGGCTCAATATCACCTGTACAATGTGGCACGGGAGCAGGTGCTGCTGTCGCGCACCGTGAGTGGCAGCGAGAGCCAGCTGCGCGACATGGCACACAAGATCAGTGATGAGGTATTCGAGCACATCACCGGCATCAAGGGCGCATTCAGCACCAAGTTGCTGTACGTGGCGGCGGAGCGCTTCTCGGCTGACAACACCCGTTATACCTTGCAGCGCTCGGATTATGACGGTGCCCGCGCCGTCACCCTGCTGCAGTCGCGTGAGCCGATCCTGACACCCTCCTATGCGCCGGACGGGCAGCGCATCGCCTATGTCTCGTTCGAATCCCGGCGTCCGGAAATTTTCGTGCATTACATCCAGACCGGGCGGCGCGAACGCATCACCAGTTTTGAAGGGCTCAACGGTGCGCCAGCCTGGTCGCCGGATGGCAAGCGCCTCGCATTCGTGCTGTCACGTGACGGCAACCCGGAAATCTACGTCATGGATCTGGCAAGCAAGCAGATGCGCCGGGTAACCAATCACTATGGGATTGACACCGAGCCAGCCTGGCTCGATGACAACACCCTGGTGTTCACCTCCGATCGTGGAGGGCGGCCGCAGATCTATAAGCAGGGTCTGAATAATGGAAATACGGAACGCCTAACGTTCGTGGGCAACTATAATGCCAATGCCAAGCTATCGGTTGATGGCCGGACCATGGTCATGGTTCACCGGCAGGACGGCTACAGGAATTTTCATATTGCCACCCAGGATCTGGAACGCGGCAACTTGAAAGTATTAACAGAAACGTCGTTGGATGAGTCGCCTACTGTCGCACCTAACGGCACTATGTTAATTTACGCTACCCGTCAACAGGGACGGGGTGTACTTATGCTGGTTTCGACCAATGGTCGTGCGCGCTCGGAGATTCCGACGAAGTTCACAGACCTGCGCGTGCCATCATGGTCCCCATACCTGCCATAGGGTATACCAACACTAAACCAAACGGGGTTTATCAGGAGTCTATGATGGAAGTTATCAAGTTCGGCAAGTTTGCAGCTCTGGTTGTCGCTTTCGGCGTTGTGGTTGGCTGTTCTTCCAAGGGCGGTGATGCTGCCGGCACCGGCGCGGTCGATCCGAATGCTGGTTATGACAGCTCCACTTCTTCTTCGGCGGGTGCCGGTAGCGTCAGCAGCGAAGAAGCTGCTCTGCGCGCCATCACCACTTTCTACTTCGAGTTCGACAGCTCTGAGCTGAAGCCCGAAGCCATGCGCGCCCTGGACGTACACTCCAAGGATCTCAAGGCGCAGGGTAACCGCGTAGTGCTGGAAGGCCACACCGATGAGCGTGGTACTCGTGAGTACAACATGGCTCTGGGTGAGCGTCGTGCAGCCGCCGTTCAGCGCTACCTGGTTCTGCAGGGCGTTTCTCCCGCTCAGTTGGAGCTGGTCTCCTACGGCGAAGAGAAAGCTGCTGTGACTGGCACTGGCGAAGAAGCCTGGGCTCAGAACCGTCGCGTAGAACTGCGTAAGTAAGAGGTCGCATGAAAGGGTATCAGGGATTAGCGCTGGGTTTTCTGCTGTTGCCGGTCGCGGCCATGGCTCAGGTTCCGGTAATGGAAGGCAGTTCGGGCGGCAACGCACCGAGCTACCAAACGCAGGCCCCATCGCTGCCCGATACCCGATCGTCCTCGGCTGGCCTCTCGGTAGAGGGCCAGCTCATGCAGCAGCTGTATCAGATGCAGCAGGAAGTTTCCATGCTGCGTGGCCTGCTCGAAGAGCAGGAGCATCGACTGAAGAAACTGGAAAAGGATCAGCTTGATCGATATCAGGATATCGACCGGCGACTTTCCGCAATTTCCGCAGGTTCGCCCGTGCCGTCAGGTTCGAGCGGACCCGCCAATGGCAATAACCTGCCGCCGGTAACTCCGGCCACCCCCGGGGCGACCTCCGACACCGCGCCCCAAGCGCCGGCCGAAGCCGATCCGGCGCGCGAGAAACTGCTTTACGAGGCGGCCTTCGATCAGGTCAAGGCGCGCGACTTTGAAAAGGCCGAGATGGCCTTTAGCGCCTTCCTGCGCCGCTATCCCAACAGTGATTACGCTGGTAATGCGCAGTATTGGTTGGGGGAGGTCTACCTGGTCCAAGCGGACCTGGAATCCGCCGGCCAGGCGTTCGCCAAGGTCATCAGCCAGTACGCCGGTCATCGCAAGGAGGCTGATGCGCTCTACAAGCTGGCCGAAGTGGAACGCCGTATGGGGAATTCCAGCAAGGCAGCGCAGCTGTATCAGGAAGTCTTGACCAAGCACCCGAATGCCTCTGCGGCACAGTTGGCGCGCCGCGAGCTGAACAACCTGCAATAGAATGTCTTGCGGACAAGAAAAAACGGTGTGCAACGATCAGGCACACCGGAAAATTATTCAAAAAAATTCTTGAGTTTCGGTGATAAATCAGTAAGATATCGCGCATCCAAAGGGTCGTTAGCTCAGTTGGTAGAGCAGTTGGCTTTTAACCAATTGGTCGTAGGTTCGAATCCTACACGACCCACCATTTCCTGGATGTTCTGATTGCCTGGCGCTGCTCAGGCTGCCTTCTTCAGATTGTTTTTCTTCTCCTCCATCTGCTTTCCCAATGTCTCCAGTTGCTCTTTGCTCATCAGCTTGGCAGCATCGGTGAACATCTCCTGTTCTTCCTCTTCGATGTGATGCTCCAGCAACTCCTTCAGCACCTTGATTCGCCCCGAGAATTCGACGCTGCCTGGCTCGGTGTTCAGCAGGTCCGGTAATACCAGCGACTCCACAGCCCGATGTTCTTCCTTGGCTTCGTGATACATCTTCAGCTCATCTTTCGCCCCTGCCTCCTTGAAAGCAGGGTAGAAGTCTTCTTCTTCGATGGTGGTGTGGATGGTCAGCTCGAGCTTGATTTTCTGCAATAGCTCCTCGCGTTTCTTGACGGCACGCTCGGTGGTGGCGCTGATCTCTTCCAGCAGTTGCTTGACCGTTTCGTGGTCTGCTTTCAACAGCTCTATGGCATTCATTTTTCATTATCCTCATCAGGGTGGTACCCATGAAGTTGGACGATTGGCGGCTGCTGCTGTTCAGATTATTTGCATCGTCGACCATCGGTGAAATCAGGTTGAACCGGCTCCGCATGCGCAAGGTCACTTGTATACCACTCAGCGTAAGAGCAGGAGTTGATTCATGAATGCCATTGATTCTAAAGAAGTGATTTCCACCCTGAACGATCTTATCGAAACCAGCAAGGATGGCGAGGAGGGCTTTCGCACCTGTGCTGAGGATATCAAGCGCCCGGAGCTGAAAAACCTGTTCAGTGAGCGTGCGGCAGAATGTGCCAAGGCCGCTCAGGAGCTGCAAGCGATAGTGATTCGCCTGGGCGGTGACCCGGAGGACAGCACTAGTGTCAGCGGCGATCTCCATCGGCGCTGGGTCGATCTGAAGTCGTTGGTCACCGGCAAGGATGATGAGGCAATCCTCAACGAATGCGAGCGTGGCGAGGACGTTGCCAAGAGAAGCTATCGCAAGGCACTCGATAAAGCGTTGCCGGAAGATATTCGCCAAGTGGTCCAGCGCCAGTATGACGGCGTTCTGCGTAACCACGACCAGGTGAAAATGCTGCGCGATGCTGAACGGGCTCGCAGTTAAGCCGCATACGCCAAATGAAGCCGGCGGGCACGCAATCTCCCGACGGGTGCCCGCCGGCGTTACATTATGTGACTGACAGCGCGCCGGGTTTCAGCCGCAGAATGCTCAATGGCGTGGCTGCCTACTTCGATGAACGGGGCCGCCGCATTCGCGATAAAGCGGTAATTGAACGTATCAATGCTCTGGCTATTCCACCTGCTTACCGGGAGGTCTGGATTTGCCCAGACGCGCTAGGTCATCTGCAGGCTACCGGGCGGGACGCTCGCGGTCGCAAGCAGTATCGTTATCATCCCCTGTGGCGAGAAGTGCGCGACGCGGCCAAATACGAGCGGCTGCTCGCCTTCGGTAATGCCCTGTCACGCCTGCGCCGCGAGCTGGATCAGCGGCTCAGAACCCGCCAGCTGAGCCGGGAGAGGGTGATTGCCGCCGTCATCCTGCTGCTCGACCAGACCTGTGTGCGAGTGGGTAATCAGGAGTATGCCAGGCAGAACAAATCCTACGGCTTGACTACTCTGCGTAACCGCCATGTCACCCTGCGCGGCGACGACATCAGCTTCCACTTTCGGGGCAAGAGTGGAGTGAAGCATGAAGTCAGTCTGCGTCATCCGCGGTTGGCCCGGGTTCTACGCCGCTGCCGGGAGTTGCCGGGGCAGCCTCTGTTCCAGTATCTGGATGCCGATGGCCATTCCTGCTCGGTCAGCTCTTCGGACATCAATGAGTGTCTGCATGACATAGCCGGTGCCGACTTCACTGCCAAGGATTACCGTACCTGGGCTGGCAGTACCCTGGCGCTCGCCAGCTTGCGGGAGCTCACCGCACAGGGGCGCGCGCCGAGCAAGCAAGCGGTCGCCGAGGTGGTGAAGCAAGTGGCTGTGGAGTTGGGTAATACGCCGGCGGTGTGCCGCAAGTGCTACATTCATCCGGCCATCATGGCTGCCTATCTTCAAGGCGATCTGGACAAGGTGCGCTGGAGTGCCGGTCGAGCCAGACGGCGCTGGCTCAAGCCGGCAGAGGTCGATCTGATCGTTTTTCTGCAGACTTGCGCGTCGTCCCCGTCGTCAGGGTGACAATTGCTCGACGCGACGCTCCTCGATGCCCTGGTACTCACCGGGCGGCGAAATCGCCCGCCAGCTTTCCAGATAGAAAAGCCCGACACAGAGCATGGTCAGCAAACCCACGGCAAGAATGCAGGTGGCATAAAAATAAGCCTTTGACTTGCTCAGTTGCATGTAAATGGGCAGCCCCAGATATAGATGCAGCGCCGAATAGCCGCCTACCAGCGGAATGACCAGCAGGATCAGCCAGCGCTCCGGGAGCAGGGCTGCCAGGGCGCCTAGCATGAAGGGCACTGAAAGAAATGTGGCAAACGCCATGCCACGCAATGCCGACGGGCGTACGGGCGTCCGGAACAGTACCCAGCGGATCATCCAGCCCATGATAATGACGTTGGTGACATAGGCCAGCCACACCGCCAGCGCGAGCATGGCTGCACTGCTCTGGCTGAGAAATTTCTGTTGTTCCGAGCCGAACAATGACCACCCGGCTATCGCTGCCCCGTAATAGATACACAATGCGGGAATCAGTGAGCCGATCAACAGCAGCGGCAGGAAACCGCAGGGGCTGTGTTCAATATCATCGTGAATGCGATTCCAGGTGGCGCTTGGCGCATAGAATAGACCGGGTACGTGTCTGAACATGGGAATCCTGCCTTGTTGTATGTGCGTGTCCCAGAAGGTGCGAATGCAGCCCCTTCCTAATCCTTGACTCGCCTCGTTGCCGGGAGTTCCAGTGGGGCAATCGGTAGAACAGGACGACCGTGGTATGATATTGCCCGTTCCATTCCCGGAGGGGTTGTTAGATGTCTCAGATTTCCGAAAGGTTGCTGGTGCAGGCCCATCTGGCCGCAAAGCAGCCTGCGCCATTGAACGATGCCGAGAAAGCCGACTACAAGGCACGCATCGCTACGGCCCTGAAAGCCCACGACGCGGTACTGGTCGCACACTATTACACTGATCCGCTATTGCAGGAACTGGCAGAGGAAACCGGTGGCTGCGTATCCGACTCACTGGAGATGGCGCGCTTCGGCAAGAACCATCCGGCCAGCACCCTGGTGGTGGCCGGCGTACGCTTCATGGGCGAAACTGCCAAGATTCTCAGTCCAGAGAAGCGGGTACTGATGCCTACGCTGGATGCCACCTGCTCGCTGGATATCGGCTGCCCGATCGATGAGTTCTCGGCCTTCTGCGATCAGCACCCGGACCGTACCGTGGTGGTCTACGCGAACACCTCGGCGGCGGTGAAAGCGCGCGCCGACTGGGTGGTGACTTCCAGTTGCGCCCTGCCGATCGTCGAGAGCCTGATGGACCGGGGCGAGAAGATCCTCTGGGCCCCGGACAAGCACCTGGGTGGCTATATCCAGAGCAAGACCGATGCCGACATGCTGCTGTGGGACGGTGCCTGCATCGTGCATGAGGAGTTCAAGGCCAAGGCGTTGATCGATCTCAAGGCGGTCTACCCTGATGCGGCGATCCTGGTACACCCGGAATCCCCGGCAGCGGTGGTCGAGCTGGCCGATGTGGTGGGTTCCACCAGTCAGTTGATCAAGGCGACGCAGGAGCTGCCAAACTCGACCTTCATCGTGGCCACTGACAAGGGCATCTTCTACAAGATGCAGCAGGCGGCGCCAGGCCGTCGGTTGATTGACGCGCCTACCGCGGGTGATGGAGCTACCTGTCGCAGCTGCGCCAACTGTCCGTGGATGGCCATGAACACCCTGCCACGGGTGTTGCAGAGCCTGGAGCAGGGTGCCAACGAGATTCTGGTGCCGGAAGAGCTGATTCCTGCTGCGGTGCGACCGTTGGAGCGGATGCTCGAGTTCACCAGCAAGCTCTGATCAGAAACCCTTGAGGATCTCCCGCCGACGCGCGACTTCTTCCTTGCGCGCGTTGATGCGGGAGCTTTCCACGAAGTTGTCGGTGCGCTTGAGCGCCTGATCCAACTGTTGGTCGGCCTGATCCAGATCGCCGGCGAGCATGAAGTATTCCGCCCGGGCCTGGTGCACACCCAGGATATTCTTCGCCAGACCGCGGATCTCTGATACCAGATACCACACGTCCGGATCCTCGGGGCGCAGCCGCGCCAGCCGATCGGTCACCCGCTCGGCGCCGGTATAGTCGCGTTGGCGCAACAGGATATCGGCCTTGGCATTCAGCAGAGGGTAGCTGTCGGGTCGGGTCTTGAGCAGGTTATCGAGACGCGTCAGCGCCTCATTCTGGTGCCCCTGACTGCTGTCGAGCTCGACTTTGGCCAGTTGCACGGCGATGTTATCGGGGTGCTGTGCCAACAGCGGATCCAGCTCCTGCGCCGCCTCGTCTGCCTGGCCGCTACGGATCAAGGCCAGGGCCAAACCGTAGCGCGCCGCGGCATGCTCGCCCTGATGCTCGTCCAGCAGTGCGCGAAAGCGCTGCGCCGCCAGACCGGGGCTGTCTTCATAGAACAGCTGCACGCGGGCGCGCATCATCTGATAATACAAGCTGTCCTGGCGGCCATCATTGCTGAGTTGTCCGGCGCGGTTGCGCGAGTCGGCAATCCGTGACTGGTTGACCGGGTGCGTCAGCAGGAACTCCGGCGGGGTACGGCTGAAGCGGCTCAACTTGGCCAGCCGCTCGAACATCTCCGGCATGGCGTTGGGATCGAAACCCGCCTGTTGCAGGTTGAGCAGACCAATGCGGTCGGCCTCTTGTTCATTCTGTCGGGAAAAACGCCGCTGCTCCTGAATTGCCGCCGCCTGGGTCGAGGCCAGGGCAGCGAAGCCGGCATCGCCACCGCCACTGGCGGCGAGGATAACGCTGGCGAGCATGGCGGTCATCAGCGGGATACGGTTCTGCTGTTGATGCTGCAGACCGCGGGCGAAGTGCCGTTGCGACAGGTGAGCCAGTTCGTGAGCCATCACCGACGCGAACTCCGCTTCGGTATGGGCATGCAGAAACAGTCCGCCATTGACCCCGATGATGCCGCCGGGGGCAGCGAAGGCGTTGAGCTGCGGGCTGTCGATTGCGACGAAGGTCAGGCGCCGGTCATCCAGCTGGCTGGTTTCCGCCAGCCCGAACACGTGACCCTCGATGTAATCCTTGAGCAGCGGATCTTCCAGCGTGCGTACCGAGCCACGGAGCATGGACAGCCAGGCGCGACCGAGCTGGTATTCCTGCTCGCGGGACATGATCGAGGAACTGGTGTCGCCCAGTGAAGGCAGATTGAACTCGGACGCGACTGCCGGCATGGGTATCGGCACCGCGATGGCGGTCATCAGTGAAAACAGTAGCGCTTTGGCAGGCACGCGGGCCGCTTTGATACATTGCATGAAAACACTCTAACCCGTTTCTGTTTCAATTGTCTGCCAATCGTCCTGCGAGGGTATACTCGCTGGCTCAACGGGAGTGTAAGCATGGTTGACGAAAAAAGTGAACTGCGGGCTGACCAGTTGGTAGATGCCCGCGGGCTATCCTGCCCGCTACCGCTGCTGCGCGCCAAGCTGGCGCTGAACAGTATGCAGGCGGGACAGGTATTGCACCTGACGGCCACGGACGCGGGCTCGCAACGGGATATCACCCGCTTTGCCGAACTCGCCGGGCATGCTCTGTTGCATGCCAGCGAGCAGGAGGGGGAGTTTCATTACTGGTTGCGCAAAGCGCAAGCTTGATCAGGCCAGTTCGCGCGCCGCTTCGAGCACCTCTGCGACGTGGTCGGGCACTTTCACCTTGCGCCATTCACGGCGCAATACGCCCTCGCGGTCGATCAGGAAGGTACTGCGCTCGATGCCTTCGTATTCCTTGCCGTACAGCTTCTTCTTGCGGATCACATCGAACAGCCGGCACAGGCTCTCGTCTGGGTCGCTGATCAAGTCGAAAGGGAAGCTTTGCTTGGTGCGAAAATTCTCGTGGGTGCGCAGGCTATCGCGGGAAACCCCGAACACCAGGGTATCGGCTGCCAGAAACTGGTCATGCATGTCGCGAAAGTCCTGGCCCTGGGTAGTGCAGCCAGGGGTGTGATCCTTGGGGTAGAAGTAGATCACCACCTTCTTGCCGGCCAGTTCCGAGAGAGTGACGGTCTTGCCGCTGGTGGCCGGCACGGTGAAGTCGGGCAGGGTGGAATCCAGTTTTATGCTCATTGACAGTCTCGCGGTCGGTATCAGTGAAGGGGACGCCAGGGTTCCATCACGGCGTCCAGGTTGAGTTCGTCGCAGAAGTCGAGGAACTGCTCGCGCAACCAGCTCAGTTGGGTTTTCACCGGAATGGCAATGGTCAGCGTCAGATTCAACATGGCGGTGCCGGTGTGCTGAGCCATGTAGGTAAAGCTGAGCATTTCCTCGATGTCAATTTCCAGATGCTGGAAGAAGGCGCAGAGTTCAGCGACCAGTTCGGGGCGTTGGGCTGCCGTTACGAAGACGTTGTAGGGCAGCGCCGAGGGGCGTTCTTCCAGCGCACTGCTGCGGTACATGGACAGCGTGAAATGTTCGCGCTTGGCCAGCGGTGGCAGCAGGGTTTCCAGTCTCGCCAGGGCGTCCCAGTTGCCGCTGACCTGCAGCAGCAATGCGGTGCAGGTGCCGTGCCGGCTCATGCGGCTGCTGACGATCAGGCAGCGCTGCTCCATGCACAGGCGGGTCAGCATGCTGGCCAGAGCGGTGGTTTGCTGCCCCATGGCATTGATCACCAGGAATTGCTCCCGGGGGCTGGGCACTGTGGACATAAGATTCCTCGAAGACTGAATTGCCGGGTCGTGACGTCAGCATGATGGCGTTGCGACAAGCTGTCTATTGTCCCTGTCTGTCGTCGGCGGTTCAACCATCAGTTTTATTGCCCTGCAGCGCTTAACGAAGCCGGCCTCCCTTGTGCTGAACCCATGGCGAAAGTACCATTGCCGATTAACGTATACCTTGTGGAGCCCCTTGCATGATTTCAGGCAGCCTTGTAGCGCTGGTAACCCCCATGGACTCGCGTGGCAGCCTGGACTGGCAGGCGCTTGAGCGTCTTATCGATTTCCATCTGGAGCAGGGCACCGATGGCATCGTGGCGGTGGGCACCTCCGGTGAATCCGCGACCCTGGACATGGACGAGCACAAGGAAGTCATCCGCCGCGTGGTAGATCAGGTTGCCGGCCGTATTCCAGTCATTGCCGGCACCGGTGCCAACTCCACCAGCGAAGCGGTTGAGCTGACCGAGGCGGCGCGCAGTGTGGGCGCCGATGCCTGCCTGCTGGTCACGCCGTATTACAACAAGCCGACTCAGGAAGGGCTCTACCAGCATTTCAAGTTCATTGCCGAGGCGGTGGCCATTCCCCAGATCCTGTACAACGTGCCGGGACGTACTGCCTGTGACATGTTGCCCGATACCGTCGTGCGGCTGGCTGACATCCCCAACATCATCGGCATCAAGGAAGCCACCGGCGATCTGCAGCGCGCTCGTGAATTGATCGAACGCGTCGGTGAGCGCATGGCCATCTATTCCGGTGACGACCCGACCGCAGTTGAGCTGATTCTGCTCGGCGGCAAAGGCAATATCTCGGTTACCGCCAACGTCGCCCCCAAGGCGATGCATGATCTGTGCGTTGCCGCCTTGCAGGGCGACGCCGACACTGCCCGCCGTTTGAACGATATGCTCATGCCGTTGCACGAAAAGCTGTTCATCGAGTCCAACCCGATTCCGGTGAAGTGGGCGCTGCACGAAATGGGTCTGGTTGATGACGGTCTGCGCCTGCCATTGACCAGCCTCAGTGAAGATTGCCAGCCCGCAGTACGTGAGGCCCTGAAGCAGTGCGGCCTGTTGTGACTCCGAGGAACCATACCATCAAGGAATTCCAAATGAAGCCTGTGCTCAACGCACTGACCCTGGTAATGATCAGCGCCGGCCTGAGCGGCTGTGGCTACCTGTTCGGCGAAGACGGCTATTTCCGTGATCGGGGTTCCGATTACCGCACCGCTGTGGTGGAGCCGAGAATGACGGTCCCGGCCGAATTGAACAGCAAGCCCATCGGCGATTTGCTGCCGGTACCCGGCCAGCGCGGCGCCAGCACCAGTGAAGGTAAGTTCGAACTGCCGCGGCCCCAGGGGCTGAGCGTCGCTGCGGATTTCAGTGAATACTCCATGCAGCAGAATGGCGGCGAGCGCTGGTTGCAGGCGCAGCGCGCACCGACCAGTCTGTGGCCGCAGGTGCGTCAGTTCCTCAGTGAATACCGGGTGCCGGTTGCTACCGAGTCCACCACCATCGGCGAAATGGAAACCGGCTGGCTGGCCTTTGACCAGGATGCCGATAACCCGCTGATGCGCCGGCTGCTGCCTGCGGTCGGTGCCAATCGCCGCACTGATGGGCAGGAACAGCGCTTCCGCATCCGTGTGGAGCCGGGCGTGCAATCCGGCAGCAGCGAAATCAAGGTGCTGCACATGCAGCGCAGCCAGGGCAGCGACCGCAGCGAATGGCCTTCGGTCTCGGACAACAGCAACCTCGAGCGTGCCCTGCTGGCCGAGTTGGAAACCTACCTGAGCCAGGCCGGTGAGCTGGATTCGGCAGCCCTGTCGACAGTCGATGAAGCACCAGCGGCTCGCCGCACTACGCTGGATCAGGACGGTGCCGGCAATCCGGTGCTGAACATGTCGACCGATTTCAACCGCGCCTGGGCGGCGGTGGGTCAGGCACTGGCCAAGGCGGACGTGCAGATCGCCGATATCAACCGCAGCGCGGGTGTCTACTACGTCAATCCCGATCAGAGCGCCGAGGCGGACAAGCCCGGTTTCTTCGGCCGGCTGTTCGGCCGTGACGCCAAGCCTGAGCAGGACAACGCGCAGCGCACCCAGGTACGACTGACGCCGGTGGGCAACCGTATCCAGGTCACTGTGGAAGACAGTATCGATACCAGCACCGATTCCAGCCAGGCCAGGGAACTGCTCCGCCGGATCCACGACAACCTGAACTGAAATGCGCTATTGCTCGCTCGGGAGTGGCAGTCGGGGCAACGCCACTCTGATTGAATATGGCCGGACCCGGCTGCTGGTGGATTGCGGCTTCAGTCTGCGCGCCACCGAGCAACGGCTGGCCGCAGCGGGGCTGAGCCCGCATCAGCTGACCGCGATACTGGTCACCCATGAACACTCTGATCACATCAAGGGTGTCGAGCGTCTGGCGCAGCGCTATCGTCTGCCGGTGTACATGACCGCTGGCACCTATCTGGGCATGGGTGAGACGGCGTTGCCGGTGGAGTTGATCCGTTTTGGTCAGGAGTTGGTTATCGGCGAAATCCGGGTCACCCCGGTGCCGGTACCCCATGACGCGCGCGAGCCCTGCCAGTTCATCTTCGATAGCGGTAGTCATCGCCTGGGTGTGCTAACCGACACCGGTATGATCACTCCGTTGATTACGGAAATGTACAGCGGTCTGGATGCGCTTTTTCTCGAAGCCAACTATGATCCGCTGATGCTGGCCAACGGACCTTATCCGCCTTTTTTGCGGGCTCGGGTTGGCGGTCAGCTCGGCCATCTGAGCAATCAGCAGGCTGCGGGATTGCTCGAAGCGATCGACATGAGCGCGCTGAAATACGTCGCGATCGCCCATATCAGCGAAAAGAACAACCGACCGGAGCTGGCCCTCGGCGAGTTGTCCAGAGTACTGGATGGCTGGGAGGGCGAGCTGCGGCTGGCAGTACAGAATCATGGCCTGCCGTGGCAGGACATTACAGGTAATACCCAACCTCATTTGGCGCATATCGGGAGCCGATAATGGAAAAACGCACAGAACTCTACCGCGGCAAGGCCAAGTCGGTTTATACCACCGATGATCCGGATCGCCTCATCCTGCTGTTCCGCAACGACACCTCGGCCTTCGATGGCAAGAAGATCGAACAGCTGGAACGCAAGGGCATGGTCAACAACCGCTTCAATGCCTTCATCATGCAGAAACTGCAGGACTCCGGCATTCCGACCCAGTTCGACAAGCTGTTGTCCGACACCGAATGTCTGGTCAAGAAACTGGACATGGTCCCGGTTGAATGTGTGGTGCGCAATTACGCGGCCGGCAGCCTGGTCAAGCGCCTGGGCATTGAAGAGGGCAAAGAGTTGCTGCCGCCGACCTTTGAACTCTTCCTCAAGGACGACGCCAAAGGCGACCCCTTCATCAACGAATCCCATGTCGTCACCTTCGGCTGGGCTACAGCCGAGCAACTGCAGCGCATGCGTGAACTGACCCTGCAGGTCAATGACGTTCTCAAGCAGCTATTCGATGACGCCGGCCTGCTGCTGGTGGACTTCAAGCTGGAGTTTGGCCTGTTCAAGGGTGACGTCGTCCTCGGCGATGAATTCAGCCCCGACGGCTGCCGCCTGTGGGACAAGGAAACCCGCAAGAAGATGGACAAGGACCGCTTCCGCCAGGGCCTCGGCGGCGTCATCGAAGCCTATGAAGAAGTCGCTCAAAGACTGGGTGTTCCGCTGTCCTGACCCTTTAACGGCCGCAGCGAAGCTGCTATGATGCGCGCCGACTTGGAGAGTTGCCGGAGTGGTCGAACGGGACGGATTCGAAATCCGTTGTACCCGCAAGGGTACCCAGGGTTCGAATCCCTGGCTCTCCGCCATATGACGTGGTAATCAATGACTTCGACAGTTTTTGATTGCTATCAGACAAAAAGCCCCACAACCTGAAAACGGTGTGGGGCTTTTTTGTTTCTACTGGTGGCATAGCGCCTTGGCACAGAGGTAACAATGAACGAAAAATGGTTGGCGGCTTTACCCAAGGCGGAGCTGCATATGCATCTCGAGGGATCCCTCGAGCCAGAGCTGCTCTTTCAGCTTGCCGGGCGCAACGGTATCAAGCTGCCATGGGCGGATGTGGATGATCTGCGCCGCGCTTATACCTTTGGCAATCTCCAGGAGTTCCTTGATCTCTACTATCAGGGCGCGAACGTCCTGCGCACGGAGCAGGACTTCTACGATCTCACCTGGGCCTACCTGCAGCGCTGCCAGGCCCAGGGAGTAGTACATGTCGAGCCGTTCTATGACCCTCAGACGCATACTGAGCGGGGCATTGCATTCGAGGTGGCTCTTGAGGGGATAACCACAGCACTGCGTGATGGCAAAGAGCAGCTGGGTATCGAGGGTGGGCTGATCCTCAGCTTTCTGCGACACTTGAGTGAGGATGACGCCTTCGAGACGCTCGCCCGGGCTTTGCCGTATCGGGATGCTTTTTTTGCCGTCGGGCTCGACAGTTCAGAGCTTGGTCATCCGCCCAGCAAATTCGAACGGGTCTTTGCCAAGGCCCGTGCCGAAGGGCTCCTGGCAGTTGCTCATGCGGGCGAGGAGGGGCCGCCGGACTACATCTGGCAGGCGCTGGATCTGCTCAAGGTCAGTCGCATTGATCACGGCGTACGTGCAGCGGAAGATCCTGTACTCATTGAGCGGTTGATCGACGAGCAGATCCCGCTGACCGTGTGCCCATTGTCCAACATCAAACTGCGTGTGTTTGACGATATGCGAGATCACAATATTCTGAGCCTGTTGGAACAGGGCGTTAACGTCACCGTGAACTCTGACGATCCGGCTTACTTCGGCGGTTATGTAAATGAGAATTTCATGGCTTTGCATGAAAGCTTGAGGATGACAGAAAGCCAAGCCAAGCGCCTGGCTCAGAACAGCCTGGACGCCCGGTTGGCATAAAGCTGAACCCCAAAGGCCTGGGCAGGCTCGAATAGTGAACAGCTGGCCTGCCTGGCGGACCGGCAATGTTTATTGGACGGATATTATGCTGAGATCGAAACTGCCTGGGTTTGTTGTGTTGATGCTGGCTCTGCTGTTCATGCCGGTCGCTGCGGTGTCGGCACAAACGGCTGACCAAAAAGAGCTGGACCCGGCACAAGCGCGACAGGTGCTTGATACGCTGCAGGATGACGAGCGGCGGAATGAGGTGGTGCGGGCGCTGGAGGTTATAGCCAGCGAGGCGCCGGCCGATGATGAAGCGCCGGCTGTGGAGGAGTCGCCGTTAAGCGCCATAGTGCCGCTGGAAGCTGGTGGTCTGGTTGCGCGCACCATGGATCAAGTCGGTGATTGGGCTGATGGGCTGCATGCACAGCTGGTGCGGATTGCCCGGGCGCTGGCTGATCTGCCCGCCTGGTTCCAGGCCACCTTCCTCAATGAGGTGGGGCGCATGTTGGCGCTGCAGACGCTGATGGATCTGACTATCGTCTTTGGCGTCGGCTTTTGTCTGGAATGGCTGCTGCGCCGCGCGTTGCGCAGATCTGTGCGCAGCCTGTTGACCAGCGCCAACCAGGCAGAGTTGCGGGCGCCCGCGCCTGTATCTGTTCCCGTATCTGCTCCGGATACCACCGACCCTGTTGCCCTTGCTGCACTGCGTCCGCTGGATAACAGCACTGCGCTGGTTCAGACTCAGCGCGATGGGGTTGAGTATGTGGAAGCAGTACCGGTCGGTCCCCATGCTTCCGCTGCAGACTCGCCCGTGGAGTCTGCCAACGGGGCCGCTTCAGCGGCAGTCGCCACTGCCGCGGCCTCGACTGCTGCTTCCCCCGTCGAATCCGAACTGAAGGCATTGCGCCGATTGCCCTTTGCCCTGGCCGGCTTCGTACTGGATCTGTTGCCATTGGGGCTGTTTTTTGGCATCGCGGCGCTGGTCCTGCAGCTGTTGCCGGGACTGGATGCGCGTACCCATCTGGTGACTCGTGAGTTTGTTTACGCCTATGTGATCACCCGTGTCGTCATGGCCGTGGTGCGCCTGTTGCTGGCACCAAAGGATGCCTGCCTGCGTATCATCCAGGTGGGCGATTTCGCCGCTGAGCAGATACATCGGTGGACGCGTCGGCTGGTTGTTCTAGCGACCTTTGGTGTCGCGACTGGTAATGCACTTGGCATCCTCGGCACCGACCCCGAGGCCCAGCTGGTGATTGTCAAAACGACCTCCCTGATGGTGCATCTGGCCCTGATCTTTCTGGTGTTTCGTTTCCGCCAGCCGGTGGCCGTGTGGATCGCCGGTTCACCCGAGCGTGACGGTGCAGCATATGCGTTGCGACGCTGGCTGGCGGGTGTCTGGCCGCTGTTGATGGCGGTGTTGATCATGGGCGGCTGGGTGGTCTGGGCGCTGCGCATCGAAGATGGCTTCACCAAATTGCTGGAGTTCATCGGCATTTCCGCCGCCATCATTGTATTGGGCCGGCTGGCCGCTGTATTGGCGCTGGGGGCCCTGGGGCGTTTGGCGGGTATCAGCGAGGATGTGTCGGATGAGCCCAGCCCGGATAGTTCGGCCAATCTGCGCAGTCAGCTTGCCGAGCAGTACTACCCGCTGCTGCGTTGGTTGGTCTCGCTGGTGATTACGGTAGCCACCCTGGTTGCGCTGCTGCAGGCCTGGGGGCTGAATGCGTTGCAATGGTTTGCACCTGGCACCATTGGTAGCAGCCTGGCTTCCGCTTTTGTCACCATTGTCATTGCTGTGGCGATTGCACTGGTGGTCTGGCAAGCGACCAACGTCTCCGTTGAGCGGCGTATTGCCCGCTGGCGTGAGCAGGGCGACCTGTTACGTGCGGCGCGCCTCAATACACTTCTGCCCATGCTCCGCGCCGGGCTGTTTCTGGTTATTGCGCTGATCGTCGGCCTGACGGCGTTGAACCAGATCGGCGTCAACACCACGCCGTTGATCGCTGGTGCGAGCATCATAGGTGTAGCCATTGGTTTCGGCTCGCAGAAGCTGGTGCAGGATTTCATTACTGGGATCTTCCTGCTGATGGAGAACGCCATGCAGGTTGGCGATTCGGTGACGGTCGCCGGTGTGGCGGGTACCGTGGAAAACCTGTCGATCCGCACTGTGCGTCTGCGCGCCGGTGATGGCTCGCTGCATATTGTGCCGTTCAGCTCGGTGACCACGGTCAACAATGCGCACCGCGGCCTCGGCAATGCGGCTGTGCGTATCAGCGTCAGCTATGACACTGATATCAATCAGGCCATCGGAGAACTGAAGGCGATTGGCGCAGCACTGCGTAACGATCCGGTTTTCTCACCACGGATTCTGGCGGATATGGAAGTCTGGGGCGTGGACGCGGTGGATGGTTCCATGGTCACTTTGGCTGGCCAGATGCGCTGTACCGACAAGGGCCGTTGGGGTGTCCAGCGCGAGATCAATAGACGCATTCTGGAACGCTTCCGCCAGCTGGGTATCGATATCGCCGATCCGCGCGAACGGCCGCTGGTACCCTCTACTGTCATTCCTGAATAGTGGTTGTTATAGATAATCTTGTGTCGCAGAGTTTTCTGCAGTTTCGATCAGTGTTCATAGCTGAGTAGTCATCGGCGCATTGAAAACGCGTATTGATGTTGAAGGTCAGATATACGGTCTTGTTTTCATAGGTAAGGGTCGGATCAAAGCGGCAACAGGTCCTAACGCAAAATGATCATTCCAATAAAAATGTTATGGAGCACAGTGCATGAAGTTGACAACGAACCCCATCATGGCAGCGGTAGTTGCTGGTACTTTATTAGGCGCAAGTGCACCTGTTGTGCTGGCGAGCGAAGATTGGCAAAAATCGAAGTGGGGCGAGGAAGATACGATTGGTGCCGCTAATTACCTTTCCGCAGAGCGTACTCTGGAAGCGGCACGCCTGGTTACTGACGGCAAGACCTATTCGCTGGGTGTGGAGCTGAATCGCGACTTCCCGGCCTATGGCGCACGTTTCTTTGATATTACCGTGATGGAACCCAGAGCTGGCGGCAAGCCTCTGGGACCCACCAAGTTGACCAGCACTGATGACATTCTGCATACGTGGCTGGGCGTTGGCAGTCAGATCGACGGCTTTGGTCATATTGGTATCGATCACAAGCATTACAACGGACTGGCAGCTGAGGATATCGTGGCGGTTGATGGCCTGAAGAAGCTCGGTACTGAAGGCATTCCTCCCATTGTTACCCGTGGCGTACTACTGGACATGACTGAGCACTTCGGCCAGAGCATGTTGACCGAGGGACAGGGTTTCAATAGCGAAGAGATCCTCGCTGCCGCGAAAGCCCAGAACGTGAAAATTCAGGAAGGCGACGTGGTACTTTTCCATACCGGCTGGCTCAGCCTGGTCGGTGAGGATAACGAGCGATTTGGAAAGGCTCAGCCGGGCCTCGGCGTCGACGGGGCGAAATACCTGGCTGAACAGGGAGTCGTTGCTGTGGGGGCTGATAATTGGGGACTCGAGGTCATTCCCTTCGAGGACGGCACCGGCGTGTTCGAAGTTCATCAAACACTGCTCGCAAAGCATGGCGTTTACATCCTCGAAAACATGAACACCGCCGAGTTAGCCAGGGATAATGTTCATGAGTTCATGTTCGTCCTGGGACAACCGAAGATTAAAGGGGCCGTACAGATGATGGTGAACCCGATTGCCATCAAGTGATAACTGACTGGCACCAGCACCCTTTATCCGATTCGCAGATACCCTGAGCTGTTACTGCCAGCAATCGCTTACCGCCGAAGATGAGCCGGATCCCCTCCGGCTCATCTGCTGACCGATCTCCCACCAACGTTTGAGTTTCTTGCCTTTCTCGGGGCGAGGCGCACCAAAGGCGAGCCCTGTGTGCGCTGGGTTGCCCTGCCATGGTTCAATCAGGGGCCTCTTTCTCTGCTACGCGCAGGTCGTCCAGTATCCTCTCATCGCCTGGAAAACCCTCCAAACCCAGTGTTCGTGCGGCATTGCGGGCAGACCTGAGCCGCGATACTGCTGTCTGGCATGCCCCTTGCTCTAGTTCCTGCATAACTTGGTTTGAGCGAAGAGGGAAGGCTTATGAGCGGGGATGTCATTTCAACCCGGCGGGAAACGCTGGTGGTTATTGGCAACGGCATGGTGGGCCACCATTGCGTCGAGCAATTGATCGCGCTGGGCGCCTTGTCTCATTACGAAGTCCATATCTTTGGTGAAGAGCGCCAGCGGGCCTATGACCGGGTGCATCTGTCCGAGTACTTCGGCGGGCGCGATGCCGAGTCGCTGGCAATGGGGGAGCAAGCGCTCTACCAGCAGCCGGGTGTACATCTGCACCTTGGTACGCCGGTGTTGGAGATCGACCGTGATCATCGGCAAGTAGTCACGGCCAGCGGCCGCACTGCTTACGACCAACTCGTGCTGGCGACCGGCTCCTTTCCCTTCGTGCCACCGATCCAGGGCGCCGAAGGTACTTCAAGGCTGGTCTACCGGACCCTGGATGATCTGGATGCCATTCGGCAGGCGGCTGATGGCGCCCGTCGCGGAGTGGTGGTCGGTGGTGGTCTGCTCGGACTGGAGGCGGCGAACGCGCTGCGATCCCTGGGGCTGGAGGCCCATGTAGTGGAGTTCGCGCCGCGGTTGATGCCGGTGCAGCTGGACGCTGAAGGCGGCGCCGCGCTGCGAGCGCGGATCGAGGCGTTGGGCGTGGCGGTGCATTTGTCCCGCGCCACCAGCGCGATCATCCGGGGTGACGAGTACCGCTGGCGGATGAATTTCGCCGATGGCGAGCATCTGGAAACCGATCTGGTGGTGTTCTCCGCCGGCATCCGGCCGCAGGATGCGCTGGCACGCAGCGCGGGACTGAACATGGCGGAACGGGGCGGTGTGGTGGTGGACAATCACTGTCGCACCAGCGACCCGGCCATCCATGCCATCGGCGAGTGCGCCAGCTGGAATGGGCAGGTATTCGGGCTGGTCGCGCCGGGCTACCAGATGGCCCGGCTGGTGGCGGCGCGATTGCTTGGCCAGACCGGCGAGCCGTTCACCGGGGCGGATATGTCGACCAAGCTCAAGCTGCTCGGCGTGGATGTTGGCTCTATCGGTGATGCCCAGGGCGCTACCCCCGGATCGCGCAGTTACCGTTTTATCGACGAGGCCACCGCCGCCTATCGTCGGCTGGTGGTTTCTGCGGATGGCCAGCATGTGCTCGGTGCGGTACTGGTCGGTGATAACAGTTACTACGATACCCTGCTGCAATATGCGCAGAACGGTATCAAGCTGCCGCAGGAGCCGGCCAGTCTGATCCTGCCGCAGTCCGGGGGCAGCCCGGCGCTGGGCGTCGATGCGCTGCCGGCGGCGGCCACCATCTGCTCCTGCCACAACATCAGCAAGGGCGCGGTGTGTTGCCAGGTCGACGCTGGCGTCACCGACCTCGGCGAGCTGAAAGCCAATACCAAGGCCGGCACCGGCTGCGGCGGCTGCAGCGCGCTGCTCAAACAGGTCTTCGAGCATGAGCTGAGCGCACGGGGCGTGGTGGTCGATCGCAGCCTGTGCGAGCACTTCGCCCATACCCGCCAGGAACTCTACGACATCATCCGCGTAGAGGGTATTACCCGTTTCGAACAGGTGCTGGCCCGGCATGGCAAGGGCGAGCTCGGCTGCGACATCTGCAAGCCGGCAGTGGGCTCGATCCTCGCCTCCTGCTGGAACGAGCCGGTCATGGATCCGGCGCTGGTGCCCCTGCAGGACACCAATGACACCTTCATGGCCAACATGCAGAAGAACGGCACCTATTCGGTGGTGCCGCGCATCGCCGGTGGCGAAATCACCCCGGAAAAGTTGATCGTGCTGGGCGAGGTGGCGCGCAAGTACGATCTCTATACCAAGATCACCGGCGGCCAGCGCATCGACCTGTTTGGCGCCCAGTTGCATGACCTGCCGGATATCTGGGGCGAGCTGATCGCAGCCGGCTTCGAGACCGGTCACGCCTACGGCAAGTCGCTGCGCACGGTGAAATCCTGCGTGGGCAGCACCTGGTGCCGCTACGGCGTACAGGACAGTGTCGGCATGGCTCTGCAGCTGGAGCATCGCTACAAGGGCCTGCGCGCGCCGCACAAGATCAAATTCGGCGTATCCGGCTGCACCCGCGAATGTGCCGAGGCGCAGAGCAAGGATATCGGCGTGATCGCTACCGACAAGGGCTGGAACCTGTACGTGGCAGGCAACGGCGGCATGCGCCCGCGCCACGCCGAGCTGTTTGCCACCGATCTGGATGACCAGACCCTGGTGCGCTACATCGATCGCTTCCTGATGTTCTACATCCGTACCGCCGACCGGCTGCAGCGCACCTCGACCTGGCGCGAAAGCCTCGAGGGCGGGCTGGACTACCTGAGAGAAGTGATTATCGAGGACAGCCTGGGACTGGCCGCCGAGCTGGAAACCCAGATGCAACTGGTGGTTGACCGCTATGAATGCGAGTGGACCAACGCCATCAATGACCCGGAAAAGCTCAAGCGTTTCCGCACCTTCGTCAACGACGGGCGCGGCGATCCGGACATCCATTTCGTCAAGGAACGTGGCCAGCGCCGTCCGGCGCGCGCCACCGAGCTGACGCTCATCCCGGTTACCGAGGAGGCACTCTGATGACCCAGGCACAAGCACTCAGCATCGAACCGAACGACCCAGTCGCCCATTGGCACACGCTGTGCCATCGGCAGGATCTGGTGGCCAATTCCGGCGTGGTCGCCTGGTTCGCCGGTGCCCAGATTGCACTGTTTCATCTGCCGCAGGGCGGATCGGGTGGGCAGGTCTACGCCATTCACAATCGCGATCCGCAATCCGGTGCCAATGTTATCGGTCGAGGAATGGTAGGCCGCATCAAGGATGCGGCGGTGGTGGCGTCGCCGCTCTACAAACAGCATTACCGGCTGGAGGACGGGCAGTGTCTTGAGCAGCCAGACCAGGCGCTGCAGGTGTGGCCGGCCCGGCTCAGGGGGGATCGGGTGGAGATCTACGCGCCCGGTAATCGCAGTGCGATGAACATCTGACCCTTACATAAGGAAGCAACCCATGTCCTATCTCGTTCCTGTTGAATTCGTTACCAAGATGGTTGATGCCGGTGAGTCCAAGCTGTTCATGTCCACCCGCGACACGCTGATCCGGGCCTTCATGGCCGGCGCCATTCTTGCCCTGGCAGCGGTGTTCGCCATTACCGTGACCATCCAGACCGGCTCGCCATTGCTGGGCGCGGTGCTGTTTCCGGTTGGTTTCATCATGTTGTACCTGATGGGGTTCGACCTGCTCACCGGGGTCTTCATGCTCACGCCCCTGGCTTTGCTGGACCGGCGCCCGGGGGTAACCGCGGGCAATATTCTGCGCCACTGGGGCTGGGTATTTCTCGGCAACTTTGCCGGTGCATTGACCGTGGCGTTCATGATGGCCTTCGTCTTTACCTATGGCTTTTCCATTGAAGCGGGGGAGATCGGCGCAAAGATCTCGCATATCGGTGAAAGCCGTACCCTGGGATATGCAGAGTATGGTGCGGCCGGCTGGGCGACGATCTTCCTACGCGGCATGCTGTGCAACTGGATGGTCTCGCTGGGCGTGGTCGGTGCGATGATTTCTACTACCGTCGGTGGCAAGGCCATCGCCATGTGGATGCCGATCATGCTGTTCTTCTACATGGGCTTCGAGCATTCGGTGGTAAACATGTTCCTGTTCCCCTTCGGCATGATCATGGGCGGTGAGTTCTCGGTGATGGACTACATGATCTGGAACGAGATCCCCACCGCACTGGGCAACCTGGTGGGCGGCCTGGCCTTTACCGGACTGACGCTCTACACCACCCATATCCGCACCGCACCCAAGCGTGCGCAACTGCGCCAGGCGGCATGACACTCACCAGGCAAGCCCGACCGGATGGCGGTCGGGTGTCACCGTCGCCGCGTCTGGATATCGCCCTCGGTCAGGCTTCTGACCGAGGGCGCAAGGACATCAATCAGGACTTTCATGGCGCCTGCCTGCCGGCCGAGCCCCAGCTCAGCACCAAGGGCACGGTGGTGGCGCTGGCCGACGGCATCAGCAGCAGCGCGGTCAGTCATATTGCCAGCCAGACAGCGGTGGCGGGGTTTCTGGAGGACTACTATTGCACGCCCGATGCCTGGTCGGTACGCAAGTCGGCGCAGCGGGTGCTGGCAGCGATCAACGCCTGGCTGCATTCGCAGACGCGCCAGGGTGAATATCGGCATGACGCTGACCGCGGCTATGTCTGTACCTTCAGCGCGCTGATCATCAAGTCCGCGACCGCCTACCTGTTCCATGTGGGTGATGCGCGGATCTACCGGCTTCGGGGTCATGATCTGGAGCAACTTACCCGGGATCACCGCCTGCGCGTATCGGCTGACACCAGTTACCTGGCCCGCGCCCTGGGCGTCGGCCCGCACCTGGAGATCGACTATCTGGCGCTGCCTCTTGAACGCGGCGACCTGTTCATTCTGGCCACCGATGGCGTGCACGAGCATATCGATGCGCCGCGGCTTGGGAGCTTGATCAGTGAGCATGAAGAGGCCTTGCAGGCGGCCGCCGAGGGCATCATTGAACAGGCGCTGGCGCGGGGCAGTGATGACAACCTGACTGTACAGCTGCTGCGAATTGATGAGCTGCCGGCACCGACCGTGCTCGAACACAGCCGGCAACTGACTGAGTTGCCGCCAGCGCCCTTGCTGGAAAGCCGTGCGGTTTTCGATGGCTACACCATTGAGCGCGAGCTGCATGCCAGCAGCCGCAGCCATGTTTATCTGGCCACGGATAACGAGTGCGGCGAACGCGTGGTGCTGAAGGTGCCGTCCATCGACCAGCGCCAGGATCTGGCCTCGCTGGAGCATTTGATGCTGGAGGAGTGGGTCGCCCGGCGGCTGCACAGTCCCCATGTGGTGAGAGCAGCGCCGGCCCGTCAGCGCCGCTATCTGTATGCCGTCAACGAGTTCATTGAAGGCCAGACCCTGCATCAATGGATGCTCGACAACCCGCTGCCAGAGCTGCAGCGGGTGCGCGACATCGTCGGGCAGATCGCCCAGGGGTTGCGTGCTTTCCATCGCCTGGACATGCTGCACCAGGACCTGCGGCCACAGAACATCATGCTCGATCACGCCGGCACGGTTAAAATCATCGACTTCGGCTCGGTGCGGGTCGCCGGTATCGATGAGATTGACGGCGGGGCCCCGCAGAACCCGGTGCCAGGCACGGTGCAATACGCGGCGCCGGAATATTTCCTGGGCTTGGGTGGGTCGCCGCGCTCAGACCTGTTCTCGCTGGGTGTGATTGCCTACCAGATGCTCACCGGCACGCTGCCCTATGGCACCGAGGTGGCCAAGGCATCCACCCGGACGGCGCAGTTGCGGCTGGGCTACCGGAGCGCCTTGCAATACCGGCAGGATCTGCCCGTCTGGCTGGATGAGGTGTTGAAGAGAGCTGTGCATCCCGACCCCAGCAAGCGTTACGCCGCGCTATCCGAGTTCACCTTCGACTTGTGCCAGCCCGGCGGCGCACGCCTCGCCACGCAGCGCCCATCCCTGCTGGAGCG
Source organism: Halopseudomonas bauzanensis (assembly GCF_900114735.1). Lineage (GTDB taxonomy): Bacteria > Pseudomonadota > Gammaproteobacteria > Pseudomonadales > Pseudomonadaceae > Halopseudomonas > Halopseudomonas bauzanensis. The sequence continues at coordinate 641,091 of NZ_FOUA01000001.1, read as the reverse complement.
CAACCCCGTTGCCGTATGGCAGAGCGTTGCGCTGCTCTTATCAGTGGCGCTGCTATTGGCGCTTTCCAGGATCGCCGGCAGTTGATATCACCAGGCGATCATTGTGCCTTCTTTTGGTCTCCAAACCTTCATTCAATAGTCGTTCAGCTTTCATCTGCCGCTTGCATCCTCTAGCGATCATAACCATAGCCTGCAGAGGGAAGATCGGATGTCTGAGGAAAATCGCAACAATGTCATCATCGTCGACAACGGCAACGGTGATGAGCCGCAGCTGGATTACTCTGGTAACAGAAGCTTCGCCAGTGTCCTAGAGGCGCGGCTGGCTCGGCGCACCGTACTGAAGAGCACCGCCGGTGCCGCGGCGCTGGGTTTCATGAGCCTGGGGCTGGCCGGTTGCCTGAGTAGCGATAATGATGACGATGACCGCGCTCCGGGCGGCGGTGATGGCGGCGAAGCCGGCCCACTGCTTGGCTTTACTGCAATACCGACCAGCGAGTCTGATGACATCGTGGTGCCCGAAGGCTACAGCTTCCAGGTGATCTTGCCTTGGGGGGCGCCGATCCTGGGTGCCATGCCGGCGTTCGCCATCGACAACACCGGCGAAGACCAGGGCATGCAGATGGGTTCGCACCATGACGGCATGCACTTCTTCCCGATCGAAGGCGAAGAGCCGTTCGAAGGCAGCTCCGATGAAGGTCTGCTGGTAATGAACCACGAATACGTCGAGCCGCGTTTCATGCACGCTGACCATATCGGTGTGACTTTAAGTAGCGGCGCCGTTGTCATGCGTGATGATGGTACCCGTGACCGCGATCAGGCGCTCAAGGAACTGAACGCCCATGGCGTCTCGGTGGTACACGTGCAAAAGCGCAGTGACAACCGCTGGGAGCATGTGCAGAGCGACTACAACCGTCGCATCACCGGTCTGACGCCCATGGAGATACATGGCCCGGTGCGCGGCAGCAATCTGGTGAAAACCAAGTACAGCCCGGAAGGGTTCGCGACCCGCGGCACCCTGAACAACTGCGCCATGGGCGTTACCCCTTGGAACACCTACATGGCCGCCGAGGAGAACTGGGCTGGCTATTTCGGTAATCGCGACGAGACACTGCCCCGTGAGCACCAGCGTTATGGTATCCGTGCCAGCGACAGCCGCTACCGCTGGGCCCTGGCCAACGGCGGTGGGGAGGAGTTTACCCGTTTCGATGCCACCAGCACGGGTGCCTCCGCTGCCGACGATTACCGCAATGAGCCGAATTGCTTCGGCTGGATGGTCGAGATCGATCCCTTCGATCCGCAAAGCATCCCCAAAAAGCGCACCAGCCTCGGCCGCTTCGGCCATGAGGGTGTGGTCTTCGGCCCGGCCGTGGACGGTGAGCCGGTGGTCTGCTATTCCGGTGACGACTCGACCAATGAGTTCATCTACAAGTTTGTCAGTGAGCAGCCGTTCCAGAAAGGCGTTACTGATGGCTCCATTCTGGATACCGGTACGCTGTATGTCGGTCGTTTCAATGACGACGGTAGCGGTGATTGGCTGCCCCTGGTGCACGGCCAGAACGGCCTGACTGCACCTGAGTTTGCCGATCAGGCCGATGTACTGGTCAATACCCGCCTGGCAGCCGGCATTGTTGGCGGCACTCCGATGGACCGTCCGGAATGGGGTGCTGTCGACCCGAACAACGGTGACGTGTACTTCACCCTGACCAACAACAGCGGCCGCTCAGAGGCCAACGGTGCCAACCCGCGTACCCAGAACCGCCATGGTCATATCGTTCGCTGGGCTGAAGCCGACGGCAACCATGCCTCAACCACGTTCGCCTGGGATATCTTCCTGTTCGGCGGAGACGCCGGTCAGAGTGGCGTGGATAACCTCAAGGGTAAAGGGCCCGACGGTGAGACGCTGACCGCTGACAACCTGCTCAGCTCGCCGGATGGTCTGTGGATCGACAAGGACAGCCGCGTCTGGATTCAGACCGATATCGGTGAAGGCAGCCAGAACAGCGGCGTATTCGAGGTGTTCGGCAACAATGCCATGCTCTGTGCCGATCCCAAGACCGGTGAGATGCGCCGCTTCCTGACTGGTCCCGTCGGTCAGGAAATCACCGGCGTGATCACCACCCCGGATCAGAAAACCATGTTCATCAACGTGCAACACCCGGGCGCCACCACCACCCCGGAAGAATGGGGCGCGGGTCAGCGCTATGTGCGTAGCTCCTGGCCGGACCGCAATCCGGTTCGCGTGCCGCCCCGTTCCGCCACTGTGGTGATCTGGAAGGATGACGGTGGTGTGATCGGCAGTTGATCCAGGCATTACCTTCAGAATGGCTGCGGCGCAGTTAGGCCGCAGTCATCCCTGAATCCCCTCCCAGGTATTCTGCTTCACCTTCTTGCCACCCGATCGGTACGTTTTAGCATGATGACCGTGGCGGCGGCATGAGACATCTATCCCATTTTGTTTCACCCAAACAGGTTATTGAGCACGGTCTTGCCGGGCCGGTAGCGTGCTGGGGCTCTGCTATGCAAACAAGGGGGTTGCCGGTGTGTGGCAAATTCGTGACAATCATGCGACTGAAAGCGCATTTCAGGGATATAACAATAAAACTGCAAAGAAAGATCGGTAGCCTTTGGCGGCTGATCGTGTGGCCCTTCGGCCACTGGCTTTGCCTGGAGAACGCATGCCACTGGTAGCCCGCTTCACACTGGATTCTGTGGTCAGGTTTTCAACCTTCGTGTTGGTGGCTATCACTGCTGTTTTGCTGGGACGTTTGACCTGGGCCGTGCTGGAGCCCGCAAGCATCCTGCCGGCAGCCGACGCCCCAATGACCATGAACTTGCCTGCAGAAACCGCGCCTGTTCGCGGCGGTTTCGCTGAACTTGCCAGCCTGTCGGTATTTGGTACCGCCGCCGTCAAGGCTGGTAGCCGTGCGCTGAACGCACCGGATACCTCTCTTAGCTGGTCGCTCAAAGGGGTGCTGTCCGACCCCGATCCGAGCCGCAGCGCGGCCATTCTTCTGCCCCGCGGTCAATCTGAGAAATTGTATCGCGTGGGTGCCAGCCTGCCAGGGGACGTGACCCTGCAGGAAGTGCTGGCCGATCGCGTTATCCTCAATCGCGGCGGCCGTCTGGAAACCCTGCGACTGAAACGCCATGACACTGCCGGCTCCACTGCCGGCAGTCGCCGGGCGCCGGCGCTGCCCTCGACCCCATCCGCTGCGCTCGCTGCCGATGGCGGCGAGCCGCGTATCGACCGGAATGCCTGGATCGACAATCCCCAACGCTTCCTTGATGTGATCAGCGCCAACCCGGTGATGCAAGACGGTGCGCTGTACGGCCTGGAGGTCAGCCCGGCACGCAATGCCCGCGAATTCGAAGCAGCGGGGCTGGTTGCCGGTGATGTCATCACCGAGGTCAACGGCAGCCCGGTATCCGACATCAGCGATTACCGTGATCTGCTGCAGGAACTTGCCGACGCCAGTTCGGTATCAGTGTCTCTGGAACGTAACGGAGAACCGATGAACATAACGATTAGCATGGACTGAGACCAGGATGCCTATGTTGTTTGCGAAAAGCCGTTACACCTTGCCGCTGGCCTTGAGCCTGAGTCTGCTGAGCGGTGCCATCATGGCTCAGGCGCCGGTGGAGCGGGGAGACGGTGACGAGCTGGTACTGAACCTGAGGGATGCCGATATCAATGGCTTGATCGAGATCGTCAGTCAGGAAACCGGGATCAACTTCATTGTCGACCCGCGGGTGCGCGGCCAGGTCAATGTAGTCTCCGGCCAGGCAATCAAGCGCGACGAACTTTATGATCTGTTTCTGGGGGTGCTGAAATCCTACGGCTTCGCTGCAGTCTCCGGGGCTGAGGGCACAGTGCGTATTGTCCCCGAGGTACAGGCCAAGGAGAACGAGGTGGGCACCCTGGAACGCAACAGCCGGGGGGATGAATTCATTACCCATGTGATCAGCGTACGGCACCTCGATGCCAGCCAACTGGTGCGTATCCTGCGGCCGCTGGTGCCCAAGGGTGGGCACCTGGCGGCGGCCGCTGAATCCAACTCGCTGGTGATTGCCGATACCGCGGCCAACGTACGGCGGATTGAAGCGTTGATCCAACGGATCGATCAGGAATCCATGGAGGAATTCGAGGTGATTGCGCTGGAGCACGCCTCGGCGTTGGACCTGGTGCGTATCACCGAAGGCCTGCAAGCCTCATCACCGGAGGAAAATGCCTCCAAGCGGGTGCGCATGATTGCCGACGAGCGCACCAATACCGTGGTGCTGCTGGGCGATCCGCAGAGGCGTCTGGCCTATCGCGCGATGATCCGCCAGTTGGACGTGGCTGGGGATGAGGGCAATACCCAGGTACATTATCTGCGCTACGCCAAGGCCGAGGATGTTGCCGAAGTGCTGAGAGGGATCGCTGAAGGCCGCGATGTGGAAAACGGCGCAGTGGGTAGCAGCAGTTCATCGAGCAGCGGCACATCATCCGGCTCCTATGGGTATGGCAATCAGAGCAGCCGGGTGCGCATCCAGGCGCACGATAGCACCAACTCGGTGGTCATCTACGGGCCGGCCGAGCTGACCCGGGAGATGTCGCAGATCATTCGCCAGCTGGATATCCGCCGGGCCCAGGTTCTGGTTGAAGCGGTGATTGCCGAGGTGTCCTACGACCGCGCCAAGGAACTGGGTGTGCAGTGGGGCTTCGCCAATGAGGGTGCGGGTGTGGGCGTGATCAACTTTGCCCGCGGCGGCGGCGGTATTCTCAATCTGGCGGCTGGTATCAATGGCTTCCTGGAGGGCGATGTCACCACGCCGCCGTCGCTGTCTGATGGCGCTACCCTGGGCGGAGTGGGCACCATCGGCAGCACCCAGATCGGGCTGCTGATCAATGCCCTGCAGGGCGACAGTTCAAGCAACATTCTGTCTACCCCGAGCTTGCTGACGCTGGATAACGAGGAGGCGGAAATCGTGGTCGGTCAGAACGTGCCCTTCATTGTCGGTCGCTCGGTGGAAAACTCCGGTCAGGCCTTCGATACCATCCAGCGTGAGGACGTGGGTATCAAGCTGCGGATTCGTCCGCAGATCAACGAGGGTAACGCGGTGCGCCTGGAAATCGCCCAGGAAGTGTCGCAGATTGCTCCCGGCGCCAGCGGTGCGGCGGACCTGATCACCAACAAGCGCAGCCTCAATACTCACGTCATGGTCGATGATAACCAGCTCATCGTGCTGGGTGGTCTGATCGATGACCAGATGGTAGAAACCCGTGACAAGGTGCCACTGCTCGGTGATATACCAGGTCTTGGCCGGCTGTTCCGCTACGATACGGCCAACGTGGAAAAGCGTAATCTGATGGTCTTCCTGCGGCCGGTGATCGTGCGCGACACCGCCGTGGCAGAAAGCCTGACCCATGCGAAGTACAGCTACATCCGCGATCAGCAATTGAAAGAGCAGGGCCGCAATGACAGTCTGTTGCCGCGTAGCGACATGTCGGTACTGCCGGACTGGAACTACCTGCTGACCCTGCCGCCGCCCTTTGAGAACGCCAGCTCGGACAACCTGGCGGTGAAAGCGCCGATTCCCGCACCACCGGGGGCAAGATGACGGTGCCGGTGAGCGACGCTGATATCAGCGCGGTGCTGCCCGAGGTGGCGCTGCAGGCCGAGACCGATTACCGGTTCGCCCGGCGATTCGGCGTGCTGCCCGGCCAACTGCGCGAAAACCAGTTGGATGTGTTCGTTCGTGCCGACTGCGACCCGCAGGCGCTGCTGGAACTGCGCCGGCTGGCTGGGCACCCGTTGCGCCCCATCGTGCTGGATGATGATGCCTTTGCCGCTCGCCTGCGAGACCGCTATGAGCGTTCGGCCAACGATGCCATGCAGTTTGTCGAGGGCCTGGGCGAAGACGCTGACCTGATGTCCGTGGCCCAGTCCCTGGCCGAGCCGGAAGACTTGCTCGAATCCCAGGACGAGGCCCCGATCATCCGCCTGATCAATGCGCTGTTGTCCGAAGCGGTCAAGGAGAACGCCTCGGATATTCATATCGAGCCCTTCGAGAATCGCCTGTCGATCCGCTTGCGGGTCGACGGTGTGCTGCGTGAGGTATTGGAGCCGCCCCGGGCGCTGGCGCCGGTTATCGTCTCGCGGATCAAGGTCATGGCCAAGCTGGATATCGCCGAAAAACGCCTGCCCCAGGATGGCCGCATCGGCCTGCGACTGGTCGGCCGGGCGGTGGACGTGCGGGTGTCGACACTGCCGTCCGGGCATGGCGAGCGGGTGGTGCTGCGTCTGCTGGACAAGCAGGCCGGGCGGCTCGAACTGCGACATCTGGGCATGTGCGATGAGCATTATCAGTCCATGGAGCGGGTTATCAGCCGGCCCCACGGCATCGTGTTGGTGACCGGGCCGACCGGTTCGGGTAAGACCACCACGCTGTATTCGGCGTTGATGCGCCTGAACGACCGCAGCCGCAATATCCTCACCGTGGAAGATCCCATTGAGTACTACCTTGACGGTATCGGCCAGACCCAGATCAACACCAAGGTCGACATGACTTTCGCCCGGGGCCTGCGCGCTATCCTCCGTCAGGACCCGGATGTGGTCATGGTCGGCGAAATCCGCGACGTGGAAACCGTACAGATCGCCATCCAGGCCAGTCTCACCGGTCACCTGGTATTCTCGACGCTGCACACCAATACCGCCGTGGGTGCGATTACGCGCTTGCGGGACATGGGCATCGAACCTTTCCTGTTGTCGTCCACCCTCAACGGGGTGCTGGCCCAGCGACTGGTGCGGACCCTCTGTCCGGACTGCCGCAAACCGCATACGGCCACGCCCAGCGAGTGTCGACTGCTGGGCGTGGAGCCGGCCGCCGCGCCCACTCTGTATAGTCCGGTGGGCTGTTCGCAGTGTAACGGTGGGGGCTATCGCGGGCGGACCGGTATCTACGAACTGATCGAAATCGACGATACCCTGCGTGGTCTGATCCACGACGGTGCCAGTGAACACGCCATGGTGCGGCATGCGCGACTGGCCCAGATGGGCATTCGGCAGGATGGTTTGCGCCGGGTACTGGCCGGCGATACCACGCTGGAAGAAGTTCTGCGCGTCACCCGGGAGGACTGAGCATGCCGGCTTTTGAATACGTCGCGCTGGATCAGGCTGGCCGTACCCGCAAGGGGGTGGAGGAGGGCGACTCCTCCCGTCAGGTACGTGGTCGCCTGCGCGAGCAGGGGTTGATGCCCATGGCGGTGAACGAGGTCGCCGAGAAGACCTCGGTGCTGCGCATGCCGGTCCTGCAACGGCGGATCAAGCCGCTGGAATTGTCCCTGGCAACCCGGCAGATGGCGACCCTGGCCCGGGCCGGCATGCCGATCGAGGAAGTGCTTGGTACTGTCGCCCGGCAAAGCGAGTCGCCCAAGGTCAAGGCCACGCTCTCAGCGGTACGTACGCGGGTCATGGAAGGCCTGCCGCTGGCCCATGCCATGGGCGAGTTTCCCTCGGTATTCCCCGCCATCTATCGCACCACCATCGCCGCCGGTGAGCAGGCCGGGCGTATGGACGTCGTGCTGGAACGGCTGGCTGACAACGTCGAAGCACAGAATGCCATGCGCCAGAAGATCCAGCTGGCCATGTTCTACCCGGCCATTCTCACCGTGGTCGCGCTGCTGGTCGTGGTCGCTCTGTTGACCTATGTGGTGCCGGAGGTGGTGCAGGTGTTTGCCGGCATGAACCAGCAATTGCCCACCCTGACCCGTGCGCTGATTGCCACCAGCGACACCGTGCGAAACTGGGGTTGGCTCATGCTGCTGGGGATTGTGGCGTTGGTGACCTTGACCCGGCAGTTACTCAAACGTCCTGCGGCGCGCTTGAGCTGGGATCGGGGCATGCTCAAGCTGCCGCTGATCGGACGACTGATCCGGGGGCTGAATACCGCCCGCTTTGCCCGTACGCTGAATATCCTCGCTGGCAGCGGCGTACCGCTGCTGGATGCACTGAACATGAGTGCCAGCGTCATTAGTAATACGCCGATGCGCGATGCGGTCAGTGACGCGGCGAAAAAGGTCCGGGAAGGGGCAGGCGTGGGGCATTCGCTGGAACGCAGCGGCTATTTCCCACCGATGACCCTGAGCCTGATCAAGAGTGGTGAAAGCAGCGGCACCCTGGACAAGATGCTCGAACGCGCCGCGGAAACCCAGGAACGGGAACTGGAAGCACGGATTGCCATGGTCATGGGCGTGTTCGAACCCTTGCTGATCCTGGCGATGGGAGGCGTGGTACTGATCATTGTACTGGCCATCCTGTTGCCCATCTTTGAACTCAACCAACTGGTCAATTGATATGCCTACAGTACATAAAGCCTCCCTTGCACAACGTGGTTTCACCCTGATCGAGGTCATGGTGGTGGTGGTCATTCTCGGGATTCTCGCCGCAGTAGTGGTGCCGCGGGTGATGGACCGGCCTGATCAGGCGCGGATCACCAAGGTGCAGAATGATATCCGCGCCATGGAAAGCGCGCTGAACCTGTATCGCCTGGACAATTTCAACTATCCGACCACCGAACAGGGCCTGCGCGCCCTGGTGGAGCGGCCCAGCGGCAACGACACCGCGCGCAACTGGCGCGCCGGAGGTTATATCGACCGCTTGCAGAAGGACCCGTGGGGTAACGAATACCAGTACCTGCGCCCGGGCCGCGATAACCGCGAATATGACCTGTACAGCCTGGGCGCCGATGGCCGTCCCGGCGGCACTGATGCCAACGCCGATATCGGCAACTGGAACGTGGAAGATCCCGAGCGTAGTAACTGATCATGGGGATCCAGCGTCGCCATCAGCCGCACCCGACACGCTCTCCTGCCGAGAGAGACCAGGGTGGCTTCACCTTGATGGAGTTGCTGGTGGTGCTGGTGCTGATCGGCGTCGTGGCGGGGCTGGCCAGCCTGTCCATCGGTGACGGTGCCGAGCGCAAACTTCGCTCTGAAACCGAGCGGCTGGCCGCGACCCTGAGTCTGGCGCGGGACGAACTGCTGATTACTGGCCAATCAGATCGCGCTCTGGGGCTACGCCGCGATGGCTACAGTTTTCTCGAGCTGGTGATGCTTGATGACAGTACCCGCGAATGGCGGCCGCTGGTTGATCCGCAACTGGGGCCCCGGCAATTCGACCAGGAGTTGATCGAAGTGGAGCTGGAACTGGATGGGGAGCGCACGCCGCTGCCCCAGACCCGGGGCTGGGAGCCGCATATCCGGCTGGGCAATACCGGCGAGATGACGCCGGCACTGATCACCTTGCGGGTACCCGGAAAGGATCTGGTGCGGCATATGAGAATCGGGCTGGAAGGCCGTGTCGAGGTATTGGATGCCATCCCCCAGAACTAGGCGTGATGCCGGTTTCACGCTGCTGGAAGTGCTGGTGGCATTAACCATTCTGGCCGTCGCGTTGGCGGCGCTGGTCAAGACCGGGGCGGACCATGCACGCAATACGGCCTACCTGCAGGAGCGCACCCTGGCGCACTGGGCCGGGCAGAACCTGTTGACCGAATATCAGACCGGCATGCGCGCCGTTGCCGAAGGCGGGCGCACTGGTGAGGTGACCATGGGCCCTTATCGCTTCGGCTTCGAGGTGGAGATGAGCGACTACACGGCACAGTCGCCCTTCCCGCTGCCGGCAGTGAGAAGAGTGGATGTACGTTTGTGGTTAGCCGACCGTGGTGAGGATGCGCAGCGTGCCACCGCCAGCGCGTTTTTGCTGCCATGAAACAGCGTCAGTCAGGCTTCACCTTATTGGAGATGCTGATTGCCATGGCGGTGTTCGCGGTCATGAGCGTGGTGGCTTATCAGGGTTTGCGTGCGGTCTTGAGCGCCGATTACATCACCCGTGAGCAAGGGCAGCACCTGGCGGACCTGCAGGTGACCCTGAGCGTATTGGAGCGTGATCTGGCCCAGGTAGTGGATGTCACGGTGCGTGACGAGTTCGGTGATCCCCTGCCGCCACTGCGTTTACGCCCAGGCGCCGATGAGCATCTGTTGGAGTTGGTGCGAGCCGGTGCCGGCGGGGAGCAGCGCCTGCGCCGCACCGCCTGGCAGATCACCGATCGGGGGCTGGAACGCCGACTGTGGCCGGGGGTGGATATAGTGGATACCGAGGCGATGCGTATCCGGCCGTTTGCCGAACTGGCGGATGAATCGCGCCTGCTCGGGGCCAATAGCGCCTTTGTTTTCATCGTGCGCACACCCTCGGGCCTGGAGCGAGTCGATGCCTGGCCCTTGCCGGACGCTGACCCTGAGGCAGGAGGGCTGCCGGTGGCAGTGGAAGTGGTACTGGATCTGCCTGGCCTGGGGGAGATACGACGGATGATGGCGGTGGGCTTATGACGTCCCATCGCGGGCAACAAGGAGTGGCGCTGATAACCGCGCTGCTGGTGATGGCACTGGCGGTGGTCGCCGCGGTGGGCATGGCGATGCGCGGCCAGGCCGATATCCGGCGTACATCGGCGGTATTCGAGCGGGACTTCTCGCGCCAGGTGGCGCTGGGCGCCGAGAACATGGTGCTGCAACTGCTGGAGCGGGCCAAGGGGCCGGAAGATCTGCTGTGGGATACCTGTCGCTCGCCGGTTTTGCCCTTCGAAGTGGATGGTGTGCGGCTGGAGGCCACCCTGGATGACATGCGCTGTCGCTACAATCTGAATGCGCTGGCTGGCGCCGATGAAACCGAGCAGGGCTATTTCGCCCGGCTGGTAGACCAGGTCGGCCAGGAGAGTGGCGTGAGGATGCCGGCCGGAGCGCAGCTCGCCATGGCGGTAAGCGACTGGATGAACCCGGAAACCGACGACCCCGTCTATCGCCTGGAGACGCCGGTCAGGGTATCGGGCAATCGGCCCATGGTAGTGGCATCGGAGCTGAACAGCGTCAGCGGCATGACCGCTGAAGCCTGGCAGGCACTGGCGCCCTTCGTAACGGCCTATCCCGGCACGGCCAGCCCGATTGATCTGGAGCGCAGCCATGAGCTGATGCAGGAGATTTTTGCCGACCGGGCCGCCGGCGAGAACGCACCCTGGTACATGCGCCTGCAGGTCATGGCGGAATTCGCCGAACGGCGGTTCTATCAATGCACCTTGCTGGACGCACCGAATGGAAAAGTGGTTATCAGAGAACAGACGGCCTGCGAGCCATGACCGGTATTAATCGACGGATGAAAACATGCTGATAGTGCTACTGCCTGATTTTCCGGGCATCGAGACGCTGGAACCCACCCGCCTGCAATGGTGGCGCACCGGGCGTGATGGCACCCTGGAAGAATCGGGGCAGGACCCTCTGACCCAGTTGCGCAGCCGTTTCCCTGCGGAGCGCCTGCGCGCACTGGCGCCAGCCACTGCGGTGAATCTGTATCGTGTCGCCATCCCGGTCCGCCGGACCGCGGCCGCCCGCGCTGCGCTGCCCTATGCTCTGGAAGACCAGCTTGGTCAGGAACTGGAGGAGTTGCATCTGGTGGTGGGCCCGCGCCGCGGCGATGGTCGTTTTGCTGCGGCGGTTACCGAACAGCGCCATATGCAGGCCTGGCTGGAGGAATGCCAGGACGCCGGCTGGCGCCTGGAAGCGCTGTTGCCTCAGGCCAGCCTGCATGATGAGGCGGCACCTGAGGTGGGGCTGCATGTACAACCCTCGCCATGGCCCGATGATGTTGACCAGGCGCTGGTAACCAGTACCGATCAGGAGCCAGTGCTGATCGAGACCAGCATGCTCGGTTTCTGGCTCAAACAGCGGGTGGCGCAACTGGATGAAGAGCAGCGGGTGCTGCATCTGCACGGTTTCCAGCCGGCTGACCTGGGACTGACGGAAGGGAATGCCGAGCTGCGCCAGACGGAGCCGCTGGCGACTCTGGAGGCAGCGCTCAAACGTGCTCAGCAACCCGCGCGCGCGCTCAACTTGCTGGTCGGGCCCTACACCAACGGCATGGCAACGCCACCCTGGCGCAAGCTGCGGCCGGTGATGATCGCTGCCGGCGTGTTACTGGCGGCGCTGGTCGGTCAACTGGTGCTTGAAGGTATGGCCCTGTCCGGTGAACGCGAACGGCTGCGGACTGAAATCGATTTGTTGTTCGACCGTACCTTGCCGAAAAGCCGGCGGGTTGATCCCGTCACCCAGTTTCAGCAGGCGTTGGCCGGTGGGGATGTACAGGCGGGAGAGAACGGTACCGGGAGTCTGTTGTACGACGTATTGGCTGTGGTGGGCGAGGGCGAGCCCGGCAGGATCAGGCAGTTCCGGGCGACACCGACGGAGATCGAGCTGGAGCTGCAGTTGCCATCCTTCGCCGAACTGGAAGGTATCCGGGCCAAGCTGGCAGCCGGCCCGGGTTTGAGCGAGACCCTGCAAGGTGCGGATTCAGGGACAGACGGGGTAACCGCCCGATTGCGAGTTCAGAGAGGTGGATCATGAATGCCTGGTGGGCGGGGCTGGCCCCGCGGGAACGTATCATTCTGGCTGGCGGAGCGGTGCTGCTGTTCATCCTGGTGCTCTGGTTGTTGATCTGGGAGCCGTTGGCCCAGAAACGTGAGCAGTTGCGGACAGATATCAGCGCCTTGTCGGCGGACCTGAGCTGGATGCAGCAGGTCGCGACGCAGGTCAAGCGCCAGGCGGCGCAACAAGATCGTCCGGGCAATGGCGCGGCAGCAGGCGGCTCGGTGTTGACCCTGGTGGAGGTCTCCGCCAGCGCTGCCGGTATCCGCGAGACGATGGAGCGGGTCCAGCCCGAAGGGCAGGGCGCACGGCTGTGGTTCAGCGAAACGAGTTTCGACAGGTTGGTGTTGTGGCTGGCGGAGCTGGAGCAGCGCCACGGATTGCAGGTCAGCCAGTTGGCGGTGGATGCAGGAGCGGCGCCGGGGCAGGTATCGGCCCGGGTCAAGGTGGAGCCGCGGTCATGATCAAACGCTGGAATATCAAGGCCATGCTGGTCTGCGCCCTGTTGTTGTACCTGCTGACCCTGCTGTGGAATCTGCCGGCGGCCTTTGTCTGGAAGCGCCTGGAAGGGCAATTGCCCGCCGCAGTGACCCTGCATGGGCTGACCGGCACGCTGTGGTCCGGACAGGTGGCGCGAGTGGAAGTGGATGGGGTTGATCAGGGACGGCTCAGCTGGGATTGGCTGCCGTCCCGTCTGCTCGGCGGTCAGGTCGGTCTTGATTTGCTCTGGCAGCCGCGTAACGGCAACGTCAACGCACAACTGAACGCTGGGCTGGGCTCGCTGACGCTCACCGATATCCACGGCACGCTCGATGCCGCGAGCATGGCAGCCATTAACAATGCGCCCTTCGTGCTGCGCGGCGCCTGGTTGCTGGATGTGCCCCAACTGGCACTGGAGGATTTCGAGTCAGTGGTTGCAGCCAACGGCCGCCTGGTATGGCAGGATGCGGCGGGTGGCTTGCCCCAGGCGATGCCATTCGGGCATCTGACCGCGACACTGGGGAATGCGGACGGCTGGTTGACCCTGGATCTGCAGGATCAGGGCGGGCCTTTGGGGTTGATGGGGGATGCGCGCTGGCGTCCAGGTCAGCCAATGAAACTCAATGTGCAATTGCAGGCGCGGGCAGATGCCGAACCCATGCTGTCCGAGGGGCTTGGCCTGCTTGGCCGACCGAACCCGCAGGGTTGGGTGAGCTGGCAGGCGCAATTACAGTGAAACGGAACCATAGCCGTGATGGCAGAGGAAATTCGATGCGTTTATGTGTAGTGCTGTTGCTATTGGCCGGTCTGGCCGGGTGTGCGAGTACGGGCTCGCAGCAGCGTCAGGAGGAAGGCCTGGTTGATGCCCGGGCGAAGATCAGCATGGGGCGTTGTGACACCAAACTGATCTCGGATCTGCGCCAACACCAAGCGCCCGAGCTGGAACAGCAAGCCGCCTATGTCTGTCTTCAGCAGGGTGAAGTGGTGGCGGTGGAGACATTGCTCAATGATTACCAGAAACGGCACGTGGAGCCCCCTTACCCGGACTATTCCGCCTATCTGTTGACCCTGGCGCAATATGCACGCTTCGAGATGACTGCCGATGATGATGCACTGCGTCTGAAAGAGGGCCGCAAGGTTCACGCGCAGTTTGCCGACTTTGTCCGCCGCTACCCCGACTCCGACTACCGCACCGAGGTTGCACCCCGGCTGCACGAGCTGCTGGAGGATATGGCAGGAGCCGAATACCGGCTCGCAATGCAGGCCGCCGAAGCGGGTGACCGGCAGACTGCCGAGCAACGCATGAATTATATTGCCCGGCACTATGCGCACACCGCTTCCGGTCGGGAAGCCAACGCCTGGCTGGATCGGATGCGAGAGAAGTGAGTATTGCATCTATCTAGTTGGAAGGTTTTGCCCGGCCCGTCAAGAGCGTACGGCGGTTTTTATCGGGGTTTTTTTAACGATTTTTGAGACGTGGGCGCTTGACATTGTGCACAGCGGAAGGGCGGGACCTTCGGTGGTGGATAAAATGCCAGTCTAACTAACTGAAATATCACGCATGTTTGTAACTTGTTGATTTTATTGCAAAAAACATGTGGTTATATTTTGAGCATTTTGACTCGCAGCCACGTATTACTTGCTGCGGGGAGAGTTTTAGGCAGGCTATCCACAGAGTTTTCCACAGCTTTTGTGGATAGCTTGCCCAAGCCCCGTTATAGCTGGGCTGGTGGTCAGATACCTTGCGGAATATCTTCGCCGCCCAGTGCCGCAGTCAGGGCCGGAAGCAGTTCCGACAGGGTGCGGGACATGATGACGAAGCTGGCATCCAGTTGGCCGGCCATGTCGTCGCCACCCTGATCATCCGCTTCATCACGCAGCAGCTCTTCGAAGCGCAGGCGTTTGACCGCGAGTTTGTCATCCAGCGTGAAGGACAACTTGTCATGCCAGTGCAGCGCCAACTGGCTGACCTGCTTGCCGACCGTCAGGTGCTGCTGAATTTCGTCGCTGGACAGATCCTGGCGCTTGCAGCGGATCACACCGCCATCTTCACCGGTGTCGCGCAGCTCGCATTCATCGGAGATCAGCAATCCTTCGGGGGCCTGGCCGGTCTTGACCCAATCGGTCATGCAGGCGGCGGGGGCCATCTTCACGTTCATCGGCCGCACCGGCAGGCTGCCGGTACCTTCACGCAGCAGACTGAGCAGGTCTTCAGCGCGCTTGGCGCTGGAAGTGTCGACGGCAATCCAGCCTTCCTTAGGGGCGATGCAGGCCAGGGTGGTCTGGGTGCGAGTGAAGGCGCGCGGCAGCAGGGACATGATGATGTCGTCCTTGAGGGTATCGCGCTCTTTCTTGTAGACCTTGCGGGCGTCGCGGGCTTCGATCTCTTCCACTTTCTCGGCCAGGGCGTCCTTCACCACGCTGCCGGGCAGGATCCGTTCTTCCTTGCGCAACGCGACCAGCCAGTAACCCTCGGCAACCTGCAACAGATTCTCGGAGTGACGACCGAAGGGGGTGGTCCACCCCAGAGTGTGGGTTTCCTGGCTGGCGCAGGGGCGAGCGGGGCGTTGTTCAAGGGCGGCGAGCAGTTCTGCTTCGTTAAAAGGGACGTCCTGGCTGAAACGGTAGAGCAATAGATTACGAAACCACATGGGCAGTCCTTGTGATGATGCATGAATTTGGAAAATGGGAAGGGCGGGCATTATTGCGCGTGAGGAGATTTTCAGCCAGTCCCGCCGGACGACTGCATAACATATTGAAAGAAAGCGGGATTTATTTCACAAAAGGTATTGCCAGACGTCTTAAACCTGCCTAGAATGCGCCCCACTTCGAGAGCAAATGGGTGATTAGCTCAGCTGGGAGAGCATCTGCCTTACAAGCAGAGGGTCGGCGGTTCGATCCCGTCATCACCCACCACTCGAGGTAACGCGCAGTGGTAGTTCAGTTGGTTAGAATACCGGCCTGTCACGCCGGGGGTCGCGGGTTCGAGTCCCGTCCACTGCGCCATATCCGAAACCCTCGCATCGAGAGATGCGAGGGTTTTTTCGTTCCGGGCTCCTGTTAGACTCCTGACTGGTCTGTCACCGGGAGCCGGAATGAAACTGCCACTGTTTGGTCGCTATACCTTCTTTGCCCTGTGCGTGCTGCTCACCCTTCTCAGCCTGCCGTTCCTGTCCACTATCGGTTGGTTGTGGCCGTTGACTCTTGTTGCCGCTGCGCTCAGTCTGCTCGGGATTTTCGACTTGTTGCAGCATCGGCACGCCGTGCGGCGCAATTATCCGATTCTTGGCAATATCCGCTATCTGGTGGAAAGCATTCGCCCGGAGATCCGTCAGTATCTGATCGAGAGTGACAACGAGCAGTTGCCGTTCTCCCGGGCGCAGCGCTCGCTGGTCTATGCCCGGGCCAAGAATCAGACGGCTGATACCCCGTTTGGCACGCTGAAAGACGTCAACCACACCGGGTTCGAGTTCATCAGCCATTCGATGCTGCCGGTGGTGCATGGCAACCCGGACGAGTTCCGCGTGACCGTCGGTGGCCCACAGTGTCGTCAGCCGTATTCGGCGTCGGTACTGAATATTTCGGCGATGAGTTTCGGCTCCCTGAGCGCCAACGCCATCTCGGCGCTGAACAAGGGGGCGCAGCTGGGCAACTTCGCCCATGACACGGGGGAGGGCAGCATCAGCCCCTATCACCTGGAGCATGGCGGGGACCTGATCTGGGAGCTGGGTAGTGGCTACTTCGGCTGCCGTGACGACAACGGGGCATTCGATGCCGAGCGCTTCGCGGTCCAGGCGCGCCGGCCGCAGGTGAAGATGATCGAAATCAAGCTGAGTCAGGGCGCCAAGCCCGGGCACGGTGGGATTCTGCCCAAACACAAGATCAGCGCCGAAATTGCCGCGACCCGCGGCATTCCCCAGGATCGCGATTGCATCTCGCCAGCGCGGCACACGACCTTCTCCACGCCCATCGAATTACTGCAGTTCATTCAACACCTGCGCGAATTGGCCGAAGGCAAGCCGGTCGGTTTCAAGCTGTGCCTGGGCCATCCGTGGGAATTCATGGCGATCGCCAAGGCTATGCTGGAGACCGGTATCGTGCCGGATTTCATCGTGGTAGACGGCAAGGAAGGAGGTACCGGCGCCGCGCCTTTGGAGTTCACCAATCACCTGGGCGTGCCGCTGCGTGAGGGCCTGATGTTCGTCCATAACACTCTGGTTGGCGTGGGGCTGCGTGACCAGATCCGCATCGGCGCCAGTGGCAAGATCATCAGCGCGTTTGATATCGCCTCGGTGCTGGCGATAGGGGCGGATTGGGTCAATTCTGCGCGCGGCTTCATGTTCGCCATTGGCTGCATCCAGTCTCGCACCTGTCACACTAACCGTTGTCCTACCGGCGTCGCTACCCAGGATCCGCTACGCCAACGTGCCCTGGTGGTGCCGGACAAGGCTGAGCGGGTGTATCACTTTCATCGCAATACCATGATTGCCCTGGCGGAAATGCTGGCGGCGGCAGGGTTGTCCCATCCCGCGCAACTGGAGCCCCATTTTCTTGTGCACCGATTGTCCGCCACTGAGGTCAAACTGTACTCGCAGATGCATGCCTTTCTCGAACCGGGTGCCTTGCTCAAGGGCGAGGTGCAGGGGGAATTCTATCGGCGAATGTGGTCCATGGCGCGCTCGGACAGTTTCGAGCCGGCTGCGCCAGTGGCGGTCAGTTGACGACAGGGGAAATCAGTTTGGGAGGGGTGGTTCAGAGCCACAAACCAAGAGGCCCGACATAAGCCGGGCCCCATTATCAAGCGCGTCCGATATCAGGTATCCGGAGTGGACTCGACCAGTGCCTGGGCCTGTTTCAGGTGTTCCTTGAGCTTCGGCAGGGTTTCCTTGGCGAAACTGGCGATCTCGGCATCATCCGAGCGGGCGGCCCGTTCGAACAGTTCGATGGTCTGCTCATGCGCCGCGACCTGGTTGTTGGCATAGGCGGCATCGAAGGATTCGCCGTCACGCGCATCGAGAATCATCGCCTTGGCTTTGTCCATCAGCGTGGCTTCATCGGATATTTCCAGGTCTTTCGAGGCAGCCAGTTCGGCCATTTTCTCGTTGGCTGCCGCATGATCCTTGATCATCATGTTGGCAAATTCCTTGACCTGTTCCGATTGGCCCTGTTCCAGCGCCTTGCGCGCGGTTTCGATTTCCGCAACGCCCTTGGCTGAGGCTTCCTCAAGAAAATCATTCGCATCAATGGTGTCGTTATCGGTATCCATGCCGGCCATGCCACCATCCACATCGTTATCACGAATGGCGCCGGTGGTATCGGCACTGCCACCGTCACCGGTAGTGGCAGGCGTGCCGGTTGGGCCCGAGGTCTGCGTGGATCGGTCAATGTCGGCTGGTGCGTCCTGTTGTGCATGGACAGCAACGGCGGTACAACCCAGGGCCACTGACATGACGGCGCAGGCCAGTAATTTCAAATGCGTCGGTTGTTGTGCGTTGTGCATGATTCACCTCTGCTACTGGGGTATGTATCTGAATAGATGAATTTCCGGCCCGCAAGGTTCAACCTAAATCGTCGTCTACCTTAAGTATGGCGCGGGCTCAGGACAGGTGACCGATCCGGTCGCCGATGATCATCTCGCTGATCCAATTGGTCAGGATGCTGGTATAGGCCTGCTGACAACGTTCAGAGGACAGGCCATGATCGGCGCCATCAATGATGCGGTGGGTCATGGAGTGCGCTCTGCGGCAGGAGGAGCGGTAGTTCATGATGGTTTCGTGGGGCACATGCTCGTCGTGTTCGGATTCGACGATCAGCACATCCCCTTCGAAGGTGGCGCAGGCGCCCAGTGCGCGATTATCCAGAGGACCGAGAGTGCTCTGGCGATAGCGCATCAACTCTGCGCGATCCAGTTGCTGCTTGGGCAGATTCCATTGTTCGTCCCAGTACAGCGCGGGCACGCGCATGGCCAGCCAGCGCACCGGCCGTAGCGTGGTCAGGATGGTTGCCAGATAACCGCCGTAACTGGTGCCAATCACGGCGATACGCTCAGGGTCCGTCGCCGGATGCTGGGCAAGACGGTCGTAGGCCACCAGAATATCTTCCAGGTTCTGCCCGCGGGTCACCCTCTGCCGGTGCGCCATGGTCTTCTCGTGGCCGCGCAAGTCGAACGTCAGGCAGACACAGCCGAGGCCGGCGACACCCCGTGCGCGCATCATGTCGCGGCTCTGGCTGCCGCCCCAGCCGTGCACGAAAAGCAAACCGGGCATCTGTTTCTGGGGGGAGAGCAGAGTGCCGGCGATCTGTTCGCCTTCTACTGTCAGTTCGATGTAATCACTGGTTGCTGCCATGGGGTAACCCTTACTCCGATGGTGATGGGGCCGGTAGCCGAGGCATCACCCTGATACAACAGGGTGACGTCCGGCGGGATGACTGGCGCCTCGCCGTAGATCTCACAGCTCGAAGCCTGCAGGCGCTGCAGCGCCGGTTCGGCGACGAAGGCCAACAGGGCGTAAACCTCCGCACTGCTAGCGCCGCCGATACGCCAGGATTGTTCCAGCACGCCGCTGCGTTGCTGTCCGCTCGGGTCGCGACCAACGGCAACGTCGCAATTGCGCCGTGACGCAATGAAACCGGGGAACGCCGCTTCGGCCGCCTGCTCATAGCGGTGGGCCTGGTGGATAAGCTGGCGCGCCACGGGATCGGGTATCTCTCGCAGCAGGGCGGTATAGTCGCCACGCACCAGCCACAGATCCGAGCCGCCGTACACCGCAGTGCCATCATTGGCGTCGGTCAGGTTCTGGCAACCGAAGTAGCTGATCACCATGCCGCCGATACGCAACTGGCCAACGCTGAAGGTTCTAACGGAGGTCAGGTTCACCTCCAGCACCACGCCGTCCTGTCGTACGCGGGAGGCATCCTGCTGGGCCAGCCATTTTTCCAGCTCGGGCATTGCATGGATTACCTGCTGGCCACGACCGGCACGGGCCTGCACGACCTTGACCCGTATTGGGCCCTGCTGCAATAACTGCGCGCCAGCGCGCAGTGCATCATCCAGATTGAAAGCACTGTAACCGGGCAGCACCACATCCCCGGCCAGTTCCATGAAGCGTTCGGTCCAACCGTCGGGTGCGGCGGCGTCGCTGCTGATCAGGGGATGGGAGATGGCTTTGCTGGCCATGAACGGTCGGGCCACTACGCCGCCGTACAAATCCTGATCGGAGCGGATGCCGGGCTGCGGGGTCACCAGCGTGGCATCGGGAATGACATAGATATCGGTTTCATCCAGCTGCCTGCCGTGCCGTACACCGGTAAAGCGCAGACCCAGCACACCGGCGAGCTGCTCTGCGAGATGCCGGCGCACATGGGCTTCGTGGTCCGATTCGAGCTCCTCGGTGATCAGCAGCGCGAGAGCTGACTTACCTGGCGAAGAGAGGCGGTCCATAGTCGTCCCCCGCATGGTCGTGCAATGGGCTGGCGCGCTTCAGGTGCGTGGGGCGGTAGGCGTCACCCGTTGTGCACGTACCCGGCGCAGGTGTTGCTTGGTCGAGCTATAGCCCCGCGCGCCACGGTAGACCGCCGCAGCGCCCAGAGCCAGCTTGACCAGCCGCATTGGGCCCGGTCGGGCCAGGCCCTTGCCGATCAGTAGCAACCCGCCGCCGATGGATATCCACTTCTCGGTACTGCTGACATTCTTGGTCGCCGGCGGGCGGGTCAGGTCGCGTAATATCCGGTACATATTCGCCTCATCAGTTGCTTTTGCGCAGGGCATTGACCAACTCCTGCTTGCGCATGCTGGAGCGTCCCTTGATATCCCGCGCGCGGGCTTTGGCCATCAACTGGTCCTTGGTCTGATCCTGCAGCGAAGCGGAGCGCGAGCCGGCCTTGCGGGTAGCCGCGGCCTGTTTGGCCGAATCGCTGCGGTCAGTGGCTTTGCTGCCGGAGGACTTCTTCTGGCCGGAGCCGCCAGAACGATTGCCGCCACCGGACTGCTTGTTGACGGTAGCCCAGGCACGCGACTCGGCTTCCTTATCCGAGACGCCCTTGCGTTCGTAACCCTTTTCTATGTGTTCAGCCTTGCGCTTCTGCTTGTCGGTGTACTTGTCTTTATCGCCTTGTGGCATGACGATTCTCCTCTTTGGATAAAAATCAGGGACGCAGGATGACCTTGCGGCATTCCTGCTCCTTGCGGTCGAACATCCGGTAGCCCTCGGCAGCCTGCTCCAGGCTCATGCGATGGCTGATGATGATGTCTGGATGCAGCTCACCCCGAACGATATGGTCGAGCAGTTTTGGCAGTACCGCATGCACATGGGTCTGGCCCATCTTGAAGGTCAGCCCTTTCTCGAAAGCATCGCCGAACAGGAAGCCATGGATGAATCCGGCATAGACGCCAGGAACGCTGACCGTACCGCCGCGGCGCACCGCGGCGATACTCTGGCGCAGGGCCTTGCCGCTGCTGCCTTCGAGCTTCAGGGTCTTGAGCACGGTTTCGGTGGTGCTGCCCTTGGCCTCGAACCCGACCGCGTCAATGACCGCATCGACGCCGCGCAGGCCGGCAGTGTTCTCGATAATGGCCGCCGCAGGGTCATCGTATTCATTGAAGTTGACCGGTATCACCCCATAGGTCTGGCGAGCGAATTCCAGGCGGTAGGCGTGATGGTCAACCATGAAGATCTGCTCGGCGCCCAGCAGGCGAGCGCAGGCAGCTGACATCAGGCCCACCGGGCCGGCCCCATAAATAGCCAGACTGCTGCCGGGCTTGATACCGGCATTGACTGCCGCCTGGTAACCCGTAGGCAGGATGTCGGTCAGAAACAGCACTTTCTCGTCATCCAGCTCGTTGGGGAACTTGAAGGTGCCCGCATTGGCTTTGGGCACACGCACGTATTCCGCCTGCCCACCCGGCACGCCACCATACAGATGGCTGTACCCGAACAGCGCTGCGCCCGGTGGAATCTGCTTCTTGTTGAGAATGGCACCGCGATCAGGGTTGGTGGTCTCGCAGGCGGCATGCAGGTCCAGGTTGCAGAAGAAACAATCACCACAGGCGATGACGAAGGGGACGATGACCTTGTCACCCTTGCTTACCGCCGTGACCGCACGACCGGCTTCCACCACCTCGCCGAGAAACTCGTGACCGAAGATATCGCCGTGTTTGACCTGCGGTATCGAACCCCGGTAGAGGTGCAGATCTGAGCCGCAGATGGCGGTCGAGGTCACCTTGAGAATGATGTCGTCATCTTCCAGGATGGTTGGGTCCGGCACGGTATCGACACGGACATCATGGCTGCCATGGTAGGTGAGTGCGCGCATGCGGGTTCTCCAGGCGGGTAGCGGTCAGGGTTGATAGTTGTGGCCGGGCTCCGAGTCGGGATGCAGGATCGGAGAGATGCGAATATCGGTTATCTGGTCCGAGGAACTGTCGTCGTAGCGCGCCTCGACATGCGCCCGGGCCTGCTCGGGTGTCATGTGCTCGCCGGTGCTTTCCACCTCGATGTTCATGGGCTGGCTGTCGAGAATGTAGCTGATAAGAAACCGATGCTTCTGGCCCATTGGTCTGTTCCCCCGTTTCAGGTCGGCACTGATATCGCGGTATCCATACAGCTACAGACCTGCGGAAGCGGGATGTTGGTTCATTGTTTTTTCCGCCCGGCGGCCGGGCGGTCGCGGCTGCCGTCTATGGCCTGAACTTTCCTCGTCGCCGCCTGGTCATCCGTAGACAATGGCCGGGAGCAAGGTTATGGCACGGGCAATCTGGAAAGGCGCAATCAGTTTCGGTCTGGTACACATTCCGGTATCGCTGGTGTCCGCCACCAGCTCCAGTGGGGTCGATTTTGACTGGCTGGACGAGCGGACCATGGACCCGGTGGGCTACAAGCGGGTGAACAAGGTCACCGGCAAGGAAGTGGCCCGCGAGCACATCGTCAAGGGCGTAGAGCTGGAGAAGGGCAACTATGTTGTCATCAGCGAAGAGGAAATCCAGGCCGCTTTGCCGGAAGCCACCCAGACCATCGATATCTTCTCTTTTATCGACAGCGCGGCGATTCCGTTGCTGCATATCTCCAAGCCCTATTTCCTGGCACCTGACCGGCGCGGCGAGAAGGTCTACGCCCTGCTGCGCGAAACCCTGATCAGCACCGGAAAAGTTGCGCTGGCCCACGTGGTGGTGCGCACCAAACAGAGCCTGGCGGCACTGATGCCGCTGGACTCGGCGTTGGCGCTGATCATGCTGCGCTGGCCTTCAGAGGTGCGAGACATCGCCTATCTGGAGCTGAAAAGCAGCGTCACCAAAGCCAAGCCTACCGCCAAGGAGCTGGACATGGCCAAGCGTCTGGTGGAAGACATGGCTGGCGAGTGGGAACCGGATGAGTACCGCAACACCTTCGAGGACGAAATCATGGCTCTGGTGGAGGAGAAAGCCAGTGCCGGTGAAATCCAGGCCGTGGAAACCGTCGAGCAGGACGAGGAGCGCCAAACTGCCGATGTGGTGGACTTGACCGAGCTGCTGAAACGAAGCCTGGGCGGAGCCAAGAACGCCAAGGGGAGCAAAGATAGCAAAGGCGGCAAGGGCGGGACGCGCAAGGTCAGCGATTCGGGTGCAGGTACATCTCGCCGGAAAAAATCCGGATGAACATCCTCTGAGCCCACGGAGCACTGCCGATGCCCAGACCCCTGACCGAATACAACCGCAAACGGGATTTCGAGAAAACCCGTGAGCCACCAGGGCAGACGACGCGAGGTAAGCGGGCAGCGGCGGGCTCCCTGAGCTTCGTCATCCAGAAGCATGCTGCCCGCCGATTGCATTATGATTTCCGTCTTGAGCTCGATGGCACGCTGGTGAGCTGGGCGGTGCCCAAGGGGCCGAGCCTGGACCCGAAGGACAAGCGGCTGGCGGTACATGTGGAAGACCACCCGCTGAGCTATGGCGATTTCGAGGGCAGCATTCCCAAGGGGCAATACGGTGGAGGGGATGTCATCGTTTGGGATCACGGCGTATGGCAGCCCCAGGGTGACCCGCGCAAGAGTTATAAGAACGGCAAGCTCAAGTTCACGCTGATCGGTGAAAAGCTGGCCGGCGACTGGACCCTGGTACGGACCCGGCTGCCGGGCAGCGGTGACAAGGAGCAATGGTTGCTGATCAAGGAGAAGGACCACGCTGCCCGGCCCAGCGATGAATACGACGTTGTACGCGAGCGGCCCGAGAGTGTGCTGTCCGGGGCGGTCATCGATGAAAAGACCGGCCGTACCGTTGCCGCTGAGTCATCAAGTAAGAGTAAGGCCGCCAAAGCCCAGCCCAAGGTTACTCCTCCAGCCCCCAAGGCGAAGCCGACCAAAGCCAGGAGCAACGCCAAGGCCGGGAGCTTCCCCGCGATGCTCGCACCGCAACTGGCAACGCTGGCCAGCAGCCCGCCGGCAGGTGATTGGCTGTACGAGATCAAATTCGACGGTTACCGCCTGATGGTGCGGTTTGATGCCAAGGGCAAAGTCACTGTGTTTACCCGCAATGGGCATGACTGGAGTCATCGGTTGCCGGCACAGGTGAAAGAACTGCGCATGCTGGGGCTGAAAAACAGCTGGCTGGATGGCGAGTTGGTGGTGCTGGACGAAGATGGCATGCCGGACTTCCAGGCGCTGCAGAATGCTTTCGATACCGAGCGCAGCCAGCAGATGCTGCTCTACCTGTTCGATGCACCCTTCCTCAATGATGACGACCTGCGGCAACAACCACTGGAGACCCGGCGGGCCGCGCTGGACCGGGTACTATCCACGCATGCGGGAGAGTTGCTGCGGTTCTCCGATATCTTCGATGCGGACTATGGGTCCATTTTCAAGAGCGCCTGCGCCATGTCCCTGGAAGGCATTATCGGCAAGCGGGCCGGCAGCCCTTACGTTTCCCGCCGCAGCGCCGACTGGATCAAACTCAAGTGTAAACAGCGCCAGGAATTCGTGATCATCGGCTTTACCGCGCCCAAGGGCAGTCGCAGCGGATTCGGTTCCTTGCTGCTTGGCGTACATGATGCAGATAAAAACGAGCTGGTCTATGCGGGCCGGGTCGGCACCGGTTTCAACCAGGCGCGGATCAGCACCATTCATCAGCAACTGAAGAAATTGCAACAGGAGCGCCAGCCGGTCAACGGCACCGTGCCCGATTCCCGCAGCGCCACCTGGGTCAAGCCGCAACTGGTATGCGAGGTGGAGTTTGCCGAGTGGACGGGAGCCGGTGTGATCCGGCAGCCGGTTTTCATCTCGCTGCGCACCGACAAGCCCGCCGAGGAGATCATTCGGGAGCAGCCTCTGGCGCCGGAGCAGGTGGAAAAGATCATGGGGCGCAAAAAGGTTTCCGGCAATGTCGCCGGGGTCAGGATCAGCAACGCGCAGCGGCAGATCGACCAGAGCAGTGGCGCCACCAAGGGCGAACTGGCGGCCTTTTACGAGAGCATTTCGGACTGGGCTGTGCCCCATCTGGCTGGGCGGCCGGTATCCCTGTTGCGTGCACCCGAGGGCGTGGGCGGCGAGACATTCTTCCAGAAGCATGCCGAGCGGCTGGCCATTCCCAATATTCGGCATCTCGACCCAGCGCTGGATCCCGAGCACGGCAGCTACATGGAAGTGAACAACGTCCGGGCGCTGGTCGGTGCGGTACAAATGGGCACCATCGAATTCCATACCTGGGGCGCCGGCAGCAGTAACATCGACAGACCAGATCGCCTCACGCTGGATCTGGACCCGGATCCCGACCTGCCTTGGAAAAGCATGCTCGAGGCGACGGAGCTGGTACTGGCGGTACTCGACGAACTGGGGTTGGAAAGCTGGCTGAAAACCAGCGGCGGCAAGGGTATGCACATCATCATTCCACTGGCGCGGCATATCGATTGGGAAACGGCGAAGAACTTCAGTCGGGCGATTTCAGCCTTTATGGCGCAGCAGCTACCGGATCGGTTCACCGCGAAGATGGGACCGCGCAACCGGGTCGGCAAGATCTTCATCGATTATCTGCGCAACCAGTTCGGTGCCAGTACCGTGGCCGCCTATTCTGTACGGGCGCGCCCCGGATTACCGGTATCGGTGCCCATCGCACGGGATGAATTGCAGGGGCTGCGCAGTGCGGCGCAGTGGCATATCGGTAATCTGCATCAGCGTCTGGCGCAGCTCACCGAGGATCCCTGGGCGGGATACCGTAATCGTCAACGTATCAAACAGGAGCATTGGCAGCAGCTGAATGCGAAAGCCCCCTGATCAGCAGGGGGCTTTCGGGCTGTGCCTGGCTTTGTCAGCCATTGCCTCGGTGGGCAGAAGCCTTCATCGCCAGGCGGCGCCGCTCCCACAGGCTGGCTGCACGAGTCTTGTGCAGGCGGCCATTGTTATAGGTCGGCAGACTGGATACATCGATAGTGCCGATCACTTCCCGGGTAGGGGCCTGCCCCTTTGCGAGCATAAGATCCAACTGTACCCGGCGCAGGAGCTGATGGGCACCTTTTGGATCATTGGGCAGCACACGTCTGAGTTCCTTTCCATCCGCGGACTTGACTATCAGAACAGCACTGCCATCAGGTCTTTCCTGCGTGGAAATATTGCAATCCGGCAATGCAGCGCGCCATACGCTCATATCGGTAAGCATTGTGTCCTCCAGAGTGGTTGGTGGTTGATTCAACTTAGACGAGACGATCGAGATTGCAAATTGAGGAAGTGGTAATCCGATAGAAGGAGGCCGCGTCCCGTGTCGTTATTTATAAGTTATAAGCGGGGTAATGTTTCACTCTGTGTCTCTTGGCTATCATTACGATGTTGTTGTGCTTCAGGTGTGGTTTTAATGTGCCAGCAATTATTACAGGACCAACTTTGCTGGGAAGTGAGTGTCTATTTCTGTGCGTAACAACTTCATATATTTAAGCGTAACGGAGACCTCCATGACTACGAATCAACACCCGCGAGAAAACCTGCTCGACTGGCTGCGCGATGCTCATGCCATGGAGCTGCAGGCAGAAACCATGTTGTCATCCCAATCGGCCCGGCTGGAACATTACCCCGTGCTCAAGGCCAGGATCGACCAGCATATCCAGGAGACACGTGGCCAACAGGAACGACTGGAAGCCTGTATCAAACGGCTCGGCAGCAGCCCTTCGACGATCAAGGATATCGGCGGCAAGCTGATGGCAATGGCCCAGGGCGTATCCGGCATGGTGATGGGCGATGAAGTGGTGAAAGGTGCCATGAGCGGTTATGTGTTCGAGCATATGGAAATCGCCTCCTACACCATTCTCAGTGCGGCGGCGAAAGCGGCTGGCGATATGGATACCCAGCAAGTATGCGAGCAGAATCTGCGGGAAGAAGTCGCCATGGCTGAGTGGCTGCTGCAACACCTTCCCGAAGTCACCCAGGCCTTTCTCGCACGCTCGGCCAACCCGGATACGGAAGCGAAACGTTAGTCTTTCGTGACGTTATATTCGGTAATGAAATGATGATTATTGGATATAAAAAAAGATCTGAACGAGTTCCGGTTCCTCCGGCCTATTAATAGTGAGTTCCATTGGTGGAACCCGCTATTAACTTCGAAACGAAACGGGAGAACAGAAATGACTGAACATCGTGGTGGTAAAGGTAATTTCGCTGAAGATCCCAAGCGGGCATCGGAAGCCGGAAAGAAGGGTGGACAAAACAGCGGTGGTAACTTCAAGAATAACCCGCAGCGCGCATCCGAAGCCGGCCAGAAGGGCGGTGAGAAGAGCCGGCGCAGCTGATTCGATGGCGGCGGGGAGACCCATCTCCCGCCGCCGTTTTCTATCTGGTGACGAAGCGCCGGACGAGAGTTTTGCGGTAAGCCGTCCTGGTTGGTTGTCAGGCGGTTTACTCGAAGATTCTTTCTGCATCCCCCTCGAACCCTAGCGTTTGCGACAGGAGGCATCATGCACGGTCTTTCCGGAATCCTGGACAATCAAGGCACCCCGCTGGAAAAGCAGCAATTTACCTGGAAGGAAATGGCCAGCCGGCCAATGAGCAAGCTGGACGATGATGCGTTTACCCGGGTGCGGATCATCCTCATGAATGGCGTGGAAGCGGATGCATTGCGGGTCAAGCACATGCTTGCGCGCTTCGACAAACGACTGCAGCTGCCCCTGGCCCAGATCCGCCGAGTCGAGCAGCATCAATGCACCGCAGTCAACTGGCTGCTCTCTGCGGACCATTCGCCGCTGGAAACCACGATCGCCTATGAGCAGGTGGCGATAGAAGTGACCGCTGCGGTGGCCCAGAACGAACCCGATCCCTACCAGGCGCAGACGTACCGCTTTGGCCTGCTCGAGGATTTTGATCATCTCTATCGCTATGCGGCGATGCTCGACCGGCTGGAAGGGAAGGACGCCAACAACATCCTGCAGGGTTATACCGACCTGGTGCCGGGGCGTAAAACCTCCGAACACCACCGGGCGCCGGAAAGCGACCTGCGGGAAAATTACGACAAGAACGACGCGGATTTGATCACCAAGATCCATGCGGCACTGATCACCGGCGCCGAATACCAGACCCACGACTACTACATGAACATCGGGCCGACCTTCACCGATCCGGTCGCACGCATGCTCTACGCGGAAATCGCCTCGGTGGAGGAGCAGCACGTGACTCAATATGGCTCGCTCATGGACCCTGCGGAAAGCTTGATGGAAAAGTGGCTGGTGCACGAGGCGATGGAGGTCTACGCCTACGCCAGTTGCGCCGAACAGGAAGAAAACCCCCGGATCAAGGCGTTGTGGGAACGCTTCCTCGATTACGAGTTGGGCCATCTGAATATGGCCTGCGACATCTTCAAGCAGATTGATCGGCGCGACCCGGCTGAAGTGCTGGGCGGTACCTTGCCGAGCATGATCCAGTTCAAGAGTCAGCGCGACTTCGTACGCAAGGTCCTGGCTGAAGAAACCGATCTGCGCACCTCCGGCAGCGCCTACGTACCCAAGGAGCAGGAAAGCCCGCTGTCGTTGGAATACCGTCGCCATATCAATTCCGAGGGTATCGCATCGGATATTGTCTCCGCCGGTTATGACTGGACGCCCGGTACTGAGTTGAACCGCAAAACCCCGTGAGGACCTGACAATGAATAAAGCAGCCAAACTCGGACACAACTTCACCGGGGCCCAGATGTCACCCGAAGACACCCGCAAGATGGTGGAATACGTCGGTGAGCGGCCCGCCGACGTGCCGGGCGATGCCTCGACGCTGGCCCATGCCCGCGAGCAGATGAACCGCGAAGAGGGCGATGTCGGTTCGGTGCCGATTCCCGGGTCGGTCAAAGGCATGCTGAAAAGCACCTTCGACAAGATCCTGGGCAACGATCCGGAACTGCTGATCGACAAATTGGGCGAACGGCTGGCCTTCGAGCGCACCGGGGTACGTCTGTATGAGGCGTTGATTGCCAAGGCGGGTGCCTGCGAGACCGGCGCGGAGCTGATCCCGACGCTCAGGCAGATCCGCGATGATGAAGAGGCGCACATGTTCCTGCTGGTCGATGCTCTGGAATCCCTCGGCGCCGATCCAACGGCGCAGACGCCCTGCGCCGACCTCGCCGGGGTGGTCGGCTCGGGAGCGCTGAAGGTGATCACCGATCCGCGGACCAATCTGGCTCAGGCATTGAACGCCATGCTCACCATCGAATTGACTGACAACGCCGCCTGGGAGTTGCTGATCAAGCTGGCTGATGATGGCGGGCACGCCAATATCGGCAGCAGCTTCACCCATGCTCTGACTGAAGAACAGCGCCATCTCAATACCATCCGATCACTGCTGGCCCGCGAGCTGGGTGTGAGCGGACACTGAGGAGACCCGCCATGAACGATAAACAGACACCCCCTCCGCAGCATCAGGAGGAGCCCGGTTCCGAGGAGCAGATGCATCCGCAACCGGAATTCATTTCCGAGCACTATCGGTCAGGCGGCAAGTTGCAGGGCAAGGTGGCCGTGGTAACCGGTGCTGACAGCGGCATCGGCCGCGCGGTCGTGGTGCATTACGCACGGGAGGGCGCCAAGGTCGCCTTGCTCTATCTCGACTCCCATGAGGATGCACGCAAGACCGAGGATGAAATCCGCAAGGCCGGCGGCGAAGTTATCACCCTGGCTGGCGATGTGGCTGACGAAGGTTTCTGTCGCAAGGTCGTCGAGGAGGTGACCGGCAAGTGGGGGCGGATTGATGTGCTGGTCAACAATGCTGGCGAACAGCACCCTCAGGAGAAGCTTGAAGACATCACCGCGGACCAATGGCAGCAAACCTTCCGCACCAACATCTTCGGTATGTTTCTGCTGACCAAGGCCGCGCTGCCGCATATTCCCGAGGGTGGAGCAATCATCAACACTACCTCGATCACTGCCTACAAGGGCAACCCGGTGCTGATCGACTACTCCGCCACCAAGGGCGCGATCGTCAGCTTTACCCGTGCTCTGGCAATGAACCTCAGCAGTCGCGGTATTCGCGTCAATGGCGTCGCCCCGGGTCCCATCTGGACGCCGCTGATTCCCTCGACCTTCTCGGCGGAGCAGGTATCGGAGTTCGGCGGCAACACGCCTATGGGCCGCCCTGGGCAACCAGCGGAACTGGCCCCGGCCTATGTCTACCTGGCCTGTTCCGACTCTTCCTACATGAGCGGCCAGGTGTTGCACATCAATGGGGGCACGGTCCTCAATGGCTGAGCTGCTGACAGCCGAACAGGCTGTCAGCCTGCCGCGGATCGCTATCGAGTCGATTACACCGACCGTGGAACAGGGTCGCTACGCGGCCAAGGCCGTACAGGGTCGGCCCTTGATATTGTCTGCGGTGCTGGTATGCGACGGACACGGCAAGCTGGCGGCTGAGGTCATCTGGCGCCGGGCCGATGATCAGGCGGGATGGCAACGGCTGCCGCTGGCGCCGCGAGGTAATGACCTGTGGCAGGCTGAGCTGACCCCACGGCAGGCTGACAAGCTGCATTTTGCGATAGAAGCCTGGGTGGATGCCTGGGCTTCCTATTGCGATGAGCTTGGCAAGAAATACCAGGCGGGTGTGTCGGTGGAGCTGGAGCTGCAGGAGGGGGAGCGGCTGCTGCAGGACACCCTGGCACAGGCCGAGCCGGCCCACATCGATATGCTTCAGGAGCTATTGGTGGAATTGGCTGAAGCCCGCGACACCGATGCCCAGGTAACCCTGCTGCTGAGCCCCCATACCGGGCATATCATGCGGTTGGCCGGCCAACGCGTCCAGCTGGTACGCAGTGCCGAGTATCCGCTGGATGTTGAGCGTCCACTGGCGGAATTCGCCAGTTGGTACGAGCTGTTTCCACGCTCGCAGACCGAGGACATGAATCGCCATGGCACCTTCGATGACGTCATTCAGCGGTTGCCGGATATCGCCCGCATGGGGTTCGATGTGCTGTATTTTCCGCCAATCCATCCCATCGGGCTGACCCATCGGAAAGGGCCGAACAACAGTCTGCAGGCCGGCCCGAACGACCCCGGCAGTCCGTACGCCATCGGTAGCGAGGAGGGCGGCCACGATGCCCTGCATCCATTGCTGGGAGACCTGGAGGATTTCCATCGCTTGGTCACCGCGGCTCGGTCCCATGATCTGGAAGTGGCCCTGGATTTTGCCATCCAATGCTCGCCGGACCACCCCTGGTTGCGCGAGCACCCCGGCTGGTTCAACTGGCGCCCAGACGGCAGCATCCGCTATGCGGAGAACCCGCCGAAAAAATACGAAGATATCGTCAACGTCGAATTCTATGCCGAGGACGCAATGCCGGACCTGTGGCTGGCGTTGCGTGACGTGGTGCTGTTCTGGGTCGAGCAGGGGGTGACCCTGTTTCGGGTCGACAATCCACATACCAAGCCGCTGCCGTTTTGGGAGTGGCTGATTGCCGACATCCGCCAGCGGCATCCGGGGGTGATTTTCCTGGCCGAGGCCTTTACCCGGCCGGCAATGATGGCGCGGCTCGGCAAGATCGGCTTCAGCCAGAGCTACACCTACTTCACCTGGCGCAATACCAAGCAGGAGCTGGAAAGCTATTTCACCGAACTGAACCAGCCGCCCTGGCGCGATTGCTATCGGCCGAACTTCTTCGTCAACACGCCGGATATCAACCCGTACTTCCTGCAGCGCTCCGGGCGCGCCGGCTTTCTCATCCGCGCGGCCCTGGCGACCATGGGCTCGGGGTTGTGGGGCATGTATTCCGGGTTCGAGCTCTGCGAGGCGGAGCCGCTGCCCGGGCGCGAGGAGTACCTGGATTCGGAGAAGTACCAGCTGCGGCCACGCAATTGGCACGCACCGGGCAACATCATCGGTGAGATCGCCCGGCTCAACCGCATCCGCCGCAATAACCCGGCACTGCAGACTCACCTGGGCTTTCAGGCGTACCACGTCTGGAATGACAACATCCTGTACTTCGGCAAACGCACCGCGGATCTGTCGAACTTCATCCTGGTGGCCGTCTGCCTGGATCCGTTCAACGCCCAGGAAGCACACTTTGAACTGCCGCTGTGGGAGTTCGGTCTGAATGATGACGCCACCACCCATGGTGAGGACCTGATGAATGGCCATACCTGGTTATGGCACGGCAAGACCCAGTGGATGCGTATCGAACCCTGGTATCTGCCCTTTGGAATATGGCGTATCCGACCTGCGGCCTGAGGTGTGATCATGGCAAGACGAGCCCGAGCACGAGCCTTTCTCAACGACCCGTGCTGGTACAAGGATGCAATCATCTATCAGATTCACGTGAAGTCCTTCTTCGATGCCAACAACGATGGTATCGGTGATTTCGCGGGCCTGATCCAGAAGCTCGACTACATCGTCGATCTCGGCGTGAACACGCTCTGGCTGTTGCCTTTCTACCCTTCGCCCCGGCGCGATGACGGCTATGACATCGCCGATTACCGCGGGGTGCATTCGGACTACGGCAGCATGGCCGATGTGCGCCGCTTCATTCGCGAAGCGCACAAGCGCGGCCTGCGGGTGGTCACCGAGCTGGTGATCAACCATACCTCCGACCAGCATCCCTGGTTCCAGCGGGCGCGGCTGGCACCCAAGGGTTCGCAGGCACGCAACTTCTATGTCTGGTCCGATACCGATCAGATCTACCAGGGCACGCGCATCATCTTCCTCGATACCGAAACGTCCAACTGGACTTGGGACCCGGTCGCAGGCCAGTTCTTCTGGCATCGTTTCTACTCGCACCAGCCGGACCTGAATTTCGACAATCCCCAGGTGCTGCGGGCGGTGCTGTCGGTGATGCGCTTCTGGCTGGATATGGGGGTGGATGGCATGCGCCTGGACGCCATTCCCTATCTGATCGAACGCGACGGCACCAACAACGAGAACCTGCCGGAAACCCACCAGGTCCTGAAGAAAATTCGCGCCGAGCTGGATGCCAGCTATCCCGACCGCATGTTGCTGGCCGAAGCCAACCAGTGGCCCGAGGACACGCAGCTGTATTTTGGTGGCGAGGACGGCGGCCTGGGCGACGAATGCCATATGGCCTTCCATTTCCCGCTGATGCCGCGCATGTACATGGCCATCGCCCAGGAAGACCGTTTTCCGATCACCGATATCCTGCGCCAGACACCGGACATCCCGGACAACTGCCAGTGGGCGATCTTCCTGCGCAATCACGATGAACTGACGCTGGAGATGGTGACCGATCAGGAGCGCGACTACCTGTGGAACTACTATGCGGCGGACCGCCGTGCGCGCATCAACCTGGGCATTCGCCGGCGCCTGGCGCCGCTGGTGGAGCGTGACCGGCGGCGTATCGAACTGCTCAACAGCCTGCTGCTGTCCATGCCGGGCACGCCAACACTGTATTACGGTGACGAGATCGGCATGGGCGACAATATCTTCCTTGGCGACCGGGATGGCGTACGTACGCCGATGCAGTGGTCCACCGACCGCAACGGTGGCTTCTCCCGGGCCGACCCGGCCAGCATGGTGCTGCCGCCGATCATGGATCCGCTGTATGGCTACCAGACCG
This sequence comes from Halopseudomonas bauzanensis, assembly GCF_900114735.1. Lineage (GTDB taxonomy): Bacteria > Pseudomonadota > Gammaproteobacteria > Pseudomonadales > Pseudomonadaceae > Halopseudomonas > Halopseudomonas bauzanensis. Next base: position 607,183 of record NZ_FOUA01000001.1, on the reverse strand, counting down.
TTAACGTCGAATCCCAAGCCCGCGATGCCCATTCGCTGTTGAACTGGACCCGGCGCATGCTCACGGTCCGCAAGCAGCAGCAAGCTTTTGGCCGTGGCACGCTGAAGATGCTGGCGCCGGCCAACCGCAAGGTCATCGCCTATCTGCGCGAGTTCACCACCGAGGAGGGCCGCCACGAGATCATCCTGTGCGTCGCCAACCTGTCGCGGGCGGCCCAGGCTACTGAGCTGGATCTATCCGCCTGGGCCGGCAAGGTACCAGTGGAAATGCTGGGTGGCAGCAGCTTTCCACCGATCGGCCAGCTGCATTATCTGCTGACGCTGCCGCCCTATGGCTTCTACTGGTTCGTGTTGGCGGATGAAAGCCAGATGCCCAGCTGGCATATCGAGCCGGTGCAATCGCTGCCGGAGCTGGCAACCCTGGTCATCAAGCACGATATGGCTGACCTGCTGAAGGACGCCTGCCGTCGAGTGCTGGAGCGGGAAATCCTGCCCCAGTGGCTGGCCAAGCGCCGCTGGTTTTCCGGCTCGACCGACGCCGGTGAGCCAATTCGGCTGCGCTATGCGATCCCTTTCTGCGAACAGAGCGAGCCCTGCGTGCTTTGTGAGGTGACGGTGGGAGACGCGCACTACCAGTTGCCATTGGGCTATCTGCGCAATACCGATACACCGGACATGTTCGGCCAGACCGCTGCGGCCTTCGCGCTGGCGCGTTTGCGTCGCGGACCACGACTGGGACTGCTGACCGATGCCGCCATGTTGCCGGGTTTTACCCGCAAGGTGATCGACAATATGCGTCGCCATCAGGTGGTGCACGAGCAGGGCGTGGAGATCCGCTTCAGCGCCGGGGCAAAGCTTGCGCAGCAGGAGGAGCGGCCCGAGGAGGAAATCCTGCCGCTGGCAGTGGAACAGTCCAATACCTCAGTGCTCATCGGTGAGCGGATGATGTTGAAGATCATCCGCCGGGTGATGCCCGGCGTACACCCGGAAATCGAAATGGGCCGCTTTCTCACCGAACGTGAGTTTCCCGCGATCGCACCGTTGCTGGGCCAGGTGCAACGCATCGATGAAACCGGCGAGAGCCATACCCTGATGATTCTGCAGGGTTATGTGGACAGCCAGGGGGATGCCTGGCAATGGACTCGCGACACCCTGGAGCGGGCCATCCGTGATCAACTGGCGGGTGGGCTGTCAGAGCAGGAGAACCAGTACACGGCGTTGGCCGAATTGCAGGCCTTTGCCGGCACGTTGGGCCGGCGTCTGGGCGAAATGCACCTGTTGCTGGCTGACCCGCAGGGCGGCGAGGGCTTCGGTTTCGCAGTTGCCACCCAGGCTGACTGTGCTCAGTGGGGTGAACATATCGGCGAACAACTGCAGGGCGCGCTCAACGCCATCGATCAACATCGCGCGCAGCTCGACGCGGTGGCTGCCGAACAGGCCCAATGGTTGTTGGCGCGGCGTGGAGAACTGAGCGAGGCGGTGAAAGCGCTGGCGCAACGCTGTACTGGGGGCGTGCGCATCCGCGTGCACGGCGATCTGCACCTGGGGCAGGTGCTGGTAGTGCAGGGCGATGCCTGTTTCATCGATTTCGAGGGGGAGCCGACCCGCAGCCTGCCGCAGCGGCGTGAGCGTCAGAGCCCCATGAAGGACGTCACCGGCATGCTGCGCTCCTTCGATTACGCCGGAGCAATGGCGCTGCGAAGCATCCACGGCACCGATCAGTCGGAGCAGGCACAGCAGGCCCGACAACATATCTGCGCGGCCTACCGCGAGCAGGCCGCGCACGCCTTTCTGACATCTTATCTGGAGGTTGCCAGCGACCTGCCCCATACCTGGGCGGAGCAGGGCACCCGGGCGGCGTTGGCGCTGTTCAGTATCGAAAAGGCGGCCTATGAAGTGGATTACGAGGCCCGTTACCGGCCTGACTGGTTGGACGTGCCCTTGGGAGGATTGATTGGTTTATGCAAATCGATGATGGAGAACGGCCCTGATGAGCAACCGGATGAGCACTGACAATGGGGATATCCAGGCCCTGATCCGTGCCGAACACGGCAATCCCTTTGCCTTCCTCGGCCCCCATGATCAGGATGGCGTCGTCCAGGTGCGTACCTGGCAACCGGGTGCGCTGGAAGTCCAATTGCTGGATGAGGACGGACAACTGATCGGCCCCATGGACGAGCCTGTTCCGGGCCTGTTCACCAGAGCACTCGACCAGCGTCGCCGCTACCGCCTGCGCATCCATTGGAATGGTGGAGTGCAGGAAACAGAAGATCCCTATGCCTTCGGCCCGCAGCTGGGGGAGATGGATGTCTACCTGTTCGGTGAAGGCAACCATCGCCGTCTCGGTCAATGCTTCGGTGCCCAGCCATGGGTGGCCGATGGTGTGTCTGGTGTGCGTTTCGTGGTCTGGGCGCCGAATGCCCGGCGGGTGTCGGTGGTTGGCAATTTCAACAGCTGGGATGGCCGCCGGCACCCCATGCGGCTGCATCCAGGCGGCGGCATCTGGGAATTGTTTATTCCCCGGCTTGGCCCGGGTGAGGTCTACAAGTACGAAATCCTCGGCCAGGACGGACTCCTGCCACTGAAGGCCGATCCCGTCGCGCTGGCCACCGAGAAACCGCCGGCCACCGGTTCGGTGGTAGCTTCCGGGACGGATTTCCAGTGGGGTGACCAGCAGTGGATGGACGAACGGGCGGGGCGTCAGTCCAATACCAGACCGCTGGCGATTTACGAAGTGCATACCGGCTCCTGGCGGCAGACCAGTGAAGCCGGTGGTGAGCCGCTGGGTTGGGCAGAACTGGCCGAGCAGCTGATTCCCTATGTGCAGGATATGGGGTTTACCCACGTCGAATTGCTGCCGGTGATGGAGCACCCATTCGGCGGCTCCTGGGGGTATCAACCCCTGTCGCAGTTCGCTCCCACCGCCCGGCATGGTACGCCGGCGGACTTCGCCGGCTTCGTCGACGCCTGCCACCGGGCTGGCATCGGCGTCATTCTGGACTGGGTGCCGGCGCACTTTCCGGGGGACGCCCATGGGCTGGGGCTATTCGATGGCACCGCGCTCTACGAATATGCCCATCCCTTCGAGGGCTGGCATCCGGATTGGGACACCCACATCTACAACCTGGGGCGTACCGAGGTGCATGGCTTCATGCTGGCCTCGGCGCTGCACTGGCTGCGCGAATATCATGTCGATGGGCTACGGGTCGATGCGGTGGCGTCCATGCTGTACCGGGACTACTCACGCAAGAGCGGCGAATGGATACCCAACCGCCACGGCGGCCGGGAGAACCTGGAGGCCATCGAGTTCCTGCGACACCTGAATGATGTGGTCGCCACTGAAGCACCAGGCGCACTGGTGATCGCGGAGGAGTCCACCGCCTGGCCGGGCGTCAGCCAACCGACCCGGGAAGGTGGCCTGGGTTTTACCGGCAAGTGGAACATGGGCTGGATGCACGACACCCTCAATTACATCAAGGAAGATCCGCTGCACCGCCGGCATCATCATCAGCAGATCACCTTCGGGTTGTTATATGCCTTCACCGAGCATTTCATTCTGCCGATCTCCCATGACGAGGTGGTGCACGGCAAGGGCTCGTTGCTCGGCAAGATGCCCGGCGACCGTTGGCAGCAATTCGCCAACCTGCGGTTGTATCTTTCCTTCATGTGGAGCCACCCGGGCAAGAAACTGCTGTTCATGGGCTGCGAGTTCGGCCAGTGGCGCGAATGGAGCCATGATGCGCAGCTGGACTGGTATCTGCTCAGCTATGACGACCATCGTGGCGTACACGATCTGGTGCGGGAGCTGAATCGGCTGTATACCGAGCAACCGGCATTGCACCAGCGTGACCACAGTGCCGACGGGTTCCAATGGTTGATCGGTGACGACAGCAGCAACAGCGTTTATGCCTGGCTACGGCGGGGCGAGGACGGAGCCATGGTGCTGGTGGTGCACAACTTCACCCCGGTGCTGCGCAGCGACTATCGGGTCGGTGTGCCCGAAGCAGGGGGCTGGCAAATACTGTTGAACAGTGATGACCATGCTTTCGCCGGCTCGGGTGCGGGCAGCAAGGGAGAAGTGTGGACCGAGGAGCGCGACAGCCACGGTCAGCCCTGTTCCCTGCGCCTGGACCTGCCGCCACTGGGGACGTTGATTCTGGCGCGGCCTTGAGCTGTTCTGGTAACCCTTTGGTCGAGCTGGTGCTCGACCGTCCCAGGAGGCTGGCGGGAAAGGCTTTGCGGCCAAGGCCGCTCTCACAAATTGAACGACCCCAAAGTTGATGGGTGTGGGGCAGCAGGGCTTGAGGTTTGCGGGCTGGGCTCTGGATATCAGCCTGCAGCCAGGGACAGACGAGTGCCGGCAGCTTGCACCACGATCAGCGCCAGGCTGTCCCAGGGTGAGCCGGGGCTTTGGCCCTTGATCTGTTCATCGGCTTGCTGGGCCAGGCGCAGCAGACGTTCCCAGACAGTCACCGGATGGCGTTGCAAGGCCCTGGAGAGCAGCGGCTTGCGCTTGTCCCATACCGGCGGGCGCTGGCTGGCAAAGACCTTGTCCTGGGGGATGCCCCGGGCAAGATCGTGGGCCATGTTGTGCAGGCTGCGCAGCTCGCGGCTGACCGCCCAGAGCACCACCGGCGCTTCCACACCTTCACCCTTTAGCCCATGCAGTATGCGCAGGCCATGCTGGGGTTCACCCTGGAGCAAAGCATCGGTGAGGTTGAAGACGTCGAAACGGGCACTGTCGGCGACCACCTGCTGCACTGTCTGCAGATCCAGCTGACCGCTGTCGCAAAACAGCTTGAGTTTCTCGATCTCCTGAGCGGCAGCCAGCAGGTTGCCTTCGACCCGGGCGCTGAGCAGATCCAGTGCTTCGGGCGTGGCGTGAAGCCCGGCAGCGGCCAGGCGGTCGCGCATCCAGCCCGGCAACTGCTGTGCTTCCACCGGCCAGATCTGCAGGAAGCGGCTGTGCTCATGTTCGATCAGCCCTTTGGCCCACTTGCTGCGCTGGGTACTGCCATCCAGCTTGGGCAGGGTCACCAGCAGGGTGGTATCCGGCGGTGGATTATCCAGCCACGCCAGCAGCGCCTTGCCACCCTCGTCGCCGGGTTTGCCACCGGGGATGCGCAGCTCTACCAGCCGTTGCTGGGCGAACAGTGACAGGCTGTGACTGGCGTCATGCAGCTGACCCCATTCAAAGCTGCGGTCCACATGGAATACCAGCCGCTCCTCACTGCCGGCATCACGGCAGGCCTGGCGGATCAGATCTGCCGCTTCCCCGGTGAGCAGCGGGTCATCCCCACTGACGACATAGACCGGCGCCAGGCCGTCGCCAAGCTGGCGCTGCAGCTGGGTCGCGTTGAGTTTCACGACTCAGGGAGCCTGCTGGTCGAGCTTCTGTTCGCGGGCCGCGAGGTCGCTGGCGGAAATGCTCGACAGGCGGAACATCAACTGACGGGTCAGGTCCTGACGCATTTCGCGGTGCAACAGGGCTTCCTCTTCGCTGGTGCCGATCAGGTTATCCTTGTCGTTGACGTAAACCCGATAGGTGGTGAAGGTCTCCGGCCCGATCAGGGGACGGCCCTGGCGGTCGCTGATCTGGAAGGTCAGTTCGCTGGTCAGCTCGTACTCGGCCGGGGTTGCCCGGTAGGTATAGGTGACCGCGCGGCGTTCCTGGTTCTCATTCAGCAACTGCAGGTGATAGGGCGCCGAGCTGCGCACGTACACCCCGTTGACCTGCAATGCTTCCAGCACGCTCTGGTAGGTAGGACCATAACTGTTGCGGGCGGTGACGTTCAGTTCTTCCAGCTTGACGTTATCGACCCCGGTACCGCGCAGGTGGAAGCCGCAGGCGCTGAGCAGCAGGCTGGCGCCGAGTACCGCACAGCTCAGCAGATGACGTGGACGTTGCAGTGGCATGCCGATTCTCCGTTGCGTATCAGTTGGCGACAATATTGACCAGCTTGCCCGGCACCACAATCACCTTGCGGATGCTCAGACCTTCAGTAAAGCGCAGCACGTTTTCATTGGCGCGGGCAGCAGCTTCCACTGCTTCGCGACTGGCATCGGCTGGCACCTGGATATGGCCACGCAGCTTGCCATTGACCTGGATGACCAGCTCAAGGCTGTCCTGCACCAGGGCGCTTTCGTCCAGCACTGGCCAGGGTGCGTCGATCACCGGTGTCTGCTGGCCCAATGCCTGCCACAGCGCATGGCTGATATGCGGGACGATGGGTGCCAACAGCAAGGTGACGGTTTCCAGACCTTCCTGCAGTACCGCGCGATCCTGGTCCTCGGCCTGTGGTGCTTTTTCCAGCACGTTCATCAGCGTCATCACCGCGGCGATAGCAGTATTGAACTTGTGATGCTGGCCGATATCCTGACTGGCCTGACGGATGGCCAGGTGGGTGGCACGGCGCACGTCTTTCTGGGCGTCGGTCAGGTTGTCGACGCTCAACGCGGCGGGCCGGCCGCTACCGACATGCTGCTGGGCCAGGCGCCAGACACGACGCAGGAAGCGTTGGGCGCCTTCGACGCCGGAGTCGGACCATTCCAGGCTCATGTCCGGCGGCGAGGCGAACATCATGAACAGCCGGCAGGTGTCCGCGCCGTACTGGTCGATCATCGCCTGAGGGTCCACGCCGTTGTTCTTCGACTTGGACATCTTCTCGGTACCGCCGATTTCCACCGGCTCTCCGTCGCTGGCCAGGTGGGCACGGACGACCTTGCCCTTGGCATCGCGTTCGACTTCGACATCAGCGGGGTTGAACCAGGTTCTGGCGCCCTTGGCATCGATCCGGTAGTAGGTATCGGCCAATACCATGCCCTGGGTCAGCAGGTCCTTGAACGGCTCGTCCGAGTCGACCAGGCCCTCGTCACGCATGAGCTTGTGGAAGAAACGCGCATATAGCAGGTGCAGGATGGCGTGTTCGATACCACCGATATACTGATCCACTGGCAGCCAGTGGTTGGCTGCGGCCGGGTCGACCATGCCCTTGTCGTAGTGCGGGCTGGCGTAGCGGGCGAAGTACCAGGAGCTTTCGACGAAGGTATCCATGGTGTCGGTTTCGCGCCGTGCCGGCTGGTTGCAGCGTGGGCAGGTGCATTCATAGAACTCGGGCATCCGGGCCAACGGGCTGCCGGCGCCGTCAGGCACTACGTCTTCGGGCAGCACCACGGGCAGCTGGTCGTCCGGCACCGGAACGTCACCGCAGTTGGAGCAGTGGATGATCGGGATCGGGCAACCCCAATAGCGCTGACGGCTGATGCCCCAGTCGCGCAGGCGGAACTGGGTGCGCGGCGCGCCCAGTTCCTTCTGCTTGAGCACTTCACCGATGGCGGTGAAGGCGCTGTCGAAATCCAGGCCGTCGAATTCCTCGGAATTGATCAGCATGCCCTTTTCACCGTAGGCGTCCTGCCAGGGCTCTGGCGTGGTGTCGCCAGCCGAGGTGCGGATAACCGGCTTGATTGGCAGGTGATACTGGGTGGCGAATGCAAAGTCGCGCTCGTCGTGGGCCGGTACGGCCATGACCGCGCCTTCGCCGTAGCCCATGAGGACGTAGTTGGCGATCCATACCGGCAGTTTTTCGCCGGTCAGCGGATGCTCGACGAACAGGCTGGTGGCGCGGCCCTGTTTTTCCTGGGTGGCTATGTCGGCTTCGGAAACGCCGCCGCGCTTGCACTCATCGATGAATGCAAGCAGCGATGGGTCGGTTTCGGCGGCCTGGGCGGCCAGCGGGTGTTCGGCGGCCACGGCCACATAGGTGGCGCCCATCAGGGTATCGGGGCGGGTAGTGAACACCTTGAGCTTGCCGGCGTGGCCGATGGAGGCCTGGTCGTAGGGGAAATGCACTTCCATGCCTACCGACTTGCCGATCCAGTTGCGCTGCATGGTCTTGACCTGCTCTGGCCAACCGGTGAGGTTATCCAGCGAGCTGAGCAGCTCTTCCGCGTAATCGGTGATGCGGAAATAGTACATCGGGATCTCGCGCTTCTCGATCAGCGCGCCACTGCGCCAGCCGCGGCCGTCGATGACCTGCTCGTTGGCCAGTACGGTCTGGTCGACCGGGTCCCAGTTGACGGTGCCGTTCTTGCGGTAGATCACGCCTTTCTCGAACAGCCGGGTGAACAGCCATTGCTCCCAGCGGTAGTACTCGGGGGTGCAGGTAGCGAATTCGCGGGACCAGTCGACTGCCAGCCCCAGGCTTTTCAGCTGGTTGCGCATGTAGTCGATATTGGAATAGGTCCAGGCGGCGGGGGCGACCTTGTTGTTCATCGCCGCGTTTTCCGCTGGCATGCCGAAGGCGTCCCAGCCCATTGGCTGCAGTACATTCTTGCCCTGCATACGCTGATAGCGGGCAATCACGTCACCGATGGTGTAGTTGCGCACGTGACCCATGTGTAGCTTGCCGCTCGGGTACGGAAACATCGACAGGCAGTAGTAGGTCTCGCGGCCCGGGGTCTCCTCCACCTTGAAGGCGTCGGTTTGATCCCAGGCGGTCTGGGCGGCGTGTTCGATATCGCGGGGAGAATACTGTTCTTGCATGGGCGTGGACTGTATGTCGACTCGTATGTCAGGGGAAAAAAGGAATGAGGCAGGATACACCACCGGGCCCGGCACAGGTAGGGGCTGTTGCGTCAGGTGGCCGCACGGCGGGAAGGAAAAGGCTGTCGGCCCTCAGCTACTGCCATTCGTCGCCGCTGCCGGGAGAAATCAGATGTCGGGTCTATGCTGAGGGCAAAGGATGTCCAGCTGTTCTGGGCAGTCATATTTTAGGGAGAAAACACATGAAACATGTGCAGCGGGAGATTCCAGCTGGTAGTCACGATTCCTCGTACGGACGGTTGTTGCGCCGCCTTGATCAGGCTCTCGATGTCGCGCGCACTCGGCAATGGATGGCTGGTCAGCCCTGCGTGCCGACCGAGCTGGAAGTCTATGGCCTGACCCAACAGGACATGCAGCTGCTGCGGCAGATCCTCGGTACCATGCAGCTTGATCGCCTGGCGGCATCGCCCTCAGTGCTTGCGGCGAGCGAGCATGCACACCAGGAGAGCCGCCACCACTAACGTCCCCAGAGGCCAGCTGCCCCAGCGCAACCAGGGAGTGAGTCCTTCGCGGGGCTGTACATAACCGTGCAGGGCGGCCTGGGTGAATTGTGGTATCCGGGCGGTGATGTCTCCCCGGTGGTCGATCAGTGCGGTGACGCCGTTGTTGGTGCCGCGGATCATCCAGCGCCCACTCTCGATGGCGCGCATGCGGGCCATCTGCAGATGCTGTAGCGGGCCGATGGACTCGCCGAACCAGCTATCGTTGCTGATGCTGATCAGCAGCTCGCTCTGAGCAGCCAGACGGGCGGCGAAATCGGGATAAACGGTTTCATAGCAGATCATCGGTGCCAGCCGATGACCGGCGGCCTCCAGAGGCGCCTGCTGTTGTGGGCCCCGGGAGAAATTCGACATGGGCAGGTCGAAGAACGCGATCAGCCCGCGCAGTACGTCTTCCAGTGGCACATACTCGCCGAAGGGCACCAGCTTGTGTTTCAGGTAATGGTTGGGCTGCTCGCCGGCGACCATGATGCCGTTGTAAATGCGTCGTTCGCCGTGAGCGTCGGTCTCGTCCACCGGAATCCCAGTGATCAGGGTGCTGCCCTGCTGCGCCAGATTGGCGGCCATGCCCTGAACGAAGGGCATGGCACTGCTGCTGAGTACGGGCACGGCGGTTTCCGGCCAGATGATCAGGTCGGCGCGCTGGGCGTAGCTCATGTCCCGGTAGGTAGCCAGGGTATAGTCGATGTGCGCCGGGTCCCACTTGCGGGACTGTTCGATGTCGGCCTGGATCAGCGCCACCGACAGTGGCGTGCCGGCTGGCCGGGTCCACTGTACCTGGGTGAGCAGGGCGCCGCCGCCCCAGATGGCGATCAACAGTACGGCTGCCGGCAATCCCTGGCGGGGCTTTCGCCAGAACCGCCCTTCGCTGAGCAGACAGGCAGTGAACACACTGAGAAAACTGAGCAGCCAGACGCCACCCAGCGGGGCCCAGCCGGCTAGCCAGGTATCGGTATGGGCATAACCTTGATAGAGCCAGGGGAAGCCGGTAAGAAACCAGCTACGGAAAAATTCCTGTGCCACCCACAGCGCAGCGAAACCGGTCGCAGCCAGCCAGAGACCCTTTTCAGGCCGCAGCCAGCGCGCCCATAGCCAGGCGGCGGTTGCCGGAATCAATGCCAACCCGGCAACCAGCCCGCCGGTCAGCAACGCCGCCAGTGCCGGTGGTGCATAACCGTGCACGTGAATGCTGACATAGACCCAGGATATACCGCTGAGAAACAGACCCAGCCCCCAGCACCAGCCTCGCCACAGGGCTTGCCGTCCGGTCAGCTCATGCAGGCCCTGATAGAGCAGGGCGGCCGACAGCAGACCCAGCGGCCAGATGTCAAAGGGGGTGAACGACAGGGTAGTCAACACCCCGGCGAGCAGGGCAAGCAGGTCGCCGCGCCAGCCGGGCGCGCGCAGGGTAACAAGCAATTTATCCAGCAGTAGCATGGCGACTCTCATCAAACATCCATTTTATCCGCCCTACAGATGGCCTTGTGAGTGGCGGTTTTGTGGGAGCGGGCTTGTCCGCTCCCACAAGTATGCTCGCTTCAACGTCAGGGCTGAATCAGGCTGACTCGCAGAAGGTGGACGCGACGGCTGTCGGCATTGAGAATGCGCACGCGGAAGCCATCCAGTTCGACGATCTCGTTGCGCTTGGGCAGATGCCCGAAGGCGTTCATCACCAGCCCGCCGAAGGTATCGAACTCTTCGTCGGAAAAACCGGTGCTGAAGTGATCATTGAACTCTTCGATCGGCGTCAGGCCCTTGACCAGGAAGTCGCCGGTGGGCAGCTCCTTGATGTAATCCTCATCATCGATATCGTGTTCATCCTCGATATCGCCAACGATCTGTTCCAGTACGTCTTCGATGGTGATCAGTCCGGACACGCCGCCATATTCATCAATCACCACGGCCATGTGATTGTGGGTCGAGCGGAACTCCTTGAGCAACACGTTGAGCCGCTTGGACTCGGGCACGCAGGTGGCCGGACGCAGGACGTCCTTGATATTGAACCGATCGGTGTTCTCTTCCAGCAGCAGCGGCAGCAGGTCCTTGGCCAGCAGGATACCGAGCACATCGTCGATGCTTTCGCCGATGACGGGGAAGCGGGAATGAGCTGCCTCGATCACCGAGGGCAGGAACTCGCGAGGTGTCTGGGCGGCCTTGATGGTGGTCATCTGCGAGCGCGGGATCATGATGTCGCGCACCTGCATGTCGGCGACCTGCAGTGCGCCCTCGATGATCGCCAGCGCTTCGATATCGAGAACTTCATTGCGCTGCGCTTCACGCAGCAGCTCGAGCAGTTCCTGACGGTTGCGGGGTTCATGGACAAAAGCCTGGGTCAGTCTCTCCAGCCAGGACTTATGTCCGTTGCTCGATCGATCTTCGCTCATGGGGTCGTTACTCATCACTCGTCGGTTTCAAGATAGGGATCGGCGATACCCAGTTCGGCCAGCAGCTGGCGTTCCAGCGCCTCCATTGCCTCGGCTTCGTCGTCCTCGATATGGTCGTGGCCCAGCAGGTGCAGACAGCCATGGATAACCATATGCGCCCAGTGTGCGGCAGCTGGCTTGCCCTGTTCGGCGGCCTCGCGATTGACTACCGGAACGCAGATGACCAGGTCGCCCAGCAGCGGGATATCCAGTTCGGGAGGCAGATCGGCGGGGAAGGACAGCACGTTGGTGGGATAGTCCTTGTGCCGATACTCGTTGTTCAGGGTCTGGCTTTCCTCGGCATCGACCAGGCGGATGGTCAGTTCCTGACCCGGCTTGTTCCGCAAGGCCAGGGCGGCCCAGCGGATCAGGCTGTCATCATCGGGTTGGCCGGGCGCATCGGTGGCCCTTTGTATGTCTACCTCAACGGTCATCGCGGCGCTCCTTGCGCTGCTGCTGTTCCTGCTCCTGGCGACTGTCGAAGCGGTCATAGGCTTCGACGATGCGCTGGACCAGGGGGTGGCGCACCACGTCCTTGGACTTGAAGTGGGTAAAGCCGATGCCTTTCACATCCTTGAGCACATCGATCACGTGAGTCAGGCCCGAGCGGGTGCCCCGCGGCAGGTCGACCTGGGTGATGTCACCGGTGATCACTGCGGTGGAGCCGAAGCCGATGCGCGTGAGGAACATCTTCATCTGTTCCAGCGTGGTGTTCTGGCTCTCATCGAGAATGATGAAGCTGTTGTTCAGTGTGCGGCCGCGCATATAGGCCAGTGGCGCGACTTCGATCACCTGCTTTTCGATCAGCTTGGCCACCTGTTCGAAGCCGAGCATTTCGTAGAGCGCGTCATACAGCGGGCGCAGATAGGGGTCGATCTTCTGCGACAGGTCGCCAGGCAGGAAGCCGAGCTTCTCACCGGCCTCTACCGCCGGGCGCACCAGCAGAATGCGGCGAATCTGCTCGCGTTCCAGCGCGTCCACCGCGCAGGCCACCGCCAGGTAGGTCTTGCCGGTACCGGCCGGGCCGATGCCGAAGTTGATGTCATGCTCCTGGATCGAGCGCACATAGGCCTGCTGATTTGGCCCGCGCGGCTGGATGGTCATGCGCTTGGTGCGCAGTACCACTGGCTTGTGGCCGTCGCTGTGCTGCAGCGATTCGCTGAGATTCTCCAGCCCGGACTCCTGCAGATACAAATGCACGGTATCCAGCGGTAGGTCCTTGTTGTCCCGCGTCTCGCGATACAGTTGGCGCAGGACCGCCTCGGCGGACCGCGTAATAGCAGGGTCGCCGATCAATTCGAAATGGTTACCGCGGTTGCGGACTTCGATGCCGAGGCGTTGTTCGATCAAGCGGAGGTTTTCATCAAATTGACCGCAGAGACTGGCGAAGCGCCGTGGGTCTACGGGCTCGATGCTGAAGCGATGGATAGTCAAGGGTACGTTCAAAATGGTCCGTTGGTGGCCGTGTGGCTATCAGGAAAAACACAGCATAGCGCGCAAACCGGGCTATGCAAAGATGGGCTTTCGGCCGCAGCCCGCGCGCAGCGGGCCGTGGCTCGATAGTGAATCACTGCACTGTTTCGTGCAGCAGGCTGCCGCGCAGGGAGTGGGGCAGGGCTTCGTCGATATGGACCTCGACGAACTGGCCGATCAGCAGCGGATTGGCGCAGCGGAAGTTGACGATACGGTTGTGCTCGGTGCGACCCTGGAGCATGCCCGGGTCCTTCTTCGAGTAGTCGGTAACCAGGATGCGCTGGGTGCTGCCGACCATGCGCCGGCTATTTTCGAAGCCCTGCTGGTTGAGGCGGGCCTGGAGAATCTGCAGGCGCTGTTTCTTGACCTCGACCGGGGTGTCGTCGGGCAGGTCGGACGCCGGGGTGCCGGGACGGGCGCTATAGATGAAGGAGTAGGAGAAGTCGAAACCGATCTCCTCCACCAGCTTCATGGTCTGCTCGAAGTCCCGATCGGTTTCACCGGGGAAGCCGATGATGAAGTCCGAGCTGAGGATGATATCCGGCACCGCGGCCTTGAGCTTGCGCACCCGGGACTTGTATTCCAGCGCGGTGTGGTTGCGCTTCATGCCCGCCAGGACCCGGTCGGAGCCGGATTGCACCGGCAGGTGCAGGTACTTGACCAGCTCCGGCACTTCCGCGTGGGCGCGAATCAGGCTGTCGGAAAACTCCAGCGGGTGCGAGGTGGTGTAGCGGATGCGGTCGATGCCGTCGATCTCGGCGACAACCCGGATCAGATCCGCCAGGTCGGCGATACCACCGTCATGGGTCTGGCCGCGATAGCCGTTGACGTTCTGCCCGAGCAGGGTTATTTCGCGCACGCCATTTTCGGCCCGGTGCACGCACTCGGCCAGCACGTCGTCGAACGGGCGGCTGACTTCTTCACCGCGGGTATAGGGCACCACGCAGAAGCTGCAGTACTTGCTGCACCCTTCCATGACCGATACGTAGGCGGTCGGGCCATCCACGCGAGGCTCGGGCAGGCGGTCGAACTTCTCGATTTCCGGGAAGGACACGTCGACCTGGGCGGTGCCGGTGCTGCGCGCCGCGTCGATCATCTCCGGCAGGCGATGCAGGGTCTGGGGACCGAACACCACGTCCACATAGGAGGCGCGGTCGCGGATCGCGGTGCCTTCCTGGCTGGCGACGCAGCCGCCGACACCGATGATCAGCTCGGGATTCTTTTCCTTGAGCGGCCGCCAGCGGCCCAGTTCGGAAAACACCTTTTCCTGGGCCTTCTCGCGAATCGAACAGGTGTTGAGCAGGATGACATCGGCCTCATCGGGGCTATCGGTCAGTTCCATTGCCTGGTGGTCGCCGAGCAGGTCTGCCATGCGCGAGCTGTCATACTCGTTCATCTGGCAGCCGTGGGTCTGGATAAAGAGTTTCTTTGCCATGGGGATGTGCGGGTGACTCGTGAAGAAAAACGGCGATTATACACGGATGGCGGGGACAATGTGATGGTGGCTGGTCGGAGGAAGCGGGGCTGCGGTGTGGATGAGTGGAGGATAGTCCGAGTAGGCAGCGGAGGCAGGCAGGGGCACTACAGAACTCGCACCCCGCCATCCATGGCGCTCGTCTACGGCCGTCCCTGGCCGCAGACGGTTCTGTAGTGCCCCTGCCTGCCTCCACTGCGGCTTGCTCGACATTGGCCGTACGGTTTTGCTGAGTATGCTATGATCCGCCACCTTTGGCCGGGTGTCCGGCCATCGTCAGTCCCATCCATGTTGTCCCTGTGTGAGTTTCATGAGCAAAGACAAGCAGCAACCCATCTTCCGGGTGATTTTCATCAATCAGGGCCAGGTATACGAACTGTATGCGCGGCAGATATTCCAGAGCGAGTTGTGGGGCTTTCTGGAGATCGAGGAGCTGGTGTTCGGCGAGCGTTCGCAGATGCTGGTCGATCCGGGTGAGGAAAAGCTCAAGAGCCAGTTCGAAGGCGTCAACCGCAGCTTCATTCCGCTGCAGGCCATAGTGCGCATCGACGAAGTCGAGCGGGTTGGTCAGGCCAAGATCAGCGAGGCCAAGGGCGGCAGCAATATCATGTCCTTCCCGATGCCGCCGGGGCCTGGGCCGAGTAATAACTGATCTTATGGGGCGACGGGAGCGCTGGTATCTGGCTGAAACTGGCGCAACTGTTCTTCCCGAATATGCCGTAGATAATTGCGAAATAGCGTGCCCAGTACCTGGGTAGCTGCGGCAATCTCCTCGGGGGGCATCTCCTCGGCCAGCAGATCACTGGCGTCCATCGCCGCGTCCTGACCATTGACCGCCGCCATCTTCAACATGATGTAAGCCTGCGGCAGGTTGCGCTCCACCCCTTCGCCGTTCATATGCATCAGGCCCAGGCGGTATTGGGCGTCCGGATGTCCCTGGATTGATGCTCGCTCATACCACTTCAGTGCCGCGCTCAGATCCCGCTCGGCGCGCTCGCCATGGTAGTACAGCTCACCCATCTCGAATTGCGCCTGCATATCGTCGGCCTCGGCCAGCTCCATGCAGTTTTCCAGGGCCAGGGCCAGGCTGTCGTCATCGACGCGGTTGAAGGCGCAACGCTCTTCGGTGCTGATCACCAATGGCGCCTGGGACTGGGTTTGGGCGAGGACGGCGGATGCGCCGCTGCCTGCTCCGGCCAGCATGCACAGGATGACGGTACGGCGAAAAACAGTGTTCATGGTCGACTGGCCCGCTGGCTAGGTAAGTGCATGGCGCCATTGTGCGCCGGATCGATGCTGGGGCCAACCACCAGAGCGGCTGGCGGCACCGATACCGGCGGCATTACCGAAGGCGCCCCGATCATAGGGTGGCGAATGCCCGCTCGGCGGCATCCAGGGTCAGCTGCAACTCGGTTTCGCCATGGGCGATGGAGGTGAAGCCGGCCTCGTAGGCGCTGGGGGCAAAATACACACCCTGTTCGAGCATCTTGTGGAAGAAGGTCTTGAAGCGCTCGGGATCGCTGGCCATCACGTCCTCGAAGGTCAGGATGTTGTCGGCGCCGCTGAAATACAGACCGAACATGCCCCCGGCCTGGGTGGTGACGAAGGGGATGCTGGCGGCATCGGCGCGGTCCTGTAGGCCCTGCAGCATGCGGCTGGTGTAGCTGGTCAGCTCGTCATGGAAGCCCGGGCGGCTGATCAGCTTCAGGGTAGTCAATCCTGCGGCCATGGCCAGCGGGTTGCCGGACAGGGTGCCGGCCTGGTAGACCGGGCCCAGCGGCGAGATGCATTCCATTATTTCGCGCTTGCCGCCAAAGGCGCCAACCGGCATGCCGCCGCCGACGATCTTGCCGAAGGTGGACAGGTCGGGAGTCACGCCGTAATGGGCCTGGGCGCCGCCGAGGGCAACGCGGAAGCCGGTCATCACCTCATCGAAGATCAGGACCACGCCATACTCGCTACATGCTTCGCGCAACCCTTCAAGGAAACCCGGTGCAGGTGGCACGCAGTTCATGTTGCCGGCCACGGGCTCGACGATGATGCAGGCGATATCCTCGGCCACACGGCTCAGGGTTTCGCGCACCGCGGCAATATCGTTGTAGGGCAGGGTGAGGGTGTGCTGGGCGAAGGCCGCCGGCACGCCCGGCGAGCTGGGCACGCCGAAGGTCAGTGCACCAGAGCCTGCCTTGACCAGCAGGCTGTCGGAGTGGCCGTGGTAGCAGCCCTCGAACTTGATGATGGTATCGCGGCCGGTATAACCACGGGCCAGGCGGATGGCGCTCATGGTCGCTTCGGTACCGGAACTGACCATGCGCACCATGTCCATCGACGGCACCATGGAGCAGACCAGCTCGGCCATCTCGGTTTCCATGGCGGTCGGAGCGCCATAGGACAGGCCGTGATCCAGCTGGCGGCGGACCGAGTCGAGTACGTCCGGGTGACTGTGACCGAGGATCATCGGGCCCCAGGAGCCGACATAGTCCACATAGCGCCGATCATCCTCGTCGATGATATAGGCGCCCTCGGCGTGCTTGATGAACAACGGTGTGCCGCCGACGCTGCGGAACGCGCGTACCGGCGAGTTGACGCCACCGGGGATGTGTTTCTGGGCACTGGCAAAAAGGGTTTCCGAGCGGGACATGGGCAATTCTCTCAACAAATTTTCAAGGCGGTGAATTCAAGGGCGCGGCGCCGGACCTCGGCGGCGGAGTCGGCGCCGAACAGACCGTGTACTACGGCAAGCAAGTCGGCACCGGCGTCATACAGTTGCCGGGCGTTATCAGCAGTGATGCCGCCGATGGCAATGATAGGTATAGCAAAGCGCTCCCGGGCTTCTCGCAGCAGACCGGTCGTCGCCGCAGGTGTGCCCGGCTTGGTGACGGAGGGAAAAAAGCGGCCGAAGGCGACATAACTGGCGCCGGCGGCCACCGCCTGTTCGGCGTATTCCAGGCTGGCATGGCAGGTGGCGCCGATCAGCGCATCGGGGCCGAGCTGCTGGCGGGCTTCGCGCAGGCTGCCGTCGTCCCTGCCCAGATGCACGCCTACCTGCAGCTGGCTGGCCAGCGCCAGGTCATCATTGATCAGCAAGTGAGCGTCATACTGACCGCACAGCTCCTTGAGCCGGGTCGCTTCTTCCAGACGGCGGACGGTATCGACACTCTTGTCCCGATACTGGACCAGACTGGCGCCGCCAGCCAGGGCCGCTTCTACATAGGGCAGCAGTTTGCCGTCAGTCAGCAGTGCGCTGTCGGTAATCGCATACAGGCCGCCCAGGCTCATTGGCAGAAGTCCAGCGGCAGGCGGCGTGGTACGTACTGGCCGTGGCCGGGCTGTTCCGCATCACGCAGGGTGCGCCAGGTGTAATCCAGAGCAGTTTTGACGGCGCTGACCAGCTCTTCGCCCAGCGCCAGACGGCCCGCGAGGGCGCTGGCCAGGGTGCAGCCGGAGCCATGATAGCTGCCGGGCAGGCGCGGGCAGGTGAAGGTATGAGTGCTGCCATCCCGGCAATACAACCGATTATGGATGTCCAGCTCATCGCCATGGCCGCCGGTGATCAGCAGGTTCTGGCAGCGTTGCAGCAGCTTGTCGGCACATTCATCGGCGGTGCCATTGGGCAACTCGGCGAGGATGCGTGCTTCGGGCAGGTTCGGAGTGACGATTCGGGCGATGGGCAGCAGCTTTTCACGCATGGCGTAGCCGACCTCATCCTTGCCCAGCGAGCCGCCACCGCCGGCGCGCAACACCGGGTCGCAGACCAGTGGCAGTTCGGGGTGCGCCTGCATGATCTCGACCACGGTGTCGACCATCTGGAGGTTGCCGAGCATACCCAGCTTGACGGCCGAGACCGGCATGTCATCAAGCACGGCCTTGGCCTGGGCCAGCACCCACTCGCGGTCGAGTACCCGGAAATCCATGACATCAACAGTGTTCTGCACGGTCAGTGCGGTCACCGCCGGCGCGGCGTGGCAACCCTGGGCGATCAGGGCTTCGATATCGGCCTGCAGGCCGGCACCACCACTGGGATCATGACCGGACAGGCAGAGTACTACGGGACGAAAAGGAGTAGGCGTATTCATGCGCTAAGCTTACCATCAGCGGGAGGGTATCGGTATGGTGGGTGGCCTGGGTTGTGGCATAGGCGGACCACTATCAATCAACCTTGGACTATAACAATAACCGGCGAGGGAAGCTGCTGATGAAGACGATCAATGAATGGTTTGAAGAGTATGGTGAAAGCCACCGTAATCCGGTCAACAAGCTGGTGCACTGGATCTGCGTGCCGCTGATCACCTTCAGTGTGCTGGGCCTGTTATGGGCTTTGCATCCTCTGGTCGCCGTCGGGCTGGTTGGCCTGGCGTTGGTGTTCTATGTGCTGCTGTCCTGGCAACTGGCAGCAGTGATGTTGATCCAGAGTGCGCTCATGTTGTGGATGCTGAGTCTGATGCCGCTGGTGTTCTGGCCCTGTGTGATCATCTTCGTGCTGGCCTGGATCGGGCAGTTCATCGGTCATCAGGTGGAAGGCAAGAAACCGTCCTTCTTCAAGGATGTGCAGTTTCTGCTGATCGGGCCGGCGTGGCTGATGGGCTTCGTATTTCGGCGGCTGGGCTGGCGGTACTGAGCTATCCTGTCTGGCGTGCTGGGTATATCAGGCCGGGCGCGCCAGCGCACCGTTGAGAAACATGTCTTCGAATAACCGCTGCATGTCGGCGCGAGCGATCCGGCCCCGGTACTCCGATTCGCACAACATATAGATGAAGCCGAAGAACAGGTCGGTCAACCAGCGACAGGGTACGTCCGGACGGAAGATGGCGAGCTGCTGGCCACGCAGGAAAAAATCATCCAGCCGCTGTTCATGGGCGAGACATTCGTCCGGGTAGGCCTGTTGGGTGTTGCGCTTAATATAGGGTTCGAACTGGGTGATCATGAACACGCAGAATTCCCGTTGCGCGATATAACCGGTGATCAGCTGGCGCAGGGCGTCCAGCGGCGACTGACTTTCCAGTCCGGCATCATCCAGAATGCCCGACATGACGGCCATGACATGTTGCTGCAATGTGTCGAACAGCTGTTCGCGGGTGGCGGCGAAACGGTACAGGGTAGCTCGGCTTACGCCGGCCGCCTTGGCCATCTCCTGCAAGGTGGCGCCGGGGTTTTCGGTCAAGGTCAATGCCAGCGAACGTAACAGGGTTTCTTCAGTGTCGGGTGTCATTCAATTTCATTAAACGGACAAGTGGGCGAGAGATCATCCATGGTTTGCGTGCGTCAATCGCCGCGAGTGTACACATAAGGATTGATTGAGTCATGTGAATCAAGTTTGATTCAGATGACTCCGAAGAGTAGCATCGCTTTTTTTCGGACTGTCTACGTCCGTATGCAGTATCCGTAACCCTTGACCAAGGAAGCGCACCAATGCCCATCCCACGGCATCTTTTAAGTAATACCATCCTCGTTCTGTTGGGCGCCCTGGCGCTGGCCGGCTGCCAGCAGGATCAGAGCGACGCCGCGCAAGACCAACCCGCGCCGCAGGCCAAGGTTCAGGTTATCGAGCCGGCAGCGCACATGCTGACCGGCAACCTGCCGGGCCGTATCGAGCCTGCACGCACGGCTGAGGTGCGCGCGCGGATACCGGGGATTGTGCTGGAGCGGTTATTCGAAGAAGGGGCTGATGTAAAGGCGGGCGACATCCTGTTCCGCATCGATCCGGCTCCGCTGGAGGCCGCGGTGGCGCAGGCGCGCGGAGCATTGGCCCGAGCTGAGGCGAGCATCTACCAGGCAGATAGCCTGGTACGGCGTTACGAGCCTCTGGTCGAGGCGCGCGCGATCAGTCAGCAGGAATACGACAACGCCATCGCCGCGCAGAAAAGTGCCCAGGCCGAGAAACTGTCGGCCCAGGCAGCGCTGGAAACGGCCCGGCTGAATCTGGAATACGCTACCGTGCGGGCGCCGATCGATGGACGTATCGGCCGGGCGCTGGTCACTGAAGGCGCCCTGGTTGGTCAGGGCGAGGCCACCCCCATGGCTCACATCCAGCAGCTGGACCCTATCTATGCCGACTTCACTCAATCGGTAGATGACCTGCTGCGTCTGCGCGCGGCTGCGGCCGAGGGGCGCATTGCGGTGCAGGAAGATGGCGCGGCCCGGGTGCGTATCAGCTTGGGCCAGGACGGCTTCAGCCAGGAAGGACGGCTGCTGTTTTCCGATGTTTCGGTGGACCCGAGCACCGGCCAGGTAACCCTGCGGGCAGAACTGCCCAATCCTGATGCAGTATTGCTGCCGGGCATGTATGTGCGGGTAGAGACCGAGCTGGGCATGGAGTCATCCGCGGTATTTGTGCCTCAACGGGCGGTACGACGGGGCACCGATAGCATTCCACGGGTTCTGATTGTTGATGAAGAAAACACGGTGCAGGAACGTGCGGTGACGCTGGGCGCCATGCGTGGTAGCGAATGGCAGGTGACGTCCGGCCTTGAGCAGGGCGAGCGGGTCATTGTCGATGGCGTGGCCAAGTTCCAGTCCGGCAGCATCGTCGAGCCGGTGACAGCCAACCAGCCCCAGGACCAGGCGGGCGAGTGAGCGAACTGCCAGGGTCCTGAGCCCTGGCCGCCATTCTGATTGCCAAACAGAGGAAAGAGCATGCCGCAGTTCTTCATCAATCGCCCCAATTTCGCCTTCGTGGTGGCGATTTTCATCTGCCTGGCCGGCCTGCTGGCGATTCCATCGCTGCCGGTGGCCCAGTACCCCAACGTGGCCCCGCCACAGATCATGATCTACGCGACCTATCCGGGCGCGTCGGCGACCATCCTCAATGAAACGGTGACCAGCCTCATCGAGGAAGAACTCAATGGTGCCAAGGGCTTGCTCTATTACGAGTCCTCCAGCAGCTCCAACGGCATGGCCGAAATCAACGTCACCTTCGAGCCGGGTACCGATCCGGATCTGGCGCAGGTGGATGTGCAGAACCGCATCAAGCGCGCCGAGCCCCGACTGCCGCAACCGGTGCTGCAGCAGGGCCTGCAGGTGGAGCAGGCCAGCAGCAACTTCCTGATGATCTACGCGCTGAGCTACAAGGAGGGGGACAAGGACCCCGTCGGGCTGGCCGACTATGCTGCGCGCAACATCAACAACGAGATTCGCCGGATTCCCGGTGTTGGTCGAGTGCAGATGTTCTCTTCCGAACGGGCTCTGCGCGTTTGGGTCGATCCGTCCCGGCTGGTCGGCTACGACCTGTCGATCGAGGATGTAAACCGCGCCATTGCTGCGCAGAACGTGCAGGTACCGGCGGGTAGTTTCGGCGAGCAGCCGGGCACCAGTGAGCAGGAATTGACCGCAACCCTGATGGTGCAGGGCACCCTGGAAACCGCCGAAGAATTCAGTGACATCGTGCTGCGGGCCAACCCGAACGGCTCGGTGGTACGGCTGGGTGATGTCGCTCGGGTGGAAATGGGCCGTGAGGAATATCGCTTCAGCTCCCGTCTCAATGGCCGGCCGGCCGCTGCGGCGGCTGTGCAGCTGACATCGGATGCCAACGCCATTGCCACGGCTACCGCGGTCAAGCAGCGGCTCGAGGAGCTGTCGGCGTTGTTCCCCCAGGACATGGAATACTCCACCCCCTACGACACCTCGATCTTTGTTGATGTGGCGATCAAGAAAGTGGTGATGACCCTGGCCGAAGCCGTGGTGCTGGTATTTCTGGTGATGTTCCTGTTCCTGCAGAACTTCCGCTATACCCTGATTCCGACCATCGTGGTGCCGATCTGTCTGTTGGGTACCTTTGCGGTGATGTCGGTGATCGGCTTCTCGGTCAACATGATGACCATGTTCGGCATGGTGCTGGCTATCGGGATTCTGGTGGACGATGCCATTGTGGTGATCGAGAACGTCGAGCGGATCATGGCCGAAGAGGGGCTTTCGCCCAAGGAGGCCACGCGCAAGGCGATGAAGCAGATCACTGGCGCCATCGTCGGTATCACCATGGTACTGTCGGCGGTATTCTTCCCGCTGGCCTTCATGGGCGGCTCGGTCGGCGTGATCTACCAGCAGTTTTCCCTGTCGCTGGCGGTGTCCATCCTGTTCTCCGGCTTCCTGGCCCTGAGCCTGACGCCGGCACTGTGTGTCACGCTGCTCAAGCCGATCCCCAAGGGGCATCATGCCGAGAAGAAAGGATTCTTTGGCTGGTTCAACCGCCGCTTCACTGGTCTGACCCGCAGCTACCAGCGTACCACCGGGGGGCTAGTCAGGCGCTCCGGTACCTTCATGCTGGTGTACCTGGTCATCATCGCAGCGTTGGTCTTCTCCTTCTTGCGTCTGCCTGAAGCCTTCCTGCCTGCAGAAGACCAGGGCTACCTGATCGTCGATGTGCAGCTGCCACCGGGCGCCACCACGCCCCGGACGGAACAGACCGTCGAGGCGATGGAAGAGCATTTCCTCTCCCGCCCCAGCGTGGCGGGCGTCGTCTCGGTGATGGGTTTCAGCTTCTCCGGCATGGGGCAGAACGCCGCTTTGGCCTTCCCGACCCTGGTCGACTGGTCCGAACGTGGCGCGGAAGAATCAGTGCAGGCCGAAAGCCAGCGGGCCAACCGGGCTCTGGCAGGCGTTTCTGATGGCACCATCTTCGCCGTGCAGCCACCCTCCATCGAAGGCCTGGGCACCTCCGGCGGCTTCGCCCTGCGTCTGCAGGACCGTGGCGGTCTGGGGCGCGAGGCGCTGCTGGCGGCGCGTAACGAACTGCTGCAGAAAGCCAACAGCTCGCCAGTGATCGCCTACGCCATGGTGGAAGGTCTGGAAGATGCACCGCAGCTGCGTCTGCATATCGACCGTCAGAAGGCCGAGACCCTCGGCGTCAGCTTCGGTGCGATCAGCACCACCCTGTCCACGGCCTTTGGTTCGGCGCTCATCAACGAATTCACCAACTTCGGGCGGATGCAGAAGGTGGTGGTGCAGGCTGATGTGAATAGCCGCATGACACCGGAAGACATCAGCAAACTGTATGTACCCAACCATCAGGGTGAACAGGTGCCGCTGTCTGCTTTCGTCGATATGGAATGGGAAAACGGCCCGGTGCAGTTCGTGCGCTATAACGGCTACCCCGCGTTCAAGATTTCCGGCGACGCAGCGCCAGGCCACAGCAGCGGCGCTGCCATGGCGGAGATCGAACGGATCGTTGGCGAACTGCCGAGTGGGATAGGCTACGAGTGGACGGGCCTATCCTTCCAGGAGAAGGTCGCAGGGGCGCAGGCGCCGATATTGCTGGGCCTGGCGCTGGCCGTGGTGTTCCTGCTACTGGTGGCGTTGTACGAGAGCTGGGCGATTCCGCTGTCGGTAATCCTGATCGTACCCATCGGCGCCCTTGGTGCGGTGCTGGCGGTGACCCTGCTGGGTATGCCCAATGACGTCTACTTCAAGGTCGGCCTGATCACCATCATCGGCCTGGCGGCGAAGAACGCCATCCTGATTGTCGAATTCGCCAAGGATCTGTATGCCGAAGGACGCACCTTGAGGGAAGCGGCGGTGGAAGCGGCGCGGCTGCGTTTCCGCCCGATCATCATGACCTCGATGGCCTTTATGCTTGGCGTGTTGCCGCTGGCGATCGCCAGCGGTGCCGGTGCCGCCAGTCAGCGCGCCATTGGTACCGGCGTGATCGGCGGCATGATCACGGCGACAGCGCTGGGTGTGTTGTTCGTGCCGGTCTTCTTCGTTTGGGTATTGTCGCGCCGGAAACAGGAACGGCAGGCGGCTGCGGCGGCGCAGACCAGCGAAGGCTGATCGGTTGCAGTGCGGCAAGTGAGGGGCATGTGGCCGGGTCAGAGTTCCCGCCACTGCCCCGGCTGCAGATCACCCAGCTGCCACTCGCCAATGCGCACCCGGACCAGCCGCAAAGTCGGCAGCCCCACCGCGGCAGTCATGCGCCGCACCTGACGGTTACGGCCCTCGCGGATGGTGATCGCCAGCCAGCTGGTGGGAACACTCTGACGAAAACGCACCGGTGGATGGCGCGGCCACAGCGCTGGCTCGGCTATCTGCTCCACCTGCGCAGGGCGCGTGGGCCCGTCATTCAACACCGGACCGGCGCGCAGCTGCGCCAACTGGTCCGCACTCGGTTCCCCTTCCACCTGCACCCAATAGGTCTTGGCCAATTTGTGCTTGGGATCGGTAATGCGGGCCTGCAGCCGGCCATCATTGGTCAGCAGTAACAGTCCCTCGCTATCCCGATCCAGCCGCCCGGCCGGATAGACCCCGGCGATATCCACAAAATCCTTCAGCGTCGCCCGGCCCTGGCCATCGGTGAATTGGGTAAGCACGTCAAAGGGCTTGTTCAGTGCGATCAGACGCGGATTGGCTGGCGGGGCAGCCGGAGTGCGACGGGGTTTGCCGTAAGGACGAACAGGTACGGATCTGGGTGGGCGCTGCTTCATGGTCGCTCGGGATAATGGGCGGGACGAATATGCTAGTGAGCTTTACCAGAAGCGTCCAGAAGAATGCAGGCGCTTCCACCGACACAAACGACCCACATACCATCAGCCAAACAGAACCACACAGGCCGCCCCCATTGCAGAACCGTCTGCGGCCAGGGACGGCCGTAGACGAGCGCCATGGATGGCGGGGTGCGCGCTCTGCAATGGGGCCTACCCGCCGGGCCAGACTTCACAGGTGCAGTGAAAGCTTACCCCGCCCTACACCGCACACCCGTGCTGCCCCACGCAAGCCCCCCTTACAGGGCGATCAGACCGCAAGGCCAGCTAGACCAGCCACTGTCCAAACCGGTCAGACAAGTCGATCTTTCCGAGCATTGATCCGCCCGCGCCCGGCCCTAGTATGGACAACATTCAGATATCCGCCCGCTCGGTCAGGTTTCTATCGATCAAGCGAGCGCACAGCTGAAGCCGCAGCAAGGCCCACAAGGCCCGACCAATAAAAACAAGATTAAAGGAAACGCAATCATGCAATCGGTGGACGTATACGAGCTTACCGGCAAGTCGAAATTCAACCGTTTTCACGGACTCATCCTGTTCTGGTGCGTACTGATCCTCATCATTGACGGCTACGACCTGGCCGTTGTGGGAGCTGCACTGCCCGCCATCATGGACGATATGGGCGTCGACCCCACCAGTGCCGGCATCATGGCCGGCTCCGCGCTCTTCGGCACCATGCTCGGAGCCATGTTTCTCGGTACGCTGGCCGACCGCATTGGCCGGCCAAAGATGATCGCCATCTGTGTTGCACTGTTCAGCCTGTTCACGGCAGCCTCGGGCCTCACCAATGACCCGGTCAGCTTCAGTGTCACGCGCTTTATCGCCGGCCTGGGCATTGGTGGTGTGCTGCCGGTGATGACCGCGCAGATGAGCGAATTCTCTCCGGCCAAATTGCGTGCACGGCTGGTGACCCTGGTGTTCGCTGGTTATTCGGTGGGTGGCATTCTGGTAGCCCTGACCGGTAAGCAGCTGATCGAGAGCCATGGGTGGCAGTCCGTGTTCTATATGGCCGGCCTGCCGGTGCTGCTGATTCCCTTCATTCTCAAAAGCATGCCCGAGTCGATGACCTTTCTGCTGAAGAAGGGCCGTCAACAGGAGCTGCGGACCATCGTGCAGAAGATCGAACCGCAGCTGACCTGCAGCCAGCAAACGGTCTTTGTCGGCCTGGATGCAACCGCCGCCAAGCAGGATACGCCAGTGCGTAATCTGTTCCGGGAGGGTCGTGGTTTCAGCACGGTTATGATCTGGACCGCGTTCATTACCGGCCTGTTCATGGTATATGCGCTCAATTCCTGGCTGACCAAGCTGATGGCGATGGCGGGCTTCAGCCTCGGCTCGGCGTTGAACTTCGTCATCGTGTTCAATATCGGCGCCATCGTCGGCGCGGTTGGCGGTGGTTGGCTCAGCGACCGGTTGAACATCAAGCATGTACTGGTGGTTTTCTATCTGATCGGCGCCGTGGCGTTGACCGTGCTGGGCTTTACCCGTTCCACCGGATTGCTGTTCGTGATGGTATTCATCGTCGGCGCCTCGACATTGGGAACCCAGCTGCTGGCCTACGCCTATGCCGGCGACTTCTATCCACTGTCGATCCGCTCGACTGGAGTCGGCTTTGCCTCCGGAGTAGGGCGAGTCGGTGCCATCATTGCGCCCATTCTGATCGGCTGGCTGGTATCCCTGGCATTGCCGCTGGAGCAGAACTTCATGGCCATCGCCATCGCAGGTGTGCTGGGCGCCGTCGCGGTTACCTTCGTCAACCAGACGCGATCCGACTCCGCACGGGTCAGGGCCGCGGCTACGCTCGCCAACTGATATGGGCGTAGGCCGCTAACGGCGCGATTGTCATACCCGGTGCCTTAACCACGGCAACAGAACAGCGAGCCCCTGCCCATGCTGATGCAGGCAGGGGCTCCGTTTGCTTGCGCGCCGGGCGGGCAGGATTTTTCTCCATATCGAAGAACAAGAAAGGTGAGGGAGCATGTATCAAAAGACGATCAAGGTGTTATTGGCATGCGCAATGCTGGTGGAAGCACCCCTGGTTCTGGCCGACTTTATCGGCGATGCCAAGGGCAGCCTGGAGCTACGCAACTTCTATTACAGCCGCGACTTCCGTAATGAGGGGGCAGCGCAGTCCAAGCGGGATGAATGGGCCCAGGGTTTTATTCTCAATCTGCAGTCCGGCTTCACCGAAGGTCCCGTTGGGTTTGGCGTGGATGCGCTGGGTATGCTGGGCATCAAGCTGGACTCGAGTCCGGATCGCACGGGCTCGGGCATCCTGGCGCATGACGCGCAGCGCAATGTGGAGAGCGAGTACAGCAAGCTGACCTTCACCGCCAAGGCACGGGCCGGGCAGAGCACGTTGCATGTTGGCGGGCTGCACCCGACTCTGCCGATGTTGTGGAGCAATAACAGTCGTCTGCTGCCGCAGATTTTTCGGGGCGGCCGGCTGGTCTCCCATGACCTGCAGCCGTTGAGCATCACCCTGCTGCGGCTGAATGCGGTAAAGCAGCGCAACTCGACAGACTTCGAATCCCTGACGGCCTTTGGCTATGCCCCGGTTGAAGCCGATCATCTCGACTATCTGGCGCTCGACTACAAGGTGTCACCCAATCTTTCGCTGAGCTATCACCTCGCCGAGCTGGATGATCTGTACCGTTCCCACTTCGCCGGGTTGAAATTCGATCACCCGTTGCGGGTGGGTCGATTGCTGGCCGAGGTGCGCTATTTTGATGCCAGCGAAACGGGCAACGAGAGGCTGGGTGAGGTGGACAACCGGACCCTCAGCACCCTGTTCGCCTACCGGGTGGCGGGTCATACCTTCGGCGCAGGTTATCAGCAGGCGCGGGGTGACACGTCCTTTGCCTTCGTCAACGGCGCCGACACCTATCTGTTTGCCGAGTCGCTGGCCAGCACCTTCACGGCCCCTGGCGAGCGCGTCCGGCTGGTGCGTTACGATTATGACTTTGCTGCTGCAGGTCTGCCTGGGCTGACGCTGGGTATCAAGTATGCCAAGGGTGATCAGGTCGACCCCGCGCTGCTGACCACAGCTCAGGCTGCCGAACTCCGAGCGGTAGGACAGAAGGGCAAGGAGTGGGAGCGAATGACGGATATTGCCTATACCGTGCAGAGCGGGCCGCTCAAGGATCTGTCGCTGCAGTGGCGCAACTCCACCAATCGATCGACCTACGCTGACAGCGCCGATGAAAATCGATTGATCGTTCGCTACACATTCGACTTCTGATAGCCAGGCGGCGTCTCAGCCCTATGGCCAATAGCAGCCCTCAGGCCCCTGCGTTACACTTCGCGCTCATCTGATTGATCGGTCGGTGTGTTGCGACTTGTAGCGCAGCCTAGAGAGGGCCGTTATGGCAGTGGTGCATAAAGATACCATTTCGGTTTGTCTGGTGAAGGAAGCCCTGTTGGGATTCACCCGCCCGGGGCTGGATGCCGGTGCGGTGCTGGCGAGTATCGGGTTGTCACCGTCGTTGCTGAATGGTCCTGACCTGCGTGTGCCGGTCGAGCTGTACAGCAGTATCTGGCTGCGCCTGGCGGCAGCCCATGATGACGAGTTCTTCGCCATGGCCGCGCGCCCGCTGCGGCTGGGCAGTTTCAACTTTCTCTGTCGCACCGGCATCACCCAGCCGACGGTACAACAGGCGCTGATTCATACCCTCAACTTCCTTGGCTTGATGCTTGGCAATTTCGAGGGGCGGCTGATCAGGAGTCGAAGCCTGGCGGAAGTGGTTCTGCGCGAGCCCGGCGGCCAGGCGCAGCGGCCCTTCGCCTATTTCACCTACTGGATGATAGTGCACGGACTGGCCTGTTGGCTGGCCGGGCGGCGTATTCCGCTGCTGGCGGTCGAGCTGCGGTGTACCGAGCCGGAATACATAGGTGATTACCGGGTGATGTTCTCCGAGAACCTGCGCTTTGCCCGACCGACCACGCGGATCATCTTTGCCGCCGAGGCGCTGGATCTGCCGGTCCGGCGCAGTGAAGCGGATATGCAGGCCTTTCTGGCTCAGGCACCCGCCAATATTCTGGTGCGTTATCGTGACGCCAACAGCCTGGCCAGCCAGATCAAGACCGTCCTGCGGGGACTGCGCCCTAGGGACTGGCCGATCAGTGACCAACTGGCCAGATCCCTGTGCATGTCCCCCTCAACCCTGCGCCGCCGCCTGGCTGCCGAGGGGCTGCAATATCAGGCAATCAAGGACAGCCTGCGGGAAGAGCAGGCGACCCGCTGGCTGGCCGACCCGGCGATCAGCTACGCTGATATTGCCGAGCAGCTCGGGTTTGCTGATGTCAGCGCCTTCTACAAGGCCTTTCGCAAGTGGACCGGCACCAACCCCGGGCATTATCGTCAGCTGATTCTCGGTGACGGTTGAGCCGCGAGGCAGTGTCCAAAACAGTCAGACAGGTTGCGCCAAAGGAACATTGCCGGGGCTGACGGGGGCGTACCAGAATGGCTGCATAACAAAGTGAACGGGCTATATCTCAGCCCGTGTCAGGAGCCTACATGCAGCTGAACAACCATACTTTCATGATCACCGGTGGTGCCTCGGGTTTGGGCGCAGCGGCCGCTACTCTGCTGGTCGAGGCGGGCGCCCAGGTGGCGCTGGTCGATCTCAATAGCGCTGCCTTGCAGCAGCGCGTCGAGGAACTGGGCGAGCGCGCCCGGGCCTATGTAGCCGATATTGCCGATGAACAGCAGGCCGCCGAGGCAGTGGCAGCGGCGCAGCGGGACTTCGGTGGTATACACGGCCTGGTCAACTGCGCCGGGATTGCCCCCGGGGAAAAGATCCTCGGCCGTAACGGCCCCCATGCGCTGGCCAGCTTCGATCGAGCACTGCGGATCAATCTGCTGGGCAGCTTCAATATGCTGCGGCTGGTCGTCGAGGTAATGGCGCAGGGCGGTCCGAATGAGCATGGCGAGCGCGGGGTGATCATCAATACCGCCTCGGTAGCTGCCTATGATGGCCAGATCGGTCAGGCCGCCTATGCCGCCTCCAAGGGCGGTATTGTCAGCATGACCCTGCCGGCAGCGCGGGAACTGGCGCGCCATGGCATCCGGGTCATGACCATCGCCCCGGGGATCTTCGAGACGCCGATGATGGCCGGCATGACCCAGGAAGTACGTGACTCCCTGGCCAGGGATGTGCCTTTCCCGCCACGCCTTGGCATGCCCGAGGAATACGCGGCGCTGGTGCGCCATATCATCGAAAACCCCATGCTCAATGGCGAGGTGATCCGTCTCGACGGCGCCCTGCGTATGGCGGCACGCTGAGGAGGTTCGCATGCAACAGGATCCAATCGTCATCGTCGGTAGCGCGCGTACCCCCATGGGCGCGCTGCAAGGGGAGCTGGCCGGTGTGCCGGCGCCGGAATTGGGCGCGGTAGCGATCCGCGCCGCGGTCGAACGCAGCGGGCTGTCCGCCGAGGCGGTGCAGGAAGTGCTGATGGGTTGTGTGCTACCCGCCGGGCTTGGCCAGGCGCCAGCGCGCCAGGCGGCACTGGCTGCCGGGCTGGCTAAGTCGACGGTGTGCACCACATTGAACAAGATGTGTGGCTCGGGCATGCAGGCGGCGATCATCGGGCATGACCGATTGCTGGCCGGCAGTGTCGATGTGGTGGTGGCTGGCGGTATGGAGAGCATGTCCAATGCGCCTTATCTGCTGGACGGGGCCCGTCAAGGGCTGCGCATGGGGCACGGGCGCATACTTGACCACATGTTCCTCGATGGCCTGGAAGACGCCTATGACAAGGGCCGGTTGATGGGTACCTTCGCCGAAGACTGCGCCCAGAACCACGGCTTCACCCGTGAGGAGCAGGATGCCTGGGCGCTGCAATCGGTGCAGCGGGCGCAGGCCGCCATCGAGCAGGGCCTGTTTGCCGAGGAGCTGGCCGCGGTCAGCGCTCAGGTCGGGCGCCGTGCGGTACAGATGCAGACGGATGAAACGCCGCTCAAGGTCGACCCGAACCGCATTCCCCATCTCAAGCCCGCTTTTCGTGACGGCGGCACGGTAACGGCGGCCAACTCCAGCTCGATCTCCGATGGGGCTGCCGCCTTGCTGCTGATGCGCCAATCCGAAGCGCAGCGCCGTGGCCTGCGCCCGCTGGCGGCGATTCGTGGGCATGCCGCCTTTGCCGACGAGCCGGGTCTGTTTCCAGTGGCACCGATCGGTGCCATCCGTGCTCTGCAGGAGCGCACCGGCTGGTCGCTGGACGAGGTCGATCTGTTCGAGATCAACGAAGCCTTCGCCGTGGTCAGCATGGTGACCGTGCGCGAGCTCGGATTGGATCCGCAAAAGGTCAACGTGCACGGCGGCGCCTGCGCGCTGGGTCATCCGATTGGCGCCTCGGGCGCCCGTATTCTGGTCACTCTGCTGGGTGCGTTGCGGGCCCGGCAGCAGCGCCGTGGCGTCGCGGCCATCTGCATCGGCGGGGGCGAAGCAACCGCCATGGCCATCGAATTGCTCGACTGAGGAGGCGAACATGCTGCTGACCGATGAACAACGTGAGATCGCCGATATGGCGCGTCAATTCGCCCAGCAGCGGTTATTGCCGTTTGCCGCCGAGTGGGATCGCGAGCACCAGTTTCCCGCTGACGCGCTGGCGGAAATGGGCGAACTGGGCTTTCTCGGCATGCTGGTGCCGGAACAGTGGGGCGGTTGTGACACCGGCTACCTGACCTATGCCCTGGCGCTGGAGGAAATTGCCGCCGGTGACGGCGCCTGCTCGACCATCATGAGCGTGCATAACTCGGTGGGCTGTGCGCCCATCCTGCGCTTTGGCAGCGAGGAGCAGAAGCAGCGCTTCCTGCCGGCGTTGGCCAGTGGCAGACAGATCGGCGCATTCGCCCTGACCGAGCCCCACGCCGGCTCCGACGCGGGTTCACTGCGCACCCGCGCCCGGCGCGATGGCGACAGCTATGTGCTGGACGGCGCCAAGCAGTTCATCACCTCAGGCCGTGAGGCCGGCACCGTGATTGTGTTTGCGGTGACCGATCCTGACGCGGGCAAGAAGGGCATCAGCGCCTTTATCGTACCGACGGACAGTCCGGGTTATCAGGTGGTGCGGGTTGAGGACAAGCTTGGCCAGCATGCCTCGGACACCTGTCAGATCGCCTTCGATGGTCTGCGCGTGCCCCTGGCCAACCGACTTGGGGAAGAAGGCGAGGGTTATCGGATCGCGTTGGCCAACCTGGAAGGCGGCCGCATCGGTATTGCCGCCCAGGCGGTCGGCATGGCGCGGGCGGCTTTCGAGGTGGCGCGTGATTACGCCCGTGAACGTGAGGCGTTCGGTAAGGTGTTGACCGAGCACCAGGCGGTGGCTTTCCGGCTGGCGGACATGCTGACCCAGATCACCGCAGCCAGGCAGATGGTGCACCACGCGGCGGCCTTGCGCGATGCCGGTCAGCCAGCGCTGATCGAGGCATCCATGGCCAAGCTGTTCGCCTCGGAGATGGCGGAGAAGGTGTGTTCAGCGGCGATCCAGACCCTGGGTGGTTATGGCTACCTGAAGGACTTCCCGCTGGAGCGCATCTACCGCGATGTACGGGTGTGCCAGATCTACGAAGGTACCAGCGACATCCAGCGGTTGGTGATTGCCCGCAATCTGGGTGGCGAATAAACAGAAAACAGACATATCAGCAGTAGCGGCGTAGCCGCTGCCGCCAAGCGGTTCGATAACAAAAACAAGGAGTAGCACAATGCAGAATTTCCAAACCGGCAGCATGCAGCAGTTCCCCCTCATGATCAGCAGCATTCTGCAGCACGCAGCGGCGGCTCATGGCGACCGGGAGATCGTCTCCCGGCTGGTGGAGGAGCCGCTGTGGCGCTACGACTATGCCGGCCTGGCTGATCGAGCCGGCCGCGCGGCGAACATGATCCGCCGGCTGGGGATCGGTGCGGGCGACTTCGTTTCCACTCTGGCCTGGAATACTCATCGCCATTACGAACTGTTCTTTGCCGTACCTGGCACCGGTGCTGTACTGCACACCGGCAACCCGCGACTGTCGGATGAGCAGATCGCCTATACCCTCAACCATGCCGGCAGCAGCGTGCTGCTGTTCGAGCGCAATTTCGCCGAACTGGTACAGCGTCTGCTGCCGCAACTGACCAATATCCGCCATTTCATCATGCTCGCAGATGGCGATCTGCCGGACATGCCCGGCATCGAGCTGCAGGGCTATGAGCAACTGCTGGCCAAGGAAGAGTCGTTGCGGGACTGGCCGAGTTTCGATGAAAACAACGGCGCCATTCTCTGTTATACCTCGGGCACTACCGGTAATCCCAAGGGTGTGCTGTACAGCCATCGTTCCATCGTTCTGCATGCGCTGGCGGCGGGGCTGAGCAGCGCCTTCAACTTCTCGGCCTTCGATTGCATCATGCCGTGTTCCTCGCTCTACCACGGCACCGCCTGGGGCGTGCCCTTTGCTGCGGCGATCAACGGCTGCAAGTTCGTCCTGCCCGGCGACAAGATGGATGGCGAGAGCCTGCAGGAGTTGATCCAGAATGAGGGCGTGACCTTCTCCGGTGGCGTACCGACCATCTGGACCATGTATCTGGACCATCTGGAGCGTACCGGTGAGGATGCCGGCAAGCTGACGCACCTGATCATTGGCGGCTCGGCCGTGCCTCGGGCCATGGCCGAGAAGTACCAGAACAAATACGGCGTGGCCGTGCGCCAACTCTGGGGCATGACCGAAACCAGCCCGCTGGGCGTAGTGGCCACACCCACGCCGAAGCTGGCGGAGCTGGGCGAGGAGGCGGTCAATGATGTGATCTGGAGCCGCCAGGGGCGCCTGCAATACGGTATCGAGCTGAAGGTGGTGGATGACCAGGGCCGGCGTCTGCCGGCAGATGGCAAAAGCGCCGGAACCTTGATGGTGCGCGGTCCCTGGACCGTGGAACGCTACTTCCGCAGCGAAACCAGTGCACTGGATGCCGATGGCTGGTTTGACACCGGCGATATCGCCACGTTGGATGAGAACGGCTTCATGCGCATCACCGACCGCACCAAGGATGTGATCAAGTCCGGTGGGGAATGGGTCAGTTCCATCGATATCGAAAACGCGGCGGTGGCCTGCCCCGGCGTACGCCTGGCCGCCGTGGTCGGGGTCTACCATCCCAAGTGGGAGGAACGGCCGCTGCTGATCGTCGAACCGCATCCCGGTGCCGAGGTAACCACGGCGGCCATGCTGGCGCACCTGGAAGACAAGATCGTCAAATGGTGGATGCCCGATGAAATGATCGTTGACGTGATCCCGCTGACGGCCACCGGCAAGATCGACAAGAAAGTGCTGCGCGATCGTTATTACAACTACCTGGCCGAACAGCAAATCAAGGTGCAGGCGTAGGGGAGGCCACCATGACGGCAACGGAAATGGGCGCAGGGCCGTTAGCGGGATTGCGGGTGGTGGAGTTCGCCGGTATCGGCCCCGGCCCACACTGTGCCATGCAACTGGCGGATATGGGGGCCGAGGTGCTGCGCATCGAGCGGCCGGGCGGCAACGGCTGGCCTAACCCGGTGGTTGATCGCGGGCGTACCTGCATCACTCTGGATATTCGCACCGAGGTCGGCCGTCGGCGTTGCCTGGAACTGGTGCAACGCGCCGATGTGCTGATCGAAGGTTTTCGGCCGGGGGTGATGGAGCGTCTCGGGCTGGGGCCGGATGATTTGCAAAAACTCAATCCCCGGCTGGTCTACGGCCGTATGACCGGCTGGGGGCAGACGGGCCCGCTGGCGCAGACCGCCGGCCATGACATCAACTATATCGCCCTGACCGGGGCGCTGGCGGCCATCGGTCCGCAGCAAGGGGAGGCGGTACCGCCACTGAATCTGGTGGGTGATTTCGGTGGCGGCTCGATGTTTCTCACGGTGGGTATTCTGGCGGCACTGCTCGAGCGCGAGCGCTCCGGCAAGGGCCAGGTGGTAGATGCCGCAATAGTCGATGGCACCGCCTCGCTGATGTCCTTCTTCAGCGGCCTGCTCCCAACGGGTCGGATTGACATGCGCCAAGGGCATAACCTGTTGGGCGGCGCGACACCCTGGTACCGCTGTTATCGCTGTGCCGATGGTCGGCAGATTGCCGTGGGCGCGCTGGAGCCGGCGTTCTACCACGAGCTGGTGCAGCGCAGCGGTGCCGGCGAGGCGCTGCAAGAACAAGCTATGAGCAGCGAAGGGCAGGCAGTCCAGGCCAAGCACTGGGCGCAGCTGTTTGCCCAACGCAGCCGGGATGAGTGGTGTGAATTACTGGAAGGCAGCGATGCCTGCTTCGCGCCGGTACTGGAGCTGGAAGAGGCCCAGCAGCACCCGCATATGGCGGCGCGGCAGGTTTACCA
This sequence comes from Halopseudomonas bauzanensis, assembly GCF_900114735.1. Taxonomy (GTDB): domain Bacteria; phylum Pseudomonadota; class Gammaproteobacteria; order Pseudomonadales; family Pseudomonadaceae; genus Halopseudomonas; species Halopseudomonas bauzanensis. The sequence continues at coordinate 571,900 of NZ_FOUA01000001.1, read as the reverse complement.
GGAAATCGACGGCGCCCTGCACAGCGCCCCGGCGCCACGCTTTTCCCGTAGCGTTTCGCAGATTCGGCCATCCGTGGTGGTCGATGCTGCACTGGATATCTGGAAGGATTGAAGTTCGCTGCGCTGAATATCAGCGCAGCCTTCACTCAGAACGGCCAGAACATCGGAATGAAGATCACCCCCAATACCCAGAAGATCAGGTTCAGCGGCAAGCCAACCTTGATGAAATCAACGAAACGGTAGCCGCCGGCGCTGTAGACCATGGTGTTGGTTTGATAGCCCACCGGTGTCGCGAAGCTGGTTGAGGCGGCAAAGGTGATTGCGATCAGCAAGGGCGTGGCGTCCACGCCCATCAGGTTGGCGGTCGATATGCCGATGGGGGTGAGAATCACAGCTGCTGCGGCGTTGCTCATGAACTCGGTGAGCACCAGTGCCATCAGATAGAGGACCGCCATTACCACCACCGGCCCCAAGTGACTGACCAGGCCCAGGGTATTGGCGACGACAAATTCCGCGGCGCCGCTCTGGCTCATGGCGACCCCCAGCGGTAGCAGACCCGCCAGCAGGATGATGATGCGCCAGTCGATGGCGTCGTAGACCTCGTCGGCATCCAGGCAGCCTGCCAGGGTCATGGCTACCGCGCCGATCAAGGCGGTAATGGCAATGGGTGCCCAGCCGATGGCGGAAGTGGCGATTACCAGCACCATGGTGGCCAGGGCAAAGGGTGCGCGCCAGCCCATCGGCTTTTCCGCGTCGCGCTGACTCAGCACAATCACGTTGGTGTCCTTGCGCAGGGCAGGCATCTCGCTTTCCGGCGTTAACATCAGTAGTACATCACCGACATTCAACCGAACATTTTTCAGTTGGTCGCGCAATACCTGACCACGCCGGTGGACCGCCAGAACCGTGGCGTCGTGTTGCCAGCGGCGGTCGAGCATCGCCAGGGTGCTGCCGATCACCCGTGAGCGGGGGGCGACCATTACCTCGGTCAGTACCTGCTGGGTGCCTTCTTCGAGGTTGCGAGCCTTGAGTTTGAATTCCGAGTCAATTTCCAGGCCGGACTGGTTCTTCAGTTCATCCAGTTTCGACCAGTCACCTCGCGCCAGCAATATGTCGCCTTCTTCCAGCGTCTGCGACCGCGGGGACCAGACCTTCTCATCACCGCGTAGCAATTCCAGAACGAATACGCCGAACTCCTCACCCAGCTTGGCTTCACCGACCGAGGTGCCGATCAGCGAGGAGCCGGGCATCACTCGTAACTCTGTAATGTATTTGCCCAGTTCGTAGTGTTCGACCAGCTCGGTGGCCCGAGTGGAAGGCAGAAGCCAGCGGCCCAGCGTAAGCAGGTAAACGCAGCCGGCGACGAAACAGATCACGCCCAGGGGCGTGAATTCGAACATGCTGAAACCGGGATGACCCAGGTCCCGCGCCATGGCATTGACCAGCAGGTTGGTAGAGGTGCCCACCAGGGTGCAGACGCCGGCCATTTGTGAAACATAGGACAGCGGGATCAATGCCCTGGACGCGGACATGCCGATGGCGGCGGTGGCAGTCATGACGATGGGCATGAACACGGCAACAACTGCGGTGTTGTTGACGAAGGGAGCCACCACTGCCAGTACGCCAAACAGAGTGAGCAGAAACAGGAACGGCGACTTGGCCTTGCTCAACAAGCGCCCTATGCCAGACAGCGCGCCGCTGTTCTGTAGCCCGGCGGCCAGAATGAACATGGCCGCCACGGTGATCGTCGCCTGGTTGCTGAAGCCGCTCAGAGCATCCCCAGGGCTGACCAGGCCAAGAATCGCCAGCCCGGACAGCACCAGCAGCGCTATGGCGTCGATACGTAATTTTTCGGTTGCAAACAGTACTACGGCGATCAGGGCGATACCCAGGACCAGCGCAATTTCTATCGTCATGCCTTGTTTTTCCCGGCCCGGAGTATGAATTGTTATGCGGCAGGCATAATTCTCGCACGAGTTGGACCAAGGCAACAAAGTATCCGCGGCTGCTGCTGGTGTTGGGGTGGCTGAGCGAAGGGCGAGAGAAGGACTGGAAGGAGGAGGGGAGCAGAAACGACAAAGCCGAGCATAGGCTCGGCTTTGTCATGAATTGGTGCCCAGGAGAAGACTCGAACTTCCACGGCCGTAAGGCCACTAGCACCTGAAGCTAGCGTGTCTACCAATTTCACCACCTGGGCGTGTCATTCGATGTCACGTTACCGGTACTGCTGGCTTCGATCAATCATGCCGACAAAGCATGTCTGCCTAAACTGAAAAACCGGACTTGCGTCCGGTTTTCGGAATTGGTGCCCAGGAGAAGACTCGAACTTCCACGGCCGTAAGGCCACTAGCACCTGAAGCTAGCGTGTCTACCAATTTCACCACCTGGGCATGTCACTTGACACGTCTGCTATGCTGAACCTATCTGGCCCGCGCTGCAACCGATGTCGTGTTGACGGCGCGAATGATACGCAGCAGGAAAAACCTTGTAAACCCCTGTTTGCAAAAAAATTATCCCTTTGGAAATAAGGTGCAAGAAATCGCGTTTCGCGGTTCAATAGGCGTCTATGACGAAAAAGACCAAACCCCAAGCCTCGATGCCCGCATCGAGCAAAGCTGCCGACCCGCACTCTGCAGGTTCGACCAGCTGGATCGATATGGATCCGGCCGCCAAGCGTGAAGCAGAGAAATACGAAAACCCCATCCCCAGTCGCGAACTCATCCTCAAGCTGTTGGCCGAGCGCGGTGCCCCTGCAACGCGGGCGCAACTGCAACAGGAATTCGGCCTGCATGATGAAGATGGCATCGAAGCCCTGCGCCGCCGCCTGCGGGCGATGGAGCGTGATGGCCAGTTGATCTATACCCGCCGCGGCGCCTATGCGCCGGTGGACAAGCTCGACCTGATCAGCGGTCGGGTTCAGGGTCACCGCGATGGCTTCGGCTTTCTGGTTCCCGATGATGGCGGCGAAGATCTGTTCCTCGGGCCGTCGCAGATGCGCATCGCTTTCGATGGCGACCGCGTGCTGGGACGAGTTACCGGCGTTGACCGTCGCGGCCGCAGTGAAGGGGCCATTGTCGAGGTTATCGAACGGGCCCACGAATTGCTGGTCGGTCGCTACTATGAAGAAAGCGGCATCGGCTTCGTGGCGGCGGACAATGCCAAGATCAAACAGGAAGTACTGATTGCGCCCGGCTGTTCCGGTGGGGCGAAGCAGGGTCAGTACGTGGAAGTGAAGGTCACTCAGTGGCCGACCATGAGTCGTCAGGCTCAGGGTGAAGTGATTGAAGTGGTCGGCGACTACATGGCGCCCGGTGTGGAAATCGAAGTGGCATTGCGCAGCTACGATATTCCCAGCGTCTGGCCCCAGGAAGTACTGGACGAGGCAGCGCGTCTGTCCGATCGCGTCAGTGAGAAGGACAAGCTCAAGCGAGTCGACCTGCGTCATCTGCCGCTGGTCACTATCGATGGCGAAGACGCCCGCGATTTCGATGATGCCGTGTACTGCGAGCCGCGCAAGGCCAGCGGTTGGAGGCTGTTCTCCGGTGGCTGGAAGCTCTATGTGGCGATTGCCGACGTGTCCCATTACGTTCCGCTGGGCTCGGCGCTGGATGCCGAAGCCGAGCTGCGTGGCACCTCGGTGTACTTCCCCAGTGAAGTGATTCCGATGCTGCCCGAGGCCATTTCCAATGGTCTTTGCTCGCTGATGCCGAATGTGGACCGCCTGGCCATGGTTTGCGAAATGACCATCTCCAAGAGCGGCGAGCTTACTGACTTCCAGTTTTACGAGGCAGTCATTCACTCCCATGCGCGCCTGACCTACAACAAGGTCTCCAGCATGCTGGAGCACCCGCGCAGTCGTGAAGGCAAGGCGCTTAGCGCGGAATATGCCGAAGTGCTGCCGCACCTGAAGAGTTTGTACGATCTCTATCAGGCGCTGGCCAAGGCCCGCCATGGTCGCGGTGCAATCGATTTCGAGACCACCGAAACGCGCATGCTGTTCGGCAAGGATCGCAAGATCACCGAGATCCTGCCGACTACCCGCAACGATGCGCACAAGATCATCGAGGAATGCATGCTGTGCGCCAACGTGGCCACTGCGCGCTTCTTGCAGGAGCTGGACGTTCCCGGTCTGTACCGAGTGCATGACGGTCCCAAGCCGGAGAAGGTTGAGCGCCTGCGCCAGTTCCTTGGCTCAATGGGATTGTCGTTGACGCGCAAGAAGGGTGACCCGACGCCGGAGGACTACGCCGCAGTGCTGGCCAAGGTCCAGGATCGCCCCGACGCCCAGTTGATCCAGACCGTGATGCTGCGCTCGCTGAGCCAGGCGGTGTATACCCCGCACAACGCCGGCCACTTCGGTCTGAATTACGAAGGCTATACCCACTTCACGTCGCCGATTCGACGCTATCCCGATCTGCTGGTGCACCGGGCCATCCGCTCGGTGATCCGGTCGCGCAAGAAGACCGATCTGGTGCAGCGCAGTGGTGCTGGCGTGCTGCCCAAGGCAGCCGTCTATCCGTACGATCTGGCCGCGCTAGAAAAGCTCGGCGAGCAGTGTTCGCAGAACGAGCGGCGGGCCGATGAGGCCACCCGTGACGTGGTCAGCTGGCTCAAGTGCGAGTTCATGCAGGACCGTGTCGGCCAGAACTTCGATGGTCTGGTCACGGCAGTCACCGGATTCGGTCTGTTCGTCGAGCTGACCGACATCTATGTGGAAGGTCTGGTGCATATCACCGCCTTGCCTGCGGATTATTATGATTTCGACCAGGTTCATCACCAGCTGGTGGGTGAGCGCTCCGGGCGGACCTACCGTCTGGGTGACTCGATTCGCGTGCAGGTAGCGCGGGTGGATCTGGATGAACGCAAGATCGATTTCGAGATGGCTTCCGACCGTCCCGCAGAACCTGATCACAACAACAGTCGTGCGGTGCGCGAGAAGCTGCTGAGCGACGCGCGCAAGGCTGGAGAGTCGGGCTCGCGGTCGGGTAAGCCGGCCAGGGGCGGCAAGACCGGTAAGGCCGGCAAGTCCGACCGGGGGCGTGGTGCTTCTGCACCGGCAGCCCGTTCGGGCGGTCGGCCGGGCGGTAGCGAACGCAAGCCTGGCGGCAAGCCGCGGGCGCCGCGTAAGCGCAAGGTGGACTGACGGAACATGAGTGATCTGGAATACATCTATGGCCTGCACGCGGTGCAGGCCATGCTCGAACGTGCGCCGCGTCGAGTAAAACAGTTGGAAGTGCAGCGCGGTCGACTGGACGCGCGCATGCAGGCCGTCCTGGATCTGGCAGCGGGCGCGGGGGTCGATATAGAGCGCGTGTTGCCTGACGTGCTTGATCGCCTGGCGGATGGCGGTGTGCATCAGGGTGTCGTCGCCCAGGTTACGCCCAGCCAGCTGTGGTCCGAGGATATGCTCGGCAGTCTGCTCGATAAGCTGGATGGCACGCCCTTGCTACTGGTGCTCGATGGGGTGACTGATCCGCACAACCTCGGCGCCTGCCTGCGCAGTGCTGATGCTGCGGGAGCCCAGGCCGTGATCATCCCCAAGGATCGCTCGGCCAGCTTGTCACCGACGGTGCGCAAGGTCGCCTGTGGTGCCGCCGAAACCGTACCACTGGTAGCGGTGACCAATCTGGCGCGCACGCTCAAGCAATTGCAGCAGCGCGGGCTCTGGGTGGTTGGCACGGCAGGGGAGGCGGATCAACTGCTGTATCAGGTAGATCTGACCATACCCACGGTGATCGTCATGGGCGCGGAAGGGGCCGGCATGCGCCGACTGACCCGCGAGCATTGCGACTATCTGGCGAAGTTGCCCATGGCTGGCGGTGTCAGCAGCCTGAATGTCTCGGTCGCTGCGGGGGTTTGTTTGTTCGAGGCGGTGCGTCAGCGTACCGCGAGCTGACAGCGTCCGAGTCTATTGGCTATGTGTCTTATGGAGGCCCTGCAAGGAACAGGCTGGCCGGCAGGGCCGTGCCGACACGCCGTGAATACGTCCCTGTAGGCTCGCGGTTGCCATCCTTGGCAACCGACGGTCGGCCCAACCCTGTCGGCCAACCTATTCCGCAAAGCCTTGTGCCGCTGAAGGTTTTGACCCCTCAGCCACGCTAAAGCCTGCCACCTTTGCGCCGCGAGCCCCCATGGATGGGTTCACGGCGTGTCGCAGGCAGGCCGCTCCCGGTGTGAAGGAAACTCGAAACATGACGCAAATCATGTGGGCGTTCTGCTTTTCCTTGCCAGTTCCACGCCACTTCCCTAGAATGGCCGCCCCAAACCTGAGTTCTACTCCTTGCCAGACCATTTTGGGTGGCTGGCTATAACCCGTAAGGAGCACAAAATGCGTCATTACGAAATCGTATTTCTGGTTCACCCGGACCAAAGCGAGCAGGTTAACGCGATGGTTGAGCGTTACACCAAGCTGATCGAAGAAGACGGCGGCAAGATTCACCGTCTGGAAGATTGGGGTCGCCGTCAACTGGCTTACCCGATCGACAAGATCCACAAAGCTCACTACATCATGCTCAACGTCGAGTGCAGCGCCAAAGCACTGGAAGAGCTGACCGAAAACTTCCGTTACAACGATGCCGTCATTCGCAACATGGTCATCCGTCGTGACGAAGCCATCACCGAACAGTCCGACATGCTCAAGCCTGAAGACACTGGTCGTGGCGAGCGTCGTGAGCGCCGTGAGCGCAGCGATGAAGACACCGATTCCGGTAAAGACGCTGACGATAGCGACGATACCGATTCCGGTGACGACGAGTAAGTTTTTCGGTTCCCATTCCAGTTAAAAGGAGACGCTGCCATGGCACGTTTTTTCCGTCGCAGAAAGTTCTGCCGTTTTACCGCTGAAGGCGTTAAAGAGATCGATTACAAAGATCTCAACACCCTGAAGGCCTACATCACCGAAACCGGCAAGATCGTACCCAGCCGTATCACCGGTACAAAGGCCAAGTACCAGCGTCAGCTGGCAGTCGCTATCAAACGCGCCCGCTACCTGGCTCTGCTGCCCTTCACCGACAGTCACGGTCGCTGAGCGGCAGCTCAAACCCGTAATCAGGGGATACCGAACCGGCATGCGTGGTTTAGCTGAGTACATCATGCGCGGTCGCAGAGAGGCTACCTTTGCAGTAGCCATCGCTGCGGCCATACCACTGCTGTTCTGGTTCAGTGCGGCGGCCCTGGCGCTGGTGATCCTGCGCCGCGGGCTGTCGGAAGCTTTGCCGATACTCGCCTGGGGCATGTTGCCGGCACTGGTCTGGACCTTTCTCGGGGACCTGACGCCCTTGCTGGTCATGCTCGGCAGTGCCGGCCTGGCCGTGGTGCTGCGTCAGCACAACGACTGGGTCCGCGTGCTGCTGTTAGCCGTACCGCTCGGCGTGGTTTACACGCTGGCGTTGCTGATGGCGTTGGCCGAGCCGTTACAGGCGATGGCCGATGGGTTCCGAGAGATGCTGCCGGAGCTGCTGCCGCAGATGGGGTTGCAGCTCGCAGAGGCAGAACAGGCCGCATTGCTGGCCCGTCTCGATGAACTGATGATACCCGTGCTCGGCGGGGTGATGGGGGCCATGCATATGCTGATGGCTCTGGTCAGCCTGATGATTGCACGGTCCTGGCAGGCCCGGTTGTACAACCCGGGCGGTTTTCGTCAGGACTTTCATCAGCTGCGCCTGCCGCCGCTTGCTGCCATCGGCCTGCTGGTGCTGGTCATCATGGCACCGCAATGGCCGCAGTTGGCCATGCTGTCGCCGGTGGCCAGCGTGCCCTTGCTGCTGGCCGGGCTGGCGTTGATGCACGGCGTGGTAGGTATCAAGAAGCTGGGTTCGGGTTGGTTGATCGGAATGTATGTGTTGTTCGTTATCTTCGTCCGATTTGCTTATCCCCTGATTGTGTTGTTGGCATTTGTAGATAGCTTGTTCGACTTTCGCTCACGCATGAGGCCACCCTCCGGGTCGCCCGGTGATGACGACCCGAACAGCCAAGGTTGAATTCAAAGAGGTCATCGCAATGGAAGTTATCCTGCTCGAAAAGATCGCGAATCTGGGTAACCTGGGCGACAAGGTCGCCGTTAAAGCTGGTTACGCTCGCAATTTCCTGTTGCCGTTCGGTAAGGCAACTCCGGCTACCGCCGCTAACGTAGAAGCCTTCGAAGCGCGTCGCGCTGAGCTGGAAAAGGCTGCTGCAGAACGCAAGGGCGAAGCTGAAGCACGCGCTGCCAAGCTGGCCGAGCTGTCCGTTACCATCAGCGCCAATGCTGGCGAGGAAGGTAAACTGTTCGGTTCCATCGGTACTCGCGACATCGCTGATGCCGTGACCGCCGCTGGCGTTGAGCTGGAAAAGAGCGAAGTGCGCCTGCCTGAAGGCCCGCTGCGCACTGTCGGTGAGTTTGACGTTGCCGTGCACCTGCACACTGACGTTGAAGCTACCGTCAAGCTGGTAGTGGTTGCCGGCTAAGCAGTACCCGCAACTGCAAGACCTGTCACCCGGTCCCGACCTATGGTCGCGATCGGGTGATTTGCTCTGGTAGACTTGCCAGCACGGCGCTTGTCCCCGACAGGCGCCGTGTTGTTTTATGTGAAGCCCGCCGATTCAGGATTCGAGCCTCTAGCCATGAGTGATCAGATTTACGCCGAGCGTCCCGAGCTTGACCTGCAGACCACTGCATTGAAAATTCCGCCGCACTCCATCGAAGCCGAACAGGCTGTACTCGGTGGTGTCATGCTGGAAAATACCGCGTGGGAGCGGGTTGCCGAGCTGGTCAGCGAAACGGATTTCTATCGTCACGATCATCGCCTGATCTTCCGTGCGCTGGTGCGTCTGGCTGGGCGCAATCAACCGTTTGATGTGGTCACCCTGGCCGAGGATCTGGACCGGGAAGGGTTGATCGATCAAGTTGGCGGCCTGGCCTATCTGGGGCAACTGGCCAAGAATACCCCCTCGGCCGCGAACATCGGCGCTTATGCGCAGATCATCCGCGAGCGCGCGACCATGCGCCAGTTGATCAGCGTCAGTACCGAAATCACCGACACCGCGTTCAACCCCAAGGGCCTGCAGCCCAATGAGGTGCTCGACGATGCCGAGCGCAAGATCTTCGCGATTGCCGAAAGCCGCCCCAAGACCGGCGGCCCCGAATCGGTCAATACGCTGCTGACCAAGGCCATCGATCGTATCGATACGCTGTTCAACAGCGAAGGTTCGATCACCGGCCTGTCCACCGGCTTCACCGATCTGGATGGCATGACCTCTGGCCTGCAGCCGGCGGACCTGGTGATTGTCGCCGGTCGTCCGTCCATGGGTAAAACCACCTTCGCCATGAATCTGGTGGAGAATGCGGTCATGGGCGGTGAGAAGGCGGTATTGGTGTTCTCGCTGGAAATGCCAGGTGAATCGCTGATCATGCGTATGCTGTCGTCCCTGGGACGTATCGACCAGACCAAGGTCCGCTCCGGTCGCCTCGACGACGAGGATTGGCCGCGGCTGACCTCGGCAGTGAATCTGCTGAATGATCGGAAACTCTTCATCGACGATACCGCTGGCCTGTCGCCCATGGAAATGCGCGCCCGGGCGCGGCGGGTGGTGCGTGAGCACGGTGATCTGGGGTTGATCATGATCGACTATCTGCAGTTGATGCGGATCGGCGGCGCCTCATCGGAGAACCGTACCAACGAGATTTCCGAGATCTCCCGCTCGCTCAAGGCCCTGGCCAAGGAATTCAACGTGCCGGTGGTGGCCCTATCCCAGCTCAACCGCTCGCTGGAGCAGCGACCGAACAAGCGACCGATCAACTCGGACTTGCGTGAATCCGGCGCTATCGAGCAGGACGCCGACGTGATCATGTTCGTCTACCGGGATGAGGTCTACCATCCCGACACCCAGGACAAGGGCATCGCTGAGCTGATCATCGGCAAGCAGCGGAACGGTCCTATCGGCACGTGCCGCATGGCCTTCATTGGTAAATACACCCGATTTGAAAACCTCGCGCCCGGTTCATACCAGGGCTACGGGGAGGAGTAGGTAATGGCGCTCAGCATGCCGGCGGCCCGACCGCTGTTCGATCATCCCCGCTATTGGGCCGAGTGCTTCGGTCCGGCGCCTTTCCTGCCGATGAGTCGTGCGGAAATGGATCAGCTGGGGTGGGACAGTTGCGACATCATCATCGTGACCGGGGATTCCTATGTGGATCACCCGTCCTTCGGTATGGCCATCATCGGCCGTCTGCTGGAGGCCCAGGGCTTTCGTGTCGGCATGATCAGCCAGCCCAACTGGCACAGCAAGGACGACTTCATGCAGCTGGGCAAGCCGAACCTGTTCTTCGGGGTCGCCGCCGGCAACATGGACTCCATGATCAACCGCTACACCGCTGATCGCAAGATTCGCTCTGATGATGCCTACACCGCTGGCGGCAAGGCCGGCAAGCGTCCGGATCGCGCCAGCCTGTCCTATTGCCAGCGCTGCCGCGAGGCCTACAAGGATGTGCCAGTGATCCTCGGTGGCATCGAGGCGTCGCTGCGGCGCATTGCCCATTACGATTACTGGCAGGACAAGGTCCGACCCTCGCTGCTGATCAACACCAAGGCCGATATCCTGATCTACGGCAACGCCGAGCGGGCCGTGGTGGAAGTCGCCCATCGCCTGAGCCGTGGCGAACCCGTTGGCAGCATGACGGATATCCGCGGTACGGCGTTCATCCGCAAGGACACGCCGGAGGGTTGGTTCGAGCTGGACTCTACCCGCGTAGACCGGCCCGGTAAGGTCGACAAGATCATCAACCCCTACGTTAACACCCAGGATACCGCCGCTTGCGCGGTAGAGCAGGCGGCGGGGGATGCGCCCGAGACGACGACCGATGCCGAGGTGCAGGTCGTCGAGCTGCTGCATCATCCGCGGTTGGAGCGCGACCGTACCGTGATCCGTCTGCCTTCCTATGAGAAAGTGCGCAATGATCCGGTGCTCTATGCTCACGCCAACCGCGTGCTGCACCTGGAAACCAACCCCGGCAACGCCCGGGCGCTGGTGCAGCGTCACGGGGATCGGGACGTCTGGTTCAATCCGCCGCCGATTCCCCTGAGCACCGAAGAAATGGATTACGTGTTTGGGCTGCCCTATGCGCGGATTCCGCACCCGGCCTATGGTGATGCGAAGATTCCCGCCTACGACATGATCCGCTTCTCGGTGAACATCATGCGCGGTTGTTTCGGTGGCTGCACCTTCTGCTCGATCACCGAGCACGAAGGTCGCATTATCCAGAGCCGCTCCCACGAGTCGATCATCAACGAGATCGAAGAGATCCGCGACAAGGTGCCTGGCTTTACCGGGACCATTTCCGATCTCGGCGGGCCGACCGCCAATATGTATCGTCTGGCCTGCAAGAGCCCGGAGATCGAGGCGTCCTGCCGCAAGCCGTCCTGTGTCTGGCCGGGCGTTTGCGATAATCTCAATACCGACCATTCCTCGCTGATCGGGTTGTATCGCAAGGCGCGCGAGTTGCCGGGCGTCAAGCGCATCCTGATTGCCTCGGGCTTGCGTTACGACCTGGCGGTACGTTCGCCGGAATACGTCAAGGAGCTGGTGAGTCATCATGTCGGTGGCTATCTGAAAATCGCTCCCGAGCACACCGAGGAAGGCCCGCTGTCGAAGATGATGAAGCCGGGCATCGGTAGTTACGACACCTTCAAGAAGATGTTCGAGAAGTACAGCCGGGAGGCAGGCAAGGAACAATATCTGATTCCCTATTTCATCGCCGCCCATCCGGGTACCACCGATGAAGACATGATGAATCTGGCCCTGTGGCTCAAACGCAGCGGCTTCCGGGCGGATCAGGTACAGGCGTTCTATCCCTCTCCGATGGCAACTGCCACAGCCATGTACCACTCAGGCAAGAACCCGCTGCGCAAGGTGGGTTACAAGACCGAAGAGGTGGGCATCGTCAAAGGTGAGAAGCAGCGTCGTTTGCACAAGGCATTCCTGCGTTATCACGATGCCAACAACTGGCCGATGCTGCGCGAGGCGCTAAAGGAAATGGGCCGCGCCGATCTTATCGGTAACAGCAAGCAGCATCTGATTCCGACCTTCCAGCCGGCGATCGAGGGCGGCTACCACAGCGCCCGGCGCAAGCAGTCCACCAAGCCGGGCACTCCCAAGGCCGGCCAGCTGCTCACTCAGCACACTGGCCTGCCGCCGCGGGAAACCGGTGCCGGCAAGAGCAAGCGGCGTGGTGGGGCAAATCGCCCGCAACGTTGAATGACCGCCCGGCTCCTGACGGAGCGGGGCGGTACTCTCTGGGCAGGTAATTCGATCTATGGCGACCATTGAAGCATTTCAATGGTCGAGGCCGTATCGTCGGGGCAGTATGGTTGGCAGTTCAAACAGGAGGAGCTGCCCCCATGTCGATCAGAACCATAGTCAACACCCTGCTGGCCAACTATGCCGTCGCCACGACGGGTGCAGCGGTCCGGCTGCATTCACAGGCGGGCTCTCAACGGTCCTTTGATCGGGGCGTTCGCTGCGCCATCCAATGATCCAGTAACGCCTTGAGTTGGGCCAGGTCGATCGGCTTGGCCATGTGGCCATTCATACCGGAGCGACGTGCCCGCTCGCGATGCTCCGGGAGGATGTGAGCGGTCAGGGCAATGATCGGAATCGGCGACAGGGCATGTTGCTGCTCCCATTGGCGGATCTGCTCCGTGGCGGTAAATCCGTCCATCTCCTGCATCTCGCAATCCATCAGGACCAGGTCATAACGATTCTGGGTAACCGCTTGCACCGCCTCCCTGCCATTCTCCACCGCCTCGCAGGCCACCTTCAGTTTTGACAGCATGCCCTGAATCACACGGGTGGAAACGGCGTTATCCTCAGCGACCAGCACCATAAAATCGGCCTGTTCCGAGCGCTGTTCCGAAGCCTGCTGCGCTTCCCGGCGCAGCGCCGCGGTGGCTTGCTCGCGACATTGCAGCCAGCCATCGATCAGGGTAGCCCGCAGTGTATGGCCGGACACCGGCTTGTTCAGCACCCGGTGGATCCCGGCATTACGGGCAACGATACGGCTGGGCAACTGGTTCACGCCGGTCAGCATGACCACCAGCAGATCATTGCTGATGATCGGGTCGTCCTTGATCTTGCTGGCCAGTTCCAGGCCGGTCATGCCGGGCATGGATTGGTCGACCACCAGGATATCGAAGGGGCTGTCAAGGTTGGCCTGGGCGCGCAGGATGGCCAGCGCCTCACGGCCGCTGGAGGCGGTGCGGGGTGCCATTTGCCAGGCGCTGGCCTGCTGCTGCAGTACCTTGCGGGAGGTGGCATTGTCATCGACGATGAGGATGCTGCGGTCGACCAGGCAGCGGCCCTGTTGATCGGCCTCCACCGGGCTGTCGATAAAGCGTGCCGGTATCGACACCCACACGGTGGTCCCGGCAGCCGCCGCGCCGCCGGGCAGTCCTCCGGCGCCTTCCTTGATACCCACCTGGCCACCCATCATGCGGATCAGCTGTTGCGAAATGTACAGCGACAACTGTCCCTGGCCTTCAAGTATGCGCAGCAGTCGCTCACCGGGGGTGGCAATGTCCAGCAGGCTGCTGCGGGCATCGGCACTCATGCCGTGACCGCTGTCCTGAATGGCCAGACGCAGCACCGGGAGGTCGGAGACCTGACGTTCCAGGCCGACGGCCAGTAGAATCTCGCCGTCGGCAGTATTCAGCGTGGCGCTGTTCAGCAGACTCATGATGACCTGCCGCAGACGGGCCGGATCACCTTCCATCAGTTGGGGGACATCCGGGTGAATAAAGCCGATGAGTTCTATTGGCTGGCTGGCGAGGCGGTTGCGATGGTTCTCGAGGCAGTCATTGATCAATGCGTGCAGGTCGAAGCGCAGGTTATCGAGCGTCAGTTGCCCGGACTCCAGCCGTGAGATGTCCAGAATATCATTGATCAGGCTCAGCAGCTCGGTGCCTGATCCATGGATGGTCTGCACGTAATCGCGCTGCTTGGACGAGAGGGCCGTGTTGAGCAGCAGCTCGGACATGCCCAACACCCCGTTCATGGGCGTGCGAACTTCATGACTGATGCGGGCCAGGAACTCCGCCCGGGCATTGCGCTGAGCCAGCAAGGCCGCTTCCTCGTGGCGCTGCCTGACGCGCTTGATCATGTTGCGTTGCAGGCGCCGGTAAAGGCTGGCGGAATAGCAGGCCAGCGCGCCCCACAACAGAAAGTCGACCAGGTGCCGGGTCAGGTCATGGGGCGGTACACCGAGCGCCTGTTCGAGCAGCCAGCTACCGATCAACAGCAGCGTGCCGCACAGAAACAACCGGTCGATATGCTCACGCCGCCACAGCATTACGGCGCTCAGCAAGGCCATGGTCAGCGGCAGACCGATGCGTACGATCGACAGCGTCTGTTCGAGCAGACCGGGCAGTGCGATGCTGAGCAGTAGTATGAGGGCGCCGACCAGCAGAATGGCGATGCGCTCACTGCGATCACCCGCGGTGCCGGGGATCGGGTACAGGCCATGCAGGGTCGCGGCAAGTACAACCAGGCCGGACAGATGCAGCAAGGCCCCGGTACGGCCTTGTAGGAACTCCAGGTTATGCAGCGCCCAACCGACGCCGCTGAGGCTGCTCAGGCCGAACAGCAGGGCGCTTATTGCCATCAGCAGATGCAGTGGGTCGTTGCGCAATGAACCCTGCAACAGGCAATTCAACGCCAGCCCCAGCAGCAGACCGACTAGCATGCCCTGCAGCGCCTGATGCCGGGTGTGGATGCGGGTGGCTTCGCTCAGTGTCACCAGACTGAGATGGGTGCTGACCGGATAATCGTTCTGTAGCCGTACCAGTAGTTTCTGTTCGGGGCTGGCCTGCACGTTGATGGGAAAGGCGAAACCCTCATGGGGCAGGGGCACCGTGGCGCGGGCATTGGTGGTGCCGCCGGTATACGCCGCGCGCAACACATCGTTTCTCAGGAGATAAACATGGATACGGGCAATGCTCGGGTTGTGCAGTTCCAGCAGGTAGGTGTCCTGATGCTGCAATGGCACCTGCACCCACAGTGCGGCAGTCCCGCCGGGCAGTTTGAAGGGGCTGCCGGTGCTGGGAACGAACAGGTTGGCGTAGCGATTGGAAAGAATGTCATTCAATGCCAGCTGACCGCTGGTATCGACGAAGGTCTGGTAGCCTGAATGCGCACTGCCAGCGTCCTGAGCCCACAGATTGTCCATCAACAGACAAAGGCCCACCAGACTGGCGCACAACAACCTCAGAGTCTGCTTCAATTTATCTGTCCTATCCTTGGGCA
Organism: Halopseudomonas bauzanensis; assembly: GCF_900114735.1. Lineage (GTDB taxonomy): Bacteria > Pseudomonadota > Gammaproteobacteria > Pseudomonadales > Pseudomonadaceae > Halopseudomonas > Halopseudomonas bauzanensis. The sequence goes on along the minus strand of NZ_FOUA01000001.1, from coordinate 556,627 downwards.
ATGAACGACTATTCTGCTGAGCTGCACGGCCGAGTGCAAGGCTGGCCTGGTGATAGCCACGGCGTCGCCGATAACCCGCCGACCGGATCAAGGGGCGGCGGGCCGGAACTCAGCTTTCCCGCTCGATGGCGCGGTAGCCGATGTCCGAGCGGTAGAAGCAGCCATCCCAGCTGATCTTTTCGGCAAGATCATAAGCGCCCTGCTGCGCTGCCTTGACGCTGTCACCCAGTGCGGTGGCGCACAGCACACGTCCACCTTGGGTGACGACGTTGCCGTCCTGCAGCGCGGTACCCGCGTGGAATACCTTGCCATCGACGCTGGTGGCCTGATCGAGGCCGTTAATAACCTGGCCCTTGGTATAGTCGCCCGGATAGCCACCGGCCGCCAGCACCACGCCCAGGCTTGGACGGGGATCCCAGCGGGCATCGGTACGGTCCAGGTTGCCTGCGAGGGCAGCCTCGATCAGCTCCACCAGGCTGCTCTGCAGACGCAGCATGATGGGCTGGGTCTCTGGGTCACCGAAACGACAATTGAATTCGATCACCTTGGGTGCGCCCGACTTGTCGATCATCAGGCCAGCATACAGGAAGCCGGTATAGACATTTCCTTCAGCCGCCATGCCGCGCACGGTCGGCCAGATGACTCCGTCCATGACCCGCTGGTGTACTGCACTGGTCACCACCGGTGCGGGGGAGTAAGCGCCCATGCCGCCGGTATTGGGGCCGGTGTCACCATCGCCGACCCGTTTGTGATCCTGGCTGGTGGCCATCGGCAATACATGCTCGCCGTCGACCATGACGATGAAGCTGGCTTCCTCGCCATCCAGGAACTCCTCGATGACTACCCGTGAGCCGGCTGCACCGAAGGCGTTACCCGCCAGCATGTCGCGGACCGCTGCTTCGGCCTCTGCCAGTGTCATGGCAACGATCACGCCCTTGCCGGCGGCCAGGCCGTCGGCCTTGATCACGATCGGCGCGCCTTTGTCACGCAGGTAGGCCAGCGCCGGTTCGACTTCAGTGAAGTTGGCGTAATCGGCGGTGGGAATCTTGTGGCGCGCCAGGAAGTCCTTGGTGAAAGCCTTGGAGCCTTCCAGTTGGGCAGCGCCGGCAGTCGGGCCGTAGCATTGCAGGCCGCGCTCGCGGAACAGGTCGACCACGCCCGCAACCAGCGGGGCTTCAGGGCCGACGATGGTCAGCGCGACATTGGCAGCGGCAAAGTCGGCCAGCTTGTCCAGTTCCAGCACATCAATGGCCAGGTTCTCGCACTTGGCCTCGATTGCGGTACCGGCGTTGCCCGGGGCGACAAAGACTTTCTCGACGCGCTCATCCTGCGCCACTTTCCACGCCAGGGCATGCTCACGCCCGCCACTGCCGATAATCAGTACATTCATTCTGTATACCTCAAAATTGCATTTGGGGTTCCGCTAGCAACTCGAAACAAGGCCGCGCTGAAGCCAGCAGATGCGGCTTCAGCGCGGCCGTAACCCTACTCAGTGACGGAAGTGACGCATGCCGGTGAATACCATGGCAATACCGGCCTCATCAGCGGCATCGATCACTTCCTGGTCGCGCATGGAACCGCCGGGCTGGATCACCGCACGGATACCCACGGCCGCAGCGTTATCGATACCATCGCGGAACGGGAAGAAGGCGTCGGAAGCCATGACCGCGCCCTCGACCGGCAGACCGGCATGCTCAGCCTTGATGGCGGCAATGCGCGCGGAGTTGACCCGGCTCATCTGGCCGGCGCCCACACCGATGGTCTGGCGGTTGCTGGCATAGACGATGGCGTTGGATTTAACGAACTTGGCTACCTTCCAGGCAAAAATCAGGTCGTGGATTTCCTTCTCGGTCGGCGCGCGCTTGGTCACCACTTTAAGGTCGGCTTCGGTGATCATGCCGGTATCCCGGCTTTGCACCAGCAGGCCGCCATTGACGCGCTTGTAGTCCAGGTCCTGGACCCGTTCGGCCGGCCACTGGCCGCATTCGAGCAGGCGCACATTGACTTTGGCGGCAACAATGTCGCGGGCTTCGGCGCTGACGCTGGGCGCGATGATCACTTCGACGAACTGGCGCTCGACAATAGCCTTGGCTGTGTCGCCGTCCAGCTCGCGGTTGAAAGCGATGATGCCGCCGAAGGCGGATTCGCTATCGGTGGCGAAGGCCAGCTCATAAGCCTTGCGAATGCCACCTTCATCTTCCGGGACCACCGCTACACCGCAGGGGTTGGCGTGCTTGACGATGACGCAAGCCGGCTTGCTGAAGCTCTTGACGCACTCCAGCGCGGCGTCGGTGTCGGCAACATTGTTGTAGGACAGTTCCTTGCCCTGCAGCTGGGTGGCGGTGGCGATGCAAGCTTCCGCCGGCTCGGCTTCGCGGTAGAAGGCGGCACTCTGGTGCGGGTTCTCCCCGTAGCGCATGTCCTGAGTCTTGGTGAACTGGCTATTGAAGGTGCGCGGGAAGGCGGTGCGGTCATTGGTGCTCAGCGTATCGCGGTTCTGGTCGATGGTGCCCAGGTAATTGGCAATCATGCCGTCATAGGCAGCGGTGTGCTCGAACGCCTTGAGCGCCAGATCGAAACGCTGGGCGTAGGTCAGGCCACCTTGTTTGAGGCCGTCCAGCAGGCTGGCGTAATCACCAGCATTGACCACGATCGCGACATCCTTGTGGTTCTTGGCTGCCGAGCGGACCATGGTCGGGCCGCCAATGTCGATATTCTCGATAGCGTCGGGCAGGGTGCAGCCGGGTTTGGCCACGGTCGCCGCGAAGGGGTAAAGGTTGACCACCACCATGTCGATCGGCTGGATGCCATGCTCGGCCATGACCGCGCCGTCCAGGTCGCGACGGCCGAGAATGCCGCCATGGATCTTCGGATGCAGCGTTTTCACCCGACCGTCCATCATTTCCGGGAAGCCGGTGTAATCGGCGACTTCCACGGCGTCGATGCCATTGTCCCGCAGCAGTTTGTAGGTGCCGCCGGTGGACAGAATGTCCACGCCCAGCGCGCTGAGTTCACGGGCGAAATCGACAATACCGGTCTTGTCCGAGACGCTGATCAGCGCGCGGCGTACCGGCAGGCGGGTGGTTTGGTCGGTCATCTTGGATCCATATCAGGTTGGTGAAGAAACAGCTTCAAGCGGCGAGGCTTCAAGCGAAAAACAGGTTGCGCATTCAGAGCAGGCCGTACTGTTTGAGCTTTTTGCGCAGGGTGCCGCGGTTCAGCCCCAGCACCTCCGAGGCGCGGGTCTGGTTGCCGCGCACGTAGTCCATGACACTTTCCAGCAGCGGCGCTTCGATTTCCGCCAGCACCATGTTGTAGACGTCGGTGACATCCTGGCCGTCCAGATGCTCGAAATAGTTACGCAGCGCCTGTTCGACACTGTCGCGCAGGGTCTGTGTTCCGGCCAGGGGGTCGTTCGGGGGGCAGGATAGATCTGCCTCGGGGGTCTCGCTCACGGGTAGGTTTCCGTCGATCTGGGATGTATTCAGTTGGTTCATGCCGCGAGGCCTCCATCCATCAAGCGGTTGAAGAAGTCTGCAATCGCAAGGCGTTGCTGCTGGGCACAATCCATGCGGTTGAAGTGGCGGCGGAACTCTTCGGCTCCGGTGAGTGCTTCCAGTTGCCAGCCGACATGCTTGCGGGCGATGCGCACGCCCTGCTGTTCACCATAGAATTCATGCAAGGCATCAAGGTGAGTCAGCAGCAGGGTCTGCTGCCAGGCCAGGCCCGGTTCGGGCAGCGATTCGCCGTGGCACAGATAGTGTTCGATCTCGCCAAAGATCCAGGGGCGACGCTGGGCGGCGCGGCCGATCATCACCGCATCGGCGCCGGTCTGCTCCAGCACATCGCGGGCTTTCTCCGGAGAGTCGATATCGCCATTGGCGAACAGCGGGATGGAAATTGCCTGGCGGATGCGGGCGATGGTGTCGTACTCGGCCTGCCCGGTGTACAGCTCGCTGCGGGTGCGGCCATGCACGGCCAGTGCCTGGATACCGCTCTGCTCGGCGATGCGCGCGATCGTCACGCCGTTGCGGTGCTCTGGGTCCCAGCCGGTACGGATCTTCAGCGTCACCGGAATATCCACGGCGCCGACCACGGCTTCAAGAATCTCCGTCACCAGCCGCTCGTCGCGTAACAGGGCGGAACCGGCGGCCTTGTTGCAGACCTTCTTCGCCGGGCAACCCATGTTGATATCGATAATCTGGGCGCCATTGTCGCGGTTCATCCGCGCGGCATCGGCCATCATCTGCGGGTCGCCGCCGGCAATCTGCACTGAACGGGGTGCCGGCTCGCCGCTATGATCGAGGCGTTGGCGGGATTTGCGGCTATGCCAGAGGCGGGTATCACTGGTGACCATCTCCGAGACCACCAGGCCGGCACCCAGTTTCCGGCACATGCTGCGGAATGGGCGATCTGTTACACCGGCCATGGGAGCCAGGATCACGCGGCTGGTCAACTGATAGGGTCCGATGCTGATCACTGCATGTCCATCCCTGTACTCGTTGGTCAATGGTGTGCGCCCCAAAACCGCAGGACGTGTTCGGGCAGGGTCAGAAATGTGAAGAGGGCCGCTATCATACCTGCTACCGATGACCATATAAAGACTGTCTGGCTGATATTTGATCAATGGATCGACTGAGTCGTGCCAAGCCCCATTGCTCAGGGGCTGGCAAATTCCAGACTGTAGCCGCTGGCCTGCGGGCCCGGATCAAGCATATCGAGGGCCACATGGATTGGCGTCTGTGGTGGCATCAGCCGGACGCCGGCCAGTTCACCCGAGAGATACTCCTCTGGACGGAAGCGCCGGCTGGCCACATTACGACCACCGGCATCGGTGAAGTGCATCTGCAACACCGGAAACGGCTGCTCGAAATCCGCCCGGTTGTAGAGAATCACATCGATGGCCAGGGCGTTGGGAAACTCGGGATGCTGGCGCACCAGCAGATTGGCACTGCGGATACGGCTGATATCCACCCGGGCCGGTAGTTCGCATTGGGCGAGAAAGCACAGGTTCTCGAGCAGCGGCCGGCTGCGCTGGTCACGGGCCAGGGCATCGAAATTGTAATAGATGAACTGTGCCGGCAAGGCCAACAATGCCAGCACACAGAGCGTGCCCCACAGCCAGGGGCGCTGACGGCGGCGGGCCGGCGGCGTTTCCAGTAGCGCCTCATCCAATTCTGGCCAGAGCATGGGGCTGATGATCGGCTCCTGACGGTCATCAGTCCCCGGACCATCGGCCACGGTCGGGTCGGCTGCCATGGCTGCCGTCCCGGTATCGTCGCTAGTAGGCTCGGGTGCGGGTCGGGGGGTATCGGCGGGCTGGTCGCGGCGGAAGATGCCCCGGTCGGCATACTCCTCATCGACTGGTCGCAGGCTCTGGATGCCAAGCCGGTTATGGTCGAAGTCCGGGCCAAAATCCTGGGCCGGAGGCGTGGCGAGAAAGTCCTCATGCAGATCGGCGAAACCGTCGGTTGCCGGCTCGTCAGCTTGCGCCTCGACGGTGGTCTGAGTGGCTGCAGGGGGCTCGGCCGCTGCCAATTCGGTGCGCCGATGGCCGGTCATGCCACCGGGATTGACCTCATCAATGATCGACTCGTCCAACCCCAGGGCCTGCAGGTCGGGCTCATCCAGATCATCCTCAAGCAATGCGGACTGCCGTTGCGGTGCCGCCGGCTGCGGTGCTGGAGCGGGTGATGATGCAGGCACGGAGGTATCGGCAGCATGGAAGACTTCCAGGCAGGCACCACAACGCACATTGCCGGCGGCGACCTGCAATTGTTCCGGTGTCAGCCGGAAACGGGTCTGGCAAAAAGGGCATTGGGTGACCAGCAGCTCGCTCATGTGAATCCTTTACCGGCGATCAATCGGGACGCATCGCTATGCAATATGCGCGATATTGTGCCCGCAAGCACATCACGGCGCTACGTCGCGCCGTACACCGCTGACCCGAATCCAGCCATCCTTGTTGGCTACCGGGTCCAGCTCGAAGGCGTCACGGTAGGCAGCCAGGATATCCTCGGTTTGCTCGGCGAGAATACCGGATAGAGCGATGCGCCCGCCGGGCTTGACCAGGGCGGTCAACTGCGGCGCCAGGCTGACCAGCGGGCCGGCCAGGATATTGGCTACTACCAAGTCCGCCGGCTCGGCCGGCATGTCAGCGGGCAGGTATAGCGGCAGGCGTGCGTCCGCCAACTGGTTGCGCTGGGCATTGTCCCGGGAGGCTTCCAGGGCCTGGGGGTCTATATCGGTTCCCACGACCCGGTCGGCGCCCAGCAGCAGCGCGGCGATGGCCAGAATGCCCGAGCCACAACCGAAGTCGATCACCTGCAAGCCGTCCAGTTGTTGGCCATCCAGCCATTCCAGGCACAAGGCGGTGGTCGGGTGAGTACCTGTGCCGAAGGCCAGGCCGGGGTCCAGCAGCAGATTCACCGCGTCCGGCTCCGGCGCCTCGTGCCAGCTGGGTACGATCCACAGGCGACGGCCGAAGCGCATCGGCTGGAAGTTGTCCATCCAGCTGCGTTCCCAGTCCTGGTCGGCGATCTCTTCGAATTGGTGTTCCGGTAACTCGCCTGGCCAGATCTGTTGCAGTTGAGCGAGCAGGGTTTGCGGGTCGGCGTCGGCTTCGAACAGCGCCAGCAGATGAGTGTGCGACCACAATGGCGTCGTACCCAGGTCCGGTTCGAAGATCGGCTGATCCTCGGCGTCCATAAAGGTTACCGACACGGCGTCCAGCCCCAGCAGCAGGTCCTCCATCGGCTCGGCCTGATCGGGGGTAATGGCAAGACGCAGTTGGAGCCAGGGCATAATGTTTCCTTGGGAAAAAGGGGAAGCTTAAAGCTAACAGCGGAAATAAAAAACCGGGAAGCGATGCTCTGCCTCCCGGTCCGGTTGATAAGCTGACAACGAGCTTATCGGATCAGCTGATACCCAGCTTGTGTTCCAGGTAGTGGATGTTGACTCCACCCTTGCAGAACTCGGGGTCCCGCACCAGTTCACGGTGCAGCGGGGTATTGGTCTTGATGCCGTCAACCACCAGCTCATCCAGGGCGTTGCGCATGCGCATCATGGCTTCATCCCGGCTGGCGCCGTAGGTGATCAGCTTGCCGATCAGCGAATCATAGTTCGGCGGTACCTTGTAGCCGCTGTACAGGTGCGAATCTACCCGCACGCCGTTGCCACCGGGCGCGTGGAAGAAAGTCACCGTACCGGGGCTTGGCATGAAGCTGTTCGGGTCTTCGGCGTTGATCCGGCACTCGATGGAATGACCACGAATGACCACATCTTCCTGCTTGATGCTCAACGGCTCGCCGGCGCAAATACGGATCTGCTCCTTGACGATGTCGATGCCGGTAACCATCTCGGAGATCGGGTGCTCCACCTGAATCCGGGTGTTCATCTCGATGAAGAAGAACTCGCCGTTCTCATAGAGAAACTCGAAGGTACCGGCGCCACGGTAGCCCAGGTCGATACAAGCCTGAACGCAGCGGGCCTGAACCTCGGCACGGGCCTTCTCGTCGATACCGGGGGCAGGGGCTTCTTCGATGATCTTCTGGTGGCGGCGTTGCAGGGAGCAGTCGCGGTCGCCCAGATGAATGGCGTGGCCCTGGCCGTCGGACAGTACCTGCACTTCCACGTGACGCGGGTTGGTCAGGAATTTTTCCAGGTAGACCATCGGGTTGCCGAAGGCCGCGCCGGCTTCGGTGCGGGTCAGGCGGATCGATTTGATCAGCTCTTCTTCCTTGTGCACCACGCGCATGCCGCGACCACCACCACCACCGGCGGCCTTGATGATCACTGGATAACCGACCCGACGGCCGATCTTCAGGCACTCGTCCTCGTTCTCGGGCAACGGACCATCGGAGCCGGGCACCGTCGGTACGCCGGTCTTCTTCATGGCGGCAATGGCCGAGACCTTGTCACCCATCAGGCGAATCACCTCGGCGCTGGGGCCGATAAAGGTGAAGCCGGAATTCTCGATCTGTTCGGCGAAATCGGCGTTTTCCGCCAGGAAGCCGTAGCCGGGGTGGATACCGTCGGCGCCAGTGACTTCCGCCGCGCTGATGATGCGAGGGATGTTCAGGTATGACTCGGTCGCGACGGCCGGGCCGATGCAGACGGTTTCGTCAGCCATCGCCAGGTGCATGAGTTCGCGGTCGGCAGTGGAATGCACTGCCACGGTCTTCAACCCCAGCTCTTTGCAGGCGCGGATGATGCGCAGTGCAATTTCGCCACGGTTGGCTATGAGTACTTTCTGCATCGCAGCCTCCGGGTCGGGCTCAGGCGATGCTGAACAGGGGTTGATCGAATTCCACCGGCTGGCCGTTGTCCACCAGGATCGCCTGGATGACACCGGTCTTGTCCGCTTCGATGTGGTTCATCATCTTCATGGCTTCAACGATGCACAGCACGTCGCCGGCCTTGACGGTCTGGCCGACTTCAACAAAGGAAGGCGATTCAGGCGACGGCGAGCGGTAGAAGGTACCGACCATCGGCGAGCGAACCAGGTGGCCGGACGGCTCGGCCGGAGCGGCTTCGGCGGCAGGGGCGGCGGCAGCCGGAGCTGCGGCAGGTGCTGGTGCAGCGGCGACCGGGGCCTGGAAATACTGTTGGGGCATGGCGGCCTGCTGGCTGTGCCGGCTTATCCGAACGGATTCTTCGCCTTCGTGAATCTCCAGCTCGTCGATGCCGGATTCTTCAAGCAGTTCGATGAGTTTCTTTACTTTGCGGATATCCATTGGTACTTGCGCTCCAGGGCAAATGTTGATCGTTTCAGTTTTGTTCGAGTCTGCGTACAGCCGCTTGCAGAGCCAGTGCGTAACCTTCAGCTCCCAGCCCGCAGATGACTCCCTCGGCGATGTCCGAAAAATAGGAGTGATGACGGAAGGCTTCGCGTCTGTACACGTTGGAAAGATGCACTTCGATGAATGGGATGCTCACCGCCAGCAATGCGTCACGTATTGCGACGCTGGTATGGGTAAAGGCGGCGGGATTGATGATGATGAAATCGATGCCTTCGTCCCGGGCGGCGTGAATGCGGTCGATCAGCTGGTACTCGGCGTTGCTCTGCAGCACCTGCAGCTGGTGACCATCGCGCTGGGCCTGTTCGAGCAGTCGGTTGTTGATCTGCTCCAGGGTGACGGCACCATACAAACCGGGTTCGCGGCTGCCGAGCAGATTCAGATTGGGTCCATGCAGAACCAGGAAACTGGCCATTCAGAAAATTCCGGGGCGTTGGTTGGCAATTGACTCGACGGTCATCAATGGGCGAAGAGTTTGCCGGATTACTAAAGAGCTGTCCAGAACCAGTGGTATGTCATCAGATGTCAGCATGATGGCTGGGTTTTTGCGGAATTTGATTGAGGAGGGCGGAGCCCATCAACCAGCCTCCACCGCTGCATTCATATAGCGAATGAAAGTCTCGCGCGGCACTTCGCCCTGAATCCGTAGCTCTGGAATCTCCTGCCCCTGGCTATCCAGAAACAGGAACGCGGGCGGTCCGAACAGTTGTTGTTCGGTCAGCCAGGCGCGTTGGTCGGCTGTATTATCGGTCACATCCAACTGCACGCGTACGAATCCGTCCAGGCCCGCCCGCACGCTGGGATGGTTGATGATCTCCCGCTCAATCACCTTGCAGCTGATGCACCAATCGGCGGACAGCTCGACGATCGCCGGACGACCTGCTGCACGCGCCTGCTCCAGTTGTTGGCGGACCCCCTCGGCGGTGGTGACCTTGGTGAAATAGCTGGTTTCGCTGTTGTTGACTGCGGAGCTGCTGTTGGCAAGCGCGTGCAGCGGCCGCAGCGGATCGGAATTGCCGGCCAGCGCGCCGAACAGGGCAGCGGCTGAGTAGATGGCGAACAACAGCGCCGCAGCCTGGGCCACCCGGGCGATGCCGCTGCGCGGCCCCCGGTCGAACAGGCCGAGCTGGACGGCAACGCCTGCCGCCAGTGCTGCCCACAGCGCCAGGCTCAGCGGGCCGGGAATGATTCGTTCCAGCAACCAGATGGCCACGGCCAGCAAACCGAAGCCGAAGGCCTGCTTGACCTGGTTGAGCCAAGGGCCGGAGCGGGGCAGCAGGGTCTTGCCGAACATCGCTACCAGAATCAGAGGCACACCCATCCCGATGGCCAGGGCGAACAGGCGCAGGGCGCCGCCCCAGGCGTCACCAGTGGCGCTGATATAGATCAATGCGCCGGCCAGTGGCGCGGAAATGCACGGCGAGACCACTAGTGAGGACAGCGCGCCCATGACCGCCGCGCCGGGGATCGAGCCACCCTGGGCGCGATTACCGAGATTTTCCGCCGGGCCGCGGATAAAGGCGGGCAGGCGCAGGTTGAATACGTCGAACATGGCCATGGCGAAGACCACGAAGAAGACGGCGAACACGCCCAGCACCCAGGGCGATTGCAGGCGTGCCTGGATATTCAATGCGGCGCCGAACAGGCCGATCAGCGCACCGACTGCGGCGAAGGTAAGCGCCATGCCAAGTACGTAGCTGAGCGACAGAGCAAAGGCCCGCGGGCGATCGATATTCTCGCGGCCCAGCACCATGCTGGTGAGAATCGGCACCATGGGCAGCACGCAGGGAGTGAAAGTCAGCGCCAGGCCGGCGGCGAACAGCAACAGCAGCGACAGCCACAGGGAGGAGTCATTGGCAGGCGCTGTGCTGTCGGCAGCGGAGCCGGTGCTGCCTGAGGCGCTGGTGCCGCCTGCAGACGGCAGGTCCAGCAGCAGAATCTCCGGTGGATAGCACAATCCGGCATCGGCGCAGCCCTGGTACTCGACGCGCAACTGGCTGGCCGGGGCGCTGCCCGGCGCGACAGCCAGCTGCACGTTGAGGCTGTTGTAGTACACCTCGACATCGCCGAAGAACTCGTCGGTGCGGTCCACGCCATCCGGCAGTTTGACCTGGGTGATCTGACCATCGCCACCGAGCAGCTCGAATTTCAGCCGGTGCCGGTACAGGTAGTACTCAGGAGCGATGTCGAACTGCAGCTGGATGCGTTCGTCCTCCGCCTCGACAATACCGGCGCGAAAGGCCTGGTGCACCGGTAGAAACTCGGTGGTGCTGCCCACATTGGCGCTGCCGAACAGGTTATCGAGCCCGGTATTGCCTGCGGTATTGGCGCTAGCCAGGGCAGCGTTGCCGAGCAGCAGGGTAATCAACAGAAGACGTATCAACGACATGGGCATATCCGAAAAGAGCTTGCCGGTATATTAAAGGCTGGCGCCGCGAATACCAGTGACACATTGCCACCGGATTTATCAGGCACGTTCGATCCGGTCTGGATGGATGACGATGAGCCCCTGGCGGTAGAGTCCGCCGATGGCCTTTTTGAAGCTGCCTTTGCTGACGCCGAACAGCCGGGCGATTTCCGGAGCCGCGCTCTTGTCGCTGAGGTTCAGCACACCATTGTTTTCTTCCAGTGTCTGCATGATCAGCGCCTGCAGGCTGTCGCCAGCATCGCGCCCCACCGGCTGCAGGCTCAGGCTGACCTTGCCGTCCGGGCGTACTTCGCGGATATATCCCCGTTCGCGCCGGCCGGGCCGCAGGGGTTTGAACATCTCGTTCTTGTGCACCAACCCCCAGTGACGATGGTTGATGATCGCCTTGTAGCCCAGGTCCGAGGGCTCGACGATCAGCAGGTCCACGGTTTCGCCAGACTGATAGCTGGCTGGCGTCTGGTCGAGGTGGCGGTCCAGTCGCGCGGTGGCGGTGATGCGTTCGCTGTGTTTGTCGAGGTAGACATACACCACGCAATGATCGCCGACCTGGAGCGGGCGTTTCTCCTCGGAATGCGGCAACAACAGGTCCTTGGGCAGTCCCCAATCCAGAAACAGCCCGACGCGGGTAATCTCGACCACCTTGAGGCTGGCAAATTCCCCCACCTGGACCTTGGGTCGCTGGGTAGTGGCGATCAGCTTGTCTTCGCTGTCCCGATAGATGAACACTCGCAGCCAGTCGCCGATCTCGGTGGGCTGATCCTTGGGGATGTAACGATTGGGCAGCAGAATCTCACCATGTGGGCCGCCGTCGAGGTAGAGGCCGAAGCCCGTATGTTTAACGATCGACAGGTTGTTGAAGTGTCCGATGGCGGCCATGAATAGTGTCCTGAAAGGCGGGAGCAGTCATTCTAACCGAAATGGGTCAAAAGGGCCGCTCTGAACGGTCTGAGCGGTGTGAACGCCGGGCACAGATGCTATGCTTGCGGCTGCACAGAGAAGGGGAGAGGGTCGATGAAATTTTCCAGGCGTAGACGCGATACCGAGGGCGGGGCAGGCCTGCTCGATAACGAGAACAAGCGAGTGCTGGGCAAGACGATAGCCGTGGTGCTGTTGGTTTATCTGGTCGTCTGTTTGCTGCTCGGTTGGTACTGGAGTCGCGAGCCTGATCTGGAAGATCTGAACGTCGTGCCGGTGGGCAATATGGACTCGCTGACCACGGGCTCCTACACAGCCCGCACCGTCAGGGAAGTTGCCCGTACCTTGCTGGACAAGCCCGGCGGTTTTATCAGCAATGACATCACTCCGCCCGGTCTTTGGCTGGACAACATGCCCAGCTGGGAATTTGGTGTGCTGGTGCAGGTACGAGATATTACCCGCTCCATGCGCCGCGACATGGCCCGCTCGCAATCCCAGTCCACTGAAGATGCGGCTCTCTCCAAGGCCGAGCCGCTGTTCCACTTCGATCACAAAAGCTGGGCCCTGCCCGCCAGTGAAAATGAATACCGTGCCGGGATCCGGCAGCTGGATGATTACATCGAGCGCCTGGAAAGCGGCAACGCCAGTTTCTACACCCGTGCCGACAACCTGGCTGGCTGGATCAACGATGTCAGCACGCGACTGGGCTCGCTGTCCCAGCGACTGTCGGCCAGTGTGGCTCGCACTCCCTTGAACGAGGGCGGGCGTGAACGCAAGCAGACCCCATGGTTGCAGATCGACAACGTCTTCTACGAAGCCCGCGGCAGTGCCTGGGCGCTGGTCCACCTGCTGCGCGCGGTGGAGAAGGATTATGCTGACGTGCTGAACAACAAGAATGCTCTGGTCAGCCTGCGTCAGATCATCCGTGAGCTGGAGGCCACCCAGGCCCCCATGTGGAGCCCGATGATCCTCAATGGCGGCGGTTTTGGCGTGTTGGCCAATCATTCGCTGGTCATGGCCAATTATCTGTCTCGCGCCAACGCGGCCCTGATCGACCTGCGTCGATTGCTTGAGCAGGGTTGAGGCAAACAGCATTATGAGCAAGCGCCAGACAGGATTCGGCTCACTTGGCGGGCTGGTATTCTCCACCGATGCGGGGCGTATGTGCCCCGACTGTCGACAACCGCAGGATGCCTGTACCTGTGGTCAGCCGCAGATACCCGCTGGCGACGGCGTCGCCAGGGTACGCCGGGAGACCAAGGGGCGTGGCGGCAAGACGGTGACCACTATCAGTGGCCTGGCATTGCCGGCCGACGAACTCAAGACCCTGGCCAAGCGCATCAAGGCCCGCTGCGGTTGCGGCGGGTCGGTGGTGGATGGGGTAATCGAGATTCAGGGTGATCGGGCCGACATGCTTTGCCAATGGCTGATTGATGAAGGCCTCAAGGCCAAGCGCTCCGGTGGCTGATATCTGAATGCGGGACTCGATGTCTTGACCCCCTCTGGTCTGCTTACCACCGCGCGCCATCGTCTGACCCATCGCCGGGTCTGGGCGCTGGCGACGCCGATGATCCTGTCCAATATCAGCGTGCCCCTGGTCGGGCTGGTGGATACCGCCGTGGTCGGCCATCTGGATGGTGCCCATCATCTGGGTGGGGTCGCGGTGGGTGCGACGCTGATGACCTTCATTCTCTGGGCCGCCGGTTTCCTGCGCATGGGTACTACCGGTTTCGCCGCCCAGGCATGCGGGGAAAATAACGGTGACAAGCTGCGCCTGGTATTGCTGCAGCCGCTATGGCTGGCGCTGCTGCTCGCATTGCTGGTGTGGCTGGTGCACGAGCCATTGCTGACCGCGGGCCTGTATTTTCTTGATAGCAGTGCCGAGCTGCTGGAACAGGCGCGGATCTATTTCAATATCCGCCTGGTAAGCCTGCCGGCGGCCCTGGCCAACTTTGTGCTGGTCGGCTGGTTCATCGGTGCTCAGCGCGCCCGCGCGCCGCTGTATCTGTTGTTGGCGGTGAATATCACCAACGTCGTGCTCGACGTTTTCCTCGTCGTAGTGTTGGAGTGGGGCGTGGCCGGGGCGGCCTGGGCGACGGTTATCGGCGATTATGTCGGGCTGCTGCTGGGGCTGGCGTTGCTGCGCCCGGTATTGGCGCGTTATCCCGGGGTGATGCGCTGGACTGACGCGTTGCGCCTGCGTGGTGCGGCGCCGCTGATTCGGGCCAACCGGGACATACTGATCCGCACCCTGGCGCTGGAGCTGGTGTTCTATCTGCTGGTGTTGCAAGGCGCCCGGCTGGGCGACTCGGTCGTCGCAGCCAATGCGGTACTGCTTAACTTCCTGTTGCTCACCTCCCACGGACTGGACGGTCTGGCCCACGCGGTCGAGGCGCTCGGTGGGCATGCCATGGGCCAGCGCAATCGGTTGGCGTTCAAGCGCGTGCTGGTCGTCAGCACGTTCTGGTCACTGGTGGTCGGGGTGGGTTTTGTGCTGGTATTCAATCTGTTCGGCAATCAGATCATCAGCCTGTTGACCGACCTCGAGTCGATCCGCCAGGTAGCTTTCGACTATCTGCCGTGGATGGCCTGGATGCCGCTGGTGGCGGTCTGGAGCTATCTGCTCGATGGATTGTTCATCGGCGCCACCCGCGCGCGCGCCATGCGCAATGCCATGGTGCTGGCGGTGCTGCTGATCTATCTGCCGGCTGCCTGGTTGCTGCGTGATACCGGCAACCACGGAATCTGGCTGGGGTTCTATCTGTTCATGCTGGCGCGTGGTGTATTGCTCGGCGGTTGGTTCATCTGGCTGTGGCGGCGGGATCGCTGGATGCCCGCATAGGTCAATCGGCTCTCAGCCAGCAATGCAGATAGCGCCCCAGATGCCGGTAAGCCGGGTGCCGGCTATACAGCAATTCCTGCTCGATCACCTGTTGCGCATCGGCCTCGCCCTTGAACGGCTCGTGCATATAGTCATGGAATACCCGCACGCCGGTCTGCTCGCGGCGATCGAACCCCGCCGCCGCTATCCAGCTATATACCTCACGTGGGTCCAATGGCTGCTGAGGTGTCAGACTGCGCTTGCCTTCGCCGGCCAGCTGGTTGCGTTGCAGCTTGCGGAACTGGCCTTTGATCAGGTTCTTGTAGATCAGCGCGTCGCGGTTGTAGAAGGCCAGTGATACGGCGCCCGCATCGTTGATCAGTTGCCGCAGGCAAAGCAGGGCGCTGGCCGGGTCCGCCAGCCATTCCAGCACTGCGTGACAGATCACCAGGTCGTAGCGCTCGCCCCGGGCCGGCAACTGCTGTAACGGCAACTGCAGAAACTGCAACGACTGGCCCGGCTGCAGCGGTTGGCTTGCCAGGCGCTCGCGAGCGGCGTCCAGCATTTCTTCGGCAGGGTCGCTGACCGTCACGCTGTGGCCCCGCTGCAACAGCCATTCGCTGATATGCCCCAAGCCAGCACCGGCATCCAGAACCCGTAGCGCTTGACCCTCGGGCGCGAGCTCGGCCAGCCACTCCTGAAGGTCGCGAGTAAGTACCGCAAGGCGAATCGCACCCTTGGGGCCGGCGTATATCTTGCGCGCGAAATGGGTGCCCAACTGGTCGAAATACCGATCGGTCATAAAGAATTTTCTACCTGCGCATGGGCAATCACAAGCGACTGCGGACGAGAGGATTCAAGGTCTAGAAGTATATCAGGTGCCTTCACATTCATGGCCTTACGTAGCGAATCGGTAGGAAAATACGAACTTCTTTGCGGCCGGCCGGTCGGTATTTACTCAGGTAATAAACCAAGAGGAAATACCTTATGCGCCTTAGCAAAATATTGATTCCGGTTTCTGCCGTGGGATTGATGGCTGGGTCGACCTATGTTCTGGCTGCAGATCCGGTCTCCAATCTGGGCATCATCATCGCTGCTGACAAATATGAAATGAACTCGGATAACGATGATGTCGATGGTCGTGACGAGACTGTCGGCAAGGGTGGTATTTTCTACAATTACGGCAACAAGATGACGGGTGGCCCCGGCACGATTTTCCAGATTGGTGCCGATATCCGTTACGGCGAAAAGAATGACAACGAGGTCAAGGACGCCCGTGCTGAAGCGGACCTCGGTGTGCGCATGCCGTTGAGCAACAACAGCAACTTCGACATGCTGGTCGGTCTGGGTTACGACTGGACTCGCTTTGAGCTGGAACGCAGTAACGCCGACGTGGAGCTGAGTAACAAGAGCCCCTTCGCCAAGGCCGCGATCGGTTGGCACCATCAAGGTGACACCTTGACCACCCGGCTGGAGGTGGGTACCCGTTACAGCATTGAAGGCGAGGGCAAGGTGAAGCTGACCGGGTATGGCAGCGAAACCGCTGATCTGAAGAACAAGTTCAACCCCTATGCGGAGCTGAACTTCCTCTGGGACCGTGGCCAAGGCTTCCCCTTCACCGCGGGGGTGTATTACACCCAGACCAATTACGAGCTGGATGATGATTACATGCTGGCAGACAACACCGAGCTGGAAAGCAACGAGTTCGGCGTCAAGCTGGGCGTGCTGTTCTGATCCATCGCTGAGTTGTCCCCGTGATCCCGCAGCCGGTCTCGTCTGCGGGATCGTTTTTTCAGGCCCGGCGCAACTGCCGCGCCTGCCGCTTGCGCCACCAGATGATCACGCCGGTTATCGACAGCACGAAAATCGCCACACCCAGCACAGCAATCAGGATGCGCCCCGGCAGGCCGAGAATCCGTCCGCCATGGATAGGCGCCTGCAGCTGGAAGAACCGCTCGCCCCAGGTGCCCTGACCGGGGATTTCCTGCCCCAGCAAACGACCGTCCGTGCCGTGGAAGAAGATCCAGGCATTGCCTTCATTGCTGGCATGATCGCCAAAACCCGCGCCATAGAAGTTGTATTCGAAGCTGTAGTACAACTCGGTGATGGGCTCTAGCAACTGCAGCTCACGGGCATGCTCCATCGCCAATTGATAGGCTTCGCCGTAGCCATAACCGGTGATGCCCAATTCCTCGGCCGGCAATTCGCTGCGTGCTTCATAGACACTCGGCGCCACCGGCGAGACCAGCGACACCACCGGCTTGAAGATCTGCTCCGGCAGGTTCATCGCCACGCTGCTCACAGCTACCGGCAACAACAGCAACCATAGCCAGAGGCCGCCGGCGCGGTGAATATCCAGATTGACCCGCGTGGCGTGGCCGCGCTTGATCTTCCAGGCCCGTTGCCACTTCTGCCAGAACGGCCGCCCACGGGGAAAGGTCAATACCAGGGCGATGAAGCAGTCCAGCACCCAGGCGATGGCCACCAGCCCCATCAGCCACAGCCCCCAGTTGCCGGGCAGGGTCAGGTTGTAATGAAACTCCAGCATGAAGGGCACGAAGTTACGGCGGGAGAAGCAGCAATCACCCCAGTAACGCTCGCCGACCTGCTCGCCGGTGACCTGATCTAGATAGCGCACTATTGGCCTGTCGGGCCAGGGTTTGCCGGTCTCCGGGTCGGTGCGCGGGACCATCGCCAGTAGCGCGGCATGGTCGGTCTCGTCGGGAAACTCCATGTACCACACCTGCATGCGTGGCCAGGCGGTTTCTACCCGCTCGACCAGTTGCTCCGGTGGCAGTACCGGGCCAGTGGAGCTGGTGTGGTACAGCTCGGGGTTGAGCCATTCATCCAGCTCATGGTGAAAGGCGAGAATGCTGCCGGTCAGGCCCGCCAGCGCCAGAAACAGCGCCATGGCCAATCCAAGGTAGCGGTGAAGATACAACAGGATGGAACGCATGATTTTTATCCGAAATGCATAAGGCCGCCGGCAGACTGCCGGCGGCCTTATCGGGTGGTCAGAAGTCGTAGGTCAGGGTCGCCATGACGTTGCGCTCGTCGCCGTAATAGCACTGGCTCAAACTGTTGCATGCCGCCACGTAGGTTTCGTCGGTCAGATTGTTCAGGTTGACGCGCAGGCCCAGCCCGGACGCACCCAACTGGCTGAGATCGTAGCCGACCGAGGCATCGAACAAGGTGTAGGAGGGGATGCGCAGGGTATTTTCCGCGTCCGCCCAGCTCTTGCCGAAATAACGGACCCCGGCGCCCAGTTGCAGGCTCGCCAATGGGCCGCTGGTGAAGCTGTAGTCAGCCCACAATGAAGCCATGTTCTTCGCCACTGCATTGGGGGTATTGCCACGGTTATTGACGCCGGCAGTGCCGGTGAAGTCCTTCGAATACTCCACGTCCATCCAGGTGTAACTGGCCAGCACATTGACCGGCTCGATAGGTTTGAAACGGGCTTCCAGTTCGACACCACGGGAGCTGATTTCGCCCACTGCGCGGTAGAAAGACTCACCGGAATCTTTGTTAGCCAGATTCGATTGGGTCAGGTCGAACAGCGCAATGGTATACAGGTCCTGGGTGCCGGGCGGCTGGAACTTGAGGCCGACTTCGGTCTGTTCGCCTTCGGTTGGATCGAGCAGGCTGATGTCAAACACGCCGGGTGCGGTTTCGTTGTAGGCGCCGGTGGCGTTGGGGTTGAACGACTGAGAAAAACTCGCGTAGGGTGATAGGCCATTGTCGAAGGCGTACAGTAATCCGATGCGACCGGAAAATTGATCGATACGCGCATCATCAGCTTGATTGCCGTACATCGAGCGGGTCTGCTCGAAATCCATATCCACCCAGTCCTGACGCGCGCCCAGCGATAACCGCCAGTTGCCCAGGCTGATCAGATCTTGAACATACAAGCCGGTCTGCTCCAGAAAGCGGGCTTCGTCATACTGGTGATAGAACACCGGAGTGGCTGCTCCTTCGGCGCCGGTAAAGGGGTCGATTGGGGCGAGGCCATAACCGGCGTCATAAGCGACCTTGGTTTTGCGCCGCTGGTAATCCAGTCCGGTGACCAGCGTATGGGACAGCTCGCCGGTGGCAAACTCGAACTGCAGCTGGTTATCCACACTCCAGGCATGCAGCGCTTCATCGGCGCCGGTGTAATAGCGGTCCAGGTTATCGGTGCCGGGAACGTAACCATACTGGTAGACCTGACCGGAATCGACCGTCGAATCCAGATACTGGAAATTCTGCCGGGCCGATACCACATCATTGAAGCGATGCTCCAACTGATAGCCGAGCATGTACTGATGGCGCTCGAATTTCTCGTAATCCTCATCGCCTTCGAAGAAACTGCGGGAGATGCGCCGGCCGTTGTGCGACGTGACCGTACCCTGCGCCGGCAACCCTCCGTGGTAGCCGCCTTCGGGGTCATGTTGCAACATCGCCAGCAGGGTCAGGCGGGTATCCTGAGTGAAATCGATAGCCAGCGACGGCATCAGCGCGAAGCGTTCGCTCTTGATGTCATCTACCTGGCTCGCCGCATCACGCACCACGCCGACCAGGCGATAGTTTACCCGCCGCCCTTCATCCAGCGGGACGCCGATATCGAATGCGGCCTGCTTGTAATCGTGACTGCCATAGGACAGTTGCAGCTGACGATGGGTGTCATAACCCGGCTTCTTGCTGGTCATCGCCACCAGTCCGCCCGGCAGGCTGCGACCATAGAGTACCGAAGACGGGCCCTTGAGAATGTCGATCCGCTCGACAAAGTAGGGATCGACCTGCAGCGTGCTGTAGGTGGCGCTGTCGCCCAACAGCTTCTGGCCATCCAGATACAGGTTGTCGACCGAGCCGTCGGTAATACCGCGCATGGCGACATAGTCGTAGCGGCTGGTCGCGCCATAGGGCGAACTCATCAAGCCTGGGGTGTAACGCAGGGCCAGGGCTACGCTCTGCGCGCCCTGGTCATCCATCTGCTTGCGGGTGACAACGGATACGCTCTGGGAGGTTTCCAGCAGTGGCATGCTGGTCTTGGTCGCCACACTGCTATGGGTAGCGCGATAGCCTTCGGTCTCACCCAGCGCATTACCCAGGGAGCCCCTGATGTAGGTGGGCTGCAGCTCAATGCCGGTGCTTGCTTCGGCTGGTTCGCCGGCGGCCATGACCGGTAGCGCCAGGGATATGGACAGGGGCAGCAGCAACAGGCTGAAGGGAATGGCGGTGCGCGGCATGGAGGTTCCTTTTCGTTTCAGGGATAAAAACGAAAGGAATATTAATCTTACTGATAACGATTTGCATTAATTTATTTGCTGTTCAGTCAGGCGCGCTATAGTGGGTGGAGCATCGGATCAGTTCACGGGAGGCAGAACAACATGAGTACATTGACCCAGCAGCATTGCGAAGCTTGTCGCGCAGATGCGCCCAAGGTCAGCAAGCAGGAACAGGTGGAGCTGCAGCGCGAGATTCCCGGGTGGGAGATCATTGCGGAGGGCAATGAGCAACAGCTCAAGCGCGTATTCTCTTTCCGGGATTTCGCCGCCGCGCTGGTCTTCACCAACAAGGTGGCGGAACTTGCCGAATCAGAGAACCATCACCCGGCACTGCTGCTGGAATACGGCAAGGTGACGGTACGCTGGTGGACGCACAAGATCGGTGGGCTGCACCGCAATGATTTCATCATGGCGGCGCGAACCGATCAACTTGCTTCCTGATCAACCCTTGAGCTTTTCCGCCAGTGAAACGAAGCGGTCAATATAGGCTTGCAGGAAACCATGGCTGGCAGGGCCGATCTCGCCATCGCTGGTGATCAATTCCGGTTTGAACTGGATATAGGCTTCGCCGCCCAGCACCACGGAGCCCAGAATGCCCATGATCTGGCGCAGATGCTGTTGGGCGTGTGCGGCACCCATGGCACCCGGCGAGGTACCGGTGAGGGCGACCGGCTTGTCGCGCCAGACGTTCTTGTCCATCGGCTTGGAACCCCAGTCAAGAGCGTTTTTCAGCACTGCAGGAACCGAGCGGTTATGTTCGGGCGTGACGATCAGCACGGCATCGGCAGCATTGATTTCGTCGGTGAAACGGTTAACGCTCGCCGGACGCTCGACTTCCAGATCCAGGCTGTACATGGGCAGGTCGTCAATCTGCGGATAGCTCACGGAAAAGTGCGCGGGCAGCAGCTTGGCCAGCGCCTGGGCATATTGACGGTTGATGGATACACGGGTGTTGCTGCCTACCACGATTGCCAGATGGATATTGCTCATTGGTGTCTCCAAAGGGCCACGCGCAGGCGTGGCGGGGAATGATTGGGCTATTGATGGTAGCGATTATCGATCATGATCGGCGATGAATAAATCGCTTATTTTGCGTTATTCATATCAAATTAATCGATATTAAGATGGCTCAGTTGAAGGCCGTCTCAGTGAAATTCGCCCGCACGGTGACCCGCTGGTGCCAAGCGGCCAATTCCGGGTAGCGGGACCGCCAATCAATCTCGGGCAGCCGGAACAGCACATAATCCAGGGCTACGGCCGTCACGATAATGCTGAGGTCCAATGTCTGCTGACCATCATCCCGATGCTGCGAAGCAAGAGCCTGGATGCTGCGGTCAATGGCCTGCAGGCGGCGCTGGCCGAGGACTGACTGATCCGCTTCGGCATCATGCTTGCGGCCGATCACGGTAGTGAAGGCTGCTTCCATCAGACCATAGCCCAGACCGGTGCGCTGCAATACCGCGGCGAGCTCTGCCGGTGGCAGCAGCCGTGGCGACGGCGTCAGGTTGTCCAGGTACTGGGCAATCAGCAGCGACTCGGCAATGGCACGACCGTCCTCGGTAACCAGCACCGGAATGCGACCCACCGGATTGGCCTGCAGCAGCGCCGGGTCGTTCGTCCACGGATCGCTCCAGCATAGCTCCAGCTGATCCTGCAGCCCCTTTTCCAAGGCGATGATGCGGGCCACGCGGGCAAAGGGGGAAGTGGCATTCAGGTAGAGTTTCATGTCACAGGCTCCGTGGTGAGGCGGCCGGTTGAAAGCGACCGCTGAAGATGATCAGTAGCAGCCCAAGACCGAGCAGGGCGCTACCCAGGGCGAACAGTGGTTGGTAGCTGCCGAGCAGGGCGTACAGGCCGGACATGGCATAGCCCGACGCCGCCTGCAGCACGGCGAAGGCGGCCGTGGCATAGCCCCACAGGCGTTTATGCTCGGCAGGGCCACCGAGTTCGGCCAGTCGCCCGGAGGTCAAGGCCACGAGACCGGGTACCATGGCACCGACCAGGAAAGAAGAGACCGAGTTGCTGAGCAGCCCGCTGGCAAACAACGGCAGGGCAATGGCCAGGCATTTGATCAGGTAGCCAGTAGCCAGACTGCGGTGCCAGCCAAGGCGGCTGACCAGCAGTCCGGCGGCCAGCGGGCCGATGATCGCGCCGGCGCCAAACATCGCCCATTGCGCGGCCGCCGCGCTGCTCGTCTGGCCCTGCTCGCGGGCCAGATAATCCACCCAGAACACCGTATGCGGAATGAACCCGGCGGCGTCCATGGCGTAGGCCAGCATCACCAATATGATGGCGATGCTCAATACAGGGGCGCCGCCGCCGGTTCCGTTGGCGGCTGCGATCGTCGCGGCCGGCGGCAGCCGCGCCAGCCCCTGGTCACAGATAAAACCAGCCAGTAGTGATAACACGCCGAGGGTCAGCCAGCTCCACATCAGATCGTATTGGATAAGCAGCGGCAACAGCGTCGCCGACAGCAATGCGCCTAGGCCGATACCGCAGAATACCAGCGGGCCGACAACCGGGCGTCGAGCGATGGGGGCGCGGGTCAAGGCCAGCGAAGGGCCGACTACCACCAGAATCGCTCCGGTAATACCGGCGAGCAGCCGCCAGAAAAAGAACCAGGCGAAACTACCGGGCGTAGCGCTGGCGAAAAAGCTCAGGGCGATGCTGATAAAGCAGAAGGCAAGCAATTGCCGCGCGCCGAAGCGTTCGGAGAGCCGATGGGCCATCAGTGCGCCCAGCAGGTAGCCCAGCAGATTGGCGGCGCCGAGATAGATCGCGGCACTGGCATCGAACCAGCCCTGCAGCACCAGTATCGGAATCAAGGGGGTATAGGCAAAACGGGCGAGCCCGACGCCGACCAGGGTGGCCATCATGCCAGTCAGCAGGGGCGGCAAATCGTTGCGCTGAATCATAAGAGGTTACAGGCGCTCCTTCAGCGCAGGTCGATCTGATAGCGAAAGCCTTCCGCCGCGCCCCGTGACAGGCGGTATTCCAGCGGCGTGGCATCATAACCCAAGGCGATGCGTTCAACTGCCACGACCGGCTCACCGGCGGCAATGCCGAGGAGCTTCGCCATATGCTTGTCGGCTGATTCAATGGTCAGGGTTTCCCGAGCCGAGGCTATCAGTTGGCCACAGCGTTCCTCATAAAAGGGGTAGAGCATGTTGGCAAACTGGGTGGGATCAATGTCCAGCAAGGGGGAGAATCGGTCCTTCGGCAGCCAGATCTCCTCGCGAAACAGGCGATCTTCCTGAATGATCCGTTCACGCGTCAGGTATACGGTGGGTTCGTTTTTTTCCAGGGCAAGGGAGTGTCGAACAGCTTCTGGAGGCAGCTCAAGCGAGCGCGTGAGAATACGGCTCTGGGGCACCGGTTGGTTACCCGTGGGGCTGACCTGACGGAAGAACCGGAAGAACGATTCGGCAAACTGCGGTCTGCGCACAAAGGTTCCGCGCCCGTGGTTGCGTTCCAGTATTCCTTGCTTGACCAATGTATCGACAGCTTTTCTGACCGTGCCGATGGCCACGCCATGGAGCCTGGTCAGCTCCGTTTCGCTAGGAATGGGTGTGCCGGGCAGCCATTCTCCGGCGGCAATCCGAGCCAGCATTTCATCGCTGAGCTGTTGATACAACGGCAGGCGTTCGTCAGGTCTCATTCTCGCGGGCATGCGCATATCCATGTGAGCGAAGGCGCCATCTTACCACCAAGGTCGCAGGTGAAAAGATTTGACAGCCTGCTGCGTCATCAATATTGTCCTCTAGTCATATATATGAGTATATCTCTAGGCGAGCCTGCGCCATAACAACATAAAGGTATTTCCATGAAGTCCTCCCCGCTTGCAGTAACCGGGATTGATACCCATGCCCATATTTTTCGTCATGATCTGCCCATGGCGGCCGGTCGTCGTTACAGCCCTTCCTATGATGCGCTGGTGGAAGACTACCTGGCCCACCTGCTAGGCAGCGGTCTTTCCCATGGGGTGCTGATCCAGCCAAGTTTTCTTGGTACCGACAACAGCTTCATGCTCGAGGCGGTTCGCCGCTACCCGGAGCAGCTGCGCGCCGTGGTAGTGGTCGACCCGCAGATCAGCGATGCGGAGCTGGATAGGCTGGAGGCCTCGGGTACGGTCGGGGTACGATTGAATCTGGTGGGTCTGGCGCTGGAAGATTTTGCCCAGCCACGCTGGCAAGAGTTCTTCCTGAAACTGGCTCGTCGTCATTGGTCGGTTGAGATCCAGCGGGGGATGGAGGATCTGGCGCTGATTCTTCCCAGCATTCTCGAATCCGGGGTGGCAGTGGTGATCGATCATTTCGGCCTGCCCAAAGGCATGATTGATCCGGACCACAGTAGTCACGGCCGCTTCCTCAGCCTGCTGGCCCATGAACAGCTCTGGATCAAGCTTTCCGCGACCTATCGCAATAACCTGACGCTGGACCAGGCAGCGGCCAACCTGCGGGTGCTGATCAGTGCCTGTGCCGGTCATGA
Organism: Halopseudomonas bauzanensis; assembly: GCF_900114735.1. Lineage (GTDB taxonomy): Bacteria > Pseudomonadota > Gammaproteobacteria > Pseudomonadales > Pseudomonadaceae > Halopseudomonas > Halopseudomonas bauzanensis. The sequence continues at coordinate 531,913 of NZ_FOUA01000001.1, read as the reverse complement.
CCGATTCCTCTGGGGCAGCGACTGGCCGCATACCCAGTTCGAGGATCAGGTCAGCTACGTTTCCCAATATTCCATCATCGAAGCGCTGCTGCCGAATCCTGAGCACCGCGCCAAGGTGCTGGTGGACAATCCCGGCAAGCTGTTCAAGTTCGCCTGATCACAACTGCAAAGGTACTTCAGCATGACGAGTTTCATTGTGGTTGCTGCCATCATTGCCGCCATCGCCCTGGGCTATAAGACCAGGATCAATATCGGCCTGTTTGCCATCGCGTTTGCCTACCTCATCGGCTGCTTCGTAATGGGTCTGAGCCCGTCCGAAGTCATCGGTATGTGGCCGCTGAAAATGTTCTTCATCATCTTCGCCGTGTGCCTGTTCTACAGTTTCGCCATCGTCAACGGCACATTGGAGAAGTTGTCGGAGCACCTGCTCTATCGTTGCCGAAACGTGCCACATCTGCTGCCCTATGCCATTTTCTTCACATCGGCGCTGATTGCCGCGATGGGCGCCGGTTACTACACGGTGCTCGCCTTCATGGCGCCGATTACGCTGATGCTGTGTGAAAAAACCCGCATGAGCCTCATTATCGGGGCGATGTCGGTCAACTATGGCGCGCTTGGCGGGGCCAACTTCGTATCCAGCCAGAGCGGGATCATTTTCCGCAGCTTGATGGTCAACTCGGGGATCGCCGAAGAAGTTGCCTTCATCAACAGCTTCGGTATTTTCGCCAGCACCATGCTGATTCCGCTGGCGGTCATTACCGTGCTGGTGTTCTTTACCGGCCACAGGAAATCCATGCAGGGTGCGAGTCTCGGAGTAAGCCTGCCGACAGCATTCAACCAGCAGCAGAAAACCACCCTGTGGCTGACCCTTTTGATGATGGCGCTGGTGCTGATGGCGCCTATTGCTCACCTGATCTTCCCGGACAGCGCCACTGCCACTTTCATCAACAGCAAGATGGATATCGGGCTGATCGCCAGTGTTTTCTCGGTGATTGCACTGTTGCTGAAGCTGGGCGATGAGCGCAAAGCCATGGCGTCGGTGCCCTGGAGCACACTGATCATGATCTGCGGTGTGGGCATGCTGATTTCCATTGCGATCAAGGCGGGCACCATCGACATGCTGGCCTCATGGATCGGTACCAACATTCCGACCAGTCTGGTGCCTCTGGCGTTTGGCGTCGTCGCAGCGCTGATGTCGCTTTTCTCCAGCACGCTGGGTGTGGTGACGCCCGCGCTGTTTCCGATAGTACCCTCCATTGCCGGCAACCTCGGCCTCGATCCGATGATCATTTTCATCTGCATCGTCGCAGGCGCTCAGGCGACGTCCATCTCGCCGTTTTCCTCCGGTGGCAGCCTGATGCTCGGTGCCTGCCCTAATGAAGAGGCACGTTCGGGCCTGTTCTCGCAACTGCTGTTCCGGGCTGCGCCCATCGGTATTGTGGCTGCGTTGATATTCAGTATCGTGTTGACGTTCTTCTTCTAATAGGAAATGCAATGAAAGAAGGGCAGCTGGAAAGCTGCCCTTCTTTGTCGCTTTACAGAGATATTACCTGACCGCGTCTGCCAGTCCGGTTTCTATGGTCGTCTCGGTCTCCGGGCCGATCTCGACAAATGTATCGTTGGACAGGTTGTAGACCGGCCAGTCCAGGCCATTGGTGCTGGGGTTTCCAGTCTTGGCGAAATTGGTCCACATCAGCATCATCTGCTGCGCAACGGCGGCGTCCTTCGAGCCCCATTCCATGGATGCATAAACATCCGCCGCATCCCCTTGGCTGCCGGTGATACCGTTGTCGTTCAGGTCGCCAATTTGTGGCCGGCTACCATCCGGGGTGGTTACCAGGCCGAGCTGGAAGTTCTGCACCATGCCCGTCGGATGATTGAACAGGTAGGGCAGTTCACAGCCATGGCAGCTTCTCAATCCCATCTCGGCCCAGCCATCGGGTACCCGGCTGAACTTGTAGATGAACTGGTTTGATTGATAGTAGTCCGAGCGCTGCTCCAGCCAGATGGGGAACGATGACCGATGGTTCAGTCCGTCGCCCGATGTAACGCCGGCCATGAGCGGAACATCGCTTGGCATGCCGTTGAGAGCATTCTGGTAATAGGTCTCGGGCTGGTAATAATGATCCGCGTTCGGCCGATAAGTCTGACGTGGGATGCTGTTGTCCGCTTCTGCCTGGACGATGGCGGTCCACGGCAGCGCCCGGGCCTCTTCGAGGTTGCTGGCACCGATCCGCTCGAACATGGCTACCCCAAGCTCCTCTGCCGAACGCAGCGATTCGGAGGGCGAGCCGGTTTCATCCATGGGCGCAAAGGCGCTTTGTACAATGGCCTTGTGAAACAGGCCGGTGGCCTGGGGAGAGTTCATCAACGAGTAGGCTTTTCCGCCACCGCCGGACTGGCCGAACAGGGTGACATTGCCAGGATCACCGCCAAACTCGGCAATATTGTCCCGCACCCATTTCAGCGCCATGACCAGATCCATCTGACCGTAGTTGCCGGAGCCACCGTACTGGCTTTCAGCGCTCAGCTGGGGATGGGCAATATAGCCGAAGGGCCCCAGGCGGTGGTTGACCGTCACCAGCACCACCCCTTCATTGGTCAAGCTGTCGGGGTTGTTGTACTGCCGAGAGTTGGCCGAAAGAATGGTGAAGGACCCGCCATGGAACCAGACCATCACCGGCAGGCCATCGGCGTCCTTGGGTGCGGTGACGTTGAGATAGAGGGAATCCTCGCTCATGCCCCCTTCGTTGATGCCTTCCAATGCCATGTCCTGCGCTGACTGGTCCGCCCAGGCGATGGCGTCGCGAACGCCTGACCAAGGTTCGGGCGGCTCCGGTTCACGCCAGCGCAGCTCTCCGAGTGGGGGAGCGGCATAGGGAATACCCAGAAACTGCCAGGTATCCTCGGTCGCTTCGAAGCCGCGCAGCTCTCCCCCGGTGGTATTGATTGTTATCCGCGGGTTGGTCGCGCGCTGGAAGTGTTCGATCGCATCCGTAGCGGAGGCGATGACGCGAGGACGGGGATCGGTATCGGAGAACGCTCCGGCGTCTTCCAATGCTGTAATCAACGGCTGGAGGCTGGTGCGAAAATCAGTCGTTGGCTGGTCGAAATCAATGTCGGGAGCATGTAAGGACACCTCAGTACTGATGGTGTCGGTGAGCTGGATGCCGTTATTCAAATCCCCATCGGCATCAAGGGTCTGCAGCAGGATCAGCTTGTTGTTCACCCGCTGATCCTGCGCCGAGCTGGCGCCTGCGGTGATGCTCAGTGGCGTCAGTATCTCTGCTCCCTCGGCGGCTCCCAATTCCAGCGCGCCGATAGAGAAGGTAATGGTTTCCCCTTGTCGATACTGAAACTGACCCTGGTCGTCCGTGGCGCTCGCGGCGGTGTCGGTGCCCTGGTAATCGAGCCCCGACACGGCGCTGTCAATGAAAGTGCCGGTAAGCACCGTGGGTTTCGAGGAGGAAGAAGAACCACCGAAACAGCCGGCCAGCAGCAAGGGTACCAAGGAGGTGGCCAATACAATCGAGCGATTGCCTGGTCTGGTCATGCGATACATGAATTGAACTCCAATTATTGTTGTTTTAAGCCTTTCGGGACAGATGCTTTGCTCCGCACCGAGAATATCCGTTGCGGGCCACATCCATGGCCTAACGAAAGAACGTTGCGTTCCGATCGGGAACGCCGGGCAGTATAGAAGCGAATAGTGAGACGTAACCCAAATTGGTTAGGCTTGGAGCACAGAAGTGCAGATGGTGGCGGGATAGAATCAGGCGGGATCGCTATGTGATTTTAAGTCATTATCAAGATATGTCTCTACTGATGCAGAGCGCCTAAGGCCATTTATGCCTGGCAAAATTGAATCAGGCCTACTTTTGATTTTCCGTCTTTATGGTGACCAAGCATTCACTAGCAGAATGATTGGTCATTAGTTGTCTTGGCTAGACTGACAGTGCCGCTCATTCACGACGGTAGGAGGAGAGCAGCCTCATACAGCAGAGGACTGCATTGGTGGTCAGGGGTGACGGCCTGCGGCAAAAACACGGTGCGCTGGATGACGCCGGCCGGGGAGCTTGGCTTAGGTCAGCGCATTTCAAACAGTTCCTGATGAAAGTGCTGGTGGACCGGGAAACCCGAAGCGGCGAAATCCCGGCGCAGCGCTTCGCCAAATTTCGCCGGGCCACAGAACCAGATACTTGCGTTACGCCATTCAGGAACTGCGGCGCGGATGCGCTCGGCAGTCAGATAGCCATCACGGGCATCGATCAACAGGTGCAGTCGCACGTCGGTACTGCTGACGTCCTCGGTCAGGCGGGCGAGTGCCTGTTCATCCACTTCGGCTGTGCTATGGAAAAAATCCACCGGCTGATTTGCCGCCGGATGCGCAGCCAGATGTTTCAAGCGGGCGACAAAGGGGGTAACACCAATCCCGCCGCCGATCCAGATTTGCCGCGGGCGCGGGTCGTCGAAGGTAAAACAGCCGTAGGGGCCTTCCAGGATGATCGGCTGGGCGACAGTCAGCCGTTCATGCAAGGTACGGGTATGGTCACCCAGCTCCTTGACCACAAAGGTGATATCCGGCTCGTTGGGGTCCCAGCTGGAGGCAATGGTGTACGGATGAAAACCTTCCTTTGCATTCGAGCTGGCAAAGGCGAACTGGCCGGGTTGATGCCCCGGCCAACCCGAGACCCTGGTCTGTATTTCCAGTGATTTGACCCCGCCATAGTAATGCAGCCCGGTAATGCTGCCCGGTACCCGGCGCTGGGCACCTACCCGACGCAACAGCGAGATCACCGCAGCCCAGCTGCCGACGACCAGCAGCAGACCAGTCAGCCAGCCAATGGGAGATTCCCAATAGCTGAACTTGAGCAGTACCAGGCTATGCATTGCCAACACCAGATAAATGATGGCCAACAGCCGGTGGACCTGGGAAAACAGTCGGTAGGGCACGCGCTTGATCAGCGCCAGGACGATGAAGATAACCGCAACATAGAAAGCCCATTCGCCCAGGCTTTCGGCGAGGCCGCGTTGGTTGTAAAAAAAAGCTTCCAGTGGTTGCTGCACAGCCTTGGGGCCTTTTTGCGGTTTTACCAGCCAGCCCCAACCCACTGCCCATTTTGGCCCTTTGGCAGCCAACCAGTGGAGAACGGAAAGAACCAATGCGCCCATGCCGAGCCATTTATGCAGCCGGTACATCTTGTCGAGTCCGTTTAGCCACCGTTCCAGCCATTTCGGCCTCAGTGCCAGCAGCATGCCAAGACTCATGCAACCTATGGCCAGCACACCGGTCAGTTGTACCAGCAGACTACGCCAGGTGAAAAACCCGCGCGTGTTGGACAGACCTGGCTCGGCAATCAGCCAGAGCAGGGCAATCAACCCCAGGCTCGACCAGAAGACCCATTTCAAGTGACGCACCGTATAACCCCTCCCGGAGTGAGCTTGAATAACAGAACTCTGAGGAGTATTAAACGCGGTTTGCTGAGGTCAGCTCATGATCGATATCAATCAGCTTGATGTTTTTTGGCCGTATATTGAGCCAGACCTCAACTTTTCACGGGAGATTGCCCATGAATCGGCTGAGTGAACAGCAGAGTATTATCAGCGCCATTGTCGTCATGGGCGTGACCGCCTGCGGTAAAAGCACCATCGCCGAGGCGATCGCTCAGCATGCTGATGGGGTACACATCGAAGGCGACCAGTTCCACAGCGCCGCCAGCATTGCCAAGATGCGCGCGGGTATTGCGCTGGATGACGCCGATCGGGAAGCTTGGCTCATTGAGCTCGGCGAGTTGCTAGCCGAAGCGGTGGCGGCGGGGCAGCGGCCGGTGCTCAGTTGCTCTGCCTTGAAGCGGTCTTATCGTGAGCAGTTGCGAGCAGCCGTACCCGGGCTGGGCTTTGTGTTCCTGGATATCGACCGGGAAGAGGTGGAGCGCCGGGTAGCCCGGCGCCAGGGCCACTTCATGTCCAGGGATCTGGTTGATAGTCAGTTCGATACCCTGCAAAGCCCAACTGGCGAGCCAGGCGTATTGACCGTGGATGCCACCTTGCCGGTCGCCGAGATCAGTTGCCAGGCAGTGGCTTGGTGGGACGCAAATAGATAATGCGCCGGTTGACACTGTTCATTCACCAAACCGATGCTGCCCACACAAGGCTGTTGATTCGTCTGCCTTTATATGGCCTTGCCAACGCGGCGCGGCTACTCTCGGGCTCTCGATAAAAATGCAACATGCCTATCAGGAGCAACCGATGAGCGAAGTAACCACCGAACTGAGTGGCGGCATACTCACCATCACCATCTCGCGTCCGGACAAGAAGAACGCCTTGACCAACGCCATGTACGGGGCGTTGGCTGATGCGCTGGAGCGGGCCGAAGCCGAGGCGGGCATCCGCGTGGTCGTTTTCCAGGCCGATGGCGAGATATTCTCTGCCGGCAATGATCTGGGCGACTTCACCAAGCAATCGACGGGTGATGGCCCAGCGGTGCGTCACGTCGAGCGTTTCCTGAATAACCTGGTCAAGGCCGGCAAACCGGTGATGGCGGCAGTACAGGGCAAGGCGGTCGGGGTTGGCACCACCATGCTGTTGCACTGTGATTACGTATTGCTGGCCGAGGATGCTCAGTTAATCGCACCTTTCATCAATCTGGCGCTGGTTCCCGAGGCTGGTTCGAGCCTGCTGATGCCGCTGCGCATCGGTCACGTCCGTGCATTTGAAATGTTCGCGCTCGGCGAGCCGGTGTCGGCTCAGGACGCTCATGCCTGGGGCATCGCCAACAAAGTTGTCAGCCGCGATACATTGCGCATGGAAGTTCAGCGCATCGCCACCCTCATCGCCGAAAAGCCCGCCGGCGCGGTGGCCTTGGCCAAGGGACTGATGCGCAACACGGAAGCCGTATTGGCGCAAATGGAACAAGAGAGCGGCATATTTTCTGCCCAGTTGCGCAGTGCGGAAGCCAAGGAAGCATTCCGGGCTTTCGCCGAGAAGCGCAAGCCGGATTTCACCAGCGTCGGCAATAACTGAGGCGAGGGAGAAATTATCCCCTCGTTATCATGACTGGTTTTATATATGGATTTGCTTGGTGAATAGTCCATTTAGGATTAGCGTTTCATAATCCGTTCACTATAGTCGTTTGTGCATTCAGAGACACTTCACTGGTTTGATCGGTGTCTTGCTGAGATGCGCCTCGACAGCATACGGATGTGGGGAGGCATATTTCGGGCCTGCCCCACGCCGGTCCGACAACATCGCAAAAAGGGACTCAATTACAAAAATAAAGCGGAGATCTGCTGATGTACCTCAATAACCGGGGCGTTCGCCCTCGTTCTGTATTCCTTACTGTTTCTTTCACTGCGCTATTGCTGCCGCTCAGCGGCTGTTTCAATGGCTCATCTGGCTCTGACGACGAGCCCAGATCCCTGACTGGTGTCTTTGTTGACAGCGCCGTCGCAGGGTTGGATTACCATGGCGAGCGCACCGCCGCCAGCATCACCGACGCCCAAGGGCAATTCACTTACCTCCAGGGCGAGACCATCAGTTTCGCCATCGGTGACCTGGCGCTGGGTTCAGCGGTCGGGGCAGAGATGCTGACACCGCTGAGCATCACCGAAGGGGCGAGCGCACCGACAGATCAGAGTGTGGTGAACAAGCTGATACTGCTGCAGACGCTTGACGCCGATGGCAACCTCAACAATGGCATCCAGATCAGCGATGCGATCCGTGGGGAAGTATCACTGGAGGCTGCCACCATCGAGTTTGACCAGCCGGCCAGTGACTTCCGAACCAGCCTCGAGCCTTTGCTGGCACGGCTGGAGGAGGCCGGGGCGTTTTCCGACACGGACCCGCGGCCGCGCACTGTGGTTGCGGTCGATGAGGCGCTGGAGCACTTCGCTCGTTCGACCGCCGAGCGTCATGTGGTCGACACCACCAGCGGCCAGCTGCGCGGCTTCGAAGCGGATGCCAATACCTGGCAGTTTCTCGGTATTCCCTATGCCAAGCCGCCGCTGGGCGACTTGCGGTGGCGCGCGCCGCAGCCGGTTGAATCCTGGGAGGGCATTCGTGAGGCTGTCGCCTGGTCGGATCAGGCCGCGCAGAACCCAGGGCTGGAGCGGTTCGGGGAAGGCGGCATGAGCGAAGACTCCCTTTACCTCAATGTCACCGCGCCCAAGGATGCCAGCGAATTGCCGGTCATGGTCTGGTTCCATGGCGGCGGGTTCACCTCTTTGACCGGCAATACCAAACCGTTCAATAACCCCGAGGCGGTAGCCAGCAAGGGCGTGGTGCAGGTAGCGGTGAACCAGCGGCTGGGGCCCTTCGGTTATATCGCCCACCCGCAGTTGAGTGCGGAAAGCGGCTACAACGGATCGGGCAACTATGGGCAGATGGATCTGATTGCTGCGCTGGAATGGGTGCAGGATAACATCGAGGCGTTCGGCGGCGATCCGAACAACGTCACCATCTTCGGCGAGTCCGGCGGTGGCCGTAAGGTGTTGTCCCTGATGGCCTCGCCCGAGGCGGCAGGGTTGTTCCACCGGGCGATCAGCCAGAGCGGCACCCTGTACCCCGATACCCGTAGCTTGGCGGCGGCAGAAGCCATTGGTAGCGAGTTGCAGACCCGGCTGGGTGCTGCCTCGTTGGAGGAAATGCGCAGCAAGAGCTGGCTGGAGGTCGTCTCCGCGGCAGCTACGCTGGTGCCCTATACCAACGTGGACAACCACTATCTGCCCCATACCGAACGAGTCAGCTTTGAAAGCGGTGTGCAGAACGATGTGCCGTTCATGTTCGTCATCAACACCAACGACACCATCGACCCGATCAATACCGTGATCGATGTGTTTCCCTGGATGGCGCCGCTCAACACTTCGCCGGTGTTTGCCACGCTGTTCAGCCATCAGCCCCGGGGCTGGCGGGAGCAGGGCGTCGAGGCTTACCACGGCGCCGAACTGGCCTACATGTTCAACATGCGGGGAAGCGTGATCACCCACTACCAGCTTGGCCTGGTTATCGACCCGGCAACCGGCGAATCGTTGGTGATCGGTGATCTTAACGGCAACGGCGTCACCGGCTCGCAGGGCGACGCGGCGGATATCTACGCCTCCGCAGGCTTCGATGCAACCGATGATGAAGTCATCGAACGCATGCTCACCATCTGGACCAACTTCGCCAAGACCGGTGACCCGAGCATTCCGGGTGAGCTTGATTACCCGCTGTATGACGGGCAGACGCAGCGCTATGTCGAACTGAGCGATCAGGCCGAAGTGAAGCTGAGGATTGCAGACGTATTTGCCGAATAAACCACAACAATAACAAGAGGTTTGATTATGATTCAGCGCAAGAGCAATCGAAGGGGCGGGCAGCGGCTCGCCACTTCGGTATCACTCGCCTGCCTATTGCTTCCCTTGGCAGGCTGCTTCGATGATTCCTCCAGTTCCGATGACAAGCCCGTAGTCAGGACAGGTATCTTTATCGACAGCGCCGTCGCCGGGCTGGACTACGGAGGCAACACCACGCCCGCCAACCGGACCGATGATGATGGACAGTTCAACTATCGGCTCAATGAAACCATCAGTTTCGCCATTGGCGATCTGGCGCTGGGCTCTGCGGTGGGCGCAGAGACCCTTACACCTCTGAGCATCACGGCTGGCGCCACCTCCGCCGACGATCAACGGGTGCTCAACAAGTTGATTCTGTTACAGAGCATCGATGCCGACGGCGATCTCAACAATGGTATCCAGATTACCGATAGCATTCGCGAGGAGATATCGCTGAACGCCGGCGTCCTGGAATTTGACCAGACCACCGCTGATTTTCGGGCGAGTCTGGCGCTGTTGCTGGAGACCCTGGAGGAGGCGGGTGCCTTCTCTGACACTGACCCGCGCGCGCGGTCCGTAGTGACGGCCACCGATGCGCTGGAGCATTTCAACCGGGCAACCGGCGAACGGATAGTGGTGACCACCACCGGCGGCGAGCTACGCGGCTTCGCCGCCAACGAGGACACCTGGCAGTTCCTCGGTATTCCCTACGCCAAGCCGCCGCTGGGTGAGCTGCGCTGGCGACCACCGGTTGCTGCCGAACCCTGGACCGGGGTACGGGAAGCGGTGTCCTGGGCTGACCAGTCGGCTCAGGATATGGCGCTGGAATCGATCAACAAGGGCGGCATGAGCGAAGATTCGCTGTACCTCAACATCACCGCGCCCAAGGATGCTGCTGATCTGCCGGTGATGGTTTGGTTCCATGGTGGCTCCTTTGCCATCCTGTCGGCGAACTCCAGCCAGTACAACAACCCGGATGGTCTCACCAACAAGGGTGTGGTGCTGGTGACGGTCAACCACCGTCTGGGCCCGTTCGGTTATATCGCTCATCCGCTGCTGACTGCCGAAAGCGAGTACGGTGGCTCGGGCAACTATGGCCAGATGGATCTGGTGATGGCGCTGCAGTGGGTGAAGGATAATATCGCCGCCTTCGGTGGTGATCCGGGCAATGTCACTCTCTTTGGCCAGTCGGGTGGGGGCGGGAAGACCTATTCGCTGATGAACTCACCGCTGGCTACCGGCCTGTTTCACAAGGCTATCGTCCAGAGTGGCGCCTCGCCGCTGGACACGGTAAACGGGCCGGAGCACTCGCTTGCTGAGTCCGAGGCCATTGGTGCGGCGTTATTTGCCCGGACCGGGGTGAGCACGTTGGAAGAAGCGCGTGCATTACCCTGGACGGCTTTTGCCCAGGCGGATAAGGAAAACGGCATCCCGCGTCAGACCTATCGGCCCAATGCGGATTTCTATTATCAAACCAAGACCTACTACGAGAACGTGCTGGAGGGCATGCCAAGTGATGTTCCGCTGATGGCCGGCGTGACCAACGGCGATTACCCTGACCTGCGTGCTGCGCTGCCGGTCTGGCTGTCGCAGCGTTCGGCAGAGTACGAGTCGGACCAGTATGTGTACAAGTTCAGCCGCGTTCCGGATGGCTGGCGGGATATGGGCCTCAGAAGCTGCCACGGCTGTGAGCTGCCCTACCTGTTCAGTCACCCGGCGGGGATGGTGCAGAACTTTCAGCTCGGGCTGGTAACGACGGCGGAAGGGACGCGGCCGACAATCGGTGATCTGAATGGCAATGGTGTCACCGGCAGCCAGGGCGACGCGGAGGACGTATACGCATCGATGGAGTACGGCGCCGACGATGTGACCATCGAGGAGCTGATGATGACCATGTGGACCAACTTCGCCAAGACCGGCAATCCCAGTACTGAAAGTCTGGACTGGCCGGTGTATACGGAGTCCGCCGACACCTTCGTTGAAATCGGACCTGGCACCGAGGCGACAGTGGAAACTGGCCTGGCCGAGTCGGTTGATTGAGTCTGAGGTGATCGTTAGGTGATAGACAAAGGGCAGCTTCGGCTGCCCTTTGTGCTAATCCTGCGCCGATCTCAGCGCAGTGCGGCCAATGCCTGGGTTTCCAGCTCGCTTTTCAAGCCGGGCTCCAGTTTCAGCTGGCGGGCCAGCTCATCCAGGTAGGCGCGTTCCATATAGCTTTCCTCATCCACCATGATGATGCTGGCCAGGTACATCTCGGCTGCAATTTCCGGGGTGCGCGCCGACTGCGCAATATCGGACGGGTCCAATGGCTTGCGCAGTTCCTGATCGAACCATTGCTTGAGCTGCGGATCGTTGGTGAGCTTGGCTACTTCACCGTCGATCAGTTCCCGCTCGCGATCATCGATATGGCCATCGGCCTTGGCGGCGCCGATGACGGCGCGCAGGATAGCCTGGCTGTGTTGTTCCACCTCCAGGGGAGGCACACGATCCACGGTGCGCGGTGGCGTTTCGAGCACGGGAGCGCCTGGCTGGTTCTGCTTCGTCTGCCAATTGCTATAGGCCTTGTAGGCCACCACGCCCAACGCTGCCAGACCGCCGTAGGTGATCACCTTGCCACTCATCTTGCGCGCCTTCTTGCTGCCCAATAGCAGGCTGACCGCGCCGCCACCCAGCGCGCCACCGCCGATGCTGCCGAGCAAGCCGCCCAGCGGTGAATTATTGCCGGCCGCAGCGGGCTGGCTGGGTTGGCTGGACTGACCGCCATTCTGGTTCTGCAGCAGGTCCTTTCCGGCGTTGAGCAATTGATCAAGCAGACTGCGTGTGTTCATGATGACCTCTGTGGTGACTTGAGCAAGGGGTGGCTCGTTGTGGTGTTTCCATTATTCTGCAGCTAATGTTGGTACACGCTGGTGCGCCACGGTTCCCCAAGCCTATACCTCTTCAGAATCGATCAGGAGCAAAGAATCCATGTTCAATTATTTCAAACGGTGGTTGCCGGGGGTGGGGTTGGCCTTATTGGCCGCATCGGCCCAGGCATTGGAAGTGGGTGATCCGGCGCCGGACTTCGAATTGCCCGGCTCGGATGGCGAGACGCATCGATTGGCGGATTACCGCGGCAAGCAGGCGGTGGTGCTGGCCTGGTTCCCCCGAGCCTATACCTCCGGCTGCACCATCGAGTGTAAATCTCTGGCGGAGAATGGCCACCTGATCCGCGAATACAACGTTGCCTATTTCATGGCCAGCGTCGATCCTCTGAGCAAGAATAAGGGCTTTGCCGCCGAAACGGGTGCGGATTTTCCGCTGCTCAGTGACGAGGACAAGTCGGTGGCAAAGGCCTATGGCGTGCTGCACCCGCTGGGGTTCGCCAGGCGTCATACCGTCTACATCGGCAAGGACGGCCAGGTGCTGAAGATCGATACCGATGTGGAGCCGGCCACCTCCGCTGAAGATATGGCTGCGACCTTGGGTGAACTAGGGGTTGAACCGAGCCGGTCCGAGCAATAACGCGGGCTGAGTCTTATTTCAGCTCGCAGACCCAGATGGTATGGCGTGCGCCGCGGTTGCCATGGGCGAATACCTGTACTTCCTCGGCCTTGAAACCCGCTTTTGCGAGGCGGTTGGAGAACTGGCGATCGGCACTGGCGGACCAAACCGTCAGCATGCCGCGCGGTCGTAAAGCGCGAGCGCAGGCGCTCAGGCCGTCGAGGGAATACAGCCAGTTATTGGTGCTGTGGGTCAGGCCCTCCGGGCCGTTGTCCACATCCAGCATGATGGCATCAAAACTCCTGGGTTCGGCCTGGAGAATTTTCGCCACGTCTTCATTGAGAACCCGGGCGCGCGGGTCCTGCAAGGGATTTCCGGCCTTGGCGCCGAGCGGTCCCCGGTTCCACTCAATCACGCCGGGAACCAGCTCCGCTACCTGAACTTCAGCATCTGCCCCGAGGTGCTGCAGTGCCGAGGCCAGGGTAAAGCCCATGCCCAAACCCCCAATCAGTACTCGGGCGCCTGCCCGCGCCGCGATCCTCTTGCAGGGAATCGCGGCCAGCGCATCTTCCGAACCGTGCATGCGGGTATTCATCAACTGTCCGCCCTTGCCGCCTTCCAGCTTGATAACGAAATCCTCGCCGTATTCAAACAAGCACAGGGCGCCACCGTTATTGGGGATGGGGGCAGTATCCAGCAGGACGAAGCGTTTCATGGTCGGCTCTCTAGCGGTCGATATCGATGTTCTTGGTTTCCTTGCCGACAATCAATGCCAGCAGCGTAATGACCGCCATGGAAGCCAGATAGATTCCCACCAGGAAGGGGCTGCCATCACCCATTCCCCACAGCCAGACGGCAATGAACGGGGCGACAGCGGCGCCGAGGATGGACGAGACGTTGTAGGAAATCCCCGAGCCGGTATAGCGCACGTTGGTCGGGAACAACTCCGGCAGCAGGGCGCCCATGGGGCCAAAGGTCATGCCCATGAGACTGAAGCCGAGGATCAGCCAGGCCATCACTCCGACAAAGCCCATATTGAGCAGCGGCACCCACAGCAGGCTGAAGATGATGATGCCCAGCGTGACCAGGATCAGCGTCTTGCGCCGGCCCAGCTTGTCCGCCCAGGGGCCAGACAACAGCGTGAATATGCCAAAGAACACCACGCCGATGATCAACATCAACACGAAATTGTTATAGCTGTACCCCAGCCCCGACAACTGACCTGGGCCAGGTTCGATCGGCGCGCGACCGTAGCTCAGCGAGAAGGTGGTCATCAAATAGAAGAGCACATAGGTGGCGAGCATGTAGAAAGTGCCAAGGATCAGCTCGCGCCAGTTCTTGCGCACTACCTCGCCCAGCGGCAGCTTGACCACCTTGCCGGCGGAAACGGCCTTGGAGAAAGTGGTGCTTTCCACCAGGTTCAACCGGATCCACAGGCCGATGATGACCATCACCGCGGAAAACAGGAAGGGAATGCGCCAGCCCCAGTCCAGAAAGGCCTCGGAGGGCCGCGACGGGTTATCCGAGGGCAGGGCGGCTGCAACGATCAGGAACAAACCATTGGCGATGATGAAACCCAACGGCGCACCCAGCTGCGGGAAGGTGCCGAACAGGGCGCGCTTGCCAGCCGGTGCATTTTCGGTGGCCACCAAGGCAGCGCCTGACCACTCACCGCCAATGGCAAACCCCTGCGCCAGCCGGAGGATAACCAGCATCAGCGGTGCGAACCAGCCGATGGCATGGTAGGTGGGCAGCAGGCCAATCAGGAAGGTGGCAATACCCATGGTCAGCAAGGCATAGATCAGCGTCGTCTTGCGCCCGACCTTGTCGCCCAGATGACCGAAGAACACGGCGCCCAGCGGGCGGGCGATCATGGCTGCGCCGAAGATGGCAAAGGAGGCCAGCAGCGCGGTAGTCTCGTTTCCCGGCGGGAAAAACAGGTGCGGGAACACCAGCACCGCTGCCGTGGCATAGACGTAGAAATCGTAGAACTCGATGGTGGTGCCGACCAGGCTGGCGAGCATGACGCGGGAGCGGGAGTTGGCGGGTGTCTGGGTGGCGCTGGTATTGGACATGGGCAATTGATTCTTGTGGGAGATAAACCGCTACCTGTGCGGTACGGACAAAAAACAGGGAAGCTATCTTCGCCTATCCGCGGCGTCTGCGGTAGCGTTGACCGCGACAGGGGCTCATTCTTTAGTCTTGAATTGCATACATAAAAAAGCCCGGCTTGTGGCCGGGCTCCTATTCGGCAAAACGCTTATTTTTGGTAAGCGTCTACTGCCTTTACAATTTCCGCACGGGCTTCGTCAGCGTTGCCCCAGCGGTCGATCTTGACCCACTTGCCGGCTTCCAGATCTTTGTAGTTCTCGAAGAAATGCTGGATCTGCTGGATCAGCAGTTCGGGCAGGTCGGTGTATTCCTTCACGTCCTTGTACAGAACGCTCAGCTTGTCATGGGGTACGGCAACCAGCTTGGCATCGCCGCCGCCATCGTCAGTCATGTGCAGTACGCCCACCGGGCGGCAGCGGATGACCGAGCCTGGAGCAACCGGGTGTGGGGTGACTACCAGCACGTCCAGCGGGTCGCCGTCGTCAGCCAGGGTGTTCGGAATGAAACCGTAGTTGGCCGGGTAGAACATCGGGGTCGCCATGAAACGGTCGACGAACAGGGCGTTGCTGTCCTTGTCGATCTCGTACTTGATGGGCGCATGGTTGGCCGGAATTTCGATGGCGACGTAGATATCGTTGGGGATGTCTTTGCCGGCTGGGATCTGGTCGTAGCTCATGGGTTACCTGATGCGGGGCATGTTGAAATGGGAACGGTGTCCGCCATTGCCGGCGACACCAGGAAAAATATGGGCGGAGATTATAGGCGTTCGCGTCATCTTTACCAAGTGAAACCTATGGCGCACGCTGAGTCGGGTTCGCCCCGACGCGCTGAAAAGCGCGGCGGGGCTGAGCCGGTTCAGACTTTGAACGGTGCCAGCTTGCGTTCGACCGGCAGGTTCTGCAGCCGTACATAGTCAGGCAGGCCGTTCTTGAACGGCGGGATATCCTCGCCCTGGATCAGCGGCGACAGATACTGACGGCAGGCATCAGTGATGTGGAAGCCGTCATCGGTAATGAAATCGCGCGGCATGAACTTCTCGACGTTGGCCACATCCTTGAGCGGCGCTTCGATGATGTCCCAGCTGTACGGTGCGTCTTCCAGGCGACGGATCGCCGGCATGATGGCGTTCTTGCCTTCCAGGGCGACGCGTACCGCAGCCTGACCGAGGGCGTAGGCCTGGTCCACATCGACCTTGGAGGCGATGTGGCGCGCGGCGCGCTGCAGGTAGTCAGCCACGGCCCAGTGGTACTTGTAGCCAAGCTTGTCGCGTACCAGGTTGGCGATGGTCGGCGCTACGCCGCCCAATTGGGCGTGACCGAAGGCGTCGGTCAGGCCGGACTCGGAGAGGAACTTGCCGGCTTTGTTCTTGATGCCTTCGGAAACACCGATCACGCAATAGCCGTGGGTCTTCACGCACTCATCGACGCGGGCCAGGAAGGCCGCCTCATCGAACTCGATCTCGGGGAACAGCAGGATGTGCGGCGCCTCGCCTTCGGCTTCGCTGGCCAGACCGCAGGCGGCGGTGATCCAGCCCGCATGGCGGCCCATGACTTCAAGAATGAAGACCTTGGTGGAGGTGGCGGACATGGAGGCGACATCGTAGCCGGCTTCGCGGATGGATGTGGCGACGTACTTGGCGACCGAGCCAAAGCCGGGGCAGCAATCGGTGATCGGCAGGTCGTTGTCCACGGTCTTCGGCACATGAATGGCCTGGATCGGATAACCCATGGTTTCGGCCAGCTGCGATACCTTCAGGCAGGTATCGGCGGAATCACCACCACCGTTATAGAAGAAGTAACCGATATCGTGGGCCTTGAACACTTCGATCAGGCGCTCGTATTCGGCGCGGTTGGCTTCGAGGCTCTTGAGCTTGTAGCGGCAGGAGCCGAAGGCACCGGAAGGGGTATGGCGCAGCGCAGCAATGTTCTCGGCAGATTCGAGGCTGGTGTCGATCAGGTCCTCGGTGAGAGCGCCAATAATGCCATTGCGACCCGCATAGACTTTGCCGATACGGTCCGGGTGCTGACGCGCAGTTTCAATCACCCCGGCGGCCGAGGCGTTGATGACTGCGGTGACACCGCCTGATTGAGCATAAAAGGCATTCTTGACGGTCATGCTGACTCCATGATGTGTGGGCTGATGTCAGATACGACAACCGGACCAGCGGAACGGTTGCACTGACGGCAGAACAATAGTCGGGTGAAGAATGGCGCGCATAATAGCTGAATGAGCGATGCTTTGCATGGTTGGCTGTCCGGAAGACGAAAGGGGGAAGCCGTTGGGACCTACCCAGCTGCATGGTAGTATCGGCCCCTTGACGGATTGATTACAGGGTTGGCTGATGCATCTGCACATTCTTGGTATCTGCGGTACCTTCATGGGTTCGCTGGCGCTGCTGGCGCGGGACCTGGGGCACCAGGTCAGTGGTTCCGATGCCAACGTCTATCCGCCAATGAGTACCCAGCTTGAAGCCCAGGGCATTCAGTTGATGGAAGGCTATTCGCCGGAACATCTGGACCCCGCTCCGGACCTGGTGATCATCGGTAACGCCCTGTCCCGCGGTAACCCCGCGGTGGAGCATGTACTGGATAAGGGCATACCCTACGTCTCCGGGCCCGAATGGCTGGCGCGGCACGTGCTTCAGGATCGTTGGGTACTGGCCGTGGCTGGCACCCATGGCAAGACCACCACCTCCAGCCTGCTGGCCTGGCTCCTGGAAGACGCCGGCATGGCGCCGGGCTTCCTGATTGGCGGCGTGCCGCAGAACTTTGGCATCTCTGCGCGGCTGGGCGACACGCCGTTCTTCGTGGTCGAGGCCGATGAATACGACAGTGCCTTTTTCGACAAGCGCTCCAAGTTCGTCCACTACCGCCCGCGCACCGCTATTCTCAACAACCTCGAATTCGATCACGCCGACATTTTCCCGGACCTGGCGGCTATCGAACGCCAGTTCCACCACCTGATCCGCACCGTACCCGCCAGCGGCCTGATCATCTATCCGCAACAGGAACCTGCTCTGCAGCGGGTTATCGACATGGGTTGCTGGACGCCATGTCAGACCACCGGGGAGGGCGGTAACTGGCAGGCGCGCCTGCTGGCCGAGGATGGTTCGCGTTTTGAAGTCTGGCTGGACGGTGAGCTGCAGGGCGTGGCCGAGTGGAGCCAGACTGGCGCGCATAGCGTCGCCAACGCGCTGACCGCCTTGGCCGCAGCGCGGCATGTCGGCGTCACGCCGCAGCAGGGCATCGCCGCACTGGCCGGCTTCGCCAGCCCCAAGCGGCGGATGGAAAAACTCATCGAAATCAACGATATCATCCTGTACGACGATTTTGCCCATCATCCCACTGCGATTGCCACGACCCTGGCTGGGCTGCGTGCGCAGATCGGTGAGCAGCAACTTATCGCGGTAATCGAGCCACGCTCCAACACCATGCGTCTGGGCAGTCACATGGCTGCCTTGCCGGCCAGTGTGCGGGGCGCCAGCGAAGTGATCTGGTATCAGCCGGCTGGGCTGGACTGGTCGCTGGATTCGGTCGTCGAGCAAAGCCCGGTACCGGCCCAGGTGGCAACGGATATTGATGCCATTATCGATCAGGTGGTAACCAGGGCTGCGCCGGGCACTCGTATTGTCATCATGAGCAATGGCGGCTTCGGTGGTATCCACCAGAAGATGAAGCGCGCACTGGAGATCAGACATGGCTGAGCGGCGCGTTACCCTGGCGGTGACCGGCGCGTCCGGCGCGCAATATGCCCTGCGGTTATTGGAATGCCTGGTGCAGGCCGAGGTGCAGGTGTTGTTCCTGATCTCCCAGGCCGCGCAACTGGTGGTCGTCACCGAGACCGAGCTGCAACTGCCGCCCAAGCCCCAGGCGTTGGAGCAGTTTCTTACCGAGCGTTATCAGGCCAAGCCGGGGCAGATCCGCGTTTACGGCAAGCAGGATTGGATGTCGCCTGTCGCCTCCGGCTCCGGCGCCCCCTCGGCCATGGTCGTCTGTCCGTGCAGCACCGGCACCCTGTCGGCGATCGCGACCGGCGCCAGCAACAACCTGATCGAACGTGCCGCTGACGTTGCCCTCAAGGAGCGCCGGCAGCTGATTCTGGTCCCCCGCGAAAGTCCATATTCGACCATCCACCTGGAAAACATGCTCACGCTGAGCCGCATGGGTGCGGTGATCCTTCCAGCCAGCCCTGGCTTCTACCACCAGCCACAGTCCATCGATGATCTGGTCGATTTTGTGGTGGCGCGGATACTCAGCCAGCTGGGTATCGAGCAGACATTGCTCAAGCGTTGGGGAGAGTAGCGCGGGAAAGAAAATCAGACGTTATTCTTCTCGTGGAGTAAAAACTCTAATTCTGCTTGGTGGCAGGGAAGTTATGGGCTAGACTCCTTCCCAAGACGAGGCGGGACTGCTTGCATTGCGGTCCTTTTCAGAGCCTCCCCTGCATTGGTCACGATGCCGAAATAATAACAAGAGTCTTGATGAGCCATGATCAGAAGACGTCTGTGGCTGCTGGCACCTTTTATTCTATTTGGTCCTGCGGAGTTAGCCCCGGCTCTCGATGGGGTACCGTCTGCCGCCTTGCCAGCAACTCAGGAATGGGTGGATGAAGCCAGTTGCCAGAGTTGCCATGCCGAGGAGACTACCGACTGGCTGAATTCTCATCATCAATTGGCCATGCAACCGGCCACTGAAGACACCGTGCTGGGCAACTTCGACCAGCAATCCTTGACCAGCGATGTTGAAACCAGCCGCTTTTTCCGCCGTGACGGTGGTTTCTGGATAAATACCCCAGGTGCTGATGGCAAACCAGCTGACTATCAGGTGGCCTATACCTTTGGCTTGGAGCCGTTACAGCAGTATCTCCTGCAACTGACCGACGGCAGCCTGCAGTCCCATGGCGCTGCCTGGGATGTGCCAGAGCAGAGTTGGTTTCATCTGTACGACGGCGAGGCCGTGGATCATCAGCACCGGTTGCACTGGAGTGGGGCGCAGCAGAACGCCGACTTCATGTGTGTGGAATGCCACACCACCGGTTTTCAGCGCGATTACGACCCGGTAGCCAATACCTATTCCAGCCAGTGGCAGGCGTTGGGCGTGGGGTGCCAGAGTTGCCATGGTCCGGCTTCGGGCCACCTGCAATGGGCGGAAAGTGAAAATAAAGCTGCGACTGGGAAGGGCTTCGAGGCGAACTTGATGGGCACCGTCAGCGAGCCTGAAACCTGCGCCCGCTGCCATAGTCGCCGCATGCCGCTGGATAATGGCTACAGCCATGGCAACCAACTGCTGGATGATTACCTGCCGGTGATCCTCAGCGCCGACCTCTATGAGGTTGACGGCAAGATCCGGGATGAAGTGTTCGAGTACGGCTCCTTTCAGCAAAGCCGTATGCACGCTGCTGGGGTAGTCTGCTCGGATTGCCACAACCCCCATAGCGCCGAGTTGCGGGCGCCGGCCAATGCCGTCTGCACCCAGTGCCATAACCCGACCGGCAAGGCAACGAGGGCCGGAATCGACGCCAGCGGATTGCAGGCAAAGAACTATGATCATCCTTCCCATCACCACCACGCTGTCGGGTCGCAGGGTAGCCAGTGCGTCAGTTGTCATATGCCCGGCAAGCTGTACATGACCAATGACCTGCGCCATGACCACAGCTTCACCTCGCCAAATCCGCAACAGGCGCGCCAGTTGGAACATTCCGACGCCTGCCTCGGCTGCCATCAGCAAGCCGAAGATCAGATCGTCGCAGCCTTTGGCCAGTGGTACGCCGATGCCCAACCCCGAGATGGCGGTTACGCCCGGGACCTCCATGTGGTCCGGCAAGGGGGGAAGGGCGCCGCGCAGGCGTTGACGCGGCAACTGGAGCGCACCGATCTGGCGGATATCCGCCGTGCCACCCTGCTCAGCGAGCTGCCCAACTATCCATCAGCCGCTGCCCAGCGTGCCGTAGTCGAAGCGTTGAGTTCATCCTCCCCGCAGGTACGTCACACCGCCGCTGGGCTGCTCGGCTCGTTGGTCACGCCAAACCAGCAGATCAGCTTGTTGACCAGCCTGCTGGATGACCCGGTGCGGGCGGTCCGGTTGGAGGCCGCCTGGCAGTTATTGCAATTGGCTGCCGAATCCAACGTCGAACCGCAGGTGTTGCGGCAACTGATCAGCGAATACGAGCAGAGCCAGCGCAGCATGCTCGAACGGGCCGAATCTCAGTTCAATCTGGCTGGCGTCTATCAACTGACCGGGCGCCTGGCGGAGGTTGAGCCAGCGCTGCAGCAGGCGCTGCGCCAGGATCCGACCTTCCATCCCGCACGGATCATGCTGGCGCAATGGCACGAGCAAGCCGCCGGCGACCCCGCAGCCGGGATGAGCCTGCTGCGTGAAGGCACCGAACAGTATCCCCAGGACCCCTCTCTGCAGCATGCCTACGGTTTGGCGCTGGTGCGCCAGAGCGAATATGGGCAAGCGTTGCGGGCCCTGCAACGTGCCCATGAACTGGCACCGGAGCAGGCCGAGTACGGCTATGTATTGGCCGTCGCCCTGCATGGCAATGGCCAGGTAGACGCCGCGCTGGAGCTGTTGCGCAGCCAGGTGCAGGCGCAGCCGACCAATCGCAGAGCCCGGCAAGCCTTGATCAGTTATCTGCGTTCCGCAGGTAATCAAGTGGAGGCAGACTCGCTGTTGACGGAGCTGGCTGCACAAAACCCCGGTGACCCGCTGCTGTGACAGTCGGGCCTCTGACCGATAAAAAAAGCAAGAGAGGGATATGCCATGCAGTTCAAACTTTTACGTCAAGGTGCGTTGCTGGTTGCTTCGATGTCGCTGGCGTCCTGTTGGCTCGACAGTGACAGCAGCTCTTCATCATCCAATGATCCACCGGCAGCCGATCAGCCGCCGAATATCCTGTTCGTCATCATGGATGACGTCGGTATCGACCAGATGGAATCCTTCGGCTATGGCGGTAACAAGCCGCCAGCGGTGCCGTCCATCGACGCCATTGCCGACAGCGGCATACGTTTCCGTAATGCCTGGGCCATGCCTGAATGCTCACCGAGCCGGTCGACCTTCATGACTGGCCTCTATCCGATGCGCACCGATGTGCTGCAGGCCATCGGGCCAAGTGATCTATCCAACTCCCATGTCTCACCCTGGGACATGACCATTGCCAAAGTACTGGCCACCGCCGGTTATGAGAGTGGCATGTTCGGCAAGTTTCATTTGGGCGGTCCGGAGAACAACCCGGCCGAGAACAGTGCACCTGCCGCCCTGGGCTGGGAATACTTCTATGGGTGGGGTGGACTGCCGGGTTCGATCGATACCACTGCCGGTGGTGTCGGTGACGAAGGCGATTACTCCTGCGGCTTCGTACCCGGTGAAGACGATCCGGGTGGTGCTTACGGGGGAGCCTGCTTCGTGCCCAATCCGGGTGGCAGTGCCAGCTGCAGCGACATCGCCGGTGTCAACAGCTTCGGTGAGCCGGCCGGTTTGCAGTGCCTGACTCAAGGCGGGGTGCTGGTGCCGGATGCTACCTGTCAGGATGGGCAGCCAAGCTATGTGAAGTTCGATCAGGAAAACGGCCACTATGTCTCCCCGCTGCTGATCAACTGGGATGGCGAGGTGGAGGAGGTTAGTCTGGCTGATCCTCGTTCCAGAGGCTATCGTGCAACTATCGAGGTCGATTCGGCTATCGACTGGATCAACACACGCAGTGACGATACCCCATGGATGGCCACTGTGAGTTTCAGCTCGGCGCATACTCCGCTGCAGCATGCTCCCGCCGCTCTGGTGCCCTCCGGTGCTACGCAGATTCTGAGGGCCGACTGTACGGCTGATGCACCACTCAATCAGAAGAACATCACCGACACGATGATTGAATCGCTGGACACCGAGCTGGGACGCCTGCTGGTGGAAACCGGTATCGCCACCCGAGCCAATGACGGCAGCCTGAACTATGACCCGCAAGCTACTGACGTCATGGTGGTTGTGGTTGGCGACAACGGCTCCTTTCCGCTTACAGTCAAGGAAGGCTTCGACCCGCAGCGCGCCAAGGGTACCGCGTACCAGACCGGTGTGTGGGTGCCGCTGGTGGTGTCCGGGCCCATGGTCGAGCAACCCAGCCGCAACGTGGAGCACATGGTTAACGCCGTTGACCTGTTCCAGTTGTTTGCGGACGTAGCAGGGGTAGATCTAGCCGAGGTAGCCCCCCAGGGCAATGATGCCGAAGAAATGTTCTCCTACCTGAGCAACCCGAGCCAAGGCAGTGTGCGCGAGCTCAACTTTGCCCATGGCGGGCTGAATATCCAGGCCAATGATGGTGTGAACGGGCCCTGCGTGTTCAACGGCGCGCTCTGCTCCCACACACCCACCACCAAATCCGTTTGCGGAGACAACGGCGGGGTCTGGTGGGGGGCGGAGGCTGACGTTGGAGTGGATGGTGTTCTCAAGGAGGTGGAACACTGCTGGCAGGTCAACCAGGCAATCCATGAAGACAGCCCTGCCGACTATGAGCAGAACAAGATCGATATGGCAGCCACCGAGTACATGGCCATGCGCAATGATGAGTTCAAGCTGGTGCGCAACCTGGGGCTGGACTACGATCCCCTCACGGATGGTAGCAAGAGGATAGCAACCGAGGAGTTCTACCGTATCGACCAGGCGGCGCCGCAAGCCACTCTGGATGTCGACGGAACAGATCTCCTGGAAGGTTCGCTAACGGCCATCGAGCGGGAAAACTTCGAAGAGCTGGAATACCAACTCGATCTGTTGCTGAGCTCGCACAAAGCCTGTCCGGGCGATGGCAATGGTGATGGTGTGGTCGATCAGACTGATATCGACAACTATCAGCAGCTCAATGCGGAGTGGGGCAAGTCCAGCATGTACGACTTCAACCATGACGGCCTGACCGATGGGCAGGATCTGGCCATCATCCAGGCCAATCTGGGCGATTGCCCGTAGTAACAAGGCGATAACCGGTGCCCCGGTGTGATTCGATCGGGGGCCGGGAGGCAAAGCTGTCCAAGCAGGGCAGGGCGAAAGGCTCTGCCCTGCTTGTTGCAGCATGCTCAGTCTGGCTACTTTGGTCAGACTCTGGCATCGTCACTCATCCCTTTTCATCAAGGAGAACAGGCGATGGC
This sequence comes from Halopseudomonas bauzanensis, assembly GCF_900114735.1. GTDB lineage: Bacteria > Pseudomonadota > Gammaproteobacteria > Pseudomonadales > Pseudomonadaceae > Halopseudomonas > Halopseudomonas bauzanensis. Next base: position 507,880 of record NZ_FOUA01000001.1, on the reverse strand, counting down.
CAATATCGTCATTACCGGTGCCAACCGTGGTATCGGACTCGCTCTGGTCAGAAACTATGTGGCCCGCGGCGACCGCGTCTACGCACTCTGCCGCGATCCGGACCAGGCAACCGAGCTCAAGCAGATCGCCAGTAGCGCTGCCGGCAAACTGACGTTGCATCCGGTTGATATGGCCGACGGCCAATCGATCGACAACATCACCCAGGCCCTGGGCAATACTGCTGTCGATGTTTTGCTGAACGTCGCCGGCATTATCGGCGGCCGAACCGACAGTTTGACGCAGGCCCCGTTCACTGATGAGGATTTTGCCGCCTGGCGCGAGGCGTTTGAAGTCATGACCATCGGCCCATTTCGACTGGTACAAGCGCTGCTGCCCAACCTCATCGCGGCCAAGGGCAAGGCACTGACCGTCAGCAGCCAGATCGCTGCCTCCACCTGGCCCTACGGCGGGATGTATGTCTACGGTGCCACCAAGGCTGCGGTCAATCGGCTGATGTTGAGCCTGGCCATCGACCTCAAGGACAAGGGCGTCAGCATCGCCACGGTGCATCCCGGCTACGTTCAGACCGACATGGGCGGCCCCAACGCCGACATCACACCCCAGGAAAGCGCCAGTGGCATCCAGTCCGTAGCGGATAACCTGATACTGGAGAGCAGCGGCAGCTTCTTCAAATGGAATGGCGAACTGCATCCCTGGTAAGGCAAGCATAGATCGCCCTTATCGAGCCCCGACCTTGGGCTTCTCCTGGGAGGGACGAGCATCAGCTCGTCCACATCTCTCAGGACCCAACCCACCCAAACCCTTGCTAGACTCTCTCCCATAGCACCAGCACCCCTTGTCCTACAGCCAGGAGTTCTTCATGTCGCGTAACATCCTCGTCCTTGGCGCCGGTATGGTCGGCGTTTCCGTTGCCTGGCACCTCGCGCGCCGCGGCCATCGCGTGACGCTGGTCGACCGCCGCGAGCCAGGCCGCGAAACCTCCTTCGGCAACGCCGGCATTATCCAGCGCGAAGCCGTGCGCCCCTACGCTTTCCCACGGGATCTCGGCACCCTGTTGCGCGTACTGCCCAACCGCGAAGTGGACATCCGCTACCGCCCCACCGGCATGGTCAGCGCCGCCGTCCCCTTGTTGCAGTACTGGCACAACTCCGGAGGGGCGCGCTACGACCGCATCGTCAAGGAATGGGCCTCGCTGATCATGCGTTGCCAGGATGCCCACGCCCCCATGATCGAAGCTGCCGGCGCTGAAGACCTGATCCGCAAGGGCGGCTGGTTGGAGCTGTACCGCACCCAGAGCGCATTGGATGAGCGCGTGGCAAAGGCCCGCGAAGACCGCGAGCGCTTCGGCGTGGAATACGAAGTGCTTTCAGCCGAACAGCTCCAGGCAGCGGAACCCTACCTGGCCAGGGAACTGGTCGGCGCCATCCATTGGACCCAACCGTGGATGGTGTCGGACCCGGGCGCCCTGGTACAAGCCTATGCGCGCAACTTCGAAGAGCAGGGCGGTCGCCTGTTGCAGGCCAGTGTCGAGGGCATAACCCGGGAAGGCAATGGCTGGCACGTGACCACCAGTGAAGGCGCACTCGAAGCCGATCAGGTGGTGGTCGCCCTCGGCCCCTGGTCCAGCGATGTGCTGATGCAACTGGGCATTCGCGTCCCGCTGTTCGTCAAGCGCGGCTATCACATGCATTACTCGACAGAGCAGGGCGCCACGCTCAATCACTGGGTGATGGACGCCGAACGCGGTTTCCTGCTCGAACCCATGCGCGCCGGCATTCGCCTGACCACCGGCGCAGAACTCGCCGACCTCAACGCCCCACCCAAATACAAACAACTCGCCGCCGCCGAACGCGCCGCCCGCAACCTCTTTCCGCTTGGTAAACGCCGCGACGCCGAGCCCTGGAAAGGCGCCCGTCCATGCATGCCGGACATGAAACCCGTCATTGGCCCGGCACCGGGCAAAGACGGCCTGTGGCTGGCCTTCGGGCATGGTCACCAGGGCTTTACCCTGGGGCCGGCGACTGGCGAATTGCTGGCGCAGATGATGGATGGGGAAACGCCGGCGATTGATATGACGCCGTTTGCGGTGGACCGGTTCTGACGTGTCTGCCCTTATGTAAGTGCTCGGGCCACGCTGTTGTCGTCCTGAAGACGACGCCACTGGTCCGGGGATACTCCATTCCAGCGCTTGAAGGCCCGTGAAAAACTGGCGGCCTCGGCATATCCCAGTTGTTGCGCGATGCTTTCCAGCCCCAGCATGCTGTCACGCAGCAGCCGTTCCGCCAGATTGCGTTTGACCCGATCGTGCAATATGCGGAACGGCTGTTTCTCATCCGCCAACCGGCGATGCAGGGTGCGCTCTGACATGCCCAGGCGGGCGGCTATCTCGTCGGCACGGCATGGTTTGCCGGAATGACTCATCAATTGTTGCAGTACCCGCCGTGCCAGCGTGCCCTGTATATCAGCCAGCCCGTCGCAGAGACGCTCGCATAGCAGCGCGCAGCTGCGCTGGGTCTGGGTGTTGGCAAGAGGCAGCGGGCTGTCCAGATCCTGCCGGGCGATCAGCATGCCGTCATGGGATTGCGCGAGCGCAATGGGACAGCTGAAATAATCGCGGTAACGATCGGCCAGCGCCGGCCCCGACCCAGACAGGGATATCCGCAAAGGCATGAAGGGGCGCTGCAGCAATTCGCCGAATAGCCGCAGCCAGGCCGTCAGCCCACGCCCGACCACCAGGTCGCGAGCATCCTCGGGCAGCACGCTGCTATCCAGAGACATCCACACTCCCTCTTCGCAGAGCGAAAGCGTGACCGGGCAGATCGCCAGCGACAATGAGCGAAAACGGCTGCTGATCCGGATTGCTTCCCAGAGATTGGGGCTGGACAACATGGCATAGCCCAGCAGCCCCAGGCAGGTCAGGTGATAGCAATCCCCCATCTGCATCCCGAGGCCGGGATCTGGCCGGAGCGCTACCAGATTGCGAATGGCAGCCAACTCCTGCCACAGCTGGTATCCACTGCCTTCAGCCAATCGTTGCTGCTGCAAACCGGTATTTGCCAGGCAGGCATCGGCGGATATACCAGCGGTTGCTGCTACCTGTAACAGGTAGCGGATATTGGTGTTGTCGCGTTGCTGTCGCCAATCCATATGATGCTCCCGGCAGGATGGCAGTAAAAGTCATGGGATGGCAGTAATTATCATGGTTTGCTGCGGCAGCTTCCAGCACTGTAGCCAAAACACAACAAGAGAACGCCGCCATGCGTGAATTCTTCTATACCACTGCAGCCAACAATCCAGCCCGGGATTATCACCATTTCATCGCAACGCCAGTGGCTGGTTCACTGGGCGCCGATGTGACGGGTATCGACCTCAACCAGCTGTCAGAAGAAGGCCAGGCAGAACTGCGCCAGGCATTGATGGATCACCAGGTTCTGTTTATCCGGGACCAGCAGCTGAGTCTCGACCAGTTCGAGGCGGTGACCCAGCGCTTTGGCGAATTCGGCAAGGAACCTTACGTCAAGACCATGGCTGATCACCCGAATCTCGTCCACGTAGTCAAGGAAGCAAGCGAAGGTTCGCCGGTCATCTTCGGCGGCGCCTGGCATACCGACTGGACCTTCCAGGAACGCCCGCCGGCCTTCACCTTGCTCTATGGCCATGATGTGCCGGCCAGTGGTGGCGACACCCTGTATGCCAATATGTATCTGGCCTACGAGTGGCTGTCTCCGGCGATGAAAAAGATGCTGCACAACCTGCGTGGCGTTCATAGCCCGGAGGCCGCCTATGGCCCCAACAGCCGACACAATGCGGGTCTGGAAAGCATGAACATACGCTATGGCGAGTCGGTGGACGATGAGGTGCGCTCCCATCCCCTGGTAACCAAACACCCCGAAACCGGCCGCAGCGTCCTGTTCGCCAATCCAGCCTACACCCTCGGTATCGAGGGCATGAAACCCGAGGAGTCTCGTCCGATCCTCGATTACCTGTTCTCGGTGGCCTCGGCGGCGACCTTCACCTGTCGTATGCGCTGGGCACCAGGCACCCTGGCGATCTGGGACAACCGCTGCACCTGGCACTTGCCATTGTCGGACTATCATGGGGCACGCCGGGAAATGTTCCGTAGCACCGTCGTCGGCGAGGCGCCGGAACAGGCGGATCAGCCATGAGCGAGGACTTCCAGCCAAACGCTCTCGCTGATGAGCTCTACCTGGCCCGACGGCAACGCCAGCCCGGAGTAGGGTTGGCCGAGCGCTATCCATTGGCGACGCTGGAACAGGCGCAACAGGTAAGTGAATGCCTGATAACCCGCTATCTGGCCGATGGACAGACCATTGCCGGCAGCAAGCTCGGGTTGACCGATACGCGCATGCAAGCGGCGCTGGGGTTGGATAGTCCGTTGATTGCGACGCTGCTTAGCGGTTGGCAGGTCAATGGCGGCTCGCTGGACATCAGTCAGTTCCTGTTGCCCAAGCTTGAGATGGAAGTGGCATTCCTGTTTTCCGCTGCCATCGATGATCCGGAAATAACTGATGTGGCCCTGCAGCAAGCGATCTCCGGCGTAACGGTTGCGCTGGAAATCTGTGATTCGGCCTATCAAGGCGGCCCTCGTTCATTGTTCGAGGCGGTCGCTGACAACCTGTCATCGGGCGGCTTCATGTTGGGAGAACAGTACCACCCAGCTGATCCCCTAGCGCTGACAGAACTGAGCGCCACCCTGACCAATCACGGCAAGCCAATAGCCGAGGGCAATGCCAGCCAATGCATGGGTAGCCCCTGGAACGCCTGTCGCTGGCTGGTGCAAGAGCGGGCGCGTGACGGCAACCCGGTACAGGCCGGAGAAATCCTCCTGTCCGGCTCACTGGGGCCAATGGTACCGATTCAGGCCGGCGACCGGTTGGAGCTGGAAATGGGTTACCTGGGCAGGCTTGGTTGCGCCGTAGTCTGAGCCCGGGAAAGCGTACCTGGCCCTTTTTCTGCTACCGCTCGCGCGTAAGCGGTAACACTCGAACGGGGTGAAAGGTATCACTTGGCCCATTCGGGACTGGCTTCGGTATTGCTGATTTTTAGTAACTTATTGATTTTAAACGTAATGTTAAAGGTGGCACGCTATCTGCTTTGTATTTGATCACAATAAAAATAATAACGCTAAGCGCAAAACTCAATAACAAAAACAAGATTCAGCTCCACACATAACAAGAACAAAACGTGCGAGTGCAGCAAACTGATTTTTTTGGAGAATGGGGGAACAACTTCCTGCGCATCCAAAGCAATCCGCTTGCTTTAAGCAACCCGGGATGGGTTCCAGGGCGGCAATGCCACCGGCTTAAAAGAACAAGAAAAGCTCAAGAACAACAAGAACACCATTAAGGGGAGCGAAAGCTCCCCTTTGAGCTTTATGGCTGCATACTCATCAAGCAGGTGCAGGTATTTCGGATGGTATCGATGGCACTCGTTTGCCAGCCTGGCGAGCGCTAGCCAAACCTTCTGGATGGAACTCCCCTTTATCAGACCTGAAGATCAATCCCGGGAAAGGTGGTTGGTCGAGTAGAGGCTACGCATCGTCCCGTGCTATTTGCCAGCTGGGGAATGTAGCTGATCCCTTTTCCTGCAATCACCCTAAAGCTTTCTCCGTCCCGCCCGATAACCCCTACATCGGCGACAGCTGCTTCCCAGCCTGTCAAGGCACCGCGAAAAGTTTTTTGAAAAATGATTAAAGCTCTTCGCCAGCACGCCGATACAGAAACTGAATGCGAACACTATGGTTGCCTGAGGTGATGGGCACATGAGTCGCAAGCTCAGGCAAACATTATTTCGGTCTAATTGGAGAATTACCCATGGCCCTGACAGTAAACAGCAACATTGCTTCCCTGAACGCTCAGCGCAACCTGAGTGGTTCTACCAATGCCCTGTCCACCTCGCTGGAGCGTCTGTCTTCCGGTTCGCAGATCAACAGTGCGAAAGACGACGCAGCCGGCCTGCAGATTTCCAACCGTCTGACCAGTCAGATCAACGGTCTGAATGTTGCTGTCAAGAACGCCAACGACGGTATGTCCATGGCACAGACCGCTGAAGGTGCCCTGCAAGAATCCACCAACATCATGCAGCGCATGCGTGACCTGGCTCTGCAGGCTTCCAATGGTTCCAACTCTGCGGAAGAGCGCAAGGCTTTGAACCAGGAGTTCAGCAACCTGTCTGGTGAGCTGACCCGTATTGCTGAAACCACTACCTTTGGTGGTAAGAGCCTGCTGAACGGTACTTTGTCCGGTGAGAGCTTCCAGGTTGGTTCCAATGCTGGTGAAACGCTGTCTTTCAGTATTGGTGATATGAGTGCCAAAGGCCTGAGTGGCCAATCGACTCTGGCCAGTGCCGCGGGCAGCGCAGTGGAAACAGGTGTAACTGATGCTGATGGGGTCGTTACCACTCTTGGTTTTGAAGACAATAAGTTGAATGACGCGACCAGCGTCAAGCTGAATGGCACTCTCGTCAATTTTGAAAAAGGTGATACTGTTGACAAGATTGTTGACAAGATCAATAACGCAAGTACCGGTGTAACGGCCAGCAAGAGTGATACTGGTGCTATTGATCTGAGTTCGCTAAGCGATTTCACAGTTGACGGTGCTGGCGTTGATGCACTTGGGTTGACAGCTGCCACAGATACGCCTACTTGGGGAGCTACCGGTGGTACGTACGGAACTGTTGGTACTGATGAAACTCTTGTCATTAATAGTCATAACGTCGTAATTGCAGCTAACACGACCCTTAGTGACGCTGTTGATCTTATCAACGCCGAAGCAGATATTACCGGTGTAAGAGCTTCTGAAGAGTCGGGCGCTATCGTTTTGAGTTCTGCTGAAACGTTCACAGTGACAGGCGGCACAGCTGCCACTGGGTTGGATAATGTGACTGCAGCAGAAGTGGCGGCTACTGGCCCTGTCGTGGCGAGCTCTAGAACTCACACCCTGGATAGTCTGGATGTCCTCAATGTCGAAAACGCTCAAGTAGCCATCCAGGCCCTGGACGACGCGATTGCCTCGGTAGACAGCACCCGTGCTGACCTCGGTGCCGTGCAGAACCGCTTCGAGTCGACTATCAGCAACCTGCAGAACATTTCTGAAAACGCTTCCAACGCACGTGGTCGCATCATGGACACCGACTACGCAGCCGAGTCTGCCAACCTGGCCAAGAACCAGATCATGCAGCAGGCTGGTACTGCGATGCTGGCTCAGGCCAACCAACTGCCGCAAGCAGTCCTCAGCCTGCTGGGCTAAGGTAAGTTAGCGGTATGACTGGCGGGGGAAGGGGCGACTCTTCTCCCGCTTTGTCCTGTGTGGAGGAAAAACCATGGATATGGGATCGCTCAACAACAGGGCTGGGGTAGGGGCTGTCGCGCCTGCTGCCAGAACGAACGAGATAACAGCCGCGACTGTCGCCCAACCGGTGACCGAGGTGCGGAAGAATGACAGCATGACCGAACCGGATCGTGAGCAGGTGCTGACGGCGGTGGCGGATATGCAGGATTATGTACAGGCGGCCGGACGCAATATCCAGTTTCAGGTGGATGATGACAGCGGCCGCATGGTGGTGAAAGTGACCGAGGCGAGCACGGGGAATGTTATCCGCCAGATGCCCTCGGAGGAAGCGTTGCGGCTGGCGGAGAACTTGTCAGAGATTCGCAGTGTATTGTTCAGTGGCGAGGTCTGATAGCGGCGAAGCTGTCGGAGCGGGCTTGGCCGCGAATGGTCGGGCCAGAAGGGCTTCGCGGCCAAGGCCGCTCCCACAAGATCCTGGTATGCGTCCTCGCCGGCCTGGCCTGTAGAGGCTGGCATGATTTCTGCTTAGGTAGTGTGAGGTTTCATTTTCAGCGGCGAACCGTCAATAAACGGTCGTAGAGGGTAGGATTATGGCAATTACCGGTATCGGCTCAGGTATGGATGTTAACGGCATGGTCAAGGCACTGCTCAATGCAGAGGCTGCGCCAAAGACCGCCCAACTTGATCGACTGGAAAAATCTACCACCTCCAAGGTCTCGGCACTGGGGCAATTTCGCAGTGCCTTGTCGACCTTCCAGGATGCCCTCGGCAAGCTGAATGATGCCTCTCTGTTCGAGAAGCGCAGTGCCACTTCCAGCGCAGCTGGCATTGTCAGTATCACCGCCGACTCCAGGGCGGTTGCCGGCAATTACAACGTGCAGGTGTTCAACCTGGCGCAGACCAGCAAGGTCGCGCTGGCCGGGTTCGACAACGCCAGCGATGCGCTGGGTACCGGTACCCTGACTATCAATGTCGGCGACGAATCACTGGATATCGACGTGGGCGAGGGTAACAACAGCCTGACCGGTATCCGCGATGCGATCAACGCGGCCGGCAAGGAGATGGGGCTGAGCGCGACCATCGTCAATGACCCGAGCGGTGAGGGCGGTGCCCGATTGGTGCTGAGTTCAACGGCATCGGGTACCGACAATGACATCAGCGTGGCGGTGTCGGACGCAACAGGTGAGTTGGGCGCGCTGGCATTTGCGCCGCCGTCTGGCACTGACGCAGACTTTCAGCCAACTCCTGTGGATGCTGACAACCCCCGCGCGGCCCGAGTAATCAGCTATTCCCGTGATGCGAATTTCGCCATTGACGGTATCAACCTGAGCAGTGCCAGCAATACTGTTGAAGATGCCATCGAGGGTGTGACACTGACTCTCAAGGCGGCGCAGTCGCAGGAAGCGCTGGATAATGCCGAAACCGTCAATCTCGGCGTGGCAGTGGACCAGGCCGGCGTCAAGAAATCCATTACCGAGTTTGTCGACGCTTATAACAAGATGCTCGACAGCGTCAATGCGCTGACCAATGTGACGCCAATCGCCGATGGAGATTCTGAACCCCTCACAGCCGCTCTGGTGGGTGATTCATCGGTACGCTCCTTCATGAACGCCATGCGCAGCGAGTTGGGATCACCGGCCAGCGGCGAGGGCATACGCATCCTGGCAGATCTGGGCATCAGCACCGAGCGCGACGGCAAGCTGAAGCTGGACAATGACAAGCTGGACAAGGCACTGGATAACAATCTGGAGCAGGTCAGCAGCTTCTTTACTGGTGAGCAGGGCTTGATGGGACGGTTGGAAGAGAGGGTCAAGCCCTTCACCGAAAGCGGCGGCATTCTGGATAACCGCACCAAGGCTCTGCAGAACACTCTCACCGGTCCCGGCGGTGTTGATGATCAGCGGGAAACGCTGGCCATGCGGCTGAGCAAGATGGAAACGCGCCTGTTCGCCCAATTCAACGCCATGGATGCGCTGATTTCACAAATGAACAGCACCAGCTCCTTCCTGACCGCCCAACTCGACAGCCTGCCCGGCGTCGTCAACCAGAACAAGAAGTAAACCATGAAAAGCCCTATCGATACCTACAAGCAGGTCAATCTGGCGCAGGAAGTATCCCAGTACCGCGCGGTGCAATTGTTGCTGGCTGGTGCAATCGAGCGCCTGAAGCTCGCTCGTCACGCCCAGGCGACCGGCAACCCGGAGCGGCGCGGTACAGCGGTGAGCAGCACCATCAGCATTATCGGCGCGTTACAGGCTTCGCTGGACAAGGATCTGGGCGGCGAGATTGCCGAGAACCTGGATGGCCTCTACGACTACATGACCCGCAAACTGGCAGGCGTGGCGTTGGACGATACGCCGCGTTCGCTGGATGAAGTGCAGCAGCTGCTGGAAGAACTCAAGGAAGGATGGGATGCGATTGAGCCCAAGTGATTTCCGGCGTAGCGCAGGCGCGCTACACCCCGGGAGAGTACGGAGCTGCTGAAATGAACCCTGGCTTTGGCTGGGGTTTGTTGTTTTTGGGAGTGGAGGTTCAGTGAGTTGGTGTTCTCCCTGGGAGTCCCTCACAGGGGGGAGGCTCTCGGCAGGGCCTGGGGGTGTAGCGCGTCTGCGCTACGCCTGTGATTTTGAGCGGCTGAGGGCTGTCGGCGAGCAGGGGCTCGCCGACCCGAGGGATGAGCCACTCATCAAGTGGCTCAGTGGAGGGTGAAGACTTCTTCGAGGGTGTGGGCTTCGAGGATGTTGTCGGCCCAGCGCTCAAGCTCGGCAGCCGTTGCCCTCTGCAGGCGAGCTTCGGTGGGAGCGTCCAGTGGGCCGAAGCGGCGAGTCAGTTGACGATACAGTAGGCTGCGTTCGCCTTGCTCTATGCCTTGAGCAATTCCCTGTTCCTTCCCCTCACTCAACCAACGCTCTCGCAATCCACTCATCTTGTTTGTCTCCTGCGGGTAACGCTCTTGATATTCACGCATGTCATTATCATCCAGGGCGGTGTAGATGTCGATGAAGTCCAGATACTTGACCTGTTTGTCCAGGTCTGGCTCCATTTCTTGCAAGCCGCGTACGGCGCTGGCGTAGATGTCGATCTTCTGTTCCGGTTGCCAATGCATGTTGGGCAGGTTGAGGCGGGCGACCAGGTTGGGGCTGTGCAGCCAGTCGTTGGCCTCCAGCCTGGACAGTTCGCAGCTGAGGTAGTGGAAGGACAGGTAGGTGTGGCGGTCGCCACCCAGCTCAAGATATCTTGGAATATGCTTGCTGGTTCGCAGGAAGATCACCACCGGCACGATCCGGTCGGTTTTCATCAACTCGGTCAGGTCGAGGCAATAGTGGGCCAGTCTGCGAATGGAAAAGCGTGTAGGGTCGGTTTCTTCTTCGATGGCGAATAGCAGTGTCTCCCGGCGTCCGTCCGGCCATTCAACCAGTAGCGGTACGTCGAGTTCGCGAAAATGGTCGCCGAGGCGCTCCTTGAGTTGTTCCTGACGGACCGCGGTAATCCGTACCTGTTGATCCAGACCAACTGCTTCCTGCGCGGCGAAGAACTCCAGTGCCTGCTGGGGATAGTCCAGGATCAGATTCTTGAAATTCTGATCGTGGCTGTGGGCCATAGCGCTTCCTTGATGGGCGGTATGTGAGTGCAGGATTGCAGGAGTGACGGGATATGGACAGGATCAATGCGGCAGGGTGTGATGGGGTTGGCAGGTTGATTCTGTCGGCGAGCGGGGGCTCGCCAACCCGGGGGACCGGGCTTCCGGTTTGCATATCCTTGATTGCAGCGGGTGTGTAAGAAGGCGTGAGCTGCATTCCGGGCAATGTGCTGGCCTGAGATGGCGCTGACCGGGATGGAACCCGGCCGTCCATGGCGTCGGTGTTGCCGGAGGGGTTAGATCCGGCAGTTATTCCCCATATTGGCTTCGATGATGATTCTGTCGTCTTCGTCGGTCAGGCCGTCGTGGTTGAAGTCGTACCAGCTGGAGTAGCCGCCGCCTTGTGCCGGGTCGCTCCAGTAGGTCCATTGGTCCAGGTCGGTCTGGTTCACCTGCAGGTCGCCGTTGCCATCGCCGGGACAGTCGATTCCGCTGGCTAGGAGTGTGGTCAGTTCGTCGCGCAGCGCGGTGAAATTGGCCTGTTGTTCGTTGGTCAACTGATCGGGCGGGGTGTTTGCCAGCAGGTCTTGGTCTTGACGGTCGAGCTTGAGCTGGGCTGGGTTGGTGCTTTCGTTTACCTCGTAGAATTCCTCGGTGCTCATCAAGGTGTCGGTGGCGCAGTCCAGGCGGCTGATGCGCACCAGTTTGAAATCCTCATTACGCAGGGCGCTCTGGTGTTGGGGGAACAGCACGGTGGCGGGTTGGCCCTGGCTTTCCAGATAGGCATTGACCGCGCAGCAGGAGCTGAAACCGTTCGGGTCGATGTCGCTGCCGGGGCCGTACCAGACGCCGCTCTGGTCTTCGCAGACGCCCTGCTGCGGGAAGATCTGCACGCAGGTGTTGGCGGCGGGGATGACGCAGGGGGCCGGGGTGGTGGCGCTGATGTTGGTGCCCTGCTCGGTAAAGTTGCTGGTACGAATGGCGCTCTGCTCCGGTTCGGTCAGGTAAGACATGACCGGCTGGGCGTCGAGTTGCAATGCGTTGGGCAGGCTGCTGGCGTCGATGCCGGCGATTTCATGGAACAGGCTGTACAGGTCTGTGCTGTTGATCATGTGTGGCACGTCGCGGTCGCTCTGGTTGACCATGGGGCCGGCGACGATCAGCGGTACCCAGACCCCGGTCTGGTACAGCGAACCCTTGGCCCGCAGGGGATCGAAGGGCAGTTTGACGGTGGGCATGTAGGTGCCGTTGTCGCTGGTGATCACTACCACGGTGTTGCTGTCGGGGTTGTAGGTCAGGCTGCCGTCATCCTGTTGCAGCGCGATACCGGTGGTGACCAACAGGCGACCGATTTCATGGTCGACGGCCTCCAGCATGTGTTGGGCCACCGCCCGTTGCTGGGCGAAGTCGGCCAGGTCGATCGGCTCCACCGGCAGGATGCCAAGGTCCGTCAGGGACTCAGCCACCGGGGTGCCGCAGCCGATCAGGCTGAGAGTGGCATCGGGGTTGGGCAGCAGACTGGCTGGCGGCGGCTGCAGTGGGGCGTGCAGGGTGGAATAGCCGAGGCTGAGCATCCAGGGGGCATTGGGTTGTTGCTCGCTGGTCTGCTCGATCCAATCGATGGCCATGTCGGTTTCCAGGGTGGTGCGGTAGCCGCGGGCACCTGGCTGGTCGACGGTCAGGTGCTGGTTGCTGCCATCGGCGTGGTTGATCTTCCAGTCACCGGTGTAATGGCCGTTCTGCACATTGAAGTTCAGCTCGGCGTGCCGCGCTGGATTGTAGGCGCTGCTGCGTGGGTCGAGGATGCCGCCCAGTTCCAGGCAAGTACGGCCGGGTGTGGGGTAGCTGTCCGGATCGGTCATCAACAGATGGCTGCCGCCGGTATGCCCGTCGGGCAGGTAGCAGACACCGTAATCGGCGCCGATGGCGGCGTCGGCGGTGGTATTGGGTACGAAACCGCACTGGTAGGTGCCTTCGGGGCCGACCCCGCCGGCGGTGGTGTCGATCGGGTAGGGCGCGCCATCCAGGTAACCGGCAAAGTAATCCCAGCCCAGTTCGCGCATGGCGTCATCACCCAGCGGGTGGTTGTCCGGGTTCAGGTCGGAGCCGGTCAGGTGCATCTTGCCGATCAGCGCGCTGACGTAGCCGGCCTGCTCGCGAAGCAGTCTGGGGGTGGTCAGGGTGTAGGGTGATACTTGGGAGTTGGCCAGGTCATTGGAGACGATGGCGTTACGTACGCCGCTGCGGAACGGATAGCGGCCGTCGAAGAAGGTGGAACGGGTCGGCGAGCAGGTGGGCATCGACCAGGTATTGCGAAAGCGCACGCCGGCCTGGGCTATGGCGTCGATACTGGCGGTCTGCGCCGGTTGCGCGCCGCCGTAACCGAAGCTGGCGAACTGGTCCACACCGGCGTCATCGATGACGATGAAGAGAATGTTAGGCGGGGTATTCGGAACTGGGGTGGTATCGGAACTGGAGCTTGAACCGAATTTGCAGCCGGTGAAGGCCAGCAGGCACAAGCCGGCCAGAAGAGTGTGGCGCGTACTCATTGTCGATTCCCTGTTATCAGTACCGCGATCGCTGTTCCACCCCAGTGCCTGCAGATGGCCATAGGTGAAAAATAGTAGCGGTTTGCCATCGGGTCAAATGCGCGCTGGGAGAAATTTTCTTCTCAAGTTTCCCGCTCGCTGCCGATAGCTGAAGTATGTGAAACACATCTTCAGGAATCCTGTCCCATGAATGCCTATGCCATGAAGCAATACCAGACCGTCAACGTCCACGCTCAGGTGACCGAGGCTGATCCGCATCGGCTGATCCAGATGCTGCTGGAAGGCGGGCTGCAGCGGATTGCGCAGGCGAAGGGGGCGATGGAGTATGGCAATATCGGATTGAAGGGTGAGCTGATCGGCAAGGCGATGGGTATTATTGGTGGTTTGCGTGATGCAGTCGACACCGAGAAAGGTGGCGAAATAGCAGCAAATCTGGATAATCTCTATGCCTTCATGCAACAGCGGCTGAGCCAGGCGAACCTGAAGAACGATCCGGCCATGCTGGAGGACGTCGCCAAACTGTTGCGTGAGATCAAAGAGGGTTGGGATGGCATTCGCCAGTCCTGAGCCACCCGGGAGATTAGTCATGGCCGTTGCCGTTGAACAATTGCAGGAAACCCACAAGGCGCTGATCACTGCAGTGCAGGCGGGAGATTGGCAGCAAGTGGGCGAGCTTGATCGGCTGTGCCGCGAGCAGGTGCAGCAGGCCATGGCCCAGCCGGACCGGGATGAAGTGGCGTTGGCCGAATTGCTGAGTTCGCTGTCCGAGACCTATCGCGAGGTGATTGGTCTATGCCAGGCGGTGCAGGGCAAGCTGGCCGAGGAGCTGCAGGGCGTGCAGCGCAGCCGGCAAGGCGCCAAGGTTTATCAGATGTTCAGCTGAGTTTCGCTCTCCCACTTAATAGTTGGTCGGTAGGCTGGATCCTCGGCTTGCGCCGAGGATGATGATAGGGGTGATGATTGTCATAGATCATCTATCCGATCAGTAGCACCATAAAAGTGCGCCAAGTATTTGACTCGTACCTTCAATCCCTCTACCTTTACTTCTGTACCCGCAGTTATGGCTCTATGCCATTGCTTTGTGCGTGTAACTGGAAAAAGGACCTCCTGCCTCTCATGCAGCTCAATAGCCATATCCTGCTGATCGATGATTGTCCGCGTAGCCGCCATGATCTCAATCTGATTCTCGGATTTCTCGGGGAAGATACACTGTCCGCCAATTCGGCTGCGTGGCAGGAAGAAGTTGCCACGCAACTGTCCTCTGCTGCGGCGGTCAAATGCGTGATCGTGGGCCAGTGCGAGCATCCGGTGGGGACGGATGCGCTGATCAGCCAGCTCGATAAGTGGGATGCCCACTTGCCGGTGGTGATGCTGGGCCGCGAACGTATAACCAACTGGCCGGAACAGCTGCGCCAGCGCCTGTTGAGTGTGTTGGAGCCGCCACTCAGCTATAACCAGTTATTGGATACCCTGCATCGGGCACAGGTCTATCGTGAGGTCTTCGACGACGGGCAACGCAAGCGCCAGCGCGAGCCGAACCTGTTTCGCAGTCTGGTAGGCACCAGTCGGCCGATTCAGGCCGTGCGGCAGATGATGAAGCAGGTGGCCGATACCGAGGCCACGGTGCTGATTCTCGGCGATTCGGGCACCGGCAAGGAAGTGGTGGCGCGCAATCTGCATTACCATTCCCAGCGCAAAGATGCCCCGTTCGTACCGGTCAACTGCGGGGCGATTCCCGCGGAGCTGCTGGAAAGCGAGTTGTTCGGCCATGAAAAGGGCGCCTTCACCGGGGCGATTACCAGCCGCGCTGGGCGTTTTGAACTGGCTGCTGGCGGTACTCTGTTCCTGGATGAAATCGGCGACATGCCAATGAGCATGCAGGTCAAACTGCTGCGGGTATTACAGGAACGCACCTTCGAGCGGGTGGGCAGCAACAAGCCGCAGAAGGCGGATGTGCGGGTGATTGCCGCCACGCACAAGAATCTGGAACAGATGATCATCGACGGCACCTTCCGCGAGGATCTGTACTACCGTCTACACGTTTTCCCCATCGAGATGCCGCCCCTGCGCGAGCGTATCGAGGATCTGCCGTTGCTGCTCAATGAGCTGATCACCCGGCTGGAAAAGGAACGGCGAGGCTCCATTCGTTTCAGCAGCGCGGCCATCATGTCCCTGTGTCAGCATCCCTGGCCGGGCAACGTGCGGGAGTTGGCCAACCTGGTCGAGCGTATGGCAATCATGCACCCCCATGGGGTGATCGGAGTCGGCGAGTTGCCGCGTAAGTTCCGTTATGTTGACGACGACCATGACGACCTGCGTCAACTGCACAAGGAGGGGGAAGAAAACGTCTGGCAACCCGGCGCACCATCGCTGGACAATCCGGCGGGCTTGCCTCCTGAGGGGCTCGATCTGAAGGACCATCTGGCTGGTCTGGAGCAGTCGCTGATTCAACAGGCGTTGGACGAAGCCAATTATGTCGTTGCGCGCGCTGCGGAGCGGTTGCGTATTCGCCGCACCACTTTGGTGGAGAAAATGCGTAAGTACGGTATGCAGCGTGATGGCGATGGCGGCGGCGACAAGGAAGCGTCAGAAGCCTGACGGTATAATCAGTTGTATATAGCCCAACCTATTGATTTATAGCTAATTATTTTTAATGGCACAGCCCTTGCTTGAGTCCCCCGAGTAGTGTTTTTATCAGGGGATTGTGATGGTTGCCACTGCTCCAAATCTGCCGCAGGACACGCAGGAAAAGGAAAATCTGGAACAGGCTTACGGCCTGTTCAGCCAGATGTCCGATCAGTTGCGCGAGTCGCATGGGCTGCTCGAACAGCAGGTTGAGCAGTTGCAGGCGCAACTGCTCGAGGTCAATGCCCAGCGCACCCGCGAGTTGGCCGAGAAAGCCTGCCTGGCCGGCCGTCTGCAGAACCTCCTGGACCTATTGCCCGGTGGCGTCATCGTACTGGACGGCCGTGGTGTGGTGCGTGAAGCCAACCCGGTGGCCCGCGACTTGCTCGGCGAGCCCCTCGAAGGTCAGCTCTGGCGCGAACTGATCCGCGACCGCTTTGCCCCCCGTGATGATGACTACCATGAAGTATCTCTGCGTAGCGGTCGTCGCGTGTCACTGGCAACGCGCTCCCTGCACGGTGAGCCGGGGCAGATTATCCTGCTGACCGATCTCACCGAAACCCGTCGTCTGCAATCCCAACTGGCGCGCAACGAGCGGCTGTCCGCTTTGGGGCGGATGGTCGCCTCGCTGGCGCATCAGATCCGCACACCCCTGTCCACCGCGCTGCTATATGCCAGCCATCTGCACCAGCCGGAGCTCTCGGTCACGCACCGCCAACGCTTCAGCCAGCGGCTCAAAGATCGCCTGCAAACCATCGAGCAGCAAGTGCGGGATATGCTGTTGTTTGCCAAGGGTGATCTGCCGCTGACCGATCTGGTGAGCGCGAACGACCTCTTTGCCAGCCTGCAGCAACAGGCCGAGACGCTGATCGAGGAATCCGCAGCGAATTGCCGCTGGGAGGACCATTGCCCGGCGGGCGTGCAGCTGCAATGTAACCGGGAAACCTTGATCGGTGCGGCGCTCAATCTGATTGACAACGCCATACAGGCCGGCGCACCTGCCGCGCGGCTGAAGGTCTGCCAACGCCTGCAGGAAGGGCGGTTGAGTCTGAGTGTAGTGGACGCCGGGCGTGGGATGACGGCGGCGGAACTGGCGAAAATCGGTGAGCCTTTCTATACCACGCGGTCCCAGGGCACCGGGTTGGGAGTATCGGTGGTGAAATCAGTAGCCCACGCCCATGGCGGGGCTTTCCTGCTGCGGAGTCGAGCCGGCCAGGGCACCTGGGCGGAGCTGGTCGTGCCGGTGCAATCATTCGGAGGCCAGCCAGCATGACCGGACCACGCATTCTGTTGGTGGAAGATGACCGGGCACTGCGCGAAGCACTTGCCGATACCCTGCTCTTGGGCGGTTACGATTATCTGGAGGCTGCCGATGGCGAGCAGGCGCTGGCATTGCTACAGCGGCACACGGTGGCGATGGTCATCAGCGATGTGAACATGCCGGGCATGGACGGCCACGCTCTACTGCAGGTATTGCGCGAGCGGCATCCGCAATTGCCGGTGCTGCTGATGACCGCCTATGGCACGGTGCAGAATGCAGTGGAAGCCATGCGCATGGGTGCGGTGGATTACCTGGTCAAACCCTTCGAGCCCTCGGCGCTCCTGGGCTTGATAGCGCAGCATGCCCAGGGGCGGCTGCAAGTTGGCGCGGATGATGGACCCGTGGCGGCCGATCCGGCCAGCCAGCAATTGCTGCAGCTGGCACAGCGGGTAGCTGCCAGTGACTCAACGGTGTTGATTTCCGGCGAGTCGGGGACCGGCAAAGAGGTGTTGGCGCGCTATATTCACCAGCAGTCGCCCCGTGCCAGTCAGCCGTATATCGCCATCAACTGCGCGGCGATTCCGGAGAACATGCTTGAAGCAACGCTGTTCGGTCATGAGAAGGGTGCCTTTACCGGCGCCGTGGCGGCAGCGCCGGGCAAGTTCGAGCAGGCCAATGGCGGCACCCTGTTGCTGGACGAGATTTCCGAGATGCCGTTGGCATTGCAGGCCAAGCTGTTGCGTGTGCTGCAGGAACGGGAGGTCGAGCGGGTTGGTGGACGCAAGCTGATCCAGCTGGATATCCGCATTATTGCCACCACCAACCGCGACATGCCGGCTGAGGTGGCTGCCGGGCGGTTCCGTGAGGATCTGTACTACCGGCTCGGCGTCTTCCCGTTGCAGTGGCAACCATTGCGTGGCCGGCCAGCGGATATTCTGCCGATCGCCGAGCGTTTGCTGGCCAAGCATATCGGCAAAATGAATCAGAGCCCGGTCCGCTTTGCGCCGGATGCTTGTCAGGCACTGCAACAGCATGCCTGGCCGGGGAATGTGCGGGAGCTGGATAATGCCGTGCAACGCGCGCTGATCTTGCAGCAGGGTGGAATGATTCGGGCGCAGGACCTGTGTCTGGCCACTGCGCCCGGTAGCGCGATCATGCCAGCCGATATGGCAATGCCTCTGGTTGCGCCGCTGCCGGCGCCCAGTCAGCTGTACGCCGTGCCGACCAGCCCGGTAGCCGGTGCCGGGTTGGGACATGACGTGAAGCAGCGCGAGTTTCAGCTGATCATCGACACTCTGCGCGCAGAACGCGGTCGGCGTAAAGAGACGGCGGAGCGGCTGGGTATCAGCCCACGGACGCTGCGATATAAGTTGGCGCAAATGCGGGATGCGGGGCTGGATGTGGAAGGGAAGGTGTTTGTCGGATAGCGGCTTGTCGCGGCAGGTTTAATTTGGCACCAATCTTGCTCTATAACTTCCAAAGCTGATTTTGCCGTCAAAATATCCACGGCCTGGAGGAATCATGACGCAGGGTGTCGAATTCAATCGTCTGATGTTGCAGATGCGTTCCATGCAGATGGAGGCGATGAGCCGTCCGCAGCCGGCGGTGGCACCGGTGGCGCAGGATGTGAACGCGCCGGCGTTCGATGATCTGTTGCAGCAGGCAGTCAACCGCGTCAATGAATTGCAGAAGACCACCAGCGAGTTGCAGACCGGGTACGAGCGTGGGGTGCCGGGGATCGATCTGGCGGAAGTGATGGTGGCCTCGCAGAAGTCCAGCGTTGCTTTCCAGGCCATGACCCAGGTGCGCAACAAGCTGATTACCGCGTATGAAGACATCATGAAGATGCCTATCTGATTCAGCCCGCTGTTTCGTTATCGAGGATTTGATTGATGGATGCTGCGAGCACTCCGAACACCCCCGCTACCCGACCTGACCCGGCCGCTGCCAGCTCGCGCAAGCCGTTCATGGGGCTGAGCTTTCTGGATAACCTGGCGCAGTTGCCAATGCTGCGCCAGTTCGGCTTGCTGGTGGGGCTGGCGGCCAGTGTTGCCATCGGTTTCGCCGTTGTGCTCTGGTCGCAGCAACCGGAGTACCGTCCGCTGTACAGCAGCATGGACAATCTTGATGCCACCCAGGTGATCGAGGTGTTGCAGCAGAGCCGGATTCGCTACAAGGTCGAGCCCAGCAGCGGTGCGCTGTTGGTGCGGGCTGAAGACCTGGCCGACGCGCGGCTGCGGCTGGCCAGCGCCGGGGTCAATCAGGGCGATGGCAATCTGGGCTTCGAGATTCTCGACCGCGAGAAGGGGCTGGGCACCAGCCAGTTCATGGAAGCGACCCAGTACCGTCGCGGCCTGGAAGGTGAAATGGCGCGGACTATTTCCAGCCTGTACAACGTCAAGGCGGCGCGGGTGCATATCGCCATGCCGCGTTCCACGGTATTTGTGCGTGATGATCGCAAGCCGAGCGCCTCGGTGCTGCTGGAGATGTATGCTGGTCGCAAGCTGGAGCCGGCACAGGTGATGGCCATCGTCAATCTGGTGGCGACCAGCGTGCCCGAACTGAGCAAGGATCAGGTTACGGTAGTCGACCAGCAGGGCAATCTGTTGTCGGACCAGAACGAGTTGAACGAACTGACCATTGCCGGCCGCCAGTTCGACCATACCCGTCGCCTTGAGGAAACCTTCACCCGACGGGTGCACAATATCCTGCAGCCGGTGCTGGGCACCGGCAACTATAAAGCCGAGGTCTCCGCCGATGTGGACTTCAGCACCATGGAATCCACCTCCGAAAATTTCAATCCCGAGTCCTCGCTGCGCAGTGAGCAGGTCGTCAACGAGCAGCGCGCTGCCGGACAATCGCCGCAGGGTATCCCGGGCGCCTTGAGCAACCAGCCCCCCGGTACCACCCAGGTACCGGAGCAGGTGATCGATCCGGAAACCGGCGAGCCGGTGGTACTGGCCCCACCGCGCGACTCCCGCGAGCAGGCCACCCGTAATTACGAGCTGGACCGGCAGATCAGCTATACCCGCCAGCAACAGGGCCGGTTGAATCGCCTATCCGTCGCGGTGGTGGTGGACAACCGTCAGCAGGTCAACGCCGAGACCGGCGAGGTAACCAGCGTGCCGCTGAGCGAAGCCGAACTGACCAGCCTGACGCAACTGGTGCGCGACGCCGTGGGGTATGATCAGGCCCGTGGCGATAGTGTCAGTGTGATCAACAGCGCTTTCGTCCCCGCTGGCGACGTGAGCGAGCTTCCGGAAGTGCCGTTCTGGACCCAGCCCTGGTTCTGGAATATCGCCAAGCAGGCACTGGGTATTCTGTTCGTGCTGGTGTTGGTATTCGGCGTGCTGCGCCCGGTGCTGAAGAGTCTCAGTGGCGGCAATCGTGACGCGGTCGGTGAAAGCGGTGGCTATCCAGCCTTGAATGATGACGGATTGTTGGCAGACGACCTGCGCGACGATACCGTCAGCCTTTCCGCGCCGGCCAGCGGGCCGGTGCTGCTGCCGCCGCCGGGCGCCGGCTACGAGCAGCAACTCAACGCCATCAAGGGCCTGCTGGCGGAAGACCCGGGACGGGTAGCACAGGTCGTGAAAGAGTGGATCAATGCAGATGAGTGAAGAAGCCAAACGCACGCAAAAACTCAGCAAGCTCGACAAGGCAGCAATCTTCCTGCTGAGCCTGGGCGAGTCTGACGCCGCCGCCGTGTTGCGCCACATGGGCCCCAAGGAAGTACAGCGGGTCGGCAGCGCCATGGCGTCGCTGCGCACCGTGCAGCGCGATCATGTGCAGCAGGTGATGGCCGACTTCATTGAGGTGGCTGGCGATCAGACCGGGCTCGGTGTTGGCGCGGATGGCTACATCCGTACCATGCTTACCCAGGCCCTGGGCGAGGACAAGGCCAACAGCCTGGTCGATCGTATTCTCATGGGCGGCAGCACCTCCGGCCTGGATAGTCTCAAGTGGATGGAGCCGCGTGCGGTAGCGGATGTCATCCGCTACGAGCACCCGCAGATCCAGGCGATTGTGGTGGCTTACCTGGACCCGGACATGGCGGCTGAGGTGATCGGCTATTTTGACCACAAGGTGCGGCTGGATGTATTGCTGCGCGTGGCTGCCTTGAACACCGTGCAGCCCTCCGCGCTCAAGGAACTCAACGAAATTCTCGAAAGGCAGTTCGCTGGCAACTCCAACACCACCCGCGCCAATATGGGTGGGGTCAAGCGCACCGCAGATATCATGAACTATCTTGAAAGCGGCACCGAAGCGCAGCTGATAGAATCCATCCGGCAGATGGACGAGGACCTGTCGAACAAGATCGAGGATCTGATGTTCGTGTTCGACAACCTGGCCGATGTGGATGATCGGGGTATCCAGACGCTGCTGCGCGAGGTGTCCACCGATGTGTTGGTCATCGCGCTCAAAGGCGCGGATGAGGCCATCAAGGACAAGATCTTCCGTAATATGTCCAAGCGCGCCTCGGAGCTGTTGCAGGATGACCTCGAAGCCAAGGGGCCGGTGCGCATCAGCGAAGTGGAAGCGGCGCAGAAGGAAATTCTCGCCATTGCGCGGCGCATGGCCGATGCCGGCGAAATCGTGCTCGGCGGCAAGGGCTCCGAGGAAATGATCTGACGAGGTCCTGTACTGCGGTGCAGAGGTGAATGAATGACCGAGAAAAAGGATAGCGAGCTGATCCGCGCGGATCAGCTGCAGGATTTCAATCTCTGGGACATGCCCAGCTTCGATGAGGCGCCGCATCATGTCCCGCGGGAAACCGCCGCGCCGGATGTACCGCCAGCAGCCGAGTCGGACTCCCTGGTGGAAGATGAGTTTGAGGCGGAGCCCGAGGTCAAACCCTTCACGGTCGAGGAGTTGGAGCAAATCCGCACCGAGGCGTACAACGAAGGTTTTGCCACGGGCGAGCGCGATGGCTTTCATTCCGGCCAACTCAAGGCCCAGCAGGAGGCGAAAACCCGGCTGGAGGCGCGGCTCGGCGAGCTGGAAGGGCTCATGGCTCAACTGCTGGAACCCATGCAGCAGCAGGACGACCAGATCGAGGACATGCTGCTCGAGCTGGTGGAAGGAATGGTGCGCCAGGTGCTCCAACGCGAACTGCAGACCGATTCCAGCCAGATTGCCCAGGTGCTGCGCGGCGCGCTCAAGGCCTTGCCGATGGGCGCTGACAATATCCGCATCTATCTCAACCCTGCCGATTTCGAGGCAGTCAAACACATCCGTGAGCGCCATGAGGAAAGCTGGCGCTTGCTGGAAGATGATCAACTGTGGCCCGGCGGCTGCCGGGTCGAAACCGAGCACAGCCAGGTGGACGCGACCCGTGAAACCCGCCTGCAGCAGATCATCGAGCAACTCTACGAGCAACAACGCGAGCAACGCGCCCATCCACCGGAGCCCGACCTGATGATCTCCGCGGTGAGTGCGGAGGCTGATGATGACCAGCCCTGAGCGCATCAGCTTCGCCCGTCGCCTGTCGCGCTATGCTGCGGCGACTGAGCTGCCTGTGGCGCCGATAGTCGAGGGCCGGTTGATTCGCATGGTCGGCCTGACGCTGGAAGCCGAAGGGTTGCAAGCGCCGGTTGGCAGTCGCTGCGTCGTCATCAGCGACAGTCCGCAAGGTGAAACCCGGGTCGAGGCCGAGGTCATGGGCTTTGCCGGCAGCAAGATTTATCTGATGCCGGTGGATCGCATGCAGGGGCTGCAGCCCGGAGCACGGGTAGTACCCGCAGCCGGTGGCGGCAAGCTGCCGATGGGCAACGAAATGCTGGGCCGGGTACTCGACGGCATCGGCCGACCACTGGATGGCAAGGGCCCCTTCAAATGCGAAGACTGGGTCGACCTGGCGGGCCCGGTGATCAACCCACTCAAGCGCCATCCCATCGAGGCGCCGCTGGATGTGGGCATTCGGGCGATCAACAGCGTGCTCACCGTAGGCCGCGGCCAGCGTCTGGGCCTGTTTGCCGGCAGCGGCGTGGGCAAGAGCATGCTGCTGGGCATGATGACCCGCTTTACCGAGGCGGATATCACCATCGTCGGCCTGGTTGGCGAGCGGGGCCGGGAGGTGAAGGAGTTCATCGAACAGATTCTCGGCGAAGAGGGCATGGCCCGCTCGGTAGTGGTCGCCTCTCCAGCGGATGATGCACCCCTGATGCGCCTGCGGGCAGCCATGTATTGCACGCGGGTGGCGGAGTACTTCCGTGACAAGGGCAAGAATGTGCTGCTGCTGATGGACTCCTTGACCCGCTTTGCCCAGGCCCAGCGCGAAATCGCCCTGGCCATCGGCGAGCCGCCGGCAACCAAGGGATATCCACCATCGGTGTTCGCCAAATTGCCGGCGCTGGTCGAGCGGGCGGGCAACGCGGAGGAGGGTGGCGGCTCGATTACTGCTTTTTATACGGTACTGTCCGAGGGCGATGATCAGCAGGATCCGATCGCCGACGCCTCCCGAGCCATTCTGGATGGTCATGTGGTGCTGTCGCGGCGGCTGGCCGAAGAGGGCCATTATCCGGCAATCGATATCGAGGCCTCGATCAGCCGGGCCATGCCGCAGATCGTACCGCCGGAACATCTGCAACAGGCGCAACTGCTCAAGCAGCTGTACGCACGCTATCAACAGAATCGCGACCTGATCAGCGTCGGCGCCTATGCTGCCGGTTCCGATCCGATGACCGACAAGGCCATCGCCAAGATTCCCGGAATCCAGGGGTTCCTTCGCCAGGGGCTGCGCGAAAGCTTCGATCTGGCCGCCAGCCGTGCGGCCATGGAGCAATTGATCAATGAGTGACAGCCGCGTACGGCGCATGACGCCGGTACTGGATCTGGCACTGGATGAGGAGAAGAAGGCCGCCGGCATGCTCGGCGAATGCCGGAAGCAACTTGATGAGGCCACGGCCCGACTGCGTGATCTGGAGCACTACAGTGGCGAATACGCCAAGGGCTGGGCGCAGCGCGGCGGGGAAGGGGTCGGCCGGGAGTGGCTGCTCAATTATCAGCGCTTCATGGCGCAGATGCAGACCGCCATCGAACAGCAGCGCCAGACCCTGGGCTGGCATCAGCAGAGCCTGGAGCGCGCCCGCGCCACCTGGCAGGAGCGTTATCAGCGGGTCGAAGCCCTGCGCAAATTGATTGAAAAATACCGCGATGAAGCCCGCGCCCGGGCCGACAAGCAGGAACAGAAGCTGCTGGATGAACTGACCCAGCGTGCCTTTGTTTACAGGCAGTTCGATTAAGTTCCGAGAAAAACTGTGATCTGGTTCGCAATTACATAAAAGGGTAATTTTCCCTGGGTAGTCTTTGTCTGGTTGCTTGGGCATACTCCTGCCCGCAGTGCGTTGCGCACTGACCGCTTGATCAGTTTTATCTTCTTGACCGGACATAATCATGCCTGAACGCCTTTCCGATCTCGATCCGGATGTGCAGACCATGCTCCGTGACCTGATGCAGGATGACTACGGGCCGCTGTTGCGGACCTTCCTGCAGGACACCGACCGGCGCCTGTGCCAGCTGCACGATAGTCTCGCTCGCAAGAATTGGGAGGCCTTTCGCCAGGCAGCTCACAGTTTCAAGGGTAGTTGCGGCAATATGGGCGCCTTGGCGCTGAGCAAGGCCTGCCAGCAGGCTGAAGAAGCCGCGCACAATGCCGACGCCGCTGCCGCCGCCTATATCTGCGATCTTATTGATCACCTCTGTCTGCGCATCCGTCCCCAACTGACCCGCCATAGCTGAGCGCGGCAGGTTGTGGCCCGGAACTTGCTCTATCCCTGTATTGAATCTGTCTTTGCGATTGCATGGAGAAAGCCTGATGTCCGCCAGCCTACCCCTGATGGCCCTGTTGAATGCCGATGCGCGGCCGAGCGTCCGGAACGACAGCGCCCATGCTGCGCCATCTGCGGAGGATGCCGAGGCATTTGCTGGCCTGCTCGCTGAACATTTACCGGCTGAGCTGCAGGCGGCAATCAAGCAGATGAGCCCCGAGCAACTGGCGACGCTGGAGCAGGCCGCGCTTGCCGCTGACGGCAAGAGTTTGCCGTTGCAGGTCCAGAATTGGCTGGAGCAGTTGCCGCTGGATGGTGATGTTGCAGAACAGGCCGGTGACGATGCGCTGACGGTGATTGGCCAGTGGATGCAATGGCTGCAGGAAACAACCCGACCCGGTGCCGGCCCCGTTCCGGCAGGTTCCATAAGTAGTGCCTCGGGGGCATTGCCGTCCTCGTCGGGGCAACCGATGGGCGCACAACCGGCAATGTTGACCGATGGCGATGACGCGGCACGGCTGACTACCGAAGGTGGGCAGGCTGATCGTGAACTATTGTCTCGAGAGGGGGCAGACAAGCAACTGCTCAATGGCGAACTGAATCGGCCGTCGCGACAGGTAGCCCAGGCGCAGAATGCTCAACCGGATTTCCCCGCAGCGCTGCAGCGCGCTGCTGCTACGCAAAACGATAGTCAGCCATTGTCTGCCGCCATGCTCGGCAAGCTCGCTGAGCAACTGGAGCGCGGCAGCCCCGGCCGCAGCGGTGGCGAAACCGACGCGATTGATGGCTTGGCGCGACCGGGCACCTACGGCACGAACGCTGCCGCTCTGACCGCACGACCGGTAGTGGCGACCACCCAGAGCATGGGCGTACCCTTCGGTCAGCCGAGCTGGGGCGAGGCGATGGTTGAAAAGGTGATGTGGATGTCCAGCCAGAACCTGCGCAGCGTCGAAATCCAACTGGACCCGGCTGAACTCGGCCCGCTGGAGATCCATATCCAGCACCGCGGCCAGGAACTGCAGGTGCAGTTCGTCAGCCAGAACCCCAGCGTGCGCGAAGCGTTGGAAGCTCAGATGCACCGGCTCCGTGACATGTTCGGCCAGCAGGGGCTGGACCAGGCTGAGGTCACCGTGGCCGATCGCTCGGCAGGTGAGCAGCCAGGGCAGCGTGATGGGCAGCCGGCGGAGCGTACGGGCGGTCGCGGGCCAGGCGATGAGACGCTGCTGGCCGGTAATAACAACGACACCAGTGAACAGCCCGAATTGCGTACCCAATGGACGCCGACGCAGCGGCTGGTCGACTATTACGCCTGATACTCCGTCGCTTGACCGGAGCTATTCTTTCCCGAGACGCCTTGCTTCCCCCGGGAGCGTGGAGCACCAGCTCGATGAGCGCAGCCAGCCGGAAACATCGGTCGTGCCGGCTGGCTTTGGTACGAGCTGGTGCTCGAACCTCCCAGGCGTTTTGCACTATGGGGGCGATTGGATTCCATCGGCCAATGGTGTATCAGGCACATCTGCTGGTCGACTTCCATCTCGACACAAAACAGGACGGGGACTTCGTAGGCCCCAGCGAAGGTCGATTTTTCCCTTAGGCGCGCCACGCTGGCACCGACGAGCCCCATCTGCCGTGCTGAACATGAGACATTTCCCGCCCATGCCTTTATCCTAAGCGGGCATTACGGCCCGCGCGCCGCCATCACGCCATTTTTGGCATGAACAATGCACAACTTCAGATAATGCGGGCATTTGCCCTATCAGGCGACGGAATTTTGGCATGGCGAAGAATCAGGCAGCAGCGGCAGAAACAGCTCCTCCTTCCAACAAGAGCAAGCAATTGATCTTGATCTGTATCGGTCTGGTGGCGCTATTGTTGTCCGCGGGTGGGTTGGCCTATGCGTTGCTGGCCAACAAGAGCGACTCGGCTGCTGCGGTGAGTCAGGAGCCCGTCAAGCTGCCGGCGTTGTACCAGCCGCTGGAGCCAGCCTTTACCGTCAATTATGCCCACGGCGGCCGGCAGCGTTACATGCAGGCCAGTGTCGTATTGATGGGACGTGATCCGGAGGCGATGGCAGCGTTGGCTGAACATCTGCCGCTGATCCGTAACCGGCTGGTCATGCTGTTCAGCAGTGCGGAGTTCGAAACCCTGATGACAGCAGAAGGCAAGGAGGCGCTGCGTGAAAAAGCGACCCTCGCAGTGCAGGACCTGATGGAACAGGAGCTCGGTAAGCCGGTCATAGAGTCGGTACTGTTCACCAATCTGGTTCTGCAATAGGGATAATAATATGGCGGTCCAAGACCTGCTTTCACAAGACGAAATCGATGCGCTGCTGCACGGGGTGGATGAAGGTGTCATCGACAACGATCAGAGCAACGAGCCGGGCGGCATCAAGAGCTATGACCTGACCAGCCAGGATCGTATCGTGCGTGGGCGCATGCCGACGCTGGAAATGATCAACGAACGCTTTGCCCGCTACACCCGCATCAGCATGTTCAATTTACTGCGCCGCTCGGCCGATGTGTCCGTGGGCGGGGTGCAGGTGATGAAGTTCGGCGAGTACGTGCACACCCTGTACGTGCCCACCAGTCTCAATCTGGTGAAGATGAAGCCGCTGCGCGGCACCGCGCTGTTCATCCTGGATGCGCGGCTGGTATTCAAGCTGGTCGACAATTTCTTTGGTGGCGATGGCCGTCACGCCAAGATCGAGGGCCGTGAGTTCACACCGACCGAGCTGCGGGTGGTACGCATGGTGCTGGAGCAGTCCTTCGTCGATCTGCGCGAAGCCTGGCAGGCAGTCAAGGACGTGCAGTTCGAGTACGTCAACTCCGAGGTCAACCCGGCGCTGGCCAATATTGTCAGCCCGAGCGAAGTGGTGGTGGTGTCTACCTTCCACATCGAGCTCGATGGCGGTGGTGGCGAAATGCATGTAACCATGCCCTATTCGATGATCGAGCCACTGCGCGAGGTACTGGACTCGGGCGTGCAATCGGATGTGGATGAGCACGACGAGCGCTGGGAGCGCGCGCTGCGTGAGGAAATCACCGCCGCCAAGGTGCCTTTGAGTGCCACCGTGGTGCGCCGCGAACTGAAACTGCGGGACCTGCTGAGCATGCAGGCCGGCGATGTGATTCCGGTGGAAATGCCCGAACATATGGTGATGTGCGCCAACGGCGTGCCGACCTTCAAGGCACGGCTCGGCTCGGTAAATGGCAATCTGGCATTGCAGATTCTGGGGCCGGTCACGCGTCCGCGTTGATCGACTCGCAAACGCAGTACTCTGTACAGAGATAAATGAGGATCAGGCAAGATGGCTGAGGACAAACAGGATGACATCAGTCCGGAGGAGCAGGCTCTGGCTGATGAGTGGGCTGCCGCGCTGGATGAAGCCGGTAACGCCAGTCAGGACGACATTGACTCGATGCTGGCGGGCAACGACCTTTCCAGGGCGATGCCCATGGAGGAGTTTTCCGCACCCGAGCGTCAGCCCAGCGGCGACCTGTTCGGTGGCACCGAGGGACCCAATCTGGACGTGATCCTGGATATTCCGGTGACCATTTCGATGGAAGTGGGCAATACCGATATCACCATCCGTAATCTGCTGCAGCTCAACCAGGGCTCGGTGGTGGAGCTTGACCGCCTGGCCGGCGAGCCGCTGGACGTCAAGGTCAACGGAACCCTGATTGCCCATGGCGAGGTGGTGGTGGTCAACGAGAAATTCGGCATCCGCCTGACCGACGTCATCAGCCAGTCCGAACGCATCAAGAAGCTCAGCTGACATGCGGTGGTCGCATGTACTGCTGCCAGCCTTGCTGGCAGGATTGTCTACGTCGCTGGCGGCAGCCCCGGCGGGCGGTAATGGTGAAGCCACGAGCGGGCTCGCCAGTCAGCTGACGCAGCTGGGGCTGGGACTGATTGTCGTGGTCGGGCTGATCTTTCTGCTGGGCTATCTGATGCGCCGGGTAGGACCGATGGCGCCCCAGGGCGGCCAGCACATCCGTGTGATCAGCAGTTACCCCCTGGGGCCGCGCGACCGGTTGGCACTGGTTGAGGTGGGGGGCCAGCAGATGCTGCTGGGTATTTCACCGGGGCGCATCAATACTCTGCATGTCTTTCCCGAGCCGGTAGTCGACACTGATGAGGCTGCGACCAGCGGCGACTTTGCCCGCAAGCTGCAGGCGATCCTCAAGCGGGAGCAGAAACCATGATGCGCTGGTGCCTGTTGCTGCTGACATTGCTGACCCCGACGGTATTCGCCCAATCGGCGGGCGACCCGCTGAGTCTGCCGGCGATCACCCTGACCACGGACGCCGAAGGCGAGCAGACCTATTCGGTGAGTCTGCAGATCCTGCTGTTGATGAGCGCACTGACGTTCATCCCGGCCTTTGTCATGATGATGACCAGCTTCACCCGCATCATCATCGTGTTCGCCATCCTGCGCCAGGCGCTGGGTTTGCAGTCCACGCCATCGAGCCAGATTCTCATCGGCCTCGCATTGTTTCTGACGCTGTTTATCATGGCGCCGGTGTTCGAGCGCATCAATGAGAGCGCGTTACAGCCTTACCTGAATGAGCAGTTGGCGCCGCAGCAGGCGTTGGAGCAGGCCAGCGTGCCGCTGCGTGAATTCATGCTGGCACAGACCCGCGAGACGGATCTGGAACTGTTCGTGCGGCTGGCCAAGCGCACCGACCTGACCGGCCCGGATGACGTGCCGTTTCACATTCTGGTACCGGCGTTCGTTACCTCCGAACTGAAGACGGCGTTCCAGATCGGCTTCATGATCTTCATTCCGTTTCTGGTCATCGACCTGGTGGTTGCCAGCGTGCTGATGGCCATGGGTATGATGATGCTGTCGCCGCTGATCATCTCCCTGCCGTTCAAGATCATGCTGTTCGTGCTGGTGGATGGCTGGGCGCTGATCATCGGTACCCTGGCTGCCAGTTTTGCCGTGACCTAGGAGAGAGGCGATGACACCTGAAATCGCTGTTGATCTGTTCCGGCAGGCGGTCTGGCTGACCACCGTGATGGTGGCAGTAATTGTGCTGCCGAGCCTGGTGGTTGGTCTGATCGTTGCGGTGTTCCAGGCGGCGACGCAGATCAACGAGCAGACCCTGAGCTTCCTGCCGCGTCTGCTGTTTACCTTCTTCACGTTGATCGTGCTTGGCCCCTGGCTGGTAAGCCAACTGATCGAGTTCACCGACCAGCTGTACCGTAACATCCCCGGATTGATTGGCTGATGATCGAACTGGCCGGCAGCGATATCGGCCGCTGGGTGGCCGGCTATCTGTGGGTGCTGTTTCGTATCGGCGCGGTGCTGATGACCATGCCGGTGATCGGCACCGCGCTGGTGCCGATGCGCATTCGTTTATATCTGGCGCTGGCGCTGACCTTTCTGGTGGCCCCGCAGATCACTGATGTCCCGCAGCTGGATGCGCTGGCGCTGAGTACCTGGGTGGTGATCGCCGAGCAGATCCTGATCGGCGCGGCGATGGGCTTTCTGCTGCAGTTGCTGTTCCAGATCCATGTGGTGGCGGGGCAGATCGTCGCCATGCAGATGGGACTGGGTTTCGCTTCGATGAACGACCCGGCCATGGGTATCTCCGTGGCGGTGGTCGCCCAGGTATTCACCATGCTGGTGACGTTGCTGTTCCTGGCGATGAACGGCCATCTGGTGGTCATCGAAGTACTGGTCGAAAGCTTCACCACCTTACCCATCGGCGAGACCCTGCAGGCCGGGGATTTTTATACTCTGGTGCTGCGGTTCTCCTGGGTAATGGCGGCAGCGGTGCTGATCGGTCTGCCGGCGATTACCGCGCTGCTGATCGTCAACCTTTCTTTTGGGGTGATGATGCGCGCGGCGCCGCAGCTGAATATCTTCTCCATCGGCTTCCCCCTGACTCTGGTATTTGGGTTGTTCATCCTCTGGGTATTGCTCAGTGGCACCGCAGAGCAGTATCACCTGTTCGCCTCTGATGCGCTGATCTGGATGCGCGAAATGGTGGGGGCGCGCTGATGGCGGAAGATAGCGGTCAGGAACGCACAGAAGACCCCACGGCGAAACGCCAGAAAGAATCCCGCGAGAAAGGGCAGGTAGCGCGCTCGCGCGAGCTGAATACGCTGGCGGTGGTGATGGTGGCTGCGCTCGGCTTGCTGCTGCTCGGGCCGGGCATGGCCAGCAAGCTGATGGATCTGATGATCTACAACTTCTCCCTGGAGCGGGAGGTGCTGTACAGCACCGACACCATGGGGCTGCACCTGCTGGCGTCCATTCGCCAGGGTCTGAGTGTTATTGGCCCGCTGTTTCTGATGCTGCTGGTCGCTGCGCTGGTCGGTCCGGTGCTATTGGGTGGCTGGCTGTTCAGCGCCAAGTTGCTGGCGCCCAAGGGTGAGCGGCTCAATCCGCTGGCGGGGCTCAAGCGCATGTTCTCGATCAAGGCGCTGGTCGAACTGCTCAAGGCGATCGCCAAGTTCCTGGTGGTGCTGGCCATGGCGCTGCTGGTGCTGCACATGCGTACCGATGATCTCATGGCGCTGAGTAACGAGGCGTTGCCGGGGGCGATCTTTCACAGCGGCTGGGTGCTGGGCACCTCGCTGTTGCTGCTGGCCTGCTCGCTGATCGTGATCGCTGCCGTGGATGTGCCCTTCCAGATATGGGACAACAAGCAGAAGACGCGCATGACCAAGCAGGAGGTGCGCGACGAATACAAGGATTCCGAGGGCAAGCCCGAGGTCAAATCCCGCGTCCGCCAGCTACAGCGGGAAATGGCCGAGCGGCGGATGATGGGCGAAGTGCCCAAGGCCGACGTGGTAATCACCAACCCGACCCATTACGCGGTGGCGCTGAAATACGACCCGGTGCACAGCGGCGCGCCCGTGGTACTGGCCAAGGGCGCGGATTTCCTCGCGCAGAAGATCCGCGAAGTGGCCACCGAGCATGATGTGATCGTGCTGGAATCACCCCCACTGGCGCGGGCGGTGTTTTACAGCACCGAGCTGGACCAGCCGATTCCCGCTGGGTTGTATCTGGCCGTTGCGCAGGTGCTGGCCTATGTTTATCAGGTCCGCCAGTTCCAGGAAGGCAAGGGCAAACGCCCCGGCCCGATGCCTGAGCCGCCGATACCGAATGATCTGCGCAGGGATGAGTAACTGCTGCCCATGGTCTGTCGGATTGTCGAACCCCGTTCGCGCTTGGGCGCGAGGACAGGGGTTTGAGGGTTGTGTACGCACACCGGGGGCAGGTATAAGCATAGAGCGGGTACGCAAACGACAGGAGCGGGTTGATGACTGACAGTTCACGGGTTTCATTCTTTGCGGTAGTGGCGGCGGCCTTGTTGGCGCTGGCGTTGGCCTTTATGGCGGTGAGCATCAAGACCGGTCTGCTGCAGTTTCGCGATGCCGACCGGGTAGTCAGCGTCAAGGGGCTGGCCGAGCGTACCGTGGAGGCGGATCTGGCCCTGTGGCCGATCAACTTCACCGTGATGGGCGACAGCCTGGATGTGCTGCAGGGCGATATCGAAACCCAGCAGGACCTGATCCGCTCCTTCCTGCTGCTCAAGGGCTTCGCCGAAGACGATCTGCAACTGTCGATGCCCAAGATCACCGACCAGCACGCCAACCTCTACGGCTCGAACATGCCGCCTCAGCGCTATCGGGCGGAAGTGACCGTGCTGGTGCGTACCGCGGATATCGACCGGGTCAAAAGCGGCATGCAGAGCGTCGGTGATCTGGTCAAGTCCGGCGTGGCACTGACCCAGAGCTACGAGCACCAGCCGCAGTTCATCTTCACCCAGCTCAACTCCATCAAGCCGGACATGATTGCGCTGGCTACCCAGGAAGCGCGGGCCGCGGCGGATCAGTTCGCCCGGGATGCCGGCGCCGAGGTGGGCAGTATCCGCCGCGCCTCCCAGGGCTATTTCTCGATCGAGGATGTCGACCCCTACACCCCCGAAACCAAGAAGGTCCGCGTGGTGACCAGCGTGGACTATATCCTGCGCTGAATTTGCCACGTGATCCATGGCATCAATAAGCGCAGCGGGAGCCTGACAGACGGGCGCCTGCGTAATAGACTGGCCTGTCCTGTTTCCAGTAAGTGGTCTGTCGATGACGTTGTTGCCCTGGTCCCATTCCTGTTCCGCCGGTTTCACTCTGCGAGGCTGGCATAGCCCACCCAGCGGCAAGCCGCTGCTGCACTTCATCCATGGCAACGGGTTCTGTTGCCGCACCTACGAGCCGATGCTGGCGCTGTTGGCCGAACATTTCGACCTGTGGCTGTGCGATATGCAGGGCCATGGCGACAGCGACCATGGTGGCGCTTTTGTCGGTTGGAATCGCAATGCCGAACTGGCGGTGGAAGCCTTCGTCGCTGGCAAGCCGGTTTTCGGCGACGTGCCGCGCTTTGCGCTGGGGCACAGTTTTGGCGGAGTGCTGACCAGCCTGATCCTGGCGGCGCACCCGCAGCTGTTTCAGCGAGCGGTACTGCTGGACCCGGTGCTGTTTCCCGAGCAGGAAATGTTCAAGCGTCGGCTGTTGGCGCGATTCGTGCGTAATCCGCTGGTTGAGGCAACCCGCAAGCGCCGCAGCCAATGGCCGGATCGGCAGACAGCATTCGACAAGTTGCAGGGGCGGGGTATTTTCCATGGTTGGGAAGATGCCGCGTTGCGTGCCCATGTCGAGCATGCGTTGCGCGATGAGCCGGGGCAGGGCGTGATGCTCAAATGTGCGCCTACCCGGGAGGCCGAGATATTCGAGACTGCACCCAGCGGATTGTGGCGTTCCCTGGGCAAGATCCAGACTCCGATGCGCCTGATCCACGGTGACCAGACCTATCCCTTCGTGCAGCAGTCAGCCGCACGTCTGTCCGCCTCGAACCCGCACGTGACGGTCGAGCAACTGCCCGGTGGGCATTGTTTCATGCAGGAGAATGGCGAGCTGACGGCGCAGCGGGTGTTGGCGTTCTTGTTGTGAGGGGGCGGTAGGCTCAGGTACGAGCTGGTGCTCGAACCTCCCAGGGAGGGCAACTGCCCAGCACCGTCGGCACCGAGCGTGCCTCGGAAAACACCGCAGTTACCCGGACATGCCAGCGGCGTCGCCACCGCTGGGCACGGTGTCAGGCTGCGACTATCACATCCCCGTGGTTCTCCGGTTCGATCAGCGCCTGGTGCAGGGCGACGACGGCGGCGTCGTAATCTTCCTCATTGATGATGCACTGCATCTCCACCTGGCGGATCGACTGGTGGATGGCCTGGATGCTGATGTCGGCCTTAGCCAGCGCCGCCACGGTCTTGGCCAGGATGCCCTTGACCTTGAGGTCGGAACCGATGGCCGAGACGATGGCGATATTGTGCAGATGCACTTCGGCCATCGGATAGCGTTCCTTGATCAGGCGAATGGCGCGGGTCAGCGCCTTGCGTGAGCCGGAAGTGTAGTAAGTGATGCTGTTGGCATCGGAGTCCTTGTTCACCACATACAGCTTCAGCTGCTTGAGCAGGCGGGTGATCTCGATGTCATAACCGACATCGCCGAGCATTTCCTGATCGAAGACTTCCAGCCCGAACACATCCTTGCGCCCGGCGATGATCTCCACGCAGGGCTTCTCGCTGCAGTAATTCTGGCTGATGGTGGTGCCGCCATGATCCGGCTCGAAGGCATTCTTGATGCGCAGCTGAATGCCGGCCCGGCGCAGGGTGCGTGCCGCCTTGGGATGGATCGCCTCCATGCCCAGGTTGGACAGCTGGTCGGCGACGTCATAGTTGGTGCGGCCGATGGTGACCACCTTGTCGACGCCCACCTGGTTCGGGTCGGCGCTGGACAGGTGATATTCCTTGTGGATGATGGCCTCGCCGGCGCCAGTGCTGGCGGCGATCTGAGCGAAGGTGATTTCGCTGTAACCACGGTCGAAGGTGCTCATCAGCCCTTCGCTGCAATGTGCGTAACCAGTGGCGACCACCAGCTCGCGGCTGAAGTCGATGCCGGCGAAGCTGTCGGCGATCATGTCCTGGAACGCCTTGGGTTCGCTCTGGTTCCAGCCGGTCAGGTCGACCAGACGGGCATTGACGCCGTTCTTCTTCAGTGCCAGCACGGTATTGAAAGCGCTGTGGGCTTCGCCAAGAGAGGCGAGCATTTCGCGCACCTTCATCAGTTGCCCGTCGAGCTGAAAATGCCCGTAGGAGCACAGCTGTTGCAGGTTCAACATGCAATCACGGGCGTCGTTGATGCGACCAGTGATGAAACGGTCGGCCGCCTGACGCTCATAATCACTGGTGAACAGCTCGGCGTTCTTCGCCAGCATGCTGGTGCGTACCTGCTCCAGGGTTTCCAGCCAGGCGTCTTCGCTGTGGGCATCGGCGAAACGTTCATATACGCCGGGCTCACCGCTTTTCTTGTGCTCGAGCAGCAGGTTGGTCATGCCGCCATAGGCGGAGACCACGAAGATGCGGTTGTACAAGGCACTGTTGCGACGTTGACCAATGAAAAGGGTGTTCAGTACTTCATCAAAGCGGCTCATTGATGTGCCGCCGATTTTCTCTACTGTATGCATAATCCCGGGTTCTTTTATTGAGTGAATGTCGTCCCTGCTTACGAATACTGCTGCGGACCTATGGCCAGCGGCTCGACCGGACCGCGCTCGGCGACGAAGTCGGGCCGTGGCGGCATGCCGTCAAACGGCGAAACCGGCCGGTTGCCCACATGGTTGTAGACAAAGAACAGATTGCTGCGAGGGCTGGGAGCGATGTTGCTGTTGGACCCGTGCAGGGTGTTGCAGTCGAACAACACGACGCTGCCAGCTCTGCCGGTGGCTTGGGCTATGCCGCCCTGATCGACCAGCTTGCTGAGGCTGCCATCATCCGGAATACCGAATTCCTGCCGGCGCAGGGACTTTTCGTAATGATTTTCCGGGGTCTGGCCGACGCAACCGATATAGTGTTTGTGCGAGCCGGGGATCAGCATCAGCGGGCCGTTCCACGGATGGTTGTCGGT
This sequence comes from Halopseudomonas bauzanensis, assembly GCF_900114735.1. Classification (GTDB taxonomy): domain Bacteria; phylum Pseudomonadota; class Gammaproteobacteria; order Pseudomonadales; family Pseudomonadaceae; genus Halopseudomonas; species Halopseudomonas bauzanensis. Next base: position 471,811 of record NZ_FOUA01000001.1, on the reverse strand, counting down.
CAGTAGCACCGAGCAGCTGATGGTGCGCATGCGCGGCAGGCCATCCTCGGTGTGCCAGGTCTCGAAGTCGGAGTGCCAGTAGAACTCCTTGCCCTTGAAACCCGGCTTGAAGTTGAGTCTGGACTGGTGCACATAAATATCACCATCCAGCAGAAAGCGAGCCAATCCGGCGGTGCGCTCGTCCTGGGCGACCCGGGCGAACAGCGGATTGCTGCGGTGAATGGCGAATACCGAGCGCAATGCGCCGCTGTCGGGTTCGCGAATGGCTGCAGGTGATTCCAGCACCTCTGGAGCGTGGCTCATGCGTTCAAGCTCCTGCTTGAATACCGCCACCTCCGCTGCAGAGAAGACTTCCGGCAGGACCAGGAAACCGTCGCGCTCGAAGCGCGACAGTTGCTCTGTGGTCAGCGGGGCATTGTGCGGATCTTCCCGGTAGAGCACCGGGTCGATTCGGGGTTGCCAGCTGGGTGCGTTGTGCTGGCGTGACGGGTAAAGGTCAGCTTGCACGGTAGACATTTTTTCTCCTGATGTTGCGGCCTCTCAGGGACTAAGATCAGCGGGATAGACGCCGTTCTCGTCGTGTACTTCCCGGCCGGTCAGAGGCGGGTTGAACACGCAGGCCATTTTCATATCTTCGGTGCCGCCGCGCAGCATGTGCTCATCGTGCTGATCGAGCAGATACAGGGTGCCTGGTTCGATCTTGTAGACCTTGCCATCGGAGAGCGTTTCGATCTCGCCATTACCGCTCATGCAGTACACCGACTCTAGATGGTTCTGATACCAGATATGTGTTTCGGTTCCGGCGTAAATGGTGGTGATGTTGAAGGAAAAGCCCATCTTGTCTTCCTTCAGGATCATCCGGGTGCTGTCCCAGGTTTCGGTAACGACTTTGCGTTCGGATGCTTCACAGTCTTTCAGGTTGCGTACGATCATGTATTTCGAATTCCTCAGGATGCTTGGTTCTTGACGTCGGCAGTCATCACGGCGGCGAAAGCCTGCTCGAGGATGTCCATGGCCTGGGTGATCTGCTGTTCGCTGATGATCAGCGGGCAGAGACATTTGACTACCTGGCTGTGGTTGCCGCTGGTCTCGATGATCAGACCACGGTCAAAGGCTTCGCGGCAGATGGCTGCGGCGGTGTCGCCATCCGGGCAGCTGATGCCGATCATCATGCCGCGCCCCTTGACGAACAGGGAATCGGGGCCGTGACGGCGGACGATCTTCTGCATGCGCTCGCGGATCAGGTTGCCCTTGGCCTTGACGCTGGTGGCGAACTCTTCGCTGGTCCAGAAGTGCTCCAGCGCGGCGGCGGCGGTGACGAAGGCGTGGTTGTTACCACGGAAGGTACCGTTGTGCTCGCCCGGCTCCCACTGGTCCAGCTCGCGGCGCATGACCACCACAGCGAATGGCAGGCCGAAGCCGCTCAGGGACTTGGACAGGGTGATGATGTCCGGCTTGATGCCCATTTCCTCGAAGCTGAAGAAGGTGCCGGTACGGCCGCAACCGGCCTGGATGTCATCGACGATCAGCAGCATGTCATGCTTGCGGCAGAGCTTTTCCAGTTTGCGCATCCAGTCGGCGGATGCGGCGTTCAGGCCGCCTTCGCCCTGGACCACTTCGACGATTACGGCGGCGGGCTTGTCCACACCGCTGCTGGGGTCGCTGAGCAGTTTGTCCATCATCGAGATGGTGTTGACCTTGTCACCGAAGTAGTTGGCATAGGGCATGCGGCTGACGTCGGTCAGCGGCACGCCGGCGGCGCCACGGTGATGCTGATTGCCGGTGGCCGCCAGGGCGCCCACGGTGCAGCCATGGAAGCCATTGGTAAAGCTGATGACATTACTGCGACCGGTGACTTTGCGCGCCAGTTTCAGCGCCGCTTCCACCGAGTTGGAGCCGGTTGGGCCGCTGAATTGCACTACATAGTCGCCCAGCTTACGCGGCTCGAGAATGACGCGGTGGAAGGTTTCGAGAAAACGCTCCTTGGCCGCCGAGTACATATCCAGGCCGTGGGTCAGGCCGTCATGTTCAAGGTATTCGATCAGCGCCTTCTTCAGTACCGGGTGGTTGTGCCCGTAGTTCAGGGTGCCGGCGCCCGCCAGGAAGTCGATATAGGATTTTCCTTCGCGGGTGATCAGCTCGGCACCACGGGCCTGGTCGAAAATGACCGGAAAGGAACGGCAGTAGCTGCGAATACCGGATTCGTGTTGTTCGAACTGTTGGAAAGTGTTCATGCAGTCTCCTGGGTATCAAGTTTGACTGGTAAGGCAAAGGGACCGGCGCGATACAGCACTTCGTCATCATGCTGGCCGTTGAAATGGTTTTCCCGGCTGAACAGCACCTCGGTGCTGGCGGTTACGTCCAACTGGCGGAAGGCTTTGGCGAACAGCGCTTCGGAGGCGCCGTTACCGGGGGAAATAGTGGTTTCCAGCCAGCGAACACCTTCGGCGGCAGTGCGCTCGAGCAAGCCCATCAGCATGGCGATGCCCAGACCCTGGCCGCGCATGCTGCTATCCACTGCGACCTGCCAGACGAACAGCGTGTCGGGGCGCTCGGGAGGTCGGTAGCCGGAGATAAAGCCGACCAGTTCGCCCTGAAGGTTGTCAGCAGCGATAGAGGTGGCGGAAAAGTGAGAGCACTGCAGGAGGTTGCAATAGACCGAATTGGTATCCAGTGGCGGGCAGCGCTCGATCAACTGGTTGAGTGCGTGGCCGTCGGTGGCAACCGGACGGCGCAGCGAGAATGTGGTGGAAGACATCGTTTCCTGATATTTACTTGTAAATTCATTTTTATAATAAACACATCCAAAAAAAGATCACAACCGGCCATTCCTGTGGCTTGCGTGCCATTTGGTATGCCGTGGCAATATTTACAGGTGTTATATATTTGTCACAAATGACGCCCTGGCCCCGATGCTGCAAGCGTTACGGCGGGTTGCCGCTGCGCGACTCCAAGGCGTCCTGATGGATGCTTTTTTCAATTGGATTTTTTCTGCAATAAAGAGTGAATCCGGGGCCGGAACGGGTTCGTTTTACGACTCGCGGGGAGAAACTGGTTTATTCTGGGGTCCATTGCACAGTTCCCAAGGAGTCTTTCATGGTGTCATCGCGGCGTTCGCGTAAAGAGGATGCTTCCGCCTGGACGGTCGCAGACAGTCGAAGTGTCTATGGCATCCGCCATTGGGGCGCGGGTTATTTCAATGCCAGTGAGCAGGGCAATGTCGAAGTGCGGCCCCGGCCCGGGATTGAGCAACCGATTGACCTGCATGAACTGGTGGCCCAGCTGCGTGACAGCGGCTTGGATCTGCCGTTGCTGGTGCGCTTTCCAGACATTCTGCAGGACCGCGTGCGGCAGCTGACCGGTGCTTTCGAGCAGAACATCGCCGAGTTGGATTACGCGAACGGCTACACGGCGCTGTTCCCGATCAAGGTCAATCAACAGGAGGCGGTGGTAAAGAACATCATCGCCACTGAGCATGTTCCCATTGGCCTGGAGGCCGGCTCCAAGCCGGAACTGATGGCGGTCCTGGCGATGGCGCCCAAGGGCGGCACCATCGTCTGTAATGGCTATAAGGATCGGGAATTCATCCGCTTGGCGCTGCTGGGGCAGAAGCTCGGGCATAACGTCTTCATCGTTATCGAGAAGGAATCCGAAGTCGCCCTGGTGATTGAGGAGGCAGCGCGGCTGGGGCTGACGCCGCAGGTCGGCCTGCGTGTGCGGTTGTCCTCGCTGACGTCCAGCAAATGGGCCGATACCGGCGGCGAGAAGTCCAAGTTCGGTTTGTCGGCGGCGCAATTGCTGCGGGTCATCGAGCAGTTCCGCGGGGCGGGGCTTGAGGCCGGGGTACGGCTGCTGCATTTCCATATGGGCTCGCAGATCGCCAACCTGGCTGACTATCAACACGGATTTCGCGAGGCGATTCGCTACTTCGGTGAACTGCGGGCGTTGGGTTTGCCGGTTGACCATATCGATGTCGGCGGCGGATTGGGGGTGGACTACGACGGTACCCACTCACGCAACGCCAGTTCGATCAATTACGACGTGTCCGAATATGCCCGCACGGTAGTATCAATGCTGCGCGAATTCTGTGATGAGCAGGGCCTGCCGCACCCGCATATCTTTTCCGAAAGCGGACGGGCGATGACCGCCCATCACGCGGTGCTGGTAGTGCAGGTGACTGATGTCGAGCGGCACAACGATACGGTACCGCCAATCGACGATTTGGATGAGCTGCCGCAGGTGGTACGTGATCTGGTCGGATTGTTGGGGCAGACCGATATCGAGATGGTCACCGAAACCTACTGGCGGGCGACCCACTACATGAGTGATGTAGCTGGTCAGTATGCCGAGGGCAAGGTCTCGCTATCGCAGAAGGCGCTGGCCGAGCAATGTTACTTCGCGCTGTGCAACCGCCTGCACGCATTGCTCAAGGCGCGTCAGCGATCGCACCGCCAGGTGCTGGATGAGCTGAACGACAAGATGGCGGACAAGTACATCTGCAACTTCTCGGTATTCCAGAGCCTGCCGGATACCTGGGCCATCGATCAGGTACTTCCGATCGTGCCGATCAACCGTCTGGATGAGGAGCCCCTGCGCCGCGCGGTGCTGCAGGACCTGACCTGTGACTCCGACGGCAAGATCCGCCATTACGTGGACGAGCAGAGCATCGAGAGCAGCCTGCCGGTGCATGAGCTGCGCGAGGGCGAGGATTATCTGCTGGGCATCTTCATGGTGGGTGCCTACCAGGAGATTCTCGGTGACATGCACAACCTATTCGGTGATACCGATTCGGTGAATGTCTACCAACTGGCTGACGGTCGGGTGGTACACGGTGGGGTCGAGACCCATGACACCATCGAAGACATGCTGCGCTATGTGCATTTCGAACCGGAAGAACTCATGGCCCGCTACCGCGACAAGGTTGCCAGCGCGCGGCTGAGCGCGGCAGAGCGGGCGCACTATCTGGATATCCTGCGGTTGGGGCTGACGCGGTCGTCTTATCTGGGAGGCAGTTGAGATCAGCCGCTCACCGCGAAGCCATGAACTCCCGCTGCGGCTAATCTAGCCCGCAGCGACTCTACCTGTGGATGATTGAAAAAGGCCACCAGCTGCCGCGCGCGATGCGGCCCGATGCCGGGTTGGGTTTCCCAATCCTGCTGCGTGCGAGCCGCCAGAACTGTCCATTGCTCAGGCAATACCGCATCGCCGCTGGGCGGCATGCTCAACGCTCGCAACCACTGGAGAAAGCCGCGTTCGGTGGCCGGTTGCAACAGCCCGGCCAATTGATTCCCACAGGTTGGTGGCAGCGCCCGGGTATCAAGCCAATCCAGCATGCCAGTCAGCGCCCCGGTATTGAGCAGGCATTGCCAGGTGCCAGGCCCGACGCCCCTCAGATCCAGCCCGTTGGCGCTGCTCAGCCACTCCAGCCGGGCCAGGAACTGGTCGCGGCAGCCATCCTCCGATGTCCAGCAACTCAGCGGGTGATAACGCGTCGGGTCCGGCACGTTCACTGTCGTGCGGTCGGTCGTGCGGATGATTACTTCTTCCAGCTGCGGAATGGTCTGGCCAGACAAGCGGATCGATATCCGATCTCCGGGCAATACATCCAACGCTCGCCAACGTTGCAGCGAGCCGGCGCTGACACGGCGGATACGGCGGTCATCCAGTTCCACCGGGTCCAGTTGCAGCACGGGGGTGATGCGGCCGCTGCGACCGATACCGAACTCGATATCTCGCACCCGGGCCAGCGCCCGCTGCGGCGGGTGTTTCCAGGCAACGGCCCAATAAGGTGTCTCGGCCTGCCAGTCGGAGGCGGATGGGCGCTGACTCTGACGCAGCACCACGCCATCGGTGGCGAAGGGCAGGGGAGTGCTGAACCAGTGTTGGCGCTGAGTCTGGGCGCTGCGCAGATCCGTGATCGGCAGGGTATAGCGGGCGGTATCCAGCCCGGCTCTGGTCATCTGGGCAAGGCGTTCGGTCATCTGTGCCGGGCCGTCGGGCCAGTCCCAGACGAACAGGCCGATGTCCGCCAGCTCATCATCGGCCAGCTGTTGGCGATTCATCAAACCAGCGATACGGCTACGGGCGCCGGCGCCGCCATCGCGGGATTGGACGTGGTTGGATAATCGCCAGTACAGCTCGCCCTGCAATACCAGATCGATAGATTGCGGCCATCGCTGCAGGACGGCGGGCAGGCGTTGCACGGTCGTGGTCCAGTCTTCACCCTGCCAGCCATCACCGCGGCTGGTGGCGCGCACCAGGCGCCCTTGGTGATACTCCAGGGTGACGGCTACGCCGTCGACCTTGGGTTGTATCCAGAGGTCAGTGCGGGGTTTTATCCAGTCGGCGGTCTCGGCCTGGGTATGGACCTTGGCCAGGCCGGTCTGCGGTACTGCATGGCCCTGCTTGCCGGCCCGCGGCCGATACGCTGGCGACGGGGCCGGTGAGCAGGACTGCCAACGTCGCAGTTGCAACAGCGCCTGGTCGTAGATGTCATCCGGCACCTGCGAGTGGCCCTGTTCGTGGTAGGCCTGATCCCAATGCTGGACCTGCTCGGCAAGCGCTGTAATGTCAGCTTTGGCCGGTAGGTCGGCGCAATCTGCATTGGCCAGGCGGGTAGCCAGGTAGAGGCCGATGGTTATCCATATGCGCAACATGACTGCATCCCTGCTGATTGATCAGTGCGCAATGTGACGGGCAAGGTTGGGGCAGGCAAGTTACCCATGCCGAAAGTGTGGAGGAGGTGGCATTTCCGGTGTCATCGGGCCCGCAAGGTACGAGCTGGTGCTCGAACCTCCCAGGAAAACGAACCTCGGCCAGCGGTGAGCTGAGCTCGTCAGACGGTCGCGGTCTGCCGCCCGGCCAGCAGCCGCAGGATGGCATTCAGCAGCAGACCATACAGCGGGACGAACAGCATGATGCTGATGACGACTTTGGTGGCGTAGTCGACTGCTGCGATCTCCACCCAGTTGGCGGCCATGAATTCGTTGGTGCTGCGCCAGAAGGCTACCGAGAAGAACACAAAAGTATCGATCAGGTTGCCGACGATCATCGCTGCGCTGGGTGCGACCCACCACTGCGGGAGCTTGCGCAGACGGTCGAACACTTGAATATCCAGCAGTTGGCCCACCACATAGGCAAGGAAGCTCGCCACCGAGATGCGCAGGACAAATGAGTTGAGCTGGGCCAGCGCATCGAGCCCGCGGAACGCACCTTCCTGAAACAGCACCGAGAACACATAGGAGACCACCAATGCCGGCAGCATGACCCGGGCGATCACCCGGCGCGCAGCCGCTTTGCCGAGCAGGCGTACGGTCAGGTCGGTCGCCAGGAAGATGAACGGAAAGCTGAAGGCGCCCCAGGTGGTATGCAGGCCGAACAGGGAGATCGGCAACTGAACCAGATAGTTGCTGGCGATGATGATCAGAATATGGAAGGCGATCAGGCAGGACAGAGCCATGCGCAGCCGCGAAAGGGATGCCGGAATCATATGTCACCTTTTTGAATGATGGGGTTAGGGAACCCATGCCGCCGGAATGACGACGGCGCGCACTATACCGGATTGAAGGCGGGAAGAGCCAGCCTGCTGGTCGGTTGGTGGCTATATATCTCCTGGGAGCATCGATCGCGATCGACACTCCAAGAGTCACATATATCAGGGCGCTTCGTGATACTCCCGTTGCAGAAACGCCAGCAGCAGCGGGTTCACTTCTTCCGGCTTCTGGCTTTGTACCCAGTGGCCGCAGCGCTCGATTACATGCTGCTCGACCCTGGGCACGACCTGGGGCATGCGTTCGATGGTGATGGTTTCCAGTTTGGCGACCGGGTCGCGGTCGCCGATGATGAACAGGGCCGGTTGCTGCACTTGCTTGCCGGCCAGCTCGGCGGTGCGCTCCCAGTTGCGCTCGTAGTTGCGATACCAGTTCAGCGGACCATGGAAACCATTGTCGATATAGGTTTCCACATAGACATCGAAGGCCTCTGGCGGACACCAGGTCGGCGGTACTTCTGGGTCGGTGTAATCATCCAGCCAGCGCGAATCGGCCGGTTTGTCCGAGATCAAGCCGTTGCCGGCGGCGGGACGACCATGCATCAGGGTGCGCAGGGTGCGGGGAATATCGGCTTCCAGTTCGGCCTCGGCCGGGCCGGGCTCCTGAAAGTAGAGAATATAGAGAAACTTGTCCTTGAAGCGCTCGCGCATCCGCTCGATAGCTGGGCGTTTCGGTCTGCCACCGAAGGGCACCGACATGCCACACACCACCTTGACCCGTTCCGGTTCGTACAACGCCAGATACCAGGCGATATTGGCGCCCCAGTCGTGGCCGACCATGGCGATCTGTTGATGGCCGAAGTGGTCCATCGCCGCCTGGATGTCGCCGCACAGAGTGGGAATGTCATAGGCCTCAATGGCGGCCGGTGCACTGCTGCGACCGTAGCCGCGCATCTCGGGGGCGAAAGCCCGGTAACCGGCATCGGCCAGGGCCTGCATCTGATGGCGCCAGGAATACCAGCATTCGGGAAAACCATGCAGCAGCCAGACGGGTTGTCCATGCTCCGGCCCAGCGACATGCACGCTGAGCTGGATATCATTGACGTCCAGAATATGTTGTTCGGTTTGCAGCATGGGGTACGCTCTCCGTTTCTGTTTTACCCCACTATGGCAAATTCACCGGGCGCTGGCTGCTGTATTGGCAGGAGAAATAATGTACGGATGGCTCAGCTTATTGTGGCAGCGGGAAAAGCAGAGCGGATTCAGTACCCTGCGGCCAGATGAAATTGTGCGCCTTCGGCTTCCATCGGCCGCAAGCAGCTTTCGCAGAACGTCAGGGCTTCGAGCAACTGCCGCTGATTGGCGCCGGATACCTCCCGCGGCCGGTTGCGCTGCAGGTGGCCGCTGAGCGCTTCGAGGGTGGTCATGCCGGTACTGATGGGATACCACGCCATGTCCTCGATGCTCCAGGGCAGGCCGGTTTCCGGGTCCTGCTGTGGCGGTGTGGTGTCCTTGAGCAGCTGGGCCGCCTCCTGAAACTCCAGCGCAGTAAGGTCGACGAACTGGCTCAGCGGGGTAACGCCGAGCGTTCGGCACAGCGCATCCAGCCCCTGCAGATGCTCCGCCAGTTGCGGCAGAACGGTACTGTGAAGCTGGAAGTGACGCTGGTCCAGAGTGGCGAGACGCAGGACGGCTGACAAGGAACTCTCCCGATGATGATCCAGGAGGGCTAGCTTACCGGGACATCCTGCCAGCCGCCACCCAATGCCCGGTACAGATCCACTGTCGCCAGCAGCCAGGCGGCGCGTTGCTGGACCAGGCTGTCCTGACTCTGGAAATAGGAGCGCTGGGTGTCGAGCAGGTTCTGCAGGTCGATGGCACCGGCCTTGTAGCGGGCCTGGGCCAATTCAAAGGCCAGTTCTGATTCGGCGGTAGCTGCCTGCTGCAGCTGATACTGCCGGCGCGCCTGCTGCAACGCACCAAGGGCAGTATCGGCATCGATCAACGCATCGAGAATTGCCCGTTGATAGCCGATCAGCGACTCCTGTTGGCTGGCTTCGCTGATCTCGACCTGGGCACGCAGGCGGCCGCCATCGAAGATGGGCTGGGTCAGCCCGGCGGCCAGGCTCCAAGGGTTCAACGGATTGCTGACCAGGTCGGACAGCGCCGAGCTCTGGGCGCCGTAGCTGCCGGTGAGCTGGATACTCGGATAAAGCGCGGCCCGGGCTGCGGTCAGGTTGGCGTTGGCGGCCAGCAGTCGTTGTTCGCTGGCGCGGATGTCCGGGCGGCGATTGAGCAGCTCGGATGGCAGGCCGGCGCCGGGCTCGGGTACGGCGATGTCGTCCATGGTGGGCAGCGCACCGAGCGTAAAGTCCGGCCCTTGGCCCAGCAACAGCGCCAGGCTGTTGCGCAACTGCAAGGTCTGCTGTTCCAGCGCGGGCAGGTTGGCACGCAGCTGGGCGACCAGGGCGCGCTGTTGGCTGACCGCCAGGCTGTCATCGGCGCCGTAGCGGTAGCGCGCTTCGACGATATTCAATACTTGCTCGGCCGCGGCCAGGTTGTCTCGTGCCAACTGCAGGCGCGCCTGGTTCTCCACCAGTTGGAACCAACTGCTGGCCACGCTGGCATCGGTAGTGATGGCCAGCGCCTCCAGATCGTAGCGACTGGCGTTGAGGTTGGCAGCGGCGGCTTCAACGGCGGCGCGGTTGCGGCCCCAGAAGTCGATTTCGTAGCTGGCGTTCAGGCTGGCATTGAAACCGCTGCTCACATCTCCATCACCACTGTTGCCGCCACGGCGGCCACTGGCACTGCCGTCAATGCTCGGTAGCAGGGCGGCGCCGCTCTGGCGCAACTGCGCGTCAGCTTGCAGCAGGCGGGTCGCGGCGCTGGCCAGGTCCAGGTTGCCGACCCGTGCCTGGGCCATCAGCTGGGACAGCTGCGGCGCATTATACTGGGTCCACCAGCGCGCTTCGGGCCAGACCGAGGAGTCTGCTGCCTGATTCCATTGTGCAGGTGCCTGCAGGCCGGTCTGCGGCACGGGCGTGTTGAGGCTGCAACCGGCCAGCAAGATGGCGAGGGTAAGGGGAATGAATTGTCTAGTCCGCACTGAGGGCCACCACTGGATCAAGATGGGCTGCCTTGTGGGCAGGCATGAAACCGAAAATCAGACCGGTCGCGAAGGCGCAGCCGAAGGCCAGCAGCACCGGGCCGGCGGTGAACTGGATCGGCGTGCCGAAGTACTGCAGCATGCTGGCAAAGCCCAGGCCGGTAACCACGCCAATGGCGCCGCCAATGGCCGAGACCACCATGGCCTCGACGATGAACTGCTGGAGGATGTTGCGGGTACGCGCCCCGGTGGCCATGCGGATGCCGATCTCCCGGGTGCGCTCGGACACGTTCACCAGCATGATATTCATTACACCGATGCCGCCGACCAACAGGGAAATGGCGGCGATCGAGCCCAGTAGCACGGTAAAGGTATCCTGGGTGCTGGCGATGTTTTCCAGCAGCGAGGCCATATTGCGGATCTGGAAATCCTCGATACCCGAATGATTGGCCATCACCGCCTGGCGGACCGCTTCCTGGGTGGCGTCGGACAGGCTCAGATCCTCGATCAGCACGCTGATGCTGCTCAGATGGCGAGAGCCGATCAGCCGGTTGCTGGCGGTATTCAGCGGCACGAACACCACGTCGTCCTGATCCTGGCCCCAGGGGGTGGCGCCTTTCTCCTGCATCACGCCGATGATCAGAAAGGGCACGTTGCGGATCAGCATGTACTGGCCCAGCGGATCGGCATCGCCATAGAGGTTGGTGGCGACGGTCTGGCCGATCACCGCGACGGCGGCGTAGCGACGGTTGTCATCGTCATTGAGGAACACCCCCGAGGCCACCGGCCAGCTCTTGGCCAGCGGGTAATCAGCGGTGGTACCGGTGATCTGGGTCTGCGCGTCGGTGTTGCCCGCGCGTACCGTAGCCCGCGTGTCGGCTTCGGGCACCGCGGCAACCACGTTGTCCACTCGCGCGGCGACGATGGCATCCTCCGGCGTCAACGTGTTGGTGGTGCCATCCGCCGAACGCCGGGTATTCGGTGCGCCGGGGCGAATCAGCAGCAGGTTGGTGCCCATATCGCTTATGCGCTCGACTACATCCTGACGCGCGCCGTTGCCTACCGCCAGCATGACCACCACCGAGGCTACACCGATAACGATGCCCAGTAAGGTCAACACTGTGCGGAACAAGTTGGCTTTCAGGGCGCGCAGGGCCATGCGCACTGCCTCGTTGATATCGCCGAAAGCGGCCAGGCCCTGTTGGCGAGCGGGGCGGGGCGGTGGCGCCTCGACTTGCTCGGCCGGGCTCGGTTTGCGCCCGCTGTCATGAATGATGCGGCCGTCACGGATCTCGATCAGGCGGTCGGCATGGCTGGCGACTTCGCGATCGTGGGTGATGACGATTACCGTCTTGCCCCGGGCATGCAGGTCCTTGAGCAACTGCAGGACGTCATGACCGCTCTTGCTGTCGAGTGCGCCGGTGGGCTCATCAGCCAGCAGGATGCGCGCGTCGTTCATCAGCGCCCGGGCGATGGAAACGCGCTGCTGCTGGCCGCCGGACAGCTGATTGGGACGGTTCTGCAGCCGCTCGCCAAGCCCCAGGCTGGTAAGCAGTTCCTCGGCGCGGGCATGGCGCGCCTCCCGTGGCAGGCCGGCATAAATGGCGGGTACTTCCACGTTCTCGGTGGCATTGGCCGAGGAAATCAGGTGGTAGCTCTGGAAAATGAAACCGAAGGTGCGGCTGCGCAGGCTGGCCAACTGGTCGCTATCCAGCTCGGCAATATCCTCGCCTTCGAACAGGTAACGGCCGGTGGTGGGTTGGTCCAGGCAGCCGAGCAGGTGCATCAGGGTCGACTTGCCGGAGCCGGAGGCGCCCATGATGGCGACGAACTCGCCGGCATGGATATCCAGGGTGACGTCATGCAGCACGGTAGTCGACAGCTCGCCGTTGCGGTAGGTGCGGCCGATGCCTTCGAGGCGGATCAAGGGAGTGTTCATCAGAACCTCGGCCGGCGCTGGCTGCGCTCAGCAGGCGGAGCGCTGCTGCCGCCAGCGATGACGATCTCGTCGCCTTCCTCAAGCCCTTCCAGCACCTCGGCGCTGACCCGAGTCATGGTGCCTACGCTGATGACGCGGGGCTGCGGCTCGCCATTTTCCAGCACCTGTACACGGTAGCGCTGGTCTGCGCCGGCGCCCGGGCGGCGCTCCACTGGCTTGAGCGCGGATACCGGGATGGTCAGCACATTGTCCGCCGCGGCCTTGACGAAGAACACCTGGGCGCTCATCTGTGGCAGCAGTTTGCCGTCCGGGTTGGGCACGTCGAACAGGGCGTTGAACAGCACCACGTTGTTGACGATTTCCGGGGTCGGCAAAATCTGTCGCAGCACGCCTTCGCGGCGTACATCGGGCTGACCGAGGGTGGTGAACCACACCGGCATGCCCACCTGCAGCTGGGTGATGTCCGCCTCCGACACCTGGGTACGCACGGTCATGGTACTCAGGTCGGCAATCTGCACGATGATCGGCGCGGTCTGGTTGGCGTTGAGGGTCTGGCCCTGGTTGGCCAGTTGGTCGACCACGGTGCCAGTCATGGGCGCATAGATACGGGTGTAGCTGAGGTCGGCGCGGGCTTCCTTGAGCTGGGATTCCAGTTGGCGGATCTGCGCCTTGAGCGCGGCAATCTGCGCGGTGGCCGAGCGCAGGGTGGCATCGGCCTGTTCCACGGATTCCTGGCTGGTGGCGTCGAGCTTTATCAGGTTACGCTGGCGCTCGGCCTGCAGCCGGGCCAGTACCTGGGTGGCTTCGCGGTCGGCGAGCTGGGCCTGGAGGTTTTCCAACTGGGCCTCGGTGGCCTCGACCTTGGCCAGGTAAATGGTCGCGTCGATCTCGGCCAGCAACTGGCCTTCTTCGACCTGTTCACCTTCTTCTACATGCAGCTTCTCCAGCTGACCGGAGACCTGGGTGCCGACATCCACATAGTTGAGCGGCTCCAGGGTGCCCAGGGCGGTGACGCTGTCTTCGATATCACCGCGTTCGACCGGTGCCGTGACCAACTCCGGTCCCTTGCTGTCCGGCGCCAGCCAGAAAAACCAGAGCAATGCGACCATTCCCGCCAGGACGGCGAACAGCCACAGGAAACGCCTGGAAGATGACATAGTGATTCCTTGAATACGATCGGGGGGCAATGGCGCACAGTTTACCGAGGCGCAGTGTCAATCGGGGCAGCGGCTGGGTAAAGAAACTGTAAAGCTGGTGCACTTACTCCAGCCAGCGATACAGCGTGCGCCGGGTGATACCCAGGATGTCGGCGGCGCGGCGTTTGTTGCCGCCGGTGGCCTGGACTACCTGATGGATGTACTGACGCTGGACGGTTTCCAGGGTCGGCATGCCCTCCGGGTCGCCGCTGGCCGGTGGCGGCGTTGCTGGTCCGCGGGTGGTTGGGGAGGGGAGCGGTTGGCCAGCGGGCTGCTCGCAGATGCGCTGCGGCAGATGGCGCACCTCGATCAGCGGGGTATCGCAGAAGGTGGCGGCGCGCTCCACGGCGTTCTGCAATTCGCGCACGTTACCGGGGAAAGCGTAGCGTTGCAGCATGGCCAGTGCCTCGTCGCTGAAGCCCTTGATGCGGCGCTGCTGGCGGGCGTTGAAACGGGTCAGGAAGAACTCCGCCAGGCGCTGGACATCCTCGCCGCGGGCGCGCAGCGGGGGGACTTGCAGGGCGAAGGTTTCCAGTCGGTAGAACAGGTCCTCGCGAAAACTGCCGTCGGCGACGGCTTCGGTCAGGTTGCGATTGGTGGCGCCGATGATGCGCACGTCGAGCTGGATTTCATGATCGCTGCCCACCGGCCGCACCTTGCCGTCCTGCAGTACTCGCAGCAGTTTGGCCTGCAGCGCCAGGGGCATTTCGCCCAACTCATCGAGCAGCAAGGTGCCGCCGTCCGCCTGCTGGAACAAGCCGGCACGCTGGTTGCGCGCGCCGGTGAAGGCGCCGGCGGCATGCCCGAAGAATTCGCTTTCCATCAATTCGCTGGGAATACCGCCGCAGTTGACCACCATATAAGGGCCATCGCGACGGCTGCTTTGATCATGCAGGGCCCGGGCCACCAGTTCCTTGCCGGTGCCGCTCTCACCCTGCACCAGTACCGGCCCATCGGCGGAGGCTATCTGGCGAATGTGATGGAACAGCTGCTGCATGGCTGGGCTCTGGCCGATAATGCCGTTGAACTGTTCGACCGCCAGCAGGCTGCGGTAATGCCGGACCTCATTGCGCAGGCGCCGATTTTCCAGCAGGCGGTTGACCGTCAGCAGGAAGTGATCCATTTCCAGTGGCTTGGTCAGGAAGTCGTCGGCACCGGCCTGTAACGCCTTGACTGCCTGCTGTACCGAGCCGAAGGCGGTGATGATCAACACTGCCGGCGGCACATCGCACTGAGCCAGCGCCGGCAACAGACTGAGGCCGTCAGCGCCCGGCAACCGCAGGTCACTGATCAGCAGATCGGGCGTCTGGCTGCGTAACATCTGCAGCCCCTGCTCGGCGTCGCCGCAAGCGGTAACTTGGTAACCCTCGGCTTCCAGCTCTTCCTGCAGGAGCTCGCGCAAACCGCGGTCGTCCTCGACCAGTAATATATGTTCGCTTTGGTTCATGACGGCATCTCCGTTGCGCTCGGGGCGAGGGGCAGGGTAAGGCAGGCGGCGCAGCCACCTTCGGTGCGATTGGTCAGTTTCAGGCTGCCACCGTGCTCTTCGGCGACCGCCTGAACGATGGCCAGTCCGAGTCCCGTGCCCTCGCCGGGTGATTTGGTGGTGAAGAAGGGTTCGAGCAACATTTCCAGCGGGCGATCCGCTGGTAGCCCCGGGCCGTCATCAGTAACGCAAATCGTTAGTTGCTGTTCATCCGCGGTTACCTGGATGCCGATCTGGCTGGCGGACGCCTGCAGGGCATTGCGCAGCAGATTCAGCAACGCCAGTTCGAGGCGGCCAGCGTCGGCGCAGAACACCGGCAGCGCTGTGGGAATATCTGGGACTAAAGTACGTTCGGCGGCTTCCAACTCGGGGCGCATGGCTTCGATCGCGCTTTCAATCAGCAGCGCCGGGGTCAGGTCCCGCGGCTGGGTCGCCGCCGGTCGGCAGTAATCCAGCAGTTGCCGTACGGTACGGGTCAGGCGCCCGACCTGACTGCGGATGCCCTCGACATTGCGCAGTTGCTGTTCATCCAGGTTGCCCGAACGTTCCAGGCGCCGGGCGCGGCCATCGATCACGCTCAATGGCGCGCCCAGCTCATGGGCGATGCCGCGGGCCATGCTGCCGATGGCGACCATCTTTTCATTGTCCTTGAGCCGTGCCACCAGTTGGGTTTCCGCGGCGCGGTGCTCGTCCAGATCCCGGTGCGCCTGTTCAATGCTGTCGAGCATCTGATTCAGCCCGCGGGCGATGCTGGCGACCTCGTTGGGGCCTTCCAAGGCGGCGCGGTGTGACAGGTCGCCCCGGGCGACCCGGTCCATATGGGCGAGCAATTTGTCCACGTGACGACCGACCCCGCCGTAATGGCCGAGCAGCACACCGGCCAGGATGACCAGGCTGAACAGCCCCCAGATCAGCCAGGCAATGATGGTCAGTTGTTGCAGGGCATGGCCGAAATCGCTGGCACGCCGGGTGATCTGGATCAGCCCCTGGATCTGCCCGACGTTATCGAACAGCGGCAGGAAGTGGGAAAACAGGCTGCGCCCGGCGACCCGGCTGAAGGCTTCCTGGCCTTCGCCGGTGGTGCGGATGCGGTCGGGAATGGTGGTGCGGGTCAGGTCGGTCTCGGTGATGCCGGCCGACGCGATGCGATTGCCATCCACATCGAATACCGAGGCGCCGTAGACCTCACCCAGTACGAATACCGAGCCCAGCGCCAGCTCCACCGCCTGCATATCGCCTTTGTTCAGTGCACTACCCACCGGAATACTGATGGCGCGGCCGATCAGTTCCAGATCATTCTTCAGCCGTTGTTCCTGAAACTCGCTGGCCTGTCCCAGCCCGAAGCGAATGCCCAGGGCGCTGAGCAGCACTATCGGCAAGATGACGAACAGCAACAGGGTGCGTTGCAGACCATTGATGCGAAGCCGGGTTTGGAAAGGGGCTGTGTTCATTTTTGACTGGGTATTTTTTGCTCATGTGCAGTATGTATACATTTATTGGCGCGTTGGGTACAGCGATGGATCAATCCTGGTAATTTCCGAAATCGATAATTTACTTATATATCAATTGCTTATTTTAATTTTGGGAAAGCTGGCACGGATAATGGATTGATTCCGTTACTTTCAACTGAAGGAGAAGCACCTCATGAACAATCTCAAGACACTGACCGCCGCCATCGCTTTTGCCACCTTCGGGATCGGCGCTCCTGCTGTCATGGCCCAGGCCGGAGGCGCTCCCGCTCAGCAGCAGTATGAACAGGGTCAGCCGGCTGCTGCGCCGATCAGCGATGAGAACCTGGAAAAATTCGTAGAAGCCGATGCCGAAGTGGCCGAGCTGCGTGACGAGTTTTCCGAGAAGCTGAGCAAGGCTGAAGACCAGGAAGAAGCGCAGAAGCTGCAGCTTGAAGCCCAGGAAAAAATGGTCGAAGCCGTACAGGATGCCGATCTGGACGTACCCACCTACAACGAGATCGCCACCCGCATGCAGACTGACCCGGAACTGCAGCAGCGCGTTGAAAGCCTGAAATAAGGCGGCGCAGCGGTAACAAAGGGAGCCTTCGGGCTCCCTTTTCTATTGTCGGTTCCGCTGCTGGTGGAACCCACTCCCACACAACCTCCCACAACCGATTCCTGCCTCTCAATCACTCGGACTGTTGATACTCCACCCGCTGCTCCAGTCCACTTTTCAGATGGTCGACCAGTTTCCTGACCTTAGGGGATAGATGGCGCTGTTGGGGATAGAGCGCCCAGACGGCGGTATGTGGCGGCTGGTGTTGCGTCAGCAACGAGCGCAATGCGCCGCTGCGCAGATGCTCCTGCACATAATAGTCGGGCAACTGACACAGGCCGAAGCCGCGCAGCGCTGCGTCCAATACCGCGCGACCACTGTTGCAGCGCCAGTTGCCCTGAATACGCACCGGTATTTCGCGACCGGACTCGAGAAAGGTCCAGGTATCGGTGCTGCCGATCAGGCAGTTGTGGCGGGGCAGTTCGGACAGGCTGTGGGGCGCGCCGTGGTGATCAAGGTAAGCGGGCGCTGCGCAGAGAAACATGCGCCGAGGTGCCAGCCGGGTGGCTACCAGGCGGGAGTCCTGCAGCCGCCCGAGGCGGATGGCCAGATCGAACTGGCCATGCAGCAGATCGACAGTCTGGTTGGTCAGGGCCATCTCGATGCGCAGTTGCGGATACTGCTGCATGAACTCGTTGACCAGCGGCATGATGAATTCCTCGCCATAGGCTACCGAACAGGTCATGCGCAGCAACCCCTTGGGCTCGCTGGAAAGGTCGGTGACCGCCTGGATAGCTTCGTCCCGCGCATCCTGCAGGTGCTGGCAATGCTGCAGGAAGGTTCGCCCGGCCTCGGTCAGGGTGACCCGGCGGGTGCTGCGATAGAACAGCCGGGTCTGCAGGCGATCTTCCAGCCGGGCTATCTGCCGACTGATATGGGAGGAGGAAACGCCGAGCCGTTGCGCCGCGCCGCTGAAGTGCCCCAGCTCGGCCACGCAGACGAATTCGTCCAGTCCGCTCCAACGACTCATAATGATTATCCCTGTATGGCAATAATGTTTTGTCTGGCGGTCTATTATCCACGCCTGGCTGGTCTACTACACTCCATTTCGTCATTCATTCATCTGGACGGAGATTCCCATGATCAAATCCCGCGCTGCTGTGGCGTTCGAAGCAGGCAAACCCCTGGAAATTGTTGAAGTCGATGTGGCGCCACCGAAGGCCGGCGAGGTACTGGTGCGCATCGTCGCTACCGGCGTTTGCCACACGGATGCCTTCACCTTGTCCGGCGATGATCCGGAAGGTGTGTTTCCGGCGATTCTCGGCCACGAGGGTGGTGGCATTGTCGAAGCGGTGGGCGAAGGTGTCACCTCGCTGGCCGTGGGCGATCACGTCATCCCGCTGTATACCGCCGAGTGCCGCGAGTGCAAGTTCTGCAAGTCCGGCAAGACCAACCTGTGCAGCTCGGTGCGCGAGACCCAGGGCAAGGGTCTGATGCCTGACGGCACCACCCGCTTCTCCTACCAGGGCAAGCCGATCTATCACTACATGGGCTGCTCGACCTTCTCCGAGTACACGGTGCTGCCGGAAGTATCGCTCGCTAAAATCCAGCCAGAGGCGCCGCTTGAAGAGGTCTGCCTGCTCGGCTGCGGCGTCACTACCGGCATCGGTGCGGTGCTTAATACTGCCAAGGTGGAGGCCGGTTCCTCGGTGGCAATCTTCGGTCTGGGCGGTATCGGTCTGGCGGCGATTATCGGCGCGAAGATGGCCGGCGCCAGCCGTATCATCGCGGTCGATATCAACCCCGACAAATTCGATAAGGCCCGCGAGCTGGGTGCTACCGAGTTCGTCAACCCGAAGGATCATGAACAGCCGATCCAACAGGTGATCGTCGAGATGACCGACGGCGGCGTGGATTACTCCTTCGAGTGCGTCGGCAATGTGAACCTGATGCGCGCGGCGCTGGAGTGTTGCCACAAGGGCTGGGGCGAATCCACCATCATTGGTGTGGCCGGCGCCGGCCAGGAGATCAGCACTCGTCCCTTCCAACTGGTTACCGGCCGGGTCTGGCGCGGCAGTGCCTTCGGTGGCGTGAAAGGCCGTACCGAGCTGCCCGGTTATGTGGAGAAAGCGCAGAAGGGCGAGATCCCGCTGAATGCCTTCATCACCCATACCATGGGCCTGGAAGACATCAACAAGGCGTTTGACCTGATGCACGAAGGCAAGAGCATTCGCTCGGTCATCCATTTCTGAGCCGATGGGGTGTCGAGCTCCATCTCGACACCCGCCTGGATCATTTTCAACGATTAAATCAGCGCTTCAGCTGAACAATCAGGAATCGACTCATGAACTCTTCCATTGAATTGCTTGCCGCCAACAAGAGTTTCGGCGGTTGGAACAAGCGCTATCGGTATCGCTCGTCAGTACTGGGTGGCGATACGGTGTTTGGTATCTACCTGCCGCCCCAGGCCGATCGGGGTGAGCCCCTGCCGGTGCTCTACTGGTTGTCCGGACTGACGTGTACCGATGAGAATTTCATGCACAAGGCTGGCGCCCAGAAGCTGGCAGCGGAGCTGGGCGTGGTCATCGTCGCGCCCGATACCAGCCCCCGTGGCGAGGGCGTGCCGGATGATCCGGACGGGGCCTGGGATTTTGGACTCGGCGCGGGATTCTACGTCAACGCGACGGAGCAGCCCTGGGCTGGGCATTACCGCATGTATGACCATGTCGTCAGCGAATTGCCGGCCGTGATCGAAGCGAACTTCCCGGTCTCGGACCAGCGCAGCATCAGCGGCCACTCCATGGGCGGCCATGGCGCGCTGATCTGTGCGTTGAAGAATCCGGGGCGCTACCGCTCGGTGTCTGCTTTCGCCCCGATCACCAATCCCATGGACTGCCCCTGGGGCCACAAGGCGTTCGGCAACTATCTGGGGGATGATCGGGAGCAGTGGAAGCAGTGGGACACCTGCGCGCTGATCGCCAATGCGCCAGAGCGGCTGCCATTGCTGGTCGACCAGGGAGAGGCGGATAACTTCCTTGCTGAACAGCTCAAGCCGGAGGCACTGGAAGCCGCTGCGGCAGCTGCCGGGCACCCATTGATCCTGCGCCGCCAGCCGGGTTATGACCATAGCTACTTCTTCATCGCCAGCTTTATCGATGATCATCTGCGTCATCATGCTCGGGCATTGGGCCGCTTGTGATTGCGATTTGTGGGGGAGTACAGGTTGGTCGGCACAACCCTGCCGACCAACCTGCCCGGAACCTTATATATGGCTGATGGTTTTAAACCCCTCAGCCACACAAATCCTCACCTCCTTTGCGCCGGGAACAGCCTGCCTGCGACCGTCGTGTCGCCAAGGATGGCGACCGCGAGCCTACATGGATGTATTTACGGCGTGTCGCAGGTAGGCTGTTCCCGGTGCAAAGGTACTCGCAATAGGAAGCGGCAACTAGTCGCGCCCCTTGGGCATGCACAAAACCCCGCAATGCTTCTGCCTGTAACCCGGACCCTGTAATATCCCCCTTCGTTTTTCAGTTCAGCAGGTATCCCATGCGCATTGGTCACGGCTACGACGTTCACCGTTTCGGTGAGGGCGATTTCATTACTCTGGGTGGGTTGCGGATTGCCCATGATCGGGGGCTGGTCGCCCATTCCGATGGGGACGTGGTACTGCATGCGCTGACCGACGCCATTCTCGGTGCGGCCGCGCTGGGTGATATCGGCCGGCATTTTCCGGACACCGATCCGCAGTTCAAGGGCGCCGACAGCCGGGTGCTGTTGCGCCATGCCCTGTCGCTGGTGCATGCCAAGGGCTGGCAGGTAGGTAATGTGGACGTTACCATCGCTGCCCAGGCGCCCAAGCTGGCACCGCATATCGAGACCATGTGCGAGCGGGTCGCGGCGGACCTGCAGGTGGTGCGCGATCAGGTCAATATCAAGGCCACCACCACCGAGAAGCTGGGCTTCGTCGGTCGTCAGGAGGGAATCGCCGTGCATGCGGTCGCCCTGTTGCTGCCGCGATGAGTATGGATGACAGCCAGTGGCTGGGGCCGCGTGGGCTGGGCGAGCCCTGCGGGCGGGCCGTTCTGAAGGCCCAGCCGGAAGACTTTCGGGTAACGGAAATTCTGGATATCGAGCTGAGCGGGCAGGGCGAACATCTCTGGCTGTTGATTGAAAAGCGCGACCTGAATACCGAAGAGGTGGCGCGTCAGTTGGCCCGGGCAGCGGGGATCAAGTTGCGCGATGTCAGCTACGCCGGCATCAAGGATCGTCGTGCGATCACCAGCCAGTGGTTCAGTCTGCAGTTGCCGGGCAAGGCCGATCCGGATCTGTCTGCCCTATGGGATGACAACCTGCGCTGCCTGGCCAGCCAGCGTCATTCCCGCAAGCTGCAACGCGGCGCCCACCGTGCCAATCGCTTCGTCATTCGCTTGAGCAGCCTGCAGGCCGAGCAGGAATCATTGGACGCGCGCTTGCAATGCATCGCCACCACGGGCGTGCCGAACTATTTCGGTCCCCAGCGTTTTGGTCGGGATGGCGGTAATATCGATCAGGCGCGCCACTGGGCCGAGCGCGGTGGTCTGCCGCCGGCGCGGGGTACTCGTTCACGGTTGTTGTCCACCGCGCGCAGTCTGGTATTCAACCGGGTTTTGGCGCAACGGGTTGAGAAGGGAAACTGGAACCATCTGGTGGAGGGCGACTGCCTGGCCTTCACTGACAGCCGCAGCCATTTTTCCGCGCAGCGACTGGCGGCAGATGACCGGCGCCTCGATGAGCTGGACGTGCATCCCACCGGCCCGTTGTGGGGGCAGGGCGAGCTGCCGACCGCGCAGACGGCGCAAATGCTGGAGCAGGCGGTGGCTGCGAGCGAACCGGTCCTGTGCCATTGGTTGGAAAGTGCCGGGCTTGAACAGCAGCGACGCATTTTGCGCCTCCCCATCAGCGGCTTGACGTGGCATTATCCCTCACCGGATTGCCTTGAAATTGAATTCACCCTGCCAACCGGCTGCTTCGCCACCGCGGTGTTGCGCGAGTTGCTGGTGCTGGCCGATGAGCCTGGCGGCGGACTGGAAAGTGAAACCTGATGCGTATTCTCATTGCCAATGACGATGGTGTGCTGGCGCCAGGGCTGACGGCCCTGCACGGTGCACTACACGATTATGCCGATTGTGTGGTGGTAGCCCCCCATGAAGACCGTAGCGGTGCCAGCAGCGCACTGACGCTGGATAAGCCACTGCGCCCCTTCTATCTGGAAAACGGTTTTGTCGGCCTTAACGGCACGCCCACGGACTGCGTGCACCTGGGGGTCAACTCGCTGTTCGCCGACAGCGTCGACATGGTGGTGTCCGGCATCAACCTGGGCGCCAACCTGGGAGATGACGTGCTGTATTCCGGCACCGTCGCCGCCGCGCTGGAAGGGCGCTTCCTGTCCCGCCCGGCCATGGCCTTCTCGCTGGTCAGTCGCCAGGCCGATAACCTGCCCGCTGCGGCGGCCATTGCCCGCCGTCTGGTCGAGGCCCATGATCAGCTTGAACTGCCGCCGCGCACCATCCTCAATGTGAATATTCCGAACCTGCCGCTGGAGCGCATCAAGGGCGTGGTGCTGACTCGGCTGGGGCACCGTGATCGCGCCGCCAAACCGGTCAAGTGGACTGATCCGCGTGGCAAGGAAGGCTATTGGATTTCCGTGGCTGGCGATGCCGAAGATGGCGGTGAGGGAACCGATTTCAATGCGGTCATGCAAGGCTATGTCTCGGTCACTCCGCTGCGTATCGACAAGACACACTATGAAGTCTTTGACCACCTGGATGGCTGGCTGGGCAAGTTGGGGATGACGAACGATGCGTGAGGATCTCTGGAAAACCGGGATCGGCATGACCTCTCAGCGTACCCGCGAGCGGCTGCTGGAGCGGCTGTTCGAAGAGGGTATCCGCAATCTCCATGTGCTCGAAGCGATCCGTCGTACCCCGCGTCACCTGTTCCTCGACGAGGCGCTGGCGCACCGGGCCTACGAAGATACCGCGTTGCCCATAGGCCACAACCAGACCCTTTCCCAGCCCTATATCGTGGCGCGGATGACCGAGCTGCTGCTTGGTGGCGGGCCGCTGGACAAGGTGCTGGAAGTGGGCACCGGCTCCGGCTACCAGACTGCGATCCTGGCGCAGGTGGTCGAGCGGGTATTCACCGTCGAGCGCATCATGCCGTTACAGGAGCGGGCCAAGGCGGTGCTCAAGGAGATCGACGTTCGCAATGTGGTATACCGGCACGCCGATGGCAACTGGGGCTGGCCGCAATACGGACCTTATGATGCGATTCTGGTGACTGCGGCGCCTGCCGAAGTGCCTACCGAACTGCTTGGACAACTGGCCGAGGGTGGCCGAATGGTGATTCCGGTGGGCGAGCATGAACAATTTCTCACCCTGGTGACCCGGGAAGGGGATCAATTCATCCGCCGGCAGGTCGAACCTGTACGTTTTGTCCCACTGCTGGCAGGAGCTATCAGCTTTTGAATCGTTTTTTCTCGGAGTACCTTCTGGTTTTTTTCAAGGGCATGGCCATGGGGGCTGCGGATGTTGTCCCCGGCGTGTCTGGCGGCACCATCGCTTTCATCACCGGTATCTATGACCGCCTGCTGGCCGCTATAGGCTCCTGCACACCGAACAAGCTGCTGTGGCTGCTGCGTGGAAGGGTCAGGGAAACCTGGCGATCCATCGATGGCAACTTTCTGGTAGCGCTGCTGGCCGGCGTTGCTACCAGTATTGCCACCCTGGCGAATCTGATCAGCTATCTCCTGGCAGAACATCCGGAACTGATCTGGTCGTTCTTCTTCGGCCTCATTCTCGTCTCCGTGTGGCTGGTCGGTCGGGAGATCCATCGCTGGAGCATCGGCGTCATCCTGATGCTGTTTACAGGGGCTGCTTTTGCCTACGTGATTACCGTGGCGGTGCCGTTGCAGTGGCCGGTCAACCCCCTGATGATCTTTCTGGCTGGCGCCATTGCCATCTGCGCGATGATCCTGCCCGGTATTTCGGGGAGTTTCATCCTGTTGCTGCTGGGCCTGTACACGACAGTGCTCGGAGCGATCAAATCCTTCGATGTGGCTCTGCTGACGATTTTCATCTGCGGTTGCCTGGTCGGCATTCTGAGTTTTTCGCGATTACTGTCCTGGCTGCTCCAGCATGCCAGGAACGCTACCCTGGCGCTGTTGACGGGGCTGATGATAGGGTCATTGAACAAGGTCTGGCCGTGGAAGCAGACGCTGACCTGGCGTGAGAACAGCCAGGGCGCGATGGAACCCATGCAGCAGACCAATCTGCTGCCGGGCAGCTACGAATCACTGACTGGCGCACCGTCTCACTGGTTGGGCGGACTGGCGCTGATGCTGGCGGCCGTTGTGGTGGTGCTGGGCCTTGAATGGATTGGCCAGCGGATGCGCCGGGATTGAACGCCGATTGGCTGGGGGGATGACCGTGAGGCAATGGAGCTATAGCAGCATCGCGTTACCTGCAGTCCTGCTTCTGGCATCGCTGCTGTCGGCCTGCGCCGGTCCCTCGGGCGGTGTTCCGGTCGATGACCGCAGTCGTGGCAGCTCCCGCGCCGAGCAGGTGACTTCCGGCTCCCATGTGGTCCAGCGCGGCGAAACTCTCTATCAGATTGCCTTCCGTTATGGCTGGGACTGGAAAGCCCTGGCCGCCAACAACAACCTGCGACAGCCTTTCACAATTTATCCTGGGCAGCGCATCAGCCTGGAAACGCGCTCGTCCGCTGTTGCTCGCGCGCCCACACGAACTCCACCGGCGGCCAGCCGACCCACCAGTTCGCCGCCGGTGCGATCAACCCCCGCACCGGCGCCTGCCCCGGTTAAAAGTGGTGCAGAGAAACAAACTGTTACAAATAAACCGGCATCCACACCTGCTCCTGCTGCGCTTACCGGCTGGCAATGGCCGGCCCAGGGCCCTTTAATAGCGCGTTTCCAATCGAACGCGAGTTTGAATAAAGGGATTGATATTGCCGGTCAATTGGGTCAGCCTGTTTTTGCTGCAGCAAACGGTTCGGTGGTCTATGCGGGGCGGGGGCTGATTGGTTACGGCGACATGATCATCATCAAGCATGACGACGATTTCCTCAGTGCTTATGCGCATAACAGCCGTTTGCTGGTAAAGGAAGGGGAGCAAGTCAGGGTCGGGCAGAAGATCGCGGAGATGGGGAGCAGTGGTACCGACAGGGTCAAGCTGCATTTTGAAATTCGACGTCGCGGCCAACCTGTGGACCCTCTCGGTTATTTGCCCAAACTGTGAACTAGCTCCAAGACAAAACAGTTTTAATGTTGTCATAGTTTCCAGGCAAACTGCAGGGAGCACTGGATTGGCGAAGCGGGGGTGCCAATCCCGGCGATAGTCAGCGGAGGCTGACACGCACCGGATTGCCTTTGTGCATCCGATCGTGTTTCGACTGAAGATGGGGCATGCAAATGGCTGTTAATAATAATGTGCCTGAGGATCTTGAACTGGTAGATCAGATCAGGCCGGACGAACCCGAGACCGCGGACGAACCGGATCGCGTTCGGGTGGCAACTCCTCGCAATCACAAGCGTGAAAATGCGTTTGAATTCACTCGGCAGCTTGATGCCACTCAGATGTATCTCAATGAAATCGGCTTCTCACCGCTTCTTACTCCCGAGGAAGAGGTCTATTTCGCGCGGCTGGCACTGAAGGGCGACGAAGCCGGTCGCAAGCGGATGATCGAGAGCAACCTGCGGCTGGTGGTCAAGATCGCCCGTCGCTACGTCAATCGCGGGCTGACCCTGCTGGATCTCATCGAAGAGGGCAACCTCGGCCTGATCCGGGCGGTGGAGAAGTTTGATCCCGAACGGGGTTTCCGCTTTTCGACTTACGCCACATGGTGGATTCGCCAGACTATCGAGCGGGCCATCATGAACCAGACTCGCACGATTCGTCTGCCGATCCATGTGGTAAAAGAGCTGAACATCTATCTGCGTGCGGCCCGTGAGTTGACGCAGAAACTCGATCATGAGCCGACCCCGGAAGAAATCGCCCAGTTGCTCGACCGCCCGGTCGAGGACGTCAAGCGCATGCTCGGGCTGAACGAGCGGGTAGCATCGATCGATGTTTCTCTGGGGCCGGACTCGGACAAGACCCTGCTCGATACCCTGGCCGATGACATGGCGCAGGATCCCTGTGAGCAACTGCAGGACGATGACCTCAACGCCAGTATCGACATGTGGCTGTCCGAGCTGAGCGAGAAGCAGCGCGAGGTGGTCACCCGACGTTTCGGTCTGCGCGGTCACGAAAGCAGCACGCTGGAAGAGGTAGGCCGGGAAATCGGTCTGACTCGTGAGCGGGTGCGGCAGATTCAGGTCGAAGCGCTCAAGCGCCTGCGTGACATCTTCGAGCAGCATGGACTGTCCGGAGAATCACTGTTTCAGTGACTCCCCGGCTCGCCCAGGGCACTCAACAGCAATCTAAAACGGGAACCTCAGGGTTCCCGTTTTAGATTGGCCAGCGCTGTAACGGCGTGTTCCCGGGGCCTGCGTTTTTCATGTTGCCGCTATCCCATTCTGTGCGAAGATAGCTCTGGCTGTGTTCAACAGCACCAAAAGGAGAGTATCGAATGGACTGGAGTCATCTTCCCACATTGCTGATTGTGGCGGCGCTGGTGGTTCTGTTGATCTACGCCGTCACCCTGTACAACCAACTGGTCAATATCAAGCACGCGGTCAGTCGCGCCTGGGCCAACATCGATGTGTTGCTGCGTCAGCGTCATGATGAACTGCCAAAGCTGGTGGAGGCCTGTCGGCAGTACATGCAATACGAACAGGGGACCCTCGAGAAGGTTATCAGCGCGCGCAACGCGGTCAGCCAGGCGCGTGATCAAGCCGATCTGAAGCGCCTGGGCCAGGCGGAAACGGCCCTGCGCAGCGGCCTGGGCCAATTGTTCGCCCTGGCTGAGGGTTACCCAGAGCTGCAGGCCAGTTCCTCGTTCCAGCATCTGCAGCAGCGTATCTCCGGTCTGGAGAGCGGCATTGCCGATCGTCGTGAACTGTATAACGCAGCGGTGAATATCAATAACGTGCGGATCGAACAGTTCCCGGATGTGTTGATCGCGCGGCTCTTCGCCTTTCGACCCGCTGAGTTGTTGCAATTCTCCGAAGCGGACAAGGCCGACGTGGATCTTCGCCAGTTGTTTTCATGATCGACCTGTACGGCATTTTTCTCATTTCCCGGGGCGCACACGCGGTGTTCACCGGCCTCAGCTCGGTGCTGGCACTGTGGCTGCTCTATCGTATGTTCAGCCGTCTGCGCCGGGCGCGCTGGGTCGAGGATACGCCGACCTCGAAAATCCGCTCTGCGGCCCAGGGCCTGGTCGAGCTGGTCGGGCAGGTAGAAGCGGGTGGGTATGCGCCCTTGTTGTCACCACTGGCTGGTCGCCCGTGTCTGTGGTATCGCTTCACCGTCGAAGAGCTGCAACGTCGGGGCCGAAATACGGAGTGGCGTACTGTCGAGCGGGGCAGCTCCGACCGACCTATCCTGTTGCGGGATGAAACCGGCAGCTGTTGGATCCAGCCTGCGGCCGCGGAGGTTCATCCTCGTCAGCGTCGGCGCTGGGAAGGCAATCGACGCTGGCCGTTGGGTAACGTGGTACAGACTGGCGTACTGGGCGCCTTGCTTGCTCGCCGCTATCGCTATACCGAAGAATGGTTGCAGGAAGGCGATCCGCTCTATGCCCTGGGCTGGTTTGAAAGCCGCGGCGGTGGGCGCGAGGCGACGGATGCGCAGTCAGTTGCACGACAGATCATCAGCAGCTGGAAGGCGGACTATCCAACCCTGTTGGCCCGGTTTGATCGCAATGCTGATGGCCAGCTTGATCCGGCTGAATGGGAGCGGGTGCGCGCCGCGGCAGCCCGGGAGGCGCAGCAGCAAATCCGCCGTGCGGGTGAGGCGCCAGCCGTGCACATGCTGGTCAAGCCGCCGCACAAGAACTTGCCCTTTCTACTGTCTGATCACCATGAAGAAGACCTCAGCCGCCGGTTGCGCCGTCAGTCGGGCTGGAGCCTGGCCGGCATGTTGCTTGCTGGTGGGTTGGCCGGCTGGCTTTGGCTGGCCCTGCTGCAATAGGCGGCCGCTGTTTCAGCCCCGGTAGTGCTCCCGTTCATAACCGTCCAGCCACTCGATGAGGGCGGTCGCGGTCAGCGGTCGACTATAGAAGTAGCCTTGGCCGACATCGCAGCCTTCGGCACTCAGGTAGTCTTGTTGTCCGGCTGACTCCACGCCCTCGGCGATCACCCGCATTCCGAGGTTGCGGCCGAGCTGGATGATAACTCGCACGATAGTCTGGTCGTCGGGGGCGGTGAGCAGGTCGCCGGTGAAGCTCTTGTCAATCTTGATCTTGTCCAGCGGCAGCCGCCGCAGGTAATTCAGGGAAGAATAGCCAGTACCGAAGTCATCCAGGGCAATCTGTACACCGATGCTCTTGAGCTCGTTCAGGTGCCGGGCGGCGGCGTGAATATCCTCCATCAGCCCGGTTTCGGTGACTTCCAACTCCAGGTTGGCGCGTGGCAGTCCGTAGCGTTGCAGCACCTGGGTCACCATCTCCGGCAGGTCGGGGTGGTGCAGCTGGACGGTCGACAAGTTGACCGACATGCGCAAATGCGTTCTGCCGGCCTCGTGCCAGTCTCGCAACTGTCGGCACGCCTGATCCAGCACCCATTCGCCGATGGCAATGATCGCTCCGCTCTGTTCGGCCAGCGGTATGAACAGGTCTGGCGGCACCAGTCCGCGTTCCGGGTGATGCCAGCGTACCAGGGCTTCGACGCCGACCACACGGTGGTCGGTCAGGCTGACCTGCGGCTGGTATACCAGATGGAGTTCATTGCGCAGCAAGGCATTGCGCAGGTCTGCGGCCAGCTCGCGACGGTCACGCATCTCGCTGTCCACGCTCGCGATGTAGAACTGATACCGGTTACGCGAGCGGGTCTTGGCCAGCATCATCGTCTGCTCGGCCTTCTGCAGCAGCTTGCCTGCATCCAGACCGTCGTCGGGGAACAGGGTGATGCCGATGGTGGCCTGGATCGCCACCTGGCTGTTGTTGACGGGGAAGGGCAGGCCCAGTTCATCGAGGATCTGCTGCGCCAGTTCAGCCACTTCATAGGGCTCGTCCACAGCGCCGACAACCAGTGCGAACTGATCACCGCCCAGCCGGGCAATACTGATCAGGCGCCCGCTGTGGGCGTGCAGTCGCTCAGCGACAGCTACCAGTACGCTGTCGCCGGTCTGATAGCCGAACCTGTCATTGACCTCCTTGAAGTCATCCAGCCCGCAACAGAGTACCGCGACGCCATGCTGGCGGCGTCGGGCCTCGGCAAGAATGCGCGCCAGTTGCTCCAACAGCAGGCTGCGGTTTGGCAGCCCGGTCAACTGGTCATGCCGGGCCATGTGTTGCATGTTGGCTTCGGCCTCATAGCGCTGGTTGCGGTTGCGTTCGATGGAGTGCAGCAGCTCGTTGATCTTGGTGATCCAGAGCCCCAGTTCGTTGCGCTCCTGACCTGGCAGCATGGGAATCATCATTTTTCCCGGCTGCTCGGGATTGATATGGGCGATGTAGTCGATGATGCGTGCCAATGGCCGGGTCAGCAGCACGTGATAGACAAGGTACAGTGCACCGGCCATGGCGAGGGCGCGCAATACCCCGGAGATGAGAATGATCAGTGAGTAGCGCAGGAATTTCTGACCGTAGGGTGCAGTCTCCAGAGTCAGGCGCAGCTCGCCATAATATTCGTTATAAGGTGCCCGCCCCCGTAGCGGAATGCTGAAACTCTGCTCGACGCCGAACAGCAGATCAGTGATGAAACGATAAGGGGGGGTGCTCAGTGGCCGTTTGCGACTGGCCAATGGCGGTTCATCTGGATGACCGATGGCAGCGAAATGGACGGCCTCGTTGGCGAACAAGCCTTCGATCACCTGGGTGGCCATTTCCTTGTCCAGGCTGAATATCGCCTGGCTCGCCGGGTCGTGGAACATGGCCAGGATCTGCTTGGCGTCCCGATTGATTGCCTCTCGTTCGATGCGCAGGTCGAACAGGATTTGCCCCATGCTGAGCAGCATTCCTGCCAACAGTGCCCACATCAACACCAGCTTCAAAAGCTTGATTGAAAGACTGTGTCGGCGGCTCACTTTCAACACATGTCGTCCTTTTCATTGTTTTCCGCATCATGCATCCGTAACTGATGCGGTGCAACTGCTGAGAACAAAACACCCCGCTCAAGGCGGGGTGTTTCACATCAGTCAGGCCGGGCTTCAGGCAGCGAGGTTCTTCGCGACGAAGTCCCAGTTGACCAGATTCCAGAACGCCTCAACGTACTTCGGACGCGCGTTGCGGTAGTCGATGTAGTAGGCATGTTCCCAGACGTCACAGGTCAGCAGCGGGGTGTCACCGGAGGTGATCGGGTTGCCGGCGCCGATGGTGCTGGCCAGGGCCAGGGAACCGTCTGCTTTCTTCACCAGCCAGCCCCAACCGGAACCGAAAGTGCCGATGGAGACCTTGCTGAACTCGTCCTTGAACGCTTCGAAGGAACCGAATGCCTTGTTGATTGCGTCGGCCAGTTCGCCGGTGGGCTCGCCGCCGCCATTGGGGCTCAGGCAGTTCCAGTAGAAGGTGTGGTTCCAGACCTGGGCGGCGTTGTTGAACAGGCCGCCAGAGGAGGTCTTGATGATATCTTCCAGGCTCTTGCCTTCGTAGTCGGTACCGGCGATCAGGTTGTTCAGGTTGACCACATAGGTGTTGTGATGCTTGTCGTGATGATATTCCAGGGTCTCGGCGGAGATGTGCGGCTGGAGGGCGGTCTTTTCATAGGGAAGTGCGGGCAATTCGAAAGGCATGGTCTCTCTCCATCTTCAGGTTATCGGGGTCGGTTCGGTATTGCGCAAGCCTGGCCGGGGTCTCCTCACGCCAGTCAATCACAGGCGCCGCCCCTGTTTATAACAGCCAAGATCATAGCATTCTGTTCCCGGGCTAGCCATGCCGCAAGCCTCAAGCGGGCCACACCAGTGACCAGGCCACTCTGAGCATCATGGCCGCGACACCGATATCGATCAGCCGCCAGGTCAGTGGGCGTTGCAACCAGGGCGCCAGCCTGGCCGCCCCGAGCGCCAGACTGAAGAACCACACCACGGATGCGCTGGCGGCGCCCAGTGCGAACAACGCCGGCAGGTCTTGCTGGGCGCCGACCGAGCCGATCAATACCAGGGTGTCGAGATAGACATGGGGATTGAGCAGCGTCACCGCGAGCGTGGTCATCAGCACCGCCTGACGCGAGCGTCGTGGCCGGTCAGGGTCCATGCCGACCAGGCTCTGACTGCCGAGGGCACGGCGCAAGGCCAACAGCGCATATCCGACCAGAAACAGGATGCCACCCCAGCGTGTGATTTCCATCGCCAGCGGATGCCTTTGCAGCAACGATGCCAGGCCAAAGGTGCCGGCGGTCACCAGCAATGCATCACAGGTCATACACACCACCGCTGCGCTCAGGTGATGCTCCCGCCGCAACCCCTGGGCCAGAACGAAGGCATTCTGCGCGCCGATGGCCATGATCAACCCTGCGGCCACCAGAAAACCGTTCATATAGCTG
This sequence comes from Halopseudomonas bauzanensis, assembly GCF_900114735.1. Classification (GTDB taxonomy): domain Bacteria; phylum Pseudomonadota; class Gammaproteobacteria; order Pseudomonadales; family Pseudomonadaceae; genus Halopseudomonas; species Halopseudomonas bauzanensis. Next base: position 439,944 of record NZ_FOUA01000001.1, on the reverse strand, counting down.
CCCATACCCTGCATGTCTGGCTCCGCCAAGAAGAAAGGCTGGCAGTCTGATGGGTGATCTAATATAAGAGAAACAAATATTGCTGATGGGATATAAAAATTACTCATGCTCGATTACAAGCTGTTGCAAGCGCTGGCCGCCGTGGTGGAGGAGGGTGGCTTCGAGCGGGCCGCGCGGGCGTTGGGGCTGTCCCAATCGGCGGTATCCCAACGCATTAAACTGCTGGAATCACGGGTAGGGGCGCCGGTTCTGCTGCGGGCTGTGCCGCCAGCGCCGACCGAGACCGGCAGGAAACTGCTCAACCATGTGCAGCAGGTGCGCTTGCTCGAGCGTGATCTGCAGCGGGATGTGCCCATGGATAGCGAAACTGATGCCGCCCCGCGATTGCGTATAGCACTGAATGCGGACAGTCTGGCAACCTGGTGGGCCGATGCGGTGGCCGATCTGTGCGAAGCGCAGAATCTGCTGCTGGAATTGCTGGTAGATGATCAGGATGTAGGACTGCGCCGCATGCGCGCCGGTGAGGTGGCCGGTTGTGTCTGCGCAACGGAGCAACCGGTGGCGGGCGCGCGTTCCTTATCGTTGGGCAGTATGCGCTATCTGGCGGTGGCCAGTCCCGCCTTCATGGCGCGGCACTTTGCTGAAGGCATCACTCCAGCGGCGCTGCGTCGGGCCCCGGCAATTGTCTTCGGTCCCGATGACCAGTTGCAGCATCGGTTTCTGGCCGGCTGCGGATTTACCGAGCGGTTTCCGCATCATTTATGCCCCTCGTCGGAGGGGTTCGTGCGGCTGATCGACTCGGGATTGGGGTGGGGCCTGGTACCGGCCTTGCAAATCCGCTCCGAGTTGGCCGCCGGCAGGCTGCAGGAGCTCCTGCCCGGCAATCAGGTGGAGGTACCGCTGTACTGGCATTATTGGCGCAACGGCGGACGATTGCTGGAGGCCTTGACCCACCAGTTGGCACGCACGGTGCTGCACTGACCCCAGAGGCGGGCACGGGTGGTCAGGCCGTTCCACAGCGCGCAGAATAGGCAGTGGTGAAAAATGCCAAGGCCGGAGAGGAACTCGGTGCCTCCGAAAGCGACAGAGTCCAGAGCGGGTTGAGGGCAACAGGGGATTTTATGGGTGATGATGATATCCGGGACGTCCCGGGAATTCGCGCAACCGATGAGGATCGGGTAACCGCGCAACCGGGCGCGCGCCGCGGCAACCCAGCGGAGCCGCCAGTGGTACGGGCGGTGCGCGAACCACCGCCCCGTCGCCAGCGCAATGGCGCGCTCTGGGCGGTATGTCTGAGTCTGTTGATTGCTCTGGTCGGGCTGGGTTATTGGAGTCACCAGCAGCAGAGCCGTCTGCAGCGGCAACTGGTGGCGACCCAGGAAAGCTTTGCGCGGATCAGTGAGGAAGCGGCGGGCCGACTGCAGGATATCAGCGGCAAGGTGGTCGCGACCGAATCCAGCCTGAGCCAGAATGAGCAGAACCTGGTACAGCAACTCAACAAGCTGGAGCAGCGGGTGGAGCAACTGACGGCGACCCAGCAGACTCAGCAGGACGAACTGCAGAGCCAGCAAGACAGCTTGCAGCAGCAACAACGGAGGATGCAGGCTTTGCAACAGGCCGATGCGGCCCGAGTGGAACAGATGACGGCGCTCGACGGGCTGGCCAGCATGCTCGGTGAGCAGCTTGAACAACAGCAGCAGGCATTGACCGAGTTGGCCCAGCAGACCGAATCGGCCAATACGGCGCAGGCCGCCCTGCGCAGCGATCTGCAGCAGGCCAGCGAGCAACTGCAGGCATTGGCCCAGCTGGAGCGCCGGTTGGCGGAGCAGGATAGCGAACTGGCCCGTCAGCGCGGCGAACTGGAGGCATTGCTGCAAGCATCATCCGGGGCCAATGTCGAGCAGGAGATGCTGGTGCTGCGCAGTGAAATCGAGGAGCGGCTGGCCAGCACCGAAGAGTCACTGCGGGCGATCGACAGCTTCCGCCTGCAGACCAATCGCACCATTTCCACATTGCGCAACCAGCTCGGTAATCTGCAGCAGCAGTTGGGGCAGCGCTGATGAACTTCCTGGCTCATCTGCGCCTGGGACCGGACGATCCGCAACAGGCGCTGGGTGGGTTGCTGGGTGATTTCGTCAAGGGGCCGGTGGCTGCCATGACCCTGCCGGACCGGGTGCGCCAGGGCATCTGGTTGCATCGGCGCATCGATGCTTTCACCGATCGCCATCCGCTGGTGCTGCGCAGCAAGGCGCGGGTCAGTGGTGAGCGGCGCCGCTACGCCGGCATCATGGTCGACATGTTCTATGACCATCTGCTGGCCCGCCATTGGGCGCAATTTGCCGACCAGTCCCTGGCCATGTTCACCGCCCGCATGTACCAGCAGGCGGTGCTGGCCCAGCAGGCGCTGATGCCGGAGCGGGCACGGATTGTGCTGGTGCGCATGGCCGAGCAGGACTGGCTGGGCAGTTATGCGGAGCTGCAGAATCTGCACCAGGCATTGGACAACATGGCCCGGCGCCTGCGCCCGGAAAACCGCCTGCCAGGGGCGGTCAGCGAACTGGAGCGGGATTACTCGGATTTCGAGGCTGACTTTCTGGAGTTCATGCCCGAGGTGATTGCCTTTGCCGACGCTCAGGCGGCGGCTCTCAGCGAGTCGACCGATTGGCAGTTGCTACTGTCCTCTTCCAGCCCCAGCGCCTGAATCACTGCCTGGCGGGCGCTGCGGGCGAGCTCGTTGCGGCCCAGGGTGTGACTGTCGATCAAAGGCAGGAAGTGCACATCGACGTCGATACGCGCTGCGCCCAGCAAACGCCACAGATGGCGGGAGAATTCGTCATCATCAATGAAGGGGGCGATAGTGTCCCGTTGCCCATGATTGCGGTAAGCGAGGGCAACCGGCTGGATGGGCAGGTGTTGTTCGATGGCACAACCGAACAGGCGACCATGGAAGGTGCGCACCCGGTCACCCGCCGTGGTAGTGCCTTCGGCGAAAATCATCAGGTTGTGGCCCCGCTGCAGGACATCGCCCAGGCGCTGATTGAGACTGGCGGCCTGGCCGCGATGGATGAAGACCGTACCCGCCCGGTCTGCCAGCCATCCCAGCAGCGGCCATTGGCGCACCTCGGCTTTGGCCAGGAAACGAACCGGCGCCCGGGCGCCGAGCAGAATGATATCCACCCAGGACACATGATTGCCGACCCATAGCGCCGTGCCAGCCGCCGGTTGCCCGTGGTAGCGAATATGCAGCGGCAACAGGCGGAGCAGACAGCGCATCCACCAGCGGGTAATAGCCTGGCGTGGTGGTTCCCGCCAGCGGCCGGGCAACAGCTGCAACAGGGCTGTCAGCAGCATACCGAGCAGCACCCACAGCGCTATCAGCGGTGCTCGCCACAGGCGGCGCCAGGTTGCCATCAACTGACCGCCTTGAAATGCCGGGCGTAGCGCGGGCACAGCTGCTCGCGTTGCAACAGAATGAACAGGTCGGCGACATTGAATGCCGGGTCCCAGCAGGGCTCGCCGCAGATTTTCGCGCCCAGGCGCATATAGGCCTTGAGCAGCGGTGGCAGCTGCGCGGTGACGTTGGCGGGCAGGTGCTGTTCGGCCAGCGGCAGGCGGGGTACGGCATTCAGCCATTCTCGGCTGAGATGACGTTCCCGCAGCCGTTGCATGATGGCATGGGCCTGAATGCCGCCATCGCCCATGCCGATGCTGGCGCAGCCCATCAGGAAGCTGTAATTGCGCTCATTCATCAGCTGCGCCAGGCCCGACCAGAGCACGGCGATGGTGCTGCCGTTACGGTAGTCGGCATGCACGCAGGTGCGACCGATTTCCAGGATCGGCCCGCGCAGGTACTCCAGCCCCACCAGGTGAAACTCACCCTCGCTGTAGAAACCGCCGGCCCGGGAGGCGCCGTGGCTGTCAAGCAAGCGGGTAGTGGCCACCACCTGGCCGCTGCTGCGCTCGCGCACCAGCAGGTGCTCGCAGTGACTGTCAAAGGCATCATGATCCAGCCCGGGCACCGAGCTCTCCAGTCTGGCGCCACATTCCTCGCTGAAGATGGCGTAGCGTAGCGCCTGCGCCTCCCTGATCGCGGCGGGCTCGGTGGTCAGCTCGACTACCAATGGGGTCTGATTGATCTGATCTGTTGCCTGTGCCATACCCATCATCGTTACCTCCAGCGCAGCATCCATTTCGTGCCACCATGCTGATCAATAGCCATGTCACGAAAGTGACTGGTTGATGTCGGTTGGGTGACACTGCAGGGAGTTTGATCCAGATCAGCACGAGGCTGGCGCGCGTCGCCTATAAAGACGGCCCGCAAGATTCAAGACAAGGAGTTGAAATGTCGAGTACCCCCAGGGTGCTGTTCGATAACGGCGTACACAAGGTGCTGTGTTTCGATCAATTGGTGACCGGCGATGGCGTGCAGTCCAACCAGTTCCTGATCATCGATCATGATCAGCATGCATTGCTCGATCCGGGCGGTGACCTGACCTATATGCCACTGTCCCTGGCGCTGAGCCGGCATATCGTGGTGCGCGACCTGACTTACGTGTTCGCCTCGCACCAGGACCCGGACATTATCGCTTCGTTGGACAAGTGGTTTCTCCATACCGGCTGCAAGGTCGTCTGTTCCAAATTGTGGGCACGCTTTCTGCCGCACCTGTCCGCGGCCTTTTTGGCTAAAGCGTCGGGCATGAGTACCACGGAACGCATGATCGCAGTGCCCGACCGGGGGCAGAATATTCCCCTGGGCCAATGTGTGATCAAGGCGCTGCCCGCGCACTTTCTGCATTCGGTGGGTAACCTGCAGTTCTATGACCCGGTCAGTGGCATCCTGTTTTCCGGCGACATGGGCGCATCGCTGGTGGATGACGCGGAGCCGGTCAGCGATTTCACCGCCCACATTCCCACCATGGAAAGCTTCCATCGGCGTTACATGGCCGGCAACAAGGCTTGTCGGCTCTGGGCCAACATGATCCTGCGACTGCAGCCGCAGATGATCGTGCCGCAACATGGTCGGCCGTTTATCGGGGCTGCTATGATCAGGGAGTTTCTCGATTGGATCAGCCAGCTTGAATGTGGCATGGATCTGATGGAACAGGACGACTACCAGATACCCTGAGACCTGACGCATGGCGAACCCGATCTATCCCTGGCGTGAAGGCAATACCTTCGAACTCATGATGGATGGGGACTGCTTCTTTCCGAAGATGTTGCAGGCCATGGAGCAGGCGCGCACCAGTATCGATATTCAGCTCTACCTTGTGGAATCCGGTCACAGTACCGATAAGGTGACTGAAATACTGGTACGGGCGGCGGCGCGTGGTGTGCGGGTCCGCTGCCGCTTCGACAGTCTCGGCAGCCGCGAGTTGGCGGAAGCCGATCGCGAACGGCTGATTCAGGGTGGGGTGGAGTTGCGTTTCTATAACCCGCTCAACCTGCTGGGTGGTCGATCCAATTTGCACCGTGATCATCGCAAGTTGCTCATCGTCGACCAGCGCATCGTGTTCATTGGTGGCGCCGGCTTTACCGATGAGTTCTGCATTCCCGATCCTGGAGGGCGCTGTCTCTGGCATGAGCAGATGCTGGAGGTAGGCGGCCCGGTGGTGGCCGACTGGCTGGAGGTATTCGAACAGCAATGGTTGGCAACCGAACGGCGCAGTGGTCGGCAACCGGCGCGCCTGCGCCGTGTACGCCTGCCGCCGCACCCGCCGACAGGGCAGGGGTGGGCGCGGGTGTCGCTGACCGACGGCCGCACCCACCGAGAGCTGGTGCAGGCGCTGCTGGCCAGTATCGCCCGGGCGCAGCGGCAGGTATGGCTGGCCACTCCGTATTTCGCGCCGACCCGGCGTATTCGCCGGGCCTTGATGGACGCTGCCCGACGGGGCGTGGATGTGCGTTTGCTGTTGTGCGGCGAAGTCACTGACCACCCGGCGGTGCGCTACGCCGGCCAGCGTTATTACAAGCGGCTGTTGGCTGCGGGTATCCGCATCTTTGAATATCAGCCGCGGTTTCTGCATCTCAAGACCGTGTTGGTGGACGATTGGGTCAGCCTGGGTTCGTCGAACTTTGATCACTGGACGCTGCACTGGAACCTGGAAGCCAACCAGAACATCGTCGACAGCGGCATGACTCGAGCGGTGGAAGAAAGCTTCGCCGTCGATTTCGCCGAATCGCGAGAGTGGACCCTGGCCGACTGGCAGGCGCTGCCGTGGTATCACCGATTGAAGATCCGGCTGTGGGGCACTATCAACCGCGCGGTGGCATCCGGGCTGGATGTCAGGCGCTAAATCGGTGGGCGTCAGGCATAGGCGTCCTGGTGCGTCTGTGAGCAGTTGCGACCGCCGGCTTTGGCCCGATAGAGTGCTTCGTCGGCCTGGCTGATCCGCAGTTCGAGACTGTCTTCAGGTTGAATCAGGCAGAGCCCGGCAGACAAGGTGCAATACACTTCATCAGGCAGGGAAGGAAAAGAGGTGCGCGCCAGGTTCAGACGGATGCGCTCCACGCAATGCTGCAGGGACGACAGATCGCAGTTGCTCAACAGCAGTACGAACTCCTCGCCACCAAAACGTGCCACCATATCTTCGCCCCGCAGATTGGCCCGGGCGATCCGGGCAAAGCCCTGAAGCACCTCATCCCCGGCTGAGTGGCCATACAGATCATTGATACGCTTGAAATGATCCAGATCGATCAATGCCAGCCCGAGCGTCTGGCCGTCGCGCTGCAACGTCATGCGGCGCTGCGCCTCGTCAAGAAAATGCCGGCGGTTGGGCAGGCCGGTGAGCACGTCGGTGGTCGCCAGGTTCTGTAGTTCGTCCATCATGCTGCGCAGCGATTGCTGGTGTTGCTGCAGGGTGCTGTGGCGGCGCTGCAAACGCTCGCCCAGCTCCCGGATGTAACTACCGAGAATGGTCAGCCACAACATGAAGCAGGCCAGCACGAACCATTCGAGCAGAGCAATGGACAGCGTCTGCGGATAGATATCCAACTGCTGGTTGAGAATGATCAGGCCGCCATAGCAGGCCAGGGCGAACGCCGCGTGGGCCAGATAGGCAATGCGTGACAGCTGAAACACGCCGAACAGCAGGATCAGGCAATAAGCGGCCAATATGATGCCGCGGATCGGACCGACCATCGCCAGCAGGTAGGTCTGCAGCAGCAAGGCGACGATGATCTGCGGACTGGTCAGGCTGGGGTCCTTGAAGCGCAGGTTGAAGTTTGTGCGGAACATGACGAAGAAGACCGCCTGGGTAGCTACGCCGAATCCATAATGACTCAGGGCCATGCCCAGACTGCCAATATAGGCACCGGTGGCCCAGGTCACTGCGATCACGACATAGGTGATGCCATAAACCCACTGGGCCAGAAAGAAGCGCTGCAGGCGGAGCGCCTGGTCCCGGGCCTGACGGTCAAATTCCCTTTCAATCATTGCGTCTTCTTGTATGGTGGCTTACTGATATCACTTTAGCGGCCCCCGCATCGTTTGCCTAGGGCTTGCTCCTGTTATAGCGCAAAGCTATCAGCTGAACGGCTGACCCGGATTCGCAAGCTCGGGTATACTTTGTCGCCTGCTTTCACTCAGCCGGGGGTTGTCGGCCCGGCCCAAGCATTCCGTGAATCTGGTCGCACTGCCTCGATTGGCACGTCTGCGGCCAGCAAGCCTATAGAGGAGCCTGTCCGAGAATGGCCGTAATCAAGCAAGATGATCTGATCCAGAGCGTTGCCGATGCGCTGCAATACATCTCCTATTACCACCCCGTAGACTTCATCCAGGCCGTACACGAAGCCTACCAGCGTGAAGAGTCTCCGGCGGCGCGCGATGCCATGGCGCAGATCCTGATCAACTCGCGCATGTGCGCCACCGGCCATCGGCCGATCTGCCAGGACACCGGCATCGTGACCGTGTTCGTCAAGGTGGGCATGAACGTCCGTTGGGACGGTGCCACCATGGGTATCGATGACATGATCAACGAAGGCGTGCGGCGTGCCTATCAGCTGCCGGAAAACGTGCTGCGTGCCTCGATTCTCGCCGACCCGGCGGGCAAACGCACCAACACCAAGGACAATACGCCGGCGGTAATCCACTATCAACTGGTACCCGGCGATACCGTCGAATTCCATGTTGCGGCCAAGGGCGGCGGCTCCGAGAACAAGTCGAAGATGGTCATGCTCAACCCCTCCGACTCGATCGTTGATTGGGTCGTCAACACGGTACCGACCATGGGCGCCGGCTGGTGCCCGCCAGGTATGCTCGGCATCGGTATTGGCGGTACTGCGGAAAAAGCTGCGGTGCTGGCCAAGGAATCATTGATGGACCCGATCGATATTCACGAGCTGCGCAAGCGTGGCCCGCAGAATCGCGTCGAGGAGCTGCGCCTGGAAATCATGGACAAGGTCAACGCGCTGGGCATCGGTGCCCAGGGCCTCGGCGGCCTGACCACGGTGCTGGACATCAAGATCATGGATTATCCAACGCATGCTGCCAGCCTGCCGGTGTGCATGATCCCCAACTGTGCTGCCACCCGCCATGCGCATTTCGTGCTGGACGGCAGCGGTCCGGCCGAACTCGCGCCGCCGCCCATGGACGCCTACCCGGACATCACCTGGGAAGTGGGCACCGGCGTACGCCGCGCCAATCTGGACACCCTGACCCCGGAAGAAGTACAGACCTGGAAGACCGGTGAAACCGTGCTGCTGTCGGGCAAGATGCTGACCGGTCGCGATGCCGCACACAAGCGCATGGTCGACATGCTGAACAAGGGCGAAGAGCTGCCGGTAGATCTGAAGGGCCGCTTTATCTACTACGTCGGTCCGGTAGACCCGGTACGTGATGAGGTCGTTGGACCGGCTGGCCCGACCACCGCAACGCGCATGGACAAGTTCACCCGCCAGATCCTGGAGCAGACCGGTCTGCTGGGCATGATCGGCAAGTCCGAGCGTGGCCCCATCGCCATCGAGGCGATCAGGGACAACAAGGCGGTGTATCTGATGGCCGTCGGTGGCGCTGCCTACCTGGTCTCCCAGGCGGTCAAGAAAGCCAAGGTGCTGGCCTTCCCGGAGCTGGGCATGGAAGCGATCTACGAGTTCGACGTGCAGGACATGCCGGTCACCGTAGCGGTGGACAGCAGCGGTGAGTCAGTGCATATCACCGGCCCGCAGATCTGGAAGCAGAAGATCGCCGACAGCCTGGCGGTGGAAGTGCAGTAAGCATCAGAAGTAAGTATGGTCTGCCCCCTGTGGGGCAGGCCAGTTGTAGGAGCGGCCTTGGCCGCCCCCACAGAAATCATGCCGAGAGCGCTCTGCTCTCAGCTGAAACAGCTCGTCATCAGACGAGCTGTTCTCCCACATGCAGCAGCTTCATCGAGTTGGTGCCACCGCGCGAGTTGTAGACGTCGCCCTTGGTCAGTACTACCCAATCCCCCGGTTTGACATGTCCCAGCTCCAGCAACTTGTTCACCGCATGCTGATTCACTTCAGTGGCCGGGACTTCGGCCGGGTTGAAGGCAATACTCTGCACGCCGCGCATTAGTGCCACCCGCCCCAGGGTCTGGGCGTGGGGTGACAGAGCGTAGATCGGCAGGTGCGAGCGGATCCGCGACATGATCAGCGGGGTATAGCCGCTGTCGGTCAGGGTGATCACCGCAGTGACCGCCGGGAAGTGGTTGGCTGCGTACATTGCGGCCAGGGCAATGGTTTCGTCGCAGCGGTCGAATTCCATATGCAGACGGTGACCCGACAGCTGGTTGGTCGGATTCTTCTCCGCGCCGCGGCAGATACGATCCATGGCTGCGACCGTTTCCACCGGGAAGTCGCCGGCGGCGGTCTCGCCCGACAGCATCACTGCATCGGTGTAATCCAGTGCGGCGTTGGCCACGTCGGAGACTTCCGCACGGGTCGGTAGCGGGCTGCTGATCATCGATTCCATCATCTGGGTGGCGGTGATCACGGTCTTGTTCTTGCGCCGGGCACGGGCAATGATGATCTTCTGGATACCCACCAGCTCAGCATCACCGATCTCCACACCCAGGTCACCACGGGCGACCATCACACTGTCACTGGCGTCGATCAGGCCATCCAGCGCGGCTTCGTCAGCCACCGCTTCGGCGCGTTCGATCTTGGCCACCAGCCAGGCATGGGAGCCCGCGTCGGTCAGCAATGCACGGGCCTGATCCATGTCCTTGGCATCACGGGGGAAGGAGACGGCGACGTATTCCATCTGCAGCTCGGCGGCCAGCACGATGTCGGCGCGGTCCTTGTCGGTGAGCGCGGCGGCGGACAGGCCACCACCGCGGCGGTTGATGCCCTTGTGGTTGGACAGGGCGCCACCAGCGGTCACGGTGCACTGGGCCTCGTCCGCGGTAATGCTATCCACCTGCAGAACGATACGGCCATCATCGAGCAGCAACTCGTCCCCGGCGCGGCAATCCGACACCAGTTGGGGGTAGTCGATGCCCACCACGTCCTGGTTGCCCTCATCCAGCGGATGGCTGGTGGACAGGCGGAACTTGTCGCCGACGTTCAGGTGAATCTTGCCGTCCTTGAAACGGGCAATCCGAATCTTCGGTCCCTGCAGGTCGCCCAGCAAAGCAACGTGGGTGCCCTGTTGCGCGGCGATATCGCGTACCAGTTGCGCCCGGGCGCGGTGCTCGTCATGGGTGCCGTGGGAGAAGTTCAGGCGGGCGACGTTCATGCCGGCCTTGATCAGGGCTTCGATACGTTCCGGAGTGCTGCTGGCAGGTCCGAGGGTGGCGACAATCTTGGTACGGCGCAGGGTCATGAATGTTTTCCCTTCAGTTACATTTCAGTGGCTTACAATAGATCATACGCTCTATGTATGACAGGCAGAAGCCGCTATGACACTGGTCTGACAGGAGAAATGCATGCACCCGCGAGTTATCGAGGTTACCGAGCAGCTGGTTGAACGCAGTCGGCTGTCTAGGACGGCCTATCTGCAGCAGATGGCTACTGCGGCAGCCCGACCCCGCGGGCGCCGTGATCTGTCCTGCAGCAACTTCGCCCACGGTATGGCCGGGTGTCCGGCGGGGGACAAGGACCGCCTGCGGATGGTCGACGAGGTCAATATCGGCATGGTAACGGCCTATAACGACATGCTCTCCGCCCACCAGCCCTATGAGACTTTTCCTGCGCAGATCCGCGCCGCGCTGCGCGCCTTCGGCGCCACCGGACAGGTCGCTGGTGGGGTGCCGGCCATGTGTGACGGCATCACCCAGGGCGAGCCGGGGATGGAGTTGTCTCTGGTCAGCCGCGATGTGATCGCCATGGGCACGGCTATCGCCCTGTCGCACAACATGTTCGATGCCGCCTTGTGCCTGGGCATCTGCGACAAGATAGTGCCGGGGCTGTTGATGGGCGCGCTGCGCTTTGGTCATCTGCCGATCCTGTTCGTACCCGCCGGGCCGATGCCTTCCGGGCTGCCCAACAGCGAGAAGGCCAAGGTGCGACAGCGCTATGCCGAAGGGCTGGCGACTCGCGAAGAGTTGCTGGACGCGGAAAGCAAGGCTTACCACGCGCCCGGCACCTGCACCTTCTACGGCACCGCCAATACTAATCAGATGCTGCTGGAGGCCATGGGGTTGCAGCTACCGGGCGCGTCCTTCATCAATCCCGGCACGCCGCTGCGCGACGCCCTGACGGTTCATGTGGCGGAGCAGGCGGCCCGGCTGGCGCGGGCGGGCGAGGGCAGCATGGCCTCGATTCTGGATGAGCGCGCGCTGGTCAACGCGTTGGTCATGCTGCTGGCCACCGGCGGTTCGACCAACCTGACGCTGCATCTGATTGCCATCGGCCAGTGCGCCGGGCTGCAGCTGAACTGGACCGACATGGCGCTGCTGTCGGAAGTCGTACCGACCCTGGCGCGTATTTACCCCAACGGCCAAGCCGATGTTAACCACTTCCAGGCCGCTGGTGGCAGCGCCTACCTGTTTGCCCAACTGCTCGACGGCGGCTTGCTGCATGCCGATGTAAATACTATTGCCGGCCCGGGACTGCAGCGCTATACCCGCGAGCCGGTATTGACGGACGGGCGCCTGAGCTGGCGCGACGGCCCAGCAGCCAGCCTGGATGAAAGTGTCTTGCGCAGCCGCCAGACGCCGTTCAGCGCTGACGGCGGTCTGCGACTGCTGGAAGGTAATCTGGGGCGCAGCGTGATCAAAGTCTCCGCAGTGCAACCCGAGTATTGGCGGGTCAGTGCATCGTGCCGGATCTTCGATAGCCAGGAGGCTTTCGTCGACGCTTTTCAGCGGGATGAATTCCAGAGTGATGTGATCGTGGTCGCACGTTTCCAGGGGCCGGCGGCCAATGGCATGCCGGAGCTGCACAAGCTCACGCCCTATCTGGGAGTGTTGCAGGATCGCGGCCTGCAGGTGGCGCTGGTGACCGACGGGCGTATGTCTGGTGCATCCGGCAAGGTGCCGGCGGCGATTCACCTGACGCCCGAGGCCCATAACGGTGGACCTATCGCCTACCTGCGCGACGGTGATCTGCTGGAACTTGATGCCGTCAATGGGACCCTACAAGTACAGGTTGATCAAGCCGAATGGCAGGCCCGTACGCCGGCCGTGCATGCCGAGCCGGTCCGCCGCGGCTGGGGCCGAGAGCTCTTTGCCTTCGCCCGCACAACTGCCAGCGCGGCAGAGCAGGGGGCGAGCTGCTTTACTGACAGTCTGATTCAGGCTGATGGAGGTGCAACATGACCGCAGAACAACAGGCAGTATCACGGAGCCTCGATTGGCACGCTGCCGATGGGCCCGAGCAGCAGGCCGAGGCGGTCGCCAAGCGCATCCTGGCGTTGTTAGGCGACGCCATTGAGCAGCGCGGGCAAGCCAGTCTGGCGCTGTCCGGCGGGCGTGGCCCGGAGCGCTTTCTGCGGCGCCTGGAGCAGGCCGATTTCGATTGGGAAAAGGTTACCATCACGCAGGTCGATGAGCGCTGGGTGCCCGCGGAACATGAACAGAGCAATGCGGGTCTGATCCAGCGCTGCATGCCACAGGTATTGCAGCGGGCCACCTGGCTGCCGACGTATCAGGGACAATCACTGCAAAGCGATGCGCAGTACTGTCACAATATGCTCGTTAACCTGCTGCCGCTGGATGTGATCGTGCTGGGCATGGGCCCGGACGGGCATACCGCCTCACTTTTTCCGCATATGCCAAAGCTGGGTGATTATCTGTCTGAACAGCACCCGGAGTTATGCATTGCCGTGCCGGAGGCGGGTGAACGCCTGCCGCGCCTGAGCATGACGGCGGCGGTTATCAACCGTGCGCGCAACAAGATGCTGGTGGTCAGTGGCGAGGATAAGCATCAGCAATTGGCTAGCGCGCTGGGCGCGGCAAACCCGTTGGCGCTACCGATCGCTGCCTTCCTGTCGCCACCCATGGATATTTTCTACAGCCCCTGAGGCTTCCGGAACCTTGAATGAGATTGACTGAAAACACTCAAACCCTTGAGCGGATCTTTACCGGACAACGCATCCTGCCGGTACTCAGCATCCAGCGCGAGGAGGATGTATTGCCGCTGGCTGATGCCCTTGCCGCCGGTGGCGTGACCAACCTTGAAATCACCCTGCGTACGCCCCTGGCGCTGGCCGCCATTCGCCTGCTCACGGCGCAGCGTCCGGAGTTATGCGTGGGCGCCGGTACCGTACTGGATGGGCGGCAGTTCCAGTCGGTGCTGGATGCGGGAGCGCAGTTTGTGGTCAGCCCAGGGTCGACACAGGAGCTGCTGACCCTGGGGCTCGACAGCCCCGTGCCGCTGCTGCCGGGCATTGCCACCGCGTCGGAAATCATGATGGGATACCGCCTGGGTTATCGCCATTTCAAGGTGTTTCCGGCGGCAGTCTGTGGCGGCGTCGCGTTATTGCGCGCCTTCGCCGGCCCCTTCCACGATGTGCAATTCTGCCCCACCGGCGGCATCACCCCGGCAACCCTGCCGGACTATCTGGCGTTGGGCAATGTCATGGCCACCGGCGGCACCTGGATGGCACCCGCGGAGATGGTGAAGGCGGGGGATTGGGATGGGATTACGCGATTGTGCAGGGAGTTTACCGGGGTTGCTTGAGGGGAGGTAATGAAGAGGCTGAGCGGGAAGCGTTGATCAGAGAGGATTCATGAGTTCGCGCATTCGGGTACCGCCTACAGCGGACACGCAGCAAGTACGTCCCTGTATGCTCGCGGTTGCCATCCCTGGCAACCGACGGTCCGCTGTAGGCGGTACCCGAACGCGCCTGCGAGTTTTTGCAATGATCAACGCTTCCCAGGCACCGAGTTCAAACCGGCTTTGACGGATCCACAAAACCATTCGGCTTGACGATCAGTACATCGCAGGGCACCTCATCCAACAACCGCTCGGCGGTATGCCCGACCAATGCGCTCTCTATGCGTGAACGGGAAATGGCACCCATCACCAGGAGGTCGATAGCCTGCTGAGCGATGAAGTCCGGGATCGCCTGTTCTGGATAGCCCCGCAGCAGATGCTGTTCGTTCTCACCCATGCCCGTCTGGGCGGAAAATTCGCGGAAGGCTTCCATATGGTGCTGTTGCACCTGAGTGGCGTAACCGTCGTAATCCGCGACCAACCCGGTATCGAACGCCAGGGTGTGAGGCAAGGGGTTATAACAATGGATAGCGTGTACCTGGGCGCCCGTATTCGCCGCCAGCGCCCGGCCCGTGGTCAGTAGCTTGTAATCAAGGGCGGCGGGCTTGTCGGCTTCATGCAGAGGATCGACACTGACACCAATGGCTTTCAGTCCGTTTTCCGGCTGCTTCACCAGCCACAGCGGCGCCGGGCAATGGCGGATCAGATACCAGTCGGCATTGGTCAATACCAGACGCTTGAGGAGATTGTGGTGATGGGTCGTCTTGAGCACCAGGTCCGGCTGTTGTTCGTGAATGGCGCGCAGAATGTGCCTTTCATAGCGCTTACCCCAGACCACTGTGGTGTTGACGGTACAGCCCTTGTTACGCAGGGGCTCGGCTAGCCGGGCGAGACTCTGCTCCCGGTGGCCGAGCAACGTACTGCGCGCTTTGGCCAGGGCATCGGTATCGAACAGCATGCCGCCATTCAGCGCGGGAATGTAATCACTCATGAACAGGGTGAAGCGGACCGCGGGATAGTATTCGGCCAACTGCTCGGCCCGTCGCAGACAGGGTTGGTCTGTATCACTGGTCGGGTCGATGACTACCAATATGTGCTGAATATTCATGTTGCGCACCCCTGTTGATTCTGGTGGGTTCAGCCTAAGCCACTCTTAGCAGTATAGTGCTGATTCAGATCAATCCTCCGCCGGACAGCCATGGCGTTTTCAGCCGGTGCTTGGCCTACGGTCGCGGCTGGTCTATTCTGTACTCACCTTTCCCAGGAACGAGCCGGCGCAGGAAGCCACATGACGCGCTCAACTATTCTGAACTCAGCTTTACTCTCTTCGAAATGCCTGCTCGAGCGGATATTCATCGTCCGGTTGTTGCGTGATTGGCTGCACTTCCAGTGGTCGAAGTGCATACGGGAACGCTGCAAGAGCACCAATGGGCTGAAGAACCCATTCTTGGGCTGATCAAGAACAGGAGCATTATTGACTATGCAGGGTATGTTTCAGCACGGAGCGTTGCCTGATTCATCCGACCGGTTCAACCATCGGATTGCACGGCATCAGCTGCCTGCTTATCTGAGCGTGTATAACAGCCATACCGGGAATTTCATGGGCTCGATGGGCAATCTGTCATGTAATGGCTTCATGTTGATCAGCCCCTTGCCGGTTATGCTGGGGGTGCAATATGACATGGAGCTGCATCTGCCTTCTGTCACCGGGGAAGGGCTGCAACGAGAGAGATTCCGCGCCATCAGCCGTTGGTGTCGGCCGGACCTGACGCCGGGTCACCATGATGCCGGATTCAGCATTGTTGACAACCTGCCTCTGTTCACCAGCCTGGCTGGCGCGCTGCAGCATTATTTCACGTTCATGCACGCCGAAGATGCCTGACCCGGCGGTACAGGTTACCCTGCCGGCATCAAGAGCAGGGGAGTTGCAATGAGCAAGAGCATATTCTGGTACGACTTCGAGGCAACCGGCATCGATCCACGGCGCGATCGACCGTTGCAGGTTGCGGGTGTCCGCACGGATGAAGAGCTGAACGAGATCGGCGAGCCGCTGTGCATCGATTGCCGCATCGCCGATGACATATTGCCCCATCCCATGGCCTGCCTGGTTACCGGCATCGACCCCGCCCGGGCATTGCGTGGGCTGCCGGAAGCGCAATTCATGCATCTGCTGCATGAGCAGATGGCGCAGCCGGGGACCTGCACCGCCGGTTACAACAACCTGCGTTATGACGATGAAATGACGCGGTTCTCCCTGTACCGCAACTATTTCGATCCTTACGCTCGGGAGTGGCAAGGTGGTAACAGCCGTTGGGACCTGCTGGATGCGCTGCGTACCGCCCACGCGCTGCGCCCCGAGGGTATCAATTGGCCGCAGCAGGACGGCTTCACCAGCCTGCGGCTGGAACTGCTGACCGCAGCGAATGGCATCGACCATGGCCAGGCGCATGACGCGCTGGCGGATGTGCGGGCAACCATCGCCATGGCCCGGCTGCTGAAGCAGGCGCAGCCACGGCTGTATGCCTACCTCTATGCGCTGCGCAGCAAGCACCGGGTCGGTGACTTGATTGATCTGCAGCAGCTGCGACCGCTGGTTCATGTTTCTGGCCGCTTTGGCCGGGAGCGCAGTGGTCTGGGGTTGGTCATGCCGCTGGGCTGGCATCCACGCAACCGCAATGCCTTGATTGTCTGGGACCTGGCAATGGAACCGCAGCTGCTGCAGGAGTTGTCCGCCGATGAACTGTGCCGGCGACTCTATACGCGGACTGACGAGTTGGCTGCCGGCGAACAGCGGCCCGGCCTCAAGCTGGTACATGTCAATAAGTGCCCGGTACTGGCCGATGCCAAGGTGCTTCGCGCGCAGGACGTCGAACGGCTGCAACTGGATATGGATACGCAGTGGGAGCGCGCCCGGTGGCTGGCACAATGGCGGGTGGCAGGGCAGCAGAAGCTGGCGGCGATCTATGCCGAGCGACCACAGTCGGGCAAGCCGGGAGAGACTGAAAACGATCCCGAGACGCAGCTATACGATGGTTTTACAGCGGACGATGATCGCCGGTTACTTGCGGCTATACGCGAAGCCGATGCCGCCGCACTGACTGCGGCCCAGTGGCCACTGAAAGATCAGCGTCTGGTGGATATGCTCAAACGCTATCGCGCGCGTAACTTCCCCGACTCACTGAGCGTGACTGAAACCGGAGAATGGTTGAATTTCTGTCAGCAGAAACTCAGTGGCCAGCTCGCGGGCGCACCCCTGACGTTCGAGGAGTTCATGCGGGATCTGGAGTTGGCATTGGCGCAAACGGATGATGCGGGGCGGGAGCTGCTCGGGCAATGGCGTCAACATGCCCTGACACTGGCTGAAAAACTCAAGGCTGGTTGAAATCACTCATTGAAAAGCCCCGGCACTGGAATAATGCCTGGGCTTTCTTTATCTGACACTACCTTCCGGGGGAATTAGCCCAGAATAGTAGCCCAGCTTTCCACTTTCTCTGCGCCGTACTGCTCTTTCCAGGCTTTCAGAGTTTTATGATTGCCGCCCTTGGTTTCAATGGTTTCACCCGTGTTCGGGTTCTTGTATTGCTTAACCTTGCGTGCGCGCTTGGCAACTGCCGGAGCCTTTGCCGTTTTGCTGGCTGCTGGCTTGCTCTGCGGGTTGAGAAGAGCAACAACATCTGCTGATTCCTTGCCGTACTGCTTCATCAGATCCTGCAGCTTTTTCTCGAACTCAAGTTCTTTCTTGAGTTTTTCATCGTTGGACAGCGAGTTCAGACGTGCGGTCAGGTCGCGAATGGTATCTTCAATCTGGCGGTATTCGTGAAGCATGGACATTTAGTGTCTCCCGGTGAATATTGAAAGTGAAGTAATGATAGTTTATCGCTGGCGGGATGCACAAGAAGTTGCAGGTATTAAAGACGGGTTAACGGCAACTTTTTGTTAATGGATCAAGCAAATTATTATGTATCGAGAGGAACTCATTGAATCTGATTGCGAACATGCAGAGATAAAGCGCGGTGTCGGCTGAAATTTCCGCATGTCAGGAGTAGAATGTCTCGCTTTTGGGGCCCTGCCTCGGGGTCTGCTTTCACGCCATCCTCGCCTTGTCGAGACAGTCGGAGCGACAACGCGGCGCGGAGCGCAGTGAAACAGAGCTTTATGATATCTGGAGTTGATTAGATGCGTACCTTTCGACTGGTAATCGCCTGCCCCGACCGGGTAGGGATTGTGGCCAAGGTCAGCAACCTGCTGGCGACTTATAACGGCTGGATTACCGAAGCCAATCACCATTCGGACAACCTGTCCGGCTGGTTCTTCATGCGCCATGAGATTCGCGCCGACTCATTGCCTTTCGATGTCGATGGCCTGCGTACTGTGTTCGCACCCATTGCTGCGGAATATCAGATGGAATGGCAGGTGAGTGATTCGGCTGAGCGCAAGAAAGTGGTGTTGATGGCCAGCCGCGAGTCCCATTGTCTGGCGGATCTGTTGCACCGCTTCCACAGTGGTGAGCTGGATTGTGAAATAACCAGTGTGATTTCCAATCATGACGATCTGCGCAGCATGGTCGAATGGCATGATATTCCCTTTCATCATGTTCCAGTCGATCCGAAGGACAAGAAGCCGGCATTTGATGAAGTTACCCGGTTGGTGAATGAGCAACAGGCCGACTGTATTGTATTGGCGCGTTATATGCAGATTCTTCCGGCTGAGCTCTGTGAGCAATACGCCCGGCGGGTAATCAATATCCACCACAGTTTCTTGCCTTCCTTTGTCGGCGCACGACCTTATCACCAGGCAGCGCAGCGGGGGGTGAAACTCATCGGTGCAACTTGCCACTATGTAACCGAAGAGTTGGATGCCGGTCCGATCATCGAGCAGGACGTCGTACGTATCAGTCATCGGCACAATGCGGAAGATATGGTTCGGCTCGGTAAAGACGTGGAAAAAATGGTACTTTCCCGCGGTTTGCGCTATCACTTGGAAGACCGAGTACTGGTTCACGATAACAAGACCGTGGTGTTTGGCTGATATTGATATGCCATGCACCGCGCCTCGCGGGAGTACATGGCATGCTCAAGTCAATGAAGGTACGTGACTATATGAACACCGAACCGGTGACTTTTTCACCGGATACCGATCTGTTCAAAGCCGTCGATATGTTGCTGACCTACCGGATATCCGGAGCATCTGTAGTGGATGCCCAGGGGTATCTGGTAGGAGTGCTGTCGGAAAGCGACTGTCTGCGGGCGATCCTCGGCGGCAGCTATTTCGAGGAGGCGGGCGGTACTGTCGGTTCGTTCATGAGTGAGGTGGTCGAGACCATTGATGCCGATGCGAATATCCTCAAGGCGGCGGAACACTTTATCGAGCGGAACCGGCGGCGCCTGCCGGTCATGGAACATGGTCGCTTGGTGGGACAGATCAGTCGGCGGGATTTGTTGCTGGCGTTGAAATCATTCAACGACCATGGAGTACCGAAAAAGAACTGATAAACGGGATTTTACCTTTCACATAAAAGCCGCACCTTGTAAGGGAGCGGCTTTTATCACTGCCAGTTATCTGTTGATCGCTACCTCAGGCGCTTTCAGCGACAGCCTCCGGGGCCGAGGTACGGATCAGGTGGTCAAAGGCAGCCAGTGACGCGGTGGCGCCTGCGCCCATGGAGATGACGATCTGCTTGAATGGCACGGTTGTCACGTCGCCAGCGGCAAACACGCCGGGAAGCGAAGTGGCGCCGCGTGCATCGATCTCGATCTCGCCGAAGCGGGTCAGGTTGATACCGCTGTCCTTCAGCCAGTCGGTGTTGGGCACCAAGCCGATCTGTACGAAGATACCAGCCACATCAACATCGGCGCTCTCGCCGGATACCCGGTCGGTGTAGGTCAGGCCGACGACCTTG
Organism: Halopseudomonas bauzanensis; assembly: GCF_900114735.1. Taxonomy (GTDB): domain Bacteria; phylum Pseudomonadota; class Gammaproteobacteria; order Pseudomonadales; family Pseudomonadaceae; genus Halopseudomonas; species Halopseudomonas bauzanensis. The sequence goes on along the minus strand of NZ_FOUA01000001.1, from coordinate 419,930 downwards.
TTACCGTCCCCACGAACTTCAGTGGTAGCGGCGTTCTTGATGATCTTCACGTTCGGCAGCGAGCGGGCCTTGCGTTGCAGAACTTCGTCGGCACGCAGGGTGTCGCTGAATTCCAGTACGGTCACATGCTCGACGATGCCGGCCAGGTCGATAGCGGCTTCGATACCGGAGTTGCCCCCGCCGATCACCGCAACACGCTTGCCCTTGAACAGCGGACCGTCACAGTGCGGGCAGTAGGCGACGCCCTTGCCGCGGTATTCCTGTTCGCCGGGAACGTTCATTTCTCTCCAGCGGGCGCCGGTGGCCAGGATGACCGAGCGGCTGGACAGGGTGGCACCGCTTTCCAGGGTGATCTCGATCATGTCGTCTGTGGTCAGCTTGGCAGCAGTCTGCTCGGTGATCACGTCGATATCGTATTCCTTGACGTGCTGCTCCAGGCTGGCAACCAGCTTCGGGCCTTCGGTGTAGGGCACGGAAATGAAGTTCTCGATACCCACGGTGTCCATCACCTGGCCACCGAAACGCTCGGCTACCAGACCGGTGCGGATGCCTTTGCGGGCAGCATAGATAGCTGCTGCTGCACCAGCCGGGCCACCACCCACGATCAGTACTTCGTAGGGCTCTTTCTCGTTCAGTTCAGCGGCCTTGCGCTTGGCGGCGCCGCTGTCGACCTTGTTGACGATCTCGGCCAGCGTCATCCGGCCCTGGCCGAAGTGTTCGCCATTCAGGAAGACGGTGGGTACGGCCATGATCTGGCGGCTCTCGACCTCGTCCTGGAACAGCGCACCGTCGATCATCACATGGCTGATGTTCGGGTTCAGGGTAGCCATCAGGTTCAGCGCTTGAACCACATCCGGGCAGTTCTGGCAGGACAGGGAGATATAGGTCTCGAAGTGATATTCGCCTTCGAGGTTGCGGATCTGGTCGAGCAGTGCCGGGTCAGCCTTGGAGGGGTGACCGCCGGCCTGCAGCAGGGCCAGAACCAGGGAAGTGAACTCGTGGCCCATCGGGATGCCGGCAAAACGTACGCGCGGGCTCTGGCCGGCTTCCGCCACGCCCATGCTCGGGGTACGTTTGTTGTCCACGGCAACCAGCCCGATCTTGCTGGACACTTCAGCAATCTCGACCGCGAGTTCATGCAATTCTTTGCCCTTGGGGCTGTCATCTACGGACACGCTGATTTCAATCGGCTTGGCGATGTTCTGCAGGTACGTGTCCAGTTGCTTCTTCAGATTGGCGTCCAACATAGGTGCGTGTCCTGTAAAAGTGGTGAATTTTGGGTAAAGAAAACCCGGCCCACCAACCGCGCGCAGTGCGCCGCGGTGGGCCGGGTTGTCAGTCAGCTATTAGATCTTGCCAACCAGGTCCAGCGAGGGAGCCAGAGTGGCATCGCCTTCTTCCCACTTGGCCGGGCAGACTTCGCCGGGGTGGGCGGCAACGTACTGGGCAGCCTTGACCTTGCGCAGCAGGTCGGCAGCGTTACGGCCGATACCTTCAGCAGTGATTTCAACAGCCTGGATGATGCCTTCCGGGTCGATAATGAAAGTACCGCGGTCGGCCAGACCCATGTCTTCACGCATGTTTTCGAAGTTGCGAGTCACTACGCCAGTCGGGTCGCCGATCATGGTGTACTTGATCTTGCCGATGGTTTCGGAGCTGTCGTGCCATGCTTTGTGGGTGAAGTGGGTGTCGGTGGAGACGGAGTAGACTTCCACGCCCAGCTTCTGCAGCTCTTCATAATGGTCGGCAACGTCACCCAGCTCAGTCGGGCAAACGAAGGTGAAGTCAGCCGGATAGAAGAAGAATACAGCCCACTTGCCTTTCACGTCAGTGTCGGAAACGGTGATGAATTCGCCGTTCTTGAACGCCTGAGCGGTAAACGGCTTGATTTCGGTATTGATAACGGACATTGAAGACTCCTTGTTGAGCTTTTGTCGATGGGTTGGAAACGATGTCTATAGTAGGGCTGTTCGACGGATACTTAAAATAAATTCAATCTAAGCACCGGATAGCTTTTCTCTATGTGGGGATAGGGTGACGCTATTTCAACGTAGATCAATTAAATTGATCTAGATCAATTAATAGAATTCACCGCATGAATCATGGTGATTCAGCCCCTGATACAAGATAGCCAGAATTTCATCCAACTCCTAGCCTTGAGAGTAAGCCCCTCGCATGTCGGTTCAATGAATGCGGGATTCACTTCACGAGGAGATAACGGGATGGATTTTGCCTACAGCGCTGAAACCGAAGCGCTTCGCCAACAGGTTCGTGGTTTTCTGGACCAGCACATTGTACCGCGTCTTGCGCAGTGGCACAGGGATGTTGCTGCCGGACAGTTTCCGGTGTCCTTCATGGCGGATCTGAAGGCCCTGGCCAGGGAAGAGGGCCTGTGGAATCTGTTTCTCCCGTCGCTGCACGCTGACGAGCCCGGCAGGGGCCTGAGCAATCTCGAATACGCACCTCTGGCGGAAATCATGGGCCGGGTCAGTTGGGCCTCGGAGGTGTTCAACTGCAATGCTCCGGATACCGGCAACATGGAGCTGTTGCATATGTTTGCCACGCCCGAGCAGAACGAGCGCTGGTTGCAGCCGCTGCTCAATGGCGAAATCCGCTCGGCCTTTGCCATGACCGAGCCGGATGTGGCCTCGTCCGACGCCAGCAATATCCAGACGCTGATTCGCCGCGAGGGCGACGAATATGTGATCAACGGCCGCAAGTGGTTCATTACCAATGCCTCGCATCCTGACTGTGCCTTCCTCATTGTCATGGGCAAGACTGACCCGGAGGGCGAGCCGCGACGCCAACAGAGCATGGTCATCGTGCCGTTCGATACCCCCGGTGTGGAGCTGGTGCGCAACATCCCGGTCATGCATCACCTCGCGCCGGAGGGGCACAGTGAGTTGGTGTTCCGTAATGTGCGGGTGCCGGTGACAAACCTGCTGGGCGGCGAGGGTGACGGTTTCATGATGGCCCAGGCACGCCTCGGGCCGGGCCGGGTGCATCACTGCATGCGTGCCATCGGCATGGCCGAACTCGCATTGGAGTTAATGGTGGACCGTGCCCAGGAGCGCAAGACTTTCGGCCGTTACCTGCACCAGCATGGCAGCATTTCCGAATGGATCGCCCGCTCGCGGATGGAAATCGAACAGGCGCGGCTCCTGGTATTGAAGACTGCCTGGATGATCGACAATGTCGGCGCCCGGGGCGCACGCAAGGAAATCGCCATGATCAAGGCGGTGGTGCCCGGCATGCTGAACCAGGTGGTGGACCGTGCCATGCAGGTTTTCGGCGCCATGGGGCTGACGCCGGACACGCCGCTGGCCGATCTGTGGATCAGCTCGCGCTGCCTGCGCATTGCCGATGGCCCTGATGAGGTGCATTTGCGCAGCATCGCCCGCCTGGAAATCGACGACGGGCAGGACCGTCGGGGTAGCAGCAGTGATTATCTGACGCCGGCGGATGTGCTGCGGGCCAGATAAGCCGTCGCATCGAGCTCCTGGGAACGTCAAGCACCAGCTTGATGAGCGGAGTTAGCCGTCACCCAAAGTACTCCGGTTGGCCTCGCATGGACGAGCTGGTGCTCGTCCCTCCCAGAGAGCCGTTGCCTTGACCTTGATCAAAGACCTTTAACGCCATCCGGCGCACAGTCTCGGGCTGACTTTGATCACAGGGAGTTCCCATGCAACTGGTCTGTCCCGCAGGCAGCCTGCCCGCCCTCAAAGCGGCGGTGCGACAGGGTGCCGATGCTGTCTATACCGGGTTTCGCGATGATACCAACGCCCGCCACTTCGCCGGTCTCAACTTCACCGACAAGCAACTGCAACAGGGGCTTGAACTGGTTCGCAAGGAAGGCCGGCAGCTCTACATCGCAGTCAATACCTATGCGCTGCCGGATGGCTGGCGGCGTTGGCAACGGGCGGTGGACCAGGCCGCAGATCTGGGCGTCGATGCGCTGATCGTCGGCGATCCCGGCGTCATGGCCTATGCCAGCAAGCATTACCCCAAGCTGAACTTGCATCTGTCGGTGCAGGGTTCGGCTACCAATGCCGGAGCGCTGAGCTTTTATCACGAGCAGTACGGGATTCGCCGTACGGTTCTGCCGCGGGTGCTTTCACTGAATCAGGTGAAGCAGGTAGCGGCCTCCAGCCCGGTGCCGGTGGAAGTCTTCGCCTTCGGCAGTTTGTGCATCATGGCCGAGGGGCGCTGTCATCTGTCGTCCTATGTCACTGGCGAGTCGCCGAACCTGTGCGGGGTCTGCTCACCTGCCAGTGCGGTGCGCTGGCAGGAGGAGCCCGACGGGCTCACATCTCGGCTCAGCGGAGTACTGATCGACCGTTATCAGCCGGAGGACGCTGCCGGTTACCCGACGCTGTGCAAGGGCCGCTTCATGGTTCATGGCAAGCGTTTCCATGCGCTGGAAGAGCCGACCAGCCTGAACACCATGGATCTGATTCCCGAGTTGGCCGCCATCGGCGTCACGGCGGTCAAGATCGAAGGTCGCCAGCGCAGCCCTGCCTATGTGGAGCAGGTGGCCGGCGTCTGGCGCAAGGCACTGGACAGCTATCAGGCCAACCCGCAGCGTTTTGCCGTGGAAGCCAGCTGGCGCCGGGTACTCGATGGCGTATCCGAAGGTAGCCAGACCACCCTGGGCGCCTATCACCGCGCCTGGCAGTAGGAGTGAACAACATGAAACTGACCCTGGGACCGATCCTGTTCTACTGGACGCGCCAGCAGATCATGGATTTCTACGCCGATATGAGCGAGCAACCGCTGGATGTGATCTATCTGGGCGAAACCGTCTGTTCCAAGCGCCGGGCCTTGTCGCTGGATGACTGGATCGGTCTGGCCCGCGATGTGCGCGAGGCCAGTGGCGCCGAGGTGGTGCTGTCGGGACTGGCACTGATCGAGGCGGCGTCCGAACTGTCGAGCCTGCGCCGGTTGTGCGACAACGGCGAGATCAAGGTCGAGGCCAACGATATGGCCGCGGTGCATTATCTGAGCCGCAAGGGCGCCGAGTTCGTCGGCGGTCCGTCGCTGAACGTATATAACGCCTTCGCCCTGGAAGAACTGACCCGTAACGGCCTGACCCGCTGGGTGCCGCCGGTGGAGTGTTCCGCGGACCTGCTGGCGGCCCTGATGCAGCAGGCGCAGCAGAATCAACTGGCGTTGCCGGAAATCGAAGTGTTCGCCTGGGGGCATCTGCCGCTGGCCTATTCCGCGCGCTGCTTCACTGCCCGGGCCGAGAATCTGCCCAAGGATGATTGCGGTTTCATCTGCCAGAACTACCCCGAAGGCGTGCCGCTGACCAGTCAGGAAGGGCAGCTGGTATTTACCCTCAATGGTATCCAGACCATGTCCGCGACCCCGACCAATCTGCTGGCCGAGTACCCGCGCATGCAGCGCATGGGCATTGAGGCCTTGCGTCTGAGCCCCCGCGCCCAGGACATGGCGCAGGTGGTGGAGATGTTCGATGCGGTGCGCCAGGGTGTTCAACCACCCTTGGCATTGGATGGTTGCAATGGTTACTGGCATGGCCAGGCAGGTATGTTACGGGTTGAGGAGGTGGGGTTATGTTGAACGCTGCACAATTGTTGTTGCGCGCCGGTGAGCCAGTGTTGCCCTTGAGTCGGCATGTGCCGTTCTTCATGCAGCGACTGGTGATCGAGAAAGCCATGGCGCGGCTGTTCTCCCAGCCGCTGGCGGTGGGGGAGTTCGATGTGCTGCAGGGCCGCTGGATGCGTATCGAGGTCACTGATCTGGGGTTGGCCTGGAGCCTGACACGGGCCGGGAAGGGGTTGCGCCTGGCACAACACTCACCGGTGGATGTGTGCATCCGCGGCAACTGGAAGGAGTTTCTGCTGCTGGCCAGCCGGCAGGAAGATCCGGATACCCTGTTCTTCCGCCGCCGGTTGATCATCGAGGGCGATACCGACCTGGGGCTGGCGATCAAGAACCTGGTCGACAGCCTGGACTCGGACCTGATGCCGCCCCGGTTGTGGCAGTTGATTGGCTGGTTGGGGGCAGCAGCGAAGGCGGAGCAGGACGGCCTCCATACCTCTGTCAGTCGGGCCTAGAAGCCCGGCGTTGCGAAGGTGGCTCATCGCTCGGCGCAATATATGCCCGAGCTGCTTGTCGAAATGCAGCGCCCTGATCCACCAGGCGCTACGCCTTCGAGATCACCGCCTCCCCACCCTTGTCGTCGAGCAGGTGCTCGCCAACCCGAAAGGCCGTTGCGCGGGCTCAGATATTGAATAGCGCCGCAGCACCCAGCACCAACACCAACCAACCACTGACCGTCCAGCGGAGCCACTGCGGCGCAGTGCGCAAGTCCATGAACTGATCGATCAGCCACTGGCCCTTGACCAAGGTCAGTGCCAGCACGCAGACGACCACCCAGGTGCCATCGAAGCTGTGACCGAGCCACCAGCCGATCAGGGTGAGCAGCAACAGGCCGGCGAGGGCGAATTTCAGCAGGTGTTTCATGACGTACCTCATCAGGGCAGGACGTACAGCAGGGGAAACAGCACCAGCCAGACCAGGTCGACCATATGCCAGTAGCTGGCCGCCGACTCGCCGGCCATGCGCACTTTCTCCTGGTTGGCATAGTGGCCTGCGCGGCTGCGCTGGGCGACCACCAGCAGGATGGCCATGCCGATCAACACATGGGCCATATGAAAGAAGGTGGTGAAGAAATAGAAGAAGTAGAAGGTATCGGTGCGCAGGTTGTAGCCGTCGCCGAACAGGATGCCGTATTCGGTGATCTTGATAGCCACATAGGCCAGCCCGCAGAGCGCCGCCAACACGAACCCCCGACTCAGCGCGCGCTGGTCGCCAGCTGCGGTGCGCTTGACCGCGTTGGCGGCGAAGTAGCTGCCGGTCAACAGGATCAGCGTATTCACCAGCCCGGCCTCCGGGTGCAGGGTGGCGATGCCGGCGCTGAACATCTCGCTCCAGTGGCCACGGGCGAAGGCCATGCTGCCCAGTAACAACAGGAATGCCAGCAGCTCGGCGAGAATGAAGCACCACATTGCCAGGTCCCCCGGCAGGTGGCGGGTTTGTACCTGCTTGTCGGCTTCAATGACAGTGGATTCGGCACTGGACATCAGTTGGCCCTCCCGGTCAGCAAGAGATAGAGTTTCGGCAGCAGGCTCGGCAGTTCCGCAGCCTGGTGAATCAACTGGTAGCGCTGCTGGCCGAACAGGTAGGGCAGGTAGTCGGCGGCCTGCTGGTCGATGGTCACGCAGAAGGGCTGGATGCCGGCCTGCCGTGCTTCCAGCAAGGCCTGCCGGGTATCTTCCATGCCGTAGCGCCCCTCATATACATCCAGATCATTGGGTTTGCCATCGGTCAGCAGCAACAACAACCGCTGCTCGGCAGGCTTGTCCTTGAGGATGTCGGTGGCCTGGCGGATAGCCGCCCCCATACGGGTGTAATAGCCCGGTTTCAGCGCCTTGATGCGGCCATGAATGGCCTCGCTCCAGGGCTCGGCAAAGTTCTTGATCAGGTTGAAGCGCACGTGATCGCGGCGGCGGGATGAGAAGCCGTACATGGCAAAATCATCCTGGCCGGCGTCCAGCGCCTCACCCAGCAGATGCAGGCTGTCGCGAATCACTTCGATCACCTGATGGGTATTGTCTGCCCAGGCTTCGGTGGACAGCGAAAGGTCGGCCAGCACCAGGCAGGACAGGTCGCGATGACGGGCGGTTTCCCGACGCCACAGCGCCGGGTGTGAACTGGCCCGGCCACGGCGCACTTGCGCTGCGTGATGCAGACAGGCGTCCAGGTCGAGCAGGGCGCCGCTGGGCTGGCGCTTTTCCCAGACGCGCTGGGGCCGCAGCCCTTCGAAGCGTTGCCGCAGGCTGTTGGCCAGCGCGCCCAGGCGTTCCGGCATGGGCGCGGGCTCGGCGTTACGGGGCAACATGGGAATCACCCGGCAATGATTGTCCTTGAGCTGCTGCTGCTTCCAGTCCCATTCGGGAAACAGACAGCCGTCGGTCAGCGGAATGTCATCTTCCGAGGCGGACGGGAGGTCCATGTCGAGCTTGATGCGCGAGGCGCTGGTGCTGGGGTTGCGCGACAGGGTCAGATAATCCAGGTCCTCGGCAATGCGCTCGGCATCGTCATCATCCTGGTCATCCTCGCAGCGATCGACGGGCACGAACTCGGACCAGGAAAACAGACTTTCCAGACGGAAGATCATCAAGCCATTGCGCTTGTTCGGATCGTCGATATAACGGCCCTGCTTGCGCTGTTTGCTCTGACGGACCTTGCCGTTGCCGTTGGATTCGCCGTCCTTGCCGTCATCGTTTGCGGCGGACGGAATCGATCGGACTTCTTCGGCGCGTGGATAAAGCCACAAGGGTACCGGCCAGGGTTCGCCCGGGGCGGCGGGCAGCCGGGACAGATTGTCCGGCGTCAGCAATGCTGCCTGCAGCACGGCTTCCCGCGCAGCCTGGATGGCGGGTAGCTTGCGCTGGGCACGGCGGATATCGACCAGGCATTCGGCGAGGCGCTGGTACAGACCGGTCAGTCCGGGGTAGGCAGCCAGCGTCTTGAGAACCAGCTGCTGGTTGGCCTGCAGCCAGTCGTCGCTGGTATCGCTTTCGGCCAGACTGGCCATGGCGGTCAGCCACAGATAGAGGTCGCGGTTCATGCGCTTGTCGGGGAATACCGCCAGGCTTTCCGGTACGCGCAAGGCGTCGGCTTCACGCCAGGCCAGCGCATGGCGGCGGCCGGTACCGGCCAATCGATGGGCCAGGGGGCGCCAGGTATTGATACTGCGTTCGGTGCTGGCCTTGATGGTCAGCCCCGGGTCGCCACTGAGAGCGCGAAAGACCATGGCCAGGCGCGGACCCTCGTCATCGAGGTGGATCTGCGCGGCGGGAAAGCCATTGCCGGCCAATCGGGTGATCAGCTTGTGCCAGCGGATACCTACGGCTTCTTCCATTGCATTTCTCCCTGTGGTCGAAGTCGATCCCGGCCGTGGCCGGTATCGAAGAATGGGGCGCTGCGGTGAGCAGCGCGGTACTGCAGCCGGCATCGGGCGGGTGCCCGACGCCGGTATTTCAGATCAGGCGGCGCTCATCAGTGCAGGGGCATCCTCACGGGTGGAGCGGGCCACGAGGAAGCTGTACAGGTACATGCCCAGGCCGACGGCAAAGCCGAGGCCAGCGAACAGGCGTAGCCAGTACACGGTCATGATGGCGTCCTGGGTCTGCATGTAACCGAGGGCTCCAGCTGATTCGGGCAGGCGCTGCAGTTCGATCTGGATCCAGCCGGCCCAGGTCAGCAGCAGGGTGATGGCCAGCATGCTCAGACTCATTACCCAGCAAGACATGATCTCCAGACGCTGGGCCTGCGGGCTGCTGCATTCATTGCCGTGCAGTTTCGGCCAGGCGTAGGAGATGATGGCCATGGCAATCATCGCGTAGGCGCCGAAGAAAGCCAGGTGACCGTGGGCTGCCGTGAGCTGGGTACCGTGGGTGTAGTAGTTGACCGGAGCCAGAGTATGCAGGAAGCCCCATACGCCGGCGCCGAGGAACGCCATGATGGTGCAGCCGACAGCCCAGGTGACCGCGGCCTTGTTCGGATGCTCGCGACGACGCTGTTTCAGCATGCTGAAGGCGAACACCATCATCATGAAGAAGGGCAGCGGTTCGATGGCGGAGAAGATCGAGCCGATCCACAGCCAGTACGCTGGCGCACCGATGAAGAAGTAGTGGTGACCGGTCCCCAAGATGCCGGAGATCAGGGCCATGGCGATGATCAGGTACAGCCATTTTTCCACGACTTCACGGTCGACACCGGTGGTCTTGATCAGAATGAAGGCCAGGATCGCACCCAGGATCAGTTCCCAGACGCCTTCCACCCACAGGTGCACGACCCACCACCAGAAATACTTGTCCATCACCAGCGAGGTCGGGTTGTAGAAGGAGAACATCCAGAACACCGCCAGACCGATCAGCCCGGTGAGCAACACCATGTTCACTACGGTTTTGCGGCCCTTGAGCACGGTCATCAGGATATTGATGATGAAACCCACGCAGACCACCGCGATGCCGATCTTGGTAATGGTCGGTTGTTCGAGGAACTCGCGTCCCATGGTCGGGAAGTATTTGTTCCCGGTGATTTCCGCCAGGGTCGAGTAGGGCACCAGCAGATAGCCGAGAATGGTCAGCACCCCGGCCGCGGCGAAGATCCAGAACAGCGCGTAGCCGAGCTTGGGACTCCAGAGTTCAGTCTGGGTTTCCTCCGGTACCAGATAGTAGGTGGCACCCATGAAGGCGAACAGCAACCAGACGATCAGCAGGTTGGTGTGCACCATGCGGGCCACGTTGAAGGGGATTTCCGGAAACAGGAAATCGCCGATGATGTACTGCGTGCCGAGGATCAAGCCGAACACGATCTGACCGACGAACAAGAGCATGGCAAAGGCAAAATAGGGTTTTGCCACCGCCTGTGAAGCGTATTTCATGATGTGATTCCTTATGCTGTCAGAGTGTGGTCAGGGGTGTCAGCCTTCCTTGTTCGGCGGCCAGCCGTTGGTATCGATGCGCGATGACCAGATCAGGAACTCGGCCATGGCATTGAGCTCCTCATCGCTGAGATGGAACTGGGGCATCTGCCGACGGCCTTCCACACCGGTGGGCATGGCCTTCATCCAGGCACCGAAGTAGGCCTTGAACGCTGCCTCGTTATCCATGCCGCGCCGCTGGAACACGTTGCCCAGCTCCGGCGCGAAGTACGCTCCTTCGCCCATCAACGAGTGGCAACCGACGCAGTTGTTCTGCTCCCACAGCTCCTTGCCATGGGCGACTTCGGCGGTCAGTTGGTCACGGTTCTCCCGTTCCGGGATCGCCGTGACGGTATCTACCGTCAGGCCAATGAACAGCAGCATGAAAAACATGCCGCCACCGTAGTAGATGTTGCGGGCCATGCCCTTGGTAAAGCGCTCCGACATGTTGATCTCCTCGGGTTATGCGGATTGCATGCTCGCCGGTCAGGCGGTTCTTCTGGTTGGTTGTTGTCCGGTTTCGGCAAAGTGCACGCGGACGATGTCCATGATCGCCGCCTGGGCGGTGGGCTCATCGGTGAGCGGCTGTGCCATGCAGGCCTCACAGGCCTGGCGCGGGTCCATGCCGGCGGCGATCAGGCGGCCGGTATGGATCAGCAAACGGGTCGAGGGGGCTTCCTCCAGATCATGCTGGCCGAGGTGGCGCAGGGCATTGCCCAGGGCGACCAACTGATTGGCCTGGGCCGGATCGAGGCCGGACTCGTGCTGCAGGATGCGGCTTTCCGCCACCGCCTCGGGGTAATCGAAGGCCATCGCCACGAAGCGCTGTCGGGTACTGGGCTTGAGACCCTTGAGCAGGTTGCGGTAGCCGGGGTTGTAGGAGACCACCAACATGAAGCCGGGTGCGGCCTGCAGTTCTTCACCGGTGGCTTCCAGCGGCAGGATGCGCCGGTCATCTGCCAGCGGATGCAGTACTACGGTGATGTCCTTGCGCGCCTCGATGACTTCATCCAGATAGCAGATGGCGCCTTCGCGCACGGCGCGGGTGAGCGGGCCGTCCTGCCAGAAAGTGCCGTTGGCGCCGATCAGGTGGCGCCCGACCAGGTCGGCGGTAGTCAGGTCGTCATGGCAGGCAACGGTATACAGCTTGCGGCCCAGGCGGTCGGCCATATGTTGGATGAAGCGGGTCTTGCCACAGCCGGTCGGGCCTTTTATCAGCACCGGCATGCCGAAACGGTCGGCCTGCTCAAAGAGCTCAACCTCTGCACCACTGGCGTGGTAGTACAGCCCCGACTGCTGCTGCGGATGGAGGTCTAACCGGGTTGCGTCCATTGATGAGTCCTTGGATAGATGCGTTCGCTATTACTCCATCAAGGATCATGCCAGTGTCTAACATGCTGAAAATGCTGGGTTATTTTTATTTGTGGTTTTTATAACCTAGATTGAATTGGGTTTGATAAACCATTTGTGGTTTAAATTACCTGATTTTGCCTGCGATGGTATGTCGCACCCTGTTGTGTGCGTCAGCTTGACGCATAAACACTTGACAGAGGTCAAACGTTCCGTTTCACGGATCCTCCATGATGCACTCACGTCGACACTGACCAACCGCTGTACCTGATTAGCCAACTATGTTTTCCAGGAAAGGACTGCACATGAGAATGACCAAACCGTTGACCACTGCAATCAGTGTATTGGCACTGACGATAACCGCCGCTGCATTCGCCCAGGGCTCGGACCCGGAAAAGGCAGCTGCAGCCTACCAGGGCGAAGCTTCCGCCGTTGATCCGGCCCTGGCCAGAGTGGTACATACCCCTGGGGCGCCGGATCTGAGCGAAGCCGATTTCGACATGGCCAAGGAGATCTACTTCCAGCGCTGCGCCGGTTGCCATGGCGTACTGCGCAAAGGCGCCACCGGCAAGCCGCTGACCCCGGATATCACCCAGCAGCGCGGCCAGGCCTACCTTGAGGCGCTGATCTCCTACGGCTCACCCGCCGGCATGCCAAACTGGGGCACCTCCGGCGAGTTGACCCCCGAAGAGATCACCCTGATGGCCAACTACATCCAGCACGAGCCGCCGACTCCGCCGGAGTGGGGTATGGCCGCCATGCGTGACAGCTGGAAGGTGCTGGTCAAGCCGGAAGATCGCCCGACCAGGCAGCTGAACAAGCTGGACCTGCCGAACCTGTTCTCGGTGACCCTGCGTGACGACGGCAAGATTGCCCTGATCGACGGTAACAGCAAGAAAATCGTCAAGACCATCGACACCGGTTACGCGGTCCACATCTCGCGCATGTCCGCCTCGGGGCGCTACCTGCTGGTGATCGGCCGCGACGCCAAGATCGACATGATCGACCTCTGGGCCAAGGAGCCGACCAAGGTGGCGGAAATCAAGGTGGGCATCGAGGCCCGCTCGGTGGAAACCTCCAAGTTCGAGGGCTTCGAGGACAAGTACGTGATCGCCGGTGATTACTGGCCGCCGCAATTCACCATCATGGACGGTGAAACCCTGGAACCGCTGAAAATCGTCTCCACCCGTGGCATGACGGTGGACACCCAGGAATACCACCCGGAACCGCGCGTGGCAGCGATCATCGCTTCCCATGAGCATCCCGAGTTCATCGTCAACGTCAAGGAGACCGGGCAGGTCATGCTGGTCAACTACGAAGACCTGGACAACATGAGCATCACCAATATCGGCACCGCGCAGTTCCTGCATGATGGCGGTTGGGACAGCAGCCACCGCTACTTCATGACCGCAGCGAACAACTCCGACAAGGTGGTGGTGATCGACTCCAAGGACCGCAAGCTGGCAGCCATCGTGGACGTGGGCAAGATCCCGCACCCCGGCCGGGGGGCCAACTTCGTGCATCCGGAATTCGGTCCGGTGTGGGGCACCAGTCACCTGGGTGATGACACCATCTCGCTGATCGGCACCGATCCCGAGAACCACCCCGAGCAGGCCTGGAAGGTGGTGGATACGCTGAAGGGGCAGGGTGGTGGTTCGTTGTTCATCAAGACTCACCCGAAATCCACCAACCTGTACGTGGATACCACCTTCAACCCGACCGCGGCGGTTGCGCAGTCGGCTGCGGTATTCGACATCAATAACCTCGAAGCTGGCTTCAAGGTGCTGCCGATTGCCGAATGGTCGGGTATCGAAAGCGGCTCGCGCCGTGTGGTGCAGCCCGAATACAACGAGGCAGGGGATGAGGTCTGGTTCTCGGTGTGGAGCGGCCAGGATGAGGAGTCGGCTATCGTGGTGGTCGACGACAAGACCCTGGAGTTGAAGAAGGTGATCCGTGACAAGCGGTTGATCACGCCGACCGGCAAGTTCAACGTGCACAACACTCAGCACGACGTGTACTGAGCCCTATGCCCTGGCCGGGTTCCCCGGCCAGGGCATGTCATGTACGCGGCAATTTCAACTCTCCCGCCGCGTCCATAACCACAAAGCCACACAAGGCAGAAACAGGCTGAGAAACCAGCGCAGAATCATCGGTGCTGGCAACAGCCAGATCATCAGGATACTGCTGAGCATCAATCCGCTGGCCAACCATTTGGCCCGGCGGGGCACAGCGCGGTGATCCCGCCAATTGCGAATCAGCGGTCCGTACTTCTCATGCTTGAGCAAACGTGCTTCCAGCTCCGGCCAGCCCCGCGAGCCGGCCCAGGCCGCCACCAGCAGAAAGGGCGTGGTCGGCAAACCCGGCAGCAACACCCCCAGAGCACCGAGTCCCAGCGCCAGCGAAGCGACACTGCGCCATAGCAATTTCATCAGCATCTAGTTGTTGTCGGTTGCGATTAAACCTGCCTTGTACTCGATATGCTGCTGGCCGCCGGCAAACTCATTCAGCAGATTGGTAATGCTGGGGATGCTGATATGCCGGGCGCGGCTGTCAATCAGCCCCCGCTCGCGCAGATTGGCGATGGCACGGGAAAAGGTCTCTGGCTTGATCGACAATCGCGCGGCGATCAGGCTCTTGGGCAGCACCAGCTCGATCTCGGCACTGTCCTTGGCGCGATCGCGGACCTGGCTGACCAGATACAACGCCAGCCGCTGGGTGGCGTTCTGCAAGGTCAGGTTTTCCAGCTCATCCAGACGCTGATGCAGGCGCACGCTCATGTGGCCGAGCAGGTGCAGGCAGGTGTGCGGGTTCTGTTCCAGATGCCGGAGCATCAGGCGATTGGAGAAGCCGATCAGCTTCACCGGCTCCAGTGCCTCGGCGCACACCGGGAATACCGATTTCTGCATGAACATCACCGCCTCGGCAAAGGTGTTGCCGGGGGTAATGATCTCGACCACCTTCTCCTTGCCGTCGGCGGAAATGCGGAACAGTTTCACCTTGCCGGAGTGCACCAGATAGAAGCGCTCGGCGGGATCACCCTGGCGCTGGATCAACGCTTGCGGGGCGTGGTCGCGTACCTGGGCGTCGGCCAACAGCTCTTCCTGAGCCTGGGGGTTGAAATGAGAAAACAGCGAATGATTCAGAATCATCTGCCGTTGTTCCTGAGTCAGAGCCATATCTGCCGCCTTTGAGTGATTTGTTGCAGGTTAAGCATTTCCGATTGTACAGGCCAGACCTCCCGGAAGTATTTTCCTGCAAAGATTGATCCCCGGTCTTCTTGATATGCGTCAACGTGGCGCACCCCGGAAGGGCGTAGTCTCGCGGCCATAAAGAAAGCCTCGCACCGGAGCACCCATCCATGTCCGATTCAGTCAGTTGGGACGCCGGCCTGATCCGCCGTTATGACAAGGCAGGCTCGCGTTATACCGCCTATCCCTCGCCTGTCCATTATGCCGAAGGCGTGCTGCCGGCTGATCTGATTGCAGCGTTGCAGGAGAGCCGTACTGCCGGCCGACCGCTGTCGTTGTATGTGCACATCCCGTTCTGCGCCAATATTTGCTATTACTGCGCCTGCACCAAGATCATCACCAAGGACCGCAGCCGGGCGCAACCTTACCTGCAATCCCTGGAGCGCGAGATCAGACTGACCAGCCGCCATCTGAGTCCTGGCCAGCGGGTTGAGCGGCTGCATGTGGGCGGCGGTACGCCGACCTTTCTCGGTCATGACGACCTGCGCCGGCTGATGGAGTGTCTGCGTAATGCCTTCACGCTGCATGAAGACGATACTGCTGACTACAGTATCGAGATCGACCCGCGGGAGGCGGACTGGGCAACCATCGGCCTGCTGCGGGAGTTGGGCTTCAACCGCATCAGTTTTGGGGTGCAGGATCTTGATCCGGATGTGCAGCGAGCGATCAACCGCCTGCAAAGTCTGGAGCAGACCCAGGCCGTGGTGGACGCAGCGCGGGCATTGGCCTTCCGCTCGGTCAACATCGACCTGATCTACGGCCTGCCGGGTCAGACGCCCGACTCCTTTGCCCGTACCGTGACCAAGGTCATCGAGATGCATCCGGACCGGCTGACCTTGTATAACTATGCCCACCTGCCGGACCTGTTTCTGCCCCAGCGCAAGATCAGCCTGGCGGAGTTGCCCGATTCGGACAGTCGGCTGGAGATCTGCCGCAGAAGCTTCGCCCAGTTACTTGCGGCGGGCTATCGGCATATCGGTATGGGTCAGTTCGCGCTGCCGGATGACAGTCTCAGCAACGCCCAGGAGATCGGCCGGCTGGCGCGCGGCCTGCAGGGTTATATGTCGGGAGAGCAGGGCGACCTGATCGGGCTGGGCGTCTCGGCCATCAGTCAGGTGGGAGATCTTCACTGTCGCAATACCGGCGACATCAAGCTGTACCAGGAAAGCCTGGGGCAACACCGGTTGGCATTGCACCGCGGCCTGAAGTGTTCCGCCGATGATCGGCTACGGCGGGTAGTGATCAACCGCCTGCTCTGCACTTATCAGTTGCGCTATGCGGATATCGAACAGCGCTTCGGCATCGACTTCGCGACCTATTTCGCCGATTGCCAGGGGATGCTGGGGCAACTGCACCGCGACGGCGTCATTCGCCTGGACGTGACGGGTATCGAGGTCTTGCCGGCAGGCCGGCCATTGATAGCCAGCGTATGCATGGTGTTCGATGCCTATCAGCATGTCACTGATCGGAGTCGGTACGCCCAGATAATCTGAGCAAACGGAGTGTTGCGTCACCCTTCGGCACCTCTTGCGTTTACAATCCGGACATCAGCCCCGGACGAGGAGAGGACATGCCCCGCTTTCTGCATACCGCCGACTGGCAGATCGGCCGCCAGTACGACCGCTTCGGCCCGGAAGACGGCCCCGCGCTGGCCCAGGCGCGGTTGACCACTGTGGAGAGGATTGCCGCCCTGGCCACCGAGCTGGCCGTGGATGCGGTATTGGTGGCAGGCGATGTGTTCGATGCCCAGACCATCTCCGACCGAACGGTACGGCGCCTGTTCATGGCGCTGCAGGGGTTTGGCGGGCCCTGGGTCATGCTGCCCGGCAACCATGATGCCGCGTTGGCGGAAAGCATCTGGAGCCGCGCCCGGCGACTGAATGCCATTCCCGATAATGTCCATGTGCTGCTGACCGCCGAGCCGCTGCTGCTGGCCGAGCAGGGGTTGGCGATTCTCCCGGCACCGCTGACCCAGCGCCAGACCTTCAGTGATCTGACCGATTGGTTCGACCATGCGCCGACACCGCTGCATTTGCTGCGAATCGGCCTGGCCCACGGCAGCGTGCAGGGCATTCTCGCCGAGGATATCGACTCGCCCAACCCCATCGACCCGCAGCGCGCCGCGCACGCACGCCTGGATTATCTGGCCCTGGGTGATTGGCATGGCTGCCGGCAGATCGACGATCGCACCTGGTACAGCGGCACGCCGGAGCAGGACCGCTTCAAGAGCAATGGCGCCGGGCAGGTGCTGGATGTGCAGATCGATGCACCCGGCGCCGCACCGCAGGTAAAACCTGTCGCCATGGGCGAGTTCACCTGGCTGCAATGGCAGCGGCGGCTACAGGTGGCCTCGGACCTGGATGCCTTGATCGAGGAGCTGGAGCAGATCGAGCGCAGCAGTGTTATCAGCCTGACCCTGGAAGGGGAGCTGGATCTGGCGGGCGAGCAGCGGCTGCAAGCGGCCCTGGGCCGCGCAGAAGCGCGGCACCGGGTGCTGGAATGCCAGCTGGATGGCATGCGCCTGCTGCCTACCGAGGCGGATATCGCGGCGCTGCAGGTCGATGGCTACCTGGACGAGGTAGTCGGTCAGTTGCGCGATATGCAGCAGGCCGACGAGCCGGAAGTCGCCCGGGAGGCGCTCGCGATCCTGGCGGGGCTGCTGCGCGAACGGCAGGCCGGAGGGGCAGCGGTATGAAGCTGGAACAGTTGCGTATCAGTCAGTTCCGGCAGTTTCGCGAGCCGCTGGTCATCGACGGTTTCGGCCCGGGGCTGAACCTGATCTGCGGACCCAATGAATCCGGCAAGAGCACCCTGGTGCGTGCCATCCGCGCGGCGTTCTTCGAGCGGCACAGCTCCGGCACGCTTACCGACCTGCGGCCCTGGGGCGATTCCGGCGCGGCGCCCGAGGTGGAGCTGCGCTTTTCCCACGCCGACCGGCAATGGCAACTGAGCAAGCGTTTCCTGCAGCGCAAGCGCTGTGACCTGACCATCGATGGCCAGCGGTTCAATGGTGATGAGGCGGAAGAACAGCTCGCCGCCATGCTTGGTTTCAACGTCGCGAGCCGCGGCGCGAGCAAGGCCGAGCACTGGGGCATCCCCGGGCTGCTGTGGATCGAGCAGGGCATGGGTCAGGAGCTGGACGAGGCAGTCAGCCATGCGGGTGATCATCTTAAATCGGTATTGGGCGCGAGCCTTGGGGAAGTCACCAGCAGCGGAGGCGACGAGGTTATCAGGCAGGCCCGCGTCCAACTGGATGAACTGCTCACCGGCACCGGCAAACCCCGTGGCGATTACAAACTCAGCGGTGAGCGCATCGCGGTGCTGGATGAAGAGTTGCAGGCGCTGGATCAGCGCATCGGCGCCTATCGCCAGCAGGTCGACCGCCTGGGTGAACTGCGCCAGCAACAAGCCGGTGATGAAGCTGACAAGCCCTGGGAGGCGCTGCGCGTGCAGCAGCAGGAGGCTGAGCGCAAGTATGCCGAAGTCCAGCGCCAGACCGAGGAACAGCAGCGCGACTTGCAAGCCTTGGAGCAGGTACGCGGCCATCGGCAGATAGTGCTGGAGCAACTGCGCAGCCATGAGGAGCAGGCCAAGGACCTGCAGCAACGCCAGGGCAAATGCCAGCAGCTGCAGCAACAACTGGAACAACTCGCCGGACAGCAGGCCGAGTTGGTGGCTGCGCAGGATGCTGCGCTGGCCGCCTATCAGCAGGCCCAGCAGCAGGAGCGTCAGGCGCGCCAGTGGGCCCGCCGGGAGACCCTGGAGCGGGAGCGGCAGCGGTTGCTGAAGCAACAGCAACAGTTGCAGCTCAGTCTGGAGCAGGCGCGCCTGTTGCAGAACGAATTGGTTACTCAGCAGCAGGCGCTGGCCGCGGTGCGGATCAATGACCAGCAGTTGGCCCAACTGGAACAATTGCATAACCAACTGCGGGAGCTGGATATTCGCCAGCAGAGCATTGCCACGCGGCTGCGCTATGAACTGCTGCCCGGTCAGCAGCTCAGCCTGGATCAGCAGCAGCTCAGTGGCAGCGATGAGTTGTTGCTGCTGCAGGAAACCCAACTGGACATTGCCGGTATCGGCAAGCTGATCATCACGCCCGGCGGCCAAGATCTGGCTACCCTGGCCCGCAAGACCGAACACGCCCGGGACCAGCTCCAAGTCTTGCTGGAGCAGTTGCGCGTCAGCTCGCTGGATGAGGCGCGGGAGCAACTGCAGCTTGCCAAGGCCCAGAACGCCGCTATCCATGCCAACCGCAAACTACTGGCCAGTCATGCGCCCGCCGGTATCGAGGCGCTGGAGCAGGACGCGGCCGGTGTTGTTGCGCGTCTGGCCGAACTGGAGCAGGAGCTGGGTGCCCTTGAGATGCCGGTGGGCGAGGCGGCCGTCGCTACGGCGGCCGTCGATACCGGCCTGGCCGAGCAGATACTGCAGCAGGCCGCCGCACAGTTGCAGCAGCGTGAAGCAGCCACCGGCAAGCACAATGAACAACTTATCGGTCTGCGCCAGAATCTGGCCAGCGCCGAAGAAGAATGTCGCCTGCTGCAGACGCGGCTGGATGATCCCCAGCATATGCAACAGCAGCGCAAGCTCAATGACAACCTGCTGACGCTGCGCGCCGAAGAGGCGCGGCTGGAACAGCAAAGCAATGAGCGCGCCGCGCGTATTGCCAGCGCCCGACCGGACATCCTGCAGCAGGACATCCAGCGCTACCGCAGCAGCGCCGCACAACTGGAACAGGGTTTCAACCAGCGCCGCGAAGAGCTGCTTGCGCTGCAGGGCAGGCTGCAGGGGGAGGGCGCCGATGGCCTGGAAGAGCACCGTGCCTCCCTGGCCGCCGAGCTGGAAAGCGAGCATCGCCGCTACCATCAGCTCGACCGCCGCGCGCGGGCGCTGGCGCTGCTGCACAACCTGCTCAGCGAGAAACGTCAGCAACTGACCCGGCGCCTGCAAGCGCCGCTGCAGAAGCATCTGGATCATTACCTGCAACTGCTGTTTCCCCAGGCAACGCTGGAGGTCGATGAAAACCTGATGCCCGGCCGCCTGCTGCGCCATGGTCAGGACGCCAGCGAATTCGCGACGTTGAGTTTCGGCGCCCGGGAGCAGATGGGGCTGATCAGCCGGCTGGCCTATGCCGATCTGCTGCGTGAAGCCGGCCGCCCGACACTGATCATTCTGGATGATGCCCTGGTGCACAGCGATCAACCCCGGCTGGGGCAGATGAAACGCATCCTGTTCGATGCGGCCCAGCGGCATCAGGTGCTGCTGTTCAGCTGCCATCCGGACAAGTGGCGGGATATGGGTGTGCCGGTGCGCGAGCTGGAAGGGCTCAAGACCGCTGCCATCGAGGGTTGAGGCGGCGTACTGGCCGTCAGGGCCGAAAACGCCGTCACAGTCTGTATAATTCGCGCTTTACCCCGCATGACTCAGGGCGGGGTTGGCACACAGAGAAAGGGTCAGGTCTTCATATGCAGCGCAAAATCAGAATCGGCATCGCCGGCTACGGCAACCTCGGCAAGGGCGTGGAAATGGCCATCGCCCAGAGCCCGGACATGGAACTGGTCGGCGTTTTCAGCCGCCGTAATCCGGCCGACGTGCAACTGCTCGACAGCAACATCCCGGTGCATGCCCAGAACGATATCGCCCAGTTTCGTGACCAGATCGATGTGCTGATCCTGTGCGGCGGCTCGAAGAACGACCTGCCCGAACAGGGTCCGGCCCTGGCCGCCATGTTCAACATCGTCGACAGCTTCGACACCCACGCCACCATCCCCGAATACCACGCTGCAATGGATAGTGCCGCCAAGCCAGCGGGTTACACCGCGATGATCTCGGTGGGCTGGGATCCGGGACTGTTCTCCCTGAACCGCCTGTACGGTGAAGCCATCCTGCCGGTTGGCGCCACTTACACCTTCTGGGGCAAGGGTCTGAGCCAGGGGCATTCCGATGCCGTGCGCCGGGTACCAGGCGTCAAGGCGGGCGTGCAGTACACCCTGCCTGCCGAAGCCGCGATCGAGCGCGTGCGCAACGGCGAACTACCGGAGTTGGCTACCCGCGAGAAGCACAAGCGTGAATGCTACGTGGTGCTGGCGGACGGCGCCGATGCGAAGGAAGTCGAGCAGAACATCGTCAGCATGCCGCACTACTTCGCCGACTACGACACCACCGTCAACTTCATCAGCGAGCAGGAGCTGCGTCGCGACCATGCCGCCATGCCCCACGGCGGCGTCGTGATCCGCAGCGGTACCTCGGACGCCGGTACTACCCAGGTCATGGAATACACCCTCAAACTGGGCAGCAACCCCGAATTCACCGCAGCGGTATTGGTTGCCTACGCCCGGGCAACCTGGCGTTTGAATCAGAGCGGCGTGATTGGTGCGCAGACAGTACTGGACGTAGCGCCGGGGCTGCTGTCGCCCAAGTCAGGCGCGGAGTTGCGTAAGGAATTGCTGTAAGCCGGGCCCCTCTCCCCGCAGGCTAGCGAATCCGTTTCGAGCCGCACGGCTTACTCTCTCCCCCTCGCGGGAGAGAGCTGGGGAGAGGGGCAAACAACCCCAGCCTATCCCGGCCGCCCATCCGGCCGCGGCGCCAGCAGAATCGGCGCGTAGTACCAGACGAACAAACCAAACGCCGCCGCCCAGCACAGACTCGCCAGCCAGAACCCGGTCTGGGGCAGGGCAATGGTCAGCCATACCCGCAGCGGTACCGCCAGATTGATCAGGATAAAGGCCAGACTCATGGCCCTGGCTGGCTGCAAAGGCCGGCCGGTATGGCCGAGGCTGACGCGCGAGATCATCGCCAGGATCATTCCGGCCATGCCGCCAATAGCCAGCAAATGGGTGGCCTGGCTGAAGCCGCCGAACCAGCCGCCATGCCACAGCGCCATGGCAATCAATGCCAGCGCCAGCCAGGCGTAGGACAGATGCAGCGACCAGAGCAGCGGCACGGTCCAGATCTTCGGATGATGCCAGCGCAGCAGGCGGACGATATGCCCCAGGCCCAGTAGCAGATAGAGGGGCGCCTGCCATAGCGAGGGCCGCAGGCCGATACCGCTCAGCATGAGCAGGGCGATGAAGATACTGCCGGCCATCAGCAGGTTATCCAGCCGGGGCCAGGCCTCGACCGGTTCCTGAAGGCCCAGCCCGCGCTGGGTAAAGAAAGGAATGACCCGACCACCGATCAGGCCCATCAGCCCGGCAATCAACCAGAGGGCCGCGACGGCGCCGTGGCGCTGCAGGGCGAACTCATTGCGCTCCAGGCCAATCAGCGCCAACAGATTGCAGAAGGTCAGCAACCCCAGCATGAGGATGATCGGGTAGTTGCGCACCTGCTTCACCTTCCACAGTGAACGGCCTATGGCCACCGCGACCAGCGGCAGAAACGCTACGTCCAGCGGGATCAGCAGCCACAGCGGCGCGCCGAACAACCAGAGCACGCGGGCGAGCAACCACAGCGCCGCCAGCAACAGCACCGGCATACCGGTCAAGGCCGGTACCCCGGTCCAGGCCTGGATTGCGGTCAGCAGAAAGCCGGCGACGATCGCCACGCCGAAACCGAAGACCATTTCATGGCGATGCCAGGCCAGCCAGCCGCCAGCGGGTGTCAGATCGATGTGCCCGAAGTAAGCGGCGATCCACAGCGGCACGGCGAGAACGGCAAACAGGCTGCCCGCGAGAAACAAAGGGCGAAAACCCAATGCAAACAGCGCGGGTAGATGGGTACGACTGTTCGGCATGAAAATCTCCTGATTGCTTGTTATGCTCGTTGCGCGCCGTGTCAGGCTACGCCTTTCTTTCTGGAACAACTGTATGACATATCTGTTGATTAAAACGCTGCATCTGCTCGCTGCGATGGCTTTTGTCGGCACGCTGTTCTTTCAGGTACTGATTCTGGCGCCGGCAGGTCGGCGTCTGGACGCGTCGGTTCGTGGCCCCATGAGCCAAGCCCTGGGGCAGCAGGCGCGGCGAGTGATTCATGTGGTTGCCATCGTGCTCTACGGGGCTGGGCTGACGTTGGCGTGGCGTTATCGCGGTGTGCTGGCCGATCCCTTTGCCAGCCATTTCGCCACGCTGCTCAGCCTGAAGATCCTGCTGGCGCTGTTGATCATAGGGCATTATGCCGCGCTGATCTTTCTGCGCCGCGGCCAGCACATCGGCGAGCGGGGCATGCACCTGATCAATGTGAGCCTGCTGGTACATGCCGTGCTGCTGGTCATCTGCGCCAAGAGCATGTTTGTCCTATAGCGTCTTCCCGGCCGCCGGGCCATCGAACAGTACTTCGTTTTCCAGCTGGATATGCTGGGCCAGGTCCCGGCAGAACTCGTCCAACCCCCGGTAAAGCGTCTGCCAGGTATTACAAGCGTGGGGTGGAGCGGTGATGTCGTTGGTCAATGCGTACAGCTGGTCCAGCGCCTGATCGTGTTGGTCATGCTCGAAACGCATCACGCTGATCGGCCCGCGCGATAGGCTGTGTTCGCCGCGCAGCAGCATGGGGAACAGGATCTGTTCCTCCTTGGACATATGACTTTCCAGTGCCTGCTGAATATCTGAGAGATGGTCAGTCAGCCCGTTCGGGCATTCCGCGTGATCCCCATGCACCTGTTCAACACGGCGAGCGAGGCGAATCAGTTCCGGCAACTGCTCACGGTGGCGCTGATGATAGCGGATCAGGATATGGTGAATCAGGTCATCCGTTGGCGCTTGCGCCCAGATTTGCTGGTCATCGCCCACCGCCGAGCCGGTGATTGCGGTGGAAATGTCAGGTGAATGGTGGGACATGCTGATTACTCCGATAGGGGAATGAACAACCGCAGCTTCTATCGATTAACCCAGCAAGACATATGCCATACGCAATTGATTGAATTTTAAAGGAAATTATTTTTATTGGTTGTTTATACCCTGCTGCGTTATGGTTCTCCAAACCATATGGGGTGCATCTGACCATGATTGAAGATTTTCTCTTGCCTGATCTGGTGGCAGAGTTGCCGGCTGCGGTCCGTCTGCAACGCCTGGTGCAGGTATTGCGCGAAAGCTTTACCTGCGGTGCGGTAGTGCTGTTGCAGCGCGAGGATGATTGCCTGCGGCCGGTGGCTGCGGTCGGGCTGGTGCAGGACGCCCTGGGCCGGCGTTTTGACCTGGCACGGCATCCACGCCTGGCGGCGTTGCTGTCGCGCCGGGAAATCACCAGGTTCGAGTCCGACAGCACCTTGCCTGACCCCTACGATGGGCTGCTCGATGAGTCACCGGGCGAACCGCTGCCGGTGCACGACTGCATGGGAGTGAGCCTATATGTGGAGGGCGAGCTCTGGGGTGCTTTGACCCTCGATGCGCTCAAGGCCGGCACCTTTGACGAGCGCGCCCGGATCAAGTTGCTACGCCTGCTGCCGTTGGTCGAGGCGTTGTTGCGGGTAACCCGGCTGGAGCAGGAGAACCGCGCGCTGCGCATGGTTCGCGCCGATGATCACCGGGCGCTGCCGGGCGTTCAACAGCATGGCATCGTCGGTCACAGCCCGGCGGTAACACGCTTGCTGGACGAGTTGGCGGTGGTGGCAGATTCAGACCTGACCGTGCTGATCACCGGTGAAACCGGGGTCGGCAAGGAACTGTTCGCCCACTGGCTGCACCGCCACTCACCACGGGCGAACAAACCGCTGGTGCAGGTCAACTGCGCTGCGCTGCCGGAGTCTCTGGCGGAAAGCGAGCTGTTCGGTCACGTTAAAGGTGCCTTCTCGGGCGCCAGCAGTGATCGGGGCGGGCGCTTCGACGCGGCCAACGGCGGCACGCTGTTTCTCGATGAAGTCGGTGAGCTGCCGCTGCATGTGCAAGCCAAACTGCTGCGTACCCTGCAGAACGGCGAGATTCAGCGCCTGGGTGCTGACCAGCCGCTGCGGGTGGATGTGCGGATCATCGCTGCCACCAACCGCAACCTGGCCGATTCAGTAGCCAAGGGCGACTTCCGCGCTGACCTTTATCATCGCCTCTCGGTCTACCCGGTACCGGTCCCGCCATTACGAGATCGGGACAATGATGTGTTGCTGTTGGCAGGTCATTTCCTCGAACTCAACCGCGCCCGCCTCGGGGTGCGCAGTCTGCGCCTGTCTCCGGATGCCGAGCAGGCGCTGTTGACCTATGACTGGCCGGGTAACGTACGCGAGCTGGAACACGTCATCAGCCGAGCGGCGATCAAGGCATTGGGGCGTAACGGGTCCCGCCAGTCCATGTTGTCGCTGGATGCGGCGCTGCTGGATATTCCCATCGGCGGTGGCAATGCCAGCACGAGTAGTCCTGATGTTCAGGCCACAGCTGATACTGGAAACATCCAACCGTTGCGCATTAGCGTGGAAGCCTGCCAGCGCGAGCAGATCCGCCAGGCTCTGCTCGCCGTTGATGACAATTGGAGCGCCGCAGCGCGCCTGCTGGAATTGGATGCCAGCAACCTGCACAAGCTGGCGCGGCGGCTGGGGCTGAAGTAACTCGCCTGAAACGTTCGCGCCGGCGTGGACCTGTCTTCCAGGCCATCGGCGCGGATGTTCTCCAAACTCGTAGCCTGACGCGATCGCGAGCTTCGTATCACCCATTTGAGTGGTGCCTTTTTAGGGTGATATCAGCGTAGTTTATGGAGCGGCAGATCATGCCGCCTCGACTAAGCTCATGAATGCGCTTGGGCTGTCTGCGCCCAGCTAGTTATTACAAAAACAATGGAGGTTTACCTTGCGCATCACACCTTTCCCCCTGGCTGCTTTACCCCTCACCTTGAGTGCCTTATTGCTGACCGGTTGTCTCGGTGGAGGCGGCGGAAGCAGCAGCGGTGGTGATTCTGATGATGATATCGCACCGCCAGAAATGACCAGAGAGCATGATGATCGTTCCTTTACGGCCACTTCGGCAGAGTTCGATGCGCTGCCGGGTGCGATGATCTATTTCGGTAAGTATGACGGCCTACAAGGGGAGGCGCTTTACGCATTGGAAGTACCGAACGGCTGGGATGGCGATGGCCTTGTCATGTGGACGCGAGGATATGGGGGTGAAGGTGAGGTAGTGAGTACCTCGAAGCCGCCAGAGGCATGGCGCCAAGCCGTATTGCAACAAGGGTATGCCTGGGCTTCTTCCTCCTATTCTGCGAATTATTACGATGCACGTGCGGGTATTGAAGATACCAATAAGTTAGCGCTGAACGTAATGGAGTATGTCGAGCGTGACTATAGTCATGGCCTATCCACACCAGACCAGTACCTCATCTCAGGCGTGTCTATGGGAGGACATATCGCTGCTGCTGCGGTAGATCGCGAAAACATGGAGCGCACCCAGTACAAGGTGCCCTACGAGGGAGCTGCGCCTCTCTGTCAGGCCGAACAGAATCAATTCCAATGGCTGGGGGATTACCCCAGGGTGATGATGGAACTGGCCGGTTACGGCAATGAGGATTATTCGAGATTCCCTGAGTTGGTCGGCACGTTCCATCCCACAGGCTTGTTGGTAGTCCCCGGACCGATAGTGAATGCGCTCTTCAATCAGAAAGCTGGCGGGCTGCCGGACTGGTCATCGCCCAAGGGTATAGAGGGGACGCGTCTGATGGCTATCGCCGAGAATCTGACGGGAGGCGAACGTCCCATTTTTGAATTCGGTTATGACAGCGTGCTTCAGAGCATTGTGTTGGGTACCGGTGGTTCTGGTGGCGATATCAACGGGATTTTGGCCCTTAATGGCTACGGTAACGAGGACCAGATGTACCGCTGGACCACGGACCCGGAGCCAACTGCCGAGGAAGTTGAATTCAACGAGCGCATCGCCCGCATGGCGGCCGACCCCGACGCCAATCCGTTGCGTGACGATGGGGTACGCTGGATCCCGTTGGTCAATGGTGAATTCGATGTTCCGGTGTTGACCATGCACACGCTGGGTGATTTCTATGTGCCGTTCCGTCATCAGCAGCTGTATCGCGAGCGTGCCGAAGAGCATGGTAATGAGCATTTGTTAGTGCAGCGTGCTATCCGTGCGCCGAGCCATTGTGATTTTGCGGATGCGGAATACCAAGCGGCGATCACTGATTGGCTGCTCTGGGTCAATGGTGCGCCCAAGCCCGCCGGCGATGAGGTGCTTGATCCGACTGTGGTAGCTGATGCGGATTACGGTTGTACCTTCACCAACCCTCAGCGGCCTGGCTTGCCTGCCTGCGGAGCGAACTGAGCTGAACCAGCCATGGCGAAAAGTCGCCATGGCTGGCCGCGCATCACCTGATCGTGCAGCATTCTGCCGTAACAGCTACAATCTGCCGTTTTTCCACTCGACGGTTCTGCCATGCCCCTTCCCAAGCACCATCTCGAATTGCTCAGCCCAGCCCGGGATGTCGCCATCGCCCGTGAGGCCATCCTGCATGGTGCCGATGCCATCTATATCGGCGGCCCGAGTTTTGGCGCGCGGCATAACGCCGAGAACAGCGTGGCTGATATCGCCGAGCTGGTGCGCTTTGCCCGGCTGTTCCATGTACGCATCTTCGTCACGCTCAACACCATTCTGCATGACGACGAGCTGGAAGGGGCCCGGCTGCTGATCCATCAGCTCTACGACGCCGGTGTCGACGCACTGATTGTGCAGGACATGGGCGTCATGGAACTGGACCTTCCGCCGATCGAAATCCACGCCAGCACCCAGTGCGATATCCGCACCCTGGACAAGGCCCGGTTCCTCGATCAGGCCGGTTTCTCCCAGTTGGTGCTGGCCCGCGAGCTGAACCTGCAGCAGATCAAGGCGATCCATGCGGAGGTCGACTCGACCATCGAGTTCTTCATCCACGGTGCCCTATGCGTGGCCTTCTCCGGGCAGTGCAACATTTCCCATGCCCAGACCGGCCGCAGCGCCAACCGTGGCGATTGCTCTCAGGCTTGCCGACTGCCGTATACCCTCAAGGACGAGCATGGCGGCGTGGTCGCCTATGAGAAGCATCTGCTGTCGATGAAGGATAACAATCAGAGCGCCAACCTGCGCGCGTTGGTCGATGCGGGTGTGCGCTCGTTCAAGATCGAAGGGCGTTACAAGGACATGGGCTATGTGAAGAACATCACCGCCTATTACCGCCAGCGGCTGGACGATATTCTGGAGGACCGCCCCGATCTGGCGCGCGCTTCCAGCGGTCGTACCGCCCATTTCTTCGTGCCCGACCCGGACAAGACCTTCCACCGGGGCAGCACCGATTACTTCGTCACCGACCGCAAGATCGATATCGGTGCCTTCGATTCACCGACCTTCACCGGCCTGGTGGTGGGCGAGCTGCAGCAGGTGCGCAAGCATGATCTGCTGGCGGTGACCCACGAGCCCCTGTCCAATGGGGACGGCCTCAACGTCCTGGTCAAGCGCGAGGTAGTAGGGTTTCGAGCTAACGTTGCCCAGGAGCTGGCCCGTTATGAGGAAGAGGGCGAGCCGCGCTGGCAGTACCGTATCGAGCCCAACGAGCTGCCCGAGCAACTGCGCCGCGCGCGCCTGCCGCAAACGCTCAGCCGCAACCTGGACCATAACTGGCAGCAGGCCTTGCAAAAGATGTCCGCAGAGCGTCGTATCGGGCTGCGCTGGCATGCCGAGCTGAGTGCCGACAGCCTCAAGCTCACCGCGATCAGCGAAGAGGGCATCGAGGTCAGCCATCAGTTGAGCGGTCCGTTCGAGCCGGCGAAAAAGCCCGAGCAGGCGCTGGAGCAACTGCGCGACCTGCTGGGTCAGTTGGGCACCACCCAGTATCACGCTGAGCAGGTGGAAATCGACGCGCCGTTCGTACCGTTCGTGCCCAACTCGCAACTCAAGAGTCTGCGGCGGGAACTGATCGAGCAACTGAGCGAGGCGCGTATCGCTGCTTTCCCACACGGCAATCGCAAACCGGTCAGCATACCGCCACCGGTATATCCGCAATCACACCTGACCTTCCTGGCCAACGTTTATAACGAAAAGGCTCGGGCGTTCTACCAGCGCTACGGCGTGGAACTGATCGACGCCGCCTACGAGGCGCATGAGGAAACCGGCGATGTGCCGGTGATGATCACCAAGCACTGCCTGCGCTTCTCCTTCAATTTGTGCCCCAAGCAGGCCAAGGGCGTCACTGGCGTGCGCACCAAGGTTGCGCCCATGCAACTGGTCCACGGCGATGAGGTACTGACGCTGAAATTCGATTGCAAACCCTGTGAAATGCACGTCATCGGCAAGATCAAGGGCAACATCCTCAACCTGCCGCAGCCCGGCAGCGGCGCCAATATCGTCGGCTCGATCACACCCGAGGATCTGCTCAAGACCATTCGCCGGACGCCGCGGCAGAACGCCTGATACCACTGGCTGATCGGGCTCATGCTCGATCAGCCGGTGGCGCCCACCCCGGCGTCAGTGTCTGAAGGCATTCTCGGCATGACAATATACCCGGCGTAACTGTAGGCTCTTGCTTCGGCCGGCGCGGCACTCGTCGCGCAAGTAGGTCTTCGCTTCTCGTCTACAAGCTCTGTATTCGATGGAGCCCTTCTTTGGGTAATTGCTGCTACGGCACAGATCATCGTAGTTGATGATGCTGTTATTCCAGCGGTATGTCCCCTGCCACCAGCTCCTATTACCCCATGTCAGTCTTGCGGTATGACTGCCGTTCAGTCCTTGGGGTTGCCTGCTCGGCCTCGGTTGGCTTCTCGCTTGGGCATATTGTGGGGGTGGCATGCTGTTAATGGTTGTGCTCGGACGATAGTTGCTATCGTTGAAGCTGGTTTGCTTTGTGGCTGGGACGGTTTCAGCTGCTTTCTGCGGGACTGCTTCAGCTTTTGGAGCGGCCGGCTGCAGTGTGGCTGGTGGTTTTTCTGTTCGTGGAGATGTCGCTGCTATTTGAGACTCGCTAGGCGATGGTGGGTTCACACTGTGCTTTGCATAGTCCATCCATCCATTGCGATCGGCCATGAACAGAATGCCGGCAATTAATCCTGCCGCTGCAATACCAGCTCTACCGATGGGGGACTTTCGCTTGTGCTTAACGTGCTCGGGCGCATCATCCCTGTCTGCTTTCACCTTCAACTTTCCCTGTCATGCCTGATGCACCAGAGTCGGTCGATTGCTATCCGCGCCGTGATTGGACAAGTTGGCTTCGTCGCACTCGGGGTTGGATTGCTCAACTGCTGGCGCTATTTCGCTGTAAGCCACAGCGCATAGTCAGGATGTAGCTTAGTGGAGCGGGTGAAGGGAATCGAACCCTCGTCGTAAGCTTGGGAAGCTTCTGCTCTACCATTGAGCTACACCCGCAGCGCGAGGCATTCTACGCCGGTTGTCACGGCTTCGGCAATCTATTCTGGGCTGACGCCGCGCACCTCGGTGAGGATCAGACGGCTCTGTACCATGGCCGGCATGCGCGACAGGCGAATGCTCAGATCCTGGTGGGGGATCTGGTAGGTCATGCGGGTGGTGAGCATTCTCAATGCGGCCTTGATCACCTCAATCGTCAGCCATTCCCCGGCGCAGCGATGCCCATGCGAGTATTCCCCGCCGCCTTGGGGGATGAAGTTGTAGGGGCTGTGATCCCAATCTTTGAAGCGCTCCGGATAGAAGCGCTCCGGTTGCTGCCAGATGCGCGGATCGTGGTTGGTACCGTGGAGGTCGAGCAACATCCAGTCGCCTTTGTGGAAAGAGTGGCCGCGCCATTCGAAGTTTTCCAGGGCGATGCCGCCGACCGCAGGGAAGAAGGGGTAGAAGCGCCGCACTTCGTTGGCGAACAGCTCTGCCAGGCCTTCCTCTCCTTGCTGCAGCCGGTCGCGGTACTCGGGGTGATGATGCAAGGCCAGCGCCGAATAGGTGATATACCGGGCGATGGCAGCGGTGGGGCGCAGCAGGTTGAGCAGCTCCACCGCGGCAGTGCGGTGATCCATCCCATGGCCGTGCAGTGCGGTGTGATGGGCGATGATATCGAGGGGTGTGGCCGGATCGGCACGCGGATGGTTGCGGGCCTGGCGGATCAGTTCCTGAGCCCAGTGTTCGGTGCGCTGGCGCAGCAGCTGCGCCTTCCAGTTGCGCGGGCCGATGCTGCCGGCGCCTTCGACCATGGCAGCCAGTTCCGTCGCACGTTGTGTTGCCTGGCCCTCATGCAGCGTAATGCCGACCCAGCGGCAGGCGCTGCGGCAGAGAATATATTCGGCTTCGGTCTGCAGTACCACCGCGGGCATGCTTTGCCAGCGGGCCAGTCGCGCCTGCCATTCTTCCTCGAAGATCGCCACCAGTTGCTCCAGCCGGGCCGGGCCCATCAGCGCCATGAACATTTCCTTGCGCCGGGCATGGGCTTCGCCTGTCAGCGTCAGGCTGCTGCCCTTGTCCTGCAATAGCGACAGCGTGGTCGGTGGCATCGCATGGTTGCGAGTGAAGCGACCAGGCACATAGAACATGCGCGCGGCGTCTTCGCCGGTGATGCAATACACCGGTCGCAGCATGATGCGGGTCTGGAAGATGTCGCTGCCAAGGTCCTGGCAGCGATTGGCAATGAAGTTGTAACCGTTGCGCAGAAAGCCTGCGCTGCTATCAAACTGGGTGTCCCGGGGGATGCGGCTCATGGTGGGCTCTCGACTTTTCCGGACGGGGGTACCGTTTTGGAAAGGCCTGCGCCGCCAAAGTTCGAGTCATGTTGCCGCGCTGGTCAAAGCCGTGCGGCTGCTTCCATCAGGCGCCGGTAGCTGTCGTGACGCTTGTCCTGGTCATAGATCGGGCTGTTGACGATCAGTTCATTCGCACCGGTGCGTTCCAGCAGGTCCGCCATCTGCTGGGCGACGGTCTGCTCGTCACCGATCAGGGTGCCGGCCAGGGTCGAGAGTACCTGATGGCGCTCATGGGGCTGCCAGAGCGCGTCCATATCCTCTACGGGAGGCCGTAGCTGGCCGCGCTCGCCGCGAATCATGTTGAGGAAAGATTGCTGGTGCGAACTGGCCAGATAATGTGCTTCGTCTCGGGTTTCGGCGACAAAGGCATTGATGCCGAGCATCGCCTGGGGCTTTTCCAGCGTGGCCGACGGCACAAAATTATCCTGGTAGGCACGCATTGCCGCCATCAGATAGTCGGGTGAGAACTGGCCGGCAAAGGCGAAGGGCAGGCCGAGGCTGGCGGCCAGCTGGGCGCTGAAGGTGCTGGAGCCGAGCAGCCAGATGGGCACGTCCAGACCGGCGCCGGGCACCGCAACCAACCGTTGACCGGGCTCGGGCTCGGCGAAGTAGTGTCGCAGCTCGTCGAGCATCTGCGGAAAGTCCTCACCATCGGTGCGGCCACGGCGCAGCGCGCGGGCGGTGGCCATATCGGTGCCGGGTGCACGCCCGAGACCCAGGTCGATGCGACCGGGATACAGCGATTCAAGGGTGCCGAACTGTTCGGCAATCTGCAGCGGCGAGTGATTCGGCAGCATGATGCCGCCCGAGCCGATGCGGATACGCTCGGTACCGGCGGCCAGGTAGCTGATGACCACCGAGGTGGCCGCGCTGGCGATCCCGGTCATGTTGTGATGCTCGGCGACCCAGAAGCGCTGATAGCCCAGTTGCTCGGCATGCCTGGCCAGTTGCAGGCTGTTGCGCAGGGCCTGGGCCGGGGTCGAATTCAGGGTGACGGGACAGAGGTCCAGAATCGAGAGCGGTACGGCTGGGGTGGTCATGTTGGCTCCGGAACAGCAGGGATGTATGGCCCATGCTAACCCTGGATGTCATCAAGGCATAGCCCTGCGGGCAGTTCGGGGGCGGGCATGCCGATTCGGGCGCCCTGGGCGAAGTCGATGCCCAGCGCGCGCACCTGCTGCAGAATTGCCTCGTTGTGCACGAACTCGGCGACCGTCTGCATGCCCAGTTCCTGGGCGAAACGTACGATGCCCTGGGTAACCGCCCGGGCATCCGCGTCGCTGTCCAGCTGGCGGATAAGGCTGCCGTCGATCTTGATCAGGTCCACATCGAGCCGTAGCAGATGTTCGAAGTTGGAATAGCCCGTGCCGAAGTCGTCGATGGCGATACGGCAACCCAGGGCCTTGGCCTTGTCAATAAACTGGCGCACCGCCTGGTAGTTCTCAATACCCTCTGACTCAAGAATCTCGAAGATCAGCCGCCGGGCCAGCGCCGGATTCTGTAGCCGTTGCAACAGGTGCTCGCTCAGTTCGCTGTCCAGCAGGTCGTCGCAGGAGAGATTCAGCGAGAATTGCAGGTCGGTCTCGGCGAAACGCGCAAGGCATTGGTCGACCATGCGCCGGGTGATCTGCCGGTACAGGCGAATCTTGCGGGCGACCGGCAGAAAGTGGGCCGGACTGATGGGCGTATCGTCACCATCGAGCATGCGCACCAGGCATTCGAACTTGTCGATGCGGCCGGTATGCAGGTTCATGATCGGCTGAAACCACGGCACGATGCGGTTCTGTTCCAGTGCCGTGCGCAGCCGGTTGGCCCAGACCAGATTCTGTTCATAGGTTTCGCGCATGCGGTGCGCGGGATCGTGAACCAGATAGTTCAGTTTGCTCAACCGGGCCAGCTTGAGTGCGATATTGGCCGAGGGCAGGAGCTGCTCGCTGGCCAGTGGCGAGCCGTCTGGCTGCACACTGGCTGCCAGGCCCAGGGTCGCCTGGAGCGGAACCTGCTCTTCCTGCCAACGGATGGTCAGCCCCTTGATGAAAGTCCGCAGATTCTCCAGCCGCTGTTCAAGCACCTCCTGCCCGGGGCTATCGGGAAACAGCAGGGCCATTTCGTCACCGGGCATGCGATAGACCCGCACCGCCTTCCATGCAGGCGTGTCATGCACATGGCGGCGCAGCCCGTCTGCCAGCTCGCGAATGACATGATCGCCGCACTGGCTACCGTAGAAATCATTGATCTCCTTGAACGAGTCAATATTGAGCAGAACCAGCGTCAGGGGCCGGCCCTTTTGCAGATCAAGCAGCAGCCGCTCGCGGTTGGGCAGACCGGTCAGCGCGTCGGTGTAGAGGCTATTCAACTGTTTCAGGGTAGTGGCGACCAGGTAAAGGATCAGTCCCGAGAGCAACAACAGAATACTGACGATGATTGCCACGATGCGAAAATTGCTGGCCCGCATGGGTGCCAGTACCGCGTCAATTTCCGCCTGGGGAATGCCTATGCCGAAGATCATGCCCGCTTCGGTGGGCGCATGGAACAGGGCATATTCGGCCTCGCCGACGAACAGCCTGTGGCTCTGCATGGGTGAGGCGGGGTAACGACTGCCGAGACTGGCCGGCACCTGTTGCGCTGGAGATTGCCGTGGTAGCTGCAGGGCGGTGATGGCTTCCATCAGTTGCTGGGCCTGTTGTACGTCGGCGGCTTCGGCCAGGCTCGACAGGTTGCGATTCTCCCGGTCGAGCAAAAAAGAGAAGGTGCCCGGAGTAATGCGCACCCGGCTGACGAGACGGATGACCTCGTCGGCCTGCCAGTCGGTGGCCGCCAGACCGATGACCTGGCCGGTGCTGTCGTGCAGCGGGGTGCTGACGCTGATGACCACGGTGTCGAACTGTGGGCGGTAGTAGGCCGCAGTCCAGTGGTACAGCTCATTGGGCTTTCCCGGCAGGGAAGATGGTTGCAGCCGCCGGTACCAATCCTTGTTCTCGAAACCGGTTTCCCGATAAGTGATATGGGTTGCGGTGCTGTTCCTGTGGCCGTAGATGCCGACATCGGACAGCCGATAGGCGCCCGGATGGAACAGGATGCCGCCTCCGTACAGGTCATGCAGGCTACGTAGGGTTGTGCCCACGCTGCGCTCCAGTTCGGCCAGGTTATCGCGGCCGGAAATCTGCTTCTGCCGGGCGAAAAGTTCGCCCATGCGGGCCAGGGCGCCGGTATTCTGTTCCATCAGAAAGTGATGGGCATTGATGCGATCCAGATTGGAATGGAAGGTGTCGGCAATCTGCTGTTGGCGCTGCTCCGACATGGCGCGCTGGGCAAAGTTGAGGTTCAGACTCGACATCAGCCACATGCCGGCGATGAACAGGCCGATCAGCAGTAGCAGGACCAGCATGATGGAGCTTTTGCGTCGGTTCATGGGGGCAAGCTCAGGGCAGTCGACCACTGAACCCGGCGGCGATACGCTGGCGTGCAGTGTGGAGCTGATCGGCCGTCAACTGCCCGGTCAGGGCCTGTATTCGGGGCTTGGCGCGCGGTTCACCGTTACGTAACGCGTGACTCAGCCAGATATAGGCTTCGGTGTAATCGGGGGGGCCACCGGTGCCGTCCATGTAGCTGGCGCCCAGGCGGTACTGGGCGGTGGTCGATCCCTGAGAGGCGGCGCGCAGCAACCATTGGCGCGCGTAGGCCTGTTCGGCGCCAGAATCATTGAAGTGCAGGTCGGCCAGCTGCAGCTGCGCAGGGAGATGATCCTGCCCGGCGGCGCGCTCCAGCCAGCGCTGCGCTGCGCCTCGATCAGCCGCTTTGCCGGATCCATGCAGATAGGCCACACCGGCCTCGTACTGCGCTGCGGCTAAACCACTCTCCGCCGCGTCCTCTAACAGCGTCAGTGCTTTGACCTCATCAATGGGCGTGCCTTGACCTTGCTGGTACAACTGCGCCAGTAGTAACTGTCCGGGCGCGTGTTGCTGTGCGGCGGAGTGACGGGCCCAGTGATATGCCTGATCCGGATCGTCGTTAACCTGCAGAATGATGGCCAAGTGATGTTGCGCCTTGGCATCGCCACGCTCGGCGGTTTCAATACAGGACGGCAGCGCCTGCTGGTAGTTCTTGATGGTGAACAATAGATAGCAGCTGTTCGCCTGCCCCTGCTGCCGTGCTGACACTGGGCCGGTTGCGATAGTTTCGGCGGGCGACGCTGTGGCCGGGGGAGTGAGCGCTAGGCGTTGGGCGAAGGCATCGACCTGATCCGGGCAAGAGTACTGGTAACCGCTGCGGAACAAAGCCAGATTCTCGTCGGTGAGTGCCTGCTGCGAAAAACGCGTACCAATGGCGCGGCAGCGGCTGTTGCGCTCGCGGAGGATGTACTGATAGCTGCGGTCATTGGCATCCTGCGCGGCATGTTGCTCGAGAAACCGGGTCAGCGGGTCGATCCGCGGCTGGTCCAGCAGTTGTGCGACCTGAGCATGCATCGCCTGGTCTGCCGCCCGGCTGTCGTTCGAGCCGCTGCCGACCGCGCCCATCAACCGTTGCCCCAGCTCACCGGCACCTGACCATAGACTGGACTCTTCCGGCGAGGCAGCGCAGCCAGCCAGGCAGCACGATAACAACAGTACGGATAATGCGCGCATGAGCTCTCTCGTTTGCGGAACCATCACCCCGTGGACACGGATTATGCATGGTGCCGAGCGATGGCGGTAAGGCAATTTCTTTTGCGCGCTGGGTTTTTTCTGAATTTGTGGAACAGTTCTTGCCTGAGACAGATCAGGAAAGCTTTCACGTCAAATTTTTGATCGGAGTATCTGAGGGGAATGGCTGCCAACCGCGGTGAGATGATCAGTTCCATGCGCAGCAATCTGGCGGGCCTGCGGCACGGTAGCCTGGGCGTGCCGATCCTGTTGCTGGCGATGCTGGGCATGATGATGCTGCCGGTGCCGCCATTTCTGCTGGACGTCTTCTTCACCTTCAATATCGCGCTGTCGCTAGTGGTCTTGCTGGTCTGCGCCTATGCGTTGCGACCGCTGGATTTTGCCGCCTTCCCAACCATTCTGCTGGTCGCCACGCTGCTGCGCCTGGCGCTTAACGTGGCCTCGACCCGGGTGGTACTGCTGAACGGCCATGAGGGCGGCGACGCGGCCGGCAAGGTGATCCAGGCCTTCGGCGAGGTGGTGATCGGCGGCAACTTCGTGGTGGGTCTGGTCGTGTTCATTATCCTCATGATCATCAACTTCGTGGTGGTGACCAAGGGGGCCGGGCGTATTTCCGAGGTGAGTGCGCGCTTCACCCTGGACGCCATGCCCGGCAAACAAATGGCCATTGACGCGGACCTCAACGCCGGCCTGATCGATCAGACGGAAGCCAAGACCCGGCGCCTGGAAGTCGCCCAGGAAGCGGACTTCTACGGCTCCATGGACGGTGCCAGCAAGTTCGTCCGGGGGGATGCGGTCGCCGGTCTGCTGATCCTGTTCATCAACGTCATTGGCGGTCTGGCCATTGGCATGGCGCAGCATGGACTGGGGTTTACCGACGCCGGCGAAATCTATGTGCTGTTGACCATCGGCGACGGTCTGGTGGCGCAGATTCCCTCGCTGCTGCTATCCACCGCAGCGGCCATCATGGTCACCCGGGTGTCCACCTCCGAGGACATGGGTGGTCAGGTCAAGCGGCAGATGTTCGCGTCGCCCAAGGCGTTGGGCATCGCCGCAGCCATCATGATCGTCATGGGCTTGATCCCGGGTATGCCGCACCTGTCGTTCCTCGGTCTGGGTGTGCTTGCTGCCGGTGGAGCTTATTACATTGCCCGACAGCAGAAGATCAAGGCCGAGGCCGAGCAGGTGGCAGAGCAGAAGGCGCAACTGCCGGCAGTGCCGTCGCCGGAAACCCGCGAGCTGGGCTGGGACGACGTGACGCCGGTGGACATGGTTGGTCTGGAGGTCGGCTATCGATTGATCCCGCTGGTTGATCGCAGCCAGGGCGGGCAATTGCTGGCGCGGATCAAGGGGATCCGCAAGAAGCTGTCCCAGGACCTGGGTTTTCTGATGCCCTCGGTACATATTCGCGACAACCTGGATTTGGCGCCCAACGTCTATCGCATCACGCTGATGGGTGTCGGGGTGGCCGAGGCGGAGGTCCACGCCGACCGCGAACTGGCAATCAACCCCGGGCAGGTATTCGGCGAGATCAAGGGCATTCCCGGCAAGGACCCGGCATTCGGTCTGGATGCGGTATGGATCGAGCCGGCGCAGAAGGATCAGGCCCAATCGCTGGGTTATACGGTGGTGGATGTCAGTACGGTGGTCGCCACCCATCTCAACCAGATTCTCTACAAGCATTCCCATGAACTGCTGGGTCATGAGGAGGTTCAGCAACTGCTCAAGGTGCTGGCCAAGGCCTCACCGAAACTGGCCGAGGAACTGGTGCCGGGCATAATTTCCCTGTCGGGTTTGCTCAAGGTGCTGCAGGGGCTCCTGCAAGAGCAGGTGCCGGTGCGGGACATTCGGACTATTGCCGAGGCCATCGCCAACCAGTCAGGCAAGAGTCAAGATACCGGCGCGTTGATCAGTGCGGTGCGCATCGCTCTGTCTCGCTCTATCGTGCAAAGCATTGTCGGGCTTGAGTCCGAGCTGCCTGTAATCACGCTGGAACCGAGGTTGGAACAGATATTGCTTCAGAGTCTGCAGAAGGCCGGGCAAGGCAATGATGACGGCATTCTGTTGGAACCGGGTATGGCGGAGAAGCTGCAACGTTCGCTGGCGGACATGGTGCAGCGCCAGGAGATACAGGGCAAACCGGCGATATTGCTGGTGGCCGGTCCGGTTCGCAACATGATGGCCCGGTTCGTCCGCTACGCGGCGCCTGGCGCGCATGTGCTGTCCTACCAGGAGATTCCGGACAGCAAGCAGGTCACCATCGTTGCCACCGTCGGACAGAATTGATTACACAGGGTGAGATCAGGCCATGAGAGTCAAACGTTTTTTTGCGGCAGACATGCGCACGGCAATGAAGCTGGTACGGGACGAGATGGGCGCGGATGCGTCCATCATCGCCAACCGGCGCGTAGCGGGTGGTGTCGAACTGACGGCGGCGCTGGATTACGAAGCGCCGCAGCTGACGCCGCCTACGCCTGGCCTGGATCTGGAGCTGAAGAAGACCCAGGAGCGCATTATCAGCGCCCGGGCCAGCCTGGAAGAGGGTGAGCGTCCTGCCGATGGCCCCAGCGTCAACCGTCAATTGTTTGGTGACAGCATGCGCCAGGCTGCCGAGCAGGGCTCGCCGGTCGCACAGGGGTTGCTGGAGCGCCTGAACAGCGAGCGTGCCGCGCCGGCAGCCGAGGTGACCTCCAAGCCCCCGGCAATAGATGATCTCGACGCCATGCGCTCGGAAATTGCCGGTCTGCGAGGCATGCTCGAATCCCAGCTGGGTGGCCTGGCCTGGGGCCAGGTCAATCAGCATCAGCCGCGCCAGGCCAGCCTGTGGCGCAAGCTGATTCATCTTGGCCTGCCCGCCGAGCTGTGCAAGCAGCTGCTGGCCAAGGTTGCCGACGTGACCGATGTACGCCAGGCCTGGCGCCTGCTGCTGGCCCACCTGGCCCAGGGCCTGCCGGTGATGCGCGAGGAGCTGATCGACCGGGGCGGGGTGATTGCCCTGGTTGGCCC
This sequence comes from Halopseudomonas bauzanensis, assembly GCF_900114735.1. Lineage (GTDB taxonomy): Bacteria > Pseudomonadota > Gammaproteobacteria > Pseudomonadales > Pseudomonadaceae > Halopseudomonas > Halopseudomonas bauzanensis. The sequence continues at coordinate 380,582 of NZ_FOUA01000001.1, read as the reverse complement.
GACCGGCGCCGGCAAAACCACCACTCTGGGCAAGCTGGCGGCACGCTATGTGCTCAAGCACGGCAGCCAGAATGTGGCGCTGGTCACCATGGACACCTACCGTATTGGTGCCCATGAACAGCTGCGTACCCTGGGCCGCATTCTCAACGTACCGGTGCGGGTGGTCGATGAACAGAACAGCCTGAGCGAGGTACTGGAGGAGTTCGGCAACAAGCGACTGGTATTGGTCGATACCGCCGGCCTGCAAGCCCAGGACCCGCAACTGCGTGGCCAACTGAGCGAACTCGCGGCCCAGGGTGCGCGCATCAGCACTCTGCTGGTGCTGGCGGCGACCAGCCAGTATCGGGTGCTTCAGGCCGCCTGGCACAATTATCGCTGCTGTCATCCGGTCGGCTGCATTCTGACCAAGGTCGACGAAGCTGCTACGCTGGGCGAAGCATTGGGGCTGGCCATGGAACAGCGTCTCCCGGTAGCCTATGTGGCCGATGGCCAGCGCATCCCGGATGATTTGTCTCGTGGTGTTGGTCACCAATTGGTCAGTCGCGCGGTTGGTCTGGCCGGTAACGAGATGGCCGAGGACCAGACCATGGCCGATGTGTTTGCCGGTATACTCCACAACCAGTGCGCAAGTTAACGAATTGAGAAAGGCGACAGCACAGATGGGCAATCATCCGGTTCAGGTAATTGCAATCACTGGCGGCAAGGGCGGCGTGGGCAAGACCAATGTGTCGGTCAACCTCGCCCTGGCGCTGGCAGAGCTCGGCCGTCGAGTGGTGTTGATGGACGCAGACCTGGGGCTGGCCAATGTCGATGTACAGCTGGGTCTGCGGCCCAAGGCGACCCTGGCGGACGTTCTGGCCGGCAACTGCGATCTGCGTGAGGTGATGATCAACGGGCCGGGTGGTATTCGTATCGTCCCGGCGGCGTCCGGCGCGGCGGAGATGGTCAACCTGGGGCCGCGTGAACATGCTGGCCTGATCCAAGCCTTCAGCGATATCGGTGATGACATGGATGTCCTGCTGGTCGATACCGCCGCTGGTATCGGCGATTCGGTGGTCAGTTTTGTGCGCGCTGCCCAGGAAGTGATCGTGGTGGTATGCGATGAACCTACTTCGATCACCGACGCCTACGCGCTGATCAAGCTGCTCAACCGCGACCACGGTGTTTCCCGCTTCCGCATCCTGGCGAGCATGGTGCACAGCCCCCAGGAAGGTCACAACGTATTCAACAAACTGCTGCAGGTGACCGACCGCTTCCTGGAAGTGGCGCTGCAGTATGTCGGCGCTGTGCCTTACGACGAGACAGTGCGCAAGGCGGCACAGAAACAGCGCGCCACCTATGAAGCTTTTCCGCACAGCAAGGCTTCGCTGGCATTTCGCGCCATCGCACGCAACGTGGACGGCTGGCCGTTGCCATCCAGCCCCCGTGGGCACCTGGAATTCTTCGTCGAACGCCTGGTGCAGCGGACCGGAACCGGAACCCCTTCATGAGCGTGGGGGGAGGTGGCGTCAATATGTATGCGCGCACCATGGGCGTGGCCAATGAGCAGGACCGCCTGGTGCAGCAGTTCGCGCCGCTGGTCAAGCGGATTGCCTACCATATGCTGGCGCGCCTGCCAGCCAGCGTGCAGGTGGAAGACCTGATACAGGCCGGCATGCTGGGCCTGCTGGAGGCTGCACGCAAATTCGATCATGGCAAGGGTGCCAGCTTCGAGACCTATGCTGGTATCCGGATCCGTGGCGCCATGCTGGATGATGTGCGCAAGGGTGATTGGGCCCCCCGCTCGGTCCACCGTAACACCCGCCTGGTCAGCAGCGCGATCCGCGCCGTTGAAGCAAAAGTAGGTCGTGACGCTAAAGATCACGAGGTTGCTGCCGAATTGGATATGAGCCTCGAAGATTACTATGCGATTCTCAACGACACGGCCGGCAGTCGGCTGTTCAGCTTCGAAGATCTGCTGGAGGCGGGGGCGCCGGCCGAAGTCGGCTCTGACCATGAAGCCCTCGACGGAGTGGAGGATGAACGTTTTCGCAAGGCGCTGGCCGAGGCGATAGGTCGGTTGCCCGAGCGCGAGCAACTGGTGCTGTCGCTGTATTACGATGAGGAACTGAACCTCAAGGAGATCGGTGCGGTGCTCGGCGTCAGCGAGTCCAGGGTCAGTCAGTTGCACAGCCAATGTGCCGCCCGCCTGCGCGCACGGATGGCCGATTGGCGCGACGATTGATCCGGCTTTCCCAGCGTTTCGCCTGGTCAGTAGCAACAGTTTCGCGAGGCGCACGCAAGTGCGCTTCTTCTGGTTTGTATGGAGGTCGACTTGGACAAGAACATGAAAATTCTCATCGTCGATGATTTTTCGACGATGCGACGTATTATCAAGAATCTGTTGCGGGATCTGGGCTTTACCAATACCGCCGAAGCGGACGATGGCACCACCGCGCTGCCGATGCTGCAGAGCGGCAGTTTCGATTTTCTGGTAACCGACTGGAATATGCCCGGCATGAGCGGTATCGACCTGCTGCGCGCGGTGCGCGCCGACGAGCGCCTGAAACACCTGCCGGTGCTGATGGTGACTGCCGAAGCCAAGCGTGACCAGATCATCGAAGCAGCTCAGGCCGGGGTGAACGGCTATGTGGTCAAACCTTTCACTGCCCAGGCACTGAAGGAAAAGATCGAAAAGGTTTTCGAGCGAATCGAGGCCAGATAGGCACCGGGGGGCGTTATGGCACTGAGCAACAATCCCGGCCAGGCAATCGCTGATGAATTCGAGCGTTCCCTGAAAAACAATGCCCGGAAGCTGGTGGACCACCTCGAAGAGGGGGACTACGGCGAGGCAGTACTGGTCATACACGAGATCAATCAGGCCCGCGACCGCAGCCTGTATTACGAAGTCGGCAAGCTGACCCGTGCGCTGCACAACTCGATCATCAATTTTCAGATAGACACGGCCCGCACGCTGGACGGCGATGCCGAAGCGACCGAGGCATCGAAGATTTCCGACGCCTCGGATCGTCTGGATTACGTCGTTCGGCTGACCGACAAGGCCGCCAACCGCACCATGGATCTGGTTGAGAGCAGCGCCCCGGTGGTGTCCGCGCTGGGCCAAGAAGCGGCGAACCTGCGCACTGAGTGGGCTCGGCTGCAGCGCCGCGAGATGAGCGCGGCGGAATTCCGCGAACTGTCGCGCAACATTCTGGCGTTCCTTGAGCGCAGCGAGCAGCAGAGCGGGGAAGTGTCAGCGAATCTGAACGACATTCTCATGGCCCAGGATTACCAGGACCTCACCGGTCAGGTGATCAAGCGGGTCATTACCTTGGTGCACGATGTCGAGGAAAGCCTGCTGAACCTGGTGCGCATGGCCGGTCAGGTCGACCGGATGGCGGGTATTCAGCATAACCTTCCGGGGCTGGATAGGAAAAAAACTTCGCCTCAGGGTGAAGGTCCGCAGATTCATGCCGATAAGAGGGATGATGTGGTGTCGGGACAGGATGAAGTCGATGACCTGCTGTCCAGCCTCGGGTTCTAGAGGCTGGTGACACCGTTAGTATTATTGTCGCTGGGGCAAGGGAGCGTTGAATGAGCTTTGATGCGGATGAAGAAATTCTCCAGGACTTTCTGGTAGAGGCTGGGGAAATTCTCGAGTTGTTGTCGGAGCAGCTGGTGGATCTGGAAAACCGCCCGGGCGATACCGATCTGCTCAATGCCATTTTTCGTGGTTTTCATACCGTCAAGGGTGGTGCCGGCTTTCTGCAGCTGGATGCCCTGGTCGCCTGTTGTCATATCGCCGAGAATGTATTCGACATCCTGCGCAAGGGTGAGCGGCAGGTCGACGCCGAGCTGATGGATGTGGTGCTGCAGGCACTGGATGCCATCAATGGCATGTTCGCCCAGGTGCGTGAAGGAGAGGCGCCAACTGCCGCCGACCCGCAGCTGCTGGCGGCTCTTTCAGCTTTGGCTCAGCCCCAAACCGTTATCGCAGCAGCGCCCGCTGCCGAAGCGGCTTGCGTCAGCAATGTACCTGCACCCACGTCGCCCGGACCGGATGCAACTGCCGACGGTGACATTACCGACGACGAGTTTGAGCTGCTGCTTGAAGCGCTGCACGTAACGCCGGAAGAGGACGAACCAGCCCCCGCTGCGGACAGCGATGATATTACTGATGACGAATTCGAGGCGTTGCTGGACCAGTTGCACGGTACCGGCAAGGGGCCGGGTGCGGCTGAGGTCGCAACGTCACCAGAGCCGGTAGCGATATCTGAAAATGAAAAGCCCGCTGACGGCGTAACGGCCGAAGCCGGCGAGCTGATCAGCGACGACGAATTCGAAGCCCTGCTGGATCAATTGCATGGTCCCGGCAAGGGGCCGGGTGTTGACAGTGCGGCACCTGCCGCCAGCCAGCCGGAGCCCGCTGCACCGCCGGCTCCGGCAGCCAAGCCCGCTCCGGCAGCCAAGCCCGCTCCGGCTCCAGCTCCGGCACCGGCTGCACCTGCGGTCGCGGGCAAGCCCCCGGCCAGCGCACGTGCAGCGAAAAAGTCCGAGGCCGGCGGTGATGCCCCGGTGGTGGAAACCACGGTGCGGGTCGATACCGCGCGCCTGGATGAAATCATGAACATGGTTGGCGAGCTGGTGCTGGTACGCAATCGCTTGATGCGCCTGGGTGTCGGCAGCGAGGATGAAGAGCTGGCCAAGGCGGTGGGCAATCTGGACGTGGTGACAGCCGATCTGCAGGCTTCGGTGATGAAGACCCGCATGCAGCCGATCAAGAAGGTGTTCGGCCGCTTCCCGCGAGTGGTGCGCGATCTGTCGCGTAGCCTGAAGAAGGAAATCACCCTGGAGCTGATCGGTGAAGATACCGATCTGGACAAAAACCTGGTCGAAGCCCTGGCCGACCCGCTGGTGCACCTGGTGCGCAACTCGGTCGACCACGGCATCGAGATGCCGGACGAGCGCGAGGCCGCCGGCAAATCGCGGGTCGGCACGATGGTGCTCGCCGCCCGCCAGGAAGGTGATCACATTCTGCTGACCATCACCGATGATGGCCGGGGCATGGACCCCGAAGTGCTGCGTGCCAAGGCGGTGGAAAAAGGCATGATGGACCGCGACGCCGCCGAGCGGCTGAGCGAGAGTGAATGTTTCAACCTGATTCTGGCCGCCGGCTTCTCGACCAAGACCGAGGTCTCCGATGTGTCGGGCCGCGGAGTCGGTATGGATGTGGTCCGTACCCGCATCGCCCAGCTCAACGGCACTATCTCCATCGAATCGACCAAGGGCCAGGGCACGCAAATCGCTATCAAGGTACCGCTGACCCTGGCGATCATGCCGACGCTGATGGTCATGCTGGCCAATCAGGCATTCGCCCTGCCGCTGGTCAGCGTCAACGAAATCTACAATCTCGACCTGTCGCGCACCAACGTGGTGGATGGTCAGGAAGTGATCCTGGTACGTGACAAGGCGCTGCCACTGTTCTGGCTCAAGCGCTGGCTGATGCCCGGTGCCGACCAGCAAGTCGACCGCTCCGCCGCCAGCGTGGTGATCGTGTCGGTTGGTACCCAGCGGGTCGGCTTTGTGGTCGACCAACTGGTGGGGCAGGAAGAAGTGGTCATCAAGCCGCTGGGGCGTATGCTCCATGGCACGGCCGGCATGGCGGGAGCGACCATTACTGGTGACGGGCGCATCGCGCTGATTCTGGATATTCCCGGCCTGCTCAAGCGCTACGCGCGGCGAGGGTAAGGGAGAACATATGACCGTCAAGGTGCTGGTAGTGGATGACTCGGGGTTCTTTCGCCGCCGGGTCAAGGAGATACTCGAAGCCGACCCGCGGATCGAGGTAGTAGGCACCGCAACCAACGGCCAGGAGGCCGTGGAGCAGACGCTGGCGCTGCATCCGGACGTGATCACCATGGATTACGAGATGCCGGTCATGGATGGCATTACCGCGGTACGCCATATCATGCAGCGGCAGCCCACGCCGGTGGTGATGTTCTCGTCGCTGACCTACGAAGGCGCCCGGGTCAGTCTGGACGCCCTGGATGCCGGCGCCGCCGATTATCTGCCGAAGAATTTCGAGGATATCTCGCGCAATCCGGATAAAGTCCGCCAATTGCTGTGTGACCGGGTGCATGCACTGGCGCGCAGCAATCGCCGTTCGCTGGGTTTCTCCGCAGCACCCGCTAGCGCGCCTGCGCCAACCACAGCACCGGTCACGTCCTCTGCGGCTGTTTCATCATCTGCGGCCCGGGCACCGGCTCGCCCTTTGTCATCGCCTGCTCAGCCAGCGGCAGAGCCGTCCCGTCGCAGCGCTGCGCCGCGCAAGCGCAGCTACAAGCTGGTGGCGATCGGCACCTCCACCGGTGGTCCAGTGGCGCTGCAGAAAGTCCTGACTCAACTGCCGGCCGATTTCCCGGCGCCCTTGCTGCTGATTCAGCACATGCCGGGGACCTTCACCAAGGCTTTCGCCGAACGCCTGGACAAGTTGTGTCGCATCACCGTACGGGAAGCCGAAGACGGGGACACCCTGCGCCCGGGCCTGGCGCTGCTCGCGCCGGGCGGTAAGCAGATGATGCTCGATAGCCGCGGGGTGATCCGCATCCTGCCCGGTGATGAGCGGCTCAATTACAAGCCCAGTGTGGATGTGACCTTCGGTTCCGCGGCCAAGGTGCTGCAGAACCAGGTGCTGGGCATCATTCTCACCGGTATGGGTGCCGATGGCCGCGAAGGGGCCCGCATGTTGAAGCAGGCCGGCAGCAGCATCTGGGCCCAGGACGAAGCCAGTTGCGTGATCTACGGCATGCCAATGGCCGTGGCCAAGGCCAATCTGGCCGACGGCATTTATGATCTCGATGAGATCGGCCGCTACCTGACGGAGCTGGGCTGATGGATATCCTCAGTATCATCGGCGTCATCCTGGCCCTGGTTGCCATCATCGGTGGCAACCATCTGGAAGGCGGCCATATCAATGCACTGCTCAACGGGCCGGCGGCGCTGATCGTCATCGGCGGTACGCTTGGGGCGGCCTTCATCCAGACGCCGTTGCCGGCCTTCAAACGCGCCCTGGGGCTGGCCCACTGGGTGTTTGCCTCCCCTGATATCCCGCTGCGCGAGGGCATCGGCAAGGTGGTCAACTGGAGCAACACCGCGCGCAAAGACGGTTTGCTCGGCCTGGAAGCCATCGCCGAGATGGAATCCGACCTATTTGCTCGCAAGGGCCTGCAACTGCTGGCCGATGGCTGCGAGCCGGATACCCTGCGCAGCATTCTCGAAGTCGAGTTGGTCAGCCGGGAGAACAGTGACCTGCGGGCAGCCCGGGTGTACGAAAGCATGGGCGGTTATGCCCCGACCATCGGCATCATCGGCGCGGTGATGGGCTTGATCCACGTCATGGGCAATCTCGCCGATCCCTCGATGCTCGGTAGCGGTATCGCGGTGGCCTTTGTCGCCACCATCTATGGGGTGGCACTGGCCAACCTGTTCCTCCTGCCCGTCGCCAACAAGCTCAAGGCGGTCATTCTTGAGCAGTCCTGTTATCGGGAAATGCTGCTCGAAGGCCTGTTGTCCATCGCCGAAGGGGAAAATCCACGTTCCATCGAAATGAAGCTTGAAGGCTTCCTGGACTGAGCCATGCGCCGCCGCCGCGAAGAGGAGCACGTCAATAATGAGCGCTGGATGGTGTCCTATGCGGACTTCATTACCCTGCTGTTCGCCTTTTTCGTGGTGATGTATTCGATTTCCTCGGTCAATGAAGGCAAGTACAAGGTCCTCACGGAATCGCTGATCGGCGTGTTCAGCCAGGCACCGAAAACTGCCGAGCCGATCCAGATTGGTGAGCAGACGCCACGCACCCTGGCGCCGGTGCAGGAAGCGCCGCCGGCGTCGTCGCTGATGGGGGCCGGGGCTGACAGCGGCACCGGCGATGACCCGCTGGAGACCATTGCCGAGGCCATGCAGGCCGCCTTTGGTGAGCTGATCTCGGTGGGGGATCTGCAGATTCATGCCAACGAGCTGTGGATCGAGATCGAGCTGAATTCCGGTTTGCTGTTTCCCAGTGGCGACGCACTGCCACTGGATGGCGCCTTTGGGTTGATCGAGCGGATCGCTGGCATCCTGGCGCCCTATGACAATCCGGTGCATGTCGAAGGCTTTACCGACAACGTGCCGATCAAGTCGCAGGTCTATCCCACCAACTGGGAGCTGTCTGCGGCGCGGGCGGCGAGCGTGGTGCGGCTGCTCAGCGCCGGTGGTATCGGTGCTGGCCGGCTAGCAGCGGTCGGCTATGGCGAACACCGGCCGGTGGCCGATAACGCCACGGCGGCGGGGCGGCGCGCCAATCGCCGGGTGGTGTTGCTGGTCTCGCGCTATACCGAAACCCGGCACCAGCCGGCGACGGAAGGTGCGGCGGATTTGCAGAATATGCGTCAGGCCCGGGCCGAGAGTGCTGATGGCGGTCGGTCGATGGTCAATGCGGGTAACGGCAGCGGCATGCAGGGGATCAACTGATGCGGCAGCAAACGGTTAGGAGTACAGCGACATGAGAGTCTGGGCAGTAGCCAATCAGAAAGGCGGAGTGGGCAAGACCACTTCGGCGGTGGCCTTGGCCGGTCTGCTGGCGGACCAGGGCAAGCGCGTGCTGGTGGTGGACCTGGACCCCCATGGCTCGATGACCAGTTACTTCGGCCACGACCCGGACCGCCTTACCAGCAGCGTCTTCAACCTGTTCCAGCATCAGGGGCGGGTGCCCGAGGGGCTGGCAGCGGCATTGCTGCTGGATACCTCCCATGAGCACATCCGGCTACTGCCCTCGAGTACTGCGCTGGCAACGCTGGAACGGCAGTCGGCGGCCCAGGGCGGGTTTGGCCTGGTAATCTCCCGCGCCCTTGAGCAACTGCGTGGGGATTTCGATTTCGCGATCATCGACAGTCCGCCGCTGCTGGGTGTTTCCATGATCAACGCGCTGGCCGCCTGCGAGCAGCTGGTGATTCCGGTGCAGACCGAGTTCCTCGCCATGAAGGGGCTGGAGCGCATGGTCCATACCCTGAACATGGTCAACCGCTCGCGGCGCCAGGCGCTGCCGTACACCATCGTGCCCACGCTGTTCGACCGCCGTACCCAGGCCTCGCTGAGCACCCTGCGTACGCTGCGGCGCGATTATGCCGACCAGCTGTGGCAGGCTTACGTGCCGATTGACACCAAGCTGCGTGACGCGAGCCTGGCCGGTATCGTGCCGTCGCGCCTGGAAAACAATGCCCGCGGTGTGCTGGCCTACCGTGCGCTGTTGCGCTACCTGCTGGTACATGTAATGCCGAATTCGAGGGAGGTGGCCTGAGTGGCGGTGCAGCGCTGTTGGCTAATGCTCGGCGCCCCGCGGCCGATAACCTGATAGACCCGGCCGTGCCGGCTTCGCAGATTCGATTCGGAACCCCAGACGACAAATGAACAACCCATTGCCCGTACAGCATTATGTTCCCGAGCAGACCATCCAGTCCTATCTGGATGCGCTGTTGCAGGACGCCGCCATGGAGCTGGCGCTGGCTGAGCAGGCGCCTCAACCGGTGGCGGGGCCGGAGCCCATTGCACCTGGGCCGGCCATTGCCGCTGTGCCGGAACCGGTAAAGGCGCAGCCGCTGATCGAGCAGCCCGAGCCGGTTGCGCCTGCCGCTGCGGCCACGCCGGCCTGGCGTGAAGCGCCCTTCGAAGCCCTGTTGTTCGATGTCGGCGGTCTGACTCTGGCGGTGCCGCTGATTTCCCTGGGCAGCATTCATTCCCTGGATGGCCCGATCACGCCGCTGTTCGGCCAGCCGGATTGGTTTCTCGGCCTGTTGCCGACCCAGGCCGGCAACCTGAAGGTGCTGGATACCGCCCGCTGGATCATGCCGGAGCGTTACGCGCCGGAGCTGCGTGACACTCTGCGCTTCGTGATTTCCGTGCAGGGCCACGAGTGGGGCATGGCGGTGCATGGCGTGAGCCAGTCGATTCACCTGGACCCGGCTCAGGTGAAGTGGCGATCCGGGCAGGGCAAGCGGCCCTGGCTGGCGGGCACAGTAATCGATCAGATGTGCGCGCTGGTGGACGTGGAGGCGCTTGCCGAACTGATCACCGCTGGCAAATAGGCCGATGCGCGATTAGGATGAATCCCATAACTCCCTACCCAGCTGCAGAGCCTGGCAGGGAATCTACAAGGTTGAGAGCTGAACAAGATGAAAGACAATACCGCACAGCGCGCCGACGATCCGATTCTGCAGTGGGTGACCTTCCGCCTGGATAATGAAACCTACGGCATCAACGTGATGCAGGTGCAGGAAGTGCTGCGCCATTCCGAAATCGCTCCGGTCCCCGGTGCACCGTCTTATGTGCTCGGTATCATCAACCTGCGGGGCAACGTAGTGACGGTCATCGACACTCGCCAACGCTTTGGTCTGGTGTCGGCGCCGGTCACCGACCAGACCCGTATCGTCATCATCGAGGCGGATCGCCAGGTGATCGGCATCCTGGTCGATAGTGTGGCGGAAGTGGTTTACCTGCGTCAGTCGGAGATCGAGACCGCACCGAACGTCGGCACCGACGAGTCGGCCAAGTTCATTCAAGGCGTCAGCAACAAGAACGACGAACTGCTCATTCTGGTCGATCTGGAAAAGATGATGACCGAGGATGAGTGGGCCGAACTGCAGGATATCTGAGCCATATGGAAGAGCGCTCGCTGCTGCTGTTGGCTGGATTGCTGCTGGGTCTGTTGGTCGCCGCGCTGGTGGCTTCGGTCCTGGCGGTCCGGCGGCTGGGGCAGCGACAGTTTGAGCTGAAGGCCGCGACCGAGGTCCGGTTGGATAAGCTCAATCAGCGGCTGGCTGAATACCAGCAGAGCCATATTCGTATGGGTGAAGAGCTGATCAGCCTGCGCAACAAGCTATCTCAGTTGGAAAACAAGCAGCAGCGGCTGGAACAGCAGGACATGCACACCATGCCCTACAATCAGGCCAGCCGCCTGGTCGGCATGGGCGCCAGCCTTGACGACCTCATGCAATCCTGCGGCCTGACCCGCAGCGAAGCCGAATTGATGCTCAAGCTGCACGGCAACAAATAAGACTTTACCGCTGTCATGATTCTGCACACGCCCCGCTAGGGGCGCGGCAAATGTGCAAAGACGGCCTCTCGGTTACCCCCGCGCATCCAGCGCCTGGCCATTCACACCTTTGCTATCCGGTCCGAGCAGATACAGGAAAACCGGCATGATATCCGCAGGCTCCGGGTTCTTCTCCGGCTCCTCGGCGGGGTAGGCGGCTTTGCGCATGGCGGTGCGGGTGGCGCCGGGGTTGACGCTGTTGACGCGGATCTCGCTAGTGCCGTCCTGTTCGTCGGCCATTACCTGCATCAGACCCTCGACAGCGAACTTGGTGACCGCGTAGGGCCCCCAGTAGGCCCGCGCCTTGCGGCCAACGGTGGAAGACAGGAAGACCACCGAGGCATCGGGTGCGGCGCGCAGCAGGGGGAACATCGCCTTGCTCAGGAAGAAGGGCGCGTTGACGTTGACCTGCATGAGCTCCAGCCAGGCTTCGTGCTTGACGCTCTCGATCAGCGTTCGCGGGCCGAGCTGAGCGGCGTTGTGTACCAGGCCGTCGAGCTTTCCGAAGGTGTCGAATAACTGGTCGGCCAGATCGTTGTAATCCTTCTCCACGGCGGTTTCCAGATTCAGCGGGCAGATCGCTGGCTGCGGGTGGCCTGCGGCCTCGATCTCATCGTATACGGCTTCCAGTTTGCTCAGGGTGCGGCCGAGCAGCACCACGGTGGCACCGTGGGCGGCGCAGCTCAGCGCACAGGCCCGGCCGATGCCGTCGCCGGCACCGGTCACCAGTATCACTCGTCCTTGCAGCAGGTCAGCGGGGGCGCGGTAGTCAAACATGGCAAAACTCCTTGGTCCGTTGCTGCTCCAGCCAGGGGCGCAGAGCAGCGGCATTCTCGATACTGTAACTGGCATTCCAGTGTTGCGGATCATCGCCCGCTGGCAGGTAACCGTAAAGGGCGGCAACGGTGCGCATGCCGGCAGCCTGACCCGCTTGGATATCGCGCAGATGATCGCCCACGAAGACGCTGCGTGCAGGGTCCACGCCCATCTCGGCGCAAGCCTTGAGCAAGGGTTCCGGGTGTGGCTTGCCGTGCGTGACCTGGTCCGGGCAGACCAGGCTGGCGCAGCGCTTGCTCAGGCCGACAGCTTCCAGCAGCGGGATGCTGAAGCAGCTCATCTTGTTGGTCACCACGCCCCAGGGCAGCCCCTCGGCATCCAGCCAGTCGAGCAGCTCGGGAACGCCAGGAAAAGGACGGGTGTGCACCGCCAGCTGACGTTGATAGCGCTCGAGAAAGTCGTCGCGCAAGCCAGCGAAGTTGGGGTGTTCTGGGGTGATGGAGAAGGCTGCGCAGAGCATGCCGGCTGACCCATCGGACACCGTCGAGCGAATCAGGTGCAGCGGCGATTCCGGCAGGCCACGATCCTGGCGCATGCTGTGGATGATCGCCAGAAAATCATCGGCAGTGTCCAGCAGGGTGCCATCCAGGTCGAACAGAACGCTGTCCAGCATCTCAGACTCCGCGCTGGCAGTGGATCATGTAATTGACGTCCACATCGTTGGCCAGCTTGTAGTGACGCAGCAGCGGGTTGTAGGTCAGGCCGATAATGTCCTGCATATCCAGCCCCGCGTCGCGGGACCAGCGGCCCAGCTCGGCCGGACGGATGAACTTGGCATATTCGTGGGTGCCGCGCGGCAGCATGCGCAGCAGGTACTCCGCACCGACGATGGCGAATGCGAAGGACTTGGGGTTACGGTTGATGGTCGAGAAGAACACATGGCCGCCGGGCTTGACCAGGGCGGCACAGGCGCGGATCACCGAGGCGGGGTCCGGGACGTGCTCAAGCATCTCCATGCAGGTCACCACGTCGAAACGGCCCGGGTGCAGTTCGGCCATTTCTTCGGCAGTGCACTGCTGGTATTCCACTTCCACACCGGATTCGAGCTGGTGCAGGCGGGCCACGGATAGCGGCGCCTCACCCATGTCGATGCCGGTGACGCGGGCGCCGCGCTGGGCCATGGCCTCGGCGAGAATGCCGCCGCCGCAGCCGACGTCCAGCACTTCCTTGCCAGCCAGCGCGGCTTTCTCATCGATCCAGTTGGTACGCAGCGGGTTGATCTCATGCAGCGGCTTGAATTCGCTTTCGCGATCCCACCAGCGGCTGGCCAGGGCTTCGAATTTGGCGATTTCCGCCCGGTCGACATTCAGCGTCATCATGATCCCCTCGTTGAATCTGCCTGGCCCCGTTCGGGGGCAGGCGTTCAGTGTGTTCACAAGGGGCTGGCTGCCCCCTTCGTCCATCGTATGGCTGGCAGTATACCCTCTGGCTTTTGCAGCGGGCAGCGACATTTGTTCACGGGGCGAGGTCGCCCTGCAGTCATTCAGTGCGCCCCCGGGTATAATGACGTTTTCCCGCTGGAGTCGTTCATGCAGTTTCAACCCCAAAGTGCCGACCAGCGCGGCGTCCAGGCCCTGGAGTGGTGCGGTGACAGCCTGCGCATTCTTGATCAGCGATACCTGCCTGAAGAAACTCTCTGGATCGAGTGCCGTGATGCCGTGTCGGTGGCCGAAGCGATTCGCGATGGCGTGCTGCAGGGTGCGGCTTCCGTGGGCATCGCCGCGGCCTATGGCATCGCTCTGGCAGCCAGGCATATCGGCCAGGCCGCGGACTGGCCGCAGACGCTGAGCGCAGACTTCGCCCTGCTCGCGGCGGCGCGGCCGTCGGCTGAGCACCTCGGCTGGGCTCTGCGGATGCTGCAGGATCGACTGCGCCGGCCGCTGGGCGTGGCGGCAGATGTGCCGGCGCTGCTGGCCGAGGCAGCGATCGCCATCCATACCAGTGACGACGAAGCCAACCGCGCCATGGCCAAGCTGGGCGCGCAAGTGATCCGCCGGCATGATCGCCAGCCCCAGGCATTGCTCACCTTTGGTCACGGTAGCGCCCTGGGCGTTATCCGGGCTGCCCATGACGCTGGCCTGGTTTCCCGGGTGGACGTCTGTGCGAGCTATCCGGGCAACGCCGGCGCGATTCCTCATCTGGAACTGAGCCAGAACGATCTGCCCGCGGTGCTGCATGCTGATGCCGCTGTCGCGCATCTGATGAAAGTCGCGAATCCGAGTTGGGTAGTGGTGGGCGCCGAGCGGATCGCCGGCAACGGCGACGTGGTCAATACCATCGGTACCTACGGCCTGGCGGTGCTGGCCATGCATCACGGTTTGCGTTTCATGGTGGTCGCCTCCAGTGCCAGTATCGATCTGGAATTGGAGACGGCCGACGATATCGAGCTTGGCGATGTATTGGCAGGGCAGGGCGGGCAGCCGCTGTTCGATGTTACGCCGGCCGATCTGATTGATGTGATCGTCACGGAAAAGGGTATCGTCGAGCGCCCTGATCAGGCCAGGCTGGCCGGATTGCTGAGCCCGCGACGGCTGCACTGAGCCGTTGCCCGGGTCTGCCGGGCAGGCGGTGTGAACTGGCGCTCAGGAAGGTGCGCTATCTCCCGCCGGATTCAGCAGTGTGGTATCATTCCGGGCTTTGATCCGGCACCAAGCCGGGCCCGTTCCGCGCTGCGTGCGCATTGGCACCATCAGGTCGCCAACAATAAAAGGAATGCCGTTTCATGGGTGAGCTGGCCAGAGAAATTCTTCCAGTCAATATCGAAGACGAGCTGAAGCAATCGTACCTTGACTACGCCATGAGCGTGATCGTCGGGCGGGCACTGCCTGACGTGCGCGACGGCCTCAAGCCGGTGCACCGTCGCGTCCTGTTCGCCATGAGCGAACTGAACAACGATTGGAACAAACCATACAAGAAGTCCGCCCGTGTGGTCGGTGACGTCATCGGTAAATACCACCCCCATGGCGACTCGGCGGTATATGACACCATCGTCCGCATGGCCCAGCCGTTCTCCCTGCGCTACCTGCTGGTCGACGGCCAGGGTAACTTCGGTTCGGTCGATGGCGACAGCGCCGCGGCGATGCGTTACACCGAAATCCGCATGACCAAGCTGGCCCACGAACTGCTGGCCGACCTGGACAAGGAAACCGTGGACTGGGTACCCAACTATGACGGCACCGAACAGATCCCCGAGGTGCTGCCGACCCGGGTACCCAACCTGCTGGTCAACGGCTCCAGCGGTATCGCCGTGGGCATGGCGACCAATATCCCGCCGCACAACCTGACTGAAGTCATCAACGGTTGTCTGGCGGTGATCGCCAATCCGGATATCTCCATCGAAGAGTTGATGGAGCACATCCCCGGTCCCGATTTCCCCACTGCCGGCATCATCAACGGCCGTGCGGGTATCGTCGAAGCCTACAAGACCGGCCGCGGCCGGATCTACGTGCGCGCCCGCTGCGAAATCGAGGACATCGACAAGGTCGGCGGTCGCCAGCAGATCATCATCAATGAGCTGCCCTACCAGGTGAACAAGGCGAAGCTGATCGAGCGCATCGCCGAGCTGGTCAAGGAAAAGAAACTCGAAGGCATCAGCGAGCTGCGCGACGAGTCCGACAAGGACGGCATGCGCGTCGTGATCGAGTTGCGCCGGGGCGAGGTGGCTGAGGTCATCCTCAACAACCTGTACGCCCAGACCCAGATGCAGAACGTGTTCGGCATCAACGTGGTCGGCCTGCTGGATGGTCAGCCGCGCATCCTCAATCTGAAGGAACTGCTCGACGCCTTCATCCGCCACCGCCGCGAAGTGGTGACCCGTCGTACCGTCTACGAGCTGCGCAAGGCGCGGGAGCGTGGCCATATTCTCGAAGGTCAGGCGGTCGCCCTGTCGAACATCGACCCGGTGATCGCCCTGATCAAGGCATCGCCATCCCCGGCCGAAGCCCGTGAGCGCCTGCTGGCCGAAGCCTGGGAGCCGGGCGCGGTGGTCGAGATGGTCGAGCGTGCCGGTGCGGATGCCTGCCGTCCCGATGAGCTGCCTGAGCAGTACGGCCTGCGTGACGGTCGCTACTATCTATCGCCGGAACAGGCCCAGGCCATTCTGGACCTGCGTCTGCACCGCCTGACCGGTCTGGAGCACGAGAAGCTGCTGACCGAATATCAGGAGATCCTCACGCAGATCGGTGAGCTGCTGCGCATTCTCAACAGCGAACAGCGCCTGATGGAGGTCATCGTCGAGGAGCTGGAGGCAATCAGAACCAACTTTGGCGATGCACGGCGTACCGAGATTCTCAACTCGCGCCTGGATCTGAGTGTGGCTGATCTGATTACCGAAGAAGATCGCGTGGTGACCATCTCCCATGGCGGTTATGCCAAGAGTCAGCCGCTCTCTGATTACAATGCCCAGCGTCGAGGAGGGCGAGGCAAGGCCGCCACGGGCGTCAAGGATGAGGATTACGTCTCGCACCTGCTGGTCGCCAACAGCCACACCACGCTGATGCTGTTCTCCAGCAAGGGCAAGGTGTACTGGCTGAAGACCTACGAGATTCCGGAAGCCTCGCGTACTGCCCGTGGTCGTCCGCTGGTCAACCTGCTGCCGCTGGATGAGGGTGAGTACATCACCACCATGCTGCCGGTCGAGGAATATACCGAAGGCTGGTTCATCTTCATGGCGACCGCCAACGGCACCGTGAAGAAGACCCCGTTGCCGCAGTTCAGCCGTCAGCGCAGCGTCGGTCTGATCGCGCTGGATCTGGACGAGGGCGATACCCTGATCAGCGCCGCGCTGACCGATGGCAACAAGCAGATCATGCTGTTCTCCGATGGCGGCAAGGTTACCCGCTTCAATGAAACCGACGTGCGTGCCATGGGCCGTACTGCCCGCGGTGTTCGGGGCATGCGCCTGGCCGAAGGTCAGCGCCTGGTCTCCATGTTGATTGCCGAGGACGGCACCGAGATTCTCACCGCCTCCGAGCACGGCTACGGCAAGCGCACGCCGGTGGAAGACTTCCCGCAGTACAAGCGTGGCGGTCAGGGCGTGATCGCCATGGTCACCAACGACCGCAACGGCCCGTTGATCGGCGCCGTGCAGGTGGTCGATGGCGAAGAGATCATGCTGATCTCCGACCAGGGTACCCTGGTGCGCACCCGCGTAGCGGAAGTGTCCAGCCTGTCGCGCAACACTCAGGGTGTGACCCTGATCAAGTTGGCCAATGGCGAGAAGCTGGTCGGCCTGGAGCGCGTGCAGGAGCCGTCCGATGAGGAAGGCGAGGGCGACCTGGGCGAAGATAGTGATGTTGGCGAGACCGATGTCGGCGCGGCTGAAGAAGGCGCCGGAACCACTGGCGATCAAGAGTAGAGGTTAAGGTGAGCAAGCGACTGTTCAATTTCTGTGCGGGACCGGCAGCCTTGCCGGAAGCAGTATTGCAGACAGCCAGGGATGAGCTGACCGACTGGCACGGCAAGGGCCTGTCAGTCATGGAAATGAGTCACCGCAGTGACGAGTTCGTCAGCATCGCCGAGCAGGCCGAGCAGGATCTGCGTGACCTGTTGAGCATCCCGTCGGACTACAAGGTACTGTTCCTGCAGGGCGGTGCCAGCCAGCAGTTCGCCCAGATTCCGCTGAACCTGCTTGGTGAAGATGGCAGTGCCGACTACATCGACACCGGCATCTGGTCGCGCAAGGCCATTGAAGAGGCGTCCCGCTACGGCCACATCAATGTCGCTGCGTCCGCCAGGGAATACGACTATTTCGCCATTCCCGGCCAGAACGAATGGCAGTTGTCTGCCGATGCGGCCTATGTTCACTACACGCCCAACGAGACCATTGGCGGGGTGGAATTCAACTGGATTCCCGAGGTGGGTGACAAGCCGCTGGTGGCGGACGTGTCGTCCGATATCCTGTCGCGCCCGTTGGATGTGTCGCGCTTCGGCCTGCTTTACGCCGGCGCGCAGAAGAACATCGGTCCCAGCGGCCTGACCGTCGTCATCGTTCGTGACGACCTGCTGGGCAAGGCCCACAGCAAGTGCCCGACCATGCTCGACTACAGTGTCGCGGCACAGAACGGCTCCATGTACAACACGCCGCCGACCTTCGCCTGGTACCTGTCCGGTCTGGTGTTCCAGTGGCTCAAGGCCCAGGGCGGTGTCGAAGCCATGGAACGCATCAATGGCGCCAAGCAGCGCAAGCTGTACGCAGCCATCGACGGTAGCGAGCTGTACAGCAACCCGATCAATATTGCCGACCGCTCGTGGATGAACATTCCCTTCCGTCTGGCCGACGACCGCCTGGACAAGCCATTCCTGGTCGGGGCCGAGGAGCGCGGTCTGCTCAACCTGAAAGGTCACCGCTCGGTGGGCGGCATGCGTGCCTCCATCTACAACGCGGTACCGGAAGCGGCAGTGGATGCGCTGGTGGCCTATATGGCCGAATTCGAAAAACAGCACGGTTGAATGACATGTCAGACGAAGCGCAACTCTCTGCTCTGCGTAACCGGATCGACTCGCTCGACGAAAAGTTGCTGGAACTGATCAGCGAGCGAGCCCGCTGCGCCCAGACGGTAGCCGAGGTCAAGCAGAAGACCCTGACCGAAGGCGAAAAGCCGGTGTTCTACCGGCCCGAGCGGGAAGCCTGGGTGCTCAAGCACATCATGGAGCTGAACAAAGGGCCACTGGACAACGAAGAAGTGGCGCGCCTGTTCCGCGAGATCATGTCTGCCTGCCTGGCGCTGGAGGAGCCCTTGCGGGTGGCCTACCTGGGGCCGGAGGGCACCTTTACCCAGGCCGCGGCGCTCAAGCATTTCGGCCATTCGGTGCGCAGCATACCCATGGCGGCGATCGACGAGATCTTCCGCGAAGTGGCGGCCGGGGCGGTGCATTTCGGTGTGGTACCGGTGGAGAACTCCACCGAGGGGGCGATCAACCATACCCTCGACAGTTTCCTCGAGCATGATCTGGTGATCTGCGGTGAAGTAGAGCTGCGCATCCACCATCATCTGCTGGTGGGCGAAAACACCCGTACCGACAAGATTTCCCGGGTCTACTCCCACGCCCAATCCCTGGCCCAGTGCCGCAAGTGGTTGGATGCCCATTACCCCAATGTCGAGCGGGTGGCCGTGGCGAGTAACGCCGAGGCGGCGCGCCGGGTCAAGGGTGAGTGGAACTCGGCGGCGATTGCCGGCGACATCGCCGGCGAGCTGTATGGCCTGACCTGTATTGCCGAGAAGATCGAGGACCGCCCGGACAACTCCACGCGCTTTCTCATGATCGGCAACCAGGAAGTCCCGCCGACCGGCGACGACAAGACCTCCATCATCGTCTCGATGAACAACCGTCCGGGCGTGCTGCATCATCTGTTGCAGCCGTTCCATGACAACGGCATCGACCTGACCCGCATCGAAACCCGGCCTTCACGCAGCGGCAAATGGACCTATGTATTCTTCATCGATTTCTTCGGTCACCAGCACGATCCGCTGATCCGCGATGCGCTGGAGAAGATTCGTGAGGAATCCGTGGCGCTGAAGATCCTGGGGTCCTATCCGAAGGCGGTACTTTAACCGTAGCGGCAAGCTACCGGCGGCAAGCTGCACGCGGTTTGGCAGAGGGTTGCTCGGAGCTTGCGGCTTGTAGCTTGAGGCTTTGTCATGAGTTGCGATTTCCTCGGTCTGGCGCTGCCAGGCGTGCAAGAACTGTCCCCCTATGTACCCGGCAAGCCGGTGGAAGAGCTGGCCCGGGAGTTCGGCCTCGATCCCGCCGAGATCATCAAGCTGGCCAGCAACGAAAACCCCCTCGGCCCGGCGCCTATGGCGCTGAAGGCGATCCAGGAAGCCCTGCCGGAGCTGACCCGCTATCCTGATGGCAACGGCTTTGCCCTCAAACAGGCAGTGTCCCGGCGTTTCGGTTTCGACTTGTCGATGATCACCCTGGGTAACGGCTCCAACGACGTGCTCGAATTGCTGGCCCGGGCGTTTCTCGCACCGGGTAGTGAAGTCGTGTTCAGTCAGCATGCCTTTGCTGTCTATCCCATTGTCACCCAGGCAGTGGGCGCAACCGCGGTGCAGGTGCCGGCCCGTGAATGGGGTCATGACCTGGAAGCCATGGCTGCGGCCATCACTCCTGCCACCCGGCTGGTGTTCATCGCCAACCCGAACAACCCGACGGGCACCTGGATCGAGCGCGCCGAGTTCGAAGCCTTCATGGCACAGGTGCCGGAGCAGGTATTGGTGGTGCTGGACGAGGCCTACACTGAATACGTGACCGCCGATGATGCGCTCAACGGCTTCGACTTCATTGATCGCTGTCCCAACCTGATCGTCACCCGCACTTTCTCCAAGGCCTACGGCCTGGCGTCGCTGCGCGTGGGTTACGCCATCAGCCATCCGCAGGTCGCCGATGTGCTGAACCGGGTGCGGCAACCCTTCAACGTCAACAGCCTGGCATTGGCTGCTGCTGCGGCCAGTCTGGAAGATACCGCCTATCTGGCCGAAAGCCGCCGTGCCAACCGCGAAGGCATGCTGCAGCTTGAGCAGGGGTTCCGTGAGCTGGGCCTGGGCTGGATATCTTCACGCGGCAACTTCATCGCCGTGGACCTGGGCCGCGAGGCTGCACCTGTCTATCAGGGGCTGCTGCGGGAGGGCGTCATCGTCCGCCCGGTAGCAGGCTATGGCATGCCCAATCATTTGCGGGTGTCCATCGGCTTGCCGCAGGAAAACAAGCGCTTCCTTGATGCTCTGGCCCGGGTTCTGAACGGTGAATGACAGCGTCATGACGACGTCATCTGCCGAGCCGATAATCGGTCGTCTGGCGGTGATCGGTCTGGGTCTGATCGGCGGTTCCTTTGCCAAGGGCATGCGCGAGTCCGGTCTGTGCCGTGAAGTGGTGGGCTGTGATCGCGACCCGGCCACGCTGCGCCAGGCCGTGCCCCTGGGTGTGGTCGACTTCATCACCGATGACCTGGCCAGCGCGGTACAGGGCGCCGATCTGATCATGCTGGCGGTACCGGTGCTGGCCATGGAGCAGGTGCTGGGCCAGCTGGCCCAGCTGGAATTGGGCCAGGCAGTGATCACCGACGCCGGAAGTACCAAGAACGTTGTGGTCGATGCCGTGCGCGGGGCCTTTGGTTATCTACTGCCACAGTTCGTGCCCGGACATCCGATTGCCGGGTCCGAGCGGAGCGGGGTGGAAGCAGCCGATGCACTGCTGTTCCGCAACCACAAGGTGATACTGACGCCGCTGGCCGAGACCAGCGAGGCCGCGTTGACACTGGTGCGCCGGAGCTGGAGGGCGCTGGGCGCGGATGTCGAGGATATGCCGCTGGCGGACCACGATGAGGTGCTGGCAGCGACCAGCCACCTGCCGCATCTGCTGGCCTTTTCGCTGGTCGACACCCTGGCCTCACGCAGCGAAAACCTGGAGATATTCCGCTATGCTGCCGGTGGTTTTCGAGATTTCACCCGGATCGCTGCCAGCGATCCGGTCATGTGGCGGGATGTGTTCCTGGCCAACCGCGACGCGGTTCTGCGCAGCCTGGACAACTTCACCCACGATTTAAGCCGCTTGCGCGCAGCGGTCGAGGACGGGGATGCCAACGCCCTGTTGGGGGTATTCACCCGAGCCCGATCCGCACGCGAGCATTTCAGCAAGATTTTGGCCCGCAGGGCATATATGGAACCCATGCAGACTCAATCAATCAATTTCATCGCCAATCCCGGCGCCAGCGTACAGGGTCGTATCCGCGTTCCGGGTGACAAGTCCATCTCCCATCGCTCGATCATGCTCGGCTCCATTGCCGAAGGCGTGACCGAGGTCGAGGGTTTCCTGGAAGGCGAGGACAGTCTTGCCACCCTGCAGGCATTCCGCGACATGGGCGTCGTCATCGAAGGGCCACACCATGGACGGGTCACCATCCAGGGTGTCGGCCTGCACGGTCTGCAGGCCCCACCCGGGCCGATCTATGTCGGTAATTCGGGAACCTCCATGCGGCTGCTGGCGGGCCTGCTGGCCGGGCAGAACTTCACCACCGAACTGACCGGTGATGCTTCCCTGAGCAAGCGCCCCATGGGTCGTGTTGCCAATCCCCTGCGGGAGATGGGGGCAAGCATCGATACTGCCGCCGAGGGTCGTCCGCCGCTGCTGATCAATGGCGCCCAGAGCCAGCTCAAGGGGATGGACTATGTCATGCCCATGGCCAGCGCCCAGGTCAAATCCTGCCTGCTGCTGGCTGGTCTCTATGCCGAGGGCAAGACCTCCGTTACCGAGCCGGCGCCGACCCGTGACCACACCGAGCGCATGCTCAGGGGCTTCGGCTACCCGGTGCAGGTCAAGGGCGCCACCGCGACCGTTGAATCCGGCCACAAGCTGACCGGCGGCAAGATCGACGTGCCGGCGGATATCTCCTCGGCAGCCTTCTTCATGGTTGCGGCCAGCATCGCCGAAGGCTCGGACCTGACCCTGGAGCATGTGGGCATCAATCCGACCCGCATCGGCGTGATCAATATCCTGCGGGCCATGGGCGGTGATATCACCCTGAGCAACGAACGCGAAGTGGGTGGCGAGCCGGTCGCCGATATCCGGGTGCGTTACGCCGGCCTCAAGGGTATCGAGATCCCCTTGGACCAGGTGCCTCTGGCGATCGACGAATTCCCGGCGCTGTTCATTGCCGCGGCCTGTGCCGAAGGGCGCACCGTGTTGCGCGGCGCTGAAGAGCTGCGGGTCAAGGAATCCGACCGCATCCAGGTCATGGCCGATGGTCTGCAACTGCTGGGTATCAAGGCCGAGCCGACTCCCGATGGCATCATCATCGATGGCGGCGTGATGGGCAGTGCGACCGTTGACAGCCACATGGACCACCGCATCGCCATGTCCTTCGCCATCGCCTCGCTGCGCGCCACCGGCGAGATTCGCATCACTGACTGCATCCATGTCGCCACCTCGTTCCCCGGCTTCCTCGATCTGGCGCGCTCGGTGGGCATCAATATCCGCCAGGAGGACAACGCGTGACTGCTGACACAGACATGGCGCCCGTCATCACCATCGACGGGCCGGGAGGCTCCGGCAAGGGCACTCTCACCGGCATGCTGGCCGCCCGGCTGGGCTGGAATCTGCTGGACTCCGGTGCACTGTATCGGGTGCTGGCCTTCGCCGCCGGCAATCACGGGGTGGATCTTGCCGATGAGCAGACCCTGACCAGCCTGGCAGCCCATCTGGACGTGCGGTTCCTGGCCGAAGAAGGCCAGGAGCAGCGCATCATTCTCGAAGGCGAGGATGTTACCCGGGGTATTCGCACCGAAACGGCCGGCGCCGGCGCATCCCGTGTGGCTTCCCTGCCAGCCGTTCGTCAGGCGCTGCTGGGCCGTCAGCAGGCCTTTCGCGAGGCGCCCGGGCTGGTCGCCGATGGCCGCGATATGGGTACTGTGGTGTTTCCCGATGCCCAACTGAAGATATTTCTGACCGCCAGCCCGGAAATCCGTGCTGAACGCCGTTACCGGCAGTTGCTCGAAAAGGGCGAAACTGCTAGTCTTGCGGGTCTTCTCGATGAAATAAATGCCAGGGACGAGCGGGATATGAACCGCAGCATCGCGCCATTGCGGCCAGCTGAGGATGCCATCCTGATCGATTCTTCGCATATGAGCATCGAAAAAGTACTTGAAGCAGTGCAGACGGAAGCGCGCAAGCGCAACCTGCTGGACTGATCAGGCGAGTCCTTGACCGGGTAATCAGCACTACCGGAAAAGGTATCAATATAATCAACCCACGCAAGCTGGTGGCGTGGCGGGCAAGTTGGCTGCAGGGCACGCGTTTGAGCGGCCAGGCGGTTACTGCCTTATTACACTTTTACAGGAATCCAAATGAGCGAAAGCTTTGCCGAACTTTTTGAAGAAAGCCTGAAAACCCTTGATATGGAGCCAGGCTCCATCATCACCGGTATCGTTGTGGACATCGACTCTGACTGGGTCACCGTTCACGCCGGCCTGAAATCCGAGGGTGTCATTCCGCGCGAGCAGTTCCTGAACGATCAGGGCGAACTGACCATCAGCGTGGGTGATGAGGTACACGTTGCACTGGACGCCGTCGAAGACGGTTTCGGTGAAACCAAACTGTCCCGTGAGAAGGCCAAGCGCGCCGAATCCTGGAAAGTCCTCGAAGCAGCTTTCGCCGCAGAAGAAATCGTCAAGGGTGTCATCAACGGCAAGGTCAAAGGTGGCTTTACCGTCGACGTCAACACCATTCGTGCGTTCCTGCCGGGTTCCCTGGTCGACGTCCGTCCGGTCCGCGACACCGCGCACCTGGAAGGCAAGGAACTGGAATTCAAGGTCATCAAGCTCGACCAGAAGCGCAACAACGTTGTCGTTTCCCGTCGCGCCGTTCTCGAAGCCGAGAACAGTGCCGAGCGCGAAGCCCTGCTGGAAACCCTGCAGGAAGGCCAGGTTGTCAAAGGTATCGTCAAGAACCTCACCGACTACGGTGCGTTCGTTGACCTGGGCGGCGTAGATGGTCTGCTGCACATCACCGACATGGCCTGGAAGCGCATCAAGCATCCGTCCGAAATCGTCAACGTTGGCGATGAGATCGACGTCAAAGTGCTGAAGTTCGACCGCGAGCGCAACCGCGTTTCCCTGGGTCTGAAGCAGCTGGGCGAAGATCCATGGGTTGCCATCACCGGTCGCTATCCGGAAGGCACTCGTGTCAACGCCAAGGTCACCAACCTCACCGACTACGGCTGCTTCGCCGAGCTGGAAGAGGGTGTTGAAGGCCTGGTTCACGTTTCCGAAATGGATTGGACCAACAAGAACATCCATCCTTCCAAGGTCGTTCAGGTTGGCGACGAAGTGGAAGTCATGGTTCTGGATATCGACGAAGATCGTCGTCGTATCTCCCTGGGCATCAAGCAGTGCAAGATGAACCCGTGGGAAGAGTTCTCCAGCAAGTTCAACAAGGGCGACAAGATCTCCGGCTCCATCAAGTCGATCACCGATTTCGGTATCTTCATTGGTCTGGACGGCGGCATCGATGGTCTGGTTCACCTGTCCGATATCTCCTGGAACGAAGTCGGCGAAGAAGCCGTACGTCGCTTCAAGAAGGGCGACGAGATCGAAACCGTCATCCTGTCGGTCGATCCGGAGCGCGAGCGCATCTCCCTGGGTATCAAGCAGCTGGAAGACGATCCGTTCTCCAACTTCGTATCCCTGAACGAGAAAGGCACCATCGTTACCGGTACCGTCAAGGAAGTTGACGCCAAGGGCGCGGTAATCACCCTGGTCGAAGACATCGAAGGTACTCTGAAGGCCTCCGAAATCAGCCGTGACCGCGTTGAAGATGCGCGCAACGTGCTGAACGTCGGCGACGAAGTCGAAGCCAAGATCATCAGCGTTGACCGCAAGAGCCGTGTCATCAGCCTGTCGATCAAGGCCAAGGACGTTGAAGACGAGAAAGAAGCCATCCAGGACCTGCGCAAGCAGGAAATGCTGGCTGCCGGTCCGACCACCATTGGTGATCTGATCAAGCAACAGATGGAAAACAAGGGCAACTGATTGCCAGTGTGATCCATTGAAAAAGGGCGACTTCGGTCGCCCTTTTTTGTGCTCGCTGTTCCTGGTCTGGTGTGGTTGGCCATATCAGGCTGTTCAAATCCAGTCAAGCATGGTAAAACAAATCAAAACGGATCCTAGCCGATTGAATAAAAAGGGAAAATCATGACCAAGTCGGAGTTGATCGAACGTATAGTCGAACAACAGGGCCAGTTATCAGCCAAGGATGTGGAGCTGGCCATCAAGACTATGCTGGAACATATGTCGACCGCGCTGGCCACGGGCGAGCGTATCGAGATACGAGGGTTTGGCAGCTTCTCGCTGCATTATCGGGCGCCGCGTGTCGGCCGTAATCCCAAGACCGGCGAGTCGGTACAGCTCGACGGCAAGTACGTGCCGCATTTCAAACCCGGTAAAGAGTTGCGGGATCGGGTCAACGACTCGCTGGAAACCGCCTGACCCGGCATATGACTCATCCTCAGGCTGCGCTATACTGCCTCCCTGCACAAGAAAGGGGAGTGGCGGCATGCAATGGCTGAAACGCGCGGTGCTGATCATCGTGCTGTTGTTGGTAGCACTGGCGACCATCGATTTCATGCTGGAAAACCAGCAGAACATCGCGTTGCAGTTTCTTGAAATATCCTCTCCCGAATATCCGGTTTCCCTTTTCATCATCATCGCCTTCATTCTCGGCAGTGTGCTGGGTGTTCTGATTGGCTGGCTGCTGACCACCCGCCTGCGGCTGCGTTTGATGGTGCAGAGCAATGAACTCAATCGCTATCGCAAGGAAGTCGACAAGCTGCGTACCCAGGCTGTCAAAGGCTGATTGCCATGCAGGAACTGATGTTCCTCGGCTTGTTCGTGGCGGCGCTGGGTATTGGCTGGTTTCTTGGTCGCCGTGAGGCCATCAAGGTCGGCGTAATGCTGGCGCCCCACGGTAGTGCCATCGACAAGCAATATTTCATCGGCCTCAACTACTTGCTCAATGAGCAACCGGACGAGGCGATCGAGACTTTTATCCGCGCCCTTGAGGTCAACCCCGAAACGGTTGAGACCCATATCGCCATCGGCAAGCTGTTCTGTCAGCGTGGTGATGTCGAGCGGGCGATCAAGGTGCACCAGAATCTACTGGCGCGGCCCAATCTCACTACCCAGCAAGCCGACCGGGTGCAGTTCGAGCTGGCTCGGGATTATCTGGCGGTCGGGTTGCACCATCGGGCCGAACGGCTGCTGGACGAGCTGGTGGAATCGGGCTCCAGCCTCAGCGCCGATGCGCTGTCCGATCTGGTGCGCATTCACGAGCGCGAGCGTGACTGGCAACAGGCGGTGGCAGTAGGCAAGCGCCTGTTGCGTGAGCGAGAGAGCTTCGCGGTCACCTTGGCCCATTATCACTGCGAACTGGCCCGCGAGGCGCAGGCGCGTCAGGAGTGGCCGCAGGCGCGGCGCCATCTGCTGGATGCGCTTGCTACCCAGCGCAACTCGGTGCGCGCCATGCTGATGCTGGCCGAGCTGGAGGCGGGGCAGGGGCGTGATCGTGAGGTGCTCAAGTGGCTGCGCCGGTTGGCGGTGAACGATCCGGATTTCATTCCCCAGGCGCTGCCGCTATTGCAGAGCCTTGCGGCGGCTGATCATCTGGATCTGCTGGCTTTTCTCGACGAGGTACTGGAAAATGCCCAACCGCCGATGGTGGCGACCGTGCTGGCGCGTGCCGATGAGTTGAACAAGCGCGCCGGACTTGCTGCTACCAGCCGGTACGTGCTTGCCCACCTGCAGCAGCAGCCCTCCCTGCGCGGATTGCTGTACCTGATTGATCTGCACAAGGATAATGTTGAGCCCCGTGGGCGCGCCAATCTGATGATTCTGCGCGGGATCGTTGAAACATTGCTGATCGACAAGCACAAGTATCGCTGCCAGGCCTGCGGTTTTTCCGGCAGGCAGCTGCACTGGCAATGCCCGACCTGCCACGGCTGGTCAACGACAAGACCTTTGAAAGGGCCGGAGCCGGCTTAGCGCCAGCCCGTCGCTGCGAACCATCTGACACAGGAAAGATAAATGCCCTGCAATAGCCCGATAATTGTTGCCCTGGACCTCCCCGATATGGCCGCTGCGGTCACCATGGCCGATCGTCTCGATCCGGCACAGTGCCGCCTCAAGGTAGGCAAGGAGTTGTTCACTGCGACTGGGCCGGCCATCGTGGAGGCGCTGCAGAGCAAGGGATTCGAGGTGTTTCTGGATCTCAAGTTTCACGACATTCCCAACACCACCGCCAGCGCCGTTCGGTCGGCGGCCGAGCTGAGCGTGTGGATGGTGAATGTGCATGCCAGCGGTGGCCGGCGGATGATGGAAGCCTGCCGCGAGGTACTGGAGCGCCGCTCCGGTCCGCGCCCGCTGCTCACCGCGGTCACGGTGTTGACCAGTCTGGAGCAGGAAGATCTGCAGGAAGTGGGCATTGATATCGAGCCCATGGTGCAGGTGCAGCGCCTGGCACGTCTGACGCAGGATTGCGGCCTGGATGGAGTGGTCTGCTCGGCGCGTGAAGCGAAAGCGCTTAGAAACGCACTCAGCGAGGATTTCAAGCTGGTGACACCGGGCATCCGCCCGGATGATGCCAGTGTCGATGATCAGAAGCGCATTGTCACGCCACGCCAGGCGATGGAGAACGGTAGCAGTTACCTGGTGATCGGGCGTCCCATCACGCGTGCCGAAGACCCGGCGGCAGCGGTGTCCGATATCCTGGACAGCCTGAACAGCTGAAACGAAAGAGCCCGCCAATATGGCGGGCTCTTTTTTGTCACGGTAGAACTGTCAGCTGATCTGCGACTGCTGGTAGTTCTCGATACCTACCTTGTCGATCAGGCTCAGTTGAGTTTCGATCCAATCGACGTGCTCTTCTTCCGAGGTCAGGATGTCTTCGGCCAGCTCTCGGCTGCCGTAATCGCCGATGCTTTCGAAATAGGCGATGGCGGCCTTGAGATCGGGGATGCCCTTCATTTCCAGACGCAGGTCGCATTCGAGGATTTCGCGGGTGTTTTCGCCGATCAGCAATTTGCCCAGATCCTGCAGATTCGGGATGCCTTCAAGAAACAGGATGCGCTTGGTCAGAGCATCGGCATGCTTCATCTCATCGATGGATTCATGGTATTCATGGTCGCCGAGCTTATCCAGACCCCAATCCTGCAGCATGCGGGCATGCAGGAAGTACTGGTTGATGGCAACCAGCTCGTTGCCGAGCAGAATGTTGAGATGGCGGATTGCCTGTGCGTCGCCTTTCATGACGGAATTCCTCAGTGCGGGATCAATTCACTGAGTGTGCTATCCGCGCGGCGAACTGTCAAATACAAGCCTTGAAAATCAAGAAGATAGAAATGTTTCGCGATGGCATGCAAGACGCATTCATGCCATTGCGAACTGTCCTGCGTTGACGAAGCTGGTGGTGGCAGCCTGGCGGTATTCACCGATGATGGACTTGCACTCACGACCGCATTTACCGCATTGATTGGCGACATCCAGACGTTCTCGCAGATCCCGCATGCTGCAGGCGCCATCGGTAACAGCGTCGCGAATCTGGGTATCGGTAATTCCCTTGCAAAGACATACGTACATCGGTGCCACTCCAAGGTGTCAGCTGAGCAATGGCTATACGCTAATCATAATGAGAATAATTGTCAAACAACTATCGATGCGATTCGCAAAAAGACAGACGGGCGGTCCGCTTAAGTAGTGCGCAACCCCCTTGTAGACGGCATCAGTGCGCTGAATATCGCCCATCGTCCGCTCTGATGATGTCTGGATGCCGCGCCAGTCCTGATGCGCAGCGGTACGGCGCGGTGCCTGGGCAAACCCTCGTTACATCTCGTTGAAATCAGGTTCGGATATTGATCGCCGGCTGGCATAGACTCGCATCGACTATTACAAGAAAAGGGGCGGGGCCTGGCTCCCTGCCTGACCAACGGAGTCGTCCCATGAGTCAGTCCGGCATTCTGAAACGATCAACCATTCTCGTCCACGGTTCCGTGGGCATCCCCCTGGCCATCATCGGTTATCCGCTGGCTGTCTATCTCCCACCGTTCTACGCCCAGGAAATGGGCTTGAACATGGCGTTGATGGCGTTGGTGCTCGTTCTGGCACGATTTTCCGATGTCATCACCGACCCGCTGGTCGGCATGATCAGTGATCGCTGGCAGACGCGGTTCGGGCGCCGCAAGCCCTGGCTGATAATGGGTACGCCGCTGATGCTGCTGGGCACGGTAATGATCTTCATGCCGCCGGAAGGGGCGGGGATCATGCATCTGATGGGCTGGACCATATTGATGTACCTCGGCTGGACCATGGTCACGCTGCCGTACGGCGCCTGGGGAGCGGAGCTGTCGACGCTCTATCATCAGCGCAGCCGCGTTACCGCCTCCCGTGAAGGTTTCATTCTGTTGGGGTTGTTCATCGCTGCCCTGGCGCCGGCCATTGTCCAGGCGCTGGGCGCGCGCTATGCGGCGGGCGATACCGACAGTCTGCTGATGCGTACCGCAGTCTGGTTGGTGGGCCGCGATGGCGAACTGGGGATCGGCTACGGGCCCATTCTGGCCTCGATGGGCTGGTTGCTGCTGATCCTGCTGCCCATCACCGTGTTGCTGGTGGTCACCTGCGTGCGCGAAGCGCCGCCGCGTTCGGTGCAACGTACCGATTGGAAGAAGGGGCTGCGTGTACTGAAGAATAACGGGCCGTTCAAACGTCTGATGCTGATTCTGCTGATCGTGATTACCGGTGAATCCTTCCGTAATGCCATGTCGGTGTTCTTCATGCAGCACGTGATCCAGATTCAGGCGCACATCGGCATGATGTATCTGCTGTATTTCGGCATTGGCATCCTGGGTATCCCATTCTGGCTG
Organism: Halopseudomonas bauzanensis; assembly: GCF_900114735.1. GTDB lineage: Bacteria > Pseudomonadota > Gammaproteobacteria > Pseudomonadales > Pseudomonadaceae > Halopseudomonas > Halopseudomonas bauzanensis. The sequence continues at coordinate 350,232 of NZ_FOUA01000001.1, read as the reverse complement.
GCGCTGGGGCGCCGGATTGGCAAGCACCGCGCTTTCTGTGTGGCGGTCGGCATCTCCAGTCTCAGTATCCTTGGCATGTTCTTCCTGCAGGCTGGCCAGCTGTTGCCGTTTGCCATCATGTTCGCAATCAAGGGCTTCTGCTTTGCGGCCTTCCAGTTTTTGCCGCTGTCGATGCTGGCTGATATCGTCGATCTGGACACGGCGCGTAGCAAGGAACATCGCACCGGCTTGTTCTTTGCCATGTCCGGCATGGCGCAGAAGATGGCCATGGCCGTCGGTCTCGGCTTATCGCTGGGCCTGTTGGCGCTGGTGGGCTTCGATGCGACCCAGACAGTGCACAGCGAGCAACAGTTGATGTCGTTGCGGGTGCTTTACATCATCGGCCCCGTGCTCATGTACATGGCAGCCTTCATGCTGGCGCGCCGGTACCCGCTGACCTCTGATCGACAGGAGCGCATCCGCCAGTGGATCCAGCGGCGCAATGTGCGGTTGCAGATTGTGGAGGCAGACTAAGGGTGGCTACGGTGCCTGGTCTGTTCGCGGGCGCGCCCGCTCCCAAAGGGGAGGTGTCTGGGTGGGCCCGAGTCGCGCGGCGGTGAAACCGGCCTTGGCCACCAAGCTTTTTTGCCAGTCATATCGCAGTCGCGCAACTGACAGGTTGTTCCGTTATGCTGTCATCCTTCAGCAGAGGTTAGGAAGGATGGCAGCGATGTCGGAGCGGTCTCAGTTCGGTCTGTTACGCAGCAGGCGTTTTCTGCCGTATTTCATCACCCAGTTCCTGGGTGCGTTCAATGACAATGTGTTCAAACAGGCGTTGGTGCTGGCGATTCTGTTCAAGATCGGGGTCAGCGCCGATCCCAATGTATTGATCAACCTCAGCGCCATGCTGTTTATCCTTCCGTTCTTTCTCTTTTCCGCCCTGGGCGGGCAATTCGGCGAGAAATATCCCAAGCAGCGGCTGATCCGTCTGATCAAGTGTGCCGAGATCATCATCATGCTGGCAGGGGCGGCCAGCGTGCTACTGGGGCATCTGCCGTTGATGCTGGCGGTGCTCTTTGCCATGGGGGCGCAATCCTCCCTGTTCGGCCCGGTGAAATACTCCATATTGCCGTTGCACCTGGCTGAGCGGGAGTTGATCGGGGGCAACGCCTTGGTAGAAATGGGGACCTTCCTGGCGATTCTCGGCGGCACCCTATTCGCTGGTGTGCTGATGTCTGGCGAGCAGTGGGCAAGCTGGGTGTCGGTAGCGGTGGTCTTGTTGGCGTTGTGTGGTTTTCTCACCAGTCTGGCGATTCCGCCCACCGCCGCTGCGCTGCCGCATCTGCAACTGGACTGGAATATCTTCCGCCAGTCGGCGCGGATTCTTCATCTGGGGCTGGTCCAGCAATCGAAGGCGGTATCCCGGTCGCTGCTGGCCAACTCCTGGTTCTGGTTTCTTGGGGCCACCTATCTGGCGCAGATTCCCGGCTTTACCCGGGATTACCTGGGCGGCGATGAAACTGTGGTCACGCTGATCCTGGCGGTCTTTTCCACCGGGATCGCCGCCGGTTCGCTACTGTGCGAGCGGCTCTCGAACAAAAAGGTAGAGCTGGGGCTGGTACCGCTGGGCGCTATCGGCCTGACGCTGTTCGGGCTGCTGCTGTGGGGCGGCGCGGGTTTCATTGACATGGGCGAGGGTGGGCTCGGCTGGTTGGATCTGCTGCTGCAGCCGGCCGCCTGGGCGGTCATGGCCTGCATCCTGGGTCTGGGTGTCTTCGGCGGTTTCTACATAGTGCCGCTGTATGCTTTGATCCAGTCCAGAACGGCGGACAGCGAGCGTTCCCGGGTCATTGCCGCCAACAATATTCTCAATTCCCTGCTGATGGTGATTTCCGCCATTTTCGCCATGTTGATGCTGGGCTTGGTGGGGGTTAGCATTCCGCAACTCTTCCTGGTGGTTTCGCTGCTCAACGTAATGGTCAGTCTGTATATCTTTCTGGCCGTGCCCGAATTCACCGACCGACTCAAGGCGTGGGCTGGCAAATGAAGCTGATGGACGACATACGACGGCGCGATCAATTGCTGGACTGGACCGAGCAGGGTCTGCTCAGCCGGGAGCAACTTCAACGGGCGTTGGTACCGGAGCGGCCGCAGCCGGCCGCCCGCCATTGGTTGGCGGCGCTCGACCGAGTGCTGGCGTTCTATGGCTGTCTGTTGCTGGCACTTGGCGTGCTGTTCTTCTTCGCCTTCAATTGGGAAGAACTGCACCGTTTCACCAAACTGGCGCTGGCCGCAGCGGCGCTGAGCGGCTTTGCCGGCATTGCCTTGCTGATGCCACGGGAATCCGTCGTCGGGCGGGCCACGTTAATGGGGGCGGCGCTGGCGACGGGTGGATTGCTGGCGCTGATTGGACAGACTTATCAAACCGGGGCGGATATCTGGCAGCTATTTGCCGTCTGGACGGTATTGAGCCTGCCTTGGGCGCTGCTGTCGCGGTCTGCCGCCTGTTGGGTGCTATTCTGGCTGGTCGCCAACCTGGCGCTGGTGCGCTATTTCGCCAGCACCGGCAGTTGGCTGTTCGGCGGGCTGCACGGTGTCTCTCCGGGATTATTGAGTCTGGCCGCGTTCAATGCGCTGCTGCTGGTGTTATTCGAATGTTGGGGCGGTCGCTTGCTGCTGCAGCCCAGCCGCCTCCTGCCACGCCTGGCGGGCTGTGGAGCACTCGCCGCGCTCGGTCTGGGCGCGATGATTGCCTGGTGGCGTCCGGGGCTGGGCCACCTGTTGCTGATACTGGCTGCGATCTATCTGGTGGGCATTCCCATCTACCGACGCTTCAGACCTGACCTGTTGCTGCTGGCCATGCAGCTGTATTCGCTGGTGGCGGTGCTGACCGCGGGCCTGGCGCGATTGCTGCAGGATATCGACGACTTCGCCTTGGTCTGGCTGCTCGGCCTGTTCGTGCTGCTGGGCAGCGCCATGGTGTCGGTCTGGCTGCAGCGTTGCTATCGGGAGGACCAGCAATGAATAGGAGTTGGCAGCAGGCGTTGCTCGACGAGTTGCAGCAGCGGCGGATACTGGAGCAGGACGAGGGTATGCGACTGCAGGCCGGGCAGGCGGCACCCTGGTATATGACGGCGCTGTCCGGCTTCGCCGCCTGGTTTGCGGCGCTGATGCTTCTAGCGGCCTGGGTGATGAGTCTGGGCAGCGGGCCGCTGCCAAACCTGTTTGCCGGCGTGCTTTTGTTACTGACAGCTATTGGTTTGTTGCGCGGCTCGGGGGCCTTCGTCCCCCAGCTGGGATTGGCCTTTTCCATGCTCGGGCAGGCATTGCTGGTGTTTTTCAGTGCTGAGCTGCAGCAGATGGATTTTCTGAGGCTTCCGGCACTGGTGGCGCTACTGGTGGCTATTGGCATGCTGCTGGTGCCTGCCGGCAGTGGACACCGGTTTGTCTGCGCCCTGGCGGCCATGCTGGGTCTGGTGCTGTTGTTCGACTCTTATTTCCTGTTATCGATCCAAGCCGTGGTGCTGGCGGCGCTGGCCGTCTGGCTCTGGCTGCGGCGCGCCCACTGGGCACATCTGCCTCAGGCCGGGATGATCCGCGCAGTTGCCGGTGCGGCTACGCTAGTGGCCATGGCATCAGGCATCATCGGCCAGCCGTCAATGGGCGGCCTACGCTGGATTCTGGCGCTGGAGGGCGACAACGCCGGATGGTTGGCGTGGCTCTATCCGCTGGGCGCCACGCTGGTGTTGCTGGCGACTCTGGTCTGGCTGACCAGCGCCGTTCAATGGCCGGTTCGGCTGGGTGCTCTGGCCGGCGTGCTTGTGCTTGCCGCTCTGAGCAGTCCGGCGCCGGGGTTACTGATTGCCGCGGCCCTCTGGCTGGCGGTATTCCACGCCTGTGATCGGCTCTGGTCGGTGCTGGTGGGAGTGGGTGTGGCGTTCTACTTGAGCGACCTGTATTACAGCCTGCATATCACGCTGCTGGTCAAATCGATATTGCTGGTCGCCAGTGGCTTGTTGCTGTTGGCGCTGCGGCAATGGCTGGTCATGCCGTTGAGGAGGGCTGAATGAGTCGATACGTCTTGGGCGTTATTGCTGCCTGGTTGCTGGTGATGGCAGTGGCCGGGTATGCGGTCCTTGGTCATGAACGTACCTTGCGCGACGGCCAACTGGTACTGCTGCGCCTGGCCCCGGTGGACCCGCGTTCGCTGATGCAGGGCGACTATATGGCGCTGCGCTTTGAGTTGGATTCACAGCTGCGGGCCGAAAATGGCAAGTGGCCTGCCTATGCCCATTTGCAGCTGGGTGCAGGCGCGCGAACGACTTTCATCGGTACCGGTGACACACCCATCAACGAGCCGGGCAGAGTATCCATGCGTATCCGGCCAGGTGCGGGTGGCGCAAGCCTGGGGCCTAATGGGTTTTTCTTCCAGGAAGGTAAGGCTGCGCTCTATGAGGCTGCGCACTGGGGTGGTTTCCGGGTGGCGGCTGACGGGACTGCGTTGCTCACCTCGCTGTATAGCGAGGATCTGAGATTATTGGGCAACAACCGCCGTTAATTGTGCTGAAAGCGGAAGCGGATCAAGCTTTCTGGGGCTTGGCTGCAGTCTTGCTGGCCGGCTTGCCGTAGGTCTGGCCGCTGGTGCCGCTGGGGATGCTCTGGATTTCGCCGCCCGAGGCAAGGAAGGCTGCAATCTGGTTGTCGATGGACTCGCTGGTGGCTACGGCCGCATCGGCTTTACGTTTGGCAGGGGCGGTTTTTGCTGCGGGCTTGACGGCAGGTTTGACAGCGGGTTTGGTGGACATGTGGTACCCTCTTGGCGGAAAAAACAACCATAATACACTATTTGTGTCAACATTGCTTGGCTGCTTTTTTCAAAGCCGTTTCGTCTACGCAAAAACGGCTCTGAGGACACCGGGGAAGCTTAGTGCTGGTGGCCACCTACGCCGTGGGCATGACCATGCGCCAGTTCTTCGGCAGTCGCTTCGCGGACCGACAGAATCTCGATATCAAAAGTCAGATCGCGACCAGCCAGCGGATGGTTGGCATCCACTTCGGCCTGGGATAACCCTACCTTGACCACAGTCACCTGGCGCGGGCCCTGTTCGGTCTGAATCACCGCCAGCATGCCCGGCTTCCACTTCTTCGCACCTTGCAGATGCTTGACCTGGACCTTCTGGGTGGCATTGTCCTGGCGCGGGCCGTAGGCCTTGTCGACCGGCAGCTCGACGCTGAAGACGTCACCGGCTTCGCGCCCTTCCATGGCCTCGACCAAACCATCCAGCAGACCGGGCTGACCGTGCAGGTACAGCACGGGTTCGTGCTGGCGCGAACTTTCGACTTCGCCATTGGCATCGGAGAGGGTGTAGTGGAACTCGACTACCGTATTTTTTGCGATCTGCATGAATGACTCATCAGGCTGGTTGTAAAGGCGCCATTATCCGGACCCGTCGCGCTCTTGCCAAGTCGCGACGGGTCAGACCGAAACCCCGGACGCCAATACCTGCTCCAGCGGCAACTGCGCACTGACATTGACGCTACCCTGGGCGGAGAAAATCACCAGATGGTCGGCCGACACGCGGATGCCCAGCACCTCGCCCAGTGAATGATCGTCATGGCTCGGGAAAATCGCCTCCAGCACGCTGCCCGTCGCAAGTTGCAGGCGATACAGTGTGCTGGCGCCGAGGAACAGCTTGCCGGTGATGGTGGCTGTCAGGCTGCTGCCTTCCTGGCCAACGATATCGTCGGGGCGCAGCAATACATCCACGGCGCTGCCAGTGGGCAACTGATATGCGCGGTTGCCGCGGATCACGCCCAGCTCGGTCTGCACCGTATCGGGTGTAAGCAACTGGCCGCGAATGAAGTAGCCCTGACCAATGAAGCTGGCGACAAAAGGCGTAGCCGGCTCGTGGTACAGGTTATAGGGCGTGTCCCATTGTTGCAGGCGCCCCTCGCGCAGTACCCCAACCTGATCACAAACGGCAAAGGCTTCGCTCTGATCGTGGGTGACCAGCATCGCACTGGTGCCGCGGGCCTTGAGGATGTCGCGCACCTCACCCGACAGCCGCCGGCGCAGCTCGCCGTCCAGATTGGAGAAGGGCTCGTCGAGCAGCAGCAGCCGGGGCTCCGGTGCCAGTGCGCGGGCCAGTGCTACCCGCTGCTGCTGGCCGCCGGACAGCTCATGGGGATAGCGCTGGCCGAGCTTGCCGAGTTTGACCAGCTCCAGCAGCTCGCCAACAATGCGCTGGCGTTCGGGGTGTTTGTTGATGCCGAAAGCAATGTTCTGCGCCACGGTCAGGTGCGGGAACAGGGCGTAATCCTGGAATACCATGCCGATCCGCCGTTGCTCCGGCGGTACGTTATGGGTAGGGCTCGACAGTACCTGGCCATCCAGGCGAATCTCCCCGGCGCTGACCGGCTCGAAACCGGCAATGCTGCGCAGGGTCGTGGTCTTGCCGCAGCCGGACGGGCCGAGCAGGCAGCCGATATCGCCGGCGCGCAGATGGATGCTCAGCTCCTGTACCACCTTGTGCCCGGCATAGCCGCAGGCGAGATTATTCAGCTCCAGAACGATATCGGACATGGGGGCTACCGTCAGTCGATGAGCAGGAATTCAACCAGTGCCTTCTGTGCATGCAGGCGGTTCTCCGCCTGATCCCAGACCACGCTGCGCGGATCCTCCATCAGCGCCGCCGATACTTCCTCGCCCCGGTGAGCCGGCAGGCAGTGCATGAAGATCACCGACTCGTCCGCCCGGTCGAGCATTGCTGGCGTCACCTGATAGGGCGCGAAACTCTGCATGCGAGCCTGTGCTTCCTCTTCCTGACCCATGGAGGCCCAGACATCGGTGCATACCAGGTGGGCGCCGGCAACGGCCTCGTTGGGATCGCGCAGCAGGGTGACGCGACCGCCAGCCTGTTCGAGAAACGCCGGGTCCGGGTCATAACCCTCGGGGCAGGCAATACGCAACTGGAAGTCGAACTGCATCGCCGCCTGGATATAGCTGTTGCACATGTTGTTGCCGTCGCCGATCCAGACCACTACCTTGTCCTTGATGCTGCCGCGGTGCTCCAGGAAGGTCTGCATGTCGGCCAGCAGTTGGCAAGGATGCAGGTCATCACTCAGGCCGTTGATCACCGGCACCTGTGACTGGGCGGCGAAGGTGTCCAGAGTGCTGTGGGCAAAGGTACGGATCATGACCGCATCGCACATGCGCGACAGCACCCGGGCGCTGTCCTCGATCGGCTCGCCACGACCCAGCTGGGTATCGCGGGGTGACAGGAAGATGGCCTGACCGCCCAGCTGGATCATACCCGCCTCGAAGGACACCCGGGTCCGGGTCGAGGCCTTTTCGAAGATCATGCCCAGCACACGGTTTTTCAACGGCTCGTAGATGACGCCCTGCTGATGCAGTGACTTGAGCTCGATACCGCGTTTCAGCAGTCCAGCCAGTTCTGCCGGGGTGCAATCCATCAACGAAAGAAAATGCCGTACAGTCATCTTGTGCTACCTGGTTACATCGGTCGGCTGTCGACCGGAAACAGTGGGCCTTACCGTGACCTGACGGCCCGGTACAAGCCATACGCGAAAAAGTGAGAAGCGGGGATCTTATAGGGAAAATCCGGTGCAAGGCAAATACCCGTGCCCCTGTCGCTGCTCCTCGGCAACGAGATCCACTTTGCGGTACAATGAGCGCAATTTCGGGCCACGCCATTGAGGACTCCCATGAGCACCATCGACACCATCAAAGAGCAGATCTCCAGCCACCCGGTACTCATCTACATGAAAGGCGCACCCAACGCGCCCCAGTGCGGTTTTTCCGCCCGCGCGGTTCAGGCGCTGATGAGCTGCGGCGAGAAGTTCGCCTACGTTGACATCCTGCAGAATCCGGACATCCGCACGGAGCTGCCCAAGTACGCCAACTGGCCGACCTTCCCGCAGCTGTGGGTAAAGGGTGAACTGGTCGGCGGCAGTGACATCATCCAGGAACTGTTCGACTCCGGCGAACTGCAGACCATGGTGAGCGCCGCCACTGCGGAGTGAGCTCCAGTGGGCTGAAAAGATCCCGTCCCGGCCTGGTCGTGACGGGATTTTTTGTGCCCGACCGTATGGGGAAAACTCCCCTAAGCACCGGATGACAAAAGATTTTTTCAACCCCCTCTTGTGAAAAACGGACGATTATGTAAAATGCCGCCTCACAAACACGGAGCGTAGCGCAGCCTGGTAGCGCGTCTCGTTCGGGACGAGAAGGTCGCTGGTTCGATTCCAGTCGCTCCGACCAATACCGAAAGCCCTGATTCGCAAGAGTCAGGGCTTTTTTGGTTTCTGGTTGCCTGATTGAGCGCTAGCTGTCGGCGTTATCCATAGCGCCTTCTTCATTGCCGATGCTGTTGATTTCCTGCAATGCCTTGCTGGAATGGACGACGCAGCTTTCCTCATCACCTTGCGCCTGGGCTTCACCGGCCAGGCGGATATGATCTTCGAGCTGGGTGCGGGCTTCGTCGGACAGTTGATCCAGGGGCGCCGAAGAATAGCGCGCCAGCTCCTGCATGTTGGATGTGCAGGTGACATCCTCGGCAAACGCGACCGGGGTGGCCAGCAGCGCGGTAGTGAAGATCAGTGCCAGGGTTTTCATGGGGAATCTCCGGTGTGCCAATGAAATGGTACTCATCCATTGGGACAATGAGCTGGTCGCAGGGTTTGGTTAATTTTGCGGCAGCACACATACGTACAGGAATTGCCATGCAGCGTGCTATCTGCAATCGGTTACCACTGGTATTCTTCGTGTTTCCACGGAATCTGGAGTCGCTGGCCGGTCATGCTCAACGAGAATTTTGAAAACAAGAGTTTCATCCTGCTGCTGGCATTGGTCTCGGTGGCCTTCGTCTGGTTGCTGTTGCCGTTTTATGGTGCGGTCTTCTGGGGCACTGTCCTGGCATTGATCTTTCAGCCGATGCAGCGGCGTTTCGAAACGCGGCTCAATCAGCGGCGGGGGTTGGCGGCGCTGATTACCCTGGCCATCATCCTGTTGATGGTGATTTTGCCGGTCAGCCTGCTGGCCGGTGCGCTGGTCCAGGAAGGGGCGGCCATCTACCAGCGTATCGATACGGGTACCCTCGACTTTGGTGCCTATCTGCAACAGGTCATCAACGCCTTGCCCGGCTTTGCCCAGGATCTGCTGGCGCGATTCGGCCTGACCGATATTTCCAGCGTGCAGGAACGTATTTCCCAGCTGGCGATGAGCGGTAGCCAATATCTGGCGACCAAGGCCTTCAGCATCGGTCAGAACACCTTCCAGTTCCTGATCAGCTTCGCGATCATGCTCTATCTGCTGTTCTTCCTGCTGCGCGATGGCCGGCAGGTGGCGTCGAGAATCCGCCGGGCCATTCCGCTGGGTGAAGGCTACAAACAGCACCTGCTCAGCAAGTTCACTACGGTGATCAAGGCCACGGTCAAGGGCAACATCGCGGTGGCGGTGGTGCAGGGCGCGCTGGGCGGGTTCATCTTCTGGGCGCTGGGGCTGCAGGGCGCGCTGCTCTGGGGTGTGATCATGGCGGTGTTGTCGTTGCTGCCGGCAGTCGGTGCCGGACTGATCTGGGGGCCGGTGGCGATCTACTTCCTGGCAACCGGAGCCATGTGGGAGGCGGCAATACTGACCGCTTTCGGCGCGGTGGTCATCGGTCTGGCGGATAACGTACTGCGCCCCATCCTGGTAGGCAAGGACACCAAACTGCCCGACTATGTGATATTGATTTCCACTCTGGGCGGGTTGGCGTTGTTCGGGCTCAACGGTTTTGTCATCGGGCCGCTGATTGCGGCGCTATTCATCGCTGCCTGGAGCTTGTACGCCGAAGCCCGGGAGGAGCAGGAAGTGGTTGCCGTGCCGACCGAGGAATTGTCTCAGGCCGAGCTGGCTGATGAGAACGCCCTGGCGACGGCTGAACCGGTTATTCCGACGCAGGAGAAGCCGATCAGGGATGCTGATTCCTGATTCGGCTGACCGCATCCAGCCAGCCGCTGTAGAGCGCTTCACGGCGCTCTTCTGGCATGGCTGGCTGAAAGCTGCGCTCGCAATCCCAGCGCGCCGCAATGGCATCCAGGCTGTCGAACAGGCCCATATGCAAACCCGCCAGGCAAGCCACGCCGAGGGCGGTGGTTTCTGTTACCTGGGGGCGGTCCACCGGGACGCCGAGGGTATTGGCCAGGGCCTGGACCATCCAGTTATTCACCACCATGCCGCCATCCACCCGTAAGGCCGAGGTGGCAATGGCGCCATCGGCGATCATCGCTTCCAGCAGATCGCGGGTTTGGAAGCACACCGACTGCAGTCCCGCAGTGACGATTTCGGCGATACCGGTATCCCGCGTCAGGCCGAAGATCGCCCCCCGCGCCAGCGGGTCCCAGTAGGGCGCACCCAGGCCGGTGAAGGCCGGTACCAGGTACACACCGCTCTGATCGCCCACCTGTTCGGCCAGGGCTTCGGTCTCATCGGCATGGCGGATCAGCTTGAGGCCGTCGCGCAGCCACTGGATCGCGGCGCCGGCGACGAAGATGCTGCCCTCCAGTGCGTAGGTGGTCCGCCCGCCGAGCCGATAGCCGACCGTGGTCAGCAGCCGGTGGGAAGAGGCTACCGGTTGCTCGCCGGTATTCATCACCATGAAGCAGCCGGTGCCATAGGTGCTCTTGACACTACCGGGGGCGAAGCAGGCCTGACCGACCAGTGCGGCCTGCTGATCCCCGGCCATGGCCGCGATCGGCAGGCTGGCGCCGAACAGTGCTGCATCGGTCTGGCCGAAATCCGCAGCGTTATCCAGCACCTCCGGCAGCAGGCTGCGCGGTATGTCCAGCAGCTGCAATAGATCCTCGTCCCACTGCTGGTTGTGAATGTTGAACAGCATGGTGCGTGAGGCATTGGTTGCGTCGGTGCGGTGCACCCGGCCGCCGGTCAGGCGCCACAGCAGAAAGCTGTCGATCGTGCCGAAGCGCAGCTCACCCCGTTCGGCGCGCTCGCGCGTGCCAGCGACATTGTCCAGTACCCAGCGCAGCTTGGTCGCAGAGAAATACGGATCAATCAGCAGTCCGGTGCGCTGGTTGATCAATGGCTCGTGCCCTTCGGATTGCAGGCGATCACAAAAGGCGGCGGTGCGCCGGTCCTGCCAGACGATGGCCGGATAGACCGGTTCACCGGTGGCTGCATCCCAGACCACAGTAGTTTCGCGTTGGTTGGTGATACCGATGGCCAGCACATCGGCGGCATCCAGTCCGGCCTTGGTCAGCGCCTCGCGTACCACCGTCAACACACTCTGCCAAATGTCCTCCGGATCGTGCTCCACCCAGCCATCCCGGGGAAAGTGCTGGGTGAACTCCTGTTGTGCCACGCTCACCGGCTGGCAGTGCTCATCGAACAGCATGGCGCGGCTGCTGGTGGTGCCCTGATCGATGGCGAGAAGATGTATCGGCATTGAGGCGGTCCCCGAGGTCCTGTGGATGATCAGCTGGCCCGGCCAATAGCGGCGAAGCTGGCGCCGGTCTGGCTGGCCAGATCCTGTGGTTGCAGTTCTATCTCCAGGCCGCGTCGCCCGCCGCTGACGAACACTCTTGGCCAGTCATTGGCACTGGCATCGATGAAGGTGCGCAGACGCTTTTTCTGACCCAGCGGGCTGATACCGCCCAACAGATAACCGGTACTGCGCTGGGCGGCGGCGGGGTCGGCCATGGCAGTTTTCTTCGCCCCGGCAGCCTTGGCCAGCAATTTCAGGTCCAACACTCCATTGACCGGCACCACCGCCACCAGCAGTTCGCCGGTGTCGGTGCTGGCCAACAGGGTCTTGAATACCTGTTGCGGGTCGAGGCCGAGTTTATCGGCGGCCTCGCCGCCGTAGGACTCGGCCTGTGGATCATGTTCGTAGCGGTGCAGTTGGTATCCGACCTTGGCTTTGTCGAGCACTTTGGTGGCGGGCGTCATGGGCGGTCTCAGTCAGCTATCTTGACCACCATTTTGCCAAAGTTCTGCCCTTCGAGCATGCCGATGAATGCCTGGGGCGCGTTTTCCAGCCCCTCGACCCGATCCTCCCTGACCTTCACCTTGCCCTCGGCGACCCAGGGGGTCATGGTCTGCAGGAACTCGGGATAATGCGGACCGTAGTTGTCGAAGATGATGAACGCCTGCATGCGGATGCGCTGGCTCAGCATCAAGCGCATCAGTTGCGGCAGGCGGTCCGGGCCCGGTGGCAGCTCAGTGGCGTTGTACTGGGCGATCAGTCCACAGATGGGAACCCGAGAGTGGGGGTTGAGCAGTGGCATGACGGCATCGAATACCTTGCCGCCGACGTTCTCGAAATATACGTCGATGCCGTCGGGGCAGGCATTGGCCAGGTCATTGGCCAGGCTGTCGAGCTTGTGATCCAGGCAGGCATCGAAGCCCAGTTCATCCACCGCATAGGCGCATTTGTCCGGTCCGCCGGCAATACCGATCACGCGGCAACCCTTGAGCTTCGCCACCTGGCCGACCACGCTGCCGACCGGACCAGTGGCCGCAGCCACTACCACCGTCTCGCCGGCTTTGGGCTGACCGATATCCAGCAAGCCCATATAGCCGGTGAAACCGGGCATGCCGAGCACGCCAAGCGCCTGGGACGGCTCGGCCATATTCGGGTCAAGCTTGAAGACCATGCTGCCATTGGACAGGCTGTAATCCTGCCAGCCGGCGGTGTAGCACATCACCAGATCACCGGCGGCAAAACCATCCAGGTTGGATTCCATTACCCGGCTGACGGCACCGCAGGGCATCACATCACCGACCGCTACCGGGTCGGCATAGGACTTGGCATCACTCATGCGGCCGCGCATGTATGGGTCCAGCGACATCCATAGGTTGCGCAGCAGCATCTGACCTTCGCCAGGGTGGGGGACCGGGGTTTCGACCAGTTTGAAGTTGTCCGGCACCGGCGCGCCCACCGGGCGTGAAGCGAGCAGAGTCTGGCGGTTGATAGTGGCGGTTTGCGGCATGTGACTTCCCCGGTGTGAAATGGCTCGCCTGAGCATGGCGGGCGTAGCGGATGAGCTATCAAGTTAGTAAACAAGGTGGGCGAGGGCAACTGAAACCTGTGGCCCAGCGCGTACTTGGTGGTCTGAGCGCAAAGGGGTAATCTTGCACGATACCGAACCAAAGGATAACAACAAGATGACGCAAGTCACCCAGGCCGGATTGGCCGAGCCGCTGGATGAACCCGGACTGCTGGCGCAGAGTCGTCGCCTTGGCCGGCTGCGATTTCCCGTTCCGATCGAGGCGGACTTCCAGGCCTACATGCACCGCAAAATGTGCAGCCGGGTATGGGCGGTGGCAGTCTCCAGTATCGGCTTCATGCTGTTGTTCATCTGGGTGGATTACGCGTTTCTGCCGGCATCCGTGTATCACCTGAGCATCACCGTGCGGGTGCTGGTGCTGCTACTGGTGTGCTTCTGCCTGTGGTACTCCAACCGGCCGGGGCGAGTAAGTCCGCGATCCGCCTTCGATATCGCCACCCTGGGATATATATCTACCGGGTTGATGGTGATCATGGTCATCCTGGTTTGCCGGACGCAGCAAGTGCCGGTGGCGGTCACGCACGATGGACTGTATCTGATTCTGCTGTCGGGCTGTTTCTTGCTGGGGCTGCCCATGCGCAGCTCCGCGCTGGGCTCCTGGTTCATCGTGCTCAGCTATCTGGCCGGGGAAGCGGCAATCGGCTCCTCGCGGCAGATCGTATTGGGTAATGGCCTGTTTCTCGGCTGTTTCACCCTGATGGGCAGCATCGGTGCCTATGCCTACGAGCATATGCTGCGCCGGGCCTATCTCAACGAGCAGTTATTGCAGGCTGCCCGGGACCGCGCCGAGCGGGAAAGCCAGGGCAAGACGCGCTTTCTGGCCACTGCGAGTCATGACCTGCGCCAGCCCTTGCATGCCATGACCCTGTTCATCCGCCATCTGGAAGAAAAGGTGATCGAGCCGGAAACTCGCAAAAGCGTCACCCGGCTGGCCGAATCGACCCATCTGCTGCAGGCCATGCTCAACTCGCTGCTGGATATTTCCCGGCTCTCGGTGGGCATGGTGCGTCCGCAATTGCGCCACATCAATCTGCGCGGCTGGCTGCAGCGGCTGCTGGCTGGCTTCGAGGTCAGCGCCGGGGAGCGGGATATCGAACTGGTACTCGACTGCCCGCCGCACTGCGCGCTGTATACCGACCCCATGTTGCTGGAGCGGTTGGTGCGCAACTATCTGAACAATGCATTGGTACACGCCGGCGCCACACAGGTGCGGGTCGTGGTGAGCGAACGGGACGAGCAGCTGCGCATTGCCGTGGTGGACAATGGCTGTGGGTTGAGTCGCGATGAGCAGGCGCGAATATTCGAAGAGTTCACCCAGCTGCGCAACCCCGCGCGTACGCTGGAGAAGGGCGTTGGGCTGGGATTGTCGATCTGTCGTCAGCTGCAGCGTCTGCTGGAATACCCTTCCGGTGTCGAATCCGAACCGGGGCAGGGTTCTTCCTTCTGGGTTGAAGTGCCCAAAGGTGAGTGGCAGGAGGAAGCACAGCCTGCAGCCCTGTCGGGTAGCGCGAGGCTGCAGGGTCGGGTGGTGCTGGTGGAGAATGACCTGGTTAACCGCCAGGCCATGGAAGTTCTGCTGCGCCACTGGGGTTGCGAGGTCGAAAGTCATGAGCAGGGGGGGAGACTGCTGCGCGGCGACCGGCGTGATGGCGAAGTCGACCTGTTGCTCGCGGATTACCATCTGGAAGGCGGCATGACTGGCCTGGAGCTGATCGAAGCATTGCGCCAGGAAGAGCTCTACACCGGCCCCGCCGTGCTGGTCACTGCAGACACCAGTGACGAGCTGGCCCGCAGCGCCGAAGCAGCAAATGTCCTGCTCATCTACAAACCCGTCTTGCCTGCGCGCCTGCGACGACTAGTGCAGTCACTGCTGCAGGGACAGATGGCATCCATCACCTGAGCTAATGCCACAGGCGTAGCGCCCGAACGCGGGTTGGGCGCTTTTCCTTGTCGTGCGTGAGCGGCTAACTGCTGATCAAACCCTGCCGGCGCGCGGTGTTTACGCATTCGGTGCGGTTGTGGCAGCCGAGGGCGGCGAAGACGGCTTTGAGGTGGGTCTTGACAGTATCTTCGGACAGGGACAGCCGTTGGCAGATCACCTTGTTCGGCAGCCCTTCGGCCAGCAGGTCGAGGATCTCCAGCTGCCGCGGAGTGATGCCTTGCTCGCGGGCATTGGTCTGACGATCCAGCGGCTGGTGTTCGTTAGCCATTACCACCTGTTCACCGAACAGCAGACGCAAGGCGGCGCTGATCAGCATCGGGCCGTCAGCGGTCTTGCTGATGAAACCGGCAGCACCGAGGTGCAGAGCGGCATCCATGTCGCTTGGGTTGTTGCTGCCGGTGAGAATGGCTATCGGCGTCAACGGGTCGATGGCGCGGAGCTTTTCCAGCAGGATCAGACCGTTACTGTCAGGTAGATGCAGGTCCAGCAGGATAAGGTCATAAGTGTGCTGACGGACCTGCTGTTCCGCTTCGCTGGCATTGCGGGCGTGGTCCAGCTCAATACCCTTGCACAGCGTATTGAGGGTCAAGGTCACACCGTCGAGATAAATCTGGTGATCATCGATCAGCAACAGACGGGTGTCGGGGGGCAGAGTAGCTATGGGCATGCCGGCATTTCCCTGGCTTGTCCTGTCTTGAGACAGGATGGTGTTTTTGTTCTCGGAGTGATGATAGGCAAGCACGCCGGGTACGTCCAGTCAGCTGTGCTGCCGAACGCGGTGCAAGCGGAAGATCAGCGCCAGACTGACCACCAGTACCAGCAGGCTCCCGGCAACCACCGCCGGCCAACCTGCAGCGCGCCAGAAGGGTGCCAGATAGTAGATACCGATAGCCGCACCCAGGTAGTAGAACACCGAGTACAGCGAGGCGGAGCTGGCCTTGCCGTGGGCGGCATGCTGGTTGACCCAACTGTTGGCCAGCGAATGGGTGAGGAAGAAGCCGAACGCGTTGAAGATCAGGCCGGTAATGATCAGCCATAGCGGTTCGGCCAGAGTGATCAGGCAACCCACCATGAAGATCACCACCCCCACAGCCATGCCCTGGGCTGCGCGTGCTGGGTTGATGCGACCGGACATGCTGGCTGAGAAGGTGCCCGCCATGTAGGTCAGAAACAGCAGGCCGAGACTGCTGGCGCCCAGTTGCCAGGGCGCCGCGCTGAGACGGAAGGTGATGAAGGTGTAGAGATTGATGAATACCATGAACCCCAGCCCGCCCACCAGATAGGCTGGTAACAGCGCGCGGTTGCGCAGGTGGCTGGCAAAGGTGCGCAGGCTGCCGCCCAGCGACAGGCGTTGCGGACGGAAGGCCTTGGCCGGTGGCAGCAGCAGGGCGACCGCGAGCGCGCACACCACGCTGCCGGCACCGAGGATCAGGAATACCATCTGCAGCCCGAGATGATCGGCAATGAAGCCGCCGAGCACGCGCCCACCGGCGCCACCCAGGGTATTGCCGCCAATGTACAGGCCCACGGCGCCGATCAGGGCCTGGCGGTTCATGCTGTCGCCAAGGTAAGCAACGGCGGTGGCAGGGAGCACGCCGAGCGCGACGCCCTGCGCCACGCGCATCCACAACAGCGCATTGAAACTGCTGATAAAGGCCATGCCCAGGGTCAGTAGCGAGGTCATGGCCAGACCGATTATCAATGGAGCACGCCGGCCAAAGGCATCGGACAGCGGGCCGTGCAGCAGCAGTGACAGGCCCAGGGTCAGGCTGCTCAGGGTAAAGGCATTACTGGCCTGCAGGGTGCTCACGTCGTACTGTGCGGAGATCAGCGGCAGCAGCGGATGAATGGCATACAGGTTGCCGAAGATCACCAGCGAGGAGATGAACAGCGCCAGGCTGGCGCGGCGGAAAGCGGGTGTGCCCCGCTCGATCAGAGCGGGGGCACTTGCCTCTGCAGGCATCGGCTTATTCGGCCTCTTCGAAGGCGCAGAGGGTAAAGGTGGCGATGCCGGCGTCCTGGATCAATCGCGAGCCACCGAGGTCAGGCAGGTCAATGATAGCTGCTGCTTCGTATACCTCGGCGCCGAGCTGGGAAACCAGGCGCGCGGCAGCCAGGAAGGTACCGCCGGTGGCGATCAGGTCATCGAGCAGCAGTACCTGGTCACCCTCTTTCAGGGCGTCACGGTGGACTTCGATATGGGCCTCGCCGTACTCGGTGCTGTAGGCCTCGCGCAGGCAATCGGCGGGCAGCTTGCCGGCCTTGCGAAACAGGATCAGCGGCTTGTTCAGCTCGTAGGCCAGTACCGCGCCCAGCAGAAAGCCCCGGGCATCGATCGCGCCGATATGGGTAACCGGTGATTCGACATAGCGCTGGATCAGGCTGTCAGCGACCATGCGCATGGCACGCGGCGACTGGTACAGCGGGGTGATGTCGCGGAAGGTGACGCCTTCCTTGGGGAAGCCCGGTACCGGGCGGATCAGGGACTTGATCGTGAATTCGTCAAAAATCATGGGATAAACGGGTCCTGGTTCAATCGTTCTGGCCGCCGGCCAGAGCACAGAGCTGAATATAGTCGAGGATTTCGATCTGCTTGCCTTCGGCGGTGATCAGCCCCTGCTGTTGGAAGCGGGTGAACACCCGGGATACGGTTTCCACCGCCAGCCCCAGATAGTTGCCGATCTCGCTGCGCGACATGGCCAGCCGGAAGGACTTGGCCGAATAGCCGCGCACCCGGAAGCGCGCCGAGAGGTTGATCAGCAGCGTGGCGATGCGCTGATCGGCATTCTTGCGCGACAGCAGCAACATCATCTCCTGATCCTCACGCAACTCCCGACTCATCAGGCGCATCAGTTGTTTGCGCAGCTGCGGCAGGACCGCGGTCAGCTCGTCGAGAGTCTCGAAGGGGATTTCGCATACCGAGGTGGTCTCCAGCGCCACGGCGGTCACCGTATAGCGACTGGTATCCATCCCGGACATACCAATCAGTTCGCCGGCCAGATGGCAGCCGGTGATCTGTTCGTCGCCCTCATCGGAGAGGCTGTAGGTCTTGATCGCGCCGGTACGCAATGCATAGATGGAGTTGAACTCGTCGCCCTGGCGAAACAACACCTCGCCGCGGCGCAGCGGCCGGCCGCGCTTGACGATACGATCCAGCGCGTCCATCTCATCGGCATGCAGCGCGATGGGCAGGCACATGCAGGCCAGGCTGCAGTCCTTGCAGTGCGCCTCGCGGGCTGACAATGGCATGGCATCGGTCATGACGGGTCGATCCTCAACTATTCCTGCGGCCGGTAGCCGAACAGCCGGCGTGCTCTGTCGGGTAAGCAGGAATTCTACCACCGCTTTGAGTTCAATGCCCGGTATGGGGCGCCTGATGTTGCTCGCTGCCATGATGCCCGCCCATCAACCAGGCGGTATGCGGCCCGGGTATGGTCCAGATACCGAACAGGATGATCAGCAGGCCGGCGGTGATGCGCACCGCGCGTTTCTTCAGGATGGCCATCATGCGGTTGGCGAACAGCCCGGTAGCCAGGAGCGTCGGTAGCGTGCCCAGACCGAAGGTCATCATCAGGCCTGCGGACACCGCCGCATCGCCCTGGCTGCTGGCCCAGACCAGGGTGCTGTAGACCAGCCCGCAGGGCAGCCAGCCCCATAGGGCGCCGAGCAGCAGTGCCTGGGGCAGCCGGCTGACCGGCAGCAGCTTGCGCGCATGTGGCTCCAGATGTTTCCACAGGCCGCGGCCGAGTCGCTCAATGCGCGTCAGCCCGGCCCACCAGTTGGCCAGATACAGCCCCATGGCAATCATCAGCAGACCGGCGATGACGCGCAGCCCCTGGCCCAGCCCCAGGTCCTGAATCAGCCAGCCGAGACTGCCGATCAATGCGCCAGCCATACCGTAACTGGCGATGCGCCCGGCGTTGTAGCCCAGCAGCACACGCCATAGTCGCCAGCCGTGGCGCTGTTCGGCGGGAATCGCCAGCGTCAGCGCGCCCATCAGCCCGCCGCACATGCCAATGCAATGGCCGCCGCCCAGCAGACCCAGCGCCAATGCCGTTAGAAACAGCGGTAACAGCTCCATGTTCAGCTGCGACCCTCGCCCTGACCGTCATCCTTCGATGGCGTGCTGCTCTGATCGGCTTTCTTGCGGGCGGCCAGGTGAGCAGGATCTTCCTCGTCAAACAGGATGCTGTGGGCGGGACTGTCGAGGTCGTCGTACTGGCCACTGTTGACGGCCCAGTTGAAGACGCAGATGGCAATGATCACCAGCACTATGGCGACCGGCACCAGAATGTAGAGGATAGTCATGCGAACTGCTCCTGTAAGGGCTTGGATGACGGGCGTCGCGTGCTGCGTGGTAACCGGCTGAGACGCAAGGCATTGAGTACCACCAGCAGCGAGCTGGCGGACATGCCCGCCGCAGCGAGGGCCGGCGAGACCAATCCGAGCGCAGCCAGCGGCAATATCCCGGCATTATACGCCCCTGCCCAGAACAGATTCTGGATCATGATCCGCCGGGTGCGTCTGGCCACGGTGAAGGTATCGCTCAGTACCTGCAGGTGGCTGCTGAGCAGCACCGCATCGGCGCTGGTCTTGGCCAGATCAGAAGCCTCGCCCATGGCCACCGAGATATTGGCGCTGGCTAGCACCGGCACGTCATTGACGCCATCACCGAGCATCAGTACCTGGGCGCCCTGATCCTGCAACTGCTGAACAAAGGCCAGCTTGTCCGCCGGTGTGGCATTGCCGATGGCTTCCTCGATGCCCAGATTGTGGGCCATGCGTTCTACCACCGGCGCATGGTCCCCCGACAGCAACACCACCCGCAGGCCCCGATCCCTGAGCTGGCGGATCAGTTGGCCGGCATCGGTGCGCAGACGATCATTGAGCACGAACCAGGCTATCGGCCCTTGGGCATCGCCCAGCAGCAGCCACTGGCCGGGCTCGTCGGGCACCGCGGGTGCGCTCCAGCTGCCCAGCTCTGCCACATAGCCAGGTTTGCCGATACGCAGCAATTGGTCGTTGCAAAGCCCCTCCAGCCCCAGACCCGGATGACTGGTCACGCTGTCGGCCTGGGCCGCGCTACGGCCGAAGGCGCGGGCGATGGGGTGTTCGGAGCGCGATTCGATCATGCGCGCCTGCAGCAGCGCCTGCTCCCCGTCGTGGCCGGGGAAGGGCAGGATCCGCTCCAGGGTCATGCGGCCTTCGGTAAGCGTGCCGGTCTTGTCGAGAATGACCGTATCTATCTTGTTCAGGCCCTCCAGCACGTGCCCGCGGGTGATCAGCAGGCCGAGCTTCTGCAGGCTGCCGGTGGCTGTGGTCAATGCTGTCGGTGTGGCCAGTGACAGGGCGCAGGGGCAGGTTGCCACCAGCATGGCGATGATGATCCAGAATGCCGTCTCGCCATTGACCAACCACCACCAGGCGCTGCCGACCAGTACGATGGCCAGCAGCACGGTGATCAGGAAGTACTGCGCTACCTGATCGGCCAACTGCGCCAGTCTGGGCTTGTCGGCCTGGGCGCGTTCCAGCAGGCGGACGATAGCTGACAAGCGGGTCTCGGTGCCCACGGCATTGACCCGAATTTGCAGCGGCCCTTCGACATTGAGGGTCCCCGCGGTAACCTGATCGCCGATCTGCTTGGCCAGCGGCAGGTATTCACCGGACAGGGCTGATTCATCGATACTGCTGACACCGCGAGTGATGATGCCGTCCGCCGGTATGCTTTCCCCGGGTTTGATCTCCAGCAGATCGCCGGGGCGCACATCGTCCAGCATGATGCGCTGTGGCTGGCCCTGCGCATCTACTCGGATGGTGCTGGGCGGCAGCAGGTTGACCAGCTTGGCAGTGCTTTCCACGGTACGCTGGCGGGCGCGGCGTTCGAGATAGCGGCCGGCCAGCAGGAAGAACGCGAACATCGTCACTGAATCGAAGTAGATCTCGCCGGAATTGGTCAGGGTCGCCCAGATGCCCGCGCCATAGGCACTGCCGATCGCCATGGAGACCGACACGTCCATGCTCAGTCGACGGTTCTTCAGGTCGCGCCAGCCGCCGCGGAAGAACGGCGCACAGCTGTACAGCACCACCGGGGTGGTCATCAGCAGGGCGGCCCAGCGCAGGGTAACCGCCATCTCCTGGGTCAGGTCCTGATTGAAACCATCCCACAGTGCCATGGTCGCCATCATCACCTGCATGAACATCAGCCCGGCCAGGCCGAGGCGGCGCAGATACTGGCGGTTTTCCCTGGCAATCTGCTCGCTGGCCTTGTCTGGCTCGTAGGGATGGGCGGCATAGCCGATGCGTTTGATCTCACCCAGCAATGCGGACAGCCGCGTATCGGCAGCGCCCCAGCTCAGATTCAGCCGGTTGTTGCCCAGATTCAGCGTGGCTTCGATTACACCCGGCATCTGTGCCAGGCGCTTTTCGATCAGCCAGCCGCAGGCGGCGCAGCTGATGCCCTCGATCAGTAGTTCGATCTGCTGGTGGTCGCCCTCGCTGCGGACATAGCGTTGCTGTACATCGCTGCGATCGAGCATCTCCAGCTCATCCTGCAGAGCCCGGGGCAGGGCTTCAGGATTGGCGGAGTTTTCCGTACGGTGGGTGTAGTAGGACTCCAGGCCGCCGGCGACAATGGCGTCGGCCACGGCCTGGCAACCGGGGCAGCACATGGCGCGCTGCTCGCTGAGAATGATACTGCACCATGACGAACCGGACGGAACCGGTTCGCCGCAGTGATAGCAAGGCGCGGGTTGGGTCATTTTGCGGCGAGCTGGTGCTGCTGTCCCATGACCAGAGTGATTTCGTCGGTCAGGCGCCAGCCAGTTTCGCCGGGCAGGGCCGGATCGCTCAGGTCGATATAATGTCGACCCCGGATGCCCCACTCCAACTGACCGGTGTAGCGGTTGCCGGAAATCTGTTGCAGCATCACTGTACGGTCACGCTCGGCATGGGTGGGTGATATGAGCTCCAGGGCTAACTGGGGCGGCAACTGCTGCAGCTCTCCATCAAGCTGGAGGCTGATATCACCGGTCAGCTCGTCGACCGTGAAGCTGGCGCTCAGACCCAGCTCGCTGGCGCGATGATCGCGCCCCATGTGCATATTGATCGCGCGGCCTTCCTTGTAATAGTTGTCGCGCACCATGCTGTCGGGGTTGAGCATGGAGACGTACAACAGGCCCAGCCCGATCACCACGGCAAACACCAGGATGCTGATCAGGAACCAGGGCCAGAATTGCTTGTACCACGGGGGTATGTTTTCGTCGTGTTGCATGTGTCTACCTGAGTGTCGGGCCCATGAAGCGGCTCTCGGAGGTTGCCGAGACGCTGTCATCATCGGCCGCGGTAACGATGAAAGTGATTGGCATGTTGGTGCCTTGCATGAACTCTGGCTCCAGCTGGACGTTGACCGGCACCTGCAGCAGGCTGCTGGGCTCGATGGCGAGCCGATTGGCGGCCAGTACCAGCTCCAGTTCCGGATGACCTTCTACCGTCAGATTGAAGGTGCGGGCCTGCTGACCCTTGTTCATGACCTTGATTATGTACACGTTTTCGATGGCCCCGCCACGGGCTTCCCGATACAGAACGTTTCGGTCGCGCTGCACATCCAGGCTGACTTGAGCCATATTGCCAATGGTGAAGATGAACATGCCGATCATCAGCGCCAGCGCGGCCCCGTAGCCGATCAGGCGCGGACGCAGGATGCGGGTCTTCTGGCCAGCCATGTTGTGTTCGGTGGTGTAGCGGATCAGGCCACGGTCGTAACCCATCTTGTCCATGACGTCGTCACAGGCGTCGATACAGGCCGCGCACTGGATGCATTCGTGTTGCAGGCCGTCGCGGATGTCGATCCCGGTGGGGCAGACCTGTACGCACATCGTGCAATCGATGCAATCGCCCAGGCCCAGCTCGGCGGGTTCGACGCCCTTCTTGCGCGGGCCACGGTCTTCGCCGCGATGATAGTCATAGGTCACCACCATGGTGTCCTTGTCGAACATCACGCTCTGGAAGCGCGCGTAGGGGCACATGTAGAAGCACACCTGTTCGCGCAGCCAGCCGGCGTTGATATAGGTCGCCGCAGTGAAGAAAAATATCCAGAAGGCCGCCCAGCCGTTCAGGTTGAAGGTGACCAGGTCGACCAGCAGGCCGCGAATGGGCGTGAAGTAACCGACAAAGGTCAGCGCGGTGACCAGTGACACACCGATCCACAACGTATGCTTGGCACTGCGGCGCAGCAGTTTGTTGGCGCTTACTGGCGCCGCGTCGAGCTTGATACGCGCGTTGCGCTCGCCTTCGGTGACGCGCTCGGCCCACATGAAAATCCAGGTCCACACGGTTTGCGGACAGGTATAACCGCACCAGATGCGCCCGGCGAAGGTGGTGATGAAGAACAGGCCGAAGGCGCAGATGATCAACAGGAAAGACAGCAGAAAGAAGTCCTGTGGTTGAAAGGTGGCACCGAAGATATGGAACTGGCGTGCGGGCAGATCCCACAGCACCGCCTGGCGACCGTCGATATTCAGCCACACGGTACCAAAGAACAGCAGAAACAACGCCGCCACACCCGCCAGGCGGATGTTCTTGAAAAAGCCCTGGTAGGAGCGCGTATGAATGTTCTCGCGCTTGGCATACAGGTCGACGGCTTCTATCTTGTCCGGGGAAACATCTTTAACGGGTATCTTCTCGCTCATATCAGGCTGGCCATATCGTTATGAGAAGGGACGCCTGGCCAGAGCAGTGCTGGTCAGGATATGCGAAGACGCCCGACCAGCTTAAACCGGACGGGCGTCTCGAACCATGCGACAGGGCGTCGCGCGGGGGTGTTACTCGTCGTCCAGCGAGAGGCTGTAGACGTAGGAGGCAAGCATGTGCAGCTTGTCTTCACCCAGGTGAGCCTGGGACGGCATGTTACCGTTACGGCCGGCACGGATGGAGTGCTGGACCTGCAACATGCTGGAACCATACAGCCAGTTATCATCGGTCAGGTTGGGCGCGCCCAGCAGCGGGTTGCCCTTGCCATCAGGGCCGTGACAGGCCACACAGTTGCTGGCAAATACCTGTTTGCCGGCGTCGATATCTACGCCTTCGGACTCCAGCCCGGAGAGACTGCGCACATAGCCGGCGACGTTGCGAACGCCTTGCTCACCGACCACCGCCAACCAGGCCGGCATCGCAGCCTGGCGACCCTGACGCAGGGTAGTCAGGATCTGCTCGGGCTCACCGCCCCACAGCCAGTCATTATCGGTCAGGTTCGGAAAGCCAAAGGCGCCGCGAGCGTCGGAACCGTGGCATACCGAGCAGTTGGTCGCGAACAGGCGCTGACCGATGCGGAGAGCTTCCTCGTCACGGGCCACTTCGCTGATCGGCAGATCGGTGTAGCGGGCGAAGATCGGTGCAAATTGCTCCTCGGCGCGCGCCACTTCACGTTCGTACTGATTGACCTGGGTCCAGTTCAGAACGCCCGGCCATTTGCCCATGCCGGGGTACAGGACCAGATAGATCGCGCTGAACACCAGCGTTGCGATGAACAGCATGAACCACCAGCGGGGCAGGGGGTTATCCAGCTCGGCGATGCCGTCGTACTCATGGCCGGTGGTGCTGTCGGTCTGGTCAGGCCGCTGTCCCTTGCGCGTGGCAAACAGCAGCCAGGTGGTCAGGAAAAGGAAGACCAAGGTGAGGGTAATGATGTACCCACTCCAGAAATTGCTCATTTTTCATTACTCCCGGTGTCTTGCTGCTCCCGCGTCTTCTGGTCTTCATCGTCGTCGGCGAAGGGTAGCTGAGCGGCCTCATCAAAGTCCTTCTTCTTGTACGAGCTGTAGGCCCATACCACGATGCCGATAAAGGCCACCATGGCGAATATGGTGGCGATGCCGCGTAGAGTGTTGATATCCATTGTTGGTTACCGGCGGTCGGAGATGACAGTGCCCAGGTGCTGCAGATAGGCAATCAGGGCGTCCATTTCGGCGACGCCTTTGACTTCCGCAGTGGCTCCGGCAATGTCTTCATCGGTGTATGGAACGCCCAGCTTGCGCATGACTTCCATTTTGCGGGCGGTGTGCTTGCCATCCAGGACGTTTTCCTGCAGCCAGGGGTAGGCCGGCATCTTCGATTCCGGCACCACGTCACGCGGGTTGATCAGGTGCGCACGATGCCAGTCGTCGGAGTAGCGCTCGCCAACCCGGGCCAGGTCCGGACCGGTACGCTTGGAGCCCCACAGGAAGGGGTGCTCCCAGACGCTCTCACCGGCAACGGAGTAATGACCGTAACGCTCGGTTTCCGAACGGAACGGACGGATCATCTGCGAGTGGCAGCTTACACAGCCTTCGCGGATATAGATGTCGCGGCCTTCCAGCTCCAGCGCGGTGTAGGGGCGCAGACCCTCAACCGGCTGGGTGGTTTCGTCCTGGAAGAACAGCGGTACGATCTGGGTCAGGCCGCCGAAGCTGATCGCTACCACGATCAGCACGATCAGCAGACCAACGTTCTTTTCAACTATCTCATGCTGTTTCATCAATCAATTCCTCAGGCGATCTGGGCTGCGGCTTGGGCTTCGGCCGGCTTGGCAGCACGGATGGTGCGCCAGGTGTTGTAGGCCATCAGCAGCATGCCGATCAGGAAGAACAGACCACCGATCCAGCGCACGATGAAGCCCGGATGACTGGCCTCCAGCGCTTCAACGAAGGAGTAGGTCAGGGTGCCGTCAACGTTGACCGCGCGCCACATCAGACCCTGGGTGATGCCGTTGACCCACATGGAGACGATGTACAGTACGGTACCGACGGTCGCCAGCCAGAAGTGCGCGTTGATCAGACCGATGCTGTGCATCTCTTCGCGGCCGAACACCTTCGGCAGCATGTGGTAGATGGCACCAATGGAGATCATCGCAACCCAGCCCAGCGCGCCGGCGTGTACGTGGCCGATGGTCCAGTCGGTGTAATGCGACAGGGCATTCACGGTCTTGATCGCCATCATCGGGCCTTCGAAGGTGGACATGCCGTAGAAGGCCAGTGCTACCACCAGGAAGCGCAGGATCGGGTCGGTGCGCAGTTTGTGCCAGGCGCCGGACAGCGTCATCATCCCGTTGATCATGCCACCCCAGCTCGGAGCCAGCAGAATCAGTGACATCACCATGCCCAGGGTCTGTGCCCAGTCAGGCAGGGCGGTGTAGTGCAGGTGGTGCGGGCCAGCCCAGATGTACAGGCCGATCAGCGCCCAGAAGTGCACGATGGACAGGCGGTAGGAGTATACCGGGCGCCCGGTCTGCTTGGGCACGAAGTAATACATCATGCCGAGGAAGCCTGCCGTCAGGAAGAAGCCTACCGCGTTGTGACCATACCACCACTGAATCATCGCATCGGTCGCGCCGGCATACATGGAGTAGGACTTCCACATGCTGACAGGCATCGACGCATTGTTGACGACATGCAGCACCGCGATGGTGATGATGAAGGCGCCGTAGAACCAGTTGGCGACGTAGATGTGCTTCATCTTGCGCCTGGCGATGGTGCCGAAGAACACCGCCGCATAGGACACCCACACTATCGTGATCAGAATGTCGATAGGCCACTCCAGCTCGGCGTACTCCTTGGTGCTGGTGTAGCCCAGTGGCAGGGTGATCACGGCCAGCACGATGACAGCCTGCCAACCCCAGAATACAAACGAGGCCAGACGGTCGGAAAACAGCCGCGCCTGCGTAGTGCGCTGCACAACATAGAAGGAGGTACCCATCAGCGCGCAACCGCCAAAGGCAAAGATCACTGCGTTGGTGTGCAGCGGGCGCAGGCGGCCGAAGCTGGTCCAGGGCAGGTCAAAGTTGAGTGCGGGCCAAACTAACTGGGCCGCAAGGAAGACACCTAATGCCATACCTACGATACCCCAGACCACCGTCATGACGGCGAACTGGCGAACCACCTTGTAGTTATAGGCTGTCGGAGTGGTAGCTGTGCTCATGCGAGAGATTTCCACGGATAGCAATGGTTAAAGGGGGTCAAAGCGGCGGCAAGTATGAGGAATGCCCGTACTCTTTGCAATGACACATGTCAATGTAATGGCCCGGTCTGCCTGGGGCGGTGCTGCGCAATTGGCGTGGTTTGGCGATGCTCTCGGGAAGGCCAAACCGCGTCATTCCGTGGCGGTTGCTCCGGGGTCGGGCGGCCTTCGGCACGGGGCCATCTGACCGGGCTTGCTAGGATAGTCCCCGGGGTAGTGCCTGTGAAGGCATGGTTCCGACACGCCGCTGTGGCATGATGTCGCAGATGATCAGGATCAAGGTTATTTGGCCGAAGATACAGTTACTCGTCAAGATATCGCCATCGGAGCAGCCATTTGACATCTTTTCTCGACACCCCAACCGCCATCCCGCCTCGGGCAACCCTGCTGCTGGCCCATGGCGCTGGTGCACCGATGGACAGCGATTACATGAATCAACTGGCCAGGGCACTGGCGACGCGCGGCGTGCGGGTGTTGCGGTTCGAGTTTCCCTACATGGCCGGCAGGCGCGAAGGCGGCAGCAAACGCCCGCCCAATCCCATGCCGGTGCTGCAGGACAGTTTTCGCGAGCATTACCGTGCTGCGCCGCAGCCTCTTTATATAGGAGGCAAATCGATGGGCGGTAGGGTTGCCAGTCTGTTGGCCGACGAGCTGCAGCCTGATGGGCTGATCTGCTTCGGCTATCCCTTTCATCCGCCGGGCAAGCCGGATAAAACGCGGACTGCGCATCTGGCAGAGCTGCGCACGCCGACGCTGATCCTGCAGGGCACCCGCGATCCCTTCGGCAAGCACGATGAAGTGGCGCGGTACCCGTTATCAGCTCAAGTGCAGGTCGATTGGCTGGATACTGGCGATCATGACCTCAAACCGCTCAAGAGCAGTGGCCTGACCCAGGCTGATCTGATCGATCAGGCAGCGGAGCGGGCCGCAGCCTTTATGCTGGGTTGATTCGCGGGCACC
>NZ_FOUA01000001.1:221027-321558 GCF_900114735.1 Halopseudomonas bauzanensis | reverse complement strand
CCGCTCATCGAGCTGGTGCTCGACGCTCCCAGGGGCTAGCACGCTTCCGTTACTGCAATCCCAGGGCATCCGGCAGAATCCCGGCGGTCAGGGTGCCCCAGCGCCGCCCATTGAGCATCAGGGGGACGAACAGGACGAAGATCGGGCGTCCATCGGGCAGGATGAAGGTGCCCATGCCTATATAGGTGCACTTGCGCAGATTCTCCAGCTCCACCGGATTGCTGACAGTGAAGCGCATATGGGTACTGCGCATGGCATCCTTGCGGGGATCGCCGCTCGGCGGCTGGGAGGCGGCGGTTCGTGCCGCAGCCATGTAACCGTGGTCATCGATGGCCGTCGTGTACAGCACACCATCCTCACCGCCGCGGTCCCACTCATCCAGTAGCGGCTGGACCGACTGGCGGAAGGGCTCTGCCCAACTGACCCGGTGTTTGCCCGGCTGATCATTGATTGCCTGGTAATTGCGGTCGAACACATCCACGCCACGTTCAGTGAGTTCCTGCAGCGCGGATTCCAGCCGGCTGCGGCGCGCGAGCAATATATCGCTAACCTGTTCCAGCCGGCCTTCGCCCAGGCGGACCAGGCTCAGTGTCTGCAGCGCTGCGTTGCTTTCATCGCGTTGGTGATCCGCCAGCACAAAGCTTTGCTCCATGCTTCGGCTGATCCCCAGGCTGCTGTCCCGGATGGCACTGCTGTGCTGATGGGTCTCCTGATTGCCGACTGCGAGTTCTTCCAGGGCGCTGCTGACCATCAGCAGGTCATCATTGGTCAACTGAAAGTCCTCGACCATCTGGCCAAACTGGGCCGCCGCCGCTTGCACCGCGCCCCCGGCACTGTCCGACTGCTGCTGCATGCGCAGGGTCTGCTCCTCGGCACCGTTCATCGCGCCTAGCATTTGCCCCATGAGCTGGTCGATCTGGTCCGCGGCATTGCCGACCTGGATCGACAGGTTACGCACCTCATCAGCCACCACGGCAAAGCCACGGCCTTGCTCGCCGGCCCGCGCCGCTTCGATGGCCGCGTTCAGCGCAAGCATATTGGTTTGCGCGGAGAAATCCTGAACCGTCGTCAGAATCTTGCGAATCTGCCCCGAGCTGGCGCCCAGCGCGTCGATATTGGCCTTGAAGCCGGTCATCGCCTCGCTGATCTGCTGCATGCGTTCACAGGCTTCGCTCAGCTGCGCCTGGGATGTCTTGGCACCATCCAGGTTGCGTGCCGTCATGCCAGTGATATTGCTGGTGCGGGCAGCGATATCCTGCAGCGCGCTGCTGGTCTGGTCGCTGGCCTGGAAGATCAGCTCGGATAGCTGCTGTTGCGCCTTGGCCTCGCGTTCCGCGTGCTCGGTCAGTACCCGGTTGCGTGCTGACGCCAGGGCGATGCT
This sequence comes from Halopseudomonas bauzanensis, assembly GCF_900114735.1. Lineage (GTDB taxonomy): Bacteria > Pseudomonadota > Gammaproteobacteria > Pseudomonadales > Pseudomonadaceae > Halopseudomonas > Halopseudomonas bauzanensis. The sequence continues at coordinate 320,177 of NZ_FOUA01000001.1, read as the reverse complement.
CATGCTCTGATGCTGCAGATCGAGCAGCATGCTGCGCAGCCGGGCGCTGAAGCGTGCAAATGCCTGACTGGCGGCAGAGTCATCCTGCAGGGTCGCTACGGCCAGGTTGATCTGCAATGCATTGGCCTGCTCCAGCCGCTCGGCCAGAGGGCTTGTATGTTGTGGTTGTCGCACCAGTTGCCAGATGAAGCACAATGAGACAGCCATCAGACCCAGCGCCAGAGTGCGGATCAGGCCGTCCCCCAGCCACAGCAGCAGGCTGCCCAGGCCGAGAATGCAGATCGCCAGTGCCACGCCGGTACCAGTAACGGCGCCAGCTGGGGAAAAACGTATAGCGGTTTGGGTGTCGTTGGGTGTGGAGATAGCCTGCATGATTCCCCCATTGCCCCTTTCCGGAGCATTGTTATGTTTCGTCCATGAGTCACCTGAGACATGGGGTCTCAAAGTGCTACTCGCCACCTTATCGGCAGAACTGTCTCAAACAAGAGTGTCAATTTGTAATCAGTTCGCCAGAGAAGGCAGCCACAGGGAAATCGAAGGGAACAGGATCAGAATGATGGTCGCCAGCAACAACAGGGCGATGAATGGCGGTGTGCCGCGGATTACATCGAAGTAGGGGCGACGGAATATCGCCATGGCGGTGAAGATATCGCAGCCGAAGGGGGGAGTGGCCGAGCCGATGGCCGCCTGCAGCGTGACAATGATGCCCACATGCACCGGGTCCAGTCCGGCAGCGGCCACCGCCGGCTTGAACAGCGGCGTCAGGATGAGGATCACCACGATGGGGTCGACAAACATGCAACCGATGAAGAAGGACACCGCAATCAGCGACAGCACCAGCACCTGGCTGTGGCCGATATCGGCAATGATCGGATTGAGGATCGCCTGGGGAATGCCGGCAAATGAGATGGTGTAGGTAAAGGCATTGCCCGCGGCCACCAGAATGAACACCACGGCGGTGATCAGGCCAGTGGACAGGGCGACATCCCACAACTCGGTGATCTTGACCGACCGCAGGATCACGACTTCCAGAATCACGGCATAGAGCACCGCGATGGCTGCCGCCTCGGTTGGGCTGAAAATACCGCCATAGATACCGCCTACCACTACCAGCGGAAAGCCCAGCGGCAAAACGGCTCTCTTCAGCGCCTGCCAACGATATCGCCAGGTCGCCTTCGGCTCGGGTTCGATGCCCATGCGGGTGGAGGCGATCCAGCAGTAGATCGAAAACAGCACCAACAATAGCAGCCCGGGCAGGATGCCCGCGATAAACAGGTCGCCAATCGAGGCGCCCGATACCACACCGTAGATGATCAGGCCGATACTGGGCGGAATCAGCAGGGCAATGTCGCTGGCATTGATGATCAGGGCCATGCTGAATTTATCCGAGTAGCCCTTTTCCAGCAGTTTGGGGCGCATTGGCCCGCCCATGGCCACGACCGTTGCCTGGGTCGAGCCGGACACCGCACCGAACAGTGTACAGCTGGCGGCCGTGGTGATTGGCAGTCCGCCGCGCAGATGGCCGACGAAGCTTTGCACCAGATCCAGCAGGCGGTTGGCGGTATGGCCGCGGGTCATGATGTCAGCGGCGAAAATGAATAGCGGCACGGCGGCCAGCGCCCAGCTCTGCACCCCGCTGATCATCTGGCCAATCAGCAGGCCGACGTTGTCCATCTGCAATACCAGAAACAGCAGCATCAGGCTGGCGGCCAGCAGCGGCAGCATCATCGGAAAGCCCATCAGCAGCAGGATCACGGTCACAATCAGGGTGAGCGTCAGCATCAGTTGGTCCCAGTCTCGACCGCACCCTCGGTCGGCACGTCGTCGTAGCGTTCCAGCTCGGTGAAGGAGCGGTAGATGTGCCGGGAGGTGAGATTGCGCGTGGCCGTCAGCCAATATTGGATGCCGGCCAGGGCAAAGCCGATCGGCGCCATCAGATAGGGAATCCACAGAGCAATGCCCAGCGCTGAGGACGTACGGCCCACGGCACGGATACTGCTGACATAACCCCAGGCATGCCACGCGAAGAACATCATCATTGCGCCCGAGACCAGGCAGATGAATACCAGCAATGCCTTGCGTGGTCGGCCGCGCAACTGATCATAAAAGGCTGACATGGCGATGTGGCGTGCCCGGCGCACGGCATAACCCAGGCCGGCGAAGGTCATGATGACCAGGCTGAACTGGGTCAGCTCGACCTGGCCGGGAATGCCACTGTCAAACAGCTGCCGCGCCAGCACATGAAGTACCAGAAGAGCAGTCAGAAACAGTACGCTGCCGCCGAGAATCAGTTTTTCCACCCCTTCGGTGAGGCGGTCGATGGTGCTCAGTGCTCGGACAACAGGGCTTGCCGTCGAGTCTGCGGGCTTGGGCATACACTCCTTCCTGGTTCGGCTGCTGCTAAGTTTATCATTCTTGTACGAAGGATAATCGCCGCCGCTGCGCTTGTTTTTCAAAAATACAGGATCTTTTTTTCAATTGCACGGCCCAAACATGGACATCTGCGAAGCCTGTGATAGTGTTTCCTGTGGTTACAAGAACAATAGATGAGGAATGTTCCATGAAATGGAGAAATGGATGGATAGGCGCTGCGGCCTTGATTCTGACGGCCTGTGGCGGAGACGATGAGCAGCAGAAAGCGCAGACTGCCAAGGATGAACAACCGGCAACCGGCCAGGTCGAAGTCTGGCGTTTCGGGTTGGAAGAAATCGAAGGCAGTGTGCAATATGAATACGCCAATCGCTTCGCAGAAATAGTCAGTGAAAAGACTGACGGGCAAGTGGAAGTCCGCTTGTTTCCCTACGGCCAGCTTGGCGGTCTCACCGATATTTATGATCAGGTGCAGGCTGGTTCAGTTCAACTGGCGTTCGGTTCAGGCTTTCTCGGCGGCACGGTGCCTGAATCTCAGCTGTTCAGTCTGAACTTCATTCTTACCGACGATGAGCTGAGCAACACCCAGATCCTCAATGACGAAGCGTTTCGCAAAAACGATGATCTGATCGACTCCTTCCGGGAACGCAGTCTGCATCCCCTGGCGATCGTGCCCGAGGGCTGGCAGGTCTGGACTGCCAACAAGGCGGTACGCACTCCCGAGGACTTCGCCGGGCTGGCCATCCGCACCATGGATAACCGGCTGTTGCGCGAGACCTACAGCGCCTATGGTGCCAACCCCACCACCATGGAATACGGCGAGCTCTACAGCGGCCTGCAACTGGGACAGCTGGACGGCAACATCCAGCCGGTGTTCGCCCACCAGGAAATGGACTTTTACCAGGTGCAGGATTACATGATCTTTGCCAACCAGGCCCAGTTCATCGCTACCGTCATGGCCAATGCCGACTGGTACGACAACCTGTCCGACGAGCATGAGCAGGTCATCGAAGATGCCGTTGTCGAGCTGGTGCCTTACATTCACGAGGTCCAGACCCGGCTGAACACCGAGCGGCTGAACATCATCACCGAGAACAGCGACATCGAAGTCATCCGTCTCACTCCCGAGGAGCGCGCGGTGTTCCGTGAGCGCAGCCTGCCGGTACGTGATGTGTTTGTGGACATGGTCGGTGACCGGGGCGAGAACCTGCTCAATGCATTGCTTGAACTGGTCGAGGAGGGCGCCCCCGAGTCGGCGGACGAGCCGGTACCGACCACCGAGACCAATGACAGCATCGCACCGGGCGAGTCGCCAACGCAGCCCGAGCTGGACCATGCCGACAACGCCAGTGATGATGCTGCGGAGTCGGTAACTCCCTGACCGCTCTGCGGCGTGGTCAATCGGCGCTCCAGGCAGTAGCATGTGGGGTATTGTTTCCCCATAGGATGTACGCCATGACGCAGATTGACCGCTCCGCTGTAGAACAGGCCCTGGCCAGCTACCAGGACCCTTACCTCAAGACCGACCTGCTGAGCTCGGGTTGTCTGCGGTCGCTGCAGATCGATGGCAACCGGGTGACTGCCGAGCTGGTGCTGGGCTATGCGGCGAACAACATCGTCAATGGCATCGGCGAGATGCTGAAGGTGGCGGTCGAGAATGTGGCGGGTGTGGATTCGGCGGCCATCACGGTGCGCTGGGAAGTGCCCGCCGCTCCTGCGCAGGGCAGCATTCCGGCCCTGGCCAACGTCAAGAACATCATCGCTGTTGCCTCGGGCAAGGGCGGCGTCGGCAAATCCACCACCGCCGTCAACCTGGCCCTGGCACTGGCCGGTGAAGGAGCGCGGGTCGGTGTACTGGATGCCGATATCTATGGCCCCAGCATGGGCATGATGCTGGGCGTGCCCTCCGGTACCCGCCCCCAGGTACGCGACGAGAAATTCTTTGTTCCACCCCATGCCCACGGCTTGCAGGTCATGACCATGGCCTTTCTCGCCGATGACAATACCCCTCTGGCCTGGCGCGGGCCGATGGTCTCCGGCGCCCTGATGCAACTGCTGACCCAGAGCGCCTGGGATGACCTGGACTATCTGGTGATCGACATGCCGCCGGGTACCGGCGACATCCAGCTGACCCTGGCGCAGAAAGTACCCGTTACCGGCGCGGTTATCGTCACTACTCCCCAGGACATCGCCCTGCTGGATGCGCGCAGGGGCATCGAGATGTTTGGCAAGGTCAATATTCCAGTACTGGGTGTGGTGGAGAACATGGCCGTGCACATCTGCTCCAACTGCGGCCATGCCGAGCACCTGTTCGGCGAGGGTGGCGGCGAGCGGCTGTCGGACGAATACGGCGTTGACCTGTTGGCATCCATGCCGTTGTCGATGATGATCCGCGAGCAGGCCGATGGCGGCAAACCCACGGTCATCGCCGAGCCGGAATGCCAGATCAGCATGATCTACCAGGACATGGCCCGCCATGTCGGCGCCCGCATCGCCGCCCGCGCCGGCCAGAGCGCCATGCCGGATATCAGCATCAGCGAGGATTGATCCACCGCCCATGGCGCCGGGCGCTACACCCGAAAGGCGGACGATGTTGCCCGAGGCTTTAGTGTCCGCCCAATACCCGGTAATATGCAGGCCCTCTTTTCAACGCTTGGATCAGGACAAACCCATGAGCATCAAATCGGACCGTTGGATACGCCGCATGTCCCAGGAACATGGGATGATCGAGCCCTTTGTCGAGCGTCAGATACGTGGCGAGGAGGGCGAGCGGGTGATCTCCTACGGCGTGTCCAGCTACGGCTACGATGTACGCTGCGCCGATGAATTCAAGGTGTTCACCAACATCCACTCGGCCACCGTCGACCCGAAGCATTTCGACGAGAAGAGCTTCGTCGACGTCAAGAGTGACGTCTGCATCATTCCGCCGAACTCCTTCGCGCTGGCCCGCACCGTGGAATATTTCCGCATCCCGCGTAACGTACTGACCATCTGCCTGGGCAAGAGTACCTACGCCCGTTGCGGCATCATCGTCAACGTCACCCCGCTGGAGCCGGAATGGGAAGGTCACGTTACTCTGGAGTTCTCCAACACCACCACACTGCCGGCGAAGATCTACGCCAATGAAGGCGTGGCGCAGATGCTGTTCTTCGAGTCCGACGAAGCTTGTGAAGTGTCCTACAAGGATCGGGGCGGCAAGTACCAGGGCCAGCGCGGCGTTACCCTGCCGCGGGCCTGAGTTACCTCTTTGCTGGAGGCCGGGCATCAGCCCGGCCTTCGCTGCTTTATGAAATGCCCGGAGCGCGGGCTTTTCAGAACGACCGCGACGCCGAGAAGGTGACATTGGCATCGCAGTAAGTCGCCTTGCCATACCACTCCTCGCAGGTCCCATCTTTCAGGCTGGTGTCCGAATACATCAACGCCAGGTCCAGACCAATCACCGTCTTGCCCACCGACACCGCCCAATCCTGGTAGCTCTCACCGCTCTCCACCTCGCTCAGACTGTCCTTGCTATCGGTATAGCCATAATGCAGCCCAAGTGTGGTCTCCCACGGCAGGGCGAATTCATACCCGACGAAACCGTAGATGGCCGAGCTCGGGTGGTAGGCATACTTGGCGCCCAGCGTCAGGTCATGAAACCCCAGGGTGCTGATGATCTCGTAGGATGTGTCCACATCATCGCCGCCGGGATATTCATAGGCGATCCAGGTCAGGTCATAGCTCAGCGCCTCGGTCAGCTCGCCGGCAAAGCCGGCGTAGTAATCCCATTCGACGCTGGCCCCGCCAAACGCCTCGTCATCCACATTCGATGCCCAGGTGCCGATAAACAGGCCACTTTCATGACTGATATCCAATCCACCCTGAATCGCGCCCTTGCCGGCGGTCTGTGACTGGCCGCGCCAGATATAGTCGGTCGCCAGCATGACATTCATGCTGGTATCGATCTGGCCGACGGCAGTATCGAAGGATTCGCCATGGCTCAGGTTGGAGAGACCCAGCGTGCTGATGGTGGCTATGCAGATGGTGAGCTTTTTCATTTAATGTATTACTCCGTGTCGATGATCCGCAAAAGGGATCGGTTGGCACTTTCTACATAGCAATTTTCTCGCCATATCTATTTTTACGTTTTTATTCAATAGGTTATCAGGAAAACATAATCCAGATTGTGGGTCGGGATGAGTACGCCCGCACCGCGCCGGTGCGCTTGATAAGCCAAGCGGCCTTTTTGCCCATCCTTGACGCAGATCAAATGCGGGATAAGGGTTTACGGACTATGCTCAAGGCAGAGCAGAACACGAGAAAGGAGTAGATTATGCAGAACGTACTGGTTCCATTCGACGGATCCGATTCCGCCAAGCGCGCCGTGAATTATCTGGTCGAGGCCGCCAAGGCCTATCCGGATATCCTGGTGCATGTGCTGAACGTCCAGCGGGAAGCCAATCTGTACGGCAATTACGTCCCTGCGTCGATGTTGGAAGACCTCCGTCAGGGAGCGCTGAAACACGCGGCCTCAATCAATGCCGAAGCGGTGCAGATGCTGCAGGCCGCCTCCGTGCGTTATGAAACTCACGAGACGGTAGGCGATGTGGTTACCGAAGTTGTCGCGGCGGTGAAGCGGCATAACTGCGACACGGTGGTCATGGGCACCCGCGGCATGGGCAGCCTGGGCAATCTGGTCATGGGGTCAGTCGCCACGCGGGTGGTGCATGATGTGAACGTGCCGGTCCTGCTGGTGAAATAACTGAACCCTTGTCGCTTCGCCCAGTCGGATATTATGTACTCAGCTGACAGAGGTTCAAATAATGACCGCAGCAAAAGACAAGATGAAAGGCAAAGTGAACGAAGTCGTGGGCAAGGGCAAGCAGGCCAGTGGCAAGCCGAGCACACGCGCCGAAGGTCGCATGCAGGAGCGCAAGGGTGAAGCCCAGCAGGTGAAAGGGCGCGCCAAGAGCGCATTGAAGGACCAGATCGACAAGGCCTGATCCACTCCCCTCAGACAAAGGTCGGCATTTCGCCGGCCTTTTCTATTGCCGATGATACAATCTGCGTCTCCTTCCGGATGTAACCCAAGGGTAGTGGGAATGCACGCAGAGAAAGAACGTATTGTCATTGTCGAAGACGACATCAAGCTGGCAGCGCTGATCGGCGAATTTCTGCAGTCGCAGGGCTTGCAGGTCGAGTTGATCGAAGATGGCGCAGAGGCGGTCGAGCGTATTCTGGCCAACCCCCCGGCATTGGTGGTACTGGATCTGATGTTGCCGGGCGAAGATGGTCTGTCGATCTGCCGTCGCCTGCGAGAGGGCGGTTTCGCCCGCCCGATTCTGATGCTGACCGCGCGCAACGATGATCAGGATCATATCCAGGGTCTGGAGCAGGGCGCGGATGACTTCGTCAGCAAACCCGTGCGGCCCCAGGTGCTGCTCGCGCGTATCCGTGTGCTGCTGCGGCGGGCCGAAGCCGGCGCCCCGGCGGCCCCCTCGACGCGGCTCGCCTTCGGTGCCCTGGTGATCGACAACATTCGTCGTGAAGCCTGGCTGAACAATGAGTTGATCGATCTGACCGGCGCCGAATTCGATCTGCTTTGGTTGTTGGCCAGCAACGCCGGGCGCACTCTCAGTCGTGAAGAGACCTTCGTCGCCCTGCGCGGTATAGAGTATGACGGCCAGGACCGCTCCATCGACGTACGCATCTCGCGCATCCGGCCCAAAATCGGTGACGATCCTGATATGCCGCGACTGATCAAGACCGTACGCAGCAAGGGCTATCTGTTCGTCGCCCCTGAGCCGGATCTGCCGTGAACTCAATCTTCCTGCGCATCTACGGGGGGATGCTGTTGGTGTTGGTCACGGTATCGCTGGTCAGTCTGCTGAGTATTCAGCTGATCAACGGGGTGCGGGCCGGAGACTACCGCGAGCGTATCGCCAGCGGCACCTTTCGGATGATGGCGGACAATCTCCAGCCGATGGACACGTCCGAGCGCCAGCGCGTACTGAGTCTGTGGGAACGGCTAATGGGTGTGCCATTGCATATCGAGAACATCGAATCTTTGCGGCTGGACTCATCCAGTCGGACGAAACTGATTCGTGGCCGGGTCCTGGTGGAGCCCGCCGAGCCGGATGAGATACGGGTGCTGGCGCTGGTGGATATGGCCGATGAAGCCGTGTTGATGGCGGATATCCAGCGCATTTCCGAGCAGTTGGGCAGGGCAACGCTTTTTCTCATCGCCGACGAACTGGTACGCCGGCCGGAGGCAGACATGCCGGCCCGGCTGCAGGAGCTGCGCAGGGAGAAGGGCTTCGGTTACCCGTTGCAGCTTACCCGTCGACACGAGTCGGATCTGGATCCGGACCAGATCCGCCGCCTGGATGAAAGCGATACCGTGATGACCCTCGGGCCGGATGGCGATTCGGTGATGCTCTATCTGAAAATTCCCGATACACAGTGGATCCTGCACCTGGGGCCGCTGTACCAGATGCGCCCCTATCCACCAGAGCTGCTGATCATCATGGGGTTACTGGCGCTGACCCTGATCGGTCTGCTGATCTATCTGCTGGTACGTCAGCTGGAACAGCGGCTGATGACGCTGGAGTCCACTGCGGTGCGGATCAGTGGCGGCAATCTCGACGCGCGGGTCGAGATTCACAGCCAGGATTCGGTGGGGCGATTGGCCCGAGCCTTCAATGAAATGGCCGGCCATGTGCAGCGGTTGATGCGCATTCAGCGAGAAACCATCGGGGCGGTATCCCACGAGCTGCGCACGCCCGTGGCCCGTCTGCGCTTTGGTCTGGAAATGCTCGACGCCGCTGAAACCGCTGAAGACCGCAAGCGCTTCAGCGAAGGGATGGATGGGGACCTCAACGAACTGGACCGGCTGGTGGATGAGATCCTTACCTATGCGCGGCTGGAGCAAGGCGCGCCGGCCATCACCATGAAAGGCACCAATATTCCACGGATGGTCGAGCATGTCATCGCCGAGCTGGCGCCATTGGATGCCAGCATCGAGCTGGAGCATGTAGACAACACCTGGGGGCTGGGCCGGCATGTGGATGCCGAGCCGCGCTACATTCAGCGGGCGATTACCAATCTCACCGGCAACGCCATGCGTCATGCCGTCCGCAAGGTCAGGCTCACTACCCAGGTGCAGCATGGCATGTGTCGGATATCCATCGAGGACGACGGCCCGGGTATTCCCGAGGCCTACCGGGAGAAAGTCTTCACACCGTTCATGCGCATGGACCTGAGTCGCACACGTTCATCGGGGGGCTATGGGCTCGGCTTGTCGATTGTGCGCCGCGTCATGTTCTGGCATGGCGGCAGGGCACGAGCTGAAGCGTCGCAGACCCTCGGTGGGGCCTGCTTCGTCATCGAATGGCCGTTACGGCGCCGCTAGCGGCAGGCCCTATCGGGTATGGCCGTTGGCCAATAGGCGGAACGCCTGGGCGGCGCGCACCGGGTCAGGCGTGCGACCGCAGATCAGGTCACAGTAGATGGCCCCTTCACCAATGCGAATGATGTAATAGGCCAGGCTGTCGGCATCCATTTCCGGGTTAATCCGGCCGGCTTTGATTTCCTCTTCGAACAGCGCCTGCCATTCATCGATCAGCCGCTTCTGCAGACCGGAAAGGTTGGACGTCAACAGCTGCAAGCCCCATTGCGGCTCGGCAGCCAGGAAGTCATGCATCGGCTTGGCATTGATCAGTGCAATATTGACGTCGTTGTAGATCTGACCCAGGAAATCGATGCCTTTTTGCGGATGATCGACTTTGGCTTTCTCGATCGCCTGATCATAGATGCCCTTGTACAGCGACCAGAGAATCTCGCCCATCAGCAGGTCCTTGTTGCCGACCCAGCGCATGAGGGTGGCGCGGCCAACGCCCAGTTCCTCGGCCAGCAGCGACAGGTTCAGCCGGCGGCCTTCGAGCCACCAGCGGCGCGCCATGCGAAAGGCTGTCAATGGCGTAGCACGTTCATCGGACTTGCGTTGGGACAAAGCCAGGGACAGAGGTGTAGCGGGGGTGCTCATAAATATGCCTTGATATTGTACTTGCGATAATAATGGCTGGATGATACCAAGGATAAAAGTGTCCCGTCCATGGTAAAAACATCGAGGACTGGACAGTCACAGCCAAAATTAACCTGCGAGACAAATAGGCGACTAGCGAAGCAGCGGAACGGTTTGTGGCCAGCGGACATAAAAAAGGCCAGTCGCCCGCAAGCGACTGGCCTGATGCACCGCTCAAGTCAGATCAGTTGATGCCCTTGCGCTGCACATCCCAGCGAGTATCGCGGCACAGCCCGCAGTTGCTGCCATAGAAAGTACCTTCGGCGCTCTCGTCATCCATCAGGTGGTAACGCATCCAGGCGGTGGACGGGCCGCGATAATCGCCGCCATTGCCAACCGGCTCGAAATGGCTCGCCGAGCGTCGCTCACCCCAGAACACCGGCACGTTGGCCCGGTTGAATACCGGCCGCGCGTTGAGTGTCGGCGAAGCGATGGTATCGCCACCACCGGTCATCAGGAACATCGGGCCGTTCTGATTGCTCTGGGAAGAGCTGCGATGGCCGAGGCCGATGGTGTATGGCTGGAAGGGGGCGGTCACTGTCACGCGGCTATCCTGGCCTGCCATGATGCTGCCGCCACCCCCCTGGGAATGGCCGGCAGTGGCGACGCGATTGACATTCAGCTTGCCGGCGAAGGTGCCGGTGCTGCGGCCATTCTGTTCCACCAGATAATTCAGGCAGGCGATCATCTGTTCGCCGGACCCGGCATTGGAAGTACGTGCCGCCGCGACCACAAAGCCATGACTGGCCCAATGTTGCAGCAGCGAGCCGTAGGTACTGGGCGAGCTGCCGGTACCGTTACCCCACAGGATGATTGGATGCTGCAGACCATTCTCGCCCAGCGTACGCGGGCGGTAGACGGCGCAGGTGGTATTGACGTTGCTGTTGGTAACCGAAAAAGGACCGCTGGCCGCGAAGTCGGACACGCCGGGGAAGCCGGAGCCCGTACCTGGATCTGGGTCGGGATTGCCAGGGTTGATCGCCATGGCGCCGGCAGAGAGCAACATGCCCATAGCCAGACCGGTTAACTTGAATGCAGGTGCTTTCATGATGGGAGTCTCTTGTTGGTTTCTTATAGGGATAGCTGGACAGATATTGCTATCAGTCCGAGACAAACCCTAGACTCCGTTCATGAGGGCGACACTCGCCTATACGGGTGAAAATTGAGACAAGTTGATGTTGTTCTCGTTTTGGCAGTCAAGTGTCATAAGGATGTCAAAACGCCATGGCGAGACGGTCTTGAATACGATTGTGGCATTGAGTGAGGTCTCGGGTTGTCGCACATCAGCGCGGCGACAGCGGAGTTAGAGCCGGGCGGCTTACCCCACCGTCTTGGCTGTCACCCCCTCCAGCGTCGCAAAGGAAATGTCCTTCGCTGTCAGCAGGAAATCCTGCAGGTACGACATATCCAGCATGTCTTCGCGTACCGCCGCATACAGCGTACCGAACAATCCATCGCGCCCTAATGGGCGAGCGCTGACGTAGCCGCGTTGCAGATATTCCGTAATCGCCCAGCTCGGCAGGCAGCACACGCCACGGCCCGAGGCGACCAACTGCATCATCATGATTGTCAGTTCTGCATTGCGCACATCCGCCGGTTCGACGCCGGCAGGTTCCAGAAACTGGGTGAAGATATCCAGCCGGTTACGTTCCACCGGGTAGCAGATCAGCGTCTCGCCAGCCAGGTCCTGGGGTTCTATGTGATTGCGCTCGGTCAGCCGGTGTTGATTGCCGATGGCCAACATCGCCTCATAGGTGAACAGCGGCACATAACTGAGCCCCGGGATATCCTGCGGATCGGACGTCACCACCAGGTCCAGCTCCCCGCGGGCCAGTGCTGGCAGCGGCGCGAAGAAGAATCCGGAGGCGAAATCCACTTCCACCTCCGGCCAGGCATTGCGGAACTGATCAATGGTCGGCATCAGCCATTGGAAGCAGCTGTGGCATTCGATTGCCATGTGCAACCGGCCCGCCTGGCCGCCGGACAACCGCTGCAGGTCCCGTTCCGCCTGCCGTACCTGAGGCAATACATTGTCGCCCAGACGCAGCAGGCGCAGGCCGGCAGTCGTGAAGCGGATTGGCTTGGTCTTGCGCACGAACAGGCTGGTACCCAGGCGCTGCTCCAGATCCTTCAGTTGATGGGACAGCGCCGACTGCGTCAGGTGCAGCCGTTCCGAAGCTTCGACCAGACTGCCGGCTTCGCGGAGTGTCAGCAGCGTACGCAAATGGCGCAGTTCGAGCATGAGTCCATCCTTCCTCATGAGTGAAATCGAAGTTTAGCATTAACATGATGAGTTTGATTCATTATTTGTCGGCAGTGACCATAGGCGCCATTCACGAAACAAGCTTGGGATGGAAATGGCGTTGGCTCACAACCTTGCGCTGCGTGAAGCCGCCGTTGATCATTGGCGACATCCACTCGCCACGGGTGCCGCAGGTGGCAGAGATGCTGCGCCTGCTGCGCAAGGCTGCGAAGCTTTTCCATCAGCCGGCGCCTCCTGTCTGCTGACAGGCTTTTCGCGGGCCAGCCCGCTCCCTCTGGTACCGGCTCGTAGCTGACCATTGACCTGTATTGCCGCTGGCACCACACCCCCCGGCGGCGTTACAGTAGCGCCCGTTCTCACCTTTGGGGTTTGTCATGCAGGAATTGTTGTTGCACTGTCGTCCGGGTTTTGAAAGCGAAGTCGCCGCCGAAATGCAGGAGCTGTCGGCGCAGAAGGGCATCGCTGGCTATCCCATCACCCGCGACGGCGCTGCCGTGGTGCGTTTTGTCTGCCCCGAAGACGGTGATGCCGGCCGGTTGATGCGCAAGCTTGATTTCCGCCAGTTGATCTTCGTTCGCCAATGGGCGGTAGGTACCTGGCTCGACGTTCCGGCTGACGACCGCATCTCGCCGATTATCAGCGCCTGCGCCAAAGGCCCCATCGCATCCAGCATGTGGCTGGAAACCGCCGACACCAACGACGGCAAGGCGCTCGCCGCATTGACCAAAAAGCTCGGTCGCCCCCTGGAAACAGCACTGACCAAGACCCGTTTCGTGCGCCCGGCAAAAACCGATGCGCCGCGACTGCACGTATTCTTTGAGAGCGGCGAGCGGCTCTTCGTCGGCTGGTCCTGGGCCGGCAATGCCGCACCCTGGCCGATGGGCATCCCACGGCTCAAGGTGCCGCGCGACGCACCCAGTCGCTCGACGCTGAAGCTTGAAGAAGCCTGGCACCACTTCATCCCTCGGGATGAATGGGATAAGCGCCTGGCGCCAGGCATGACCGCCGTCGACCTGGGCGCCGCACCTGGCGGCTGGACCTGGCAACTGGTCAATCGCCACATGAAGGTCACCGCCGTGGATAACGGCCCCATGGCAAAAAGCCTGATGGACAGCGGCCAGGTCGAACATGTGGAAGCCGACGGTTACATGTTCAAGCCGAAAAAGCCGGTGCAATGGCTGGTCTGCGACATCGTCGACAAACCCGCCCGCAGCAGCGCCATGCTCTCCCGCTGGCTGACCCGTGGCTGGTGCCGTGAAGCTATCGTCAACTTCAAGCTGCCGATGAAGCAACGCTACCGGGAAGTCATGCAATGCCTGGAGCACGTGCAGGATGCGCTGGACGAAGCCAACATCCGCGCCCATATCGCCTGCAAGCAGCTGTATACCGACCGGGAAGAAGTGACCTGCCACGTGCGGATACTGCATGCGGCGAGCTACAAGGTGGAGCAGTAAGCTACTGGTTTTCGGGGTGTAACACCCCGAAAAACTCTCCCGCCGCAAACTATAGCGGCTCCAGCAAAGTGATCTTTTCCTCCTCCACCAATATCGGGGCGAAGGCCGTCAGGCATTCCCGGCGCTCCGGTGATTGCTCCCAGCGTTCCCACGAACGGATATTTTGCCAGGTCACTATCACGAAGCGGTGATTGGGATGTTGCAGGTCGGTGAACGATTCCCCGAACAGGTATCCCGGCGACTGAATGGCCTGCTGCAGGATGCCGCGGGCCGCAGCTTCGTAAGGCTCTTCGAGCCCTTCGGCAATGATGCGTTCGATCAACACCTTGATCATGGTCACTCCTTCTTGATGATGGATACCGTCAGTGTTGACCGGGACGTCGCGACTGGCAAGTGGCCGGTGTTTTGCGGATAATCCAGCATTACGTTTCAGAGCTGTGTATTGCCATGTCAACCGAACCTACCCAACTCGACACCCGCGGGCTCATGTGCCCGGAGCCGGTCATGCTGCTGCACAATGCGGTGCGTGATATAGCTGCCGGTGAATGCCTGGAAGTCCTCGCCACCGACCCCTCGACACAACGGGATATTCCGCGATTCTGCAGTTTTCTGGGGCATGAGCTGATGGAGCAGGGAGAGCGGGGCGGGGAGTTCTGGTATCTGATCCGCAAGGGCGCCTAGCCAGGGTTCACGTGTAGGAGCGGGCTTGCCCGCGCAGGGCCTGGCAGAAGAGCTTCGCGGCCAAGGCCGCTCCTGCAAAAAAGATTCGCGCAATGACTCTGGAGAAGGTGGAGGTTGCTCGACCTCCAGCCTCACTCCACCAAGTGACTCCGATCCTGCGGAAACCGCCGCTTGCGTCGCCCGCCAATAACCGCCAGCCGCAGCGATAGAAACAGCGCCGCTGCACTCAATCCGATGATCAATCCCTGCCAGAACCCTGCCGGCCCTCGTGCCGGGCCGTAGAGATCGGTCAAGCCGAGGATATAACCGCTGGGCAGGCCGATCAGCCAGTAGGCGACCAGGGTCAACAACATGGGAATACGGGTGTCCTGATAACCGCGCAGCGCCCCGGCGCAGGCGACCTGCACCGAATCGGAAAACTGGTACAGCGCCGCATAGAACAGCAGAGCGGTCGAAAGCGCCAGCACCTCGGGGTCATTGGTATACAGGCGAGGCAGCAGGTCATCCAGCAGGTAGAAGCTTGACGCTGCCAGGAAGGCAAACAGCAGCGCCACGGTGATCCCCACCTTGGCCGCGAACAGACCCGCCCGGGCGCCATCCATGCCCAGGCTGTGACCCACCCGCACGGTGATGGCCAACCCCAGGCTGAAGGGCACCATGAACACGATCGAGCTGAGGTTGAGCGCCACCTGGTGACTGGCCACAACTACCGCGCCCAGGCTGCCGATCAGCAGGGCGATCAGGGCAAACATGCTGGTTTCGGAAAACAGCGATATGCCGATTGGCAGACCCAGCCCCAGCAGGTGCCGCTGCACCGCCCAGCGTGGCCATTCGAAGCGCTCGAACAGCCGGCAGGCGTCATAGATTTTCGACCGCTTCAGATAGATCAACATGCAGCCGAGCATGAACCACATCACCAACGTGGTGGCGACGCCACAACCGACGCCGCCCATGGCGGGAAAGCCCAGCTTGCCGTAAACCAGCACATAATTGGCTGGCACGTTGAGCGCCAGCCCGAGAAAGCCGATCACCATGGTCGGCTTGGTGCGTGACAGGCCGTCGCTCAAGCCGCGTAGCGCCTGGTACATGCCTATCGCGGGAAAGCCCAGAGCCACTGCCCTGATGTAATCCACTGATTTGGGAATCAACTCTTCCTGTACACCGGCCCAGTACAGCAACGACTCAACCGAAAACAGCGCCACAGCGCAAAGCACCCCGAGACACAGCCCAAGCCAGACCGCCTGACGCACCAGCGGGCCGGTTTCCTCGGGGCGGCCGGCCCCATTGCTGGCAGCCACCTTCGAGGTGATGATCATCAGCACACCGGTCAGAAACAGCAGCGTCGGCACCCAGAAGGAATTCCCCAGGGCGACGGCCGCCAGGTCGACCGCGCTCACCCGGCCGGCCATGGCCGTATCGACGAAGCCCAGCAGGGTGTGCGACATCTGCGCCGCGATGATAGGCAGCGCGAGCCAGATCAGCGCACGCAATTCTGTTACACTGCGGCGCCCGCGGGAAGGGAGGTTTTGGGTCATCTGATCATCAGCCTGATGCAGCGGCATCGGAGAAAAAAGCAGACCATCCTATCAATTTGCCGAATATTGTCCATCATTCAATGAATTACGATTGTCAGGATCTGATCCGCCTGTTCGCAGACTGTTTCGCCGTTGATTTCAATACTCGGCTGGTCGGTGGCGCGTCCGAACCGGTGTACCTGCCGGCCGATGCCGACGAGCCCATGCACCGGATCATCTTCACCCGGGATTATTACCGCAGCGCCTTGCACGAGATCGCCCACTGGTGCGTCGCGGGTGCGGCTCGTCGTCAGCAGGTGGACTTCGGCTATTGGTACGCTCCCGATGGCCGCAGCGGGGATCAGCAGAGCGCCTTCGAGCAGGTTGAAGTCAAGCCCCAGGCACTGGAGTGGTTGTTCTGTGCGGCGGCCGGGCATGGGTTCCGGGTCAGTCTGGACAACCTCAGCGGCGACGCAACCGATCCGACCCCCTTCAAGAGGCGCGTGGTCGAGCACGTCCATTCTTACCTGAACGATGGTATTCCTGAGCGCCCGGCACGGTTCATCGATGCGCTGCTGATGCATTACCGCCCCCAGGCGACGCTGCAACTCAGCGATTTCAATCTCGACTGCCTGTAAGCGGCCCCGCTGGACAGGGCCCGTAACCACTCCGACAATGAAGTCATTGCTCATCACGGACCCGCATCATGCACATAGTCGCTGACGAAAATATTCCCCTGCTCGATGAATTTCTCGCTGGCTTCGGCCGCCTGACCCGCTTGCCGGGGCGCCTGATCGATCACACCTCGGTGAAGGACGCCGATGTATTGCTGGTGCGCTCGGTGACCAAGGTCAGCGCCGCCATGCTGGTTGGCACCCCGGTGCGCTTTGTCGGCACCTGCACCATCGGCACCGACCATCTCGACCTGCCGGGCCTGGCTGCAGCCGGTGTCGAGGTTGCCAGCGCCCCCGGCTGCAATGCACGGGGCGTCGTCGAGTATGTGCTGAGCTGTCTGCTGACACTATCCGAGCGCAGTGCCAGTGCCTGGCAGGACAAGACGGTGGGGATTGTCGGCGTGGGTGAGGTGGGCTCGCGTCTGGCCTGCACACTGCAGGCGCTCGGCATCAAGACCTTGCTCTGCGATCCGCCACGGGCCGAGCAGGACGCTGACGGCATGATTACGCTGGATGAGTTGATCAGCCGCTGCGATGTCATCAGCTGTCACGTTCCCCTGACCAGCGATGGCCCCCACGCTACCCACCACCTGCTCAACGAGCAACGTCTGGCGGCCCTGCGCCCTGGCGCCTGGTTGATCAACAGTAGCCGCGGGCCGGTGATCGACAATACCGCCCTGAACACAGTACTGGCGCAGCGCCCGGATCTATTGGTCGCGCTGGATGTGTGGGAAACCGAACCCCTGGTCGACCCGCAACTGGCTGCCCGCTGCGTCCTGGCGACGCCGCACATCGCCGGCTACAGCCTCGATGGCAAGCTGCGCGGCACTGCGCAGATCTACCAGGCGTTGTGCCGCTTTCTTGATATCCCTGCGACGCTGGCGCTGGAGCAACTGGCGCCGCGTACCGGCGCGGGAACCTGGATCATGGAACCGGGCCCCCCGGCTGACTGGCTGCTGAGCAAAGCCCTGCGGCAGGTATACGACGTACGGGACGATGACGCCCGCCTGCGCGCCATGGTCGCGGCTGCCGAATCAGAACAGGCCAGTCGGGAAGGGTTCGATCGATTGCGCAAGGACTACCCCTTGCGCCGGGAATGCAACCTGCTGCGGATCAGCACCGCCACGTCCGAACCTCAAGTAGCCCGGCGCCTGCTGGCCGCGGGGTTTGTGTCGGATGATGAGAGCTGAAGAGTCTGCCGGATTGGCCTCTTCCCGGAATCATGTCGCTGGATGAGCTGCTGGATTCCTGGGAACGTCGAGCACCAGCTCGATGAGCGGACTAGCCGGCTTCCATAGTGTGATGTTTGGTTTGGCCGGGATGTCTGCCTGCACCGCCGTTGGTCGAGCTGGTGCTCGACCCTCCCAGGGAACACCGGCTTGCTTCTCCTGGGAACGTCGAGCACCAGCTCGATGAGCGGAGTCAACAGACAGCCATGGAAGGTGACCGCGGAACACCGCGATCAACCTTCCATGGCGCGATGTTTGTTTTGGTGGGGGATGTATTGCCTGCGTCGCTGCTGGTCGAGCTGGTGCTCGACCGTCCCAGGTGTTAGCGATTGGCCGCGCGCGGCGCAACCCACTGCTGGTCAAGCTCTTCACAGGCCTGTTGGATCATGCGTTCGGTAATGGCAATCTCCCGGCCATGTTCATCCACCAGAAAGCCCCGTGCCTGCAGAGACGGGCGGGGCAGAAATTCGGTGAGAGAACGCTGTTTCTGCTGTACCTGTAGACTCATGATCTTCTCCAAACCAGTTCTAATCGGGTAATGCCGGCAACTCTGCGATGCCTGACATAACGAAGGATAGACCAAGGTTGTGACCACGGGATGACAGAATATTTCCTGGGGGAAGGAGCAAAAGTGGGGGGAGAAGCTTGCGAAAGGGGGGAGTTGGGAGCCCGCCGGTGTAGCGCAGGTGCGCTACACCCCGAAAAACAACCCCTTGCACAGGTGCGTCGAGCGCTGGTTTCGGGGCTCGACGACAAGGGTTCGGGAGACTGTAAGCCTTCAGGTGTAGCGCCCGATTGCGGGCCTGGGCGCTACACTCGACAAGCGAGCCCGATACCTATCTGCGGTTAGCGATAATTCCCGGCGCGCAGCGCGGCGATACGCTGTTCCAGCGGCGGGTGGGTCATCAGCAGGCCGGCGAGGCCATTCTTGAGGTTGCCGTTGATGCCGAAGGCGGTCATTTCGCCGGGCATCTCCACCGGAATACCCTGTTCAGCGCGCAGACGTTCCAGGGCGGCGATCATGTTGCCGCTACCGGTCAGCTGCGCTGCGGCGGCATCCGCACGGAATTCACGCTGGCGCGAGAACCACATCACGATGATGCTGGCTAGAATACCCAGCACCAGCTCAGCCACGATGGTCGAGATGAAATAACCGATCCCCGGACCTGAACCCTCGTTGCGGAACACCGCCCGGTCAACGAAGTTGCCGATGATGCGTGCAAAGAACATCACGAAGGTGTTTACCACGCCCTGGATCAGGGTCAAGGTCACCATGTCGCCGTTGGCCACGTGACCGATCTCGTGTGCCATGACCGCACGAATCTCGTTGGGGCTGAAGCGCTGCAGCATTCCCTCGGATACCGCAACCAGCGAAGCGTTCTTGTTCCAACCGGTAGCAAAGGCGTTGGACGCCCGCGACGGGAAGATACCCACCTCCGGCATGCCGATATTGGCGTCGCGCGCCAGTTCAGCAACGGTATCCACCAGCCACTGCTCCTGGCGGGTCTGCGGTTGGGTGATGACCCGGGTGCCGGTACCGCGCTTGGCCATCCATTTGGACAGGAACAGGGAGATAAAGGAACCGGCAAAACCGAATACCGCACAGAAGATCAACAGCGATGTCAGGTTCATCCCGCCCTGACCGTCATGCACGCTACCGACACCCAGCAAGCTCAAGGTGACGCTGGCAACCATCAGAATGGCAAGGTTGGTTGCCAGGAAAAGCACAATACGCATCATTTAAGTGAAACTCCTAAGGCTAATAGCTAGGCGTATATTTGGGGTTGGCCGGTTGGGATTCAATCGGCAGTCTGTATCAAAGCGTGTCGGGGTAGGGCGTTGAGCGCGAGCGAGTGGGTCGGCTGATAGAAAAGCTTCGCATCAAGGCCGCTACCACAAGAAACGAGTCCGAGCTCTTGGGCAGCGCTTCATGGCGAGCAAGCCGGCACTGTCCTGTAGGAGCGGGCTTGCCCGCGAATGGACCTGGCAGAAGAGCTTCGGGCCAAGAGCCGCTCCTACGGAAAAGCGGCTCCCACAACCTGACCCCGTTACTGCCGATACCCGTGCAGGAAGTTGGCGATCCGGCCAATCGCCATTTCCAGATCATCCTTGCGGGGCAGGGAGACGATGCGGAAGTGGTCCGGCCAGGGCCAGTTGAAGGCGGTGCCCTGAACCACAAGAATCTTCTCCTGCAGCAGTAGATCCAGCACCATCTTCTCGTCGTTGTGGATCGGATATACCTTCGGATCCAGCTTCGGGAACAGGTAGAGCGCGCCCTTGGGCTTGGTGCAGCTCACTCCGGGGATATCATTGAGCAGTTCCCAGGCGGTATCACGCTGCTCTAGCAGGCGGCCACCAGGCAGGATCAGGTCATTGATGCTCTGATAGCCCCCCAACGCCGTCTGAATGGCGTGCTGCGATGGGACGTTGGCACACAGGCGCATGGACGACAGAATCTCCAGGCCTTCGATGTAGCTTGCAGCCTTCTGCTTCGGTCCGCTGATGATCATCCAGCCGGAACGGAAACCCGCCACCCGGTAGGACTTGGACAGACCATTGAACGTCAGGCACAGCAGATCCGGAGCGATAGCGGCGAAGGAATCGTGCTCGGCACCGTCGTACAGGATCTTGTCGTAGATCTCGTCCGCAAGAACTAGCAGCTTGTGTTCGCGGGCCACCTCGGCCAGTTGCTCCAGCACTTCGCGCGGGTATACCGAACCGGTAGGGTTGTTCGGGTTGATCAGCACCATCGCCTTGGTGTTGGGGGTGATCTTGCTGCGGATATCCTCGATATCCGGGTACCACTCCGATTGCTCATCGCACAGATAATGCACCGGCTTGCCACCCGACAGGCTGACAGCCGCGGTCCACAGCGGATAATCCGGGGCGGGAATCAGCACTTCGTCGCCATTGTTCAGCAGCGCCTGCATGGCCATCACGATCAGCTCGGACACACCGTTGCCCAGGTAGATATCCTCGATGCCGACACCCTGGATGTTCTTCGTCTGGCAGTAATGCATCACCGCCTTACGCGCCGAGAACAGCCCCTTCGAGTCGCTGTAGCCCTGTGCCGTGGGCAGGTTGAGAATCACGTCCTGGAGGATTTCCTCGGGCGCTTCGAAACCGAAGGGCGCCGGGTTGCCGATGTTCAGCTTGAGAATCCGGTGACCTTCCTCTTCGAGGCGTTTGGCATGGCGCAGGACGGGCCCGCGAATGTCGTAGCAGACATTGGCCAATTTGTTGGACTTGCTAACCTGCATGATACTTACCTGTAAATCATCGGGTGGTGAGGGGCTTTGATCGCAAAAGCAAAGCGAGCATCATACGACTGCGGTTCCGGCGAAGAAAGCCCGAACACACAATCTTGCGGAGGAAATATGGACAAAGTAATCAAGTCGGATGACGCCTGGCGCGACCAACTGGACGACGCCCAGTATCAGGTATGCCGACTCAAGGGTACCGAACGGCCATTTTCCGGCGAGTATCACCTCAAGGGTGAACCTGGTCAGTACCACTGCGTATGCTGCGATGCACCGCTGTTCGATACCGACACCCAGTTCGATGCCGGCTGTGGCTGGCCCAGCTACTACGCGCCGGTGAACGACGATGCCATCACCACCTCCGAGGACTACAGTCACGGCATGCACCGCACCGAAGTGCTCTGTGCCCGCTGCGACGCCCACCTCGGCCACGTCTTCCCCGACGGCCCACCCCCGACCGGGCTGCGGTATTGCATCAACTCGGTGTGTTTGCGACTGGAGCCGAGATAGAGTGGTGCTCTGATTTGGTCGGCGGTGTTTACCCGCACCGCCGTTGGTCGAGCTGGTGCTCGACCCTCCCAGGGAACACCGGCTTGCTTCTCCTGGGAACGTCGAGCACCAGCTCGATGAGCGGACTAGCCAGCTTTCATAGGCGATGTTTGGTCAGGCTGGGATGTCTGCCTGCGCCGCCATTGGTCGAGCTGGTGCTCGACCCTCCCAGGGAACACCGGTTTGTTTTTCCTGGGAACGTCGAGCACCAGCTCGATGAAGGAGCCATCATCAGCCCAACGAAGCTGATCATCTGGCTCGACCTTCCATAACCATTGCTCAACCAGTTGACCCACCAACAATTTTCCTCTTCCATAGCAAACACATTGCCGCACCCATTCACCTGCCAGGAAATCACCATGTCCGATATCTCCACCGCCGACTTCATGCAGCGGGTCGTCGCCTTTCTTGATCGCTATGAGCGGAACCTGCCTCCTGTGCCGCCGGTCATCGACTGGAGCCAGACGCCAGCGGCGCGGTGGGTGGGGCAGGGCGACGGGGGGTGGCTCAAGCCGTTGGAGGTTACCGCGGGGCATGGGTTGGGTGATTTGGTGGGCGTTGATCGGCAGAAAGCCTTGCTTGAGGCTAACACCGAACAATTCGTCAAAGGTCTGCCCGCCAATAACGCCTTGCTGTGGGGCGCTCGCGGTACGGGCAAGTCCTCTCTGGTGCGAGCGCTGCTGGCAGCCTGGTCGGATCAGGGGCTGCGGCTGATCGAGATCGACAAGGGCGACCTGGTTCACCTGCCAGCGCTCGTGACCCAGATCGCTGACCAGCCTTGGCGCTTTCTGCTGTTCTGCGATGACCTGGCTTTCGAGGCGGATGACAGTGCCTACAAGACCTTGAAAACCGTGCTGGACGGCTCCGTTGAGGCGACGCCGGACAATCTGCTGCTCTACGCCACCTCCAACCGCCGGCATTTGCTGCCCGAACAGCGCAGCGACAACCTTGGCGCCAGTATGGTCGATGGCGAACTGCACCCTGGCGAGGCGATTGAAGAGAAGATCGCACTATCGGACCGCTTCGGGGTATGGGTGTCGTTCTATCCGTTCAGCCAGGAGCATTATCTCGAAGTGGTACGGCACTGGCTGACGGCGATGGCGGCGGAGCACGGGTTGGAGTGGGAGTGGGGCGAACAGCTGCAGAAAGAAGCCATTCGCTGGGCCCAGGCACGGGGTAACCGCAACGGCCGGTGTGCGTGGCAATTTGCGCGGTCTTGGGTAGGGCGGGAACTGCTGAAGAAGTAGTGCCGGAGCGTGGTTATCGGGTTGTCGTACCCCGGTCCGCGCTCGGGCTCGACGACGGGGTTTGAGGTAGCGGCGAGGCCGCAGGCGTAGCGCCCGATTGCGGGCCAAGGTGCTACACCCCGAACCGCGCGCTACACCGGGAAGGGCCTTTTACGTCGCGGAGACGCTTGCGCCATTCACCATGCCCACGATCCGGTGCTCCGCCGGCAACAGGCTGCTCACGCTGGTGCGGGAGGTGACGCGGCTCAGCAGGGAGGACAGGGCCGGCCAGGTTTCTTCGTCGATCAGCTCGCCGGCATGGGCCAGGTTTATGAGTTGGCTGCACACGGCAATGTCCGCCATGCTGAACTGGTCGCCGAGGAAGTAATGCTGGTTGCCCAGCTGCGTTTCCAGGTAATCGAGCAGCGGTGGCAGATCCTGCTTCACAGCTTGCTGCACCGCTTCTTCATCGCAGGCTTTGCCCATCAGCCGATGAACCACGCGGTTGAAAAACGTCTTGAAGGTCGCCGGGCCGGCGAGCTCATAGTCTGCGTACTTTTCCAGCCAGCGCACCCGCGCCGCTTCCGCCGGGGTTCTGCCATACAGGCGGATACCATCGCGGGTTTCCTGCAGGTACTGGGCAATCACACTGGAGTCGGCCAGACTCAAATCGCCGTCCTTGATCGCCGGAATGCGTCCCAGCGGGCTTATCTCGTAATACCAGTCGGGCTGCATGAAGGGCGTCTGGTTGACCAGTTCATGCTCAATGTTCTGCTCAGCGAGCTGAATGCGGATCTTGCGAACGAAGGGCGAAAGAATCGCCCCGTAGAGGATCAGGGACATGGGGGTACATTCCGTCAGGGGTTAACTCAGTCATCGTACAGAGCTTTTTTCTTCCAGGCCTGATCGTCTTCTTCCAGGGCCTGTATACCGGCGCTTAACTCATTTGTACTGGGGTCAGCGCCCCGCTCTTGTTGCAAGGCAGCCTGTTCAGCATTGAGCAGCAATTGCCGAAACACCGCCAGCTGGCCCTTATCGGCCTGCTGGTGCTTGTTCAGGAAGTCGATTGCCCGTTCATATTGCAACTTGGCGACCCGGGGCTTGCCGGACTGCAGGGCGCTATTGGCGACCGCCTGGTACATCGTCAGGGTGGTTTGCAGCAGATATTGGTTCAACACCTGGCTCCAGCGTTGGAAGCCCGGATTGTCCAGCACACCGTCCTGCCGCGACTGGTCCAGCAAGCGGAGCAGGTCACTCAGCAGTTGCTTGGTCCGTTGCGCGATCACCTCATCGGTGATCACCACTGGCGCATTGTTGATACGCGGCTCGCCCTTGTCGAGCTGCTGGCGTATTTCCTTCAACTGCTCAGCATGGGCGGTGTGTTTATTATCCAGCCGGATCAATCGTTCCAGCAGCGACGCTTCAATATGCAACAGCAGCGTTTTGAGCTCCGCGGTCATGAACTGGCCCGGTATCTCTGCGGCGAGCGCTGCGCAGTGCTTCCAGCGTGCCTGCAGCTCGGATTGCTTGCGGGCGCGCTCCAGGCGCGCTCGCTCCACCGCCTGATTGATGAAGCCGATACAGATAAGTATCGCCAAGCCGCCAATGACGAGGGCAGCGATGAGCATAGGGGACAAGGGAAAGCTCTCCATGGGCACGAGCTGTCGTTATGCCATATCCATCATTTCAATACAATCAGCTGGAGCGACAGGTGGGCTTGCGCTGGATGATTATTGTGACCAGACTCTCATCACAGCTGTAGGCCACGGTTTTCGCGGGGAGAATCAAAAACCTGAAAAAAACCTGAAAAAAGATTGGCTTGGGGGGTTGACGGACCCTGGGGCCATGCCTAAAATGCGCGCCACTTGCAGCGAACAACGCAACGCGGAAGACGCAGCAAGTAGCCAAGGTTGATACCTCGGCACTGTGAAGTCCGGATACGTCCCCTTCGTCTAGTGGCCTAGGACACCGCCCTTTCACGGCGGTAACAGGGGTTCGAGTCCCCTAGGGGACGCCATTACGGCGTCAGATTTGCGGGAATAGCTCAGTTGGTAGAGCACGACCTTGCCAAGGTCGGGGTCGCGAGTTCGAGTCTCGTTTCCCGCTCCAATATAGATCTGCAGGCATCCATTGGAGTCTGCAGATTGGTGAAAAAAGGGCCGAAAGGCCCTTTTTTCATGTCTGCGATTCGGGTCTGAACACCCCCGTCCTATCCGGCCAACGCGATGATGCCATTGGGGCGCGCCCGGTCATTGGTACGATTCCATCTTGCTGAACTCTGATTGGATCTGTTCGTTCGCCCGGCGCCTGGTCAGCAGAGACGTGACGACGGCTACCGCAGCGCAGGCCAGGAAGCCCGGCACGATCTCATACATCAGCGCCTGCAGGCTGGCAATATTGCCCCAGATACCCACCACCACGGCACCGGCAACCATCCCGGCCAGCGCGCCCATCGCGGTGAGCTTGCGCCAGAACAGCGACAGCAGGATGATCGGGCCGAATGCCGCGCCGAATCCCGCCCAGGCAAAGGCGACCAGCCCAAGAATGTTGGAGCGTGGGTCAATGGCCAGCAGGGCGGCGATCACCGCTACGACCAGTACGCCCAGACGGCCCAGCAATACCTGCTGCGAGACCGACAGTTCCTTGCCGAAAATCTTGTACAGATCCTCGACCAGCGCTGAAGAGCAGACGAGCAGCTGCGAAGAGACGGTGGACATGATCGCGGCCAGCACGGCAGCCAGTACCAGGCCGGCGATGAGCGGGTGGAACAGAATCTGTGACAGCAGCAGGAAGACGGTTTCCGGGTTATCCAGTGTCTGTCCGCTGGCGTGAAAATAGCCGACGCCGATCAGGCCGGTAAATACCGCGCCGGTGGCGACCAGGATCATCCAGCCAATACCGATGCGGCGACCGGCCTTGGCGTCAGCCGATGAACGCAGGGCCATGAAGCGCACGATGACGTGCGGCTGGCCGAAGTAGCCAAGCCCCCAGGACGCGGCCGAGATGATCGCCAGCAGGCTGCCGCCGAACAGCAAGGAGGTGCGATGTAGTTCGTCATCCGGGTTGGCCAGGTTATGGGCTGCATCTGCGGCATTGATCGCGGCAATGGTCTCGCTCACGCCGCCCATGCTGAAAACGGTGATCAGAGGAACGACAATCAGCGCGGCCAGCATCAGCAACCCCTGTGCAACGTCGGTCAGGGAGGCGCCCAGAAAGCCCCCGAACAGGGTATAGGTCAAGGTGATGCCGGCCACCAGGAGCATGCCGAACAGGTAGTGCGCGTCGAAGGATGCCTCGAAGAACACCCCGCCGGCGACCATGCCGGAGGATACATAGAAGGTGAAGAACACCAGGATGATGAGGCCCGAAGTGATTCGCAGCAGGCGGGTGCCGTCCTTGAAGCGGCTCTCCAGAAAGCTCGGCAGAGTGATCGAATTGCTGGACACCTCCGTATAGGAGCGCAGTCGCGGTGCCACGAAACGCCAGTTCAAGTAGGCGCCGATGGTCAGGCCGATGGCGATCCAGGCTTCCACCAGGCCGGTGGTATAAATGGCGCCCGGCAGCCCCATCAACAACCAGCCGGACATATCCGATGCGCCAGCAGAAAGGGCCGCGACGCTCGGTGGGAGCCTGCGGCCGGCCAGCATGTAGTCATCCAGGCTGGAGGTCTGGAAATAG
Organism: Halopseudomonas bauzanensis; assembly: GCF_900114735.1. GTDB lineage: Bacteria > Pseudomonadota > Gammaproteobacteria > Pseudomonadales > Pseudomonadaceae > Halopseudomonas > Halopseudomonas bauzanensis. Next base: position 293,217 of record NZ_FOUA01000001.1, on the reverse strand, counting down.
GCGTAGTAACCGATACCCAGCATCCCCAGGAAATACAGGCTGATGGCGATTAACTGAAAGGTCTGGTCTGTCATGCAAATGCCCTCTGCTCTGGGATGCTGTCCATTACCTCGGTACCGTTTCCTACCCCCGCAGCGGAAGGATCAGCGCAACGGTCTAAATCGTTAGAGCACAATATAGTTGAGTGTGGCAGAGGCTGCCCGGAAACCTCCCTATCCCGATATATTTTCTCAATGATCCGCTTGCACTGAATCAACGGTGCGCGGGATTGTCACCTGATAGACTTCGGACAACCAAGACCATCGGCAAGCAGCGATCATGGAAAAAACCGTCTCATTGGCAGCAGAGCTGCGCAGCGCCTGGATTGACCAGGCCCAACGCAGTCCCTATATCTCCTTCGGCCTTGCCGGGGCGGTATTGGTCATTCTCGCGCTGATTATTGCCAGCGTCGTCAGCGCGGTGAGTGGCGGCAACACCATCAACCTGCGTCACGCATTGCTGGGTGGTACGGCAGGTTTCTTGGCGACGTCGCTGGGCGCCTTCCTGGGCCTTTCCATGAAGGCCATTTCCGTACGGCGACAAGACAGCATGCTCGGCTTTGCCGCGGGCATGATGCTCGCCGCCGCCGCGTTCTCGCTGATCCTGCCGGGGATCGCTGCAGCGGAGGATATTCTCGGCAACAGCATGGCTGCCGCCGCGACCGTGGCGATCGGGCTGGGGCTGGGTGTGGTGCTGATGCTGGGGCTCGATTACTTCACCCCGCATCACCATGAAATAAGCGGCCACCATGGCCCTGCATTCGATCGCATCAGCCGCGTCTGGCTGTTCGTCCTGGCGATCACCCTGCATAACATCCCCGAAGGCATGGCGATTGGCGTCGGCTTTGCCGCAGGGGATATGCCGGTAGGCCTGTCCATCGCATCGGCCATCGCCATCCAGGATATACCCGAAGGCCTGGCCGTCGCTCTGGCACTGCGCACGACGGGTCTGTCAGCCATGCGCTCGGCCCTGGTTGCCGCGGCGACTGGTCTGATGGAGCCGCTGGGTGCGTTGATCGGCATCGGCATGTCCAGTGCCTTCGCCGTCGCCTATCCCGTCAGCATGGGTCTCGCCGCCGGCGCAATGATCTTCGTCGTCTCCCACGAAGTCATCCCCGAAACCCACCGCAACGGCCACCAGACATCGGCGACTATCGGGTTGATGGTGGGCTTTGGGGTGATGATGTTTCTGGATACGGCGCTGGGGTGAGAGGGCGGGGCATCAAGCGGGCGCGCTGGTCGAGCTGGTGCTCGACCGTCCCAGGGACTGCGTCGGGCGTCTCTCCTGGGAGAGTTGAGCATTAGCTCGATGGGCAGTTGGAGTTTCGGGTTGGTGCGTTGGTCGAGCTGGTGCTCGACCGTCCCAGGGGACTGTGCGTTGGGCCCGTCTCTCCTGGAGCGTTGAGCAGCAGCTCGATGGGCAGTTGGAGTTTCGGGTTGGTGCGCTGGTCGAGCTGGTGCTCGACCGTCCCAGGAAGTGGGCGCTGGCTTTGTCTTTCCTGGGAGCGTCGAGCACCAGCTCGATGAGCATTATTTCAGGCAGCGCTCCGCGGATTCAGGAATTACGCAGATGCTCGCTCATCAGCAACAGCCGCGCCTGCTCCCAATCAAACTCTTCTCCGCGGGCCTCGGCCTGTGCCTGGTGTTCATCCAGCAGTTGATACTGGGCGATCTCCTCATCAGGCATGTAGTGCAGGCAGTCGCCACCGAAGTACCACAGCAGATCCCGCGGGATCATGTGGGCGACCTGGGGGTAGCGGGTGATGATCTGGCAGATGATCTCCTGGCCAGCGTACAGCGCGTCCTGATCACCTGACTGCAGCTGCGTCACCATCTCCTCGAAGCGCTCCAGGAACAGCACGTTGCTTTCCTCAGGCACCTGGGCCATCAGCACGGACTGCGCCCGCAGCGTGTCGAACAGGCTCATCAGCAGGGCGAGGTGGTAGCGGTGATAGGGCAGATTGGTATTCATGACGGGCTCCGGGTGATGAGGGGCGAGAGTCTAGCAGATGGGGGTGGGTGGGAGAACCGGTGGAGGTGTGAGTGCGCTGCGAGGCTGGCTGGCGTAGCGCCCGATTGCGGAGCAGGGCGCTACACCCCGGAACCCGTGCGCATGCTGGGAGATCAGATCCCCAGCCGCCTCACCAACCTGGAGAAATTGCCCCGATCCACACCCAGCTCCCGGGCGGCGCGGCTTTGGTTGTTCTGGTGTTTTTCCAGCACCTGGCGGATGAGCTGCACCTGAAAGTGCTCAGTGGCGTCGCGCAGGCTCTGGGCGAGCGGCAGAGTCGTATTTACCGTGGCGGCAAGCGTCTGTTGGGGTATGTCCGACTGCGGGCCGCCGAGTGCCAGCAACTCGGCGCTGATGGTCAGCAGTCGCCGATTACCATCCTGGCCGGCCTGGGCCTTGAGCACGGCGCGGCTGATCAGGTGTTCCAGCTCACGCACATTCCCGGGCCAGCTGTAAGCCAGCAACGCCTCGCGGGCGCTGGCATCCAGGCGCAGGCCGCGCAAGCCGATGCGGCGGCGGTTCTGTTCGAGAAAGTGCCCCGCCAGCAATAGCACATCCTTTTGCCGTTCCCGCAGACTCGGTACGGCAATGGGATACACCCCCAGGCGATGATAGAGATCTGCCCGAAAGCGCCCCTCGGCCACTTCGCGGTGCAGGTCCCGGTTGCTGGCGGCAATGATGCGCACATCCACCTGGTGATGACTGTCGCTACCCACCCGCTGTACTTCGCCGCTCTGCAGGGCGCGCAGCAGTTTGGGTTGCACCGTCAGCGGCAACTCGCCCACCTCGTCCAGAAACAGGGTGCCGCCATGGGCCAGTTCGAACTTGCCGACCCGGCTCTGCACCGCCCCGGAAAACGCCCCGCGGGTGTGGCCGAAAAGCTCGCTCTCCACCAGGTTTTCCGGCAGCGCGGCGCAGTTGAGATAGATCAGCGGCGCCCGGGCGCGGTTGGACAGACCGTGCACCTGCCGGGCCACCAGCTCTTTGCCAACTCCGGTTTCGCCGGTGATCAGCACTGCCAGGTCCGAGTGGGCGACCATCTCGATTTCCCGCTGCAACTGCTGCATGGCCCGGCTGCTGCCGATCAGTTGTTGCTGCCCATCGGCGACCAGCGCCTGGGTCATGGCCTGGTGATGCTCGGTGCGGCTCTGCAGTTGATTGGTCAGCTCGGCCACCCGAATTACCGCCTCGCTCAGGCGCGCCAGATAGCGCAGCTCCGCCGGATCGATCTGATCGAAAGCATTGGCATTCAGCGCATCCAGCGTCAGCACGCCCCAGGGCACACCCTGCAGATACAGCGCGATACCCAGACAATCATGCACATGCAGGTCACCCTCCACCGCATGCAGCAGTCCGTCATAGGGATCGGGCAACGGCGAGTCGGCGGCAAAACGCACGGGCTCATGGCTGAGCAAGATCCTGGCCAGGCGCGGGTGATCATCGGTCACGAAATGCCGGCCAAGGGTATCGGTGCTCAGACCATCTACCGCCAGCGGGATCAGCTCGGTGCCGCGCAACTGCAACAACGCAGCGGCATCGCAGGGTAACACCTGGCGGATGGTCGCCAGCAACTGCTGGAAGCGTTGGCTGGGCGCCATATCACGGGCCAGATCGCTGATCACGCTCAGCGGTGGGGAGGTTTGGTGTGCTGTCATATATACAACTCGGTTGTGCTTAATACAGCGAAAGGAATGTTGTTATTTATACACATACCGCGCTGAAGTCCAACCCTGGCGCCAAACGTGCCTCTGGCACGATACATGCTCTCCCTCATACCGCCTTGATATGAGTCAATTTTACAAGAGAGAAAAAATGCTATCCCAACAGAGTAAAGACATCATCGCCGCCACGCTGCCTGTCGTGCGTGAGCATGCCGCGACCATCACCGCAGTGTTCTACCCGTTGATGTTCGAGCGCTACCCCGAGGTAAAGGGCTTTTTCAACGAGGCGCACCAAGGGCAGGGCACGCAACCCCAGGCCCTGGCCAACGCGGTAGTCGCCTACGCCGCCAACCTGGATCGCCTGGAGGTGCTGGGTGATGCCGTCTCGCTGATCGTCCAGAAGCACGTATCGCTGAACATCCAGCCGGCGCACTATCCGATTGTCGGCGAATGTCTGCTGGCCGCTATCAGGGAAGTCCTTGGCGAAGCCGCCAGCGACGCCGTGCTGGGTGCCTGGGGTGAAGCCTATGGGCAACTGGCGGATATTCTGATCGGCGCCGAAGAGCAGCGCTACCAGCAGAACGAACAGAAAACCGGTGGCTGGCGCGGCGAGCGTAGCTTTACCGTGCAGCGCAAGGAGCGTGAAAGCGACGTGATCACCTCCTTTTACCTGGTGCCCAGCGATGACGGCCCGCTGGCCGAGTTCGTGCCCGGGCAGTTCACCTGCCTGGTGGTGGATATCGACGGCAGAAGGGTGCGCCGCAACTATTCCCTGTCCGACCGCCCGGGCCTTGGGCACTACCGTATCAGCGTCAAGCGCGAAGCTGAAGGGGAGGTATCCAGCTTCCTTCATGATCGCATCCAGGTCGGTGACGAACTGCGCCTGACCGCACCGAGCGGCAGCTTCATGCTTAACCAGCAGCAACGCCCGCTGGTACTGCTGACTGGCGGCGTGGGTATCACCCCGGCCATCAGCATGTTGCAGCCGGCACTGGAGAGCGGGCGTCAGGTGCACTTTCTGCACGGCGCGCTGAACAGCAGCACCCATGCATTCCGCGAGCATGTTGATGCGCTGGCGCAGCAGCATGACAACCTGTCGATCAGCTATGTGTACAGCCACCCGCTGGCAGGGGACCAGCCCCACGATACCGGCTTCTTCGACCAGCAGATGCTCAGTGCCATGTTGCCCGACGGCCCCGACGTGGATGTCTACTTCCTCGGCCCGAAGCCCTTCATGCAGAACTGCCAGAAACTGCTCAATGCCCTTGGCATTCCCGCAGAAAATCAGCGCTACGAGTTCTTCGGGCCGCTGGAAGAGCTATCAGCGTAAGCTGAGCTGGGAGCCGCCTGCCCGGGCGGTTTCCGTTATACCTCCGCGCCCAGACGCCGGCACGGGCCGCTAGTAGATTGGGTTTACGCGGCCAGGGAGTTCGGCCTGCAGGTAGCTCACAAATTCTCTGATACGGGCGGGAACAAAGCGCCGATGCTCGTACACCGCATGGAAGTCTGCACTTTCGGACTTCCAGGCCGGGAGCAGCTCCACCAGCCGGCCGCTTGACAGGTGTTCGCGCACATCCCAGTAAGAACGCAGAATAATCCCGTGACCATCCAGGGCGAAGCGCACAATAACTTCCCCGTCGTTGCTTTCCAAAGGCCCCGCCACCTTTACCGCTTGCTCTCGCTCACTGTGCTCGCGGTGAGTGAAGCGCCAGATAGCATAGTTGTCATTATTTTCGCGCAACACCAGACACGGGTGATCTGCCAGGCTGGCCGGCGTGTCCAGCGGGGCAATGCTCGACGCATAGGCGGGGGCGGCACATAACACCCGACGATTGGCGAGAACCAGACGGGCTACCAATCGCGAGTCGGGCAACTCTCCTACCCGGATGGCGATATCAACCCCTTGTTCACCAGGGGACATTGGAAAGTTGGATAGCTCCAGCGATGCGTCTATTCCAGGATTGCGCGCGCAGAAGTCAGATAGCAGCGGGGCCACATGGCGCCGTCCAAAGCCAAATGTGGCATTGATCTTGAGCGGCCCCGACAACGCGGCGCGCTGTGCACCGAGGGCTTCCTCCAGCTCGGATAGCTCTTCGAGTATGACTGCACCACGTAACAGGTAGCGCTCGCCCTCTGCCGTCAGGGTCAGCCGCCGGGTGGTGCGGCTGGCCAGAGTTACCCCGAGCCGGGTCTCGAGTAGTTTGAGGCGTTTGCTTACCGCAGAAAGGGAGAGGCCCAGCCCCTGGGCGGTGGTTGTGAGATTGCCAGCCCGCGCCAGGTGTTGGAAGAAAGCCAGGTCATCGAGTTTGGACATGAACCCTCCACTTTTATTCAATAGTAGATTGCATCTTAGACTGATTGTCGCCTTCACATCAGGGACTAGACTGGAGTCATTCCACTGGCAGGGGGAGTGAACGTGGCCCATCGCATTGCAGTGATTCCCGGCGACGGCATTGGCAAAGAAGTAATGCCCGAAGGTGTGCGGACGCTTGAGGCTGCGGCCAAGTGCTTCAATATCGAGCTGGAATTCGAGTATTTCGACTTCGCCAGCTGCGATTACTTCATCGAACATGGCCAGATGCTGCCCGATGATTGGTTCGAGACCCTCAAGGGTTTTGATGCCATTTTCTACGGGGCCGTGGGGTGGCCCGAGACGGTGCCCGACCATATCTCCCTCTGGGGATCACTGCTGCAGTTTCGTCGCCGCTTCGACCAGTACGTCAACCTGCGCCCCTGCCGGCTGCTTCCCGGTATCAAGAGCCCGCTAGCCGACCGGCAGCCGGGAGATATCGACTTCTACGTGGTGCGCGAGAACACCGAGGGAGAATACTCCAGCGTCGGCGGCAAAATGTTCGAGGGCACCGAGCGCGAGGTGGTAATCCAGGAGACGGTGATGACCCGCCATGGCACCGACCGGGTGTTGAAGTACGCATTCGATCTGGCCCAAAGCAGGCCCCGGCGGAAACTCACTTCAGCCACCAAATCAAACGGCATCGCCATCACCATGCCCTGGTGGGACGAGCGCGTTGCGGCGATGGGGCAGCATTATCCCGAGGTAACCGTCGATCAGTTCCATATCGATATCCTCACCGCTCACTTCGTCATGCACCCGGACTGGTTCGACGTGGTAGTAGCCAGCAACCTGTTTGGCGACATTCTTTCTGACCTGGGCCCGGCCTGCACCGGCACCATCGGTGTGGCCCCTTCGGCCAACATCAACCCTGAGGGCACCTTTCCGAGCCTGTTCGAGCCGGTACACGGCAGTGCGCCGGACATCGCCGGGCGCGGGGTGGCCAATCCGATCGGCCAGATCTGGTCCGGAGCCATGTTGCTCGAACATCTGGGTCATCAGGAGGCCGCAAACGCCATTGTCGCAGCCTTCGAGGCGGTACTTGCCGCCTGCGACAACAGCGTGCTGACGCCTGATATAGGAGGGCAGGGAACGACAGAAATCCTGGGCCGCGCTATCGCCAGAGCTATCTCTGACGGCAGATGACCCAGCGTGCGACCAATGACCCGGAAGTGTGATGTCGTTGGTTTGGATTAATTGTAAGACAGTACTACAGTTAGTGTTGTGAGGGATTGTATTACAATTTACCTGTTCTCACTTTGAGAGGAGTTCGATATGACTACTCCGGCATTATGGAGCGCACAGGCGCACATGCCCTCGGTAATCGGTCGCCAGATCAATGTGGTGTCCGCTGAAGGTGCGTATCTCACCACCGATACCGGCGCGCGGTTATTCGACGGCACCGCGTCGCTTTGGTACGCCAATATAGGCCACGCCCGCGAAGAGATGGCGCAGGTGGCATACGAGCAGATGAAGAAGCTTGAGGTCTACCATGTGTTCGGCCGCTATACCAACGAGCGGGCGATCGAGCTGTCCGAAAAACTCGTAAGCATTGCGCCAATCGACGACCCCAAGGTGATCCTGAACAGCGGCGGTTCAGACTCGATCGATGTCGCACTGAAGCTGGCGCGCCGCTACTGGAACCATGTGGGGCGCACGGACAAGAAAGTCATGATCAGCCGGGAAGGCTCCTATCATGGGCTCCACGCATATGGCACCAGTATCGCCGGTCTCGACTTCAATCGTGAGGGCTATGGTACCGACTCCCTGGTAGCAGACACCGAGCGTGTTGCCATGCATGACGCAGGCGCCTTCGCCGCGGCAATCGAGCGCATTGGCGCGAAGAATATCGCCGCGTACATCGCCGAGCCGGTCATGGGCACCGGTGGGGTGCATCCCCCGCAGGCAGGCTATTTTGAGGAGATCCAGCGCCTGTGCCGCGAGCACGACATTCTCTTCATCGCCGACGAGGTCATCACCGGCTTCGGTCGCACGGGCGAAATGTTCGCGTCGAGTCGATATCGGTTAAAGCCCGATATTGTCGTCTTCGCCAAGGGGATAACCTCGGGGTACGCAGCCCTTGGTGGCATCCTCGTCGCCCCTCGGGTGTGGCAACCCTTCTTTGAAAGAAGTGCGAACTCACCAATCTATCGCCACGGCACCACCTACTCTGGGCATCCGGTCACCGCCGCCCTGGCGCTGAAGAACCTCGAGATTCTGGAGCGTGAGGGTCTCGTCGCGCGGTCGGCGGAACTTGAACAGGTGCTTGCCAGAGAGCTCAAGGCGATTGAATCACATGAGTTTGTAACGAGCACGCGCGTCGGCGGGTTTCTCGGTGGCATCGAGCTGTCCAGCGATGTCAGCGCCGAGCTGGTGACCGATCAGATCATCGAGCGGGGCTTCATCACTCGCCCATTGCGCGGCAATACCATACAGATCAGCCCGCCCTTCATCACCACGGATCAGGAAGTACGCGATCTCGTTGGTGCGGTGCGTGCGGTGCTTGACGCCTCGAAGACGAAGACGGCCGCTATAGCGTAAGCAAACCAAGGAGAACGGAGCATCATGAGTCTGCCTACCCCCTCAGCCGAGCGACTTGCGGCTTCAGACGACGCGCTACGAAGTCTGCCGGGCTATAGCAATCACGAACCGGGCGAGAAGGAGTTCGCCGTACTCGACCCGTCGACCGAAGAGCGCATCGCCACCCTGCCGAGCTTGAGCCCTGAGGAGGCCATCGCACAGGTTGCCATTGCTCACGAAGCTGGCCGAGCCTGGGCGAAGACGACGCCGCGCCATCGGTCAGACACGCTGCACAACGCCTACCTGGTGCTCATCGCCAACAAGGAGCGGCTTGCCTACGTCATCAGCCGTGAGATGGGGAAGACGCTCGCCGAGGCCCAGGGTGAAGTGCAGTATGCCGCCGATTATGTGCGGTGGTATGCGGATGAGCTATTGCGTCCGGCTGGAGGCTACCGGGATAACCCCGCTGGAGGCTCGACGATTCTGACGAAGCGTGCACCGGTCGGTCTCGCGCTGCTCATAGCGCCATGGAACTTCCCGATGGCAATGATCACCCGCAAGATCGCACCCGCCATTGCGGCCGGTTGCGCCTCGGTGATCAAGCCGGCAGGGCTTACGCCGCTGACGACATTGCTCACGGTTGAATTGCTGGCCGAGGCCGGCGTGCCTCGCGAGCTGATGCGCGTGGTCACCACCACCCAGTCATCGGCCTTCAGTGAGGCAGTGCTCGGCGACCCTCGCGTGCGCAAGATTTCATTCACCGGCTCCACCGGCGTAGGCAGCACGCTCATGGGCCTGGCAGCGAAAAACATCGTTAAAAGCTCGATGGAGCTTGGCGGTAACGCACCACTTATCGTATTCGACGACGCCGACCTCGAACGGGCGGTGGAGGGGGCAATACTGGCGAAACTCCGTAATGGCGGGCAGTCCTGTGTCGCGGCCAACCGCATCTACGTCCAGGACGGAATTGCCAACGACTTCGTCGAGGCGTTCAGCAAGAGAATGTCGCAGATGGTGCTCGGACACTCTATCGCCGAGGGCGTGGACCTCGGGCCGGTCATCAACCGCGATGCGGTGAACAACTTCCAGCGCCTTGTAGATGATGCGGTCACTCGGGGCGCCGAATTGCGCGCCGGTGGCCGTGCTGCCGGGGACGCCGGGTACTTCTTCGAGGCGACGGTTCTCGATCGGGTGCCGGCCGACGCAGATATCGCCAACACAGAGATCTTCGGCCCGGTTGCAGCTATCTCCCGCTTCTCCACGCAGGAAGAGGTGCTCCAGCGAGCCAACGACACACCGTTCGGGCTGGCCGGATACGTCTTTACCGAGAATCTCGACCGCGCACTTAACGTTGCCGACCAGTTGGAGACCGGCCTGGTCGGTATCAATAACGGCGTACCCTCGAACCCCGCAGCACCGTTCGGTGGAATGAAGCAATCGGGTCTCGGGCGAGAGGGAAGTCACGAGGGGCTCGAAGAGTATCAGGAGATCCGTTACTACAATATTGCCAGGCGTGAGACCCGGTAAATGCGACATCAGCAGGTGGCCTGAGCCACCGGGGAGGAGATCAGAACGAGTGGCGCAAGGTGGGCAATTGAATTGCCTGCTGGCAAGTTGCCACAAAAAGGGGCTGTGCTACTGTACAACGGTGTTGGGGATCAACCTCAATGATAAAAAACGCTCCAACACTCGGAATCCATCAACCAAATACTCCGGACACCAAAGTCTAATAAAAGGAGATTCATGATGATTCGCAAGGCTGGTTTTATCGCTGTAGGTATTGCCGCTGCACTTGGTCTTTCTATCTGGGCAGGCGGTGAGGGTGGGCATGCTGTTGCGCAAAGCGATAGCTATACCATTAAATTCGGCAACGTCATTTCGGTCGGTGACACCCAGAACCAGGGATACGCATTATTCGCTGAGCTTGTGGAAGAGCGCTCTGACGGACGCATCAAGGTGCAGGTCTACCCGGACAGCCAACTCGGGGGCGAACGTGAAATGATCGAGGCCACGCAGTTCGGTGACATCGAGATGACGGCTCCCTCGGTCGGTGTGCTTGCCAACTTTGACAAGTCACTTGAGGTCTTCGACTTTCCCTTCATCTTCGAGGATGCCGAGACCGCATATAAAGTCCTCGATAGCGAGCTGGGTGACGAGATGCTTGCCGGTCTTGAAAACAGCGGCTTGATCGCACTGGGCTGGGGCGAGAACGGTTTCCGCAACCTGGCGATGGTCAAAGGCACGGTCAGAACGCCTGAGGACATGCGGGGTATCAAGCTGCGCACCATGCAGGTACCAATGCATATCGCCTATTGGCGGAGTATCGGCGCAGCGCCAACCCCCATGCCTTTCCCCGAGGTTTTCACCTCTCTCCAGCAGGGTGTAGTCGACGGGGTTGAAAACCCGTACGAGCTACTCTTCTCGGCAAGGTTTACCGAGCCGGCGCACTTCCTCACCGAGACCAGGCACATCTACGATCCCGAGGTCATTCTCATCAGCAAGACCTTCTTTGAAGGCCTTTCAGCTGAAGATCAAAAGATTATCCGAGATGCTGCAGATGAAATGGTAGCGAAGATCCGTTCGCTCAAGTCGACTATCAGTGACGAGATCCGGGCCAAGATCGTGGCCGCCGGTGGAACGGTAACCGACTTGACCGATGAAGAACGCCAACAGTGGATCGATTCCGCCATCCCGTTCTACAAGGAGAATGCATCCAAAGTCGACACGGGGAAACTCAAAGCCATTCTTGAGGCAGCAGGTAACACTACCTACCTCGAAGCCATCCAGTAGTCGCTGTTGAATGTGCTCCTGCCAAGGACAGTATCCTCAGGCAGGGGCACACTGTTTTCTCTGCACTTGGGGGATTGCTGCCTATGCTCAAAAGTATCTATGCGCACTTCGATGAGCATGTGGAGACCTATCTGGCTACCGTGGCATTGACCGTTTTCGCCTCACTCGTCATTTTTCAAGTCGTCATGCGGTATGTATTCAACAACCCATCAGTCTGGTCTGAAGAAATCGCCCGCTACGCCCTCGTCTGGTTCGTCTATCTCAGCGGAAGCTATGCGGTGAAGTACCAGCGGCATGTCAGGTTCAATGTGATCGTCGACCTGATTGGCAAGAAGGTACCGCTCGCCCAGCGCATCATCCGCCTTTTCGTGCTGGTACTCTGGCTCGCATTTCTCATCTTCATGCTGAAACTCGCGGTTGACATGGTCGATCGGCAGTTCACCACGGGGCAGCGTGCGCCGGCCTCTCAAATCCCCATGTATCTTGTTTATCTGGGGCTGCCCCTCGGGTTGCTGCTGATGTCCTTTCGCGTATTGCAGCATACGACCAGAGCCATCATCGACATCGTCAGGCAACCCTTTGCACCCATCCCTCCGTCACAGACCGAGGTAGACTGACCCATGGGCATCAGCGTTCTTTTCCTGAGCTTCCTGATATTGCTTATCCTGGGCATGCCGGTTGCGTTTGCGCTCGGCATCTCATCGCTACTCTCTGTTCTCGCTACCGGAGTGGTCCCGGTCAACTATCTCACCCAGACCATGTTCGGCGCGGTGGACTCCTATTCGCTCCTGGCCGTCCCGCTCTTCGTACTCTCCGGCGTCATCATGGAATATGGCGGGCTCTCACGAAGGCTCATCGATGCGGCGAAAGCCTTCGTCGGCCACATGACCGGTGGCCTGCCGGCAGTTACCTTGCTGGGCACAGCAGTATTCGCGATGTTGAGCGGCTCGGGGCCCGCAACCGTGGCCGCGATTGGCGGCATCATGATCCCAGCGATGATCCGAGAGGGGTATGGGCGAGGGTTCAGTGCCGGGCTGGTGGCCACTGGTGGCGGGATCGGCATCGTGATTCCGCCCAGCATTCCGCTCATCATCTACGGGATCACCACGAACACCTCAATCGGCGACCTGTTCCTGGCGGGCTTTGTCCCCGGGTTCGCCATCGTGCTTCTGCTGTACCTCATGAGCCGCCATATGTCGAAGAAGCACGGTTATGGTGGTGATGTACCCAAGGCCAGCTGGAAGGAGCGCCGGGCTGCGTTATGGCATGCCAAATGGACACTGCTGATGCCCGTCGTCGTGCTTGGCGGCATCTACGGAGGCATTTTCACCCCCACAGAGGCGTCCGGTGTTGCCGTGGCGTACAGCCTGGTGCTCGCCCTCATCTACAGTGAGACGAAGATTACCCAGATCCCGATAATGCTGAAGGCGACCTTCCTTATCTCGGGGATGATCCTGGTCATCATTGCGACCGCATCGACCTATGCCAGGGTGCTGACACTCGAACGCATCCCCACGCTCATCGCTGATTTTCTCGGTGCACTACCAGTACCGTTCTGGGCGATTCTGGCGGTGATCCTGATCCTGCTGGTGTTCATTGGCATGTTCATGGAAACCATCGCAGGCATCATCCTTCTTGCCCCCATTCTTGTGCCTGTGGTCACGGCAATGGGCATGGACCCGGTGCACTTTGGCGTGGTCATGATTATGGCGTCGATGATCGGATTCGCCACTCCGCCGGTGGGGGATAACCTCAACGTCGCCAGTGCGATCAGCGGGCTCTCGATCGAAAAGGTGAGTCTCGCAGCGCTCCCATTCGTGGCCGCGCTCATCGTGATGCTATTCGTCATAGCCTACGTGCCGCAGATCTCGATGTTTTTGCCCAACTGGTTAGGCAAATAACCTGCTCTCTCACCCCTGGTACCCCCCGCGGAGGCGGGGCCCCGGGGTTCAGGACACCTCGATGCTGCTACGGATTCCCGGCTTTCACCGAGGATGACAGGGTAGGGCTGGGCTGTTTTTGCTGGGAGTGTATAACCTGGTCGATAAAAGCTTCGGACTCATCCAGGTGGGCGCTGAATGCTTCGACTGCGGCGTCGGGATCTCCTGCGCGGATGGTATCCAGCAGCACACGGTGCTGGCGAGCGATCTCGCTGGGTGATTCATGGCTGGAACGGAAGTAGGTCAGAGCAAGCCGCTTTTCCGCAGAGATACTGCGGTAAAACTTTTGCAGACGAGTGCTGCCGGTAGCTGCAATCAGCGCCTGATGAAACTCGAAGTCAAACTTGAGCACTTCATCCCAGCCATCTTCGTCGCGCAGTACTTCCATGAACCTGACCGCATTTTCGGCGTCTTTCGGCACCACCTTCCGAGTGGTGAGAATACGGACTGTTTCGAGCTCAATCAGCCGGCGCACCGCGAACAGATCACGAATATCGCTTTCTGAAAACCGAGGAATGTAAACACTCCTGTTGGGCTCGCGACGCAGAATGCCATCATGTATGAGCATCACGACGGCTGAGCGAATGGTTTGTCGTGGTACTTCGAACCGGGCCGCGAGCTGCGTTTCGATGAGCGTCTCTCCGGGGCGGAACATCCCGCTGAAGATGTCTTCGCTGAGCTGCTCAGCAATGGCTTCTACTACCGAAACAGTTCGGAGCTTATGCGGGCTCATGACGCCTCATTGAGTGAAATCTCGGGGGTTTTGAGCATAGCATGAGCACGTAATATTGTTATACAACAGCTATTTCGCCAGATACCCGCCATCGACGGGAATGGATATCCCGGTCAGATAAGAGTTGTCTGGCGAAGCGAGGAAGCTCACGACCGAGGCAACATCGTTTGACTCGGCGATGCGCCCCAGGGGAATCGCCGACGCAACACGTTCTGCTTCCCCCTCAGGGTCTGGCAGGCTATCCAGCCACTGCTGATAAAGCGGGGTCCGGGTCATGCCGGGGGCAACGGCGTTGACCCGAATGTTCTCCGGGGCCAGGTCAATGGCAGCAGCCTTGGTGAAGGCGAGCATCGCGCCTTTGCTCGCACTGTAGACGCCCATGGTCGGGACGCCGATGCTCGCAAGACGTGAGGTGACATTGATGATGGAGCCGCCTTCACCCTGCGCCTTCATGGTTCTTGCAGCAGCGATCAGAAGGTTCATGGGAGCGAAGGTGTTGGTCTCGAAGGTACTGCGAATCTCTTCCTCGCCCACCGCGAGCAGGTCATTCGTATGGTCGATTGCCGCATTATTGACGAGCACATCAAGCCGCCCCCACTCGGCGAGCGTTGCCTCGATCAGCCGGTCTGCTGCGCCAGGCTGGCTCAGGTCGGCACGGATGAATCGGCAGCGCTCACCAAGTTCATCAGCGACCCGACGCCCGCGCTCATCTGATCGCCCGGTAATCAGAACGTGCAGACCGTCCTGAATCAACCGCCTGGCGATCTCCACACCAATTCCCGACGTAGCTCCTGTTACCAGTGCCACGGACGTTGCATTCTGCTGAGTCATTTTCACTTTTTACCCCGCTATTGACCGGAATAGAATTTGAAAAGTGGCGATAGGGCCCGGCCGGGATGGTACGCGGCCTGCCGTCACACCCTGCGCATGGAATAACACTGCCAGGCCAATATTACCAGCAACCCGGCTCCCACCCCCACGCTGTTGGCGTAGATATCGTGGATGTCCGCAGAGCGGGTGGGCTGGAAGGACTGCACGAACTCCACCGCCACGCCCACGCTGAACATGAGTACGCCACGCAACCACCAGCGCCACCGGGGGAAGGCCAGGTAGCTGAGCAGGGTGCAGATGAACAGGCCACCGGCGTGGTAGACGGAATCGATCATGTTGAATTTGAATGGCGTCGGTGGCGGGCCAGGGCGCATGCCGAGATACATGCCCAGGAACAGCACCGAGAAAAACAGGATCTTGTAAAGGAGCCGGTAGCGGGTCCAGTGGCGGAAAAGGCTTATCCACATAGCGGCAGAGAATTCCTAATACGGAAAGCAGACGTTGGCTGATGGAAAGGCTTCGCGGCCAAAGCCGCTCCCACAGAGCCTGCTCTAATATCGAGCTTAGGCTTGAAGCGCTGCTGGATGAGCGCTTCCTGTGGGAGCAGGCTTGCCCGCGAAGAGGTTGGCAGAGCGGAGTGGATCACTCCGTCATCAACCCAAAGCCATCATTGAAATGGTCAATGTTCCGCGCATTGGTCATGTTGTACAGACCATACTGCCTCGCCAGTCTCGCACCACCGTCTCGCGTGGTCGGGTTCCAGGCGATGGTGCCGGCAGAGGTCGTTGACCGGGAGAAGAAGGCATCGAACGGGAAGGTAAAATAGATCCCCTTGTCGAAGCTACCTTCACCGAAGTCTTCCGAGGATACATCCGTCCTGGTCGCCCAGGCCCCCACGGTCACACCATTGGCAAAGCGGCGAGACAGATCCAGGGTGGCACCGTAATCCCCGGCCAGGTAGCGACCGGCGCTGCCTTTGGCGAGGATGTCCCAGAAGCGAGTCTGGGAATAACCGGTGATATGCCCGGTCCAGGTAGAGTAATCGCGGAAGTCGAAGTTCTGGCGGAAGCCGCGTTGTTTCACCCAGTTGGCGTCCACACCGATCGCCCAGCCAGCATCGAAGGGTCGGTACAGCACCTCGCCACCGACACCACCGAACATGCTCTCCAGCAGACCAACATAGGCCATGGTATACACATCACGATCCAGCTGTCGGGTATGGGTGTACTGCAGGTTCTCCAGCACCACGTCCGAGGTCACCAGGTACTCACGGATATGCGTACGCACCTGGGGCAGATTACTGGTGCCGCGCATCTCGAACTTGTCATAGTTGTTGAGCAGGTTCACACCCAGGTTACCGCGCACCCAGTTATTGCGGTTGAAGCGGTATTCGGCATTAACGCGAGCCAGGAACTGATAGAGAATGAACCCGTCTGGGCCGCCCATGTTCTGCTTGTAGCCCAGCGACAGACCCCAGTCGAACTTATCCAGCTCAGCGGTATGCACCACATCCTTGCTTACTACGCTGGGTGTGGCATTGACGATGCCGCGGCGCAGGTCTTCAGTGTCGGCGGCATTCTGCTCGTAATCGCGCAGCCGCTGCGGGTTGATGCTGGTTTCGCTCACGGCCATGCCGCGGGGCTTGTTGACCAGGGTGTACCAGTCGTAGGTGCCTTCACCCAGGCTGTTGTCCAGCACGCGGGAGGCGCGGGTAACGCCTTCGGCTTCGTTGCGATAGGTGGTCTGCTCGCCGGTAACGATGACTTCCCGGTCCTTGATGGCGATTTCTTCCACCTCGAAGCCGGCATTGTCTTTCAGGCGATCGCTGACGTTGGCCCAATCGACCGTTTGCCCGGATACACCCGCGGGCAGGGGGCGGCGCGCTTCCGGTTCGGGATCGAGAAACTTTTCCGGCCCGCGCCCGGTTTTCAGGTTGGTGCTGAAAGTGATACCGATCATCGCGGTATTGCCGCGCTCCCAGCCGGCACTGATATCAATGCCGTCTCTGACCTTGAACACCGCACCAATATTGAAACGCGAATCCGCTACCTCAAAATCCGGGTCGCCCGGCTCGGAGGAGTAGTCGTTACCTTCCATCTCGACCTTCAGGCGCAGCCGATCCCAGGGCGTCTGGTATTCGACCCCGCCAAAGAAGGCCGCCGGGCCGCTGAAATAGGTACTGGTATTGAAATTACCGCCCCGGTCACCCTCTGCACGCCCAGCGCGTTCGCTGTCGCGCAGGCCGCCGAAGGGGTTGCTGATATCGCCCCGATTGCCGTGATAACCCCAGGCGATGCCCAGGCTCAGGTCCAGATCCCAGAAGCGTTTGTTTGCCACAAAATATTCACTGGAGAACAGACCTGTACCGCCGACGTCCACAAAGCCCAGCGCAATCTGGGGTATCCAGTAGGATTCTTCCCACAGCCGGAACTTGGCGTCCATGGCCTTATCCTTCAGGCTCTGATCACCACTGAATTCCTCGGATGCGCTATACCGGCGATTATTGAGCGTGGTATAGCGCAACGTCCCTTCCAGCCACGGCAGCGGGGTGACAGAAATACTGTAACGACTATAGGGCGATACCCGGTTGGCGTTGAAGCTGAAAGCACCTTCATCGGCAAATCGCGCCGTGGGAGTCTGCAGCAGCCCCACGCCGCCAAAATCGCTCTGGGTGGTACGGTACCGATCAGCCAGGGCATTCTGCGAGAGAATGGCCAGGGCCAGCAGCGTGGGTACAAACAACGCTGCCTGTTTATGCAAAGACTTACTCACTATAACGGCCTCCCAGGCTGTACTGGGTAGCCAGCAGCGCTGCCATATCCTTATTCAAGTCCCGGGCATCCGGTGACAGGGCGGCGGAGTTTACGGGCACGTAAATGATCGCCCCAACGGCCAGCGTGACCGGTTGCTGATTCCAGTGGGCAATGCCCACCCGCTCGGTGGTGCCATCGGGTTGAATCACATGCACATAGTCGCGACCAGCCGAGGCATGGAGTGGGCATTGCCGCAGGTAGTCCTTGAGGCGCAAGCCGGCATCGAAGGGCAATTGACAATTGGCAGCCACGGCACCCAGCACCCGGATAGTGCTCGGACGGCGGGGGTAGACCAGCTCATCGCCCGCTTCGAGCAAATCATTCTTGCTGGCGAGCAGCAATTGGAAAGGGTCCAGCTCAGCGACGACCCGCCCGGTAACGGGCAGGCGCTCGACGAGGGATTCCATGCGCTCGAGCAATTGTTGCAGCTCAGCGTTATTCTCGCCTCGGGCATACAAGCCATTGGCTCGCAACTCGTACAACACACCAGCCTTCAGGCGCTGTTGTGGCTCAATGGCGCTCTGGCGCAGCAGGGCGGCACCCAACGGCCAGGCCTGGGCACTCACCTGACCGGCCACTACCGCGTCATGCAGGCGAGCGCCTTGGCGCCATTGATACTCACCGGGCTTCAACACCGCGCCATCGATATAAATGGTGTCAGCAGCGAGGGGGGCGGCCAGCGAACCGGCGAATAGCGCCGCCATGGCAGCGCGACGAAGAGAGCGCAGGGTGATCATGATTGACCCCCAGCGGTTTTCAGCAGAGTAAGGCGCAAGGGTGGCAGGTCCGGAGCAAAGTGTTGAACGCTGCGGCGCACCAGCCCGGTGTCCGGCTCCAGCCAATAATGATTGGTGGCCTTGAAGCCCAGCTCCGGCATGCGGATATGCTCATCCACGCGCTGCAGCTGGTGGCGTTGCCCCATGTATTCGATGGTTTCAACGGGGCCACGCTTATAGCGCGCATACTGGCGCAGGCCGGTCTGGTATTGAGCGGGGTAATCCACCAGGCGAACAACCTCGGTGCCATCGGCCACGTTCAGCAAGCCAGCATTGAAGGGGTCGCCTGCCACCAGCGGCGCGATGATGTCGGCGGGCAGCCCAGCCGTCCGGGTAACACGCCCATGCTGCGTGAGCAGCATCTCCGTATTGCCGTACCACTCGACCAGGCCGGTGCCGGTACCATTGCTGACCAGCATCGCCTCGGCCGCGCCCAGGCGGACAGCCAGCGCCGGGCCGTTGACGGCGTGCACCTTGTCAACGGTAATTGGCGACTCAGGCCCGGATATGGCCAGCTTCATGGTTTGCAGGGCATCGCCTGACAGCGAATTGCACCCGGTCATGCCAGCCATGGCCATGCCCAGTACGACCGTACGTAAAAAGGTCTTCACCGGGGCGTCCTCAGTTGTTGCTTCTTACTTCATCTTCCGTTCTGGCACCGGTATAGAGAATGGTGGCAGTGGGCAGCAGCTGGCTGATAAAGCGGTTCCAGCGCGTCACGCCTGCAGCACCCACAAAGACCACATCTTGTGGCTGCATCTCGAACTGATTAGCCAGAATGAACGCCGAAGGTGACTGGGCATTGAGCTGGAACACGGTCGCCTTCTCGTTCTCGATATTCTCGACGCCGCGAATCACATACACTTCTTTGCCACTGGAACTCAGCGGCGAAGGGCCGCCGACGGTACCCAGCACTTCGCTAAGAGTCATCTTGCTGGTGCGGTAAGGTATTGCGCCAGGGCGACCAATCTCGCCCATAACCAGTATCTTGCGGGAGTCGTTCAGACCCATATGCACCTTATCGCCAGGGCGCAGGTACACGTCGCCAATGCGGCTCGGCATGCTGGTCAGGCGGTCATAGTCCAGGCGATAGGTCACGCCATCGCGGATGATCTGCAGGTTGGACAGATCAGCAGTCTGGGGATTGATGCCGGCCTGGCCTACTGCTTCCAGCAGCGTCAACCGTTGCGCATTCACCGGCAGGATGCCGGCATTCTCGAAGGCGCCGCTGAAATAGATCTTCTGGCTGTTGTATTCGATGACGTTAACGTCAACCTGGGGCTGTTCGATATAGCGCGCCAAGCGGGTGGCAATGATCTCACGCAGTTCTTCTAGGGTCTTGCCCGCTACATGCACATTGCCGATAAAGGGGTAAAACAGCGTGCCATCATCCCGCACTACCCGGGCGTTGGCACTGGAGGGTTGTTGTTGGCCACCGGGAATGGTCAGCTCGGGATGGTCCCAAACAGTGATAAACAGCGCATCGTTAGCGCCGATCCGGTAATTTTCCGGGGAATAGTCAAGCAGCGCCTGAGGTACTGCCAGTCTGTCATTGACAGCCTGATCCTGAGCGATCAGCTTGGGCGTGATCTGGACCATTTCCACCATGCTGTTTTCAGCGGAATCCTGACTGATCAGGCGGTCGGTGTCCATGTGCATCCCGGGGGAGAACATGCAAGCCTGGAGGAGAAGGGTGGAGGCGCCCAGAGCGACAAGCGGGAATCGGATCATGATTGGTATTCTTCCGTGGTGTTCCAAGTAAAAAAAAGCCACCTGAAGCAAGGTTTCAGGTGGCTCTTTCCAGCCGCAACGATAAATCAGTTGGTCTGGGTGGCAGTACTTGTCGATGTAGAAGTGCCGCCGCTGCTGTCGCTATCGGAAGCCGCTGCTACAGCCAGGCCCACAGCCGCAACACCCAGTGCTACGCCACCGTAGGAGCCCAGAGTGCCTTCAGCTGCACCTGCACCTGCACCTGCATTGGTACCAGCAGCAGCTGCCGGTGCGCCTGTTTCAGCAGGAGCGTCCTGCTGAGCGAAAGTAAGACCGGAGGCGAGCAGAAGACCACTGGCCACCAATGCGATTGCTTGTTTTTTCATATCTCGACTCCTTAAAAGTTCGTGTCTGTCGGATTATACCGACTTGGTTACCCATGGGAACCCACTAAATCATAATGGTTCCATATTGCAAACTGATTTATTTGGCGTCCGACTTGTATTCGTACTGATAATAGCCGTAATTACCGTAGCCGTATGCTGCTGCCTTCTTCTGTACCGCATTGAAGATGGCGCCCTTGATCTCGATACCGTTATTGCGGAAGCGCTGTACGGTCAGCTCCACTTCCTTCACCGGGTTCAGGCCAAAGCGGGTCACAATCAGGCTGGTGCCCGCCAGCCTGCCGACCAGGGCAGCATCGGTCACTGCAAGAATAGGCGGTGTATCGACAATGACAAGGTCATACATCGAACTGAGTTGATCCAGCAGGGCCTGGAAATTGGAATGCATCAACAGTTCAGATGGGTTTGGCGGAATGGTACCCCGGCTGATGAAGTGCATGCCCTCCACCTCGGTCTTATGCATTACATCCGCCAGGGTGTGGGTATGCACCAGCAAACCCGACAGGCCAGCATCCGGGCTCATGTTGACCAGTTTGTGCAGGTAACCCTTGCGCATATCGGCATCGACCAGCACCACCTTCTGGCCACTCTGGGCCACGATGGCTGCCAGGTTGGCAGACACGAAGGACTTGCCTACCCCTGGGCTGGGGCCGGAGATCATCAGGACATTATTCTTCGCTTCCATCATGGCGAAGTGCAAGCTCGTGCGCAGGCTGCGCAGCGCCTCGATCGACAGATCCGCCGGGTTGGTAGCCGCGAGCAAATGGGACCCTTGTACATGTGAGGGCTTGCCCTTGAAGCCGCGCTCCATAACTTCCTGGTCCTTACTGAAAGGTATTGAGGCATAGACCGGCAAGCCGATCTGTTCAATCAGCTCGGGGTTCTCGATGCCACGGTTCAGCGCATGGCGGAGCAGGGCGATAGCGACGCCCAGCATGCCACCCAGCAGGGTAGCCAGCACCACGATTAAGGGCTTCTTCGGTTTGACCGGCGCGCTGGTATCCACGGCGGCAGTGTCAATAATGCGCACATTGCCCACGGTACCGGCACGCATCACGTCCAGCTCCTGGGATTTGTTCAGCATCTGGGTGTAGATCTCGGTACTCACCTGCACATCGCGGGTCAGGCGCAGCAGCTCTTGCTGGGTTTCCGGCAGGCCGCCGACTTCTTCCAGCAGACGGTCCCGCCGGTTCTCCAGCTGGCCCATCTGGCTCATCAGCGCCTGATAGCTGGGGTGGTCGCGGGTAAAGCGGCGTTGCAGCTCTTCGCGCTTGAGGGTGAGTTCGGAAATGGCCGCTTCCAACTCTACGACTTGGTTCAATACGGATTGGGTTTCGATGGTGATATCCACCGAACCCGCGCTGGCCTGGTAGGCATTCAACGCACTCTCGGCCTGTTCCAGATCCTTGCGTACCTTTGGTAGCTGGTCGGTCAGGAACTCCAGGCTCTGCTGGGCCTCGGCGGACTTTCGCTCGACATTCTGGCGCACATACAGCCGGCTGACTTCATCCAGCACTGCCATAGCGAAGGCAGGCTTGGTATGTTGAAGTGCAACAGTCATTATGCCGGAGTCCTTGCCTCTCTCACTGGCTGCGATCTCGCGCTGGAGGCTCAGAATGGTGCTCAATCGGCCGCGTTTCACGACGTCAAACTCTGTGCCGGGGCGGGCAATCAACTCGGCCACCTGAATCTTGATGCCATTAACGTCTACAGCTTCACCTACTGTACCGGTCACCAGCTCCTGGCTAGCTTCATTGAAAAGGGTATAAGCGCCATTTTCACCCGCGACCAGGACCAGGGGTTCTCCCTCATAAGCGGGCGATACGTCAAGCTGGAATATATCAATACGCTCGCCACCCCAGGCAAAGCTGCCAAAGCCGAGAAAGGCGCTGGCCACGGGCTGCTCAGGCTCGGCCTGAAAGCGGCGGTGCATAAAGGGACCAATCACCGGGAACAGTTTCGGTTCGGCAACAATGGTCAGCTTGAGGTTGTCCACAGCCTGGCCAATCACCTGGCGGGACTTGAGCAACTCAATCTCGGTTACGGCGGGAGAGCTGGTTGCGAACATTTCACTGTCACCCAGCAAGCTGCCAACACCGGAGGATTTCTCTTCAATTTGGATCATGCCATTGGCCTGGTAGACCGGTGTACTCAACACCGCATAGGCAATACCTACTACGGCAAAGAAGACGGTACAGGCAATGATGATGGCCTTGTTGTCCAGCAGCGCGCCCAGCAGCGCCAATAGATCGATTTCATCACTGGATTTAGGTGGCGCAACGGCAGGCGTATTCTGCATCAGGGGCTCTCTATAACTGAAAAAACATCACTTGAGATAAGGCAACCAGGCAGTGGCGGCGTTATCCAGAATCTTGAACACATGCTCAAAAGCGGGGCGCTGCTGACGGTAGGGGTCAGGCACATCCCGCCCATCAGACCACTTGGAGAACAAAAAAGTTTTACCCCGTGCTTCAGGCGCGAGTGAATGGATAGATTGCAGGTGGCGTTGCTCCATTGCCAACACCAGGTCAGCCTCACGCAACATCTCGGGAGTGAGTTGGCGAGCCTGGTGGTCAGGGAGCGGGCAGCCCGCGGTGTCGAGAAACTCCGCAGCAGTAACATCCACCGGCTTGCCAACCAGTGCGCCAAGCCCCGCTGAGCTTATGGTTATGTCTTTTCCTGCCAACTTCTGTTTTAACAGGGCTTCGCCAGTGGGGCTACGGCAAATATTGCCCACACAAACAACCAGAATAGATTTGAACATGCAGTACCGTGGCATCCGTAAATAGGCAGGCGATCAAGTTCGCAACTGTAGATAGAACCCCTATCAAGGTCAAGAAGTGCTGAAGCATGCCCGGCGTATATGCCACTTTAATGACGGCAGCTCAATTGTTCTAAAAATGTCTACTCGACCACAGTCTGCAAAGCCACCACCCCGGCCCGCGGCCTCCTTACGGTACGCTTTCTCAAGCGCAACACCCAAGCACGACCCGGGGCGCAATAACCAAAAACAAAAAAAGGACTTCCATGACCCACTACCCCCACATCGAACACCACGGTGCCACGAGCGGCGTCACCGGCTCCTGCCATCAGCTCCACCTGAGCCCAACCGTCAGCGTGTTGATCGACTGCGGGCTGTTCCAGGGGGCAGAAGCCTCCAAACGAGGCGCCAAAGCCAACGATCTCAGCATCGAATTCCCGTTAGGCAGCGTGCAAGCCCTGGTGCTTACCCATGTTCACATAGACCACGTCGGCAGACTGCCCTGGCTGTTGGCCGCCGGGTTCAATGCCCCTATCTACTGCACCGAGCCCTCTGCCAAGCTGCTGCCCACCGTGCTGGAAGATGCCTTCATGGTCGGCATCCAGCGTGACGCTCAATTGGCCGAGCGCTTTATCAAGCTGGTCCAGCCCATGCTCAACGGCAAGCCCTACCGGGAATGGACAACCCTGATCGAGCAACCCGATCTGCGCTGCAAAGTCCGCTTTCAGCGGGCTGGACACATTCTTGGTTCCGCCTGGGTAGAATTTGATGTGTACTACCCAAAGGAAAATCGCAGCCGTCGTATCATCTTTTCCGGCGATCTAGGGGCGCCCCATGCCCCTTTGCTGCCGCCACCCGACATCCCCTACCGTGCCGATGTAGTGGTGCTGGAAAGCACCTACGGCGACCGCCTGCACGAAGACCGCCGCACGCGCCGTCAACGCTTTCAAGCGGCACTGGAGCAGGCGCTGGCCGATGGCGGTACGGTGCTCATTCCGGCGTTTAGCATTGGTCGCACCCAGGAGTTACTTTACGAACTGGAAAGCATTATCTCCAGCCAGAAGGGTGACTGGAGCCAGATGCCGATCATCCTTGACGCGCCGCTGGCCAGTCGCTTCACCCAGCTTTATCGCGAACTAAAACCCTATTGGGCCAGGGAAGCACTGGCTCGTGTGGCCAAGGGACACAAACCGCTGGGCTTCGATCAGTTGCTCACGGTCAATACGCACGCCCAGCACCAGGCCATGGTCAATCGCCTGGCTCAGACCCGCCAGCCGGCTATCGTCATTACCGGTAACGGCATGTGCAGTGCAGGCCGCATCGTCAACTATCTGAAGGCCATGCTGGAGGAGCCCCGGCACAATATTATCTTCACCGGTTATCAGGCTGCAGGTACTCCAGGACGGGCCGTTCAGCAATACGGCCCGCAGGGCGGTTATGTGGACGTGGAGGGGGAGCGGCTCAACATTCGCGCTGGGGTGACTACCCTGGGTGGATACTCAGCACACGCCGATCAAAAAGGCTTGGTCAACTTTGTCACTCGCATGCGCCACTGGCCAGCGGAGGTGCGGTTGGTGCATGGTGACAGGGGCGCCAAGCAAGCGCTGGCGGCGAAGCTGGGGGAAAAAGCGAGATCATGTAAACATATGTTTGAAATCCTTATTCCCGGCGAGTGATGGCATATAACCAAAAGACAGTTGCAAGATAAATATGCGAATGTTAGAGCAGCTGTAGTACACGAAAAGTCCTGTGATAGAGGTGTTCAGGACTTGTAACAGTCAGCCTAGGCTGAGTAATATCTCAGCCCTTGCGACATGGTCGGCGGCATTAACAAGATGCCTTTTCCGAGAGCCGCGCTAGAAAAAAGGAAAAGTAACGTGGCTAAAGACTCTGCAGCAGCACAATGGTATCTCATCCAGTGCAAACCACGGCAGGAAGCCAGAGCCGCTGAGAACCTGCGCAACCAACACTTTCCCTGTTATTGCCCTGTGCATACGGTAGAGAAGATCCAGCAGGGCAAGAAAGTTGTCACAAAACAGCCACTATTTCCCGGTTATCTTTTCATAAACCTGTGCAGGCTCACCGACAACTGGCACAGCATCCGCTCTACCCGCGGGGTGCTGCGGCTGGTGACCTTTGCTAACGAACCTCTGGCGGTAGCGGACGAGATAATTGATAACTTGCAGTCGCGATTGGCCACTATTCATGGCAGGCCCCTGTTTGAAGAAGGTGGCAAAGTAATGGTGACTGAAGGCCCCTTCAAAGATCTGGATGCTATCTTCTGCAAGTCTGACGGTGACGAGCGTGCCATCATTTTGCTAACTATGCTGCACCGTGAACAGCAGATCCGTATACCAATACAGCAACTCAAATCAATCTGAACATTCCGAAACTGGCGCGGTCTTAGAGCCGCTGCGCCAATATGTCGGCGTCAAAATCTGAAAATGGATATGTCCTCAAGAGATCGACATCAAATCTTGGGGCGGTAGCGTGGCCAAGGCCAGCGTGAGAGCGCCATAACGGGGCACGGATGCACACGCAGTCATAGTTCGACTGAAACACAAAACACAGCATCCAGCAGGAAGAATATATGTGCGGAATCGTAGGTGCAGTAGCCAAACGCAACATCACTCCCATCCTTATTGAAGGCTTGCGCCGCCTTGAATACCGCGGCTACGACTCAGCCGGTGTGGCCGTACTGGCTACCGGCAACGGCATCAAGCGCGTACGCGCTGCCGGCAAGGTGGCAGAGCTGGAAAATGCCCTGGAACTGTCGCCAGCCCACGGTCACCTGGGCATCGCCCACACCCGCTGGGCCACCCACGGCAAGCCAGCCGAACACAACGCCCACCCGCACCTGTCCGAGCGCCTGGCCGTCGTCCACAATGGCATTATCGAAAACCACAATACCCTGCGTAAGAAGCTGACGGACCTGGGCTACACGTTCACTTCTGATACCGACACCGAAGTTGTCGCCCACCTGCTGGCCCACAACTACAAGCAAAAGCAGAACCTGCTTTGCGCCTTCCGTACCACCCTGACAGAGCTGCACGGCGCTTATGCGCTGGGCGTCATTCACCAGGATGAACCCGATACGCTCTATTGTGCCCGGATGGGTAGCCCGTTGGTCATTGGTGAAGGCAGTGAAGAGCGCTTTATTGCTTCCGACCCGCTGGCCCTGCTGCAGGTAACTGACCAGTTCATCTATCTGGACGAAGGTGACCACGCCCGCCTGACCCTGGAAAGCCGGGAAATCTGGAACAAGCAGAACGTGCCGATGGAATATGCGGTGCTGCGTTATGAGCATGCTGCGCATAGCCTGGACAAGGGTGAATACCGTCATTACATGCTCAAGGAAATTCATGAGCAGCCCGTTGCCATCGCTAATACCCTGAGCGGCATCCTGGGTGATGATCACGTTCTCACCGCCACCCTCGGGCCAGATGCTGAAACCCGCCTCAAGGATATCGAGAACATCCACATCGTTGCCTGCGGTACCAGCTACCATGCCGGATTGGTTGCCAGCTACTGGATCGAAGAGCAGGCCGGCCTGCCGTGCCAGGTGGAAGTGGCCAGCGAGTTTCGCTATCGCCAGGTCGCGGTACCGACAAATACTCTCCTTATTACCATCTCCCAATCAGGGGAAACTGCCGACACCCTGGCCGCGCTGCGCCACGCCAAGTCCCAGGGCTACCTCAGCACCCTGGCCATCTGCAATGTGGCCGGGAGCTCTTTGGTGCGCGAAGCGGATTGGCGCTTGCTGACCCAGGCTGGCCCGGAGATCGGTGTGGCCTCTACCAAGGCCTTTACCACCCAATTGGTGGCGCTGCTGTGGTTGACTACCGCTCTGGCTCAGGAACGTGGTCGCGCTAACGAGCTGATTGCCGCCAACGTGCGCGCACTGCGCAACCTGCCGGCGCTCACTGCGCAAACTCTTGAGCTGAATGGCGAAATCGAAGCCCTGGCTGCAAGCTTTGCCAACAAGCATCACGCATTATTCCTCGGCCGCGGTACTCATTACCCCATCGCTATGGAAGGTGCGCTCAAGCTCAAGGAAATCTCCTACATCCATGCCGAAGCCTACGCCGCTGGCGAGCTCAAACATGGGCCCTTGGCGCTGGTGGATGAAGATATGCCTGTCGTCAGCGTTGCCCCCAGCGACAGCCTGCTGGAAAAGCTCAAATCCAATCTCCAGGAAGTTCGCGCCCGTGGTGGCCAATTGATCAATTTTGCCTGCGAAAGGGCGGAGCTGGACAATGGCGAAGGCATCACTCACATCAAAATGCCCTGGGTATACGAAAGCGTGTCGCCGATCATTTACACCCTGCCGCTGCAACTGCTCAGTTATCATGTGGCATTGGTAAAAGGCACTGACGTAGACAAGCCCAGAAACCTAGCCAAGTCCGTCACAGTGGAATAATCAATCGCTCCGATGCTCCCTTTTCTGGGAGCGTCGAGCACCAGCTCGATGAAAGCAGGACAAAGCCCTGCCAAGCAAAAAGGTAGACCAATGAATAAGCTCAAAACCCTGTGCGTATTCGGCACCAGGCCAGAAGCCATAAAAATGGCACCCTTGGCACTCCAATTGGCAGAAGACGACAGGTTCGACGCAAAAGTCTGCGTAACCGGCCAGCACAGAGAAATGCTGGATCAAGTGTTAGAGCTGTTTGAACTGAAGCCAGATTATGATCTGAATATCATGAAAGCCGGCCAGGATCTGACGGACGTTACTACGGCTATTTTGCAGGGATTGAAAACAGTCCTGAGCGAAGTTAAGCCTGATATCGTGCTGGTTCACGGCGACACGGCAACTACTTTCGCCGCTACGCTGGCTGCTTATTATCAACAAATCCCGGTAGGCCATGTTGAAGCAGGGTTGCGTACTGGCAATATCTATTCCCCCTGGCCGGAAGAGGCCAATCGCAAGCTGACGGGTGCACTTGCGACGCTGCATTTTGCGCCTACAGGCGCGTCAGCCCAGAACCTTCTGAAGGAAGGTGTCAGCCAATCGATCATTCACACTACTGGCAATACGGTCATCGATGCCCTATTGGAAGTTATCGCCAAACTGGATAGCAATGCCGAATTGCAACAGAAATTCTGCGAGCAATTCAGCTTTCTAGATAACAGCAAACGTTTAGTGCTGGTCACCGGTCACAGGCGTGAAAGCTTCGGCGGGGGCTTTGAGCGGATTTGCCAGTCCCTGGTTGATACCGCGAAGAAACACGAAGACGTGCAGGTCGTTTATCCGGTACATCTGAATCCAAATGTTCGGGAGCCGGTCAACCGGCTACTGAAGGGAATAGATAATGTTCACCTGATAGAGCCGCTGGACTATCTCCCATTTGTGTATCTGATGAACCGCGCTCATATTATCCTGACTGACTCCGGCGGTATTCAGGAAGAAGCCCCCTCGCTTGGCAAGCCTGTTCTGGTCATGCGTGACACAACAGAAAGGCCCGAAGCTGTCGATGCAGGGACCGTGAGGCTGGTAGGAACAGATATAAAAGCAATCACGAACTCCCTTGATGAGCTGCTCACCAATAAAGCTGCTTATGACGCCATGGCCTTTGCACACAACCCTTATGGCGATGGTCAAGCCTGCAACCGCATAAAAGAAACACTGCTCAGCTGGAAACAGTGACTGGCGTAGAAGTGTTTCTGAATGAATAACTTCGTCACCCCGCGTAGACGGGAATTCAGTACAAACCATCAGGACCTACCATGCAATTCAATACGATCTCTGTAATCGGTCTCGGCTATATCGGTCTCCCGACTGCTGCTGTATTCGCATCCCGCAAGATAAAAGTAATCGGCGTAGACGTAAATCAACATGCGATCGATACTATCAATCGTGGTGAAATCCACATTGTTGAGCCAGAGCTGGATATGGTGGTCCACGCTGCAGTGAAGGAAGGCTACCTGAAAGCCACTGCCACACCAGAGCCAGCCGATGCATTCCTGATTGCCGTCCCTACCCCTTTCAAGAACGATAACCACGAGCCCGATCTCACCTACATCGAATCTGCAAGCAAAGCGATTGCCCCTGTATTGAAGAAAGGGGATCTGGTTATTTTGGAATCCACTTCCCCTGTTGGTGCCACCGAGCAGATGGCTGCTTGGCTGAGCGAGGCGCGGTCTGATCTGACTTTCCCGCAGACCCATGGAGAAAGCTCGGATATCCGAGTTGCTCATTGTCCTGAGCGAGTGCTGCCTGGTCATGTAATACGTGAGCTTGTCCAAAATGATCGTGTAATCGGTGGTATGACCCCTATGTGCTCGGAAGCTGCCTGTAATTTATACAAGATATTCGTTGAAGGCGAGTGTGTAATCACTAATGCTCGTACAGCTGAAATGTGCAAACTAACCGAGAACAGCTTTCGAGACGTTAATATTGCATTTGCCAATGAGCTTTCAATAATTTGCGACAAGCTCGAAATTAATGTGTGGGAATTAATAAGACTCGCTAATCGCCACCCACGAGTAAATATTCTTCAGCCGGGGCCGGGTGTAGGCGGACACTGCATTGCTGTAGACCCGTGGTTTATTGTCAGCAAAACGCCGGAAGAGGCCAGGCTGATTAAGACTGCGCGAGAAGTAAATGATGGGAAGCCGCTATGGGTCATGGATAAAGTCAAGAGCTGTGTTGCGGAGCTCCTAAAGGACAATCCTAGCAAAACTGCTAATGATATTACGATAGGATGTTTCGGTCTTTCGTTTAAGCCAGATATTGATGATTTAAGGGAGAGTCCCGCTGTTGCGATAACAAGGGCAATCGCCGAGCTGCACTCTGGCCCGGTTTTAGCGGTAGAGCCGAATATTAAAGAATTGCCTTCCTCGCTTGGTGGTATTCTCCAGCTAGTTTCTCTCAAAGAAAGCTTGGCTGAATCGGACATTGTTTTGTTGCTAGTTGACCATAAAGAGTTTAAAGAAGTTTTGGCTTCAGATTTAATGAGTAAAGAAATTGTTGATGCTCGTGGAATATGGACATTTTGATATAGTTTTCACACCATATGTTTCTGATTGATTTTTAAGGGAAATACCTGATGTTAAAAGATTCTACTATCCTCATCACCGGCGGCACTGGCTCCTTCGGTAACACCTTCGTGCCCATGACGCTGGCCAGATATAACCCCAAGAAAATCATCATCTTTTCCCGTGACGAGATGAAGCAATGGGACATGGCGAAGAAGTTTGCAGATGATCCACGCATTCGTTTCTTCATTGGTGACGTGCGCGATAAGGAGCGCCTGTACCGTGCCCTGGATGGTGTGGATTATGTGGTCCATGCGGCGGCGACCAAGATCGTGCCGACCGCCGAGTACAACCCCTTTGAGTGCATCAAGACCAACGTGCTGGGCGCGATGAATCTGATTGATGCCTGTATCGACAAAGGCGTGAAAGGGGTGGTTGCCCTGTCTACCGACAAAGCCAGCAGTCCGATCAACCTGTACGGTGCCACCAAGTTGACGTCCGACAAACTGTTCGTTGCGGGTAACGCCTACTCCGGCGAGCACGGTACCCGCTTTTCTGTGGTGCGGTATGGGAATGTCATGGGCTCGCGTGGCTCGGTCATTCCGTTTTTCATGTCCATTATGGACAAAGGTGTACTGCCAATCACCGATGAGCGGATGACCCGCTTCATGATTTCGCTGGAAGAAGGCGTGGATCTGGTATGGCATGCCTTTGAGGATATGGTCGGTGGTGAGATCTACGTGAAGAAGATTCCGTCCATGAAGGTCACCGACCTGGCCCGGGTGGTAGCGCCTGACGCCAAGCAGGAAGTGGTCGGCATTCGCCCCGGCGAGAAACTGCATGAGCAGATGATCAGCGCCGAAGATGCCTATTACACCTACGAATACCCCGAACATTTCAAGATCTTGCCGGTGATCAACGACTGGAGCAACTCGCCCGAGCGCATCAAGGACGGAACGAAGGTGCCGGAAGGCTTTGTCTATTCGAGCGATAACAACAGCGAATGGATGACAGATGCGCAGTTGCTAACCTGGATCGAGACTAACCGGGAAAAGATCGGGAGTATCTGAGCATGATCCCCTACGGCAGGCAGGAGATTACTGAGGCGGATATCGAGGCCGTGGTAACGGTACTCAAGTCCGACTTTCTTACCCAGGGGCCCATGGTGCCGCGCTTTGAGCAGGCGGTGGCGACTCATGTGGGGGCCCGCCATGCCCTGGCAGTGAACAGCGCAACGTCTGCGTTGCACATTGCCTGTCTGGCGTTGGGCCTGGGAGAAGGTGACTGGTTGTGGACCACGCCAGTTACCTTTGTCGCTTCAGCCAACTGCGGTTTGTATTGCGGTGCCCAGGTCGATTTTGTCGACATTGATCCGGTGACCTACAATCTGTGTCCCGTTGCGCTACAGGCCAAGCTGGAAGTGGCTGAACGGGAAGGACGCCTACCGAAGGTGGTGGTGGCTGTGCACCTGTGCGGCCAGCCCTGCGATATGGCTGCCATCCACGCCCTGGGGCAGCGCTATGGCTTCAGGATCATTGAGGATGCCTCGCATGCCATCGGCGGCAAGTACAAGGGCGACTATGTCGGTAGCGGGGCGTTCAGCGATATCACGGTGTTCAGCTTTCACCCGGTAAAAATCATCACTACCGCCGAAGGCGGCATGGCTCTGACCAATGATGACGAGCTGGCCCAGCGCATGGCGCTGCTGCGCAGCCACGGTATTACCCGGGATGCTGAGCTGATGACTCAGGCGCCGGACGGGCTCTGGTACTATCAGCAGGTGGATCTGGGGTTTAACTACCGGATGACTGAGCTGCAGGCAGCATTGGGTGTCAGCCAGATGGAGCGCCTGGATCAGTTTGTAGCGCGCCGTCATCAACTGGCCAGGCGTTACGATGAGCTGTTGAGGGGCCTGCCGCTGCTGACGCCTTGGCAACACCCCGACAGTTATTCGGGACTGCACCTGTATGTGATTCGCTTGAGGCTGGATCAGATCCAGGCCAGCCACCGCCAGGTGTTTGAATCGCTGCGCGAGCAGGGCATTGGTGTGAACCTGCATTACATCCCAGTGCATACCCAGCCGTACTATCAGCAGATGGGCTTCAAGGCTGGGGACTTCCCGCAAGCAGAGCAATATTATGCCGAGGCCATCAGTCTGCCGATGTTCCAGACCATGACCGATGTGCAGCAGGATGACGTGGTGGCCGCCGTGAACAAGGCAGTAAAGACAGTAAAGGCTGCAGGCGCATGAGGCTGGCGGTCATCCCGGCGCGGGGTGGAAGCAAACGCATCCCGCGCAAGAACATCAAGGACTTTTGCGGCAAACCGATGCTTGCCTGGTCGATTGAGGCGGCTGTAGCGAGCGGCTGCTTTGATCAGGTGCTTGTCTCAACCGACGATGCCGAGGTCGCCGAGCTCGCACGGGAGTATGGTGCGGCGGTGCCTTTTATACGCCCCGCTGAGTTGTCGGACGATCACACCGGCACCCTTCCGGTGATCCGGCATGCTATCGAGTGGATCAATGCACACAGCAGTACACCAGTCCGGCAGGTGTGCTGCTTGTATGCCACTGCTCCGTTTGTTCGCGCCGACGATATCCGGCAGGGTTTGTCGGTATTGGATGATACGGGCAGCGACTACGCCTTTTCGGTCACCAGCTACGCGTTTCCTATTCAGCGCGCTATTCGTCTGACAGCACAGGGGCGGGTAGAGATGTTCAATCCCACGCATTTCAATACCCGTTCGCAGGATCTGGAAGAGGCTTACCATGATGCCGGTCAGTTCTACTGGGGGCGGGCCGAGGCCTGGTTGCAGGGCAAGGTGATTTTTGGAGAAGACGCAGCGCCCGTGCTGTTGCCCCGTCACCGCGTACAGGATATCGATACTCCGGAAGACTGGGAGCGAGCCGAATGGATGTTCAAGGCCCAGCAGGCGCAGTCCGAGCAATGAATAATCGAGCAGTCGTCTTCCGCGCCGATGCGTCGCTGGAGATGGGCACGGGCCACCTCATGCGTTGCCTCACACTGGCCAATGCGCTGCAGGCCCAGGGGCACGACTGTCACTTTATCTGCCGGGAACATCCAGGGCACCTTATCGAGTATGTCCGCCAGCAAGGCCACAAGGTGTACTCGCTGGCCTGTATCGCCAACGCTGAGACGGACGAGACGCCTGCTCACGCACGCTGGCTCGGGGCAACGCAGGCGCAGGATGCGGCGTTGTGCGCGGCGATCCTGTCGGTCATCCAGCCGCGGTGGCTGGTGGTGGACCATTACGCGCTGGACGCCCGCTGGGAACAGCAGCTTGAACCCCACTATCGCAGACTGCTGGTCATCGACGATCTGGCTGATCGCCCGCATCTGTGCGACGTGTTATTGGATCAGACGCTGGGCCGTGACCCACTGGACTATCAGCCTTGGGTGCCAATGGACTGCAGGGTACTCTGTGGTGCTCAATACGCATTGCTGCGCCCTGAATTTGCAGCCCTGCGTCCCTACAGTCTGCAACGGCGGCAGTCGGCGCCATTGCACCATATCCTGGTGAGCATGGGCGGGGTAGACAAGGACAACGCCACTGGCCAGATACTGACCGCGCTGGCGACCGTCGAGCTGCCAGCGGATTGCACAATTACCGTGGTTATGGGCTCGACCGCGCCCTGGCTGGAGACAATCCGGCGGCAGGCGGCCCGTATGCCAGTGGCAACCCTGGTCAGATCTGGCGTCGGCAACATGGCGCAATTGATGGCCGACAGTGACCTGGCTATCGGCGCCGCTGGCGCAACGTCGTGGGAGCGATGCTGTCTTGGGTTGCCAGCGATCATGGTCGTGCTAGCCACCAATCAACAGCAGGTCGCTGCAGGGTTGCAGGATGCCCAGGCGGTCAGGGTGGTGCTAGCATCACAAGACATACCGTTGACGCTACCGACATTGATGAAGGAACTGCTGCAGTCGACTGGCCAGCTGCATCAGATGAGTCAGGCGGCAGCTGCTGTGACCGATGGCACCGGAGTAGCCCGGGTCATTGGGCATCTGGAGTAATACATGGAACAAAGCAAGGCTCAACGAATTCGCCGCATGCGGCTAGATGATCTTGAACAGGTACTTGCCTGGCGGAATCATCGTGATGTGCGGCGTTATATGTATACACAACATGAAATTACCCTGAGCGAACACACTTGCTGGTTCGAGCGAGCCTCCCAGGATGCTGCACGGCATCTGCTGATCTTCGAATGCGACGGTGTCGCGCAGGGCTTCATCAACCTGCATGAGATTGCACCGGGCGGCATTGCTGACTGGGGATTCTATGCGGCACCCGAGGCGGCCAAAGGAACGGGCCGGCAACTGGGACGCAGTCTCTTGCGACATGCCTTTGGCGAACTCGGCCTGCATAAGATCTGCGGCCAGGCACTGGTCTTTAACGAACGCTCCATTCAGTTTCATCTCCGCCTGGGGTTTCAGCAGGAAGGAGTCTTGCGCGATCAGCACTTTGACGGCCAGCAGTACCACGCTGTTGTGTGCTTTGGTTTGCTCGCGGCTGACTGGCAACCGACTACAGAGAGATAGCTTATGTCCACCATTCCCTACATCACTATTGCCGGGCGTCGTATCGCCAGCGACGCGGCACCCTACATCATCGCCGAACTCTCCGCCAACCATAATGGCCGCCTGGAGACCGCGCTGAAAATCATTGAGGAAGCCAAGAAAGCCGGGGCGGATGCGGTCAAGCTGCAGACCTATACCGCCGACACCATCACTCTGGATTGCGACTCGGAAGAGTTTCAGATCCATGGTGGGTTGTGGGACGGCAAGACGCTGTACCAGTTGTACCAGGAAGCCCACATGCCGTGGGACTGGCATAAGCCGCTGTTCGAGCGCGCCCGTGAACTGGGTATCACCATCTTCAGCTCCCCGTTCGACAATACCGCTGTGGACTTGTTGGAAGATCTGAATGCGCCGGCCTACAAGATTGCGTCTTTCGAGGCCGTCGATCTGCCGCTGATCAAGTATGTGGCGAGCACCGGCAAGCCGATGATCATCTCAACCGGCATGGCCGATGCCGATGAGATCAGTGAAGCCATTGAGGCGGCGCGTGACGGTGGCTGTAAAGAGTTGGCTGTGCTGCATTGCGTCAGTGGCTACCCCGCACCAGCTGCCGATTACAACCTGCGCACCATACCTGACATGGTAGCCCGTTATGGGCTGGTTACCGGGTTGTCCGATCATACCCTGGACAACACCACGGCGATTGCCAGCGTGGTACTGGGCGCCTCCATCATTGAAAAGCACTTCACGCTGGATCGCAGCGGTGGTGGCCCTGATGACAGCTTTTCGCTGGAGCCGGCAGAACTGGCCGCTTTATGCCGTGACAGCAAGACGGCCTGGTCTGCGCTGGGTGAGGTTAACTACGGTCGCAAGTCCAGCGAGCAGGGGAATGCGCAGTTTCGCCGGTCACTGTACTTTGTGAAGGATCTGAAGGCCGGCGATGTCATTACGGCTGATGCCATACGAAGTGTGAGGCCAGGATACGGCATCAGTCCAAAATTATACTCAAAAGTGATTGGAAAGAAACTCAGAAGTGATGTTTATAAACATACACCCGTCTTGAAACGCTGCTTTATCTAAATGATCGTTTGTCAGATCAGGACCATTATCAATGTTTAATAAGTTGAAGAAGTATTTGTTAGTAACAAAAGATGACAAGATTCTTAAAGATTTGACTGCACGGATTTCCGCAGGGCAGACAGGTGGCGGCGCTAAAAATATATTATTTGATTGTACTCATATATATTATCCTAAATGGAATGTTAAGCATGCTTTTATAGTCGCTTCGAAACACAATGCCGGCCATGCAGTGGAAGCATTTAATCCGTCCATGATGTACTTCTGGTATGGATGGAAATTTATGGTGTTTAATTTGGTTCGGAAGATAAGCCGCAAAGACAGAAATTTGATATCGGCGCTCGGAATCCAAAAAAAAGCAGATTTCGGTCCGCTAAGCCTGGGTGAGCTCAGAGATGCTATTGGAGCTGCATCACAAACATATAAAATGATTGAGTCAAAAAAAGACTTGATAAATTTAGATGTTATGGGTGTTAAAGTAGGTGATTTGGTTTATGACACGTATCTTAAATGGTTTCGAAAGCCAACAGTACAGGTTAAATCTTTGCGAATGCGCTTTCTATTAGTGTTCGCATATGTTTACGCTAAAAAAGTCAATAAACTGCTCTGTGGCAATGATTACTCCGAAGTGTATCTGACTCATGCGGTATATATGGGTTATGGGTTTATGGCGAGGTTTGCATTAAATCTTGGTGTCGATGTTTATGTGGTCCAGAATACTCGCGGCACGTTCATTGAGCAGTTGAGCGAAGATCATCCATTTCAAACCCCGCGGTTCGTGAAGTTTAAAGAAATTTCAGAAGGGTTAGATGCAGCGGAGCGTAAAAAGGGCAGGGAATTAGCTAAGCTGCGTTTAGAAAGGCGCTTATCAGGCATCGTTGACGAAACGATCTACTATATGAAAAAGAGTGGCTACTCTGACAAGCAAACTGGCTGGTTAGCTAGTCAGGTTTTACCATATCCAGGGCGGCCGAAAACGGTCCTATTTCTGCATTGTTTTTTTGATAGTCCTCATATATATCGCTCAATGCTATTTGTTGACTTTTTTGAATGGCTGGATTGTGTTTTAAGTTTATGTGAGCGCAATAAGATTAATGTTTTTGTTAAGGAGCACCCAAACGCCCTACCTGGAAATGAAAAAATTGTCGCGTTTTTTAAGGATAAATATCGGAGTGCTGTGTTTGTTGATGCGCAAGTAAGTAATTCCAATTTCTTCATTGGCGATATATCGCTTGCGTTAACAGTGTACGGAACCATGGCTCACGAGTTTGCGTACCAAGGGATTCCTGTTTTAAATGCTGGAGACAATCCCCATGTAGCATATGGTTTTTCACTGACACCGAAGAGCGTCAATGATTACGAGTCAATGCTACTAGCTCTAGCGTTGGGGGAAACAGTTTTTACGCCCGATAAGAATGAGGTGCTGGATTACTTTTATATAAGCTACCTGAGAAAAAGATGGAATGCGTGCCCCTTCTTTGACGAGAAGATTGGCTCCAAAGGCACTGTTAAAGATAGCTACTCGACTTTTTTGTGCGGGCTTGCAGATGAAGATATATCAGTTATATATGATGAGGTGGATACACTTTTGAAAAGTTGCACTCATGTGGGATAGGAAGCTGATATTATGTTCCACATTGGCTGGTTCAGGAATAAATTTCTTACTTCCGATTCTGATATTTGAGTATATCGGTGCGGAAGAGTTGGCGTTTTGGATGGCTATCCGAGCGGGCGCTCAGTTGGCGTTATCTGTAGTGCCCAATCCCTTCAACGGGTTGCTATATATGCAGCCGGCTACTATGACTCCGGCGATACGCCGTAGCTCGGTCTTAATATCTTTAGGGTGTTGGGGCATAGTAAGCCTAGGCGGTTGGTATGCCGGGCGGGAACTGTTTGGTAAAAATGAGATTGGTGTAGTAAGCGCCTACTTGTTCTTCTTCCTGATATCGGGTTACGCCGCAGTTTGGTTAAGAGTAAAAATGCGCTCCGACTTGATGCTGATGACTGCACTGGTCGATGCAATCCTCTCCTTAGTAATAATTGCTGCGTTTCTTTATTATGAAGAGCTAAAAAGTCTGTATTTTCTTCTGGTGTCTTTTGCTGTTAAAGATGCTGTGAAGGTTTTATTGGCCATGATTTATGGGCAGTTTATGCGCTGTGGTGAGGTGGTCAATAGTTCAAGGCATAAACTAGTCGCAACCTTATATTCATTTAAGCATGTGTCAAGATCATTTATACAGGTTTATTTTCAGCATGGAGATAGGGTGATATACCCCATCCTCTTTTTGCCTGCTTTGGCTGGTCAGGCAGCTCTGGGGTCAAGCTTCGCTATGGTGTCAACGATGATTGCATCTTCGGCGTTTTCATGGGCTCTGCCATATGTAGCATCGGGTGGAAATAAAGAGCAATATCTTCTTAACCAATGGCGAGCAATCATGATATGCATTGGGGTCGGCTTTTCTACAGCTAATGTTTTGATGACCGAGCTGAACGGATTGATATCGCTGTTGTTTGATAGTTTCAGATTAACCAGGGTAGTTCTATATTCGTTTTTACTAGTGTCAATTAATGGTCTGACTGTATTGTCTTTGTTGTTGGATTTTGGTCGAATACGTCGCCCTTATTTCTCTATATTCATTTTTTTGGGCTCTTGCGCTAGCTGGCTGCTGATGATGGTTTCAGAAAAGCAAACAGAGCTTGGTACCGAAGCGGTGATTTCGATAGGGGTTAGTTGTAGTTTATTACTTTTCGTGATCGCAAACTGGAAGTATATGAAAAAGTTAGACTTTTTTCTGTCATGGCTGATGGGATGTGTCGCATGGGTATTTATATGTTAAGTTGTAAGCGGTCTATCGTTTGGCTAGGTCTTGCGCTATTGTTAATAACTCCGCTATTGCATTCCTTGAAGTTAACAAGGATTAGCTATGATGTGGGTGCTGTGTTTTTCTATTTTTACTTGGTTTTTGTTACGGTCTGCTTTTTCTTGGCGACAATGTTTTTTGGCGCCAGACGATTCCTTTCGTGGATATCACTATTTCTCTGTTTGCTCATGATTTACTCGGTTCTATTGCTTGTCTTTGGGCTGTCGGGTGATGTTTTTAGTCTCATAGGAGACTTTCTTCGATTTGTATTCGCGCTCTCGGTGTACAGTTACTTCTCCGGCGTAGCCCTTAGTTATGTTTGCGATAAGGAGGTTATAACCAAGATCGTAGTCTTGGCGGTCATAAGTGTCGCTATACCCTTGGCTGGAGTGTATTTAATAAGTCTGGGTGGAGGGGCTGTTTACTTTGGTTTGCAGAGCACCCTTGCTTTGCTCGGCGTTGCCTTTGGCTTGGTATATAGGCGCTACTTCCTGTTATGTGTGTCGCTAGTTCTTATTTTGATGTCTGGCAAGAGGGGGGTAATGCTAAGCTCAGTAGTTGTTTTGCTAGCCTTTTTTTATATGGAAGCACTTCTTTATAGAGTTAAGACTGCTTTAATTATTACAATCCTTCTTTCTGTGGCGATAGCGCTTTTGGTGATATTTGATTTGGTGCCCGAGCCGATATTAATTAGGTTGGGATATTTGACTGGCGACTCGATGGATATCCGGATGGCAACTGCTGGCCGCAACGAAGAAATTGAATACGTGGTATCGGCCATACAGGGAAACCCATATGCGTTTTGGTTTGGCACAGGTCTCGGGTCAGGGTTTGTGAACGATCTAGGAAATTTCAAAAGTACTGTGCATTTTAGTCCTGCTGCGTTGCTTTTGAAATACGGGGCTCTATGGGCCGTAGCGATCTATATAGTCTTTATTGCATTGATTGTTCGAGGATTGTTATGGGTCAAGATGCTTGGCTCTAATGGTAAGGTCTACCAGTTTTGGCTTTTAGTCTTTATCGGGGAGTTTATATTTTCATTCAGCGCGTATACAATCTTTCAAAGCTTTATGCTCTGGCTGGCTTGCGCGGTTGTTTCCAGGCCAAGAGTTGTCTGTGCTATGAGTTAAAAATATGCAAGGCACCTAAGGTCTGGTTAATGCGCGGTAAGAGGCAGAATCGGGGTGTCTTATTAGAGAAAGCCTGTTCTGGGCACGTTGCATTGAAAATTAATCAAGTGTTTACATGAGAATTTAGTAACGGGGACGGCATGCAGCGCTTATTGTTGTTTGTTTTTACGATACGCCATTTGAGGCCCAGACAGTTGTTTTATCAATTGGTGAGCCGCTTTAGAAGGCTGCGTAAGAGACCCTTGCCTCCTGCAGTCGTAAGAAATCACGTATCTACATGGCCGAGTATAAGCTATATGACACCGGCTACTAAGGACGGGAAGGAATTTACATTCTTGGGGCTGACGGAGCTTTTTGGAGGGGATTGGAGTAGATCTGGTTGCTCTAAACTCTGGTTGTACAATTTGCATTATCAAGATGACTTGAACGCCAAGGGTGCAAGAGCTAACGATGAGTTATGTCATCAAATGATCGATGCTTGGATACTTGGTAACCCCTTTCCAAAAGGCGCTGGCTGGGAACCATACTGCATTTCGCTACGTGTTGTTAATTGGGTGAAGTATTTTTATCGACTAGAGCGAAGTCAATTGAATTCAGAGTGGTTGGAATCGCTGAGCAGTCAGACTGATGCTTTAGAGCAGCAGTTGGAGTTCCATTTGTTAGCCAATCATCTTTTTGCTAATGCTAAGGCTTTGGTTTTTGTGGGCACTTTCTTAGGCGGTAAGCAAGGGGATCGATGGCTCCATTTAGGCCTTAAGCTTCTAGAGAAAGAGATTCTAGAGCAATTCCTTAATGATGGGGCACACTATGAGCTTTCGCCAATGTACCAAGCTATACTGCTGTGGGACTTGGCAGATTTGCAATGTCTGGCAAAGGTGACAGGCTTGCCAGAGCTAGAGCGCCATGTCGGGTTATGGGAGGCTAAGTTCTCGAAGGGAATGGGTTGGCTATACCGAATGACGCACCCTGACGGCCAGATCGCTTTTTTTAACGATGCTGCATTCAATATAGGGCCGACCTTCCATGATTTGCAAAAGTATGCTGACCAACTAGGTATATCAATTCCTATAGGCGATAGCGGAACGGTATTACCTATAGCAGGATGTTTTATGAAAGAAAGCGGCTATGCAAGCGTGGAATGGGCTGCGCATGGACGCCTGATCATTGATGTTGCTTTTATTGGTGCGAGCTACCAACCTGGACACGCTCATGCGGATACACTTAGCTGCGAGTTCAGCTTATTTGGGCAGCGTATATTTGTTAATTCAGGTATATCACAGTACGGTGAAGATGCAGAAAGAACCCGACAGCGCTCTACGGCCGCTCACAATACTTTAGAAGTGGACGGGCAGAACTCATCAGAAGTTTGGGCGGGGTTTCGGGTTGCAAGACGAGCCCAGCCGTTTGATGTCGAGTTCTCGGCACAGGTGGAAGACGTGGCGATTTCCGCAAGCCATGATGGTTATCACCGCCTAGTGGGCAAGGTGACACATCGTAGGTTATGGGTTGCAAAAGAAAATTCTTTAATAATTGAGGATTCTTTAACAGGAGTTTGGGCTGAGGCGAAAGTATATTGGCATTTCCACCCGGATATCACCATAGAACGACTTGACGACGAAAGGTTTTTGTTACAGTTGAAAGGTGGTTCAAATATTATGCTCCATATCATGGGCGGCGAAGCGAAGCTACTAGATGGTACATGGCACCCGCGCTTCGGAGAATCAGTTGTTAATAAGAAGCTTGTCATCAATATATATGGTTCAAAAATGAGAACGTCTCTTCATTGGCGGTAGATTTTTTGTATTAGTCCAGTTGGCTTTGGTTGACTGTTTTGTTTGTCTGAGCATCTTACTTTATAAGTTATCTATGCGATCAATTACTATTGTGTCGAGTTACCCTTTAAGTGAGCCTGTGGTTAAAAACCGGCTCGAACCAATCATTCGCAGCTTTCGAGCTCATGATATTAAGATAAATCTTGTCTGCCCTCAAGGTGGATCCTTATGTAGTGATTTAGAAAGTTACGTCAATTATATCGGGCTTAGGCTGCCTTCTCGCCCTACTCGAGGCTTCATTATTCGGGCATTTTTCGAGTACAAAATTGCAAAAAGGCTGTTGAAGACGGCAGGTAGGCTAGGTTCCTCAGCGACGCTTGTTACAGTGCCATCAATGTTTCTACTTATGGCGTTTGTATCCAAGTCCGATCAGAATTATGTTGACATTAGGGACTTGACTTGGGAGTATCTTTCTGATCGCCGGTTTGTTGCTGGTTTAGCAAAAAAGTTTTTCCGAATGCGGGTGCGCGCCAAGATTAAAAAATTTGATTTGGTATCGGTGACAAATCAGACCGAAAAAGAATATGTTACCTCTCGTTTAGAGGTGGGGGCGCAAAAAGTTGTATATCTGCCCAACGGTATCGGATTGAGTCAGTTTGATATGCTGGGCGCTGTACCATCGGCATCGAAATTAACAGACATAATTAAAG
Source organism: Halopseudomonas bauzanensis (assembly GCF_900114735.1). GTDB lineage: Bacteria > Pseudomonadota > Gammaproteobacteria > Pseudomonadales > Pseudomonadaceae > Halopseudomonas > Halopseudomonas bauzanensis. Next base: position 250,816 of record NZ_FOUA01000001.1, on the reverse strand, counting down.
TTTATTATATTGGCAATGTAGGGCTTGCCCAGGATCTGTCGACGCTAGTAGCTGCTGCCCAAAAACTCCCGCATTTTCAATTTTTTGTTGTAGGCGAGGGAACTGACTTTGTACGCGTAAGAGACCAAGCGATTAGTGCCAAGCTTCAGAATATGACCTTTACTGGACGCGTATCTTGGGAGGATGTTCCGGCATATTACGCGGATGCGGACATTTTATATGCTCAGTTGACTTCAGACTATTCGGGTGCGATGCCCTCAAAACTTTATGAATATCTTGCTTCTGGAAAATACATTATATATGGCGGAGAGAAACAGGCCATCAGTGTGTTGAAGGATTTTGATCATAATCTGGTGGTTCCGCCATCTGACTCACCGGCTCTTGTTGATGCGTTGCTAGAAGTTGAAAAAAGTGGTGCTTGGCGTGATTTTTCTAAAAACAACCGAGAGTTGATATCAAAATTGTATATTCGCGAGCATACGGCTATGAATCTAGTTAATAGAGTGATTGATTTATGATTTCGCCTTGCCGTGTACTAATTACAGGTGCTGCTGGGTTTATAGGGCGAAAATTGATCGGGAACTTGTCAAAGAGGCCGGGGCTTTCGTTGGTTGCAAGCTCAAGATCGCAAAAAATTATACACCCTGATGTTTGCATGGTTAAGTCTCCTAGTCTCGAACCAGGTAGCGACTGGCGAAAGTTACTTATTGGTATTGATACGGTGGTCCATCTTGCTGGTCGGGCCCATATGCTAAAAGATCAAACTGCAACGATGGCTCTTTTCCACACTATCAATTGTGAGGGAACTCTAGAGTTTGCACGGCAGGCATCAGAATCTGGTGTCAAGCGCTTCGTGTTTATAAGCTCAATTGGTGTAAATGGCTCACAGACGTTTGGCCACCCATTTACAGAGCAGTCTCTTCCTGCCCCTGAGGCTGATTATGGGGTTTCTAAATTAGAAGCGGAGCAAGGGTTGTGGGATTTACTTACGGGATCACAAATGGAGTTGGTAGTGATTCGTCCTCCTTTGGTCTATGCCGCTGACGCGCCTGGAAATTTTGGGCGCTTGTTGAGGCTTGTAAAGACTGGTTTGCCGTTACCTTTCGGCTTGACTCACAATCAGCGGAGTATGGTGGCTTTAGAGAATTTGGTTGACTTTATTGCTCTCTGCATGGAACACCCTAAAGCAGCTAATGAAACCTTTCTTATATCGGACCAACATGACATGTCTACTCCCGATATAATACGCCATATAGCTCATGGTATGGGCAGGGAAGCTCGCTTTTTACCTGTTACTATTAAGTTGTTGGAGCTAGGGGCGGCCCTGATTGGGAAACGAAAACTAATTGAGCAGCTTTGCGGTTCGTTAGTTGTCGACTCTACAAAATCTCACGATTTGCTAGGATGGCGGCCTATCATAGGGGCAGAGCAAGCATTGCAAGACGCAGGTCGTCAGTATCTTAGTTTGAAGTAAGCATAGTGTTTATCTAATTAGCCGTTCAAAACCTCATTTGATGAAGCAAAAGGTAGAAGCATGAGTTTGTATTGGTGGTTAATGGCTCTAGTTGGCGTTTCTTGGTTCTTAACGCGGTCGCTTCGTCGTTACGCGTTGTCCCGTAGTTTGATAGATATCCCCAACGCCCGTAGCTCCCACTCAATACCGACTCCCAGAGGCGGAGGGGTGGCGATTGTGTTGGCTTATCTCGCCGTATTGCCAGTTGTAGGGTATGAAGGTTGGTTGAGTTGGCCAATGGTAATTGGCCTGATGGGGGCGGGCGCCTGGGTAGCTGTGATTGGCTTTCTTGATGACCATGGGCATATTGCAGCTCGCTGGCGGCTCTTGGCTCATTTCATGGGCGCGGCCTGGTTGTTGGCTTGGCTACCCGAATTGCCGCGTTTGGCCATCGCGGGTACGAGTTTTGATTTGGGGCTGATTGGATATTTGTTGGCCGCCTTGATGTTGGTGTGGTTGTTGAACCTGTACAACTTCATGGATGGTATTGATGGTATTGCCAGTGTGGAGGCCATTACGGTTTGTGCCGGCGGAGCCTTACTCTATGCGTTGCTTGGTATGCCGATGTTAGCTGCACCCCCATTGTTACTGGCTGGGGCCGTGGCTGGTTTTCTGGTTTGGAATTTCCCCCCGGCACGTATATTCATGGGCGACGCAGGGAGCGGATTTCTCGGTGTGGTGTTGGGCGGTCTGGCATTGCAAGCTGCATGGGTTGCACCACAGCTATTGTGGGCATGGTTGATCCTTCTGGGCGTGTTCGTTCTCGATGCAACTTTCACTCTGCTGCGGCGCTTGATGCGTGGCGACAAAGTATATGAAGCGCACCGTAGCCATGCTTATCAATATGCGTCTCGTCAATACGGTGCGCACTTGCCGGTCACCATGGCGGTACTCGCAATCAATATTCTCTGGCTTCTGCCGTGGGCCTGTGTTGTCGCACTTGGTTATATCGACGGCTTGTTGGCCCTTTTAATTGCCTATCTACCGTTGGCGTTGCTGGCAGTCAGATTCAATGCCGGTCAACTGGAGAAAGCATGATGGATCGTACTCTGCTTGTGTTGGGAGCGGGTGGTCATGGGAAATCCGTAGCCGAGGCTGCGCTACTGAGTGGGGAGTGGCAGGATATTCTCTTTCTCGATGATGCCTGGCCGCCTGTGAGTGCAGCTCTGGATTGTCCGGTGGTCGGGAAGACTGAATTTGTTGGCGAATGGGCGAGCAAGTGCCAGGGAGCTATCGCTGCAGTGGGTAATAACTCGGTTCGCCAATCCTGGGTACAGCTGATTGAGCGTGCCGGGATCGAACTGGTCTCAATCATTCATCCCCGAGCCTGGGTCAGCCCCAGCGCTACAGTCGGTGCAGGCACTGCGGTGATGGCCGGCGCTGTGGTGGGTACAGTGTCATCCGTAGGGAAAGGGGCGATCATCAACTGCAACGCTACCGTTGATCATGATGTGGTAATGGATGACTTCTCGCATCTAGGTGTGGGGGTGCAACTAGCCGGTGGTGTGAAGGTTGGTGCTGCGGCCTGGTTACAAGCTGGCTCCAGTTGTGGCTATAACGTGGTGGTGGAGGCGGGGGTTGTGCATGGGGCTGGCACTGTTTTGAGATGAGCTTGATTCATCACAAGACTACTACGCCAGATGCATACTGTAATTATGATATGTAAGCATCCCAATTAACTCCCCGCATAGCTAAACGGCCGGTTACTTTTGACAGCAGTGTGAGTAGCCGGGCAAGACCAATGGCGGGATCATTGAAGCGAAGATAAAGCTCAGAGCCATCTTGGTCAAACAAGATCCCTTCATTTTTAATAAGAATTCCTTTGGTTAGATCTAAATATACATCCGGTCTGCTGGTCGGCGAAAGTGTAATGAGCTCCTGCTCAATATTTTCCAGATCAGACCCCTCATACGTTAAAACCACACTCAGTATCCTAGTGTGCGGCCAATCCAGATTGCCCAGCTGTACCCCTGCCAACGTGCTAGGCTTTAATGTTTGAATACTTTCGATATTGGTCGCGATATCTGTAATTGTAGATGGAGTGATGCGAGTTTTTATTTCAAAAGTTGCAACGGTGCCCTCCTGGAAAATTAGATCATGGCCGCTTGCAAATGGTAGGCGCGGCATGGATTTAAGCATTAACACAACATCTTGCTGCTTCGATCGTTTATCATTCGAATCCACAATAATTCCGCTTACAACACTGGTCATCTCTGGCAGGTGCGCAGTGAGGAAATCATGGATAAGTCGTTCTCGTGCCGTTCCAGCTGTAGCTGAATGCCCTAATACACTGGTCATTTCATATTGAGCGCTCAACGCCTTAACAGCCCCCTGGCAATATTTAATCAGTGGTTTCATTCGTAAGCCTGTGTTTGAACATGATAATGAAAGCTTGGGATGCTTTTAGGTAGGTACATGATTTATCAAGTTAGCCTCCTGAAGGGTGCTGGCGATATTCTTGCTTTTTTCCCAGCGGCGCCGCTGTACAATTTCTTGAGCGCGTGCAAGAAATCCATTTCGCTAATTGGCGGGAAAAGCTTTATAACTTTAGTCTAGCCGAGTTTGTCGTTTTAATTTAGGGTTTATAGTGCTCGCAAGTGCTGTTAGCTGTTTCGCGGTGCGAGAAACCATGCGGAAAGAATATTTACCCCGATAGCCATCGTTACTACTGGCAAAGCGTTTAGCCATAAAGTGGCGTTACGCTTTGATAAGAAGTGTGTGGTCTCATCTATCTCGCCGTTGCTCAACATTATATTTAGGAACTCTGTTAAATTTGATAATAGACCGAATGAAAGGGCGCCAAGCCCTATAAGAATTATACCCACGAATAAATTTACCATGCTGCCATGTGGATTTCCTTTTGAAAGGAAGGCAATCGTTAATGCGATTACGCTTAAAAAAATCCCTATATAAGTGAAAAGACTATCCATTTTGTTCTCGCTATAGAAGATTGGTGGCACTTTGATGCTATATGCGTGGTTTCGTTTTGTCGAGCTCCTTCTAACGTGCCCCGATCATGGAGTTGACCCGCGAGCACATCTCGCGGTGATTGACGATTGCGCCGAGGCGCATGGCGGAACCTGTCAACCTGATTCGGACAGTTCGTTAAAAATTAATGTCGATTTCGTCGCGGTGTCGCTTGCCGCCGATAGGGTCGGGAAGTTCACCACACTGTAGGGTGCCGGGTCGTCGTCATCGGGCTGGACAGGATTGATCGAGACACTGGCCGGAGGCATCGCTACCTTGGGGCGTCCGTGAGTAAACCGCTCGGGATGCGCCTCGAAGCTGTCATCGAGCGCTCGCTGGCGGACCTCCGCAATCTCGCGATATCGACCGGTGAAGACCTGCTCCGGCGTGAAGCCAGCCAGCCCGCTGTGATGGTGGTGCAGGTTGTACCAATCCACGTAGGCGCTGTACCACTGCCGGGCATGGACGATGCTCTCGAAGCGCCCGGGATAATCGGGCTGGTACTTGCTGGTCTTGAACTGGCTTTCGCTGAAGGGGTTGTCGTTACTGACCCGCGGCCGGCTATGACTGCACGTCACCCCCAGCTCTCCCATGAGGTCCAGATAGCTCCGGGCGATCATCGGTGAGCCTCGATCCTGGTGGAGCGTCAACACTCCATGCGGGATTCCGTAACGATCCACGGCCTCCTGGAAGAGCTGCTGAGCCAAGGCGGCATTCTCCTTGTGGGAGACCATCCAGGCCACGATGAAGCGGCTGTACAGGTCCAGCACCACGTAGAGGTTGAGGTAGACGCCGCGACGCCGTGTGGGCAATTTGCTGATGTCCCACGTCCACGCCTCATTGGCGGCCCTTGCCGTGATGCGTGGCACGGCATGGTGCTGAGGAGCACGCTGAGGACGGCGGTCACCGCTCTCCTTGGCCTTACGCAGCTGTCGGTACCAGGTACTGAGCGAGCCGAGATAGATCCCTTGCTGCAGCAGGTTATGGTAGATCTCATACACCGGCTGATCCCGATAGGGCTCGCTATGCGCAATCTCAAGCATTTGCGCTCGCTCCTCGGCCGATAGGGCTCTGGGCTGCGGGCAGTGCCGGCGCGACGTCGAGGTCCCGGTAGAAGGCGCATGGCGGCGTTTTCGCCAGGCGTACACCGTACTGCGGTTGATGCCCAAAGCTCGACAGGCCACGGCCAATGGGAGGTGAGCTGGGCGCTCCTCGAGCACCGTGATCATGGTTCGTTCCCATTGTTCAGACGATCGAGCATCGATAAGGCTTTTTTTTGGAGCGACAGGCAATCTTCGGCGGTCGAAAGCCGTTGCTGAAGACGGGCATTCTCTCGCTCCAGTGCCTCAATACGCTTCTGCTCCGGCGTCTTGCTCGGGGTCGGCCCCGGGGCGGTCTTGTGGAGCTTCTCCACGCCGCTCTCGGCAAGCTCCTTGCGCCAGGTGGTCAGCTGGCTGCTATACAGCTTTTCGCGACGTAAGAGCTGTCCGAGCTCACCATGCTGGCAGGCATCGGCTTCCGCCAGGATGCGCAGCTTGTACTCGGTCGAGAACTGACGACGCGTGCGCTTCTCCAGCTTGGGGTTCGGCGTGACCTGATGATCGGGCAGCTCGGTTGACGGTTTTGGCATGATACGGGCTCCTGAACCTCGGGCTCTGATATTGAGCTTAACTCACTGAGCCGATGTATGGATTCAGGTTGACACACAGGGCCATTCATGGTGGTATCTTGCCTCCAAATCGGACGCGGTCCGATCTCGTTCTTTCTCTGTCGGAGCGAGAAGAGATTTCGCGGGGATTGTCTGCCGGGCTTTCGCTGCGGCACATAGCCAAATTGATTGACCGATCCGTTTCGACAGTAAGCCGGGAGGTTGGTCGTAACGGTGGTCGCACAAAATATCGTGCAAACACCGCAGATAAAAGAGCATGGGATCAAGCGAAGCGGCCCAAACAGTGTTTGCTGGCTGAAAACCAAGTGCTTCAGCAAATTGTAGCGAAGAAGCTTCAGCTAGACTGGTCGCCTGAACAAATATCAGGTTGGCTTCAGCGCCAATTCCCGGACGATTCAGCGATGCAGATATCCCACGAAACCATTTACCGCAGCTTATTTGTCCAGGCCAGAGGTGTGCTGAAAAAAGAGCTGGTAAAGCACCTGCGTTCTCGGCGAGGGATGCGAAGGTCAAAGCATTCGACCACAGAGGCGACGGAGCGAAAGACAAGTATCGTTGATGCCATCTCTATTCGGGAGCGTCCGCCTGAAGTAGAAGATCGTGCAGTACCCGGCCACTGGGAAGGTGACTTGATCTCGGGCTCTAAGAACTCGCATATTGCCACACTGGTGGAGCGCCAGTCGCGATTCACAATGCTCGTACAGGTCAACGGAAAAGATACAGAGAGCGTTGTGTCCGCTCTCTGCAGAGAGGTTAACAAACTGCCTGCAGCTCTGAAAAAGACGTTAACCTGGGATCGAGGCGGCGAATTAGGTGGCCACAAAAAATTTACTGTAGCCACTGACGTTCAGGTCTACTTCTGTGACCCCCAGAGCCCTTGGCAGAGAGGCAGCAACGAGAACACCAACCGTTTGCTGCGCCAGTATTTCCCCAAGGGCGCAGACTTATCAGGATGGACACAAGCGCAGCTGGATGAAATAGCCTTGCGATTGAATCAACGCCCACGGAAAACGTTGAGATACTTATCACCAGCTGAGAAACTAAACGAAATAGTTGCACTGACCGGTTGAACTCACCATCGTTGATTTGCTGTACCAGCAACACGCCAAGCAGGAGGAGTTGGTGTGATTTAGCGTTCTCCATCTAAGGTAGTAGCCCCCTGAGCCGCTGCTCTGCTTTTGCAGGCAGCGGCTTTGTTGTTTCTGGGGTTTGTCGTCGCGCAGGCGCGCGACAATCCGCATACTGCGAGGAGGTGGGCGGGTTTCGGGGTGTAGCGCACGGGCGCTACGCCTGGGGTTTGAACCTTTGTCGTCGCACTCCAGCGGGGCACGACAACCTGAAAAGCGTATTTTTCGATTCCATCACATTTCTGGTTGTTCGGTTTGCCGTTGGGGTTGCTCTTCTTGATACTGGGTATATGTCCAGTTAATTGAAGCGGTCCGCCTATGTCAGGTCCCACCAGTCACGATCAGAATTTCAAGAACCTGATCCTCGATTACCCGCAGCAGGCGCTGGAGTTTTTTGCCGCGGCGGAAGCCGTGCATCTGGGCCCGGGTGTACGCATTACGCCGATTCGCCAAGAACAGTTAAAAAGCCGCTTGGGCGATCGTTTCCACGAGTTGGATGTACCGCTGCTGGTGGAATGGCCAGATGGCAGGCGTGATGCACTACTGTTCGTGCTGGAGGAAGAAACCAACCCGGCGCGGTTTTCCATTCACAGATTGGCGCAGTATTGCCTGGAGTTGTCTGAGATGTTCAAGACCAACCGGGTTGTGCCTGTGGCTATCTTTCTGCGCGCAGCCCAGAAGATTCCGGAAACGCTGGTACTGGGCGGCGACACTCTCACCTACTTGAGCTTCAATTACCTGAAGTGCGATTTGGCAAACCTCGACGCCAACCCATATTTGAACAGCTCGAATCTGGTGGCACGGTTGAACCTGCCGAATATGCAATGGCCTGCAGACCGGAAGGTGGATATCTACGCGTACGCCACCCGTGGCCTGTTCACATTGGAGCCTGATCCTGAGAAGCAACGCAAGTATTTGGACTTCATCGACATCTACACAGCCTTGGACGATAATCAAATGCACGAATATCAAGCGCGGTACCCGCAGGAGAACTCCAAAATGGTCGGTTTGACAGAGCGTTTGTTGAATGAGGGTTTGGAGAAAGGCATAGAGAAGGGGATGCAGAAGGGACGCCAGGAAGGCGAGGTCAGCATGTTGGCCCGCCAACTCACCCGCCGCTTCGGGCCCCTGGATGAGGCTATTCTGCAGCGCCTGCAGCAGGCTGATTCGGTCGACCTTGAGCGCTGGGCCGATAACATTCTCGATGCGCGGACGCTTGATGAGGTGTTTGACCGGCGGTAATGGATGTTCCGCTAATCAATGAGGTGAGAGTCTGTCTGCAAGCCGCTGCGATAATCTAAAGTTTCCCCATCTCCCGCCGATGTGGTTCCTGTAGCCGTTGATGCGGGAGCTTTCCTTTTGCCACGCCTTTTCCTCGCCCTGTTGCTGGGTATTGCCTTGCCTGCCCAGGCCCTGACTTTCCAGACTCGCATGGAGAATGTGGCGTGGACGGTGGATGGGGATAAGTTCGAGTGTCGTCTCAGCCAGAAGGTCGATGGTTACGGGGAGGCGATGTTTGTGCGGCGGGCGGGGGAGCGACCGGTGTTCGAGTTGTCGGCCTGGAGCAATCTGATGCGGCCGGGGCCGGCGCAGTTGTTCAATGATGCACCGCCGTGGCGGCCGGGCACGGCGGCACAGCTGGTGGGGTCCGGCACCATCAATAATGGACCGACGGTGCTGCGCTTGCCCTATCAGCAGGCGGGGCAGATGCTGGCGGGGCTGTCGGCCGGGTTGCAGCCGACCATTCAACGCGGCAGCATCAGCGATGCGGGGCAGATCACGGTGGTGGTTTCCAGCGTCGGTTACCGGCAGGCGTGGGATGAGTTTCAGGCCTGTGCCAGTGGGCTGCTGCCAATGAATATCGATCAGATTTCCCGCAGTGCGATTGGCTTTCCTTCCGGTGGTGCAGGGCTGGATGCACGGGCGCGGCAGATGCTGGATGCGGCGCTGGCCTATATCGAGGCGGACCCGGAGGTAAGTCGGATTCTGCTGGATGGGCACTCGGACGCCAGCGGAGATCGCTTGCTCAACCGGGAGCTGTCGCGGCAGCGGGTGTTGGCGGTGCAGGGTTATCTGGTCGAGCGCGGTGTGGATGAAGAGCTGTTCATTAACCGTTTTCACGGTGAGCGGTATCCGGTGGTGGCCAACAGCAGTGCCGAGGGGCGGGCGAAGAATCGGCGGGTGACGCTGCGGCTGGAGCGCGAGTGATTGGTGTTTGCCGGCTGGTGATGTGGCGCCTCCCACAATATTGATGTTTCCTGTAGGTGTATTGGGCTTGCCGGTCGTGCCCTTTGTTGGTCAGCCCCTGTAAATACTCCGTCCCGAACGGTAGAATGACTGCCTTTGGCTGGTGCCCTTCGCTGCGCCGGTAACCTTCATCAATGGAGCGCGTAATGACTGATGTAAAAAAAGTCGTCCTGGCCTATTCCGGCGGTCTGGATACCTCGGTAATCCTCAAGTGGCTGGAAGATACCTACGGTTGCGAAGTGGTCACGTTCACCGCTGACCTGGGGCAGGGCGAGGAAGTCGAGCCGGCGCGCGCCAAGGCCCAGGCGATGGGCGTGAAGGAGATTTACATTGATGATCTGCGCGAAGAGTTTGTGCGTGACTTCGTATTCCCGATGTTCCGCGCCAATACCGTTTACGAAGGTGAATACCTGCTCGGTACCTCCATTGCCCGTCCGCTGATCGCCAAGCGCTTGATCGAGATCGCCAATGAGACCGGTGCTGATGCCATTTCCCATGGCGCCACCGGCAAGGGTAACGACCAGGTGCGTTTCGAGCTGGGCGCTTATGCGCTGAAGCCGGGTGTGAAGGTGATTGCGCCCTGGCGTGAGTGGGATCTGCTGTCCCGCGAGAAACTGATGGATTACGCCGCCAAGCATGACATTCCGATCGAGCGCCACGGCAAGAAGAAGTCGCCGTACTCGATGGACGCCAACCTGCTGCACATCTCCTATGAGGGCGGTGTGCTGGAGGATACCTGGGCCGAGCATGAAGAAGACATGTGGCGCTGGACCAAGTCGCCCGAGGCAGCGCCGGATGTGGCTACCTACATCGAGCTGAGCTACCGCAAAGGCGATATCGTTGCCATCGACGGTAAGGAAATGACTCCGGCTGAGGTGCTGGCCTATCTGAACAAGGTGGGTGGCGAGAATGGTATTGGTCGTCTCGATATCGTCGAGAACCGCTTCGTGGGCATGAAGTCCCGCGGCTGCTACGAAACCCCTGGCGGCACCATCATGCTCAAGGGCCACCGCGCCATCGAGTCGATCACTCTGGACCGTGAGGTTGCCCACCTGAAGGACAGCCTGATGCCCAAGTACGCCGAGCTGATCTACAACGGCTTCTGGTGGAGCCCGGAGCGCGTGATGCTGCAGGAGATGATCGATGCCTCCCAGCTGAGCGTGAACGGTGTGGTGCGGTTGAAGCTCTACAAGGGCAATGTGATCGTGGTCGGTCGCAAGTCCGATGATTCGCTGTTTGATGCCAATATCGCCACCTTCGAAGACGATGCCGGTGCCTATGATCAGGCCGACGCGGCGGGCTTCATCAAGCTGAATGCACTGCGTCTGCGCATTGCTGCCAACAAGGGTCGCAAGCTGATCTGATCAGTTGCGCCATCATCCTAAAGTAACCGCCCGGTGCTAACCTTTGTGTTGGCACCGGGCAGGCTGCTGCCGTGATAACCAACCTGAGGAGAATCAGCATGCGCTTATTGCATACCATGCTCCGTGTGGGCGATCTGGATAAGTCCATTGCGTTTTATACCGAAGTGCTGGGGATGACCCTGCTGCGTCGCAAGGATTATCCGGAGGGGCGTTTTACTCTGGCTTTTGTCGGGTTTGGCAATGAGGCGGAGAACTCGGTGCTGGAACTGACCCATAACTGGGATACCGCCAGCTATGACCTGGGTACTGGCTATGGGCACATCGCCATTGAGGTGAATGACGTGTACAAGGCTTGTGAGCAGATCCGTGCGAGTGGCGGCAAGGTGGTGCGTGAAGCCGGCCCGATGCTGCACGGTGCGAGCATTCTGGCCTTTGTTGAAGACCCGGACGGGTACAAGATCGAGCTGTTGTCGCCCAGTCGCGGGGATTGAACCCTGGGATGGTCGAGCACTAGCTCGACCGCGGAGGTGACGGGTACAGCTGTGTCAAGCTGGTGCTTGACACTCCCAGGGGGGCGACTCGGGATGTCCGGGGCTGGACCCTGGGATGGTCGAGCACTAGCTCGACCGCGGAGGTGGCGGGTACGCCTGTGTCAAGCTGGTGCTTGACACTCCCAGGGGGGCGACTCGGGATGTCCGGGGGTGAACCCTGGGATGGTCGAGCACTAGCTCGACTGCGGAGGTGACGGGTGCGCCTGTGTCAAGCTGGTGCTTGACACTCCCAGGGGAAGCCCGCTGGCCTTGTCCGGGTATCAACCTGGGTTGATGCCTCTGATCCTGGCAGCCATATCCGCCGCATACAGATCTGTCATGCCGGCAATGAAGTCAATGACGCGCATATAACTGGCGTACAGATCCCAATCTTCCCTCGGGGCATTATTGCCCAGCAGATCCAGAATCCGTCTGTGCTTGAAGCTCAGGTTCTGGCCTGACTGCTGCTCATTGACTGCGCCGCAGAACGCTTCAAGCAATGTCTCCAGGGTGCTGTAGGCACCGATTTCATGGAGGGTCTTGCGCTTGTCCTGGAATATCTTGTGGCGGGCGATGCTTTTGGCTTCGAGCACGCAGCGCTGGGCGGCTTCGGGCATATGGCTTACCAGGTCGCCCGGCAAGGTGCCGGATAGCAGGGCAGGTTGCTGTTCGATGAATGTCTCGGCAGCGGCATTGACCAGATGCTCGATAGCCTTGCCGCGCAGGATTGCGAGTTTGCGCCGGGTAGAGTCGCGGGGGCCGAGTTGGCGGTAGGTTTCCGGCAGGTCGTCACCGACCAGGTCCAGTAACAGGCGCTCCACTTCGCTGTAGCTGAGCAGCTCCATTTCCATGCCGTCTTCCAGATCAATCAGCGCGTAGCAGATATCATCAGCGGCCTCGACCAGATAGACCAGCGGGCTGCGGGCCCAGCATTGGTCGCTCTGCAGGGGCAGGCCCAGCTTGTCGGTGATCTGCACCAGCCGCGGGTATTCAGCCTGATAGCAGCCGAATTTGTGCTTCTTGTAGCCATGGTTGTCAGCGTGTTGCGACGTCCAGGGGTACTTCAGATAGGCACCGAGGGTGGCATAGGTCAGACGCATGCCGCCGTCGAACTGGTGATATTCCAGCTCGGTGAGTACGCGAAAGCCCTGGGCATTGCCCTCGAAGTTGAGAAAGTCCAGGCGCTGGGTATCGCTCAACGGGTCGAGCCAACCCTGCCGCGCGGCCTTGTGGAACCAGTGGCGGATGGCATCTTCGCCCGAATGGCCAAAGGGTGGATTGCCGATGTCATGGGCCAGGCAGGCGGCCTGGATGATCACGCCCAGGTCGGCGGGAGCGCACCAGTCCGGCAGTTCGTCGCGCAGCATCTCACCGACGCGCATCCCCAGGGAACGGCCTACGCAGCTGACCTCCAGGCTGTGGGTGAGACGTGTGTGGATGTGGTCATTGCTGGATACCGGATGTACCTGAGTCTTCTTGCCCAGGCGGCGGAAGGCGCCGGAGAAGATCACCCGGTCGTGATCCTTGTGGAAGGGGGTGCGCCCGAGTTCTTCGGCGCTGGCGACGGGCTTGCCCAGCCGTTCGCGACACAACAGTGTTTGCCAATCCATAGAGCCTCCAATCAGAGCAGTCGAGTATGTGACAACGCCGCTGGGCTGCCAAGGGCGCGGAGCCATTCAGCCGGTCTTCGTTCCGGGGTAGAATGCGCACTGTCCCGCCTGTTTTCGGAATTGCCATGACTGTGTTGACCCTGTTTGGAACCACCGCCTGCCATCTGTGCGAGGAATGCCTGCACCTGACCCGTCCGCTGGAGGGTAACGGCATTGTCGTGCGGCAGGTGGATATCGTCGAGTCGCCGGAGTTGCTGGCGCGGTATGAGCTGCGGATTCCGGTGCTGCGTCGTGAGGATACCGGGGCGGAGCTGGATTGGCCGTTCAGTTTGAGTCAGCTGCTGGACTGGCTGGCAGATGCTCTGGGCGAGGAGGGCTGACCATGGCGCAGCGAGTGTCGGCTTTCTGGAAGCGCAAGACGCTGGAGCAGATGGACCAGCAGGAGTGGGAATCCCTGTGCGATGGCTGTGGGCTGTGTTGCCTGCAGAAGCTGGAGGACGAGGATGATGCGGCGTCGATCTATTACACACGGGTGGCGTGCAAGCTGCTGGACCTGAACAGCTGCCGGTGCAGCGATTATGCGAACCGGCGCAAGCATGTGCCCGATTGCGTGCAACTGACCCCGGCGACGGCGGAAGAATTCGCCTGGCTGCCGCCGACGTGCGCCTATCGGCTGGTAGCCGAGGGTGAGGATCTGCCGCCGTGGCATCATCTGGTGTGTGGTGATCGGGATGCCGTTCACAAATCAGGCATTTCCCAGGCCGGGCGAATGATAGCTGAGGGAAGTGTGGCTGATGATGACTGGGAAGAGCATATTATCTTCCGGGTTTGAGGCACTGGATGGTTTTCCTGGGATGGTCGAGCACTCGCTCGACCGTTGCCGGAGACGTTTGGTCGAGCTGGTGCTCGACCGTCCCAGGGGGCCTGCGTTCTTAGGGTCGAGGGTAACTCGATGCTCCCAGGCGCGCGGCGGGGCGCCGCTCCTACAATAAAACTCGGGCTTGCTGCGTTTGCCTACCGCCGAATCTGCAATTCCCGCAATTTGATGTAGAAATACCGAACCTGATCATACTCGAACGGGCTGTCCAGCGAGCCGTAGCGGAAGCCGTTGATGTAGCGCAGGTTGACGGCGTAGAGGCCGTATGACCAGGGGTGCTGGTTCATGTAGCGGCGGTTGTCGAGGTATGCGGCGGCGTCTTCGATGGACCAATCCACTGCTTTGCCGGCGGTGTCACGCAGGGTGGAGGGGCCGAGCAGGGGCAGGACCAGGTAGGGCCCGGTAGGGACGCCGTAGAAACCCAGGGTCTGGCCAAAGTCTTCCGATTCCTGGGGCAGGCCCATGGCCTTGGCGACGTCGAACAGGCCGAGTACGCCGAGGGTCGTATTGAACAGCAGCCGAGCGGTGGTGCGCGCGCCTTTCTTGAGTTTGCCCTGGGCCAGGCTGTTGGCCAGGTTGGGCACGTCGGCGAGGTTGGCGAAGACGTTGGATACGCCGGTGCGTACGAAGCGCGGTGTGGCCCACTCATAGGCGTCTACCACTGGCAGATAAACGTACTCATCGAACTGACCATTGAAACGATACACTCGACGGTTGAAGCCTTCGATGGGGTCGTGGATTTTCAGCGCATCCAGGCTGGAGCGCTCGAACTGGTAATTAGTGCCTTCGGTATCGATGGTCAGGCCATCGAGTGCGTCACGGTATGGGGGGACGGCATTGGCAGTTTGCGCCTGAGTTGCAACGCCGGCGCGTTCGAGCATGTTGCGGCTGCCCTCGGTCTCGGTAGTCTGTGCGTGTACTGCCAGGCTGGTCAGCAGGGTGCCGGCGACGAGCAGGCTGGGGCTGAGTCGGATCATTGTGCGTTCCCTCCCATGAATTTCAACATCTGCAGAACCACATCCCGGTGTCGCAGATTGCCGCCGTGGCCGCCGCGGGGATACAAGAAGGCGCGCTCGCCGAAGGTGTCGGCGAGGAAGTGATAGTTTTCCTCGGTCAGGATGAAGTCGTCGGCATTGGTCAGCACCGCGATATCCGGGTTGGTCCGGAGAAACGGCTCAATGCTGTAAAGGCTGGTTTCCCAGGCCATGTCTTCCATGGTCTTGCCTTTTTTGTTGCTGCTCCAGACCGGCCACAGCTGGGTTTCCAGATAACAACCGAAGTCGCAGAACAGCGCCCGGCGCAGATAAGGCGTCAACGAGGTACTGACCCTGAGCTCTTCGTGCGGCGGGGAATAGAGCCCGCCCTCGGTGATGAGGTCGGCCATGAAATTCAGGTCGGCGGCAGCGAAGCGGAATACTGCGCCGATCAGCATGGCCAGTTCCGGGTCGGTCAGGGCATTGTCGGACCGCTGAATATCCGCGAACAGGCTGCTTTCGATGTCGGTTATGCCGCTCTCGAAGTGGCGCGCGAGCTTCTCGAAGATATGCTCGAAGAAGCTGTTGCCGCTGCTGACGCCGTCAATTTGGGTGCGCGCCAGGGCGTCCAGGCGATTGATCGAGGCGTAAAGATCGACCGGTGGGTTGAGTAACAGGGTGCGGGTGAAATCGAATTGCTGGAGCTCTTCATCGAGATGGGCAACGAAGGCGGCGTTGAGTGCGCCGAGACTGAAACCGGCCAGGCGGTATTCGGTGATTTCCAGGCCCTTCTTGTTGCGGGCATGTTCGGCGGCAATGGACATGGCAGTATGCAGGTCGCGGGCATCACTCAGCCCCAGACCCGGCAGGCCGCTGCGTGAGGCGGCGGCGATGAAGTCGTGATTGGTGGGAGAGGACAATACGATAACGTGCATGCCTGCCTGCCAGAAGACGCGCTTCAGGTAGTCCAGGTTGGGGCTGCTGTAGCCAGAGCCGGTGCCGGCGATGAGAAATACCAACGGGGCGGGCTTGTCCTGCCAGGCCAGGCGGTAATGCAGTTGCCGATAGCGAGACAGCACCGGTGGCAGATAACGTTCGGGAATCACGGTGACGGCGAGGTCGGTCTGGCGAACATCCCCTTCCGCAGGCACCGGCGCGGCGAGAGCCGAAGGCGTACCCGCAATGGTCGCCAGGAAGGCGTTGTCCACGGGGTAGGTGAAATTATCATCTGCCTGGGCAAGGTTACCCAGCAGGGGAAACAGGATAAGGCAAAACAGCAGGTATCGATTCATGAGCACATTCCCGGTTGGCTTGATGAACTATACCCAAGTTGATTGCATTTAGTTCCTTTCTGGCCGGAACTCCATGTTGCTTCCACAGAAGGTAGCTCCTAATGGGGCTCTCCGGTAACTGGTTTTTCTGTGGGAGCGGGCTTGCCCGCGAAGAGGGGCGGAAGTTTGTCAGGCGCGGAAAACCGGGGGGAGGTTGGGTTGAACGATGCGGCGGCGTTCTACACGTTGCCAGACTTTCTCATGGAAGTGGAAGGCGACGGTATTGAGCGTCGGTTCGATCAGCGCCACCGCTCCGCCAAGCAGAACGCTGCCGGTGATGGCGTAGACTACACCGAAGGCGATGGTGAAATGCATTACTGCGAAGGTAAGGGTTTTGGTCATGGTGCACCATAAATGGGAATCATTGCTGTTTCCGCAATTTTAAGTGCACCACGCACAATTCAGAACATAACTTTGTCAATCGGGCTGATCGACCGTTTCAATCAGATCAATCGAGGTCGAAATCGTAATCGGACAGTTGCTTTTGCAGGCGGCGTTCTTCCAGATAGTTATCGATCTGGCGGCGCTTGGTCAAGCTTGCCTTGCTGTTGTCATTATCGGTTTCAGGGGCGACATCATCCTCGACGCTGAAGTCGTCTTCGTCCAGTTCAATATCGCTTTTCGCTTTGGCCATAACTCCACTCCGCTATTGAAGATGCCATTTGCGCACCTTATAGCGGGAGTCTCAGGGAAGCGGAAATAGATTTTTTTTATGGGCGAGATGAAAAGTCAAGCTGGTGTCAATCTGATGTCTTGTGCTTGTATTCGCACAGGTCTTCGATGCGGCAGCTACCGCACTGCGGGGTCCGGGCGCGGCATACGTAGCGGCCATGGAGAATCAGCCAGTGATGCGCGTCGATCAGAAATTCCTTGGGCACATGGCGCATGAGTTTCTTCTCGACTTCCAGCACTGTCTTGCCGGGGGCGATGTTGGTGCGGTTGCTGACACGGAAGATATGCGTGTCCACGGCCATGACCGGATGACCGAAAGCGGTGTTGAGCACCACGTTGGCGGTTTTGCGACCGACGCCGGGCAGCGCTTCGAGGGCTTCGCGGTTGTCCGGTACCTGACTGCCGTGCAGTTCGATCAGCAGGCGGCAGGTCTCGATGACGTTCCTGGCCTTGCTGTTGAACAGGCCGATGGTCTTGATGTATTCGGACAGGCCGTCGACACCCAGGGCATAGATGGCCTCGGGGGTATTCGCCACCGGAAACAGCTTGTCGGTGGCCTTGTTGACGCCCACATCGGTAGCCTGGGCCGAGAGGATGACAGCGATCAACAATTCGAAGGGCGAGTTGAAATTCAGCTCGGTGGTCGGGTGGGGGTTGTCTTCGCGCAGGCGGCGGAAGATTTCGTAGCGTTTTTCTTTATTCATGATCAGTTGATGGTTCCGGTAACGCGCACGCGCTTGCTGCCGGCAGCGACGGGCGCACTGTCGCGGGTCGCGGCACGGGCCTTGATCTGTGCATCGATGACATTCTTCAGGGCAATCAGCAGCCCCATGACCAGGAAGGCGCCGGGCGGCAGAATGACGAACAGCACTTCCTTGTAATTGGGGAAGACCACCAGGGTCCAGTCGGCAGCCATTGGGCCGAGCAGCAGGTGCATGTCGGCGAACAGCGTGCCTTGACCGAGCAATTCGCGCAGCATGCCCAGCACCAGCAATACCAGGGCGAAGCCCAGGCCCATCATGAAACCGTCCACGGCGGAGGGCAGCAGCGGGTTCTTCGCGGCGAAGCCGTCGGCGCGGCCGAGGATGACGCAGTTGGTGACGATCAGCGGAATGAAGATGCCGAGAATCAGGAACAGCTCATAGGTATAGGCCTGCATCAGCAGCTCGATGCAGGTGGTGACCGAGGCGATGATCATGACGAAGGCGGGCAGGCGCACGGCGTCCGTCACGGCGCTGCGGATCAGCGATACGGCAACATTGGAGCTGACTAACACCAGAATGGTGGCGATGCCCAGGCCCAGGGCATTGACCGCGGTGCTGCTGACGCCGAGCAACGGGCATAGACCGAGCAGCTGTACCAGCCCGGGGTTGTTATGCCATAGGCCATCGGCGGTCAGTTCGGACAGCTTCTTGTCAGCCATGGGCAGGCTCCTCTGACGTCAATTGCAGCAGGGTGTCGCGGTGCTCGCTGAAATAAATGAGCGCCTTGTGTACCGCCTGCACCACGGCGCGCGGGGTGATGGTGGCGCCGGTGAACTGGTCGAAGTCGCCACCGTCCTTGCGCACCGCCCAACCCTCGGGCGCGGGCATGGTCAGGCTCTTGCCATTGAAGCTGAGAATCCAGTCAGCCTTGGCCAGTTCCAGCTTGTCGCCCAGGCCGGGGGTTTCCCGATGGTTGGCCACGCGCACGCCGGCCAGCTCGCCATCGGCGCGAATACCCACCAGCAGGTCAATGCGGCCACTGTAGCCGTCCATGGTCACCACCGGCAGGATTACTGCCGACACCTGGCCGCCCTGGCGAGCACGCCAGGCGGTGGCGGGGCCGGGCAGGCCCAGATGGGTGCGATCATCGATACTGAAAGCATCGTCCAGCAGTTCGTTGTCATGCTGGTCGTCAGGCAGTATCTCATTCAGTGCGCGCATCTGCATGCGCTGTTGTTCGGCGATGATCCGTTGCTCGGTACCCTGCTGGATCACGGCAATCAGGCCGACGGTGAAGATGGCGAACAGGCCGAGAATCAGGCTGTTGCGCAGTACCGAGCGGCTGGGCGTCGTCACAGAATCCATGTCATTCCGCTCCCTTGCCCAGGCCGCGCTTGGCCTTGCGGTGGCCGTAGGTGCGCGGGGTGGTGTAGTAGTCGATAGTCGGTGCGCAGAGGTTCATCAGCAGCACGGCGAAGGCCACCGCATCGGGATAGTTGCCCCACACGCGAATCACATAGACCAGAACGCCGATGCCGATGCCGAATACCAGCCGTCCGCGGTTGCTGGTGGCGCTGGTGACCGGGTCGGTGGCGATGAAGAAGGCGCCGAGGATGGTAGCGCCGCCGAGCAGATGAAACAGCGGTGAGCCGTTGGAGCCTGAGCCGGAACCGTTCCAGAACAGCAGGCTCATCACCGCCAGCGCGCCGAGCATACCCACCGGGGCGTGCCAGCTGTAGATGCGCTTGTAGAGCAGATACAGGCCGCCGGCCAGATAGGCGAGGGCGACCCACTCCCAGGCGCGACCGGCCATGCTACCGAAGGCCGGCTGTGCTTGCTGCAACTCCGCCATGGTCAGCGCGCTGTTGTTCTTCAGCAGATCCAGGGCGGTGGCGGTAGCCCAGCCGTCCGCCGGCAGGCTGCCGGGCATGAACACGCGCTGCAGTCCTTCCATCAATCCGAGAGTGGGCGCGAAGGCCGGCTGCAATTGCTCGATGCCGCGCCACACCGGCCAACTGGTCATCTCCATGGGGAAGGACACCAGCACCATGGCATAGCCGAGCATGGCGGGGTTGAACGGGTTCTGGCCGAGACCGCCATACAGATGCTTGCCGAAGGTGATGGCAAAGCCGATAGCCACCAGTACCAGCCACCAGGGCGCATAGGGCGGCAGGGCCAGGGCCAGCAGCCAGGCGGTGACCAGGGCGCTGCCGTCGTTGAGATAGAAGCCGATCGGGCGACGGCGCAGGCGCAGGATGGCGGCTTCGAAACCAATGGCGCAGGTGCTGGCCAGCAGGATATTGATCAGCGTGCCCCAGCCGAAGAACCAGGTCATCAGCGCGATGCCCGGCGCGGTCGCGCCCAGCACCTGCAGCATGATGGTGCGGGTGCGGTTGCTGCCCTGGGCGTGGGGCGAACTCATGGGGGCCGCCATTATTGCTTCTCCTGGTCGGACATCTGCGCATCGAACGCCTGTTGCGCCTGGGTGAAGGCCTGCTCCAGGGTGGGGATCTGCGCTTGCAGGTCGGCGTTGTCCGGGTTGGCGGCCAACTGCTTCTGCGCCCGTTGCAGGGCCATGCGGGCGGTGGCGGCGGCGATTTTCAGCTGCTTCTGCTCGGCGCTCAGTGTGGTGACCTTGCGCGATTGGATGCGCGCCAGATCCGGCTCGGCGGGCTTGGGCTCCGTGGCTTGTTCGCTTTGCTCGGTCTGCTGCTGGGCCGCCTGTGCTTCCCGGGCAGCCTTGGCGCGAGCGGCCTTCTCGGCGCGGGCCTGGCGCTCCAGTTCCCGCTGCTCGGCCTCGCGCTCCAGGCGTTCCTGGCGCTGCTCGAAGCGTTGCCGGGAGTGTTCGGCGCGGCTCTGTTGCAGCTCGATGCCGCGAATTTCCGCCTTGCCGGCGCGGAAGTACTGCACCAGCGGAATGCTGCTGGGGCAGACGTAGGCGCAGGCGCCGCACTCGATGCAATCGAACAGGTTCTGGCGCTGCAGCTGCTCGTAATCCTTGCCTATGGCAAACCAGTGCAGTTGCTGGGGCAACAGCTCCGCCGGGCAGGCTTCGGCACACAGACCGCAGCGGATGCAGGGCAGCGCTGGCGGTGGCGGAGGCAACTCCTCGATAGTGCCGGCCAGCAGGCAGTTGCTGGTCTTGATGATGGGCGCGCTGCTGTCGAGCAGGGTGAAGCCCATCATAGGGCCGCCCATGACCAGGCGGTACAACCGATTCTGGCGCAGGCCGGCGAAGGCCAGGAGGTCGGCTATCGGTGTGCCGATCAGCGCCTCGACGTTGGTCGGACGTTCCAATGCGGCGCCGGTGAGCGTGGTAATGCGGCTGATCAGCGGACGACCGAGCAGCACCGCATCGTGCACCGCCAGCGCTGTACCGACGTTCTGGCAGAGAATACCGATATCCGCCGGCAGGCCGCCGCTGGGTACTTCCTTGCCGGTGAGAATCTGGATCAGCTGTTTTTCCCCGCCGGAAGGGTATTTGGTGGGGATGACCACCACCTGCATCGGCCGCTCGCCCACCGCTTCGCGCATGGCGGCGATGGCCTCCGGCTTGTTGTCCTCGATGCCAATCAGCACCTGATCGGGCTTGAGGATATGCATCAGCACTTCGATCCCGGCGACGATCTGCGGCGCCCGGTGGCGCATGGTCATGTCATCGGCGGTGATATAGGGCTCGCACTCGGTGCCGTTGATGATCAGCGTGTCGATGTGGTGATCCGGACGCGATGCCAGTTTTACCGCGGTGGGAAAGCCCGCGCCGCCCAGGCCGCTGATGCCGGCTGCGCGGATGCGGTCGAGCAGGTTGAGGGGCTGTTCATCACGGTAGTCCAGCAGCGGTCGGAGTTCGGTCCACTCATCCTGCCCGTCGCTTTCCAGGATGATTGCCAATTCGGCCAGGCCCGAGGCGTGCGGGTAGGGCGCGGGTTCGATGGCGCGGACGATGCCGGAAGTGGGTGCGTGCACCGGGCAACTGAGCGGGCCGTTGGCCTCGGCAATCAGCTGGCCCTTGAGCACCCGCTCGCCGATCTGCACCACGGGCACGGCCCGGTTGCCGATGTGCTGCAACAGGGGTAGCACCAGCCGGGCGGGCAGGGGCATCTGCTCCAGGCCGCGGGCGGTGGATTGGTGCTTATTTTGCGGCGGATGGATACCGCCGGGGATATCCCAGATGCGCGGTTGGGCAGTCATCAGGCAGCGCCTCGCTGGGCATCGGTGGCAATCAGTTGGTGCGCCGGGCGCGGGAAGTCCCAGCCCCAATTCTGCGGGGTGACGGCGATGGGCAGCATGTCGATGCAATCCACCGGACAGGGCTCGACGCACAGGTCGCAACCGGTGCATTCATCGACGATAACGGTATGCATGTGTTTGGCCGCACCGAGGATGGCATCCACTGGGCAGGCCTGGATGCATTTGGTGCAGCCGATGCATTCGGCCTCGCGGATAAAAGCAACCGTGCGCGGCTTTTCTTCGCCGTGCTCGCCATCCAGGGGCAGGGCTTCCACATCGAGCAGATCGGCCAGGGCCTGGATGGTGGTTTCGCCGCCCGGCGGGCATTTATTGATCGGCTCGCCGTTGGCGATGCCCTCGGCGTAGGGCTTGCAGCCGGGGTGCCCGCATTGGCCGCACTGGGTCTGGGGCAACAGGGCGTTGATCTGCTCGACAATGGGATCACCTTCGACCCGGAAGCGGATCGCGGCATAGCCCAGCAGAGCGCCGAAGATCAGCGCCAGGATCAGCAGGATGACTACCGCGGTAAGGATGATCGACATACTCAGATCCTGATCAGCCCGGTGAAACCCATGAACGCCAGGGACATGAGCCCGGCGGTGATCATGCCGATGGCCGCGCCGCGAAAGGGCGCGGGTACGTCGGCAATGGCCAGCCGCTCACGCAGCCCGGCGAACAGGATCAACACCATGGAAAAGCCCAACGCCGCGCCGAGGCCGTAGGTGGCGGCCTTGAGGAAGGTCTGCTCGGCGCGATTGGTGATCAGCAGCGCCACGCCCAGTACCGCGCAGTTGGTGGTGATCAGCGGCAGGAAGATGCCCAGTACGCGGTAGAGCAGGGGGCTGGTCTTGTGTACGACCATCTCGGTGAACTGCACGACCACGGCGATCACCAGGATGAAGGAGATGGTGCGCAGGAATTCCAGGTCGAAGGGCAGCAGGATGTACTGGTAGGTCAGGTAGCTGAGGATCGAAGCCAGGGTAAGCACGAAGGTGGTGGCCATGGACATGCCGATCGCGGTCTCCAGCTTGCCGGACACGCCCATGAACGGACACAGCCCGAGAAACTGCACCAGCACAAAGTTGTTCACCAGGATGGTGCTGAGCAGGATCAGGATGAATTCAGTCATGGGTGGTCTCGTTTACCGCACCCGCTGCCCCGGCTTGGCTCCTTCATCCGGACTCAGCAGATAAATCTCCTCCCCGCCAGGCCCCGCAGCCAGCACCATCCCCTCGGACACGCCGAACTTCATCTTGCGCGCCGCCAGGTTGGCCACGTACAAGGTCAGTCGACCCTCCAGCTTGCTCGGATCAGGATAAGCACTCTTGATGCCGGAGAACACGTTGCGGGTGGCATCGCCGATGTTCAGTGTCAGGCGCAGCAGTTTGTCCGCGCCTTCAACAAACTCCGCCTTCTCGATCAGCGCCACGCGCAGGTCCACGGCGGCGAAGGTGTTGAAGTCGATTTCGTCCGCCAGCGGGTCCTTTGCCAGCTCGCCATTGCCGGCCGGTGCCGCGCCGGTATCGGTGGCGGCTGCGGCCAGGTCTTCCTTGGAGGACTCGACCATGGCCTCGATCTTGGCGGGCTCGATGCGGGTGAGCAGGGGTTTGAAGGCGTTCAGCTGATGGTCGGCCAGCATGCTGCCCAGATCGTCCCAGCACAGCGGCTCTACGTTGAGAAAGGCTTCGGCATCGGCGGCCAGGGTCGGCAGTACCGGCTTGAGCAGGATGACCAACTGGCGGAACAGGTTGATACCCAGGGAGCAGATCGCCTGCACTTCGTCCTGCTTGCCTTCCTGCTTGTTCAGCGCCCAGGGGGCCTTGTCGGCGATCCAGGCGTTGGCCTTGTCGGCCAGGGCCATGATCTCGCGCATGGCGCGGGAGAAGTCGCGCTTCTCGTAGGCTTCGGCGATGGAGGGGGTGGCGCTGATGAAGGCGTCCGTCAGTTCCGGCGCCGGATTGGCCGCGACCATCACGCCGGCGTTGCCCTTGTGGATGAAACCCGCGCAGCGGCTGGCGATGTTGACCACCTTGCCGACCAGGTCGGAGTTGACCTTCTGCACGAAGTCTTCCAGGTTCAGGTCAAGGTCCTCGACGCCACGGCCGAGCTTGGCGGCGTAGTAGTAACGCAGGTATTCCGGCGACAGATGATCCAGGTAGGTGCGCGCCTTGATGAAGGTGCCGCGGGACTTGGACATCTTCTGGCCGTTCACGGTGAGATAGCCGTGTACGTTCACCGCCGTCGGCTTGCGGAAGCCGGCGCCTTCAAGCATAGCGGGCCAGAACAGGGTGTGGAAATTGATGATGTCCTTGCCGATGAAGTGGTACAGCTCGGCGGTGGAATCCTTGCTCCAGAAGGTGTCGAAATCCAGCTCCGGACGACGGGCGCAGAGGTTCTTGAAGCTGGCCATGTAGCCGACCGGGGCGTCCAGCCAGACATAGAAATACTTGCCCGGCTCGCCGGGGATCTCGAAGCCGAAGTAGGGCGCGTCACGGCTGATGTCCCATTCCTGCAGGCCGGATTCCAGCCATTCGTTGATCTTGTTGGCCACGGCGTCCTGCAGCGTGCCGCTGCGGGTCCATTCCTTGAGCATGTCCTGGAAATCAGGCAGGGCGAAGAAAAAGTGCTTGGAGTCCTTCAGAATCGGCGTGGCGCCTGAGATAGCCGAGCGCGGGTCCTTCAGCTCGGTGGGCTCGTAGGTGGCGCCGCACTTTTCGCAGTTATCACCGTACTGATCCTCGGCCGCGCACTTGGGGCAGGTACCCTTGATGAAACGATCGGCCAGGAACATGCCCTTTTCCGGATCGAAATACTGGGTGACCGAACGGGTATTGATGTGGCCGGCGGCATTAAGCCGGTTGTAGATCAGCTCGGACAGTTCGCGGTTTTCTTCCGAGTGAGTCGAGTAATAATTGTCGAAATCCACCAGGAAGTCGGCGAAGTCGGCGGTGTGTTCCGCCTTGACGTTGTCGATCAATTGCTCGGGAGTGATGCCTTCCTTCTCTGCCCGCAACATGATCGCCGAGCCATGGGCGTCATCAGCGCAGACGTACACGCACTGGTTGCCACGCAGCTTCTGGAAGCGTACCCAGATGTCGGTCTGAATATATTCAAGCATATGCCCCAGATGGATCGAACCGTTGGCATAGGGCAGGGCGCTGGTAACGAGGATCTGGCGGGGAGTGGCATTGCTGGACATGGGACTCGGCTTCTGTTGGGTAAACGGGTCAAAGCCGACAATTGTACCTGTTTGGCGGGGGCAGGTCATCAGATGGGGATGGGTTGGGTTGTCGCGGGTCCGCAGGCGTAGCAGCCGTTTGCGGACCAGGGCGCTACACCTCAAAAGGCGAGCGCGGGCTGGGTGTTAAGCCCGAGCCCGCGCGCGAGTTGGGATCAGGTTCGTTTGAAAATGCCCAGCGCCCTGAGGATGAAGATGAGCAGTACTGCACCGGCGATGGCGATGATAAGCCGGATGATCAAACCGCCTTCGGCAAAGCCCAGCATGCCGGCGATCCAGAAGCCGAGCCAGGAACCGACGATACCTACCAGCACGTTGGCAATGATGCCCATCTGGGCGTTGGTTTTCATGATGATGCTGGCCAACCAGCCAACGATACCGCCAATGATCAGGGATACGATCCAGCCCATTGTCAATCTCCTTCCTCTGAAAGTTGAGTACGCTCAGTAAAGCAGACAAGCGGGTGGTTTGCATGTTCCAGGTAGTTTTCGACGTTCTTGGCCTAGACTGAGGAAGACATTGGCCAGACCGGAGTGCGGGGCTGCATGAAATACATTTTCGAGGTTCACATTAAAGAGGGTCACAAAGCCGAGGACTACGCCGACGCCTGGGTGCGGGCCAGTGAAATCATCCAGCAGGCGCCGGGTGCGCGCGGGACCGAGCTGCATCGCAAGATCGGCGATCCTGATACCCTGATTGCGATCGCCAGCTGGGACAGCAAGGCGCAGCGGGACGCGATGGAAGGGCGTCATAATCCAACGGTGGCGGCGATCATCAACAGCGCCGCCCCCTTCTGCGAGATCCGCCCCATCGGCGAGTTCGAAGATCCAGAGTGGGTGGTGAAACCGGGCTGAGGCGCTGCTGAACTCCCGTATCGCCTGAATGTCACTTGTACAACGTCAATGGATGGAAAAGAACATGGTTTCTACATCATTTCGCGGTATCTGGCAGGTAGCTGTTCTGCTGCTGCTCAGCAGCCTGGTTGCCGGCTGCGGTATCAACAATATTCCCCGTTATGACGAACAGGTGAAATCCGCCTGGGCGCAGGTGGAGAACCAGTATCAGCGCCGTGCCGACCTGATCCCCAACCTGGTGGAAACGGTGAAGGGGTTTGCCCGCCAGGAACAGGAGACGTTAACCGCAGTAGTCGAGGCGCGGGCGCGCGCGACGTCGATTCAGGTGTCGGTGGATGACCTGGATGACCCGGCCAAAATGCAGGCCTTCGAACAGGCCCAGGCGCAGCTGACCGGTGCGCTGAGTCGGTTGATGGCGGTGTCCGAGCGCTATCCTGAGCTCAAATCCAACCAGAACTTTCTGGCGCTGCAATCGCAGCTCGAAGGAACGGAAAACCGCATTGCCGTGGCCCGCCGCGATTACATCAGCGCGGTGCAGCAATACAACACCGAGATCCGCACCTTCCCGGGCCGCATCTGGCATAGCCTGATGTACAGCGATATGCCGATCCGGGAGAACTTCGAAGCCACCACGGAGAACGCCGAGCAGGCGCCGCAGGTGCAGTTCGAATGAGGTGGTTCCGGCTGCTGGCGCTGGGGCTGCTGTGCTGGGCTGCGGGGGCATCGGCTCAGCAGGCGTCCGCGGAACTGACCCTGCCGACCTTGACTGGCCGGGTGGTTGACCAGGCGGAGCTGCTCAGCGCGCCGGTGGAAGCGCAATTGACCCAGATGCTGGCCGGCCATGAGCAGGCTACCACCGAGCAGGTGGTGGTGGTCACGGTGCCCGATCTGCAGGGGCGCAGCATTGAGGAGTTCGGTGTACAACTGGGCCGCGAGTGGGGCATAGGTCAGCAGGGCGAGGATAATGGCGCGCTGCTGATTGTCGCCCGGGATGACCGGCGCATGCGGATCGAGGTGGGCTACGGGCTGGAAGGGCGCCTGACTGACGCCCAGTCCTCGATCATCATCAACCAGATTCTGACTCCGGCGTTCCGCCGGGGTGACTTCGAAGGCGGGATCGTTGCCGGCACCGAAGCCATGATCCAGGTGCTGGGCGGCGATCCGCTGCGTTCGTCGACCGGGGCGACGGGTGAGCGTCCTCCGGCGCCCCTGATCGGCGGGCTGACCTTCTTTTTCATGATTATCCTGTTTCTCATCGGCGGTGGTCGTGGTGGCCGGGGACGTTTCGGTCGCGCAGTGCTGGCCGGCGCTCTGCTCGGTGGTATGGGCCGCGGTGGCGGCATGGGCGGTGGCGGTGGCGGTTTCGGCGGCGGTGGCGGCGGCTTTGGTGGCGGCGGCGCGTCGGGTGGCTGGTGAGGCAGACAAGGGACAGGCAATGACACTTTTGACGCAGGATGAACAGCAACAGGTCGCGGAAGCCATCGACCGCATCGAGCAACATACCGATGCCGAGGTGGTGACGGTGCTGGCCGCGCAAGCGGATGACTACCATTACATTCCACTGCTGTGGGCCGGGCTGGCGGCGTTATTGCTGCCGGGTATTCTTGTGGTGCTGACCGGTTGGTTGAGCAGCGGCTGGCTGTTGCTGACGCAGTGGCTGACCTTCATCGTGCTGGCGCTGGTGTTCCGCATGCCGGGCGTGACTACCCGGTTGATCCCGCGCTCGGTGCGGCACTGGCGTGCATGTAATCTGGCCCACCGGCAGTTCATTCAGTTGGGGCTGCATCACACCAGCGATGCGACGGGCATGCTGATCTTCGTTTCCGAAGCCGAGCGCTACGTGGAAATCATGGTGGACCGGGGCATTTCCCAACGGATCGATGACAGCGTCTGGGAGTCGATCATTGCCGACTTCACCGCCCATGTGCGCCAGGGCAAAACGCTGGAGGGCTTTCTGGTCTGCATCGACGCCTGTGGTGCGGAGTTGCGCCAGGCGGTGCCGGCCACCCATGAGCGCAACGAGTTGCCCAACCGGCTGGTCATCCTGTCGTAGAATGGCCGTTCGACAGCAAAGGAACGATTCATGAAAGGTCTAATGCAGATTCTGGGCGCGTCCGTCATGGTTGCCGGAGTGCTGGGTTCAACTCAGGCGCTGGCGCAGCCAGTCGGGTTATGGAATACCGAAGATAATCAGGGACAGGTGGAAGTCAGCCCCTGCGGCGACAAGCTGTGTGGCGAGCTGGTGTGGTTGGCCGAGCCGATGGACAGCAGCGGACAACCCAAGCTTGATCAGCACAACCCCGATGAGACCCTGCGTGATCGCCCGGTACAGGGCTTGCGCATTCTGTGGGACATGCAGCCGACCGGCGATGGCCAGACCTGGGACAACGGCAAGGTATACGATCCGGAAAGCGGCAAGACCTACCAGGGCAAGATCACCCTGGATGGGGCTGACGTGCTCAAATTGCGTGGTTTTGTCGGCGCGCCTATTTTTGGCCGCACCTCTACGTGGACCCGCGCCGAAACGCCTGGCGCTGCGGAGTGACCGGGGTCAGAGGGTGCGGCCCAGGCTGAGCATCTTCACCGTCAGGGCCAGGTACGCCAGCGCCCAGGTGGTCGCGGACAGGCTTAGCAACAGCGGCTGGGCAAAGGCCGCCGGGCCGCTGAAATAGCGCAGTACCGCGGCGATGGCGATCAACCCGGTAATGCTCCAGACCCAGCCGGTACTCGGCGGTGTTTTACTGCTGCGCTGGAAATACAGCCGCAGCATCACCCCGGTGGACAGGGTGCCCAGCCCGCCGATGGTGATCAGGTGTAATGCCGGTGCGATGGCGTGCTGATTGATAAAGGCAACCCCGCTGGCAATACTGCCGAGCGCCAGCCAGGCGTAACCGATGCCGAAGGCCAGCAGGTCGGGCCGCTCGCCGCAGCGCCACAATTCCCAGCGCAGACACCGCACCGCCAGCACCGCGCCGGCGGCAATCAGGCAGAGGCCAGACCAGCGATAGCTGACCGCGTCGCTCAGCCAGGGCAGCAGCAGCGGCAAAACAGCCAATCCCAACAGGATGATCAGCGCCGACTCCATATGTGGCTGCAGCCGAGCCCTGGGCTCACGTCCCTGGCGCTCCAGAGTGACGGCCGCCGCCGGCGCGATAATGCGCCCACCCATGAACATCATCAGCAGCAATAGGCAGAGTACGCCGGTATGCAGCAGGCGCTGGGTATCCAGCGGCAGCTGAGAGGCCAACTCGGGCCGGTAACGCCAGGCGATGAGCAGCCCCAGCCAGGCTATGGGCAGCAGGCAGATCGTCAGGATCAGCGGGCCGGTGATCTTGTTGCGCCACTTCTTCGCGGCGTTGAATCGCGGCACCACGTGCCAGGCCAGGAGCAGGGCGAAGGTCGGGGACAGTAGCAGGGCGAGCCAGCTCTCCGGCATCAGCAACCAGGCCAGGCGGGCGGCCAGCCATAGGCCGATCAGCGGGTAGAGGACTTGTCGCGGCTGGTTGCCAAGGGTGTAGCCGGCAATCAATGCCAGGGCGAAGCCAAAGATCAGCTCATGCCCATGACCGCTACCCAGCAGCCCCGGCGGCCAGCCACTGCCCGGTAGCGCAGCCCAGACCGACAACGGCACGACGATAGCGGCCAGGACAGCGGCCAGGGGGAAGAACAGCAGGAAGGCCGGGCGTTTGGCGGGGGCTTTCATCTTGATCCGGGAGGCGAGGGGAATGCCCTGATGTTAGAGGCTGCCCGTGTCGCATCGCAAGCCGCGTAGTTGGAGAGGTTACCTGGGATTGTCGAGCACCAGCTCGACAACTAGGTTACCTGAACCACCGCTGGTCGAGCTGGTGCTCGACCGTCCCAGGTTGGCTTGCTCTGTGCTGT
>NZ_FOUA01000001.1:0-220657 GCF_900114735.1 Halopseudomonas bauzanensis | reverse complement strand
CAGCACACCTGGGATTGTCGAGCACCAGCTCGACAACTAGGTTACCTGAACCACTGCTGGTCGAGCTGGTGCTCGACCGTCCCAGGTTGGCTTGCCCGGTACT
The DNA here is from genome assembly GCF_900114735.1 of Halopseudomonas bauzanensis. Lineage (GTDB taxonomy): Bacteria > Pseudomonadota > Gammaproteobacteria > Pseudomonadales > Pseudomonadaceae > Halopseudomonas > Halopseudomonas bauzanensis. Next base: position 220,554 of record NZ_FOUA01000001.1, on the reverse strand, counting down.
GTCTGAATCACCGGGGCCGGGTGGAACCCGGCCCTCTTCCGGGAAAGTATCTCAGTTCAGTACATTCTCCACGATGGTGTAGATCAGGCCGGTGGTGACGGCTACCAGGACCAGGTTGCTGCCGGAGCGATGCCATTCGTAGCCGGGGTAGTGGGGTAGGTGTCGTACATGCTGATGGGGCAGGCGCTGGCCCCAGCCGTGGGGGATGGGGCGGCCGGTGATCAGGCGAGCGCGGGGCGGCAAAGCCGGGCCGCGCCCGATATGGTGTCGGTTCCGATGGATCTGGCGGCGCAGCTGGCTGCGGTCGGGTGCCCGATACTGGTGGCGTTGTTCGTAGATCTGCCGGTGACTGGGCGGCCGGGCGTGGTCCCGTGGCCGATAGCCGGAGCCCGGATGTTGCTGGCCGTGGCGGTTATGGTCACGGCGCAGCATCTGGTCGCGGTGGCGGTCCCGCTGTTGCTGATGGTGTTTGAACGCCTTGCGGTGTTCCTGGGATTTACCGGGGGCATAAGGTCTTTCAGCGGCTTGGGCCATGGAGCCCAGCAAGGCCGCTACGGCGAACAGGCTGATAAAAAGGTGGCGTAATCTCATGGTGATACCCTCGTTCTGATAAGGCTTAGAGCAGCGCCGGCGGGTGGAATTCCTCGGTGAGCGAACTTTGTGGGAGATCCAGCTCCAGCTCCGGCTCTCGCCCAAGCAAGCTCAGCATATGGCATTGCCAGGGGCAGAAGTGGTTTGTAAAGGAGGGTTTACTTGGTTTTACGCAATGCAGTCATTGAACGCGGCGCAGATGGGTTTGGTAATCAGCACGATAGAATCGATTGATTTTGGTTATTTGTCCGAGCTGCCTAGGATAGAGCCATCCAATACAGTCTACGGAGCGTTTCACTATGGATCTTCTCAAGCGAATCTTTCTACATACTCGTACCAAGCCCAAGGCGGCCTTGGTCGAAGACCATCCCAACTTCTGGATGTATCGCTGAGCAAATGCGCTTCGCCCTTGGGGCGAGCGCATTGCGTCGTTTACTGTGCGGGGCTGGCTATCGGTAGTATCCGCGGCAGGATATCGGCGAGGGTAACGACACCGCGCATGCGTCCGTCGGTCATGATGACGGCGAGCTGCACGCTTGATTTGCGCATGCGGGCGAGGGACTCGTAGACGGGGGTTTTCGCGTCGAGCACGAAGGCTTGTCGGGCGAGCTCATGCGCGGGGCGGGTATCCGGTTCGAGCAGGGTGTCACGCAGGTGGACAACCAGCGGCGCAGCGTCATCGGTGCCGAGCACGAGGATACGCAGGTGGCCCGACTGGCTGGCCGCTTCGCGAACATCGGCTACCGTTGCGCCATGGGGAACGTGCGTTGGCATCGTACCCTCAGCCAGCAGGGCCTCCACGGGCATGGCACCCAGATCGATAAGGCTCGATATCTGCTCTTGCACGTGCGGCTTGAGCGTGCCGACTTTCGCTGAATGTTCGACGAGCTGCCGGATGGTGGCAATGTCTTGCCCGCCAACGGCCGCGCTCTCGACCGGTTCGACACCCGCTGCCTTCACCAGCCAGTTGGCGATGCGATTGATCCAGCGCAGTAGCGGGCGCAACGGCCAGGTATAGGCCCGCGCGATGATGCCAATCGTCAATGCAGACCTTTCGGGGTGAGCGATGGCCCAGGATTTGGGCGCCATTTCGCCAACCACCAGGTGCAGGAAGGTCACGATGAACAGGGCCAGGGCGAACGCGGCCCCGCCGGCGGCCCATTCGGGCATTCCCCAGAGGGTAAACAAGGGGCTGAGCCAGCTATCGACGGCTGGTTTGGTCACCGCACCCAAAGCGAAGGTGCAGAAGGTGATACCCAGTTGCGCTCCGGCGAGCATCAGAGTCAGGTCGTTCATGCCGCGCAGCGCGGCACGCGCTGAGGCGCTGCTGCCGGCAAGCTCCTCAAGACGATGCCGCCGAGCGCCGAGCAGGGCGAATTCGATGACGACGAAGAAGGCGCTCATGACAATGAGCGCGATGGTTACAAGGATGACGATCAGTGGATCATTCATGGGCTGTCCTCTATCGTCGTTTCAAGTAACCGCACGCGTACCTGGGTCGGGACATAGCGCTCGACCCGCAACACATCAACCACCAGTTGGCGCAGAACCGGTGCCGTGGCAATGACTTCGGAGGGATCAACGGGCAGGTCGATAGTCACGGTGGCGCCTTCCACCGGCAATGCGCCCAGCTCAGCGATGAGCAGGCCGGCTACGGTTTCAACTTCATCGCCGCGCGGCAAGTCGTAACCAATGGCGCGCTCGACTTCGTCGAGGTGCACGTCGCCGTCCATTATCCAGCTGCCATCGTCACGGGGCATGAGATGGTCGCCGGTCTGGTCGTCATGTTCGTCGGTGATTTCGCCGACGATTTCTTCAGCCAGATCCTCCAGGGTGAGCACGCCGGCGAAGCCACCATACTCATCGATGACACAGGCCAATTGGTTGCTGGTGCGAATCAACTGGGCAAGGGCATCGGGCAGAGGCATCAGCGTGGGCAGTACCGCAGTGGGTCGCATCACCGAGGCGACGGTCTCGTCGGGACTGCCGGTGGATAGGCGCGCCAGCACGTCGGCCAGGTGGGCTACGCCCACCGGGGTATCTTCATCGATCACCGGATAGCGGGTATGCCCGCTGGCCATGAGTTCGCGCAGTTCTTCCAGGGTGGTTTCGGGCCGCAGCCAGTCCACCTGCGAGCGGGGAATCATCGCGTGTTCAACATCACGCTGGGGAAAGTCGAGAATGCGGTCCAGCATGAGCGACAGCTCGTGGGGCAGATCGCCGCTTTCGCGGGAGTCGGCAATGATGTGCGGCAGGTCATCGGCCGAGACGCTCACATCGAGGTCATGTACCGGTTCGATACGTAACGCCCGCAGAAACAGGTTGGCGGATTTGTCGAAGAAGCCGATGAGCCAGCCGAACACCGTGAGGTAGATCAGTGTGGAGCGCGCCAGGCTGCGTGCGAGCGGATCGGCGTTGGCGATGGCGAGGTTCTTCGGAAACAGTTCGCCGAAGACCATCTGGATGATGGTCGCCAACGCCAATGCCGACACCGTCGCGACAGTAACGCCCACCTCGGTCGGAATGCCGACGCCACCGAGTAGTTGGCCGAGCGATTCTCCGACCAGTGGCTCGGCGACAAACCCGACCAGCAGGCCGGTGACGGTAATGCCGAGCTGGGCACCCGACAGCATGAAGCTGGTGCGACGGGTTACCGCCAGCGCGCGCTTCGCCGCGGCGTCGCCCTCGGCGGCACGCGCGGCGAGTCGTGTGCGGTCGACCGCCATGTAGGCGAATTCCTGCGCGACGAAATAGCCGTTCGCAGCGATGATCGCCAGGATAATCAAAGTGCCGAGGAGTAAAGCCAGAACCGGTTCGTTCACCGTGCCTCCTGCCTGTATTGGGTAGAAGGCAAGAAACGGCGTGTTACGAGGTTGTTATTCACAAAGGTTCCGAGGCGGCTATTAGTGTCGTCAAGCTATAGCAGCCCTCTTCGCACTGTCAAGACGGCCCCCCGTTTCAGCTTGTTATGCTGGCTCTTCTTCCAGCAAGGTCGCCAGCACATCGGGTGAGCTCTTGAAGGCTTTGGCAAACAGATCGCGGTGTCTGGCCATGTAGATGCCGGCTTCTTCCGCTTGCGCTTCGTTGATCGACGGTACGGCCTGGCGCAGGACGTCACTCAGCAGCTCGGCCAGTTCCAGCATCTTGTCGTGACGGTCGGCTTCGGCTTTATCCATGAACAGGCGCTCCGGGTCTCTGCTGCTTCGATAGACTATTTCAACGGCCATTTTTTACCCCTGGCTTGAATGTGATTCGTTGGGCCTGCGGCGCTGCATGCCGCGCGGCGGTCGACAGTATACTGGTTTTTTATCCAGTTTTGGTTTTTCGCTTACGGCAGATGGGTTGCGCTTGCTAGAATCGCTCATCGCTTGCATCGAATCGAGACAATTTCATGAGCATTGAAACCTGGCTGGCCTTCTTCGTGGCGTGTTGGCTGATCAGCCTGTCGCCCGGCGCCGGGGCGGTGGCCTCAATGGCCAGCGGCATGAACTACGGGTTTGCCCGGGGCTATTGGAACGCGCTGGGGCTGCAACTGGCGCTGGTACTGCAGATCGTGATTGTCGCTGCGGGGGTGGGCGCGTTACTGGCGACGTCGGCCCTGGCGTTTGCGCTGATCAAGTGGTTCGGGGTGCTCTATCTGTTGTACCTGGCTATCCGGCAGTGGCGGGCGCCGGCGCAGACGATGACCCTGGAGCATCGTCCCATCGGCAGGCCGCTGAGCCTGGTGCTGCGTGGCTTTGTGATCAATTTCAGTAACCCCAAGGCGATCATCTTCATCCTGGCAGTGCTGCCGCAGTTCCTCGATCCGGGGCGACCGATGCTGATGCAGTACCTGATCATGGCAGTGACCATGGTGGCGGTGGATCTGGTCGTCATGGCCGGTTATACCGGGTTGGCCGCCAAGGCGCTGCGATTGCTGAATTCACCGCAGCAGCAGCGCCTGCTCAATCGCAGTTTTGGGGTCATGTTCGGCGTTGCCGCCGGCCTGCTCGCCACGGTGCGCCGGGTGTAGCCGACGCCCGCCGGGTTATTTCCAGTCGGCTGACTCGATGTAACGACTGGTGATGATCCAGCCGATGCCGAAACGATCGGTGAGCATGCCGAAGCCCTCGGCCCAGAAGCTGGGCCCAAAGGGCATACGGGTGGTGCCGCCATCGGACAGCCGGTTGTAGGCCTGCTCGGCGGTCAGCACATCATCGTAGTACAGCTGGACAAACACGCCCTGGGCCTGCTGATAGGTACCCGGCGGTGCGTCAGAGCCCATGATCACCTGATTGGCCACGGTGACCTCGCCATGCATGACCTGATCCAGCCAATCTTCGGGCACTCCGGTGCCTTCCGGCGCATCGCGGTGGCTGTGAATTTCCCCCAGGGTGCCGCCCAGCTCCCGGGCATAGAACTGCAGAGCTTCCCGGCAGTTGCCGGGGAAGGTGAGATAGACGGCCAGGCTGACCGGGGTTTTCGGTGTTGTTGCCATGGGTGCCCCCTGGGTGTCAGTGATGGGGATTGGCGGCGTCGCCGCGATTCTGCTGCGGGCTGCCGCTGCTCAGGCCAGAGTCGACTTCTGCAGTCGCCGCGGCATCGGCTGCCGTGGCCGGAGCCATACCTGCGCTCAGCTCATCGGCCAGTTGCTCGGTCATGGCCAGGTGATGCTCCATCTTGCTCTGGGTTGCCCTGGCGAAGTTGCTGATGTCGAAGTCATCGAGCCGGGTGCCGCGCCGGTACAGGTCGATCGCCTTGCGGTGTGCGGTAATCTGATGTTCGGCATAAGCCTGGTCAAAGGACTGGACAGATCTGAGATTCAGCAAGGTGTCGCGGGCTTTTGGGGCGAGACTGTCCGCGCCGGCGACAGGATAGCCGCGGCTGTTGCCCAGTTGTTCAAGTTCACGATTGATCGCGGTGTGATCCTCGATCATCTGGCGAGCGAACTCCTTGACCTTGTCGTTGCCGGTTCTCTCCAGTGCCAGGCGTGCCGCCTCGATTTCGGCCAGCCCCTGGAGCATGGCTGCGTCGATGAAACGGACGGGAGCCGTTTGCGAGGTATCGGCGTATTTACGGTACAGGGCCGTCACGGCGCCGACTGCCAGCAGGCCGTAAGTGAGATTGCGCAATCTGATCATGGGTCCTCCACAGATGATGAATCAGCCATTGAGTTGCCGTTCATTACTGTGATGGGAGGGCGTGCGGGGAGTTCAGGCGGGTGGATGAGTGGTCGGGCAGGCCGTGTTGGCCTGCCCGGTATGTTCAATGGGCGGAATGATCGGCCGCGGGTTGAAAGGTCATGATTCCGGCGCCGTTGCGCAGGGTCAGCCGCGTGCCGGCATCGTTCAGCTGCACTTGCAACGGCTTTTCCAGGCGTTGCTTGATGGCATTTTCGCGGGCCATCAACGGTGGTTCGCAAGCCATCATGGTCTGCATCAGCATACCTACTTCCAGGGTGTCGCCCTTGAGTGTGTAGTTCCCGCCCATGCCATTGCAGGCATTGCTCACGCCGATACGGTCGGGCTGGAAGCTCAGTTCGATGGGTGCGCGACTACCGCCGGTGAGGTCTGTGTCGAGACGGCCGTCGGCGTCGGTTGCTTCGACCAGCGCCCAGGCGTGAGCGGTGAGGGCATCCGGGGACGTGGACGGGGTGGTGCTGGCGCAGCCAGCAAACAGCAGGGTGGCTGCCAGTGTGGCAGGCAGCAGCGTGCGGAAAGTGCTCATGGTATCTCCATTAAACGGGATCGCGCACATCCTGCACGATCCTGCGGTTGTCGTCGAGTCTACCGTCAGGATACGCCGCCATAAGGCGGGGTATTGGCTGAAGCGGCTTTGTCGGGCATGCCGGCGACCTTGACTTCGGGCAGGTCGCCACCGATGAATTCTACGCGACGGATGGGGAAGGCGAACTCCACTTCCATGTCGCGCAGCGCTTGCAACAATTGCAGATTGATCTCTTGTTGAATATCCATGTACTGATTGTAGTCAGCAGTCTGGACGATATGCACCACCTCGAATGTCAGCTGGCTTTCGTTGAAGGCAAAGAAGTGCGCGCGGTCGAATTTGGTCTTCTCGGTGCTATCAATGATGCGTTTGATCTGCGCCCCGACCTCGCGTACCTGGTCCGCCGGGGTGTGGTAGCTGATGCCGAAGGTGAATACGATCCGCCGGGTATTCATCCGCTTGTAGTTGTGCACGATCTGACTGAGCAGGTCGGCATTGGCGATCACTATCTGCTCGCCACTCAGGGCGCGGATACGGGTGGTTTTAAGGCCGATATGCTCAATGGTGCCGGCCACTTCACCGAAGACCACGAAGTCGCCGATCTCGAAGGGCTTGTCGATACCGATGGACATGGAGGCGAACATGTCACTGAGCAGCGTTTGCACGGCCAGGGCGATGGCTATACCGCCAACCCCGAGACTGGCGATCATGGCGGTGATGTCGACGCCCAGATTGGCGAGGATCGACAGCAACATCATGGTCCAGATCACTATGCGCATGATGATGCCCAGCAGGGTAGTGGTCACCGGGTTGCGCGCCTTGCCGTCGCGGGTCAGGCTGTCGGTCCAGAGCTTGACGGCGTGATCAAGCCAGAGTGCGATCTGAAAGGCCAAGGCGATGAACCAGCCATGGGACATCGCCGATTCCCAGCGGGGCGCCAGCTCGACGGTCTTCAGCCCGATCATCAGCGCGAAGGCGAAGATCAGCAGCTTGCTGGTCGAGCGCAACAGCTCCGAGGCGAAATAGAACACCCGGGATTGGGTTCCTTTGTCACGCTGCTCCAACTGCCGACTCACCACCCGCAGTGCGATAGACAGCAGCAGGTAGGTGGCAAGGGTGACGGTAACCAGAATTCCCAATTGCAGCCAGAGTGAGCGGTCGGTGAGGGTTTCCCAATAGGGCATGCTGAACCTCCAGGCGGATAATCGACAAGCCGGTCGCCGGTGAACTAAACGAGGGCAGACCTTATTTCTGTCGTTGACGAGACGGATTAGTTCCGGCAGTTTCGGCGCTCTACCCCAACGCCTATATCAACAGCGACCTGGAGTCGGTGCTGTTTTCCCTGGCGATCCTGTTCAATGCGCTCAATGAACGGCGGTGGTGATCACCCAACGGGATTGATCGCTTTGTGTGCCTGGTCTTGATCGGGCGTCAAATCTTCTCGGAAGTGCAACAGGGATGACACGCGGCGCTGCCATGCTGGCGCGTCATCACAATCCTACCGAGAACAAGTGCATGAAGAAGACTGCTCTGGCGAGTTTGATCGTCGCCGCATCCAGCCTGTGGCTGGCAGGCTGCCTGGATGGTTCCAGCTCCTCCAATGACAATGCCGCACCGGCGCCGGGGGAGACTGCGCCGGATACCCGCGTACGGGTGCTGCCTTACCTGCAGAACCCGACCGATACCGCGATCAGCGTCATCTGGTTCACTGATACCGACGTGGCCGGCGAGCTGGTAGTCGAGGGAGTTGGTAGTTTCACCTCTGAACCGGAGCTGGTCGAGGCCTTGGGCTATGGCGACAGCGAGGTCGAATATATCCATGGCGAGCGTAATTTCGGCGGTATTCATGCCGACGTGGCGGCAGGGCAGGCGCCGGCGTTGCCGTACCGGCACGTGGTACGGGTAGAGGGCCTCAGTGCAGCGACCACCTATGAATACCAGGTTCGGCAACCGGGCAGTGAAACCCTGATGGAAGCGCAGTTCACCACCGCACCGGCTGTGGGCGAACGCGCGAGCATCCGCTTCCTGGCCATGTCCGACATGGAAACCGAGCCAGAGTCCACCGAGAAAAACGTGGCCTGGGGCGCCAGTGCCCTGGTGATCGGTGGTGATAAGTTGGCGACCGATCCCGCCACCTACGACCGCCTGTACCCGGTCGACCAGACCACCGGCTACCGCGCCAATATCCAGTATGCGATGGAACGTCAGCCGGATTTCTGGGCGATTGCCGGGGATCTGGTGGAGAAGGGCGGTCGCCAGCTGGACTGGGATGAGTTCTGGCGCCATGCCGCAGGTGAGTGGAGCGACTTCGCTTCCAGCACACCGATCTTCCCGGCACTGGGCAACCATGAAAACTACTGGCATCCCGAAGGCGGCTCCTACACGCCACCAGCGGTAATGCGCTCCTACGACAAATGGAACAGCTACTGGGAGTTGCCGCGCAACTACGGCACCGATGAGCGCTACGAGAAACGCTACTATCGCGTGGACTACGGCCCGGTCACCCTGATCACCCTCGACTCGTCCAATGGCGATGACAGCGATCCGCTCAAGGACACCAACTTGGCCATTGATGGTGTGCAATCGCGGGTGCCGGACTTCAACCGCGGCAGTGAGCAGTGGAACTGGGCGGTGAGCGAACTGGCTGATGCCCAGGCCAAAGGCCAGGTGATCTTCGTGCAGTTCCACCATATGCCTTTCGGTACCGGGGTACACAGTCTGCCATCGGGCAGCGCCGGCATTCCGAACAACGAGGACAACCAGTCCGGCCAGCCGATGCGCATCTATCATGAGCTGTTCGAGCGCTACGGGGTGACCGCGGTGCTCGCCGGGCATGACGAACTGCTCGAATACGTGCAGCTGGATGGCGTGCATTACTGGGATGTGGGCTTTGCCGGGGACGGTCTGCGTGGCCCGGGTTATGCGCCGACTACCGACTATGTGCCCTTCAATCAGTTGCCCACAGAGGCCCAGGAGACCCATTGGAGTGCCCACGGCGATGCGCCGGAAATCTGGAACGGCAACCAGTTGATCGACGGCGGCAAGCACTATGGCTTTCTCGAAGTCGAAGTGCGGCCTGCGGGGAGCCATGATTACGAAGTGATAATGACGCCGCGCTACGTGTTTCCGCTGATGGATGAACAGGGCGAGGTCACCGGCGAGTTTGCCCATCGTCAGTACAACAAGGTGGTGAGGGTTCAGGTCCAACGGTAAGCAAGGCTGCAGGTTAAGCGCTGGCTTGTTTAGGCTGGCTGGGGGAGGGGCCTTGGAAAGCCCTTCCTACCCGGGAAACAGCGGCTGAATCGTGCCGGGTTCGGGCTGGAGTTCCAGACGGTGACGCTCCAGTTGCCACCAGCGCGGCAGTAACTGTCGTACTGCCTGTTGGCCGAAGCGATCATCCAGCAGCCAGACCACGCCCTGGTCCTCGGTGGTGCGGATCACCCGACCGGCCGCCTGCACCACCTTCTGCAATCCCGGATACAGGTAGGCGTAGTCATAGCCCTTGCCGAACATCGTCTGCATGCGGCTTTTCACTTCTTCGGTCACCGGGTTGACCTGGGGCAACCCCAGGGTGGCGACAAAGGCGCCGACCAGCCGTTTGCCCGGCAGATCGATACCTTCGCTGAAAGCGCCACCGAGCACGGCGAAGCCGATGCAGCGGGTGTCATCGGTGAACCCCTCGAGAAAGGCTTCGCGCTGCGCTTCGTCCATTTGCCGTGACTGTTCCCGCACCGGTATCTCCGGCGCCATTGCGCGCATGACGTCCAGCACCTGCTGCAGATAGGCGTAGCTGCTGAAAAAGGCCAGATAGTTACCCGGGCGCTCACGAAACTGCCTAGCGATCAGCTGTGCGATCGGTCGCAGGCTGTCGGCGCGGTGCTGATAGCGGGTCGACAGGTTGCCGACAAAACGCACTTGCAACTGTTCGGCGGTGAAGGGTGATTCCACTTCCAGCCACTGGGTATCTGCCGGCAGGCCCAGTAGATCGGCGTGGTAGTGCTGTGGGCTCAGGGTGGCCGAGAACAGCGTGCTGCTGTGCGCAACGGTGAAGCGGTCGCGCAGAAAAGGCGCCGGGACGATATTACGCAGGCAGAGGGTCGACAGCGCACGCCGGCCCAGCTGGCGGCGGGTGATATCGAACAGGGAATGGGGCCCATGCTGTTCGGCGAGCCGGCAGAACAGCATGGCGTCCAGATAGAAACGCAGCAACGCCGCATCGTTGCCCTCGGGCTGGTCGCTGAGATGGTCGGTGATGGCGCTGACCGCTTTCTGCAGGCTGAGGATGAACAGGTCAGCGATGGCGGGGTAGATCTGGTACTCGGCCTGCTGGTCGCGGTGTAGCTGGTTCCAATGGCGATTGACCCGATCCAGCGGTGTTTTCAGGGCGCTGGGGGCGGTTTTGCGCAGGGCATTGAAATTACCCTGATCCAGTTCCGCGGTGTACATGCCGCGGGCGCGGTCGATGAGGTTATGGGCTTCGTCTACCAGCAGGGTCACCCGCCAGTCGTTCACCACCGTCAGGCTGTAGAGCAGGGCGGTCATGTCGAAGTAGTAGTTGTAGTCAGCGACCACGATATCAGTCCAGCGGCACAGTTCCTGGCTGAGGTAGTAGGGGCAGATACCATGGGCCAGGGCGATCTCGCGCACCGCCTGGCGGGTCAGCCAGCGGCGTTCCGAGGCGGCCTGCCGGGCCGCCGGCAGGCGGTCGTAGAAACCCCGGGCGAGCGGGCAGGATTCGCCGTGGCAGGCGCGGTCGGGATATTCGCAGGCCTTGTCCCGAGCGACATGCTCCAGTACCCGTAGCGGTAAGTCCGGCTGCTGGACGCGCAGGCTGGCCAGGGCATCCAGGGCCAACTGGCGCCCTGGTGTTTTGGCGGTGAGAAAGAACAGCCGGTCGAGTTGCTGCTCGGGAAATGCCTTGAGCTGGGGAAAGAGGGTGCCCAGGGTCTTGCCGATGCCGGTGGTGGCCTGGGCCATCAGGGTCTGGCCATCCCGAGCGGCCCGGTACACTGTATTGGCGAGCTGGCGCTGGCCGCGGCGAAAGCTCGGCCAGGGGAACTGCAGCTGGGTCAGGCTCTGATCCCGGGCGGCGCGGTGGGCGGTTTCCTGCTCGGCCCAGGCGAGAAAACGGCGACACTGCAGCTCGAAGAATTCCCGCAGGCTGTCGGCGCCGAAGCGTTCGCGCAATACCGTTTCCTGTTGGCTGAGCACGTTGTAATAAACCACCGCCAGGTCGATTTCCTCCAGCTCGTACTCGGCGCACAACAGCCAGCCGTAGACCTTGACCTGGGCCCAGTGCAGCAGCCGGTGATTGTGGGGGATGCGCTTGACGTCGCCGCGGTGGGTCTTGATCTCTTCCAGCAGGTTGAGCGCGGGGTCATAACCGTCGGCGCGGCCGGTAACCAGCAATCCCTGATAGCTACCGGCAAGGGGCACTTCGCTCAGGTATTCCGGGCCGCGTCGGGATACCACGGTCCGGTGTCCGGTCATGCCTTCCTGGGCGCTGGGGGACGGGGTGAAACGCAGATCCAGATCGCCTTCGCGCGCGGTGAATTCGCACAGCGCTCGCACTGCGATGCGGTAGTTCATGGCTTGGCCCACTGCACATGGCAGACCGCAACCGGCATGCCGTGGCGGTTGCAGAATTCCAGCCAGCGGCGCTGATTGTCCTGCAGGCGGTCACCGGGGCCTTTGACCTCGATCATCCGGTAGCGGCGCTGCTCGGGCCAGAACTGGATCAGGTCGGGCATGCCGGCGCGGTTGGCGCGGATATCCTGCAGCATGCGCTGGAACCAGGTCCGCAGGTGGGCTGGCGGCAGGCAGTGCAGCGCCTGGTCCAACAGCGTTTCGGTGAGCACTGGCCAGTGGACGAAGGGACTCTGGATACCCTGTTTGGCGTGCCAGGTATGGCGGATGCGGTGCTGCCAGGTGCCGCTGTCCAGGTGCGCCAGGCTGGCGGCAAACAGCTCATGCCGGCGCTGGTGGAAGTCGGGGCTGTGCAGATCGGCCGGGGCGCTCTGGAACGGGTGGAAGAAGGCCCCGGGCAGGGGCGCGAAGATGGCGTCCCAGCAGAGCAAGCCGAACAGCCCGGTGATCAGGCTGTTCTCCACGTAATGCACCGGCGCCTGGTCGGCATGCAGATGTTCGCGCACGGCTGTCTCGACGCCCAGCGAATGCGGACCGGGGAGCGTCAGGTCGATGCGCAGGGTGTCGGAATCGATGATCACCGGGTGAGGTGGCTGCGCGAGCTTGCGGGCCAGGCGGCGTTGGGCGCGCAGGGCCAGCTGCAATTCGGCTTCGTTCTCCGGTGCGGTGATGGCGGCCTGCACCAGTTCCCAGGCTCCTTGATACTGCTGCAGTTTTTCCAGAATACGAATCTGCCGCTGACGCGCGCCGGTCCAGCCGCTGCGCTCATAGAGCATCAGCGCCTGGGGTAGGTTCGCTTCCCGTTCCAGTTGACGGGCCAGGGCGAACAACAACCGGGCGTGGCGGCTGCGCAGCCAGGGATTGTCGCATTGCGGTTCGCCCAGTAGCGTCAGCACCTCGGCACAGGGTAGGCCGGCCTCCAGTTGGCTGCGGCAGTGATGCAGGTGCCGGTACAGCTCGATATCCTGGCGGCAGGAGAAGCCGCGGGACTCGGGAGTGATGTTCACGCTTTCGTAGCGGAAGATGCCCAGTTCTGCGAGCACGAATTCCTCCCAGCCCTGGGACAGGTTGCCGAAGAACATCAACCGCAGGCGTTCGCATAGCTCACCGACTTGCAGAGTCAGCAGGCGCTCGGCGTGGCCCGGATACCATTGGTGAAAGCAACGGGCCTCGGGTTCGCTGGCCTGCAGGCGCTCCACCAGTTGAGGTTTGCGCAGGGTGCGCAGCTCCGCTGCGGGCGGTAGCAGGGCGGCGACCTCGTCCTTGCGCAGCAGAGCGCCCAGTTCGGCCGCATCCAGAGGGTGTTGATCATTCAGCCAGCCGAGCTCCAGCAATGGCGCGGCGGCGATATCAAGATCGCCAATTTCCGGGTAGTTCAGGCGGCTGCGGCGAAAGTGCGGGCCCTTGCGCATGATCAATCTGACCAGCAGTGCCTGCGACGCTTTGGGAAGTGCATCGAAACAGCTGAGAAAACGCTGTTCCTCATCATCGAGCAGATCGGCATAGCGCTGCCGCACCCAGATCATCGCCTGCTGGAAGTTGTGCAGGTAATAGAACGGCGGCGGTTGATCAGGAATGGTCTGGGCTGTTGGCTGGTTGGGCATACAGTATTCTGCCCGCGCAGCCGCCTGGGCTTCAAGCCTGGAGTGACGGGTGGAGTGCTGCGTCAGAACCGTTCGAGCAAAGTAATGGCGTCCTGAGCACCCATGGCACGGGCCAGATCCAGGGCGGTCTTGCCATCGGCATCGGTCGCCTGTGCGTCCGCACCGGCCTGCAGCAAGCGTTCCAGCATATCGGTGCGGTTGAACATGGCGGCATACATCAGTGGCGGCTTGCCGCCCTGGGGGCAGCCGTTGGCGTCGGCGCCATGGGTCAACAGGAGCTCCAGCATGGCCATGTCACCCTTGAACAGCACGCCGGCCAGCGGTGTCTGGCAGCGGTCATTGGCCAGCTCCGGGTCGCTGCCATGGGTGAGCAGCACTTCGGCGGCGTCAAGCTGGCCGTTATAACTCGCCAGCATCAACAGGCTGTCGCCCTTGCTGTTGCGCAAGTTGGCCGGCAGGCCGCCTTCGAGCATCGTCTGCAATTGCGCGGCATCGCCGTGGCGGGCCAGATCGAACATGCGCTCGGCGAATGCCAGGGTTTCATCGTCAAGGGTGGGGCGGTCGGCCATGGCTGTGCTCCGGAGAAAAGAACCCATTGTGCCTGCCTGGGGGTAACAGGTCACGCGCAGCACACTGACCGAACAGACAATGGCCGGGCTCAAGCCGCAACTTCTGCTTTAATGAATACAGTGACCAGCAATGAGAGGAGGTACCTATGGAACTGCCGAACAAGGATCTGGGGGATCTGTTTGACCAGCTTGGCTTGTCGTCAACCCCCGAGGATATCGAGGCCTTTTTTGCCAGCCATTCCCTGCCGCCTGACATCAAACTGATCGATGCACCATTCTGGACACCGACCCAGGCCCTGTTTCTCAAGGAGGAAATGCGTGAAGACGCCGAGTGGGCGCCGATTGTCGATCAACTCAATGTGCGTTTGCACGAAGATTAAATGTAACGACCGGGTCACGCCTGACCGGGTCGCGATCGACCGGGTCACACTCGACACCCCCTGACGACTATCGCGATGCCCGAGCAGGCCTTGGGGTTTTTCTGTCTCGGCGCGATCTGGCATGATGTCTGATTGCGCCGAGCCCCAAGCCGTTCGGCCCCTGCATTCTGGACCGCTACATGACCTTACGCTTGCTACTCATTCTGGGTGGCCTGAGCGCCTTCGGGCCTCTGGCAATTGATCTCTATCTCCCTGCGTTCCCCGCGATTGCGCAATTCTTCGCCACCGACTCCGAGCATGTTCAGCTGAGCCTGTCGGCCTATTTTATCGGGCTGGCGTTGGGGCAGCTTTTCTACGGTCCTTTGGCGGATCGCTTTGGACGCCGCAAGCCGCTGTTGTTCGGTATCGGCCTGTTTACTCTGGCCTCTATCGGGTGCGCTCTGGCACCGACCCTGGAGTGGCTGATCATCGCCCGTTTTGCCCAGGCGCTGGGCGGATGCGCCGGTATGGTGGTCAACCGGGCGGTGGTGCGTGATATCTGTACCCCTATCGAGGCGGCGCGGGCCTTTTCGCAGCTGATGCTGGTCATGGGCGTCGCGCCTATTCTGGCCCCGCTGGCGGGTGGTTGGCTAATGCTGTTCGGGGGCTGGCAGTTGATTTTCGCGTTTCTGGCGGTGTTCGCTGGCGTCTTCGGTTTTCTGGTGTTCTTTCGGTTGCCGGAAACCCTGCCGCAGCATATTCCGCCCAGCCGGCTATCCAGTGCACTGGGGCGCTACGGCCGGCTGCTGAGGGAGCCGCAATTCATGTTCCATGCACTGACTGGCGGTATCGCCATGGCCGGGATGTTCGCTTATATCGCCGGTTCGCCCTTCGTTTTTATCGAACTGTATGACGTGCCGGTGCAGCACTATGGCTGGTTCTTCGGCATGAACTCGGCCGGCTTCGTGTTATCGGCGCAATTCAACAGCCGTCTGTTGCGTCGACGCACTCCGCTCAAGCTGCTGAAGATCACCACCTTGCTGTTCATGGGCAGCACCCTGGCGCTGTCAGCAGTGGCGCTCTTCGAGCCGCCCGTTCTATGGCCGCTACTGGTGCCGCTGTTCATGTGCATGGCGCTACTGGCGTTGGTATTGCCCAATTCCTCGGCCTGTGCGCTGGCCGGGCATGGACATCAGGCCGGCGTCGCTTCTGCGCTGATGGGCACTCTGCAGTTCACTATCGCCGGCATTGTTTCGGCGCTGGTGGGGGCATTGCACAACGGAACGGCGTTACCGATGACCGGGATGATCAGTGTATGCGGTGTTGCGGCAGCCACCATGGCGCTGCTGGCGCGCCGGGCGACACCGGCTGAAGTAGCCGTTGGCGGGGCTGTGAAGAAGTAGGAAGGGGACAAGCGAAGGCGGGCAGAGGATTCTGCCCGCCATCAGCCTCAGGCGCCGTTCCAGCGCTTGAGGATCAGGGTGGCGTTGGTGCCACCAAAGCCGAAGCTGTTGGACATGATCAGGTCGACGGCCTGGTCCAGGCGCTCGCGCAGGATCGGCAGATCGGCTGCGTTTTCGTCCAGCTCATCAATATTGGCCGAGGCGGCGAGGAAGTTGTCGCGCATCATCAGCAGGCAATAGATGGCTTCCTGCACACCGGCTGCACCCAGCGAGTGGCCCGAGAGGCTCTTGGTCGAGCTGATCTTCGGTGACTTGTCACCGAACACTTCACGGATGGCCTTGAGTTCGGCCACGTCGCCCACCGGAGTGGAGGTGCCGTGGGTGTTGAGGTAGTCGATGGTGCCTTCAACGGTAGCCATGGCTTGCTGCATGCAGCGTACCGCGCCTTCACCACTGGGGGCGACCATGTCGTAACCGTCGGAGGTGGCGCCGTAGCCGACGACTTCCGCGTAGATCTTGGCACCACGCGCCAGCGCGTGCTCCAGCTCTTCGACCACAACCATGCCGCCGCCGCCGGCGATGACGAAACCGTCACGCTTGGCGTCATAGGCGCGGGAGGCCTTTTCCGGGGTGTCGTTGTACTGGGTGGACAGCGCGCCCATGGCGTCGAACAGCATGGACTGGCTCCAGTGCTCTTCTTCACCACCACCAGCGAAGACCACGTCCTGTTTGCCCAGCTGGATCTGCTCCATGGCGCTGCCGATGCAATGGGCACTGGTGGCGCAGGCGGAGGAGATCGAGTAGTTGATGCCCTTGATCTTGAACGGGGTAGCCAGACAGGCGGAAACGGTGCTGCCCATGGTGCGCGGCACACGATACGGCCCGATCTTCTTCACGCCCTTGTCACGCAGAATGTCGATCGACTCCATCTGGTTCAAGGTCGAGGCGCCGCCGCTGCCGGCAATCAGGCCGGTGCGCGGGTTGCTGATCTGCTCTTCCGTCAGGCCAGCATCGGCAATTGCCTGCTGCATGGACAGATAGGCGAATGCCGCAGCATCGCCCATGAAGCGCTTGACCTTACGGTCGATAGCGGCGTCCAGGTCAATCTTCACGCTGCCGGAGACATGGCTGCGCAGGCCCATTTCTGCGTATTCGGGGTTGTGAGTGATGCCTGACTTGCCTTCTTTCAGGCTGGCAGCCACGCTTTCCAGGTCCTGGCCGAGGCAGGAGACAATGCCCATACCGGTAATCACGACGCGACGCATAGTGATGATCCTCAGAAACTATCAGTAGAAGTGAACAGACCCACACGCAGGCCTTCCGCGGAGTAGATCTCGCGACCGTCAACCGCCATGGTGCCGTCGGCGATGCCCAGAGTCAGGGCGCGGTTGATGGTGCGTTTGATATGTATGGTGTAAGTGACTTTCTTCGCGGTCGGCAGGACCTGCCCGAAGAACTTCACTTCGCCCGAGCCCAGGGCGCGACCGCGGCCTTCAAAGCCGAGCCAGCCAAGGTGAAAACCGACCAGCTGCCACATGGCGTCGAGGCCCAGGCAGCCCGGCATCACCGGGTCACCTTCGAAGTGACAGGCGAAAAACCACAGGTCGGGATGAATATCCAGTTCGGCAACGATTTCGCCCTTGCCGAAGCGGCCGCCCGTTTCGCTGATGTGGGTGATGCGATCGATCATCAGCATGTTGGGGGCTGGCAACTGTGCGTTACCGGGGCCGAACAACTCGCCACGACTGCATTTAAGCAGATCTTCCCGGCTGAACGCATTTTGTTTTGACATAGAGGCTCCTGCTCTTCCCCGTTCGGTGGGGCGCTATTGTATCGGCATGGCGGGGGGTTGATGAACGATGAAGTCCGCCAGCGTAAGCTCAGACTGCTGACGCGGGGTGAAAGTCACACCCGGACAGACCAGAGGCGTTGAGGATACCCGTGATGCCAGCGCAGGACAAAAATTTATGTATCTCTGCGCTGGCAGTTAAAGGCTCCAGCTTCAGTCCAGAACGCCGAATTCGGCCTGGAACTGGTCGCGCAGTTCGCGCTTGAGGACCTTGCCGATAGCGCTGCGGGGCAGCTCATCGGTGAGGATGAGGCGGTTCAGGCGCTGGGTCTTGCCCACCTGACCATTGAACCATTGCAGAATGTGTTCGGCAGGGGTATCGGCGCCGGGCTTGAGTACGGCATAGCCGACCGGGGTTTCACCCCAGCTGGTGGAACGCACGCCAATAACGGTGACTTCCACCAGGTCCGGATGCTGGCGCAGCACGGCTTCGAGATCGCTGGGGTAGATGTTGAAACCACCGCTGATGATCATATCCTTGCGGCGATCCATCAGGGTGAGGAAGCCCTCCTCATCGAACCGGCCGACATCGCCGGTGCGGATGAAGCGTTTGCCGGTGTGGTCGTACCATTCGGCTTCGGCGGTCTTTTCCGGCTTGTTCAGGTAGCCGCTCATCATGGCGATGGAATGGCCGACCACTTCACCGATTTCGCCGACGGGCAGCTCATTGCCGTCTTCATCGATGACCCGCATGTCGTGGCCATCCAGCGGCCGACCGACGGTGTTCAGCTTGTCGGTAAATTCGTGGGCCAGCAGCATGCAGGAGCCACCGCCTTCGGTCATGCCGTAAAACTCGACCAACCCGCCTGGCCAGCGCTCCAGGATGTCGGCCTTGAGCTCACCATGGAACGGCGCGCTGGTACTGAACTTCATCTTGAAGCTGGACAGATCGTAACGGTCGAAGTCATCGCGGGCCATGATGCGCTGATACTGCACCGGCACCAGCATGGTATGGGTGGCGCGGTGCTCCTGGGCCAGCTCCAGGTATTTCTGCGCGTCGAACTTGCTCATCAGCACCAGGGTCCCGCCCAGGCCGATGGTCGGCAGGAAGGAGACCAGCGTGGTGTTGGAATACAGCGGGGTGGACATCAGCGTGACGCCGTCGGCGCCGTAGCCGAAGGCGATGCCGCGCTGGATGTGCGACCAGCGCATGAGGTGATCATGCACGATACCCTTGGGCTCGCCGGTGGTGCCGGAGGAATAGATGATATTGAACAGCGTCTCGGGCTTGAGCTCCACGGGGGTGGGCATGCTGTCGGCCAGCCACTGGCTGAAGCCGGTATTCGGCTGGCTGTCATCCAGACTCAGTAACGGTATCTGGATCTGTCCGGTCACCGGTTGCAGCGCCTGGGCGACGGACTGGTCAACGAACAACAGCTTGGCGGCGGAGTCACGCAGCATGTTGACCAGGCTGTCAGCGGTGGACGAGGGCGCTAGCGGGGCGACGACCATACCGGCGCGCAAAGCGGCGAGAAACAGCACGGCATAGGGTATCGAGTTGGCGGCGCAGATGGCGATGGCGTCGCCCGGTTGCAAGCCGTCGCGCTGCAGCGCGGCGGCGGCGCGATTCACCTGAGTATCCAGCTCGGCATAGCTGAGCCGCTGTCCATCCTGGATAACGGCGGGATGATCAGCCCGGTATCTGGCGTTCAGGGCCAGGAGCTCGGGCAGGGTCGCGAAGGGTGATTCCAGTGTGATCGGATAGCTGGCTACAACGCTCATGCCAATGGATTCCTGAAATGATGATGGGGCGGCCAGTGTCGCCCGTTTGCCCCCGCTGAATCCATCCCCGGGATATTGCTAAATGCCAGTCAATCAATCGCGCTGATGCAAGCCGGCTCAGAGCCAGTGTTCCAGTACCTGCCGCAGCGCCTTGCGGGTCACGGGCTTACTGAGAAAACCCTGCATGCCTGCTTCCTCGCTGCGGCGGCGATCTTCGTCGGAGGCACTGGCAGTCAGTGCGATGCAGGGGCGCGGCTGGATATGGACGTCGGCGCAATGCTGGAGATACCAGCGGTAGGTGTCGAAGCCATTCATGTCCGGCAGCAGGATGTCCATGAAAATAATCGAAAAGGCCTGGGTGGGGTCCTTGAGTAATTGCATGGCTTGCTGCGCATCCTCGGCGAGTACCACCGGGAGGGCCAGGCTGCGCAGCATGCCTTCCATGACCATCTGGTTGACCGGATTGTCTTCTACCAGCAACACCGGCAGAGTGCCGACACGGGCAGCTTCGATCGGCGGGATATCCATCGCCGCCTGCGCTTGACCGGTCAGCTCGAAGGGGAGGTTCAGGATGAAGCAGGAGCCTTGGCCGGGTTGGCTGGTCGCTTTCAGCTCACCCCCCATCTTGCGGGCGAAGTTACGGGCGATCGACAGCCCCAGGCCGGTGCCACCGAAGCGTCGGGACGTACTGCTGTCACCCTGTTGAAAAGCATCGAACATGCGCTCCAGGCGCTCGGGGGCGATGCCTATTCCGCTATCCATCACTCTGCAGGCCAGCTGCAGTGTGCCGTTGGCGTCCACCTGCCAATGTGCGCTCAGCTGGATCAGGCCCTGTTCGGTGAATTTCAACGCGTTGCCCAGCAGATTTACCAGTATCTGCCGCAGGCGCGTCGGATCGCCCAGTACCACAGGGGTTGGTGGTTGGCCGTCCCGTTCGACACTCAGTGACAGGCCCTTTTTGCGAGTGGCATATTCGAATGCGATGGCGGTCCGGTCCAGCAGGGCGGACAAGTCGAAGGGAATATGCTCCAGTTCGAAGGCTTCGCGTTCGACCCGGGAGAAGTCGAGAATATCGTTGATGACCTTGAGCAGGTGCTCGGTGGATTCGCTGGCGATGCGGCAATATTCGACTTGTTCATTGGTCAGTTCGGTGGTTTCCAGCAATTGCAGCATGCCCATCACGCCGTTCATCGGGGTACGCAATTCATGGCTCATCATCGCCAGAAAGTCCGACTTGGCCCGGCTGGCCTGCTCTGCCTGTTCACGCGCATTGATGAGTTCGGTCATGGCGTTGTGCTGCTGCATCTCGGCCTGCTGCAGGGTCGTTGCCAGGCGGTTGATATTGGCCATCAGCTCACCCATCTGGTTGCGCTCGCGGATCTCGAGGCGGGTATCGAGGCGCCCGTCCTGCAGGGCCTGAACGGCTTTGCGCATTTCTACCAATGGGCGAGCGAAAGCCCGGGCCAGGCGGGTCGATAACAGGAGGGCAGCGAGCAGCACTACTGCACCCAATAGCAGGCTGCGAAACAGGATGCTGCGCTGACGTTCGACGAATGATTGATAGCTGAGGCTGATACGAACCTGCCCCAATTGCTGGGGTTGATAGTCTTCCACGACATCGGTGTTGAGCAGAAACAAATCATAGTGCAGGGGGATGCCCTGGCGCTCGATCTGGGCGCTGAACAGACGCAGCGGCCCTTGGGCCACAGGAGTCTTCTGCTCCATCGCCAACAAATTACCGTCCTGATCAAGCACCTCGATCTTATGCACATTGGGCATCCTCAAGGAGCCCTTGATGAGGTTTCTCAGCAGGTCGAGATTACCGGTTATGACGCCGTATTCGGTCGCTGGCGCCAGCTGATCGGCAATCAACTGGCCGGTGGTTTGCATTTCGCGGTCTAGTGCTTCCAGGCGGACATGGGTGAAGTAGCCCAGCAGGGTGACCCCCAAGAGGATGGCCGGGAGCAGGGCGATGGTAATCAAACGGCGGGTAATGCTGCCGCGTCGAAAAATATTCATCGGGGCTGCTCCTGCGCGTGCATGCCGGGAAGCGGACACACTGACGCCGGCGTTGTCAGGCGACGCTGCAGCATGACTTGGCCTGGTTCTGAAGTGGTTGAGGCATGACGACAGTCCTTGTCATTCAGGGTTGGCTCAAAAGTTTAGCCCAGAACACGGGGCGCGAGTTGTTTTGACTGATGTCCATGGTAAACCTGCGGCCAGGTTTTTTCATCAGCGCTTCGCTGTTACTGTTGGCGGACATATACTGAGAGTTGTTTTCTGTCTCAAGGAATTTGCATGACCGACCACAAGGTCCCCGTTACCGTTCTGGGTGGCGGCAGTTTCGGTACCACTCTGGCCAACCTGCTGGCGAGCAATAGCGTTCCGACAACGCTGTGGCTGCGTAATGAAGAGCAGGCGAGCGAAATGCGCGAGCAGAGGGAAAATACCCGGTATCTGCCGGGAATCAAACTGGACCCCCAGCTGACCGTCACCACTGATATGGCGTCGGCGCTGAGCGCGGCGGAGTTGGTGTTTCTGGCCATTCCCAGCGGTGCATTTCGCAGTGTGCTGCAACAGATCGGTCCCGGGCTGGCCGGGAAGGGGCTGATCAGCACGACGAAAGGTATCGAGCAGCCGGGCTTTCTGATGATGAGTCAAATCGTCGAGCAGGAGGTTCCCGAGGCCCGCGTGGCGGTGCTGTCCGGACCCAATCTGGCCCGGGAGATGGCGGCTGGGGCGCTGACGGCGACGGTGGTGGCAAGCGATGATGAGGCGCTGAGTGCTCAGGTGCAGGATGTACTGGGCTGCCAGAGCCTGCGTGTGTATGCCAGCCAGGATCGTTATGGGGTCGAGTTGGGTGGGGCGCTGAAAAACGTCTACGCGATCATCTCCGGCATGGCGGCAGCCATGGGCGTGGGTGAGAACACCAAAAGCATGCTGATTACCCGTGCGCTGGCGGAAATGACCCGCTTCGCCGTGCATATGGGGGCCAACCCGCTGACCTTCCTCGGTCTGGCTGGCGTGGGCGATCTGATTGTTACCTGCACTTCGCCGATGTCACGTAACTATCAGGTGGGGCATGCGCTAGGCAAAGGGCTGACCCTGGAGGAGAGTATTGCCCGGCTGGGGCAAGTGGCCGAGGGGGTGAATACGCTGAAGGTGCTGCGGCAGAAATCACTGGAAGAAGGCGTCTACATGCCGCTGGTGGCGGGTCTGCATGCCATCATCTTCGAGCAGCAGCCGCTGGCAGACGTTATCGGCCGGTTGATGAGCGCAGAGCAGAAGCATGATGTCGAGTTTTCCGCCTTCATGGCGAGCACACCATTGACCAAGGAGCAGAAATGAACGCTTTCAAAGAGAACATCACATCGGCCGATTTCTGGCTTCGCCTGATCTATACCCTGTTGTTCGCGGTGGCATGGCAGGTGGTCGAGGTGCTGCTGGCGGCGATTCTGGTCTTGCAGATCGTGTTTCGCCTGTTTACCGGTGAACCCAGCGGGCAATTGGCCGGCTTCGGTAACAGCCTGTCGCAGTATGCCTGGCAGATGGGTCGCTATGTCACCGGGGCGGCCGAAGAGAAACCCTGGCCGTTCATGGAATGGCCGGATGAAAATGCCGAGTGGCAACCGCGCCCGGCCCAGGATCCGGTAACGGTAGACCCGGCGCATGCCGCTCCGGTGCCGCCAGCGGCCCCGGTAGTGCCTGATACCCATGCTCCCGTCGCTGATGTGACGCCGCCACCGGTGGTGGAAGAGGAACCTGATGCGCCGGTGGTAGCACCTGCGGGCGACGTCATCGTGCCGGAGCCACCGGTGCTGCGGCCTGAGGACAAGATCGATGACACGGACGCTACTCCGGGTGATGGCAGCAGGCTGAAACCATGAAGATGTGGATTCTGCGCCATGGCCAGGCGGAGCCTTCGGCAGCCAGTGACGCCGAGCGGCGGCTGACCGACACCGGGCGGGAGGAAGTGACCGACATGGCGGGCCTGCTGGCGGGCCATGGTCTGGAGGCGATTATCGCCAGTCCCTACCGCCGGGCCCAGCAGACCGCAGAGCTGATGCGTCGGGAGCTGGGGTTTCGCCGCAGCATCATTACGGTGGATTGGTTGACGCCGGACAGCGACCCTCTCGCTGCATTGGATGAGCTGGCCGATCGGGTCGAAGGCGAAGTGCTGCTGGTCAGCCATCAACCCCTGGTCGGGCAATTGCTCAGCCTGGTGGTGGATGGGCATCGCCAGCGCCATTATCCCATGCCCACCGCCGGGCTGGCCTGTCTTGAGATGCCGCTGCCGGCAGCCGGCGTGGCTGACCTGGTCAGCCTGGCAAACCCGGCCAGCGTACGGGAGCGCAGCTGAGAAAAGTGGCTGGAATTCGCTGGCAGGTCATATAACAATCACAATTCATCGGTACAGCGGAGTGGTCATGGACAATCAGACAGGACCGGGGGAGGTCCGGGTACTGGACGCGTTTTTCCAGCGGGCGCAGCTGCATCCGGAGCGGATCTGGCTAGTCCAGCCATTGGCTGGCGGCCAGGTACAGGAATTGACCTGGGGGCAGGGCGCTGATCAGGCGCGCCGCCTCGCTGGCTGGCTGCAGCAATTGAATCTGCCTGAGCGCAGTACCATTGCCATCCTCTCGAAAAACTGCGCACATTGGATCATCTGTGATCTGGCCATCTGGATGGCTGGCCATATCTCCGTGCCCCTGCCGCCGACCACGCCGGATGATGCCGTCCGGCGGATGCTGGAGCATGGCGAGGCCAAGGTCGTCATCATCGGCAAGCTGGATGATTGGCAACGGGTGCGGCCGGGCCTGCCCAGCGGCATACCCTGGGTTGGTATGCCGCTGGCCGAGCCTGACGAGCAAATGCTTGACTGGTCGAGCCTGCAGCAGTCCAGCGAGCCCCTGGCGCAGGTCGTAACGCGCGACCCTGCCGAGCTGGCCACCATCATGTACACCGCCGGCACCACCGGGGTGCCCAAGGGCTGCATGCTCAGTTTCGCCAGCATGCAATTTGCCGCCAACAATTTCCTGCGTCTGTTCCTGGTGAATGACCAGGACCGGGTACTTTCGTGGCTGCCATTGTCCCAGGTAATGGAGCGACAGTTCATTGAGATGCAATCTCTGCTGTCGGGCATGACGGTGTACTTCGCCCATAGCCGCGAAACCTTCATCGACGACCTGCAGCGGGCCCGGCCAACTCTGTTTCTCGGTACCTCAACGACATGGCACCAGATTCGCCAGGGCGTCATGCGCCGGGCACAGCATCGGGTACTCGATGCGGCACTGAAAATTCCTCTGTTGGGCAGGCGTCTAGCCGCCGGTATGCTTGAGCAGCTGGGACTGGACCAGCTGCGTTTTGGCGTAGCCGGTGGCGATGTCGCACCGGCTGAGCTGCTGGAGTGGTATCACCGCATTGGCGTACGGCTGTTCCAGCTATATGGGTTGACCGAGAACTGCGGTTACTCCCACGTCGGGCGGCCAGAGCGGCTGCGTCCGGGCTGGTGCGGGCTGCCCAATCCCGGGGTCGAATGCCGTCTGGGTGAGGAGCGGGAGGTGCTGGTGCGCAGCCGCGCGACCATGCTCGGCTATCACCGTGACCCCGAACGCACGGCTCAGATGATTGATGCCGAGGGGTTCTTGCATACCGGGGATCGGGGCGAAATCGACACCGACGGCTTCCTGCGCCTGACCGGGCGCATAAACGACCTGTTCCACACTGCCGAAGGCCGGAAGATCGTGCCACAGCCTCTGGAACATCGCCTGTTGGCCCACGGCTTCATACTGCAGGCCTGCGTCGCCGGGGACGGCTTGCCGCAGCCCCTCGGCCTGCTGACGCTCACGGAGCGGGCCCGCGCAGCTCCGCGGCACGAAGTCGAACAAGAGCTGGAAGCATTGCTGCGGGCAACGAACGCAGCCCTGCCACGGGCGGAGCAACTGGGTTGCCTGGTAATCCTCGATGAGGAATGGAGCCCGGCCAATGGCATGCTCACCGGCACCCAGCAGCTCAGGCGCAGCGTCATCTATGCCCGCTATCATGATCGACTCGGCGATTGGTCGGTACGGGGCAGGCCAGTCGTCTGGGCTGATTGAAGTACCTCTTATGTGGCTGCATTCAGACCCCGGCACTTGCTTGCCCGGGCGCAGCCCCATCTTTACATTCCATTACCTCGATCATTCAATCAATTACGGGACATCCATGAGCGATAGTCATGAGATACGTTTTACCCTGCCGTCGATCGAAGTTGCCGGCAAGGTTTGGGGAGAGCCGGGCGGTTTGCCGGTCATCGGGCTGCACGGTTGGCTGGACAACGCCGCCACTTTCGATCTGATCGGCCCTGCCTTGGACAATGTCCATCTGGTAGCCCTGGACCTGCCCGGTCATGGCCTGTCAGACCACCTTCCGGCGGGCGGTTACAGCCTCTGGCAGCAGGCGGCGACCGTACTGCAAGTAGCTGACGACCTGGGGTGGGAGCGGTTCGCCCTGCTAGGGCATTCCATGGGCGGCATCATCAGTTGCATCCTGTCCGGGGCAGTGCCGGAGCGCCTGTTGGGCGCGGCCATGATCGATGGCATCCTGCCGGTTACCGGTGAGGCGGCCGATGCACCACAGCAGATGGCGCGCTTTCTCAAGGCCACCCAGGCGCTGGCGAGCAAGCGTAAACCGGTCTATGACAGCGCCTCCAAGGCGGTTACCGCGCGGATAATGGGCAGCACTTTCAGTATTTCTCGCGATGCGGCGAGCAGATTGGTTGAACGTGGCTTGATGCCGGAGCAGGGCGGCTGGACCTGGCGCTCTGATCCGCAACTGATGCTGCCTTCGCCGATGCGGCTGACGTTCGAGCATGCGGTGGCGTTCGCCGAAGCGATAAGCACGCCAACCTGTCTGGTGCTGGCCAACCAGGGAGTGATGGCCAAGCGGCCGCAATTGCGCGAGCGTATCGAAGGCTTCGAACACATCCAGACCCACCACCTGGACGGCGGACATCACCTGCATCTGGAGGAACCGGCGCCCGCCGTTGCAACAATTATCAACAGCTTTTTCCGAACCCTTGCTTGACCCCGGGAGGTGGCTGGGCAAAGCTGCCATGACACCCGCTCTGAAAAAGGCGGCCATCGGTACCGGGCGCTGGCGCCACATACGCGCAGGGGCTGTCTGTTCATAGGAGTATTGATGCATTTGCAATCGAAGGTTCGCCAGGATTGGCGGCCGCTGTTGTTGACCTTGGCATTCTGCGGCTTCGTACCGCCCAGTTTGGCCGCGACCCCCGTCATCGAGCCTTTGCCGCGTTCCGAAGTGGCCCGGGAGCGTATCCAGGAAGATGTCGAACATACTGTCGTCATCGGTAATATCCGCCGAATCAACAATCAGGTACGGGCCGAGCGGGAGGTGTTGGCCGAAGGTGAGCTGCTCCGCATATCCTGGCTGATTCCCGAAGGCCATACCTCCAAGGAGGCCATGGCGCACGCCGCCAAGCAATTGCAAGAACATCCGCACACCACCCTGTTCTTCTGCGAGGGGAGAGAGTGTGGCAGCAGCAGCCTGTGGGCCAATCAGGTGTTGGGCTATTCCCGCCTGTATGGCCCCGAGGAAAACCAGTCCTACCTCGCCCTGCGCCTGGACGATGAACCACAGCGTTTCATCAGCCTCTACGCCATTACCCGCGGTAATCGCCAGGTCTAT
Organism: Halopseudomonas bauzanensis; assembly: GCF_900114735.1. GTDB lineage: Bacteria > Pseudomonadota > Gammaproteobacteria > Pseudomonadales > Pseudomonadaceae > Halopseudomonas > Halopseudomonas bauzanensis. The sequence continues at coordinate 193,416 of NZ_FOUA01000001.1, read as the reverse complement.
CTGCACCTGGACCAGATGACCCCGGAGCAGCCGGTTACCGACATGCTCTATCCGACCCCGGCGACCCTGGGCAAGATACTGCGTGCTGACGGTGAACTGAAGATATCCGGCATTACGCCCGAAGACAGCGACAGCGCCATCACCGAAGCCTGGCTTGACCTGACCGCCCGCATGCTGCGCTCAGACAACCGCCTGCGTATTCAGGTCGACGGCGCCCAAGCCCCGGCCTTCGTGCAAAGCCTGCTCGACCGCGGCATCAGCCAGCAGCGCCTGGAAATCGGCGAACCAGAACCGGAGAACGGTGTGCGACTGGAAAAGCGCTGATCCATCAGCGCCCCAGACCACTTTGGGTTCAGGCATATCTCTATTCGTAGCCCGCGCGGCTCCATTGTAGGAGTGGCGCCTAGCTGCGATGGCGCCCGAGGGCGCCTATGCAAGGCCCGGCTCATCCAGGGCTTACTATCCTGCCACGGCGCTATTGTCTGAATGTTGGCTTTGAGTAGTAGCTTGATTTGTGGACAGGCTACCCCTTGGTCGATCAAAGCCGCGGATATCAAAGAAGTTCTCTCCTGACCACCAACGAGCGGTACGCTGCGTGTTACTCAGTACCTGTTGGTCGTGGACAAAGAAGGCAAATAGATCTGCGATTTCTGGTTCCAGCGGTGAAGGCTCGAACCACTCTGTAAGTAGAACCAACCAAACCTCAAGTTGCTGTCGCGTGCCGGCAGCTCTTGTGCGATATATGCGTAAACGGTTTCGCATGTCACGCGCCTCTTCATCGACTTCGCTCAACCAGCGAAACTGGTCATGCAGTTCCGCGCGACGTTGATGAACAGCATTTGTCTGTTCCAGTCTGACTTCACGTTGCCGAGCTGTTTCACTACCCAAGCCAAGCGTTCTGGCAAGCCAGGATGAGTCGGAAAACTGGCTTTGATATAGGGACTCCTCCCGGTCATCCAGTTGCTGCAATTCGGCCTTGTAAGCGTGCCAGATGTTGGCCAGCCAGCGTATGTAATAGCGCATGTTAAGAAGGAAGCCATCATGACCGGGTGTTTGATGGCCCAATAGGCGGCGGTAGCGGGCGGTCAGGCTTTGAGCACCCTGTTGATTCGGGGTTTTGTCGTTGAAAATAAAAAGTTTTGCAACGTTGATATCTTTTTCACCCAATTCTTGCAGTGGAAGCAGTGAAACTCCAGCCGAATATGCTGCTCGGTACATCCGGTGCAGGCTGACCAATGCCAGCTCGTTACTGGGTTTTTGCTCGCCGGGGGCAATACCTCCGCCAATATCTTCGCTTACACCGGGCATGAGTTCTTCCCGCCAACCTCGCCGCTGATCGCCCAGCAACCTCGCGCGGCGATAGAAGCGCCGCTCGTGGGCGGCGACCAAGTGTAGCAATGCTTTGACCTCGGGATGGATCAGTCCACCGTCATCAAGAACATTAGTGGTCGGCAGGAAAAATTCCAGTGGCGGTATCTCAGCAGAAGTACGGTCCACTGCGTCGAACAGACCAGCGAATACAACCTCAATTCTTGCCTGCCGGTAGAATTGATCGTTGCCTTGTTTCTGGCTACGTTCAAAGACAGCATGAACGAAGGCACGCGCCAAGGTGGCGCCGAAATCAAAACCGAAAACTGATATCTTGATAGTGCGTAGAGGGATGGAGCTATTAATTTCTACATCTGCAACTTCTCTATCAAACGCAAGTAAGGCCCCCTGCAAACGGGTGCCCGCCCCGGTTTTTATTAGCGAAGCAGCCCATCGAGAGTCTCGTATTGGCTCCACTACCTCGGCTGCTGTAGTAATTGCTGCGTCTTTTAGTATTTTGAGGCCTTTCAGTGGGTTTTGTTTTAAATCACCTAGCTGGCGTCGTAAACGCTGCCATCCGCTATTGCCGTTCCAGCTATCTTTTACTCCTTGCCATGCTTGGTCTCCAGCGACATCGGTTGGGATGTCCATGGTTTTTGATCCTGCTATATGAGCAGAACCTTTAGCTCGAGCACCAAGAGAGGCATCATAATCAGTACCCAGACCTGAAAGATAAACACGGCGATAGAGATTGAGCTCATCATCCTTTTCAGGGTCGTTATGAGCTAGAAATAATCGTGCTACATTACTGACTTTGTTATCTAATAGGTCGTTTTCGCGATGTCGAGCAAAGCCGTCGAAGAAGAACCCAATATGAAGTGTTTTGCCACACGAGGGATACAAGCTATCTGGTACCCGGCTACGTGAGCTTATTGCTTGTGCAAGTAGTAAGTTGTCACAACTGGTCATCAGGTTTCCTCGGATAGAGGGTATCCAGCTCTTGTTTCAGAGGACTGCTGGCACTCCGGTTCCAGGCAAGGCGCACCTGATTGTTTGGTAGGAAATGCACATGGAGAGTGTCATCCTGGCGTAGCCGGGGCGGATTCGGGATATCCATTTCGTGGCGTTCTTCCTGCAAGCCTTGTGTCTTCTGGGTTTTGGTTAGGCTTACAATCCAGACTACCTTCAGGGTGTCGCCCTCTATACGAGAGCAGCAAACCACACCGCCGCCTCCATTAGCGAAAGCGTTACCGCCCCAGATATCATTGACCCAGTAACTGAATATCGGCCGATCCGTATGATTGTGGCTGTACAGCATGGCCCCTCCGGGGCGTTGATACTGCCAGAGTAGATAACCACCAATCAGGGCCAGGTAGAACAGGGTGATCAATGTCCAGCGCACGGGGGATGACAGGTTGCGCCATTTTTTTCTAAGTACATTCATGCTTGGAAAGAGTCTCTCGCTGTGGTCAGTGCATGTTCAAAATCGATGTTCTGGTCCGACACCATTTGCATGACTATGGGCCAGTCTGGCGCATGATCGGGTGGGTGTCCTTCAAGTAAATACAGTATCGCAAACAGGCTATGATCGTCCGGATGGGTAAGCTCTGTTTTGCGGGCAGCAGCTAGAGCCTGTTCGACTTGCCGCAATCGGTCACCGTGACAGTCTGAGTCAAATACCTGGGGTGCGCTGCGCTGTAGTTCGCCCAGCAGGGCGAGAGCTTGCCTATCCATGGCGAGGGCCAAGAGTAGTTCGGTATCCAGTGTTATTGGTTGATATGTCGGGAGGGTAGTCATACCTCCGCCCTCATACTGCTGAACTTCGGTTCCGTTGAACAGCCACCAACTGTTGATCGGGCCGAAAAAAGCAGCGTGCCAACTGCAGTCCTTGCGAGCATGTAAGGCTGGCAGCACCGAAGGTGCGTAGCTTCGTAGCAGAAGATGCTGACCATCCGGCCCTTGGGCCACCAGAGCGTCGCTGAGATGTTGACTCAATGGCTCGATTGGCAGGTGGCTGGTAAGCCATCCCTTTACCGCTTCTTGTTGAAAATCAGACTGGGGGGTATTGAGTCGGGAGAAAGCGGCATCATCGAGCGCAACCAGCCAGGGGCCTGCATGACTGAGATGTTGAAAATCCTTCTGTTGCATCAATGGCAGACAGGAAAACTCAGTTTGTATCGATATCCTTTGTTCACCGGCATTTGCGGGCTGCTCGATGATGACGAAATGAAGCTCGGGCATCTTTATTCTCCAGTCAGCATCGGTTGGTTTTCATGCAGAGCCTTAAGCCAACATTCCACACAAATATTCTTTGGCGCTTGCAGGCGCTGTTCCAGCAAAGCCCCGGGCGTAGCGGCATCGGCTGGCATAACCTCTCCCGGCAACAACGGCTTGGCCTTTGTCCCGATCCCCGCGCTCCCGCCCGAATTCATCTGCACCTGCGGCCCCACCAGCGACACCCCGCTTGGATCGATCTTGAGAAAGCTGCCGCCAGCTTTGGCGGTCAGTTCCATGCCGGCGTCAATGACCAGTTTGGTGCCGGCGTAGTAGTGGATTTCGTTGCCGGCTTCGATGAAGTGGCCGGTGCCGAGTTTGATGTGTTGATTGTTGGCGACGGTCAGGTGGTCATCGGCCTTGAGCTCGGTTTTGCGGTCGGCATGGGTGGTGCGGTGTTCTTCGGCCAGCAGTTCGGTGTAGCTGTTGGCTTCGACGCGGTCGTGGCGTTCGTTGCCGACGCGGATGTGCTGATCGTGCTGGATCTTCTGGTCCCAGTCGCGCTGGGCGTGGATGAAGATCTGTTCTTCACCGGCCTTGTCTTCGATACGCAGTTCGTTGAAGCCGTCGCCGCCGGGGCTGCTGAGGGTTTTGAAGACGCTGCGGGTCTTGTGCTCCGGCAGACTGTACGGGACCTGGTGGGTCTTGTGGTACAAGCAGCCGGTGATCAGTGGTTGGTCGGGGTCGCCTTCGAGAAAGCTGACCAGCACTTCCATGCCGACTCTTGGAATGGCGATGCCGCCGTAGCGGTCGCCGGCCCAGTTGCTGGCAACTCTTAGCCAGCAACTGGTTTTGTCGTTGGCCTGGCCTTGGCGGTCCCAGTGGAACTGGACTTTGACGCGGCCGTATTCGTCGCAGTGGATTTCTTCGGTTTCGGGGCCGGTGACGACGGCGGTTTGGGTGCCGTTGATGGGGTGTTTTGAGTGATTGGGTTGCGGCCTGAAGATCACGTCCCAAGGGGTGGCAGTGAAGGTGTTGCGGTAGCCTTGGGTGAAGTCATCCCCGGGGTTGGTGGCGCTGGTCACCGATTCTTCCAACACTTGGGGCTGTTTGCCTTCGTGGGTCACAGAGGTCAGCAGCCAGAGGTCGTTCCAGTCTGCTCTTGGGTGTTCGGTCAAAGCCAGAAAGTGGCCGCTGACCAGGGTTGGCTGATCGCTGTCGCCTTGCGCCACACGGTAGTCGCTGCGGTGGGCTTCGAGGGTTCTGGTGGCGAGATGTTTGCCGCGGTCGCGGTCTTGGAAGCGGCCGGGGTAATCGTAGTCCTCCAGGGTGGGCAGGGCTTCGCTTTGCGCTTTGCTTTCCATCAGCAGGCGCGGCTTTTCGAAGTTGTAGTCGCGGCGGCTGACGTGGCTGGGGCGGGTTTGCAGGCGCAGGTTGAAGCGTTTGATGACCGGCTCGTCGGCGACCATGCCGCTGCCCTGGTTGAAGCGGGTCGGGGTCAGTTTGGGGAAGACGGTCTGGTCTTCGCCGAACACCAGCTGATGGCCTTCGGGGCTGTGCTGAAAGTGATAGTGAATCCCTTCTTCCTCGCACAGACGCTGGATAAAGTGCAGGTCGGTTTCGTTGTACTGGGTGCAGTAGATCCGCTCGGGGCCGTCTTCGCGCAGTTGGAAGCGGAATGAATCGGTGAAGATGCCGTGGCCCTTGAGCACCTCGGTGATGATCTGCGGCACAGTGCGGTGCTGGAAGATGCGCTGGTTGGTGGCGTGCTGCAGATAGGCCAGCCGAGGGACCAGGGTGATGCGATAGCGGGTCAGGCGTTTGCCGGATTCGCCTTGGGCGACGCTGTGGATCAGGCCGTGCACGCCTTGGTCCGGGCCGGCGTAACTGAGAAATGCCGGCTGGTGCAATAACCCTTCGATATCCAGGTCCGGCCGTTCGCTGACCAGGTCCAGCTCAAAGCAATAAGGCTGGCTGATGGCTTCGGTGCCCTGGAAAGCCAGTACCTTGAAGTCGTGTTCCAGGTGCGGAATGGTGAGGGTGAAGTGCGCGGTATTGGCCGGGGCGAACATCCTGTATTCCCTTGTCTGACGAACAAAGTCGCCGTTATATCAGACCGGGGCCGGCCAGGCTTCCTTGGGTAAGCAGGGTTGTGAGTCAGTTGGCAAAACCGTGGTGCCAGGGCCGGAACAGAGCTGTTCCGGCCTCATCTTCGAGTCGCTTTACTTACCTCGGGGACGCAAGACGAGCCGGTCGGGCAGGGCGCGAATACCCAGCCAGTCGAACAGGTGGGCGCGATAGTTACCCTGGGCGAATAGCTGCGCCTGGTCGTTGTAATGGGGATCGAATGGGTTGCCGGATTGGCCGAGAGGGTTGATGCCCAATGCCGACTCGAGGTTGCCGAGGTCGATCAGCCGGCGGGTCGAGGGGCCTGCCTCCACATCGTAATGATCGCCGCCGCGCTTGAAAGCCATGTTGTTCATGCTGCCATCAGTACCGGTGACCTCTACCCGAGCGCTGTTGAGTCGCCCGGCAAAGGGAATCTTGTCTGCCAGCGGATGCTTGTGCTGCAGGCTGGCGACGGTGCCCCAGGTCCACTCTTCGGGTGCCATGCCTAGCTGTTCCGTCAGCCCTTCGATGGTACGGATCCAGGCTTGTTCGATGGCGGACTGGCGGCCGTCCATGATCGGCTGCTGGCGGTTGTCCCACCAGGGCGATGCGGGTTTCCAGTACAGGCTGGCGAGGGTTTTACGGGCCATGAAGGTGTCGCGGAAGTGCAGGTAGTGGTCGCCCAGCTCATCGGCGAACAGTGCTTCCATCAGGTTGTCTTCCCAGCGCTGAAACAGCACGGCGCCGACGCTGTCCGGCGTAAAGCGGCCATCCCAGTCAGTCAGAATCTGCTTGGCCTGCTCGGCTGTGGGTCGCAGATTCTGCTCCAGCAACTCGCCGTCAAATAATGGCAGGGCGTCCTGAACCATGGCCACAGCATGGGGCCGCTGGCTGTCCAGCTGCATGGCCTTGAAAACGGAAAAGTCGAGCTTGTCCCGGCTTTTCAGCAATTCAGCCAGACGCTCGGCCCGTTCCGCGGGTGCGTAGTAACCCGGCAGGATACGGCGCACACTGCTTTCCGGATAGGGGTTGTTGGCGCTGTAGATGAAGCCGGACGCGGGGTTGATCAATCTGGGGTTGGCGCTGAAGGGCTGATAGCCGAGGAAGTCATCACGGCGATTGCTGCCATCGAGCAGGCTGAAGCTGTTGTTGCTGTTGGGCCAGCGTTTCAGGCGGCCGGTCGCCCACATGGCGATATTGTCGTCGACATCGGCGTAGATGACATTCAGCCCCGGCGACCAGTGCAGTGCGGCTGCGGCCTCGAACTCGGCCATGCTGGTCGCGCGGGAATAACGATAGAAGGCCTCGGTGGAGTCGCTGCCGGGGGTCAGGAAGGTCCAGAACAGGCTTACCGGTTGCGGCGGCGTACTGCCGTCTTCTGCTGCACTGGCCAGATGATCGTTGATGATGGGGCCGTGGCGTGAGCTGCGCAGGCGCACCAGACGATCTTCCTGGCCGCGTACCTTGATGACTTCCTCATGCACGGTCAGGTTCTGCCAGCGATCACCGACCCGCACCTGGCCGGGGTTGTCCGGATTTACCCGTTCGCGGTAGAAGTCGATTTCATCGTTCATCAGCATGGTCAGGCCCCAGGCATGATGACGGGTCTGGCCGAGCAGCGGGAAAGGCAGGCCGGCGAGGAAGTGGCCGTAGACCTCATGTTGCGGCGTGCGGATGTGCGCTTCGTACCACACCGCTGGCACGGCAAAGCCGATATGCGGATCGTTGGCCAGCAGTGGATGACCGCTGGCGCTCAAGGCGCCCCTGACGACCCAGGCATTGCTGCCCTGGAACTGTCCGGCCGGCAGGTGCTGCTGCACCTGGGCGACCTGGTCGAGCAGTGGCTGGAGCAGCTCGACGGTCAGCGGGTTGCCGGAGGGGCGCGGCGGCAAGCCGTGGGGGACGCCCGGCACTAGGTCCTGCACGTGGCGTTCGCCGAGCGTGCCGCGCACGTGGTCCACCAGGGCGTCGGTGCGGAAGGCTTCGGCGAAGGAATAGGCCATGTAGCCCATGACATGGGCGATATCCGCGGTGGAGAAATAGTCCGGCTGGGTCAGCAGCGCACGGTATTCCACGGGCGTGCGGCCCTGGTCGATATATTGGTTGATGCCGTCCTGGTAAGCCTTGATCAGCTTCACATGGGGTTGATCGGCATTCTGTTCCAGCTGCGCTGCATACTGGCGGGCGTGACGACTGATACCCAGGGTGCGGAAGAACTTGTCGGTGGCATAGCTTTCCTGGCCGAACAGCTCAGCCAGGCGGCCGCCACCGATACGCCGCAGGATGTCCATCTGGAACAGGCGGTCCTGCGCATGGAGGTAGCCGAGGGCGCGGTAGGCATCCTCATCGTTCTGCGCATCGATGTGGGGCACGCCCCAGGCATCGAAGTAAACCGACACTTCCTGCTGCAGCCCTTTCAGGCGTAAGGTGCCGCTGCGCTGTGCTTCGGCGCTGTGCAATATCCAATGGCCAAGGGTCGTCAGGGCGACGGCGATGACGAGCAGGACGGCAACAATTTTCAAGCGGAAACGAGTGCGAGGCTGGATCACGGCTGGCCTTGTAACAGAGAATGGTTCCTGAGCGGGGCATCATGCTGAGACAGCGCTCCGGCGTCAATCGGGATTCAATACGGAGATGATGAAATATGGCACAAAGCGTAGCGCTGGTGCTTGGTAGTGGGGGTGCCAGAGGGTATGCCCATATTGGTGTCATCGAGGAAGTCGAGCGGCGTGGATACTCGATCGAGTGTATCGCTGGCTGTTCAATGGGGGCGGTGATAGGTGGCGTCTATGCTGCCGGTGGGCTCCAGGCGTACCGTGAGTGGGTGTCCGGGCTGGCCTATCTCGATGTGCTGCGGTTGCTGGACTTCGGTTTCGGCAATCTGGGTGCTATCCGCGGCGAGCGGATCTTCTCCCGGATTCATGAAATCGTCGGTGATGTGAATATTGAGGAACTCCGCATTCCGTTCACGGCCGTGGCCACCGACCTGACCAACCAGCAGGAAGTGTGGTTTCAGCAAGGTAGTCTGCAGCAGGCCATGCGCGCCTCGGCGGCCATTCCCAGTCTGTTCTCACCGGTGCGCCAGGGCAGCCGCGTGCTGGTGGATGGCGGGTTGCTGAACCCGCTGCCGATCATCCCGGTGGTCTCCGCCCATTGCGATCTGATCATGGCGGTCAACCTCAATGCCAACCACACCAATGGCTATACCTTGCCGGTCATCGAGCGGCCGGCACCGATACGGCAGCAGTTGGAGCAGTGGATGGACTCATTGAGCCTGCGCAATCTGCTGCACTGGAACAGTGAAGAGGAGGAGGGTGAACGGCAGGGCACGCTGGATATCAGCGAGGAGCCGAGCGACGCGGAGGTGGCGGCAAACCGTCAGAAGGATGAGACCAAGCCGGTGCGCGCGGACATCCCGATAGGGCCGGCCAGCATGCTGGAGCTGGTCAACCTGTCCTTCGAAACCATGCAGGCCTCGCTGACCAAGTACAAGATCGCTGGCTATCCGCCGGATGTGATCTTCGACGTGCCCAAACGGCTGTGCAAGTTCTTTGAATTCCAGCGCGCACCGGAACTGATCGAGCTTGGCCGGATGATTGCCAGCGATACGCTTGATCGGTTCGAGCAGGGCAAGCCGCCGGTTTGACCAGCGAGTTGGCTGGAGGGCTGGTAGAATGCGCGCTGAGTTTTCAGCGGAGGCAGTCATGACCGATACAGTGCGCTTGACCGAATACAGCCATGGGGCTGGCTGCGGTTGCAAGATTTCCCCCCAGGTGCTGGATGAAATCCTCGCCAGCAACCAGCCGGCACCTGCGTATTCGCAGCTCTGGGTGGGCAACAGCAGTCGTGATGATGCTGCGGTATTCGGTCTCGATGACGAGCGCGGTATCGTCAGCACTACCGACTTCTTCATGCCGATTGTCGATGACGCCTACGACTTCGGACGCATCGCCGCGACCAATGCCATCAGTGATATCTACGCCATGGGCGGTACACCCTTGATGGCCATCGCCATTCTCGGCTGGCCGGTGAATGTGTTGCCGGCCGCGGTGGCTGCCCAGGTCATGGCCGGTGCCCGCGCCGTCTGTGCCGACGCCGGCATGCCCCTGGCCGGTGGCCATTCCATCGATGCGCCCGAGCCGATCTTTGGTCTGGCGGTGACCGGCCAGGTCACCCGCCAGCAACTCAAACGCAATGACACCGCCCGTGCCGGCGCCCGGTTATATCTGACCAAGCCGCTGGGTATCGGCATTCTCACCACTGCTGAAAAACAGAAAAAGTTGCGTGAGGAAGATATCGGCGTGGCCCGCGATCTGATGTGCCAGCTCAACCGTATCGGTGCGCGCTTCGCGCAGCTGGACGGCGTGCAGGCGATGACTGATGTCACCGGCTTCGGTCTGCTCGGCCATCTGGCGGAAATGGCCGAAGGCTCGGGTGTACTGGCGCGCGTTACCGAGTCCGCTGTGCCGCGGATTGCCGGCGTTGAGCATTATCTTGCTGCCGGTTGCATACCCGGTGGTACCGGGCGCAACTTCGCCAGCTATGGTCACAAGCTGGCAGACATGCCGGAGCAGTGGCGTCACCTGCTATGCGATCCGCAGACCAGCGGCGGGTTGCTGGTCGCGGTCGATCCTGCGGTCGATGAGGCGTTTCTGGCAGTTGCCCGGGAGGAAGGGCTGAGCCTGCAACCGATCGGTGAGCTGCTGGAGCACCGCGGTGGTCACTGGGTCGAGGTTGTCTGATGCGGGATAATAGCGATGATTACCGCAGCCTGTTTCTGACCGACGTGCCGATGATGGATGTGCGTGCGCCGATCGAATTCGGCAAGGGGGCGTTTCCCGGTGTGCTCAATCGTCCGCTGATGGATGACGAAGAACGCCGCCGGGTGGGCATCTGCTACAAGGAGCATGGGCAGGACGCGGCTATCGCGCTGGGCCACAAGCTGGTCAAGGGCGATCTCAAGGCGGCTCGTATCGCCAGTTGGAAAGCCTTTGCCGAGGCCAATCCCAATGGCTACCTGTACTGCTTTCGTGGCGGGTTGCGCTCGCAGTTGGTACAGCAGTGGCTGGCAGAGGCAGGGGTTGAATATCCGCGGGTGATCGGGGGCTACAAGGCCATGCGCCGGTTTCTTATCGACACGCTGGATGAGGCGGTGCGCGATTGCCCGCTGCAACTGGTGGCGGGCCTGACCGGTACCGGCAAGACCGAAATCATTACAGCGCTCGACAACAGCCTTGATCTGGAGCGCCATGCCCATCATCGCGGCTCCAGTTTCGGCCGTCATGCCACGCCCCAGCCAGTGCAGATCGACTTCGAGAACCGCCTGGCGATTGAAGCGTTGCGGGTGCGCGAGCGGGGCGCACGCACTCTGGTGCTGGAAGACGAGGGCCGCATGGTCGGCAGTTGTTCGGTGCCATTGGAGTTGTTCCGCGCCATGCAGACCGCGCCGCTGATCTGGCTGGATGATAGCCTGGAGAATCGGGTGACGCGCATTCTCGGCGACTATGTCATCGATATGCGGGCCGAATTTGCCCTGCAGTATCCGCAGAGCCCGGAGCAGGCCTTCGAGGCGTTTGCCGCGTACCTGCTGGGGAGTCTGCTGCGCATCCGCAAGCGCCTGGGTCCGGAGCATTTCCAGGCGCTGGATCAGCTGATGCGCCAGGCGCTGGAACAGCAGCAACGCAACGATGATGTTCAAGGCCACCGTGGCTGGATCGAAGGGTTGCTACGCGATTACTACGACCCGATGTATGCCTATCAACGTGAAGCCAAGGAAGAGCGGATCGTGTTTGCCGGAGATAGGGATGCGGTGATCGGCTATCTGCAGGACGGACGGTCTTTATAGCGCCGCTCGCGGAAAACCACTTGTAGGAGCGGGCTTGGCCGCGAAGGCGGTGGAAGGCTTCGCGGCCAAGGCCGTTCCCACCCGTGCTCTGCGAAATCAGTCGTCGCGGCCTTCGAGCATTTCTCGTTTCAGTAGTACATACACCGACCCGGTGCCGCCGTGACGCGGGATGCAGGAGGTGAAGCCGAGCACTTTCGGGTGCTGGCGTAGCCAGGTGTTGACGTGGCTCTTGAGGATCGGGGTGCGGCCGTCCTTGCGTTGGGCCTTGCCGTGGGTGACACGCACGCAGCGCACTTCCAGCTTGGTGGCCTCGGCGAGGAACTCCCACAGCAGTTCGCGGGCCTTCTCCACGGTCATGCCATGCAGATCGATACTGCCATCAAAGGGGATCTGTCCGCTCTTCAGCTTGCGCAGTTGGCTTTCCTGCACACCATTGGCGGTCCAGGCGAGTTCTTCCTCGGGCGCGACATCAATCACGAAATGATCGGACAGCCCATCCACTCGGATCTGCTGCTGTGGCTGCACAGCGCGTTGGCGCAGCGCCTGGAGCTGGGCGCGGTCGCTGCGCGGCTTGCCGGTGTCGGCGCGGTCGGTAGTGATGGGGCGGGCGCCCCGGATGGCCTGGCGGAACAGCTCCAGGCCATCCGCATCATCGTTATCCTGGGTCATGGTTGCGGCTTGGTTCGGCTCATTGAACAGGCCGGCAGTCTATCAGATAGCGCCGCCGGTTCCGATCAGCGCAGGACCACCCAGAGCAGCATCAATGCCTGGAAGATGGAAAACACGATAAGACAGCCGATGGCGAAACGATGGCCGATATCGTTGCGCTTGTACTCATCAAGGGTCGCCTGCAGCGAGGTGAGCTGGGCTTGTTGCTGGCGGTTCAGGGTTTCCTGTTCGCGCAGTTGACGCAGGGTGTCAGCGATGTGTAGCTGCTGAACCCGCTCGACATTCCAGCTGGCAACCAGGTCGCTGACCCGGTTGGCCTGGGCCTTGCCTTCGGTGCGGGCGTCATTGCTCCAGGTCAGATGAAAGCCCGCCCGCTTGAGCAGCCGCTCGCGCATTTGCCGAGTCTCCTCGCTGGGCACTTCACTGGCATGGAGCACGATGGGTGTCACCGCATAGTCGGCGCAGTGGCGTTGGCACCAGTCGATCAACTGGGCGAGCATGAATCCGGCCAACCCCCGCTGGGGCGGGAAGATGCGCAGGCCCGACAGCGGCCCGAAACGAACCCGGTGGTGGCGGTGGTCGATCAGCACTTCCATGAAATTGGTATCCGGCGGCACGGTTTCGTCTTCGATCCGGATCTGCAGGCGCAGCAGTTCGAGTTGGGCAACCCGCTCGCGGGTCACGGCGATCTGCGCCAGGCGTTCGCCGTGCAGCATCAGCCTGCCCTTGAATACCGGCTTGAGCTGGATCCAATAGTATTCCGAGGGCCGTGCATGGGCGAAGGGATCGCGCACGGGAGGCGACTCGGGAGCCTCGGGGTGGGTCAGATCTTCATTCATGGGTGTGATTCCTGCCTGCATATTCCGTTATCGGCGGATTGCCATTGTTCTTGAATGTGACATGCAGTGTGACTATCCGCTGATGGCCTGCCAGATGAGGCGCAGCGCCAGAAGCGTCAGCAGGGCATTGAAGAGCAGCGTGAAGCGGCTGTCGGTCAACCGCCGGAGCAGCCGCAGGCCGGCCCATGTGCCCGCCGCACCGGCAGCGATCATCAGCAGAATCAAGCCCAGCCACTCGGCGAACACAAAACCTGCGGCACCGTAGATCACCGCCTTGGGGGCATGTTGCAAACACATTGCGGTGGCGAATGTAGCCACCGTGGAAAAGCGCTCGCCTTTCTGTTGCTGCTTGACGAAAGCGGCAACCAGCGGCCCGGTAGCACCGACGAACAGACTGACGAAAGTGGTCAGCCCGGCGGCCAGCAAGGTGCCCACTGGGCCGGTAGCCACCGCCGGAATGGGCGGCCCCCAGCACAGCAGCAGAATGAACCCGGCGATGCAGATCTGTACCAGCGCCAACGGCAGGTCGACCAGAAACAGGCTACCCAGCCAGGCGCCGAGCAGAACACCGGGGGCGAACCAGAGAATCAGCCGCAGATTGATATGGCGTAGCGTCATGCTCGCCCGGCTGAGGTTGGAGCCCAGCTGGACCATGCCATGCACCGGAATGATCGCGGCTGGGGGCATGACGATGGCCATGATCGCCAGCAACAGTACGCCGCCGCCGATGCCCAATGAGGCAGTGATGGCCGAGGTGAGGGCGGAAACGGCCACCAGCGCGGCACTGGTCAGCGGCGGCAGGGCCGCGGGCAGCAAAAGGTCCAGCAGTGCTTGCATCGGTCGGTTTGGCTCAAGAAGGTCGGGCCGACAAGATTACCGCCGCCATCTCAGGCTGTCACCCGTGCCGGCCGAGCGTTATACTGCCTGCCTTTCTCTGATCTGGAAATGGATGGCACGCATGGCCGGAAATACCCTTGGCACCCTGTTCACCGTCACCACTGCTGGCGAAAGCCATGGCCCGGCGCTGGTTGCCATTGTTGATGGGTGCCCGCCGGGGCTGGAGCTGAGTGCTGCTGATCTGCAGGCGGACCTGGATCGGCGCAAGCCTGGCACCAGTCGGCATACTACCCAGCGCCAGGAGCCGGATGAGGTCGAGATCCTCTCCGGGGTGTTCGAGGGGCGCACTACCGGGTGCCCGATTGGCTTGCTGATCCGCAATACCGATCAGAAGTCCAAGGATTACTCGGCGATCAAGGATCTGTTTCGCCCAGCCCATGCGGACTATACCTATCACCACAAGTACGGTGAGCGCGATTATCGCGGCGGTGGTCGCTCCTCCGCGCGGGAAACCGCGATGCGCGTGGCTGCGGGCGCGATTGCGCGCAAATACCTGGCCAGCCAGGGCATTACCGTGCGCGGCTACATGAGCCAGCTGGGGCCGATCGAGATTCCGTTCAAGAACTGGGAGGCGGTTGGCCAGAATGCCTTCTTCAGCCCTGATCCGGACAAGGTGCCGGAGCTGGAAGCCTACATGGACCAGCTGCGCCGGGATCAGGATTCGGTCGGGGCGAAGATCACCGTGATTGCCGAAGGCGTGCCGCCGGGCTTGGGCGAGCCGGTTTTCGACCGCCTGGATGCGGAGCTTGCCTATGCGCTGATGAACATCAACGCGGTCAAGGGGGTGGAGATCGGCGCCGGTTTCGGCTCGGTCAGCCAGCGCGGCACCGAGCACCGGGATGAACTCACTCCCGAGGGTTTTTTGAGCAACAACGCCGGCGGCGTGTTGGGCGGCATTTCTTCCGGCCAGCCGATCATCGCTCATCTGGCGCTCAAGCCGACCTCCAGCATCACCACCCCGGGCCGCTCCATCGATGTGCATGGCAACCCGGTTGAGGTGATCACCAAGGGTCGTCACGACCCCTGTGTCGGCATCCGTGCGACGCCCATCGCGGAGGCCATGATGGCCTTGGTGTTGATGGACCACCTGCTGCGTCATCGGGCGCAAAATGGTGATGTGCGGGTCGATACGCCGGTGCTGGGACAGCTCTGATGGGCACGCCGACGTAAACGCTTCGACATCGCTGAGATGTTGCCCTACTGGCGTCTGTCCGGCTTCTATTTCTGCTACTTCGCCCTGCTCGGCGGAGTAGCTCCCTTCCTGTCACTGTACTTCCATCATCTGGGCTTTTCCGCGGCGCGGATCGGTGAGCTGGTGGCCATTCCCATGTTGATGCGTTGTTTCGCTCCGGTGCTGTGGGGCTGGTTGGGTGATCGCAGCGGGCAGCGGCTGTTGATCGTGCGGCTGGGTGCCTTGCTTACCGCGTTGACTTTCACCGGCATCCTTTGGCGTCAGGATTATCTGTGGCTGGCGTTGATCATGGCCCTGCACAGTTTCTTCTGGCATGCGGTCTTGCCGCAGTTCGAAACCATTACGTTTGGCCATCTGGGTGAGCAATCGGCACGCTACAGTCGAATCCGGCTGTGGGGCTCGGTCGGCTTCATCGTCACGGTGGTGGTCCTGGGGCTGTTGCTGGACAGGTTCAGTCCGGCAATCTATCCCCAGGCCATGCTCAGTATCATGCTGGCGATCTTCTGTTGTAGCCTGCTGGTGCCGCCAGCCCCGGTGGCTGCGACCCGCTCCGCCTTGCCGGGTGATGGTTTTCTGCGGCAACTATGGCGGCCTGGGGTGCTGGTGTTCTTTTTCAGCGCCGGGCTGATGCAATTGTCCCACGGACCGTACTACACCTTTCTGACACTGCATCTGGAAGCGCTGGGTTACGACCGGGTATTGATCGGGGCAATGTGGGCGCTGGGGGTGGTTGCGGAGATCATCCTGTTCATGGTGATGAGCGTGATACTGGCCCGTTTTTCACTCAAACAGCTGCTGATCGGCAGTTTTATCCTGGCGGCGCTGCGTTGGCTGCTGCTGGGGTTCTGGGCGGACAGCCTCGTACTGCTGGCGCTCGCCCAGGTAATGCATGCAGCGACCTTTGGCTGCTTCCATGTGGTGGCGGTGCACTTCGTCCAGCGCAGCTTTGCGGAGCGTTATCAGGGGCAGGGCCAGGCACTGTATGCCACGCTGTCCGGTTGCGGCGGGGCTCTTGGTGCGCTGTATTCCGGTTACAGCTGGAATGCCCTGGGCGCCGGCTGGACCTTTGCACTGGCCAGCGTGGCGGCGACGCTGGCGGCGTTGTTGCTGCTGCGTTGGATGCCGGGTCGGGCCAGCTGATGGTCTATAGTGGGGCGGAACAGGAGGTGGCGGGATGAATACCAATTTCATTGTCGTGATGGGCGGTCTGGCACTGCTGTTGTTGGCGCTGTCGGCTATCAGCAGTATTGCGCAGAGCACCGAATCACGCAGCCATAAAACCGGCTGGATCGCTCTGGTGGCCCTCGTGCCGCTGGCAGGCTGGGCTCTATGGTGGCGCAAGGGGCCGCGACGCCCATGAATGAACAGTCAGGCGTGCGAGTGGCGCTGGTAACTGGCGCGGCGCGGGGGATTGGCAAAGGTATTGCCGCCAGTCTGCTGCGCGCCGGCTGGGCGGTGGTGCTGGGTGATGTGGATGAAACTGAAGGGCTGGCCGCTGCAGAGGAGCTGGCGCGGCTGGGAACGGTGGAGTTCGTGCCGCTGGATGTGGCAGACGAGGCCAGTGTGCAGGCGGTGGTCGAGCAGATCGAGGAAGACTTCGGGCGGCTCGACGGCGTAGTCAATAACGCGGGTCTGGCTGATCCGGATAACGGACCCCTGGAGCAGTTGACGCTGGAGGCCTGGAACCGCCTGTTGTCGGTCAACCTCACCGGCGCCTTTCTGGTCTCCCGGCAGTGTATCGGCCTGCTGCGCGAGAGTGGTGGTGCCATCGTTAATATCGCCTCGACCCGAGCGTTGCAATCCGAACCCCATACCGAAGCCTATGCGGCGAGCAAGGGCGGCCTGGTGGCCTTGACCCATGCGCTGGCGGTGAGTCTCGGCCCGGATATCCGCGTCAATGCGGTCAGCCCCGGCTGGATCGATACCCGCCCGAAATCATTGCAGGCCACTGACCCGCTGCGTCAGGTGGATCATGAGCAGCATGCGGTCGGTCGGGTAGGGCAGCCGGAGGATATGGGCGAACTGGCGGCGTTTCTGTTGAGCCCGGCAGCGGCGTTCATTACCGGCCAGAATATCGTTGCCGACGGCGGCATGACCCGGCAGATGATCTATCGGGAATAGGGCGGCAACAGTGGGGGGAGATAAGCAGGCGCCCGGTATCGCAAGTCCGGGCGCCGGTAATGCAGAGGCTTACTTCTCGACGAAGGCCCGCTCGATGGCGTAGTGGCCCTGAATACCCTGGCGGGATTCCTCGAAGCCCCAGTCATCCAGGATGGCGGTCAGGTCCTTGAGCATGGCCGGGCTGCCGCACAGCATGAAACGGTCGTCTTCCAGGTTCGGCTTGGGCAGGCCGATATCCTCGAACAGTTTGCCGTTGCTCATCAGGTCGGACAGGCGGCCTTCATTGCGGTAGGGCTCGCGGGTCACGGTCGGGTAGTAGATCAGTTGCTCGCGCACCTGCTCGCCGAAGTACTCATGATCCGGCAGATCCTCGGTGATCAGCTTCTGATAGGCCAGTTCGCGTACCCAGCGGCAACCGTGGGTGAGGATGACCTTGTCGAAGCGCTCGTAGGTTTCCGGGTCCTGGATGATGCTGATGAAGGGCGCGAGGCCGGTACCGGTACTGAGCAGGTACAGGTTACGGCCGGACAGCACGTTGTCCAGAACCAGGGTGCCGGTGGGCTTGCTGCTGACGATGATGTTGTCGCCTTCCTTGATATGCTGCAGGCGCGAGGTCAGCGGGCCATCCGGTACCTTGATGCTGTAGAACTCCATGGTGTCTTCGTAGTTCGGGCTGGCGATACTGTAGGCGCGCATCAGCGGACGACTGTCGACTTCAAGGCCAATCATGATGAAATGACCGTTCTTGAAGCGCAGACCCGGATCACGGGTAGTCTTGAAGCTGAACAGGGTATCGGTCCAGTGGTGGACACTGAGGACACGTTCGGTTCTGAATTTGGACATCCAGGTGGTTCTCCGCTTGGGATGGTTTCGAATTGCAGCCATTCTACCGTCCAGCTAATCTACCGGTTAAATGACTTATTTTAATTTGCCTATCCGGGAAAACCGATAATGAAGTATACCCTCCGGCAACTGGAAGTTTTTCTCGCCACGGCCTTCCATGAAAACCTGACCCGCGCCGCAGACAGCCTGGCGATGTCCCAGTCGGCGGCGAGCAGTGCTCTGCGAGATCTTGAGAGCCAGTTCGAGGTGCAGTTATTCGACCGAGTCGGCAAGCGGCTGCAGCTGAATGAGCTGGGGCGCAGCATCCGGCCTCGGGCCCAGGCGTTGCTGGAGCAAGCCAACGGGCTGGAGGCGGCGCTGGCTGGGCATGAGGAGATTGGTCATCTGCGGGTTGGTGCAACCATGAGCGTTGGCAACTATATCGCCGTGGGCATCATGACCCGCTACATGCTGGAGCAGCCTGGCGCGCGGGTAGAGCTGGAGGTGGCCAACACGTCGAGCATCGTGCGCAAACTGGTCAACTTCGAACTGGACCTGGGGATGATCGAAGGCGAGACCCGGCATCCGGACCTCAAGATGCTTTACTGGCAGGAAGATGAGCTGGTGGTGTTCTGCGCCCCGGATCATGAGCTGGCCGGCAAACCCTGGCTGACCGATGAGGATCTGATGCAGGCGGAGTGGATCGTCCGCGAGCAGGGGTCGGGTACCCGGCAGAACTTCGAGTGGGCGCTGCACGGCCTGTTACCCCAACTCAACATCAAACTGGAACTGCAGCATACCGAAGCCATCAAGCGGGCAGTGGAAGCGGGGTTGGGGGTGGGATGCCTGTCGGCCATTACCCTGGGTGACGCGTTTCGTCGGGGTACACTGGTGCCCTTACCGGTACCGCATCGGGATTTCAAGCGGGGGCTGTACTTCGTGCGTCATCGCAACAAGTTCATCAGCGCGGGGATGCGCCGGTGGCTGGAACTGTGTCAGGAGGAGTCGAACTAGCAAGACCGACCCGGGCAGGGAGCCCGGGCCGGTTGGTATTACTGACCTGCCAGGACCAGTTGGCCGTCCTGCAGGGGGATGGTGTCGCCGGGGTGGCGATCCATGCGCACGGTGCCATTCTTGTCACCGATGCTGTAGTCCACCTGATAGCCGACAACCTTTTCATGATTGTCGTAGACGGTTTCGCAGCGCTGCTCAGTCGTGGTGTAGGTATTACCCTGCTGGATGCGCTCCTGGGTCTTGTTACCGGCATAACCGCCAGCGGCCGCCCCGGCAACGGTGGCGATTTTCTTGCCGGTACCGCCGCCGACCTGGTTGCCCAGCACGCCGCCTATCACGGCGCCGGCCACACTACCCAATACCTGATGCTGATCCTGAACTGGTTTCTGACGGGTTACGGCGACCTGCTGGCAAACCTCACGCGGAGTGCGTTCGTTTTCCTTGATCTCGACCACATTGAGGACTTGCGCGTGGGTCGGCGTCTTGTCGGACAATGCGTTGTAGCCGGCGATGGCACCACCAGCGGTAGCGACGATTGCGCCGATGACGATGCCTGACAACATTGATTTGTTCATGGTGATTTCCCTGTGCACTGCGTTGATCTGTTGCGGGTATCCGCACCTCTTACCGGCTGAGACTGCCAGGTTTGCCACAAGTTCAAAGCGGGCCGCTGTTATCGCTATGCTGGTGCAGTAGTTCGATCAGCGCCCGGCCGGCATTGGAAAGGGTTCTGCCGTTGTGATGAATGCAGCCCAGCTCGCGGACCAGGCCAGCGTTCGGTACCTGTAGCGCGCGGACCTGGGAGTCGATCATGGTGCGTGGCAGTACGCTCCAGGCCAAGCCGATGGAGACCATCATCTTGATGGTCTCCATATAGTTGGTGCTCATGCTGACCTGTGGAGTGATGCCGTGGCGCTCGAACAGCTGGCCGACTACGCGGTGGGTAAAGGTATTGACCCCGGGAAACACCGCCGGATAACTGGCCAGCTGCTGTAGCTGGACTTCGTCTTTACCGGCCAGGGGATGCTCCGGCGCTACCACGAATTCCAGCTGGTCGTGCCAGATTCGGGTGGCAATGATCGGTGGCTCGACCGCCGGGGCCAGGGTGATCACTGCTAGCTCGATCTCGCCATGCAGGACTTTCTCATAGGCAATTTCGGAGTCGAGAAACTCGATATCCAGCACCACACCCGGATAAGCCTTGGTGAAGCGGCGCAGCAGCGGGGGTAACCGATGCAGTCCGATATGATGACTGGTAGCCAGTCTGAGCCGGCCCTGGATATTGGCCGATAGGTTGCCGAGAGCCCGACGGGTGTCGTTGAGAGTATTGATGATGAGCTCGGCACGGGGCTGCAGGGCGCGCCCGGCCTCGGTCAGCCCGACGTGCTTGCCGATGCGGTCGAACAGGCGCGCGCCGAGCTGTTGCTCCAAAGTGGCGATGCGTTTGCTGATGGCTGGCTGGGTCAGATGCAATTGTTCCGCAGCACGGGAAAAGGAGCCAGTGGCAGCTACAGCGAGAAAAGCGGTGAAGTTGGCAATGTCCATGTGGATTCCTGATGGTTATCCAATGCATGAATATAATGAATTTGTTTTATTGATTGCCAGCTCTTACTATCGTTTTGTATTCAAAACTGTCGGCCGGATGTTCAGGGACCGGCAGACCTCAGCCGATTCAGGAGATAAGCATGTCCGCCAAGACGCTCTACGACAAGCTTTGGGATAGCCATCTGGTCAAGCAACGGGACGATGGTTCGGCCCTGTTGTATATCGATCGCCATCTGTTGCATGAAGTGACCTCGCCACAGGCCTTTGAAGGTCTGCGCCTGGCCGACCGCAAGCCTTGGCGCATCGACGCCAACCTGGCGACGCCGGATCATAACGTGCCCACGATCAACCGTGCAGCCGGAGTGGCTGGTATCGATGATCTGGTATCCAAGCTGCAGGTCACCACCCTCGACGATAACTGCAAGGACTTCGGCATCCTGGAGTTCCAGATGACTGATCGCCGCCAGGGCATCGTGCATGTGGTGGGGCCGGAGCAGGGCGCGACTCTGCCGGGCATGACCATCGTCTGCGGCGACTCCCACACCGCCACCCATGGTGCCTTCGGCGCTCTGGCTCACGGTATCGGCACGTCTGAGGTCGAGCATGTGCTGGCTACCCAGTGTCTGGTCGCCAAGAAGATGAAGAACATGCTGGTCCAGGTCGACGGTGAATTGGGCTTTGGCGTAACCGCCAAGGACATCGTGCTGGCGGTGATCGGCAAGATCGGCACCGCTGGTGGTAACGGTCACGCCATCGAATTTGCCGGGTCCGCTATCCGCGGCCTGTCAATGGAAGGGCGCATGACGGTGTGCAACATGGCCATCGAAGCCGGTGCCCGCGTTGGTCTGGTCGCCTGCGACGAGAAGACCGTGGCGTACGTCAAGGATCGCCCCTACGCGCCCAAGGGCGGGGACTGGGACAAGGCCGTGGCAGCCTGGCAGGACCTGGTATCCGACGCCGATGCGGTGTTTGACACCGTGGTCGAGCTGGACGCCGCGCAGATCAAGCCGCAGGTGTCCTGGGGCACATCTCCCGAGATGGTCGTGGCAATCGATGCCAAGGTGCCGAATCCGGCCCGGGAAACCGACGCGGTCAAGCGCAGTGGCTATCAGCGTGCATTGCAGTACATGGGCCTGGAGGCCGATCAGCCGATCACTTCGATCAAGCTGGATCGGGTGTTCATCGGCTCCTGCACCAACTCGCGGATCGAGGATCTGCGTGCGGCCGCGGTGGTCGCCAAAGGCCGCAGGGTCGCCAACACCGTCAAGCAGGCGATGGTTGTGCCCGGCTCGGGCCTGGTCAAGGAACAGGCCGAGCGCGAAGGTCTGGATGTGATCTTCAAGGCTGCCGGCTTCGAATGGCGCGATCCGGGTTGTTCCATGTGTCTGGCCATGAACCCCGACCGCCTGCAGCCCGGCGAGCACTGCGCCTCGACATCCAATCGCAACTTCGAAGGGCGGCAGGGCAATGGCGGGCGCACCCATCTGGTCAGCCCGGCCATGGCGGCTGCGGCGGCGATCGCCGGCCATTTCGTTGATGTGCGTGACATGCTCACAGAGGAGGCAAGCGCATGAGAGCCTTTACCAAACATACCGGCTTGGTAGCGCCGCTGGATCGGGCCAACGTGGACACCGACCAGATCATTCCCAAGCAGTTTCTCAAGTCGATCAAGCGAACCGGCTTCGGCCCCAATCTGTTCGACGAGTGGCGCTACCTTGATGAGGGCTACCCGGGCCAGGACCATACCAGCCGTCCGCTGAACCCGGATTTTGTTTTGAACCAGCCCCGCTATCAAGGTGCCAGCGTGTTGCTGGCACGGGAGAACTTTGGTTGTGGTTCCAGCCGCGAACACGCGCCATGGGCCCTGGATGAATATGGCTTTCGTGCCGTACTGGCATCCAGCTTTGCCGATATATTCTTCAACAATAGCTTCAAGAATGGCTTGTTACCTATTGTTTTAAATGAAGAAGATATTGACGATCTGTTCAAGCAGGCTGAAGCGGAAGAGGGTTATCAGCTGACCGTGGACCTGCAGGCGCAGACGGTGACCCGTCCGGACGGCAAGAGCTACAGCTTCGAGATCGACGCGTTTCGCAAGCACTGCTTGCTCAATGGCCTCGATGATATCGGGTTGACCCTGCAGGACGCTGATGCGATCCGCGCGTTTGAAGAAAAGCATCGCCAGGCGCAGCCGTGGCTGTTTGATGCCATCAAATAAATTGAAGCTTTCAGCTTAAAGAACAAAGGCTTAGTGAAATATGTCAAAGAAGATTCTGGTTCTGCCGGGCGATGGAATTGGTCCTGAAATCGTTGCCGAAGCGGTCAAGGTACTGGACGTGGCCAGCGAAAAATATGGCCTGGGCGTCGAACTGAGCTATGACGATCTGGGTGGCGCGGCCTATGACCGTTACGGTACACCACTGGCGGATGAGACACTGGAGCGCGCGCGGCAGGCCGATGCGATCCTGCTCGGCGCAGTTGGCGGTCCCAAGTGGGATACCATCGACCCGGCCTTGCGCCCCGAGCGCGGACTGCTGAAGATCCGTTCGCAGCTGGAGTTGTTCGGTAACCTGCGCCCGGCCTTGCTGTATCCGCAGCTGGCCGAGGCCTCCACGCTCAAGCCCGAGGTAGTATCGGGGCTGGACATTCTTATCGTCCGCGAACTGACCGGCGGCATCTACTTCGGTCAGCCCCGCGAGCGTCGGATGTTGGATAATGGCGAGCGTCAGGCCTATGACACCTTGCCCTACAGCGAAAGCGAGATCCGCCGCATCGCCACCGTCGGCTTCGACATGGCCCGTCTGCGCGGCAAGAAGCTGTGCTCGGTGGACAAGGCCAACGTGCTGGCGTCCAGTCAGCTGTGGCGCGAAGTGGTGGAAGAGGTGGCGAAGGACTATCCGGATGTCGAGCTGTCGCACATGTATGTCGACAACGCCGCCATGCAGCTGGTCCGAGCACCCAAGCAGTTCGACGTGATCGTTACCGACAACATGTTCGGTGACATTCTGTCGGATCAGGCTTCCATGCTCACCGGTTCTATCGGCATGCTGCCATCGGCGTCGTTGAATGTGCAGAACAAAGGCATGTACGAGCCCTGCCATGGCAGCGCGCCGGATATCGCAGGGCAGGGCATTGCCAACCCGCTGGCGACCATTCTCTCGGTGTCCATGATGCTGCGCTACAGCTTCGCTGAAGCCGCAGCTGCCGATGCCATCGAGCAAGCCGTCAGTCAGGTGCTGGACCAGGGCCTGCGCACCGGCGACATCATGGCGGCTGGTTGCCGTCAGGTTGGCACCCGGGAAATGGGTGACGCCGTGGTCGCGGCGCTGAAAAACCTGTAACCTGTCGCATTGCTTAATTTGTACCCGGCGCTGGCCGGGTGCAGTTGTCGTGAATTTCACCCCATGGGGGTCTGCAGTTATGAAACAAGTTGGTTTGATCGGCTGGCGGGGCATGGTGGGTTCTGTGCTCATGCAGCGTATGCGTGAAGAGAATGACTTTGCTTCCATTGATCCGGTATTTTTCACCACCTCCAACGTTGGTGGCACCGGTCCGGATATTGGCAAGGCCATTCCCGAGCTGAAGGATGCTTACGACATCGAAGCCCTCAAGCCGATGGACATCATCATCACCTGCCAGGGTGGCGATTACACCAGTGCCGTCTATCCCAAGCTGCGTGCCGAAGGCTGGAAGGGCTATTGGATCGATGCTGCCTCCGCCCTGCGCATGGAAGATGAAGCGGTCATCGTGCTGGACCCGGTCAACCGTCGGAACATCGACCAGGCCGTGCGTGACGGCATGAAGACCTTCGTCGGCGGCAACTGCACCGTCAGCCTGATGCTGATGGGCCTGGGTGGCCTGTTCGAGAACGGTCTGGTCGAGTGGATGACCGCCATGACCTATCAGGCAGCCAGTGGCGCCGGTGCGCAGAACATGCGCGAGCTGATCAACCAGATGGGCGTGATCAACGGCTCGGTGACTGATCAGCTGGCCGATCCGGCCAGTGCCATTCTGGATATTGATCGTCAGGTCGCAGCGACCCTGCGTGATGATAGTTTTCCGACAGAGAACTTCGGTGTGCCGTTGGCCGGCAGTCTGATCCCCTGGATCGACAAGCAGCTGCCCAATGGCCAGAGCCGTGAAGAGTGGAAGGCCCAGGCCGAGACCAACAAGATCATCGGTCGCAGCGGTCGCCCGATCCCGGTAGACGGCATTTGTGTGCGCATTGGCGCCATGCGCTGCCACAGCCAGGCGCTGACCATCAAGCTGAACAAGGATGTGCCGCTGGCGGATATCGAAGCCATGCTCGATGCGCACAATCCCTGGTCCAAGGTGGTGCCGAACGAGAAGGAAGCCAGCATCCGTGATCTCACCCCGACTGCCGTAACCGGCACACTGAAGGTGCCGGTAGGTCGTCTGCGTAAGCTCAATATGGGTTCGCAGTACCTGTCTGCCTTCACCGTCGGCGACCAATTGCTGTGGGGCGCAGCCGAGCCGCTGCGCCGCATGCTGCGGATCCTGCTCGAGGGTTGAGTCGCGCCGGATCAGGCAAGTAATCGGGGCACCCCCGCCAGGCGGGGGTGCCCTTTGTGTTTTCAGGATTCAGTGAGAATTTCCTTATATGAGCAAGACCGGTGATGTTGCGATAGTGGGTATGAGCGGGCTGGCAGGCGAAACCCTGCTGAATGTACTGGACGAGCATGAATTTGCCTTCGGCCGCATTCACCTGCTGGACACCGAAGACCGTGCCGGTGGCCGGCCCATGCTCAAAGGGCAGAGCCAGCGGGTAGAAGTGCTGGAGCGATTCGACTTCACCCAGGTGGCGGTCGTGCTGTTCGCTGATGCGGAGCTGGCCACCGGCTGGGCTGAGCGGGCAGTGAAAGCCGGCTGCCTGGTCGTCGACGGTTGTGGCGCCTTTCGTGGTGAAGCCGATGTGCCGTTGGTGGTCGCCGAGGTCAATCCTCAGGCGCTGGAGGGTGTCCGGGCGCGCGGTGTGGTGTCCTGTCCCGATGCGCAAGTGGTCCAGACGCTGATAGCACTGCAGCCTTTGGTGGCTGAAGCTGGCTTGCAATCAGTCACCGTGGCCACTTATCAGTCGATGTCGACCGTCGGCGGTGAAGAGGTCGAAGCCCTGGCGCTGCAGACCGGCCGCCTGCTCAATGGGCAGCCGCCAGAGAAGGGCGCATTCGACAAGCAGGCAGCCTTCAATCTGATTCCGCGGATCGGTGAGCTGGATGAGAGCGGTAGCAGTACTGCCGAGGTGCGGCTGGCGGAGGATATCCGGCGCATTCTGCAGTTGCCGCAGCTGCCGGTGTCGGCCACCTGCGTGCTGGTGCCGACCTTCTTTGGTAGTGCCCAGGTCATGCAGGTCCGTACCCGGGATGCCCTGCCTGCCAAGCGCGCCGCCACGCTGCTGCGCAAGGCGCCTGGTGTCAAGTTGCTGGACCGGCCCAGTGCCGGGGGGTATCCCACACCGGTTGCCGACGCGACTGGCACGGATCAGGTATGGGTTGGCCGGCTGCGGCAGGATTCCCTGGATCCGGTCAGCGTCAGTATGTGGCTTGTGTCTGATAATCTTCGAAAAGGTGTCGCACTCAACGCGCTTGCTGTTGCAGACTTATTGATAAAAGGCCATTTGTAATCGATACTTGCTGCTGGTTTGTAACTATCGATTCAGGTACTGTCCGGGCAAATACTGATTTTGAGTTCGACTTGTTTTCAGATTGCCGATTGCCGGTGGGGAGTCAGGGTGCGTTGGAAACGCCGCTTATAGAGCGCAGGTGTTTTTCAGCGATATCCTGAACCGGTGGGCGGGAATGGGGTTCATGGACGCGTGTAAAACGATAAAGCAAAGGATCTTCGCTATGGTTCGTAAACTGGTTTTGGCTGTCGCCGCAGCTAGTGCCCTGATGTCATCCAATATGGTCCAGGCGCTGGGGGTTGGCGAGATCAACCTGCGCTCAGCCCTGAATCAGCCGTTGGAAGCCGAAATTGAACTGCTGCAGGTGCGCGATCTGTCGAGTAGCGAGATCCGTCCGCTGCTGGCATCGCCCGACGACTTCGGCAAGGCCGGCATCGAACGTTCGTTCTTTCTCACCGACCTGACCTTTACCCCAGTGGTCAGGCCGGACGGCAAGGCCGTTATCAAAGTGACCTCGACCCGGCCGGTCAAGGAACCCTACCTGAACTTCCTGATGGAAGTGCGCTGGCCGTCCGGTCGCGTGCTGCGTGAATTCACCCTGTTGCTGGACCCGCCGCTGTACCAGCCGACGCCGGTTACCGCCAGCGCGCCGGTTGCCCGGTCGGCGACCCCGGCAACTGGTGATATCGTACGCCCGGCGCCGGGCCAACCAGCCTCGGCTGCCGCCGCGGGCAGCCAGACGCCACGCACCGCCGCGCCGCGTCAGCCTGCGGGCCAGGCCTCTGGCGAATGGAAAACCAATCATGCCGACACGCTCTGGGAAATCGCCCTGAAGAGCCGGCCGCAGGGTGCCAGTGTCCAGCAGACCATGCTGGCTATCCAGGACATCAACCCTACTGCGTTCAGCGGCAACAACATCAACAACCTTCGTGCCAACCACACGCTGAACCTGCCAACCGCCGAGCAGGCAGCCGCTCGCAGTCATGCCGAGGCGGTGGCCGAGGTGGCCAGCCAGACAGCCTCCTGGCGCAACCGTGCGCCAGCCAGCGAGCCCACAGCGCGGCAGCTTGATGCTCGCGAGCGGGACGCGGCTGGCCCGGCGCCCTCACAGAGCAGCAATGAGGACTCCCTGCGGTTGGTTTCCGGCACCGATGAGGCCAGCGAGACCAATACCGACTCGGCCGCCGACGGCGAAAACGGCGGGCTGCGCGACGCGCTGGACCGCACCAAGGAACAGTTGGACTCCACCGAGCGGGAGAAGGACGAGCTCACCGATCGGTTGGCCGATCTGGAAGGGCAGCTGGATACGCTGCAACGTCTGCTCGAACTCAAGGATGCCCAGCTGGCAGCCCTGCAGCAGGAGCTGAGCGGCAACGGCGAGTTGCCTGATGTCCTGCCGGTGCCCGCCGAGGAAGGCGGCGCGGAAACAGCTCTGGAAGAAAGCCTTGCGCCGGTCGAAACATTGCCGGAAGAGCCAGTTGAATCGTCGGCCGACATGGAAACCGACGCCGAGCCTGCCGGGAATGGCGAAGAGGCAAGCGACGAGACTGATGCCAGTGAGGAGCAACTGGCTGTGGCGCCGGTGGCCACACCCACCAATGAACAGCCGTCTGGCGGCCCGGGTGATACTGCGCCGGAGCAGCCCGCTCCTGTAGCGCCAGTTAGCGAACAGCCGCGGATGGACAGCGGCTCACCCGAGGCGCTGCTGCAGCGGTTCATGCAGAACCAGAGCCTGTTGCTGGGCGCTGGCGCGGTTGCGCTGCTGGTCCTGTTGCTGATTCTGATGGCGGTCGCCCGACGCAATGCGCGACGGGAAGCTGAACTGGCGGATAGCTTCATCGCCCAGTCGGCGCTCGCCGGCGACAACACCGATGCTGGCAGCGAAGGCAGCGACTTCAATGTGGCCCTGGCCGGGGCACAGACCGACGCGGCTGATGATATGGATCTGGCGCGCGACCCGCTGGTCGAAGCGGACGCCCTGATTGCCTATGGCAAGCTGGACGAGGCTGCCGAAGCGCTGCAGACAGCCATTCATGAAGAGCCTGAGCGTACCGATCTGCGACTGAAGATGATGGAAGTCGAAGGGCTGCGCGAGAATCCGCAAGGCTATGCGGTCCAGGCTGAGGCATTGCGGCGCATGGGTATGGATGACGCTGCCGTGGAGCTGATGAATGCCCGTTACCCGCTGATGGCTGTTGGTCTGGTGACTGGCGCGGCGTTGATGGCAGATGGCGAGCAGGCGGAGCCGGCCGAGTCGCTGTCGATCGACGACCAGGGCGGTGTGGATGATAATGTGGCGCTGGATGCCGAAGCTGACGAATTCGATTTTACCGACTTCGGCCTGGAAGAAGAGGCTGCTGCCTCGCTGGCCGATGCCGATGGCAGGGAGGAAGTCGGTTTCGATCTGGATTTCGACCTGGACGAGAGTCTGGAAGAGAGTCTGGAAGAGAATCCCGATCAGGCGCTGGATGAAGCGCTGACCGATCTCGCCGAAACCGACTCGACGACGCAACCTGCCGTCGAGCCGGCGCCGGTTGAGCCGGCCGAACAGCCGGTATCTCCGGCTCCGCTCGATGACTTCGAGCTGACGCTGGATGATGAGCTGCAGGCAGACAACCTACTGGCCGAGTTCGAGGCGATGAGCCTGGCCGGTGCCGATAACGATTCCCGTGAGGCTGCAGCCGAGCCGGATGACAGCAGTTTCGCCCTGACCGATGACGACCTGGCTGGTTTCGAAGCAGAGCTGCAATCAGCGATGAACAACGATGCGGCCCAGGTGAGCGGCGAAGCTGGGCACGATGAGTTTTCGACCACCCCGAATGAGGGCTCCATGCCAGCCGAGAACTTGGACGACGACGATTTCGACTTCCTGTCGGATACCGATGAGTGTGCCACCAAGCTGGATCTGGCCCGCGCCTACATCGACATGGGCGATGAGGAAGGGGCACGTGATATCCTTGCCGAAGTGGTCGAAGAAGGGACTCAGCAACAGCAGCAGGATGCTCGGGAACTGATGGGGCAACTTGGCTGATAAATGAGTAGTACACCTGTAGATGCGGCCGCCCCCGAGGCGGCCGCTGTTGTTTCAAGAGTGGCAGCCTGTGTTGAGTACAGCGGGACGGCTTATCGCGGCTGGCAGCGTCAGCAGCCTGGCGTGCGCAGTGTTCAGGAAGAAGTCGAGAAAGCACTGTCGCGGGTAGCCAATCATCCAATTCAGCTGTTCTGCGCCGGGCGCACCGATGCCGGGGTGCATGCCTCCTGCCAGATCATCCACTTCGACAGCAGTGCCCGTCGCGAGCCGACGAACTGGTTTCACGGCGCCAACGCCAATCTGCCCCATGACATCAGCTTTGTCTGGGCCAAGCCGGTGGGGCTGGATTTCCATGCGCGCTTCTCGGCAATGGCCCGACGCTACCGCTATGTGATCTATAACGACCCGGTGCGTCCGGCGCAGCTGGGTCGTGAGGTAACCTGGAATTACCGGCCGCTGGATATCGAGCGCATGCAGGAGGCAGCCCAGGTGCTGGTCGGCGAACATGACTTTACCTCTTACCGGGCTACAGCCTGCCAGGCCAAGTCGCCGATCAAGAAGATCCATCACCTGAAGCTGGTCCGTTTTGGCAAGTTCATCGTGCTGGATATCCGGGCCAATGCCTTCTTGCATCACATGGTGCGCAACATTGCCGGGGTGTTAATGCAGATTGGCTGTGGTGAGCGACCGATCGAGTGGGCCGGGGAAATTCTGCAAGCGCGAGACCGGCATACCGGCGGGTTGACTGCGCCAGCCTATGGCCTGTATCTGGTGGATGTGACCTACGCCGAGCACTTTGATCTACCCAAGCGCTACCTGGGGCCGCACTTTCTCTCGGCACTCAATGAGCTGGACGACTGACGCCCCGTAATCGATCTGCTACTATCGTCTGCTTTACCGATTCAGGGTCATCACTTGCCTATGACGCGTATCAAAATCTGTGGCATCACCCGGGTCGAGGATGCTCTGGCAGCAGCCGGGGCCGGGGCTGATGCCATCGGTCTGGTGTTCCATGCCGGCAGCCCGCGAGCGGTGAGCATCGAGCAGGCCCGGGCCATCGTCCAGGCGCTGCCGCCCTTTGTCACTACAGTGGGCCTGTTCGTCGATGCGGCGGAGGAGACCATCCGTGCGGTGCTGGACCAGGTGCCGCTGGACCTGCTGCAGTTTCATGGTGACGAGCCCGATACCTTCTGCCAGCGCTTTGCGCGGCCCTATATCAAAGCCGTTCGGGTCCGCCCGGGCGACGATCTGGATGCCCTGGCGGCCAACTGGCCGGGTGCCAGCGGTATCCTGTTGGACAGTTACAAGCCCGGCGTGCCGGGTGGCACCGGAGAGACCTTTGACTGGTCCATGATTCCTGCCCAGCGGTCCTGGACATTGGTCCTTGCCGGTGGCCTGCAGTCGCAGAATGTGCGCCAGGCCATCGATCTGACCGCGCCCTGGGCGGTGGATGTCAGTGGCGGCGTCGAGGCCACCAAGGGCATCAAGGATATCGACAAAATCAACGCTTTTGTTCATGAGGTGAAGCGTGGCTGATTCAAACCCCATCGATTATGCGAGCGTCCCCGACCAGCGTGGCCACTTCGGCCCCTATGGCGGTCGCTTCGTCTCCGAGACGCTGATGGATGCGCTCGAGGAACTCGAAACCCTGTATGAAAAGCTGTCCCGGGACCCCGAGTTTCAGGCTGAGTTCGACCGCGACCTGGCGCACTATGTCGGTCGTCCATCGCCGCTGTACTTCGCTGAGCGCCTGAGCGCCAAGGTCGGCGGGGCGCAGATCTGGCTCAAGCGCGAAGACCTCAACCATACCGGCGCGCACAAGGTGAACAACACCATCGGCCAGGCGCTGCTGGCCAAGCATATGGGCAAGCCCCGGGTGATTGCCGAGACCGGCGCTGGCCAGCATGGGGTTGCCACTGCGACTGTAGCCGCGCGCCTGGGTCTGAAGTGCCAGGTCTACATGGGAGCCGAAGACGTAAAGCGTCAGGCGCTCAACGTCTATCGCATGAAGCTGCTGGGCGCCGAGGTGATTCCGGTTACTTCGGGCTCGAAGACACTCAAGGATGCGATGAACGAGGCCATGCGCGACTGGGTCACCAATATCGACGATACCTTCTACATCATCGGTACGGTGGCCGGCCCGCATCCCTATCCCAAACTGGTGCGTGACTTCCAGTGTGTGATTGGTCGTGAGGCCCGCGAGCAATCCCTGGCCCAGGCCGGCCGGTTGCCCGACGCACTGGTAGCGTGCGTCGGTGGTGGGTCCAACGCCATCGGCTTGTTCCATCCCTTCCTGGAAGACCAGGATGTCGCCATGTACGGCGTTGAAGCCGGTGGTGATGGTCTGGAGACCGGCCGCCACGCAGCACCGCTGGCCTCCGGTCGCCCCGGCGTACTGCATGGCAACCGCACCTACCTGATGGAAGACGAGAACGGCCAGATCATCGAGACCCACTCGGTATCCGCCGGTCTTGATTATCCGGGTGTGGGGCCAGAGCACAGCTGGCTGAAGGATGTGGGACGGGTCAACTATGTCGATGCCACCGATACCGAGGCCCTGGCCGCCTTCCGTGAGCTGACTCTGGTCGAAGGCATCATGCCGGCGCTGGAGTCCAGTCACGCGGTGGCCTACGCGATGAAACTGGCGGCGACCATGCGTCCCGACCAGATCATCGTGGTGAACCTGTCCGGTCGGGGCGACAAGGACATCCATACGGTCGCCGGTATTGACGGCATCAGCGTTTGAAGAGGGTGGTATGAGCCGAATTCAACAGTGTTTTGATGCCTTGCGCGCCTCCGGTCGCAAGGCGCTGATCCCCTACGTCACGGCCGGTGATCCAAACCCGGAAATGACCCTGCCGCTGATGCACGAGCTGGTCGAGGCCGGCGTCGATGTGATCGAGCTGGGCATTCCGTTTTCCGATCCGATGGCCGACGGCCCGGTTATCCAACTGGCCATGGAGCGGGCACTGGCGCATAACGTCAGCCTGCGCCAGGTGATGGAGATGGTGCGCGAGTTCCGCACCACCAACCAGACTACCCCCGTGGTACTGATGGGCTATCTGAACCCCATGGAGCGCATGGGTTACGAAACCTTCGCCAGGGAGGCCGCAGCAGCAGGTATCGATGGCGTGTTGACCGTGGATCTGCCACCGGAAGAGGCCGAGGAAGTCGCTCCGCTGTTTCGTGAGCACGGTCTGGACTGCATTTTCCTGTTGGCACCGACCACGACCCTGGCCCGGGCGCGCAAAATCTGCGAGCACGCCAGTGGTTATGTCTATTATGTTTCACTGAAAGGTGTGACCGGATCGGCTGCCTTGAACGTCACCGAAGTAGCAGACAAGCTGGCGCAGCTGCGTACTGTCACCGATCTGCCGATCGGTGTCGGTTTTGGTATCCGTGATGGTGCCTCCGCTGCCGCCGTGGCTGGCGTGGCCGATGGGGTGGTGGTGGGCTCGGTATTGGTCAACCAGATTGCCGCCCATGTCGGCGAGCCCGAGCAGGCCCGTGCCGGCATCACTGCCGTCATCCGCGAGATGCGGGCAGCCATGGATCGCTGAGCGACAGCGCATTCGTACATTTTGGTGAAGCAGACAACAGATAAGGATTGGCAATGAGCAACTGGCTGGTGGATAAACTGATTCCTTCCATCGTGCGTTCCGAGGCGCAGAAGAGCAGTGTGCCCGAGGGGCTGTGGCGTAAATGCCCGTCCTGCGACGCCGTGCTGTACCGCCCCGAGTTGGAAAAGAATCTGGAGGTTTGCCCCAAGTGCAGCCACCACCTGCGGATCAGCGCCCGGCGCCGTCTGGATATTTTCCTGGATGCCGATGGCCGTACTGAGATTGCCGCAGAGCTCGAGCCGGTCGACAAGCTCAAGTTCCGGGATACCAAGAAATACAAGGACCGCCTGGTTGCAGCCCAGAAGCTGACCGGCGAGAAGGACGCACTGGTGGTCATGCAGGGCGCCCTCAAGGGCATGCCGCTGGTGGCCAGTGCTTTTGAGTTCAACTTCATGGGCGGTTCCATGGGCAGCGTGGTCGGTGCGCGTTTCGTGCGTGGTGCCGAGATTGCCCTGCGCGAGCGTATTCCCTATGTCTGCTTCCCAGCCTCGGGCGGGGCGCGGATGCAGGAGGCGCTGTTCTCGCTGATGCAGATGGCCAAGACCAGCGCGGCGCTGGCGCGACTGAAGGAAGAGGGGATTCCCTTCATTTCGGTCATGACCGACCCGGTCTACGGCGGTGTATCGGCCAGTCTGGCGATGCTGGGTGACCTGAACGTCGCCGAGCCCAACGCCCTGATCGGCTTTGCCGGTCCGCGAGTGATCGAGCAAACGGTACGCGAGAAGCTGCCGGCCGGCTTCCAGCGCAGCGAGTTCCTGCTCGATCATGGCGCCCTGGACATGATCATCCCGCGCCACGAAATGCGTGATCGCCTGGCGGGTATTCTGGCCATGCTGACCAACCAGCCGGCACCGGCCGTTGTCGGCACCGACCTGCCGGCCGCAGACGGCGAAGCGGCCAGCATCTGATGGCCGAGCTGGGGCTGGCCGACTGGCTGGCGCGGCTCGAGCGCCTGCATCCTGCGGAAATCGACATGGGCCTGGACCGGGTGGCCGAAGTGGCTACCCGGCTCCAGGTGTTGGACCCGGCACCGCTGGTGTTTACCGTTACCGGGACCAACGGCAAGGGTTCCACCTGTGCGGCGTTGGACAGCCTGTTGCGCCATGCCGGACGGCGCAGCGGCTGTTACTCGTCCCCTCATCTGATCGCTTACAACGAACGTGTCAGCATTGATGGCCAGCCGGTCAGCGATGCCGATCTGTGTGCGGCCTTTGCCGCTATCGATCAGGCACGTGGTGATATCTCCCTGACTTATTTCGAGTTTGGCACCTTGGCGGCGCTCTGGCTGTTCAAGCGGGCCGGGCTGGATGCCGTGGTGCTGGAAGTAGGCCTGGGCGGTCGCCTGGATGCGGTCAATGTAATCGATGCCCATGTGGCGGTAGTCACCAGTATCGGTCTGGACCACAGCGATTATCTGGGCGACAGTCGCGATTCGGTCGGTTACGAGAAAGCCGGCATCCTGCGCCATGGGCGGCCGCTGGTCTGCTCGGAAACCGATCTGCCGCCACGCTTTCTGGAGCAGGTGCGGTTGCTCGATGTGTCCACGCTGCAGCGTGGCCGGGACTATGGCTGGACGGATGGCAGTGACGGACATTGGCGCTTATTCGGGCTCGATGCAGCCCAGACTCGGCGGGACATCAGCGTAGCGCCGGTGCGTCTGCCCCGGGATAACCTGAGTTCAGCGGTGCAGGCCTTCTGGGCTGCGGGGCTGGATATGCCCGACGAGCAGATTGCCGCGGCGCTGGTTGCAGCCTTCGTGCCGGGCCGCCTGGATCGGCGCTCGCTGCAATGGGGCGGCCGGGCGCGGGAGCTGCTGCTTGATGTCGGGCACAACCCGCAGGCGGCAGGTTTCCTGGCTGCTCATCTGGCGGCGGCGCCGGCTCGCCAGCATGCGGTATTCGGCTTGCTGGCGGACAAGGATCTGGATGGCATCCTGCAGCCCCTGCGGGGGCAGTTCGGTTCCTGGGCGGTAGCGCCACTGCCAACGCCGCGCTCGCGGGATGCGCAGTCCCTGGCGGCGCAACTGGACGAGGCAGGCGAGCGCACCCGGATATTCACGACCATCGGTGAGGCGATTGCCTGGCAGCTGGATCACAGTGCCGCTGATGAAAAAATCGTCGTGTTCGGGTCGTTTTTCTGCGTCGCCGAGGCCATACTCTGGCTGAACAAACAGAGCGGCGGAGACAGATAATGGACGAAGGCCTCAAGCAACGCATCATCGGGGCGCTGGTGTTGGTAGTGGCAGCGGTGGTATTCCTGCCAATGTTATTGTCCGGGCAGGATGAGACCGAGCAGGTGCAGGTGGATGTGCCGGAGCCCCCGGTTCTGGATGAGCGCGAGATTGCCGCTGCGACACCACCGAGCCTGCCCGAGCCGGCACCGGTGCCCGATATTCCGCAGTCCGCTGGAGCGCCGGCGGATGAGCCCCCAGCCACGCCGCTGCCCGACACCGCGTCGATCGAGCCCGTGCCGGTAGTGACCGAGCCGGCTGCACCTGCCGCCGAGCCTGAGCCGGCGCCAGCCGAACAGCCCGCTGCCCCAGAGCCGGCGACCAGCGGTGGCTGGGTGATCCAGCAGGCCAGCTTCTCCAGCGTCGATAATGCTGAAGGCTTCCGCAAGACATTGGCCGGTCAGGGCTACAATGCCTATACCCGTTCCGCACAGACCGATGGCAAGACCATTGTGCGGGTCTATGTTGGCCCGCTTGAAAGCCGCGAGGCGGCCGCGCGGGTGCGTGACGAACTGCAGCGCCGGCACCAGAACAAGGGCCTCATCCTGGCCCATGACGACAGCAACCGCGCTCGTTGATCTGTCGGGGATGGCTGCAGGTAGCGTGCATGCGCCTGCAGCTGTTTCGAATGTCATGCAGTTGTTGTTGATTGCCGGTTTCGGTGTGCCGCGGGGCTCTGGTAGAATACGTTTTTCGTTATTGGATACCTGACCGTGACATTGACCGGCGTAGACTGGGTGATACTCGCCGTAATTGCCGTTTCCACTCTGATCAGTCTGACCCGCGGCTTCGTCAAGGAAGCACTGTCCCTGCTGAGCTGGATCATTGCCGGACTGGTTGCATGGATGTTCGGCGGCGCGCTGGCCGAGCTGTTGGTTGATTACATTGCCACGCCGTCCATCCGGGTAATCACGGCCTGCGCCATTCTGTTCGTGCTGACGCTGATTCTCGGTGGTCTGATCAATTACCTGATCGGCCAGTTGGTGCTGGTAACCGGTCTTACCGGTACCGATCGTTTTCTGGGCATGGTATTCGGCGCGGCGCGCGGTGCCTTGCTGGTGGTGGTGGCTGTCGGTCTGCTCAGTCTGGCGCCGGTCCAGGCGGATGCCTGGTGGCGTGAGTCAGCACTCATTCCTCATTTTCTGCTGGTGGCCGACTGGTCAAAAAATCTGATTCTCGGCTTCGTCGGCCGCTGAAACCGGCGTGAATATCCGCCGGTACTTCTTCAAATTCAACGAAAAGGTGTTTAGGCATGTGTGGCATTGTTGGCATAGTGGGCAAGTCGAACGTCAATCAGGCGCTCTATGATGCCTTGACCGTCCTGCAGCATCGCGGCCAGGACGCCGCCGGCATCGTGACCTGCGACAATGACCGACTGTTCCTGCGCAAGGACAACGGTCTGGTGCGGGATGTCTTTCATCAGCGGCACATGCAGCGCCTGATCGGCACCATGGGGCTGGGGCATGTGCGCTATCCGACGGCGGGTTCTTCGACCTCGGCCGAGGCGCAGCCGTTCTATGTGAACTCGCCCTACGGTATCACCCTGGCGCACAACGGCAACCTGACCAACGTCGAGCAACTGTCCAAGGAGCTCTACGAGTCCGACCTGCGCCACGTCAATACCAACTCCGACTCGGAGGTACTGCTCAATGTGTTCGCCCATGAGCTGGCCCGCGAGCGTAAGTTGAATCCAACCGAAGAAGACATCTTCAATGCGGTGCGCACGGTGCATGATCGCTGTCGTGGTGGTTATGCCGCGGTGGCAATGATTACCGGCCACGGCATCGTCGGCTTCCGTGATCCACACGGGATTCGCCCGATCGTCTATGGCAAGCGTGAAACCGAGCAGGGCGTCGAATACATGGTCGCCTCGGAAAGTGTTGCTCTGGACGTGCTCGGCTTCGAGACCATTCGTGACCTGGCACCCGGCGAAGCGGTGTTCATTACCGTGAACGGCGAGATCTTCACTCGCCAATGCGCCAGCGACGCGACCTATGCACCCTGTATCTTCGAGCATGTCTATCTGGCTCGCCCCGATTCCATCATCGATGGGGTGCTGGTGTACAAGGCACGCCTGCGCATGGGTGAGAAACTGGCCGAGAAGATCTTGCGCGAACATCCGGATCACGGCATCGATGTGGTCATCCCGATTCCCGACACCAGCCGGACCTCGGCGGTGGAGCTGGCCAATCACCTGGGCGTGAAGTTCCGCGAGGGCTTCGTCAAGAACCGTTATATCGGCCGCACCTTCATCATGCCCGGCCAGGCTGCCCGCAAGAAGTCGGTGCGCCAGAAGCTCAACGCCATGGAGCTGGAGTTCCGTGGCAAGAACGTGTTGCTGGTGGATGACTCCATCGTCCGCGGCACCACCTGCCGGCAGATCATTCAGATGGCCCGTGAAGCTGGGGCGAAAAATGTCTATTTCTGTTCGGCGGCACCGGCGGTGCGCTATCCGAACGTCTACGGCATCGACATGCCCTCGGCCCACGAGCTGATTGCGCACAACCGGACCACAGAAGAGGTGGGCGAGTTGATCGGCGCCGATTGGCTCGTCTATCAGGATCTGGAAGATCTGGTCGAGGCGGTGCGCGAAGGCAATCCGGCAATCACCGATTTCGATTGCTCGGTGTTCAATGGTGAGTACGTGACGGGCGATATCAACGAAGCCTATCTCGGCCGGATCGAACAGTCGCGTAATGATGCAGCCAAGGCGATAGTCGATGTCGAAAACGCCCAGATTGGCCTGCACAACAACTGATCAGCGCGGAGACAAGAGATGATATCCGATTGGGAACCCGGGCGGCTGGACAGTGATCTGCAGGATGCCGGCTTCGACACCCTTGCGGTACGTGCCGGGCAGCAACGCAGCCCGGAAGCAGAACATGGCGAAGCCCTGTTCCTGACCTCCAGCTATGTGTTTCGCAGCGCCAGCGATGCCGCAGCCTGCTTTTCCGGTGAGCGGGTCGGTAACGTCTATTCCCGTTACATGAACCCCACCGTGCGCACCTTCGAACAGCGTATTGCAGCGCTGGAAAATGCCGAGCAGGCGGTGGCCACAGCCTCCGGCATGGCGGCCATTCTGGCCACGGTGATGAGTCTGTGCAGCGCTGGCGATCATATTCTGGTCTCGCGCAGTGTGTTTGGCGCCACGGTCAGCCTGTTCGACAAGTACTTCCAGCGTTTCGGCGTGGAAGTCGACTACGTCACTCTGGCTGATCTGGACGCCTGGCGCGCCGCCTGCAAACCCAACACCCGCCTGTTCTTCGTCGAGTCACCGTCCAACCCGCTGGCCGAGCTGGTGGATATCCGCGGTCTGGCGGCGGTGGCGAAGGAGCAGGGCGCGCTGCTGGCAGTGGATAATTGTTTCTGCACGCCGGCATTGCAGAAGCCCCTAGACCTGGGGGCCGATATCGTCATTCACTCTGCCACCAAATACATCGATGGGCAGGGGCGTTGTCTGGGTGGTGTCGTGGCCGGGCGCAAGGAGCACATGCAGGAAGTGGTCGGCTTTCTGCGCACTGCCGGACCAACCCTGAGTCCGTTCAACGCCTGGGTCTTTCTCAAGGGCCTGGAAACCCTGCGCTTGCGTATGCAGGCCCATTGCGCCGCAGCGCTGGAGCTGGCCCGGTGGCTGGAACAACAGCCGCAGGTCGAGCGGGTGTACTACGCCGGCCTGCCGAGCCATCCCCAGCATGAACTGGCCAAGGCGCAGCAATCAGCCTTCGGTGCGGTAGTCAGCTTCGAGGTTCGGGGTGGACGTGAGGCGGCGTGGCGGTTCATCGATGCCACGCGGCTGATTTCCATCACCGCCAATCTCGGCGATGCCAAAAGCACCATCACTCACCCGGCCAGTACCACCCATGGCCGTCTGAGCGCGGAAACGCGGGAAGCGGCGGGCATTCGCGAAGGCTTGATCCGTCTGGCGGTCGGGCTGGAAGAGGTCGCGGATCTGCGTACTGATCTGCAGCGCGGACTGGACGCGGCCGGGAGCTGACCCAGTCGGCATGCTCGCCGGGCTCAGTGTCCGACGAGCGTGCCTGCTTCATGCAAGGTGATGCGGTTGCGCCCGGCGGACTTGGACTGATACAGCGCCTGGTCCGCCTCCTCGATCAGCATGTGATAGCTTGTCGTCTCGCTATTAATGCAGGCAATGCCGACGCTGACGGTGCAGGACAGCGGCTGGCCCTCATGATCGATTTGCAGCTGCGCGATGCTGCTGCGTAGCCGCTCGGCAAACTGACCGGCGCCGACCAGATCGGTATCCGGCAGCAGAACCACGAACTCCTCACCGCCGTAGCGCCCCGCCAGATCTGTTTCGCGAGCCATCTGCCGAGTTACTCCGGCCACCTGCCGGATGACTTCGTCACCTGCCCGGTGGCCATAGCTGTCATTGAGACGCTTGAAGTGGTCGATATCGAACAGCACCAGGCTGGCCGGACTGCTGTAGCGGGTATGGCGGGCGAACTCATGCTCCAGACAGGTCTCCCAGTGATGCCGGTTGAGCAGGCCAGTCAGGCCGTCATGAATGGCCAGGGTGCGCAGCTGGGTATTGGCCGTCTCCAGTTGCAGCCGGTTGACCGCTGCGTTGGTCACGTCATAGATGATCAGACAGACATGGTCCGAGCTGTTGCTGACCGTACGCAGTGGCAGGATGGTCACATTCTGGTACATCACATCTGCCAGGCCGGTAATCGGGTGATAGCTCTTGAACCGCATCAGGTAGGGGCGCTGCTCCCAGATGGTGAAGGCGCGAGTGCCCAGCATGACGGCGGTTTCCACCTTGTGAGCGAACCAGGGCCGATCAATTTCGGGAAACAGCTCGAACAGCGATTGCCGGGTTACCTGGCTGGCACTTCGACCGGAGTGGTTTTCCATGAAGCTGTTCCAGGCCTGGATCCGGTAATCGCGATCCAGCACCACCACGCCGACGTCGATGCTCTGGACAATGTCGAGCATCCAGTGCAGTTCGCTGATATCAAGGGGAGCGGTCATGACGGGTCGTCCTGCATGAGAGTCATCAGAGCAGCAGCTCGACTCGCTGCTGCAATCGTTCCACCGAGCTTTCGGTGAACAACAGCATCAGGTCGAAGTGGATGTCGTGGTCTTCCAGGCCGTAGCTGATCTCCACCGCCAGGGTCTGTTTCCAGCGCGGGCGGTTGAGGCGGATCAACTCGTCGATGGTGCAGTGCTGACCGAGCAACAATGGATGCCCCAGCGACAGCTGCAATCCCAACTGCTCGGACAGACCATTGAGACAGGCACCAGTGATGATTGCCGCAAGGTCCAGCAGTAGCTCCGGATGGGAACTGGCGTCCAGTTTGGTATCCAGCAGGCCGGCCACATCGGCGATGGCCGAATCATGGAAGATCAACAGCGCTTCGCCAGCGACACCACCACCGATATAACCCTGGCAGATGGCCGAGACTTGCTGATTGCCCTGGGCGTCGCTCAGCGCCATCTGCAACTCACCGGGTTCCAGCAGGTTGACGTTGGGTATTGGCAGGTGGACAAAGACTTTCAATGCCCGCCCGAGCAGCTCCGCAGCGCGGCCCATGGCAATGTTGGACAGCTCCCGGAGGGCGTCATGGAAACTGACCGAGGGGAGCGGATGCTGTGAATGGTGTTGCAGCGCTGCCGGGGCGGGATTCATGCCCAGGGCGAGCAGGGCGGCTTCCAGTTCCGGTGCGGCCACCGGCTTTCTGAGAAACGCCCGGGCGCCGAGCGCGCGGGCGCGGCGTATCGCTTCTTCCTGAACATCGCCGGAAATGACGATTACCTCAGCCTGCAGGCCTTCATCCCGCACGCGGGCGAGCACCTCGAAGCCGTTCAGCTCGGGCATGGTCAAGTCGAGCAATACTATCCGCCCGCGGCCGCTGCGAATCAGCTCCAGGCCGAGCACACCGTTCTCCGCCTGACTGACCCGGAACGGCCAGTTCGCCGGCAGACTGCGGATCAGTTGCTTGCGGGCCATGCTTGAATCGTCGCATACCAACAGCGGGATGGCGTCGTCCACTGAGGTCATCCTTTTCCGGTAGAGACTAACGTGAGGCATAATGCCATCACTGCTGTCGGCTTACTAGCCCCGCGTCTGCCGTATATACGCAGTCAGCGGCAGAACTGAGAGACCTTTCACAGATCCGGCTGCTGGGGCTTTTGTTAGCGTAGCGTTACGCGTAATTTGCTCTGCAGCCGCAGGGAAGCGCGTAATCATTCGATCGTTGTCCGGTTTTTCTCCCTTGAAGTGCGGTATTCATTTATCCAAGGAGAAAGACCCATGAAAAATATTCTTGCTGCCGTCATCCTCTGTCTGACCGCCTGGTCTGTGGTACCTGCGTTCGCAGAAATCCCTGCTGAACCGCTGGTGACAGTCAACATCAACAATGCCAGCGCTGCGGAGATAGCCGAGACCCTGAACGGTATCGGTCTGGCCAAGGCAGAGGCCATTGTTGCCTATCGGGAAGAGAACGGCGGATTCGAATCGGTTGACCAACTTACCGTGGTCAAGGGAATCGGCCCTGCTACCATCGACAAGAACCGCGAGCGAATTGCGTTGCAGTGATCCAATGAGCTCCCGCCAGCGGCGGCTGACGGGAGCTTGGATATCAGGATTTCAAACGTCCGACCGCGGCGGTCAGTTGATGGGCGAGGGCGGCCAGCTGTTCGCTGGTGGCCGCGCTCTGCACCGTCTGCATGACCGTCTGTTCGGTCACATCCCGAATCTGGATGACACTCTGGGTAATGGACTCGGCAACTTCGCTCTGCTGCTCGACAGCAGAGGCGATCTCACTGTTGCCGTTGCTGATCTGACTCACCGAGGCGGTAATATCCGCCAGCGACGAGCCCGCCTGTTCCACTTGCTCGACCGATTCGTGCGTGAGGCGTGCACTATCCTGCATGTCCGCCACCGCATCATGGGTGCCACCCTGCAGAGCCTCGATCATGCGCTGGATCTCATCGGTGGAGTTCTGTACCCGCTGGGCCAGGGCCCGCACTTCATCCGCCACCACGGCAAAGCCGCGTCCGGAATCGCCTGCCCGTGCGGCTTCGATGGCGGCATTCAAGGCCAGTAGATTGGTCTGCTCGGCAATGTCGCGGATCACTCGTACCACGCCGCTGATTTCCTGGCTGTGACCTTCGAGCTTTTGCATATGCTGCGTGCAGCGTTCAATGCTGGTGGCCAGTCCGGTGATCGTCTGACTGACGCGCAATACCTGATCGCGGCCTTCCCGGGCCATGGCATCCGCCTGGGTGGATTGATCCCGGGTCACCGCGCTGTTGCCGGCAATATCCTGCACGGTGGCGCTCATCTCGTTGACCGCGGCAGCGACCATATCGGTTTCGCCTTGCTGGGTAACCATGCCATCCTTGACGCTGCTCATCAGGCGCGCCATTTCATCGGTGCCCTGTTCCAGCTGGCTGGCGGCCTGACGCACGGTGCCCACAACCTCTTGCTGGGCGCTCTGCATGGCGTTGAAGGTCTGCGCCATGGCGCCTACCTCATCCCGCGATACCACCGGCGCGCGCAGCGTGAGATCACCGGTTTCCTGCACGGTGAGCATGACATCGCGCAGTGCCAGCAGGTTGCGCGTGATGAAGGAGATGAGCAGCTGAGACACCATCAGTACGCCCAGCATCAGCGCCAGCACCACTATCGCATAGAGGGGGGCACGGTCCAGCAGCAGAGCGACATAGCCCTGCCGCTCGACCCCGAGCAATCGCGCCTCGCCACCCTGATTGATCAACCAGGCGCCATGCATGGCATCGGTTGCTTGCGATATCGACAGCTGCTCTGGCTGCAGCCAGGTCGCCGCGCCGGTGGCGGTGGCTGCGGTGTTACCTGCCGGCAACCAGCGCAGCCCGGTCAACTGCGTGCCGGTCTGGGGCTGAGTGAGTATCTCTCGGGCCAGTTCCTGGCGCAGTTCGTGAATCCGGTCCTGTTCTACCCAGAGCGCGACGAGAACCAGCAGCATGGTGCTGACAAAGGTGACGCTGTTGACAGCCCAGAACTTGTACTTGAGCTGCAGGTGTTGAAAAAACGCCATTTTGACTCCTGAGAACTGATAATTGCCGCTGCCGTGCGCAGGCATTCTAGGGCTACTAGGTTCTGTATCGGTTGATACGTATCAATCTTGACCCTTGCGGAGAAAAATACTCAGTAAAAACAAGTGACGAGCGACACATCCGGCTAAAGTTGCAGACCGCGGCGAGGAGTCGGTCGGTTATACTGTGTGATCAGGTCAAGGAACCGAATTTATGACAACTGAGGCCCGCCCTCTCATGATCCACCAGGACGCCGTGCTGGCTCACTGGTGCAAACAATGGCTGCAATTACCCTTCGTGGCCGTGGACACCGAGTTTGTCCGTACTGAAACCTTTTACCCCATCGCCGGATTGATTCAGATCGGCGATGGTGCGCGGACCTACATGATCGACCCGTTGACGATCACTGACTGGTCGCCACTGGTTGCGTTGCTGGAGAGTCCTGACGTCGTCAAGGTGCTGCACGCTTGCAGCGAAGACCTGGAAGTCTTTCAGCACCTGTGCGGCGCGTTGCCGGCGCCGCTGTTCGATACGCAACTGGCTGCGGCCTTTCTGGGCATGGACTTTTCCATGGGCTATTCCCGGCTGGTCAGCAATCTGTTGGGCGTTGAGCTGGCAAAGGAGGAAACCCGTTCCGACTGGTTGCAGCGTCCACTGAGTGAACGGCAGTTGCAGTATGCGGCGGATGACACCCTTTACCTGGCGGCGGTCTATCAGATACTGGCACCACGTATCGAGGCAGCAGGGCTGACCGAGTGGCTGCTGGAAGATACTGCCGAGCTGGTGGCCAATGCGCGAACCATCATGGAACCGGCTGAAGCCTACCGGCGGATCAAGCAGGCTTGGCGGCTGAAGCCCGCGGAGCTGGCCATCTTGCAGGTGTTGTGCGACTGGCGCGAACGCGAGGCGCGGCAACGGGATCAGGCACGCAATCGTCTGCTGCGCGAATCGACCTTGTGCCCATTGGTGCAACGTCAGCCGGATTCCCTGCAGCAACTGGCCCGCCTGGAGGACATGCATCCGCGCACCGTACGGCACGATGGCCAGACTATCATTGAGTTGATCCAGCAGGGATTGGCGGTACCGCCGGAG
This sequence comes from Halopseudomonas bauzanensis, assembly GCF_900114735.1. Lineage (GTDB taxonomy): Bacteria > Pseudomonadota > Gammaproteobacteria > Pseudomonadales > Pseudomonadaceae > Halopseudomonas > Halopseudomonas bauzanensis. Next base: position 149,187 of record NZ_FOUA01000001.1, on the reverse strand, counting down.
AACTGGCCCGCGCCGATGCCCGAACCCTTGCCGGCTGATGCCAACCGACTGCTGAAGAATCTGCGCAAGGTGGGGCAGCGGCATGCCGAGCGACTGGGCATGGCCAGCGAAATCGTACTGCGCAAGAAGGTGCTCGAAGCCATGGTGCGCACCGGCTATCCCTGCGGGCCCTATACTCTGCCTGCAGAGCTGAGCGGTTGGCGGCGCGAGTTGATGGGTGATGAACTGCTGGCCCTGGCCAATCAATTTTCCAGCAAGGGGCAACCCGCATGAAGATGCTGTGTTCGATCTACCGCAGCCCGCGCAAGCAGGGCATGTATCTGTATGTGCCGCGCGAGAAGGGCACCCGTGAGGTGCCCGAGCAATTGCTGAAACTGTTCGGCAAGCCCGAGCACGCCATGGACATGGTGCTCACCGAAGAGCGCAAGCTGGCGCGGGAAGACATACTGCAGGTACTCGACAATCTGAAAAACCAGGGTTATCACCTGCAGATGCCGCCCAAGCAGGAAGACTGGATAGTGCATCTTCCCGATGAGCTGCTTACGCGCAACGACCCGGTGTGATTACCAGGCCTTTTCCATGTTCTTGACCGAGATCTGCTCGTTCAGCGTCCAGTAGTCATAGAGCACGCCCAGCAGGAACAGGCCGCCGGTGAAGAAGTAGATGATGGCGGTGATCCACTTGCCCATGTACAGGCGGTGGGCGCCGAAGATCCCGAGGAAGGTCAGCAGGATCCAGGTCAGGTTGAAATTGATCCGGCCGCTGCGAAACCGCTGATCGGCCTGCCGATCCATGCCTGGAATCAGGAACAGGTCAACGATCCAGCCGATGAAGAACAAGCCGAGGGTGAAGAAGTAGAGGGTACCGGTCCACGGCTTGCCGTAGTAGAAACGGTGGGCGCCCATGAAACCGAATATCCACAGCAGATAACCTACTGCTTTGCTGTGTGTGTCTGCATATGCCATTGAATTTTTCCCTGTCCTTGTTATGCGATACTGCCCATAGACCATAGATTAGTTCGGGAGTGCCTGCATGGCAGCAATAAAACCACCGCAGTGGCTGGAGCAGGTTCGACAGCAGGCGACCAGCCTGGGCAATCCGCATGTGAAAGTAGGGGTGACCGGCCTCAGCCGGGCCGGCAAAACTACCTTCATCACCAGCCTGATCAACCAGCTGGAAAACCACCAGCGCGGCCTGCTGGCCAGGCGCGCACCCTTTGATCGGCTGGAGGCGGTGCGCTGGCAGCGGGAGGGGGTGGAGCAACCCTTTGCCTATTTGCAGGCGTTGGAGGCCCTGGCCGGTGAGCCGGCGCGCTGGCCTGAGTCCACCCGGGATCTGTCGCGGGTAGTGATCGATCTGCGTTTTCGCCAGACCGGACTGCTGCAGCGAGTACAGCGCAGCCGCTCGTTGCGGATCGAGATTCTTGACTACCCCGGTGAGTGGTTGCTCGACCTGCCATTGCTGGGCATGGATTACGGCCAATGGTGCGAGCAGATGCGCGAATGGCTGGACGCCGAGCCCCGGCGCAGTCTCGCCGGACCGTTGCGCGAAGCCTTGGAGGCAATCGATCCGCTGGCGCCGCAGGACGATCAACGCCTGGCGGAGCTGGCCGCAGCCTGGACCGACTTTCTGCAGCGCAGCCGCAGCGAAGCGGGTCTGTCACGTAACCAGCCGGGGCGGTTCTTGCTGCCCGGTAGCGGTATTGCCGCCGAGATGCTGCTGTTTGTGCCGCTGCTCAGCGGCAACCGCCATACCCGGGGGCCAGCGGGAAGCTGGTGGTCCGTTTGCGAGGCGCGTTTCCGCTATTACCGCGACTATGTGGTGAAGGGGTTTTATGACGAGCATTTCAGCCGACTGGACCGGCAGATCCTGTTGGTCGACATGCTTGGCCCCATGGACGCCGGGCAGGCTGCCCTGGCCGACCTGAAAGCTGCGCTGGAATCGGTACTGCAGAGCTTCCGTTATGGTCGCGATAGCCTGCTGGGACGGCTGTTCCGACCGCGTATCAGCCAACTGGCCGTATGCGCCACCAAGGTTGATCAAGTCGCACCGGAGCAGCAGCGGGCCGTGCAGCAATGCCTGGAAGATCTGCTTACCGACAGCCTGGCGGATGTGCGTCACGGCGGCGTACGAGTGCGGGGCTTTCCGCTGTCGGCGGTACGGGCTACACGCCAGGAGGGGGACGCTCTGGTCGCCGGGTTGCAAGGGCAGGCCGGCTGGGTCCGTTACCAGCCTGGGGGCATTCCTGAGCATCTGCCGTTGGATCTGCACATCAGTGGCCCGGAGCTGCTCGACCTGCGTCCCCCGGCCGGGTTGCACCGCAATGAACCCTTCCCCCATTACCGAATGGATGAACTCATCGGCTGGATAGTGGAGGGCCACGCGCTATGACCGATCAACCCAAGACCCGGATTCTGGAAACCCTGGAACAGCCAAAAACCACCGAGGAGCTGACCCGCACCCGGGTGCTCGGCGAGGTGACCGCGACGGCTCGCGAGCAGAGCTTGGCCGCCGAGCTGCCCGCGCCGGGGATGCTCAACGCGCCGGCCCCCAGTCGCTGGCCGGCGCGCCTGGCCAAGTTGATCGGGGCCGTTGTGGTGGGTGGCGTCGCACTGGAATGGAGCCAGTGGACTCTGGCGGCCTGGCACTGGCAGCCGCTGGCTGGTGCTGTGGTCGGGTTGGTGGGAGCAGGGTTGGCCGGTACCGGTCTCAAGGCGCTACGGGATGTGCGCCGGCAACGTGCGCGGCTGACAGACCTGGAGCAGTTGCGTCTGGAAATGCAGGCAGCCCTGGCGGACCCGCGCGAGCGGCTGGCGGTGGACTGGCTGGAGCGCCTGCAGGCACTGTACCGGGACACGCCACTGCAATCGCGTCTGGCGCTGGCATGTGCGGACCTGGATACCTCGCACAGTGCCGAGGAGGTCAGTCGGCGGCTGAGCCTGCTGTTCTACCAGCCACTGGACGAGCAGGCACGGCGCCTGCTGCGCCGCGAAGCGGTGGGCACTGGCCTGCTGGTGGCGACCAGCCCCTGGGTCACGGTCGATCTGCTGCTGGTGGTGTGGCGCAATGTCCGGATGATGCAGCGCATCGCCATCTGTTATGGCCTGCCCATTACCCAATTGAACAGCTGGCGCCTGGCGCGCCACGTGCTGCGTAATATCGCCCTGGCCGGCGGCAGCGAGATGGCCATCGGCGCGCTCAGTGACAGCCTGCTGTCAGGGCTGTTGGAAAAGCTCGCCGCCCGGGTGGGGCAGGGTATCGGCGTCGGGCTGTATAGCGCGCGACTCGGACATTTCACCCTTGACCTGTGCCGCGCTGTGCCGCTGCCCAACCGCACTGGGCTGGCCGAAGATAACCGTGGCATTATCCAGGGCATCAGGGAACGTCTGGGAAAGGTAACGGATGACAAGCTTTAAATCGCGCCGGCGCTGGCTGGCGAAGCGCTGGATCGATCGCCAGCGTGAGACATTGGGCGAACGCTGGTCAGAGCTGCGGAAACAACTGCTGCCCGCCAGTTGGCCGGCACGCTGTGTGCGGGCGAGCAGCCTGCCGGATGGTCAGCTGGGTCATTGGCAGCCGCAACCCGGCTCCAGCAGCGCCGAGCTGACCTTGTTGCTGCGGCCGCTGCCCCTGGTGCAGCGCCAGTTGCTCGCCAGCCTGCTGGATGCTCCGGCAGCCGGTGCGCTGGCCCTGGTGGAGGCGGTGGAGCGTCTGGAACTGGATTGGCGGCAGCGGCTCGACCCGCTGCACAGCCACCGTGAATATGCTGCGCAACTGGAAACCCTGGCCCGGTTGCTCGAACTGACGCCGGCGGCGCGCTCTGCCTACCTGGAGAACGAGTGCAGGATATTCCCGGCCTTCGACAGCCTGCTGTTCGAATCGCTGCCCATGCGCCTGCGCACCGAGATGGCCAACCGGCATGTCATGGGTGATGGAGCCTGCCTGCAGTGGTGGCTGGAGCGGCTGTACGCCCGGGCCGGCATAGCCGGGCATGATCTGGCGGGGCTGGGTGATAACGACTGGCCGGATATGCCACCTGGCTGGTTTGCTCTGGGCTGGATCAGCGGGCTGCGTCGCGGCAGTGCATAGACGGTTATTCGGCCTTCCACCCGGCTGCACTATGGAAGGCCGACCGCGGCCCGACCGGCTTCCATCCCGGCCAGCGGTGGCTCAGCTAGCGCTGTTGGTCGAGCTGGTGCTCGACCGTCCCAGGTATCCGGCGCTGGGAGCTAGCTTGCCCGCGAATGGCCGAGGCCGTTTGCCAGTCACTCAGGCCGTTTCGCCAGCAGGGTGGCGCGTAGCGGTGCGGGATAACCTTCGCAGGTGAGTTCGGCATTGGTCGGGTCGAGGAAATCCGGCAGCGATTGAAAGCGCATCCACTCGGTACTGCGCTGCTCCTCGACACTGGTGCGGTTGAGGTCGACGCAGCGCACGTCGGTATAACCGCAGCGGCGCAGAAAGCGCTCCAGCATGCCTACCGAAGGAAGGAACCAGACGTTGCGCATCTGGGCATAGCGATCTTCAGGCATCAGGCATTGCTGTTCATCACCTTCAATGACCAGGGTCTCCAATACCAACTCGCCACCGGGACGCAGGCAGGCCTTCAATTGCAGCAAATGGTCCAGCGGTGAGCGGCGGTGATAGAGCACGCCCATGGAAAACACCGTATCGAATCCGCCGGTGGGTTCCGGCAGCTCCTCCAGGGTGAACGGCAGTTGCCAGACCGGGGCGTCAGGCAGGTAGCGGCGGATGGCCTCGAACTGGGTCAGGAACAGCAGGTTGGGGTCGACACCGATGACCATGCGGGCGCCGTCCTGCCACATGCGCCACATGTGGTAACCATTGCCACAGCCCACATCCAGCACCCGCTTGCCCTGGAGGGTGAGATGCGGCGCCACGCGATCCCATTTCCAGTCGGAGCGCCATTCGGTATCAATTTGTACACCGAACAACTCGAACGGGCCCTTGCGCCAGGGATGCAAGCCCTGCAGCGTCTCGCGCAGGGCTTGCTGCTGTTCGGCAGACAGTTCATCGGCGGCGCCGATCTGTATGCCCTGCTGCAGTTCCACCGTGGCGGGCAGCAGGTCCGGCAGCTGCGTCAGGCAGGCCTGCCACCGGGGCAGGTCACCGTGCCGGTGAGCCTCGGTCAGTCGGCGTTCCAGGGCGGTTGGCAGGTCGGCCAGCCAGTTCTGCAGCGAGGTGCCGCTCAAATCACGATACAGCGGGGAATAATCAATCACGCGTGGGCCATTATCGAACCGAAATTGAGACATTGAAACCAGGTGCAGGCATGGCTGAACCCAGCCGCTTGCAGGCGCTCGAAATGCGCTTCCTGGGTATCCAGCAGCATGACATTCTCGATGGCGCTGCGTTTCTGGGCGATTTCCAGCTCGCTGTAGCCATTGGCCCGCTTGAAGGCGTAATGCACCTGTTCCAGATGTTGCTGGGTGACGGGGTCGGCGAAGCGGAATTTCTCCGAGAGAACCAGAATGCCATCGGGCAGCAGCGCCTGGCGAATACGGGTGAGCACCGCCAGGCGCTGTTCCGGGGCAATGAACTGCAGGGTGAAGTTCAGCACTACCACCGAGCAGGGCTCCAGCTCCAGCTGCAGGATGTCGCCCTGTATCACGGTTGCCGGCACCAGCTCTTCCATCATCGAATCCTGGGCGGCGAGGTATTCGCGGCAGCGCACCACCATGGCTTCGGCATTGTCCACCGCCAGAATGCGGCAATCGGCGCCGCCCAGATGGCGGCGCATGGATTGGGTCGCTGCGCCGAGGGAGCAGCCCAGATCGTAGATCAGGGTGCCGGGCTGGGCATACTGGGCAGCGATCACCCCGATATTCTCCACGATGGTGGGATATCCGGGGATGGAGCGCTTGATCATGTCGGGGAAAACCCGTGCCACATTGTGATCGAACACGAAATCGCTCACCTGGGGCAGGGGAGCAGCGAACAGCTTGTCTACATCGCTCATGAAAGGGTCCGGCTGGGGTCGGCAAAAGGCAAGTTTACCTCAACTTGGCCGGTGTTACCGACAGGTGCGCCGGATCTCGGTCGTCAAACAATTGGCGAAATGCGAGGCGCTCGGCAGAAATGGCAATTTATTTGACGAGATGAGGCTGTTATCGGTTCGCACGATGTTGCTCTGATGGCATAATAATATCTTTCACGGCGTCGCCACGCCCGAACGGGTGGCCAGGATAAAGCAGAGCTAAGGAAGGTTGAAATGGATGCCCATCATCGATTGATCGTTGGAATGGCTTCGCTGGCCGCTCTGTATGCCGGCAGCAGCCATGCACTCGGGCTGGGTGAGGTGCGGTTGACTTCGGCGCTGAGCCAACCGCTCAATGCCGTTATCGAGTTGCATGGTGCTGAGGGTCTGGCCCCCAATGACATCGTTGTGTCCCTGGCTGATGCCGAGACCTTCTCACGGGTTGGTATCGAGCGGCCATACTTTCTCAACGATCTGCGCTTCACCCCGGTGCGGGTGAACTCGCAACTGGCGGTGCGGGTAGAGTCCAGTCGCCCGGTCAACGAGCCCTATCTCAACTTTCTCGTGCAACTGCATCGTCCCAGTGGGGTGTTGCTGCGTGAATACACCCTGTTGCTCGATCCGCCGTTGTATCGGCCGGCTCCGGTATTGGCATCCAGTGCCGATACCGAGTCTGTTGCCGAGCCGGCTGTGGTAGCCAGTACAGTTGTGGCGCCACCGGTAACGCCGGCTCTGCCCGACCTGCAGCCGCAGGCCGATGCCGGGCGCTACGAGACGGTAGTAGGAGACAGCCTGTGGGCCATTGCCCAGGCCACCCGTGCTGACGAATCGGTCGCCGTAGCTCGGCAGATGCGTGCTATCCGCGCGCTCAATCCCGAGGCGTTCGTCAATGGCGATATGGACCGGTTGCGGGTCGGCCGGGAGCTGATCCTGCCGACCGCCGCGCAGATGGGTGTGACGGGCGACGTTTCGGTGGAACCGCCGCAGCTGCGAATCGAGGAGCCGCAACTGGAGGCGGCGGTAGGGGCCGCCCTCGCCGAGAGTGAGCAGATGCAGAGCCGGCTCGCGGCCCTCGAGTCACGCTTCAATGCATTGCTTGCTGAGCTGGAGGAGCGGGATCGCCAGATCACCAGTCTGCAGGCGGAGCTGGAAGCAGCGCGTAATGCCCGCGCTGCGGCTTTGTCCGCTCTGCCGGTGGCAGGGGAGGAAGCATCCGGGAGTATGCTGCCAGCGGCGCAGACGGCAATGGAGCCGGGCGCCGTGGCGCGGCCACTGGCGGATCCGGGCGAAGCGGCAGAGCCGGTGACCAACCCTGAACAGCGCTCTGCGCTCAAGGGCTGGTGGTGGATGCCATTAGCGCTGGTGGCCGCCATTATTGCCCTGGTAATAGGTTATCGCCGCCGTGAATCAAAACCCGAGGCCGAGCCCGAGCCCGAACTCGCCGCGCCCATCGCGCCCCGACCGGTCCCGCAGCCGGTTACCATGCCGGGCAACCGCGCTGCCGACCCGCTGGAAGGAGTGGAACTGTACCTCACCTATGGCCGTCTGGTCGAAGCGCGCACCATGCTGGACAAGGCCATCAAGGCCGAGCCTTTGCGGGTCGACCTGCGGTTGAAGCAATTGGGTGTGTTGGCGGCACTGGGCGATTCCCCGGCCTTTGCCGAACAGGCGCAGGCAGTCTGCGAGCTTGGTGGTGACGTCTCTCGGATCGAGCAGCTCAAGGCGCAATTTCCGCAGATCGACACTGCCCCGCGTACGGAGCAGGTGGCGCCCATGCACGACGACGCTCTGAGCTCGGGGCAGGCTGATCTGGAGATGGACTTCGATCTGAACGCCGATTGGGAACTGATCGACGGGCTGGGGGCAAGAATGTCACGTTCGGAGGTGGCAGAACCTGGCTTCGAAAGTAACCTGACCGACTTTCCCGAGGTGGGCGAACTGGATGAGGACTTCGCCGGGCACTTCGAGCAGGTCGGGCGCAAGAACGACAACTGACCGGGGCTGGTGAGCAGCCCCGGTTATTCATCAATCAAACAAGACCTTGGCCACATCCGCATAGCGGGCGGCGAAGTGGATGGTCATGCCCTGTTGCAGGTAGTCGGGCAGCTCTTCGTAATCTCCGCGGTTGGCCTCCGGCAGAATCAGCTCGAAGATCGATTGCCGGCGGGCGGCAATGACTTTCTCACGAATACCACCGACCGGTAGCACTTGCCCGGTGAGGGTGATTTCCCCGGTCATGGCCACACCGGTCTTCGGCGGCTGATTACGCGCCAGCGAGAGCAGGGCGCTGGTCATGGTCACGCCGGCGCTGGGCCCGTCTTTGGGTGTGGCACCCTCGGGAACGTGCATGTGCACGAAGGCTTCGTCGAAGAAGGTCCGATCAGCCTGAAACCCCGCCAGATTGGCGCAGATATAGCTGTAGGCGATCTCCGCCGATTCCTTCATCACTTCACCCAGCTTGCCGGTGAGCTTGAAACCGCGGTTAAGGGTATGCACCCGGTTGGTCTCGATGGGCAATGTGGCACCGCCCATGGAAGTCCAGGCCAGACCGGTCACCACGCCGACGCCCTTGAGGGTCTTCTCGGTACGGAAGGCTGGCGTACCGAGCAGTTCCTGCAACTGGTCCGGCTTGATGCTCAACTTCTGGTCGGGGTTTTCCAGCAGTGTCATGACCGACTTGCGCACCAGCTTGGCCAGCTGTTTTTCCAGGTTGCGCACGCCGGCTTCCCGGGCATAGCCTTCGATCAACTGACGCAGGGCGCGGTCGGTGATGCGCAGCTGGCTCTTGCGCAGGCCCGCGCGTTCCAGCTGGCGCGGCCAGAGGTGGTGCTTGGCGATCGCCAGTTTCTCTTCGGCAATGTAGCCGGACAGGCGAATCACATCCATGCGGTCGAGCAACGGCCCGGGGATGCTGTCCAGGGTATTGGCGGTGCAGACGAACAGTACCTTGGACAAGTCCAGGCGCAGGTCCAGGTAATGGTCCAGAAACTGGTTGTTCTGTTCCGGGTCCAGGGTTTCCAGCAGCGCGGACGCGGGGTCACCCTGGTGACTGCTGCCGAGCTTGTCGATCTCGTCCAGCATGATCACCGGGTTCATCACCTTGACCTCTTTCAACGCCTGCACGAACTTGCCCGGCATGGCGCCGATATAGGTACGGCGGTGTCCCTTGATCTCGGCCTCATCGCGCATGCCGCCGACGCTGAAGCGGTAGAAGGGCCGGCCGAGACTCTCGGCGATGGAGTGGCCAATGCTGGTCTTGCCCACACCGGGTGGGCCAACCAGCAGGATGATCGAGCCACCCACCGAGCCCTTGAAGGTGCCCAGTGCAAGGAATTCGAGAATGCGCTGTTTCACATCCTCCAGCCCGTCATGGTCGCGGTCCAGAATGTGCCGGGCGCGCTGGATGTCGAGCCGGTCCACGTGGGTCTGGCCCCACGGCATGGCAGTGGCCCAATCCAGGTAGTTGCGGGTGACGGCATACTCGGGGGAGCCGGTCTCGAGAATCGACAGCTTGTTGAGCTCTTCCTCGATCTTGTTCTGCGCTGCTTCGGGCAGCTGCTTGCCGATCAGGCGTTCGCGGAACTGCTCGACGTCGGCGGTGCGATCATCCTTGGACAGGCCCAGTTCCTTCTGAATGACCTTCAGCTGCTCCTTGAGGAAGAACTTGCGCTGCTGCTCGCTGATGGTGCGATTGACCTCGGCGCTGATCTCGCCTTGCAGGCGGGCGACATCGATCTCCTGCTTGAGCAGCACCAGCACCTTCTGCATGCGCCGCAGCACCGGGATGGTGTCCAGCACGTCCTGCAACTCGCTGCCCTTGGCCGAGGTCAGTGCCGCGGCAAAGTCGGACAGGGGGGATGGCTGGTTCGGGTTGAAACGATGCAGGTAATTCTTCAGCTCCTCGCTGTACAACGGGTTCAGCGGCAGCAGTTCCTTGATCGAGTTGATCAGGGCCATGGCGTAGGCGCGTACCTCGTCCCGCTCATCGCTGGGGGATTCGGGATACTCCACTTCCACCAGATAGGGAGGCTTGTGGCTCAGCCACTGGGTGATGCGCACCCGGGTCAGGCCCTGGGCGATGAACTGGATCTTGCCGTCTTCCTTGACCGCCTGGTGGATCTTCACTGCGCAGCCGGTCTTGGGCAGCAGCTTGGGGTCGAGCACGCCATCGGCCGGCAGTGGCTGGTCCACCCAGAACAGCGAGAGCGCATGATGGGGGGTATTGGCCACCCGCTCGATGGTTTCTGCCCAAGGCACTTCGTTCACCACCACCGGCATCACCTGGGCGGGAAAGAAGGGGCGGTTGTTGATGGGTAACAGATATAGCTTCTGCGGCAGGCGCTGGTCCGGCAGCACCAATCCGGTTCCGGGCTGGTCGCTGCGTTGCTGCTCGATGTAGTCCGGCACGTCGTCCTGATCAGTCATGAGGCACCCTAGTCTGAAATATCGTTCTACAAAGGTGGTGTCTGCGACGGGGTATTTCAATGGTGATTGATAAACCAGGCTGCTGAGCGTCGTTTAACCGACTATGTTGTGATAATGGCAGTAACGGGAGTAGCCCATGATCACCGCAGCAGATGTGCTTGATGGAACCTTCCTCGGCGATAGCGCCGATGATTTTCTGGCGATTGTCAGCGCGCACTATGTGCAGGATGAAGCGGCCTGCCTGGAGCAACTGATGCGGCTGGCCGAGCCGGAGAGCATCGCCGCGGTGGCGGACCGGGCAAGACGCCTGATCGAGTCGGTGCGGCGGCGGGACGATGCGGTGGACAACCTGGATGCCTTGCTGCAGCAATACAGCCTGGATACCCGCGAGGGCATCATGCTGATGTGCCTTGCCGAGGCGCTGCTGCGCATACCGGATGCCGCCACCGCCGATGCGCTGATTCGCGACAGGCTCAATGCGGCGCAATGGGACCTGCACCTTGGCAAGAGCGAGCATGCGCTGGTCAATGCCGCTGCCTGGGGGCTGGTGATGACCGGTCGGGTGGTGAATCTGGAGCAGTCGGACGAGGGCACACCGGGGGCGGTGCTGCGGCGCTTGGTCCGCCGCAGCGGTGAGCCGGTGATCAGGGCCGCCATGCTCCAGGCAATGAAGCTCATGGGCCGTCAGTTCGTGCTCGGGCGCAACATTGGCGAGGCGCTGAAGAATGCCCGGGCACAGGCTGCCCGGGGGTATACCCACTCCTTCGATATGCTCGGTGAGGCGGCCCTGACCCGTGCCGACGCAGGGCGTTACCAGCAAGACTACAGTGCGGCAATCGCCGCACTGGCTGAGTCAGGACAAGATGGGAAAGGGCCTCGGCCGAGCATCTCGATCAAGTTGTCCGCGCTGCACCCGCGCTACGAGGCAGGCCGAGAAACCCAGGTACTGGACGAACTGGGTGCCAGCTTGCTGACACTGTTGCGTCAAGCTCGGGCGGGTAATGTGGACATCGCCATCGATGCGGAAGAGGCCGACCGCCTGGAGTTGTCACTCAAGGTGTTTGCCCAGTTGTATCGCCATCCGGACCTGGCTGGCTGGAGCGGTTTCGGCATGGTGGTGCAAGCCTATTCCAAGCGTGCCTTGCCGGTGCTCTGCTGGCTCACGCTGCTGGCGCGGGAACAGGGGGACCGGATACCGGTGCGGTTGGTCAAGGGCGCCTACTGGGACACCGAGATAAAACTCAGCCAGCAGGCGGGCCTGGATGGCTATCCGGTGTTCACCCGCAAGGAGGCGACCGATGTGTCCTATCTGGCCTGCGCTCGCTACCTCCTCGGACCCCATACCGCGGAATTGCTCTACCCGCAGTTCGCCACCCATAACGCCCACACCGTGACTTGCATTCTGGAAATGGCGAACGGCCGGGATCTCGAGTTTCAGCGGCTGCATGGTATGGGTGATGCGCTCTACGACACGGTTATCGACGTGCACCAATATCCCGTGCGCATCTACGCGCCGGTAGGTGCACACCGGGAGCTATTGCCTTACCTGGTCAGGCGGCTACTGGAAAACGGCGCCAATTCTTCCTTCGTGCATCGGTTGGTCGACCCCCGCGTGCCTGTGGACTCGTTGATCGAGCATCCGCTGCAGGCACTGCGCCGCTACCCGGACTTGGCCAACCCGCAGATCCCGCTGCCACGGGATATCTATGGTTCAGAGCGACGCAATTCCCGCGGCATCAATCTGGATATTCAGAGCCACTGGTTGCCATTGCAGGCCGCGCTGTCCGACTGGATGTCTCGGCAGTGGAGCGGTGCGCCGATCGTCGATGGTCACCGTCTGACCGGCCTGGGGCGGCCGGTATGCTGCCCCTGGGATCTTGAGCGCCAGGTGGGTGACGTGATCTGGGCTACCTGCCCACAGGTCGGTTCGGCCATCACCGGGCTGGCGGCAGCTTTTGCCGACTGGAATGCGCGACCGGTTTCCGAGCGTGCTGAAATCATCGAGCGGTTTGCCGATCGTCTGGAAGAGCATCTGCCCGAATTGATGGCCTTGTGTAGCCTGGAGGCGGGTAAGAGTTTGCAGGACGGTCTCGATGAGGTGCGCGAGGCGGTCGATTTCTGTCGTTATTATGCGCACCGCGCGCGACAAGATTTTGCCGTGGTGAGCCTGCCCGGTCCCACCGGTGAGAGTAACGAGCTGTATCTGCAGGGGCGGGGGGTAATGGTTTGCATCAGCCCCTGGAATTTTCCCGTGGCGATCTTCGTCGGCCAGATGGTTGCAGCATTGTTGAGCGGAAACACGGTCGCCGCCAAACCCGCGGAGCAGACCACTCTGCTGGCGGTGCGCTGTGTCGAATTGCTGCTGGAGTCCGGCTTGCCGCCACAGGTGTTGGCGCTGCTACTTGGCGATGGGGAGCAGGTCGGCAGTGTGCTGACCGCGGACCCGCGGATTGCCGGTGTAGTGTTCACCGGCTCGCTGGCCACCGCACAACTCATCAACCGTGCCCTGGCGGAGAGAGCCGGACCGATCGCCACCCTGATCGCCGAAACCGGTGGCCAGAATGCCATGCTGGTCGACTCCACCGCGTTGCCCGAGCAGGTGATCCGCGATGTGCTGCATTCGGCTTTCGCCAGCGCCGGCCAGCGTTGCTCGGCGCTGCGGGTCCTGTATCTGCAGGAGGATATTGCCGATCAGGTGATCGAACTGCTCAAGGGGGCCATGGCGGAACTGCAGGTGGGTGATCCCTCCCGGCGTGATGTCGATCTGGGGCCGGTCATCGATGACGAGGCGCGGCACAATCTGCTCAGGCATATTGACCGACTCACAGCCGAAGGGCGGCTGATCGCGCAAACGCCACTGCCGGCCGATGCCAATGGCCACTTCATTGCCCCCTCGGCCTTTCGCCTGGAGCGGCTGGATCAGCTCGACCGTGAGCACTTTGGCCCCGTCCTGCATGTGATCACCTGGCGTAGCGACGAGCTCGACGAGATCATTGCCCAGATAAACAACTCGGGCTTCGGCCTGACGCTGGGCGTCCATAGCCGCAACGAACAGACTGCCGCCTACATCGACCAGCGGGTACGTATTGGCAATGTCTATATCAACCGTAATCAGATCGGTGCGGTGGTCGGGGTACAACCCTTCGGTGGTCAGGGATTGTCAGGTACAGGTCCCAAGGCCGGTGGCCCGCATTATCTGGTGCGTATGGCGACCGAGCGCACACGCACCATCAACACGGCCGCAGTGGGAGGGGATACAGGCCTGCTGGCGCTGGGGGATGGCCCCGAGGTTATTTGATGACCGCCAGCAGAAAGCTGTACTCCTCGGCCAGCTCCTTCATCGACTGATAACGCCCGCTGGCGCCGCCGTGGCCGGCGCTCATCTGGGTTCGTAGCAACAGCGGCCGGTCATCGGTCTTGCTGTGCCGCAGTTTCGCCACCCATTTGGCTGCCTCCCAGTACTGTACGCGCATGTCGTGATACCCGGCAGTGACGAACATCGCCGGATAAGCCTGCTCGCGCACCTGTTCGTAGGGCGCGTAAGACCTGATGCGCTCGGCCACCGCGGGATCATTCGGATCGCCCCATTCCTCGTACTCGCCGATGGTCAGCGGCAGGGCAGGGTTGTTCATGGTGTTCCATACATCGACGAAGGGCACATCGGCTACCGCGGCGGCAAACAGCTCGGGGCGCTGGTTGACGACGTTGCCGATCAGCAGGCCGCCGGCGCTGCCACCGGCGATGACCAGCTTGCTGCTGTCGGTGTAGCCACTGCCGACCAAGTGCTCAGCGCAGGCGATAAAGTCATTGAAGGTATTGCTCTTGTGCTCCAGCTTGCCCTGCTGATACCAGGCTTCCCCCATGTCGGCGCCGCCGCGCACATGGGCGATGGCGAAGATCCAGCCACGGTCGAGCAGGGACAGGCGGGCATGGGAGAACCAGGGGTCCATGCTGGCACCATAGGCGCCATAGCCATACAGATAGAGCGGGGCGGCAGCGGCCAGGCTGGCCGGTCGGCCGACCAGGCTGATGGGAATCCGGGTGCCATCCGGCGCGGTGGCCCATTCGCGGCGGACTTCGTAATCATCCGCATCGAATGGCCCTTCCACCGGGGTCTGCTTGAGAACGGTCTGACTGCCGCTGGGCAGATGCAGCGCGCGCACCTGGGCTGGCCGATTCAGCGATTCGTAACGCAACCTAATATGCTCGCTGACGTACTCTTCGCCGCCCTGTACATGCAGGCTGTAGACCGCATCCGGCATGCTCACCTCATAGTGCGCGCCGTTGGCCGGGCGTACCTCCAGGCGGGTCAAGCCGCCGTCACGGTAGTGCAGCAGCAGGCCATGGCGCTGCACGCTGAAATCCTCCAGGGTGCGCTGCGGGTCCACATCCACCACCAGTTCCCAGTTACGGCGCAGCGGGTGATGCGGGTCGGTGCGGTAGAGTGCGAAGTTCTCGCCGCGGTCGTTGCTGCGGATAAGCAGGCCGTCTGGGCCATGGTCCACATGGTATTCATGACCGGTAACGCGGCGGCTGAGCAATTGCCAGTCGCCGGCGGGATGGTCAGCTGACACCACCCGCACTTCACTGGTGTTCTTGCTGTCACTGGCCAGTACCAGCCATTGCTCCGAACTGCTGCGGTAGGCATGCAGATAGAAACGCTGGTCGGCCTCGTGATATACGCGGACCGCCGGGGTCCCCAGCTGCAGACGCCAGAGCGTGGCCGGGCGGGAGGCTTCGTCCATGCTGACGGCGAACAGGGTGACGCTGTCGTTGGCCCAGACCAGGCTGCCATCGGCCTGGTCCAGTGGCAGTTCGCTGATATTGCCGCTATCCAGGTGCTTGAGATACAGGCAGTAGGTCTCGTCCCCCTGGCGGTCGAGGCTGTAGGCGAGCCAGTGGTGGTCGGGACTGATGGCAAAGTCGCCCAGCTGCAGAAAACCATCACCGGCCAGCTCGTTAAGATCCAGTAACAATTGCTCCTTGGTCGGGTCGGTCTGCAGGCTGCCGTCGGCGGGCCGGGGACTGCGGAAGTAGCGGGGGTACTCGGCACCGGCTTCGGTACGCTGGTAGTACAGCCAGGGGCCCCAGACCGCCGGCAGCGACAGATCGGTCTCGCGTATGCGCCCGCGGATTTCTTCAAACAGTTGGGCCCGTTGATCATCATGCGTGCTCAGCCATTGCTCGGTATGGCTGTTTTCGGCCTTGAGGTGGTCGATCACTTCGTCGAGGTCGCGCTGTTCCAGCCAGGCATAGGGATCAGGCGTCGCATCACGGCGAGTTGATGGCGGCATGGTTGTAGGACTCCAGGGTCAAAAAAGCTATTATAGTCGCTCGTTTATCGACAACCGGTCAGAGAGCATGTTCAACGAGTCGGAATACCAGACAGTGTGGATGATTTATCTGGGCGCTGCAGCCTGCGGCTGGCTGGTCTGGACCCAGATGACCCGCTGGATCAGCTGGTGGTACGTGCGTGAGCCGTTGTGGCTGGTGATGGCGGTGATCCTGTTCACCCCGTCGCAGGTCGAACCGCTGGAACCTGGTCTGGCGCCTGCCGCCATCGGCTGGGCACTGGATGTGCTGCTGGGGACCGGCGAGCAGGCGCCGAAACTGCTGGGCGACCTGGCGCTGGCGATGCTGCTGGCGAGCCTGGCCTATGTTGGCTTTGCCTGTCTGCGCCTGGTCTGGCGCCATTGGCGGAGCGGCCGCAGCCGCGCTGCCAGCTGATCATTATTCTTCGTTGTTCTGCTCGTACATGATGCGTGCCAGGCGCATGATCTGCTCCTGGAATTCGGTGCGCTGGGTATCGGTCATCGGGCAGATGCCAACCTGCTCGAACAGGCGATAGCCCCGTACCGAGAAGAACAATACCGCGGCCTGGGCCAATCCCAGGGGTGACTTGGCCAGAATATCGAACAGGCCCTGCACGTCATCCGAGGTGGTTTGCAGCAGGGCCGGGTTGCTGGCCGCCGCAGCAAAGATCGCCGAGTCGAGGTTCTTCTCTTCCGTGGACTCGCTCATGTTGCTTAGCAGCAGGGCCTTGAGTTCGCGCATGGGCTCGTCGGGCAGGACGCTTTCATAAGCACCCCAGCGTACGCGGAAGCGCTCCAGGCGATGTTCGATCATCGCTGTCAGCAAGGCTTCGCGGTCGGGAAACAGGGTGCTGAGGGTGGCTTCGTCGACACCGGTGCGTTCGCTCAAGGTGGCGAAGGTGAGCTGGGATGCGCCCAGTTCACTGACGATGGCTTCCGCGGCGCGGAACAGGCTCAGGTGAAGAGAGTCGGTCGATTTCTGATTGGTGCTGTCCACTGCGAGAACCCCTTTGTCTGGACGTCTGGAAGGAGGCTGGCAACAGAATGGATGGTAAGTCTGTCGTCCTCGGATCATTGCGCATAGGGTACGATGTCGGGGCGGTACAGGCGAGTGATTTTTGCCCTGGGACGCCAGAGCTTAAACGCCAGGCAATAAAAAACCCGGCCGAGGCCGGGTTTTTCTATTCAGATTCGGAATTAACCGATGATCTGAATGTTCGCAGCTTGCTTGCCCTTAGGACCAGTAGTGATGTCGAAAGACACCTTCTGGTTCTCGGCCAAGGATTTGAAGCCTTGAACCTTGATCTCGGAGAAGTGGGCGAACAGGTCGTCACCGCCGCCATCAGGAGTAATGAAGCCGAAGCCTTTAGTGTCGTTGAACCACTTAACTGTACCAGTTGCCATTTCAGATAATTCCTATCAAATTGAAATACTTGAGCAAAGCTCAATTAAAGCGTGGGAATCAAAGATTGCGAGAATGACAAACTTACGTACTAAAAGTGCGCTTGCAGCCTACTACTCTATCTCTTGAAAACCTACGCGCTCACTTTGCCCGGGAATCTGAACCAAGTCAAGACAATTACTTGGCAGGCTCTCCGGTACAAACGAACGAAATTCAGTATACGTCAGTTTGCGGAAATAGCACGTCTTTCGTCGGATAATTTTCACAGGGCCTTGCAACCCTCTGCGGCCCGGTCCTGCAGGCGATGATAGGGGTACACGTCGATCACCTTGCCGTCCAGAATCTGCTGTTGTAGCCCCTTCCAGAAGTCCGCATCGAAAAGGTCGCCATGCAACTGACTGAACAGCCGACGCTGCTGTATGTCGGCGAACAGGAACACGGGAAACTCCTCGGGAAATACATCGTTGGGGCCGACCGAATACCAAGGCTCCGACGACATTTCCTGCTCGGGATAGAGCGGTTCGGGTATATGCCGGAAGTTGACCTCGGTCAGATAGCTGATCTCGTCATAGTCATAGAACACCACGCGACCATGGCGGGTGACGCCGAAGTTCTTCAGCAGCATGTCGCCGGGGAAGATGTTGGCGGCGGCCAGTTCCTTGATGGCCTGCCCGTAGTCCAGCAGCGCCTCGCGGATCTGGGATTCACTGGCGCTTTCCAGATAGATGTTGAGCGGAGTCATGCGCCGCTCGGTCCAGCACTGGCGGACCAGCACGGTATCGCCCTGAATGACCACCGTGGAGGGGGCGACTTCCAGCAGCTCCTGCAGGCACTCGGGCTCGAAACTGTCCCGGGCGAAGCGGAAATCGGCAAAATCCTGGGTGTCAGCCATGCGGCCGACGCGGTCGTGGCGCTTTACCAGCCGATATTTCTCGATGACCGTGGCGCGGCTGATGTTCTTCGAGGGGGCGAAGCGATCCTTGATGATCTTGAACACGGTATTGAAACCGGGCAGGGTGAACACCGTCATGACCATGCCCCGCACCCCCGGCGCCATGATGAATCGATCATCGGGAGTGCGCGCCATGTAATCGATCAGCGTCCGGTAGAACTCGGACTTGCCCTGCTTGTAGAAGCCCAGGGCGGTATAGAGTTCGGCGACCTGTTTGCCCGGCAGCAGGCGCTTGAGAAAGCCGATCATTTCCACCGGTACCGCAGCGTCCACCATGAAGTAGGAGCGGGTGAAGGAGAAAATGATGGATACCTCGGACTCGTCGGTGATCACGGTGTCGACACTGACGCCTTCCTTCTCCCGGTGGATCAGGGGAAGTACAAAAGGCCATTTCTCGCCCTGGCTCAATACGCGCCCGACCAGATAGGCACCCTTGTTGCGGTAGAACACCGGCTGGATCAGCTCGACGGTCAGGCCATGGTCCAGCTGGGCCCAATCCGGCAGTCCCTGACGCAGGCAGCGCACAATCAACTGGCAATCGCGCTCGAAGTCCGCCCACGGCACGTCGAAGGCGTACTGATCCAGGATCTGCCGGGCCAGGCTGGTCAGGCAGCCACCGGAGATGAATCCCCGAGTCAGCGGTACACGAGACGGTTTGCGCACCGTCGGTCGGGTGCTGTGGACGAACATGGTGCGGTCGCTGATCTGATCATGGCGATGCATCTTGAAGAACACCGAGTTGAACCAGGTTTCCGCCAGGTCATCGTCGAAGCGGTCTTCGATCAGTTCTATATAGGCTTGCTTGATCGCCGGCCAGCAATCGGCGTCGAGAATATCGTGGCAGGCCGGGTCGGCGGAAAGCTGATCCCGGGTCTCGAAGATGCGCTCATCGTATAGGTTGATGCGCGCGGTGGAGGTTTCCTGGATTTCAGGCCATTGGGCCTGCTCGAAGCGGGCGCGGGCGCCCAGGGTCAGTTCGCGGAACGTCGCTCGATAAGCATCGAAGGCATCCAGCAGGCGTTGGGCGATATGCACGGCGGTATCTGACATGGGCAACCCTGGTAGTGAATCCGGAGGTGCCCAGAATAGCCAGTCAGCGAGTCCGGCGGAAGAGCCGCGGCTGATCGGATACCGGCGAGGTCACGCCGGCTCCGGATCAGCCCGACGGCTCAGGGCAGCATTTCCTGGTCGGTGAACAGGTCGGCGAACAGCATGGTGGACAGGTAACGCTCGCCGGAATCAGGCAGTACCACGACGATGGTGCGCCCCTGCATATCCGGCTCTTCGGCGATGCGCACCGCGGCGGCCATGGCGGCGCCGGAGGAGATACCGCAGAGAATGCCTTCCTCGCGCATGATACGCAGGGCCATGTCCTTGGCTTCTTCGTCGGTGGTCAGCTCTACCCGGTCGACCAGACTCAGATCCAGGTTGCCGGGGATGAAACCGGCGCCAATACCCTGGATCTTGTGCGGTGACGGCTTGATTTCTTCACCGGCCCGGGCCTGGGTAATCACTGGTGAGCTGACCGGCTCCACGGCGACGACAGTAATGGCCTTGCCGCAGGTCTGCTTGATATGGCGCGACACGCCGGTCAGCGTCCCGCCGGTGCCGACCCCCGAGACCAGTACATCGATACCGCCGTCGGTATCGCGCCAGATCTCCGGGCCGGTGGTCTTTTCATGGATGGCGGGGTTGGCCGGGTTCTCGAACTGCTGCAGGAGAATGTGGGTGTCGGGAGCGGCCTGGGTTATTTCAGTGGCTTTCTCGATAGCGCCCTTCATGCCCTTGGCCGGCTCCGTGAGTACCAGTTCGGCGCCCAGCGCCTTGAGTACCTTGCGGCGCTCCAGGCTCATGGAAGAGGGCATGGTCAGAATCAGTTTGTAACCGCGGGCGGCGGCTACGAAGGCCAGGCCGATGCCGGTATTGCCGGAGGTGGGCTCGACGATGGTCATGCCTTCTTTCAGAATCCCCCGGGACTCGGCGTCCCAGATCATGCTGGCGCCGATACGGCACTTGACCGAATGCGAAGGATTGCGCCCTTCAACCTTGGCCAGGATGGTGACGCCGTGGGGGGCCAGGCGGTTGATCCGGACCAACGGCGTGTTGCCGATGGACTGGGAGTAATCTGTGAAAACGTGGCTCATGGTTGTTCTCCTTGTGGATGCGCGGCCGGACCAGCCTATGCCTGGCGTTCATGGGCGTCAATCGGTTGAACTACCGATAACGGCACAAGTCAATCCTGTTATGAACAAGACCCTGCGTATTTCCATGATAACGGTGGCGGTGCTGGCGCTGCTGTTGATCATACTGCACCTGATGCTGCCCTGGTTGGTACGCGAGTTCCTGAATGACAAGCTTGCCGAGATGGGCGACTACCGTGGCCATATAGAAGATGTGGACATGACCTGGTGGAATGGCGCCTACCGGATCAACGAGCTGGTGATCACCAAGACCGAGGGCGAGAATCAGGTGCCCTTCGTCAAGCTGCCGGTTATGGATATCAAGGTCCGCATGCGCGCCCTGTGGAAAGAGGGCGTGCTGATCGGTGTGGTCGACCTGTATGAACCGGAACTCAATTTTGTCGATGGCGAATCCGAGGCCCAGAAGCAGACCGGTGAAGGGGTCGATTGGCGTGCGCAACTGGAAGACATGGTGCCGGTGCGCCTGAACGAGGTGAACGTACACAGCGGCACGGTGTTCTTCCGTAATTTTTCCAGCGACCCGCCGGTCAACATCAACGCCAGTGATATCCAGATGACGGTGCGCAATCTGACCAACGCGCCCGATGCCCAGGGGCAACGCAGTGCCAGTATGAACGGCACCGCCAATTTCCTCGGTCACGCGCCGGTCGAGGCCACGGCGCACTTCGACCCGCTGGGGCGGGTGGACAATCTCGATCTGCAGTTTCGCATGCTGGGCCTGGACCTGACCCGCATCAATGACTTCGCCGGCGCCTACGGCAAGTTCGATTTCCGCGGGGGCGAGGGCGATCTGACCATGGAGCTGGATGTCGAGGACCGGCAATTGACCGGCTACATCAAGCCTTTGATGCGCGATGTCGACGTATTCGACATGGATCAGGATATCCGCAACGAGGACAAGGGATTCTTCCGGGGTCTATGGGAGGCGATCGTCCATGGCGGGCAGGAAGTGCTGCAGAATCAGCGCCAGGACCAGTTCGCCACCCGTATCGAGCTGAGCGGCAGTCTGGATAACGCGGAAATGAGCGCCTTCCAGGCCTTTATTCAGATCCTGCGCAATGCCTTCGTTGAAGCCTTCACACCCCGCTTCGAGCGGGCGCTGGAGGAAGATCAGGAGTAAAAGCCTGCGGTGAGGCGGTCATTTCGAGTGGGGGCGGCCCTGGCCGCGAAGCTCTTCTGCCAGGCCTCTTCGCGGGCGAGCCCGCTCCCACAATGCCAGTTCGCCGTCGTGCAGGTCCGCCCGCCATTCACTGAGTGAATTCCGCCTGTGCGTTTACACCCATTCGGGGTGCGGGCTATAGTCGAGGGCTGAGAAAATAACGTGAATGCCCGCTGTCAGCGGCCCGTCCCAAGGAATTCCCCATGAAGTTCGAAGGTACCCAGTCCTACGTCGCCACCGACGACCTCAAGCTCGCCGTCAACGCCGCCATTACCCTCGAGCGCCCGCTGCTGATCAAGGGCGAGCCGGGCACCGGCAAAACCATGTTGGCCGAGCAGTTGGCCGAGTCCATGGGCGCCAAGCTCATCACCTGGCACATCAAATCCACTACCAAGGCGCACCAGGGGCTCTACGAGTACGATGCGGTCAGCCGCCTGCGCGACTCCCAGCTCGGCGTGGACAAGGTGCATGACGTACGTAACTACATCAAGAAGGGCAAGCTGTGGGAAGCCTTCGAATCCGAAGAGCGGGCCATCCTGCTGATCGACGAAATCGACAAGGCCGATATCGAGTTCCCCAACGACCTGTTGCAGGAACTCGACAAGATGGAATTCTACGTTTACGAGACCAACGAGACGATCAAGGCCAAACAGCGCCCGATCATCATCATCACCTCGAACAACGAGAAAGAACTGCCCGACGCCTTCCTGCGCCGCTGCTTCTTCCACTACATTGCCTTCCCTGAC
Organism: Halopseudomonas bauzanensis; assembly: GCF_900114735.1. Lineage (GTDB taxonomy): Bacteria > Pseudomonadota > Gammaproteobacteria > Pseudomonadales > Pseudomonadaceae > Halopseudomonas > Halopseudomonas bauzanensis. The sequence goes on along the minus strand of NZ_FOUA01000001.1, from coordinate 126,995 downwards.
CGCGAGACCATGCAGCGCATCGTTGATGTGCACTATCCGAACATCAAGAAGGACCTGCTCAGTGAAGCGATGGACATCTTCTTTGACGTGCGCAAGGTGCCGGGCCTGAAGAAAAAGCCTTCCACGTCCGAGCTGGTCGACTGGCTGAAGCTGCTGATGGCCGACGACATCCCCGAAGCCGTGCTGCGTGATCGCGACCCGACCAAGGCCATCCCGCCGCTGTATGGCGCGCTGGTGAAGAACGAGCAGGACGTGCAGCTGCTGGAGCGCCTGGCCTTCATGACGCGCCGGCAAAACCGCTAAGCGCTTCACCCTCTCTCCAGCCCTCTCCCTGCAAGGGGGAGGGGCTATCCGAGTTCTCCCGAGAGGCTGCAATCATGCTACTCAATTTGTTCAATGAGATGCGTGCAGCGAAGGTGCCGGTGTCGGTACGCGAGCTGCTGGATCTGATCAACGCGCTGAAGAACCATGTCGTGTTCGCCGATATGGACGAATTCTACTATCTGGCGCGCACGGTGATGGTCAAGGACGAGCGTCACTTCGACAAGTTCGACCGCGCCTTCGGCGCCTATTTCAATGGTCTGCAGGACCTCAACGAGCTGCTGGAAGCGCTGATTCCGGAGGACTGGCTGCGCAAGGAATTCGAGCGCCTGCTCACCGACGAAGAACGCGAGCAGATCAAATCCCTGGGCGGGCTGGACAAGCTGATCGAGGAGTTCAAGAAACGCCTCGAAGAGCAGAAGGAACGCCATGCCGGCGGCAACAAGTGGATCGGCACTGGTGGTACCAGTCCTTTTGGCTCCGGCGGCTACAACCCGATGGGTATCCGTGTCGGCGACGCGGGCAAGCGCCAGGGGCGTGCGGCCAAGGTCTGGGAGCAGCGCGAATACAAGAACCTGGATGATCAGGTGGAGCTGGGCACCCGCAACATCAAGATCGCCCTGCGCCGTCTGCGCAAGTTCGCCCGCACCGGAGCCGCAGACGAGCTGGATATCGACGGCACCATCGACCACACCGCCCGTGACGGCGGCCTGCTGAATATCCAGATGCGCCCGGAACGGCGCAACGCAGTCAAGTTGCTGCTGCTGTTCGATATCGGCGGCTCGATGGATTCGCATATCAAGGTCTGCGAAGAACTGTTCTCCGCCTGCCGGACCGAATTCAAGCATCTGGAATATTTCTACTTCCACAACTGCCTCTACGAGTCGGTATGGAAGGACAACATGCGTCGGACCAACGAGCGCATCCCCACCATGGACCTGCTGCACAAGTATGGGCCGGACTATAAGGTGGTGATCGTCGGTGACGCGGCCATGGCACCCTACGAGATCACCCAGCCCGGTGGCAGCGTGGAGCACTGGAACGAGGAGGCCGGCCACGTCTGGATTACCCGCCTGCGCGAGAAATATCCCAAGATGATCTGGATCAACCCTTATCCCAAGGATGCCTGGGGCTATACCACCTCGACCCGCATCATCCAGGACCTGGTGGAGGATCACATGTATCCCCTGACGCTGGAGGGGCTTGAGGAAGGGATGCGGTATCTGAGCAAATAAGTGTCGGCCTCTTGGGCTCGGGGCATTGTGGTTGTGGTTGTGGTTGTAGGTGTCTGGTGCAAGGACTGCGCTTGGGTACTGCCCTTGGCGGACACGCCGCAAGTACCCGCAAGCGGGGCCTGCCCGTCAATCACAGATTGCCGGGCGTTCGGCTGCACGCGAAGCAGTGCTTCGCAGACGTTTGCCTCACCCCTGTAGGCTCGCGGTTGCCATCCCTGGCAACCGACGGTCCGCCAAGGGCAGTACCCAAGCTCCGCCGACTAGCTCATCGCATATCCCGGCGAAAACACTATGGGGTCTGCGTAGCACAGCTCCTTCTGCATAAATAGCTTCCCCGCTTGGTACCGATGCAGGTTTTCCGTGCAGCAACTTCAGAACGTGCAGGCAGCGTTTGTCGGTCGGGTCAGGCAGACCGTCGGTTGCCAGGGATGGCAACCGCGAGCCTACAGGGATGTATTCACGGCGTGTCTGCGTGGCCCGACCGGCAAATGCTGCCTCTGCGCCAAACTTTCCGCAATGCGCTAAAGCGCAATCAGGTTATAGGAGCCATCACGTGCAATTGAAGCCAGGCCGCTACCGCCACTATAAAGGTAAGGACTACCAGGTGATCGGCATCGCGCGACATTCCGAAACAGAAGAGCCGTTAGTGGTCTACCGTACCTTATATGGCAAATTCGACCTGTGGGTGCGGCCGCTGGACATGTTCACCGAACAGGTGGTTGTGGAAGGCAAAACATATCCACGCTTTACCTTTGTCAGCGAAGACGTGTAGGCTCTGGCCCTCCAGACCGCCTGCGCCCCTTGCAGGCAACGTTGACGCCTCGCTCCCCCGCGCAGGCCGATTTGATTGATTGAGGAATACTGTTACCCATGGGAAAAGCACTGGTCATTGTGGAGTCACCGGCCAAGGCCAAGACGATCAACAAATACCTTGGCAATGACTTCGTGGTGAAGTCGAGTATCGGACACATCCGCGACCTGCCCACCAGCGGCAGCAGCAAGACCGAAAGCAAACCCAAGGGTGGACGCAAGGCCGCCTCCGCACCGGAAGTCGACAAGGCAACCAAAGCGCGGATGCAGCTGGTCAACCGGATGGGCGTCGACCCTGAAAATGACTGGAAAGCGCATTACGAGATCCTGCCCGGCAAGGAAAAGGTCATCGACGAACTGCGCCGCCTGGCCAAGGAAGCCGACACCATCTATCTCGCAACGGATTTGGACCGCGAAGGGGAAGCCATTGCCTGGCACCTGCGCGAATCCATCGGTGGTGATGAAAGCCGCTACCGTCGGGTAGTGTTCAACGAGATCACCAAGAAGGCCATTCAGGAAGCCTTCTCCGAGCCGGGTGAGCTGGACATGAACCGGGTCAACGCCCAGCAGGCACGGCGCTTCCTTGATCGGGTGGTGGGTTATATGGTCTCGCCGCTGCTGTGGCAGAAGATCGCCCGCGGCCTGTCCGCCGGCCGGGTACAGTCGGTCGCGGTCAAGCTGATCGTCGATCGCGAGCGGGAAATCCGCGCCTTCATCCCGGAAGAATTCTGGGAAGTGCATGCCAATCTGAACACCCCGAAAAGCGAATCCGTTCGCTTCGAAGTGGTCAAGGAAAATGGCGAAGCCTTCCGTCCGCTGAACAAGCAGCAGACCGACCAGGCACTGGAGCAGCTGCAGAGCGCCGACTACAAGGTGGTCAAGCGTGACGCTCGCCCGACCAGCACCAAGCCCGGCGCACCCTTCATTACTTCCACCCTGCAACAGGCTGCCAGCACGCGCCTGGGCTTCAGTGTGAAGAAAACCATGATGATGGCCCAGCGGTTGTATGAAGCGGGCTACATCACCTATATGCGGACCGACTCGACCTTCCTGTCGGCTGACGCCGTGAGCATGGCGCGCGGCTATATAGAGAAGAACTTCGGCGCCCAGTATCTGCCCGAAACGCCGAACGTCTATGGCAGCAAGGCCAACGCCCAGGAGGCGCACGAAGCCATCCGCCCCTCGGACGTGAAGCTCAAGTCGACCGAGCTCAAGAGCATGGAGCGGGATGCCGAGCGGTTGTATGAGCTGATCTGGCGCCAGTTCGTCGCCTGCCAGATGCCGCCGGCCAAGTACCTGTCCACCACCATTACGGTGCAGGCGGGCGATTTCGAGCTGCGCGCGCGCGGTCGTATCCTGCAGTTCGACGGTTTCACCAAGGTCCTGCCGCCGCTGGGCAAAGGCGGGGAAGACGAAGTGCTGCCTGACATGCAGGTGGACAACCAGCTTGAGCTGATCAAGCTCGATCCGAAGCAGCATTTCACCAAGCCACCGGCGCGTTATTCCGAAGCCAGTCTGGTCAAGGAGCTGGAGAAGCGTGGTATCGGCCGCCCGTCGACCTATGCCTCGATTATCTCCACCATCCAGGAGCGCGGCTACGTCACCCTGAACAACCGGCGTTTCTACGCCGAAAAGATGGGTGACATCGTCATTGAGCGGCTCAATGAAAGCTTCCCGAACCTGATGGACTACAGCTTCACCGCCCGCATGGAGGAATCCCTCGATGACGTGGCCCAGGGTGAAGTGATATGGAAGCAGGTGTTGGACAAGTTCTACGCCGATTTCAGCCTCAAGCTCAAGGCCGCCAGCGCGGCGGATGGGGAGCAGGGCATGCGGGCGAATCTGCCGACGCCAACCGATATTCCCTGTGTGGAGTGCGGCCGGCCGATGATGATCCGTACCGCCTCTACTGGCGTTTTCCTGGGCTGCTCGGGCTATGCTCTGCCACCCAAGGAGCGCTGCAAGGCGACCGTCAATCTGGTGCCCGGTAACGAAGTGGCAGCCGATGACGAGGAAGGCGAATCACGCATACTGCGCGCCAAGCGCCGCTGCCCGATCTGTGCCACCGCCATGGACAGCTACCTGGTGGATGAGCGTCGCAAGCTGCATGTGTGCGGCAATAACCCCGACTGCAGCGGCTTCGAGGTGGAAGAGGGGCAGTTCAAGATCAAGGGCTATGATGGTCCGGTGATCGAATGCGACAAGTGCGGCAGCGAGATGCAGCTCAAGACCGGCCGTTTCGGCAAGTACTTCGGTTGCACCAACAGCGCCTGCAAGAACACCCGCAAACTGCTGAAAAGCGGTGAGGCGGCGCCGCCGAAGATGGACCCGGTACTGATGCCGGAGCTGCGCTGCGACAAGGTCGATGACGTCTATGTGTTGCGCGACGGTGCCTCGGGTCTGTTCCTGGCTGCCAGCCAATTCCCGAAGAACCGTGAAACCCGCGCTCCGCTGGTCAAGGAGTTGCTGCCGCACCGCGACGCGATCGACCCGAAGTACCACTTCCTGCTTGATGCGCCGGTGGCTGATCCCGATGGCAACCCCACGGTGATCCGCTATAGCCGCAAGAGCAAGGAGCAGTACGTGCAAAGTGAAATCGAGGGCAAGCCCAGTGGCTGGCGCGCGTTTCACGATGGCAAGGGCTGGGTGGTGGACGATGGGCGCAAGCCCAAGCGCTGAGCGGAGGCTGTATGGCGAATGAGATCTATACCCGCACCAACCAGGCACTCTCATTTGCCCGTCTGGCTCTGACATCCTGGGAGGCGGCGGCAGGCGCCACTGATCTGGGCGCCATGACCCAGGCGCGTTACCACCGTGAGCACGTCCTGTTCCATGGTTACCGCGCGGTGTTGGCGCTGATTCATGAAATTGCCGAGCGTTATCGCTGGCCGTTGCTGGACGCTCGCGATGTCGAGCAGGTATTGCGCGGCGATCTGTCCGAACGTTTTCCCGGGCCGGAACTGGGCGAGCTGACGCAGCTGGCGATGGATGATGGCAACTGGCTGGCTGGGCTGTTGCGGGCCTGGGGGCAACTGTTCGCAGCCGAGGCCGCCCCATCCCGAACTGCTGCCGCCGGCGAGCTGATTGCCACCACGGCTGCTCCGGTGGCGGAATGGGGTATCGACGAGGCGCAGGCAGCGCTCGCTGCGCTGGCCGCGCAGATCGAGCGTTATCGCGAGGGAATGCAGGAGTGGTGAGCGGTGGTCGGCTCAGGGTGGCTGTGATACCCTGCGCGGCTTGACTGACAGGAGACGTACAATGCCTTCACCCTTTCTCGAGATCATAGAGCTTGCCGACGGCACTGTCGCTTTGCGCCGCCCGGACGAAGAGGGCAAGCCGCTGTTGACCATCGAGTTCTCCGAAGAGGCAAGGGACTTTCTGCAGGGCAACTACGTGGAAGTGGCCAAGGCGATGATCAGTACTGGCATGCAGATGGCTGGTCAGATCATGGAAGAAGATCCCGATCTGGAATTCGACGAACACCGCGTATTGCATTGACCCAGTCGGGCAGACGCCCGACCGAGGTGGTCACATCAAGCCATGCCGGTGCTGCCCAGGCGCACATTGAGGCTGGCGCAGTACCCTGAGCGGGCAGCTGCCTCCAGGCGTAGATGGGTGCTTGCCAATGGTGGCAGCCAGCTCACCACTGTGTGGCTGTAGCCTAGCCGCAGAATCTCGCAGCATAATTCCAGTGTATCCATGCCATGCTTTGGGCGGATGATGAGTATGCGCTGGGGATCGAGCCCCGAGGCCCGCAGCCACTTCTGGCTGACCGGCAGCGGCGGGTCGATCAACGTCAGCCAGCCCGGACAACTGGCCTGGCTCAGATCCCGCAACACCGGCGCCAACCATTGCAGGCACTGGCGTGGCGTGCCATTCAGACTGATCTCACTGAAGCCGATGTTCTCCGGCTCGCTGTCAGGTAGGGCCGTACCGCTCAGACTCTGTGCCTGCAGGCGAGACGACATCATGACCTGGTGCAGCAGGTCGGGTTGTGCGGCTGAACCTTTGTTTCGCGCATACTGCATGGCGTACTCCTTCAGTGGCGTATCACGCCGACGCTCAGACCTTCGATGATCAGTTCCTGTTCGCGCAGATCGACTTCTATGGGCGCGAAATCAGGGTTCTCAGCAATCAATGACACCTTGCGGCCCTGCTTGTGGAAGCGTTTGACGGTCACCTCGTCATCGAGGCGGGCGACGACCACCTGGCCATTCCTGACTTCGCTGGTGCGATGTACGGCGAGCAGGTCTCCATCAAGAATGCCGATGTCCTTCATGCTCATGCCGCGCACGCGCAGCAGATAGTCGGCACGGGGGCTGAAGAACTCGGGGCTGATGCGGCAATGGTCCTCAATGTTCTCTACCGCCAGGATGGGGGCGCCGGCGGCCACCTGGCCGATAACCGGTAATCCATCTTCCTGGTTCTGGGCCTCACTGTCGGCCGGCAGGCGGATGCCGCGGGAAGCGCCGGGAATCATCTCAATGGCGCCTTTGCGGGCCAGTGCCTTGAGGTGTTCTTCGGCCGCGTTTGGTGAGCGGAAGCCCAGCTCGCGGGCAATCTCCACCCGGGTGGGGGGATAGCCATTGGCACTCATGTATTCCTTCAGGAAGGCCAGTACCTGTTGTTGCCGTGCCGTCAGTTTAAGCATTATCCAGTACCTGTCTTTTTATACAGTTATTGGGATTATATACAGTTGTGCCCGCAGGGCAAGTCGTTTGGCCAGTTTGCTTGCGCAGGCGGCTGTGGTAAAACGTTCAAGTTGACAGGGAGATCGTTTGAAACGTATGTTTCAAACAAATGTATCTGGGAGTTATCCGTGGCACAGTCTGAAACAGTCGAGCGCATCCTTGATGCCGCCGAGCAGTTGTTTGCCGAAAAGGGGTTTGCGGAAACCTCGCTGCGTCTGATCACCAGCAAGGCCGGGGTGAACCTGGCGGCGGTGAACTACCATTTCGGTTCGAAGAAATCCCTGATCCAGGCGGTGTTCACCCGCTTCCTCAATCCCTTCGTCAGCAGCCTGGAGCAGGAGCTCGATCGCAACGAGCAGGCCGGTAATCCAGAGCAGAGTCTTGAGGAGTTGCTGGACATGCTGGTGCGGCTGGTGCTGGCGGTGAAGCCACGCAGCGGGCACGATCTTTCTACCTTCATGCGGTTGCTGGGTTTGGCTTTCAGCCAGAGCCAGGGCCATTTGCGCAAGTATCTGGGTGAGGTCTATGGCAAGGTGTTCCAGCGCTACATGGCGCTGGTATTGCGCAGCTCGCCCGAGCTGCCGGCGGATGTGCTGTTCTGGCGTGTGCATTTCATGCTGGGCAGTGCGGCATTCACCCTGTCGAGTATGAAGGCGCTCAAGGCCATGGCCGAAGCAGAGTGCGGCGAGCGCGCCGGGACCGAGGAGGTGCTGCGACAGATGGTGCCGTTCCTGGCCGCCGGCATGCGTGCCAGCCCGCAGTTGCGGGGGGAGGCGAGCAGTCGCCTGCGCGATGCCCCGGAACCGGTGGCGCCCTAGGACTTACTTCCCGCTGTGTGATCCGCTATCGTGTATGCCTTTGTTGCAGCGGAGTGACCATGCAGCTGGACCTGATCCATATATCCATCGAGCGTCAGTTGCTGACCGGCTCCAGGGCCGGTCGGCAGCTGTGCCAGTATCCGGTATCAACAGCAAAGAATGGTGCGGGGGAATTGAACGGCAGCGGTTGCACGCCGCGCGGCCGGCACCGGGTGCGGGCCCGCATCGGTGAGGGCCAGCCGCTGGGTGCGGTCTTCATTGGTCGGCGGCCGACCGGCGAGGTCTGGTCGCCTGAGCTGGCCGCTACGCACCCGCAGCGGGACTGGATCCTAACTCGCATACTCTGGCTCTGCGGTGAGGAGCCGGGTATCAACCGTGGCGCCGATCGTGATTCCCAGCGTCGCTACATCTATCTGCACGGTACCGGTGATGATCAGCCGATGGGCATCCCGCTGTCCCATGGCTGCATCCGCCTGCGTAATCCGGATATTCTGGCGCTGTTCGAGATGACCCCGGCCGGCTGTGCGGTAATCATCGAATAGCGCTTGCCCTACATTCCAAGGAGCACTTCATTGAAACAAGGCACATTGATGCTGGATCTGGCCGGCACCTGGCTGACGCCGGAAGACCGCCAGCTGTTGAGACAGCCCGAAGTCGGCGGCATGATCCTATTTGCCCGCAATACCGAATCCCCGGCCCAGGTGCGCGAGCTGGTACGCAGCATTCGTGCAGTGCGCCCCGATATGCTGATCGCCATTGACCAGGAAGGCGGGCGGGTCCAGCGGCTGCGGCGGGATGTGTTGCGGTTGCCGGCGCTTGGCCGAATCGCCGGGTGCGCTGCCGCAGAGCAGGAACAGCTGGCCGAGGCTGCGGCCTGGCTGATGGCGACCGAGATGCTCGCCTGCGGTATCGACATCAGCTTTGCGCCGGTACTGGATCTTGATTACGGGCGCAGCCAGGTAATCGGCGACCGTTCCCTGGGCGGTGATCCGCAGCAGGTGAGTCGCCTGGGTCAGGCCTATATCCAGGGGCTGCGGCAGGCCGGCATGGCCGCGACCGGCAAGCATTTCCCCGGGCATGGCTGGGCAGAGGCTGATTCACACTTCGACCTGCCGGTCGATGAGCGCAGCGAGGCGGCGATCCGCGAATCTGATCTGCAGCCCTTTGCGGCGCTAGCGCCGTTGCTGGATGGGATCATGCCGGCGCACGTGGTCTATCCGGCGGTGGACAGCCTGCCGGCGGGCTTTTCCCGCCGCTGGCTGCAGGACATCCTGCGCGCTGAGCTGGGCTTTCGTGGGGTGATCTTCAGTGATGACCTGACCATGGCCGGCGCTCACGCGGTGGGCGGCATGGCGGAGCGGGTCGATGCGGCGCTGGCGTCCGGTTGCGACATGCTACTGGTGTGCAATGATCGCGCTGCGGCTGAGCAGGCGCTGGTGCATGCGCAGCAGACGGGCATGCAGCCGTCGCCCCGGGCGCAGGGCATGTTGGCCAGGAGCACCCCCGGTATCGATTACAAGGCCCAGCCGCGCTGGCGGCAGGCGGTCGAACTGTTGCAAGGAGCGGGCTTGCTCTGATTCTTGGTGGGGGCATCTTTTGAGCTGCCCCCAACCCTATCAGCTGGGCACAGCCCACTTCATCGACGCTTGCCTTTGCCGGGGCTGGGGGGCGGGCTGGGCACTTGCTGCAGCCGTTCCACCAGGGCTTCGACGGTATTCAGGCGCAGCGCCGCGGTGCCCATGGGCGCGCTGAAGCGGAATACGCTGCCGCCATCCAGCCGGTAACGCTGCGGGTTGTCCTGAATCAGGCGGATCAGCGTCAGCGGATCGACACTGGTATCGGCAGCGAACTCGACGCGGCCATGCTCCGCGCCAACATCGATCTTGGCGATACCCAGCGGCGCACAGCGCAGTTTCAGCGCGGTGACCCGGAACAGGGTTTTCACCTGTTCGGGCAGCAAGCCGAAGCGGTCGATCATTTCCACCTGCAAGTCCTTCAGGTCGTCATCATTGGCGGCATTGGCGATGCGCTTGTACAGGGTCAGGCGTGCATGCACGTCCGGCAGGTAGTCGTCGGGAATCAGCGCCGGCAGGCGCAGGTTGATATCCGGGCCGCCGCTCAGCGGGTTTTCCAGCTCCGGCTCCTTGCCCTGCTGGATGGCCTTGATGGCCCGTTCCAGCATGTCCATGTACAGAGTGAAACCGACCGCCTGGATCTGCCCGCTCTGGCCTTCGCCAAGTAGCTCGCCGGCGCCGCGGATCTCGAGATCATGGGTGGCCAGGGTAAAGCCTGCGCCCAGGTCCTGTGCCGCGGCAATGGCTTCCAGGCGCTTTTCCGCGTCACCGGTGAGTTTGCGCCCGGCCGGGGTCAGCAGATAGGCGTAGGCCTGGTGGTGGCTACGGCCGACCCGGCCGCGCAGCTGGTGCAGCTGCGCGAGGCCGAACTTGTCGGCGCGCTCGATGATGATGGTGTTGGCGCTGGGCACATCGATGCCGGTCTCGATGATGGTCGAGGTCACCAGGATGTTGAAGCGGCGATGATAGAAGTCGCGCATCACCTGCTCCAGAGCACGTTCCGGCATCTGGCCGTGGCTGATGCCGATTCGCGCTTCGGGCACCAGCTCTGCCAGGTCGGCCGCGCATTTCTCGATGGTTTCCACTTCGTTGTGCAGGAAGTACACCTGGCCGCCGCGCAAGAGTTCGCGCAGGATGGCTTCCTTGATCACCGCCGGTTGCTGCTGCATGACGAAGGTCTTGACCGACAGCCGCCGCGCCGGCGGCGTGGCGATGATCGACAGGTCGCGCATGCCGGTCATGGCCATGTTCAGGGTCCGTGGAATCGGCGTGGCAGTCAGGTTGAGGATATCCACCTCGCTGCGCAGGGCCTTGAGGCGTTCCTTCTGGCGTACCCCGAAGCGGTGTTCCTCGTCGATGATCACCAGGCCCAGGTCCTTGAACTGGACATCGCCCTGCAGCAACTTGTGGGTGCCGATCATGATGTCGATCTTGCCATCGGCCAGCTCCTGGGTGGCTGCCTTGACTTCCTTGGCGGAGCGGAAGCGGGAAATCACCTCGACTTTCACCGGCCAGTCCGCGAAGCGGTCCTTGAAGCTGTTGTAATGCTGCTGGGCAAGCAGGGTAGTGGGCACCAGTACTGCGACCTGCTTGCCGCCATGCACGGCGAGGAAGGCGGCGCGCATGGCGACCTCGGTCTTGCCGAAGCCGACATCGCCACATACCAGGCGATCCATTGGTTGCGGGCCGGTCATGTCTTTCGTTACCGCATCGATCGCGGCTTGCTGGTCGGCCGTTTCCTCGAAGGGGAAGGCGTCGGCGAAGGTCTGGTAGTCCTGTTCCGGCTGGCTGAAGGCGTAGCCCTTGCGCGCGGCGCGGCGGGCGTAGACATCCAGCAGTTCGGCGGCCACGTCGCGGACCTTTTCGGCGGCCTTGCGTCGGGCCTTCTGCCATTGCTCCGAGCCCAGCCGGTGCAGCGGCGCGTTATCATCATCGGCGCCGGTATAGCGGGCGATCATGTGCAGGTTCGCCACCGGCACATAAAGTGTGGCCTCGTCGGCGTACTCGAGCTTGAGGAACTCGGCCTCCTGGCCTTCGACGCTCAGATTGACCAGGCCGCGATAGCGACCCACGCCATGGTCGATGTGCACCACTGGCGCGCCTTCGCGCAGTTCGGTCAGGTTACGGATCAGGGTGTCGCCCAGGTCGGTAGCCTTGCCGCGCCGCCGACGCTGCATCACCCGCTGGCCGAACAGTTGGCTTTCGGCGATCAGGGCGACGGGCGGGTCCTGGCTCAGCAGCCCTTGATCCACCGGCGCGATCATGATGGCGCAGGACAGCTGGCTGTTGATGAAATCAGCCCAGCTGTCCACCGGCTCGGGCTTCAGGCTGATGCGTGCCAGCAGCTCCAGAAGCGCCTCGCGGCGGCCGGCGGTTTCGGCGATGAACAGCGAGCGACCGTTGAACTCGTCGAGAAAGCGCTGCAGTTCGCGCAGCGGTTGATCCTGCTTGCTATCCAGCGGCAGTTCGGGCGGCGGGCTGCAATTGAAATTGGTGACCCCGGGCGCTGCCGGTAGCGGCTCATCGTGGCAGATGATGCGCGGGTAACGCTTGAGCAGGGCGAAGCACTCTTCAACGGGCAGAAACAGTTCTGCCGGCGTCAGCAGCGGTCTGGTCGGATCGATGCCCTGTTCCTCGTGGCGATTGCGTACATCTGACCAGAACTGGGTGGCACTGTCCTCGATGCCGGGCAGGCTGAACAGCAGCGTGTCGTCCGGCAGGTAGTCGAACAGGGTGCCCAGCTCTTCGAAGAACAGTGGCAGGTAATATTCGATGCCCGGCGGCACCATGCCATCGCTCAGGTCCTGATAGATGGGGCAGCGCCGATGATCGCCCTCGAAACGTTCACGAAAGCGCGCACGAAAGCCGGTCAGCGCACTCTTGTCGAGGGGGAATTCCCGCGCGGGTAGCAAATGGATGCGCTCAACCTTGTCGATCGAACGCTGGGTCTCCGGATCGAAGGTGCGCAGGGTTTCGATTTCCTCATCGAACAGGTCGATGCGGTAGGGCAGGCGGCTGCCCATGGGAAACAGGTCCAGCAGCGCACCGCGCACGGCGTAGTCGCCATGCTCATAGACGGTGTCGACGCAACGATAGCCCGCCGCATCCAGATCCTGGCGCATGCGGTCGATGTCCAGCCGCTGGCCGACCTTCAGCATCAGCACCGAGCCGCCGAGGAAGGAGCGGGGCGCAATCCGGTGCAGCAGGGTGATCATCGGTACGACCAGGATACCGTGCCCTACCTGCGGCAGACGGTACAGCGTCTCCAGCCGCTGGGAGATAATGTCCTGGTGCGGCGAGAAGCGATCGTAGGGCAGGGTTTCCCAATCGGGGAAGGTAGCCACCGGCAGCTCGGGAGCGAAGAACCGAAGTTCCTGTTCCAGGCGGTCCGCCATGGCGGTATCCCGGGTGATGACCAGGCTCAGGCCGGTATGCTGGGATGCTGCTTCGGCAATGGCCAGGGCGCGCGCCGCGGCGGGCAGGTTGCCCCAGGCTGTTTTGTTACCGAGGTGGCTCTGCAACGGTGCGGCGAACAGAAGTGATGTGTCAGGCATGCTGGTGGGCTTATCTTGTTGCGCAAAACGCACAGTTTAACCCCCCGGGCGGTTCCGTGTTGTGATTGCGCTGTTTTTATCTCCGCTTGTCGAAGTCTGAGGCCGGTTATATCATTCAGCCTGCGTGACGCCGGGCCCCTCTGGCGGTGGTTGGTCCCACCGTGATGTCGGAGTCATAAGTTTATTGAAAACTTTGACAGGAGGGCCGCCATGGAGCCTCTGATTTCGTTTTTGACCAACCCCTTTCTCGGTACTGCTGTCTGGCAATGGTTGCTCTTTCTGACCATCGTGCTGGCCATTCTCGCTTTCGACCTTGGTGTGCTGCACCGCGAAGAACATGAAATCGAAGTGCGTGAAAGTTTCCTGTTGTACGGCGGCTACTTTGCCGTCGGTATGCTGTTCGGTCTGTGGGTCTGGTTCCAGATGGGCTCGGCCAGCGCGCTGGAGTTCTACACCGGCTTTCTGATTGAGCAGTCGCTGTCCATGGACAATGTGTTCGTCATGGCGATGATCCTCGGTTTCTTCGGCATTCCGCGCATCTATCAGCATCGGGTGCTGTTCTGGGGCATTCTCGGGGTGATCGTGCTGCGGGCGATCATGATCGGCCTGGGCGCGGCGCTGGTACAGGAATTCGAATGGATCCTGTATATATTTGGTGTGTTCCTGCTGTTTTCCGGTATCAAGATGTTCCTCAGCAAGGATGAGGTGGAGCATACGGACCTGTCGCAGAACCGGATGGTGATTTTTATCCGTCGGCATTTTCGGGTGACCGACGATCTGCATGGTTCGAAATTCTTCGTCCGCCTACCGGACAAGGCTGGCAAGGTGGTGCTGTTCGCCACGCCGCTGTTCCTGGCCCTGGTGCTGATCGAGCTGGCAGATCTGGTATTCGCCGTGGACAGCGTGCCGGCAATCTTCGCCATCACCCAGGATCCCTTCATTGTCTACACCTCGAACATCTTCGCCATCCTGGGGTTGCGTTCGCTGTACTTCGCCCTGGCTGCGCTGATGCATCGCTTCGTCTACCTCAAATATGCGCTGGCGCTGGTATTGATCTTCATTGGTTGCAAGATCCTGCTGCATGGCCTGGATATCAAGATTCATGCTGGTGTATCGCTCGGCGTTACCTTCGCGCTGCTGGCTGGCGGTGTGTTGCTATCGCTGTACCGAACCCGCAGACAGGTGGTCTGACGGCTGGCTGAAACGGCTGCTTCGGCGGGCGCTGGGGCGGTCGTTTTACGTTCGGTGATTGCCTCCTCGGTCAGCTAGCCTCATAATATTGGCCCTTTAGCTCCCTGACCCTGGAAGGAAAAGCCGTGACTCAAGCCCAATACGAGCAATGTCTGGAGAACTGGACCGACCGCGAAGCTACCGCTGAAGCGATGATCCCGTTGATTGGACGTTTGTACCGTGAACACAACGTGGTCACCTCCATCTATGGCCGCGGCCTGGTTAACCGCTCCGTTATCAGTCTGCTCAAGTCCCACCGTTTCGCCCGGCAGATTGATGACAATGAACTGTCGGTACATGACACCTTTCCGCTGATCAAGGCGTTGCTGGATCTGGACCTGGGTCCGGCCTCGATTGATCTGGCTCGCCTGGCGGGCAAGTACGCCCAGGAAGGTAACGGTGATCTGGACGGGTTCCTGCGCAAGGAGCTGGCCAGCGTTATCGGTCGCAAGGGTGAGAAGCGCCAGGGCCGCGATGTGGTGCTTTACGGCTTTGGCCGTATCGGCCGCCTGCTGGCGCGCATCATGGTTGAGAAGGCCGGCGCCGGGGACGGGCTGCGTCTGCGGGCGATCGTGGTGCGCAAGGGCGCGACCAATGATCTGTCCAAGCGCGCCAGTCTGCTGCGTCGCGACTCGGTTCATGGCTCCTTCCAGGGCACCATCACCATCGATGAAGAGAACAACACCCTGACCGCCAACGGCAACCAGATCCAGGTGATCTATGCCGGCGATCCGGCCAGCATCGACTACACCGCCTACGGCATCAATGACGCGATCATCGTGGACAACACCGGTGTCTGGCGTGACGAGGCGGGCCTGTCCCAGCACCTCAAGTGCCCGGGTGCTTCCCAGGTGGTACTGACTGCGCCGGGCAAGGGTGATCTGAAGAACATCGTGCATGGCATCAACCATGCGAGCATCACGCCGGAAGACAAGATCGTTTCCGCGGCCTCCTGTACCACCAACGCTATCGTTCCGGTGCTCAAGGCGATCAATGACAAGTACGGTATCGTCAATGGTCACGTCGAAACGGTTCATTCGTACACTAATGACCAGAACCTGATCGACAACTTCCACAAGGGCGATCGTCGGGGGCGCAGTGCAGCGCTGAATATGGTCATCACCGAGACCGGCGCTGCCAAGGCGGTTGCCAAGGCGCTGCCGGAGCTGGGCGGCAAGCTCAGTGGTAACGCGATCCGGGTGCCGACGCCTAACGTGTCGATGGCGATTCTCAACCTGAACCTTGAGAAGTCGACCGACCGCGACGAGGTGAACAATTACCTGCGTTACATGGCCCTGCACTCGGATCTGCATAAGCAGATCGACTTCACCAACAGCCAGGAAGTGGTGTCTACTGACTTCGTTGGTTCCCGGCATGCGGGTGTGGTGGATGCCGAGGCGACCATCTGTAACGATAACCGCGTCATCCTGTATGTCTGGTATGACAACGAGTTCGGTTACAGCTGTCAGGTTGTGCGGATTCTGGAAGACATGGCGAATGTTAATCCGCCGGCTTTCCCGGCATAACATGCAGTAACGAAAAAAGGCGCTTCGGCGCCTTTTTTTGTGGGCGTTTGGCAGTCGCCTGGAAGCGGTGGGTCGCGTGTCTTGACCTGTATCAAGCGGGAGTGCCCGAGTGCGACACCCTGACACAGGAAGGCTTTAAAAAACCGCGCCTTGAGTAGCTTTGCCTGGCCATGATCTTTATACTTGGCAGGATTTTTTGATCGAGGTCGTGGTCGCGTTGTCTGACTGTTTCTGCTCAATTTTCGCGGAGCCGATCGCCAGCTCTGCGCATTGCCACTGCCTTCCAACAATTCCATTTTCGTGATTAGGCTATTCGTATGATAAATATCAAACGGGGCTTGGATCTGCCAATCACCGGCTCGCCTGAGCAACGTATTGAAGACGCCCGTCCAGTCAGAAGCGTTGCACTTGTAGGTTTCGATTACCACGGTATGAAACCTACCATGGAGGTGCAGGTCGGCGATCGGGTGCAGGCGGGACAGATCCTGTTCAGTGACAAGAAAAACCCCGGTGTACTCTATACCGCCCCAGCGAGTGGCGTGATCAGCGCCATCAATCGTGGCGAAAAGCGTGTACTGCAGTCGGTGGTGATCGATGTCGAAGGTGATGATGCCGTTGACTTCGGCGCCCACGGTGCCGACAGCCTGGAAGGGCTCGATCCCCAGGCGGTACGTGATCAGCTCGTCCGCTCCGGTCTGTGGACCGCGCTGCGGACTCGCCCGTACAGCAAGGTGCCGGCGGTTGATGCGACTCCCAGTTCGATCTTCGTTACCGCTATCGATACCCACCCGCTGTCCGCTGATCCGGCTGTGGTATTGCAATCCTGTGGTGCGGATTTTGAAAACGGCTTGAAAGTGCTGGCCCGTCTGGCTGGCGTCTGGCTGTGCAAGGCCGAAGGCGCGAGCATCCCTGGCGAGAATGTCGCTGGTGTGCGCTCCGAGAGTTTTGCCGGCCCGCATCCGGCTGGTCTGCCGGGTACCCATATCCACATGCTGGATCCGGTCAGCGAAAGCCGGCAGGCGTGGCATATCAACTACCAGGACGTGGTAGCCGTAGGTCGGCTGTTCACCACTGGCCGGCTGTCAGCCGAGCGCGTTGTCGCGCTGGGTGGTCCGCAGATTGAGCGGCCACGACTGCTGCGCACCGTACTCGGTGCCAACCTGGAAGAGCTGGTGGCTGGTGAAATGAAGCCGGGCAACAACCGGATCATTTCCGGCTCGGTGCTGGGCGGCCGTCTGGCCCGTGGTCCGGTACTCTATCTGGGGCGCTATCACCTCCAGGTATCGGTGCTGCTGGAAGGAACTCAGCGCGAGATACTGCACTATCTGCGTGCCGGTGCGAACAAGCATTCGATCCTGAATATCTTCATCTCGAAGCTGGCACCTTCCAAGCTGTTCAACTTCACCACCAGTACCAATGGTAGTGCTCGGGCGATGATCCCGGTCGGCAACTATGAAGAAGTCATGCCGCTGGACATCCTGCCCACGCAATTGCTGCGGTCGCTGATCGTCGGTGATACCGAGATGGCCCAGAAGCTCGGCTGCCTGGAGTTGGATGAAGAGGATCTGGCCCTGTGCAGCTATGTCTGCGCCGGCAAGTACGAATATGGCCCGATCCTGCGTGACAATCTCACGCGCATCGAGAAGGAGGGTTGATCAATGGGATTGCGTAGTTACCTTGACAAGATCGAGCATCATTTCGAGAAGGGCGGCAAGTACGAGAAGTGGTATGCCCTTTACGAGGCGGCGGATACCTTCCTATACAAGCCATCCAGCGTAACCAGAACCACGGCCCATGTGCGTGACGGCATCGACCTCAAGCGCATGATGATTACCGTCTGGCTGTGCACCTTCCCGGCCATGTTCTTCGGCATGTGGAACGTCGGCTATCAGGCCAACAGCATCTTCGCGGTCAACCCTGAGCTGCTCGAGGCCCAGGAAGGCTGGCGCATAGCGCTTATCGGCATGCTGGCCGGCTTCGACCCGAGCAGCATCTGGGACAACATCATCCACGGTGCCACCTGGTTCCTGCCGATTTACGCTGTCACCTTTATTGTTGGCGGTTTCTGGGAGGTGCTCTTTGCCTCCGTGCGCAAACATGAGGTCAACGAAGGGTTCTTCGTCACCTCGGTGCTGTTCGCGCTGATCGTGCCGCCGAGCATTCCGCTGTGGCAGGTCGCCCTGGGTATCAGCTTCGGTGTGGTCATCGGCAAGGAAATCTTCGGTGGTACCGGGAAGAACTTCCTCAACCCGGCACTGACCGGCCGCGCTTTCCTGTTCTTTGCCTATCCGGCACAGATTTCCGGTGATGCAGTCTGGACTGCCGTCGACGGTTTCGCCGGTGCAACGGCGCTGGGCGTCGCAGGTGCCGGCGGTATCGATGCGGTGGTGACCAGCGGCCTGACCTGGATGGACGCTTTCATTGGCACCATGCATGGTTCCATTGGTGAGACCAGCACGCTGGCCATTTTCATCGGCGGTGCTGTATTGCTGATGACCAAGATCGCCTCTTGGCGGATCGTCGCCGGGGTAATGATCGGCATGATCGCGCTGAGCATGCTGTTCAACGCCATTGGCTCAGAGACCAATCCGATGTTCTCCATGCCCTGGTATTGGCACATGGTCACCGGCGGCTTTGCCTTCGGCCTGATCTTCATGGCCACCGACCCGGTATCGGCGTCCATGACCAACATGGGCAAGTGGATCTTCGGTGGGCTGATTGGCGTCATGGTGGTATTGATCCGCGTGGTCAATCCGGCCTTCCCGGAAGGCATGATGCTGGCGATCCTGTTCGCCAACCTGTGTGCACCGCTGATCGATCATTTCATCGTTCAAGCCAATATCAAGCGGAGGCTGGCGCGCAATGTCTAGTCAAAAAGAATCTACCGCCCGTACGCTGGTGGTGGCCCTGATGGTGTGTCTGGTCTGTTCGATCTTCGTGGCAGGTGCCGCTGTGGCGCTGCGCCCGACCCAGATCGAAAATGCCCAGTTGGACAAGCAACGCAATATCCTGGCGATTGCCGGTCTGGGCAGTCCGTCCATGTCCGGTGCTGAAGTCAAGGCCCTGTTCGGCGATCGTATCATCGCCCGTCTGGTCGATCTGGACAGCGGACGGTTCAGCGATGAGTTCGATGCACAGACCTTCGATCCGCTGGCGGCGGCCAAAGACCCGGCGCTGTCGAAGAACCTGACCGGTGGTGAAGATGTCGCTTCGATCAACCGCCGCGAGAATTACACCGTGGTGTATGTGGTCGAGGGCGCTGACCAGCAGATGGAAACCCTGATCCTGCCGGTTCGCGGCTATGGCTTGTGGTCAACACTGCATGGTTTCCTGGCGCTGCAGGGTGATCTGAACACGGTCCAGGGCTTCGGTTTCTATCAACATGCCGAAACGCCCGGTCTGGGGGGAGAAGTAGATAACCCCAACTGGCGCGGATTGTGGCCTGGCAAGGAAGTCTTCAATGACGACGGCCAGCTGGCCATTCGCGTCATCAAGGGCAACGTCGATGCTGCCAGTCCTAATGCAGATCATCAGGTTGATGGTCTGGCCGGGGCCACGCTGACAGCCAATGGGGTCAACAATCTGTTGAACTACTGGCTGGGCGAGAACGGCTTCGGATCCTTTATTGATAACCTGCGCGCAGGGGAGGCTTGATCATGTCACAGCCGACAATCAAACAGGTCCTGTTGGACCCGGTCTTCAATAACAACCCCATCGGTTTGCAGATGCTCGGGATCTGTTCAGCCCTGGCGGTTACCTCGAACCTCAATACCGCGCTGGTGATGAGTATTGCTCTGACCCTGGTGTGCGGGTTCTCCAACCTGTTCATCTCGCTGATCCGCAGCCAGATCCCCAGCTCGATTCGCATGATCGTGCAGATGGTGATCATCGCGTCGCTGGTAATCCTGGTGGATCAGGTGCTCAAGGCCTATGCCTATTCGCTGTCCAAACAGCTGTCGGTATTCGTGGGCCTGATCATCACCAACTGTATCGTGATGGGCCGCGCAGAAGCCTTTGCCATGCAGAATCCCCCGGTGTTGTCATTCTTCGACGGCATCGGCAATGGTCTTGGCTACAGCATCATGCTGATCGGCCTGGGTATCGTGCGTGAGCTGTTTGGTGCAGGCAAACTGATGGGCTATACCGTTTTCCAGTCCATCAATGATGGCGGCTGGTATCTGCCCAACGGCATGCTGCTGCTGCCCCCGTCCGCGTTCTTCCTGATTGGTCTGTTCATCTGGGCCATACGAGTATGGAAGAAGGAGCAGGTAGAAGCACCTGACTTCCGCATGGCCCCGCAGGTTTCCAAGCAGGAGGCATACTAATGGAGCATTACATCAGCCTGTTCGTCAAAGCCGTGTTCGTGGAGAACATGGCGCTGGCGTTCTTTCTCGGCATGTGTACCTTCATTGCCATTTCCAAGAAGGTAGAAACGGCTATCGGTCTGGGTATTGCGGTCATCGTGGTGCAAGGCATCACCGTACCGGCGAACAACCTGATCTATACCTATCTGCTCAAGGATGGGGCGCTGGCCTGGGCCGGTCTGCCCGACGTGGACCTCAGCTTCCTCGGGCTGCTGAGTTACATCGGTGTGATCGCGGCTATCGTGCAGATTCTTGAGATGCTGCTGGACAAGTTCGTGCCTGCGCTCTACAACGCGCTGGGTGTGTTCCTGCCGCTGATCACGGTGAACTGCGCCATCATGGGCGGCACGCTGTTCATGGTCGAGCGGGACTACAACCTGTCCGAGAGTGTGGTTTATGGCTTCGCTTCCGGCACGTCCTGGGCTCTGGCGATCGCGCTGTTGGCGGCGATCCGCGAGAAGCTCAAGTACAGCGACGTTCCCGATGGGCTGCAAGGCCTGGGCATCACCTTCATTACAATTGGACTGATGTCGCTGGGCTTCATGTCTTTCTCTGGCGTACAGCTGTAAGGATGGAGTGAGCAGATGAACTACGAAATTTTTCTCGCCATCGGCATGTTCACAGCCATCGTGCTGGTGCTGGTGGTGGTGATTCTCATCGCCCGTTCCAAGCTGGTGAGCAGTGGCGATGTGAGCATCGAGATCAACGGCGAGCGCACCATTACGGTGCCGGCGGGTGACAGGCTGCTGGGGACTCTTGCGTCCAATGGCATCTTCCTGTCGTCGGCCTGTGGTGGTGGTGGTACCTGTGCCCAGTGCAAGTGCGTGGTGGAGACGGGAGGTGGTGAAATGCTGCCGACCGAGGAGTCTCACTTCACGCGGCGTGAGGCCAAGGAAGGCTGGCGTCTGTCCTGCCAGACCCCGGTCAAGCAGGATATGAAAATCGAGATTCCGGAAGAGATTTTCGGGGTCAAGAAGTGGGAATGTGTGGTTGAGTCCAACCCGAACGTGGCCACCTTCATCAAGGAGTTGACCTTGCGTCTGCCGGAAGGTGAGAACGTCAACTTCCGCGCTGGTGGCTATGTACAGCTGGAGTGTCCGCCGCATACGGTGAACTACAAGGACTTCGATATCCAGCCGGAATTCCGGGGCGACTGGGACAAGTTCGACCAGTGGCGCTATGTATCCAAGGTGGACGAGACCGTCATCCGCGCCTACTCCATGGCCAACTACCCGGAAGAAAAGGGCATCGTCAAGTTCAACATCCGCGTGGCGTCGCCGCCACCCGGCCGTGACGATGTACCCCCAGGTCAGATGTCGTCCTATGTGTTCGCTCTGAAGCCGGGTGACAAGATCACGGTTTACGGTCCCTTCGGTGAATTCTTCGCCAAGGATACCGATGCCGAAATGGTCTTCGTTGGCGGCGGTGCCGGCATGGCGCCGATGCGTTCGCACATCATGGACCAGCTGCTGCGCATCAAGACCAAGCGCAAGATATCCTTCTGGTACGGTGCTCGCTCATTGCGCGAAGCCTTCTATGTTGACGAATATGACAAGTTGGCTGCCGAGCACGAGAACTTCGAGTGGCACCTGGCATTGTCCGATGCACTGCCCGAGGATAACTGGGAAGGCCCTACCGGGTTCATTCACAACGTCCTGTACGACAATTACCTCAAGGATCACCCGGCGCCGGAGGACTGTGAGTTCTACATGTGCGGGCCGCCCATGATGAACGCGTCGGTCATCAAGATGCTGGAAGATCTCGGTGTGGAACCTGAGAATATCCTGCTCGATGACTTTGGCGGTTAGCATGTTAAGTCGCCTTGTTTGGCCCGTCAGTGTTGCTGCTTTGGCAGCAGCCCTGACGGGCTGTTTCAATTCTGCCGAGCCGGTTTCCGAGATTTACGGCTCAACCATGGGCAGCACCTATTCAATCAAGTGGGTCGGTTCCGAGCAGTCACCAGCCGCGACCGAGGTCAAGGCCTCGGTCGATCAGTTGCTGGAAACGTTCGAAGAAGCAGCTTCCACCTGGCGGCCCAACTCGGAGATGTCCCGTTTCAATGCCGCACCCGCTGGTACCTGCCAGGCTATGCCGCAATCGATACTGGAGATTGTGGAACTGGCGCAGCAGCTGCATCGGGACGGTGACGGCAGCTTCGACCTGACACTGGACCCGCTACTGGCGCTGTGGGGATTCCACGGTGATGGTGGGCAGAACGTGCCGGATGACCAGCAACTGGCTGCCGCCATGGCGCATACCGGCCACCAGTACCTGCACATCCGCGATGGGCAATTGTGCAAGGATGTCGCCTTGCAACTGGACATCAGCGGTATTGCCGCCGGTTACATGGTCGACGAGGTGGTGGAACACCTGGCGAGCATGGGCATCCAAGATTATATGGTGGAGTTGACCGGCGAGTTGAAAGCCGATGGTCATAAGCCAGGTGGTCGGCCGTGGCGCATTGCCGTGGAAGAGCCGCGGGATGACAGCCGGATAGCGCAGTTGATTTTGCCGTTGCGCGGGCTGGGCGTTTCTACCTCAGGTGATTACCGAAACTATTTCGAACACGAAGGCCAACGCTACTCGCACACCTTCGATCCGGTCACCGGTCGGCCGGTAATGCACGACCTGGCAGCAGTGACGGTTCTACATCCCTCCGCCGCCTGGGCCGATGGCTTGTCTACTGTCCTGTTGGTCAAGGGCTCGAAGCTGGGTTGGGAATATGCGATCGAGCATGAGCTGCCGGCGTTGTTTGTCATTCGCCAAGGGGATGGCTTCGTTTCCCGAAGCACACCCCAATTCATCGCTCTGCAACAGAGCAAGGAGTAAATCATGGTTTGGTTACTGGCTTTTGTGGTGATGCTGCTTTGCGTCGCCGGCATGGCCGTTGGCGTCATGATGGGTCGCAAGCCGATCGCCGGTTCCTGTGGCGGCATCGGGGCGACTGGCCTGGACAAGAGCTGCGGCATCTGTGGTGGCAACCCCAACAGATGTGAGGAGTCGCGTCAGGACACCGGTTCGACCAAGAGCGCGGCGCTTGGCTACGACGCCACTCGCAAGGATTGAGGATACGCTGCGCGGATATATTCCTATTGTTACAGGACCGAAATTGAATGGCTGTTTATAACTATGATGTAGTGGTACTGGGTGCAGGCCCGGCGGGTGAGGGCGCTGCGGTTAACGCGGCGAAGAATGGGCGCCGGGTAGCGGTGGTCGAGGAACGCAACATGGTGGGCGGTAACTGCGTCCACCTGGGCACCATTCCATCCAAGGCGCTGCGCTACTCGGTCAAGCAGATCATTCAGTTCAACACCAACCCGATCTTCCGTGTGGTCGGCGAGCCACGGGATTTCTCCTTCCCTGATGTGCTCAAAAGTGCAGAGAAAGTCATCGCCCGCCAGGTGCGTTCGCGCAACAGCTACTATGCGCGCAACCGTATCGATCTGTTTTTCGGCAAGGGCAGTTTCGCCGATGCCCATACCATCGAACTGGTGAACGCCGAAGGGGCGGTGGATCGACTGGTCGCCCAGGAGATCATCATCGCCACGGGTTCTCGCCCGTATCGTCCGGCGGACGTCAATTTCAACCATCCGCGGATCTATGACAGCGACACCATCCTGCAGCTCAACCACACACCGCGCACGCTGATTATCTATGGTGCGGGCGTCATTGGCTGCGAATACGCTTCCATCTTCTGCGGGCTGGGCGTCAAGGTGGATCTGATCCACAACCGCGACCGACTGCTGAGTTTTCTGGATGACGAGATCTCCGATGCGCTGAGCTACCACCTGCGCAATAGCATGGCGCTCATCCGGCACAACGAGGAGTATGAGAAGATCGAGGGCCTGGATGGCGGCGGGGTAGTGCTGCACCTGAAATCGGGCAAGAAAATCAGGGGAGATGCGCTGCTCTGGTGCAACGGCCGCTCGGGCAACACCGATGGCCTGGGGCTGGAGAATATCGGCCTCAAACCCAACAGTCGTGGCCAGGTGCTGGTGGACGAGAACTATCGCACCGACGTACCCAATGTTTATGCAGCCGGGGACGTAATCGGCTGGCCGAGCCTGGCTAGCGCGGCCTTCGACCAGGGCCGCTCGGCAGCGGGCAATATCGTCGAGAATGACAGCTGGCGCTTCGTCGATGACGTGCCGACCGGCATCTACACCATTCCCGAGATCAGTTCCCTGGGTAAGACCGAGCGCGAGCTGACCAGCGAAAAGGTGCCCTACGAGGTAGGCCAGGCCTTCTTCAAGAGCATGGCGCGGGCGCAGATCAGCTGTGAGCCGGTGGGTATGCTGAAGATCCTGTTCCATCGTGACACGCTACAGGTGCTGGGCATCCACTGCTTCGGTGACCAGGCTTCCGAGATCGTGCATATCGGTCAGGCCATCATGAACCAGGAAGGGGAGGCGAATACCATCAAGTACTTCGTCAATACCACCTTCAACTACCCGACCATGGCCGAAGCCTACCGGGTTGCTGCACTGGATGGCCTCGGTCGGCTGTTCTGAATGTCTGGGTGGCCGGCGGGCTCAATGAGTTTCGCCGGTACCACCCAGAACCCTCACGGCCAGATGTGGTACATCGGTTATCAGGCTATCGACACCCATGTCCCGCAATCTCAGCATCAACTGCGGATCGTTCACGGTCCACACCGAGACATGCAGTCCCTGGCGTTGGGCCTGGGCAATCCGGGCAGGGGTGCAGAGTTTCCAGTTCAATACCAGAAAGCGGCACTGATATCTCAGCGCGCTTTTCACGGGATCCAGAAAGCCATATTCCTCGACCAGCCCGGTGGACAGTTCGCCGCCGTTCTGCTGGACGTAGCGCAGCAGGGTGCGACTGGATGAGGTGATCACCACCTTTTCGCGCAGGCCGAATTGCTCCACCAACGGCATGACCGCATTCATTACCCGCCGCGATTGCGCGGCCGAGCCACTCTTGACCTCCAGCTGGTAATGCTCGAATTCGGGGCAGCTGTGAAACAGTTGCTCCAGGGTGGGGATGGCGCAGTGCTCGTTCCAGCCGGCCAGCCCGAGCCGGGCATCCAGGCGGGTCAGCTCGGCGGCAGTGTGGGCTGCAATCTTGCCCTTGATGCCGGTAGTGCGCTTGAGCGTGGGGTCATGAATGACCATCAATTGATGATCGGAAGACAGGTGCAGGTCGAGTTCGACCCGTCTGACGCCGGCTTCCAGGGCTTTGTGAAAGCTCGGCAGGGTATTTTCCGGGGCTTCGCCGCGGGCGCCCCGGTGGCCGTATATCTGCATACCGTCTCTCAATTATTCCGCGGGGTGTGCTGATGCACGCTGTGTACTACCTTGTCATGCTCGAAATACACACTGAAACCGGCATAGTCCCAACGGCTGATGGGCGGTTCGCCAACCGCTGCATGGCGGGTTAGCGGTTCGCCGTATTGCTGGCTGACCGCGCTGGTGCTGGTACCCCGTTGCGGCAGGCTGGATTGTTGGCCGGACGCCTGCTGGCCCACCGGAATGGTCAGGGTGTCGGCCTGGATGCTGACTGCGGCGAGCAAGGTGCTGGTGAGTAATAAGGGTAGTGCGTATTTCATGTCGAGGTCCTTTCGTGGTTTTCCTTGGCAGCGCGGATATCCTGTGCCTGCTTGTGCATGATATGCCGAGCCAGCAACTGGTGCTGGGCATCATTGAACTGATCGAAGCTTACCTGTATCAGATGGAGGCCGGAAGCGTCGTCGCGAAGGCAGGCGGCGATCTGTGCTGGAGCGCTCAAACCGATGGGTGTCGGCAACAACAGGCGCAGATTGATCCATTGGCCGACCGGCAGCGCGTCGTGGGCTGGGAAGGTGATGCCGGCTTCGCTCAGGGTTACCTCGACCGGCGTACCCATGTCCTCGGCCATCTGCGACGCCAGTGCCCGACCGATCAACTCCACCCGCTTGCCAAGGATCTTCAGGTAAGCCGCGAGATTGCGGTCACGCTCACCGATCTGGCGCAGCAGATGCTGTGAATCATGGTCCAGCAGGTGGAGTTCGCCAAGCAGGCCGAACAGGGGCGATTCATCCGGTTGGACTGAGGAAGGTGTCGCTGGCGCCTCGATAGGTCGATAGTCCAGTGCCAGATGATCCTGAATCTGGAAATAACCCGTATGCACATCGGTGAGATTATTGGTTTGCATGTTCAGCCCCGTTTACCGAAACCGGATTCAGTGTAACATGACAGCCCGAACTGCTATTCATTGGGGCTTTCCCCATCAGGTAACTGGTATTCCATGTTCAGACCCTTGCCTTTTTTTATCGGGTTGCGCTACACGCGCGCCAAACGCCGTAACCACTTTATCTCCTTCATTTCGTTGATTTCCATGCTTGGCCTGACCCTCGGGGTGCTGGTCATGATCCTGGTGCTGTCGGTAATGAATGGTTTCGACCGTGAACTGCGTACGCGCATCCTCGGCATGGTGCCCCATGCGAGCATCAACGGCTATCAGCCCATCGATGATTGGCGCTCGCTGGCAACGCAGCTTGAGGCAGACCCGAAGGTCGCTGCGGCTGCGCCGTTCATTCAATTGCAGGGCATGTTGACCCATAACGGCAGTGTCGCTCCGGTGCTGGTCAGCGGCGTGATTCCCGAGGCGGAGGCGCAGGTCTCGATCATCGAGGAGCACATGCAATCCGGCACCTTGGCTGATCTGAAAGATGGCGAATTCGGCATCATCATCGGTGAGCTGATTGCCCGCCGCTTCAGTGTGATGCCGGGCGACAAACTGACCCTCGTCCTGCCGGAAGCTTCGGTCACCCCGGCCGGGGTCTTTCCGCGGCTGAAACGTTTCCATGTCACTGGCATATTCAAGGTTGGCGCCGAACTGGATGGCTCCATGGCGATGATCCATGCCGGGGATGCGGCCCGTCTGAGCCGCTGGGAGCCAGGCCAGATGCAAGGTGTTCGGCTCAGACTGCATGACCTGTTCCAGGCGCCGCAGGTAGCCTGGAATCTGGTTGAGCAGCTGCCGGGCAACTATTACGCCCAGGACTGGACGCGCAGCCACGGCAATCTGTTTGCCGCGATCCGCATGGAGAAGACCATGATCGGCCTGTTGCTGTTGCTGATCGTTGCCGTGGCGGCCTTCAACATCATTTCCACCCTGGTCATGGTAGTGACCGACAAGAAAGCCGATATCGCCATCTTGCGTACCTTGGGCGCATCACCGGGCACCATCATGGGCATCTTCATGGTTCAGGGCTCGGTCATCGGTGTGGTTGGCACCCTGGCCGGGGGCATCCTCGGCGTGCTGGCGGCGCTCAATGTATCGGCATTGGTGGCCGGGCTGGAGCGTCTGCTGGGCACCCAGTTTCTCAGTTCCGATGTGTATTTCATCAGTTATCTGCCGTCCCAGTTGATCTGGACGGATGTCGTTGTCATCTGCACCGCTGCGCTGGGCATGAGCTTCCTGGCTACCCTGTATCCGGCCTGGCGTGCATCCCGTACCGAACCGGCGGAGGCCTTGCGTTATGACTGATGTAGTACTGGAATGCCGGAAACTCAGCAAGCACTACGCGGTCGGACCGCAGCGCCTGCAGGTACTGGACAATATCGACCTGAGCCTGCGCGCCGGCGAACGCATCGCGATTGTCGGCAGCTCGGGCTCGGGCAAGACCACGCTGTTGAACATGCTGGGTGGGCTGGATACGCCGAGCACCGGTGAGGTGTGGCTGGCCGGCCAGCAGATGTCAGCGCTCAAGGAGGCGGAGCGGGGCAAGCTGCGCAATACCGGCCTCGGCTTCGTCTATCAGTTTCATCATCTGCTGGCCGAGTTCACGGCGCTGGAGAATGCCTGCATGCCGCTATTGATCGGCGCAACGCCGATCGCCGAGGCGCGTGAACGGGGGCTGGCGATGCTGGACCGAGTCGGGTTGTCGGCGCGGGCTGGCCACAAGCCGGCGGAACTGTCCGGTGGTGAGCGTCAGCGGGTGGCCATCGCCCGGGCGCTGATCAATGAGCCGGCCTGCGTACTGCTTGACGAGCCGACCGGCAACCTTGACCAGCACACCGCCCGCGGCGTCCAGCAACTGATGCTGGAACTCAGTCAGCGGCTGCATACCGCCTTTCTCGTTGTTACCCATGACCTGGCGTTGGCGGGGCAGATGGATCGTGTGCTGACCCTCGATGAAGGTCATCTGGTAGAGCGGCAGCCTGCTTGAATCAGGACTGACGACGGCGTCGCATTTTGCGGCGCTGCCAGTTGCGTGCCACCCAGAAACGCCAATATAACAGGGTGCCGGCGTAGCCGATGCCGGCCAGCACCAGACCCGACAGCACCGAGCCCAGCAGCATGGGCTGCCAGATATGCTGCAATTCCGTAGTCAGCCAGGTCAGCGACAGCTCCATGGGCATGGTGCGTTCGGGTGTGCCGAGCAGCATGGTGCCGATCTTGTATTGCATGAAGAAGACCGGCGGCATGGTGATCGGGTTGGTCAGCCAGACCAGTCCGATCGAAATCGGCAGATTGGCTCGGGCGAACATGGCGATACAGCCGGACAGCACCATCTGCATGGGGATCGGCAACATGGCGACGAACAAGCCAGTGGCTATCGCCCGTGCAACGCTATGGCGGGTGATGTGCCAGAGATTCGGATCATGAAGGATGGCCCCCATGAAACGCAGCGACTTGTTGCGTTTGATCCGTTCCGGACTGGGCATGTAGCGTTTGAGTAGCTGGCGCGGCATCACAGACTGATCGGCGGGAAGGATAGACAGCAATTATGCCCGTAATGGCTGTGGCCGACTACCACCCGCCGTCGCAATTCACCATCACAGGATACTTCCGCGCATGGATGTGCCGCTGCTGCTGATCGCGCTGATAGCCGGCATGCTGTTGCCCCTGGGGTTGCCCGAGCTGCCGCCACTGTGGCTGACAACGCTGCCACTGGTGCCGGCGCTGATGCTGTGGCGACGCCCCGCGGGCCGCTGGCTGGGTGCGCTGAGTCTGGGATTGCTCTGGTCCTGTCTGTTTCATCAGCAGCTGTTGGCGCAGCGTCTGCCGCCTGATCTGGATGGCAGTCGGGTGCAGGTGCTGGCACGGGTCGACGGGTTGCCTCAGGCCACTGCGACTGGCTGGCGTCTGGCCCTGACCCAGGTGCGTCTACTGGAAAACGATCAACCGCTGCCGCCGATAAGGGCGCACTGGTTCCAAGGGCAGCCGGTCAATCCCGGCGAGCTCTGGCAGTTCGAAGTCACTCTGCGCCGTCCGGCGGGTATGGCCAATCCCGGCGGCTTCGATTATGAGGCCTGGCTGTATGCCCAGGGCGTTGGCGCCCTGGGTAGTATTCGCCAGGGCGAGCGGCTCGCCGAGCCGCCCCGTTTCGCCGGGTTCGCAGCGCTGCGAAACCAATTGCGCACCCGCATAACGGCGGTGCTGGAAGAGCAGGCTGGCGGCGCCCGCCTGATTGCTCTGGTGGTGGGCGACAAGGGTGTGCTCGACCGTCAGGACTGGCTGGTGCTGCAGGCCACCGGCACCGCTCACCTGATGGTTATCTCCGGGCTGCATATCGGCATGCTGGCGGCAGCGGTATTCGGTTTGGTAACCCTGCTTGGGCGGATTGGCGTGCTGCGCTGGCCCTGGCCGCGACTATGGTTGGCGGTGGCGGTAGTCGTCCCTATCACCGCTCTCTACGCGATTCTGGCCGGGTTCGGGGTGCCGGTACAGCGCGCCCTGTTGATGATCACGCTGGGGCTGTTGATCCAGCTGTGCTACCGCCGGCCGGGGCTCTGGACCTTCTGGCTGGTCGCCTTTGCCACCGTAGTGGCGCTCAATCCCGCGGCGCCGCTGCGCGCGGGTTTCTGGCTCTCCTTCATCGCGGTGGGACTGCTGCTCTACGGCATGGGTGCCCGGTTGGGCGCGTCCTCGCTGTGGTGGCGCTGGGGGCGGGCGCAATGGGTGGTCTTCGTTGGGCTGTGGCCCTGGTTGATGTTCTGGAGCATGCCGGCCAGCCTGAGCGCACCGCTGGCCAATCTGCTGGCGATCCCCTGGGTCAGCCTGCTGGTGGTGCCGGCCGCCTTGCTGGGTACGGTCCTGGAGCTGCTGTTCGATATTCCCTGGTTGCTGCAAGGCGCGGCGGTGGCACTTAACTGGTTGTTCGACGGTCTGGCTTGGATCGCAGAGCTGCGTGCCGCGGAGCGCCTGGCCACTCCCGACTGGCTCGGTTTCGCGTTGGGCCTGGTGGGGGTGGCTGCCTTGTTGAGCCCCATGGCCCGACTGCTCTGGCTACCGGGGGCGGCCTGTCTGCTCGTGCTGTTGCTACCATCCCACGAGCGACCGCTGCCAGGTCAGCTGTGGGTAACCGTGCTGGATGTCGGCCAGGGCCTGTCGGTATTGCTGCAAACCGAAGAACATGACCTGCTGTACGACGCCGGCGCCCGGTTCAGCAGTGGCTTCGATCTGGGCGAGGCGGTGGTGTATCCGGCATTGCTGGCGCTGGGAGTGCGGGAGCTGGATGTCATGCTGCTCAGTCACGCCGATAACGACCATGCGGGGGGCGCACCCTTCATTGCCGGCCACCTGCCGGTTAAACGCGTCCTGGCGGGGCAGCATGCCGCGATCGATCCGGTATTGCGGGCGCAGCCCTGTGAACCTGGTGAGACCTGGCAATGGGATGGGGTGCGCTTCGAGATTCTCTACAGCCCACCGCCTCCGGCACCACCCAACGAGCAATCCTGTGTGCTGCGGGCAGTGGCTGGGAGCAGCGCCGTGCTGCTGCCGGGGGATCTGGGTATTCGGGGCGAGTACCAGATGCTCGACCGGAGCCTGGCTGCCGACCTGCTGCTGGCGCCCCACCATGGCAGTCGCAGCTCGTCGTCCTATGCCTTTATCCGGGCGGTAGAACCGCGTTGGGCGGTCTTCAGTGCCGGGCGTCACAGCCAGTACGGCCATCCGCATCCGCTGGTTGTCGAACGTTACCGCGAACTGGAAGCAGAACCGGTTTATACTGCCACCGCCGGAGCGATACGCTTTGTCCTGGACGACACAGGGAAGGCCCGCCGGGATTGGTCCTGGCGAGAGCGTGCACGACGCTTCTGGCATGAAGATCAAGCACTGGCCAGGCTGGCTGAACCGCCAGCAAAGCCCGTGCTAGAGTAGACAAATTTTCTGGAGGGAACGCCTGTGTGGGAACTGATCAGTGCCGGTGGTTGGCTGATGTTGCCGATCGTATTGTCATCCGTGGTGGCGTTGGCCATCGTTTTTGAGCGTCTCTGGGCGCTGCGCAGCAGTCGCGTCGCGCCGGCCAATCTGCTGGGGCAGGTATGGCGCTGGATCAAGGACGGGCAGCTGGATGCGACCCGTCTGAAGGCCCTGCGCGCCGACTCGCCATTGGGCGAGATTCTTGCTGCCGGTCTGGCCAATACCCGCCATGGTCGCGAGATCATGAAAGAGAGCATCCAGGAGGCCGCCACCAAGGTCATCCACGAGCTTGAGCGTTATCTCAATACACTGGGCACCATTGCCGCCATCACCCCGCTGCTCGGCCTGCTGGGCACCGTCATCGGCATGATCGATGTCTTCACTGCGGTGATGGTGCAGGGCACCGGCAATACCGCGGTACTCGCCGGCGGTATCTCCAAGGCGCTGATCACCACTGCGGCAGGCCTTACCGTGGCCATTCCGGCTCTGTTCTTCCATCGCTTCTTCATGCGCCGGGTCGACGAGCTGGTGGTAGCCATGGAGCAGGAGGCGACTAAACTGGTCGAGGTGGTGCAGGGCAGTCGCGACGCCGAGCCGAATGGCAACGACGTGGCGGCCGATCCGGCCATCCGGCAAGCCGCCAAGACGGCGCAGGGGAACTGATCCATGAACTTTCGACGTACCCGGCGAGAGGAGGTCGGTGTCAACCTGACGCCCCTCATCGACGTGGTGTTCCTGCTGCTGATCTTCTTCATGGTGTCCACCACCTTTACCCGGGAAACCCAGCTGAAGCTTGATCTGCCGGAGTCCGCCTCGGGCGAGCCGGTGGAAAACCAGAACCTGGAGCAGATCGAGGTGCTGGTGTCGGCCACCGGCGAGGTCACCATCAACGGCAAGAGCCTGATCAATCCAGACCTGGACAATCTGCAGACCGCGCTGCAACGTGAAGCGGCCGGCAACAACAGTCTGCCGGTGGTGATTACCGCGGATGCCAAGGCCTCTCACCAATCGGTGATCACCGTCATGGATGCGGCAGGCCAGCAGGGCTTCAGTCGGTTGCGCCTGACCACCAACGAACTGGAAACCCCTGCCCAGTGAAGAAGGAGTCACTGGAAGGCTTCATGCTGCGCTCCTGGTATCAGGGGCGCCGCTGGCTGACCCTATTGCGGCCGCTGTCCCAGCTGTATCGGCACGTGGCACAACGTCGACGGCAGCGTTACCTGGATGATCCGGCAGCCAGCTGGCAGCCGCCAGTGCCGCTGATCGTCGTTGGTAACATTACCCTCGGCGGCACCGGCAAGACGCCCATGGTTATCTGGCTGGTGGAGCATCTGCGCGCCCGTGGGTTGCGGGTGGGCGTTATCAGCCGGGGATATGGTGCGCAACCGCCAGCCCTGCCTTGGCGCATCCGACCAGACCAGGACACCCCCGAACAGGTTGGCGATGAGCCGCTGTTGATCGCCCGTCGCTGTCAAGTGCCGGTGGTGATTGATCCGGATCGCCCACGAGCCGGCTGCCAGTTGCTGGAGCAGGAGGCAATCGACGTGATCATCAGCGACGACGGCCTGCAGCACTACCGCATGGGCCGCACACTGGAGGTGCTGATGCTCGACCACGCCCGCGGCCTGGGCAACGCCCGCTGTCTGCCCGAGGGCCCCCTGCGCGAACCGGCTTCGCGACTGAAGTCGGTCGACCTGATCGTTCGCAACGGCGCCGCAGCTGATGCCGCCGACGGTTTCGCCATGCAACTGCAGGCCACCGAACTGGTCAATCTGGCCACCGGCCAGCGGATCAGCCCTGCCGAGTGGAAGGCGCCGCCCCGGGTACAGGCGGTGGCCGGCATCGGCAATCCCGACCGGTTCCGCCGCACACTGGAAAGTCTGGGCTTCATACCGACGCTGCAGGCGTTCGCCGACCACGCCGGTTACAATGCCGACAGCTTCGCCGCATTCGATCATGGCGAGCCACTGATCATGACCGAAAAGGACGCGGTGAAATGCGCGGGCTTCGCCCGTGAACATTGGTGGTATCTGCGTGTCGATGCCCAATTGAGTGCCGCTTTTACTGCGGCTCTGCATCAGCGGCTGGACAGCCATCTGCCGTCCAGCCGGACTACTTCTCTTTGACCGGAGTCTGACGATGGATCCCAAACTGCTCGATATCCTGGCCTGCCCGCTGTGCAAGGGCCCGCTGGTACAGAATCAGGACAAGACCGAACTGTGGTGCCGCGCCGATGGCCTGGCGTTCCCCGTACGCGATGGCATTCCCGTCATGCTGGAGACCGAGGCGCGGGCCCTGGATGCGGACGAGAGGCTGGGACACTGACAATGTTTCACGTCATCATACCTGCCCGTTACGCCTCCACCCGCCTGCCGGGCAAGCCGCTGCAGGACATTGCCGGCAAGCCAATGATTCGCCATGTCTGGGAGCAGGCCCGCAAGAGCGGGGCGGCGACCGTGACGGTGGCAACCGATGATGCGCGCATTGTCGACGCCTGCCGCGCCTTTGGCGCCGATGTGGTACTGACCCGCACCGATCATCCGTCCGGCACCGACCGACTGCAGGAGGTGGTAACCCTGCTGGGCCTGGATGCCGACGCCCATGTGGTGAACGTGCAGGGCGACGAGCCATTGATTCCGCCGGCACTGATCGATCAGGTAGCGGGCAATCTGCGGGCCTTTCCAGCCGCCAGCATCGCCACCCTGGCTGAGCCGTTGCAGGATGTCGAGACGCTGTTCAATCCCAACGCGGTGAAGGTGGTTACGGACCACCAGGGCTTTGCCCTGTACTTCAGTCGCGCGCCCATGCCCTGGTGCCGTGATGATTTCGCCGCCGGCAGGCCGGATCAGTTGCCACAGGTGGCGCCGTTCCGCCGGCACATCGGGCTGTACGCCTACAAGGTGGGCTTTCTGCACGACTACGTGCGCTGGCCGGCGAGCCCGCTGGAAAGCGCCGAGTCGCTGGAGCAATTGCGCGCCTTGTGGTTCGGCTGCCGTATTCATGTGGCTGATGCCTGTGAAATTCCTCCGGCGGGCGTGGATACCATTGAGGATCTGCAGCGGGTGCGCCAATTGCTGGCCTCGGCCGAATGATGCCGGACATCCTCCGCGCGGCAGCGCTGCGCGATCTCAATACCTTCGGCATCAACGAATCCGCGGAGCAGCTGGTGCCGGTCGAAACCGAACAGCAATTGCGCGAGGCGCTGGCGCTCGCTGATGCTCAAGGCTGGCCGGTCACTGTGCTCGGTGGTGGCAGCAACATGATCTTGGCCGGTCCGTTGGCAGGCCTGGTCATTGCCATGCGCAGCCGTGGCCGCCGGGTACTGTCCCGCGAGCCGGGCAGTGCGGTGATCGAAGGGGAGGCCGGCGAGAACTGGCATCAACTGGTGAACTGGAGCCTGGATCATGGTTTCCATGGTCTGGAAAACCTGTCACTGATCCCCGGCACCCTGGGCGCTGCGCCAATGCAGAATATCGGCGCCTACGGCGTGGAGCTGTGCGATGTGTTCGACAGTCTCGACGCGCTGGATCGCACCACTGGGGAGGTTTGCCGGTTCGATCGGGACGCTTGCCGGTTCGCCTACCGAGACAGCCTCTTCAAGCAGCAGGCTGGCCGCTTCGTGATCTTGCGGGTGCGCCTGCGACTGAGCACGCAGCCGGTGCCGCGGCTGGATTATGCGCCGCTGGCAGCCGCCTGGAGTGTCACCGGCCTGAGCCGGCCCGACAGCCGCGTCATCAGCCAGCTGGTATGCCAGATTCGCCGCTCCAAGCTGCCCGATCCGGCGCAGTTGGGCAATGCCGGCAGTTTCTTCAAGAATCCTTTGCTGCCGGCGGACCAAGCGGCGGCCTTGCTGGCGACCTGGCCGGAAGCGCCGCATTACCCGCAGCCCGATGGCAGCGTCAAACTGGCTGCCGGTTGGCTGATCGAGCGGGCAGGCTGGAAAGGTCATTGTCGCGACCGGGTCGGTGTACACCGCGAGCAGGCGCTGGTACTGGTCAACCTGGGCGGCGCCCGGGGAGCGGATGTGCTGGCGCTGGCAGAGGACATCCAGCGAGACGTGCAGGCGAAGTTCGGTGTGCAACTGGAGATGGAGCCGCAGCGGGTAGGCGGCTGATGCCAGTTGCCCAACAGGGCTGTTGCTGACAGTGAATCGAGAATGAAAAAGGGGATGCCAATGGCATCCCCTTTTCTATTGCAGCGATGAAACTCAGCCCTTGGGTGTTTCCGGGCGGTTGTCATCTTCCTCAGGCGCGTCCTGTTGTACCGGTGCGCTGGTAGCCGGATGCTCCGGTACCTCGCCTTCGGCAGGGCTGGGGAGTGCGGCTTCGGCTGCCGGCTCGGCTGACTGAGCGTCGGTTGCTGTTTCCGCTTGGTCAGCGGCCTGAGCTTCCGGGATGTGTTCAATCACTTCCTGGGCCTCGGCCATGGCTTCGCTTACCGGCTCGGCTGCAGCTGCCGGCTCGGCGTCAGCTTCCACTGCCGGGGCAGGTGCTTCCGCTTCGGCCTTGGCCTGTGCTTCGGCCTGCTCGGCCAGGCGCTTGGCCTCCATGCGACGCTTGCGGATCTCACGCGGGTCGTTGAATGCGCGACCGCTTTCGGTGAGGGCCGGAATCGCCTGCTCGACAGGCTCCTGTGCTACCGGGGCTGGCTCCTGCGCTTCAACCTGAGCGGGTGCCTGGGCTGCCTCCTCGGTGACTACCGGGGCCGGTTCGGCTTCGGGCGCTTGGGCTACCGGTGCCTCGGGTTCGACGGCTGCTGCGGTTTCAGCGACGGGTTCGATAACGGCGGCAGGCTGCTCTTCGGCCACGACTACAGCAGGTTCGGCTGCGTCAGCTGTGGCGCTCGGCTCGGCTTGAGTGACCTCGGTCTCGGCCTGAGCCGGGGCGCTGTCATCGCGCTGGGACTGATTGAAGGCTTCAACCGCGTTCTCGATCGATTGCTCGATGTCGGATACCGCCTGGGTCAAACCTGCTTCCACCGGTTGCTTGACCTCAGCCAGGGCTTCGGTAGTCGCTTCCGGAAGGGCAGCTTCGACGGCGGGCTCGTTGATCATCTCTGCCGGCTCATGACCTTCACTGGCGGCAACCGCCTCGGTGACGGCTACCGCGGCAGCAGCCGGAACCTTGACGTCGGTAGCGGCAGCGTCGCCGTGCTCGGCCGTTACCGGCTTGCTGGCGTTGCTGTCATCAGTCGCTTCGCTGGTCTGGTTTGCGCTGGCAGCGTTGTCGCCGCTCTGATCATCCTGGGCGGAACGGCTGCGACGATTGTTGCGACGGCGTTGGCTGTTGCGTGAACGACGCTTCGGACGCTCACCCTCAGCGGTATTCTCGCTGTCGGTCTGCTCGGCATTCTGCTCGACTGGCAATTCTTCGTCTTTCACGGTGGCCTGTTCGGCCTGGCGCTGCGGGCGACGATCCTGACGGGCCGGTGCCTGCTCGGTGGCAGCAGCGCGTTGTTCGCTACTTTCAGCGGTTGCGGCCGCGGTGGGGCTGCGACGGCGACGACGACCGGTGGTGCCTTCTGCCGGCTTGCTGGCGCTCGGTGTGGCGGCGTCGGTATCGGCTACGACGTCGCTGGACTTGCGTTCGCTGCGCTGGGGCTTGTCAGTGCGCTCGGCAGCAGTTTCACCACCACGGTTGCCACGTGCACCGCCGCGGTTGTCACGCTCTGGGCGCGGCCGGCGGTTGCGGTTACTGCGGCGCTCGTTGCCACGGCCATCCGCCGCTGGCTTGCGATTGGCCTGGCTGGTCGCCTGCTGCTCGGCTTCCTCTTCCTGGCGGTTGTCCTGGGCGAACATGCCGACCAGGGACTTGATCAGACTCTTGATCAGACCCGGCTGGGACTCCTGGATGGCCTTGTTGGCTGCGGCAACCGGTGCTGGTGCTGGCGCCGGAGCGGCCGTGGGGGCCGGACGCGAGTGGGCGAGGGTCTTGACCGCTGCTTCCTGGCGTACGATGGCACGGGTCTGGCTCACCTGTACCGGCTCTTCGGGCTCGGCTTCGGTGGTCATGCTGTAGCTGGATTCGCCATTGAGCACGGCTTCCTGGTCGTCGCGCAGACGCTGGACCTCGAAGTGCGGGGTATCCATGTGCGGGTTGGGCAACACCAGCAAGCGCACCTTGGTGCGGGCCTCGGTTTTGGCCAGCACATCACGCTTCTCGTTGAGCAGGAAGGTAGCGATGGATACCGGCACGTGGGCGCGCACTTCGGCGGTGCGATCCTTCAGCGCTTCTTCTTCGATCAGGCGCAGTACCGAAAGCGACAGGGATTCAACGTCGCGGATGGTGCCGCGGCCGTTACAACGCGGGCAGACGATACCGCTGGTTTCGCCCAGGGAAGGACGCAGACGCTGCCGGGACATTTCCAGCAGCCCGAAACGGGAGATGCGACCGACCTGGACGCGGGCGCGGTCGGCTTCGAGGCTTTCGCGTACCCGCTCTTCCACGGCGCGCTGGTTCTTGGCCGGGGTCATATCGATGAAATCAATGACGATCAGACCACCGATGTCACGCAAACGCAGCTGGCGGGCGATTTCTTCAGCCGCTTCCAGGTTGGTTTGTAGCGCGGTTTCTTCGATGTCGCCACCTTTGGTAGCGCGCGCCGAGTTGATGTCGATGGACACCAGGGCTTCGGTGTGGTCGATGACGATGGAGCCGCCGGAAGGCAGTTTCACTTCACGCTCGAAGGCGGTCTCGATCTGACTTTCGATCTGGAAACGGTTGAACAGCGGTACGCTGTCTTCGTAGAGCTTGACCTTGCTCGCATACTGCGGCATGACCTGGCTGATGAAGTTCAGCGCCTCTTCCTTGACGGTTTCGCTGTCGATCAGTACTTCGCCGATATCCTGGCGCAGGTAATCGCGGATGGCGCGGATGATGACGTTACTTTCCTGGTAGATCAGGAAGGTGCCGCTGCGTTCGCTGGAGGCGGACTTGATCGCTTCCCACAGTTGCAACAGGTAATCCAGATCCCACTGCAATTCCTCTGCGCTGCGGCCGAGACCTGCGGTACGGACAATCATGCCCATGTCGGCGGGAACGTTGAGGCTGTTCAGGGCTTCGCGCAGTTCGTTGCGCTCTTCACCTTCGATGCGACGGGAAATGCCACCGGCGCGGGGGTTGTTCGGCATCAGCACCAGATAGCGGCCGGCCAGGCTGATGAAGGTAGTCAGGGCGGCGCCTTTATTGCCGCGCTCTTCCTTGTCGACCTGGACAATGACTTCCTGGCCTTCCTTGAGCACTTCCTTGATGTTGACGCGACCTTCAGGCTGTTTGGTGAAGTATTCGCGAGAGATTTCCTTCAGCGGCAGAAAGCCGTGGCGTTCGGAGCCGAAGTCGACGAAAGCGGCTTCCAGGCTGGGTTCGACGCGGGTAATGCGGCCTTTGTAGATATTGGATTTCTTCTGTTCGCGTGCGCCGGATTCGATGTCCAGATCGTACAGCTTCTGGCCATCTACCAGGGCGACGCGCAACTCTTCGGGCTGAGTTGCGTTGATCAGCATTCTTTTCATGAAGTACCGTTGTGTTTCCAATGCTTCCGGAACACGAGTACGGCACCTGATTCTTCTGTTAGGTGTCAGGCGTGTTTCTGCTTGGGCCAACCTTGCCCTTGTTCAGAATTCAAAATTGCCGTGCCGTTGGGCAACAGCATTTCAGTCTGTCTATGGCGAGTACAGAGAAACTTCTTTGTAGGGAGGAATCAGCCGGACTGGGACGGGGACACACATCAATGCAAGTGTCAGCGCTCGTCACATCATCCTGAAGCTGTGCATCTCCACCTAATCACTTGCCCATCTGAATCGGTGCCGCTCGTCGTCTTCGGGGAGCGGGTTAATATTCTGCCGGCCTGTGGCCTGCAGCATGTTTTTCCATCGAGGTTCGCCGGCGTTGCTTCCAGCCTGGCGAAGGCTCTACATCAATGTTTCTGGGAAGGCTGCAATCGCGTCGATCGCGGCTGCCTTCCTGCTGCCTTTTGCGCAGCTCGTCGGACTATAGCAGCATTAATCAAGTGCTTCAATTGCATGAAAAAATGTATCATGCGCCGATGAAAATCGATCAACCCGTTATTTCCGCTGCCGTGCAGACCGACCTGATCAGCGAAGACCAGGCCGGTCAGCGAATCGACAACTATCTGCTGACCCGACTCAAGGGGGCACCGCGCACTCTCATTTATCGCATCCTGCGCAAAGGCGAGGTGCGGGTGAATAAAGGCCGCATCAAGCCCGAGTACCGGTTGCGCGCAGGTGACAGCATCCGGATTCCGCCGGTGCGCCTGCCCCAGCCCGATGAGCCGGCGCTGGTGGGGCAGGGCATTCTCAATGCGCTGGAGAGCAACATCCTCTATGAAGACAAAGGGCTGATCGTGGTCAACAAGCCGGCGGGCCTCGCTGTGCATGGTGGCAGCGGGCTGGACTTCGGCGTGATCGAGGCGATGCGCCAGTTGCGTCCCGAACTGCAACAGCTGGAGCTGGTGCATCGGCTGGACCGCGACACCTCTGGCTGCCTGATGATCGCCAAGAAACGCAGCATGTTGCGCCATCTGCATGCTGAGCTGCGTGGTGACGGGCCGGGCAAGGGGGTCACCAAATGCTACCTGGCGCTGGTGCGCGGACGCTGGCCGTCAACGGTGAAGAAGGTGCATGCACCTTTATTGAAAAACAATCTGCGCTCCGGCGAGCGCATGGTCGAGGTCAATCCGGAAGGCAAGGAGTCGCTGACCGAGTTTCGGGTAATCCAGCGCTTCGGTGACTTTGCCACGCTGGTAGAGGCCAGGCCCATCACCGGACGGACCCACCAGATCCGGGTGCATGCCCGGCATGCTGGTCATCCGATTGCCGGTGATCCCAAGTACGGCGATGATGATTTTTCCAGAATCATTCGAGAAAAGGGTGGTAAGCGACTGTTCTTACATGCGGTTTCCCTTTCCGCTGAGCTGCCCGAGGGCGGGCGCCTGGAGGTGTCCGCCGAGCCTGGGACGGTCTGGGACAGAACCCTGAGCCGCTTGAGCGAGGAGTGACATGAATACCCTGATTTTCGACTGGGATGGCACGCTGGCCAATTCCATCGACAATATTGTCGTTGCCATGCAGCGCGCGGCAGTGGATGTGAGTCTGCCGGTGCGCTCGGTACGGGAGGTGCGCGACATCATCGGCCTGGCCCTGCCGGATGCGGTAGCGGTGCTCTACCCGGAGCTGGATGACCCTGCTCAGGCTAAGCAATTGATCCAGGCCTACGCCGATAATTACCTGACGCTGGAACAGAATCCTTCGCCGTTGTTCGAAGGTGTACGCGGCGCGCTGGATATTCTGCGCGGCCGTGGTTTCCATCTGGCCGTGGCAACGGGCAAGGGGCGGCGTGGACTGGATCGTATGCTCGACTCCCACGGTCTGGAAAGCTACTTCGATGTGACCCGCTGCGCGGATGAAACCGCCGGCAAGCCGCATCCGCTGATGATTGAACAGATTCTCGCCGAGTTGGACGTAACGCCGGCCGATGCATGCATGGTTGGCGATAGTGAGTTTGACATCCTCATGGGCCACAATGCCGGCGTGTGTCCGGTAGCAGTGACCTATGGGGCCATGACCCATGCGCAGCTGCTGCGCTGCCAGCCGGTGCATTGCGTGGATTCCTTCGATGAGTTTCATGGCTGGGTCCTGCCGCGATTCCGGACGGGCCAACTGACAGAGGTGTAATAGATGGAACAGAACCAATGGACTGAAGGCCCGATGGTTGAGCGCAATGAGCTCAAGGCGCAGAAGGAGGACAAGAAGGCCTGGGCGCTGCTGGAGAAAACCCTGCTGGCTTCGGTGCAGGAGCAGCGTCGATCGCGGCGCTGGGGGATCTTCTTCAAGAGTCTGACCTTCCTTTATCTGATCGGCGCGTTGTTTCTGTTTTCCCCGCTCGGCGCCATCGACGGTAGCAGCGCCACTGGCAAGCCTCACACGGCGCTGATCGAAGTGCGGGGCGCCATCGCCGACCAGCAGGAAGCCAGTGCCGACAACCTGGTCACCAGTCTGCGGCGAGCGTTCAAGGATGAGCAGACCCGCGGGGTCGTGCTGCGCATCAACAGCCCGGGCGGCAGCCCGGTACAGTCCGGATACGTGTATGACGAGATCAAGCGGCTGCGCGCGCTGAACCCGGAAGTCAAAGTCTACGCGGTGATCGCCGATATCGGTGCTTCAGGGGCCTATTATATTGCTGCAGCGGCGGACGAGATCTATGCCGACAAGGCCAGTCTGGTGGGTTCGATCGGGGTGACGGCGGCCGGTTTCGGTTTTGTCGAGACGCTGGACAAGCTCGGGGTCGAGCGGCGCACCTATACCGCTGGCGAGCACAAGGCCTTCCTCGACCCTTTCCAGCCCGAGCGTCAGGACGAGCGCGAGTTCTGGCAGACGGTGCTGGAGACCACTCATCAGCAGTTCATCGAGCAGGTGAGAGAAGGGCGTGGTGATCGGCTCCAGGAGCATCCGGAGTTGTTCAGCGGGCTGGTCTGGTCCGGCGAACAGGCGCTGGAGCTGGGGCTGATCGATGGGCTGTCCAGCGCCTCGGCAGTGGCTCGGGATATCGTCGGCACCGAAGAGCTGGTCGACTTCACCCACCGCGAGTCGCCTTTCCAGCGCTTTTCGCGCCAACTGGGCACCAGCATCGGCAATACCCTGGCGACCCATCTCGGTCTGGCGGCGCCCGCACTGCGGTAAGGGTCGCCTTCCGGCAAGCCTCTCGCTGCAGTGTATGCCGACCAGCGGGAGCGGATGTTTGAGGCAGAGTCTTACGGCAGCTGCACTCCTTCCTGGCGCAGCATCTCGCACAGCCTGATCAGCGGTAGTCCGATCAGGCTGTTGGGGTCGTCGCCCTGCAGGGCGCGGAACAGCGAGATGCCCAGTCCCTCCATTTTGAAGCTGCCGGCACAGTCGTATGGGCGTTCACGCTGCAGGTAACGCTCGATGCTGTTCTCATCCAGCTCGCGGAAGCTGACCTTGAAGGGCTCGCTGGTCAGTTGGTATTGATCGGTGGCGCTGTTGAGCAGGCAAAGCGAGGTGGTGAACTGCACGGTGCGGCCGCTGCAGCGCCTGAGTTGCTCTTTTGCCGCGGCATGGGTCCCAGGTTTGCTGACCGCCTGGCCTTCCAATAGCAAGACCTGGTCCGAACCGATAATCAGGTGATCGTTAAAGCGGCTTGCCAGGGCGCGGGCCTTGTCCAGGGCCAGGCGCAGCGTGAGCTGCTCCGGTGTTTCGCCAGCCCGGGGTGTTTCGTCGACCTCGGGCGCGGCATGCTCGAAGGGAATGCCGAGGCGCTCAAGTAGTGCGCGTCGGTAGGGGGAGCTGGAGGCGAGAACCAGATGGGCCATCTTGGGATCCTTGTGCGATAAATTGCGCTATTCTAGCTTCAGTTGTCCCCGTGACGTCGGTGGCATGGTTTTTTCGGCAAATAGTTTTGACAGCGGCCCCTGCGGTGCCTAGAATTGCGCGCTTATGTCTGGACCCATACCTGCACACATAGAGCCGCGTCGGCTGGTTGACCGTGAAATCGTCCTGAAAGGGACCGTGCCCACCGCCAATATGCCCCGTCTCACCGCCTTGCTTGACGCTCCTGCTGGAGATGTTCAGGCGGAGCTCGCATTTGTGCGGGACGCACAGGGCATCAGCGCCATGCACGGGCATTATCAGGTCGAGGTGGCGCAGATCTGTCAGCGCTGCCTGGAGCAGGTTGTGCTGACGCTGGATACCGAATGTGATGTGGGTTTTGTAACGAGTGACGAGGCGGCGAAGAATCTGCCTCGCCATTATGAACCGGTTATTGTGGATGACGAGGCGCTCGATCTGCACGCGCTGATCGAGGACGAACTGCTGCTGGCCTTGCCCGCAGTGCCGATGCATCCGATGGAAACATGTCAGCACCCGCCAGGCTTTCAGCCTGATACTGCGGAGCCTGAGGAAGAAGCTGAAAAGCCCAACCCCTTCAGTGTGTTGGCCAAGTTGAAACGTGATACCTGAAGCTTAGGAGCTTAAAGTCATGGCTGTACAGCAGAACAAAAAGTCTCGTTCCGCACGTGGTATGCGTCGTTCGCACGATGCACTGACCTCGGCGGCTCTGTCCGTAGATCAAACTACTGGCGAGACTCACCTCCGTCACCACGTGTCCCCGGACGGCTTCTATCGTGGTCGTCAGGTGGTCAACAAGGACAACGACGAATAAGTCTTGTCCACGTCAGTCCGCTTAGCGATTGATGTGATGGGCGGGGACTTCGGTCCCCGTTGCATTATCCCCGCCGTTGCCCGCTGCCTTCAGCAGATTCCTGGGTTCAACGTCGTTCTGGTCGGTTCGCCCGAACCGATGGCCAGCCTCTCCCGTGAATACCGCCTGCCTGACGATCGTGTCAGCTTCGTCCATACCTCCGAAACCATTCTCGCCGACGATCTGCCTGCCAGCGTGCTGCGCAGCAAGCGTGATGCGTCCATGCGCGTGGTCATCGAGCAGGTGCGTGACGGCGTGGCCGATGGCTGTCTGAGTGCGGGTAATACCGGTGCGCTGATGGTGCTGGCAAAAACCCTGCTGGGAACGGTGGAAGGTATTCAGCGGCCGGCGATCATGGCGGCTTTGCCGGTAGCCGGAAAGTTCTGCCATGTACTCGATCTGGGGGCCAATGTCGATTGCTCGGCGCGGCAGCTGTTCGAATTTGCCGTGATGGGCTCCGAAGCGGTGGCCGAGCTGACTGATATCGAGCGACCGCGGGTCGGGTTGTTGAACATCGGTAGCGAAATC
This sequence comes from Halopseudomonas bauzanensis, assembly GCF_900114735.1. Taxonomy (GTDB): domain Bacteria; phylum Pseudomonadota; class Gammaproteobacteria; order Pseudomonadales; family Pseudomonadaceae; genus Halopseudomonas; species Halopseudomonas bauzanensis. The sequence continues at coordinate 82,960 of NZ_FOUA01000001.1, read as the reverse complement.
AACAAGGGTTCCCTGCGGGTGCGTGAAGTATCCGAGCTGCTGCGTGACAGCCGTTCGCTGAACTATGTCGGCCATATAGAAGGTCACGAGCTGTTCCAGGATCGCGCCGATGTGGTGGTCTGTGACGGCTTTGTCGGCAATGTGGTGCTCAAGGCCAGCGAAGGGTTGGCCGGCTATATGCAGGATGAGCTGCGCCGGGCCCTGGCCGGCAGCTTCGCGCTGCGGCTGATGGCGCCGCTGTTGCGACGGGCATTGAAACCGATGGGCGAGCGCCTGGACCCCAATCGCCATAATGGGGCGGTACTGCTTGGGTTGCAGGGGGTGGTGGTCAAGAGCCATGGCAACGCCGACCAGCAGGCGCTGGAGGTGGCCATCGGGCAGGCCGTGCGCGCCTGCCAGTCGCAGATGCCGCAGCGCATCGCGGCACGCCTGGCGCGCTGCCGGGGCGAACTCTTGTGACCCGTCTGACCAGTGGGTCATCTCAGACGGAGACTTAATCAATGAATGACAACAATGAGGAAAGTTGCATGACTCAAACCCTCGCTTTCGTATTTCCCGGACAGGGTTCCCAGGCGGTCGGCATGCTGGCCGGTCTGGCGGAGCAGCACAGTCTGATTGGCGATACCTTTGTCGAAGCCAGCGATGCGCTGGGCTACGACCTGTGGCAACTTTGCCAGAACGGCCCGGATACCGAACTGAACCGGACCGACCGCACCCAGCCGGCCATTCTGGCCGCCTCCGTTGCCCTGTGGCGCCTGTGGCAGGCGAACAGCGAAGCCCGGCCGGCGTTCGTGGCCGGTCACAGCCTGGGTGAATATTCTGCCCTGGTGGCCGCCGAGGTGATCGGTTTCGCTGACGCGCTGCGCCTGGTCGAGCGTCGCGGTCAACTGATGCAGCAGGCCGTCCCGGAAGGCGAGGGCGGCATGGCGGCCATTCTCGGCCTGGCGGACGAGCAGATCATCCAGCTGTGCGCCGAGGCGGCCCAGGGTGAGGTGGTCAGCGCGGTCAACTTCAATGCGCCGGGCCAGGTGGTCATCGCCGGTCAGGCCGCCGCCGTGCAGCGCGCCATCGAGGCCTGCAAGGCCGCGGGTGCCAAGCGCGCCATCGCGTTGCCGGTCAGCGTGCCGTCCCACTGCGCACTGATGCAGCCGGCTGCCGAACAACTGGCACAGGATTTTGCTGCACTGACCTGGCATCAGCCGCAGATTACCCTGGTACAGAACGTGACGGCGCGCCCGGCGGCGGATCTCGACGGTCTGCGTCAGCAGCTGGTCGAGCAGCTGTACAGCCCGGTGCGTTGGGTCGAAAGCATCGAATACATCGCCGCCCAGGGTGTCACTGACCTGGTCGAATGCGGTCCCGGCAAGGTGTTGTCGGGTCTGAACAAGCGCTGCGCCAAAGGTGTGGCTACCCATAATCTGGACAGCGTCGAGGGTTTTGCCGATGCCGTCGCCCGCCTTGCCGAAGGAGCTTGATATGAGTCTGGAAGGAAAAGTCGCCCTGGTTACCGGTGCCAGTCGTGGTATCGGGCAGGCCATCGCCCATGCGCTGGCCGCCCAGGGTGCCATCGTGGTGGGGACCGCCACCAGTGACAGCGGCGCCCAATCCATCGCCGAGAAACTGGCCGCCGCAGGCTTTCAGGGTACCGGCATGAAGCTGGATGTGCGCGACCCGGCCTCGGTTGCCGAGGTGCTTGAGCGCATTGCCGCTGATTACGCAGCGCCGGCGATCCTGGTCAATAATGCCGGCATCACCGCCGATAATCTGCTCATGCGCATGAAAGATGATGAGTGGGATGATGTCATCAGTACCAACCTGGGCTCGGTTTACCGTTTGTCCAAGGCGGTATTACGGGGCATGACCAAAGCGCGTTGGGGCCGTATCATCTGCATCAGTTCGGTGGTTGCCGGTATGGGCAACGGCGGTCAATCCAACTATGCTGCGGCCAAGGCCGGCATGGAGGGCTTTGCCCGTGCGCTGGCCCGTGAGGTCGGTTCACGCGGAATCACCGTGAATGCGGTGGCACCTGGATTCATTGATACGGACATGACCCGGGCGCTGAATGACAATCAGCGGTCGGTCATGCTCGAACAGATTCCACTGGGGCGCCTCGGCCAAGCCGAGGAAATTGCTGCAGTGGTAGCATTTCTTGCCGGTGAGCCGGCTGGATACATTACCGGGGCAACTATCCCGGTAAATGGCGGTATGTTCATGGGTTGATCTTCGGCTGCTTTTGGGCAGTCGGGGCTTTGACTAGTGGGAATCCGGCCTCTCTGGGCCGGGCCATTTTGACACAGAAGCATTTCCAGCTTGAAATCTCGGGAATTCTTTCTATAAACTACCCGCAGTCCGGCTTATCGGAACTGCAAAATCAGGAGTGAGAACAAGGTATGAGTACCATCGAAGAGCGCGTCAAGAAAATCGTTGCCGAGCAGCTCGGCGTCAAAGAAGAAGAAGTAACCAACAGTGCTTCCTTTGTTGAAGATCTTGGCGCTGACTCCCTTGACACCGTTGAGCTGGTGATGGCTCTCGAAGAAGAATTCGAGACCGAAATTCCGGATGAAGAAGCCGAGAAGATCACCACCGTGCAGGAAGCAATCAACTACGTGAACTCGCACCAGAAGTAATCACGCAGTCTGCTTGCAGGTCGAAAAGGCCGCAGTCCTGATATCAGAGCTGCGGCCTTTTTGTTCGTGTTCGCTTTACAGTAGTTCCCCTGAAATAACTGGTGACGGACGGCCGATAATCATTCAGTTGCCGCGCCGCCCCTTTATGCGGACAATAGCCCGCTGTCGAACGAGTTGAATTAAGGAGTCTCCCTTGTCGCGTAGACGCGTCGTGGTAACCGGCCTGGGCATGTTGAGCCCGCTGGGGAATACGGTTGAAAGCAGCTGGCAGGCGGCTTTGGCAGGCAAGAGCGGTATCGCGCCGATCGAGCATATGGACGTCAGTGCCTTCAGTACCCGTTTTGGTGGCTCCATTCGCGATTTCGATATCGAGCCTTACATGTCGGCCAAGGAGGCACGCAAGCTGGATCTGTTCATCCAGTACGGCATTGCTGCGTGCATCCAGGCGATGAATGATGCGGGGCTGGATATTACCGATGACAACCGCGACCGCATCGGCGTGTCCATGGGCTCTGGTATCGGCGGTCTGACCAATATCGAGCGCAATCACGAGTTGCTGCTCAACAGCGGCCCGCGTCGTATCTCGCCGTTCTTCGTGCCTGGCTCGATTGTCAACATGGTGGCCGGTTATCTGTCCATCCAGTATGGACTGCGTGGGCCGAACTATGCGCTGACGACCGCCTGCACCACGGGTACCCACAGCATCGGCATGGCCGCGCGCAACATCGCCTATGGCGAAGCGGACGTGATGATCGCTGGTGGTTCCGAAATGGCTACCAGCGGCCTGGGCCTCGGTGGCTTCAGCGCTGCCCGCGCGCTGTCGACCCGCAACGAAGACCCGACCCGCGCCAGCCGTCCGTGGGATGCCGAACGTGATGGCTTCGTGCTGTCCGACGGTTCCGGCGCCATGGTGCTGGAAGAGTATGAGCATGCCAAGGCCCGCGGTGCGCATATCCATGCCGAGTTGATCGGTTTCGGTATGAGCGGCGACGGTTTCCACATGACCGCGCCGCCGGAAGATGGCCGCGGTGCAGCCATGTGCATGGGCAATGCCCTGCGCGATGCCGATGTGGCGCCAGAACAGGTTGGCTACATCAACGCCCACGGCACCTCGACCCTGGCCGGTGACCTGGCTGAAACCCGCGCGGTGGCAACCGTGTTCGGTGACCACGCCTGTAAGCTGGCCATGAGCTCGACCAAGTCCATGACCGGTCATTTGTTGGGCGCCGCCGGCGCAGTCGAGGCGATTTTCAGTGTGCTCGCCCTGCGTGACCAGGTGGCACCGCCGACCATCAATCTGGACAACCCGGGTGAGGGCTGCAACCTCGATTACGTCGCCCATGAAGCCCAGGCTCGCCAGCTGGACGTGGTGATATCCAACTCCTTCGGCTTTGGTGGCACCAACGGCAGCCTGGTGTTCCGCCGCCTCTGATGGACATCACCGGGATGGCCGCAACCCGCGTCGCCGAATGCCTGGTCAATGGTGTGCCGACCAGTGCTGTTTCGGCCCGCGATCGCGGCCTGGCCTACGGTGACGGACTGTTCGAGACCATTCTGGTTCGCGGCGGCAAGCCGACGCTGGCAGAGTGGCATTTCCAGCGGCTGGCATTGGGGGTGCAGGCCCTGCGCCTGCCTGTGGATCTAGCGGTGATCCGCAGCGAAGTCGAGCAGCAGGCGCTGCTGCTCGGTGACGGGCTCTTCAAACTGATCATCACCCGCGGTGAGTCCCTGCGTGGCTACGCCATGCCGCAGCAACCTCAGGTGACGCGCATTCTCCAATCCTCTCCACTGCCGAGCTATCCCGCACAACATGCCGAGCAGGGCATTCGCCTGTATCCCTGCGCCACCCGGCTGGGCGATCAACCCATGCTGGCGGGTCTCAAGCACCTCAATCGGCTGGAGCAGGTCCTGGCGCGCAGTGAATGGCAGGATTCAGTCCACGCCGAAGGGCTGGTGTGTAATCTCGCTGGCGACCCCATCGAAGGCACTATGAGCAACCTGTTCATGCGGCTGGATGATCGATGGGTGACGCCTGCGCTCGATCGATGCGGCGTGCGGGGCGTGATGCGCGGCTTCCTGATCGAGCAGTTGGCGGCGCAAGGTGACGCCGTAGAGGAGCGTTCGATATCTTTTGACGAACTGTTGCGCAGCACCGAGGTGTTCTGTTGCAACAGCGTATTCGGTGTCTGGCCGGTGGTGGCGCTGGCAGACTGGCAATGGCCCGTCGGCGTCCATACCCGCGACATCCAGACCCTGGCTAAGCAGGTCCTAATGTGAAGTGGTTTATAAGGTTTTTAATGAAAGCTGCTGTTTTTTCAGTGGTTTTGTTGGCTGGCGCTGGGCTCTGGGGATACTACACCCTGAATTCCACGCTGGATCAGTCGTTGCAGATCAAGGTCGCAGATACGCTGGACGTTCCGCCCGGCAGCACGCCCGCCCGGGTGTTCTCCAGCCTGGAGCAACGTGGAGTGATCGAGCGGTCCAGCTGGATACGCCGTTACTGGCAATGGCAGATGCCGGACACCGTATTGCAGGTCGGCGAGTATCGACTCACGCCCGGCATGACGGTGCAGCAGTTGCTGGCATTGCTGCAACGAGGTGAGGTGATACAGCGCAGCGTTACCCTGGTCGAAGGCTGGAACTTCAGCCAATTTCGCGCTGCTTTGGCCAAGGCCGAACGGCTGCAGCACAGCTTGTCCGACGAACTGAGCAACGCCCAGGTAATGGCCGAGCTGAACCTGACGGAAGATCACCCGGAAGGCATGTTCTTCCCTGATACCTACCGGTACACGCTGGGTATGAGTGATCGCGACATCCTGCTGCGCGCCCATCAGCGCATGCAGCAGGAGCTGGAGGCAGCCTGGGAGCAGCGTGGCGAGGGGTTGCCGATCGATACGCCCTACGAGGCGCTGATTCTGGCATCGATCATCGAAAAGGAAACCGGTGTACCCCATGAGCGCGGCGAGATTGCCGGCGTGTTCACCCGCCGCTTGCAGATGGGCATGCGCCTGCAGACTGACCCGACAGTGATCTATGGCATGGGCGAAGACTGGCAGGGCAAGATCCGCCGCAGCGACCTGCGCCGGCCGACACCTTACAACACCTACACCATCGACGGGCTGCCGCCAACGCCCATCGCCATGCCTGGTCGCGAAGCGCTGCTTGCCGCAGTCAATCCGACCCCAGGCAAGTCGCTGTATTTCGTGGCCCGGGGGGATGGCTCCCATGTCTTCTCCGAGACCCTGCAGCAGCACAACCGCGCGGTCCGCCACTATCAGATTCTGCAGCGGGCCCCCAACTATCGCTCCAGCCCGCCTCCGGCGGAGCCAGTAAAAGACAGCGGGGCGGCGCAATGAGCGGACTGTTCATCACCTTCGAAGGCCCGGAAGGGGCTGGCAAGTCCACCAACCTCAAGGTCTTTGCCCAGGCGCTGGCCGAGCGGGGTTGCGCGCCGTTGATCACGCGTGAGCCGGGCGGCACGCCGCTGGCCGAGCGTATCCGCGACGTGCTGCTGAGCCTGCATGAGGAGCCGATGCACGCAGATACCGAACTGCTGCTCATGTTCGCCGCCCGCGCCCAGCACCTCAACGGCCTGATCCGCCCGGCGCTGGCCGAGGGGCGGGTGGTGATCAGTGACCGCTTCACCGATGCCACCTATGCCTATCAGGGCGGCGGCCGCGGTATCGATCCGCAGCGTATCGCCGCGCTGGAGAACTGGGTCCAGGGCGACCTGCGCCCCGATCTGGTGATCATCTTCGATGTGCCGGTGGAGCTGGGCATGGCCCGGGCCCGGGCCCGCAGCGAGCTGGACCGCTTCGAGCGCGAACAGCAGGCATTCTTCGAAGCGGTCCGCGGCAGCTACTTGCAACGCGCAGCGGCTGATCCGCAACGCTATCGGGTGATCGACGCCAGCGGCGACCTCGACTCGGTGCGCCAGGCCATGCAACCCCTGATAGATGAAGTGCTGGAGCGCCACCATGGCTGATCAGGCCGTCAGTCCTTGCCCCTGGCATCTGCCGGTCTGGGATGCCCTGACCGCCGGCAGCCGGCATGCCCATGCCTTTTTGTTCGCCGGCCTGCCAGGGGTCGGCAAGCGGCTGTTCGCCGAGGCCTTCGCCGCTCACCTGTTGTGTCTGCAGCCTCAGTCCGGGCGTGCCTGTGGCCAGTGCCGCAGTTGCCATTTACGCCAGGCGGGCAGCCACCCTGATCGGTTGGTGGTGGAGCCGGAAGAGCAGGGCAAGGCCATCCGCATCGATGCAATCCGCCAGCTTGGCGATTTCATGGGGCAGACGGCGCAGCAGGGTGGCCGCAAGGTCATCATCCTGCATCCAGCCGAGGCGATGAACCTGAACGCTGCCAACGCCTTGCTCAAGTCCCTGGAAGAGCCTACTTCCGATACCTATCTGTTGCTGGTCAGTGATCAGCCCAGTCGATTGCTACCGACCATCCGCAGCCGCTGCCGGGTACAGCCACTGGTCACTCCCGGCCACGCCGAGGCGATGGCCTGGCTGCAGCACAGTCTTCCGGACCTGGATGCCGAGCAGCACGGCGCGTTGCTGTTGATGGCCGGTGGTGCCCCCCTGCGCGCAATTGCCCTGCATGAGATGGACGCCGCCAGCCTGCGTCAACAGGTCGTGGAGGGCGTCAAGGCGCTGTTGAAGAACCAGCAATCGGCCTCCCAACTGGCCGAGCGCTGGCCGAACCTGCCGCTGGAGCTGCTGGCCGACTGGTTCTGTGACTGGACGCTGGATCTGCTGCGGCTCAAGACCGGAGCCATGGAAGCTCCGGTCAATACCGATATGGACAAGGTACTGCCCTACATGGCGCGCCACCTGCAATTGCCCGCGTTGCTCAACTGGCAGAGCTGGCTGCTGCAACATCGGGGCATGCTGCTGGGCAAAGCCAACCTCAATCGGGTGCTGTTTATCGAAACGCTGCTGATCCAGTGGAAACAGTTGCTGGAAAGACGCTAGTCTAGATGGCAGACCCATGCCGAGTATCAACAAGGACAACGATATGAGCATTGCGACTGCGCCAGGACCCCGCAACGGCATTCTTTCACTGACGATCAAGGACAAGTCAGTGCTGTATGCGGCTTACATGCCTTTTGTAAAACACGGCGGGATGTTCATTCCCACCAACAAGACCTATCGCCTGGGCGATGAGGTCTTCATGCTGCTGAACCTGATGGAAGAACCGGAGAAGATCCCGGTGGCAGGCAAGGTCATCTGGATTACCCCGCGAGGCGCCCAGGGCAACCGTGCAGCCGGTATCGGAGTCCAGTTCAGTGATCAGGACAATACCGCCCGCAGCAAAATCGAAACCTACCTGGCCGGCGCGCTCAAATCCGACCGCCCGACCCATACCATGTGACCATGCTGATAGATTCCCACTGCCATCTCGACCGCCTCGACCTCACTGCCCATGACGGCTCTCTCGACAACGCTCTGAATGCTGCGCGCGAGCGTGGTGTCGGCAAGTTTCTCTGTATCGGCGTGGACGCCGCCAACGCGCCGGTGGTCAAGCAGTTGGCCGAGCAGTACGACGACGTCTGGTGCAGCGTAGGGATACATCCCCTGGACCTGACGCGTAACGATCCAACCGATCTTGCCTGGTTACTGGAGGCGCTGGAGCATCCGCGAGTAGCCGCCATCGGTGAGACTGGCCTGGATTATCACTACGAGCCGGACATGGCCCAGGCGCAGCAGGACTCCTTCCGCTATCACCTGCAGGCTGCCGCCACCACTGGCAAGCCAGTGATCATCCACACCCGCGAAGCGCGGGAGGATACCCTGACCATGCTCCGCGAGGCAGACCTGCCCAATGCCGGAGTACTGCACTGCTTCACTGAGGACTGGGACATGGCGCGGGCGGCGCTGGATCTCGGCTACTACATTTCCCTATCTGGCATCGTCACCTTTCGCAATGCCGATGCGCTGCGGGACGTGGCGCGGCGGATTCCCGCCGATCGGTTGCTGGTCGAAACGGATTCACCCTACCTGGCACCAGTGCCGCACCGCGGCAAGCCGAACGAGCCGCAATTCGTCTGCGAGGTGGCTGCCTTTCTTGCCGAGTTGCGCGGCGAGCAGCTGGAGCGCCTCTGGGAGAACACCACGGCCAACTTTCACCGGTTGTTCCCCCTGACGGCTGTCTGAATCAACGGGTCAGCTTGCTGGCAATCTGCGCTACATGCTGGCCCTGATGACGTGCAATGCCCAGTTCCCGTTCATCCGGCTGGCGTGAGCCATCGCCACCGGCAATGGTCGAGGCGCCATAGGGAGTGCCGCCGCCCACCTGGGATATATCGAACAGTGCGGGGGTGGTATAGCCGACAGGCACTATCACCATGCCGTGGTGCGCCAGGGTGGTCCAGGTGGAGGTGATGGTCATCTCCTGGCCGCCGCCAGTGCCGGTGGAGGTGAACACGCTGGCCACCTTGCCCGCCAACGCACCCTTGGCCCAGAGGCCGCCGGTCTGGTCGAGGAAGTTGCGCATCTGCCCGGACATGTTGCCGAAACGGGTCGGTGTGCCAAAGATGATGGCATCGTAGTCGGCCAGTTCCGCCGGGCGGGCTTGGGGGGCCTGCTGATCGGTCTTGCCGCCCGCTGCGGCAAAGGCCTCGGCGGGCATGGTTTCCGGCACACGCTTGATGTCGACTTCGACACCGGGAACCTGACGTGCGCCCTCGGCGACGGCATTGGCCATGGTTTCGATATGGCCGTACATGGAATGGTATAGCACCAGTAGCTTGGTCATTATTGCTTCCTCTGTCGTTATGGTACTCAGTGATTCAACCCATTGGAGTTGCGCCTCTGGCGCATCGTTCAGCTGGATGCGGCCCTGATCAGGCAACATCCACCAGCACGACCTCACTCTCTTCTTCAGCGGTAATCCGCAGCAACGTCTCGCCCTGCACCGCGACGCCGTCACCGGCATTGGCGGTAACACCGTTGATCTCGACCCGGCCGCTGGCCGGTACCAGATAGACCTTGCGCCCCGTGGCAATAGCATAGTCCGCAGTCTGCCCCGGTTTCAGGGTGGCGGCGACCAAGCGGGCATTTGCCCGGATGGGCAGGGCATCGCCATCCTCCGCCAGCCCACTGGCCAGGGTAACAAAGGTTCCGCTGCGTTCACCCTTGGGGAAAGGTCTGGTACCCCAGGAGGGGGCCAACCCTTTCTCGTCGGGCAAGATCCATATCTGGAACAGCCGCGTTTCCTGGTCCTCCAGGTTGAACTCGCTATGGGCGATGCCAGTGCCGGCACTCATTACCTGTACATCGCCCGCGAGGGTCCGGCCCTTGTTGCCCAGACTGTCCTGGTGGGTGATCGCTCCCTCGCGGACATAGGTGATGATCTCCATGTCGCGGTGCGGATGGGTTGGGAACCCCGAATGCGGAGCGATGATGTCATCGTTCCATACGCGCAGATGTCCCCAGTGCATGCGTTTGGGATCATGGTATTCAGCAAAGGAAAAATGGTGCCGGGCATTCAGCCAACCGTGGTGGGCACCACCCAATTCTTGGTAAGGACGCAGTTCGATCATTGTCTGTCTCCTGTTCTATGGTGATCGGAGCTCTGGCTGCTTCGATCAGATGCAGCGATGATCTATCAAAGTAATCTGGGTTAAAAGCGCAAAATACCCAGCATAAATATCGAACAAGTTGATGTATTCTCTGTTGAATAGTTAAAAAAAACCCGAATTCCGGGGGAGAAATTCGGGTCAAGACCATTAGGAGTGATACAAAGCCGGACGGGGCCGGCTCTGCCAGATGCGGCACTTGGGGGAGGTGCTGCATCTGATATGAGAAGTATTGCCGACTTTTGCGGCATTTCCAGTCAGATAGGCCCTTTCATTAAACCTATTCGGAATAAGGTGCAGGAGCTTATCGTGACTGGTTCAGTCTTGCCGCTGGGCGAGGATGCCTTTGAGGATAACCAACGCTCGATCCAGCACGTCCTGCCGCGTATAGAAATGCGGTGACCAGCGAATACCGCCACCGCGAGCGGCGCAAATCACTCCGGCTTCCTTCAACTGGGCAAACAGCTGGCTGGTATCCCAACCCTCGATGCGAAAGGTGACGATGCCCGCGCGTCGTTCAGGTGCCGCAGGGCTGAGAATACGCACCCCCGGCAGGCGACCAAGTGATTGCAGCAAGTACGCCGTGCGCTGCTGCAACGCTTCCTGAATGCGCTGTTCGCCGACCTCCAGCAATAGCTCCAGGCTCGCCGATAGAGCATGTTGGGCGAGGGTATTGGGACTGCCGGGCTCGAAACGTCGGGCGGTGCTCGCTGGCATCCAGTCTTCGCGGTCATAGTCGCCCATGGCCTCGACCATGTGCCAGCCGAATTGCAGCAGCTTCAGCCGGTCGCGCGCAGCGCGTCGGCAATAGAATACGCCCAGTCCTTCAGGCCCCAGCAGCCATTTGTGCCCATCAGCCATGGCGAAGTCGCAATCGATTGCCTGCACGTCCAACGGCAGGGCGCCTAACGATTGAATGGCATCGACGCAAAACAGGATGTTGCGCTCGCGACAGGCGCGCCCCAGGCGCGTCAGGTCCATGCGCAGGCCACTGGCATATTGCACGGAGCTGATGCTCAGCAGACGAGTCGCCGGCCCCATTGCCGCAATCAATGCCGCTTCCGGATCATCTCCATCGAGGCTCACCTGACGCAGAATAACGCCACGACTCTCCAGCGCCTGCCAGGGAATGCGGTTTGAAGGAAACTCCTGATCGCTGACGAGGACCTCGTCGCCGGCCGTCCAGTCCAGCCCCATGGCCACCAGGGATAACGCCTCGGAGGTGTTCTTCACCAGGGCGATATCGCCTTTGCTCGGCGCGTTGAGCAGGGTCTGGAATTGCCCCCGCAGGCGATGCTCCAGTTGAATCCAACGAGGATAATCCTCCGCTCCCCGTGTAATGTTCTCCCGGGCGAAGGCCGTCACTGCATCAGCGGCGCGTTTGGGCCAGGGGGCAACAGCTGCGTGATTCAAATAGCAAATGGTGGGGTCTTGGGGGAACTCATCATCCCATTGCAGTTTATGGAGCATGGTCGGGTCCTGTGCGGATTGCATTTCTGTTGCCGATGATAGCGTGCCTGGAGCCAAACGGAACATGGTCACTGTAAAGGCATGAACTTTTGGTCATATTAATACCAAAAGTGTGCAATTGGTCATGAAATTGGCATAATGCATTTTCATCGTCACGCCCATGCAGGTAAGCATATGCAGAAAGAATCACGCAAGATCCGGGAGTTTCGGCGCCGGGAACAGGAAATTCTGACCTCGGCGTTGCGTTTGTTCCTGGAGCAGGGAGAAGACAGCGTCACGGTTGAAATGATTGCCGATGATGTCGGAATCGGCAAGGGCACCATCTACAAGCACTTCAAGTCAAAAGCCGAGATCTATCTGCGCCTGATGCTGGACTACGAGCGCGATCTGGCCGAGCTGCTGCATTCGGAATCCATCGAAACGGATCGAGAGGCGCTCTCCCGGGAATACTTCGCCTTTCGCATGAGTGATCCGGAGCGCTATCGGTTGTTCGATCGGCTGGAGGAGAAAGTTCTCAAGGCCAATCAGATGCCGGAACTGGTGGAGGAGCTGCATCGCATCCGCGCCTCCAATTTCAATCATCTGACCGGGGTGATTCAGGAGCGTATCGACGAAGGCAAGCTGGAGGATGTACCGGCGTACTTTCACTATTGCGCGGCCTGGGCTTTGGTGCACGGCGCCATGTCCATGTATCACTCGCCGTTCTGGCGCGAAGTGATCGAAGACAAGGAAGGTTACATGCAGTTTCTGATGGATATTGGCGTACGCATGGGCAACCGTTCCAAGCGGCGGCGCGATGGCGATCCCGCCTGAGGGCAGGGCGTGAACTTGAGGCGAAGCGGCGGGTCTACCGGGCAATCGACTTGAACAGGAGTACCCGCTTGCCGCCTTTCCGTTCTGCCTTGTGTCTCCTCGCCGCGCTGGCGGTCTTGCCCGCCCAGGCGCGTGACTACAGTTATACCGATGCCCATCTGCATTACGTCGACTTCTTCCAGGAAACCGACGGCATGACCGAGCTGTTAAAGCAGATGGATGAGCACAATATCCGCCACGCCATGATCAGCGGTGTTCCGGTAGCCAAGAAATGGCATGAAAATGAACCACGTCGGCCGCGTTATTACGCTGGGGATGACGCAGGGGCATACTGGTTCAGCGCAACGGATTACATCGTCGCTCATGCGCTGGAAAAACTGGATGAAAAACAGCGGTCGCGTTTTCATCCCTTCCTCTCTGGTTTCAACCCCAACGACAAGAACTCCGATGAGCACCTGCGCCGCCTGCTGGAGACCTATCCGGGCATGTGGCAGGGCATCGGTGAGGTATTCACCCGCCATGACGACCTGACCGCACTGACCAACAGCGAGGTGCCCCGCGCCAACAGCGAGGCCATGGACCGGATCTACTACCTGGCCGCCGAGTATGATCTGCCGGTGATGATCCACAGCAATATCACCTCCAAGCGTGAGCGCAATCCGCTGTATCTGCCGGAGCTGGAAGAGTCCCTGCGTGACCATCCACAGGTACGCTTCATTTGGGCCCATGCCGGCACCAGCAAGGAAATCCATCGTCACCAGGAGAAGCTGACATTCCTGTTCGATGAGGTGGAGCGATTGCTCGGGCTGTATCCGAACCTGTATATCGACCTGTCGTGGACCATGCTGGAGCCTTACCTGCTCGACAGCGAAGGCAAGCCGGACCCGCGCTGGCTGCAACTGGTCGAACGCTTCCCGGATCGCTTCATGATCGGCTCGGATGTGGTGGGCAAGTTCGGCAGTCTGGGGGAGTACATGAGCGGCTTCGACGTTTTCCTCGATGCCTTGCCCGAGACGGTGGCGCACAAGGTGGCGGGGAGTAATTTCCTGGCGATCCTGCCACGGCAGAGCCAGGATAACTGAACCGTGGCATCGACTGATTCGATGCCACGGCTGGAGCCTGCCTTACCCCAGGGGAATGCGCGGCGGGTTCTCCCAGTAAGCGCATTGGTGGGCTGTGTTGAAGGCGCTCTGATCGACCGCGGCCGGGGTCGGAGCGTCAAGGCGCAGGATCTGCCCGCCTGACGTCAGACGTGGCCATTCCACCGCTTCCGCTGCGCCGTCAGTGCCATTGGGGCCGATGGCTGGGTCGTCGCCGTATTTGGCGAAATTGGTCCAGTAGCGGGCCATATGTTCCGCCAGGGCGAGCTGATCTTCTCCGGCGCCACGGTCAATCAGTGTCTGTTCGGAGCTCAACACGTATTGAATCTCGAAGGAATGAGCAGCACCCAGGGGGAAGGGCGCCGTTACACCGGCAAGAATATTTGGTGCGTTGCGATCAGCAAACCAGTAACCCCAGGTATCCACTTGGCTCTGTAACAGGTTCCACTGGTTGTTGTTCGGGCAGTTGAAGCGCCAGTCGGTACCGATTGCCGAATAGGCATTGACGAACTGCAGGGGGCCGGTGGGTTGCTCTGCGGCATAATCATCGGCGATCTGGCCGGCGTCCAGGGTTGGGTCTTCTGTCAGCAGCTTGGCGACAGCGGCGGTATAGCCCGCCGGGGTGAACAGATCCTCGCCGTCTCCCAGTGCCAGCAGGGTAAATAGCGCGCCTTCATCCAGGTTGCTGCCCATCATCACCGGGACCTCATTGAACTCCCCGCTGGCCAATGCCTGGTTGATCGACCGGGGGAGCGTCGCGGTGTTGGTGACAGGGAGAATATTGCCCGGCTGGGCATCGAGCAGCTCCCGTACGGATAAGTCTCCCAGGCATTGCAGCAGTTGCGCATCCGGGGTATCTCTACAAGTGGTCTGGGCAATGGTGGGGAGGCCAAACAAGCTCTGGCCGCCCGGAATGACAGTGTCCAGCCCCAGGGGGATATCCCCCAGCGGTACCTGCGCGCCGTTGTAGGAACCACTCTGCACGATGGCCTTGTGGAACAGGCCCGCTGCGCCCGGTGAGGCCAGCTGACTCATGACGCTGTGGCCGCCCGCAGACTCGCCGAAAAGGGTGACGTTATCTGGATCGCCATCGAACTGGTCGATATTGTCCTGGACCCACTGGAGTGCCAGCTGCTGGTCCTGCAGACCGAAGTTGGCATTTGCCAGCGCGACATGGGGCAGGAAGCCCAACGCACCCAGGCGGTAATTGAGGGTCACCACTACCACGCCTTGCTCTACCAGCCGCACTGGTTCGTAACTGGCACCGCCGGAGCCATAAATGAAGGCGCCGCCGTGGACCCAGACCATGACCGGATACTCCCCGGGCTCTTCCGGCGCATAGACATTCAGGAACAGGCAATCCTCATCCAGACTTGCTTCACCGAAGGGGCTGGCATCTTGCGGGCAACTGCTGCCGAAGGTTTCACTCAACTGGATGGCATCAGCGTGAGCCGGCGGGAGAGCGGGCGCGGCAAAGCGCTCGGCTACACCGTAGCGAAGGCCACGGAATACCCGCATGCCGTCATGCTCGATCCCGATGTAATCACCCTGCTGGGTGGTGACCTTCAGTGGGTTCTCAGCGGAGCCGCCGTCATGACTGCTGCCGCCACCGCCTCCCGACAGGCAGCCACTCAGGCTGGTAGCCATGACCACTGCCGATAGGGTGGACAGGATGAAGCGAGATGGTGTGATGCTGGTTGTTTTGCGCATTGTTATTATCCGTATGATTATTCAGCCGATTACCCTGGCAAAATGCCTTCTTTCGGTACGGAAACCATAAAAGAATCATCAGCCGCGCGCTAAACCCATACGGGTGATCAATCACCGGGGAGGGCGTATGCCCGGCTATTCTGTAAACTGAGCAGCGAACCTTGATTGGAGTGATGCATGTCAGCCCAGCCCCGTTTTCCCATCGACTACATCGAGCCGGTATTTCGTCCGCCGAGCGAGGCGCATTCGCTGATCTTGCCGGTGACTAACGGCTGCTCATGGAACCAGTGCACCTTCTGCGATATGTACACTGCGCCGCAGAAGAAATTTCGCGCCCGTGACGAACAGCAGGTGCTGGATGAGATCCGCCGCAGTGGCGAGCAGTTGATCGTGCAGCGGGTGTTTCTCGCCGACGGCGACGCCATGGTGTTGCCGACTCACCGCCTGCTACGCATTCTCGAGGCGATAGGCGAGCACATGCCGGAAGTACAGCGGGTCACCTCGTATTGCCTGCCGCGCAATCTGCGCCGCAAATCCGTAGAGGAACTCAGACAGTTGCGCGAGGCCGGCCTGCAGATGCTCTATGTCGGTGCCGAGTCTGGTGATGACGAGGTGTTGCAGCGGGTGAACAAGGGCGAGACCTTCGATTCCACTGCCGAGGCGTTGCTCAAGGCCCAGGAGGCTGGCTTGCAGACCTCGGTGATGATTCTGAACGGGTTGGGTGGCCGGAATCTGTCCGAGCAGCATGCGGC
The DNA here is from genome assembly GCF_900114735.1 of Halopseudomonas bauzanensis. GTDB lineage: Bacteria > Pseudomonadota > Gammaproteobacteria > Pseudomonadales > Pseudomonadaceae > Halopseudomonas > Halopseudomonas bauzanensis. The sequence goes on along the minus strand of NZ_FOUA01000001.1, from coordinate 66,909 downwards.
GAACTCAGCCCGGTTGATGAACCTGACCCAGCCGGATTTCCTGTCCACACTGGTGGTCAGCTTTCCCCATGGCATGGAGCGCTACCAGGCGCGTTTCCCTGACTTCCAGCCCCTCGATCAGCTGGGACTGTTTCGTGAGATCGAGATGCTCCTGTCTGCCCTGGAGCTGAACAATACGGTTTTTCGCAGCGACCATGCATCGAACTATCTGGTGCTCAAAGGGATACTGGGTGCTGACCAGCCGCGTCTGCTGGCGCAGGTGCGTCAGGCCATCGAGCAACCGGAACAGGCCGGGCTGCGCCCCGAGCGGATGCGTGGATTATGAAACCGATGATATCGCTGTCCCGAATTACTGCGGTGCTGGCGCTGGCCGTGCTGGCCTGGGGTTGTACGCCCTCGCAGATGAAGGAGGAAGGGCGCTTCTACCTCAGCGATGCCGGGCTGCTGGATCGCTATCAGATCACCCGCAGCGGCAACTTCCGCCTGCAGGCCGACTCGCGATTCTACATAGCGCAGAGTCACTTCGTGCCAGTCGGTCATGCCTATGCGCGCCCGAACATTCTCGCCGAGGAAGGATTTGCCGCCGCAGTGCAGGTCTTTCCCCTGGTGCGGCGCGCGGAACAGCCGTTGGGGCTGGATGAGGCGTTGCTGCATACCCGACAACAGGGGCTGGATTATCTGCTGTACACCCGCTTCGCCAGCGCCCAGAGCAGCGCCGGCGCGCAGCCGACCGCGGAGCAGGCCAGTGCAGGCCATGTGGGGCGCGATGCAGTGGTGTTGCAATTGATGCTGCTGGAAGCGGGCACCGAGCGGCTCATCGATTTTGCCACCATCACCAGCCGCACCGGCTTTCTCGCATTCTACAAAACCCGTCCGGAAGGTCTGCTGCGGGAACCGATGGAAGACTATACCCGTCAATTGCTGGGCAGACCCTAGCCATTCCGAGATCGAGGCACCCTATGGACAACCGACCACCACCACCCCAGTCGCTGCTCGACAGTTTGCCTGAGTCGAGTACCGGCGACGCACGCGAGCCGGCGCCAGTGCATCTGTGGCATCCGGATTTCAGCGGTGAGCTGGATATGCACATTGCCCGTGACGGCACCTGGTATCACGAAGGCGGACCCATCAGCCGCAAGTCCCTGGCGCAGCTGTTTTCCGGCATTCTGCGGCTGGATGAAGATGGCCGCTATTACCTGGTCACGCCGGTGGAGCGCTGGGCCATCCGGGTCGATGATGTCCCCTTCGTTGCGGTACGGCTGGAGGTGGAGGGGCAGGGCCGCGAACAGCGTCTGACCTTCTTCACCAGCCTGGGCCACAGTGTGCTGGCTGGCGAGATGCATCCGATCACCGTCCGAGTGGATGCCGACACCAGCGAACCTTCACCCTACGTGCTGCTGCGCAGCAACCTGCGGGCGCTGATCCATCGCAACGTATTCTATGAACTGGCGGACCTGGCGGTCGAGGAACAGGTCGATGGCCAGCCCCGCATCGGCGTATGGAGTGACGGACATTTCTTTCCGATAGATGGCTCGGCGGTCACCGCCTGAGCTGTCGCGGCCTGCATGCAAGTCAAGATCTCCAGGCCGCATTTTCAGGTTTCCTTTGTTGTTGATCTTTACCATATCTGGGTCTAGGATTCGCACTACGCACAACCAGTAGTGTTTTTCAGGTGCAGGGGTGAGCAGGCGTGAACGTTTGTCAAGCCCGGACAGCACTGATTCCAGGAGAATATGATGAGTCAAACAGCCAAGGTGCAACGTCTGCATAATGTCGTAACCAACATTCCCATGCAGCCGGCCTCGGAAGATATCTGGGATACCAAATATCGGCTCAAGACCAAGGATGGCGTAGCCATCGACCAGACCGTCGATGAGACCTATCAGCGTGTCGCCCGCGCCCTGGCCGAAGTCGAGCTGCCGGAGCTGCGCGAAGAGTGGTATGACAAGTTTCTCTGGGCGCTGCGCCATGGTGCCATCCCCGCCGGCCGCATCACCTCCAACGCCGGCGCGCTGGAACACAAGCCTGCGACCTCGACCATCAACTGCACCGTCTCGGCGACCATCGGCGACTCCATGGACGATATCCTGTCCAAGCTGCACGAGGCCGGCCTGACGCTGAAGGCCGGCTGCGGCATCGGCTATGAATTCTCCACCCTGCGGCCCCGCGGTGCTTATGTCTCCGGCGCTGGCGCCTACACTTCCGGCCCGCTGTCGTTCATGGATATCTACGACAAGATGTGCTTCACCGTGTCGTCCGCCGGTGGCCGTCGTGGTGCGCAGATGGCGACTTTCGATGTGGGTCATCCGGACGTGGCGGACTTCATCCGCGCCAAGCGCGAGGGCGGTCGCCTGCGTCAGTTCAACCTGTCGCTGCTGATCACCGAGGAGTTCATGCAGGCGGTGGAGTCCGACAGCGAATGGAAACTGGCCTTCCCGCTGGGCATCGGCGAAGCCGAAGCAGACAAGATCGATGTCAACGATGCCGAGCAGGTGATCTGGCGTGAGTGGCCAAGCAACGAACGTTATGTGACCCGCGACGACGGCCTGGTAGCCTGCCGCGTGTTCCGCACCATGAAGGCGCGGCGCATCTGGGACATGATCATGACCTCCACCTACGACTTCGCCGAGCCCGGTTTCATCCTGATCGACCGAGTCAACCAGATGAACAACAACTGGTTCTGCGAGGAAATCCGTGCCACCAACCCCTGTGGCGAGCAGCCGCTGCCGCCCTATGGCGCCTGCCTGCTGGGCTCGATCAACCTGACCCTGTTCGTACGCGATCCCTTCACCGATAAAGCCCGGTTCGATTGGGACGAATACCGCAAGGTGGTGGACATCTTCACCCGCATGCTGGACAACGTGGTCGAGATCAATGGCCTGCCATTGGAAGAGCAGCGCAATGAGATTTTCCGCAAGCGCCGCCACGGCATGGGTTTCCTCGGTCTGGGCTCGACCATGACCATGCTGTGCATGAAGTATGGCGATGCACAGTCGCTGGAATTCACCGAGCAGGTCTCCCGCGAAATGGCCCTGCAGGGCTGGCGCACCGGTCTCAAGCTCAGTGAGGAGAAGGGCCCGGCGCCGATCATGGAAGAAGAGTTCACCATCACGGGTGCCATGCTCGCCAAGCGTCCGGAAATGCAGAGGGACGGCTTCAAGGTCGGTCAGCAGATCAAGGGCAAGGTGCTCTGGGCCAAGTACAGCCGCTACATGCAGCAGGTCGCGGGTGAAGATGCGGCCTTGGTCGAGGCGTTGGCGGAACAGGGTTCGCGCTTTACCCATCACAGCTCCATCGCCCCCACCGGCACCATCTCCCTGTCGCTGGCCAACAACGCCTCCAATGGCATCGAGCCGAGCTTCGCCCATCACTATTTCCGCAACGTGATCCGCGAAGGCAAGAAATCCAAGGAAAAGGTCGACGTGTTCAGCTTCGAGCTGCTGGCCTATCGGGAATTCATCGATCCCCAGGCGCTGCCGGACATGGAAGCTGCCTCGCGCAACCTGCCGGATTATTTCATCGCTGCCGATGACGTGAAGCCCACCGAGCACGTGGACGTGCAGGCTGCGGCGCAGAAGTGGATCGATTCGTCGATTTCCAAGACCGCCAACGTGCCGACGGATTATCCCTACGAGGACTTCAAGGATATCTACCTGTATGCCTACCACAAGGGTTTGAAGGGCTGCACCACCTTCCGCTTCAACCCTGAGGCCTTCCAGGGCGTGCTGGTGAAGGAACAGGACCTGGCCAACACCACCTACCGCTTCAAGCTGGAAGACGGCAGCATCATCGAGGCCAAGGGCGGGGAAGAAATCGAATACGACGGCGAAATGCATTCCGCCGCCAATCTGTATGATGCGCTCAAGGAAGGCTACTACGGCAAATTCTGAGCCGCTGGATTACTGCATTGCACGGCTGAACAAACAACACAGCCCCGCCAAGGCGCGGGGCAAGGAAGATGGACATGGCACTCAAGATAACCAGCAAGATTGTCGACTACGCAGTGGTCAAGCCGGACGAGCCGGCCAAGGCGCCCGAACCGGCTGCGCCCACCTATGTCGAAATGCACGAGAAGCTCAAACGCCCCGAGTTCCTCGAAGGCTCGACCTACAAGATCAAGACGCCAACCTCCGAGCATGCCATCTACGTCACCATCAATGACGTGGTGCTCAACCCCGGCAGCGACCATGAAACCCGCCGGCCCTTCGAGATATTCATCAACTCGAAGAACATGGAGCATTACCAGTGGATCTCGGCGCTGACACTGATCATCTCCGCAGTCTTCCGCAAGGGTGGCGACTGCACCTTCCTGGTCGAAGAGTTGAACAGCGTATTCGATCCCAAGGGCGGTTACATGAAGCGTGGCGGCCGCTGGATGCCCTCGCTGGTTGCGGAAATCGGCGATGTGCTGGAGCAGCACCTCAAGCGCATAGGCATGCTTGAGGATGGGATGGACGAGCACCAGCGTGCCTATCTGGAGCAGAAGCGGGCCGAGTTCACCAGCATCAACGCCCCAGCCCAGGCGGCAGCGGACTGTGACGACAGTGCCGAAGCCTACCCGGCCGGCGCGCAGATGTGCGGCAAATGCCACACCAAGGCCGCGGTGCAGATGGACGGCTGTCTCACCTGCCTGGCCTGCGGCGACAGCAAGTGCGGCTGATGGTCTGACGATTCCACTGCGCCGGGGCTACCGGCGCAGTGTCCTGCCTTTACCCCGCTGGCGCTCGCCGGCCATTGTTCCTACCTTCATGCGCTTCGCCCATGGCTGTCACAGTCATTGCCGCAGGGCCGCTACTCGCGCTGGTCGGTGAGGTCGCCACCTCGCGTTAACAGCCAACGGTTACATATTCAGCCATACGCAGGGATAATACCGGGCAGCCATAGGAGATGACCCATGCCCCTGAATGAAATGCGGTTTCTGTTGCCCTTGCTCAGCCTGGCCCTGCTGGGTGGCTGGCTGCTCACCGGCTGGGTGTTACTGCGCCGGGAACGGTTGCTGCAAGGGCGGGTCGATGAGTTGCTTGAGCAAAACCGCAGCCAGCAATTGGAAATGCATCAACAGCTGGGTGCACAGCTGAGTCTGGAAACCCGCCTTGAGCACCTGCAGGAATCCGTAGCCCGGCTGGATGCGGAACGTGGTCGGCTGGCAACCCGCCTGGCTGATGCAGAGGGGCAGTGCAATGAATGGCAGCGTTCTGCCGAGCGCTTTCAGGTCCAGGCCCAGGAGCAGCAGCGCCAGGGCGAGCAGTTGCAGGCCGAACGCCGGACCCTGGAGCAGCGGCTGCAACAATTACAGCAAACCCACGAACAGCTGCGGGTCGAGCATTCCACCTTGCAGACCACCCTGAGCCAGCGCCAGCAGCACTTCGATGAACAGCAGCAATTGCTCAAGGACAGCCGCGAGCAGCTCAAGCTGGAATTTGAGCAACTGGCCGGACGCATCTTCGAAGCCAAGGGCCAGACCTTCACCCAGACCAGTCAGCAGTCTCTTGACGCGTTGCTCAAGCCGTTCCGCGAGCAGATCGATCAGTTCCGCAGCAAAGTGGAAGATATCCATCACAAGGACACCCAGCAGCAGGCGGCTCTGGCGCAGGAACTGCTGCACCTCAAGCAGCTCAACCAGCAGATCACCCAGGAAGCCCACGACCTGAGTACCGCCCTGCGCGGGCAGAAGAAGACCCAGGGCAACTGGGGTGAACTGATTCTGGAGAACGTGCTGGAGCGCTCCGGTCTGCGCGCCGGCATCGATTTCAAGCGTGAGGTGAGCATGACCGCCAGCGATGGTCAACGCCAGCGCCCCGATGCCTTGGTCTACCTGCCCCAGGACAAACATCTGATCATTGATGCCAAGGTGTCGCTGAATGCCTACACCCGCTATATCAACAGCGAGGACGATACCGAGCGCCGGCTGGCCCTGGCCGAGCATGTACAGGCCTTCGGGCAGCGGATACGCGAGTTGGCCGAGCGCAATTACTTCGACCTGCCGGGGCTCAACGCACCCGAGATGGTGTTCATGTTCGTGCCCATCGAATCCGCCTTCGTCGAAGCGCTGAAAGCCGACGAAACCCTGTTCCAGAAGGCCATCGAGCAGAACGTGCTGGTGGCGACGCCGACCACCTTGCTGACCAGCCTCAACATCGTGCGGCAGCTGTGGCGCTTCGAAGACCAGAACCGCCACACCGCCGAGCTGGCCGAGCGGGCCGCACGGGTGCATGACAAGCTACGCACCTTCCTCGGCAGCATGGAGAGTATCGGCAGCAGCCTGGACAAGGCCAGCGAGGCTTATCACAAGGCCTGTGCCCAGTTGGTCAGTGGCCGTGGCAACCTGGTCAAGCAAGTAAATGATTTCAAGGAGTTGGGCGTATCTGTTAAAGCAGAACTTGGGGAAAACTGGACCGATCGTGCCGAGCTTGAGCTCGGCCACGATGTACCGGCAGCGGATACGCTGGGATGAAGTTCGGAAGGGAAGAGGGAAACCCGGCAGGGCGCCGGGCTTTACAGATGGAAGTCGCCGCTTGCTTCGGGCTGGTATTCGATATCGATGATCTTGAGCTTGAGCGGGCGACCATTGGGGCCGGTCCAGTCGATGCTCTGGCCTTTCTTCAGACCGAGCAGGGCAATGCCCACCGGCGCGAGTACCGAGATGGTACCATCCCGTCCGGCCTTGTCAGGGTAAACCAGAGTCAGGACCATTTCGCGGCCGCTGGTTTCATCCGCGAAGCGCACCGTGGAATTCATGGTGACCACATCCGGAGCAACGCGCGTATGAGACACGACCTTGGCTCGCAGCATCTCGTTCTCGAGAGCCTCCAGCAGGTCGATCGGCGCGTCCATGGTATTCAACACCTCATCCAGGCGTTGGACATCCAGACGGGTGAGCACGATAGAGGGTGATTTGCTCATGGCGAACAGCATTACTCCTTGTTAAAGACAATGAAAAAACGGTAGTTGGGAAAAACAGGTAAAGAAGCCAACAGGACATCGGCATAGATAGACAGTACCAGAATGGCGACTTCTTGCAAGCTCCTCGCCGGTTTTGGTGCTGGCGCTCGCCCGGTTTCCACCCGGCCATGAGACTGGAGAAGCTCAGATGCACGCAGTGAAGCAGATCGCGTTGTTCATTCGTACCAATTTATGGATTGTCCCCCTGGCGCTGCTGCTGGCCTGGGGGCTGTTCCGCTTTCTCGACCCGGCGCCGCCGCGGACCCTGGTGATGACCACGGGTGGTGAGTCCGGCGGCTACCATGGCTTCGCCCTGGCCCTGCAGGAACGGCTGGCAGAGGATGGGCTGACGTTGGAATTGCGCCCCAGCAGCGGCTCAGTGGAGAACCTGCAGCGCTTGAGTGATGGCACTGGCGAGGTGCAGCTGGGTCTGATTCAGAGCGGCACCACCAGCCTGATCGAGCCCGCGCAGCGAGCCCGGCTGGAGGGTTTGGCAGCCATCTATCACGAGCCGTTGTGGCTGTTTCAGCGTCGAGGTGCGGATATTACCCGGCTGGCGGACCTGCATGGCCGCAGAGTCTCGGTCGGCACCATGGGCAGCGGCACCTGGGCAGTAGTACACAGCCTGTTCAGTCAGCTCGGTGATCAGGTCGGCGAGGCAGATGTGCTGGCGGGTAACTGGCAGCGTTTGTCGGCGCGGGACTCGCTGGAGGGGCTGCGCAGCGGCGAGCTGGACGCGGCCTTCTTCGTTCTGCCGGTGAATAATGCCACGGTACGCCAACTGCTGGCCGACCCGGATCTGGAACTGGTCAGCCTCGAGCAAACCGAGGCGCTTGCCGCCAGACTGCCGTTTCTCGATACCCTGAGTATTCCCGAGGGGCTGCTCGATCTGGAGCGTAATGTACCGGCCCAGCCCACCCGGTTACTGTCGCCGGTCGCCACCCTGGTGGTCAACGATGCCTTCCATCCGGCACTGGCGTCGCTGGTCTTGAAAGCAACCACCGATGTGTTGCGTCAGGGCAGCCTGCTGGACCCGCCGGGGGCCTTTCCCGCGGCTATGCCCATGGAATTGGAGCTCACTGGTGAAGCGGAGTACTACCATAAGAATGGCGTGCCGATGCTGCAGCGCTATCTGCCGTTCTGGGTGGCCTCGATTTTTGACCGCTACGTGGTGCTGTTGATCCCCTTCATCGTCATCATGCTGCCGCTGATCAAGAGCATGGGGCCGCTCTACAGCTGGCGCATGCGGGCGCGGGTCTATCGCTGGTACGCGGACCTGCGGCGGGTGGACAAGCTGATTCATAACGGCGGTATCCATCAGGTGCTGGAGCGGGAGATTGCCAGTCTGGTAAAGCTGGAAGACGAGCTGACCCGGGTCGATGTGCCCCTGTCCTATGCTCATGAACTGTATAGCCTGCATCTGCATGTAGGCTACATGATCACCCGGTTGCGGCAGATGGAGGAGGAGCAGGGTGCTGCCCGTGGCGAGAGGGCCGCGGGTGTGTGACAGTTCATTGCGCGGGGTTTCAACTGTCAGGGACTGACCATAAGATGGACCAGCAGGCCAACGAGAGGTGTACATGAAGGATGTGCTGAGTAACGCAACGGATGCAATCAACCAGGTGCTGCTGGGCAAACAGCATGCGGTCAAGCTGGCAGTGGCCTGCATACTGGCCCGCGGGCACCTGCTGATCGAGGACCTGCCGGGTATGGGCAAGACCACTCTGTCCCAGGCATTGGCGCGGGTGATGGGGCTCAGCTATCAACGCATCCAGTTCACCAGTGACCTGCTGCCCGGCGATATTCTCGGCACCTCGGTATTCGATCGTGACAGTGGGGGCTTCGTTTTCCATCCGGGGCCGATCTTCGCCGAGCTGGTGTTGGCGGACGAGATCAACCGCGCCACGCCCAAGAGCCAGAGCGCGCTGCTGGAGGCCATGGAAGAGGGGCAGGTCACCGTGGACGGTGCCACCCGGCCGCTGCCTGAACCCTTCTTCGTCATTGCCACCCAGAACCCGGCCTCCCAAGGCGGTACCTTCGCCTTGCCGGAATCCCAGCTCGACCGATTTCTGATGCGCCTGTCCCTCGGCTATCCAACCCCGGCGGCAGAGAAGACGCTGTTATTGGGCGGTACCGGGCGGGCGCGCCTGGATGACCTCAAGCCGGTGCTCACCCGCGCGCAGCTACAGGCATTGCAGGCAGCGGTGCCGCAGGTAACAGCGAGCGAGGCGATCATCGATTACATCCTGCGACTGGTCACCCGCACGCGGGAAAGCCATCTGTGTGCCTGGGGCCTGTCGCCCCGGGGCAGCCTCGGCCTGCTGGCAGCTGCTCGCGCCTGGGCCATGCTGGAACACCGGGCCTACGTCATTCCCGAGGATGTGCAGGCGGTGCTTCCGGCTGTGGTCAGCCATCGTCTGCGCGCCAGTGAGGACCCAGCCGGGCACGGCGGCGGCAGTCTGGCCCAGCGGCTGCTGAACGAGGTGCCGGCGGTTTGATCGCCCGGCTGGGTGGCCAGACCAGCGCCCTGTTCCAGCGCTGGTTGAAAAAGCGCATTCCGGCGGCCAGCCAGGTGACGCTCAACCATCGGCGCATCTTCATCATGCCTACCCGCGCCGGCATGGGCTTGCTGCTGTTGCTGCTGATCATGCTGATCGGCGCCATCAACTATCAGAACAGCCTGGTCTATGCCGTGGTGTTCCTGCTCGGGAGTCTGTTCTGGGTCGGCCTGCACCACACTTACCGCAACCTCGCTGGACTTGAGTTGCATGCCAATGGCAGCCTGCCGGTGTTCGCCGGGGAGGAGGCGGCGCTGACACTGACTTTGCTGGCGCCGCGCCGGGAGCATCAATCGGTCGCCCTGTTCTGGCCGAGCACCCCGCCGCGGCAGGTGGATGTGGAGCAGCAACTGGGCACCACGCTGTCGCTCTATCATCCGACTACCCACCGTGGCTGGTTCAAGCCTGATCGCTTGCGTGTGGAGACCCGTTATCCGCTGGGCTGGTTCGTGGCCTGGAGCCTGGTGGATCTCGACTGGCAGGTATTGGTCTACCCGCAGCCGCTGAGCCTGCCACTGCCGGGTACGCGTGCTGCCGAAGCAGGCGAGGGCGACCAGTTGCTGGCTGAAGGTGTGGACGATTTTCAGGGCCTGCGTGCCTATCAGCCCGGAGACTCGAAGAAACGGCTGGATTGGCGCGCCTGGTCGCGGGGCCAGGGGTTGCACAGCAAGGTGTTTGCCGAGCCGCAGCATGACAGCCTCTGGCTGAGCCTGGAGCAAGCACCCGGCGCCTCGCTGGAGCAGCAACTGAGCTGCCTGGCCGGTTGGGTGCTGCAACTGGAAAGCCGCCACCGGCCCTACGCGCTGGAGCTGGCCGGCCAGCGGATCGGCCCGGCGCTCGGCGAAGCCCACCGGGATGCCTGCCTGCGTGCGCTGGCGCTCTATGGAGTGACCCCATGACGTCCTATGCGCTGATACCCCGCAACAGTCTGGTCTGGTTGCTCACCGCACAAGTGGTCGCACTGGCGCCACACCTGCCCCGGTTACCGGTGTGGGTAGCCGCCCTGTGGTTGGGCTGTGCATTGTGGCGGGTGCAGATTCAGCGCATGCGTTGGCCCTATCCGGGATTCCTGGTACGGGTGCTGGCGCTGGTACTGGTGACTACCGGGGTGTTTCTGGTGCAGGGGACCCTGATCGGGCTTGATGCCGCGGTGATGCTGCTATTGATGCTGTTCATGCTCAAACTGCTGGAAATGCGCAAGCCCCGCGACGCGCTGGTGGTCATCTACCTCGGCTTTTTCATCGTCGCCGCGGCTTTTCTGTTCGATCAGGGCATACCGCTGGCGCTGTTCCAGTGTTTCTCCTTGCTGGTGCTGGTGGCGGCACTGGTCGGTCTGCAACAGACACCGGGGCGCAATGACCCGGCTCGGGCCATGCGCACCGGCGGCATACTGCTGATGCAAGCCGTGCCGCTGATGGTGGTTCTGTTCGTGCTGTTTCCGCGCCTGGGCCCGCTATGGTCGGTCAATGCACCGGGCAACCAGGCGCGCACCGGGCTGGCGGAAAGCATGGCGCCGGCAGATGTGGCCGAGCTGGCCCGTTCCGGTGAGCTGGCCTTCCGTGCGGCGTTCGACGATGCAGTGCCGGCGCAGCCACAGCTGTATTGGCGCGCCATGACCCTGAGCCGCTTCGATGGCCGCACCTGGAGCCGTTCGCGCTTCACCACGGCGGCGGCGCCACCGGAGTGGCAGCCACGGGGCGAGCCGATTGGCTACCGCGTCATTGCCCCGGCCAGTAACCAACCCTGGGTATTCAGCCTGCGCGGCGCCAGTACCGAGGATGAGCGCTTGCTGCTCACCGGCGATTTCGTGCTGCAGGCCCGGCAGCCGCTGGGACGGGCTATTTCCTACGTCGCCAGCTCCAGGATGGACAGCCTGCTGCAACCGCAGGAGCTGGACCCCTTGCAGGAACGGGTCAATCTGCAGTTGCCGGAGGGTAGCGACCCCCGCAGTCGAGCCTTCGCTGCGCAATTGCGTCAATCCCATCCCGAGGATGCAGATCTGGTTCTGGCGCTGCTTGGCCATTTCAACCGCGAACCCTTCCATTACACTCTGCGTCCAACCCCGTTGGGACTGCACAGCAATGATGAGTTTCTGTTCGACAGCCGCCGCGGCTTCTGTGCGCATTTCGCCGGCGCCATGACCTTTGTCCTGCGTGCGGCGGGCATTCCAGCTCGGGTCGTCGCTGGCTACCAGGGTGGGGAAATCAATCCGCGGGGCAATTACGTGCTGGTACATCAGTTCGACGCCCACGCCTGGGTCGAGGCATGGTTGCCAGGGCAGGGGTGGGTGTCGGTCGATCCGACCTTCCAGGTGGCGCCAGAGCGTATCGAGCGGGGCTTGCAGGACGCATTGTCGGAGGAGGGCAGTTTTCTCGAGAACTCGCCCCTGGCTGCAGCACGCTACCGCGACATCGGTTGGCTGAACAATACGCGGCTGTTCTGGGATGATCTCAACTATCAATGGCAACTGCGAGTACTGGGCTACCAGAGCGAGCGTCAATTGGAATTCTTCCGCCGCTGGCTGGGCACGGCCGACTGGCAGCGTATAGGTCTGATTTCCCTGGGTGTGCTGTTGCTGTTCATGCTGCCGATGGCGTTGTGGATCCTCCGTCCAGCCCGGCAACCGCGTGACCCGCAGCAGCGGGCCTGGCAGACGCTGAACCGGCGTCTGGCGCGGCTGCAGCTGCAGGCAAAGACGGGAGAAGGGCCGCGTCACTGGCAACAACGACTGGAGCAAATACTGCCTGGGCAGAAGGCAGAACTGGCGGCCTTCTTCGCTGAATACATCCGTCTGAGCTATGCCACCGCGCCGGCGGCAGCTACGCCGGCAGCAACACAGTTGAACCTGGCCCTGCGAAACCTGCTGCGGGTCTTGCCGCGCACCCGCCCGCGGCGATCGATTACGTCGCTGGACTTGCCTGGTTAGGGCCGCGGTTGTAATGTGAGCGCGTTCACGCTGTTAGACAGGAGCCTGCAGTGCACCCTTTCAATGCCTCACGCCCACCCGGGCTTGCCGTTGGGCTGGCCATGGCTGCACTGGTGCCTTTTGTTACCGGCGCACTGGGTTTGTGGGTTATTCCGGAGGGCTGGCGTGTCTGGGTGATGGAAGAACTGCTTGCCTTCGCCGCGGTGATGCTGGCCTTTATGGGCGCAATTCACTGGGGATTGGCCATGCGGGCCGATGAGTCGAGCCCCGACGCACCGATTCAATTGGGCCTGTCCGTCATTCCGCCGCTGCTGGGCTGGTTCGCTCTGAGCCTGCCGATCGACTTCGCCGTACCGCTGTTCTTCTGTGCCTTCGCCGCGCTGTATTATGCGGACATCTGGGCGGTCAGGCACGGCCTGGCGCCGGATTGGTACCCCGCGTTGCGCAAACCCATCAGTCTGGTCGCCGTCGGCTCGATGGCGGTGGCCTGGGGCGCCACGCTGGTGAAGAATTACTGATCAGCTCTTCTTGACGAACTCGGACTTGAGTTTCATCGCACCGATGCCCTCGATCCGACAATCGATGTCGTGATCTCCGCCCACCAGCCGGATATTCTTTACCTTCGTGCCGACCTTCACGACTGAAGAGGAGCCCTTGATCTTCAAGTCTTTGATGACGGTAACCGAATCCCCATCTTGCAGAATATTGCCATGGGCATCGGTGATAACAGTCTCATCTGCCAGAGCTTCTTGTTCACCCTCTTTTGCCCATTCATGCGCGCACTCCGGACAGACATACATGGTCCCATCTTCGTAAGTATATTCGGAGCTGCAAGAGGGACAGTTGGGAAGTGTGCTCATGATATTACCTTCATTGTTTCCGGCTCTCGGAGCCTGGGTGAAAGCCTGTTTGAATTGGCCCGGACAGTAGCATGCGGAGGAGGGGTTGTCCATTTGCAGGCCCCGAACCAGAGGGCTTCGGCTCTTTCATGGCTGGGTACAGAAAAGTCCCAAGGTTGTAGCAAAGAGACTACTGCTGTAGAATCGACCAATCGAATAAGTCGGCATGGCCCTGAAACAGGCGTTCTGTCCAGTCGATATCGCCATTGTAAAGTCTGCTGTTCATCGCCACTTTCGCAGGTATCGACAGCGTTGTTTCATTGTCTGTCGGGTGAATACGGGTCGATTACCCAATACGTCCGGTTATGTTTGCATCAGGAGATGTTCGTAAAGCCAGCCATATAAATGGACAGAAGTAGCATCGGAGAATAAATAATGTCTATGTTCAACTATCGTGATAAAGACTTAGCATCAGCCCTTCGTTTAAAGACCGCGTTTTACAATCATTCAGCCTACAAAGGCTACCATTAGCACTTCTGCTGTCCTCTCCCGGGAATCTCTGAAAAGCGGCAACGCTCGGCCACGCTGATCTTTCATCGGGCCTGAATCAGGTTTTTCATTCGCGTTTGGCCGGACTCCGGCGCGCTGCGTTTTCCAGAGCATTCTTGTTTCATGGTCGTTTGTCGTGCGCGTAAGTCGAGCGCAGCGGAGCGATTTCGTTTCTTTTTTGTGGTTCGGTCATGCCCCGAATTCGGGTGCTGGGCTCCGCCGCAAAAAGCCTTGAGGTCAAGTAGTGAATTCCGAATTGTTTCAATTTTCCACCATCACGGTCCTGTTGTTGATGGTTGCCTTCTATGGCGGCACTTATCTGCTCTCCACCCGGCTCAAGCAAAACGATGGGGATGCCGATGGCTTTATGGTCGCCAACCAGCGGATCGGCCTGGGTATGGGCGCGGCGAGCATGACGGCCACCTGGATCTGGGCGGCATCCTTCTACGCGGCTGCCACCTCGGGTTACACCTATGGTGTTTCCGGGCCGCTGCATTACGGTTTCTGGGGCGCGCTGATGATCCTGTTCATCTACCCCTTTGGCCGTCGCTTTCGCGAACTGGCGCCCAATGCCCATACGCTGGGTGAGCTGATTCATGCGCGCCATGGCGCTTCCAGCCAGCTGATCCTGGCGTTGTCCAACCTGCTCGGCAGCATCATCAGTCTGATGGTCAACCTGACGGCGGCGGGTGCGCTGGTGTCGGTGCTGTCGCCGCTGTCCTTCCAGGCGGGGATCGTCATTGCCGGACTGGGGGTGCTCAGCTACACCCTGTATTCGGGTTTTCGGGCCTCGGTATTCACCGACTTCGCCCAGTTGATCGCCATGATGGCAATTGCGGTGGTGATCATTCCCGCGGTGCTGTTTGCCATGGGCGGGCCGGCGGTGATGGTCGACAACCTGTCGAACCTGACAGCGGAGCAGGCCAATATCTTCTCCCGTGAAGCCTTCCTGCATCAGGGCGCGCCGTACTTCGTGGCGGTGCTGGCCTACGCCATCGGCAACCAGACCATCTCCCAGCGGCTGTTCGCGGTGGATGAGTCGCATATCAAGCCGACCTTTATCACTGCGACCATCAGCTACGGTGCGATTGTCATCGGCCTGGGCATGATCGGTCTGATGGCGCTGACACTGGGCGTGGAGCCGATAAATGGCAACATGAACAATCTGATCCCGCAGATGGTGTCGAGTTATCTGCCGCCGTTCTTCATCGGCCTGTTCTTCATCCTGGTAATCGGTTCGCTGTCTTCCACCGCCGACTCCGACCTGTCAGCACTGTCGGCGATCATGATGGCCGACGTGTATGGCAAGAACATCGCCAAGAACAATGCCGATCCGAAGAAGATGCTGCTGATCGGTCGAATGACCATGATCGTCGCCACCGTGCTGGGCATCATTCTCGCCAGTTTTTCGCTGGATATCCTGGTCATGCTGGTATTCGTTGGCGCGCTCTGGGGCGCTGTGGTGTTCCCGGTTATCGCCAGTTGCTTCTGGGACCGTGTTACCAACAAGGCCTTTACCTGGGCGGTGCTCTCGGCGCTGGCGGTTTTCTGTCTCGTGCGTTTCGACCTGCTGCCAATGACGGGAGTGCTGGCCATTGGCGTCGAGCTGCTGGCATCGATCGGCGCAGGTGTGGTGGGCGGCTTGATGGTTTTCGGCTTCCTGGGCAAGCGTTTGGGTGTAGCGGCTTTCTTCATCGCTGCCGTGGTGGTGGCCTGGATCGGCGTGGGCACGTTGCGCGAATACACCGTGTTGCTTTCGTCCCTGACCGCCTACGGCGTGAGCACACTGGTTTGTACTGTCATCAGTCTGGCCAGCAACGAACGCTTTGATTTCGATCTCATTCAGGAGCGGGTGGTGGAGTACAACAAGCCCGCCGCCGACGAACTGAAGGGCGAGACGGTCGCCGCTCGCTGAAACAATTTTCAGCAGCCTGCGGTGGCCGCAGGCTGCTCTTTCAACCAAGGAGAATAATCATGCAGACAATCATTCTGGGTTCCTACATCCTGGTCTGGCCCGCTATTACCCTGGGCATGCTCGGGCTGATCAGCTACGCGGTGGTGCGTGACTACCGCGAAGCCAGACGCACCAATGCGGACATGGTGTAACCGGCAGCGTTACTGCCGGTCGGGGGAGCGCTCAGGCTCCCCAGCCGGCTGCAATGCGGTGTTGGCGTCGGCGGTGATGCGTTCCGCGATGCCGCAAGCTAGATCCAGCCGTCGCAGTATCCAGGGTTTCAGGTCATAGACGAAAGGGTCACTGTAGGTTCCTTCCTGCTCCCATCCTCCCACGCTCAGCGGTATGCTCGGCTCCGGCGCTTGTGCGGCGGTCAGGGTACTGTCGATTTTTGCAGCTGCTACGCGCAGTGCGTCTTGGACATCTTCTTGCTCCTGATGCCGCCGCATCAATAACATGGTTTTCACCGTGGTCAGTTGTGCCAACAACTGATAACCATGCCCCAGCAGGCTTTCCAGTGATTCGAGTCTGGGCCGTACCGCTCGTGGCTCGGCGATGGATCGCCGGGTAGCCTGAACCAGCGCCGAGAGGCTGTCATAGGCCTCCTTGCGAGCAAGTCGCCACTCCAGCTCCGGCTCGTTATCCACCGCGGTCAGATGACCCAGGTTCAGCGCGACCTGCGCATGCCGGGCCTGAGCCAGCAGTGTGCGGTTCACCAGCGAGGGAATCTGACTGCGTTCCCAGGATGGCAATACATAGCTGAACGCCCAGGCGATGCCGACCCCGATCAGGGTGTCGGCAATGCGCTCCAGCGCATTGAATACCGGAATATCGACGCCACTGAGCAGGTGCGCCTGGACCAGGCTGACCACCGTCGCCGCGACGGCGGTGATCAGATAGCGTTTGATGGCGAAGGAATGGGATACCGCCTGGGCAATCGGCACTATCACCAGCAGCAGTAGCGTCGGTGCCTGGGTGGAAAGAATCGCGCCGGCCAGAACGCAGCCCAGTATGGTGCCGGCGACACGGCTGTTGCGGCGCTCCAGAGTCTGCGACAGGCTGCCGCGCAGTACTACCACGATGGTTACCAGGATCCAGTAACCGTGGGTAGCCCAAGGCAGCGCCAGGGACAGCAGATAGCCGGTGCCGATCGCCAGCGCAGCGCGGATGGCGTGGCGCATCGGCGGCGCATCCCAACGCCACAGCACCAGGATCGGGCGTAGTGACCAGTTGGTGGGGCTGACGAACAGCTGCCAGGCAGTGCGTACTGCCGCCAGATCAGGTTCCACATCGCCACGTGCCAGCCGGTTCAACCGCAGAATCTCGTCGTTGATGTTGCCTACCCGGTTGGTCAGGCCACGCAGCAGGGTGCGAAGTGACGGTGTATCGCCCGGCTGGCCGGATGACTCGGCCTGGATCCGGTTGAGCGCCGCCAGCGCTGGTCGCAGGTCAGTGAGCGGTGCGGGCTTGCGACCGCGCAACAGCGCATCGGCCATCCGATCGACCTCATCCGCCAGTTGATCGATGACCTTGCGCATGGCGGTCAAAGCCTCCGCCGAATCCGGTCGGGATTTGATCAGGTCCAGATCCAGCTCGCTGGCCAACAGGTGGTCGCGCATTTCCAGCACGTTGATCAGCATGGCGGCCAGACGCTGGCGGCGGGTTGTGCGTGGCGACTCCAGCAGCAGATCGCGGGCCGATTGCAACTGATCCGCCAATGCGGCTTGCTGCTGCATCAACTGGCCGGTCGACGGGGTATCCGTCGTCGGGTCGAAGCGGTCGGCCTGGGTGCGCATCAACTGGCTCAGCGTCAGCATGGACTGTGCCAGCAATTGCACCCGATAGCGGCCGTTGAGCAGCGCATTGGACGCGGTGGCATACAACACGTAGCACGCCGACCCCATGGCGAAATACAAGGCGGTATTCATCAGTGAGCCGGTGTTGAGATGCTGGGGTATGGCCATCGAGAAGATCATCGCGAGCATGATGGAGATGACGATGGGTACTCCGCGCTGCCCCCAGGCACCAGCCAGAAATGCGAAGAAGGTTGCCGGGACCAGCAGCAATCCCAGATACAGCGGCTGGTCGTGCAGTGCCTGGACGCTGACGAACAGCGGCAGACCGAGCAGGGCCGCTGGCAGCAGGCTGCGGAGCTTGCCGCGCCGGGGCAGGGCATGATCGGGCGGGATACAGATGATGGCGCCCACGGCGGCCACCGAGGCGGGGAAGCGGCCGAACAGCAGATAGACGCCGGCTGACACCAGTAAGAGTCCGACCCCGGCAGATATGCCGGTCGTCACGTAAGAACTCAATAACACTCGCAGCGCATTGCCGAGCCGCCTAGCCATATCTTTCCCCTTCCTGCCTTGACTCCAGCATAGACGCAGGTGAGCCGTCACGGGATACGCTTGGCTTCGGCTCAGAGCGTTTCACCCCTTCAGGGCGCACATCGCCTAGAGCCAGGGGCCAGTACGGAAAGTGGTGCCGACGATAACGAAGGCTACGCCGAGGGTGGTGATCAATCGAATGCGCAGCGCCATGGCCGGTAGAGTATCGGCCGATAGCCGGGGAATGACCCGCAGTCGCGCGTCCATCGCCACGGCCAGAGTCAGCGCGAGCAAGGTCAGTTTCAGCAAGATCAGCCGGGTGACGAAATTGTCCGCGGCAAACCAGGAGCCCATATCCGGGATCAGCGTATGGGCGAGCCAGAGGCCGGATAGCACCTGTATCGCCAGCGCCGCCATGCCCCATTTTTCGTAGGCCGACTCGAAGGCCAGCAGATCGGCCACCGAACGTTCCCGCAGAATCCTTGGCAGCAGGGCCAGCGTCAGGACCAGGTGGCCGCCGGTCCAGATCGTGGCGGACAGAATGTGCAATACCAGAACATATTTGTACACGGAGGCTTTCCTTGACGCGGCTGGGTTGACCGCGCGATCAATGCGCCGGGGCGGGGGTGTCCGACACCTCATCGCGTTCGCGATGGCGGGAGAAGTCGTTCTCGGAGAACACGTCGGTGAGGATCGCCTGCTCGATGAAATTGCGCTCACCGGCTTTGGCGGGGATGCGCACGGTCAGGTGGATCTCGCCGGCGACCGGCACCTGGATGGTTACCCGAGGGTCAACCGAGGGCATCATCAGGCCACGCTGGTTGCCGATCTTGCTCATGTAGCGCCGCACCAATTCCAGGTAGGGTTCGCAGTGACGGGTCGCAGACGCCAGCAATGCTTGCTGGGCTGCCTGCCAGTTATCTTCCCGCTTGAAAGGGATGGTGAACACATGAAAGTCGTAGTGGGTGGTGAAGCTTTCGTTGATCACCGGCTCGGATACGAACAGCGCGTTGGGAATGACGATCCGGCGCCCGGTGCGCTGGTGCAGATGCTTGCCAGGACCAACTTCCAGAATGGTGGTCGCCAGCAGGCTCTGATCGATCACGTCGCCACGCAGATCCTTGATCTGGATGCGGTCGCCGAGGACGAAGGAACGCGAACCACTCTTGAGGATCGAGCCAGTGAAGCACAGGATGAGTTCCTTGGTTGCCACTACGAACGCCACAGCGATAGCGACGATGGACAGTGCCAGTGTTCGCAGCTCTTCGCCCCAGATCATTACCAGCCCGAGCAGCAATAGCAGCAGGAAGCCGTTGCGCGAATTGACCAGCCATTTGCCACGCAGTTCGGGCGACTGCACGGTGCGCTGGATGAAGCGTGTCGTCAGTGCGCGTAGGATGAAAACCGTTACCATCAGAATGGCCGAACTGGCCAGCAGGCTCAGCACCGCGTCGGAAATGACGAAGTTATCCGGTAGCCAATCCACATTCTCAAACATGTTGCGTATCCCTGTTGCGGTCAGGCAGGAATGATCTGCTGTCGTCGCGTCGGCGTCAATCTATGACCGCACGGCTGCGTCTCAATAGGGGAAATACGACTCCAGCTCGGTAATCCGTTGGGCGGCCCGGGTCTGCATGCAGCCGAGATAGACGGCGGTGCGGATACTGCCACCGGCGTACAGGGCGAACTGGGCATCGCAATCAGCCTTGCGGAAGTCGATCCACAGACGCTGGGCGGCGCGCACCTGCTCCCGTACCGAGCCAGGATCATCCAGGCCGCTATCCGGCTCGGCAAGGCGATCCATCAACTGCTGATATACCGCATTCAACTGGGCCTCGGTCTGCTCCTGTTGCGCCGCGGCACAGGCATTGATTTCCATGGTGGTCAAGGCGTTGCTGCAGCTGTCGGCCGCAGGCTCTTCGGCGTTGCTGCAGCCAGCCAGTAACATGAACAGGGGCACGGCTCTGAGCGCTTTCATGTTTTCAACCTGTGTTAGGCATTTCTCGATAGTGCTTCGCGGTTTCGGCAGCCCAAGCCGGCGGGTACCTGCCTGGGATGGTAGCAGAGCCGCGAATAATAGTCGCGGCAAGTATAACAGCCCCATCTTGCCTCCAGACTGAGACTGTGATGTTGGCAGTCGAACGTGAAGCATCCGCGAAGAATTAAATAGCACTCTGGCGGGCGGTGGCTTATTCAGGATAGATGTTAGTTGGCCATTCACACGAAAGAGTGAGTACGGTGATTGTAACTCATTGATTTATTGCAAAATACATCGCTTGGTCGACATGTTTATAACCAAGCGAACATTTGAATTAACCCATGCGGGTGAACTTGCCTGTTCGCCATTGACGCCGTGGGCAGCAACTAAAATACTTTCCCGCTGTTGATGGCGGTTCTCGTTCGGGACATCAATATAAAGCGTTATATGCAAGTAACAACAAACTGAAAAACATGTTCCTGGAGTAATAATGATCAATAAAAATCTATCCCAATCGCTGCTGGCCATGATGGCCGCAGGCGCGCTGCTGCTATCGTCCTCTGCCTTTGCGGTCAACCCGCCGACTGATGGACCGACTGATCCCGATCAGGCTTACGAGCGAGGGCCTGACCCGAGCGTCGCCTTCCTCGAGGCACCCACTGGTCCCCACAGTGTGCGGACCAGTCGGGTTTCCGGGCTGGTCAGCGGTTTCGGTGGTGGGACCATTCATTACCCGACCGGCACCACTGGTACCATGGCCGCCATCGTGGTGATTCCGGGCTTCGTATCCGCCGAGTCGTCCATCGAGTGGTGGGGCCCCAAACTGGCGTCCCATGGCTTCGTGGTCATGACCATCGACACCAACACCGGCTTCGATCAGCCGCCTAGTCGTGCCCGTCAGATCAACAATGCGCTGGACTACCTGGTTAGTCAGAACACCAGCCGGACCAGCCCGGTCAATGGCATGATCGATACCGAGCGTCTGGGTGTCATTGGTTGGTCCATGGGCGGTGGTGGCACACTGCGGGTGGCCAGCGAAGGGCGGATCAAGGCAGCCATTCCGCTGGCGCCATGGGATACCACCCGCTTCAGGGGAGTACAGGCACCCACGCTGATCTTCGCCTGCGAGTCCGATCTCATCGCCCCGGTACGCAGCCACGCGTCGCCCTTCTACAATCAACTGCCGGATGACATCGACAAGGCCTATGTCGAGATCAACAACGGATCGCACTACTGCGCCAATGGGGGTGGTCTGAACAATGACGTACTCAGCCGCTTCGGGGTGTCCTGGATGAAGCGCTTCCTGGATAACGATACGCGCTACAGCCAGTTCCTGTGTGGCCCGAATCACGAGTCCGACCGGAACATTTCCGAGTACCGCGGCAACTGCCCTTACTGATCGGCAACAGCAACAGGAAGCCGACCTTGCGAGGTCGGCTTTTTAACATCTGCATCCAGCATCAGCGGCAGAAACCGAAGCCACTGCCGTCGAAGTGAAAGTGATTTTCATGGGGCTGGTTGTAATCGGGCCCCAGCACCGTACCGAAGTAGCCACAGGCGGCATCATGGGCATCCTTGAGGAAGGCCGATTTGTACGTGGCATCTTCATCGTCCCAATGCGTCAGCACCGAGATCTGCTGCCCATTCTCGAAACGAAAGCCCGCCACGTCGAAGGCGTTGGCCGTTGCATGCTGACTGCGCCGAGCGCCTTCACGATGATAGATATTGCGACAGGCAAAACTGCCCAGATGGTCGACCCGTACCAGCGCGCTGTCCAGATGCTGCTGTGCCAGCGGCTGGAGCTGCTGGCGCTCGAACATGACCCAGGCCACCGCCAATGGACAGGTCACCGTGAAGGTGGAGCTGAAACGCACGCCGGTACGGCTGACCCGCACCACATTGGTCAAGGGGCAGCCGGCAACGGGTGTGTAGTCATCCAGCGCCAGGTAGTCAATGGCGCCTTCGGGGGCGGTTTCCAGCACCGCCAGACATTGTTGTGGGTCTTCCTGGAGGCGGGATAGCTTCCATTTACTCACTACCGTCATCGGATGATCAATGGCCAGTGGCTGCCATGGGTGCCAGTGCGGCGGAATACGCTCCCAGGGGCGGGTCAGCACAGCTGCGGCAATGATCCCCAGGACCAGCAGCCACTTCAGCAATCGAAACAGGATGGTCTTCAACAGCAGGCCTCCAGCAATGATGCGGTTCGATAATTCAGACCGGGACGGTGCCCGAAAGTGCAGGCTGTCTGCGATTGCCGGCCCCGGAAGCCGCTGATTCTGTTATGGTTGCCATCCTGTTTTTGCTGGTCGGGAACGTCCCATGTCCACTGTAGACCCGATTACCTTCGCTGGAACCGAAACCCTGAGTCTGCGTCAGCTGGATGAGCTGAACGGCCTGCCCAAGGGCACCAACTTCCGCTGGTTCAAGGTCTGTGAGGCTGATCTCGTTGAGAGGGTGGACTATTTCCTGTTGCCGGCTGATGAGCATCAGGAGCTGATCGACAGGCTCAAGGCCGACGGCAGGATTTATCCCAGTACCCGTCATCTGCTGTTGCTGACCCGCCGTGGTTATCAGCAGTTGCGTCAACGATCACTGAGCTGAGCACCCCTATGTTTTTCGAACTGTTCGCCGTCATGGCTCCCGTACTGATCGTCGCTGGTATCGGCTATGGCTGGGCGCGTTCCGGTCAGGCCTATCCCACCGAGTTCGTTACCCGCCTGGTGCTCAACATCAGCACCCCCTGTCTGGTGCTCTCGACATTGAGCCGCGCCGAGATAGATCTGGAGATATTTGGTCAGATGGCCCTGGGCTGCGTGGTGATCACGCTGTTGATGGCGGTAGTCGGCTGGGTGTTGAGTCGCACGATCAATGCTGATCCTAAAGTGCTGGTGCCTGCTTATATGTTCCCCAACACCGGCAATATGGGATTGCCGATCAGTCTCTACGCCTTTGGTGAGCCGGGACTGGCGTTGGCAGTGGCGTTCTTCGTGGTGCTCTCGGTGGGGCACTTCAGTGTGGGGATGATCCTTTCCGGCGCAGCGGAGTCCTGGCGGCGCCTGTTGCTCAACCCGGTGATTCTCAGCCTGGGGGTAGCGCTGGTGGTCCTCTTGCTGGATCTGCAGTTGCCGCGCTGGCTGGGTAATACGATTGATCTGCTGGGGAGTCTGAGCATTCCCATGATGTTGCTGACGCTGGGTGTATCCCTGGCCAGCATCCGGCCCAAGCAGGTAGGGAAGGGCATGGCGCTCGGCGGGCTGCGGATGCTCTGCGGCGCGGCCATCGGTTGGGGTATCGCCCTTGCCCTGGACCTGCCACCGCTGGCCCAGGGGGTTCTGGTATTGCAGGCGGCGATGCCGGTGGCGGTGTTCAATTACCTGTTTGCGGTGAAGGCCAATCGCTCCCCGGAAACCGTCGCCAGCCTGGTCATCTGCTCGACCCTGCTGTCATTCATATTTATCCCGTTACTGCTGATCTGGTGGTTGCCGGCAGCCGGTTGATAGCCGGCCTCAGGCCTCGCGCCCGTGTGCCTGTTCCGCCAGCTTGCCGGCATCCACCCGCACGAAGATCGAATCACCGATAGCGGTCAGCACATCACCAGCGTAGATCTCGCAAATGATGCGGCTCTTGCGCCCGAGCGGGCCATCCACTCGGGCACGCAGGGTCAACCCCACGCCCATGGGGGTTGGCTTGATATATTTGATGCCCAGTTCGCCGGTCACGCAGTTGATCGCGGTCGGGGCCTTGCCCTCGGCCTGTTCGGCGCGCAGGTGATAGGCCATTGCCGTCCAGTTGGAGTGGCAATCCACCAGCATGGCGATCAGCCCACCGTACACCAGGTCCGGCCAGCCGCAGTATTTGGCCTCCGGCAGATGCCTGGTGATCACATGCACCCCGTCCGTATCCCAGTGGCTCTTGATCTGTAACCCGTGCGGATTGCCGCCGCCACAGCCGTAACATACGCCGTGCGGTGAAAGAAGGTCCTGCAATGCCTGTTCTGTCATGGAATGCCTTGTACTTGTCTCATGGATCAGACAGTCAGTCTGCCCTTGAGCATCGGAAAAGGCCATGCCGGCACTGCGACTATCATCCAGATAAATGGTCATCCATGGCGGTCACAGAATCAACGAACGATGTTGTTCATCGCTTGCCGAATCGACTCTGCATCCTGCGGCCGCACCAGCCGTTCGATTTCTTCCCCGTCGCGCAGGAAGATCAGGGTGGGCCACAATTTGACCCGGAAGGATCGACCCA
Organism: Halopseudomonas bauzanensis; assembly: GCF_900114735.1. Taxonomy (GTDB): domain Bacteria; phylum Pseudomonadota; class Gammaproteobacteria; order Pseudomonadales; family Pseudomonadaceae; genus Halopseudomonas; species Halopseudomonas bauzanensis. The sequence continues at coordinate 42,582 of NZ_FOUA01000001.1, read as the reverse complement.
GTGGCCGTCCGGGACCATCTTCAATCTTCAGATGCTGCAGATGGGGATGTTCGCTGAATGCCTTGGCGAGATGCGGTTGTGCTGCCTGGCAGTGGCCGCACCAGTCGGTACCGAATTCGATCACAGTGGCGCCCTGGTAAGCATCGACCTCTGCGCGGGAAGGGGCCTGCTCGGAATAGTTGCTTAGCATCGCCATGGTGCCCTCCTGAATGAGCCGTTATTGCGGTGTATACAGGGTTGGACTGCCATTTGCGGCCCAGGTGCAGAAATCCGAGAGTTCATTCGATACGAAAACCGGGGCCATGGGCCCCGGTGTGTTTCGGTTCAGACCAGCTCTGCCCAGAGATCATATTCATCGGCGGCGGTGACCCGCACGCTGACGATGTCGCCGGGCTGCAGCGGCTCATCGCTGTCGATATAAACGTTGCCATCGATTTCCGGCGCATCGGCCATGGAGCGGGCGATGGGGCCTTCCTCGTCCACCTCATCAATGAGCACCTGGATGGTCTTGCCGATCTTCAGCTGCAGGCGAGCGGTAGAGATGGCCTGCTGGTGGGCCATGAAACGGTCCCAGCGGTCCTGCTTGATCTCGTCCGGCACAGCTTCCAGGCCCAGTGCTTCGGCGGGAGCACCCTCCACTGGGGAGTACTGGAAGCAGCCGACGCGGTCGAGCTGCGCTTCGGTCAGCCAGTCGAGCAGATATTGGAAATCTTCCTCGGTTTCGCCGGGGAAGCCGACGATGAAGGTCGAGCGGATGGTCAGCTCGGGACAGATCTCGCGCCACTTGCGGATACGGGCCAGGGTCTTGTCTTCGAAGGCAGGGCGCTTCATCGCCTTGAGCACTTTCGGGCTGGCATGCTGGAAGGGAATATCCAGATACGGCAGGATCTTGCCCTCGGCCATCAGCGGGATCAGCTCATCCACGTGCGGGTAGGGGTACACATAGTGCAGCCGCACCCAGACGCCCAGTTCGCTGAGCGCCTCGCACATTTCAGTCATGCGTGACTTCACCGGGCGGCCATTCCAGAAACCGGTGCGGTACTTGATATCCACACCATAAGCGCTGGTGTCCTGGGAGATGACCAGCAGCTCCTTGACGCCCGACTTGACCAGACGCTCGGCTTCGCTCAGCACCTCGCCCACCGGGCGGCTGACCAGCTTGCCGCGCATGGAAGGAATGATGCAGAAACTGCAGCTGTGATTACAGCCTTCGGAAATCTTCAGATAGGCGTAATGCCGGGGGGTTAGCTTGACGCCCTGTGGCGGTACCAGGTCGATCAGCGGATTGTGATCAGCCCGCGGCGACACGACTTCGTGCACAGCATTGACTACCTGTTCGTATTGCTGCGGGCCGGTTACTGCCAGCACGCTGGGATGCACATCGCGAATGGTTCCTTCCTCGACACCCATGCAACCGGTGACGATGACCCGACCGTTCTCGGCAATCGCCTCGCCAATGGCGTCCAGGGATTCCGCCTTGGCCGAGTCGATGAAACCACAGGTATTGACCACCACCACATCCGCGCCCTCATAGGTCGGCACTACCTGATAGCCTTCAGTGCGCAGCTGGGTGAGGATGCGTTCGGAGTCTACGAGCGCTTTCGGGCACCCAAGAGATATGAATCCTACACTGGGGGCACTGTTCTTGGTGGGGGGCGCGGTGTCAGTCATCGAAGGCCATGGAGTAAGAAAAAACGTGGCGTATTCTAGCTGGCAGCCCTGCACCGCGCCATAGCCGTGGTACACCATCGGTCGATCATTTCCGCCGTTAGGTATGGTACGAGCGCTCTGACTATACTGCGGCAATCCACCCGTATGACCGGAGATGTAGCCATGAAGTCATCAATGCTGCGTTGTGTTCTGATTGCTGCCGCTCTCCTGCTGCCGGCAGCCGCCTGGGCCGATAACGAACCGGCGCAAGCGCGCCACCTGCTGTCCAGCCTGCTGGAGGCGGTCGCCGCGGAAGATTACCAACAGTTCAGGGCGCTGGGCACCGAGGACTTCCAGACGGGAATCCCCGAGGAAGAGTTCAACCGGGTGACTGACGTCATCGCTGAGCGGGTCGAGCAAGGTTATGAAGCAGATTACCTCACCCATCTGAATCAGCAGGGGTACCGGGTGGAAATCTGGAAGATCAGCTTCGCCGATGGAGGTGATGACACCCTGGCCCGGCTGGTGGTGTTCGAGGGCAAGGCGGCGGGGTTCCTGTTGCAGTAGGGTGCGGCGTCTTCATGAGAGCCGCTCCCACAGGTATTGACTAACCTCACTGCTTGGTCATTTCATCCTACCGTCTCTTGCGCCGTAGCCTGTCCAGCAATACGCCACGTTCGCGCCAGGACTCTATCTGGCGGTCAAGGAAAAGGAGATAGGTGCGCCGGCGGGCGCGTCTTCTGCGAGACTTTCGGCGTATACGTGAACGCCGTACGTTTGCCATTGCTGCTGCCTTAATGTCGATCCTGATGTTCATCCTGGGTGGAGCGGTCTGCTTTGGGGTGCCCTGCGGGGCGCGCGCCCGCAGGGCAGGGCGAGATCAACGTTCCTTGATTTCGCGGACATCGCCCTGCGGAATCTGATTATCGCGGCCGCTATGGTCCTCGTATTCGATCATGCCGGTGTCGTCGTCGATTTCCGGTTTATTGTCCGCTTCAATGACCTGTCCGTCGCTGGTGCGAATCAGGTGATCGTTGGAGCAGCCGACCAGAGCAAACATTCCGGAGATGCAGAACGCGGCAATTAACCATTTCTTCATGTTTTCAATCCTCTTGTTTGCGTCATCTTTCAATGCAAGTACAAAATTTGTGACAAGAAATCCTTCCGGCCGGTTCCGGTTGTTTTTCGCCGGCATAAAAAAACCCCGCACAGAGCGGGGTTCTTTCACTGATTACGGGTAATCAGATTTCGGTCACCGGAATGCTGGCAGCAGCCTTCTGGTAGGACGCGATTTCGTTGAAGTTCATGTAGCGGTAGACCTCGGCAGACATGCTGTTGAGATCAGCTGCGTAGGTCATGTACTCATCAACGCTCGGCAGACGACCCAGGATGGCGGCAACCGAAGCCAGCTCGGCGGAGGCCAGGAAGACGTCGGCGCCATCACCCAGGCGGTTCGGGAAGTTCCGCGTGGAGGTGGAAACCGCAGTCGACTTGGCGGCGATGCGTGCCTGGTTACCCATGCACAGCGAGCAGCCCGGCATTTCCATGCGCGCACCAGCCTTGCCGTAGATGCCGTAGTAGCCTTCTTCGGTCAGCATCCACTGATCCATCTTGGTCGGCGGGGCGAGCCACAGACGGGTCGGCAGAGAGTCCTTGTTCTTCTCCAGCAGCTTGCCAGCGGCGCGGAAGTGACCGATGTTGGTCATGCACGAGCCGATGAAGACTTCGTCGATCTGGCGGCCGACAACGTCGGACAGCAGACGGGCATCGTCAGGATCGTTCGGCGCGCACAGGATCGGCTCCTTGACGTCGGCCAGATCGATTTCGATGACCGCAGCGTACTCGGCATCGGCGTCGGCTTGCATCAGTTCCGGGTTGTCCAGCCAGGCTTCCATTGCCTGGGCACGACGCTCCAGGGTACGAGCGTCGTCGTAGCCTTCGGCAATCATCCAGCGCAGCAGGGTGATGTTGGACTTCAGGTACTCGGCGATGGCGTCTTCCGGCAGCTTGATGGTGCAACCGGCAGCGGAACGCTCGGCGGAGGCGTCGGACAGCTCGAAAGCCTGCTCGACAGTCAGACCGCTCAGACCTTCGATCTCGAGAATACGGCCGGAGAAGATGTTCTTCTTGCCTTTCTTCTCGACGGTCAGCAGGCCTTCCTGGATCGCGTAGTAGGGGATGGCATGGACCAGGTCACGCAGAGTGATACCCGGCTGCATTTCACCCTTGAAGCGCACCAGTACCGATTCCGGCATGTCCAGCGGCATGACGCCAGTGGCTGCGGCGAAGGCGACCAGGCCGGAACCGGCCGGGAAGGAGATGCCCATCGGGAAGCGGGTGTGCGAGTCGCCACCGGTACCGACGGTATCGGGCAGCAGCATGCGGTTCAGCCAGCTGTGGATAATGCCGTCACCCGGACGCAGCGCGACACCACCACGGTTGTGGATGAAGTCGGGCAGGGTGTGGTGGGTGTTGACGTCGATCGGCTTCGGATAGGCTGCGGTATGGCAGAAGGACTGCATCACCAGATCGGCGGAGAAGCCCAGGCAAGCCAGGTCTTTCAGCTCGTCACGGGTCATCGGGCCAGTAGTATCCTGGGAGCCGACGGTAGTCATCTTGGGTTCGCAGTAGGTACCCGGGCGAACGCCTTCGACGCCACAGGCCTTGCCGACCATCTTCTGCGCCAGGGTGTAGCCCTTGTTGCTCTCGGCAGGTGCTTCCGGCTTGCGGAACAGCTCGGAGCCGCCCAGACCCAGCTCGGCGCGGGCCTTCTCGGTCAGACCACGGCCGATGATCAGCGGAATACGGCCACCGGCGCGTACTTCGTCGAGCAGCACCTGGGTCTTCAGTTCGAAGGTGGTGATGACTTCGTCAGTGCCGTGTTTGCAGACCTTGCCTTCGTAGGGGTAGACGTCGATGGCGTCGCCCATGTTCAGGTCGTTGCAGTCGAACTCGATCGGCAGGGCGCCGGCGTCTTCCATGGTGTTGTAGAAGATCGGAGCGATCTTGGTGCCGAAGCAGAAACCACCAGCGCGCTTGTTCGGCACGTTGGGGATGTCGTCGCCGAAGAACCACAGCACCGAGTTGGTGGCGGACTTGCGCGAGGAGCCGGTACCGACCACGTCACCGACGTAGGCAACTGGCAGACCCTTGGCCTTCATGGCTTCGATCTGGGTCAGCGGACCGGTAACGCCGGGCTCGACCGGCTCGATGCCGTCACGGGCCATTTTCAGCATGGCCAGGGCGTGCAGCGGGATGTCCGGGCGCGACCAGGCGTCCGGAGCCGGGGAGAGGTCGTCGGTGTTGGTTTCGCCAGGCACCTTGAACACGGTCAGGCTGATCTTTTCTGCAACGGCAGGGCGGTTGGTGAACCATTCACCGGCGGCCCAGGATTCCAGCACGGCCTTGGCGTACTCGTTGCCGTTCTTGGCGCGCTCAGCGACGTCGTGGAAGGCGTCGAACATCAGCAGAGTGTGCTTGAGTTGTTCGGCGGCGGTGGCAGCCAGTTCTTCACTGTCGAGCAGCTCGACCATGGTGGCGATGTTGTAGCCGCCCTGCATGGTACCCAGCAGTTCGACGGCGCGGACCTTGTTCAGCAGCGGCGAGGTGGCTTCACCCTTGGCTACTGCAGACAGGAAAGCGGCTTTGACGTAAGCAGCTTCATCCACTCCCGGCGGAACGCGGTTGGTGAGCAGATCAAGCAGGAATTCTTCTTCGCCGGCCGGCGGGTTTTTCAGAAGCTCAACCAGACCAGCGGTTTGTTCGGCATTAAGCGGCTGAGGCACGACGCCTTGGGCGGCGCGTTCTTCAACGTGTTTGCGATAGGCTTCAAGCACAATAATTACCCTCATCAGTCTGTTCCGTTTGTGACGGAACGGTCATCCTCACGGACCTGGGATGCCGAAAATAGGGATGGGTGCAAGCGCAGGCCCGATCTGGTGGGGGCAACCTGATTTACTGGGGTAACAGAATACGGTTGCGGGCAAACGCCTGTACACATGCACTCACGGCGGCCAGCAATTCTACAGGAACAGGCGCACAAAGTTAAGGCAGACGGCGATACAACCTGCCTCTTGTTGTTGGCAAGGGACAAAAGGTCGCGGCCCGGTGGCAGGCCGCGATCATTGGCTCACTTTTCCAGTAGTTGTTCCAGATGGGCGACCATGTCATCAGGTTTGAGTACCAGCACATCTCCGCCCAACTGATCCAGCACCACTTCCGCGGTATTGCCGATCAGCGCACCGGAGATGCCGGTGCGGGCGACGGTGCCGATAACGGTCACGCTGGCCCCGATCTGCTGCGCCACCTTGGGTATCAGCGTATCGGCCGGCCCCTCGTCGATATGCAGGTTGGACTCGGGGATATTGTACTGATCACGGTAACGCGCGGCCTTGTCGGTATAGATCCTGACGATGTTCTCGCGCAGCTGGTAGACCGGGTTGGCTGCCGACAGCATGGGCGCCGGGTGGGCGCTGATCAGATGCATCTGGCCATTGATCATGTCGGCGATATCCGCCGCGTGGCTGACGATGGTGTCATGCAACACATGATGCTGGTCGTCATGGTTGCCCAGGTCGACCGCGGCCAGAACGTTGCCATGCATCCAGGAGGCGCTGTCCTTGACCAGCAATACCGGTGCAGGGCAATAACGCAGCAGCTTCCAGTCATCCGGGGTCAGCAGGGCTTTTTTCAAGGGGTTATCCGGCAGGTGCTGCTTGATTACCAGCCCGCAGCCCTCGGCTCTCAGGGTATGTACTATGGTCTCGGTCAGGTTGGCGTGCCACGTCTGGGTATAACTGGCCGTGACGCCGGCGGCTTCCAGCCCGGCGCACAGCTCCGCCAGCAGCGGTTTGTGGTCGTGGCGGTTCTCGCATGCCAGCAGATGCAGCTCGGCACCGATGAAAGCGGCAATCAGCCTGGATCGTACCAGCGCTACGTTGTCTTCCCGGGTGGGGTCGATGACCACCAGTATTCGTTTGATGGCTTGCATGGGTTCTTCCTTTTCAACGGGGCATGTCGCTGTTGGGAGCCTTCGGATTCCCTTACTGACAATGTAGACGTTTTTTCCCGTCCTGCTGTTGACTCGGATCAATGCCGTGGGTCTGACAGGGTGCCGCCGTAGCCGTATAATCGCCGGTTGATCCACTGACTGCGTGAAGACATGACACTCCCCGACGAATTGCTCGCCTTTCTCTGGCGCGCCACCCCGGATGCCTGGGTGCGCCAGGCGCTGGCACACCCCGAAGAATTGCTGATCGACCATGCCAACTGCGAGAAGAAGGCCGCCTCGACGGCGCTGAACCTGATGTTCCGCTATATCGACAAACCGGAGCTGCTGCAGAAGATGTCGCGCCTGGCAAGGGAGGAGCTGCGGCATTTTGAACAGGTCATTGCGCTGATGAGCAAGCGTGGCGTGGCCTATCGCGGATTATCCGCCAGCCACTACGCTCAGCGGCTGCGCGAGCATGTGCGTACCGTGGAGCCGGGGCGGTTGGTGGATACGCTGATTGTTGGCGCATTCATCGAGGCACGTTCCTGCGAGCGTTTTGCCAAACTGGCGCCGCACCTGGACGCCGAGCTGGGCGACTTCTATCGCTCCCTGCTCAAATCCGAGGCGCGTCACTACCAGGACTATCTCAAGCTGGCCCGCGATTACGCCGATGAGCCGATAGACGAGCGTATTGCCTTCTTTGCTGCGATCGAGGCCCAGGCGATCATCGAGGATGATGCGGAATTTCGCTTTCATAGCGGTGCGGTTGAATCGGCCGCCTGATCTGTCGCTATACTGCGGTCTGTGATGATGACGGGAGAGCGCAGGATGAGGGAGCATACGGCATGCAATGGCAAGCTGTGGTCAGCGGTGGCGCTGACATTCGCCCTGCTGGGCATCAGCGGCCAGACTCTGGCGGCAAACGGCACCTGTGAGCGCATCGTGGTCACCGGCAACGCTCAGTACCCACCGGTGCTGTGGGTGGACCCGGATGATCCCAAGCGGTTGACCGGCGCGGCGGTAGAGCTACTGGAGAAGGTGCTGGACGGCAGCGGTATCCACGTCGATGCACTGCATGTGGGGCCCTGGTCCCGCGCCCAGGAGGAAGTGCGCAGCGGTAGGGTTGATATGCTTGCCGGCGCCTTTCTCACGCCCAGTCGCCTCGCCGAGATGGACTATGTACATCCCGCCTACATGGATGTGCCGAGCGTGATCTTCGTCAAGCGTGGCAAGGCATTTCCCTACAGTGGCTGGGACGATCTGCGCGGCAAGCGCGGCAGCTCGCTGGTCAGTAACAGCTTCGGCGCCGCTTTCGATACCTACGCTGCCGATCATCTCGAAATCAACATGGTTCCTTCCATCCAGCAATCCTTCGAATTGCTGGCGCGCGAGCGGGTTGATTATGTCATCTACGAACGGCATCAGGGGTTGGCCCTGGCGGCGCAGATGAACATCCTCGATCAGCTGGACGTTATTGAAGGTTCGCTGATCAACGAGGCACTGTACTTCACGGTGTCGCATAACTCGGCCTGCAATTCGCCGGCGCTGCGCGCAGCGCTGGCTCAGGGCATGCATCGAATGGCCGGTCAGGGCGAGCCGCGCCGGCTATTGGAGAAGTATCGGGAAATCTGGGAAGGCCAGTTCGCGCCGGCTCCCGGAGAAGAGCCGACGCTGGAGTGAAGCGGATCAGGCGCCGGCTTGCAGCTGTGCTTCCCGTTCCTTGTTCATCTTGCGCTCGAGCTGTTGCGACAGCTCGATAATCTGTTCGCGCATCCAGCGGTTGGCCGGGTCCTGATCGGTACTTTCATGCCAGAACAGGTGCGTCTGGATCGGCGGAATGTCCTCGATTGGCAGCTCCGCCCAGTGCAGGTTATGACGAAGGGCGAAGCGCTCGTTGACGGTCATCACCATGTCGGTCGATTCCAGCACCAGCGGCGCCATCTGGTAATGCTGCGAGCGCAGCACGACGCGGCGCTGGATCCCCATCTTGCCCAAAGCCAGGTCCACATGGCCCAGCCCGTTGCGGCGGCTGGAGATATGGATGTGCGACTGCGCCAGATAGTCGTCCAGGCTGATCTTGTCTTTCCCCGCCAGCGGGTGGCCCTTGCGCATGATGCAGACGTAGCGATCTTCGAACAGCTTTACATGGCGCACCTGGGTATCGGTGTTCAACGGCGCGTCGATGGCAAAGTCCAGACGTCCGGCGGCCAGTTCCTTGGTGGTTTCCCGGCGCCGGGTAAGGAAGCTGTCGATATTGATATTCGGTGCCAGGCGCCGGATGCGCGCCGCCAGGTGCGGCAGGATCACCGCCTCGGTGAGGTCGGTCATGCTGATGCGGTAGGTCTTGTTGGCTTGGTCGGGGTTGAAGCTGCGGCTTTCCTGTACGGAAACGCGCAGCAACTGCAGCGCGTGGCGCACCGGAGTGATGATGTTCTGCGCCATCGGCGTCGGCACCATGCCCTGAGCGGTGCGCACGAACAGCGGATCGTTGAAGGTGTCACGCAGTCGGGCCAGCGCATTGCTCACCGCTGGCTGGGTGATGCCGACGATCTGGCCGGCTCGGGTCAGGTTCGCTTCGGTGTAGATGGCATCAAACACAATGAACAGGTTCAGGTCCACTTTACTGAGGTTCATCGCTGGATCCTTCATATGGCTTGTTTATAGGCTCTTATAGATACAGACGGGCTGAGTATATATAACTTATGAATCTTTATACACGCGGAAAATAGGTTAGATAAATTTGCGTGACTCATCTACCTTTTTTGTGACCCAGATACATATGTACAACAAAACGGAAAAGGTGCGTGAATTATGAATTTCGGATACTCCCCCAAGGTTCAACAGCTGCGTGAGCAGGTCGATGCTTTCATGCAGGAGCATGTCTTTCCCGCAGAAGCAATTTTCCACCGGCAGGTTGCCGAAGGCGATCGCTGGCAGCCCACCGCCATTGTCGAGGAACTGAAGGAAAAAGCCCGTGCCGCCGGCCTGTGGAACCTGTTCCTGCCTGAATCGGAGCTGGGTGCTGGCTTGACCAATCTGGAGTACGCGCCGCTGGCCGAATTGATGGGCCGCTCTGGCCTGGCCTCCGAAGCCTTCAACTGCAGCGCGCCGGATACCGGCAATATGGAAGTGCTGGTGCGCTATGGCAGTGAAGAGCACAAGAAACAATGGCTGGAACCGTTGCTGGCCGGCGAGATCCGCTCCTGCTTCGGCATGACTGAGCCAGGGGTGGCTTCATCCGACGCGACCAATATGCAGGCCAATGCCCGTCGCGAAGGCGATGAGTGGGTGATCAATGGCCGCAAATGGTGGACTTCCGGTGCCTGTGATCCACGCTGCAAGGTGATGATCTTCATGGGTCTGACCAACCCCGATGCGCCGCGCCACCAGCAGCACTCCATGATTCTGGTGCCGATGGACGCGCCCGGCGTAAAGGTTCTGCGTCCGCTCCCGGTATTCGGCTATGACGACGCGCCCCATGGTCATGCGGAGGTTATTCTGGATAACGTCCGGGTGCCCTACAGCAACGTGCTGCTGGGTGAGGGTCGCGGCTTCGAGATTGCTCAGGGTCGCCTCGGGCCAGGCCGCATCCACCACTGCATGCGTTCGATCGGCGCAGCCGAGCGTGCTCTGGAGCTGATGTGCCGCCGCTCGGTGGAGCGTGAGGCCTTCGGACGCCGTCTGGCCCTGCTGGGTGGCAATATCGACCTGATCGCGGAATCGCGGATCGAGATTAACCAGGCGCGCCTGCTGACGTTGAATGCGGCCTATATGATGGATACCGTAGGTAACAAGATCGCCAAGAGCGAGATTGCGCAGATCAAGGTGGTAGCTCCGAATGTGGCGTTGCGCGTCATCGACCGTGCCATCCAGATGCATGGCGGGGCAGGGGTGTCGGAGGACACACCGCTCGCCCACATGTATGCCATGCAGCGTACCTTGCGTCTGGCCGATGGCCCGGATGAGGTGCATCGCGCATCAATCGGCAAGATCGAGCTGGGTAAATACATGGCACGCTGATACGACCGCCAACCACCCTTCGCCGTGTGCAGACAGCAGGTTTGCACGCGGTTTTTTGTTTATGGGGATGTGAGAAAAGCCAGCGGGGGTAAATCATCGCCCCTGACTGAAGTGTCGGGGCGTTGCGGATACGCTACCGCCGAACTCAGCGAGCGCGGTAGGTGATGCGACCCTTGGTCAGGTCGTAGGGTGTCAGTTCAACGCGCACCTTGTCACCGGTCAGGATGCGAATGTAGTTTTTGCGCATCTTGCCTGAAATGTGGGCAGTCACGACGTGGCCGTTTTCCAGCTCAACCCGGAACATGGTGTTGGGCAGGGTGTCCACGATGGTGCCTTCCATTTCAATACTGTCTTCTTTCGCCATTAAGCAAAGGCCTCTCAATCTGTTGCATTAGGCGGGCTGTCGGTATGAGAGCCCGCAAAAAAGGTGAGCAATTGTGCCTCAAAAGGCAACAACAGCCAAGTTTTGCCGGTACTTTTACTTGAACCTGATCAATTGACCCTGATCCAGCGCTGATTGATCAACATTTCCAGCGGCCGATATTCGGTCTTGTAGCTCATCTTGCGGCAGTTTCTGATCCAGTAGCCGAGATAGACTGCTGGCAGACCGGCCAGGCGTGCCTGCTCGATTTGCCAGAGGATCGCATAGCGGCCCAGGCTGCGGGATGACTCGTCCGGATCGAAGAAGGTGTATACCGCCGATAACCCATTGTTCAGCCGGTCGGTGACTGCAACCGCGAGCAGGCGGCCATCCAGGCGGAACTCGTTGAATTCGCAGAATGCATCCTCGCTGACGAGAAAAGACTGAAACTGCTCACGGCTCGGCGGATACATGTCGCCGTCGCTGTGGCGGGCGATGATATAGCGGGAATACAGCTGGTAGATTTCTTCATTCATGGCCGGACGCCGGCTGGTTACCTGCAGGTCGCGGTTGCGCTTGTGGATGCGCGCCTGTTGCCTGTTCGGCACGAAGTCCGCGGACGGGATGCGTGCTGGAACACAGGCCCGGCACTGCGCGCAGTGCGGGCGATACAGGTGTTCGCCACTGCGACGAAAACCCAGTTCCGACAATTGACTGTAGGTATCCGTCTCGATCGGCTGCTGCGGGTCAAGAAACAGCGTCACCGCCTGCTCCTCGGTGAGGTAGCTGCAGGGGTGCGGCTGGGTCGCGTAGAACTTCAGGTGCGCCAGATCAGTCATGGGAATCGCTCTGGAATCTGTCTGCCAGGAGATCTGAGTATAGAAGCTGCATGGAGGGCTTCAATCCTGCGCCCGAGCCGGCATGTTCCGCCAGCAGCTGGGGATCTGCTCATTGCACAGCCTGTCGAGAGCCTGGACGAAAGCCGCGCGGGAAATAGTTGTAGCGCCCAGACTTTCCAGGTGGTCGGTCGGCATCTGGCAGTCGATCAGCTCGCAGCCACACCGCTCGAGTTCGCGAACCAGACTGATAAAGCCGGTTTTCGATGCGTTGCTGCGGCGGCTGAACATGGATTCGCCGAAGAAGACCTTGCCCAGCGCGAGCCCATAGAGTCCGCCGACGAGCTCGGTCCCATCCCAGACCTCCACCGAGTGGGCAATGTTGCGCCGATGCAGCTCCTCATAGGCGCGCCGCATATCGGCGGTGATCCAGGTGGCATCGGTATAATCGCGCGGTTCAGCGCAGGCGCGCAGGACCGCCGAAAAGTCCGTGTCGAAGGTCACCCGGAAGGCGGTCTTGCGCAGGAATTTCGCCATGCTGCGCGAGACATGCAGGGTGGAGGGTGTCAGTACGGTGCGTGGGTCGGGTGACCACCACAGCAGCGGCTGGCCTTCCTCGTACCAGGGAAAGATGCCCCGCCGATAGGCGGCTATCAGACGGGCGGGGGCGAGGTCACCGCCGACAGCCAGCAGTCCGTTGGGGCTGGCAAGCGCTTCGCTGGAGGGTGGAAAGTCCAGACTATCCGGATCCAGCCACCTCAGTTCAGTCATCGCAAATCCCGTATGGTTCGCATTTCAGATAAATGGAATGTTGAAAGGTTTATCAAAAAGCATCGTTAAGTTATTGTCCTCTATCAAGATAGTTCCCATAACTGGCGGAACGCAACCCATCTTTGCAGGTCAACTCAACTGAGTTTTGTAGAACCTGTACAATAAGCGGCTGAATCATGACGGAAGCCAGAGCGTTGAAGGATACCCGATCTCACAAAGGCCAGCACTTTGCCTGGCAAGAGCAGCTCAGTTTGCGCCTGCGCGAAGGTGCGCTGCTGGGCATGATCGCCCTGTGCCTGTATCTGTGCATGGCGTTGTTCACCTATGATGCCAGTGATCCCGGCTGGACGCGCAGCAGCGGCACGGTGGCCGTGCAGAACGCCGGCGGCAGCATGGGCGCCTGGATCGCAGATGTGCTGCTGTTCGTGCTGGGTTATCTGGCCTATCTGTTCCCTCTCATCGTAGCGGTCAAGGTGTGGCAGATGTTCCGCCGCCGGCACCTGCCGTTCGTCTGGAACGGCTGGCTGTTCTCCTGGCGGCTGATCGGCTTTGTGCTCACGCTGCTGGCCGGTACCGCGCTGGCGGCCCTGCATGGGACCGCGCCGGACAGCTTCCCCGAAGGCGCCGGCGCCGGTGGGGTGTTGGGCCAGTTGCTGCAGGATATGGCCATTCCGGTGCTGAACATGCAGGGCAGCACCCTGGTGTACCTCACTCTGTTCCTGTTCGGGATCACGGTTTTCACCAACCTGTCCTGGTTCAAGGTGATGGATCTTATCGGTCGGATTACCCTGGATCTGCTGGATCTGCTCAAGCGTGCCTGGAGCGGCTGGCTGGCACGGCGAGCCGCCGAACGGGACGAGCCGGCCTACAAGGCTCCGTCCGTGCGCCGGGAGCCGTCAGTATCGGCTGAAGAGAAACGCCAGGCCGAAGCATCCCGCGCCCAGCGTCATGAAGCCTTGACCAGGCATGTCGCCGCCCAGGAAAAACGCCAACCGCCGAAGATCGAACCGCTGGACACCAAACCGGCGCCCGCCAGTGTGCGGACCCAGAAAGAAAAGCAGGCCCCGCTGGGCTTTGAACCCGTGGTACCCGGTTCACTGCCGCCAATCGGCCTGCTGGATCCACCGAGCAAGATCAACAAGGGTTTTTCGCCCGAGTCGCTGGAAGCCATGTCGCGCCTGCTGGAGATCAAGCTGAAGGATTTCGGGGTCGAGGCAGAGGTGGAGAAAGTCCAGCCTGGACCGGTTATCACCCGGTTCGAAATCCAGCCGGCGCCCGGCGTCAAGGTCAGCAAGATTTCCAACCTGGCTAAGGACCTGGCGCGGTCGCTGGCGGTGATCAGTGTGCGGGTGGTGGAAGTCATCCCCGGCAAGACCACCGTCGGTATCGAGATTCCCAACGAGGATCGCGAGATCGTGAGGCTGTCGGAAGTGCTGCAGACCCGCGAGTTCGACGAAGCGAGTTCGCCCGTGACGCTCGCCCTGGGGCACGACATCGGCGGCAAGCCGATCCTCGCCGATCTGGCCAAGATGCCCCACCTGCTGGTGGCCGGTACCACCGGTTCGGGTAAGTCGGTGGGTGTCAATGCCATGCTGTTGAGCATCCTGTTCAAGTCGCCGCCCGAAGAGGTACGGTTGATCATGATCGACCCGAAGATGCTGGAATTGTCGATCTACGAAGGCATTCCGCATCTGTTGTGCCCGGTGGTAACCGACATGAAGGAGGCTGCCAATTCCCTGCGTTGGTGCGTCGCGGAAATGGAGCGTCGCTACAAGCTGATGGCCGCCCTGGGCGTGCGCAACCTGGCGGGTTACAACCGCAAGGTCAAGGATGCGCAGAAGGCCGGGGAGCCGCTGACTGATCCGCTGTATCGTCGGGAAAGCATGGACGATATCCCGCCCGAGCTGCAAACCCTGCCGGTGATCGTGGTGGTGATCGACGAGTTCGCCGACATGATGATGATCGTCGGCAAGAAAGTGGAAGAGCTGATCGCCCGGATCGCCCAGAAGGCGCGAGCGGCGGGTATCCACCTGATCCTGGCGACCCAGCGCCCGTCGGTGGATGTGATCACTGGCCTGATCAAGGCCAACATCCCCACGCGGATGGCGTTCCAGGTATCGAGCAAGATCGACTCGCGGACCATTCTGGACCAGGGCGGGGCAGAGCAACTGCTTGGTCACGGTGACATGCTCTATATGCCCCCAGGCACAAGTCTGCCGGTGCGGGTGCATGGCGCCTTCGTCTCCGATGGCGAAGTGCATCGGCTGGTGGATGAATGGAAGCTGCGTGGCGAGCCGGATTATATTCAGGATATTCTCGATGGCGCCGACGATGGCGGTGGCGGCAGCTTCGATGCCGGCAGCATGGGCGGTGACGGCGAAGAGGAAGATGCGCTGTACGACGAGGCTGTGCGTTTCGTCACCGAGAGCCGCCGGGCGTCCATTTCCGCGGTGCAGCGCAAGCTCAAGATTGGTTACAACCGAGCCGCGCGCATGATTGAATCCATGGAAATGGCGGGTGTCGTAACACCAATGAATACCAATGGCTCGCGCGAGGTGATCGCGCCGCCTCCTGTACGCGACTAGTTTCAGCGGAGCAACCAAACCAAGATGATCAGCACCTTACTGCGTTCCACCATTACCGCCGTGTGCCTTGCCGCGCTGCCTCTGGCGGCGCTAGCGGATGACCAGGCCGAAGCGGCCGAGCGGCTGAACGAGCTGCTGTCCCGCGCCCAGACCATGACCGGCGGCTTCTCGCAGATGACCCTCAGCTCCAACGGCGCCAACCTGCAGGAAACCACCGGCACCCTGGCGCTCAAGCGCCCCGGGATGTTCCGCTGGCATACCGATCCGCCGCTGGAACAGTTGCTGGTCTCCGATGGCGAGCGGATCTGGTTGTATGACCCGGATTTGCAGCAGGTCACCATCCAGACCGTGGACAAGCGCCTGAGCCACACACCGGCCTTGCTGCTGTCGGGTGATGTCAGCCAGTTGCAGGAAAGCTTTGATATCGACTGGAGCAAGGGCAGCAGTGTGCAGGATTTCACCTTGACGCCGAAGGACGCGGACTCCATGTTCGACAGCTTGCGGGTTTCCTTCAGCGATGGCGTGATCAATGATATGCAGATGAGTGATCCGGTTGGCCAGCGCACCAATATCCTGTTCCGCAACGTGGAGCTGAATGCGCCGCTGGACGATGCGCAGTTCACCTTCGAAGTACCTGACGGGGTCGATGTCATCAGTGAGTGACATGGATCTGTTTGCCGCCCGGACGCCGCCACATCAGCCGTTGGCGGCGCGGATGCGGCCAGCCAGCCTGGATGAGTATGCTGGCCAGCAGCACCTGCTTGGCCCAGGACGGCCGCTGCGCGTGGCGCTGGAGCAGGGCGCGCTGCATTCCATGATCTTCTGGGGGCCGCCGGGGGTGGGCAAGACCACGTTGGCCAAGCTGTTGGCTACCCTGGCGGATGCGCATTTCGTGACCATTTCCGCGGTCTTGGCCGGCGTCAAGGATATCCGCCTGGCGGTGGATCAAGCACGCCAGCATGCGGCGCAGAACGGCCGGCAGACCATCCTCTTCGTCGATGAAGTACACCGGTTCAACAAGGCTCAGCAGGACGCCTTTCTGCCCTATGTCGAAGACGGCACCCTGTTGTTCATCGGAGCCACCACCGAGAATCCGTCGTTCGAGCTGAACAACGCACTGCTGTCCCGCGCCCGGGTCTATGTGCTCAAGTCGTTGGACGAAGAAGCGCTGGATGCCTTGCTGTCACGCGCGCTCAGCGATGGAGAGCGCGGGTTGGGGCAGCATCAGTTGTCGATCAGCGCCGAGGCCAGGAGCATCCTGATCGGCGCCGCCGATGGGGACGCCCGCCGGCTGCTCAACCTGCTGGAGATCGCGGCTGATCTGGTGCCCGATGGCGGGACTATCGATGTCGAGCTGGTGGGGGATCTGCTCAATGATAACCGCCGGCGTTTCGACAAGGGCGGCGAAGCCTTCTATGACCAGATTTCCGCGCTGCACAAATCGGTGCGCGGCTCCAATCCGGACGCCTCCCTGTACTGGTATGCCCGCATGATCGATGGTGGCTGCGATCCGCTGTACATCGCCCGGCGCGTGGTGCGCATGGCCAGCGAGGATATCGGCAATGCCGATCCCCGGGCCCTTACCCTGTGTTTGCATGCCTGGGATGTCCAGGAGCGCCTCGGCAGCCCGGAAGGGGAACTCGCCATTGCCCAGGCTATTGTCTACCTGGCCTGTGCGCCGAAGAGCAATGCGGTGTACATGGGCTACAAGAAGGCCATGCAGGATGTCGCCGGCCAGTCGTCGCTGGAGCCGCCGCTGCATCTGCGCAACGCACCAACCAAGTTGATGAAGGAGCTGGGCTACAGCCAGGGCTATCGCTATGCCCATGACGAGCCCGAAGCCTACGCTGCCGGGGAAGACTACTTCCCCGAGGAACTGGAGCCGCGCAGCTACTACCAGCCGGTCAGCCGTGGGCTGGAGTTGAAGATCGGCCAGAAGCTGGAGTATCTGCGCTCGCTGGACGCCGCCAGCCCGAACAAGCGCCGACGACCATGATACAGAGCCTGCTGGTGATCGCTCTGGGTGGGGCGCTGGGCGCGATGGCTCGCTTTGGCCTGGGGCAGGGTGTCGCAACCCTGTGGCCAGGGGCCTTCCCATTGGGTACATTGCTTATCAACCTGCTGGGATGCCTGGCGATAGGTGTATTATATGGCGCGTGGCTGAACCGCCCGGAGCTGTCCCCGCTGCTGCAACAGGGACTGATGATCGGTTTCCTGGGTGCCTTTACCACTTTTTCCACCTTCTCCCTGGACGCCTGGCGTCTGTTGGAGACAGGCCAGAGCCTGCTGGCTCTGGGATATGTCCTGCTCAGTGTGTGCCTTTGTCTGATTGCCACCTGGGCCGGCCTGATGCTGACCCGCTAGTCGTCAGGCTGTAACCTGCAACCATAAGATGATGCCCGATGCTTGATCCAAAACTGGTCCGTAGCCAACCCCAACTGATCGCCGAACGCCTTGCCACCCGCGGTTATGAGCTGGACGTCAGTCTGCTCGAGTCGCTGGAAACCCGCCGCAAGGCCGTTCAGACCCGCACCGAGAACCTGCAGGCCGAGCGCAACAGCCGCTCCAAATCCATCGGTCAGGCCAAAGCGCGTGGGGAGGATATCCAGCCGCTGCTGGCTGATGTGGACCGCATGGGCGATGAACTGAATGCGGCCAAGCAGGAGCTGGACGGCATTCAGGCAGAACTCGATGCCATCATGCTTGCCATCCCCAACCTGCCGGATGCCAGTGTGCCGGTGGGCCTGAGCGAGGATGACAACGTTGAAGTGCGCCAGTGGGGCACCCCGCGCCAGTTTGATTTCGAGGCCAAGGACCACGTCGCCATCGGCGAGCTGTATGGCTACCTGGATTTCGAAACTGCCGCCAAGCTGTCCGGTGCGCGCTTTGCACTGATGCGTGGGCCTATCGCCCGACTGCACCGTGCGCTGGCCCAGTTCATGCTCGACCTGCACATCAACGAACACGGCTATGAAGAGGTCTACACCCCTTACCTGGTGCAGGCCGAGGCGCTGCAGGGCACCGGCCAGTTGCCCAAGTTCGAGGAAGACCTGTTCAAGGTGCCGCGCGGCGAAGACCAGCGTGACCTGTATCTGATCCCCACTGCGGAAGTCTCGCTGACCAATATCGTCAGCCAGAGCATTCTCGATGCGACCAGCCTGCCGCTGAAAATGACTGCGCACACGCCGTGTTTTCGCAGTGAAGCCGGTTCCGCCGGCCGTGATACCCGCGGCATGATCCGCCAGCACCAGTTCGACAAGGTCGAGATGGTGCAGATCGTGCGCCCCGACGACTCCGAGCGGGCCCTGGAAGAACTTACCGGCCACGCCGAAGACGTGCTGCAACGCCTTGGCCTGCCGTATCGTGCCCTGGCCCTGTGCACTGGCGACATGGGCTTCGGCGCGGTGAAGACCTACGATCTGGAAGTGTGGATTCCCAGCCAGAACAAGTACCGCGAAATCTCCTCCTGCTCCAGCTGTGGCGATTTCCAGGCGCGGCGCATGCAGGCGCGCTGGCGCAACCCGGAAACCGGTAAACCGGAGCTGGTTCATACCCTCAACGGCTCTGGCCTGGCGGTGGGCCGCACCCTGGTAGCGGTGCTGGAGAATTATCAGCAGGCCGATGGCAGTGTGACCGTACCCGAGGTGCTGCGCAGCTATATGGGCGGGCTCGAGCGCATCGGCTGAGTGCGGAAGCGCTTGTGTAGGAACGGCGCTGGCCGTAATTCAACGAGAGTCTCGCGTGTCGCTATCGAGAGAGGGTAAATATGGATTTTCTACCACTGTTTCATAATCTGCGTGGGCGCTTGGTATTGGTCGTTGGCGGTGGTGACATCGCCCTGCGCAAGGCGCGCCTGTTGACCGACGCCGGTGCCCGGCTGCGCGTGGTGGCGCCGGATATCACCCCTCCGCTGCACGAACTGCTGGAGCAGCATGAAGGGGAAGGGCTGCTACAGGGTTACCAAGCGGCACAGCTGGATGGTGTGCAGCTGGTGATCGCCGCCACGGACGATGAGACGCTCAATGCCCAGGTCTCCCGCGATGCCCAGGCGCGCAACCTGCCGGTCAATGCGGTGGATGCACCGGAGCATTGCACTGTCATCTTTCCTGCCATCGTCGATCGTTCCCCCTTGATGATCGCCATCTCCAGTGGCGGTCATGCGCCGGTGTTGGCACGCCTGACCCGCGCCCGTATCGAAACCCTGTTTCCCCATACCTGGGGCCGCCTGGCGCAGCTCGCCCAACGTTTCAGGGATAAGGTCAAGGCCGCTTTTCCTGGTATCAACCAACGCCGGGTATTCTGGGAAGACGCTTTCCAGGGCGATATCGCCGAGCGGGTATTCGCCGGTCGCGATGCCGAAGCCGAACAGTTGTTGATCGCACGTCTGCAGGAGCAGAAGGGCCAATCCTACCGAGGCGAGGTCTATCTGGTCGGCGCTGGCCCGGGTGATCCGGATCTGCTGACCTTCCGCGCACTGCGTCTGATGCAGCAGGCCGATGTGGTGCTGCATGATCGGCTGGTGCCGGATACCATCATCGATCTGTGCCGGCGTGACGCGGACCGTATCTATGTGGGCAAGGCCCGCGCCAACCATGCGGTACCCCAGGAGCAGATCAATCAGTTGCTGGTGCGCCTGGCGAAGGAGGGCAAGCGGGTACTGCGCCTCAAAGGCGGCGACCCCTTCATCTTCGGTCGGGGCGGGGAGGAGATCGAGGAGCTGGCCGCCAACGGCATTCCCTTTCAGGTGGTACCGGGTATCACCGCAGCCAACGGCTGTTCCGCCTATGCCGGTATACCGCTGACCCACCGCGACCACGCCCAATCGGTACGCTTTGTCACCGGCCACCTCAAGGACGGCAGCACCAATCTGCCCTGGCAGGAACTGGTGGTGCCGGGCCAGACGGTGGTGTTCTACATGGGGCTGGTTGGGCTGCCGGTGATCTGCGAGCAATTGATCCAGCATGGCCGGGCGCCAACCACGCCCATCGCGCTGATCCAGCAGGGCACCACGTCCAGCCAGATGGTGCTGACCGGTACACTGGCCAGTATGCCAGCATTGGTCGAGCAGACTGAAATCAAGCCGCCGACCCTGCTGATCGTGGGTGAGGTGGTGAGTCTGCGCGACAAGCTGAAATGGTTCGACACGCCAGAACAAGGCTGATCCGGAGGGCATATGGCACGCAAGTTGGTAGTCAGGCGCGGGGCCAAGGTCGGAGCACCGCCCGGGACACTGGTGCATATCGGCAAGCACAAGCCGGACAGCGCGGCCATCCGCCTGATCGGTTATACCCCTGACGAGCTGTCCGAATCGGTCATCGAGGATATGGATAGCTATGCCAGGGAGACAGACGCCGAGCGCATCCTGTGGCTCAATGTCGATGGTGTCAGCGACGCAGCAGTAGTGGAAAAGCTCGGGGCGCTGTTCGAACTGCATCCGTTGGTGATGGAAGACATCCTCAATACCGACCAGCGGCCCAAGGTGGAAGACTATCAGGGCTATCTCTATATCGTGCTGCGCATGCTGCAGTTCGACCAGGGGCGGCAGCAGATTCATTCCGAGCAGCTGAGCCTGGTGCTGGGACCGAATTTCGTTCTGTCATTCCAGGAGCGCCCGGGCGATGTGTTCGAGGGAGTGCGCGAACGGCTGCGGGCCGGCCGGCGTATCCGTTTCATGCGCACCGATTATCTCGCCTACGCGCTGCTGGATGCAGTGGTGGATCATTATTTCGAAATGCTGGAATACATCGGCGAGCAGGTCGAGGCGCTGGAAGACCAGTTGATCGACGCACCCGGCCCCGACACCCTGGCACGGATCCATCACTACAAGCGGGAGATGCTGTTGTTGCGCAAGTCGATCTGGCCATTGCGCGAGGTGCTCAGCCGGTTGAGCAGGGACGAAAGCACGCTGATTTCCGAAGAAACCCGGCTCTACCTGCGCGATGTCTATGACCATGCCATCCATGTTATGGACAGCATCGACACCATTCGCGAACTACTGGTCAGCATGCTCGATCTGTATCTATCCAGTATCAGCAAACGCATGAACGAAATCATGAAGGTGCTGACGATCTTCGCCACCCTGTTCATGCCACTGACCTTCATCGTCGGGGTATACGGCATGAATTTCGATGTAATGCCGGAATTACGCTGGCGTTGGGGCTACCCAGCGGTGATGGCCTTGATGCTGGTGATCGTTGTCGGTCTGCTGGTATTCTTTCGCAGGCGACGCTGGATCTGACGCGAGACAGTTGCACCAGGCGACCCCAGCGTCCGATTCAGGATTGCACCTGATATGCAGCTTCGCTTCTAATCATGGGCTATATTGCATTGGCCATGAACAAATAAAAACAAGGAGCATGGGATGAGCGCAGTATTGGTATTGGCGGTAGGACTGATTCTGATGGCGTTGGGATATTTCATCTATTCCAAATTCATCGCCGAGAAGATATTCCGCCTGGATCCGAACTTTCGTACGCCTGCCCATGAGCTGGAAGACGGCGTCGATTTCGTGCCCACCAACAAATACGTTCTCTGGGGTCACCATTTCACCTCGGTTGCCGGGGCCGCGCCTATTGTGGGGCCGGCCATCGCGGTCATCTGGGGCTGGGCACCGGCGTTTCTCTGGGTGGTCTTCGGTACCATCTTCTTCGCTGGCGTGCATGATTCCGGCGCGATCTGGGCGAGTGTCCGCAACAAGGCCCGGTCCGTCGGCTCGCTGACCGGTGATGTGGTCGGCAAGCGGGCACGTAGCATATTCATGATCGTCATCTTCCTGTTGCTGCTGATGGTTAACGCGGTATTCGCCGTGGTGATCGCCAATCTGATGATGGCTTTCCCATCGGCAGTTGTGCCGGTGTGGGGCGCGATTATCGTGGCGCTGGTTATCGGACAACTGATCTATCGGCGCAAGATTGGTCTGATCACCGTATCGGTCGTCGGCGTGGCGGCCTTGTACGGCCTGATTCTGCTCGGGCCGTCAGTGCCGGTGCAGATGCCAGCTGAAGTTGCCGGCATGTCCGGTAACGCCGTCTGGATCCTGCTGCTGTTCCTCTATGCTGGTGTCGCCTCGGTACTACCGGTGTGGATGCTGCTGCAGCCCCGCGACTACATTAACGGCCTGCAACTGTTTGTCGGGCTGCTGATCCTGTATGCCGCTATCGTGCTGCTCAACCCGAGCATGATCGCGCCGATGTTCAACGACAACGTGCCGGCCGGTACGCCATCGATTCTTCCGCTACTGTTTGTGACCATCGCCTGTGGCGCCATCTCCGGCTTCCACGGCCTGGTTTCGTCAGGCACCACCTCCAAACAGCTTAATCGCGAGACCGATGCCCGCTTCGTTGGTTATTTCGGTGCGGTAGGGGAAGGCATGCTGGCCCTGGCGGCGATCCTGGTGGCGTCGGCTGGTTTTGCCACGCTGGCGGACTGGGAGACCATGTATTCCGCGTTTGGCCAGGGTGGGGTGACGGCATTCGTGCAGGGCGGCGCCTACATCATTTCCAACGCCATGGGGGTATCCGATGTATTGGCGGCCACCATGCTGACGGTAATGGCTGCGCTCTTTGCTGGTACCACCATGGATACCGGCCTGCGCCTGCAGCGCTACATCTTCCAGGAGTGGGGTGATATCTACAACATCGAGTGGATGAAGAAAGGCTTGCCCGCGACCGTACTGGCCATCGCATCCTGTCTGTTGCTGGCGTTTGGCGCCGGTGGCGCGGATGGCTCCGGCGGCATGCTGATCTGGCCCTTGTTCGGCACCACCAACCAGTTGCTGGCTGGCCTGACGCTGTTGGTCATCACCGTGATGCTGGTCCACCTGCGCCGACCGATCAGGTATACGCTGGTGCCGCTGTGCTTCGTGCTGGTAATGACGGTCATCGCGCTGGTGCTCCAGATGCGGACTTTCTACGAACAGGGCAACTACTTCCTGCTGGTCCTGGACCTGGTGGTGCTGGTTGCGTCGATCCTGGTCGCCATGGAATGCGCCTCGGCGCTCAAGCGCCACCGCGCCATTGCGGCGCAGGAACAGCCGTGACCGGAGGGCGAGAGCCGAAGCAGCGGGGCTGGCTTGACCAGGCCCGCTTCTTCCTGGAAGAAGCCTACAGCAGCCGCTATCGTGGCGCGATTGCCCGGGCCCGGCGCGATGAGGATGACCTCTTCATGCTGCTGGTCTTTGCCGAGATGATGGGTGTGCCGAACCCGGCTGCCTATTACACACTGGAGCTGCAGCCGTTCTTGCTGGAGCGTTTCCACGACTGGCATCGGCGCATGGGCATGGAACATTCGCCGCTGGATCACTTTCGTTGCTGTTGAGAGAACCCCATGTTTGATCTGTTGAGCCGCAAGCTGGTCTGGGTCGGCGGCAAGGGCGGCGTGGGCAAGACCACGGTGTCGGCTGCGTTGGCGATCCTCGCCGCCGAGCGCGGTCAGCGTTGCCTGGTGGTGTCCACCGACCCGGCCCATAGTCTCGGGGACGTCTTCGCCCGTGAGCTGGACGACCAGCCACGCCGCATACTGCCGAATCTGGACGCCATGGAGATCGATCCGGATGCCGAGGTCGACAGCCACCTCAAGCGGGTAATGGAGCAGATGAAGGGCTTTGCCGCCCCGGAAATGCTCGGCGAACTCAAGCGGCAGATGCAGCTGACGCGACAATCCCCGGGCACTCAGGAAGCGGCTTTGCTGGAGCGCATTGCCCGGCTGATCAACGATCCGGCCAGCGCATATGACCTGATCATTTTTGATACCGCGCCCATCGGTCATACGCTGCGCCTTTTGTCATTGCCGGAAGCCATGGCCGCCTGGACTGATGGCTTGCTGTCGCATAATCGCAAGTCCGCCGAGCTGGGCAAGGTGTTGCAGCATCTGACACCCAAAGCAGGGCGCGACGTCGCCACGCCCTTTGACGATCCGGAGCAAGATTCGCTGAGCACCGTGGACCGGCGATCACGGGATGTTGCCAAAACCCTGATGGACCGTCGTCGGCTGTTTCATCAGGCGCGGCGCAAGCTGGAAGATCCTGCGATCAGCGGTTTTCTGTTCGTGATGACGCCCGAGCGGCTGCCGATTCTGGAAACCGTGCGGGCCGTGGCAACTCTCGCGGAAGTGGGCATTCCCGTGGTTGCGACACTGGTCAACCGGGTCATTCCCGAGCAGGCTGATGGCGACTTTCTGCGCCGACGCCGCGAGCAGGAAGCCGTGTACCTGCAACGGATCGATACCGAATTGAGCCAACTGCCCCGTCCGCGCTTGCCCTGGCTGGAAACCGATGTGCAGGGGTTGGAAATACTGCAATCGATCGCCCAGCGGCTGGCGGCGCTGGGCTTCTGAATTCAATCCTCCTGGAGAGCCGCGTTCAGGGCTTTCGCCAATGCCTCATCCATGTCGTAGGGGTCAGGCAGGTAGCGCAGACTGCCATCCTCCATCACCTGTACGGTCCAGTAGCCGAGGATCACCTGGGGGCCACTCCTGACCCGGATTTCATGGGTCTTGCCGGTGGCCTGCAGCTCGCGGATGCGTTCTCGCTCGCTTGCGTCCAGGTTATCGAATAGATAATCCGCCAGTTCCGTTGCCTGCTCCACCCGCACACAGCCGGAGCTGACATTCCGCGCAGCCCGTTCGAACAACGACTGGCTGGGCGTATCGTGGAGGAATACGGCAAAAGGGTTTTCGAAGCGGAACACCAATGCCCCGAGCGGGTTCTCCGGCCCCGGTGGTTGTCGCAGCAACACACCCTGGGGGTTGTGCCAGTCGATATCCGCGGGGTTCAGCCGGTTGCCCTGGTAATCCAGCACCTGCAGATCGCGCTCGGCAAAGTAGGCCGGATTGCTGCGGATCTGCGGCAGTTTATCCTTGCGGAAAATGGTTGGCGGAATGGTCCAGCTGGGGTTGAGGGTCACCCGGTTGATGCGCGACACCATAAGCGGAGTAGCTCGGTCGGCTGTGCCCGATTGCACCCGGGATGCCCAGCGGACATCGTTGCCCTGGAATATGACCGCGGTGCTGCCAGCCGAATTGACCAGCAACACATGCTCATCCCTCCTGGCCTCCAGCCAGCGCAGACGTTCCAGGTTGATGAGTAGCTGCAGCCGACGTTCTTGCGGGGTGACGTTCAGCGCCGCCACCGTCTGCCGACCGACAATGCCGTCGCTTTGCAAACCATGGGCAACCTGGAATGCCCGGACTGCTTGTTGCAGTTGACTATCATAGCTCAGCGGCTGAGCGCGTACCGGCTCGGCAACCGAGGTGATCGGGTCGGTGAGCGGGCCGGCAGAAGGATCTTCCCATGGCAGAAAACCTTCCAGCATGAGCCGCTGGGCCAGCTGGGGCAGGCGCTGATCAGTCGCTCCCGGCTTGATCGATGGGCCCTCGGGAAAGGCAATAAAGATCACCGGTTCGCGGTCCATCTGCCGGTAGGCGCGGCGTAGTTCCACGTATTGGGGCAGAGTGGGGCGCGCACGGTCGAATGCCCGGGACATGTCTGCTAGCCCATAGCGGCCCAACTCGGCAACGGTCGGGCGCTCTGGTGGCGGATAATCCTTCGGATGCCACATGGGCTCATGGTCTTCGGGGTCCAGGCGGCCGCGGCTCAGGTGCTCCAATGCGTGCAGATAAGTGCCGGTCACCCGCAGTTCTGCGCAGACATCTTCGGGCGGGTCGGCAAAGGCAAGAGCATATTCCCGCGGCTCCAACCCGTCAGTGGCCAGCTCGAGCAACTCCTCCTGCAGGCTCTGCAAACGTTCTTCCTGTTGCCAGATGGAAATGTAGCCATTGACCTCGTAGAGCTGCTCCAGAGCTTCGTCGATCGGCATACTGCGTAGTTCCGGCAGCCCTTCACACCGCTGGGCAGTGCCTTGCATCAAGCTCTCCTGAATGGGCGTCAATGCAACCTTGACGGTGAATTCTGCCTTGGCGGGCACTGCGGCCCAGCAAAGGCAACTGACGAATAGCACTGTACATTTTTTGAGCAACAGGTAATCTCCCAACGACATTTTGGGGGCGCATCTGTTCATCCGGCCTGTTCTGCAGTATAGGCAAAGCCACGCAGACTGTTTGATAAGCAGCCGGAGAGCGACCTGTTTTCTTTATTTTTTGTTGGCTCGACCCTTTTGAGCCGAGGGGTAATTCGATGTTCGATCGTCTACGCTGCGTTGGCGTATTGACTGCTGCCTATCTCGCATTTGTAGCCGGCCCGGCGGCCGCCATGGAGACCGCCATCACCCATCCACCCACCCAATCCTTCCCGCAGAGCCACTTGGCCAGCACCCTGGCCAGCCAGGCCCCTGATCTCAATCCGCAGGTACTGCTGACCGCCGTGTCGGCGATGCAATGTGCGGTCAATAGTGGTGCCGAGCCGGCCGAGCGTCTTGCCGTAATCGACTTCTCCCTGCCATCCAGCGATCAGCGCTTGTGGATCTTCGATCTGCAGACCAGGACGTTGGTGCTGCAGGATCTGGTCGCCCACGGCCAGGGCTCGGGCGATAACCTGGCGAGCAACTTCTCCAATATCGAGGGCAGCCATCAGTCGAGTATCGGCCTGTTCCGCACCCAGGAAAGCTACTTCGGCAAGCACGGCTATTCCCTGCGCATGGATGGCCTGGAGCCGGGCATCAATGATCTGGCTCGACAGCGGGCGATCGTTATTCATCCCGCCGATTATGTTGATCCCAGTTGGATCGAGCGCCATGGCCGTATCGGTCGTAGCCATGGTTGCCCGGCGGTACGCCCGGAAGTGGCGGGCATGGTGGTGGATAGTCTGAAGGGCGGACAGTTCATGTTTTCCTGGTATCCGGATGATCATTGGCTGGCCACCTCGTCGTTCATCAATTGCCCGGTCTCCGAGGGCAGCAACATGATGGTGTCGACCCGCTGAACCGTCCCGCAGGCCGGCAGCAGCGTGATGCTGGCTGCCGGTTTGTAATCAAATTGCAGCCCCTTTTCCATAACAACGCACATTCGGTACTTGGTGCGTTGCCCTCCATGAAGATATCCACCCGCTTGATGCTGGCCGGATGGCTGGCGCTTGACCGCAGCAGCGAGGCGGTAGGGCGCCGTCGCCGGCGAATCCGGTCTGGGGCAGATGCACAACCCCTTCGGCGCGTCTGTACTGATGAGCTAGCAGCCCCTGCAGGTCGATGACACCATCGTCTGGCTCACGAAATAGCGCCTAATTGTGAACTGGATCACAATATTCCCTTAGGTCATGGCGAGACAGTTATTGATTCTGCTCGCTCTGTCGCATAGAGTACTTTACAAACAACAACAAAGAGATCCGGTATGACCACTACCGTTGAAGAGGCCGCCCAGGCGCTGCGTGAAATTGATTTGATCCGGCATCGCGCCGCCGGCTTCCAGGATTATCAGGCCGAATCCGGACAACTGCTGCTATGGGGGCTGGCCTATGTCGTCGGATTTGCTCTCACCGCCTGCTTCCGCGATTACCTGATCCCAATCTGGGTAGTGGTCGTTCTCGTCACCATAGGCGTCGGCACCTGGATGGCCAGCCGTACCGGTGCCGACGGAGCCCGCGTCGCCTGGCGTTATCTGGCCGTCATCGGGACCTTTCTGCTGTTCTGCCTTGCCCTCAATATCGTCTTCTGGCCCCTCACACCCGAGCAGGGCGCCATGCTCGCGCCCATGTTGCTGGCGGCCCTTTACATTCTGCGTGGCATTCAGCTGCGGCCGCGCTATATGGTCATCGGCTTGCTACTCGGCACCCTGTGCCTGGGCGGCTATATCCTGTTACTCCCGGTGTTCTGGCCCTGGATGACGCTCGCCTGCGGGGGCACCCTGATCGTCTCCGGCCTCTGGCTCAGGGCGTTGTGATGCAGACACCTGATGAAATCATTCACCAGCCGGTCCGGCTGAAAGTCATGGCCGCGATGAACACGCTGGATGCGGGGAAGTGGCTCGAGTTCGTGGCGCTGCGCGCCATTGTCGAGGCTACCGATGGCAACCTCGGCGCGCATCTCATCACGCTGGAGAATGCGGGCTACGTGCTGGTCAAGAAGGATTTTGCCGGCCGCAAGCCCCGCACCCGGGTATGCCTCAGCGCCCAGGGCCGTACTGCCTTCAGCCGTTATGTCATGGCGCTGCAGGCCATTCTCGCTCCCCTGAATCCGGATGCCTCCGGCTTCGACGACAACCAATAACAACAAACGAGGTTCATATGGAAATCAATAAGCTTCGATCGCGGGCGGGTAGCTGGCAGGCAAGGCTGCGGCTGATGAGTCTATTGACGCTACTGGGTCTAGCTGGCCTGACCGGCGGTCTGGCATTGGCCCAGGCACCCGCCGCTCCCGCCAGCCCAGCGGTACAACAATCCGGCGATAGTATCGCTCCCGCGGACATCGCTGCCGTCGCGCCCTTCGCGGGGACCGCTGTTGAGCGCTTTGGTGTGCGCGAGATGTTCGTTCAGGCCGACCTGGTCGTGAAGTCGGTCATGATATTTCTGGTGTTCTGTTCGCTGCTGACCTGGGCGATTCTGTTCGAGAAGCTCTGGGCCTTCTCTACCGCCAGACGACGTAACCGGGCATTCATTAATGCCTTCCGCCACGGGGATACCGCCCAACTGACCGAGCAGGCCAGCGGCAGTGCGGTCGGTCGCATCTGGCAGGC
Organism: Halopseudomonas bauzanensis; assembly: GCF_900114735.1. Classification (GTDB taxonomy): domain Bacteria; phylum Pseudomonadota; class Gammaproteobacteria; order Pseudomonadales; family Pseudomonadaceae; genus Halopseudomonas; species Halopseudomonas bauzanensis. The sequence continues at coordinate 13,749 of NZ_FOUA01000001.1, read as the reverse complement.
AGCACAGGCTGAGCTGAAGCATTTCGATCATCACCGGGGCAGCAACGTCACGGCTGATCAGATTAATCGCTTGCTGCAACGCATGTCGCTGAGCGCGAGCGTGGTGCAGGAAGGGGACCTGTCCCGGCTCGGCGCCATGATGGGCGTGCTGGCGACCATCGGGGCGACGGCGCCTTTCATTGGTCTGTTCGGTACGGTCTGGGGGATTCTCAACAGTTTTGCCGGTATCGCCACCATGAAGACCGCGAGCCTGGCGGTGGTCGCGCCAGGAATTGCCGAGGCGCTATTGGCAACGGCACTGGGCCTGTTCGCCGCCATACCGGCAGTGATGATCTTCAACAAGTTCGCCCGCGACATCAACGGCTTCGTTGGCACGCTGGACAATTTCTGCGCTGAGTTGCTGGCCACGGTGTCCCGACAGATGGATGAGGCTCGCTGAACATGGCCATTCATCTTGATTCCGGACCGACGGTGAAACGCCACAGCTACCAGCAGAACGCCGAGATGAACATCACCCCGTTTGTCGATGTGATGCTGGTGCTGCTGATCATCTTCATGGTGGCGGCGCCGCTGGCTACCGTGGATGTGCCGGTGGATCTGCCCAGCAATGCCGCAGCGCCGAATGTGCCGCCGACCGATCCCGTCTATATCAGCGTGCAGGCCGATGGTCGTCTCTTCGTGCAGGAACGGTTGGTGGCGTTCGAAGAGCTGAGCGCTGCGACCCATGGTGCAACGGGGCAACGGCTGGATACCCGGTTATTCCTGCGCGGCGACCAGGCAGTGGATTACGGCACTCTGATGCGGGTAATGAACCAGTTGCAGAAATCCGGCTACCCGCGCATCAGCCTGGTGGCCATGGAAGAGCTGGTGCCCTGATGCAAGCTCACCGCGGAAACTCGCAGCGGGCCTGGCCGATACGCTTGCTGGTAATCGTGCTATCCATTGGGCTGCATGCGGCCCTGGTGGTCTGGTTGATGGACAGCCGGTTCAGTCATCCGATAGTGCAGCAGTCGCAGGTAGTTGCTATCGAGCTGGTATCGCCGGTAGAGCCCGAACCGGTCCCCGAGCCCGAACCAGAGCCCGAGCCCGAACCAGAGCCAATAGCTGAGCCGGAACCAGCACCCCAACCTCAGCCCCAGGCTGTAGCGCGAGAACCGGCGCCGGCACGGCCGGCAACCCCGCAGCGCAGCGGGCCGCCAGTGCATTCGTTCGGCGATAACCAGGACTGGGCAGCGCCGGCCCCCACGCCCATGGAAAGCCAAGTTGCGGCCCGAGGGCGGCCGGTGCCCTCCGGCTATGCCGATACGGTCAAGGGCCGGGTCACCGCACGTCTCCAGCGTCCGGAAGGATCGGTATACAAGCCGCCGCCGGGGTACAAGGGCGATCCCAATGACTTTAAGCGCCAATGTTATATCCCCTATGAAATTACCGTCGACGCCAGTGGCCGGATGTTGAGTTACGAAATTGATCGCTGTGGTGATGAGTTGCTCGACGCTGCGGCCGAGCAGGCCGTCCGCGGCGCGGGGCCGTTTCCGCCGCCGCCCAATCAGGGAGCCGAGAAATATGTCATCTATGGCACCGCCATCTTCATCAAATGACACCGTTGCAGGGAAGGACTGAGAATATGCCGGTAACAACACGTTTTTCTTGCACCCTGATTGCCGCAGCGTTGCTGGGAGGCTGTGCCGCCCCAGTGCCGCCGAAGCCACCCATCGATACCACTCCCAAGGCCCGCCCGGCAGTGCAGCAGACCCGAGCCAGCTTTGCTTGTACTGGGGCCTTGCCAGCAGTGCATCGGCAGATCTGTGCTGATGATGCACTGGCCCAGCTGGACAAGGCGTTGGTCCAGAAGCAGCACCGGCTGCAACATGAGCTGGACCCGGTAGGCAGCCTGCTGCTGGCGGCAAATCATCGACAATGGCTGCTGAGCCGAGGCGAGAAATGCGCGGTTACAATGGATACCGAGCCCAACGAGCAACTGCGCCATTGTCTTACCGGGTTGTACCAGCAGCGGCGCCGCGCATTGGATAGCTGGCCGCCGGCCAGGCCCACTGCCGGTAATGACCCCCATGCCCTGGCCAGCTACGCCGAATACCGTCTGGTGGATAATCGAGACGCCGGCGTGTGCGAGCAGACCGGCGCCGAGCTGAACCGGGATCTGCGCCGCCATGGCCTGCCGTCACCGGCGCGCCTGGATGGCGTAACGCTGATCGCCGGCAGTCACGCTCAGGTGCCGCAGGCGAGTGTCGACGGGCGCCAGGTCAGGGTCGAGCTCTACAACGCCGGGCTCTACGCCGGCTACCAGACCCGCGCCCGCGGTCTCAGCGTGGATGGCCAGCCGCTGCTGGACGATGCGACTCTGCCGTTCTGGATCGCCGAGCAGCCCAACTACGGAGGGCGTGCCCATGCGGCCTCATCGCAGACCGGTGATTACGGGACCATCGATGTATTTCGCCGGGGTGGGCAGGCCTACGTGCTGGTCAACGAAACCTGGGGCTTCTATTCGCCGGCGGCGCGGGGTGAATCGGCCTACGCCGGGTTGTATCGGCTCGATGGCGCCAACCTGCAACCGCTGTGCCTGTACCAGACCTATCTTACGCCGCCGCGGACCAACACCCTGGCCGGGTTGGCAGCCTATTCCAGGCTGGAAGCCGAGCTCAATGACATCGCTGGCGATCCATTACCGGCCATGGCTCAGCATGAGCGCCGCGACGCCTTTCAGGCCTGGAAGGAAGCGCAGTGGACGCTGCTGAATCTGCCATTGCTGGGAACCGACGCCCTGCAGCGGTACGGGCGGGAGGCGGCGCTGCATCAGCGCCAGGATCAGGCGCTGGATGCGTTGTTCGACTGGTCCGAGCGCAACCTGACCAACAAGCAGATCTACCGGCGGGTGATGCCAATGATGCAGCCGGCCTGGCAGGAGCTGCAGCAGATGTTCCTCGGCCAAGGGCTGAACGAGGCGCAGGCGCGCATTGCAGCGGATCTGCTGCTGCATGAAACCCTGGCCCGCGCCATGGAGAACCTCGCGCCACCGACCCAGCCGGTGGCGCTGCCGCTGGCTGCCCATGCAAGCTATAACCCGCGCTACGCCATGGCCCCAGCTCCGGGCGATCTTGAGCGCGGGCGCCAGTTTGCCACGCTGCACAGCGTGCTGTTGAACAACGCACCGGCGCCAGTGGTGCGGGATTTCATCGCCTATGAATCGAATACCCTCGGCCCACGCCGTGGTCTCGGGCCCGACGACTCGCCGGCGGTAATGGCGGCGGTTCTGCGCCCGGACAATCTGCAGTTGTTGCTCAATGCCGGTTTCGACGCCGATCAACGCAACCGCTTGGGCAAGACCGCGCTCATGAGCGCCGCCGAGCACAACCAAGCCGACAGCGTGCGACTGTTGCTGGACCAAGGCGCCAATGTGCATGGCCAAACCCAGCTGCGCCCGACCATGGGCGTCGGCGGCCCGGAGCGGCGCGAGGCCGGGCAGGGCCGGCAGACCGCTCTGCTGCTGGCAGCCGCTAGAGCGGATCGGACGGTTATCGAGCAACTGACCGCCGCCGGTGCGACGACCCTGGCTTGGGATGGTTACGATCGGCAGGTGTGTCAGGCGATGCAGAGCAACGACACCTTGGACACCACCGAACGGGACCGCCTTCGCGATAGCCTGTGCGGCAGCTACGCTGCATTGCCAGCCGCTGAGCGGCAGCCGGTTGATGTACGCCAGGGCGATGTCCTGCAACATCAAGTCGACGGCGTGGAATACCGTATCAGCCTCAAATCACGGCCCGCCATGAGTTTATTCGGCCGCTCGCTGGACCTCAGGCCTGACGAGCTCGATCGGCAATTGCCTCCACTGGCGCTGAAAATCGGTACCGCGGCCGTGCGCCGCGGCGGCATGGAGCTCACCGGCCCGCTGACGCTGCAATTGCCCGATCTGGCTGGCAGCTCCGCAAGTTCGCTGGCCATGCATGTGGGGTTCCCGGTAGCGGCCAAAGGTGGTCATGTGGCGGGATACAGCCTGTCCCAACAGCCAGCGGCCAAGGTACTCAGTGTGCTCTTCGATAGCGAACGCAATGACGCTGCCGGCACCTGGCGTGCGCTGCTGAGTGCGGCCCAGCTACAGAATCTGAAACCGACCAACCAGGCTTACATCCTCCTGCACACCCGCGGCGGCCGCGCCATAGAGTATCAGTTGATGGTTACAGATTAACGCTCCACGCCGGCTCGCTGCTAGACTGCCATTGTCAGCATGCGAGCAAGGCGGGGCAGGGTGAAGACAGGTTTCCGGACATTATTGATCTTGATAATCGTGACGCTGGTGGGCTGCGCCAGCTCCTTGCCGGAACGCCATTTACCTCCGAGCGTCGCGGTCAAACCCGATTACGGCTCCGAAATCGGCCGCTACGTCCGTGACCATCAGCCTGAGAATAGCGCCGGGCTGTCCGGTTTCACGCTGGTGCAAACCGGCACCGACGCGCTGGCGGCACGACTGGCGATGATCGACGGGGCCGAGCGGAGCCTGGATCTGCAGTACTACATCTACCGCGGCGATGTGACCGGCGGACTGATCGCCGAGCGTCTGCTCAGCGCCGCTGACCGCGGCGTGCGGGTGCGCCTGCTGCTTGATGATATCGGCAGCGGCCTGCGTGACTTCGACGTCGCCACGCTCAACCATCACCCCAATATCGAGGTCAGGCTGTTCAATCCCGTGACCCTGCGCGGGCGTGTGCTGAAATATTTCAGCAAGATTGGTGAATTTGGCCGCATCAACTACCGCATGCACAACAAGCTGATGGTGGTGGATAGCCAGATGTTCATTACCGGTGGACGTAATATCGGTGATGAGTACTTCTCCCTCAGCGCCATGGATTTCCAGGATATCGATATCCTGGGCATGGGCCGCATTACCCGAGACGTGACGCGCAGTTTCGATGACTACTGGAACGCCAACGAGTCGGTGCCAGTGGAAAGCATGTTCCGCCGCCCCGGCAAAGACGCCAGCCTCAAGCTGCGCAAACAGCTCGAGGCGTTGCGTGAGCGGCACGACGGGGGCGCCTATCTGCAGGCGGTGGCCGAGTCGCCCTTTCACCGGGCGCTGCATGATGACCGCATCGTCTGGCATTGGGGTGAGGCGCAATGGCTGTCGGACCCGCCCACCAAGGCCGACCCCCAGCACGACACCAATCAGGTGCCAATACTGGCACGCAAGCTGATCGGCCATGCCCGGGACAGTGAAGAAGAGCTGTTGTTGATGTCCGCCTATTTCATTCCGGGCTCCCGAGGAGAGGTTTTCCTGATCGATATGGTAGAGCACGGTGTGGATGTGCGCGTGCTGACCAATTCGCTCGCCACCACCGATGTGCTCGCGGTGCACAGTGCCTATGCCCGCTATCGCAAGCCGCTGCTCAAGGGCGGTGTGCGAGTCTGGGAGCTCCAGCGCCAGTCCACCCAGCAAGAACGGACCAGCACCTTCCTCGGCGAATCCCAGGCCAGTTTGCATGCCAAGGCCTTCGTCTTTGATCGGGATAAGGTGTTCGTCGGCTCGGTCAATCTCGATCCGCGCTCCATCGTCCTGAATACCGAGGCGGGCGTGCTGGTGCATCAGGCCGACTTGGCGCAAGCGCTGGCTGGCCTGTTTCGCCACTGGACCTCCGGTGAATTCGCCTTTGAGCTGAAACTCGACGATAACGATCAACTGCGCTGGGAGTCCTCTGAACAAAGCTGGGATCGGGAACCCCATGCCAGCCGCTTCCGCCGCACCGCGGCCTGGTTCCTCGGCTGGCTGCCGATCGAGGGGCAGCTCTAGGAGGCTGCCCCTGTACCTGCTTCCCGCGTTTGACGTAGGATGAGCGAAATTTTCCTTGCAGGCCTCGCATGTTTCGGATCGTTCTGCTGTCGCTGGTCACTTTTCTGATGATTCTCAGTAGCCTGTGGGCAGTGCTGGCACTGTGGTTTCAGGCACCGGGTGGTGGGGCGGGGCGCTATGGGTTTCCGCTGTTGTGGCTGCTTGGTCTGGTCGCGCTGCTGTACTGGTTCTGGCTGGGAGGTAGCTGGTGGCAAAGCCTGTTGGTGTACATCGCCCTGTTCGCCCTGCTGGTTGTCTGGTGGGGGACAATCAAGCCGAGCAATCAACGGGACTGGGCTGATGATCTGGCCCACATCACCACTGGCACCGTCGATGGCCGACAGGTCAGGCTGGATAATGTGCGTAATTTCCATTGGCGCAGTCAGCAGGACTACGACATCGGTTGGGAAAGCCGCGTATATGATCTGTCCCGCCTGCGCTCGGTGGACATGTTCACCTCCAATTGGGGGCTGGCAGCCATCTCCCATGTCCTGGTGTCATTTGGCTTCAGCGACGGCGAGCATGTGGCGTTCTCGGTGGAGATTCGCCGGGAGAGGCATGAAAGGTTTTCCGAGCTGGGTGGTTTCTTCAAGCAATTCGAATTGAGCATCATCGCCGCCGATGAGCGCGACATTGTGCGGGTGCGCAGCAATGTGCGTCACGAGGAGCTTGAGCTGTATCGCATCAATCTGGGCCCGGCTGATGCGCGCGAGCTGTTTCGCTCTTTCGTAGTGCAGGCCAACCAGCTCGCTGAGCAGCCGCGTTTCTACCATACGGTGACCGGCAACTGCACCACCATCGTGTATTCGATGATGAAGAAGATCGTCGATGGCCTGCCGCTGGACCACCGGCTATTGCTGACTGGCTATCTACCGGCCTATGTTCATGAGGTAGGTGGCATGGTCCCTGGGCTGTCACTGGCGGAGCTGCAGCGCCGCGGTCGGATTACCCAGCAGGCTCGGGAGGCGGATACGGCTCCCGATTTCTCGGCGCTGATTCGCCGTGGTGTGCCGGGCTGGGAGTAGACGGCACGGCCATTGCATCGCCTCCCGCGTTGGGGGTAATGGGGCTCCGTAGCCAGATTCATTCGATGAGGTGATATGTGAAGATCGGTATTTTGCAATGTGATGATGTGAAGCAAAGCCTGCAGACGCGATACGGCAATTATCCGCAGATGTTCGCCACTCTATTGCAAGAGCTGTTACCCGACTGCGAATTGCCGGTGTACCGGGTGCTGGATGGGCAATTGCCCGCTGGCGCGGACAAATGCGATGCCTGGCTGATCACCGGTAGCAAGTTCGGGGTGAATGATGGCCTGCCCTGGATTGAGGCGCTGTGCGAATTCGTACGCACCCTTTGGGAGCAGAAAATCCCCCTGGTCGGCATCTGCTTCGGCCACCAGCTGATGGCCCGGGCGCTTGGCGGCACGGTTCGGCAGTCGGAAAAGGGCTGGGGGGTGGGCATGTCGTTCAACCAGGTGCTCGAGCGCAAGCCGTGGATGGAGCCCTTCCAGACTCATCTGGACCTGCTGGTCAGTCATCAGGATCAGGTTGTGATCCTGCCGCCGCAGGCCGAGGTACTGGCCAGCAGCGAGTTCTGTCCATACTACTTGATCCAGTACGGCGACAATTTTCTCAGCGTGCAGGGGCATCCCGAGTTCTGCAAAGGCTATTGCCGGGATCTGATGCAGCTGCGTGAGCGGACATTGCCGCCGGCGCGCCTGCGAGCCGGCCTGGCGTCGCTGAGTGCCGAGCCGGACAGCCTGCTGATGATGCGCTGGATCGTGCGTTTTCTGCACGACGCCAGCAGCGCGGCAAGCCAGCCCCAATGCCGCGACGCAGCGGGTGTGGCCGGATGATCCAGTTGTCACCAACCGTCGCGCTGGACGAGAACGAGCTGGAGTTAACCGCCATTCGCGCCCAGGGCGCCGGCGGCCAGAACGTCAACAAGGTTTCCAGCGCGATCCACCTGCGCTTTGATATTCAGGCATCGAGCCTGCCGGATTTCTACAAGGAACGGCTGCTGCAGTTCAAGGATCAGCGCATCAGCAAGGAAGGGATCGTGGTGATCAAGGCGCAGCAGCATCGCACCCAGGAAAAGAACCGGGACGATGCCATTGCGCGCTTGGTGCAGATGATTCAGGAAGCCACCGTGGTGGAAAAGCCGCGCCGCCCGACCAGGGCCACCAAGAGCTCGCAGAAGCGGCGCATGGACAGCAAGACCCAGCGCGGCAAGATCAAGGCGCTGCGTGGCCGGGTCGATGACTGATCCCCTTATTCCAGATCGGCGTCCATGATGCGCTGGATGCGCTCTTCTTCCTCGGCCATGGCCGCCTTGATCTCGGCAACCACTGAATCGACATCCGCGCTCTCGTCGCTTTCATCGAACTGCCCGGTGAGTGGTGTGTCCGGCGTCAGCTTGCCTTCTTCATAGAGCGCCCACATTTCCTTGGCGTAGCGCGTACTCAATAGCTCGGGGGCGTACTGGCCATAGTAGAGCGACATGTTGGTGACATCCCGCTGCAGCATGGAGAAAGCATTATTGTTGGCCGCGGCATCCACTGCCTGGGGCAGATCGATGATGACCGGGCCGTACTCGTCGACCAGCACGTTGAACTCCGACAGGTCACCATGCACCAGACCTTCGCAGAGCATGCGCTTGACGAACTCCATGACCAGGGCGTGATCCTCCAGAGCCTGCTCGGCGGACATGGAAACATCGTTCAGACGCGGGGCTACCATACCCTCTTCGTCGGTCACGAGCTCCATCAGCAGTACGCCGTCAAAACAGCCGTAGGGTTTGGGCACCCGCACGCCAGCTGCGGCAAGCCGGTACAGCGCATCCACTTCGGCGTTCTGCCAGATGCTTTCCTGCTGCTCCCGACCGAACCTGGAGCCTTTCTCCATCGCCCGCGCGCGCCGGGAGTTGCGCACCTTGCGGCCTTCCTGATACAGCGCGGCCTGCTTGAAGCTGCGCTTGTCTGCTTCCTTGTACACCTTGGCGCAGCGGATCGCATCGCCGCAGCGCACGACATAGACTGCAGCTTCCTTGCCGCTCATCAATGGGCGGATGACTTCGTCGACAAGGCCATCGTCGACCAGGGGTTGAATTCTCGGGGGTATTTTCATTGCGCCGTTATACCCTTATCCGGCGTTTTTATCAGCCCCCCGGTAGGCTTTCCGGTGAAAAATCAATCAACCAGGGCGGCGTTGACCAGTGCCCGCAGCTCCTGACGGATCATGTAACTGGAGGAGGGGATCAGTTGGGTCATGAAAATCACGATCAGATCCTCCACCGGATCGATGAAGAAGGTGGTGCCGGCCATGCCGCCCCAACCGTATTCCCCCGGCGAGCCGATGGTCTGGGATTTGGCTATATCGGTTTTCACGGCGAAGCCCAGCCCGAAACCGGAGCCGTCATAGGGCGTCTCGCTGAAGCCGCCGGTGGATACGGAGGGCAGGTCGGTATTGTTCGGCAGGTGGTTGAGGCGCATGAACTCCAGCGTCTTGCGTCCGATGATGCGTGCGCCGTCCAGCTCGCCGCCGTTGGCCAGGGCCTGGGCGAAGCGGTAGTAATCGCCGAGAGTAGAGATCAGCCCGCCGCCGCCTGAAAGATAGCCATGGCGCCGGGTGAAGTGCGAGCTTTGTGGGTCGTCCTGCAGGCTGAAGGTATCGCCATCCTGGTACTGATAGCAGGCCGCAAAACGTGCCAGCTTGTCCTCAGGTACAGTGAAAAAGGTGTCCTGCATGCCCAGAGGTCGGAAAACATGGGCTGCAAAATAATCATCCAGAGGTTTGCCGGACAATACCTGGACCAGGTAGCCGCACACATCCGTTGCCAGCGAGTAGTTCCAGGCGCTGCCCGGGGAGAACTCCAGGGGCAGCCGGGACAACTCATCGATCAGACCCTCCAGGGTCAGGCCGGAGTGGCCATCCAGCCTGAGTTCACGGTAGGCAGCATCCACATTGGTGCGGCAGGAAAAGCCATAGCTCAGTCCGGACTGGTGGGTCAGAAGATCGCGAATCGTCATCGGCCGTGCTGGCGGCGTGGTGATGAACTGCGGATGGACTCCAGACTTGTACACCTGCAGATTGCGCCAGGACGGGATGTACTTGTGCACCGGATCGTCGAGCAAAAAACGCCCCTGCTCATACAGCTGCATCAGCGCGATAGAGGTGATCGGCTTGGTCATCGAATAGATGCGATACAGCGTGTCGCTGTTGGCGGGCAGAGCCCGCTCGACATCCATCAGCCCCTGGGTCTGCTGCCACACCACCTGGCCATGGCGGGCCACCAGCGTCGCCGCGCAAGGCAGTTTGCCGGGCGCAAGGTAATTGTTTTCCAGATGCTCGGCAATGCGGTTCAGTCGGTTCAGGTCCATACCGGCAACAATGGGGGAATCGGCCATCGGGTTCTCCAGGCTAGCGGCGAAACAGGCCCTCGATAGTAACGTGAATGTAGCGGGGCAGGGCAAGGGGCCGCCCCCGGCAGGCAATATTTTTTTCTTCCGCCTACTTGTGAAGAACCGGGTAACAGGCGTAAAAATCTCTTCCGAAAAACGAATGAGGATTGCCATGCGATGAGCGAATTTTCACCCTGCCTGGACTGCGGTGCCTGTTGCTCCACCTTCCGAGTCTCCTTCTATTGGGGCGAGGCCGATAGCGCGCCCGGCGGGCTGGTGCCCGAGCGGTTGACCGAAAAGGTCACCCCCCACCTGAGCTGTATGCAGGGAACCAATCAGCCATCACCCCGTTGCGTTGCGCTGATGGGTGACGTAGGGGACGCGGTACGTTGCAGCATCTATGAAAAGCGCTCCAGCACCTGTCGCGAGTTTCCTTTCCATGGCGAAAATGGCCAGGACAGTCCCGATTGCCAGCGCGCCCGCGCCCTGCATGGCCTGCCGCCGCTGCCGTCTAACCCACGGGGGCCAGGGCTGATACCGATCGTGGCGGCCTGAAGCGGCCGCGCAGGATCTGGACAAACACGAAAAAGCCCCGACAGATCACTCTGCCGGGGCTTTTTGCTGCGCCTGAAACAGGTACAGTCAACGAACCTTACATATTGGGATAGTTCGGTCCGCCAGTACCTTCCGGAGCCACCCAGTTGATGTTCTGGGCCGGGTCCTTGATGTCGCAGGTCTTGCAGTGCACACAGTTCTGGGCATTGATCTGGAAGCGCTTGCTGCCATCATCGTTGCTCACCACCTCGTACACGCCGGCGGGGCAGTAACGCTGGGCCGGCTCGTCATACAGCGGCAGGTTCTGCTCGATCGGAATGCTCGGGTCCTTCAACTGCAGGTGGACCGGCTGGTCTTCCTCATGGTTGGTGTTGGACAGGAACACCGACGACAGCTTGTCGAAGCTGATCACGCCATCGGGCTTCGGATACGCGATCTTCGGCGCTTCGGAGGCCTTCTTCAGCTGCGCATGATCCGGCTTGTTATCGTGCAGGGTGACCGGGATCTTGCCGCCGAACCAATTCTGGTCGACATAGTTGAACGCACCGCCGAGCAGGGCGCCGAACTTGTGAATGGCTGGCCCGAAGTTACGCGAACGGAACAGCTCGTCATACAGCCAGCTGGACTTGAAGCTGTCCACGTAGCCGGTCAGCTCATCACCACCTTCACGGCCGGCTTTCAGTGCTTCGACTACTGCATCAGCGGCGAGCATGCCGGACTTCATGGCGGTGTGGCTGCCCTTGATCTTGGCGAAGTTCAGCGTGCCCAGATCGCAACCGATCAATGCGCCACCGGGGAAGACCATCTTCGGCAGCGAGTTCAGGCCGCCCTTGCAGATGGCGCGCGCACCGTAGGAAACGCGCTTGCCGCCTTCCAGGTACTGCTTGATCACCGGATGATGCTTGTAACGCTGGAACTCGTCGAACGGCGACAGGTGCGGGTTGCTGTAGGACAGATCGATGATCAAACCCACGACAATCTGGTTGTTCTCGATGTGGTAGAGGAAGGACCCACCGGTATTCTCGTTGCCGGTGATGTCCAGCGGCCAGCCGGCGGTGTGTACCACCAGGCCCTGTTCATGCTTGGCCGGATCGATATCCCAGATTTCCTTGATGCCAATGCCGTAGTGCTGGGCGTCGGCGTCGGAGGCGAGGTCGTAACGCTTGATCAGTTGCTTGCCGATATGGCCACGGCAACCTTCGGCGAACAGGGTGTACTTGGCGCGCAGCTCCATCCCGGGGGTATAAAAGCCGTCCTTCGGGTTGCCTTCACGGTCGACACCCAGGTCGCCGGTCAGGATACCGCGAACCACACCGTTCTCGTCGATCAGCGCTTCCTGGGCAGCAAAGCCCGGGTAGACCTCAACGCCCAGGTTCTCTGCCTGCTGGGCCAGCCAGCGGCACAGATTGCCCAGGGAGATGATGTAGTTGCCTTCGTTGTGCATGGTTTTCGGCACGAAGAGGCCAGGCAGCTTGGTGGACTTCTCTTCGCTGGTCAGCATATAGATGTCGTCACGCTTGACCGGCGTATTCAGCGGAGCGCCAAGCTCTTTCCAGTCGGGAAACAGCTCTTCCAGGGCGCGGGGCTCGAACACCGCACCGGATAGAATGTGGGCGCCCACTTCAGAGCCTTTTTCCACGACACAGACGCTGATCTCCTGATCGGCGTCAGCTGCTTGCTGTTTGATGCGACAGGCGGCAGACAGACCGGCAGGGCCCGCTCCCACGATGACGACATCGAACTCCATGAATTCGCGTTCCACTATTTTTATCTCCTAACTCATCGGCCGAATCGAAAATCGCTTTATCTTGAGATCTTCCGTGAATACATAGCGGCGCATTATATCAATCACGCTTCTTCACACCAGTGTAAAGATGTAAAGCTGCCGTTTTTTCAATACTACTTTTGCTGTATGGCTATTGACCCGCCATCGGACCCTCGGCATGATAAGGGGCTTTACGAAATACTCTCTTTAGTCCTTTTGTGACTATAAGTTATAAAGAAGTCACTTTTCAAGACAGGCTTCGCCTGCAGTTACGCGGCAACTACGCGACAAGAACGAGGTAACCATGAAGGTACTAGTAGCGGTTAAGCGGGTCGTTGACTACAACGTCAAGGTTCGCGTCAAGGCGGACAACAGCGGTGTTGATCTGGCCAACGTCAAGATGTCCATGAACCCCTTCTGCGAAATCGCCGTGGAAGAAGCGGTACGCCTGAAGGAAAAAGGCGTGGCGACCGAAATCGTCGCCGTCACCGTCGGCCCGACTGCTGCCCAGGAGCAGCTGCGCACCGCCCTGGCACTGGGCGCCGACCGCGCCATCCTGGTCGAGTCCGCTGACGAACTGAACTCCCTGGCTATCGCCAAGCTGCTCAAGGCGGTCGTCGACAAGGAACAGCCGCAGCTGGTCATCCTCGGCAAGCAGGCCATCGACTCCGACAACAACCAGACCGGCCAGATGCTGGCTGCGCTGTCCGGTTACGCCCAGGGCACCTTCGCCTCGGCCGTGAATGTCGACGGTGAGCGCGTCAAGGTCACCCGTGAAATCGACGGCGGTCTGCAGACCGTTGACCTGAAACTGCCGGCCATCGTCACCACCGACCTGCGCCTGAACGAGCCGCGCTACGCTTCTCTGCCGAACATCATGAAGGCCAAGAAGAAGCCGCTGGACGTGCTCAAGCCCGACGAGCTGGGTGTCAGCACCGCCTCCACCCTGAGCACCGTCAAGGTCGAAGCCCCGGCTGCCCGCAGCGCTGGCATCAAGGTCAAGAGCGTTGACGAGCTGGTCGACAAACTGAAGAACGAAGCCAAGGTGATCTGACATGACGATTCTGGTTATTGCTGAACACAACAACGCCGAACTGAATGCCGCCACCCTGAACACCGTGGCTGCTGCCGCTGCCATCGGTGGTGACATTGACGTACTGGTTGCCGGCGCCGGTTGCGCCGCAGTGG
>NZ_FOUA01000004.1 GCF_900114735.1 Halopseudomonas bauzanensis | reverse complement strand
GCAACTCAAGCGTGAGGGCATTGATATTGCTCGCTGCACGGTACAGCGGCTGATGCGTCAACTGGGCCTGCAGGGCGTTCGTCGCGGTCATGTGATCCGCACCACCATCCCGAATGAGAACGCGATTTGTCCGCTGGATAGGGTCCAACGCCAGTTCCATGCGGATCGACCCAATCAGCTATGGGTGTCCGACTTTACTTATGTTTCAACGTGGCAAGGCTGGCTCTACGTCGCCTTCGTGGTCGATGTGTTTGCCCGGCGTATCGTTGGCTGGCGGGTGAGCAACAGCATGCGAACAGACTTCGTTCTGGATGCCCTGGAGCAAGCGCTGCACGCTCGACAGCCGAGCCGCATGGACGGCCTGATACACCATAGCGACAGGGGTAGCCAATACGTCTCCATCCGATACACCGAGCGTCTCGCTGAGGCCGGCATAGAGCCCTCTGTAGGCAGCAAAGGCGATAGCTATGACAACGCTTTGGCTGAAACCATCAACGGGTTATACAAAGCGGAGCTGATCTATCGGCAGTCCTGGCGTAGTCGCGAAGCCGTGGAAATCGCCACTTTGAAATGGGTTCACTGGTACAACCACCAGCGGTTGCTGAGCTCGATTGGGTATATACCCCCGGCAGAAGCTGAGGCAAACTTCTACCAGCAACAATCCGGTCAGACCATGGCGGCCTGACTTAAACGAAATGGCCTCCATAAAACCCGGTACGATTCAAAACAGCACGTGCTGGGATCATCCCTGTAAGCGGTACAGGCCCGACATTGGTGCGATCACTGATGTTGTAGGAGGTAAAAATGGATGTTCGACAGCTTGAGGCCATGCTCGCCAAAGGGCGTGACTCACCCCTGCTGAGGTTCAGTCTGGGAAAGTGCTATCTGGATCTAGCGGACTATCCGCAGGCAGTTACTCATCTGGCCGAATGCATCGAGCAGGATCCCGGTTATTCGGCAGCCTGGAAGCTGCTTGGCAAGGCGCATCAGGAGGCGGGTGATCTGGATGCAGCGCAGCTGGCCTAGGAAGACGGAGTGGCTGCCGCAGAGAAAAAGGGGGATGTCCAGGCTGGCAAGGAGATGACGGTTTTTCTGAAAAGGCTGGAAAGGAAGAGGCTGTCTTGAGTGCAAGAGATACAAGCCGGTATCTGAGCCGGCTTGAGTACGCCACAAAACTAGCGACCATCAACCGAATATTTGCCTGGACCGGTCAACCCAAGCAATAACAACCCTCCGGCAATGCTCATGTTCTTAAAAAACTGAGTCATGTTGGCAGCTCGATCAGCATCGACCATCGTCCAGAAGTCGTGTCCGATCACAGCGGTACCCAGTACGAACAAGAAGAAGAGAAAGGCCAGCGGGCGGGTGTAGAACCCAACCAGAATCAAGATGGCGACAAAGAACTCGATGATCACGGCAATGGCGGCGGCCAGCATGGGCGCCGGCACCCCCAGCGATTCCAGATAACCCGCCGTGCCCGAAAAGCCGGTCAGCTTACTCCACCCTGACATGATGAACAGGATCATGAGCAGGATGCGAGCAATCAGAATAATTTCATTCTTCTGATGTTCAAAAAGTGTATAGCGCATATTTTACTGCCTCACATTTGAGAGTTGTGACGCGTTCAGGCGGGAAAGGAGCTTAGTGGTATCTAAACTAAAGCTGACAGATATGTTTCAGTCAAACCCATCGGTAAACGAAGCGCTTTGCACGGATAGGTCCTCAATCCGGTGACGGCCCTCTTTCAAGAAATGTAGAAAGATCAATGGGTGCTGGTAGAGGGTATTCAGCGGTGCGTGCTGGTCGCCCCCTTATCACTCCACCAGGCAATCCACAAAGTGCCGCATGCTCCCATCCTCCTGCAGTATCGGCCGCAACCCATGTATATCGCTTTCAAATCCGGGGAACTGCTGATCCTGGGCGAGGGCGATGCGCAGGTAATCGGTGATCGCGCTGCTGTCATCAGGGAAGCGTTCGCCGGGCATGATGACCGGGATGCCGGGCGGGTAGGGGACGAGCATGACGGCGCTGATGCGGCCGGCGAGGGCGTCGACCGGGACCATTTCCACCTGGCCACGGACCATCTGTTGCCAGGCGTCGGCGGGGCGCACAACGATCTCGGGCAGTTCGGTATAGATTTGCCGGAGCACGCGCACCATGCGCTGCTCCTTGTAGAAGCGGTGCAGTTCCTGACAGAGATCGCGCAGGCCGAGCGCCGGGTAGTGGCCGCCGCGGGCGATGGCCGGCAGGGTGAGGTCGAGCGGGGCGTTGCTGTCATAGAGGCGTTTGAACTCCTGCAGTTCCGAGACCAGAGCGCTCCATTTGCCTTTGGTGATGCCCAGCGAGAACAGGATCAGGAAGGAGTACAGGCCGGTTTTCTCCACTACCAGCCCGCGTTCGGCAAGGAAGCGGGTGACGATGGCAGCCGGTATGCCGGTACGGCCCAGCCGGCCGTGCTCTTCGACACCGGGGGTGAGCAGGGTGACCTTGATCGGGTCGAGCAGGGCGTAGTCGTCGGCCATGTCACCGAAGCCGTGCCATTCGGCCTGATGGTCCAGCGTCCAGTCACAGGCCTCCAATTCTTCGCTGTCCAAGGCCTGTTCCGGCTCCCAGACATCGAACCACCATTGGTCCTCTTCCAGTCGCTCGGCGGTCTGCTGCATGGCGCGACGGAAGGACAGGGCCTCATCGAGTGTTTCCTGCACCAGCGAGCGGCCGGGTTCGCCGGCCATCATGCCGGTGGCCACGTCGATCGAGGCGATGATGCCGTAATGCGGCGAGGTAGAGGTATGCATCATGAAGGCTTCATTGAAGCGCTCTACGTCCAGCTGCTGCTCGACGCTGTTCTCGGCGAGGATGATCGAGGCCTGGGACAGGGCAGCCAATACCTTGTGTGGTGATTGGGTGGCGAACACCAATGGATGTTTGGCGCGCTCGAAGCCGCGCTTGCTGCCCATGCCGTGGCGACCGGCGTAGAACTCGTGGAAGGCGGCGTAGCCGTACCAGGCTTCGTCGAAATGCAGCACTTCGACCGCGTCTTCCAACTCGTCCTTGATCAGCTCGGCGTTGTAGCACAGCCCATCGTAGGTGGAGTTGGTCAGCACGGCCAGGCGAATGCGTGGCTCCCGGCCCTGCAGCAGCGGATGTTCAGCCAGCCGCTGGCGCAGATTCTGGGGTGAGAACGAATCCAGGCTGATGGGACCGATGATGCCGTAGTCGTTGCGCGAGCCCGTCAGGTACACCGGAATGGCGCCGGTCATGGTGATGGCATGCAGAATCGATTTGTGGCAGTTGCGGTCGACCAGCACCACATCGTCACGGGTGACGAAGGCATGCCAGATGATCTTGTTGGCGGTGGAGGTGCCATTGATCACATAGAAGCTGTGGTCCGCGCCGAAGGTGCGGGCGGTGTTGGCCTCGGCCTCGGCGATGGGGCCGTTGTGATCCAGCAGCGAGCCCAGGCCCGGGACCGATACCGAGAGGTCGGAACGCAGCGTATTTTCCCCAAAGAAGTCATGGAAGGCCCGGCCCACCGGGCTCTTGCGGAAAGCTACGCCGCCGCCATGACCGGGGGAGTGCCAGGAATAGCTGGCGCGGCCGGTGTAGTCGAGCAGGGCCTTGAAGAATGGCGGCAATAGCTGCGACAGGTAGGCGCGGGCGGTGCGGGCAATCTGGCCGGCGATAAAGGGCATGGTGTCTTCGAACAGATAGATGATGCCGCGCAGTTGGTGCAGGTCGCGCAGGTTGCTCAACAACTGATTGTCCAGGGCCTGGGCGGTGCTCAGCGCCATGATCGGCAGTTCCGGCGAGCGCGAATGGGCGGCGGCGAACAGCTTGCGTACCGGCTCCAGCCCGTGCTGGTCGTCATTTTCAGCGCCGAACAGAATGCACGACAGGCCGCGATGCGCTTCGGCAACCAGCCGCCCTTCATCCAGGGAGGTAGTGGCCAGCACTTCAAAGCCCTCGTGACCCAGTGCATCGAACAGTTCATTGAGTTGCTGGCCGGCGACATTGCCGCGCCCGCAGTCGGGATTGATGACCAGAATCGGGAAATGCAGGTGCTTGAACATGCCGCCTCCTGTATGGGATCTATCTCACAGTGTTGTGCTGCGACGGGGTATTGGCAAGCTCGTTGCAGCGGTAGCATGGCACCGCTGCCGGGGCGGGGGATGGTATGCTGCACACCCTACGTTGTGCTTTGCCGGGAGACCGAGTGTGAAATGGGATCTGGAAACCCCCTTTATCGATGAGATTCGTGTGCAGCCAGAGGATATCGACGAGCTGGGACACGCCAACAATGCTGTCTATGTGCGCTGGCTGGAGCGTTGCGCCTGGCGGCATTCCAGGTCGCTCGGCCTGGGCCTGGACGAATATCAGCAACTGGACCGGGCGATGGTGGTGGTGCGCCACGAGATCGATTATCTGGCCGCGGGTTACCTGGATGAAGAACTGCAGATGGGCACCTGGATCGTCAGCTGGGACAGCAAACTGCGCATGACGCGCCAATTTCAACTATGCCGGCCGCGCGATGGCGCTACGCTGTTGCGTGCCAATACCACGTTCGCCTGTGTCGAGCTCAGTAGCGGGCGGCCGCGACGGATGCCTCCTGAGTTCATCGAGTTGTATGGCAAGGCGATTGTCAGCGCCTGACGGGTGAGGCGTCGCGCAGGCTGCGCGACGCCAGGGCTGTCAGCCTTTAGCGATACTCACACAGGTAGGCGGTATCCTGCGCTACCTGCAGATTGAAGCGGCTGTTGGCCGGCACAGTGAACCGGGTGCCGGCGCCGAACTCTTCCCAGACATCACTGCCGGGCAGCTTGACGGTCAGTTGGCCGGTGATGACATGCATGATTTCCAGGCTGCCGGTGCCGAATTCGTATTCGCCGGGGGCCATGACGCCGACAGTGGCCGCGCCTTCGGGCTGGCGAAAGGCAATGGAAGCTACTTTTCCTTCGAAATACTGATTGGTATTGAACATCCGGTGACTCCGTGGACGGCGTAAAAGGGGCGCACATTATGCCTGTCGCGCTGCTCGCCAACCAGAGCCGGAATCGATGGCGATCGCCCCCCGTGTGGCTGGCCGATGACCTCAAGCCTGCTATGATCCAGCGGTCGTCCTCCGGTATGTCCTGAACTACCATGCCGCATGGGTCCGGGGGCAGGAATCGAATTGATGAATCGGGGAGTCTGTATGGCCAATGTAGCCTTTGTAGGTCTTGGGGTAATGGGGTATCCGATGGCAGGGCATCTGGCCCGGGCCGGACACGAGGTGACGGTATACAACCGCTCAGCTGAAAAAGCGGCGGCCTGGGTAGCAGAATACGGTGGCAGGGCCTGTGCTACGCCAGCGGAAGCGGCGGCGGAGCAGGATTTTGTAATGGTCTGCGTGGGCAACGATCAGGACCTGCTGCAGGTGGTGGACGGGCCGGAGGGTATTCTTGCCGGGGCGCGCACTGGCACGGTTATCGTCGATCACACCACTGCCTCGGCAGGTGTGGCACGTCAGGTGGCGCAACTGGCTGCTGAGCGGGGCGTGGGTTTTCTCGACGCGCCGGTATCGGGCGGGCAAGCGGGAGCTGAGCATGGCCAATTGACAGTCATGGTCGGCGGTGAGGAGTCGGTGTTCGATCTCGCGCGGCCGGTTATCCATCATTACTCCAGAATGATTCGTCTGATGGGCCCGGTAGGCAGTGGTCAGCTGACCAAGATGGTCAACCAGATCTGCATTGCCGGCGTGGTACAGGGGCTGGCCGAGGCGCTGAATTTTGCCGAATGTGCCGGTCTGGACGGAGAAGCGGTGGTCTCGGTGATCAGCAAGGGCGCCGCTCAGTCCTGGCAGATGGAGAACCGTCACAAGAGCATGCTGGCCGGTGAGTATGACTTCGGCTTTGCCGTGGACTGGATGCGCAAGGACCTGGCCATCGTGCTGGATGAATCCCGCCGCAATGGTGCGCAGTTGCCGGTCACGGCGCTGGTGGATCAGTTTTATGCCGATGTGCAGCAGATGGGCGGTAATCGCTGGGATACATCAAGTCTGATTGCCAGACTCAAGAACGGAAAATAAAATACGCGGCGCCCGGCCATCGGGCGTTCCCGTATTCCGTCACGAGATGCTGTGCTTCCATGAAATGTCGAGAAGGCTGTGGTGCTTGCTGCGTAGCGCCCTCTATTACTTCACCCATCCCCGGCATGCCCCAGGGCAAGCCGGCGGGTATGGCTTGTATCCACCTGGCCGCGGATCGGCGCTGCAATATCTTTCACTCTCCGGATCGGCCGGCAGTCTGCGCGGGCTTCATGGCCGATGCGCAGGTATGTGGCAACAATGCCGAAGAGGCGTTGCAGATCCTGACCTGGTGGGAGCAGGCCACAGCTTGCTGAGTTTGCCAGCCAGACACAAAAAAGCCCGCAGATGCGGGCTTTTTCATACCTGAGCGGCGACTTAGTTGTTCGGGTAGTCGCGCTTGGTGTGGCCGGTGTACAGCTGGCGCGGACGACCGATCTTGTACGGATTGCTGATCATCTCGTTCCAGTGCGCGATCCAGCCCGGGGTGCGGCCGGTGGCGAAGATCACGGTGAACAGCTCGGCAGGAATGCCGATGGCCTTGAGAATGATGCCGGAGTAGAAATCGACGTTCGGGTACAGGTTGCGCTCGACGAAGTAGGGATCGCTCAGGGCGATTTCTTCGAGCTTCATGGCCAGTTCCAGCTGCGGATCATTGATGCCCAGCAGGCCCAATACCTCGTCACAGGTCTCTTTCATGACCTTGGCGCGCGGGTCGAAGTTCTTGTACACGCGGTGGCCGAAGCCCATCAGCTTGAAGGGGTCGTCCTTGTCCTTGGCCTTGGCGATGAAGGTATCGATGTTGGATACATCACCGATTTCATCCAGCATGCGCAGTACGGCTTCGTTGGCGCCCCCATGAGCCGGTCCCCACAGCGCGGCGATGCCGGCGGCGACACAGGCGAAGGGGTTGGCACCGGTGGAGCCCGCCAGACGGACGGTAGAGGTCGAGGCATTCTGCTCATGGTCGGCATGCAGCACGAAGATGCGATCCATGGCGCGGGCCAGGATCGGATCGATCGGCTTGATCTCGGCCGGGGTGTTGAACATCATGTGCAGGAAGTTTTCCGAGTAGCTCAGCTCGTTGTTCGGGTACATCAGCGGCTGGCCCATGGAGTACTTGTAGACCATGGCGGCGATGGTCGGCATCTTGGCGATCAGGCGAATGGCCGAGATTTCGCGATGCTGAGCGTTATTGATGTCCAGCGAGTCGTGGTAGAAGGCGGACAGGGCACCCACTACGCCGCACATGATGGCCATTGGGTGGCCATCGCGACGGAAGCCGTTGAGAAAGTTCTTTAATTGCTCGTGCACCATGGTGTGGTTCTTGATGGTGCTGTCAAACTTCTGCTTCTCTTCTGCGTGGGGCAGTTCGCCCTTGAGCAGCAGGTAGCAGGTTTCGAGGAAATCAGATTTTTCTGCCAGCTGTTCGATCGGGTAGCCCCGATGCAAGAGAATTCCGTTATCGCCATCAATGAAGGTGATCTTGGATTCGCAGGACGAGGTCGCCATGAAACCGGGATCGAAAGTGAAGACGCCTTCGGCTGTCAGGCCGCGAACATCTATGACGTCCGGCCCCAAAGTGCCCGAATAGACAGGCAGATCGATGGGGGCAGCGCCCTCGATGATCAACTGCGCTTTTTTGTCAGCCATTGATGGCCTCCTGTTTTGCTGTATCGAAAGTGTGACCCCCCACGCAGGGCCCGCATCACTATAAAGTCAAAAACCCGTTTGTCAATTCTACCGATTGAGTTTGCAAATCGTCGTTATTCAAAGGTTTCATTGGTAAGCGGATATGTGCGCAATTGTCGCAGTTGCCTGGCTGATGTCCAGCTGCGAAGGCCGAGGGCAGGGGTTTTGCAGATTGTAATCAGACGCCCGAATCACTATACTCCTTGACCGGCAAAAGTGACCCATTCGGCTTCTTCCATGAAGCTGCGCCGCGCGTCATTTGGGTGTGATCCACACCTTCCTATAACCAGCCCTGACCACAGGGCCATGAGTGTGAAGATAGCCGTGAATAGCAAAAGACCTGTCAATCTAGATCTCAGGACAATCAAGCTTCCTGTTACCGCCTATACGTCTATTGCTCACCGAGTGTCGGGAATCATTCTGTTCATCGCCATTGCAGGTCTGCTTTGGATGCTGAGCACATCATTGAGTTCCGAAGCCGGTTTCGAGCAAGTCAAGGCATGCCTGCAAAATCCGTTCGCCAAGCTGGTGCTCTGGGGTGTCCTGTCCGCCCTGCTGTATCACCTGGTAGCGGGTATTCGTCACCTGGTGATGGATGCTGGTGTCGGTGAGAGCTTGGAGGGTGGCCGACTTGGTTCCAAGCTGGTGATCGTTATCGCCGTCGTTCTGATTGTTCTTCTGGGAGTATGGATATGGTAACCAACGTCACCAACCTGTCGCGCAGCGGCCTGTATGACTGGATGGCGCAGCGCGTTTCCGCCGTTCTGCTGGCGGCCTATACGCTGTTTCTGCTCGGTTACCTGATCTTCAATCCGGGTCTGACCTATGCCGAGTGGCAGGGTCTGTTCAGCAACAACGCCATGCGCATCTTCAGTCTGCTGACGCTGGTCGCGTTGAGCGTGCATTCCTGGGTCGGTATGTGGACCATTTCTACCGACTACCTGACGCCTATGGCTTTCGGCAAAGCCGCCACCGTACTGCGCTTCCTGTTCCAGGTGGTTTGCGGTCTGGCGATGTTCGTGCTGTTCGTCTGGGGTGTACAGATCCTGTGGGGTATTTGATCAATGGCTAATATTCGTACTTTGACTTTTGACGCCATCATCGTTGGTGGTGGTGGTGCTGGCATGCGTGCAGCGCTGCAGCTGGCCCAGGGTGGTCACAAGACTGCTGTGGTAACCAAGGTGTTCCCGACCCGTTCGCACACAGTATCCGCCCAGGGCGGTATCACTTGTGCCATCGCCTCGGCGGACCCGA
Source organism: Halopseudomonas bauzanensis (assembly GCF_900114735.1). Classification (GTDB taxonomy): domain Bacteria; phylum Pseudomonadota; class Gammaproteobacteria; order Pseudomonadales; family Pseudomonadaceae; genus Halopseudomonas; species Halopseudomonas bauzanensis. Next base: position 294,432 of record NZ_FOUA01000004.1, on the reverse strand, counting down.
ATGACGACTGGCGCTGGCACATGTACGACACCGTCAAGGGTTCCGACTACATCGGTGACCAGGACGCGATCGAATACATGTGTTCCGTAGGCCCCGAAGCCGTGTTCGAGCTCGAGCATATGGGCCTGCCGTTCTCCCGTACCGAGCAGGGCCGCATCTATCAGCGTCCGTTCGGTGGTCAGTCCAAGGATTATGGTAACGGCGGCCAGGCTGCCCGTACCTGTGCCGCTGCCGACCGTACCGGTCACGCGCTGCTGCACACCCTGTATCAGGCCAACATCAAGCACAACACCACCTTCCTCAACGAATGGTACGCAGTTGATCTGGTCAAGAACCAGGACGGCGCCGTCGTCGGTGTTATCGCCATCTGCATCGAAACCGGCGAAACCGTCTACATCCGCTCCAAGGCCACCGTACTGGCCACTGGTGGCGCGGGCCGCATCTATGCCTCTACTACCAACGCCCTGATCAACACCGGTGACGGTGTCGGCATGGCGCTGCGCGCTGGTGTGCCGGTACAGGACATGGAAATGTGGCAGTTCCACCCGACCGGCATCGCCGGTGCCGGGGTACTGGTTACCGAAGGTTGCCGTGGTGAAGGTGGATACCTGATCAACAAGCACGGTGAGCGCTTCATGGAGCGTTATGCGCCAAACGCCAAGGACCTTGCCGGTCGTGACGTTGTGGCCCGCTCCATGGTCAAGGAAATCCTGGCTGGCAACGGCTGTGGCCCGGATGGCGACCACGTGATGCTGAAGCTGGATCACCTGGGTGAAGAAGTACTGCACAGCCGCCTGCCGGGTATCTGTGAGCTGTCCAAGACCTTCGCCCACGTTGACCCGGTTACCGCTCCGGTACCTGTCGTACCGACCTGCCATTACATGATGGGTGGTGTTGCTACCAATATTCATGGTCAGGCGATTACCCAGGATGCCGCCGGCAACGATCACATCATCGATGGTCTGTTCGCCGTTGGCGAAGTGGCCTGCGTATCCGTACACGGCGCCAACCGCCTGGGAGGCAACTCGCTGCTCGACCTGGTGGTCTTCGGTCGCGCTGCCGGTCTGCACCTGGAAAGCGCACTGAAGGAAGGTATCGACTACCGCGGTGCTTCCGAGTCCGACATCGATGCCTCCCTGGCTCGCCTGTCCGGCATCAACACCCGTACCACGGGTGAAGAAGTTGCGCCCCTGCGCAAGGAACTGCAGAACTGCATGCAGAACTACTTCGGTGTATTCCGTACTGGTGAATACATGCAGAAGGGCATCAAGGAGCTGGAGAGCCTGCGCGAGCGTATTGCCAACGTCAAGATCGACGACAAGAGCAACGCGTTCAACACTGCGCGGATCGAAGCGCTGGAACTGCAGAACCTGCTGGAAGTGGCCGAAGCGACCGCTATCGCCGCTGAAGCGCGGAAGGAAAGCCGTGGCGCCCACGCTCGTGAAGACTACGAAGATCGTGACGATGAGAACTGGCTGTGCCACAGCATGTTCCATCCGCAGACCAAGCAGCTGACCAAGCGTAGCGTCAACTTCGCACCGAAAACCGTTCCGGTGTTTGAACCTAAAATCCGCACTTACTAAGGGGGTCCGGTATGTTGCAAGTCAGTATCTATCGTTACAACCCGGAGACCGACAAGGCTCCTTACATGCAGGATTTTCAGGTCGACACCGAAGGTAAAGACCTGATGGTGCTGGATGTGCTGCAGCTGGCCAAGGAGCAGGATGCGGGTCTGGGTTTCCGCCGCGCCTGCCGTGAAGGTGTCTGCGGTTCCGACGGCATGAGCATCAATGGCAAAAACGGCCTCGCTTGTATTACTCCGCTGTCTAGCGTAGTGAAGAACAACAAGCTGGTGCTGCGTCCGTTGCCAGGTTTGCCGGTAATCCGTGACCTGGTCGTCGATATGAGCATCTTCTACAAGCAGTACGAGAAAGTTCAGCCGTATCTGCAGAACGACACGCCGGCGCCGGCTATCGAGCGTCTGCAGTCGCCGGAAGAGCGGGAGAAGCTGGATGGCCTGTACGAGTGTATTCTCTGTGCATGCTGTTCCACCTCCTGCCCGTCGTTCTGGTGGAACCCGGACAAGTTCATCGGCCCCGCGGGTCTGTTGCAGGCTTACCGCTTCCTGGCGGACAGCCGCGACACCGAGACCGAGAATCGTCTGGCAGCGCTGGATGACCCGTTCAGTGTGTTTCGCTGCCGCGGTATCATGAACTGCGTTAATGTGTGCCCCAAGGGTCTGAACCCGACTCGTGCTATCGGCCACATTCGCAACATGCTGTTGCAGAGCGGTACCTGATCAGTAAGTGAATCGTTCCAGCTCCGGCAACGGAGCTGGTAACCCGAACAAATCGAACCGCGCCCACAAAGCTGCGGTTTGTTAGTACCTAAACCAACAGGGGCAACGGGTAACACCCGAACTATCTGTCGGGGCCGGCAATATTCCGGTTTCGCGGAATGTGACAGAGCAGGGCGACTGGCAGGGACAATGCCGAATGCTCATCTGACTGTTCTGCACGGAGGGCAATTCATTTTGCCTATTAATGGTCTTTGCGCCAGGTGGTGTCCCCTTATAGAGGGTGACCAAGCATGCCAGACAGCGAAATGCAGCAGCTGTGGAGTACCTCTCACCTATCCGGTGGGAATGCCTCCTATGTTGAAGAGCTCTATGAGCTCTATCTGCACGATCCCAACGGTGTCGCCGAGGAATGGCGCAGCTACTTCGACAAGCTGCCCCAGATCAACGGTTTCACTGGATCGGATATTTCCCACTCCACTATCCGTGAGCACTTTCTGTCGCTCGCCCGGAACACCCGACGCCCTCAGGCGGTCAGCGGTGGCCAGGTCAGCAGTGAACGTGACAAGAAGCAGGTAGGCGTTCTGCGCCTGATTCAGGCCTATCGGATGCGGGGCCATCAAGCATCTCCCCTTGACCCGCTGGGTCTGTGGGAGCGGGAAGCGATCGCTGATCTGACACTGGCCGAGTACGGCCTGACCGATGCCGACCTGGACACCGTATTCCGTACCGGTGAACTGAATATCGGCAAGGAAGAAGCGCCCCTCAGCGAAATTCTCGATGCGCTGAAATCGACCTATTGCGGTACCTTCGGTGCCGAATACATGCACATCGTCGATTCCGGTCAGCGTCGCTGGTTCCAGCAGCGCCTGGAAAGCGTACGCGGCAAGCCGCAGCATTCGGTGGAAAGCAAGCGTCACCTGCTGGAGCGCCTGACCGCGGCCGAAGGCCTGGAAAAATACCTGGGCACCAAGTACCCCGGTACCAAGCGCTTTGGTGTGGAAGGCGGCGAGAGCCTGATCCCCATGCTCGACGAGATCATCCAGCGTTCCGGTTCCTACGGCGTCAATGAAGTGGTGCTGGGCATGGCCCACCGTGGCCGCCTCAACGTCCTGGTCAATACCCTGGGCAAGAACCCGCGCGACCTGTTCGACGAGTTCGAAGGCAAGAAGATGATCGACCTGGGCTCCGGTGACGTGAAGTACCACCAGGGCTTTTCCTCGAACGTCATGACCTCCGGCGGTGAAGTGCATCTGGCGCTGTCGTTCAACCCCTCGCACCTGGAAATCGTGTCTCCGGTAGTCGAAGGGTCGGTGCGTGCCCGTCAGGATCGTCGCAAGGATCCCGCCGGTGACAAGGTGGTGCCGATCAGCATCCACGGTGACGCGGCCTTCGCCGGTCAGGGCGTGGTCATGGAGACATTCCAGATGTCCCAGACCCGTGCCTACAAGACCGGTGGCACCATCCATATCGTGGTCAACAACCAGGTCGGCTTCACCACCAGCCGCCAGGATGACGCCCGTTCCACCGAATACTGCACCGACATCGCCAAGATGATTCAGGCGCCGATCTTCCACGTCAACGGTGACGATCCGGAAGCGGTACTGTTCGTGACCCAGCTGGCGGTCGACTATCGCATGCAGTTCAAGCGTGACGTGGTGATCGATCTGGTGTGCTACCGCCGCCGCGGTCACAACGAAGCGGATGAGCCTTCCGGCACCCAGCCGCGCATGTACGCGATCATTGCCAAGCATCCGACCACCCGTGAAATCTACGCCAACCGCCTGGTCGAAGAGGGCGTGCTGGATGCGGAAGCGGTGCAGGCGCGGATCGAGGAATACCGTAACGCGCTGGACAATGGCGACCACGTGGTCAAGAGCCTGGTCAAGGAGCCCGATACCGGTTCCTTCGTCGACTGGGCTCCCTACCTGGGTCACCAGTGGACCGCGCGCCACGACACCCGCTTTGATCTCAAGACGCTGCAGGAACTGGCCAATCGCCTCAATGAAGTGCCAGATGGCCTGGTGGTGCAGCGTCAGGTGTCCAAGATCGTCGAAGACCGTCGCAAGATGGCCGCTGGCGGCCTGGCGCTGAACTGGGGCTTTGCCGAGACCATGGCCTACGCCACCCTGCTGCATGAAGGTCACCCGGTGCGCATCACCGGTCAGGACGTCGGCCGCGGCACCTTCTCCCACCGGCACGCGGTGCTGCACAACCAGAAGGAAGAGGGCGCTTACATCCCGCTGGCCAACCTCAGCGACAACCAGCCCCGTTTCGACATCTATGATTCGCTGCTGTCGGAAGAGGCGGTGCTGGCCTTCGAGTACGGCTACGCCACCACCACGCCCAACGCGCTGGTGGTCTGGGAAGCCCAGTTCGGTGACTTCGCCAACGGTGCACAGGTGGTTATCGACCAGTTCATCACCAGCGGCGAGCACAAGTGGGGTCGCCTGTGCGGCCTGACCATGCTGCTGCCGCACGGCTATGAAGGTCAGGGGCCGGAGCACTCCTCGGCACGCCTGGAGCGTTTCCTGCAGCTGTGCGCCGAGCAGAACATCCAGGTCTGCGTACCGACCACGCCAGCTCAGATCTACCATCTGCTGCGCCGTCAGGTGATCCGTCCGCTGCGCAAGCCGCTGGTAGTACTGACGCCCAAGTCTCTGTTGCGTCATAAACTGGCAATCTCGACCCTGGAAGATCTGGCTGAAGGATCCTTCCAGACCGTGATTCCCGAAGCCGATGCGATCGATCCGGCGAAGGTGGATCGCGTAGTCATGTGCAGCGGCAAGGTGTACTACGACCTGCTGGAAAAACGTCGTGCTGATGAGAACGAGAATGTTGCCATTGTCCGTATCGAGCAACTGTATCCGTTCCCCGAGGACGATCTGGCCGAGGTGCTGGCACCCTACACCAACCTGCAGAAAGTGGTCTGGTGTCAGGAAGAGCCCATGAACCAGGGCGCCTGGTACTGCAGCCAGCATCACATGCGTCGGGTACTGGCACAGCACAGCGTCAGCAATCTGTATCTGGACTACGCTGGACGAGAGGCTTCCGCGGCACCTGCCGGTGGCTATCCCTCCGTCCATGCGGAAGAACAAGCGAAACTCCTGCAAGATGCGCTCTACGCTTGAGCCTCTGCATAACACTGTTTATTTAAGGATCGACAATGGCTATTGAAATCAAGGCCCCCACATTTCCCGAATCGGTTGCCGACGGTACTGTTGCAACCTGGCACAAGCAGCCTGGCGATGCCGTCAAGCGTGATGATCTGATCGTCGATATCGAGACCGACAAGGTGGTTCTGGAAGTGTTGGCCGAGGCTGACGGCGTATTGGGCGAGATCATCAAGGGCGAAGGCGAAACCGTACTGAGCGCCGAGCTGCTGGGTACCCTGAATGAAGGCGGCGCTGCTGCTCCCCAAGCCGCTGCCGCCCCGGCCGCTGCTCCGGCTGCCGCCGCTGCACCTGCTGCTTCTGCCGCCACTGACAGCGAAGGCGACGAGCAACTGCTGAACCCCGCAGCCCGCAAGCTGGCCGAGGAAAATGGCCTGAACCCGGCGGACATCAAGGGTACCGGCAAGGGTGGTCGCATCACCAAGGAAGACGTGCTCAACGCCATCGAAGCGAAGAAATCTGCTCCGGCCGCAGCCGCTGCACCGGCTGCCAAGCCTGCTGCTGCCGCTGCGTCCAGCGTGGTGCTGAGCGAAGGTGACCGCGTCGAGAAGCGCGTGCCCATGACCCGCCTGCGCGCCCGCATCGCTGAGCGTCTGGTCGAAGCACAGTCCAGCATGGCCATGTTGACCACCTACAACGAAATCAACATGAAGCCGATCATGGACCTGCGCAAGAAGTACAAGGACCTGTTCGAGAAGAAGCACAACGGTGTGCGTCTGGGCTTCATGTCCTTCTTCGTCAAGGCTGCTACCGAGGCGCTGAAGCGCTATCCGGCAGTCAACGCCTCGATCGATGGCAAGGACATCGTCTACCACGGTTACCAGGACATCGGCGTTGCCGTATCCAGTGATCGCGGCCTGGTGGTGCCGGTACTGCGTAACACTGAATTCATGAATCTGGCACAGGTCGAAGGTACCATTGCCGAGTACGGTCGCAAGGCGCGTGACGGCAAGCTGTCCATGGAAGAAATGACTGGCGGCACCTTCACTATCTCCAACGGTGGTGTGTTCGGTTCCCTGTTGTCCTCACCGATCGTCAACCCGCCACAGGCGGCGATCCTGGGCATGCACAAGATCCAGGATCGTCCGATGGCCGTTGACGGTCAGGTGGTGATCCTGCCGATGATGTATCTGGCGCTGTCCTATGACCACCGCCTGATCGATGGCAAGGAAGCGGTGAGCTTCCTGGTCGCCATCAAGGAACTGCTGGAAGACCCGGCGCGCATGCTGCTGGACATCTGATCCAGCATCGGTGTCAGGCTTCAACGCATCAAGCGGCAAGCTGCTGGTGGCGATCCCACCGGCAGCCTTGAGCACATAGCTGCAAAAAGAGGAATTGGTTTATGAGCGATAAATTTGATGTAGTGGTCATCGGTTCAGGCCCGGGAGGCTACGTAGCCGCTATCCGCGCTGCCCAGCTGGGTCTCAAGACAGCCTGTATCGAAAAGTACAAAGGCAAGGATGACAAGCTGGCCCTGGGTGGCACCTGCCTGAACGTGGGTTGCATTCCTTCCAAGGCGCTACTGGACAGCTCCTGGAAATACCATGAGGCAAAGGATGCATTCCAGGTTCATGGCATCAGCACTGGCGAAGTGAAGATGGACGTCAGCACGATGATTGGCCGCAAGGATCAGATCGTCAAGAACCTCACCGGCGGTGTTGCCGGGCTGCTCAAGGCCAATGGCGTCACTGTTTACCAGGGTCACGGCAAGCTGCTGGCCGGCAAGCAGGTCGAAGTCACCAAGGAAGACGGCAGCAGCGAAGTGCTGGCCGCTGAAAACGTCATTCTGGCTTCCGGCTCCCGTCCGGTCGAAATTCCGCCGGCTCCGGTGGATCAGAAGATCATCGTCGACTCCACTGGTGCCCTGGACTTCGAAGCGGTTCCGGCACGTCTGGGCGTGATCGGCGCTGGCGTCATCGGTCTGGAGCTGGGTTCGGTGTGGTCCCGTCTGGGTGCGGAAGTGACCGTCATCGAGGCGCTGGACAAGTTCCTGCCCGCAGCTGACGAGCAGCTGTCCAAAGAAGCTCTGAAAATCTATACCAAGCAGGGCCTGAAGGTGCTGCTGGGCGCGCGCGTCACTGGCAGTGATGTCAAGGGCGAGGAAGTTACCGTCAAGTTCACTGATGCCAAGGGCGATCAGGAAATCACCTTCGACAAGCTGATCGTTGCCGTTGGCCGTCGTCCGGTCACCACCGATCTGCTGGCTGCCGACTCCGGTGTTACCCTGGACGAGCGCGGCTATGTCTACGTCGACGATCACTGCGCCACCTCGGTACCGGGCGTGTACGCTATCGGTGACGTGGTGCGCGGTCTGATGCTGGCGCACAAGGCGTCGGAAGAGGGCGTGGTGGTTGCCGAGCGCATCGCCGGTCACAAGGCTCAGATGAACTACGATCTGATCCCGTCCGTCATCTACACCCATCCGGAAGCCGCCTGGGTTGGCCAGAACGAGCAGCAGTTGAAGGCCGAAGGCGTTGACGTCAACGTCGGCGTGTTCCCCTTCGCTGCCAGCGGTCGTGCCATGGCTGCCAACGACACCAGCGGTTTCGTCAAGATCATCGCCTGCGCCAAGTCCGATCGCGTACTGGGTGTACACGTAATCGGCCCGAGCGCGGCCGAGCTGGTACAGCAGGGCGCCATTGCCATGGAATTCGGCACCAGCGCTGAAGATCTGGGCATGATGGTCTTTGCGCATCCGACCATGTCGGAAGCGATGAAGGAAGCTGCTCTGGCAGTGAATGGTCAGGCCATTCACATCGCCAACCGCAAGAAGCGCTGAAGAATCTTCCCGGTTGCTGCCGGCAGGTCCCGCAGGGGGCGTGCCGGTAGCCTGGTTGCCATTCACAAGGCAAGGTCAACGGATTGACCATCACCCCTGGGAGGGTGAACCGGTGTGTCGGGTTTCTGATCCGGCAGCCTGACTGGTGGCGGTGGTGCGGTAGGGCCATCGTTATTGAATTCATATGAACAACGGTACAAAAGAATGAACCTTCACGAATATCAGGGGAAGCAGCTGTTCGCTGAGTACGGCCTTCCCGTCTCCAAGGGCATTGCTGTCGAGACTCCCGAAGCAGCTGCCGAGGCGTGCGATACCATTGGTGGTACTGAGTGGGTGGTCAAGGCCCAGGTGCATGCCGGTGGTCGTGGTAAGGCTGGCGGTGTGAAGCTGGTCAAGAGCAAGGAAGACGCCAAGGCCTTCGCTGAGCAGTGGCTGGGCAAGCGCCTGGTGACCTACCAGACAGACGCCAATGGTCAGCCGGTTGCCAAGATTCTGGTTGAATCCTGCACTGATATCGACCAGGAACTGTACCTGGGTGCCGTAGTGGACCGTTCCACTCGCCGTATCGTGTTCATGGCCTCCACCGAAGGTGGTGTTGAAATCGAGAAGGTCGCCGAGGAGACTCCCGAGAAGATCCTCAAGGCTACCATCGACCCGCTGGTTGGGCCGCAGCCCTACCAGGGCCGTGACCTGGCTTTCAAACTGGGCCTGAAGGGCGACCAGATCAAGCAGTTCACCAACATCTTCGTCGGTCTGGGCAAGCTGTTTGCCGACTACGATCTGGCGCTGCTGGAAATCAACCCGCTGGTCATCAAGAAAGACGGCAACCTGCACTGCCTGGACGCCAAGATCAACATCGATGCCAACGCTCTGTACCGTCAGCCCAAGCTGCGCGCCATGCACGATCCGTCCCAGGACGATCCGCGTGAAGCCCACGCTGCCCAGTTCGAACTGAACTACGTGGCGCTGGACGGCAACATCGGCTGCATGGTCAACGGTGCTGGCCTGGCCATGGGTACCATGGACATCGTCAACCACCACGGCGGCAAGCCGGCCAACTTCCTCGATGTTGGCGGTGGCGCAACCAAGGAGCGCGTAACCGAAGCGTTCAAGATCATCCTGTCCGACACCAATGTGGCTGCGGTTCTGGTCAACATCTTCGGCGGTATCGTTCGTTGCGACATGATTGCCGAAGGCATCATTGGTGCAGTCAAGGACGTAGGTGTGAAGGTGCCGGTCGTGGTACGTCTGGAAGGCAACAATGCTGACCTGGGCGCCAAGGTCCTGGCCGAAAGTGGTTTGAACATCATCGCTGCAACCAGTCTGACCGACGCTGCAGTACAGGTCGTGAAAGCGGCGGAGGGCAAGTAATGAGCATCCTGATCGACAAGAACACCAAGGTAATCTGCCAGGGTATCACTGGTTCCCAGGGTTCCTTCCACACCGAGCAAGCCATCGAATACGGCACCAAGATGGTTGGTGGTGTTACTCCTGGTAAGGGCGGTACTACTCACCTGGGTCTGCCCGTGTTCAACACTGTTGAAGAAGCGGTCCAGGCTACTGGCGCTGAAGCAACGGTTATCTATGTTCCGGCCCCGTTCTGCAAGGACTCCATCCTTGAAGCCGCTAACGCTGGTATCAAACTGATTGTCTGCATCACCGAAGGTATCGCTACCCTCGACATGCTGGATGCCAAGGTCAAGTGTGACGAACTGGGCGTGCGTCTGATCGGGCCGAACTGCCCGGGCGTGATCACCCCCGGCGAGAGCAAGATCGGCATCATGCCCGGTCACATCCACCTGCCGGGCAAGGTCGGTATCGTGTCGCGCTCCGGCACCCTGACCTATGAAGCGGTCAAGCAGACCACTGACGCCGGTTTCGGTCAGTCCAGCTGTGTTGGTATCGGTGGTGACCCGATCCCGGGCTCCAACTTCATCGACATTCTGGAAATGTTCCAGAACGACCCGCAGACCGAAGCGATCGTCATGATCGGCGAGATCGGTGGTAGCGCTGAAGAAGAAGCTGCCGCCTACATCAAGGCCAATGTGACCAAGCCGGTTGTGTCCTACATCGCAGGTGTTACTGCTCCGGCAGGCAAGCGCATGGGTCACGCTGGTGCGATCATCTCCGGCGGCAAGGGTACTGCCGACGAGAAGTTCGCCGCACTGGAAGATGCTGGCGTGAAGACCGTGCGTTCGCTTGCCGATATCGGCAAGGCACTGTCGGAACTGACCGGCTGGGCAATGAAGTAATACTTCTGCGCCATTAAAAAGCCCCGCTTCGGCGGGGCTTTTTTGTGGGTGCGATAGGCGCTGTTCCACTGCAGGGCGGGTCAACATGGGCCTTTGCCCTTCTGGCTGTTTATAATGCCGGTGATTTTTGCCTGTACCGGGCAGACTGCACAGAAGAATTTCGATGAAAACACTATCTCCGGCTAACCTCATAGCCCTTGGCTTTATGACTTTTGCCCTGTTTCTCGGGGCTGGCAACATCATCTTTCCACCCAGTGCCGGCCTGTCCGCTGGCGTGAACATGTGGCCCACGGCCGCTGGGTTTCTGCTGACCGCGGTAGGCTTGCCATTGTTGACGCTGGTGGCCCTGGCCCGGGTGGGCGGTGGTATCCAGGAACTGACTGCGCCGCTGGGGCGCCTCCCGGGACTGTGCCTGGCCGTCCTGGTTTACCTGTCCATTGGGCCGCTGTTCGCTACGCCGCGCACGGCGGTTGTATCTTATGAAGTCGGCGTCGTCGGTCTGGTAGGTGACAGTTGGCAGACCTTGTTGATCTACTCGCTGCTGTACTTTGCCGTGGTGCTGGCGTTGGCGCTCAAGCCCGGCCGGCTGGTGGACAACATCGGCAAGTTGATCACTCCGGTGTTGCTGCTGGCGTTGGTGGTTCTTGGGCTGTCTGCGGTGCTGTTCCCTCTGGGCGAGGTGGGCGCGCCCATACCGACCTATCGCGACAGCCCACTGGTCGAAGGTGTGCTGCAAGGCTATCTGACCATGGACGCGCTGGGCGCCCTGGTGTTCGGTGTGGTGATCACCCGGGCGATTCGGGACCGCCAGGTGCAGGAAACCCATATCATCACCCGGTACACCGTTATCGCGGCGATCATCGCGGCGATTGGTCTGGCCCTCGTCTACCTTGCCCTGTTCCAGCTCGGCGGTACCAGCAGTGCGCTGGTAGAGCCCGGCGCCAATGGCGGTGAGATTCTGGCGGCGTTCGTACAGCATCGTTTCGGCAACCTCGGCAGCCTGTTGCTGGCAGTGGTTATCACGCTGGCCTGCCTGACCACCGCGGTGGGGCTGATATCTGCCTGTGGCGCCTTCTTCAGCCGCGAGTTCCCGGTCAGTTATGCGCAGGTGGTCTGGGTCTTCACCATCTTCTGCATGGCGGTAGCCAACCAGGGGCTGGACAGCCTGATCCGGGTCTCCATTCCGGTGCTGGTGGGGCTGTATCCGCTGGCGATCGTGCTGGTATGTCTTGGTCTGTTCATACCCGGCTGGCAGCGCCCGCAAAACATCATGCGCCCGGTGATGCTGGTGGCCCTGGTCTTTGGCATCATCGATGGCCTGAAGGCCGCCGGGTTCATCGAGCGGGACGTGGCCTGGCTCAGTTCACTGCCATTCACCTCACAGGGGCTGGGCTGGCTGGTGCCGGCTATCATCATGCTGATCGTGGCATTGGTGGTTGATCGCCTGCGCCACCCCAGGGGGCAACAGGCTTGATGGCATGTTTGAAGGAGAGGGAATGACCGGGCTACCCGATGCGGGATCGCTGTGGCTGAATCTCGCGGCACTGTGCTGGTTCATGTTCTGCTGGGTGGGCTACACGCGTTATGCCTGGCATCGGGGACGCGATACGCCTTGCCTGGCGAGTGTGTTGCATCTGTATCGCAAGGATTGGATGAGCCGGCTGCTGCTGCGTGAGCAGCGCATCGCCGATGCCAGCCTGATCAGCAACCTGGAGCGCAATACCTCGTTCTTCGCCTCCAGTACGTTGCTGATCCTGGCGGGTCTGATCACGGTGATGGGGGCCAGCGACCAGGCGCAGAATCTGCTGCACGATCTGCCCTTCGTGGCGCCGGTCAGCCGCGAGGTCTCGGAGATGAAATTGCTGATCATGCTCGGCATTTTTGTCTACGCCTTCTTTACTTTCTCCTGGGCCATGCGCCAATACAACTTTGCCTCGGTGCTGTTCGGTGCGGCGCCGCTGGTAGGGGAGAAGCATGTCAGTGAGATCGAGCGTAAGGCCTTCACCAGTCGGGCGGCCAAGGTGTTGTCCAAAGCAGCGCACTCGTTCAACCTGGGGCTGCGTTCCTATTATTTCGCCCTGGCGACACTCAGCTGGTTCATCAATCCCTGGGTGTTCATGATGATGACCACCGGCGTGGTGTACGTGTTGTACCGCCGGGAGTTTCGCTCTGCTGTACTGGAAGTGCTGATGGCGACGCCGACCCACTTTCCCGAATCGTCGGCCGAAGAGACCGCGAAACCGGAGCAGTGAGTGGTAGAAACATTACCGGCCGCAGAAGCGGCCGGTAATGTCGTGGGATTACAGCAAATGAGCCAGCTTTATTCGGTCACAGCGGCCTTGATGTCCTCACCTTTCTCTTCCAGGTAAGCAGCCGAGTCGTCATAGGCTTCACCGATCCGCTCACCGGCTTCATCAAGATTTTCTTCGATCCTTTCCCCGGTGGTAGGTTCGTTGTTGAAGGTCTGGTCGGCCTTCTGCTCGATGGCCTCGCCCGCATCCTCGGCAGCGTCACCCATGTTTTCCATCGCATCGGACATCGACTCCTGGGCCGACTCCATCTTGTCTTCCGGCTCATCCTGGCAGGCTGCCAGCAAACCGAAACTAGCTATCAGGACGGCAGTTGCGCAAAGCTTTTTCATCTGATTCTCCAAGTGATGATTCACGAGAACTTAGTCCAACCGGAACGGCAAGAGTTCCCGCTGCGCTTAAATGAAGTCGGATATCGCCGCTGCTTTGGCGCCAACATGCCGCGATCTGTTAAAATCCATCCACTTTTACCCTGTCCGGTATGGATAACCTATGACCATCGAACAACGCGCGCAGAGCTTCCTTTCCGTGCTGCGCCACTGTCAACTGCTCGGCATGACGGTAGAACAGGCTGACGAGAACGGGCTGGTGATCAAGCTGCCCTACAGCGACCTCATCATTGGTAATCCGGTGACCGGAGTGGTCCATGGCGGGGCCATCACGACATTGATGGATACCTGTTGCGGTATATCGACGGTCTGTTATCTGGATGAGTTCGAGATCTGTCCGACGTTGGACCTGCGCATCGATTACATGCATCCGGCTGAACCCGGAGCGCCGATTTTCGGTTTTGCCGAATGCTACCGGGTGACCCCGACAGTGATCTTTACCCGCGGGGTGGCTTATCAGCAGAGTCGTGAAGAGCCGCTGGCCCATGTTGTTGGTACCTTCATGCGCATGGGCAAGGGAACGATTGATAGCCAGCAGGTGCCGGCTGCGTCGGGAGGAACAGCATGAACGAGCATATCGAACAGCTGGTGCGGGATGCCCATGAGTCCGGTGACTACATGCCGCTGATCGCGGAAATTCCTTACGCCCGCATGCTCGGGATACGAGTGATGCGCCTCGGTGAGGAAATGATCTTTCATCTGCCGATCAAGGCTGACAACATCGGTAACCCGATGCTGCCGGCGCTGCACGGTGGCGTGCTGGCTGGATTCATGGAGCAGGCGGCGATGCTGCACCTGATGACTTCCATGCATAGCCAGACCTTTCCGAAGATCATCGACTTTTCCGTGGATTATCTGCGGGCCGGGCTGTCGCGTGATACCTATGCCACCTGCCAGGTATGGCGTCAGGGCCGCCGAGTGGGTAATGTGGCCATTACCGCCTGGCAAACCCGCTCGGAAGAACCGGTAGCCACTGCGCGAGCGCATTTCAAGCTGGATTGAACCAGACATTCTGGCGCCAAAAGGAGATAGTCGAGACATGGAAGCCTTGATGATATTGGCCGGTGGGCTGTTGTTGGTGCTGGGCTGGTTCTGGTTGGTGATTGCAGCCATCCGTCTGTCCGTCGGCCGCATGCTGGTGGCCTTGTTTCTTGCTCCCCTCACTCTGTTTCTGCGTGGCCGCGGCTATCCGACCTGGCCGCGTTTGCTGTTGTTGCTGGGTATCGTCAGTCTGGTGGTCGGTACCCTTGAACTGCAGCGCCAGCAGCCCGAGCGGCTGGATCTGCTGTTGAGTGGCCACTGGTCCGCCGCCGCGCCGGCCACCAGCGATCTGCAGGGCACCATCATGGGGCAACCCTTTGTTCCCGAGCGGATAGTCTGGCGTGGTGAGGATCTGGTTTTCGAGGAAGGTCCGCCAGAGCGGCTGCGCCGGGTGCTGACCATTCGTTTCGCTGGCGCTCGCAGCTTGTTGCAGGAGCCTGTGGTCCAGCGTCTGCCCGGTGACGAGGGCGAGTGGCCCGAGCTGGTACTGCAGTGGTACTCAGGCGCGCTGGCGGCGCCGGGGCTGCGCAAGGTAGTGGATGACTACAGCCTGAGCCTGGATTTCGGCGAGCCGGTGCAAGGGCGGGTCGAGGGGCGTATCCACCTGCATCTGCCGACCATCTACAGCACCTGGCTGACCGGTCGCATTGAGTTGGCGTCGGTACCGCCATGGTTGCTCGAACGCGAGCAGGCCGAGCAGCTTGCGCAAGAACAGGCAGCCGCCCATGCCGCTGCAGCTGTCGCTCGGGAGGAGGGTCGACAGCCAGGGGAGGAGAAGGAATGGCAAGAGCTGAGCCTGCTGGCACTGATTGACGAGCCCGCGCTATTCAGCGGCTCGGCGGTGCGTCTGACGACCTGGTCGGGCCGGGTGCATCTGGGTACCTTCCGTGAGCTCAGCGCGGAACAGCGGCTGATTCTCGCCCAGGCCCGGGGCGCGGATCGGGTCGAGCTGCATTTTCATCCGCTGGACATTCGTATGATCGAGTCGCGCGCCACGCCTTGAAATACGACCGCAGCATCCCCATCAAGGATCCATCCGCCCGCCCACGCGTGGGCCAACAATCCTTGTGAAACATGGAGATACTGCAAACATGACCGTGGAAGCCCAAAAGGAAACGCTCGGATTCCAGACCGAGGTGAAGCAACTGCTGCACCTGATGATCCATTCGATGTACTCGAACAAGGAGATCTTTCTCCGTGAGCTGATTTCCAACGCGTCGGACGCATCGGACAAACTGCGCTTCGAGGCGATCGCCAAGCCTGAGCTGCTGGAAGACGATCCGAACCTGCGTATCCGCATCAGCGCTGACGAACAGGCGAAGACGCTGATCATCGAGGACAACGGCATCGGCATGTCCCGCGATGAAGTCATCAGCCATCTGGGCACCATCGCCAAATCCGGCACCGCTGCCTTCATGCAGCAGTTGACCGGTGACCAGAAGAAGGACGCCAGTCTGATTGGCCAGTTCGGCGTGGGCTTCTACAGTGCCTTCATCGTCGCCGATAAGGTGGAAGTATTTACCCGCCGGGCCGGCGCCAGCGCCGCTGAAGGGGTGCGCTGGGAATCGGCGGGCGAAGGCGATTTCACCATCGAGAATATCGACAAGCCCGAGCGCGGCACCCGTATCGTTCTGCATCTCAAGGCAGACGAGAGCGAGTTCGCCGATGGCTGGCGCCTGCGCAACATCATCAAGAAGTATTCCGACCATATCTCCCTGCCCATCGAGCTGCCGAAGCAGCAGATGGGTGAAGAGCAGGACCAGCCGGCTGAGCCGGAGTGGGAAAGCGTCAACCGCGCCAGCGCCCTGTGGACCCGTCCGCGCACCGAGGTCAAGGAAGAGGAATACCAGGAGTTCTACAAGCATGTTGCCCACGACTTCGAGAACCCGCTGAGCTGGAGCCACAACAAGGTCGAAGGCAAGCTGGAGTACACCAGCCTGTTGTACGTACCGGGTCGTGCACCGTTCGATCTGTACCAGCGCGAGGCGCCGCGGGGCTTGAAATTGTATGTGCAGCGCGTATTCATCATGGATGACGCCGAGCAGTTCCTGCCGCTGTACCTGCGTTTCATCAAGGGTGTGGTCGATTCCAACGATCTGTCACTGAACGTTTCCCGCGAGATCCTGCAGAAGGATCCGGCCATCGACAGCATGAAGTCGGCACTGACCAAGCGTGTGCTCGACATGTTGGAGAAACTGGCGAAGAACGATGCCGAGCAATACGCCACCTTCTGGAAGGCCTTCGGCAGCGTGATGAAGGAAGGCCCGGCGGAAGACTTCGCCAACCGCGAGAAGATTGCTGGCCTGTTGCGCTTTGCTTCCACCGCGCAGAACGACGACAGCGAAGTGGTCAGCCTGGATGCCTATATCGAGCGCATGCAGGAAGGTCAGGACAAGATCTACTACCTCACCGGTGAGCGCTACAGCCAGGTCAAGAACAGCCCGCATCTGGAGATCTTCCGCAAGAAAGGCATCGAGGTGTTGCTGCTGACCGACCGGATCGACGAGTGGCTGATGAGCCATCTGAGCGAATACCAGGGCAAGCAGTTCGTCGACGTCGCCCGTGGCGATCTGGACCTGGGCAAGCTGGAAGGCGAGGAAGACAAGCAGGCGCAGGACGAAGTGGCCAAGGCCAAGGCGGACCTGGTGCAGCGGGTCAAGGATGTGCTCAAGGACAGCGTGGACGAGGTCAAGGTCTCCCACCGTCTGACCGACTCACCGGCGGTGCTGGTGGTCACTGAAGATGGCATGGGCCTGCAGATGCGCAAGATCCTCGAAGCCACCGGCCAGAAGGCGCCGGAAAGCAAGCCGATCCTGGAGATCAACCCGGCGCACCCGCTGCTGGACAAGCTCGATCAGGAACAGGACGAGGACCGCTTTGCCGACCTCACCCATATCCTCTTCGACCAGGCGGCCCTGGCCGCCGGCGAAGCCCTGCAGGATCCGGGCAGCTACGTACGCCGCCTGAACGCGCTGTTGGTGGAACTGAGCAAGTAAACCTCTGCGCGATAAAAACGCCCGGCCCGGATTTCCGCGCCGGGCGTTTTTTCTTTCCCCATCGTCTATTCTTGCTGTTCAACACTCCTGCAAGGGACATCTGCATGAAGAAGACACTCACCACTCTCTTGATGACCGCGACGGTCGGGTTGGCGCAGGCGGATATGATTACGCACACAGTGGATTACGAAATCGATGGCGAGGCCTATCAGGGCTTGCTGGTGTATGACGAGGCGGTGACGGAGCCGCGTCCGGGTCTGTTGATGGTGCCGAACTGGATGGGCGTCACCGACAACGCGGCGAAGAAGGCCTACCGTGCTGCGGGTACCGATTATGTGGTGTTCATCGCTGACCTGTATGGCCGGGATATTCGCCCGACCGATGCGAAGCAGGCGAGCGCGGCGGCGGGGGAGGTACGTTCTGATCGTGCCGTGATGCGCAAGCGGGTCAATGCCGCTCTGGAAGTCTTCAAGGCGCAAAGCGATACGGTCGCGCTGGATACCCAGCGGCTGGGCGCCATCGGCTTCTGTTTCGGCGGCACGGCGGTATTGGAGCTGGCCCGCTCGGGTACCGAGATCGGCGGCGTGGTGTCCTTCCACGGTAATCTGGATACGCCGGACCCGGATGCTGCCAAGGCTATCCGGATGCCGCTGTTGGTGCTGCATGGGGCGGATGATCCCTACGTGCCGCCGGAGCAGGTGGCAGCCTTCGAACAGGAAATGCGCAACGCTGGCGTGGCGGACTGGCAGTTGCTCAGTTACGGCGGGGCAGTGCATTCGTTCACCGACCCATCGGCCAACGTGAAGGGCCAGGCCCAATACCATCCGCGGGTCGCTGAGCGCGCCTTCATGCAAATGCGCAGCTTCTTCGGCGAAGTGCTCGCCGACTGAAGTCGCCGGTGCTATGCATAATGCCATCGCGACTTCACCTTAACGGGTGATATTCAGCGAACTGATGAAGAGATGATGCGACTAGAGCTTTCATCAGCTCCCCATCAATAATACGAACAAGCAGCGAAGGCCAGGTAAGGCGAGATCGCGCACCGATAACAATAAACGATGGAGATGGATCATGTCGCAACCTGAACTGCCCGGCTGGCGCTGGGGACCCTTTACCTTCCGCTTGCCGTTCTACCACACCCGGTTGTACTGGCCGGAACTGTTTCAGGGCATCTTCATTGCTGCGGCGACGGGGTTATCCCTTATTCCGCTGATGACCATGTTCTTCGGTCTTACCTTCGAGGAGGCCGTTGCCGCCTCGATGATCCATTCGATTCTGATCAGCTCAGCGTTGATCGTGTTTGGTGAGCCCTATGCGCCGGGCTGGCTTACCCCTGCGCTACCGCTGGCGCTGGCCTTTGCCATCGGCGCGGGGGACGATCCGACGCTGCGACTGCAGGCGATGACGGCGCTGTCGCTGGATTTTGCGCTGTTGCTGTTCGTGCTGGGCCTGACCGGCCTGGGCAAGAAGTTCGTCATCTGGCTGCCGGATACTCTCAAGGCCGGGATCATCCTGGGGGCCGCCCTGGCTGCGCTCAAGCGGGTATTTATCGATGACGCCGAGCGTTTTCTCCTGCAGCAACCTATCGCCACCACCTTGGCCTGCGCGGTGTGCCTGATCTTTGCCTTTTCCCTGCCGATGCAACGGCTCAAGGAGAAATACCGCTGGGTTGCCATGATCGCGGCGCTGGGGCTGCTGCCGGGCTTTGTCATCGCCGGGATTGTCGGGCCGCTGGTGGGAGAGGTCGCCTATGACGTGCAGTGGGGTTTTTTAATCCCACCGGTCGGCGATATGTGGAACAAGATGTCGCCGTTTGCCATTGGTTTCCCGGACATGAGCATGATGATCCAGGCCATGCCGCTGGCCATCATCACCTATGTCATCCTGTTCGGTGACCTGGTGACCGGCAACGAAGTGATCCGCGAGGGCCTGAAAGAGCGCAACGATGAACACATCGACATCAATCCGACCCGTTCGCATTTCGCCCTGGCCATCCGTAACGCAGTGATGGGTATCAGCGCACCGTTTTTCCCCACTCAGGGGCCGATGTGGACCGGCGTTCACGTGATCATCATCCAGCGCTGGAAGCAGGGTCGGCAGACCATGGATAGTCTGCACAGCGGGCTGATCTCCTATTACGGCATGGGCATCCCGATTCTGTTCTTCCTGTTGCCACTGGTAACCGGCCTGCAGCCGCTGCTGGGCATCGCGCTGTCGTTGACGCTGGTGCTGACCGGTTTTGCCTGCGCCTATATCGCCATGGCCATTCCCAAGAACAACGCGTCGCGGGGCGCGGTGCTGTTGATTGGTGCGGGGCTGGCCTTCTTCGAGCCCTGGGTAGGCCTGCTGTTCGGTGTGTTGACCACACTGCTGCTGGTGGGCTGGGATCGCAGCGTTGAGCCGATTCCCGAGGAGCATGAGGAAGCGCCGGCACCGGTGAAGCTGGAGGCCGAAGGCTAGAGCAAATAAACAGGCCTCGGGATGATAGACTGCCGTCTCGGCACAATCACCCGAGGCCCTTGCATTGCGACCCAGTAGCGACAATTCCTATGCCGGTGGTCCGGTCAACTGGCGGATCATCCGCAGTCTCCTTCCCTATCTGAGTGAGTTCCGTGGCCGGGTGGCCCTGGCCATGACCTGTCTGTTGCTGGCCAAGCTGGCCGGGGTGGCGGTGCCCTGGATGCTAAAGCTGATTGTCGAGCATTACGAGGCAGTCACCGATGCGCTGATCCTGGTGCCGGTGGCGTTGCTGACGGCATATGGCCTGCTGCGTTTCTCCACAGTGTTCTTCTCCGAATTGCGTGATGCGGTGTTCGCCCGGGTAGCCGAGCGGGCAATGCGGCGGGTATCGCTCAAGGTATTCGAGCACCTGCACCGGTTGGATCTTGGCTTTCATTTGTCGCGCCGGACCGGTGGACTGGCGCGGGATATCGAGCGCGGTACCAGTGGCATCAGCTTTCTGTTGCGCTTCATGGTGTTCAATATCCTGCCGACCTTGCTGGAAATTGGCCTGATCACTGTCATTCTGCTGGCCAACTTCAGTCCGGTGTATGCGTTGACGGTACTCGGTGCGGTGGTGGTTTATAGCCTGTTCACCATTGCCTTTACCGAATGGCGCAACCGCTTCGTGCGTGAAAGCAATCAGCTCGACAACCGCTCCAATACCCGAGCAGTGGACAGCCTGCTGAACTATGAAACGGTGAAGTATTTCGGTAACGAGCCGTTTGAGGCCAGGCAGTACGACGAGCACCTGGCTGGCTGGGAATCAGCGCGGATGAAGACTCGGCTGTCGTTGTCAGCGCTGAATTCGGGGCAGGCACTGATCATTGCCGGCTCGGTGACGCTGATGATGGTGCTGGCGGCGAACCAGGTGTCCGCTGGTAGCATGACGCTGGGTGAGTTGGTCATGATCAACGCCTACATGATCCAGCTGTTCGTTCCGCTGAATTTCCTCGGTTTCATCTACCGGGAAATACGTGAAGCGCTGATCAATATCGAGCGTTTGTTCGGATTGCTGGAGGCGCCGGTCAAGGTGGCTGATGTGGATGAGGCGGCGGCGCTGCGGGTTGAGGGCGGCACGGTGCGCTTCGAGCACGTCAATCATTCTTACACGGCGGAGCGGCCGATCCTCAAGGACGTCAGCTTTACGATTCCGGCCGGCCAGACGTTGGCTGTGGTCGGCCCCAGCGGCGCCGGTAAGTCCACACTGGCGCGGTTGCTGTTTCGCTTCTATGACGTCAGCAGTGGCGGCATCACCATTGATGGTCAGGATATCCGCACGGTGACCCAGCGCAGCCTGCGCCAGGCCATCGGCGTGGTGCCGCAGGATACCGTGCTGTTCAATGACAGCATCGGTTACAACATTGCCTACGGTAAGCCGGGTGCCAGCGATGAGGAAGTCTGGGCGGTGTTGCGCATGGCGCAGCTGGAAGACTTTGTCCAGCGTCTGCCCGAAGGCCTGCAGACGCAAGTGGGGGAGCGGGGGCTGAAGCTGTCCGGCGGCGAGAAACAGCGTATCGCCATCGCCCGGGTGCTGCTCAAGGACCCACAATTGCTGATCCTCGACGAGGCGACCTCGTCACTGGATACGCATTCGGAGCGGCGGATTCTGGACGCGCTGAACCTGGTATCGCGGCGGCGTACCACCCTGGCCATTGCTCATCGGCTGTCAACCATCACCCATGCGGAGCAGATCCTGGTGCTGGACCAGGGGCAGGTGGTGGAGCAGGGCACGCATCAGCAGTTACTGGCGGCGGGCGGAGCCTATGCGCGGCTGTGGGCAGAGCAGCAGCGTGAGGGGGAGGACACCTCCGAAGCCTGAGCACCATGGCTAGCCGGCAACACCGCTGGGCCGGGATAGACCCCGGCCCGCCGTGAACACCCTGGCTCAACCGGGTCGCATTTCCTCCTGTGAAAAATCATCCACCTCAATGACCGCCCGGCGGGCCAGCCGGGCATCACGCAGCTTCTGCGCTTCATCGGGGCTAAGGACGCCGCTTTCGGCCGCGACCGCAAGATCATCGGCTGCACTTTCATGTTCCAGTTCACCGGAGCGGATCGCCTTGCTCAGGCGGTGCTCGATCGGGTCGGCGAGGATGACCTTGTCCAGCGTGTCATTGAGCAGACCGGTGGCATCGTCCGGATCGCTGCTGCGGTAGCAGCCAGCCAGCAGGCGGTCGCGTGAGGCGCCGGGGGTCATCAACCGACGCGCGACCTCACCGCCGGTGCGGTCGGACGGTGGCTTGAGACGCCGGCCCAGCGGGAAGATCAACACCCGTAGAGCGATACCCATGCAGCGGTCCGGGAAGTTCAGCAGGATCTCGTGCATGGCCTGTTCGATCTTCGCCAGCAGGTCCTCCACTCCCCAGCGCAACAGCGGCAGATCTTCTTCCGGTTCGCCCTGGTCGTGATAGTGCTTGAGCGTGGCGCTGGCCAGGTAGATGAAGCTGAGCACGTCGCCCAGCCGGGCTGACAGCCGCTCGCGCCGTTTCAGCTCGCCACCCAGCATCAGCATGCTGGTATCGGTCAAGGTAGCGAAGGCCGCGCTGAGGCGTGACAGCTGCCGATAATAAGCACGGGTGTCGTCGTTGCCCGGAGTTTTCACCAAAGCACCGCAGGTCAGGCCCAGCAGCAGGCTGCCGGCGGCGTTGCCCAGGGCGTGACCGATGTGTTCGAACAGCAGTCTGTCGAAGCGCGCGATGGCGCGGTCCTGGTCCGGGTCCTGGGTGGCCTGCATTTCCTGCAACACGTACGGGTGGCAACGAATCGCACCCTGACCGAAGATCATCATGCTACGGGTGAGGATATTGGCCCCTTCCACGGTGATGGAAATCGGCACCGACTGATAACCGCGGCCGAGGTAATTCTTCGGCCCCATGCAGATGCCCTTGCCACCATGCACATCCATGGCGTCGTTGATGCATTGGCGCATACGCTCGGTGAGGTGATACTTGACCACGCCGGACAGCACGGCAGGTTTCTCGCCCAGGTCCACCGCGCCAGCGGTCATGGTGCGGGCTGCGTCCATCACATAGGTATTGCCACCAATGCGCGCGAGCGCTTCCTGTACGCCTTCGAACTCACCGATGGGCAGGTTGAACTGCCGCCGGATACGGGCATAGGCCCCGGTGGTCATGCTGGTCATCTTCGCCGCGCCGGTGCTGCCGGCCGGCAGGGAAATCGAACGCCCCACGGCCAGGCAATTCATCAGCATCTTCCAGCCATGGCCGATCATCGGCTGGCCGCCGATCAGGTAATCCATCGGAATGAACACATCCTTGCCGGAGTTCGGCCCGTTCATGAAGGCCGCATTGAGCGGGAAGTGGCGCCGCCCGATCTCGACGCCCTCGGTATCCGTGGGAATAAGTGCCAGGGTGATGCCTAGGTCTTCCTGATCACCCAGCAGGCCGTCGGGATCATAGACCTTGAATGCCAAGCCGAGCAGCGTGGCTACCGGGCCGAGGGTGATGTAGCGCTTCTCCCAGGTCACGCTCAGGCCCAATACCTCTTCCCCTTGCCATTGCCCCCGGCAGACGATGCCCCGGTCCGGCATGCCGCCGGCATCCGAGCCGGCTTCGGGAGAGGTCAGGGCGAAGCAGGGTACTTCCTGCCCGGCCGCCAGGCGCGGCAGGTAATACTGCTTCTGGTCGTCGGTGCCGTACTGCATCAGCAGCTCGGCAGGGCCCAGGGAGTTGGGGACCATCACTGTGGATCCCAGATCGCCACTGCGGCTGGCCAGCTTCATGGCGACCTGTGAATGAGCGTAGGCTGAGAAGCCCTTGCCGCCGTATTCTCTGGGGATGATCAGGCCGAAGAAGCCGTTGCCCTTGATGAAGTCCCAGACCGGCGCCGGCAGGTCCTGCAGTTCGGTGGTGACCTGCCATTCATTGGTCATGCTGCAGAGCTCTTCCACCGGTCCATCGAGAAAAGCCTGTTCCTCTGCGGTCAGGGTGGGCATGGGGTAGCTGTGCAGTCGGTTCCAGTCGGGGCGACCACTGAAAATCTCGCCGTCCCACCAGACGGTGCCGGCATCCAGCGCTTCCTGTTCGGTATCGGAAATCGGTGGCAGCACCTTGCGAAACCAATGGAACAGTGGGGTGGTAATGCTGCGGCGGCGCCAGTCGGTCAAGTTCAGCGGAATTGCAACGCCGAGGAACAGCGCCCACAGGATGACATCCAGCAGCCAGTGGACCGGACCCAGCAGGGTCATTGCCAGCAGGTAGACGCCGACGACCAGGCAGCCGTTCAGCAGGCCGCTGCGTACCCAGGCGAGCACGGTAACGAGAAGTATCAGGCCCAGCAGCCAGAGCAGGGTCAACATGAAGCACTCCTTCAGGGTGGAAATCCAGCTTTCAGCATAGTCGGTCTGCCGTCACTATGTGGCTGGGGCTGTAACGGGATATCACCTGGGAGGAGGGGCAGGAAAGGAAAAAGGGCAACAGCGCAGGTCTGTTGCCCCGGTAGGGCAGAGTATCAGGGCTCGATATTGGCCGTATCGTATTTTTGATGGTACGGCCAGCAAGATAGTAGTGGAAGCAGGCCCAGATATTCATCAGCGATGCGGCGATCAGCGCATAACGCAGGCTGTCCATGCCGTAGGCTGTGTTCATGAGATCACTGGCCAGGCCGGTCAGTTGCGGGCAGAAACCCAGACCGAACAGTGTTATCAGTATCACCGTGAGGCTTGAATCCGCGGATTTCGCCCCCATATCGTCGGGCTGATCCATGAATTGATTGAGGGGCATGCATGACGACGGCAGCAATCACAATCCGCGGGCTCGAGAAAACCTACCCCAACGGCATGCGTGCGCTCAAAGGGCTAGATCTGGATGTGGGGCAGGGCGACTTCTTCGCCTTGCTCGGTCCCAACGGTGCAGGCAAGTCCACCACCATCGGTATCCTCTCTTCCCTGGTCAACAAGAGTGCCGGTAAGGTGAGCATCTTTGGCCATGATCTGGATACCGACCTGATAGCCGCCAAGCGTTGCATCGGCGTGGTGCCACAGGAGTTCAACTTCAGCCAGTTCGAGAAGGTGCAGGATATCCTGGTCAACCAGGCCGGCTATTACGGGATCCCTGCGGGTGAGGCGCGGGAGCGGGCCGAGCATTTTCTCCGCCGCCTGAGCCTGTGGGACAAGCGCGATGTGCCCACGCGCATGCTGTCGGGCGGCATGAAGCGCCGGCTGATGATCGCCCGGGCGTTGATCCACGAACCTCGGCTGCTGATTCTCGACGAGCCGACCGCCGGTGTGGATATCGAAATCCGCCGCTCGATGTGGCAGTTTCTCGAGGAGATCAACGCCCAGGGTGTGACCATCGTCCTGACCACGCACTATCTGGAAGAGGCTGAACAGCTGTGTCGCAACATCGCGATCATCGACGGCGGGCAGATCATCCATAACACCAGCATGCGCAAGCTGCTCAAGCAGCTGCATGTCGAGACCTTTCTGCTCGATTGCCGCGACGCGATGGAGCAGGCACCGGCGCTACCGGGTTTCCCCTGCGTCCTGGCGGATGACCACACGCTGGAGGTACAGGTGGACAAGGAACAGGGGATGAATAGCCTGTTCGTCGAACTGGCCGCGCAAGGTATCGAGGTGCTGAGCCTGCGCAACAAGAGCAACCGCCTCGAGGAACTGTTTCTCGGCGTGGTGGAAGGCAATAACGACAAAGGAGCGGCTTGAATATGGGTCATCGGCGCAGCAGCTGGATCGCCTTCATCACTATTCTCAATAAGGAAGTGCGGCGCTTTTCCCGTATCTGGCCGCAGACGCTATTGCCGCCGGGTATCACCATGGCCCTTTACTTCGTCATCTTCGGCAACCTGATCGGCGGCCGGATCGGTGAAATGGATGGTTTCGCCTATATCGATTACATCGTGCCGGGGCTGATCATGATGTCGGTGATCACCAACAGCTATTCCAACGTGGTGTCGAGCTTCTTCAGCACCAAGTTCCAGCGCTCCATCGAAGAATTGATGGTGGCACCGGTGTCGCCCCATGTGATTCTGCTGGGCTACTCCCTGGGTGGCGTGGCGCGGGGGCTGGCGGTGGGGTTGATCGTCACGCTGATGTCCCTGTTCTTCACCCGACTACAGGTGCAGCATATCGGTTTGACCATTGGCGTGGTATTTCTCACCTCGCTGGTATTTTCGCTTGGTGGCTTTATCAACGCGGTGTATGCCCGGAATTTCGACGATATCTCCATTGTGCCGACGTTCGTGCTGACGCCACTGACCTATCTGGGCGGCGTGTTCTACTCGATCAGCCTGCTGCCGGAGTTCTGGCAGAGCGTGTCGCTGATCAATCCGATCCTGCATATGGTCAATGCGTTCCGCTTTGGTATTCTCGGTGTGTCGGATATCAATATCGGGATCGCACTGATTTTGATGGTCGTATTCGCGCTGGGGCTGTACCTGTTCAGCTATCGCCTGCTGGTGCGGGGCACCGGGCTGCGACAGTAGTCATCGATTATTGACCTGACCCTAACTAAAGGAGACTCGCAGATGCATCCGGCAGAGCAATCGCCCCTCGGTAAGTCCAGCGGCTACAACGGCATCTATACCCCGTCGCTGCTGTATCCGATCTCGCGCCAA
The DNA here is from genome assembly GCF_900114735.1 of Halopseudomonas bauzanensis. Taxonomy (GTDB): domain Bacteria; phylum Pseudomonadota; class Gammaproteobacteria; order Pseudomonadales; family Pseudomonadaceae; genus Halopseudomonas; species Halopseudomonas bauzanensis. Next base: position 268,104 of record NZ_FOUA01000004.1, on the reverse strand, counting down.
CCCATCTGGCAGGACCTCGGGGTGGACCCGCAGCAGTTGCCGTTCCATGGGGTGGATGTATGGAACAGTTACGAGGTCTCCTGGTTGACGCCGTCGGGCAAGCCCGAGGTGGCGGCGGTGGAGTTCACCTTCCCGGTGACGGCGAATGCGCGCATTGTCGAATCCAAATCCTTCAAGCTGTATCTGAACTCCTTCAACCAGACGGTATTCAGTGATCGCGCTGATGTGCTGCGAACGCTTGAATCTGACCTGAGCGTGACCGCGCAGGCGCCGGTGATGGTGCGGGTACTGAACGTGGGTCAGCTGCAGCAGGAAGGCATCGGGCGCTTGCCGGGTGAGTGCCTGGATGATCTGGATGTGACGATCGACACCTATGAGTACATGCCGGAGCTGTTGCAGTGCGTTTCCGGTGGTGGTTGGGCGCGGGAGACCCTGTACAGTCACCTGCTCAAATCCAACTGCCCGGTCACCGGGCAGCCGGACTGGGGCAGTGTGATGATCAACTATGCCGGGCCAGCGCTCGATAAGGCCGGCCTGCTGCGCTATCTGATTTCATTTCGTCAGCATGGCGACTTTCACGAGCAATGCGTCGAGCGGATTTTTCTCGATGTGCAGCGGGTGCTTGGTGATGACTGCGAGCTGACAGTCTATGCGCGGTATCTACGCCGTGGTGGGTTGGATATCAACCCCTGGCGTTCGACCCGCGCCGGTATGCCGGACAACATGCGGCTGGCGCGCCAGTAGGGTGGACAGCCTGCCCGGCATGGTGCAGGGCAGGCTTGGGGTCAAATCCCCATGTTCGACAGACTCTGCACGACATTCTGCAGGGTTGCGGCCAGGGTGGGGTGGCGCTCGGAGAACTCCTCGATCAGTAGATTGACGCTGTCGACCAGGCTGGGGTCGGCCACGCCCTCTTCGCCGGCTTCGCTGACCAGCAATCGCGCTTCGATATTGTCCGCCAGGGCCTGCACGGCGCTGCGTTCTTCCTCGCTCAGAGTGACGTCCGGATCGTTCAGTGTCTGCTGCAGGGACTCAAGCTGGGCTTGCAGTTGTTCATCTGCCATGGGGGCTCTCCTCGGTAAGATCCTGACCACACTATAGCGCTGCGCATGGGAGACGTCTGCCTGCCGGCTGGCATTCCCGATGTCACGATCGACCGAATTCATCACAAAGTCACTGGTCGAGCAGCCTGTTTGGATTACAATGGCGGCTTGCAGCGTGGTATTGCTGTCTCGGTCACTTGCCATCCTGAATGGAGACTTTAGCAACAATGAACCTGATGAACTCCACTGCACACAGTCTGCTGGCCGGAGCACTCGCCCTGTCGCTGGTTATCCCGGCCTTGGCGAATGAGGGTGACGATGATGACTATGCGGCCGAGTATCGCAATCCCGACCCCTGGGAGCCGGTCAACCGTGTGGTTTTCCGTTTCAACGATACCCTCGATACCTACGCCCTCAGGCCTGTTGCCCAGGGCTACGATCGAGTCATGCCGATGGCACTGAATAATGGCATCACCAACGTCTTCAACAATCTGGGTGAGCCGAAGAACCTGGTCAATAACCTGCTCCAGGGCAAATTCCATGATGCCAGTGTGGACCTGTCGCGGTTTCTGATGAACACCACCGTCGGCTTGGTGGGCATGTTCGATGTGGCTACCCGCATGGGCCTGCAGCGCAACGACGAAGATTTCGGCCAGACCCTGGGCGCCTGGGGCGTCGATAGCGGGCCGTATGTCATGTTGCCCTTCTTTGGCCCGAGCACCGTGCGCGATGGTAGCGCCCTTGCCGTTGAAGGTTATGCCGGTTATAGCTACCGCGGCCAGATGGACCACGTACCCAGCCGCAACACCGCGCTGGGGGTGGATGTGGTCGATACCCGCGCCGGGTTGCTGTCCCAGGAACGGCTCATTCGCGGCGACAAATATAGCTTCGTGCGCAATGTCTGGTTACAGAATCGCGAGTTCAAGGTCATGGATGGGCAGGTGGAAGACGACTTCTGATCCTGCACCGTCCTGTCGATGGTTGCCTGCCGGAGCGGATGGGAGTAATGTCTGCCCCTTCGGGAGACATCCCTGGGCTTCAGACTCGAGTCTGACTTCGAATACACCCTGTGGCCGAGACGCTCAGCCTGGCTTCTCGGCAATGACGTAGGGAATCTATGCAGCTTCCTGGCACCACTTTGCTGGTTATTGATGATGACGATCAGGTTCGTCAAAGCATCTCGATTCATCTTGAACAGTGTGGCTTCGAGGTACTGCAGGCCAGTCGCGCCCACGAAGGACTGACACTCGTCGCGGGCCAGCGTCCTGAACTGGTACTCTGCGATCTGTACATGTCGGACATGAGCGGTTTCGAGCTGCTTGCCCAGATTGCCGACGCCAGGCCGGATACGCCGGTGGTGGTCATCTCCGATGACGGCGTCATGAGCGATGTGGTCGAGGCCTTGCGGCTGGGCGCCAGCGATTATCTGATCAAGCCCCAGGCGGACCTTGAATTGCTTGAGCACGCGGTACGCCGCTCGCTTGATCGGGCGCGGCTGCGCACCGAAAACCAGCGTATCCGTGAGCGTCTTGAGCTGGCCAACCGCGAACTGGAAAATCATCTGCGCGAACTGCGCGATGATCAGACCGCGGGGCGACAGGTACAGCTCAACATGTTGCCGGCTTCGCCCTGGGGAAGCGGTCAGTATCTATTTGAACACCGCATCATCCCCTCACTGTATCTGTCCGGCGATTTCGTCGACTACTTTCGTGTGTCGGAAACCCAACTGGCGTTTTATCTGGCGGATGTCTCCGGGCATGGCGCCTCGTCGGCGTTCGTCACCGTGCTGCTCAAGTTCATGACCACGCGGCTGCTCTATGAGCAGCGCAAGCTGCAGGAGCAGGGGCCGATCCGGTTCCAGCCATCGGATGTGCTTGGGCATATCAACCGCAGCCTGATCAGTTGTAACCTGGGTAAGCATGTCACCATGCTCGGCGGTGTCATCGACGAGGCGCAGCAGACGCTTACCTACAGTATTGGTGGGCATTTGCCGCTGCCGGTGCTGTGTGTCGATGGCAAGGCAGAGTATCTGCTGGGCAAGGGGCGACCGGTGGGGTTGTTTCCCGAAGCCGAATTTGAAAACCACCAGATTCCACTGCCGTCCCGGTTCTCCCTGACGCTGTGTTCGGATGGCGTGCTTGATTGTGTCGAAGGGACTACTCTGAAGGAAAAGGAAGACCGGCTACCTGGGCTGATCGGCCAGGCAGGAGGAGACATGCAGCGTTTCATGCATTTGCTCGGCCTCGACCAGACCAAGGTGATGCCGGACGATATCTCAGTATTGTTGTTGAGCAGGACCTCGGAATGATGACCACAGGCAGGATTCAGTTCGCTGAATCCGAGAGTACTTTTATCCTCAAATTCATTGGCGATGTGCGCCTGACACTCTGCGCTGCGCTGGATGCCTACATCGAGAAGATTTTCAGCAGCCTGAACTTCAGCTGCATCGTCATTGATCTGACCGAAACAGATAACATTGACAGCACTTCCCTGGGTTTGCTGGCCAAGCTGTCGATCCTGTCACGGGATAGGGTCGGCCTGTTGCCGACCCTGGTATCCACCCATGAGGACATGAACCGGCTGCTGCAGAGTATGGGGTTTGACCAGATATTCAATATCGTGACCGAATCCACGCCTACCGATACCGAACTGCAGGATCTGCCCGGTCAGGTTCTTTCGGAGGAGCAGGTGAAAAGCCGAGTGCTGGAGGCCCATCGTATCCTGATGAACCTCAACGAGCATAACCGGTCGGCTTTCACCGACCTGGTCAGCACGCTCGAATCAGGCCACTGACGCGGCCCGTTCAGCCAGCAACTTTTCCAGTTTGAGTTGATCCGCGGCGAAGGCGCGAATGCCTTCGGCGAGTTTCTCCGTGGCCATGGCGTCTTCATTGTGTGCCCAGCGGAAAGCCGGCTCGTTCAATTCCTCCCTTGGGTCATCCGAAGCGCCGGTCAGGAACGCGGAGGGCGACAGGTTGCCGGCCTCCTTGGCCAACTGCTGCAACAGGGCAGGGCTGATAGTCAGACGATCGCAGCCGCACAGCGCTTCGATCTGGCCGATATTACGGAAGCTCGCACCCATGACCACGGTGGCGTACAGGTGCTCCTTGTAATAGCGGAAGATGCGTGCCACTGATTGCACACCGGGATCATCCACACCCTGATAATCAACGCCGTCGCGCTGCTTGTACCAATCGTAGATGCGCCCGACGAAGGGCGAGATCAGAAACACACCCGCATCAGCACAAGCCTGGGCCTGGGCGAAAGAGAACAGCAGTGTCAGGTTGCACTGGATGCCTTCGCGTTCCAGCTCGGCAGCGGCCTGGATGCCCTCCCAGGTGGCGGCGATCTTGATCAGCACCCGATCACGGGTAACGCCGGCCTGCTCATATAGTTCGATCAGTTTGCGGGCCTTGTCGAGAGTGGCGGCGCGGTCGAAGGAAAGCCGTGCATCCACCTCGGTCGAGACTCTTCCTGGAATCAGCTTGATGATCTGGCTGCCGACGGCCACCGCGAAGTGATCGCAGGCATCGGTAATAAGGTCATAACTGCCAGCTGCCTGCAGCAAGGCTCGGTCCAGCAGGTGGCTGTAGTCCGGTTGTTGGGCGGCTTTGAGCAACAGTGAAGGATTGGTGGTGGCATCCACCGGTTGCAGAGTGCGGATCGCGTCGATGTCACCGGTGTCGGCGACAATCAACGTGTGCTGACGGAGATTGTCCAGTTTGCTTGTCATGATGGCCCAAGGTGATTGCGAAGAAAGTAGACTTCGACCTTACCTCAAGCCTGTTACAGGGGGCAATCCTGCGGTTGTGTGCGTTCAGCCATCTGCGTGACCAGCTGGTCATAGAGCGCCAGGGGCTGGTCGGTGCGATGAATTTCGGTACTCAATTGCCGGCGGAAATGCCGCGCGCCCGGCAGCCCCTGAAACAGGCCGAGAATATGGCGGGTGACGTGATGCATTATGCCGCCCTGGGCCAGGTGTGCAGCGATGTAGGGACGCAGCGCTTCCAGCACCTCGATGCGACTGCGTACTGGCGCCTCGTCAGCATAGAAACGCTGGTCCACCTCTGCCAGCAGATAGGGATTGTGGTATGCCTCACGGCCGACCATCACGCCATCGAGCCCATGAAGATGCTCCTGCATCACATCCAGGTCGGTCAGGCCACCGTTGAGGATAATTTCCATCTGCGGAAAATCCGCTTTCAGCTGATGCACCACCTCATAGCGTAACGGCGGGATATCCCGGTTCTCCTTGGGCGACAGCCCCTCCAGGATGGCGATACGGGCGTGCACGATGAAGGTATCGCAGCCGGCCTCATGGACCTGGCCCACAAAATCCACCAGCTGCTCATAGCTGTCCCGGCCATTGATGCCGATGCGGTGCTTGACGGTGACCGGGATGCTGCAGGCATCCCGTATTGCCTTCACAGCATCGGCCACCAACTGCGGGTGGCCCATCAGGCAGGCGCCGATCAGATTGTTCTGCACCCGGTCGCTGGGGCAGCCGACATTGAGGTTCACCTCGGCATAACCGGCGTCCTCGGCCAGTCGGGCGCACTGCGCCAATTCCTGGGCATTGCTGCCGCCCAACTGCAGCGCCAACGGCTGTTCCTCCGGGCTGTAACCCAGAAACCGCGCACGATCCCCATGCAATACCGCGCCGGTGGTGACCATCTCGGTGTACAGCAGTGCATGCTGGCTGATCAGGCGCGCGAAATAGCGGTAATGGCGGTCAGACCAATCCATCATGGGCGCCACGGAAAAGCGGCGGGATGGGCCGGGGCGTGAGAGAGAGGGCGACGGTTGCTGCATTGAAGAGATTATCCTGGCGCTGAGGCGATAAATAGGGGCGCTAGTGTATCAGGAACGCCGCATCTTGGACGATGGAGGCGACCGGCGCGGGCGACCGGCGTCAGGCGTCTGGTATGGCGAAGCTACCGGTGTTTTCTGCAAGCAGTGATACACTAGCGGCATGTCGGATTATCAGTACCCCCGTTTCCAGAAAGGTAAACTTGTGTTCACAGAACTCTCCCTGCATGAACGCCTGCTCAAGGCACTCTCGGCCCTGTCCTTCGAAAAGCCCACGCCGGTTCAGGCGGCGGCGATTCCCCATGCGATTGCTGGTGAGGATCTGTATATCATCGCTCAGACCGGCAGTGGCAAGACGGCGGCCTACGTGCTGCCGACTCTGCAGCGTCTGCTGGACGATGACAGCAAGCCGCTGGCGCCACGGGCGCTGATCCTGTCGCCGACCCGCGAGCTGGCGCAGCAGATTCACAAGGACATCCAGGACCTGGCGCGCTTTACCTTTCTCAAATCCGAGTTGGTCATCGGTGGTGAGGATTTCAAGGTCCAGGCTGCCAAGCTGCGCAAGAATCCGGACATCGTCATTGCCACGCCGGGTCGCTGCCTGGAGCAACTGGGTGCCGGCGGATTGGATCTGTCCACCATTCAGACGCTGATCATCGATGAAGCTGATCGCATGCTGGATATGGGCTTTGCCGAAGATGTGCTGACTATCGCCCAGGCCTGCCCCGAGCAACGCCAGACCATGCTGTTCTCCGCTACCACCGGCAACGCGGGCCTGAAGCGTATTATCGAGCAGGTACTGCGCGAGCCGCGCTGGCTGGAGTTGGACAGCGTGCGCGACGATACCCCAGCCATTCGTCAGCAAGTGATCGCGGTGGATGACAATGCGCACCGCGAGGCATTGGTCAAATGGCTACTGCTCAATGAATGTCAGGGCAAGGCGATTGTCTTCACCAATACGCGGGTGATGGCTGATCGCTTGAATGGCGTGCTGCGGGCGGTGGAAGGGCTGCGGGTGTATGTGCTGCATGGCGAAAAGGATCAGAAGGACCGCAAGCTGGCCATTGAGCGCTTCAAGCAGGGTGGCAGCGGTGTGCTGGTCGCTACGGATGTAGCCGCCCGTGGCCTGGACATCAGCGAGCTGGACCTGGTGATCAACTTCGACATGCCGCGCAGTGGTGATGACTATCTCCATCGGGTGGGCCGCACCGGTCGGGCCGGTGGGGAAGGGGTTGCCGTATCCCTGGTGGCTCCCCATGAGTGGAGCCTGATGTCGAGCATCGAGCGCTACCTGCGTCGACAGTTCGAGCGGCGGGTGATCAAGGAGCTGGCTGGCAGTTTCAAGGGGCCGAAAAAGCTCAAGGCGTCCGGCAAGCCAGTGGGCGCCAAGAAGAAAAAAGATGACAAGAAGAAGATCAAGCGGCCGAAAACGCCGAAGCCGGCAGCCCGGCGCAAACCGGCGGTGCCCAAGGGCGAAGTGGTAACCAGTTCCGACGGGCTGGCACCACCGAAGCGGCGTACCTGACGGTAGCTTGGCTGGCCTCGCGGCCAGCATCGCCTCGGGGCGGGGCTCCTACAGAGCAGAGGAGGCCCCTCTGCCACCCGACGCCTGGGTTTCACGTCATGTTGGCAGCGGCCTCAGCGCACCACCAACACCGATACCTTCGACTGTTGCAGCACCCGCATGGCATTGGTGCCGATCAGATAGTCCTCGATGCGCTTGCGCTTATGCGTGGACATGACGATCAGGTCGGCATTGATCTTCTTCGCCACCCGCAGAATGCCTTCATAGGCTTTGCCATCGACCACGATCAGCTTGGCTTTCAGCTCGGCTGGTACTTGCTTGGCGGCAAAGGCCTGCAGCGCTTCCTTCATTTTCTTCTTCGCCGTTGCGGTGAAATCCTCGGGGAAGAATCCATCGACCATCGGCATCCTGACACTGGGAATGATGCTCACGAGATGCAATGAGGCGCCATAGGTCTGGCACAGCTGAATCGCCGTAGGCAGCGACTTGGCCCAGGAGGCCTTGTGGTCGATGTCTACCGGTACCAATATCACCTTGTACATGCTTGGGCTCCTTACGCCGTGGTTGCCGGCGTCGCGGGGCGACGACGCCACTGCAGCCAGGCTACCAGTGCGAATATCAGCAGTGCGGGAATCCACATCCATTCCTTGCGGTAGCGGTCAACCGGTGCCATTACCTCGAGTATCTCCTGATCGAAATCGAAGCCGAGCTGTGACGCCAGGCTGCCAAAGCTCACCATGTCCACCAGGGTGCGGTCGCCTTCCTGCATCAGTGTCAGACCGAGGTTTTCCAGTTTTTCCTCGCCGGTCAGGCCATTGGGAATCGGGACGAGCAAATAGAAGGTGGTCGGGTTGCCGATATCATCAACACCGCTGATCTGCATGCGCAGATTGCTGTCCTCGTCCATCCGATCCAGGGCCTGGGTGATCTCCGCCGGTGGAATGGAGCGGTAGGGGTCATGCAACAGATCCATCCAGAATCCGGGGCGGAACAGGGTGAAGGCTACCAGCAGAAGCAGCAGGCTTTCGTAGCGGCGGCTACGGGTGATCATCCAGCCCTGAGTGGCGGCGGCAAAGATCAGCATGGCAATGGTGGCAATCACAAATATCACCACGCCATATACGAAGCTCACGTCGATCAGCAGCAGGTCGGTATTGAAGATGAACAGGAAGGGCAGAGCCGCGGTGCGCAGGCTGTAGTAGAACGCCTGGAAGCCGGTACGGATGGGGTCACCCCTGGAAATCGCTGCAGCGGCAAAGGAGGCCAGGCCGACGGGCGGCGTGACATCCGCCATGATGCCGAAGTAGAACACGAACAGGTGCACCGCGATCAGCGGTACGATGAGGCCGTTCTGCTGCCCCAGCGTAACGATCACCGGGGCCAGAAGCGCCGATACCACGATGTAGTTCGCCGTGGTGGGTAGGCCCATGCCGAGGATCAGGCTGAGCACCGCCGTCAGCATCAGCATCAGCATCAGGTTGCCCATGGACAGGACTTCCACCAGGTCTGCCAGCACCAGCCCGACGCCGGTTTGGGATACGGCGCCAACAATAATGCCTGCGGTTGCGGTGGCGATACCAATGCCGATCATGTTGCGCGCGCCGGCGACCAGACCTTCCCAGAGGTCAGAAAAGCCCTGGCGGACCTTCGTGGCGACATCCTGCTCCTTGCGAAACAGGGCGATGAGCGGGTGTTGGGTGATGATAATGGCGATCATGAACACCGTGGCCCAGAATGCAGACAGACCGGGCGAGAGCCGCTCGACCATCAGGCACCACACCAGCACGATCACCGGCAGAATGTAATGCAAGCCGGTCATCAGCGTGGGTCTGGTCTGCGGCATGGACACCACGGGGGAGTTCGGATCATCCAGCTCCAGATCCGGATAACGGGCGCCGATTCGCACCAAGGCAAGGTAGGTGGCCGCGAGACCGGCCGCGATGACCCAGGCGGCGTAATCGCCCAACAAGGGTTTCAGCCACCCAAGCCCGTAATAGACGGCTACCGACAATCCCATGATCAATAGCAGGCCGGTGAGAAACCCCAGCACCTTGCGTAGCATGGGGCGGTCAGGGTTACTGCTCTGTAATCCCTGCATGCCCGCTTTCAGGGCGGCCAGATGCACGATGTAGAACAAGGCGATATAGGAAATCATCGCCGGCAGGAAGGCATGCTTGATGACTTCCGTATAGGAGATGCCGACGTACTCAACCATCAGGAAGGCCGCCGCACCCATTACCGGCGGCATGATCTGACCGTTGACCGACGCGGATACTTCTACTGCACCGGACTGTTCTGCGGTATAGCCGACGCGTTTCATCATCGGAATGGTGAAGGTGCCGGTGGTCACGGTGTTGGCAATGGACGAGCCGGAAATCAGGCCAGTCATGCCCGAGGCGGCCACGGCAGCCTTGGCCGGACCGCCGCGGTAATGGCCCAGCAGGGAGAACGCCAGCTTGATGAAGTAGTTGCCGGCGCCGGCCTTGTCTAGCAGAGAGCCGAACAGCACGAATAGAAAGACGAAACTGGTGGATACGCCCAGGGCGATACCGAACACCCCCTGGGTGCTCAACCATTGATGGTTGGCCAGGGATGTCAGGCTGACGCCGCGGTGGGCCAGCATGCCGGGCATCCAGGGGCCGGCCAGAGAGTAGACGATGAAGACCAGGGCCACAATCATCAGGGGAGGGCCCAGGGCGCGGCGCGTGGCCTCCAACAACAGCAGCAGGCCGACAATGGCGACGGCTACGTCCAGGGTGGTGGGGTTGCCGGGGCGTCCCGCCAGTGCGGCATAAAACAGGTAGATATAGGCGGCGCAGAAGGCGCCGGCCAACGCCATGATCCAATCCGACAGGGGCACTCGGTCTCGTGGCGAGCGGCGCAGTGCGGGGAAGGCCATGAAGCCGAGAAACACCGCCAGGGCCAGGTGAATAGAGCGGGCTTCGGTACTGTTGAATACGCCAAACCCGACCATGTAAGGGAGCGGTGAGGCGATCCAGAGTTGAAAGAGGGACCAGAAAGCGGCAACTGAGAGTAACAGCTTGCCCGTCAGGCCGTGAGGTTTGCGCGCACCGGTGTCGCTTGTGGCGACGAGGTCATCCAGTTCGGTAAGGAGGTCTTCGCGCTTGGCAGAGTCGGTCATTGACTATTCCCTGTGGGTGTTTCAGATAAGATCGGGCCTGCCTCGGGCAGGCCCGACCCAGGGCTTACATCCAGCCGCGTTCCTTGTAATAGCGCACGGCGCCATCATGCAGCGGAATGGACAGGCCTTCCTTGATCATTTCCTGTTCATCGAGATTGGCAAAAGCGGGGTGCAGGCGTTTGAACCGATCAAAGTTATCGAATACGGCCTTTACGGTCTGGTATACGGTCTCTTCCGGAACATTGGTCGAAGCGACCATGGTGGCACGTACGCCGAAGGTTTCTACATCGTTGTCGTTGCCGCGGTACATGCCGCCGGGAATGACTGCCTTGGCATAGTAGGGTTGCGCGGCGATGATGCCGTCGATTTCCTCGCCGTTGACCGCGACGATGACCGAGTCCACGGTAGTGGTGGCTTCCTGAATTGAACCGTTGGGGTGGCCAGCCACATAGACCATGGCGTCGATGTTGTTGTCACCCAGCGCAGCCGCCTGTTCCGCAGCGGACAGCTGGGAGGCCAGGGCGAAATCATTAAGCGTCCAGCCCAGCGCGTCCATGACCACGTCCATGGTGTCACGCTGACCGGAGCCGGGGTTGCCGACGTTGAAGCGCTTGCCCTTGAGGTCTTTGACATGCTCGATGTTTGCGTCTCGGCGAGCGACGATGGTCAGGGGCTCCCCGTGCAGGGCGAAGACTGCGCGCATTTCCTTGAACTCACCGGTATCGGCAAAGTTCTCGATCCCTTCATAGGCCTTGTACTGGATGTCGGACTGCACTACGCCCATGTCCATCTCACCGCCGCGAATGGCGTTGACGTTGGCGACCGAACCGCCACTGGAGGGTGCGTTGCAGCGGATACCATGCTCGTTGGTGTTACGGTTGACCAGACGGCACATGGACTGTCCGACCACATAGTAGACGCCAGTCTGGCCACCAGTACCGATGGTGATGAAATTCTGCTGGGCGACCGCGGGTGTGGCCGCCACTGCGGCGTAGCCCAGTGCTGCAGAAAAAATATACGGGAGTGCTTTGAATTTCATGGGAATAGTTCCTTCTTCTTGGTCTCACCGGTATGCCAGAGGCACGCCGGTATCACGTGGTTGGCAGAGCAACTGTTAATACCGCTGTAAAGTGTAGCCGACCAGATCGAAATTATCTGGCCGGCCTGCGCGGCGCTTCAGACCGGTGGCCAGCCACCCATGTCGCGCCAGCGATTGACGATGGTGCAGAACAGTTCAGCGGTCTTCTCGGTATCGTACCGAGCCGAATGGGCTTCGCGACCGTCGAACTCGATATCGGCCGCAGCGCAGGCCTTGGCCAGTACGGTCTGACCATAGGCAAGGCCGCCAAGGGTGGCGGTATCGAAGCAGGAGAAGGGATGAAAGGGGTTGCGCTTGATGTCGGTGCGCTCGACAGCCGCATTGAGGAAGCCGAGGTCGAAGAAGGCATTATGGCCAACCAGTACCGCCCGTTTGCAACCAGCGGATTTCACGGCCTTGCGCACATGCTTGAAGATTTCCGTCAGGGCATGGCTTTCGCTTACGGCCATACGCAGCGGATGGTCCAGCTTGATGCCGGTGAATTCCAGCGCCGCCGGCTCGACATTAGCGCCCTCGAAGGGCTCGATCCGGAAAAAATGCGTCTGGTCAGGATACACCTGCCCATCGTCATCCATCAGGATTGGCGTAGCGGCAATTTCCAGCAGGGCGTCGGTCGCTGAATTGAAGCCGCCGGTCTCCACATCCACGACCACCGGCAGAAAGCCACGAAAGCGGTAGGCCATCGGTGGTTTGGGGCCACCGGAATGGGCCGGGCCCTCCAGCGCATCGTTATCGTCGTAGTCAAACTCGCTCACACAGCGTCCTTAATTCAAAAGGGATCAGACGACCCGCCAATGGATGGTTTCACCGGCCCGCAATGGCACCAGCTCCTGCTCACCCAATTGCAGTGTCGCGGGTACGGTCCAGGGCTCGCGCACCAGGGTGATACGGTCGGTATTGCGCGGCAGGCCATAGAAGTCCGGACCATGCAGACTGGCGAACCCTTCCAGCCGATCCAGCGCACCCAGCTCTTCGAACGCATCGGCATAAAGTTCGATTGCCGCATGGGCACTGTAGCAGCCCGCACAGCCGCAGGCGGCTTCCTTGGCATGGCGCGCATGGGGGGCTGAGTCGGTACCGAGAAAAAACTTGTTGGAGCCCGACAGCACTGCATCGCCCAGCGCCTGCTGATGGCGCTGACGCTTGAGAATCGGCAGGCAGAAGAAGTGCGGCCGGATACCGCCCACCAGCATATGGTTGCGGTTGTACAGCAGGTGATGGGCGGTGATGGTGGCGCCAACGCGACCGGAGGCGCTGCGCACGAAATCCACGGCATCGGCGGTGGTGATGTGTTCGAACACTACCTTCAGTGTTGGGAAGCGTTCGGTCAGCGCGACCAGCTGTTGGTCGATGAAAGCCTTTTCCCGGTCGAAGATATCCACCTCGGCATGGGTCACCTCACCGTGCACCAGCAACGGCATGCCCAGCTCGGCCATGACTTCCAGGGCTGGGTAGATTTTCTCCAGCGCTGTTACACCGGAGTCCGAATTGGTCGTGGCGCCGGCGGGATACAACTTGGCGGCGATGGCCTGACGTTGTTGCCAGGCCTGGCGAATGATCTCGGGTGTGGTCTGGTCAGTCAGGTAGAGCACCATCAACGGCTCGAAGGCGTTACCCTGCGGGCGCGCGCCCAGAATGCGCGCCTTGTAAGCGTCCGCCTGCTGGCCATCGCGCACCGGTGGCACGAGGTTCGGCATGATGATGGCGCGGGCGAAATGGCGTGCTGCATCGGCAACGGTATGCTGCAGCGCAGCGCCGTCACGCAGGTGAATATGCCAGTCGTCGGGCCGGATCAAGGTAAGGCGATCGGTCATGGGTGAATTCCAGGCGGTTACGATGGCGTCATGCTACCGGAAACGCCACTGCTTTACACGTCGCACGCGCCGGTTGCCGGGTGAGCGGCAGCGGCGTCCAGGGCCGCTCTGGCCACTTTTCCATAACGGTTCAGTTATAGGTGGGAAAAGGAGCGGTGGCACAGATATCATCTGAACTCTCTGTACGCTGCGCTTTCTTAAATGGAGCATTTTTTGGATATTCAGGAGTTACCGTGATGGTTACCAAGGCAGTTCTACCGGTTGCGGGGCTGGGCACACGCTTTTTGCCGGCCAGCAAGGCGATTCCCAAGGAAATGGTCACGGTGGTGGACAAGCCGGTGATCCAGTATGTGGTGGAAGAGGCCCTGGCCGCGGGAATCAATGAAATCGTGTTGGTGACGCATTCCAGCAAGAAGGCCATCGAGGATCACTTCGATGTGAACTACGAACTGGAGGCGGAGCTGGAACGCCGGGGCAAGCAAGAACTGCTGCAGGTATTACGCGATATCGCACCACCGCAATTGAAGGTGACGGCGGTACGCCAGGGGCGGGCCCTCGGATTGGGGCATGCGGTGTACTGCGCGCGCCCGGTCGTCGGTGACGCTCCTTTTGCGGTGATGCTGCCGGATGTGCTGGTGGAACAGGCCGGCCATGGCAGCGATCTGGGGTTGATGACCCAGCGTTTTGCCGACACCGGCCGGGCGCAGATCATGGTCGAGCCGGTGCCGGTTGAGCTTGTTCATCAGTACGGGGTTGTCGACCTGAACGGCGCTGATCTGCAGCCAGCCGGACATGCCAGCATGACCCGCGTGGTGGAGAAGCCGCCGCGCGAGCAGGCACCTTCGAATTTGGCGATCGTCGGGCGTTATGTGTTGCCTGCCGGCATTTTTGATCTGCTGGCCAACACGGCGCCGGGCGCAGGTGGTGAGATTCAGTTGACCGATGCGATTGCCGAGCTGATGAAGAGCGAAGGCGTGGAGGCCTGGCATATAGCGGGGCGCTCCTATGACTGCGGCAGCAAGCTGGGCTACCTGGAGGCGACACTGGCCTATGGTGTGCAGGACCCGCAACTGGGCGCGGATTTTCGCGCGCTGTTGGCACGTTATCAGGCTGAGGGCTGATAAATGAACCTTGAAGTGTATGGCGATACGCTGTGCGCCCTGGTGAGCGCGGCGGCGATGGCGTCGACGGGGCATCAGGTGACCCTGCATGTTTCACCCGGTTCGGTCGCAAACACCCTGGACAGTGATGAGTTCACTCTGCGTGAACCTGGTCTGGCGCCTTTGATGGTGGAACAGAAGCGGACCGGTCGGCTGACTGTGGCCCCCCTTAATGTGTTGCCTGATGCGCGTTGTACCGTTTTGTGGCTGGCGTTATCGCCGGACGCGCTGGGGCTTGCGCACCGTCTGGTTGAAGGCCTGCCGGCGGATATCGATCCGGAATTTCTGGTGGTCAACCAGTCGACTTTTCCGGTGGGGAGCACCGAAGCCTTGCAGCGCGCGCTGCTGAACCGCCCGGGTGCAGATTCGCGATTCGGTGCGGTAGTCAGCGTGCCGGACCTGTTGACCGAGGGGGGGGCGCTGACCGGATTCACTCGGCCCAATCACTGGCTGGTGGGCGCCGACACGCCCTGGGCCAGCCGGCTGGTGGCCGAGCTGCTGCGCCCCTTCAACCGCCGACGTGACGGCATCATGCATATGCGCCCGCGCGAGGCCGAATTTACCAAGCTGGCGATCAACGGCATGTTGGCGACGCGCCTGAGCTATATGAATGATATGGCCAATCTGGCAGACAGTCTGGACGTTGATATCGAACGTGTACGCCAGGGCATGGGAGCGGATACGCGTATTGGTGAAGCCTACCTGTACCCCGGTTGCGGGTTCGGCGGCCTGAGCTTCTCCCGCGATGTGATGAGCCTGGCCAGCACATTGCAACACAGCGGTCTGCAGGCGCAGCTGCTGGAAGAGGTACTGCAAATCAACGAGCGGCAGAAGGAGTCGCTGTTTCGCAAGCTCTGGCGCCATTATGACACGCAGCTGGAAGGACGCCGGGTGGCTATCTGGGGCGTGGCATTCAAACCCGAATCGGCGCGCATTGACAATGCGCCGGCGCTGAAACTGATCGAAGCGTTGTGGGCCCAGGGAGTGCAGGTGCATGTACATGATCCGCGAGCATTGCCGGCGCTGGCTGAATGGGCTGGTGAGCGGGATGACCTGGTGTTGCATGATGATCCCTATGCGGCAGCGGCAGCAACCGATGCGCTGATGTTGGTGACCGAGTGGAAGTCCTACTGGAGCCCCGACTTCACGCGGCTGCATGCCGAGATGGCGACGCCGCTGCTATTGGATGGGCGTAACATCTGGGATCCGGGCTTCGTGAAGCGCAGCGGGTTTATGTACTACGGCATCGGGCGGCGTTGAATGGCTACGGCAGTGGGAGACAGCATATGATCTGGCGCGTTCTGGCGGACCACGCCGACACCATGAAGGAACAACATCTGGCGCAGCTGTTCGCGAGCGATCCCCAGCGCTTCAAGCAGCTGCATTGTGAATGCGGGCCGTTGCTATTCGACTATTCCAAACAGCGGTTGACGGGGCAGACATTGTCCGATCTGTTCGAGCTCGCACGACAGGCCAAATTGGATGACTGGATCGGGCGTTTGTTCGCTGGCGACCCGGTCAACTGCACTGAACAACGCCCGGCCATGCATTGGGCATTGCGACTACCGGCCGAGACCAAATGCATGGTTGGGGGCCAGAACATCACTGCTCAGGTACATGAGCAATTGCACCGTATGGACCGCATCGTCAACAAGCTCCACGCCGGACAGTGGCGGGGCGTGACCGGCGAGGTGGTGACGGACGTGGTCAATATCGGTGTTGGCGGCTCGGACCTGGGCCCCTTGATGGTTAGTGAGGCGCTGTGCGACAGCGCGATGCCTACCTCGTCGCGGCTGACGGTACACTTTGCCTCGACCATGGATGGCAGCCAATTGTCGCAACTGCTGCGAACCCTGAATCCGCATTCCACCCTGTTCATCATTTCTTCCAAGTCATTCACCACCATCGATACGCTGAGCAATGCGGAAACCGCCCGGCAGTGGTTGCAGCGGACGTTGGGCAGCAATAGCGGGGTGTTGCACTGCCATTTCCTGGGTGTCTCGTCAGCTGTGGCGAAGATGACCGAGTGGGGCATCAGCGAAGAGAACCAATTGCAGATATGGGAGTGGGTTGGCGGCCGGTACTCGCTGTGGTCAGCGATCGGCCTGCCGATCGCGCTGACGGTAGGCATGGATGGCTTTCGCAATATGCTCGCCGGTGCGCATTTGATCGATGAGCATTTCCGTACCGCGTCCTGGGAACGCAACCTGCCGGTACTGATGGCGATGATCGGGGTGTGGAATACCAATGTGCTGGGCATCAATGCCCAGGCGATATTGCCCTATGACGGGCGATTGAAACACCTGCCGATGTATCTTGAACAGCTGGAAATGGAGTCCAATGGCAAGAGCGTGACGCGCAATGGCACGCCGGTGGAGCAGAGCACCTGCCCGATCATCTGGGGCGATGTAGGCCCCAACGCCCAGCATGCGTTCTACCAATTGCTGCACCAGGGCACCGAAGCGGTGACCTGTGACTTCATCATGCCGGCTCGGCGTTACCGCGAAGCACAGGGGCAACCGGTGGAGGAGCTCGCCGCTCAACATGAACTGGCGTTGGCCAACTGCCTCGCCCAGTCCCGTCTGCTGGCTCTGGGCGACGCCGCGCTCCCGGACCCCGATAGCATGCCCAGCTACAAGCGCTACCGTGGGAACCAGCCGAGTTCCACACTGCTGCTGGATGAGCTTACTCCCCACAGTCTTGGCGCACTGATCGCACTGTACGAACACAAGGTGTTCGTACAATCGGTGATCTGGAATATCAACCCCTTCGATCAATGGGGAGTGGAGATGGGCAAGCGGCTGGCGGTGGATACGCTGGCGCAAATTCGAGGGGAGCGAGAAGACCTGGAGGGAGTGGATTCATCGACGGCAGGGTTGCTGCGGCGGATATTGGGTTAGCGGTTCGGACGATTTTCTGATTTTCAAGCAAAGGAACCAACATGTCTGAGATCACCTGTTTCAAGGCCTATGACATCCGCGGCCAGTTGGGCTCGCAACTGGATGAGAGCATTGCTTACCGCATCGCCCGAGCGTTCGCGCAATGGCTCAAGCCCAAACAAGTCGTTCTGGGTGGCGATGTGCGAGAAACCTCATCGGTATTGAAGGCGGCGCTGGCCAACGGACTGCGTGACGAAGGCGTGGATGTGCTGGATCTGGGTATGGTCGGCACTGAGGAAGTGTATTTCGCCACGTTCCACCTGGGGGTAGATGGGGGGATCGAGGTGACAGCCTCGCATAACCCCATCGATTACAACGGTTTCAAGCTGGTACGCGAAGGCTCGCGACCGATCTCGGCGGATACCGGTCTGGCGGATATCCGCGCTCTTGCCGAGGCCAATGAATACGATCTGGTCGATGGCCGCGATCCCACTGTCGCCGATGTGGACCGTGGCGGTTACGAGCAGATCGATATTCGCGCCGATTACATCGAGCATCTGCTCGGCTA
Organism: Halopseudomonas bauzanensis; assembly: GCF_900114735.1. GTDB lineage: Bacteria > Pseudomonadota > Gammaproteobacteria > Pseudomonadales > Pseudomonadaceae > Halopseudomonas > Halopseudomonas bauzanensis. The sequence goes on along the minus strand of NZ_FOUA01000004.1, from coordinate 250,066 downwards.
TATCGACCCGGCGGCATTCACGCCGCTGCGTCTTGTGGTCAATGCCGGCAATGGCTCGGCCGGCCCGGTGGTGGACGCGCTGGAGGAGGCCTTTGCCGAACTGCACATGCCGGTGGAAATGGTAAAGATATGTCATGAGCCCGACGCCAGCTTCCCCAACGGTATCCCGAACCCGTTACTGACCGAGAACCGTGGCGTGACCCGCGATGCGGTGCTCGAATACCGGGCCGATATGGGAATTGCCTGGGATGGCGATTTCGATCGCTGTTTCCTGTTCGATGAGCAGGGTCGCTTTATCGAGGGTTATTACATTGTCGGGTTGCTGGCCGAGGCCTTTCTGCAGAAGGAGCCGGGGGCACGCATCATTCATGATCCGCGACTGGTATGGAATACCGTGGAGCAGGTCGAACAGAATGGCGGAACGGCGGTGCAAACCAAGGCCGGGCATGCCTTCATCAAGGAGCGCATGCGCGCCGAGGATGCGGCCTACGGCGGCGAGATGAGTGCGCATCACTATTTCCGTGACTTCGCCTATTGCGACAGTGGCATGATTCCCTGGCTGCTGGTGGCGGAACTGGTTTGTCGCAAGGGCAAGCCGCTTTCTGAGCTGGTAGGTGAACGCATTGCAGCCTATCCGTCTTCTGGAGAAATCAATCTGACAATCAGTGATGCCCCGGCGATGCTCAAGGCGATGGAGGCACGGTACGCGCCCGGTGCGCTGGATATCGATTACACTGACGGCCTGAGTGTCTGTTTCGCGGACTGGCGCTTCAATCTGCGGGCCTCGAATACGGAGCCGGTTATTCGCCTGAACGTGGAAAGCCGCGGTGATGAAACCCTGATGCAACGCGAAACGGACAGGTTGCTGGAAGCCATACGCGCAATTGATCAAGGAAACAATGCATGAGCAAGTCCATTTTGGTGACAGGCGGTGCAGGCTATATCGGCTCGCACACTTGCATCAGATTGCTGGAGTCGGGATACCGGGTCGTGGTGCTGGACAATTTCAGCAACAGCTGCCGTGAAGCGGTGCGGCGGGTCGAGGATATCGTCGGCCACGCGGTGACTCTGGTTGAAGGTGACATCAACGACGCAGCATTGCTTGATCAATTGTTTCAAGACCACGCCATCGATGCGGTAATCCACTTTGCCGGCCTGAAGGCGGTGGGCGAATCGGTGGCGCAGCCGCTACGCTACTACCACAACAACGTCAGCGGCACTGTGGTGCTGTGCCAGGCCATGCAGCGTGCCGGGGTGAAGAACATGGTGTTCAGCTCCTCTGCCACTGTCTATGGCGATCCGGCTACCCTGCCGATCCGTGAGGACTTTCCAACCAGTGCGACCAACCCCTATGGTCGCTCCAAACTCATGATCGAAGAAATGCTGCGTGACCTGCATGTGTCAGATGACAGCTGGAATGTTGCATTGCTGCGCTATTTCAATCCCGTAGGCGCTCACATCAGTGGCCGTATCGGCGAGGACCCGGCGGACATCCCCAACAACCTGATGCCCTATATCGCCCAGGTGGCGGTCGGTAGGCGCGAGCGGTTGAGTGTCTACGGTAGTGACTATCCGACCCACGATGGCACCGGGGTTCGCGATTACATCCACGTCATGGATCTGGCCGAGGGGCATGTCAAGGCGCTGCAGTGGCTGGAGCGCGGACGGGGCATCCAGGCTTTCAACCTTGGTACGGGCATGGGTTATTCGGTATTGGATATGTTGCATGCGTTCGAGCGTGCCTGCGGTCGCGAACTGCCTTATGCCCTGACTGATCGTCGTCCTGGGGATGTCGCCAGCTGTTACGCTGATCCCATGCTGGCCGAGCGGGAACTTGGCTGGCGCGCGGGCCTGGATCTCGAAGCGATGTGCGTCGATGCCTGGCGTTGGCAGTCAGCCAACCCAAATGGCTACCGTTAATTGATCGGAACATTCTGTTACATTAGCTGTCGCATCTGTGGCAGGTTGCGCCGTGCGGCCGCGCCCGGCGTACTGCTTCCCAAAAACAGAGGCCTTCTCCTGTGTTGAAAGAACGACTGATTGAACTCAACCATAACCAGAAACGCTCCATTCAGATCGTGGCTGATGTGCTTCTGTTGTCACTGGCCCTCTGGCTGGCGCTATTTCTGCGGCTGGGTGATGAGGGTTGGCTCTGGCCGGAGAATGGCCAAGGATTGCTATTCGTGCTCGCGCCGCTGCTGGCCTTGCCGCTCTATGTGCGCATGGGCATGTATCGCGCCGTCATGCGGCATTTCGGTAACGTTGCGCTTTATTGCATCGCCAAGGCGGTCACCCTGGGCTTCCTGGCGTTTGCTTTCACCCTGCTGGTGGCCAAGGACCTGGGCTGGGACGTGCTGTTCCCCCGTTCGGTGTATTTCTCCTATTGGGCACTGAGCCTGATCTTCATCGGTGGGTTGCGTCTGCTGGCTCGGGAATACTTCATGGGGGATTGGCTGACCGCTGGTCTGCCAAGCATCCGCTCCCGCGATGGCGAGATAGCTGGGCAGCCGGTGGCTATTTATGGCGCAGGTGCTGCGGGTACTCAGTTGCTGGCTTCGCTGAAGGTGGGGCGGATGTACAAGGCGGTGGCTTTCGTGGATGACGATCCCAAGCTGGTCGGCCGGACTATTGCTGGCCTGCCGGTGTATTCCGGAGAAGAGGTAGGCAGCATGATCACCGCAACCGGCGCGGCGGAAATGCTGCTGGCTCTGCCGTCGGCGACCCGGTCGCGGCGCCAGGAGATTCTGGCCAAGCTGCAGGGCCATGGTCTGCATGTGCGTACCATACCGGGGATCATGGACCTGGCCTGCGGCAAGGTGAAAGTGGATGACCTGCAGGAGGTAGACATCGCCGATCTGCTGGGGCGCGATCCAGTGCCGCCGGACCCATCGCTGTTCCAGCGTTGCATCAAGGGTCAGGCGGTGATGGTCACTGGCGCGGGTGGCTCGATCGGTAGTGAACTGTGCCGCCAGATTGTCCAGTCGGAGCCAACCACGCTGGTGTTGTTCGAGCACAGCGAATATGCGCTGTATGCGATCCATGGCGAGCTGGAGGGTTGGATTCGCAGCCGCAAGCTGGACATCCAGCTGGTGCCGATCATGGGGTCGATCCGCAACTTCAGTCGGTTGCGGGATGTGATCGGTGCCTGGAAGATCAATACTATCTACCACGCCGCAGCCTACAAGCATGTGCCGATGGTGGAGCACAATATTGCCGAAGGCATCATGAACAACGTGTTCGGCACTCTGAATACCGCGCAGGCGGCGATCAAGTGCCGGGTGGAAAACTTCGTCCTTATCTCCACTGACAAGGCTGTGCGCCCGACCAACGTGATGGGCTCCACCAAGCGTCTGGCGGAGCTGGTATTGCAGGCGCTGAGTGCCGAGCAGGCACCGCGCCTGTGGGGCGAGGAGGCGCAGGTCAGTCAGGTGAACCGTACACGTTTCACCATGGTTCGGTTCGGTAACGTGCTGGGCTCGTCCGGCTCGGTGATTCCACGCTTTCGCGAGCAGATCCGCCGTGGCGGCCCGGTGACCGTGACCCACCCGGATATCACCCGTTACTTCATGACCATTCCCGAAGCCGCGCAGTTGGTAATCCAGGCGGGTGCCATGGGGCAGGGTGGTGATGTGTTCGTGCTGGATATGGGCGAGCCGGTGACCATTGTCGATCTGGCGCGCAAGATGATCATGCTGTCGGGCCTGACAGTGCGCGATGAGATCAATCCTTCGGGCGATATCGCGGTGACCTTCAGCGGACTGCGGCCGGGTGAGAAGCTGTATGAGGAACTGCTGATCGGCGACAACCCGGAGGCGACCGCACACAGCAAGATCCACCGGGCCAATGAGATCTACATACCGTGGAACCAGTTGCTGCCGATTCTCGATACCCTGCGCCAGGCGGTACGGGATGACAATTACAACCTGGTGCGCGAAACACTGCTATCCACAGTACAGGGCTATGCACCGAGTAACGGTATTGTTGATCTGCTGTATGAACAACATTTGAAACTGGGTAGCTGAAGGGCTATCAGCGGCGTGTTCTTAAAAACCGGAGCTTCATGCTCCGGTTTTTGGTTTCTGCGATCCATAGACAAAAAATAAAATGAATGTTCATTCATGTGGTGCTAGTCTCTAATTGACTCCTGTTGGAGCCTGTGGATCAACACAAGGGATTAGAACAATGACAAAAATAGACAATCCACGGCCGCTGGCGCTCCTGCCTCTGGCAATCGGCCTTGCTTTCACACCATTGGCCCAGGCCGCGTCTTTTACCTGGGGGAATCTGGATGGGCAATTCGACAGCGAGTTGTCCATCGGTGCCAGTTGGGCTACTGCCAACCCTGATGCGGATTTCATTGATCCGTACAACGGCGGCAGAGCGGCGGCCAAAACCACCGACGATGGACGCTTGAACTTCGACAAGGGCGATGCCTTCTCGAAGATCTTCAAGGGTTCCCACGATCTGGAATTGCGTTACGGCGATTCGGGTGCCTTCTTCCGCGGCAAATACTGGTACGACTTCGAGACCAAGGACGGCGGCCAGCGCTTCTACGATATTAGTGACCGTGGTCGCGATCCGCTGCAGAAGGGCTCTGGCATCGCGCTGATGGACGCCTTTGTGTACCACAACTATTTCATCGGCAATAATCCCGGAAACATCCGGCTCGGTCGTCAGGTTGTGAGCTGGGGAGAGAGCCTGTTTATTGGCAACTCACTCAATACCATCAACCCGATCGACGTGTCCGCCTTCCGCCGGCCGGGTGCGGAAGTCAAGGAGGGGTTGATTCCGGTCGAGATGCTTTACCTTTCCCAGGGTTTGACGCAGAACCTGACGATGGAGCTCTTCTATCAGTTGAAATGGGCGCCGAGCGTGGTGGACAACTGCGGCACCTTTTTCTCCACCAGCGATACCCTGGCCAAGGGCTGTAACGACCGGCTTGGCGTTGGGGTGGACAATCCGCAGGGTAGTATGCCGTCGATCCTGTATCCGCCAACCAACCTGACCACGGACTACAACGTTCGCTATGACAAGGACCGCGAGGCGAGCGACAGTGGTCAGTATGGTATTGCCCTGCGCTGGTTCGTACCTGAGCTGCATGATACCGAGTTTGGGCTATACGCCATGAATTACCACAGCCGGGTGCCGGCGTTCTCAGTGGTCAGGGGACACGACACTGTGATACCGGGAGTGCCGGGGATCAACGGTGTCAGCGGGCCGGCGGGCTACTTGCTGGAGTATCCGGAAGATATCCAGCTGTATGGGCTGAGCTTTCAGACCAGCGTCGCTGGCTCGACGGTAGCCGGGGAAATCAGCTACCGGCCCAATTACAATCTGCAGATCAATACCTCCGACCTGAGCTTGACCGCCATCCCCGCCGGGGTGCTTGGTTATCTCTACCCTACGCCGGTATATAACGGTGAGGTAGTGACATTGCAGCCGTTGGATGAAATCAATGGATACCGTCGCAAGGAGCTGTGGCAGGCGCAGGTATCGGTCGTGCATCTGATCGACCGGGTACTAGGCGCCAATCGCCTGAGTCTGGCAGGCGAAGTGGGCTTCAACTACATCGGCGGGCTGGAGAGCGGGCCGGGCAGTACTCGCTATGGCCGTGACCCGTTGTTCGGGCAGGGCCCGGCCATCGATGGCATATGCTACGGCCAGCGTCCGGAAAATGCCCGCTGGTGTGAGAATGAAGGCTATGTGACGCGCTCTTCTTGGGGCTATCGTGTGCGGGCAGGACTGGATTACAGCAACGTGATCGCCGGTATCAACCTGAGCCCGAACATCGCATGGTCCCACGACGTGAACGGTTATGGGCCCAACTTCATTGAAGACGCCAAGTCGGTGAGCATCGGCCTGAATGCCGATTACGCGAACCGCTATCAGGCAAGCATCAGCTATACCAACTTCTTTGATGGTAAATATAACGTAATGACAGACCGGGATTTTGCTGCGTTGAGTTTCGGTGTGAGTTTCTGAAGCATTGGATGATCGCAGCAGCGATCTGGCTTGAGGGCCCTGTGGGGCCCTCTTTTTTACACAAGTACCGAGCTTTCGGATTTGCCAAGGCCCTGCTCGCGGAAGGCGGTTGGACTCATGCCGGTCCAGCGGCGGAAGGCACGGGTGAAACTGCTGGGATCGAGAAAGCCGAGTTCGAAGGCGATGCGCCCGAGATTGAGGCGGTGTTCCTGGATCAACTTGATAGCCAGCTCCATGCGCACCTCATCCAGCAGCTTCTCATAAGTTGTGCAGGACTCACTGAGCTTGCGGCGCAGATGTCGCGGGCTGACGTTGAAGGGCGTGGCCACCAGATCTTCGGATACCTCCCGTTCAGACAGCAGGACCCGGATGCGCTGTTTTACCTGCTCGGCGAAATCCACATTGGGCAGGTCTTCGACCATGTCCGCCAGAGACGCATCCAGGCGTTTCAGCAGAAAAGCATCGCGGCTCGGCAGTGGTACCTGCAGAGCGCGACGGTTGAGGCGCACAGCGATTCGCTTGCATCCCAGGCGGACTCGGGTGCCGAGGATGTGTTCACATTCGTCGCGTCGCTTATCCATCTCATCGCCCAAACGCACCTCCATGATCAGCGGCAGGTTCCCGGTGTCCAATTCTCTCCAGGTTGCCACGCAGCGCGACACCAGCGCCTCTAACTGCAACGGGTGCGCAGCTCCCTTGGGTTCAAAATACACAGTCAGATGATACTCATCTTCCACCGAATACAGCTGCACCTGCGTGCTGAACACTTGAATAAAACGCACCAGGCGCTGCACAGCCGCGCTGGCCGTCTCACTGGAGCGACTGGCAAGGGCCAGCAATTGGGAGGTGGGACTGGAGAACGCTTGCCCCATACGCAGGGCGAAGCAATCATCTCGGCTGAGGGTGGCGGCGGCGTGCCATAGCCGGTTCATGTCGGTCTGGCTGATATGAGCCAGGCTCATGTCATCTGGTGCGTTGTATTGACGGAGATCCTCCGGCAGCTCACGTGCCTGTCTGCCGTAGGGGACTAATGCCTGGACAATACCTTTCGCCCACAATGCTCGTTCCTGCAGTCGTGCACAGGGAAGGGGAGGATGGATCTGGTTCATGCCCGATTCTCTTTGTTGTTTTTATTTTGTAACGATTTCTATCGTTGAGACATAACATAGAGCAATACCATCGATTGTGCAAAAAAAAACAACAGACCATTCCGTTCTGTAAATTGATCACATTCATGCGCTGAATGTCCCGTTGGGCCAAGGTATTGGTCCGAATCAGACAAATCCGCCCAGCGGGCCGTGACAGACTTGATACCGACCCTCGGGCCCTGCGAAGGCCTGTTGGTATGGATCCAATCTAACGGAGCAGCACAATGACAAAAACAAAGCATGCTTGGGCGTTGGCCGCATTGCCCCTGGCAATCGGGCTCGCAAGTGTTACAGGCTCGGCAAATGCAGTCACTTTCAATATCGGTGAGGTGGAAGCGCAGTTTGACTCACAGCTTTCCATCGGGGCCAGCATGTCGATGTCCGATCCGGACAAGCGCTTCATCCATACGCTTACCGAAATTAATGGCGTAAACCAGGGTGGTGAGGCTGCAGCACGGACATCGGACGACGGACGTCTGAATTATGAGAAGGGGGACGTGTTTTCCAAGATTTTCAAAGGCTCCCACGATCTGGAACTGCGCTACGGTAACTCCGGCGCCTTCATCCGGGGCAACTACTGGTACGATTTCGAAACCAAAGACGGCAGCCAGGACTTCTATGATATCGATGACTCAGGTCGTCATCCCCTGCAAAAGGGTGCCGGTATTCAATTGCTGGATGCGTTCGTCTATCACAACTACGCCATTGGCAATAACCCCGGCAACGTTCGCCTCGGTCGCCAGGTAGTCAGCTGGGGTGAGGGCGTCTTCATCCAGAACGGTATCAACTCCATCAACCCAATCGATGCATCCGCCTTCCGCCGCCCGGGGGCGGAGCTGAAGGAAGGCCTGCTGCCGGTTGAGATGTTGTATCTGTCACAAGGTTTGACTGAAAACCTGACGATGGAGGCGTTTTATCAGCTGAAGTGGCATGGGACCATTGCTGATAACTGCGGTACGTTCTTCTCCAGTTCGGATGTGGTAGGGCGTGGTTGTAACGACCGTCTGATTTGGGTCGGGCAGGATCTACCACAGGGAGATCCAACTTTGGAAAACGGGTTCCAGCACCCGCTCCTTGGAACGTATTCCTCCTATATCGTCAGAGCAAGAAAGGATAAAGAAGCGAGCGATAGTGGCCAGTTCGGTGTCGCATTCCGCTGGTTCGTTCCTGAGCTGAATAATACCGAGTTCGGCTTTTATGCAATGAACTACCATAGCCGTAACCCGTTGTATTCAAACATTAAAGGCGACCCGGGCCCTGGTGCTGTTACTGGTATTGATGGTGCTCAAGGGCTTGCAGGCTACTTCTTTGAACACCCGGAAGATATCCGGCTTTATGGTGTGAGTTTTGGGACCGACATCGGTGGGGTCTCGGTAGCGGGTGAGCTGAGTTACCGGCCGAACATGCCTATCCAGATCAACAGTGGTGACATGAGCCGTGCTGCGCTGTCTGACTTTGTCGCGCCGGGTGATAACACCCACCGAGGCGGCCCTTGGGCAGCAGGTGATTACATTCAAGGGTACGAGCGCAAGGATTTCTGGCAAGCTTCCATGAGCGCGGTGCACTTTATTGATCGCATCTTTGGGGCCAGCCGCCTAGCGTTAATCGGTGAGGTCGGTGCCAACCATATTGGCGGTATTGGAGGCAACGGCCCGCGATTTGGCCGCGATTCGTTGTTTGGTCAAAGCCCATGGCAGGATACTGACGGAGGTGGGGTGACAGCTGGGCAATGTTCCTCCAACCCCTCGCCCCCTGCAGCTGACACTTCTCCAAGAGCAGGTAGCTGGTGTGAAAACGATGGCTTCTTCACTGACTTCTCTTGGGGCTATCGTCTGCGCGCGTCTCTGGATTACAGCAACGTAATCGCCGGTATCAACTTAACTCCGAACATCGCCTGGTCACATGACGTTGAGGGTTACAGCCCCAACTTCACCGAAAACGCCAAGTCGATCAGCGTTGGGGTGAATGCCGACTACGCCAACAAGTACAACGCCAGTCTCAGCTACACCAACTTCTTTGATGGCAAGTACAACACCTTGGTTGATCGCGATTTTGCCGCTGTCAGCTTCGGCGTAAGTTTCTAAGCAGGCTAGGAGAAAAAAATGCATATGCAGAAAACAATAATCGGTGCCTGCGGTCTGGCCCTCAGCTTGATTGCCACCAGTATTGCGGCACAAAACCTTACCCAGTCTGAAATCGATCAATTGGGTACCACCTTGACGCCCATCGGGGCGGAGAAGGCTGGTAATGCGGCAGGTACCATTCCCGAGTGGACCGGCGGTTTGCCTACCAATGCGGGACAGGACTTAGCTAACAATTTTCTGGAGAACCCGTACAAGAGCGAACAGCCTGAGTTTGTAATTACTGCGCAGAACTACCAGCAATATAAGGAGAATCTGACGCCGGGCCAGGTAGCAATGTTCGAGCGCTATCCAGAAACTTTCCGTATGCCGGTTTATCAGACTCACCGTAGCATTGGCTATCCGCAAGAGCTCTATGATCAGGTCAAGCGGACTGCCGGCCAGGCCAAGCTGGTCAACGGTGGAGATGGTGTCGAGAACGTCACTCCCGGTGCTTCCTTCGTATTCCCGGTTCCCAAGTCGGGCGCCGAAGTCATCTGGAACCACATGACGCGCTACCGTCTCAACGTGCATCGCTGGTACATGCAGGCCATGCCGCAGACCAATGGTTCTTACACACTGATCAAGCTGGAAGAAGAAGTCGGCTATCCAAACCTGATGCCCGATATCGACGCGACGTCCATGCCTAACACTTTGCTGTTCTTCAAGCAGCGGGTGAATGCGCCGGCACGACTCGCCGGTAACGTGCTGCTGGTACACGATAGTCTCGATCAGCTGAAAGAGCCACGTATGGCTTGGGTATACAACGCCGGTCAACGCCGTGTGCGCCGTGCGCCGCAGGTGGCCTACGACGGCCCGGGTACTGCATCGGACGGTATGCGTACATCGGATAACTTCTCCATGTACAACGGTGCGCCTGATCGCTACAACTGGAAGTTGGTCGGCAAGAAGGAAATCTACTTGCCGTATAACTCCGGCAGGCTGTCCGATCCCGATCTGAAATACAGTGATGTATTGAAGGCCGGTCACGTGAATCCGGAGCATACGCGTTTCGAGTTGCACCGCGTATGGGAAGTTCAGGGTGACGTGAAGCAGGGGCAGCGGCATATCTATGCGCAGCGTAACTTCTTCGTTGACGAGGACTCCTGGCAGATCGGCCTGGCGGACCACTACGACGGTCGTGGCACTTTGTGGCGCGTAGGTGAGGGTCATATTGCCTTCAACTACAAGCACAAGATCCCGGGTTACACCCTGGAAACTCTGTACGATCTGCTGGCCGGTCGCTATATCGCCCTGGGCATGTACACCGAAGAAAACTCTGCCCCGCAGTATGGCGGTACGCCTCCGACCTACAACCAGTTCACACCGGCTGCGTTGAGGGCTTCCGGCGTGCGCTGATTAGTAAGTTCGCTGGACGTTTGGGTTTAAGGGGCATCTTCGGATGCCCCTTTTTTGTGCTCGCAGCCGGTCTGGGGGCGCTCGTTACGACTGGCATCCGCAGGACGCCTCGTCGGCTGATACACTTCATGCGATACGGAGAGACTATTACCCACCGAATGAGGAACCAATATGAGCACCGGCATTTCAATTGACCACTGGTTGCAAGGCCACCCGCTGGTTCAGGACCTCGTGGCATTGAAGGAAACGGCATGGTTCAATCCGGCCGTCCAACCGGCGGACATCGCATTACCGGATGTGGGGCTTACTTGGGAAGACGTGCAGGGCGCGAGTGCTCGATTGACCCGCTTCGCACCCTATATTCGTCGGGTATTTCCACAGACCGAGGAGGCAGGCGGGATCATCGAGTCTCCTATCCAGCTCGTACCTCGGTTGCAGGAGGCGCTTGGTGAGCGTTACGGCCTGCCGCTGCCAGGCCAGCTCTGGCTGAAACTTGACAGCCATCTGCCTATCTCCGGCTCGATCAAGGCGCGCGGTGGAATATATGAAGTGCTCAAGCATGCGGAGGACCTGGCACTGAACGCAGGGCTACTGAGCCTTGATGATAACTACGCAAGGCTCGATAGCGATGCTTTTCGGTCATTCTTCCGCCAGCACCGTATCGCGGTAGGCTCCACCGGGAATCTGGGATTATCGATCGGCATCATGAGCGCGACCCTGGGGTTTGACGTGACCGTGCATATGTCGGCTGACGCACGGGAATGGAAGAAAGAGAAGCTGCGTGGCCACGGCGTGACGGTGGTGGAGTATGAGGCGGATTTCAGCGTCGCTGTGGCAGAAGGCAGAAAGCAGGCTGACGCAGATCCAGGTTGCCATTTCATTGATGATGAGAATTCCACCAGCCTGTTTCTTGGCTATGCTGTCGCCGCAGTGCGGCTGAAACCCCAACTGGAGGAAGCGGGTGTAGTGGTGGATGCTGACCACCCGCTGTTTGTCTATCTACCCTGTGGCGTTGGTGGAGGACCGGGTGGGGTAGCTTTCGGTTTGAAGCTGATGTTCGGTGATGCCGTTCACTGTATCTTCGCCGAACCCACACACTCGCCCTGCATGCTGCTGGGCGTATATACCGGCTTGCATGATGAAGTTGCGGTGCAGGATTTCGGCATCGACAACGTCACTGCCGCTGATGGTCTGGCCGTAGGGCGGCCGTCCGGCTTCGTCGGAAAGGCGATGCAGCGGCTCATTGACGGCTATTACACGATCCGGGATGAAGAGCTTTATGCCTTGCTCGCGTTGCTGGAGCAACTGGAGAACGTCCTGCTGGAGCCTTCCGCACTGGCCGGGGTCCCGGGTGTGGCGCGTGTGCTTGCCGCCGAAAACGAAGCCTATCGGCAACGTCTCCAGCTGACACCTGATCGGCTGAAGAACGCTACCCACCTGGCTTGGGCCACCGGTGGCAGTATGGTGCCGGATGACGAGATGGGGGCGTATGTGGCTAAAGGGAAAGATGCTTTGAAACAAAGGGTATAGGGGAGGAGCTGAGGTTAATAGGCATTCTTGTTCAGGAATCCCTTGAATACGGTAAGAAACACGATTTTGAGATCGAGCCAGAGGGACCAGCGGCGAATGTAGTTGAGGTCGTATTCGATGCGTTTCTGCATTTTGTCGAGGGTGTCAGTTTCGCCACGCCAGCCGTTTATCTGAGCCCAGCCGGTGATACCCGGTTTGACCTTGTGGCGCAGCATATAACCGCTGATGAGCTTGCGATATTCCTCGTTGTGGGCAATCGCGTGGGGGCGGGGACCGACAATGGACATGTCGCCGCGCAGCACATTGAGGAACTGGGGAAGTTCGTCGAGGGAGGTGCGCCGCAAGAATGCACCGAATGGGGTGATGCGGGCGTCGTTGCGCTTGGCTTGGGTAACGGTGTCACCATTTTCCATCACGGTCATGCTGCGGAATTTCCAGACCTCGATCGGTCTGCCATCCATGCCGTAGCGTTTCTGCCGGAACAGCGCTGGGCCCCGGGAGGTGAGGCGCACCCCCAAGGCGATGATCAACATGGGTACGGCAATAAGCGCCAGGATGATCAGCGACAGAACAATGTCCTCAATGCGTTTGACCAGTCGGCTGGCGCCATCCATCGGTGAGTCGAAGATGCTGATGCTGGGCAGACCGTTGATGGATTCGCTGCGCGCATGCAGCAGATCGACGATAAACACATTCGGGATCAGGTAGACCGATGCGGTGCTGTCGCTGAGCTGATCAAGCAGCCATTTGATGCGTTCTTCCGCCCCCATCGGCAAGGTGATGTAAACCTTGTCGATGTAACCCGCGCGCGCACCGTCGATGAGCGCCTGGTGATCGCCGCGTACAGGCACGAAGCCCTGTATTCTGTGCAGGTAGATCGCATCACTGGCCTCATCATCATAGAACCCGAGCAGATCAAGCCCCATCCAGGGATTGTCAACGATATTGCTGGCAAGCCGCCGGCCCAGCGAGCCCGCACCCACGATGGCGACCGTACGGGTGTTGTAACCATTTGCGCGCAAGGTGCGCATCGTCTGGCGCAGGGCGATGCGATAGCCACTGAGGATGAGTAACCCTGCAGCGAACCAGTAGACTCGGTCGCGGTCGGTGAGCAGATCATTGTGCAGCAGGAAATAATCAATGATGAACATGCCGACAAAAGCCGCGCCCCAGTTTCCTGCCACGCGCCGATGCTCACGGAAGGTCTGCTCACCCCGCCAGGATCCGTACAACTGGCTGACATCGTTGAGCAGATAGAACAGAAAAAGCGTGACCAGCAGACTGAGCATATGCTGAGGCGATCCGGGAATGTCCCGCCACATCATCACCAACAAGAGGGCCACACAAATGACCCCCAGATCCAGCCAGCGCTGAATTACTGCGAGTACAGGTTCATTGGAGCGAATGATGCCGTCTTGGTTGTTCAACATATTGAGTACATTCCAATTGCGTCGTTATGTGATTTCCCGCAGATTCCGAGCCGGGGGAAGCGTCGGGCGCTCGGAGTGCGGAGTCCGTTCGGCAGTTCGGGTGGATATGGCTCAGGTCGGGTCCTGGAGTTGAAGCTGAGCAAACAACGCATCCCAGCAGGTGGTGACGGTCGCCAAGGAGAAGTATTTTCTTGCTGATCTGAGGATCGTTTCGGCCGGCAGATGGACTTGTTGTTTGAGTGCCAAGCCGATGGATTCGACCTCATCGACAACGGTCAGTCCTTCCACGTCCAGTTCGCGCTGTACCCAGTTGAAGAACGGCGTCTTTACGGCGATGACCGGTGTGCCAAGACTCAATGCGTAGAAGAAACTGCCGCTGACGATCATGTCGTTATCGGCATGAGACAGAATCAGGCCGCGCGCGGTGCCCACCAGGTGTTGGGCCTCGTCTTCCGATAGGAAACGGGAAATGAATTCGATGTTCTTGCCTTCGGCGATTGTCTGAAGTTTGCGAAAGTAGGGTGGGTCATCGCAGGGGCCGGCGATGATCAGTTGTTCATCAGCGGGGAAGTGGCGGATCAGTTGTTCAATGTTCTTGTAGGGCATGACTCGTCCGAAAACGATGAAATGGTCGCCTTTGGTCGCCAGGGGGTGCTCCTGATAGAGCGGATGGGGAACGTAGTACTTGTCGGTGAAGTGGCCACTGTGGGTGGCGGTCGTGGAGTAAAAGTGCTCGGATAGATCAATTATTCGGGTCAGGGTGTTGGCGGACCGACTGCGGGCGTGGTGCGGATAGGTATTGTGACGCAGGTAGATCAGTCTTCGGCAGAATATCCGGAAGGAGAGAATCTGCATGAAATACGCCAGCACACCGGCCCAGGAGGGCCTGCCGGTAGCCGGGTTGGCGATCTTGTATTCCAGCCAGTTGACGATGATCACGTCGAAGAAGCCGGGGCGAAACTTCAGTAGCCGCCACAGGGATTTGGTGGAAGGCGACAATGGATAAACCTGACCCAGTTCGGCCAGTGCCTCCTGGGTGCGTTGTACGTAGGCGTTGCCCTCCGCATGCCCAGGAACATAGCCGATTTTCAGCCGGCGAGCCGTGTTATTCGTCAAATGGTACTCCTTCTTTGAGCATCCGGTTTCCGGTCTCGTGACCGGGGCAGCTGCTCTTGGGCGGGAGCGCAATGCGTCACAGACTGTTCGAATCATTGGGGGGCTCGTTGAGTGAGCGAAGATGGAATCAGGACAGGATCAGTTGGATTCGCCGCTTGGCCAGTCCCAGCAGCCGGCGCGGCAGCGACGCTGCTTTGTACTTTTCATACCGTTGCACCAGCGGGGTGATTCGGTCGATGAAGAGCGCCAGCGAACCCTGCTCCCTGGCTTCGGCAAACAACTCGTGGCTGGCCCGGGATAGTTCGCGGCGACGACGGATGAGTTCGCGGCGACGGTTGCCGACCACATTGTGGTCCGGCGTGACGCGCTTGTTGGGAACCCAGTGTCCGGCATTCTGGTCATCGGCCAGGCGCAGTGCGAGACCTTCATGACGGTGACGGAAGTTGCCTGCCTGGGAACTGGCAGCCTGGGCTACCGAGAGAGGCTGGATGAAGAGTTCGCCGATCGCCGCGCCATCATCAATCAACTGCTGGATCAATGCATTGCGGCACAGTATGAGGTTGGTGCCACGCCAATCGGACCGGTACTGGGGTAGCCAGGCGTCACCGAGCACCAGGTCGGCGGTCTCGGCAAAAATGTCGTCGCAATAGTTGCAGGCATTGAGCTGGAACATGCCGTGTCCCCAGTTACCACCCAGCAGTTGGCTGGTGGGGCGCGTGGTCCACTCGCTGGTGTCCTTGCCGGCCCGCGCACCGAAACTGTAGCGCCCCGCATCCTGTCCGGGCTGCTTCACCCGAAAATCGACAGCGGTCAGCTCATCGGGGCTGATCCCGCATTGCCAGGCCAGCAGCTCGGCAAAGGCGGCGGATTTGAGGTGGCCACAGACCAGGCCGATGAAATAGGCCAGTTGCGAAGCTAGCACTGGGTCTTCCATACACAGCAACCGCGCACTCTTGATGAAACAGGGCACGCCCACCAGGGCGTAGCGCTGGCCGTCACCGTGGATGCTCTGCAAGGCGGTATTGAAGCTGGTGGAGTAATAGATGGATTTGCGCCGTGCGGTCAGTTCCTGACGGCTGCGGGAGATGCGATAGGAAAACAGCCCATCACCGCCCTGGCCGACATGGATAACCCCGTCTATATGCCCTGACTCGAGCAGTTTTATCAGGATCCAGCTGGTCAGGCCGCCGGAGCTACTGCCGCGCAGGTAATCATCGTCTGTAGTCCGGGCGGCGGCGATGCTGAGGTACTTGCCGGTGCGCGGATCATTCTTGAGCTCGGCCGGGAAGACCGCCGCGGCGATGTCATCTTCATTCCGGGATTCATTGCTGAACGGGCAAACGCGACTGGCCGTGGCCAGGCTGCGGGGCCGGGCATGTGACAGGTCGGCGCTGTAGTAACCAAGCGTGTTGCGTCGAACCTGGATTTCACCACGGGTGACGAACTGGCAAGCGCCGCAGCCCACACAGATATCCCGCTGGACTACCTGCTCAATCGTAGGCACAGGACAATTCCTTCTGGTTGACGATGTCTTGTTGGGGGCTATCGAAATTGCGGCTGGCCAGCCTGCGGACGGCAGGCAGCTTGCTATGTAGATGCTGGCGCAGGTCATCCGGGCGCGACAGAATCTGCTGGGCGACGGTGATAACGCGATCGGCGAAGTCGGGCCGCGGTTCAATGCACAGGAATTCCGCACCGAACAATCGCATCATGCCCTCGACCTTGCCCTGCGTCGCCAGAGTAATAGCTGGCACACCGCTATACAGCGACATGATCGCCAGATGCATACGTCCGGTGACGGTCAGCGTTGCGCTGGCGGTCAGGCCGCGTATTTCTGAAGGAGAGAGCAACTGGTCGACCAGAACGACCTGCGGGTCCTTGAGGGCCTGATGGATCGCCTGACAGACCGGCAGGTCGTCGCCGCCGGGGCGGGAGACATGGGGTAGCAGTATCACCTGCAGCCCTTGGTGCTGCAGTTCGCGAATAATGCGCACGTAGCCGTCGATCTGTCCCTGTGTTCGGCCAATCAGGCCGCTGGCATTGACCAGTGCATAGTCGCAGTGGGCCGGCAGGGAATACAGCAACCGCGAGGCCGTTGCGAAGTTGACGGTACGGGCGGCGAATACGATGTCCGCAACTTCGGTGACATTGGCCAGACCGTCGGCGCGGGCGCGTTCGGCGGATAACGGATCGCGAAGGCACAGCTGGACACCGGCTGCGGTGGCGCGCCGTAAGGCGGTCACCGCCTGGGGGTGTGCCTGCCCATTCCAGCTGAAGCCGAGAATACGCACGGCAACCCCGGCCTGGGCCGCTAGCCAGGCAATGTTGGCGCGATTGGTGGAAGCCTGCCAGTTATAGGCGCCATCCATGATGTCGGCACCGGTAATGGCCAGTGACTGGGCTCGTCCGAGCAACCGGCGAAATACTCCGATGCTGCGCACATGCGGGATAAGATGCCCGTAAATGAGCCCTGGCAGGACGATCACCCGGGTTCGCTCGATATGCTGGTCGGGAACAATGATGTCCTGCTGCCCGTGGCAGATGATGCGGATATCACCCGGGGTATTCTCCAGATAGGCCTCGATCATGGCCTGATCGCCGATATTTCCAGCACCAGGCGGCGCGATCAGCAGGCTGAAGGTGGAGCGCTGATTGGTTGCTGGCCCGACTGTGAATAGCAGCCGATCGATGAAAAGCAGCAGGCGTGGATGCCCGAGGGCCGCTCTGATTCGTTTTTTCATGATTGTCCCGCAGGTAAAGTTGGAGTGGTCAAGGTTGTGACGGGCGCCCTGCACGTAATAGGGTGCTGGAACTGAGCACTTGCAGCAGGCTGCCTCGGAAAGGCGGCCAACTCAGGCCGAGCGTCAGGACGGCGCCGACCATGGCTGCGCTACCGATCAGCAACTGTAGGGGTAGCGATGAGCCCCAGCGGTCGGCGCTGTACCAGGCGAACCCGGCGCTGAGCGCGTAACCGCTGATGATGATCAGGCCATTGCGCAGCATGGCGCCGACCGGGGCGCCGGAGTGCCGCAGAAAGAACAAGCCCCAGAGCCACAGCACGCCCATGCCGCTGGCGACGGTAATCGCCACGCCCGATACGCCCCAGAGTGCCCCGAGAAAGATGAAACCGATCATTACGGGTCGGGATATCAGGGTGAAACGCAGATGCAGTGGCGTCAGGCCCTTGGACAGGAACACCCAATAGCTGGTATAGCTGGCGGCTTGGAAGATGCCCGCCACCGCCAGAATACGAAATACCGGCACCGCCTCCTGCCACTGCGGCCCCAGCACCAGCAGAATGAGCGGTTCGGCCAAGGCAGCGGCAAATGCCAATACACAAACGATCAGATGCAGCATTAGGGTCTGACCATGCAGCAGAAACTGGTCATAGCGCGTCGGTTGTTGTTGCAGGCGAGACAGCACGGGCAGGGCGATGGTGGTAGCGGGTGCGTTAATCTGATTCAGCGGCAACATGGAAAGCTGGTAGGACTTGCTGTACAGCCCCAGGGCCTCTGCGCCGAAGCGATAGCCGATAATCAGGCTGTCGAGGTTGCGCGTGGCATAGCCGATCAACTGCGTGCCCATCAGATTGCAGCCGTAACGCAGCAGGTCTGCCATTGGGGCGCTGCGGCACGGCAGGCCGGGCAGCCAGCGTGCCGCAAGCACCAATGTCACCAGCGTGGCTGCGGACAAGGCCAGTTGCTGACCGACCAGCGCCCAATACTGGTAACCCTCGATGGCCATGAACAGCCCTACCGCCAGCCCGGCGGCCATGCCGAGAATATCGATTATGGCCAGCGTGCCGAAGGACATCCCCCGATTGAGCTGGGCCCGGTATTGGGTAGCGATGCCATTCAACAGGTAGGTGATGGCCAGGATACGAGCGATAGGGATTAGCCGGGACTCATCGTAGAAGGCGGCGAGCACCGGGGCGATGGTAAAAAGCGTCAGGGCGAGGATCACACCGATTGCCGAGTTGATCCAGAACAGGTTGCTGCGTTGCTCGACGGACAGGCTCCGCGTCTGAATCGCCGCGGACGACAGGCCGAAGTCACGAAGCACCTCGCCAATGCCGGTCAGCACCACCACCATGGCCATCAAGCCATAATCGTTGGGCGACAGCAGGCGCGCGAGGATCACGATGCCGCAGAACTGCAGCATGATCTTCACACCTTGGCCGCCCATGGTGAGTATGGCGCCTCGGGCAGCAATGCTGCCGAGGCTTCGGGCAGGAGAGGGTGTCGTTGTCGTTGTCGATGCGCGATCACTCATTTGAGGTGGGTCACCGCTCGGGTGTCGACGGCAGCCTTTTCGACGCGACCGTAACGGTCCTCGAAGCGCACGATATCGTCTTCGCCCAGATAGGACCCGGACTGCACCTCGATCAGCTGCAAATCGATGACGCCGGGGTTCTCCAGAGTATGGATCTGGCCGACCGGGATATAGGAGGACTGGTTCTCGGTCACCAGATAGGTCTTGTCACCGTTGGTCACTTTGGCTGTGCCGCAGACCACGATCCAATGCTCGGCCCGATGATGGTGCATCTGCAAGGACAGCTTGGCGCCGGGCTTTACGGTGATGTGCTTGACCTGATAGCGGTGACCATGGTCGATGGAATCATAGACTCCCCAGGGCCGATAGACTTCGCGGTGGCTGATGGTCTCCTGACGGCCGGTGGTCTTGAGTTGCTCGACCAGGGCCTTCACATCCTGGCTCCGGTCCTTATGGGCGACCAGCACTGCATCCTTGGTTTCGATAATGATCAGATCATCGACCCCCAGCGTAGCGACTAGACGATGCTCGGCCCGGACCAAGGTATTATGCGAGTCATGTGCCAGGGTATCCCCCTGGGTGGCATTGCCATTCGCGTCCTTGGTACTGGTCTCCCATAATGCCGACCAGGAACCAATATCGCTCCAGCCAGCTTCCAGGCTTACCACCACCGCATCAGCGGTGTTTTCCATCACGGCGTAATCGATGGATTCATCGGGACACCCAGCGAAGGCGTCGGCATCTACCCGGGTGAACAACAGGTCATAGGCATTGGCCAATGCGGCCTGCTGGCAGGCGGTAAGGATATCCGGGCGGTGCTCGGCAAGTTCTTCAAGATAACGCGAGGAGCGGAACAGAAACATTCCGCTGTTCCAGAGATACTGCCCCGAGCTCACATAATCACTGGCGGTAGCAGCGTCGGGCTTTTCCACGAAGCGATTGACGGCAAACGCTCTGTCGCCCATTCGTTCGCCCAGCTGAATATATCCATAGCCGGTTTCTGCCGCAGTGGGCACTATACCGAAAGTGACCAGCTTGCCGGCTTCGGCCAGGGGAATGGCAGCTTCCAGGCTGGCATGGAATGCGTTGGTATCGGCAATCTGATGGTCGGCCGGCAGGATCAGCAGCAACGGGTCCTGGCCGATGGTGTGCAGTTTGATCGCTGCCAGGGCGATGGCGGGTGCGGTATTGCGCCCGCAGGGTTCCAGGATGATGCGGGTGTCATCCATGCCCAGTTGCTTCAGCTGGGTTGCCGCGAGAAAACGATGCTGTTCATTGCAGATGAGCAAAGGCTGCGAGCAGGCCAGGCCATCAAGTCGTTTGATGGTCGCCTGCAGCATGGTCAACTGCGGCTCGGTCAAGGGTAGAAACTGCTTGGGGTTGAGCTGGCGTGACAGAGGCCAGAGTCGGGAGCCGGAACCGCCGGCCATTATGACGGGCTGCAACATGGTCATACTCCTGCAAGGGTTAAGGTGGAGTTCGGTTGGAACTCCTGGATGGCTGCATCCACGGTCTGGGAGAACCGTTCGTGGAACAGCTCAATGGAAAAGTTTTCCGCTTGTTCGCGGCAGTTTTCGGGACGGATACCATGGCCAATGGTTTCGAACCGCTCGACCGCCTGGATCAGTGATTCGGTGGTCTGCTGGGGAAAGAACAGGCCGGTCCTGCCGTCGATCACGGTTTCCAGTGCGCCGCCCTTGCCGTAGGCAATGACCGGTGTGCCGCAAGCCATTGCCTCGACCGGCGTGATGCCAAAATCCTCCTCGGCGGCGAACACGAATGCCTTGGCTCGTTGCATGTAGTGGCGCATCTGTGGGAAGGGCAGGAAGCCGGTGACCCTTATGTTGGCGCTGCCGGCGGCGACCGCACGGACCTTGTCGAGGTCCGGCCCGTCACCGATGATCACCAGCTGCTGGTTGGGCATCTGCCGAAAGGCCTGGGCGATAAGGTCCATGCGCTTATAGGGCACCATGCGCGATGCCGCGACATAGAAGTTCTGCTTGTCCCGCTCAAGATTGAAGTCGGTGATGTTTACTGGCGGATACACCACCTCGGCTGGCCGCCGATAGCACTTCTGCACCCGCCGGGCAATGAATTCGGAGTTGGCGATGAAGGCGTTGACACCCAGCGAGGACCGCGCATCGAAGTTGCGGATGTAATGCAGCGACCAGCGCGCGATCCAGTTCTTCAGACCTCTGCTCAGCCCCGACTGCAATAGATACTGGTGTTGCAGGTCCCAGGCATAACGCACTGGAGAATGGATATAGCAGATATGCAGTTGGTCCGGCCCGGTCAGTACCCCCTTGGCGACCGCGTGGGAACTGGAAATGATCAGGTCATAGTTGCTCAGATCGAACTGTTCAATAGCCAGCGGCATGAGCGGCAGATAGCTGCGGTAACGCGTTCGGGCGAAAGGCATGCGCTGGAGAAAGGAGGTGGTTGCCTGTTTACCATTGAGAAATGCCCGCTGATCGTCCTCTAGAAAGTCGATCAGGGAATACAGGTCAGCCTCGGGGTAGAGCCGCAAAATCTGCTCGACCACGCGTTCTGCACCGGAGTAAACGGTAAGCCAGTCGACGACAATGGCAACTTTCATGGTGAGTTCCTTGTTGAGATGAGGCGGGACAGGCTGATCATTGGGCTTGCAGCTGCGTCAGAACATCTCTGACCAGGCTCGCGGTTCTGTCCCAGGTGAAGTTCCGAGACTGCGTCAACCCTCTGTTGCAGAGTCGGCTGCTCAATTCGGCATTTTCGGCCACCGCAATCATCGCCAGGGATATGCTGTCGCTGTCATGGGGATCGATATAGAGCGCGGCATTGCCTCCCACTTCTGGCATTGAAGTTAGTTCCGAAGTGATGACCGGTGTGCCGCAGGCCATGCTTTCAGCCACGGGGAGGCCGAAACCTTCATAGAGTGAGGGGAAGACCGTGGCGATAGCACCGCGGTACCAGCTCGCCAGCTCGGTTTCGCAGAGATGACCGGTGAACAGCACTTGCTGCTGCAGACCCTCACGGGAAATCAGTTGCTGCAAGGCATTATTGGCCTTGCCGGTGAATACCAATTTGCAGTCGCGGTGCAGGCCGCTGAGCTTGAACGCCTCTATCAGACGCTTTTCATTTTTGTGGCCCTTGCGGTTGCTGCAGCAGAAGAAATAGGCGTAACCGGGCTGCATGGGGGAGACCTCGGCATGGAATATATCGCTGACCCCATTGCCGACTACCGTCACCCGCTCGGGATCGCAACCGGCCCATTCGACGATCCGCCCACGGGAGAACTCCGACACGGTCAGTACCTGCTCGGCGCGATGGATCGCCGGGCGGATGATGAGCTGATAATAGAGTCGCTTCAGGGTGGAGCTGTTGTGTTCGACATCGATATGGTTGAGGTCATGGATGGTGAAGACGAAAGGCAGCCGGCTTCCCGACGGGGGTATGTAACCGGGGCTGTACAACGCCTTCGCACCGCTACCGGCAAGCCAGCGACCGAGCCGGACTGACGAGGAAAAGGAAGCGGGAGGGCTCGGGTCGTCAAACAGACAGGTAAAGTTGAGACGGTCCTGCAACTCCGTGGCAAATCGACCGATGCCGTGCTGGCCAATCCACCTGGAATCAAAAGCTATGTGCGAATGTTCCATGCGGGCTCCGAAAAGGATGGGGGGACTTCAGGCTTACGCAGAGCTGGTCGAAGTAGAAAAACAGAGCCAGCACTGGCAGCAGCCAGAAGGGGTAAAACACAATCTGATTGAAATGCCCGGCCCAGAGCAGGGTGAGCGCGGTGTAAATCAATAACTTGCGAAACAGCAGATAGGGCAGGGGCGAAGGGAGCTGGCGTAACTTGCCGCTGATGACCCAGGCCCATAGGCTGCCTGCCACCAAGGTCACCAAAGTGCCGATGAATCCGTAGCTCATGATCACCATCTGCAGGCTGGAGTCGACCTTGGTGCCATCTTTGAACAAATAGCGGATGGCGAAGTTGTAACCGTGGCCGAGCAGCGGGTGCTGGGCGATCAGTTCCGTGCCGGTATCGAACGCCCGCAGCCGTGACAGCGCCGAGCCGTCATCACGAGTCGTGGTGAAGCGTTCGACCACTCGCTCCACCTGGCTGTCGAAAACATATATCAGCGCCAAAACGAGAAAAGGTGAAAGCAACAGGAAGTAAACATGGGCCGGTCGCACGCCGATGTGCTTGCTCTGATACTGGGTGACCATGCTCAGGATGCGCAGGCCGAATACGCAAGCGAATGCCAGCAGCGCCAGGGAAATGCCTGAACGGGAGAAGCTGAACAGCAGGGCGATCACCATCAGCAGGAAGATCGCAAAATAGCTGCTGCGCTGTATCAGCAAGGTGCCCATGAGGATTGGCAATACGATGATAGTGCCGAAGAAGTTTGGGTCCAGGTAGGTCGAGACCAGGCGGAATTGATGGGGGTCGCCGGTAAAACTGATACCCATCTGTTCCAATTTGAGCCATAGCACTGTGGAGTCGGGATAAATAACCAGCAGCACGAAACTGAACAGAGCTGCGGCGCCATAGGTGACAACGTAGGCCTTGGTCAGACGGGTAATGTCATCACGGAAAATCCAGTGCAGCGCCACGCCAGCGGCGAAGCCCGAGAGGATCATCGCGCTGAGCCGGATGTTGTAGAACATCGAGTCCAGCGCCAAGCCATAATGGTAGATGCCGACACCCAGAGAAAAGGCGTTGACCGCGAGCAGAAAGAGTACCGCTCGGGAGGTGATCAACCGCTTGAAGTTCTTGATCAGGATGGGCGCGGCGCATAAGTAGATCACCAGCTCGCTGGCATTGACGTTGCCGAAGGAACCAGCAATTGGCACAAAGCGTGGCAGATTGCCGAACACGACAAATAGACATACCAGCGCCAGAAAGGCGGCATTGAGTCGAAGATACTGGGTTTTCATGGGGTCTCGGGCGGCTGAGCGCGGCGCGATGTAGCGGCAGGTAGGCTGCCGGGGTTCAGGTAATGGTCTGGGTCGGTGAAAGTGGTTCGGTCTGATCGGTTCGCAGTGTCTGATAAACGTCGATATACCGAGCCGTGATGCGGTCGCCGGAAAACTGCGTGGCCCAGGCCAGGCATTGTTCACGCAGCTGTTGCCGGTTGGTAGCTGCCAATCGCTGGACTGCGGTGACAAAGGCATTGATGTCACCGGCGGGGCAAGCATAGCCAGTCTCGCCGGCATTGATGATCTCGGGGATGCCCCCGGCATCCGAGGCGACCACCGGTACACCATGGGCATTGGCCTCCAATACCACGCGACCCAAGGGCTCGGCCCACTGCGACGGCACCAGCAGGATGTCGATGTCTGGAAAGAATTCATCCGGTGATACGTGCCCCAGCCAGGCCAGATCCAGGCCGGCATAGGTTGATTGCAGCCTGGCCACGTAGGCGCTGTCACCCCGGCCGGCGAGGCATAGCCGGTATCCGGGACCGAGCCGACGGCATACCTGTAGCGCCGTTTCCACACCCTTGGCCGGCTCTATTCGGCCTAAATAGCCGAGCGTCAGGCCGCCGTTGGCTGGGAACGAACGTGAGGAGGGTAGCGGTTGGGCTACCGAGTTGTAGATCACCTTGGCAGGTGCCGCACGGAAGTAGCCCAGCCGCAGATGCAAAGCACGAACGTGGTTGCTGATTGCTACGTATTGCTGAACGCGCCGGGACCGCCACTTCTTGATCAGGGAAAATAGCCGACAGCTCAGCGAGCCTGGATCCTGGTTGCGGTTGCCGTCATAGAGCGTGCAGTTGGGATGGATCAGATAATAGTCCCGCGTGGTATGCACTACCGGGATGCCAAGTGCATGCGCCGCGTCCCATACCGCGACCGAGAAACCGGCCAGATTATTGGTGTGCAGCAGGTCCGGCTGTATCTGTCTTAGCAAACGGGAGACATCGAGCCGGGCGAGCGGGTTGTAGATATCCAGCAAATGCCACAACAACCGCAGCGGTCGCGCAGGGGAGCCGGTAAAGGGCCAATACAGATTGCGCAGAGGCAGTCGATACAGCGTAACGCCGTGCAACTGATCGACGCGGCTGTCCGGAGCGTCGTGCAGACTGATCACGCTGACCTCATGCCCCTGGTCCGCCATGGCTTCGGCCAGCAACTGCACCGAGACCTCGGCTCCGCCGATCCGGTAGGGGTAATACAGCGTATTGAGAATGGCGATCTTCATCTCAGCGTCCGGTGGCGTAGTATTGAAAGCCGTTCTTCGCCATGCGTCTGGGGTCATAGAGGTTACGGCCGTCGAAGACCACCGGCTTGTTGAGGTAGTTGCGAATCAGCTCGAAATCCGGCGCTTTGAAAGCCTGCCAATCGGTCACCACGACCAGGGCATCGGCCCCCTTGAGTGCCGACTCCTTGGTACCGCACAGCTGCAGCTCATCGCAATCCAGATAAAGGCGCTGAGTTTCTTCCATGGCTTCGGGATCGTAGGCGCGGACCCGTGCGCCGGCTTTCCAGAGCGCTTCCATCAACACCCGGCTGGGTGCTTCGCGCATATCATTGGTATTGGGTTTGAAGGCCAACCCCCAGATGGCGAAGGTCTTGCCGTGGAGGTCCCCCTGAAAGTGTCGGGAAATCTTGCGAAACAGCATGGTCTTCTGCTCTTGGTTGCGTGACTCCACAGCTCGTAGCAGCCGGGCATCGAAATCGACGATTTCGGCGGTTCGTATCAGCGCCTGGATGTCCTTGGGGAAACAGGAACCGCCATAGCCGGCACCGGGGTAGATGAAGTGGTAGCCGATGCGCGGGTCCGAGCCGATACCCTGGCGTACCATCTCGATATCCGCGCCGAGTAACTCGGCCAGATTGGCCATTTCGTTCATGAAACTGATCTTGGTCGCCAGCATGCAATTGGCTGCGTACTTGGTCAGTTCGGCGCTCTGCACATCCATGACGATGATCTTTTCATGGTTGCGATTGAAGGGCGCATACAACTCGCGCATCACTTCCTCGGCGTCGCTGCTGTCGGTCCCTATGATGATCCGGTCCGGGCGCATGCAGTCGGCCACCGCTGAACCTTCCTTGAGAAACTCGGGATTGGACACGACATCAAAGGTGAGCGCCGGGTCGTCGCGCCTGGCCAGCACGCCGTTGACCGTTTCGCAGACCTGACGCGCGGTCCCCACCGGCACCGTGGACTTGTTGATGATGATGCGGTGCCCATCCATGTGTTCGGCAATGGTGGCGGCGACGGCCAGGACATACTGCAGGTCGGCGGAACCATCTTCATCCGGCGGCGTGCCGACCGCGATGAATTGCACTGTGCCATGACGGACCCCGACAGGGGCGTCGGTGGTGAACTGCAGCCGGCCAGCGGCGTGGTTGTCGCGCACCAGGTTTTCCAGGCCGGGTTCGTAGATCGGAATCTGACCTTGTTGCAGACGCTCGATCTTGCCCGGATCCACATCCACACAGATAACGTGATGGCCGACTTCTGCCAGCACGGCGCCCTGCACCAATCCTACATAGCCGGTACCAAATACGGTTACTTTCATGATAATTCCTCAGAGAATCCAGCGCGCTTCTATGGCAGTCGGGTGAGTGAGGGGCCTATGCTTTTTCCGATTTGTATTCGTAGAAGTAATGGCCGTACTGACTGTATCCATAGGCGGATGACTTTTTGATTACGGCATTGAAGATGGCCCCTTTGAGCTGAATATCGTCCTGTTCGAAGCAGCGTTTGGCGGCTTCGATCTCCTTGGCCGAATTCTGTCCGAAACGCGTGACCAGCAGACTGATACCGGCTTCACGGCCGACGATGGAGGCATCGGTGACTGCCAGTACCGGTGGGGTATCAATGATGATGAGATCGTATCGGTTGTCGATCTCCCTGAGGAAACGGCGAAAGTTCTCATGCATCAGGAGTTCGGATGGGTTGGGTGGAATGCGGCCTCGTGCCATCAAGTGCAGGTTGTCCATCTCGGTGCGCTGGATGGCGGTGTCGATATCGATGCGGGCAGTCAGCAGATCGGACAGACCATCCCTTGCCGGTAGCCGAAATACCTTGTTGAGGTAGCCCTTACGCATATCCGCGTCGATCAACAGGATTTTCTGTCCGGTCTGAGCCATGCTGGCGGCCAGGTTCACGGCGACGAAGGACTTGCCCACGGAGGGGCTGGGTCCCGAGATCATCAAGACATTGTTCATCGCCTCGGCATGGGCGAAATGCAGGCTGGTACGCAGGCGCCGCAAGGACTCCACCGCGAGGTCGGCGGGGTTCTTCAGCGCCAGGATCAGACTGTCACGTTGCGCGGCGCGGCTATTACTGCGCATCTGCTTCTCCAGATGTTCCTGATCTTTGCTGAAGGGAATGGCAGCATAGACCGGCAGGCCGAGCTGTTCGATGAGTTCGGGATTTTCCACTCCGCGATTGTGCATCTGGCGCAGCAGGACCAGGGCGACGCCGAGGAACCCGCCGAACAGCGTGGCCAGGATGGTGACAATAGTCTTGCGCGGCTTGACGGGACGCGACACGCTGGCGTCGGCTGCATCGATGATACGCACGTTCCCGACGGTGCCGGCGCGCAGGACGTCCAGTTCCTGCGAGCGGTTGAGCATTGCGGTATATACCTCGGTGGTTACCGCAACATCACGTGACAACCGCAGCAGCTCCTGTTGAGTCTCGGGCAGTTCATCGACCTTCTTGCTCAATTCGTTGCGCTGGCGCTGCAGTTGCTGGGTCTGCTCCAGCAGAATCTGATAGGACGGGTGCTCACCAGTAAAGCGGCGCTGCAGCTCGGTACGCTTGAGTTCCTGTTCGGAGATCAAGGTATCCAGCTCGATGATCTGGTTCAGCACTGACTGGGTCTCGATGGAGATGTCCACGGACCTGCTGCTCATCTGGAAGTCATTCAGTGCCTGTTCATAGCGCTCCAGCTCGGAGCGTACCTGGGGCAGCTGTTCACGCAGAAACTGCAGGCTTTGCGCGGCCTCCGCCGAGTTACGTTCGACGTTCTGGCGCACATAGAGTCGACTGACTTCGTCCAGAACCCGGATCGCATACTGGTGATCGGCGTGTTGCAGGGACAGGCTGATGATACCGGAATCCTTGGCGCGCTCGCTGGCGTCTAGCTCGCTTTGGAAATACATGATGGTGTTCAGCAGGCGGTTTCGGGCTACTGTGAAGCGGGTGCCGGGACGGGCCTGGAGCCTGGCGATTTGCACCCTGAATCCGTTCTGCTCGACCTGTTGACCGACCTGGCCGGTCAGCAGTTGCTCATCATTGCCGTCATATAGACTGAAGTAGTCATGGGCGCCGGCGACCAGGGTAAGCGGTGTGTCCAGGTAAGCGGTAGGTACATGTAGCTGGAATATTTCCAGCTCTTCACCGCCCCAGGCGTATTCGACCAGGCCAAACCAGGGCAGGGCCAGCTCACCAGCGAACTCGGGCTGGAAGCGCCGCGCGGCCCATTCGCCGAAAACCGGAAAGTAATTGGGTGCCGCTACCGTATCCAGCTTGAGGTTGGTAACCGCCTGACCGATCACCGCTCTGGACTTGATCAGCTCGATCTCGGTAACGGCCTTGGAGGGGCCGCCAAATACATCCGACAGCTCCGACATACCTGCCAGGCCACCACTCTTTTCTTCAATCTGGATCAGAGCGTTGGCCTGGTATATCGGGGTGGTCAGAATGGCGTAGGTCATGCCAAGTAGAGCGAACCCCAGGGTCAATCCGGCGATGATCCATTTGCCATCGATCAACGCGCCGAAGAGCACCGCCAAGTCGATTTCGTCGGTACTGCTCTGGTTTCGATAGGGGGAGGTGATGTTTTGCATGATTTCCCTTGCGCATGCGCATGATGAAGTGGTCTTGAAGCGTCGGTTCCAACTGGGTTGGGGTGAGGCTTCAGGCACGCTACCGCCCCAGGATTTGCAGTCGGATCCTGAAGACTGTTGTCGCTATGTATGGTTGAACTTCTCAGGCGGGCATACGGCAGCCACAACGGCTACTGCACGTTTGAGAAAGGCAGTTGGTAATAAAAAGTTCGTTACTGCCGGAGCATGCTGGCTGAGGTCGCCGTCCAGATCTCAGGCTTCTGGTGATGTCCGATACGATGGGTGTACAACGGTTTTATAAATTCTTCCACGGACTCCGGGCGCAATGAAGGGCAGGAGTGCGTGGCTGCTTCGATGATGTGCTGGAGCGATCTGTTGGTAATGTCCTGTCGCCAGTCGGGAAGCAGCGGTCGGGAAAAATCCGATGTTAGTAACTGATACAGCAGAATCCCCAGCGAGTAGATATCACTGCGCGGGGTTACATCGTCGTTGCGGTAGGTTTCCGGCGCCCGGTAAAAGCAGCAGCAGCTTGTTTTATGGGGCTGCCCGGGATTCGCCAGGGACTTTTCCGGTGCGGTAATCCGAATGCGGCCGTTATCCGCAACGATGAGATTGTCCGGTTGCAAGAACGCATGGACAGTGCCTCTGGAGTGTTGCTCGGACACTTCCCTCGCCAAGCTCATGAACAGGTTGAGCCGTTGTTCGATTGGCATGATGTCCAGGTGACGCTGTCCGGCCCAGGCTTCCAAGGTAGCGCCACCTGTATGGTGGAAGGCGCGTGCTCCCGCATGCGTTGTATTCATTGCGGTGCCCGCATCCAGAATCATTCCAGCCCGATCGAATCCGGCGGGGTTCAGGGGAATTACATCCAGATGGTGGAACGAGGGGGCGGGCGGCGCTATCCGGGCGCTGGTGAACAGGGGGTCGCCAATGGCTGCGCCTGCGCCGACGTATGGCTGTGTCGGAATGATATCGCAATCGGCCTGAGCCTCCATTTTCTTCACCGGTCCTTTGATCCGGTAGCCGACCCGGGGGATGGTGACCAACAGCAGCGCATTGACGCCCAGCGCCTTACGTAGTTTGGCCATGGCGTTGGCGAGTACGTTTTCCACGGTAATCCGCCCGCCCCAGACGGTATGCAATAACTCTCCCTTGGTTACTACCTCGTCGGCGTGCTCGAGAATTTTTGCCAGCAACACCAAGGGCCTGCGTTCGATTGCTACCGGTGATCCATCGATTCTAAGTTCGAAGCGCGCTTCGTTAAACTCCGCTGTACCGAAAAAATATCGATACAGCCTGGCAGGTCGCTTGTGCAGTAAATCCATTGCTATCTCCCTCTCTGCATGGGTCACGCCGGATATTAAGGCAGATAATTCAAGATTAAGTTTTGTTCGTTAGCAATTGGTTATAGATCGGTTATTACGCTGTAGTCGTTACTGATTCGTGAAGGCGCACCGCTCGGTTTCGTGCCTGAATGTTTTGAAATTGGCATGGGCAGTCGTATATTGCCGCGCCGGGTCAGGGGTTTCCTCACTTGTTGGGGTGTTTATATGGATGTTGATGATAAGTTCTCCGAAAAGCTGGCCAGGATGGTGAAATCTTCGTTTACCTTGTCGGTCGTTGATATGCTCCCGGAGTGGGCTGAGTACCAACTCAGATACCTGAAACGGCACAGGAAACTGTGCAATTTCCGCGACCCGCAAAGGTTGTCCGAAAAGTTGCATCATCGAATGCGCTATCCCTTGCCACATTTTTCACGCCTGGCCGATAAGGTGTTGGTTCGTGATTATATTCGAGACACTGTAGGAGACAGATTCAATGTTCCCTTGTATGCCGCCATGGAAGTGGTAACTGCGTCACAGTTTGAATGTTTGCCTGATAGTTTTGTCATGAAAACGAATAACAGCAGCGGTGCGGTCAAGATTGTTTCCGACAAGTCTCGGGAAGACATGGAGCAACTTGCAGCGTTGAGTAATGCCTGGTTGCGAGACGACTTTTCCCGACGTCGGGGCGAACGGCATTACAAGGCCATCCGCCCTCAGGTGCTGTTCGAACAGGCATTACTGACAGCCAATGGGCCGCCGGCGGATTACAAGATTCATGTATTCAACCCCGTGGAAGGGGATAGCTACCTGTTTATCCAGGTGATTAACGGGCGGTTCGGCCGTATGACCCAGAATCTGTTCTCCGCAGATTGGCAGGAATTGCCGTTCCGTCTTGGCGAGACGTTGCCTCCCAGTATCGATACCGGCATTACCCGCGCTCCTGCCGAGCTGGCCGAGATGCTCGATGTTGCCCGGCGGCTGGCGCAACCTTTTGGCTATTGCCGGGTGGACATGTACGTGTTCGAGGGGCGGATCTACGTGGGGGAAATCACTTTCACCCCTGGAGCCGGGGCTTTCAAGCTGTACCCCGCGGAGTGGGACCTGAAACTGGGGGCATTGTTTCGTTGGCCGGAGCTGCCGCTGTCGGCTATTACCCTCGAAGCGATTGGACGCGGCCGCCATTTTCATGATGCGGTCAACGAGTTGGGGTGAATCATGGGCAAGCCTGTAACTACCGGTGTTTCGGATACCGGGGCATTCCGCGGAGATATCGAAGGTCTGAGAGCGCTGGCGGCGTTGCTGGTCGCCATCTTCCACATCTGGATGAACAAAGTCTCCGGCGGGGTGGATGTATTCTTCGTGGTGTCTGGCTACCTGATCACGCTCTCACTGCTCAGGCAATACGACCAGCAGGGGCGGGTGCGACCGCTGGTGTTCTGGGCGGGGTTGGCGCGGCGGCTATTGCCGGCCGCTCTGTTGGTGATCGCGGCAGTATTGCTGGGGACCTGGCTGCTGTTACCCCGTTCGCTGTGGATGTCCGCAATGAAGGAAAGCCTGGCGGCGATGTTCTATATGGAGAACTGGCTGCTGGCGTTGAACTCGGTGGATTATCTGGCGCGAGATAATCTGCCGAGCCCGGTGCAACATTACTGGGCGCTGTCGGCGCAGGGGCAATTCTATGCGCTCTGGCCATTCGTGGTCATGCTGGCGCTGTATCTGAGTTCACGTTTGGCACTGAGCCAACGACGGGGGCTCTTGCTGACCTTCGTTAGTGTGTTCATGCTCTCGCTCGGGTTTTCCATCATCCATACTGCGGCGAATCAGACTTTTGCCTATTTCAACACCTTTGCCCGGGTCTGGCAGTTCGCACTCGGGGGGCTTGTCGCCATCACGCCATGGATAACGGTCAATGGTAGTTTGCGCCGGCCGCTGGGCTGGATAGGGCTGGCCGCCATCGTCAGCTGCGGGTTTCTGCTGGATGTGTCGCTGAGCTTCCCGGGTTATGCCGCGTTGTGGCCCTCGCTGGGCGCGGCGCTGGTGCTTGGTGCCGGTGCGGGCATGCTGCCGTTGAGCGCACGGAACTTGCTGTCGATCCGGCCATTGGTCTGGCTGGGCGGGATCAGTTATGCCTTCTATCTGTGGCACTGGCCGGTGATGATTTTCTTGCGGGCGAGTTTCGGTGAACCGGCCACCACCTGGTATGGCGGAGTGGTGATCATGCTGCTGTCGTTGATCCTGGCCTGGCTCACTACCCGGTTGGTCGAAAAACCGCTACGCAAACACCTCGGGCGACGGTCTCCTGGTTTCGCCTACGCGGCCGGGTTGGCGGCAGTGGCCCCGCTGGTGCTGGCAATCCTGCTGTGGCGCAACGAGGTGAAGGACCTGACCGAGGAATACCGGGTGCCTGAAGTAGTCGACGCCACTCTCTATCCTGGTGCCCGGGTGCTGGCCGATGGAAGCCCCTCCGGAGGCATCACCCATGCTGCCATTGTTCCGGAACCCTTTATGGCCAGCAAGGATGTTCCCAGACCCTACCGGGAAGGTTGCCACCAGGGCCTGTATGGTACCGAGGCCACGCCTTGCCATTACGGGAGCGCCGACGGGGAGATGACTATCGCGGTGGCCGGCAGTTCGCACGCCACGCACTGGGTGCCCGCCCTGGATGTCATCGCCCAGCAGCGCAACTGGCGACTGGTGAGCTATACCAAGAATGGTTGCCGCTTTACCGCGCTGGCTGAGGAGTCACCGGAGAATCGGCAGAACTCCTGTGCCCAATGGAACGACAATGTACTCGCGGCTATTGCCGAACTCGAACCGGATTTCGTCTTCACCACAGCCACGGTAGCGATGACAGTCGATCAGCCCGAGCATGTGCCTGAAGGTTACGTGCAGCAGTGGCAGAAGCTGCAGGCACTGGGCTTCAAGATACTCGCGGTGCGCGATACTCCTTTCATGGGTTTTCATGTACCGACCTGCGTAGATATGAACGGGGCAAACTCACCCCAATGTTCCCGGCCGCGCAACGCTGCCTTGACGGAGACCTTGGTGCTGGAGCAATTGAACGTTGCGGGTACAGCTACGCATTTCATCGATATGAGCGATTATTTCTGTACTCGTGATACCTGTCCGGCGGTCGTGGGAAACGTTTTGGTCTACAAGGACAAGAGTCATATTTCGACCGTCTACATGAAATCCCTGAGCAGCTATCTGGGACAAGAAATCGAGCAAGCGATGCAAGAGCATGCCGAGCGCCATCTTGTTGAGCGCTGACGGCTTCTATGTATGACATGAACTGTCCGTCAGGCCCTGCAGTATTCCGCAGGCTTCCATCGGGCGGACGCCGGCGCATTTTTCGCGCAATATTATCAGGTGCTGCTTGAGTTGACCCAGCGCTTCAATCTGGTCTTCCACCTGCTGGATGTGCGTGTCCAGCATGGCATTCACTTCACTGCAATCCAGGGTAGGGTTCTCCCGCAGACTCAGCAGAGCCCGAATCTCCCCGAGCGACATGTCCAGCGAGCGGCAATGGCGAATGAACTGCAGCCGCTCGAGGTGGGCTTCGTTGTAGAGCCGGTAATTCCCCTCGCTGCGCGCTGGTTCCGGCAGCAGTCGCTCTTTTTCATAGTAACGAATGGTCACGACCTCGCAGCCGGTACGTCGGGCCAGTTCGCCGATTCTGATATCCATGTTTGCTCCCGCTTGACTCTATAGTGGCTATAGGGATTCTAATCCCAATACCGAACGACAAGTCAAGGAAATGCCATGAGCGAAGTGCCAACCAGAGAATGCGGCTGCGACAGCGTCCATGCCGCCACTGTCATCCCGGAGATGACCCAGCCGGCAGGGACAGCTGCGGCGGTTGCCCGATATCACGTGGAGAATATGGACTGCCCCACGGAAGAGGCGCTGATCCGCAATAAGCTCGCCGGTCTGCCCGGTATCGTGGGATTGGACTTCAACTTGCTCCAGCGCAAACTGACTGTGCATCACCATCTGGCTTCGCTGGAACCGGTGGAGCGCGCCCTGGCGGCCATCGGTATGCGGGCGGTGCAGCATGATGATCGGGGCGCAGCGCCGCCTCCGGCGCAGAGCAATACTCGCTGGTGGACCTTGGTTGTCGCGTTGGTTGCCGCTGGTGCGGCGGAAGTCGTGTATTGGGTTCAGGGCGGGAATCACTGGCTGGTGACGCTGTTGGCATTGGGCGCCATTTTCACTGGTGGTCTTTCCACTTACCGCAAGGGCTGGATCGCTCTCAGGCATGGCAACCTCAACATCAA
Organism: Halopseudomonas bauzanensis; assembly: GCF_900114735.1. Lineage (GTDB taxonomy): Bacteria > Pseudomonadota > Gammaproteobacteria > Pseudomonadales > Pseudomonadaceae > Halopseudomonas > Halopseudomonas bauzanensis. The sequence continues at coordinate 215,715 of NZ_FOUA01000004.1, read as the reverse complement.
CGCGCTGATGTCCATCGCTGTCACCGGGGCCATGCTGATCGGCCACTGGCCGGAAGCGGCAATGGTAATGGTGCTTTTTGCCCTGGCGGAGGTCATCGAGGCCAGGTCTCTGGACCGCGCCCGCAATGCCATCCGCAAACTGCTGGATCTGGCGCCGGAGCGAGCTACGGTGCAGCAACCTGATGGTAGCTGGCTGGAAGTCGAGGCCGGGCAGGTTACGGTCGGCAGTCGGGTACGGGTACGCCCCGGTGAGCGTATCGCCCTGGATGGCGAAGTACTGGAAGGCCGCTCGACCGTGAACCAGGCACCCATCACCGGCGAGAGTCTGCCGGTCGAGAAGGCGCCGGGGGACGTGGTGTTCGCCGGTACCATCAACGAGTCCGGGTCTTTCGAACTGGGTGTCACTGCGCCAGCCGACCAATCCACGCTGGCACGCATCATCCATGCGGTAGAGGCGGCGCAGGCCAGTCGTGCGCCCACCCAGCGTTTCGTTGACCGCTTTGCCCGCTGGTACACGCCTGCCATATTCGCCCTGGCGGTAGCGGTGGCGGTATTGCCGCCGCTGTTCATGGCCGGCGGTTGGCTGGATTGGATCTACCGGGCCCTGGTGCTGCTGGTAGTCGCGTGCCCTTGTGCACTGGTTATTTCCACGCCAGTCAGCATCGTCAGTGGACTGGCGGCGGCCGCCCGGCAAGGCATCCTGATCAAGGGTGGGGCCTACCTTGAAGAAGGCCACAAGCTGCGGTGGTTGGCGTTGGACAAGACCGGAACCATTACCCACGGTAAGCCGGTCCAGACTGATTTCATTCCCCTGGCAGGACATGATCCGGCTGACAGTCGCACGCTGGCGGCCAGTCTGGCACGGCGATCCGACCATCCGGTGTCCCGGGCCATCACCGATGCGGCGTTGGCGGCTGGGCTGGCGCTGCATGAGGTGATGGAGTTCGAAGCGCTGCCGGGCCGGGGAGCACGTGGTGTGATCGGCGGCAGGCTGTGTCACCTAGGCAATCAGCGGCTGCTGGAAGAACTGGGGCTAAGTAGGGTGGCAGAAGGGCTACCAGTCGCCGATCTGGAAGCGCAGGGCAAAAGCGTGGTGTTGCTGGTGGTTGAGGGCAAGGTGCAGAGCCTGTTTGCCGTCGCCGACACGATCCGGGACAGTAGCCGCGAGGCGCTGGCCGAGTTGCATGACCTGGGCATCCAGACGCTGATGCTCAGCGGTGACAATCCCCATGCTGCGCGAGCAATCGCCAATCAAGCCGGCATCGACCGCGCCGAGGGTAACCTGTTGCCTGAAGATAAGGCGCGGGCAATCGAACGCCTGGCTGATGAAGGAAAGGTGGGCATGGTGGGTGACGGTATCAACGACGCCCCGGCGTTGGCGCGGGCGGATATCGGTTTTGCCATGGGCGCGGCGGGCACCGACATCGCCATCGAGACTGCCGATGTCGCACTGATGAGTGATGATCTGCGCAAGATACCGGCATTCGTACGCCTGTCTCGGGCGACCTCGCGGGTATTGATGCAGAACATTGTGTTGGCTCTGGGAATAAAGGCGGTGTTTCTGGTGCTGACCTTTACCGGGGATGCGACCATGTGGATGGCGGTCTTTGCCGATATGGGGGCGAGTTTGCTGGTGGTGGCGAATGGGTTGCGGTTGCTGCGTGGATGAGGTGATTTGACATGGAGCTGGGCGGCCCCAGCCCTCTCCCGCGAGGGGAGAGGGCCTACGCCTACTCCACCGTCACCGATTTGGCCAGATTGCGGGGTTTATCCACATCGGTGCCTTTGACCAGCGCCACGTGGTAGCTGAGCAACTGCAGGGGGATCGTGTAGAGAATTGGCGAGATGATGTCATCGACCTGCGGCAAGCTGATGGTGTCACTGTCATCACCGGGTTGTTCGATGGTTTCACAGGCGAAGGTGATCAGCTGTCCGCCCCGTGCGCGCACTTCTTCCAGGTTGGATTTGAGTTTTTCCAGCAGGCTGTCGCTGGGCGCGACGCTGACCACGGGCATGTCTTCATCGACCAGCGCCAATGGGCCATGCTTTAGCTCGCCGGCGGCGTAGGCTTCAGCGTGAATATAGGAGATCTCCTTCAGCTTGAGCGCACCTTCCATGGCGATAGGGTAGTGCGGGCCGCGACCGAGGAACAAGGCGTGGTGCTTGTTGGCGAAGCGCTCGGCCAGGGTGGTGATGGCTGGCTCCAATGTCAGTACCGCCTCAATCAACGGCGGCAGTTGGCGCAGGGCGGCGACGTTCGCGGCCACCTGGTTGGGCGACAGGCCGCGCACCTGCACCAGCGCGGTAGTCAGCCATAGCAGCGCCACCAGCTGGGTGGTGAAGGCCTTGGTCGAGGCCACGCCGATCTCCGGGCCGGCCTGGGTCAGCAGTCGCCAGTCGGCTTCACGGACCAGAGAGCTGCCGGCCACGTTGCAGATGGCCAGCGATGCGAGATAACCCTGGTCCTTGGCGAAGCGCAGGGCGGCCAGGGTGTCGGCGGTTTCACCTGACTGGGAAATGGTGATCAGCAATGTATTGGCCGGCACCACCACAGTGCGATAGCGGTATTCGCTGGCAACCTCGACCTGGCAGGGCAAGCCGGCCTGGGATTCGATCCAGTAGCGTGCAACCAGGCCAGCATGATAACTGGTGCCACAGGCGACGATATGAATGTTCTGCACCTGCGCCAGACGGCTTTCGGCATCTGGACCGAGGATGGCTGTCAGCACGTGGTCATCGCCGAGGGTGCCGCTGAGGGTATTGCTGATGGCCTCGGGCTGCTCGAAGATTTCCTTGAGCATGTAATGACGGTATTCACCCTTGTCCAGGCTATGCGCCGCATGCTCGTAGCGTTTGACCGGGCGCTCGACGTTGGCGTGTTCACGATCCCAGATCTCGCAACCATCGATGGTCAGGCGGGCATGGTCACCTTCATCCAGATAACGGAAGCGGTCGGTCACCTGCAGCAGCGCCAGCGGATCGGAGGCGATATAGGATTCGCCACTGCCTTCGCCAATGACCAGCGGACTGCCCATACGGGCGCAATACAGGTTCTGCGGTTCATCCTCATGGATCAATGCCAGGGCGTAGGCACCATGCAGTTCGCCCAGGGCGTTGCGGAAGGCCTGCAGCAGATTGCGCGTCTGGCTGTAATGCCAGGCAATCAGATGCGCGACCACTTCGGTATCGGTCTCGGAGGTGAACACATAGCCCAGATCGATCAGCCTGTGGCGCAGCGCCGAGTGATTCTCGATGATGCCGTTGTGCACGATCGCCAGTCCCTGGGATACATGTGGATGGGCATTATGCTCGGCCGGTTTGCCATGGGTTGCCCAGCGGGTGTGGGCGATGCCCAGGTTACCGATGGCGGGAGTGGCAGCGAGTGCGTTCTCAAGCTCGATTACCTTGCCGGTGGCGCGTACCCGCTGGATGCCGCTGTCGGCGTCGAATACGGCAACCCCGGCCGAATCATAACCGCGGTATTCCAGCCGGCGCAGGCCTTCGAGCAGGATGGGAGTGATATTACGCTGGGCGACGGCGCCGACGATTCCGCACATGGGATATTCCTTGTTTGCTAGCTGCAAAGACCGCAGTTTATCACCGGTAGGCCGGGTGCACGATATTGCGCTTCGGCCATGTTCTGAATTGTTCTGTTATCTGGACTATTCTGAAAGCTATCGGCCGGCGTACAGGGTTCGAGAGTGACCTGCCGGTCAACGTACTACCAAGAGGAGGCGCCTGATGTCGATTGACAGTTTGCAAACCCTGAGCAGCCTGCAAGTGGGTGACAGGACCTATCAGTATCACTCCCTGCCCAAGGCCGGTGAACTGCTGGGCGAGATCAACAGGTTGCCGATGTCGCTGAAAGTGCTGCTGGAGAACCTGCTGCGTCACGAGGATGGTGAAACGGTGACCCGCGAGGATATCCAGGCGATGGCTGACTGGCTGGTCAAGCGGCATTCGGACCGGGAGATCCAATACCGGCCCGCGCGGGTGTTGATGCAGGACTTCACCGGGGTGCCGGCGGTGGTGGATCTGGCCGCGATGCGCGATGCCGTGGCGCGGGCCGGTGCCGACCCGCAGCGGATCAATCCGCTGTCACCGGTGGACCTGGTCATCGACCACTCGGTGATGGTGGACCACTTCGGCAACGATGCGGCCTTCCAAGGCAATGTCGAGATGGAGATGCAGCGTAACGGTGAACGGTATGCCTTCCTGCGCTGGGGCCAGAAGGCCTTCAACAATTTCCGGGTAGTGCCGCCGGGTACCGGCATCTGCCATCAGGTAAACCTGGAGTATCTGGCGCAGAGTGTCTGGGCGGCAGAGAGCGATGGGCAGTGGTGGGCCTATCCGGACACCCTGGTGGGCACGGATTCGCACACCACCATGGTCAATGGCCTGGGCGTGCTGGGCTGGGGCGTCGGCGGAATCGAGGCCGAGGCGGCCATGCTCGGCCAGCCGGTGTCCATGCTGATCCCCGAGGTGGTGGGCTTCAAGCTGACCGGCAAATTGCGTGAGGGCATGACCGCCACCGATCTGGTGCTGACGGTGACCCAGATGCTGCGCCAGCACGGGGTAGTGGGTAAATTCGTCGAGTTCTACGGCGACGGTCTGGCAGACCTGCCATTGGCCGATCGCGCCACCATCGCCAATATGGCGCCGGAGTACGGCGCCACCTGCGGCTTCTTTCCCATTGATGATATTACCCTAGGATACCTGCGTCTGACCGGCCGCCCCCAAGAGGTCGTCGAGCGGGTTGAAGCCTACGCCAAGGCGCAGGGGCTGTGGCGTGAGCCGGGTCATGAGCCGGTGTTCACCGATACCCTGCATCTGGATATGAACGAGGTCGAGCCGAGCCTGGCCGGGCCGCGCCGCCCCCAGGATCGGGTGCCCCTAGGCCAGGTACCCAAGGCGTTCGAGGAGTTGCTGGCGCTGCAGACGGCGACCATTGCCACTGATGTCGAGCGGTTGGAAGACGAAGGTGGTGGCGGTACGGCGGTGGGTGGCCCGCGCGGTGAAGTCTGTGTGACCATCGATGGCGAAGAGCACGTCCTGAAAAACGGCGCGGTGGTGATCGCCGCCATCACCTCCTGTACCAACACCTCCAACCCCAGCGTCATGATGGCGGCGGGGTTGCTGGCCAAGAAGGCGGTCGAGCGTGGCATTCAGCGCAAGCCGTGGGTCAAGTCGTCATTGGCGCCGGGGTCCAAGGTGGTAACCGACTATCTGGAGCGGGCCGGGTTGATCGATTATCTGGACCAGCTCGGTTTCAACCTGGTCGGCTATGGCTGCACCACTTGTATCGGCAACTCCGGCCCGCTGCCGGAGCCGATCAGCCATGCGGTCAGTGAGCATGATCTGGTGGTATCGGCGGTACTGTCCGGCAACCGCAACTTCGAGGGGCGGGTGCATCAGCAGGTCAAGGCCAACTGGCTGGCGTCGCCGCCTTTAGTGGTGGCTTATGCACTGGCTGGCGATAGCCGTCTGAATCTGCAGGAAGAGCCGTTGGGGTTGGACCGTGACAACAAGCCGGTATTCCTGCGTGATCTGTGGCCGAGCAATGCCGAAATTGCCGAGGCGGTGGCACTGGTGGAAGACAACATGTTCCGTCGCCGTTACGCTGATGTATTCACCGGCGATGAACATTGGCAGTCAATCAGCGTGAGCGGTGGGGATACCTACACCTGGGACAGTCAGTCGACCTATGTACAGAACCCTCCCTATTTCGAACGCATTGATCAGCCACTGGAGCCGCTGCAGCCGATCCATCAGGCCCGGGTACTGGCGGTGTTCGGTGACTCGATCACCACGGATCATATCTCGCCGGCGGGGACTATCAAGTCCAGCTCACCGGCGGGGGAATATCTGCAACGGCTGGGTGTGAAGCCGGAAGACTTCAACTCCTATGGCTCGCGGCGCGGCAACCACGAAGTAATGATGCGCGGGACCTTTGCCAATATTCGCATCCGCAACCGCATGCTCGGTGGCGAGGAGGGTGGCCTGACTATCCATACTCCCAGCGGTGAGCGGATGTCCATCTACGATGCGGCTATGCGGTATCAGGCCGAAGGCACGCCCCTGGTGGTACTGGCGGGCAAGGAGTATGGCACTGGCTCCAGCCGCGACTGGGCAGCCAAGGGCACCAACCTGCTGGGTGTGAAAGCCGTCATTGCTGAGAGTTTCGAGCGTATCCACCGCTCTAACCTGGTTGGCATGGGCGTATTACCCCTGCAGTTCATCAATGGGCAGAATGCCCCGACGCTGCAGCTGGATGGGCACGAGGTGCTGGATATCCCCGGCATCGACGACAACCTGCGCCCCGGGCAGATGCTCAAGGTCACGGCGCATCATCCGAGCGGGCGCCAGATCGAGTTCGAGGTGCTGTGCCGGATCGATACCGGCAATGAGGTGGATTACTTCAAGGCCGGTGGGATCCTGCATTATGTGCTGCGGGACCTGTTGGCGGAGGGTAAAGGGTAAGTCGGCGATGCCCCCGCGGACGTTGAGCCGTCCGGGGGGGCGTTAAAAGCCCTGGAAACGACGAGCCCGCGGGGCGCGATCGGACTCGATGGCGGAGTCAGCCGGTAACGCAGGTGTTGCCGGCCAATTCCGGTACGAGCTGGTGCTCGAACCTCCCAGGCATCCAGCGGACTATGGAAGGCTGGTGACTACAGATCCTCCCCCAGAAACCCGCCCGACTGCCGTGCCCATAACTGGGCATACAACCCGCCCTGGCTGATCAGCTCGGCATGACTGCCGTCTTCGACGATACGCCCCTGATCCATGACAATCAGCCGGTCCATTTCGGCGATGGTCGATAGTCGGTGGGCGATGGCGATCACGGTTTTGCCCTGCATCAGTTGATTGAGATTTTCCTGGATCGCGGCTTCGACTTCCGAATCCAGCGCCGAGGTGGCTTCGTCGAGAATCAGGATGGGCGCATCCTTGAGCATGACGCGGGCAATGGCGATGCGCTGGCGCTGGCCGCCGGAAAGCTTCACCCCGCGCTCGCCGACATGGGCATCATAGCCGCGACGGCCCCGGGCATCGCTCAAACCGGGGATGAAGCCGTCAGAATGGGCATTGCGCGCGGCCTGCAGCATCATCTCCTCGGTGGCGTCGGGGCGGCCATAGAGAATGTTGTCCCGTACCGAACGGTGCAGCAGCGAGGTGTCCTGGGTGACCATGCCGATATGCTCGCGCAGGGAGTCCTGGCTGACCTCGGCAATATTCTGCCCATCGATGAGAATGCGCCCGCCCTCCGCGTCGTAGAAGCGCAGCAGCAGATTCACCAGGGTCGACTTGCCGGCCCCGGAGCGGCCCACCAGGCCGATCCGCTCGCCGGGACGGATGTGCAAATGCAGGTCATCCATCACCCCGTGACCCTTGCCGTAATGAAACCGTACATGCTCGAACTGGATCTCGCCCCGGCTGACTTCCAGGCGCTTGGCATCCGGCTGATCGGTGATCAGTTGCGGACGGGAGATGGAGTTGATGCCGTCCTGCACGGTACCGACGTTCTCGAACAGGGCGGAGATCTCCCACATGATCCACTGCGACATGCCCCACAGACGCAACACCAAACCCACGGCCACCGCCACGGCGCCGACGCTGATGCCGCCCTGCAGCCATAGCCAGAGCGCCAGTCCGGTCACGCCCGCCAGCAGCATGCCGTTGAGCAGGTAGAGCGAGACGTTGACCAGGGTAACCAGCCGCATCTGGCGATAGACGGTTTCCATGAAACCGGTCATGCCTTCGCGGGCGTGGGTGGCTTCGCGGCGGGCATGGGAGAACAGCTTCACCGTCTGGATATTGGTGTAGCTGTCGACCACGCTGCCGGTCATCACCGAGCGTGCATCGGCCTGGGCCTCGGCGACTTTGCCGAGTCGCGGGATGAAGTAGCGCATCATCAATGCATAGCCGGCCAGCCACGCCAGCATGGGGATGATCAGCCGCCAGTCGGCCAGCCCGACCACCAGCAGGGTGCCGAGGAAATACACCACCACGTAGTTGAGCACGTCGATCAGCTTGATCACGCATTCGCGTACCGCCAGCGCCGTCTGCATCATCTTGGTGGCGATACGGCCGGCAAATTCGTCCTGGTAGAAGGCCATCGACTGTCTGAGAAGATAACGATGCACCAGCCAGCGGATGCGCATCGGGTAATTGCCCATCAGCGTCTGATAGCTGAACAGCGAGTTGACCAGGATCAGCAATGGCAGCAGGGCCATGACCACCAGGAACATGCCGGTGAGCTTGAGCCCCTCGTTCTGCAGAAAGGTGCTGCGGTCCTGATTCGATAGCCAGTCGACGATATTGCCGAGGAAGCTGAACAGCCAGACTTCGGTGATGGCAATGCTCGCCATGAGCAAGGCGGCAATGATCAGGAATGGCCAAGAGCCGCGGGTGTAGTGCAGACAAAAAGCCAGTAGCTGGCGCGGGGGTTGGATCGGTTCTTCGGCAGGGAAGGGATCGAGACGTTGTTCAAACCAGCGGAACATGGAAGCAGCCTGTTGAAAACAGCAAAGGCTGGGCATTATGCGCGCAGAGGGGAGCATGGCTCAAGTGATGGAAGGGCCGAGTGTCAATGCTGACGACTACGGGAGAAACGTACCTTGCGGGAGCGGGCTTGCCCGACGGCAAGACTTTTGTTGTGCCGTGCCCCACAATGGCCGGAATGATTCAGGCCATAGGTGATCCATGTCCTGGTGGAACATGTTTTTGGGAATGCTGTTGATGACCGATCAGGAGACCCTGCTGGAAAAGCGCCGCGACGATTACGGTACGCTGCGCATCACCGAGAACCGGGAAGGTTATCGCTTCCTCTATTTCGGCGAGCAGACCGAACAGAGTTGCATCTTCCTGGCCGATCCCGCGTGGCTGGAATATGACTATACCCGGGCAATGTTGCTGGGGACCTTCTGGTGCAAATCTAACCCGCAGATGACGCTGTTGGGGTTGGGCGGTGGGGCCCTGGCCAATTGTTTGGTACGGCATTTTGCCCCCGCCGGGGTGCGGGTGGTCGAGCTGCGTGGGGAGGTGCTGGCGTTGGCGCGGGAGTGGCTGGGGCTTTCAGCCGACCCGCGATTGGAGGTCAGCATCGGCTGTGCCGAGAAGCATATTGCCGCCGCGCCGACCAGTTGCGATCTGCTGTGCGTTGACCTGTACATGGAGGGCGGCCTATCGCGTCTGCAATTGCAGGCGGACTTTTTCGCCGCCTGTCAGCGGGCATTGCGGCCCGGCGGCGTGCTGGTGATCAATCAATGGCAGATGGGCGAAACCGGCTTGCCTTATGCCGCCGCGATGCTGCGGGATCTGTTCGGCGACAGTTATCTGCAGGTGCAGGTCGAGGAGGGCAACATCATTCTATTCGTCCCGGCGGCGGGCGATCCGCCGCTGGCGCTGGATCGGTCGGCATTGGGCGCTTGGGCGGCGGGGCTGGAGCCACAGTTGGGTTACTCGCTTGCTCCCTATATCCGGGACCTTTCCCGCGCCGGGGATCACTGAGCCAGCTCAGCCTTCCGTGCGCTGTTGCCCGGTAAAGTGCAGCAGGTCGCCGCAGCGTCGGCATTGATAGCGCCGGCCCCGACGCACCAAGGCATGGCGCTGGGGCGTGAACGGAATGCCCTCTGGGCAGCCACAGCGGTAGAGATAACGTGTGCTGCGTCGCTGCGCAACGGCGTAATCATGACAGCGCCGGGCAGGCAAACCATACAGGTCGGTCATCAAGGTTTGCCACTCCCGGCCATGGGCGCGAATCTCGCCGCCAAACAGCGCATGGGCGATCAGATGCGCGACTTCATGGGGAACGGTCTGCAGCAGAAAGTCATCACGGTTCTCCCGGTACATCTGCGCGTTGAACCGCAGCAGGTTGCGGTTCAGGTAGGCAACGCCGGCCTTCTGCCCGCGTAGATCGAGGCTGACGCTGGGACGTTCGAAGGGTCGGGAGAAGCGCTGTTCAGCCAACTGATAGCAGTGTTCCAGGCGGTGCAGTATCTGATCCATATGCTAGAAGATCCCGCTATCCAAGCCCGCGGCCATATACAGGCCCAACTCTTCGGCCTCCTCGACAAAGCTGTCTTGCCACTCGCCGCGCAGCACCAGCGGGTCGCGGGCCCAGTTCCAGCGCAGGCCGGTGACGATGCTCTCCACCGCGCGGCGGGTGCCGGTGCCGTCCATGCCGGCGCGGATGTACAGTGCGCAGGGCAGCCCTTGCTTCTCTTCCAGTACCGGGTAGTAGCAGCGATCAAAGAAGTCTTTCAGGGCGCCGCTCATGTAACCGAGGTTTTCCGTCGTACCGAGGATGATGGCATCGGCCTGCATCACATCCTCGGGGCTGGCCAGCAACGGCGCCACCCAGCGGGTCGCGACATTTTCGATGTCGGGGCTGGCGGCCCCGCGCAGCACGGCCTCCACCAGCTTGCGGGTGTTATCCGATGGTGCATGGGCGACCACCAGCAGGCATTTTTTGGGCATGATTTTTCTCCTTCCGGAGGGTAAGGCTGGATGCGGGGCCCAGTGTAGACGTTTAGGCCATTGATTGGCGAGATACCCGATCCTGATATAGGTTGGATAGGAGACTCAATGAACTCCAACCAGATCAGAGGCTTGCATGCTGCGGATTGTGACAACCATCAGTGCGCTGCTGGCCGGTATTGCCCTGTTGCTGATGGGCTCCGGCTTGCTCAATACCCTGGTACCCCTGCGCGGTGCTACCGAGGGGTTTTCAGATCAAGCGTTGGGTTTGTTCGGTTCGGCCTATTTCGCCGGCTTCATGCTGGGTACCTGGGTATGCCCCAAGTTGATCCGCCGCATGGGACATATCCGCGCCTTCGCCTTCTTCGCCTCGGCAGCAGCGGCTTGCATCATTCTGCATGTAATCCATGTCGATATGCTGTTCTGGCTGCTGCTGCGCCTGATCACCGGGATGGTGCTGGTGGGCGTGTATACCTCCATCGAGAGTTGGCTGAATACCGGCGCGCCCAAGGAGCGGCGGGGACGGGTATTCGCGGTCTATATGGCGGTCAACCTCGGGGCGCTGGCGCTGTCCCAGCAACTGTTGCAGATGGAAAACCCGCTGGCTAACCTGATGTTCGGGATAGCGGCCTTATTCGTCATTGTCGCGATCATGCCGGTAGTAGCAACCCGGCTGCCGCAGCCGGAAATCCTTGAGACCACGACGTTGTCACTCAAGGCGTTATGGCGGGCAGCCCCGGTGGCCTGTGCTGGCGCTGTACTATCGGGTCTGGCGATGGGGGGCTTCTGGGGGTTGGGAGCGCTCTATGCGGGGCGGGTCGGTATGGATACCGGTCAGATTGCCACCTTCATGTCGCTGGTGATCGTCGCCGGGGCATTGTTTCAGTGGCCGATGGGAGTGCTCTCGGATCGTATCGACCGGCGTCTGGCATTGGTGATCGTGGCGGGTATCGCTGCCGTCGGGGGGCTGCTGATGGCGTTGTTGAGCGGTTCCACCACCTGGCTGCTGGTCGGTGCGGTAATCTTCGGCGCCGGTTCGTTCTCGGTTTACCCCACTGTGGTCGCACACCTGATTGACCATTTGCACAAGGAGGAGGTGCTGTCCGGCAATGCCGGGCTGCTGATGCTGCAGGGTGTCGGTTCGGCGATTGGACCGGCCTTGGCCGGCTGGCTGATGGGTGTTACCTCGACGCTGATGTTGCCGCTGTACTTCGCTGTGATGTTTGCCGCCAGTGCGCTGTTCAGTCTGTTGCGCTGGCGTGACACCAGCGATCGCATTGTCGAGGAGCCCGCCCACCATGTCAGCATGGTAACTACTTCGCCTGAGGCGCTGGAAATGGTGGTGGATGAGCAGAAACCGGACGAAGCCGCCGGCCCGGTGCGTACCGAGGCGGGCGATGATGGCATCGCCCGCTGATCGTGCCTACCGGCGGTTGATCTGGTAGATCGCCGTGGTGCCGCTGACTTCGTTGCCGACAATCAACAGGGGTTCGCCATTGGGCGAGTCCTCGGCGGTAACGAACACCAGCCCTTCGGGACCCAGGTCGCCGGTCTGGGCCAGGAGTTCAGGCGATTCTTCCAGATCGGCTTCCCAGTCTTCACGGGTATTCAGGTAATCCTGAAATTGCGGCGCGGTAGGATCGGTGATATCGAACACCATCACTCCACCCATGCGCTCCAGGCCAATGAAAGCGAAGCTCTGCTCGTTGATACGACCGACGGTAATGCCTTCCGGCTCGGGGCCTTTGGCATCGCTGCGGCTGTCGAGTGTGCCGACTTCATCGTGACCGGTATTGAAGTACAGATCGCAGGGAATATCGCGGGCCGCTCGCAGTTGGCAGTCATGTTCGGTCTGGTTGGCCAGGAACTGCTCGAAAAAGTCGCCGGAATCCCACACCTGTTCGCCATTTTCATCCCAGATGGAGAAGGAACGGGCGCCATAGGAGTACAGCTCATCGTACATCAGTAGATTGCCGGCGGGGTTTGCTGCGCCGCTGGCATCGAACAGCATCGGGCTGCCGTCGGCATTTTTGCGATAGCCATTCACCCAACTGATATTCAGGCGGCCCAGCTCATCATCCGCGCGGCAAGCGCCGGGCGCGGCTGCGGTGGCGCCACAGTAGGCGAAGGTGTCCGGGTTGAGCAGGGCACCGTCAGCCAGGGCAGCCAGCTGCGGCGGCAGATCGTCATTGGCCCGGCGGCGGAAACCGTCGCTGTGCACCAGATGCTTGACGCGGAACTCCTCAACGAAGCCCAGGCTGGCATCACCTGCCCAGTATTCATCGGTGTCCTCACCCCAGGCGCGGGCATCGCCTTCGTTAGCCGAAACGATATAGGTCTTGCCGTCCACGCTGTAGCTGCTGATTGCGTCGGGGTGATACATACCAACCACACCGGGACGAGGTTCGATGCGAATGAGCCCGTCTTCCTCATCGCTGGCATCGATGCCGTTGCCTTGCGCGCCATAATCCTTGAAGCCCAGGGGCAGGATGTCCGTGACGGTGGCGCTGGCGATGTCCAGCTTGGCAAAAGCGTTGTTTTCCTGCAGAGCGACCCAGGCGGTGCTGCTATCGGCGGAAACGGTGATGTACTCCGGCTCCAGGTCACGGGCAACGCTCGCCAGGTTGTTATGGCCATAAGCCTGGGTATTGTCAGCCGGACCATAGATCCGCACACCGGCGTCAAGCAGGGCTTGCCGCTGTTCATTGAAGCTCTCGAAGCCGGCGGTGCGAACGCTGCCGAAGCGGTTGCTCTCTGCGAGCACCTCAACGATGCTGATCGAGCCTTCGGGGTCGACCGAGTAATCATCATTCGGCTCGCCTTCATTGGCGACCAACACGTACTTGCCATCGGGCGTAAAGGTAAGCATGTCGGGCAGGGCGCCGACCGACCGGCTGTCCAGCAGCTGCAAGGTCGTGGCATCGTACAGTTCGATGGTGCCCGGGTCGGTCTTGATGGCCGCCTCGACAGCCACGGCGAGCAAGCCATCGTGCCAGGCTACGCTGTTGACGGTGGCGTTCTCGGTTTGAGCGACCAGCGAGGTGACATACGCTGGGTTGGCCGGGTCGGCGGCATCCAGCACATCCACCGCACCGGATAGGGCGTTGACCATGAATATACGTTGGTTGACCGGGTCGAAGGCAGGAATTTCCGCCGCGCTCTGGCCATACTCACCGGTTGCATAGCTGCCCAGCTTGCTCAGTTCGATACTGATCCTGGGGGTGGTGTCGCCGGCCCCCCGGTCACTGTCACTGTCGCTACCCAGGCAGCCGGTAAGGCTGACGGCCACGGCTGTCGCTATCGCAGTCAAGCTCCATCTGTTCATTATTCGTTCTCGTGAAGTGAATTGGCCAGATAGTCATACGCATTCCCTGTTGCATTTTCATGGCGGGCAGATGGCTGTTTTATGGCCCGATGATGGCTAAACTGATGGCATGAACAAGCCAACCGCTCAAGACCTGTTGCCGCCCGACTTTGATGAGCAGGTGCTCTGGCTGCTCGAAGAAAATCCCCAGGGTATCGGTGAGTTCGCATTGCTCCGGCACCTGGCCACGGCATTTCCCCACTCGGTGTTCGCCGTACCGGGAGCGATGCGCGATCCATTGCAGCTGTTCCAGCTGCATTTCCTGCTGTTCCACGGCTTGTATCGGTTATCCGACGCGCTGGTCGACTCCCGGCGCGAGTTATCGATCGAAGCGCTATGCATCAGTTTGCAACCGCGGCAGGTAAGGGGGCCGGGAGTACAGGTCAACGATCCGCTGCGCAGCTACTACCTCGATTGGAACCAATGGCTGGAGACCAGCGCCGAAGATGTGACCCGTCTGCTGGATGACTTTTGGCGGGGCCAGCGCGAGCCGGTAACGCAGTGTCAGCTGGACTGGGCGCGGGAGATATTGGGCGTGGCCAGGGACGACGGGGTAGCCGTGATCAAGCAGCGTTATCGTCGGCTGATGATGCAGCATCATCCCGACCGGGGCGGCAATGTCGAGCGGGGCAGCGAGATCAACGAGGCTTACTTAATTCTGAATCGCTATTACCGCGAAGCGGGAAGTCGCTAATCACTCTAATGCGGTGGGTTCAAATTCCAGCGGATTTGACTATAGTCAAGGCATGGTTGCTGCGACAGGATGTCGCAGCGATCTGCCGCAAGGGCTGAGAAAACTGGCGCTGCGGGACAATAATAATCAGGAGGTCAGACCATGATCCAAAACGTAGTGGGACTCTTCACCAACCCCGACCGTGCCTGGCGAACCATCAAGGGTGAGGAAACCGTTATCGGACCGCTCTACCTGGTTCACGTGTTGGTGCTTGCGGCTATCCCCGCCGTTTCCGCTTATATCGGCACCACGCAGGTCGGTTGGACCATCGGTACTCTTGAGCCGGTCAGACTCACTCAGGCCAGCGCTCTGCAGATGACCTTTCTCACCTGGCTGGCGATGCTCGCCGGGGTGGCTGTCATGGGGGCCTTCATTCATTGGATGTCCCGTACCTATGATTCCAACCCTACCTTGAGCGATTGCGTGGTCTTTGCTGCCTACACCGCCACCCCGCTGTTCCTTGCCGGTCTCGCGGCGCTCTACCCGAACCTGTGGTTGGCCATGTTCGTCGGCACGGCGGCTATCTGTTATACGGTATATCTGCTCTATCAGGGTATCCCCATCTTCATGGATATTCCGCAGGATGAGGGCTTTCTATTCTCCAGCTCGATCCTGGCGGTAGGTCTGGTGGTGCTGGTAGGCATGATGGCTACCGCAGTGATCTTCTGGGGGCTGGGGATCGGACCGATCTATCTTCGATAAGTGAGTGAGGCCGCGCCGGCGTCCTGCAGACGCCTCGCGGCCAGGGCTTCAGCTTGACAGACTTCCCATCGGAATTTCCCTGATCCACCCCCTGCGCCGTTGCCTGCCCCCCGTTTCGGGGTAAAATGCCGGGTTTTGATATCCGGGTTCCCGCCATGTCCAGTCTGAGTGTCAACCAGAACAAGCTGCAGAAACGCCTGCGGCGCCTGACTGCCGAAGCAGTCACCGATTACAACATGATCGAGGATGGCGACAAGATCATGGTGTGCCTGTCGGGCGGCAAGGACAGTTACACGCTGCTGGACATGCTGCTGCATCTGCAGAAGGTGGCGCCGATCAAGTTCGAAATTGTCGCGGTGAACCTGGACCAGAAACAGCCTGGTTTCCCCGAAGAGGTACTGCCGGCGTATCTGGACGAGCTGGGCATTCCCTACCATATCCTCGAGCGTGACACCTATTCGGTGGTCAAGGAAAAGGTGCCGGAGGGCAAGACCACCTGCTCGCTGTGTTCGCGCCTGCGCCGGGGCAACCTCTATACCTTCGCGGATGAAATCGGCGCGACCAAGATGGCGCTCGGGCATCACCGTGACGATATCGTCGAAACCTTCTTTCTGAACATGTTCTATGGCGGCAATCTCAAGGCTATGCCGCCGAAACTGCGGTCCGATGATGGCCGCAATGTGGTTATTCGTCCGCTGGCTTATTGCAACGAGAAGGACATCGAAGTGTATGCCCAGCTGCGCGAGTTTCCGATCATTCCCTGCAACCTCTGCGGCTCGCAGGAGAATCTGCAGCGTCAGGTGGTCAAGGATATGTTGCAGAGCTGGGACCGGGAAACACCCGGTCGGGTGGAGAATATCTTCCGTGCGCTGCGGCATGTGCAGCCGTCGCAACTGGCCGATGCCAAGCTGTTCGATTTCGCCAGCCTGAAGATCGATGCCAGCGCCGCGCCGCGTTTCGTCGATCTGATGAACCTCTGACCGGGATACCCAATGCGCGATTACCGCTGGCTTGAAGAATATTGCCTGAACCGCTTCGGTTCCCGTGCGGCGTTGGAAGCACGGCTGCCGACACCTCGTTCTGCTGATGAGCTGCGGGCGTTGAGCGATGACCGTTACCTCTCGGCGATGGCTCTGCGGGTATTCCGTGCCGGTCTCAAGCACAGCGTGGTGGATGCGCGCTGGCCGGCCTTTGAGGAGGTATTCTTCGGCTTCGATCCGCACAAGGTGGTGTTGATGAGCGCCGAGCATATCGAACGCCTGATGCAGGACACGCGCATCATCCGCCATCTCGCCAAGCTGCGCAGCGTGCCGCGCAATGCCCAGATGGTGCTGGATCTGAGCCGGGAATACGGCAGCATGGGCAACCTGATCGCCGATTGGCCGAGCGAGGATATCGTCGGCCTGTGGCGGTTGCTGGCCAAGCGCGGCAACCAGCTTGGCGGGTTGTCGGTGCCGCGCTTTCTGCGGATGGTCGGCAAGGATACCTTTGTCACTACCGACGACGTATTGGCTGCGTTGAAAGGCATGGGGGTGCTGGATCAGGCCAAGGCTACGAGTCAGCGGGACCTGGCCCTGGTGCAGGATGCATTCAACCAGTTGGGCCGTGAAAGCGGCCGTCCCTCGGGGCAGCTGTCGGCGATGTTGGCTTTTACGGTGAATCATTGAGTTACAAGCGAAGTCTGATCCTGGATCTCGCGACTTGACCTCAAGTCCTTGTCAGTGCAAGGTTATCCGGTGTTCCGGGCGAGGTCGGGTAATGCGTGCTATTCATCTGCTGCTGGTATTGTCATTGGCTGTCCTGGCCGGGTGCGCCAGTGCGCCGCAAACACCAGCGCCTTCTGCTGCAGTGCCGAGCGCACCGCCAGCCCCGCCGGCTGCCGTCAGCCATGATCAATTGCTGTTCCATGCCTTCAGCCTGGTGGGTACACCTTATCGCTACGGTGGTAGCTCGCCGGAGTCGGGGTTCGATTGCAGCGGTCTGATCAACTATGTCTATCGTGAGTCTGCGGGCCTGACGCTACCGCGTACCACCGCTGGGCTGAGCGCCTTGCCCGGCACCACCTCGGTCAAATCCCTCCGGCCGGGCGATCTGGTGCTGTTCTCCACGGGTGGCAAGCGAGTCGATCACGCCGGTATCTATGTCGGTGATGGCCGTTTTCTGCATGCGCCCAGCACCGGTGGCCGGGTGCGGGTGGATGAGCTGGATGCCAGCTATTGGCAGCGTGCCTATGCCAGTGCCCGTCGGGTGCTGGATTGAGGCGAGAGGTATATCCCTGAAGTCTGCGGGAGGGCTGCCCGCTCCGG
This sequence comes from Halopseudomonas bauzanensis, assembly GCF_900114735.1. Taxonomy (GTDB): domain Bacteria; phylum Pseudomonadota; class Gammaproteobacteria; order Pseudomonadales; family Pseudomonadaceae; genus Halopseudomonas; species Halopseudomonas bauzanensis. The sequence goes on along the minus strand of NZ_FOUA01000004.1, from coordinate 198,134 downwards.
CCTCGGATGTCGATAGCCAGAACCAACCTTTCGCCCTCATGGTGACAGCAACCGTTACAGCGGCTGGATTCGCTCGATAAGCCGGTCCTTTTCCACCAGTTCGAGAAACTCATCGCCCAGGCGCTGGCTGTTGGCCATTGCCTGGCGCCAGTAGTTTTCGCGTCCTGCGTCATCACCTACGAAGCGGCGATAGTCCCGGCGGTCCGGGAGTTTGCCATAGGGTAGGCGGGCCAGGTAGGTGGGCGATGGGGCTACCAGCAGTACGTCACCGATCTGCTCGGCATTGGCTCGCCGCCAGGGCAGCGCCTTGTCGAACCAGCCCGGTACCACCCGATCCAGAAAATGGGGATACAGCACCACGCCTGGCGCGCGCCAGGGCAGGTCCAGGTGGTAATCCAGCAAGCCGCCGTCACGGTAGACACCCTGGCTGGCGCCGGGAATATCGCGCACGGCCTCCATGACCATGGGGATCGAGCCGGAGGCGAGCAGGGCGGGGCGCAGATTATCGCAGTTGAGTGATACGTAACTGGTAATGAAGTCCTGCAGCTCGGGCAGCGGCGGGTGCAGGCGTTGGTCGTGCAGGATGACGCGCTCGAACCAGCGTCGCAGATGGCGACGGCCGAGCAGGTTGGCGCCAATGACGCCGCCCAGCCCCAGCCCCAGGCGTGACGGGTGATCATGCTGCAGGAGCCGCAGGCTTTTCACGGCGACGATATTCAGGTGGTAATGGGGATTGTCGAGAATGCTCTGGTCCTGATCGTCCAGCAACTGGTCCAGCATGTGCGCGCAGCGACGGCTGATCTCGGCCACGGTGATGCCCTTGGGGAAGCGCTGGGCCGTGTACAGCTCGCCCAGGCGGCGCAGGCCGGCGACCGGGTCAGGAAGGCATACGCTGGCGAATCGCCAACTGCCGATGGAAGCACCAACCAGGCTGCGTGGCTGCGGTGTCCGGGGCAGCCAATCGCCGAAGATGGCCATGTCCAGACCCTGAATGCCCAGCGCTTTGGGGCCCCCCGCTGCGCCGGGAATCAAATGCACGTCAGTTGGCTGCAGGCCATTGTTACGAATATGCTGCAACGCTCGTTCACCGGCTCGCAGGGTGAGGGCTGGCGCGGAAATATGAATGGCGGTCATGCGAATCCCTGCATTGGCCGAGTGCGACTCGGCCATTTTTAAGGTTCAGTTCAGTTTGTCGGTCTACTATTCAATTGTGTTCAAACAACGGAGCGACATGATATGAAAAAACTTATTGCACTGTCTTGCGCAGCTTTTCTGGGCCTGGGTTCGGCTGCGGTATTCGCCGATGATGATGTGAGTTCGGCCGAAGCAGCGAAACTGGTAGAGGAAGGCAAAATCAAAGCGCTGGACAGCCTGGAAGAAAAGGCTCTGTCCGTCAAGGCCGGTCAGATTACCGACCGTGACCTGGAACATGAATATGGCCGCTATATCTACAAGCTGGATATCCGCGCCGATGACGGCACCGACTGGGACATCGATATTGACGCCAGCACCGGTGAAGTCCTCAAAACCGAACAAGATGACTGATCGATTTCTGGCACTGAAGCCGGCCGCCTTGTGCGGCTGGCTGTGTTTTGGTCTGCTGCTCGGATGGACCTCGCCGGCCGCAGCCGATGATATCGATCATGATGAAGCGTTGGACCTGGCCGAGCGTGGGGTGATACTGCCATTGCAGACCTTGATCGCCGACGCCCTGGAGCGCTATCCGGGGCGTTTTCTCGAGGCTGAACTCGAGCATGATGATGGGCGTTACATCTACGAGATGGAAATAGTCACCCGGGATCGCCGGGTGCTGGAATTGGAGTACGACGCCGTGACCGGTGTGCTGCTCGATGTGGACGAGGATGATTGATGCGGCTGTTGCTGGCTGAAGACAATGTGGCGCTGGCCGACACGCTCTGTACCAGCCTGCGCCAAGCCGGTTATGCGGTCGATTGGCGAGCCGATGGTCGGGATGTGCAGCTGCTCGGTGAACAGGAGCCCTACGACCTGTGCATTCTCGACCTGGGCCTGCCCGGCCGCGGTGGTCTGGAGGTACTGCAGGCCTGGCGCGGTCAGGGGCTGAGCTTGCCGGTGCTGGTGCTCACCGCCCGGGGTAGCTGGACCGAGCGGGTCGAGGGGCTGCGTGCTGGTGCTGATGATTACCTGACCAAACCTTTCCATCCGGAAGAGCTGCTGCTGCGCATCCAGGGATTGTTGCGGCGTAGCCATGGGCGTGAGCCCCAGAACCAGTTGCACGCGGCCGGCCTGAGTCTGGATGAAACCACCCAGCAGGTCTCCGGCCCCGGCCTGGAAGCCGTGCAGCTGTCGGCCAGTGAATTCCGCTTGCTGCGCTGTTTCATGCTGCACGCCGGTCAGCTGGTATCCAAGGCGCGGTTGGCCGAGCACCTGTACGATTATGAAGCCGAGCGGGACTCCAATGTGATCGAAGTGCTGATCAATCACCTGCGTCGCAAGTTGGGCAAGCAGACCATCGAGACCCGCCGCGGTCAGGGGTATGTACTGGTGGGGCGACAGGTTTGAGGTCCATCGGCCGTCAGCTGGGCGGTGGCTTGCTGCTGGTCCTGTTGCTCACGGTGATGCTGGTGGGGCAGGGCAGCGTGTGGTTGTTCGACCGCGCTCTGCGTGATTACCTCAGTACTGACCTGCAGCGGGAAACCGATGCGCTGCTGGCAGCACTTACTCCGGGACCGAGCGGCTTGTATCTCGACTTGCAGCGAGTCAGTCCGGATTACCAGCGGCCATTCTCGGGTCGCTATTTCGTATTGCAGACCACGGAGCGCTGGCGCTCCCGCTCGCTGTGGGACCAGCGTTTGCCGCTGGACGCAGAGGGGTTGCAGAATACCCTGGTCCCCGGGCCGGCAGGCCAGCAGTTGCTGGTGCACTCGGGGCGTTTCAACAAGCTCGGTGAGACAGTGACCATCAGTGTGGCCATGGATTACGAGCCGCTGCTGGAAGCCTTCAGCCGGGCCAGGTGGTGGATCTGGGGTCTCGGTGGGCTGGCAGTGGTAATCGCCCTGCTGATTCAGCAGGGCCTGCTGCGCCGGGCGCTGCTACCGCTGCTTCGCGCCCGCCGGGAACTGGCAGAGTGGCGCACTGGCCAGCGTCTGGAACTCAGCGATGATGTACCTCAGGAGCTGTTGCCGCTGGTCCACGAAATCAATCATCTGGGTGCCCAGGTAGATCAGATCATCCAGCGTTCACGCAAGGGTGTCGGTGATCTCGGCCATGCACTGAAGACCCCGCTGGCGGTTACCGAGAGCCTGGTGCGTCAGGCGGAGCTGCCAGCCAACAACAAGCAGGCCATCACCGCGCAGCTGGAGGACATCCGTCGGCAGCTGGAGCGCGCACTGCAGCGTTCGCGGCTGGCGCCGGAAAGCCAGGCCGGTACCCGCTTCCATCCTGCTCAGGACCTGCCCTGGTTGATTGACTCGTTGCGGCAGATCCATGGCGAGCGGGTGACCATCGACAGTCCCGTGCATCCGGGACCGGAATGGCCTTTCGAGCGCGAAGACATGTTGGAGCTGTTGGGTAACCTGCTGGATAACGCCTGCAAGTGGGCCCGTAGCCAGGTGCGTGTGGATTGGGAGCTGAGTGCCGAGGCATTGCTGCTGCGGGTAGAGGACGATGGTCCGGGTATCGATCCCGCGAACCGGGAGCGGGTATTGCGGCGGGGCACCCGGCTGGATGAAAGCGTCACCGGCCATGGCCTGGGGTTGGCGATCGTCGGGGATCTGGTGGAAGTGTACGGCGGTGAGCTGGAACTGCTGGACAGCGAGTCGGGTGGGCTGGTCGTGCAGGTAAGCCTGCCGGGACCACGGAGGTAAGCCGGCGGCAGGCGAATGCCATGCCGGCCGGCAGGGCCATCATCGGCCCTGCAAGTCGCCGCCACCGCGGTCAAGGTTTGCGCGCTGCAGCGGCGTGGCAAGCAGCGGCTTTTGGTGGGAGCGGCCTTGGCCGCGTATGGCTGGGAGAATCTTGCCGGGTCAGAGCACCATCGCCGCGGCCCAGCCGAAGGCGATCAGCGGCAAGTTGTAATGCAGGAAGGTCGGCACCACGGTATCCCAGATGTGATTGTGCTGGCCGTCCATGTTTAGGCCGGCGGTGGGTCCGAGTGTGGAGTCGGAGGCGGGCGAGCCGGCATCCCCCAGGGCGGCAGCGGTACCGACCAGCGAGACGATGGCCAGCGGGCTGAAGCCCAGTTGCAGCGCCAGCGGCACGTAGATGGCGGCGATGATCGGGATGGTGGAGAACGACGAGCCAATACCCAGGGTGATCAGCAACCCGACCAGCAGCATCAGCAGGGCCGCCAGCGGTTTGTTGTCGCCGATGGCAGCGGCGGAACTGGTGACCATGGCCTCGATATCGCCGGTAGCCTGCATGACCGAGGCAAAGCCGTTGGCGGCAATCATGATGAAGCCGATCATGGCCATCATTTTCATGCCTTCGGTGAACAGGTCATCAGCTTCGCGCCAGCGCACCACTCCGGAGGCGGAGAACACCACGAAACCGGCCAGCGCGCCCATGATCATCGAATCCAGCCACAGTTGTATGGAGAAGGCGGCAATCACTGCCACCAGCGCCACCAGCAGGGTCTTGGGCGTATAGTTAACCTTCTCCGGTGTTTCCCCGGTACCTATCGCTGCGGGGGCGTAATCCCGGCGCTTGCGATAGCTGAAGAAAGCTACGGCCAGACCGCACAGCATGCCCAGCGCGGGCAGGGCCATGGCCTGCATGACACTGATACCGGCCACGTCCAGACCGCCATCCCGGACATTGGCCAGCAGGATGTCGTTCAGAAAGATTCCACCAAAACCCACCGGCAGGAACATATAGGGAGTGATCAGGCCGAAGGTGAGCACGCAGGCGACCAGGCGGCGATCCAGTTTCAGCTTGTTCATGACGAACAGCAGCGGCGGGACCAGCAGAGGAATGAAGGCGATATGGATCGGCAGGATATTCTGCGAGGCCAGGGCTACCACCAGCAGCATGAACAGGAGAATGATACGCAGTTTCCCGGTACCACCTTCGCGCTGGCCGTTGATCATGAGCAGGGCGCGGTCCGCCAAAGCGTGTGCGGTGCCGGATTTGGCGATCGCCACGGCGAAGGCGCCGAGCAAGGCATAGCTCAGGGCTACGTTGGCACCTTTACCTAGGCCATTCTGAAATGCCTGCAGAGTGGCATCCAGACTCAAGCCGCCCAGCAGGCCACCGGTAACGGCGCCGATAATCAGCGCCACGACTACGTGTACACGGCACAGACTCAGGATGAGCATTACTGCTACCGCAACGACCACTGCGTTCATGGTTACGTCCTGTTCGAAAGATCAATTGCAAGGGAGGGCGCGTACTCTGCCGCATGGTTCTGGTGCTGTCAAAAGTTCCAGATGAAATTGTTTCGGGTCAATACCTGGCCGGTGCACCGCAAACCGGCGTCCATGGACGCCGTTGCGACTAGGCACTGTTGCCTCAGATTCTGAAGCGCCCGATCAACCCGCTGATCTGCTGACCGATGCGCGCCAGATGCTGACTGGCCTGGGCCGTCTGCTGGGCGCCGTCGGTGGTTTCCCGAGCCAGCTCCGCTGCCTCGGTCACGTTGCGGTTCACATCTTCCACCACAGTGGACTGCTGGGTGGTTGCGCTGGCAATGGACGCATTCAGGCTGACCAGATGCTGCATCGAGGTGGCGATCTGTTCCAGCGCCTGTCCTGCGGCATTGACCTGCTCGACGCTGAGCTCGGAATAGCGGCTGCTTTCGTTGATCACGCTGACCACCGATTCGGTATTGGTCTGCAGGCGGGTGATCATGCCGTGGATTTCCTCGGTGGACTTCTGGGTGCGCTGGGCCAGGTTGCGCACCTCATCCGCCACCACGGCGAAACCGCGGCCCATTTCGCCGGCGCGGGCGGCCTCGATGGCGGCGTTGAGCGCCAGCAGGTTGGTCTGCTCAGCAATGGCGCGGATCACATCCAGTACCGTGGCAATCTCCCGGGCATCGGCAGACAGCGTAGCCATGTGGTCCACTGCGGTATTCACGCTGGTAGACAGGTGCTGAATCTGCGCGATGGTCTTCTCCACCTGCCCCCGGCCGAAATCAGCGCCCTCGTTGGCGTTCTCCACTTCCTGCGCGGCGGCGTTGGCATTCTGCGCCACGTCCTGTACGCCGTAGGTAATCTCATTGACCGCTGTGGCCATGAGTTCCATGCGTTCGGATTGGCGGGTCATGCCGGCGAGACTGGCATGGCTGATCTGGTCCAGTTGCTGGCTGGCACTGATCATCTGGTTGGCGCCGTCGCCCAGTTGCTGAATCAGCTTGCGCAGATTGCCGGTGAAGGTATTGAAGTGCCGGGCCAGCAGGGCCAGCTCATCCTGCCCTCTGGCGTCCAGCGTGCGTGTCAGGTCACCGTCGCCATCGGCGATCTCACTCATGGCTCGCACCACATGATCCAGCGGCCGGGTGATGCTGCGGCCGATGACATACAGGCTGGCAATCATGATCAGTAGGATCACCGCTACCACCGACAGCGCCCAGATGACCTGGGTACGGAACCGGCTCTCCATTTCGGTCAGCAGGATGCCGGTGCCGATCATGTAATCCCACGGCTTGAAATGGGTGAACGCGGCCAGGCGGCGGACCGGCGTACCCTCGCCAACGGTGCCGCCCGGTTTGACCCAGTCATATTCGTAGTAGCCGGTACCCTGATTGCGTGCCAGCTTGACCATCTCCTGGATGACGCTGACGGAGCCGTCGCGACCCAGGGTGCTGAGGTCGACACCTTCGGTTTCCGGTGCGAAGGGGTGCATGCGCATGACATAGTCCATGCCATTGACCCAGAAATACTCGTTGCCGTCGTAGCGCAAGCCGCGCAGGGTTTCGAGTGCCTGCTGCCGCGCCTGCTCGCCGGTGAGTTCGCCACTGAGTTCCCGGGCGTGGTAATGGGCCAGCAGCCCATGTGCGGTTTCCACCAGGTGGGTGGCTTTGGTGATCTGAGCGGAATGGATTTCCTTGCGCAGATGGTCGAGTGAAATGAAAGTAAGCACCAGCAAGCTGGCGAGCGAGACAATCAGGATGAGCCACATCCGTTGGTTAATTCTTATTCTGCGCAACAGGTCCATTCTTCCCTCTCCGGCATCTGTTTTCTGGTAACTGCGGCCTGGCTGAGCCAGACTACCTTCTGCTTTATCGGTCGGATTGGCGGATACTGAAGTACTTTTCACTTGCTGGCCAGTGTCGATAGGCCACTATTCGTCAGCTGAATCTCTCTGTACGGCGATCCAGCTGCAACTCCGCGCCATTGTGGAGCTTCCGGTGGTTGCTACGGCGTGCTAAATTGCCGCCGCTGTTCGGCAGGGATGGCACTTTTCGCCTACGCCCCGGTCTATCTGTTTGTTTCCCAAAGGATATTTTATGCAGTTATCTATCAAGAGCTTGTCCCTCGCAGCCCTATTGAGCACAGCCGTGGTATCCAATGGTGTGATTGCGGATGCCAAAGAAGCCATCGACCCGCCGGAAGAGGCCGTTCTGACCGAAGATATCGCCGGCAAAGTAGTGGTCGGCTGGGTCGAGAAGGGGTTGATCCTGCCCGAGGAAGCCGTCGTCAAGGTCAAAGTGGATTCCGGCGCGCTGACTTCGTCCATGCATGCGGTGAACATGGAACGCTTCACCCGCAAGGGCAAGCGGTGGGTGCGTTACGACGTACCGGTGGTGGATGCTGATACTGGAAACAAGGTCACCCTGCATTTCGAGCGTCCGGTATATAGACAGATGACCGTGCGCGGCGCCGGTGGCGAGGACTATCGGCCGGTGGTGAAGATGCGCATGTGCATTGGTAACCGGGTCTACGAGGAGCAGTTCTCCTTGCGCGATCGCAGCGATATGACCTACCCGGTTCTGCTTGGTCGACGTACCATCGAACACATCGGTCTGATCGACGTATCCGATACCTTCATGCTGCCACTGGACTGCCCGGATGCGGCCAGCGAAGACGAGCGCGACCGGCAGCAGCAGATGAAGGAAGACGCCAATCTGGTGGATGACAGCCAGATCGACCAGCCGTCAGAAGCGGAAGAAGAAGACGACGAGCAGGAAGGCGGTGAGTGAGCCGTCAGGCCATCTCAAGCTGACAGCCAGCCCAGCACCGCCGTGGCGAGAACTACCAGCCACGGCGGCAGTTTCCAGAATACCAATGCAACGAGCGCAGCCAGCGCCAGGGCGAAGCTCTGCGGCGTAGTAATGGCGCTGGTCCACACCGGCTGATACAGCGCCGCCAGCAGCAGGCCCACCACCGCAGCATTGATACCCGCCAGCGCCGCCCGGGTGCGGGGGCTGTGACGCAGCTGCGCCCAGAACGGCAGCGCACCGATCACCAGCAGAAACGATGGCAGGAAGATCGCCAGCAGGCAGATCAGCCCAGTGACCCAGCCGGGCGGGCCGAAATCCATCGCCGTGCCGAGGAAGGCGGAGAAGGTAAACAGCGGACCGGGCACGGCCTGGGTTGCGCCATAGCCCGCCAGAAAGGTATCGATATCCACCCAGCCGGGTTGCACCGTTTCCGCCTCCAGCAGTGGCAACACTACATGCCCACCACCGAACACCAGTGAGCCTGCTCGATAGAAGCTGTCCACCAATGCCAGCATCTGGCTGGGGATCAGTGTGACCAGCAGGGGCAAGCCAAGCAGGAGAAGGAAAAACAGCGCCAAGGCCATCGAGCCGGTTCGACGCGTGATATGGACTGGCAATTCATCCTGCTGTTCATCTGTGTCGGGGCTGACGAGCAAGAGACCGAGCAAACCGGCAATCAATAGAATCAGCGGCTGGCTCCAGATGAAGGGCAGCAGGAGCGCCGCAATGGCGCTGCTGGCCATCAGCGTGATGCGCAAGCGGTCGGGGCACAGAGTGCGGGCCATGCCCCAGACGGCTTGAGCGACGACCGCTACGGCCACGACTTTCAGCCCCTCCAGCATGCCGGCATTCAGGCTGTTCTGGTAGGCCAGCGAACTGGCAAACAGTATCAGTACCAGAGCCGAGGGCAGGGTGAAGCCGGCCCACGCCGCCAGCGCACCGCGGTAACCGGCGCGGGACAAGCCCAGCGCCAGGCCCACCTGGCTGCTGGCCGGGCCGGGTAGGAACTGGCAGAGAGCGACCAGGTCGGCGTAGCTGCGTTCGGCAAGCCAGCGACGGCGTACAACGAACTCCTCGCGAAAGTAACCCAGATGGGCCACGGGGCCGCCGAAGGAGGTCAGGCCCAGACGCAGAAATATCAGAAATACCGACCAAGGGCTGCGATCAGTGTCGGAAGAGCGTGCGGGCGCAGCCTGGGTCATGCCATTTCTGTCCGGTCTGGTTGGGAGGGCTTACCACATGAGATCGTCAGGTACTTTGAAATCGGCATAGGGATCATCTTCTGCAGCCTGTTCGGCTTCCACCTTGGCAATGATTACTGGCCAGTGGGGCGCACGTTCGGCGACTTTCTCCGCGACGTCCAGCGGGATGATTTCGAAATGCCCGGAGAGCCGTACGATACCCAGCTTGCCGCGGCTGAGCTTGCCGAACTGCTCCTCGGTGACGTAGATCTTCTTGATCTTGTTCTTGGCCACGAACTGGTACGCGGTTTCCCCGCCGCTGCGGTCCAGTTTGGCCTGCTCGATCAATTGCTTGGCCTGGGCTTCGCGCTCGCGACGGGCGGTCTCCTCCTGGCGTTGCAGGTTCAGCTGGCGATCGCGCTCGGCCTTGTCGGCACGTGCCTTCTCCACCGCGGCTGCGGTGTCATGTACCTTTTCCGGAGTGTTCTTGGCGGCCTTCTTCTTGGCGCGTTGGGCCTGCTTGAGTTTCTTTTCGTCGACCAGTCCGGCCTTGAGCAACTGGGCTTGCAGTGAATTGACCATACTGTGGAACTACCTGTTACGCGGCTAAAAATGAGAGTGACGCATTCTAGCATCAGTCCTGTTGCTTCTCCCGCCTCTCTTGCGCTTCGAGTTCAGCTTGCCGGGCTTTGATGCGCTTCATCTGCTCATCGCCGATCGGCATCTTGTTGGCGGTCTTGCGCAACATATACAGCCCGCCGATGACAGTAGCAAGAATGATGATAATGAAAAGCCAGCCGATGCCAGACATGTCGAGCTCCTTTGTTGGAAGGTCTGCTCTCAGGATGGTTAATGGATGAGCGTATGGCAAATAAAAGCGATATGGTTGAAGGCGAGGCTTGACTTAATCTGACGAAATATTAGAATGCGCGCCTGCTTCGATGACAGGCACATGAGTGTCGGTGTCGGACAGATGCGCAGCGGTAGTTCAGTTGGTTAGAATACCGGCCTGTCACGCCGGGGGTCGCGGGTTCGAGTCCCGTCCGCTGCGCCATATACAAAGCCTTTGATCAGTGATGGTCAAAGGCTTTTTTCGTTTCTGGCGGCCGGAGCCGCCAGGGGCTGACTCAGTTGCCGGGGTATTCGGCGACGACTTCGAGTTCGCCTTCCTTGGTCAGTCCGACCACCTGATAAGGATCCTGGCGGTCGCCGTATTCCATGCCGGGCGAACCCATCGGCATGCCGGGCACGGCAATGCCCAGCAGATCGGGCCGTTCCTTCAGCGCCAGTACCTGGGCAGCGGGCACATGGCCTTCGATGAACTGACCATTGATCACGGCGGTATGGCAGGAGCCGAGTTGCGGTGGTACGCCCAGTTCCTGTTTCACCGTCGCCATGTTGGCTTCGACATGGTCGTTGACGCTGAAGCCATTGCTTTCCATGTGTTTGATCCAGTCCTTGCAGCAACCGCAGTTGGCGTCACGGTGCACGTCAATGGTCAGACTGTCGGCGGCCTGGGCAAAGCCGCCGATCAGCAGGGCAGTAAGAGCTATGAGACGTAGTCTGGTGCGCATTCCATATTCCTCGTTGGTATTTATCGTTGATCAGCTGCAGCCGCCGCAGCAGGTGGTGTGGCCAGCATGCGCGCCAGCCGCCGCAGCAGGGTAGCCGGCTGCGTCCAATGCGCTGATCAGCGCTGCACTGTCGGCACTTCCGGCAACCGTGACCTTGCTATCCTCGAGGCTGACCTGGACGTCAGTCACGCCGGCGACAGCCATCAGCGCTTCGGTGACATGTTTAACACAATTGTTGCAGGTCATTTGCTGAACATTGAATTGAAGAGAACTCATGATGGCGCTCCTTGTGCGTGACATGCTCGAATTTTCAACCCTGACACGATGGCAAGGTCAACCCGGCTCCCGACTTTTTTTGAGCGTCTAAAATGCCTACGCTTTGCCTTCTACCGAATGAGTGGAATCTCCACGGCCCCATCGGTTGACTCTCCCGCTGGCGCGTGAATTCGGGCGCTGGCGGGGGCGCCTTTACTTACCTGTGAAAACCTCTTAGTCTTCCACCCGCTTCAGGTTCCTGCCCGGTATTGCCCGGCAGGTTAAACAGGGAAGCCGGTGCGTCTGTTCCAGACTATCCCGGCGCTGCCCCCGCAACGGTAAATGAGAGTCGGATTACCTCAAGGTACTATCTGACAGATGATTCAGCACGACCACTGTGCCTGCACGGGAAGGTCGAATCATCGGATATTCATCCGCTCATGAGCCCGGAGACCGGCCTGTCGCATATCACAGCAGTGCGGCGGGCTCTGCGGGTGTAGCGTTTTCATGCTGGGTCTGAAACCGTCTCCCCAACTCCGTTCGCCGACTGCATAACCAGCCATGCCGTACGGGTGAGTACGGCGACGGAGCACAGATGAAGTTTGCACGCACCTCCCTGGCGATGGCCCTGATGGCCACGGCCGCTTTTTCCCATGCCGAATCCCTTTCCCTGGACAATCAGGTCGTTACCGCCACCCGCACCGGGCAGTCCCTGGGTGCCAATCTGGGCGCGGTAACACGACTGGACCAGCGCGCCATCCAGCGCCTGCAGCCGACCGATATGCTGGATCTGCTGCGCCGTACTCCGGCGCTGAGCATCGTCAACAATGGCGGCGCGGGCAAGTCCAGTACCTTTGGCATTCGTGGCAGCAGCAGTGACCACGTGCTGGTGCTGATCGACGGGGTGCGTATTGGCTCGGTTACCAGTGGGAGCGCCGCGTTGCACAATCTGCCCATCGAGCAGATCGAACGTATCGAGATCGTGCGTGGGCCGCGTTCCAGCCTGTATGGCTCCGAAGCCATCGGCGGCGTGATCCAGGTCTTTACCAAGCGCGGTACCGGTGGTGATCCCAAACCTTGGATGTCGCTCACTGCCGGCAGCCGGAACCACCATGGGGGCAGCGCCGGTGTCTCCGGCGGCATTGGACAAGGCTGGTACAGCGCAGCGGTGACCAGTCTGTCCACTCGTGGCATCGATGCCCGGCCTGGCCGTGGTGATCCGGATAACGATGGTTACCGCGAACTCTCCGGCAACCTGCGCGCCGGCTATCGTTTCGACAATGGCCTGGAGCTGGAAGGCCATGCGCTGGAATCCCATTCCCATAGCGACTTCGACTCGGGCTACAAGGCCAACAACGACTCGAAGCTGAAAACCCACGGGCTCAATGCCCGCTTCTCACCGCTCGAACCCTGGCGGGTGACACTGCAGGCGGCGCGCAGCGAAGACCAGAATGACACCTTCAATGGCAGCACTTTCAACAGCCGTTTCGATACCCGGCGCGACAGCCTGGGTTGGCAGAACGATATCGATCTTGCGCCTGGCCACCTGCTGACCCTGGGTTTCGACCACCTGACCGATGAAGTCAGCAGCAGTACGAACTACAGCGAGAACCGCCGCACCAACAAGGGCTACTACGCCCAGTACCTGGGGCAGCGTGGTGTGCATGAATGGCAGCTGAGCCTGCGTCATGATGATAATGAACAGTTCGGTCGCTACAACACCGGCAGCATCGCCTACGGCCTGAGCCTGACTGACAATCTGCAATGGGTGGCCAGTTACGGCACCGCATTCAAGGCCCCCACTTTCAACCAGCTGTACTACCCCGGCTTCGGTAACCCGGATATCAAGGAAGAAACCTCGCGCAATATCGAAACCGGATTGCGGGGCGAGCACGATTGGGGTAACTGGGCGGTCAACCTGTTCCGCAATGAAGTGGAAGATCTGATTTCCAGCGTGAGTCTCGGTGGTGGCATCTATCTGTCGGAGAACATAGACAAGGCGGTGATCAAGGGAGTGGAGTTCGAGATTGCCAGCCACTGGCTGGGCTGGGACTGGAGCAGCAACCTGACCTTGCAGGACCCCGCCAACCGCAGCTCTCGCCCGGGGCAGGGCGATCTGCTGGCCCGCCGGGCCGAGCAGATGTTCAACCTGGATATCGACCGCCGTTTCGGCCGCATTGGCGTCGGCGCCGGTCTGCATGCCGAAGGCCGACGCTGGGATAACGCCGCCAACAGCAACGAGCTGCACGGCTACAACACCGTCGATCTGCGCGCCGAGTACTGGTTCAGCCATGCCTGGCGGCTGCAGGCGCGCATCAGCAATCTGTTCGATACCGACTACGAGACCGCTGCGAGCTATCAGCAGCCGGGGCGCGCCGGCTATCTGACGGTGCGTTATCAACCCTTGTAACAGTAAGACCACATCCACAGGAGAATGACATATGTTGGCACTATCCAAGCGCGGTCAGTTGGCCGTGGGTATTGTTCTGGTGCTGTTGATGGCCATCACCCGGGGCAGCCATTTCAGCACGGTCAATCTGCCCGGCGCATCCTGGGCGGCGTTCTTCCTGGCCGGTGTGCTGTTGCGTCCGCGCTGGGCCTTTCCGTTGCTGTTTCTGCAGGCGGTGTTCATGGATGTGATGACCGTCGGCTGGAACAGCGCAGGGCATCACTGCATGACGCTGGCCTACTGGATGCTGCTGCCTGCCTATGGCTCGCTGTGGCTGGGCGGTCGGCTGTACGCTGGCTGGCATCGTGAGCAGCCGATCAGTCTGCTGGTGCTGGCCGGAGTCATGGCTGCCAGTGCGCTGGTCTGCCAGACCTTCTCCAGTGGCGGCTTCTACTGGTTCTCGGGGCGTTATCCCGACCCGACTCTGCTCGGCACCGTCGAGCGTCTGGCGAACTACTATCCCAAGTACCTCGGCTCGCTGGCCTTCTATGTGGCCATCGCTGCGGTGCTCTACATTGGCTGGCAGCTGTTGGCCCGCCAGCGGGTCGCCGAGGGCCGCAAGGCATGAGCGAATCCAGCGAACGGGATGAGCGCCACCGCCAGCGCATGCAGCGCAAGAAGGCGGTGGTCGATGAGAAGATTGCCCAGGCCCGCGAGGAGCGTGGGCTGCTGCTGGTGCTGACCGGCAACGGCAAGGGCAAGAGCAGTTCTGCCTTCGGCATGGCGGCGCGCGCCCTGGGCCATGACATGCAGATAGGCATCGTCCAGTTCATCAAGGGTGCTGCCAGTACCGGAGAGGAGCATTTCTTCCGGCGTTTCCCGGAGCAGGTGCGTTATCACGTGATGGGTGCCGGTTTCACCTGGGAAACCCAGGATCGCCAGGACGATATCGTCAAGGCGCAGGCGGCCTGGGCGGTAGCGGTGGAACTGATGCGCGATGAGAGTGTGGCGCTGGTGGTTCTCGATGAACTGAATATCGCGCTCAAATACGGCTATGTGCAGCTGGATCAGGTGCTGGCCGATATCGCCGCCCGCCCGAGCCACCAGCATGTGGTGGTGACGGGGCGTGGTGCACCGCCTGGACTGATCGAGGCAGCCGATACCGTGACCGAGATGGGTGTGGTCAAGCACGCCTTCAAGGCGGGTATCAAGGCACAGAAGGGAGTGGAGTTCTGATGAGTGCACAATGTCCGGCATTGCTGATCGCCGCGCCTGCCTCGGGGCAGGGCAAGACGACGGTCACTGCCGCTCTGGCGCGGCTGCACAGCCGCAATGGTAAGCGGGTCAGGGTATTCAAGTGCGGGCCGGACTTTCTCGATCCGATGATCCTGCAGCGGGCGAGCGGCCGACCGGTGTATCAACTGGACCTGTGGATGGTCGGGGAAGAGGAGAGCCGCCGGCTGTTATGGCAGGCGGCGCAGGAATCAGACCTGATCCTGATCGAGGGTGTCATGGGGCTGTTCGATGGCACGCCCTCGGCGGCGGATCTGTCGCGCCGCTTCGGCGTGCCGATCATGGCGGTGATCGACGGGGCGGCTAT
Organism: Halopseudomonas bauzanensis; assembly: GCF_900114735.1. Lineage (GTDB taxonomy): Bacteria > Pseudomonadota > Gammaproteobacteria > Pseudomonadales > Pseudomonadaceae > Halopseudomonas > Halopseudomonas bauzanensis. The sequence goes on along the minus strand of NZ_FOUA01000004.1, from coordinate 182,995 downwards.
GGCCCAGACCTTCGGCGCGCTGGCCCATGGGTTGGCGACATTCCAGCCGGACCTGCCATTTGCCGGGGTGCTGGCCAACCGCATTGGCAGCGCCCGGCATGGTGAGATCCTGCGTGACAGTCTGGGCGAGGGGATGGGCTGGTTCGGCGCGTTGCCCAGGGATGCCGCCGTGGAGTTGCCGAGCCGACATCTGGGGCTGGTGCAGGCGCAAGAGCTGGCGGATCTCGATGCGCGACTGGACGCAGCCGCCGATGCGCTGGAGCAGAGCGCCGACACTCGCCTGCCAGAACCCGTGAGCTTCGCTGCTGCATTGCAGCCGCCGGTCGCGCCGCTGCTGGCCGGGGTGCGGATCGGCGTGGCCCGGGATACGGCTTTTGCTTTCATCTATCAGGCCAACCTGGATCTGTTGCGCAGTCTGGGTGCAGAGCTGACGTTCTTCTCGCCATTGACTGACAGCCAACTGCCGGAGGTGGACAGCCTGTATCTGCCGGGAGGCTATCCGGAACTGCACCTGGAGGCCTTGTCGGGTAACCAGTCGATGCTGGCCGCCATCCGCGCTCACCATGATGCGGGCAAACCGATTCACGCCGAGTGCGGCGGCATGCTCTATCTATGCAATTCACTGGCGGATGCCGAAGGTGCGCGTGGCGAGTTGCTGGGGTTGCTACCCGCCACGGCGCAGATGCAAGGTCGGCTCGCTGCCCTGGCATTGCAGGAGATTGCTTTACCCGAAGGCACCCTGCGTGGCCATACCTACCATCGCTCTGTGCTGGAGTGCGAGCTGGAACCGCTGACCCAGGGTGAGTGCCCGAACTACCGGCGCACCGCCGAACGGGTATGGCGTATCGGCCGGCTGACGGCCTCCTATATCCATTTCTACCTGCCGGGCAATCCGGTGGCCGCCGCAGAGCTGTTTCGTCCATGAGCGGGCATGATTTTTCCGATGAGGAGCGGGCCGGAGTGTACCGCGCCATCCGCGAGCGCCGGGACATGCGCCATTTCACCGGTGGTGAGGTGGCCCCGGAACTGCTCGGTCGCTTGCTGCAGGCCGCCCATCAGGCGCCGAGCGTCGGGCTGATGCAGCCCTGGCGGTTCATCCGGATTACCCGGCCGGCGCTGCGCCGGGACATCGCGCAACTGGTGGAGCAGGAACGGCTGCTCACCGCCGAGGCGCTGGGTGAGCGTGGCGACGAGTTCATGCAGCTCAAGGTCGAAGGTATCCTCGATTGCGCCGAGCTGTTGGTGGCGGCGCTGCCGGACGGGCGCGAGCGGCATGTGTTTGGCCGCCGTACGCTGCCGGAAATGGATCTGGCATCGGTTGCCTGCGCCATCCAGAACCTCTGGCTGGCAGCCCGCGCCGAGGGGCTGGGCATGGGCTGGGTATCATTATTCGACCCACAGGCGCTGGGCGAGTTGCTGCAACTGCCGCAAGGGGCACGCCCTGTGGCCATTCTCTGTCTTGGTCCGGTGGCCGAGTTCTATCCGCGCCCGATGCTGGTTGAGCAGGGTTGGGGCGAGGAACAGCCGCTGGCGCAATTGCTGTTCACCGATGGCTGGGGGCAGCAGGATGGGTGAACAGCAGTGCCATAGGCCGCGATGGTGACAGGACTGTTGATGGCGCTGGCGGTGCTGCTGGATCGGTTGCTGGGTGAGCCGCGACGAGCGCATCCGCTGATGGCCTTCGGGCGAATAGCTGATGCGCTCGAGCGGGAGATGAACCGTGGCGAGCGGCGTCAATGGCGCGGGCTGCTCGCCTGGCTGCTGATGGTAGCGCCGCTGACGCTGTTGGCCTGGGCGTTGGCCAGCCTGCCGCAGATTGGCTGGCTGTTCTCGGTGCTGCTGCTGTATCTGGCCATCGGTCTGCGCAGTCTCGGCGAGCATGCCCAGCCCGTGGCCCAGGCATTGCGGGTAGGCGATCTGCCGCAGGCGCGCCATCGGGTGAGCTATATGGTCAGCCGGCAGACGGCCGAGCTGGATGCCACTGCTGTCGCTGCTGCCACCACCGAATCGGTACTGGAGAATGGCAGCGATGCGGTATTCGCCGCGCTGTTCTGGTTCGCGGTACTGGGCGCACCGGGTGTGGTGCTGTATCGCCTGGCCAATACCCTGGATGCCATGTGGGGGTACCGCAATGACCGCTTCCATCGATTTGGCTGGGCCGCCGCGCGCCTCGATGACCTGCTCAACTGGCTGCCGGCGCGCCTGGTGGCCTTGACCTATGCGCTCTTGGGCAACACGCGCCAGGCCTGGTCCTGCTGGCGTCGGCAGGCGCCGCAGTGGGATAGCCCAAACGCCGGTCCGGTCATGGCGGCTGGGGCGGGCGCGCTGAATGTGCGGTTGGGCGGGGCGGCGATCTATCACGGCGAGCTGCATGAGCGTCCGCTGTTGGGCGCCGGTCGGCCAGCAGTCGCAGACGATATTGACCGTGCACTGCGCCTGGTGCGAGGGGGCGTCTGGTTGTGGCTGGTGGTGGCCTTGGCCTTCGGGGCGGCGTGGCATGCTTGAGCACGGCGGCCGTTTGCTGGAAGCCGCCACCCGGTTCGGCATTCCGCCGCAGCAGTGGCTGGACCTGTCAACCGGGCTGGCTCCCTGGCCGTGGCCGCTGCCCGCCATTCCGGCCAGCGCCTGGATGCGCCTGCCCGAGCCGGATGATGGCTTGGAAGCTGCCGCCAGTGATTGCTACGGTGCATCGGCGGTACTGCCGGTAGCCGGCTCCCAGGCCGCGATCCAGGCCTTGCCCCGGCTGCGGGCACCCTGTCGGGTAGCGATCATCGGTCCCTGTTATGCCGAGCACCAGCATGCCTGGCAGAGCCAGGGTCATCAGGTGCAGTCGCTGACCGCGCAGCAGTTGTCTGTGCTGCTGGAAGATTACCCGGCCGCGCCGACATTCAATGTGGTGGTGCTGGTCAACCCGGACAACCCTACCGGCCGCGTGCTGGACCGGTCCACGCTGCTCGACTGGCACGCCCGGCTGGCAGCAAGGGGAGGCTGGTTGGTGGTTGACGAAGCCTTTGCCGATGCGCAACCCACCTGCAGCCTGGCGGATTGTGCCGACAGGGCGGGGTTGATCGTGTTGCGTTCGGTGGGCAAGTTCTTTGGCCTGGCGGGAATCCGCCTTGGCTTTGTGCTGGCTGAGCCGTCACTGTTGTCCGCGCTAGGGGCGTTGTTAGGGCCTTGGGCTGTAAGCGGGCCCGCGCGGGCTGTGGGACGTTCGGTCCTGGCGGATCATTCACTGCAGCAGGCCTGGCGGCTGCGCTTGCAGGATGACGCGGTGCGCTTGCAGGAACTGTTGACCCGCTGCGGATTGCCCCCGACGGGGGGCTGCGAGTTGTTCCAGTGGGTGACCGATGCCGATGTGGCCGGGGTGTACCGACAGATGGCCGAGCGCGGCATACTGCTGCGCTGGTATCGGCAACCTGCCGGGCTGCGCATCGGCCTGCCCGCCAATGCAGCGCAATGGCAGCGGCTGGAGCAGGCATTCAATGACGTGATGCGAACGATGGGGAGCAACAGAGCATGAGCACCTTGATGATTCAGGGCACCACCTCCGATGCCGGCAAAAGCACGCTGGTCACCGCATTGTGTCGCTGGTTGCGGCGCCGGGGTGTGCGGGTCGCCCCCTTCAAGCCGCAGAACATGGCGCTGAATGCAGCAGTGACCGTTGATGGTGGTGAGATCGGTCGTGCCCAGGCGGTGCAGGCAGCCGCTGCTGGTCTCGAGCCGCATACCGACATGAATCCAGTGCTGCTCAAACCCAATACCGATACCGGTTCGCAGGTGATCATCCATGGTCACCCCGTAGGCAACATGAATGCCGTCACCTACCACGCCTACAAGCCGACCGCCATGCAGGCGGTAATGAATTCCCACACGCGTTTGAGTCGCGACTTTCAGGTGGTGATGGTAGAGGGCGCCGGCTCGCCGGCGGAAATCAACCTGCGCCAGGGCGATATTGCCAACATGGGTTTTGCCGAGGCGGTGGATTGCCCGGTGCTGCTGATCGCCGATATCGACCGTGGCGGCGTATTCGCCCATCTGGTTGGCACCCTGGAGTTGCTGTCTGCCAGCGAGCGGGCGCGGGTAAAGGGATTCGTCATCAACCGCTTTCGGGGGGACCTGGCCTTGCTGCAGCCGGGACTGGAATGGCTGGAGCAGCGCACCGGCGTACCGGTGCTGGGTGTGCTGCCCTATTTGCATGACCTGCATCTGGAGGCGGAGGATGGCCTGGATTCGCGCCAGGTGGATAGCGCAGCGGAGCAATTGCGGGTAGTGATACCGGTGCTGCCACGCATCAGCAACCACACCGATTTCGATCCGCTGCGCCTGCATCCGCAAGTCGATCTGCGTTTCGCTGCGCCGGGCCAGCCATTGCCGCCGGCGGATCTGATTATCCTGCCTGGCTCGAAAAGCGTACGCGCCGATCTGGCATACGTGCGTGCCCAGGGCTGGGATGCGACAATCCACCGGCATCTGCGCTATGGCGGCAAGCTGCTGGGCATCTGTGGCGGCTTGCAGATGCTCGGTCGGGAGATCAGTGATCCGCTCGGGCTGGAGGGGCCGGCTGGTCGCAGTGATGGGCTGGGCTTGCTGGATTTCGCGACCCGGCTGACCAATGAAAAACGCCTGACCCGGGTCGAGGGCCAACTGCTGGCAAGCGGCGCGCGGGTGCGGGGCTATGAGATTCATGCTGGGGTCAGTACTGGGCCGGCCTTGGACGCGCCGTTGATCCAGCTGGATGATGGTAGTCTGGAGGGCGTGCTGAGTGCCGATGGGCAGATCGCCGGGACTTACCTGCATGGATTGTTCGAAGCGCCGGAAGCGAGCGCCGCACTGCTTGGCTGGGCGGGCATGACCGGAGTCCGCGAGCTGGATTATGTGGCGCTGCGCGAACGGGATATCGACCGCCTTGCCGACCTGATCAATGCGCACCTTGATACTGATAAATTACTTGCGCTATGTGGGATAACTAATTGATTGAACTGATACTTGGTGGTGCCAGGTCCGGCAAAAGTCGGCTGGCCGAGCAACTGGCCCAGGACGCCGGCCTGGCGGTGACCTACATCGCTACCAGCCAGCCGCTGGACGATGAGATGCGCCTGCGCATCGCCCACCATCGCGCACGACGGCCAGCCGACTGGCAACTGATCGAGGAACCCCTGGCCCTGGCCAGGGTGCTGGGAGAGCAGGCCGCTGCGGACCGTTGTCTGCTGGTGGACTGCCTGACCTTGTGGCTGACCAACCTGCTGCTGCACGAAGATGCACAGTGCCTGGAGCGGGAGCGGCAGGCGCTGCTGGACGTACTTGATGATCTGCCGGGGCGTATCATTCTGGTCAGCAACGAAACCGGCCTTGGTGTGGTGCCCATGGGCGAGCTGAGCCGCCGTTATGTGGATGAGGCCGGCTGGCTGCACCAGGCCTTGGCCAGTCGCAGTGACCGGGTGCAGTTCTGCGTGGCTGGGCTGCCGCTGCTGCTCAAGGGAGCGTAGAAATTGAACGAGGACTACATGACAGAGTGGTGGCAGGACGCAGTGGCGCAGGCCGACCGCCTGGCGCTGGAGCAGGCGCAGCAGCGCCAGACACAACTGACCAAACCGCAGGGCGCCCTCGGCCGCCTGGAGCAGTTGGCCATTCGCCTGGCCGGTTGGCAGGGTAATGCTCGCCCGCAGCTGGAGCGGGTGTGGATCAGCGTGTTTGCCGGCGATCATGGCGTAGCGGTGGAAGGCGTATCGACGGTGCCGCAGGCGGTGACCGGCCAGATGTTGCGCAATTTCGCCAACGGTGGCGCGGCGATCAATGTCATGGCCCGGCAACTCGGCGCCACCCTGGATCTGCGGGACCTGGGGTTGGCCGTACCTCTGGATCCCTTGCCCGGCGTGCATCATCTGAATCTGGCACCCGGCAGTGCCAACCTGCTGCGGGAGCCGGCAATGACCGGTGCGCTATGCCGGCAGGCGTTGCTTGCCGGGCGCCAGGCGGTGCTTGACGCGGCCGGGCAGGGCGCACAACTGTTCATCGCCGGGGAAATGGGTATCGGCAACACCACCCCGGCCTGCGCCATGGCCAGCCTGCTGCTGGATCAACCGGTCGCGCTGCTGGTTGGCCCCGGCACCGGTCTGGATGCCGAAGGGCTCCGGCACAAGACGGCGGTCATCGAGCAAGCCGTGGGTCTGCATGGGCCGCAATGTCATACCGCGCTGGATGTGCTGGAGCGGCTTGGCGGCCTGGAAATCGCTGCCATTGCCGGCGCTTACCTGGCCGCCGCCCAGCAGGGCATTCCCATGCTGGTGGACGGTTATATCTGTTCCACCGCGGCGCTATGCGCGACCCGTCTCAATCCGGCGTGCCGCGACTGGATGCTGTTTGGCCATCGCAGTGCAGAGCCGGGGCACGCCGCTGTGCTGGCGGCGCTGCAGGCGGAACCCCTGCTGGACCTGGGTATGCGGCTGGGCGAAGGCACCGGTGCGGCGGCCAGCGTGTCGCTGCTGCGCGTGGCCTGCGCCCTGCACAGTGACATGGCTACCTTTGCGGAGGCGGCGGTGGCTGCGGAGCCTGCGGCATGATGACCCTGGACCTGCTGCGCCATGGTGAGACCGAGCTTGGCGGCGGCTTTCGCGGCAGCCTGGACGACTTGCTGACGCCGGTTGGCTGGCAACAGATGCGGGATGCCACGGCGCAGCCGGCACCCTGGGATGCAATCATCAGCTCACCACTGCGTCGCTGCGCCGACTTTGCCTTCGAGCTGGCGCAGCAATGCCGCGCGCCGCTGGTGTTGCTGGAGGACTTGCGCGAGCTGCACTTCGGCGACTGGGAGGGGCGCCACGCCAGTGAGCTGATGGTCGAACATGCCGACGATCTGGGGCGCTTCTGGACCGATCCCTATCAGTTCACCCCGCCGGGAGGCGAACAACTGGCAAGTTTCGAGCAGCGGGTATTGAACGCTATCGGCGAGCTGTATCAGCGTCGCGCCGGGGAGCATCTGCTGCTGGTGACCCACGGTGGAGTGATGCGCCTGCTGGCAGCCAGGGCCCGCGGTCTGGCGCGGGAAGGGTTGTTGCAGGTCGAGGTCGGACATGGCCAGCGGTTACGCCTGCAGGTCAGAGAAGCCGGGGAACTGCACGAATGCCCTTGCTGATTGCGCTGCAGTTCCTGACCCGGCTACCGGTTCGCTTGCCGCGCATGCCCACGGCTGAGGAAAGCGGTCGCTCGCTGCTCTGGTATCCATGGGTGGGACTGCTGATCGGGGCGGTGCTGCTGCTGGGCCACGGGCTGTTGAACGGTGTGTCGACGGGGCTGCAGGCGGCGCTGCTGCTGACCCTTTGGGTCTGGCTCAGCGGCGGGCTGCACCTGGATGGCCTGGCCGATACGGCCGACGCCTGGGTCGGCGGCTATGGTGATCGCGAGCGCACCCTGGCCATCATGAAAGACCCGACCTGCGGCCCCATCGGCGTGATCAGCCTGGTGCTGGTATTGTTGCTCAAGCTCACCGCGCTGGTGGCGCTACTGGAAGCCGGTCACTGGGGCGTGCTGTTGCTGGCGCCCTGGTTGGGGCGCTGGATATTGCCATTGCTGCTGTTCAGCACGCCCTATGCGCGGGCGGGTGGGCTGGGTGACGTGCTGGCGCGGCATATGCCGCGCCAGAGCCTGCCGCTGATGCTCGGTGTACACGCCCTGGCGATGCTGCTGTTCGGCTGGCCGGGACTGCTGGCGCTGGCAGTGGCGCTGCTGGTATTGCTGGTGGTGCGTCATTATCTGTGTGAACGTCTTGGTGGCACCACCGGCGATACCGCCGGTGCTCTGGTCGAGCTGGTGGAAACCGCGGTGCTGGTGAGTTGCGCCGTACTCTGAACTTTTTCCGGCAGCGTTCATCTGACTGTAATGCAGGAGCCATAAGGTGATTATGTGATTTCACCCCCTGCAACAGGGAAACGGAGGAATAACAAGATGAACGAATACGAAGAAGAACTGCTGGAACAACGTGCGCAGGATTGGGACCACGACGTGGAAGACGCCGAGGAAATGTAGGCAGCCTGAGCGCAAACTGTGGGAGCGGCCCTGGCCGCGAAGGCTTGCTATCAGCCTGCAAGCATTTCACCAAGCGGCATCCCCTTCGCGGGAAAGCCCCGCTCCCACAAAACCCGCTCAAGACCCAGTACTACTCAACCCAGGCCCGGCTTAATTACTCTGCCTGATCACCACATCCCGGCTTTGCCGGCGATACTGCCCCGGGGCCACACCGGTCCAACGCTTGAACGCCCGCTGGAATGCCGCGGGTGATGAAAACCCCAACAGGAATGACACTTCTCCCAGTGCTGTTTCCGTATCACGGATATAGCTGAGCGCCAGATCCCGTCTGATGTCATCGATGATGTCCTGAAACCGCGTATTGTCCTCGATCCGTAGCCGGCGGCGTAATGTCCAGCCGGGCAGCCCAAGCAGCCCAGCCACTTCATCCAGGGTGGGCAGGCGACTGTGCAGCTGCGGCGATACTATTTCTTCTACTCGTTCCCGCAAGCGGCGGTGCCGCGTCAGCTCCCGCAGCTGCTGATCGCATAGTGTCAGTAACTGTTCATGGGTCGTCGCTGCATGTTGCACCGGCTGCAGTTCCAGGCTGGCCGGCTCCCACAGCAACTGGTTGTGATGCTGTTCGAACAGCACCGGGCAGCCGAACAGCGCCTCGTACCGCTCGGCGTAGTCCGGGGCGGGAAACTCTATATGCACTTCGCGCAGCCGGGCGGCGCCGGCGGTCAGTTGCCGCGCCAGTTGCAGACGTGAGGCCAGCGCCGAGTCCACCACGAACAGGTTGAAGGCGTTATAGGGACTGATCGAATAAAAGCGCGTGGCCGGCGGCTGGAAGCTTGAATGCCCTCGGTAGTTCTGGCTGACCAGTCGCTCGAAACGAACCAGGATATCGAATGCCTGGCCCAGCGTCGGTGCGCATTGGGCGGTAACCCCCGGCAGGCCGAGGTGGCTGGGTTGACTGTGCAAGCCCATCAGCAGGCCGAAATCGGCCCGGCCGCTGAGAGCGATGGCGGCATGCCCCAGGCGCATGAACCGGGGAATGCTGATCCGCACGCCAGCCTGAGCCAGCTGCGCTGGGCCGATGCGGTAGCGTTGCAGCAGTGGTTCGGGATCATGCCCGAGACTGCGCAGGGCAGCCTGCAGGCTGTACAGATATCCGACCGAGAGATCACCAAGTTTCATGGCTGTGTCATTTTGCAAGAAAGAGCAGAATGTAACCCAGGGTTATGAAAATGTCATTTGAGGTGATTGAGCGCTAGCGACACCCGGCCTATTGTCAGCGCCATACCAAAGCCGGACGACGAACCGGCAGCCTGATGATGATCTTTGGAGCACGAGCATGACCGCACAGACTCTTTATCCCCATATGCTGGCCCCGCTGGACCTGGGCTTTACTACCTTGCGCAACCGGGTACTGATGGGCTCCATGCACACTGGACTGGAAGAGCGCCCCCAGGGCTTCGAGCGCATGGCGGCCTTCTTCGCCGAGCGAGCCCGCGGCGGTGTTGGGTTGATCGTCACCGGCGGCTTCGGCCCCAACACCGAAGGCAGTGTCGGCAAGGGCGCAGCCAAGCTGACCACGCCCGAGGAAGCCGAGCAGCACAAGGTGGTGACCCAGGCGGTACACGAGGCGGGCGGCAAGATCTGCTTGCAGATTCTGCACGCCGGGCGTTACGCCTTTACCCCGGAGCAGGTCTCGGCCAGTGCGGTGCGTTCCCCGATCAACCCCTTCACCCCGCAGGAGCTGGATGAGGCGGGCATCGAGAAGCAGATCAGCGATTTCGTCAACTGCGCTGCGCTGGCGCAGGTTGCCGGTTATGACGGCGTGGAGATCATGGGCTCGGAAGGCTACTTCATCAACCAGTTCCTGGTGGAGCGGGTCAATCAGCGTACCGACCGCTGGGGCGGCAGCTACGAGAACCGCATGCGCCTGCCGCTGGAAATCGTCCGCCGGGTGAGGGAAGCGGTTGGTCCCGAATTCATCATCATCTATCGGCTGTCGATGCTGGATCTGGTCGAGGACGGCAGCAGCTGGGATGAGGTGGTGTTGCTGGCGAAGGAAATCGAGAAGGCCGGTGCGACCATCATCAATACCGGTATCGGCTGGCACGAGGCGCGTATCCCAACCATTGCCACCAAGGTGCCGCGCGCGGCCTTCACCAAGGTCACCGCACGGCTCAAGGGTGAGGTGTCCATTCCGCTGATCACCACCAACCGCATCAACACGCCGGAAGTAGCCGAGCAGGTGCTGGCTGAGGGTGATGCCGATATGGTGTCCATGGCCCGGCCGTTCCTGGCTGATCCGGAGTTCATCAGCAAGGCGGCGGCTGGCCGCGCTGACGAAATCAATACCTGCATCGGCTGCAATCAGGCTTGCCTGGATCACACCTTCAGCGGTCGCTTGACCAGCTGTCTGGTCAATCCGCGCGCCTGCTACGAGACCGAGCTCAATTACATCCCGGTGCACACCGGCAAGCGGATTGCTGTGGTCGGTGCCGGCCCGGCAGGTCTGGCTGCGGCCACCGTGGCGGCTGAGCGTGGTCACGCGGTGACGCTGTTCGACGCAGCGGCGGAAATCGGCGGGCAGTTCAACGTCGCCAAGCTGATCCCGGGCAAGGAAGAGTTCTACGAAACCCTGCGCTATTTTGCCAAGCGTATCGAGATCACCGGCGTGCAGCTGAAGCTCAATACCCGGGTTGAGGCAGCTGATCTGGCGGATTTCGACGAGGTGATCCTGGCTACCGGTATCGTGCCGCGCACTCCGGCTATCCCCGGTGTCGACCATCCCAAGGTCATCAGTTATCTGGACGCCATCCTGCAACGAGAACCGGTGGGGCAGAAGGTAGCGGTGATCGGTGCTGGAGGTATCGGTTTCGACGTATCCGAATTCATCTGCCACGCTGGCGAGAGCGTCAGTACCAATACCGGGCTGTTCTGGAAGGAATGGGGCATCGATCCCGAACTTCAGGCTCGCGGCGGTATCGCCGGCGTCCAGCCGCAGCCGCATCCGCCGGCCCGTGAGGTGTACTTGCTGCAGCGCAAGGCCAGCAAGGTCGGCGCCGGGCTGGGTAAGACCACCGGCTGGATCCACCGTGCCGGGTTGGCCAGCAAGCAGGTGACCATGCTCAATGGCGTTGAATATCTGCAGATTGATGATCAGGGCCTGCATATCCGCCGGGGTGATGAAACCAGCGTGCTGCCAGTCGATACCATCATTCTCTGCGCCGGCCAGGAGCCGCTGCGTGAATTGCAGGCCGGGCTGGAGGCCAGCGGCAAGTCGGTACACCTGATCGGCGGGGCGGACGTGGCCAGTGAACTGGATGCCAAGCGCGCCATCGACCAGGGATCGCGTCTGGCGGCGGAGCTGTAACTGCCAAGTTCGTCACAAGCCGGAAATCAACGTTTCCCCGAGTGGTTCGGGACGGATGCAATCGTCCCGAAAAAAAGGCAAAGTTGGGAGTTGAAAATAACCCCAAAGGGACAGACCGATGAACGCAAGTGATGTGGGCAGAATACAGAAGCCGTTGCTGACTGAAGCGGTAATGTTTTTTTCTGAACATGGCATCTCGCGGGAAATGCTGTTTCCTGAGTTTGAAGCACTGCTCGATGGGCTGGTCGCTGCACCTGAGTGTGCCGATGAGACCGTCGAGGCGGTGTTTTTGCAGATCAACCATCGCTTGCATGTCCGCGCAGCCGTGTTTTTTACCCTTGACTTCGACCTGGATGGCCAGGTCAACCGGCTTTGGAACATGCCGCTGCGGCACCTGGCGGAGAAGGCTGGGCGAGGGCCGGATATGGGCGGTGGCCCCATTCGGCTGGCTTGTCTCGGCTTCTGCAGCACCAACGCATACCGTGCCGGCATGTGGAAGCCGCGTCAACGCAGCGGCAAGGCCGATCTCAGCCTGATCAAGCAGGCGGTAACCCGTAATGCCCTGGGCATCCTCGGCGAGGACGAAGAGGCTCGGGCGGTGCTGGCCACGGATAATCTGCAGGTCGCCGCCGAGGATACCTGGTACGGCGGCACTCCGGTGCCGGTCGCGGATCACGCTACTGCACCCGACGGGGACCTGGCTGCTGAGCTGGCAGCGCTTAAACAGGCCCACGCAGGCGAGGCGGCTGAGTACCTGCGCCAGATTACCGAGCTGAGCAGTCGTCTCAGCGTGCAGGAACAGGTTCATCGTCAGCAGTTGGAAAACCAGCGTATTCAGCATGCCGAACAATTGGCGGTCGCCCAGGGCGAGCTGCTGGACATCAAACACGAGCTGGCTGAACAACAGAAGGCCAATGCCGCGTTGCGTCGTGAAGTGAGCCGATTGCAGAATCGGACAGCGGCCGATACTCAGTAAACCGAGGAAGCGCCAGCTACTGCGCTCGGCCTGACCTTGCTCGCTACGTTATTCAAAGGCTCTGTATTTGCCAGAATCCTGCTGGCTGCGGATAATTGAGCCATTCTCCGTGCTTCAAGAAGCCGGCACAGAAGCATTCAGAGCTTCTTGAAACCCTGGTGCGGAATTTCTCAGCCAAACATAGCGAGTGGTGTATGGAGCATTTCCGCAATATCGGATTGATCGGACGTCTGGGCAGCGGTCAGGTCGTGGATACCGTGCGACGCCTCAAGCGTTTCCTGCTGGATAAAGGACATACCGTGATTCTCGAAGATGCCGTGGCGGATCTGCTGCCGGGGCATCAGTTGCAGGTCTGCACCCGGATGATGATGGGCGAGATCTGTGACCTGGTAATCGTCGTCGGCGGTGATGGCAGCCTGCTGGGTGCGGCGCGGGCACTGTGCCGCTTTGATGTGCCGGTGTTGGGCGTCAACCGTGGTGGGCTGGGCTTTCTTACCGATATCTCTCCAGACGAACTGGAGGAGCGGGTCGGTGATGTGCTGACGGGCAAGTATCTGGTCGAATCACGATTTCTGCTTGATGCTTTCGTCTGCCGGGATGACGAACACCTGGGCAGCAGCGAAGCGCTCAATGACGTGGTGCTGCACCCGGGCAAGTCGGCGCGGATGATTGAGTTCGAGCTGCATGTGGATGGCCAGTTCGTCTACAGCCAGAAGTCCGACGGACTGATCGTGGCCACGCCCACGGGCTCCACCGCCTATTCACTCTCCGCCGGCGGGCCGATCATGCATCCCAAGCTGGATGCCGTGGTGTTGGTACCGATGTTTCCGCATACCCTGTCCAGCCGCCCGATCGTCGTTGACGGCAACAGCGAACTGCGGGTGCGGATTTCCAAGCAGAATGGCATCTATCCCCAGGTCAGTTGCGACGGGCAGGTGCATATTGCCTGCGCGCCCGGTGACACCCTGATTATCCGCAAGAAGCCGCAGAAGCTGCGATTGATTCACCCACTGGATCACAACTTCTATTCCATCTGTCGCAGCAAATTGGGCTGGAGCAGCCGCCTGACGGAGCGATGAGCATGGCGGTAGAGCATAGGCAGGGCTACGACATCATTGGCGATGTGCATGGTTGCGCGCACACATTGGAAGCGCTGCTGGAACAGATGGGCTATGCGCGAGTCAGTGGTATCTGGCGACACCCGCAGCGCCAGGCACTGTTTCTCGGTGACATCATCGACCGCGGGCCGCGTATCCGCGAAGCGCTGCATCTGGTGCGCGACATGGTGGAAGCGGGCGCGGCCCGTTGCATCATGGGTAACCACGAATTCAATGCCCTGGGTTGGGTGACGCCGGCATCAGCCGGTAGCGGTCGGCGATATGTGCGCGAGCATACCGACCGCAACCGCCGCCAGATCCAGGCCACGCTGGACCAGTTTGCCAACCGGCAGGCTGAATGGGACGACTTCATCGACTGGTTCTGGACCCTGCCGCTGTACCTGGATATGGGCCAGTTCCGCCTGGTGCATGCCTGTTGGGATGACGAACTGATCAGGTCATTCACTGCGCAATACCCCGACGCCTGTCCGGATATCGAGTTTGTGCAGGCATCGGTTGAACGCGATGGCTTTGCCGATCAGGTATTCGATCGCCTGCTGCGCGGTACCGGCATGCCGCTGCCCCATGGCCTGACCATGACCGGACGCGACGGCGTCACCCGGGCCATGTTCCGCACCAAGTTCTGGGAAGAAGCGCCGCAGACCTACGGTGATATCGTGTTCCAGCCCGACGGCCTGCCCGAGCATATCGCCATCCGCCCGCTGACCGACCGGCAGAAGGCGGAGCTGCTGATCTACGGTGCTGATGAACCGCCGCTGTTCGTCGGCCACTACTGGCAGGAGGGCGAACCGCGTGCCATCCGGGCGAACCTGGCGTGCCTGGACTACAGCGCGGTCAAGTTCGGCAAGCTGGCCGCTTACCGTTGGAGCGGCGAGACGGAGCTGCTGCGTGACCATTTCGTCTGGGTGGATGTGAGATGAGCATGTATCGTGCCTTGCAGTGCCGGCTGGATGAGGACCTGAGCAGCCTGACCCATTTTCTCCGGGCGCGGGGGGTGGCGCACCGGATCACTGAAGAGCGGGGCCAGCAGGTGATCTGGACCCGCAACGAGGCGGATGCGGCCATTGTTCGCGGGCTGTATACCCAGGGCGTGCCGGAGCCGGTCGCCGATTCGACACCCGCCGCGCCACGCCGACCGCCGCGGCTGGCCTGGCAGCGGATGGCGCGGCTGATCCCGGTCACTCTGCTGGTGCTTCTGGTCACTGCGGTGGTGGCGCTGATCACCGGGCTGGGGAGTAACATCCAGACCGTTGTCCTGTTCACCTTTACGCCGGTTACGCCTGCCGGCTACATCGCTGCGGCACCGGATATGGATCAATGGTGGCGGCTGGTGGCACCGATGTTCCTGCATTTTGGCTGGCTGCACCTGGCGTTCAATGCCCTTTGGTACTGGGAGCTGGGCCGGCGTATCGAATTGCGCTCCGGCGGCTGGTGGCTGCTCGGCCTGACGCTGTTATTCGCAGTGATCTCCAATACCGCGCAATGGTTGTTCGGCGGGCCGGCGCTCTTTGGCGGCTTGTCGGGGGTACTCTACGGCCTGCTGGGCTATTGCTGGCTGTATCAGACGCTGGCGCCAAACGTGCATTTCGATTTGCCCCGGGGCGTGGTGGTGATGATGCTCGGCTGGCTGGTGCTGTGCCTGTCCGGTGTGGTGACGATGCTCGGTTTCGGCGCCATTGCCAATGCGGCCCATGTCGGCGGGCTGGTCATCGGCTCCCTGTGCGGCGCGATCGCCGGCGGCCTGCAGCGCATGCGCTGACAAGGTACAATGCCCGGCTAATGAACCATGCTCCGGAGAACCCATGAATACCTTTATCGACATGTTGCGCAATATCTCTCCCGAGGTGTACGAGAGCCTCAAGCAGGCCATCGAATTGGGCAAGTGGTCCGACGGCCGCAAGCTGACCCAGGAGCAGAAGGAATTGTGCCTGCAGGCGATCATTGCCTGGGAAATGGACAATCTGCCGGAAGAAGAGCGCACCGGTTATATCGGCCAGACCTGCAAGAACCAGGCGAAGGCGCCGTCCAATCTTGACGAATCCCTGTTTACCCCCGCCAAGGGCACCCTGCACTGATGTCGTTCGTCAGTGGTGAGGGCAGCATCCGCAAGCTGCTTGGGGCTCTGGGTGAACCCGTCGATTACAGCCTGCCCCTGGGCGAGCAACAGGTACCATTGAATCAGCTGCTCGGCCGCACGATACGGTTGCAGGCACTGGGTGAAATCCATTGCATGCACTGCGGCCGGCGAACCAAGAAAAGCTACAGCCAGGGCTACTGTTACCCCTGCATGACCAAGCTGGCACGCTGTGACGTCTGCATCATGAGCCCGGAACGCTGCCACTACGAGTTGAACACCTGCCGCGAGCCGGCCTGGGGTGAGCAGTTCTGCATGACCGATCATATCGTCTATCTGGCCAACTCCTCGGGGTTGAAGGTCGGCATTACCCGCGCCACCCAGATCCCGACCCGCTGGATTGATCAGGGCGCCAGCCAGGCATTGCCGATCCTGCGAGTGGCGACCCGGCAGCAATCCGGGCTGGTGGAAGACCTGTTGCGCGAGCAGGTGGCCGACAAGACCAACTGGCGGGCGCTGCTGCGCGGCGAGCCGGAACCGCTTGATCTGATCGCCGAACGTGATCGCTTGCTGGCGGGCGCCCGTGAGGGGGTTGAGGCGTTGCAGGCCCGCTTCGGTCTGCAGGCCATCCAGCCGTTGCCTGATGCCCAGGTGCAGGACATCCGCTATCCGGTGCTGGAGTACAGTGCCAAGCCGCAATCGGCCAACCTGGACAAGGAGCCGGTATTGGAAGGCACCTTGCTTGGCATCAAGGGTCAATATCTGTTGCTGGATACCGCGGTCATCAATATTCGCAAATACACTGCCTACTCTATGGCTTTCAGTGTGTCCTGAGGAGTCTTCCATGCGTACCGAACAACCCACGACCATTCACCTCACGGACTACAGACAGCCCGATTATCTGATCGATGAAACCCACCTGACCTTCGAACTGTTCGAGGACCATGCCCTGGTGCACAGCCGCCTGGCCATGCGTGCCAATGCCGCGGGGGAGGGTGGAGCGCTGCCGCCATTGGTGCTGCACGGCCAGGACCTGGTGTTGCAGAGCGTGGCGCTGGACGAACAGGCGCTGACGGCCGATGCCTGGCAGGTGGACGATTCCAGTCTGACGCTGCAGCCGCAGGCGCGCGAGTTCGAGCTGGCGATCACTACCCGTATTGAGCCGCAGAACAATACCGCGCTGGAAGGTCTGTACAAGTCCGGGGGCATGTTCTGTACCCAGTGTGAAGCCGAGGGGTTTCGCAAGATCACCTATTACCTGGACCGCCCGGATGTGATGAGCCGGTTCACTACCACGGTGATGGCTGAGCGTGGGAGCTATCCGGTGCTGCTGTCCAACGGCAACCTGATCGCCAGTGGTGAGCACGAAGGTGGTCGGCACTGGGCGACATGGGAAGATCCGTTCCCCAAGCCAGCCTATCTGTTCGCCCTGGTCGCCGGCGATCTGTACCGTATCGATGACAGCTTCACTACGATGAGCGGCCGGGAAGTCGAGCTGCGTATCTATGTTGAACCGGAGAACCGCGAGCAGTGCGGCCACGCCATGGATAGCCTCAAGCGCTCCATGCGCTGGGACGAAGAAGTCTATGGGCGCGAGTATGATCTGGATATCTTCATGATCGTTGCGGTCAACGACTTCAATATGGGCGCGATGGAAAACAAGGGGTTGAACATCTTCAACTCCAGTTGCGTGCTGGCCCACCCCGATACCGCCACCGATATGGCGTTCCAGCGGGTCGAGGCGGTGGTTGCCCATGAATATTTCCACAACTGGTCCGGCAACCGGGTTACCTGTCGCGACTGGTTCCAGCTGTCGCTGAAGGAGGGTTTCACGGTTTTTCGTGATGCCGAATTCAGCGCTGACATGAACTCGCGCACGGTCAAGCGCATCGAGGATGTCACCTTCCTGCGGGCCAACCAGTTCGCCGAGGACGCCGGGCCCATGGCGCATCCGGTGCGCCCCGACTCTTATATGGAAATATCCAACTTCTATACCCTGACGATCTATGAGAAGGGCGCGGAAGTGGTGCGCATGCTGCACACGCTGCTGGGTGCCGAGGGTTTCCGCAAAGGTACTGATCTGTACTTCGAGCGCCATGATGGCCAGGCAGTGACCTGTGACGATTTCATTGCTGCCCTGGAAGATGCCAACGAGGCGGATTTCACTCAATTCAAGCGCTGGTACAGTCAGGCGGGTACCCCGGTACTCCAGGTCGACGGTCGCTATGATGCGGCGAGCTCGACCTTCCAGTTGCTGTGCCGGCAGAGCTGCCCGGCAACCCCGGGTCAGACCGAGAAACTACCCTTCGTGATTCCGCTGCGCCTGGCATTGCTGGACGGCGAGGGGCGCGAAATGCCTCTGCAGCTGGCCGGTGAAACGCAGGCTCGTGGTACGGAAACCGTGTTGGCCGTGACCGAGGCCGAGCAGCTGTTCGTCTTCGAGAACGTCCGCGAAGAGCCGCTGCCGTCGCTGTTGCGCGGCTTCTCGGCGCCAGTCAAGCTGGTTTATCCCTATTCCCGGGATGATCGGGTGTTTCTTGCGATGCATGACCCGGATGGCTTCAATCGCTGGGAGGCGGCGCAGTCGCTGGCAGTGGATGTGCTGCAGGGGCTGATCGGGATTCACCAGGCCGGACGGCCCTTGTTACTGGACCAGCGGTTGCTCGAAGTGCATCGCGCGGTACTGAAGGATGACAGTCTCGACCCGGCGATGGTGGCCGAAATCCTGCGCCTGCCGTCTGAAGCCTACCTGGTGGAGCTGGCCGAGGAGGCTGATGTCGAGGCCATCCACCATGTCCGTGACTGGGTGCGCCGGGAGCTGGCAACCGCCTTGGCCGAGACCATGTGGTCGCGATTCCGGCAGCTGGGCGATGGCGCCGGCGCTTACCGCGCCGATGCCGAATCCATGGCGCGCCGCAGTCTGCGCAATACGCTGCTTGGCTATCTGATGCTGACCGAGTCTTCCGAAGCGTTGTCGGTATGCGTGCAGCAATTTGTCGAGGCCGGCAACATGACCGACCGTCAGGCGGCATTGGTGGCCTTGGTCAATTCGCCCCACGAGCAACAGAAGCACGCCGCCCTGGAAGAGTTCGCCCAGCGCTGGAATGCCTATCCGCTGGTCATGGACCAGTGGTTCAGCATCCAGGCCGCCAGCCCGCTGCCCGGTGGCCTGGAGCGGGTGCAGGGGTTGATGAAGCACCCAGCCTTCACCTTGCGTAACCCGAACAAGGTACGGGCATTGATCGGTGCCTTTGCCAATCAGAACCTGGCCAACTTCCACCGTGCCGATGGCGCTGGTTACCGTTTCGTTGCGGACCAGATCATCGAGCTGAACCGGCTCAACCCGCAGATCGCCTCGCGGATGCTGACGCCGCTGACCCGTTGGCGAAAATTCGATGAGCCCCGCCAGCTGCTGATGAAAGCTGAGCTGGCACGCATCCTG
The DNA here is from genome assembly GCF_900114735.1 of Halopseudomonas bauzanensis. GTDB lineage: Bacteria > Pseudomonadota > Gammaproteobacteria > Pseudomonadales > Pseudomonadaceae > Halopseudomonas > Halopseudomonas bauzanensis. Next base: position 163,996 of record NZ_FOUA01000004.1, on the reverse strand, counting down.
GCGAGCGATGACCTGTCGCCGGATGTCTACGAGGTGGTCAGCAAGTCCCTGGCCTGACGTGGATGATGCGTCGGAGAGCCGATCAGGCTGTCCGACGCGTTCTTGCATCGACGCTTTCATTGATACAGAATGCGGTTTTGTTCTGGTCGGTAAATGGATTACAAAAGATTACCGATGAGGCATTGGTGGGCTACCCGATTCGCTCTAAGATAAGTCACCCGATCACTCAGGGTGACCAATAACAACAAGGGGTCTCCATGCGTAATTTCCTGAAGGAACAGGTTTGCGCCGCGCTGTCCCATGACAGTGATCCGTATCGCTCCAATGGAGCCGCTCTCCTTTCTTGTGCTTGTTCATTCTGCATCCTTGGGTTGCATGCGCACCGCGCATGGTCCTGCCAGCACGTCCTCCTCCCGAGTCGTGATCACCAGGCAGGCTTTTCAGTGCTCTTATCCGCAGTCTGACAATAATAATTACAGCCAGGAGAGTCTGGATGTCCCAGAATGATCAGGAAGAAGCTACCTTCATGGAGCGTCTGGTTTTCAATCACCGGTTGACGGTTGTGGTGCTGTTTGCGCTGGTGACCCTGTTTCTCGGCTATCAGGCCACCAAGGTCAGGCCCGATACCAGCTTCGAGAAGATGATTCCGCTCGAACACCCCTACATCGTCAATATGCTCGAGCATCAGGACGACCTGGCGAGCCTGGGCAATTCCATCCGTATCGCGGTATCCATCAAGGAAGGGGATATCTTCTCCAGCGAATACATGGAAACGCTCAAGCGCATCAATGACGAGGTGTTCTTTCTGCCGGGTGTGAACCGGGCGGGGCTGCGCTCCTTGTGGACGCCGAACGTACGCTGGACCGAGGTGACCGAATACGGCTTTGATGGCGGCCCGGTGGCCAGCCGACCTTCTTATGAAACCGAGGACGACCTCGACGAGCTGCGCATCAATGTGCTCAAGTCCGGGGAAATCGGTCGTCTGGTGGCGAATAACTTCAAATCCAGCATCATCGAAGTGCCGCTGCAGGAATACTATCCCAACCCGGAAAATCAGTCCGAGCTCATGCGTCTGGATTACGGTCAGTTCTCCGACATGCTGGAGCAGAAGATCCGTAATGAGTTCCAGGATGAGAACCCGAACATCCAGATCCATATCGTCGGCTTCGCCAAGAAGGTCGGTGATCTGATTGAGGGCCTGACGGCGGTGATGTTGTTCTTTGCCGTCGCGGTCGGCATTACCTTCTGCCTGCTGTACTGGTTCACCTGGTGTATCCGCAGCACCATCTCGGTATTGGTCACGACGCTGATAGCGGTGGTCTGGCAGCTCGGCCTGATCCACCTGGTCGGTTTCGGACTGGACCCCTATTCGATGCTGGTGCCGTTTCTGATCTTTGCCATCGGTATCTCCCATGGCGTCCAGAAGATCAACGGTATCGCCTTGCAATCCGGTGGCGCTGACAGCGCTCTGATGGCTGCCCGGCGCACCTTCCGCCAACTGTTCCTGCCTGGCATGATCGCCATCCTGGCCGACGCCGTGGGGTTCATCGCGCTGCTTATCCTGGACATCGGCGTGATTCATGAGTTGGCCATCGGCGCATCGCTGGGTGTGGCGGTGATCGTGTTCACCAACCTGATCATGCTGCCGGTGGCGATTTCCTATATGGGTATCAGCAAGCGGGCAATCGAGCGCAGCAAGCGTGATGCCGTGCGCGAGCATCCGTTCTGGCGTGCTCTGTCCAATGTCGCGCATCCGCGTCTGGCGCCGGTGATCGTGATTCTGGGTCTGGTCGCCGGGGTCGGCAGCTTCCTCTATCAGAAGGCTAATCTGCAGATTGGCGATCTGGATCCAGGGGCGCCGGAATTGCATGCCGATTCGCGCTACAACCTCGATAACGACTTCATCATCAGCAACTACTCCACCAGTTCCGACATCCTGGTGGTGATGGTGGAAACCCCATTGGAGATGTGCTCGGCCTACAAGACCATGGAGGCAATCGATCAGCTGGAATGGCGCATGAACAATGTGCCTGGCGTGCAGTCGACGGTATCGCTGGTGACGGTGGCCAAGCAGGTGATCATGGGCAACAACGAGGGCAATCTGAAGTGGCAGGGGCTGTCACGCAACCAGGATAACCTCAATACCGCGATAAGCCGGGCCCCTGAGGGCATGTTCAACAGTGCCTGCTCGCTGGCGCCGGTGCTGATCTATCTCAACGATCACAAGGCCGAGACCCTTGAGCGGGCGGCCGACGAGGTCAAGGCCTTCGCCGAGGAATACGATACCGATACGCTGAAATTCAAGCTGGCGGCAGGCAATGCGGGTATCGAAGCGGCAACCAACGAAATCATCGCGACGTCCGAACTGACCATCCTGGTATTGGTATACATCTGGGTTGGGGCCATGTGCCTGTTCACCTTCCGCTCGTTCCCGGCGACCATCTGTATTGTTCTGCCACTGATCCTGACATCCGTACTGGGTAACGCGCTGATGGCCTTCCTGGGAATCGGCATGAAGGTCGCGACCTTACCGGTGATCGCGCTGGGGGTGGGTATCGGGGTGGACTACGGTATCTATATATACAGTCGTCTGGAAAGTTTCCTGCGCGCTGGCATGCCGTTGCAGGAAGCCTATTACCAGACCCTGCGCTCCACCGGGAAAGCGGTATTGTTCACCGGCCTGTGTCTGGCCATCGGCGTGGCGACCTGGATCTTCTCCGCGATCAAGTTCCAGGCTGATATGGGACTGATGCTGACCTTCATGTTCATCGTCAACATGTTCGGCGCGATGCTGCTGTTGCCAGCGCTGGCCCGCTTCCTTATCAATCCCGAGAAAATCCGCAACAAGAAGGAATCCTTTCTGCAACATTGAATGAGTTTGCAGTGAATATGGCGACTTTGGCGACGATCGGAAGGGATCGGCGCCGAGTCATTATCATCGACATGATTAACAAAAGATAACCAAGCCCGGTTGGCGGACCTTGTCAAAGCTCGATAGTATTCGGCAGACATGCCAATCGGCAGAGAGTCTATAAGAACAAAGGGGAAGGACTATGCACGAGCCAAATTCCTGGCGCGTTTCATCTCGCAGAATCATCATGACGCTGGGGTTGTCCGGTGCACTAATGGGGCCCGCCTCGCTGGCCATGGCACAGGATGTTGCCAGCGACGATCTCAAACCAGCAATTATTTCGCTGAAAGCGAGCAAATCTCTGCTGCTTGACATCGAGCAGGCCGGCCAGCGTCTGGTGGCGGTCGGTTCACGCGGCCATATAGTCTATTCCGATGATCAGGGTGGCAACTGGTTACAGGCGCCGGCTCCGACGCGCCAACTGCTTACTGCCGTGGATTTCGTCGATGAGCGCAACGGCTGGGCGGTGGGCCACGACTCGCTGATTCTGCATTCCTCTGACGGTGGTGAAAGCTGGGCGGTGCAATACCGTGATCCGGAAATCGATGCGCCGGACGATGAAGGTTTCGGCTTCCTGGAAAAACCACTGATGGACGTCTGGTTCCGTGATACCCGGACCGGCTTCGCCGTGGGCGCCTATGGCCTTTTCCTGCGTACCGAGGATGGCGGTCAGACCTGGGAAGATGTGTCCTTCGATATCGATAACCCAGATGGTTTCCATTACAACGCCCTGACGGTCGTCAAGGACACCGGACTGTTCCTGGTCGGCGAAATGGGCACGATGTACCGTTCGGCCGACTTCGGCGATACCTGGGAAACCCTGACGGACATGCCCTATGACGGTTCCTGGTTTGGCGTTGCCGGTACTGGCGAACCCGGTGTGGTGCTGGCGTGGGGTTTGCGCGGCAACATGTTCCGTTCCACTGATTTCGGTGAAAGCTGGGAGCAGGTCGAGCTGCTGACGCCCAATAACGGCGAGTTGGAGGCGACCCTGTCGGGAGGGCAGCTTGCGGCTGATGGTCGTTTGATCGTGGTCGGTACTGGTGGCGTGGTTGTTGTCAGCGATGATCATGGACGCAGTTTCCAGGTGACTGTGCGCCCGGATCGGGTGGCGCTGGCGAATGCGTTTGGCCTGCAGGACGGCAGTATCGTGCTGGTAGGGCAGCGAGGCGCTGTGAAGGCGGATGGGAAAGGCATGTCGGCGGCTGGCGGTACTGCACTGACCCTGCCCGTACCGACGGCAGAAGAAGAATAAACCGCCGCGAACGATGACGTTCGTGCAAAGAAGAATTAAAGCCAGGAGAATCTGGATGTCGAAACACCATCAGGAGACCGCTCCACTTGTGGAGCGTGTCATCTTCAATAACCGACTGATCATGCTGCTGATCTTTGCGGCACTGACCATCTTTTTCGGTTTTCAGGCGACCCAGGTCCGCCCGGTCACCAGCTTCGAGAAGATGATCCCCCTCGAACACCCCTATATCGTCAACATGATCGAGCATCAGGACGATATGGGCAATCTCGGCAACTCCATCCGGATTGCGGTTGCCATTGAAGATGGCGACATCTTCTCTACCGAATACATGGAGACCCTCAAGCGCATCAACGATGAGGTGTTCTTCCTGCCTGGCGTGGACCGTGCCAATCTGCGGTCGCTATGGACACCGAACGTGCGCTGGACCGAAGTGACCGAATACGGTTTCGACGGTGGTCCGGTTGCCAGCAAGCCCGCTTACCTGACAGCAGAAGATCTGGAAGAGCTGCGTGTCAATATTCTCAAGTCGGGTGAAATCGGTCGGTTGGTGGCGAATAACTTCAAGTCCACCATCATCGATGTGCCGCTGCAGGAATCCTATCCCAACCCGGAAAACCAGTCGGAGCAGATCCGCCTGGATTACGGTGAGTTCTCCCGCCTGCTGGAAGAGAAGATCCGCAGCGAGTTCCAGAACGAGAACCCGAATATCAGCATCCACATCATCGGCTTTGCCAAGAAGGTCGGCGACCTGATCGACGGTATCATCAAGGTGGTGATGTTCTTCGGCGCGGCGCTGCTGATTACCTTCGTGCTGCTGCTGATCTTTACTCGCTGCCTGAAAAGCTCGCTCACCACGCTGGTCTGCTCGGTTATCGCGGTAATCTGGCAGCTCGGCCTGTTGCGTACCATGGGCTTCGGTCTGGACCCTTATTCGATTCTGGTACCGTTCCTCGTATTCGCCATCGGTATCTCCCACGGCGTGCAGATCATCAATGCCATGGCGATCGAATATGCCGGGGCGGATGATGCCTATACCGCAGCCCGGCGCGCCTTTCGCTCGCTGTACATTCCGGGCATCGTGGCGCTGGTATCGGACGGTGTGGGTTTCGTGACCCTGCTGCTGATCGAGATTGAAGTAATCCGCGAGCTGGGTATTGCCGCTTCCGTTGGGGTGGGTGTGATCATCCTGACCAACCTGATGCTGCTGCCAATCCTGATGTCCTATATCGGTATCGGCAAGGGTGCGGTGCAGCGCAACCGGGATATGGTTTCTCGTCCGCAGAAGCTGTGGCAGTCCATTTCCGGCTTCGCCCATCCAGCGGTGGCACCGATTTCCGTGGTGCTGGCCATTCTCGGCTTTGCCTTCGGCATCTATTACGGTAAAAACGTCGAGATCGGCGATCTTGATCCGGGTGCACCGGAGCTGCGCGCCGATTCGCGCTACAACCTGGATAACGATTTTATCATCCGTAACTACTCGACCAGTTCCGACGTTCTGGTGGTCATGGTCAGTACGCCGCCGGAGATGTGTTCGGCCTATGAAACCATGGAAGCCATCGACCAGCTGGAATGGCGCATGAGCAACCTGGCCGGTGTACAATCGGCGGTATCGTTGGTGACCGTGGCCAAGCAGGTGATCATGGGTAACAACGAGGGCAGCCTGAAGTGGCAGGCGCTGTCGCGTAACCAGGACAACCTGAACACCGCGATCAGCCGCGCCCCTGAAGGCATGTTCAATGCCAGCTGCTCACTGGCACCGGTGATGATCTTCCTCAACGACCACAAGGCTGACACGCTCACCCGGGCTACCGCTGCGGTCGAGGAATTCGCCGAGGAATACAACACCGAGAACATCACCTTCAAGCTGGCTGCCGGTAATGCGGGTATCGAAGCGGCGACGAACGTCGTGATCGAGAAGTCCCAGCTGAAAATGCTGCTTACCGTTTATGCGGTGGTCATCCTGATGTGTCTGGTGACGTTCCGCTCGATCCGTGCGGTGCTCTGCATCATCATTCCGCTGGCGCTGACCTCGGTCCTTGCCAACGCGCTGATGGCGTTCCTCGGCATTGGAGTGAAGGTGGCGACCCTGCCGGTGATCGCGCTGGGGGTGGGGATCGGTGTCGACTACGGCATCTATATCTACAGCCGCCTGGAGACCTATCTGCGTCAGGGGATGCCGCTGCAGGAAGCCTATTACGAAACCCTGAAAACCACGGGCAAGGCGGTGACCTTCACCGGTTTCACCCTGGCCATCGGTGTGGCGACCTGGATCTTCTCCGCGATCAAGTTCCAGGCTGACATGGGCATTCTGCTGACCTTCATGTTCCTGTGGAATATGTTCGGTGCCCTGTGGCTGTTGCCGGCCCTGGCGCGCTTCCTGCTCCGTCCGGACAAGATGCGCAACTGATCTGTGCAAGCAGGACGAAAGGCCGCCCGGGTAACCGTGCGGCCTTTTTGTTTGTTCGGTGGGTGGGTCTCCCGGAAAGTCACCGCCTATGGAGTGGCGGGTTCGAGCTCGACACAAGGGGCAGGCGCAGGCTGGCAATGATCATGAGGTAGCATTTGCTGGGGGCGGGAGTCCCGGCAGCACCTGCACTTGCGATGGGGGTTCAGACTTCGGGGTACAGCCCTTCGGGTTTGGCGGCCTGTTCTTCCTCCGCTTCCCGGCGGCGGCTCTGGATGACCATACGCACGGCACGCCACAGCGGCTTGCCGCGCCAGGGATGGTGAGCACGGCCGAACAGGCAGGCATTGAGTTCGTCGAGAGCCTCTTCCAACTCCAGGTAATTATGTGCCAGGCCAATCAGCCCCTCGCCATGCTGCTGGCGCGCCCAGGCTTCCAGCGCCTTGCGGGCATCCGCTGGCTGGTTGGTCCGACAGGCCGCCTGCAGGTCCGCCAAGGGGTTGCCCTGATCCTGGTCACCCAGATCTTCTTCGGCTTCCGGTAGGCTGAAGTCGGCCAGCGCCCGGCGGGCCTGACGCAGAAAATACAGGCTGGCTGCCAATGCCAGTATCAGCAATGCAGTTGCCAGCTGCCAGGGCCAGAGCAGGGCGGGCTCGGCCATGGGAAAGTTGACCGGACCGGCAGTGGATGAAAAGTCGCCACTACGACTGACGTTCAGGGTGACCGCATCCAGTGTGGCAGTCTCCAGTCGGTCCTGCTCGGTATTCCACCAGTTGACCACGACTGGCGGCAGGGTATAGGAGCCTTCCTGCAGGGCGACCAGCGCGGCGCTGTCATGCCGTGCGCTGCTGATGCCTTCATCACTGTTGCGGCTTTCCAATCGTGGTTGATCGGCATACTGACGCAACTCATCGACCGCGCCCGTGGTCAGGCTCTGCAGCGCCGGCAATTGGCTGGCATTCAGACCGCGGGCTTCCAGGATCAATGTTCGTGTCAGGGGCTCGCCACTGAGCAGATCAATGCCGGGGTCCGGTTGCCAGGTCTGGCTCAGACTCAGCGCCGCCGCCGGCAACCAGGGGGCACCGGCAGGGTAGCTGTCAGGGACAGGTCTTACCTGCAGGCGAATGCTCGGCGAGCGCACCTGGACCAGCTTGCCGGTGCGCGCCGAGAATCGCTCATTGCTGGTGGGTTGCAATACCGTGGCGCTGAACAGTTGCGAGGGGATATCCAGCTCGCCGCTCTGTTGGGCGAAGAGGGCGTAGCGCATCTCGATCACGCCGTGGCGTACCCCGTTCATGGTCCGCTCGAAATGCCGGGGCGGCCCCAGGCTCTCGACGCGGGCATTGGGTATGTCCAGGCCGCTCAGGGTGGAATCGTCGAACAGCGATACCGAGTGGTAGATGCGCAGGGTCAACAATACCTGGGCCTGCACATAGGGCGTTTCGATATCCACTTCGCTGTCGATGAACACCGGCGCCAGTTGCGCGCTGCTGTCGCTGGCGGCTTGCGCTGCCGACAGTACCTGCAGGGAGACCGGCTGGCTCGTCACTGCGCCCAGCTGCAGCGGCGGGATGACCACAAAGCCGGTGCGCAAGGGGAGCAGTGTGACTACCCAGCGGGTGACGGGAGTGGTTTTGCCGTCGGCCTGGCTGACCAGGCTCAATTGCCGGGTGCGCTGTACCTCGAAGTTTTCTTCCAGCGGGGTCAGGTCCAGCTCGCTCAGGCGGCTGGCCGAAGGGGTTTCCAGGGTCAGCTCCAGGGCTTCACCTTCCACCAACCGGGTGCGGTCGACGCTGGCATCCAGAGCAGCGTGGGCCAGCGGGCTGAGCACCACCAACAGCCACAGTGTTATCAATCTAATCATCGCGGCGGTTCCTGTTGCTGCAGATGTTGATAGAGAAATTTGCGCCGCAACAACTCCGCCGGATCATCCGGAATCTCCCTGAGCCATTGTTGCAGTGCCTGTCGCTGTTCCAATGCTGCGTTGTTGTTTTGCTGCTGTGGGCCGCGCGGGCTGGTTGAGCCGCCTTCTTCCCGCTGCGGACCGCTGCCCATTGAGGGGCTAGCCTGGCCGTTGTTCAGATCGCCAGATGCCGCGCCTCCGGTCGCCGGCGTTGTGCTGCCCGGCGTCGCGTCAGCCTTGCTGCCCTGGGCGGATGTTGACGCGGCGGGGGTGGGCTCTTTGCCGTTGCCGTTGCCGTTGCCGTTCCCAGCCGTCTGACTGCCGGTTGTGCGAGGCTGTTCCCCTGATGAGGCCGCGTCTCCCTCAGTACTGGCGTCTTCCTGTTGCTGCTGTCGCAACTGCTCCAGCAGCGCCTCGATGATACCGCGGTTGTGCCGCGCGGCGGTATGTCTCGGGTCCCGGGTCAGGGCCTGCTCGTAGGACTCCAGCGCCGGTTGATAGTCGCCGGCCATGGCCTGAGCGGTACCGCGGTTGAAATGATGCTCAGCATTGTCGGGCTCGGTGGCGGCCAGTGCTGCCCAGGCCGTGGCGGCTTGCTCGTAGTCTCCGGCCTGATATAACGCCCAGGCGTGCCAGGCTGGATCGCTAAAACGCTCGGCAGCCGCGGCGGGCTGCTGTTGCTCGAGTAGCTGCATTGCCTGCTGGTCGGGGCGTTGCCAGAGATCCGCCCAGCTCAGGGCTTGCGCTGGTGGTGGCAGCAGCGCCGCAATCAGAAGCACCCCTAACCAGCCGCGCCGTGCCCCTAGCGCGGCTAATGGCAACAGCAGTAGCACCAGCCAGTGGCCTTGATCCAGTGGCAGGTGACGGTCGCTCACCTCGGCGTCGGTGGTGGTGCGCAAGGGCTGCAGCAAGTAATCCAGGTCCCGATTGCCGACGGTGATGCCATGGTAACGACTACCATGCTGGCGGGCCACCGCTGCCAGCTGTTGACCATTGAGCCGGGGCAACAGGATACGCCCCTCGCTGTCGCGCATGAAACCGCCCTCTGGCAGAGGGACCGGCGCACCGGAGGCGGTGCCAATGCCCAGAATGGCCAGTTGCGCGCCGAGTTCCCGGGCATGGCTGGCCAATACTTCACGCTCCGGGCTATCCAGACCGCTGGTCAACAGCAGTATCTGCGAGGTGCTCTGTGGGTGGCCGGAAAGCATTTGCCGGGCCAATACCATCGCCTGGTCCAGGTTCTGGCCGTCGATCGGCATAATTTCCGGGTCCAAGGCCGTCAGCAGGCTGCGCAGCGTATTACGATCCCGGCTCAGCGGGCTCACCCGGTGGGCGCTGCCGGCGAACGCGACCAGCCCCAGCTGACTGTCAGGATAGTCCTGCATCAAGGTACGGATCTTGTGCTTGGCCCGCTGCAGGCGATCAGGTGCAAGATCGTCGGACAGCATGTTGCGCGATACATCGAGCACCATGACCACCGCACTGTCCGGTAACCGCCGGGGTTGGTTGGTGCTGTCCATCACCGGACCGGCCAACGCCAGGATTGCCAGGGTCCAGGTCAGCCCGAGAAGGACAAAGCGCAGCGCGTGACTGCCGCCGGGATGTTGTTGCAGCAACCAGGGCCGCAGCGAGGCGGGCAGCAACTGTTCCCAGCCCGATTGACGCCAGCCGCGCTGATATAACAGCACCAGCAGAATGACCGCCGGTGGCAAGACCAGCAGCCACAGCGGGCGGGCGAAGGACAGGCCGAGCAATTCAGTCATGCTGATGACTCCGGCGTACCATGTTGCTGGATAACGTCAGGCTCAGCAGTAGCGCCAGCGCCAGAGGCCAGGGATACAGTGGGGTGGCCTGGCGATCGGGCAGGCCTTCGCGCAGTGCTGGCTCCAGAGTGTCGAGCTGTTGATAAATGGCCTGCAGATCGGCTTCGTTGCGGGCGCGGAAATAGGCCCCACCGGTGAGGTGGGCAATCTCTCGGAGGCTCACCTCATCCAGTTCGATGGACGGATCGAACTGCAACCCCCAGAGACTGGACGTGACGCCATCCGGGGCCAGGGTGTCGGCACCCACGCCGATACTGAAGATGCGGATGCCGTGCTCCGCGGCCAGCCGGGCAGCGCGCAGCGGGCTGACGCTGCCGGCGGTATTGGCGCCATCGGTGATCAGAATCAGCACCCGGCTGGCGGCGGGTTCGTCCAGCAGCCGTTTGATAGCCAGGCCAATGGCATCGCCGATCGCGGTTTCACGGCCGGCCAGGCCGATAAAACTTTCGTCGAGCCATTCGCCGATGGCCTGGCGGTCATGGGTAAGGGGCGCCTGGACATAGGCCTGCGAGCCGAACAGGATGAGCCCCAGGCGGTCCCCCCGGCGGCGTTCGACAAACTCACCGAGCAGGTGTTTGACCAGCGTAAGTCGATCAACGGGTTTATTGTCCAGCTGCATATCGCGAAACTCCATGCTGCCGGACAGGTCCAGGGCCAGCATCATGTCGCGGCCGGTGACCGCCGTGGGCAAGCTGTCGCCCAGTAGCTGGGGGCGGGCGGCGGCCACGACCAGCAGCGCCCAGACCACCAGATATGGCCACTTGCGGCCGGGACTGCCCGGCTGGGCTGCCAGCGGTTGCAACGCTTGCAGCCGTTCCATGAAACCGACCTGCAATGCGGCAGAGCGGGTTTCGGCCGGAGGCAGCCAGCGCCGATACAGCCAGGGCAGCGGCAGCAACAGGAAGCACAGCGGCCAATGGAATTCAAACATCATGATGGCGCACCCAGCGGCGCAACTCTGCGAGCAGGGCCTGGCGCTGTGCCGGGCTCAGATCGACCTGCGGTCGGTAGAGATCCGCCGCCAGCGGTTGCAGCGCCTGGCGCTGGGCCCCCGGATAGCGGCTGCAGAGATAATCGAGCCAGGCCTCGCCAAACAACCGGGTCGCCGCGACATCGCCCCGTAGCTTCAACAACTGCTTGATCCGGGTGTTGATCGCGGCCAACCACTGGGCATCCGGCAGGCTGGCCGGCACATCCGCGACTACTCGCCAACTCTGGCGCTGCTGCCGCCGTTGCCGCCGCCGGGCATGGCGCAGCAACCAGGGCAGCAGGAGGGCGATCAACAGAACACCGATCACCAGCAGCCACCAGCCGGGGGCCGGGGGCCACCAGGGGATAGGCGGCGGCAGCGCCGGGTGGGTAAGTTGTGCCTGAAGCGCCTGTTCCATCAATGCCGCCTCCGCGCGTACATGCTCAACATCAACTGGAGCTGGTCGATCGGCGTGCGACTGGTCTCCAGCGGCTGCAAGCCGCAGCGCAACCGGCTCGCGAGCCGCTGCCAGCCTTGCTGGCGGGTCAGGAATTGGGCGGCCCAGGCCTCACGCAGCGACGCATTGGTGGTGTTGAGTGTAAGCCGCTGCTGACCCTGCACGAACTCCAACCCTGGACTGCTGGGCAGGCTGGCCTCCAGTGGATCAAATATCGGCAACAGCACCAGATCACTGTGCGCGCTCAAGGCATTGAGCAGCGGCTGGCTCAAGCCATCGATGGCAGCGTGATCGCAGAGCAGATAGAGGATACTGCCGGGGCGAATCACCTCGCGGCTGTGGCGTAGCGCAAGATTCAGCGGTTCGCTGCCAGGCGGGGCGATGCTCGGTTGCAGCGCCTGATTCGCTTTGAGCAGTTGGCTGAACAGCTGCAGGATCGCCCGTCGACTGCGACGCGGGCGCACCTCATGGCACTGCTCGGCATCGAATACCATACCGCCGATGCGGTCGTTGTGTGCCAGCGCCATCCAGGCGATCAGGGCGCAGGCCTCTGCAGCCAGCACCGATTTGAAACACAGCTGAGAGCCGAAGAACAGCCGGCTGCTTTGTTCGCAGATGATGAATACCGGCCGTTCGCGCTCTTCATTGAAAACCTTGGTATGGGCTTTGCGGGTGCGTGCGGTCACGCGCCAGTCGATATTGCGAATGTCATCGCCCGGCTGGTAAAGGCGCACCTGATCAAAATCGATGCCCCGGCCACGCAACCGCGACAATTGCTGGCCGGCCTGACGCCCGGAATGCAGCGGGCGCCCGGACAGTGGTAGTTCGCGGCAATGCCGGCGCTCCTCCAGCAACGAGTCGAGGGTGACGTAGACCGCGGCGTCACTCATGTCTGTCTAGACCACGGCAACGGATTCGACCAGCAGGGTGATGGCCCGGTCGGCGTCGATGCCGGCCGCTTCGGCCTCGAAACTGAGCATCAAGCGATGGCGCAGCACATCATGGACGATGGCCTGCACATCCTCTGGGCTGACGAAATCCCGCCCGGCCAGCCAGGCGTGGGCGCGGGCGCAGCGGTCCAGAGCGATGGTGCCGCGCGGGCTGGCGCCCATCTGGATCCATTCCGCCAGCTGCGGGTTGTACAGCTCTGGACGGCGGGTGGCCATGATCAGCTGGATCAGATATTCCTCCACGGCCTCGGCCATGAACAGGCCGAGCACTTCCTGACGAGCAGCAAGAATGGCGGCCTGGCTGACCTGCTCGGCAATACGCGGCTCGAAGCCCTTGGCTTCGCCCCGGGCCAGATGCAGGATCTGGCGCTCCAGCGCGGCATCGGGAAAACCGATGCGTACATGCATCAGGAAGCGGTCCAACTGGGCCTCGGGCAGGGGGTAGGTGCCTTCCTGCTCGATCGGGTTCTGGGTGGCCATCACCATGAACAGCTCAGGTAGCGGCCAGGTCTCGCGGCCGATGCTTACCTGCCGCTCGGCCATGGCTTCGAGCAGAGCCGACTGTACCTTGGCCGGGGCCCGGTTGATCTCATCGGCCAATACCAGATGGTGGAAGATCGGCCCCTGTTGAAAGCTGAAGCTGGCGGTTTCCGGGCGGTAGACCTCGGTGCCGGTAATGTCCGCCGGCAGCAGGTCGGGGGTGAACTGGATGCGGTGAAAATCCGCCTCGATACCTTCGGACAACACCTTGATCGCCTTGGTCTTGGCCAGCCCCGGTGCCCCCTCCACCAGCACATGACCACCGGCGAGCAGGCAGATCAGCATGCGGTCGATCAGCTGCTCCTGGCCGAAAATCTGCTGGGCCATGAAGGTTTTCAACTGGAGCAATGACTCGCGATGGGACATGAAGCAGATTCCTTGGCTGGTCGGTCTTCCTGCAATGGGTGTCACTTTACCGAAAAGCCCATGGTCTAGACTAGGGTCTGTTCCCGCTTCATTTGCCACCGCATCGGCGAGGCATGATGAAGTCTCGGTATGGCCTGACCGGAGGTATCATGGCTTTCATAGTTGCCAGCGACAGAAAAGAGTTTCTGCAGATCGTCCAGCAGCGTCTGCAGGCGTTGGTCGAACCGGATGAGCAAGAGGCGGTGACTCTATTCGCGCGGCATTTCTTCGGTATCGCGACCCTGGAGGAATTGCTCGCTCGCCAGGACACCGATTTGCTGGGGGCGGTGCTATCCGGCTGGCGGATGCTGCAGCAGTTCGATGACAGCAAGGGCAGCATCCGGGTATTCAATCCGCAGGTGCAAAATCACGGCTGGCATTCGCCCCATACGGTAATCCAGTTGTTGCATCTGGACTCACCCTTTTTGGTGGATTCGGTACGTATCGAACTCAATCGCCAGGGCTACGCTATCCATGTCCTGCAGAACAGCACCTTCATGGTGAAGCGGGATGCTGCTGGCCGGCTGCTGGAGCTGCATCCGGCGGCGGCCCGGGACGAGGAGTTGCGCGGCGAGTCGGTGATGCATATAGAGGTTGATCGCTGCGCCACGCCAGCGGAACTCAAGGCGCTGCAGGCTGGGCTACATGAGGCGCTGCAGTATGTGGAGACGGCGGTTGCCGGCTATGTTCCCATGCAACGGCAGGTTCAGGAGTTGAGCGTGCAGTTGCGGGGCGAAGATGCCGGCTGGTTCGACACTGACACCCGGCTGGAGGCGGCGGCCTTCCTCGATTGGTTGCTGGAGCATTTCATCTTCCTGGGCTACACCCGCTTTGCCATTCGTGAAGGGCTCGGCGAGGGGCGGCTGGGTTTGCAACCCGAGCACAGCCTCGGCATTGCCGCGCTGGACCCGCCGGATGAGGGTATCCAGGGCCTGCCGGAGGCAGTGCTGGACTATCTGCAGTCGCCCATGCTGCTATCCTTCGCCAAAGGAGCGCAGAACAGCCGGGTCCACCGGTCGGCCTATCCGGATTACATCTCTATCCGCGAGGTGAACGATGCCGGGGAGGTGACGCTGGAGCATCGCTTCGCCGGGCTCTATACCTCACGGGTTCATAGCGCGGATGTGCACAGCATTCCCTGGCTGCGACGCAAGGTCGAAATGGTGCGCCGTGATTCCGGCTTCGAGACGCACAGTCATCTGGGCAAGGAACTGGATCAGGTGCTGCAAGAGCTACCTCGGGATGACCTGTTCCAGGTGTCCTCCCAACTGCTCAACGAGACGGCGCTGGGGATAGTACAGATTCAGGAGCGTAACCAGGTCCGGTTATTCCTGCGCCGGGGCAACTATGCCCAGTTTTATTATTGCCTCGCCTACATCCCCCGTGACATCTACTCCACCGCCGTTCGCCAGCAGATACAACAGGTATTGATGGCACGTCTTGAAGCGTCCGACAGTGAATTCTGGACGTTTTTCTCCGAATCACAGCTGGTCCGTGTTCAGTTCATTCTGAGCGTTGACCCGCGGTGCAACCTGGAAATCGACCACGTGAAAATTGAACGGGATGTAATACAGGCCTGCCGCAGTTGGGCTGATGATTTCAACGAGCGTCTGCGTGGCGGCCTGGGTGAGGCCGCTGCCGCCGAGGCCCTGGCCCATTTTGGCGACGCTTTTCCGCCGGGCTATAGCGAGCGCTTCAACCCGGCGACGGCGGTCGCAGATGTCCAGCAGTTGCTCGCGCTCGATAACGACAACCCTCTGGCCCTGAGCTTCTACCAGCCGCTGCAGAGCAGGACCGGCGAGTTGCACTGCAAGCTGTACCACCGGGGCGGGTCGCTGCCGTTATCGGATGTCATGCCGGTGCTGGAGAACCTCGGACTGCGCGTGCTCGGCGAGTTTCCCTTCCACCTGCAGCGACGGGACGGGCAAAGCTACTGGATACACGACTTCGTATTCAGCTCGACGCTGGACCCGGAAATGGACATGGAGGATGTCAACCAGCTGTTCGGCCAGGCATTTGCCGCGATCTGGAGTGGCCAGGCGGAGAACGACAGCTTCAACCGGCTGATTCTGCTCGCGGGTATCCACTGGCGCGAGGTCGCTGTGCTGCGTGCCTATGGGCGTTACATCAAGCAGATCCGCATGGGCTTCGAGTTGCCCTACATCGCCGCGACGCTGATCAGCCATGCCTCGATTGCCCGGGAACTGGCACGCCTGTTCAAGACCCGCTTCTTCCTGGCCCGCAAAACCTCGGCCGGCGAGCTGGAAGACAAGCTGGAGCAGGCCATTATCGTCGGCCTGGAAGAGGTCGCGGTGCTCAATGAGGATCGCATCCTGCGCCGTTTCCTGGCGTTGATCAAAGCCACCGTGCGTACCAACTTCTACCAACCGGACGCGCAGGGTCAGCCGAAGCAATACATCAGCCTGAAATTGGACCCGGCCTCCATTCCCGAGTTGCCGTTACCCCGGCCGATGTACGAGATTTTCGTATATTCGCCGCGGGTCGAAGGGGTGCATCTGCGTGGCGGAAAGGTGGCCCGGGGTGGGCTGCGCTGGTCCGATCGCGAGGAAGACTACCGCACCGAGGTGCTCGGTCTGGTCAAGGCGCAGCAGGTCAAGAACGCCGTGATTGTACCGGTCGGCGCCAAGGGTGGATTTGTACCGCGGCGGCTCCCGGTTGGCGCTGAGCGTGACGAGATACAACAGGAAGCCATCGCCTGCTACCGTATCTTCATTCAGGGGTTGCTGGATGTGACCGATAATCTGGTGGATGGCCAGGTAGTGCCGCCGCCCCAGGTGATCCGCCATGATGACGACGACTATTATCTGGTGGTGGCGGCGGACAAGGGCACCGCCAGTTTCTCCGATATCGCCAATGGTATCGCCGCGGATTACGGCTTCTGGCTGGGTGATGCCTTCGCCTCGGGCGGCTCCGCCGGCTATGACCACAAGGCCATGGGCATCACCGCACGGGGTGCCTGGATCTCGGTGCAGCGGCATTTCCGAGAGCTGGGCGTGAATGTTCAGGAAGATCCGGTCACGGTGATCGGTATCGGCGACATGAGTGGCGACGTGTTCGGTAACGGCCTGCTGCTTTCGCGCTCGGTGAAATTGCTGGTGGCCTTCAACCATCTGAATATCTTCATTGATCCTGATCCGGACCCTGAGCGCAGTTTCGCTGAGCGCCAGCGGCTGTTCGATCTGCCGCGTTCGAGCTGGAAGGATTACGATCCGCAACTGATTTCCGAGGGGGGCGGAGTCTTCTCCCGCAGTCTCAAGCAGATCACGCTGACGCCGCAGATGAAGGATGTGTTCGATATCGCGGAAGACCAGCTGACGCCGGCCGAGCTGATCCACCGGCTGCTCAAGGCGCCGATTGACCTGCTGTGGAATGGCGGCATCGGCACCTATGTGAAAGCCTCGACCGAAAGCCACGCCGAGGTGGGTGACAAGGCCAATGATGCGGTGCGGGTGGACGGGCGCGACCTGCGCTGCAAAGTGGTAGGCGAGGGCGGCAACCTGGGCATGACCCAGTTGGGCCGAATCGAATACTGCCTTAACGGTGGTGCGGCCAATACCGACTTCATCGATAACGCTGGCGGGGTCGACTGTTCTGACCATGAGGTCAATATCAAGATCCTGCTCAATGAGGTGGTCGCCGCCGGTGACATGACTGTCAAGCAGCGCAACCAGTTGCTGGCGGACATGACCGAAGCGGTGGCCGGGCTGGTGTTGCTGAACAACTACCAGCAGACCCAGGCTATCAGCCTGGTAGAGCGGCAGGCGCACCGTGCCATGACGGAATATCGACGCTTCATCACCGCCATGGAAGCCAGCGGCAAGCTCAGTCGCGCGCTGGAGTTCCTGCCCGAGGATGACCAGTTGGCGGATCGTGCGGCCAACGGCATGGTGCTCACCCGACCGGAACTGTCGGTGCTGATTTCCTATGCCAAGACGGATCTGAAGGAGAAACTGATCGCCTCCGAAGCGCCGGAAGACCCCTGGCTGGCCCGAGAAATGGCAACCGCCTTCCCACCGCGACTGGTGCGCGAGCATACCGCTGCGCTCGCCGGACATCGGCTGCGTCGGGAGATCATTGCTACCCAGTTGGCCAATAACCTGGTGAACCACATGGGCGTCACCTTTCTGCGGCGCCTGGAACAGTCCACCAGTGCCAGCGCCGGGCAGATCATGGCGGCCTATATAGTGGCGCGGGATGTGTTCCGCTTGATGGAGCAATTCGACAACATTGCTCATCTGGATTATCAACTGCCGGCGACTATCCAGCTGGAGCTGATGGATGAGCTGATGCGACTGGCGCGAAGGGCTACCCGCTGGTTTATCCGCCGCGGGGGGCAGGCGGCCGGTTCGATCTCCCCTGGCGGGCAGCCAACCGCTGCGGAGCAGCAACCCGATACCGCTGACCTGGTGGCCCATTTCGCCCCGCAGATCCAGGAGCTGGATGAACACTTCGATGACATGCTGGAGGGGTCGGTACGCCAGCTTTGGGAATCGCGCTTCGAGTACTATACTGCCGCCGGTGTGCCGCCCGCCATCGCTCGCCTGGTCGCTGGCGCGGGGCACTTCTACACCATGCTCGGGGTGATCGACGCGGCGGACGCCACCGGCCAGCCCGCGCAGCGGGTGGCCCAGGTCTTCTTTGCGCTGGGCAGCGAGTTGCAGACCACCTGGTTCGTCAACCAGATCAACGCATTGCCGGTCGACTCCCATTGGCAGGCACTGGCAAGGGAATCCTACCGCGACGAGCTGGAAAGTCAGCTAGGCGCGATGACGGTGTCGGTACTGCAGGCGGGCAACAAGGACACGCCGGTTGAACAGTTGCTGAGCGACTGGCTGAACCACAATCAACTGCGGGTGCAGCGGTGGCAATCATTACTGCTCGAGTTCAGAAGCGCCGGCCAGAACGATTACCCGATGATCGCCGTTGCCATGCGCGAGCTGGCGGACCTCGCCGTCAAGACCCGACAGGTAACATCCATGGAGCAGCATGCAGGAACTGATCATTGATCTGGCGTTACCCGCCGAGCGTTACCTGGCCTGGTATCGTGGCCAGGCCGGCAGGGTGGTGATGCGCAGCCGCGATGGCCGCAGCGTCAGCCTGCCAGCCCATCACCTGCGGCCCTTTCTGCGCCACGAAGGTATCTATGGCAGCTTTGTCATGCGGTTTACGGACGAGGGCAAGTTGGTTTCTCTGGAGCGCCTTGGCTAGATTGGCTTTGCAGCTGATTTGCACGTTAAAAAGCTCGCGCAAAACGGTATACTCCGCGCAGCCATTCATTACCAGGGCCTCCCCATGTATTCCAACCTGCGTTCCCTGATGTTTCGCCTGCCTGCCGAAACCTCCCACGATCTGGCATTGGACATGCTCGGCGCAGCCGGCCGCCTGCGCCTGGCGTCCCGCTTGGCACGGCCAGTTCAGCCTCATCCAGTGAAGCTGCTGGGCATGACCTTCGATAATCCGGTTGGGCTTGCCGCCGGGCTGGACAAGAACGCAGTCGCGGTAGATGGCCTGGCGGGTCTGGGGTTCGGCTTTGTCGAGGTGGGCACGGTGACGCCTCGGCCGCAACCTGGTAATCCCAAGCCGCGCCTGTTCCGTCTGCCGCAGGCCAACGCCATCATCAATCGCATGGGTTTCAATAACCTGGGTGTGGATGCCCTGATGGAGCGCGTTGCCAAGGTCCGTTATCGCGGGGCGTTGGGGATCAATATCGGCAAGAATGCCAGCACACCGGTCGAGCGCGCGGTAGATGATTACCTGTATTGCCTGCGTAAGGTCTACAGTCACGCCGGCTACGTGACGGTGAATTTGTCCTCGCCGAATACGCCCGGGCTACGCACGCTGCAGTATGGCGATACGCTGAAGGTGCTGCTGGGCCAGATCAAGGCCTGCCAGCAGGAGTTGGCCAGTCTGTATGATCGTTACGTGCCGATCGCCATCAAGATCGCTCCAGACATGACGCCCGAGGAGGTGAGTCTGGTAGCGCGCACCTTGCTGGCGCAGGGTATGGACGCGGTTATCGCCACCAACACCACACTGGATCGCACGCGGGTGGCAGGACTGACGCATGCCGATGAGGCGGGTGGCTTGTCGGGTGGTCCCCTGACCGAGGTATCGACCGAGGTGATCCGAGTGCTGGCCGGGGAGCTCAAGGGGCAAATGCCGATCATCGGGGTTGGCGGTATCTTGAGCGGCGCTGATGCGGCGGCCAAGATCAACGCGGGTGCCAGCCTGGTGCAGCTCTACAGCGGTTTCATCTATCGCGGGCCGGAGCTGATTCGCGAATGTGTGGATGCCATCGCAGCCCTGCAGAGCGGTGCGGCGGAAACGGCCAGAAACTGAATGAAATGGCCCCCGTAAACGGGGGCCTTGGGCCTCGCAGGCCCGACGCTTGGAGTAAGCGCCTTGGGAGAAAAGGGGTGAGGAGGGGATTACCCTACCGCGCGCATCTCGTTGAGTCGATGTACGCCTGAAATACCGGTGAATCCTGCCCAGTGATCGGCTCTGCCTTCACGCCAGCCATTGATCCAGTTTTGCCTGGCGGTGGTACTGTTGAAGGGACAGGAGTCTTGAGACTTGCCTTGAACGCCGTTCTGATATCCGCGCAAAAATGCTCGTTCCATCGGATCACGCTTTAGTCTTCTCATAAAGTACAGCCCTCGAGTGGTATGACAGCCCGACCGTTGTTCGGGGTCGGGATATGGCGCAGAAGAAGGGCCCTCTGCACCGGAGTCCGCAATAGTTGCGGATTCCTTATTCGGTTTACCAACGCAAAGTCTTGAGGTCCGTTGTACCCTATCGGAGCGGGCTTTGGAACGGTATTGGAAAGATCGAATTGGCATACTGGTATCATTGTTTAGAAGTCTCCATGCAACATAAACGTAACACTGCTCTGGAAATCAATGAGATGCGCGACACCCTTGAATTTTTTATAACCTGCCCGAAAGGTATCGAGGGCCTGCTGCTCGACGAGCTGCGCGCTCTTGGGGCAGGCTCCGCCCGGGAAACTGTCGCTGGGGTATATGCCGAGGGTGATCTGGAGCTGGGTTATCGGATATGTTTGTGGTCACGCCTGGCCAACCGGGTACTGCTGATCCTGGAGCGCTTTCCGGCCAGTGATGCCCAGGGCCTGTATGAAGGCGTGGCGCGGGTGCAATGGGCCGACCATCTTGAACCCGACGGCAGCCTGGCCGTGGACTTCACCGGACAGCTGGCTGGCGTGGACAATACCCACTTCGGTGCGCTGCGGGTCAAGGATGCGATTGTCGATCGTCTGCGGACCCCGGAAGGTATTCGCCCTTCGGTGGACAAGGTAAGCCCGCATCTGCGGGTGAATGTGCATTGTCGCAATGGCGAAGTGCAGTTGGCGCTGGACCTGTCCGGCAACAGCCTGCACCAGCGCGGCTATCGCCTCCAGCAAGGCGCCGCGCCGCTCAAGGAAAACCTCGCCGCCGCCGTATTGATTCGCGCCAACTGGCCGGCGTTGGCTGCTCAGGGCGCGGCATTGGCCGATCCCATGTGCGGCTCCGGTACGTTCCTGGTGGAAGCAGGCCTGATGGCGGCGGATATCGCCCCCAACCTGCACCGCCAGCACTGGGGTTTCAGCCACTGGCTGCAACATGTGCCGGCTTTGTGGCAGCGGCTGCATGCGGAGGCGCAACAGCGCGCTGAGGTTGGCCTGGCTCGTCCGCCACTTTGGATTCGCGGCTATGAAGCCGATCCACGGCTGCTGCAGCCGCTGCGCAACAACATTCAGCGGGCCGGCCTGGCGGAGTGGATCAAGGTCTATCAGGGTGAGCTGGCGACCTTTGCGCCCAACCCTGACCGTGGCCAGGCTGGCCTGATCGTCTGCAACCCGCCCTATGGCGAACGCCTGGGCGACACCGCCAGTCTGGTCTATCTGTATCAGAAACTGGGCGATGTGCTGCGTACACAGTGTACCGGTTGGCAGGCGGCGATCTTCACCGGAAACCCCGAACTGGGCCGGCGCATGGGTATCCGCAGTCACAAGCAGTATTCGCTGTTCAATGGCGCCTTGCCCTGCAAATTATTGATGATGGACCTGCAGCCCGAACGCTATATCACCGGGACCGCGCCGCATCAGGCGGAGCGGGAAGAAGGGCGTGACATCGCCGCACCGGCCGAGACCGGTGCGCGGCTCAGCGAATCGGCGCAGATGTTTGCCAACCGGCTGAAGAAGAACCTGAAAACGCTGGGTAAGTGGGCGCGGCAGCAGAACATCAGTTGCTACCGGCTATATGACGCGGATATGCCCGAATTCGCCGTGGCAATCGACCTCTACGGCGACTGGGCCCATGTGCAGGAATATGCCGCCCCGGCGAGCATCAGTGAAGACAAGGCCCAGGCCCGTCTACAGGATGTGTTGGTGGCATTGCCCCAGGTGCTGGGCATTCCGGCCAGCCAGGTGGTGCTCAAGCAGCGCCAGCGGCAGACCGGCAAGCAACAATACCAGCGCATGGATCGCCGGGGCGAATTCATGACGGTCACCGAAGGGCAGGTGAAGCTGCTGGTCAATCTGACCGATTACCTGGATACCGGCCTGTTCCTCGATCACCGGCCGATCCGCCTGCGCATCGCCGACGAGGCGCGGGGCAAGCGGTTTCTCAACCTGTTCTGCTATACCGCCAGCGCCTCGGTGCATGCGGCGGTGGGCGGCGCGCGCAAAACCACCAGCGTGGACCTGTCAAAGACCTACCTGGACTGGGCGCGGCGTAATCTGTCGTTGAACGGCTTGTCCGATCTGCATCAACTGGTGCAGGACGATGTCATGAAATGGCTGGAGCAGGACCGCGGCGAATACGAGCTGATCTTCATCGACCCGCCGACCTTTTCCAACTCCAAGCGCCTGGACGACGTCTTCGATGTGCAGCGCGACCATGTGCAACTGCTGGACATGGCCATGGCGCGGCTGGCGCCGGGTGGGGTGGTGTATTTCTCCAACAACTTCCGCCGCTTCCGTCTGGATCCGGTGCTGGAAGAAAAGTACCAGGTGCAGGATATTTCCGCGCAGACCCTGGACAAGGACTTCCAGCGTAATACGCGGATTCATCGGACGTGGCGGTTGAGTCGCTAAGTCAACAGTAAGCCTGTGATGCGCCAGGCCCTGAAAAGCGGGCGTTGGCTGCAGAGCCGGGATTCTTACCGGCTATCCGCCACATCCGTCGGCCCGCGGCGATGGACATCACTCAACAGGTTATCCAGCGCCTGCCGACTGGCCCCGGCGGCGGGGTGATTGACGATGGCGGCGACAGCCCAGCTCTGGCCGTTGTTATCCCGGGTAATACCGGCGATGGCCCGCACGTTACGCAGTGAGCCGGTCTTGATATGAGCCTGGCCGGCTACCGGCGTGTTGCGCATGCGGCGGCGCATGGTGCCATCCATAGCTGCCAGTGGCAGGGACGCGACGAACTCCGCCGCGTAGGGGCTCTCCCAGGCCTGCGCCAGCAACTGCGCCATGTCCCGCGCGGTCATGCGCTCCAGGCGTGACAATCCCGAGCCATTTTCCAATACCAACCCGTAGGGCTGGATATCCTTGTCCGCCAGCCATTGGTTGATAATGCGGTTGGCCGCTTTATGATCATCCGTATCCGCCGCGCTGCGCTGTTCACGGCCAATGGTCAGGAACAGCTGCCGCGCCATGGTGTTGTTGCTGTACTTGTTGATGTCACGCACCACACTGACCAGGTCCGGCGAGGTGCTGCGGGCCAGCAGGCGTGCATCGGCGGGCGAGGGCCCGATGCGGTTGCCGCCATGGATGCGTCCGCCCATCTCGTGCCACAGGATGCGGATCAGGCTGGCGGTATAGACGGGGGCGTCCAGCACCGACAGATAGCGCTCGGCGTCACAACCCTCATGCAGGGAGCCGGTCAGGGTAACGGTGGCGCGCTTGCCGTCATCGCGGATGGCGTACGCCACGTTCGGCCACGGGCAGCTCTTGACTGCCGGCAGGGTGGTCAGTTGATTATCGATGGTGACTTCCGGCAGGGCCGGTTCCAGATGGGTGCGAACACCGTCAGCACTGGCAAAGCTCTTCAGTGACAGCAGCTTGAGATTGGTCAGCAGCGGATCGGGTTCGACCAGAAAGGGTCTGCTCGGATCATTGCCGTCATCACGGAACTGGCCGGCATCCAGCGGCAGGCGAATGTCTGCCGGTTGCAGCACCAGGTCGCCGCGCACCTCGCGCACTCCTGCGGCGCGCAAATCCCGCAACATCAACCACAGACGCTCCATGGTCAGCTTGGGATCGCCGCTGCTGCGAAATATCAGATCGCCCTGCAACTCGCCGCCGCTGATTGCGCCCGTGCCGTAGAGATCGGTCTGCCATTGGTAATTCGGGCCGAGCAGTTCCAGCGCCGCATAGGTGGTTACCAATTTCATGGTTGAGGCCGGGTTGACCGGCTGATCGGCATTCACATATTGCGCCAAGCCCTGGCCTTCCAGTGGAATGACCGCCAGCGCCATGGCATCGCCTGGGATCTTGGCAGCAGCCAGGGCTGAGCTGACCTTGGCGGGCAGGATGCCGCGATCACTTTGAGCGACAGTGACGCCGCTGACGAGTAGGCCGGCGAGGGGCAGGAGGCAGCACAGGGACAGTTTTTTCAGGCGCAGCATTGAGCGCGACTCCCAGGGAAAACGGGTGGTGAGGCTGTGCGGAGTGTCCTTTCCCGGAGTACAGCCGGTTGTCAGACAGGATAGCGTATGAGCGAGTCGGAAAACTACCGGTGGGGTGAGCGGCTGGGGTGTTTTTTGAGGGCGCGTGGATTACGGTAACCGGAAAAAAGCCCGGGCCGTCGCCGTGGTATGTTCCGCCAGCTGTTCCAGGCTTTCTTCACGACACTGCGCCACCATTGTCGCTACCTCGGGCAGCCATGCCGGCTCGTTGCGCCGGTTCTTCGGTTTGGGTGAAAGCGTTCTTGGCAACAGCCAGGGAGCATCGGTTTCCAGCATTAGCCGGCCGGTGGGTATCTCGCTGACCAGCGGCTGCAAATGGGTGCCGCGCCGTTCGTCGCAGATCCAGCCGGTAATACCGATATGCAGGTCCAGGTCGAGATAGCCGTACAGCGCTGCCTTGTCGGCGGTAAAGCAATGTACCACCGCCGCCGGCAGTCGATCACGGAAGTCGCGCAGGATGCTCACCAGCGTGTCGCTGGCGTCGCGCTCATGCAGGAAGACGGGATAACCCAACTCCACGGCCAGCTCAAGCTGCTCTTCGAGAGCCTTGATCTGTTGCGGGCGGGGCGAGAAATCGCGGTTGAAGTCCAATCCGCATTCACCGATGGCGCGAACGCAGTCGGCCGCAGCCAGCAGACGCAGGTCAGCTGCCTGGGTGGTATTCCAGTGACGGGCTTCGTGGGGATGAACGCCGGCAGTGCAGAACAGCCGGAGCGGGTCCTCGGCGCATTGCGCCTGTATTGCAGCGCAATCTGCTACCGAGGTGGCGGTCAGTATCATCTGGCTGATACCGGCCGCCCAGGCCCGTTCGAGTACCGCTTCACGGTCCTTGTCAAAGGCGGCGTCAAGCAGGTTGACGCCGATATCGACCCATTCCATGAAAGCGGACCCGCTCAGCTGCGCCGAGGCGGCTTGGCTGCGCGGGGTTTGCTGGCAAAGTCCTTGCGCGGCGGACGCGGGCTGCGTGGACGCTCGGTTTCACCCGGCGGCAGCGGCCATTCGCGGATCTGCAGAGCCACACCATTGACTTCGACGCCGGCCAGCTTGCCCAGTACGGACTGATCCAGCTGTGGCAGGAAAACGCCAGTGTGCTCGGTGAACATCTTGATGTGACCGATCTGCTGACGGCGCAGGCCGCCATGTTTGACCAGTGCGTCGACCAACGGCTTGGGCATCAGGCCGTTGGAGCGACCACCCTGGACTTTATAACGCACCAGACCACTGTCGCGGTCATCGGACATTTCCCGACGCGGCGGCGCGGCTGGCAGATCGGCTACCGGCTCGACCAGCGTCTTGGCGCTGGGCAGGGTTGCCAGCAGACTGGCGGCCAGTTCCAGCGGCTCCATATTGGTCAGCTGCAGCAACTCTTCCACCAGTTGCTGATGCAGCGCACCGGTATTTTCCGCAGCGTTCTGCAGGCGAGTGGCGAGCTTGGTCAGGCGACCGCTGCGCACCGCATCGGCGCTCGGCAGTGCCTGGGGCTCGATCTTCTGTCCGGTGGCCTTCTCCAGTACATGCAGCAGGCGACGCTCACGCGGGGTGGCGAACAGGATGGCGGTGCCGGAGCGACCGGCGCGGCCGGTACGGCCAATCCGGTGCACATAGGATTCGCTGTCGTGGGGCAGATCGTAGTTGAGTACGTGGGAAATGCGCTCCACGTCCAGACCACGGGCAGCCACGTCGGTAGCGACCACGATATCCAGCAGGCCGCGCTTGAGGCGGTCAACCACCTGCTCACGCAGTTGCTGGCTCAGGTCGCCGTTCAGCGCCGCAGCGGCAAAGCCACGGGCTTCCAGGCGCTCGGACAGTTCCAGGCTGGCAGTCTTGGTACGCACGAAGACAATCATGGCTTCGACCGGCTCGACTTCGAGCAGGCGGGTCATGGCGTCCAGCTTGTGGTGGTTGGCCACTTCCCAGACCTTCTGGGTAATGGTGTCCAGGCTGCTGCTCTTGCCGCTGTGCAGGCGGATTTCCTTCGGCTCGCGCATGTGCTTGCGAGCCACGGTGCGCACGCCGGCAGGCATGGTGGCGGAGAACAGCGCCTTCTGGGTCTGCTCCGGCACTTTCTCGAATACGGCTTCGAGGTCGTCGGCGAAGCCCATCTTGAGCATCTCGTCGGCTTCGTCCAGCACCAGGAAGCGCATGTTGTCGAACTTGATGCTGCCGCGACGCATGTGGTCGGTAAGGCGACCCGGGGTGGCCACGACGACATGGGCGCCTCGCTCCAGAGCCTTGAACTGCGGAGCGAAGGGGGAGCCGCCGTAGAGGGCCAGCACGGAAAAGCCACGCATGTTCTGCGCGTAGCGCTGCAGCGCTTCAGCGACCTGCAGAGCCAGTTCGCGGGTCGGAGTGAGAACCAGCGCCTGGGTGGCGCGGATGCTGACGTCGATACCTGCCAGTACCGGCAGGGAAAAGGCCGCGGTCTTGCCGGTGCCGGTCTGTGCCAGGCCCAGCAGGTCTTCGCCGGCCAACAGAGTCGGGATAGCCTCGGCCTGGATAGGAGAGGGTGTTTCATAGCCGAGGCTGTTCAGAGCCTCAAGAAGCGGTGCAGGCAAGCCGAGATCGGCAAACTGCGGTGCCGCCGGAGCGGTATCGGACATACGGGAAGTAAACCTTGGGGGATTGAAGATCGCGTAGTATACGCTTATCCAATATAAATTGCTGCAGACATTTCGCAGTGCGCAGTGTCACACGTCGAACAGACAAGCCGGAGGTGCAGAATGGGACGCCTGATCAAGGGTGTATGGCATGAACAATGGTATGACACCAGCGCCACCGGGGGCGCTTTCGTGCGTGAAGACGCTGGGTATCGTCACCGGATCGAGGAGGGCGGTCGCTTCGCTCCGCAGAGCGGGCGGTATCACCTGTATGTCTCTCTGGCCTGCCCCTGGGCACACCGCACCCTGATATTGCGCAGGCTCAAGGGGCTGGAGCCGCACATCGATGTGACCGTGGTGCATCCGCACATGCTCGATCAGGGCTGGGTCTATGATCCGGTCGAGCCGCTCTACGGTTTCGCCTGCCATCATCAGCTATACACCCTGGCCAAGCCGGACTACAGCGGACGGGTGACGGTGCCGGTATTGTGGGACAAGCAGGAACAGACCATCGTCAATAACGAGTCGGCGGAGATCGTGCGCATCTTCAGCAGCGCCTTCGATACCCTGACCGGCAACACCGAGGATTACTATCCCGAGTCGTTGCGCGAAGAAATCGACCGGTTGAACGAGCGTATCTACAACGAAGTGAACAATGGCGTCTACAAAACCGGGTTTGCCACTGCTCAGGACGTCTACGAGAAGGAGTGCCGGACGTTGTTCGCCGCCCTGGACTGGCTCGACGGCCTGCTCGCGGAGCGGCGCTACCTGACTGGGGAGCGCATTACCGAGGCGGATTGGCGATTGTTCACCACGCTGGTGCGGTTTGATCCGGTCTACCACGGTCACTTCAAGTGCAATATCCGGCGTATCGAGGATTATTCCCACCTCCCCGGTTATCTGCGCGAACTCTATCAATGGCCGGGCGTTGCCGAGACGGTCAGCTTCGAGCATATCAAGCAGCATTACTACTACAGCCATGCCACCATCAACCCGACACGTATCGTGCCGCTGGGCGAGGGGCAGGATCTGACGTTGCCCCACGGGCGCGGGGTGCGGCCGGCGGAGTGGCTCGGGCTGTAAGCGAGGAGGCTGGCTCAGTACTGGATAGCTATCACCCAATACAGCCGCTCACCCGCCGGCGCCTGTACCACCACCTCGTCATCCACCCGCTTGCCCAGCAGTGCGCGGGCCAGAGGGCTGTCGATGCTGATGTGCTGCTGCTTGGGATCGATCTCGTCGGGGCCGACGATGCGGACTGTCAGTGGCTGGCCATCCTCGTCCTCCAGTTCGACCCGGGCGCTGAAGAAGATCTTGTCGGGGTCGCTGGGCGGCTGGTCGATGATTTTCAGGTTTTCCAGCCGCTTGCGCAGAAAGCGCACGCGACTGTCGATCTGGCGCAGCATCTTCTTGCCATAGGTGTACTCGGCGTTCTCCGAGCGGTCGCCCTGGGCGGCAGCTTCGCTGACCGCGCGGGTGACTTCCGGGCGTTGCACATTCCACAGCTGGTGCAGCTCAGCGCGCAGGCATTGTGCGCCGTCGGCGGTGATCAATGGCGTGCCAGCAGAGCGCGGCGGGCGATAGCGGCTCATGTTCAGGCTCCCCGGTTGATCAGTTTCATTGGGCTCTGGTTGACCACGGCGCGAGTGCCGAGGGCGCCAGCGAGGCCGATCAGCAAGGCGCCACCGAGGGGGACCAGTAGCCAGAGCAGGTAATGCGGCTGCCATTGCAGATCCAGGGCGTAGCGGTACAGCAGCCAGGTGATGAGCTCGGCGGCGACAATGGCCAGCAGGCCGGCAAGGGCACCGAGCAGGGCAAATTCAAGCCGGTTGGCCTGGCGCAGCAGTTGCCGGCGGGCGCCCAGGGTACGCAGCAGGGCGCCTTCATATAGCCGGGTATCCAGCGTCGATTGCAGCGAAGCAAACAGTACGGTGAAGCCGGCCAGCAGTACGAACACCAGCACATATTCCACCGCCAGGGTGACCTGATCGAGAATTTCGCGCAGTTGCTGCAGGATGGCTTCGACTTCCAGCAGCGTCATCGCCGGGAAGGTGCGGGTCAGTTCGCGCAATCCCTCGCGCTGCTCCGGTGGCAGGTGGAAGCTGGTCAGCAGGGTGCTGGGCAGGCCGTCCAGCGCACCGGGTGAGAACACCATGTAGAAGTTGGGAGTGAAGTTGTCCCAATTGACCTCGCGCACACTGCTGACCTCGGCTTCCACTGTGGCCCCGCTGATGAGGAAGCTCAGTTGATCCCCCAGGCTCACACCAAGACTGTCCGCCAGTTCCGCTTCGATGGAAACGCGATGGCCATCGCTGGCTGGCAACTGATCCCACCACTGGCCGTCACGCAACACATTGTCCGGCGCCAGATCGGCGGCCCAGGTCAGGCTCAGGTCGCGGTTGATGGCGCGTTCACCGGGGCTGTCCTTGGTGACATGCTCGCGTACAGCTTCGCCATTGATGGCGGTCAACCGCCCTGGCGCAACCGGATACAGCGGCGCGCTGCGCGCCCCGATATCGGCCAGCGTCTGACGGAATGCCGGTTCTTCGGCGGGCAGGATATTCAGCGCGAAATGATTGGGTGCGTCCTCCGGCAGCTGGGCTTGCCAGCTGTCCAGCAACTCGGTGCGCAGGATGAAGATCACCACCATGGACATCAGGATCAGGCCGAAGGCAAGAATCTGGCCCGCGGCGGCGCTCGGTTGTTTCAGCAGTTGTCCGCTGCCCAGGCGCCAGGCCAGACTGGCGTTGCGCAGGCGCTTGCCGCTGGCCTGTAACAGCGCCCAGGCGAGGCTGCCAAGCAGCAGGGCGGCCAGCGCACCGCCGAAGATCACGGCCAGCGTCATCGGCAGGTTGCCGGTGAACTGCCACATCAGCAGGCTGAGCCCGCCCAATGCCAGTCCGTAGATCAGCCAGGCACTGCCGGGCAACGGTGTCAGCTCGCGGCGCAATACCCGCAGCGGGGATACCCGGCCCAACCGCAACAGCGGCGGCAGGGCAAAGCCGAGCAGGCCGACCAGGCCGGTGGCGGTGCCGACCAGCAGCGGCTTGATCCCGGCCTGGGGCAGGTCCGGCGGAAGCAGCTCACGGAGCAGATGCACCAGCCCCCACTGCATGAGCCAGCCCAGCAGCAGCCCGATCAGCGTGGCGACGATACCCAGTCCGAGCAGCTGGATCAGGAACAGCCTCAGCGCCCGGCGGCGGCTGGCACCCAGGCAACGCAGCAGCGCGCTGGTGTCGTAATGTCGGCTGGCAAAGCGGCTGGCGGACAGTGCGACGGCGACTCCCGCCAGCACCACTGCCGCGATGCTGGCCAGCCCGAGAAACTGGTTGGAACGCTCCAGTGCGCTGCCAATCTGACGATTGTCGTCGGCGACCGAGGTCAGCCGCTGATGGTCTTCCAGACGCGGTTCCAGCCATTGGCGATAGGCTTGCAGGTCGGCTTCGTTACCGCTGAGCAGCAGGCGATAGCGCACCCGGCTGCCGGGCTGTACGACCCGGGTTGCTTGCAGGTCGTCGAGGTTCATCAGCACCCGTGGCGTGAGGCTGTAGAAGTCACCGGCACGATCCGGCTCATGAGTCAGCAGGGCGGCGATCCGCAATTGGGCATAGCCGATCTCCAATTGGTCGCCGATCGCCAGTCCGAGCACATTCAGCAGGCGCGGTTCAATCCACAAGGTGCCGCCCTCGGGGATGCCGGCAGCGACCTGTTCGCCGCCGAACTGCTGTTGGCTGGTACGCACCTCGCCGCGCAACGGATAGCCGGGGCCGACGGCCTTGATGCTGCTGAGCTGCATCTCGGAAGCACTTGAAGTTACGCTTGAAAAATCAACAATATCAGTATGTTGCAGATTATTGTTAATCGCTTCCTGAAGATATTCCTCGGGCAGCGGCTCGCGTGATGAGATGCGCATGTCCGCGCCCAGAAACTCCGCGGCACGCGTCGCCATGCCGCGTTGCAGGCGATCGGTAAAGAAACTGATGGCGGTGCTGACGAGCACGGCGATCACCAATGCCAGCAGCATGATGCGCAATTCTCCGGCGCGCCATTCGCGCAGCAGCAGGCGCGAGGCCAGTGGCAGGTCGCGATTCATCATACCTGCTCTTCCTTGAGGCGCCCGGCTTCCAGGTGCAACGCATGTTCACAGCGCTGGGCCAGGCGCTCATCGTGGGTAACCATCACCAGAGTGGTGCCCTGTTCGCGGTTGAGCTCGAACAGCAGGTCGGTGATATGGGCGCCGGTGACAGCATCCAGGTTGCCGGTGGGCTCATCGGCAAACAGGATGGCGGGTTCGCAGGCGAAGGCGCGGGCAATGGCGACGCGCTGTTGCTCGCCGCCGGACAGCTGGCGGGGATAGTGGCTGGTGCGATGCTCCAGGCCCACCCGCTCCAGCAGCTGCCGGGCGCGGGCAGCGGCGTCCCGCCGGCCTTCCAGCTCCAGCGGCAGCATGACGTTTTCCAGGGCATTGAGACTGTCGAGCAATTGAAAGGACTGGAATACGAAGCCCACCTGCTCGGCGCGCAGGGCGGCGCGTTGGTCCTCATCCAGCATGCCGAGGGATTCGCCGGCCAGTATCACCTCACCGTGACTGGGCAGGTCCAGTCCGGCCAGCAGGCTCAGCAGGGTGGACTTGCCCGAGCCGGAAGCGCCAACGATGGCCACACTGGCGCCGCGCTGGATCTCCAGGCTGACGTTGTCGAGGATGGTCAGCTTCGCTTCCGGGGCATCGACGACTTTGCTAAGGTGGCGGGCAATGATGACGCTGTCTGACATGGGGATCGGCCTTGATGAATGTCTGGAAGAAATGCGCTGCTGCGGTCCTGTTCTGCCTGCTGGCGATGCCCGTGTCGGCGCAGAACGTTCTGCTGGTCGGCGATAGTATCAGTGCCGCTTTCGGTCTGGAAATCGAGCAGGGCTGGGTCCGGCTGCTGGAACAGCGTCTGGCAGAGCAGAATGAACCTTATGAGGTGGTTAATGCCTCGGTCAGCGGCGACACCACTGCAGGCGGTCTGGCCCGGCTCCCGGCGCTGTTGGAGCAGGCTTCACCGGAACTGGTGGTGATTGAGCTGGGCGGCAATGATGGGCTGCGGGCGCTGCCGGTGGCCAATATGCAACAGAATCTTTCGGCCATGGTTTCCCTGGCCCGGGAAGCCGGTGCGGATGTCATTCTGCTGGGTATGCGCATCCCGCCAAACTACGGTCCCCGTTACTCCGAGGCCTTCGAAAACGCTTTTGTCGAGGTGGCAGATGAACATGACGTGCCTCTGGTGCCCTTTCTACTGGAAGGCGCGGGCGGTGTGGAAGGCATGATGCAGAGCGACGGCGTGCATCCAACCGCTGCAGCCCAGCCGATTTTGCTGGATAATGCCTGGCCGGCCATCAAGCAGTGGCTTGATGGCAATTAATCGGTATGAGGAGCAGGTTGCGTGACGATGTCCTGGATTTCCAGACGGTGGTGTGTGGTGGAGCAGGATGAGCAACAGGACCTGTTCGTGGGAGATCCCTGGCATTTCCATCTGGTCGATATCAATCTGCGGCTGGACGCGCCGCTGGAGCGATCGCTGTGCGGTGATCTGCTGCCTTCCCGGCCGGTCTATCGGGAGTTGACCCGCCAGTTGGTGAAGAATCTGTGCCCGCATTGTCGAGATACAGCGCAGACCCTGCGGGATACCGGGCGACGGCCGGCAGCGGCCCGCCGGGCCTCGGGGTTGCCGTCCATTGGTCAGCAATTTGATCTGTATGCACCCGTGGGGAGTTGAACGAATGAAATACCTGCCTGGCAAGAGATGGTTTGGTGTCGGTTTGCTCTCAGCCTGTCTGGGCTGCGCCGCGTATGCCGCCGACTTCCCTCTGGCGCCTGGGCAGCAGTTGGTGGGCTCGGTTCAGACAGTGGAGGCGGTGTACGAGGACACCTTCGCTGATCTGGGCGAGACCTACGGCTTCGGCTTTCTCGAAATGCAGGCAGCCAACCCGGGTGTCGATGCCTGGTTGCCGGGCGAAGGTACGACGATACGGCTACCTGGCCAGTTCATCCTGCCGGATGCACCGCGCAGCGGCATCGTAATCAATCTGCCGGAATACCGTCTCTACCATTACCCGGCTGATGGCGGCAGGGTCAGTACTTGGCCGGTAGGTATCGGCCGGGAAGGCTGGTCCTCGCCCATAGGGCAGACGCGTGTTGCGCGCAAGGAGGCCAATCCATCCTGGTACCCGCCGCAATCAATCCGCGCGGAACATGCCGCCGCTGGCGACCCGCTGCCCGCAGTGGTGCCGCCGGGACCGGACAATCCCATGGGACCGTTCAAGATGAACCTGGCCATGAGCGGCTACGTCATTCATGGCACCAACAAGTCGTTCGGCATCGGTATGCGCGTCAGCCATGGCTGCTTTCGGATGAACAATGCGGATGTGACGGAGCTGTTTCCGCAAGTGCCCATCGGTACCGAGGTGACCATCGTCAACCAGCCATACAAGCTGGGAGTGCAGGATGGCAGGTTGTATCTGGAGGTGCATACGCCGCTGGATGAACAAGGCCTTCCGTCAGCGCTGGACAAGCAGGCGGCGATCCAGGAGCTGTTGCAGGCACAGGGTGAACTGATCAGCGGCTACCGGCTGGATTGGCAGAAGATCCGCGATATGGTCTTTGCCGAAGAGGGAGTGCCGGCGGTGATCGGCGAACCCTACCGGTCGATCTGAGGCGGGGCGGGGCAGCAAAGGCGCCCAGCTTGCGCTGGACGCCTGACAAGCTTACTTGCGGCTCGCTCGCTCGAGCATGCGCAGGGCGCGCTCGTTGGCTTCATCAGCGGTTTGCTGGGCGCGTTGGGCCGCAGCCAGCGCCTCATCCGCCTTGCGGTTGGCTTCATCTGCGGTGGATTGTGCACGGGCGGCGGCATTTTCATTGGCGGACAGGCGAGTGCCGGTCTCTTCCTGATATTGGTTACTGCTGCAACCGACAGCAAGCAGGCCAGCCAGCGACAAAGCCGAAAGTTTCAATGCGATGTTCATCGTAATACCCCTTTGGTTGACAATAGTGTCGTTTTGCCGACCGATTCATATTAGCAGTTATCCCGACGAGTGGAGATTGACGAGCGTCATAAACGGTGGCGGTTTGATGATATTCAGCTCATTGACTGAGTGGCCGCGCAGTTTGTTCCCAAGGCCGTCTGGGTTAAGGTGATTCCACGCAAAAAAAATACAAACAAGGATGCGCTTCATGCTGGGTTATCTGGGGTTGTTTGCCGGGCTCGCACTGCTTATCGGGTTCGCGCTCAGGGGTGTGAATATTTTTCTGGCGTCGGTGATCTGCGCCCTGGTGGTGGCCATCCCCAATGGCATCCTGGTGCCCGCGGCGCTGCTGGAGCACTATCCCTTCGGTGCACTGGGCGCTTTTACTTTCGCCGGCAAGTTCTTTCTGCTGTTTCTCTGTGGTGCAATTTTCGGCAAGGCCATGGCCACCAGCCAGGCGGCCAAGAGTATCGCCGTTGCCATTACCCGCGGCTTGGGCGTCAAGCACACGTTGCTGGTGGGGATGGTCGTCTGCGCTTTGCTGACCTATGGCGGGGTGGTGGTCTTCGTGGTGGTGTTCACCATGTACCCGCTGGGTATTACCCTGATGCGCGAGGCCAACCTGCCGAAGCGGATCTGGTGTGCGGCCACCTCCGTCGGTGCTGGCACCTTCACCATGACCGCGCTGCCCGGTACGCCCTCGATTCACAACGTGATATCCGCCAGCGCGCTGGGTACGGATCTGTTCGCCGGTGGCTGGATCGGTATATTCGCTGCAGTGGTGATGGGCGGTCTGGGTATGTGGTATGTCGAGCGGGAATGGCGTCTGGCTCGTGCCAAGGGTGAAGGCTTCGTCGAGAACGCCCAGGATGTACGGATGGAGCAGCTGATCGGTGATCCGAATGATGCGCCGCCATGGGGGCTGGCACTGGTTCCGCTGGTACTGGTGCTGGGTGTGATCATGCTGCCGCGACTGATCCTGGGCATGGCGGACTGGTCGCAGACCGAAGGCATGTTCGCGAGCATTCTGCGCTTCAGCGCGGCGCAGCCGATCATCTGGCCGAGTATTGCACTGGTGATCGGCGCGCTGTCCTGCGGGGTCCTGTTTGTCAGTGCCCGGCGCAAGCTTGGTCAGGTATTCGGCCAGGGTGCGGAAGACTCGATCATGCCGCTGCTCAACACCGCCGCAGTGATCGGCTTCGGTGGCGTAGTGACCCAGACGGCCGGCTTTGGTGAGTTCGCCCAGTGGATTCTGGGTGTCGACATGCCGCCGCTGTTATCGGTATTCACCTCGGTCAGTACGTTGTCGGCGATTGTCGGCTCCTCTTCCGGCGGCCTGCAGATCTTCATGCAGACACTGGCGCCTAGCTATCTGGAAATGGGTATCCAGCCGGAGATTCTTCATCGTATCGCGGCGATTGCCGCAGGCGGTCTGGATTCGCTCCCCCATTGTGGTGCGGTCATTGCCACCTTCATGATCATGGGGTTGTCGCACCGGGAAGCCTACAAGGACATGTTCGTTGTTACCGTGGCGGTGCCGGTGATAGCCTGTCTGCTGTCCATTGCACTGTTGATGGCCTTGGGGGTTGGCGTTACGCCGCCAGCCTGAGGCGTGCGGCAGCGGCGGAATCTTTTGCTGCTGCCGCAGGTCAACTGTGTTCAGCATTCACGTTGCATTATCAGGGAGACTGCCATGACCTCCGCTGCTCCGGTCCAGCATGACGCCGAAGGCAAGCAGTTCTATATCGACGCCGAGGGTGGACGAGCCTATCTTGCCTATATGGACCTGGGCAAGCAGACCATGGATATCTATCGAACCTTTGTGCCAGATGCGCTGCGCGGTCAGGGGCTGGCCGCCAGGCTCGCTGCCGAGGCGCTGAAGTATGCCGGAGAGCAGGGCTACACGGTGATCCCGTCCTGTTCCTATGTCGAGCGCTACATGCAAGAACATCCCAGCTGACATGAAAAACCCCGCCGCGGCGGGGTTTTTCATGCATGTCTGCAGTATCAGTGGCCGCGCTTGCGGGTCCGCAGGGCATCGCCAATCTTCGTGTGCATGCTGCGCACCGCCTGGACCGTGGTATCCCAGTCGATGCAGGCGTCGGTGATGGAAACACCATATTCCAGTTGCGACAGATCCTTGTTGATCGACTGACTGCCCCAGCCGATGTGGCTTTCGACCATCAGGCCGACGATTGACTGGTTGCCCTCGACGATCTGGTTGGCGACGTTATCCATGACCAGCGGCTGCAGGGCCGGATCCTTGTTGGAGTTGGCATGGCTGCAGTCGATCATGATGTTTGGCTGGATGCCGGCCTTTTCCAGTTCCTTCTCGCAGAGCGCGACGCTGACCGAGTCGTAATTGGGCTTGCCGTTGCCGCCGCGCAATACCACGTGGCCGTAGCGGTTGCCGCGAGTGGTAACGATGGACACCTGGCCTTCATGGTTGATGCCCATGAAGCGGTGCGGGCTGGCGGTGGACTGCAGAGCGTTGATCGCCACGCCCAGATTGCCATCTGTACCGTTCTTGAAACCGACCGCCGAGGACAGGCCGGAGGCCAGTTCGCGATGGGTTTGGGATTCGGTGGTGCGCGCGCCGATGGCCGACCAGGAGATCAGGTCCTGCAGATACTGCGGGGAGATCGGGTCCAGCGCCTCGGTGGCGGTGGGCAGGCCCATGTCGGTCAGATCGCACAGCAGCCGACGGCCGATATGCAGGCCATCCTCAATCTTGAACGAGTCATCCAGGTAGGGATCGTTGATCAAACCCTTCCAGCCGACGGTGGTGCGCGGCTTCTCGAAGTACACCCGCATGACCAGATACAGGCTGTCGCTGACTTCTTCAGCAAGGGCCTTCAGGCGCCGGGCATAATCCTTGGCGGCTTCCACGTCGTGGATGGAGCAGGGCCCGATGACGATGAAGATGCGGTGATCCTTGCCATCCAGAATGTCACGAATGACCTGCCGGCTTTCCACGATGGTGGCTTGTGCGGCATCACTCATGGGGATCCTGGCCTTGAGTTGGGCAGGGGTAATCATCACTTCGTTGGAAGCAACGTTCAGATCATTAATAGGTAAATCGGCCATCTTTCTTCCCAGCGTGTCTTTCGGCCACCAACCGGTCGGCCTTCTTAATAGTGGCCGACAGCTTAAAGCATGGATGGCGGCTGCGGCTACCCTGTCGGCAGGCGATTGGTGCGATTGAACGCAAACCAGGTGCTCTGGACAGGGTGACGGCTAGCTTTGTCGCCTTGCCGACTGTTGTCGGTTGCACCCAGCGTTTACCATGGCCAGCATATCTGACTATTTCGCGCATCGTTAAAACAAGAGGTAAGCATGCAACAGGTAAAACCGCGTATCGGCATCATTGGCACCGGCGCCATCGGTGGCTTCTATGGCTTGATGCTAGCCCGGGCGGGCCATGACGTGCATTTTTTGCTGCGCAGTGAATATCCGGCGGTCCGGGAGCACGGCATTACCGTGGAAAGCCGTGTCCATGGTGAACTGAATCTGCATCCGGTCCAGGCATACGCCGATGTGGCCGAGATGCCGCCCTGTGATTGGCTGTTGGTCGGCGCCAAGTCCACATCCAATGAATCCCTGGCTCCGCTCATCGCCCGCGCCGCGGCACCGGGTGCGCGGGTGGTGCTATTGCAGAATGGTTTGAACAATGAGCAGCAACTGCGTGAGCTGCTGCCGGCTGATCTGCATCTGATCGGTGGGCTGTGCTATGTGTGTCTGTACCGCAAGGCTCCGGGCGTGGTGGTGCATCAGGACAACGGCATGATCGATCTGGCCTACCATTCAGGGCCAGCCGCCGAAGCGGAGCGCCAGGAAATCATCAGCGCCGGCGCGGCCATGTTCCGTGAGACGGGGCTCAAGGCGCGGGAAATGGGTGGTCTGGACAGCGCCCGCTGGCAGAAACTGATCTGGAACGCACCCTTCAACGGTGTGTCGGTCATTCTCAATGCGGGGACGCAGGCGTTGCTGGCCAACGAATCCAGCCGCCAGTTGATCAGGGAGCTGATGCAGGAAGTGGTTAATGCAGCTGAAGCCTGTGGCCACAGCATGCCTGAAGCGCTGGCGGACAAGCTGCTGATCGGCACGCAGCGCATTCCCGACTATCTGCCCAGCATGTATCACGACTGGCTGCACAAACGGCCCATGGAACTGGATGCGCTCTATGGCGAGGCATTGAAGCTGGGCGCCGAAGCCGGTTGCAGCATGCCGCGGACCGAGGCGCTGTTGCAGATGCTGCGGTTTGTCGAGGCGGGCTATCTGGCTGAGTAACCGAGCCACCTGACGGGTTCGCCTCGGCTCTGGGGCGAACCCGCTGGACCGGCGGTAACGTCAATCTCGTGCATGACCTTTCTTGTTGGGCTTTTTGGTCTAACATCAGGCGTGTATCTATGAATCTGGTTATAAACGGTTCATGATATTCAGCTTGATCCAACAGGAGGGGTATCTCGATGAAATTGCAGCAGCTTCGCTACATCTGGGAAGTGGCGCACCACGACCTCAACGTGTCCGCGACGGCGCAGAGCCTGTATACCTCTCAACCTGGGATCAGCAAACAGATCCGTCTGCTCGAAGATGAGCTGGGCGTAGAAGTGTTTTCCCGCAGCGGAAAACATCTGACACGGGTCACCCCGGCTGGTGAGAAGATCATCGAGACAGCGGGGGAAATTCTGCGCAAGTGCGAAAGCATCAAGCAGATCGCCCAGGAATTCAGTCATGAGCGCAAGGGCGTGCTGACGCTCTCCACCACCCATACCCAGGCGCGTTATGCCCTGCCACCAGTGATCAGTCGTTTCATGCAACGTTATCCCGATGTGGCGCTGAACATGCATCAGGGCACGCCCACCCAGATCAGCGAAATGGCGGTCAATGGCACTGCTGACTTCGCCATCGCCACCGAGGGCATGGAGCTGTTCAACGAGCTGGTGATGATGCCGTGTTACCGCTGGAACCGCTGCGTGATCGTACCCAAGGGCCACCCGCTGACCGAGGTCGGCAAACTGACCCTGGAAGTCCTCAGCGAGCAGCCGCTGGTGACCTATGTGTTCGGTTTCACCGGCCGCTCCAAGCTGGATGATGCCTTCAACCATCAGGGGCTGGCGCCCAAGGTGGTTTTCACCGCCGCCGACGCCGACGTGATCAAGACCTATGTGCGGTTGGGGTTGGGCGTAGGGATCGTGGCGAAGATGGCAGTTGACCCGAAGATCGATGATGACCTGGTGGTACTGGATGCAAGCCACCTGTTCGAGTCCAGCGTGACTCACCTGGGCTTTCGCCGCGGCACCTTTCTGCGCGGGTTCATGTATGACTTCATCGAAGAGTTTGCTCCGCATCTGACCCGGGAACGGATAGAAGAGGTGCTGCAGTGCCAGAGCAGGCAGGAAATCGAAGCTTTGTTTGCGGCGGTGGAATTGCCGGTTTATTGAGTTAAATCAGGAGCCGAGGCGTGCGCTGCACGCCATCGGCCGTTAGCTACCGCTCATCAGCTCTTGACGATCAGATTGCCCGCATGCAGCCCGCACTCCTTCTGCGTTGCTTCTTCCCACCACCAGCGGCCCTCACGCTCATGCTGGTTCGGCAGCACCGGACGGGTACAGGGTTCGCAGCCGATACTGACGAAGCCGCGCTCGTGCAGGCTGTTATAGGGGATTTCCAGCATGCGGATGTAGTTCCATACATCCTCGCTGCTGTAGTTGGCCAGCGGGTTGAACTTGATCAGCTGTTTGTCGACGCTGGAGAAGGCGCCGTCGATTTCCACCACGGGCACATTGCTGCGGGTGCCAGGGCTCTGGTCACGGCGCTGGCCGGTAATCCAGGCGTCCACCGTCGCCAGCTTGCGGCGTAGCGGGGCAATCTTGCGGATGCCGCAGCACTCGCCATGGCCGCTTTCGTAGAAATCGAACAGGCCCTTTTCCTTTACATAGGCTTCCAGCGCCTGCTGGTCCGGGGACAGCACTTCCAGTTGGATGCCGTAGTGTTTGCGCACCTCTTCCAGAAAACGATAGGTTTCCGGATGCAGGCGGCCGGTGTCCAGGGTAAAGACCTTGAGGTTCGGGTTGATCTTCCAGGCCATATCCAGCACGACGATATCATCCGCGCCGCTGAAGGACAGCCAGAGATCATCGAAATGCTCAAAGGCCAGTTTCAGAATATCCTGCGGCGACTTGCTCGCATATTCCGCAGCCAGGGTTTCAACATCGAACAGATTGGTGGACATCAGGCTCTCCCGCGATGCGGCCCTGCATGCGGGCC
The DNA here is from genome assembly GCF_900114735.1 of Halopseudomonas bauzanensis. Taxonomy (GTDB): domain Bacteria; phylum Pseudomonadota; class Gammaproteobacteria; order Pseudomonadales; family Pseudomonadaceae; genus Halopseudomonas; species Halopseudomonas bauzanensis. Next base: position 123,796 of record NZ_FOUA01000004.1, on the reverse strand, counting down.
ATCTTTAATCGCGGCATTTTAACAAGCACTGCTTAGCACTTCTGCTTTTATTTAGTTATAGTTTTATGCCCTTTGGCTATCAATCTCCGGTGTTCGGTCGGCTCGCCGTTGCGCCCCGCAAGCGGAGCCGGTAGATTGTTGCGCCAGTTCAATCACTGCTTCAGGAGTACTCTGTGGAAATCGCCTGCCTTGACCTCGAAGGTGTTCTGGTCCCCGAAATCTGGATTGCCTTTGCCGAGAAAACCGGTATCGCCGAACTGCGCGCGACCACCAGGGATATCCCGGACTATGACGTGTTGATGAAGCAGCGCCTGCGCATTCTCGATGAGCATGGTCTGAAGCTGTCGGACATTCAGGAAGTGATCGGCACATTGGCGCCGCTGGAAGGCGCAGTGGAGTTTGTCAACTGGCTGCGCGAGCGTTTCCAGGTAGTCATCCTGTCCGATACCTTCTATGAGTTCTCCCAGCCACTGATGCGCCAACTGGGCTTCCCGACGTTGCTGTGCCACAAGCTGGTAACCGATGACAGCGGCCGGGTAGTGGACTATCAATTGCGCCAAAGGGACCCGAAGCGTCAGTCGGTCATCGCGTTGAAGAGCCTGTACTATCGCGTGATCGCCGCTGGCGACTCCTACAACGACACCACCATGCTGGCCGAAGCCCATGCCGGCATCCTGTTCCATGCACCGGACAACGTCATCGCCGAATTCTCGCAGTTCCCGGCGGTGCAGACTTTCGAGGACCTGAAACAGGAGTTCCTCAAGGCTTCGAACCGTCCGCTGAGTTTGTAACAGCGTCTTCCCGACAGGCCGGGTTCAGTCCCGGCCTGCGGCGTTCCAGAAGTCAGGTTGGTTCCAGAAGTCAGATTGCCGGAGGCGGATCAACTCGATGTAGCCCTGGGTGTATCGAGCGTTTCGGCTATGATCGGGCTCGGCGCAAGGATGGCTGAAAGGCCATAGGTGCAGTGCGGGTGCGCTACACCCCGGTGGTCAAAGTCTCGAGCAGAACCCGCACCTTGGTCAGGCTTTCCTGGTATTCGGCTTCGCCGTCCGAGTCGGCGACTATGCCGCCGCCGCCCCAGCAGTAAAGATGATCATCCTGGTGCACCAGGCTGCGGATGGCGATATTCAGGTCCATTTGCCCCTCGCAGCCGATATAGCCGATGCTGCCGCAATACAGGCTGCGGCGGACTGGCTCCAACTCCTCGATGATCTGCATGGCGCGGATTTTCGGTGCGCCGGTGATCGAGCCGCCGGGAAATGCATTGGTCAACAGGCTCAGGGCGTCGTGGCCTGGCGCAAGCTGGCCGGTGATGCTGCTGACCAGGTGGTGGACGTTGGGGTAGCTTTCGATGCTGAATAGTTCTGGCACCCGGACGCTGCCATAGGCGCAGACGCGGCCCAGATCGTTGCGCAGCAGATCGACGATCATCAGGTTCTCGGCCCGATCCTTGGGGCTGCTGCGCAGCTCATCGGCCAGCGCCTGATCCTCTGTAGGCGTATTGCCGCGCGGCCGCGTGCCCTTGATCGGGCGGGTTTCCACTTGTCCGTTTTCGACCTTGAGAAAGCGCTCCGGCGACAGGCACAACAGGCTGTGGTCAGGTGACTCCAGGTAAGCGGCAAAGGGAGTAGGGCAGGCCTGGCGCAGTTGCCGGTAGCCGCTCAGCGGATCACCGTGGCAGGGCGCGGAAAAACGCTGGGCCAGATTGACCTGGTAGCAGTCGCCGGCGTGTATGTAACGCTGGATGCGCTCGAAGGCCTGCTGGTATTGCGGCGCTGACTGTTCGGCGGCGAAGCTGTGTTGCAAGGCAAAGGCGCCGGGTTCGCTGATCGGGCCTGCCAGTCGCTCAAGCAGGGCGTTTCGGTAGTCTGCTGCGACCGAGGGGTGACATACCAGCCAGCGCTGGCGCAGTTGGTTGTCGCTGATCAGGCTCCAGCGATAGAGGCCCAGTTGCAGGTCGGGCAGTTTGATATCGGCCCGGGCCTGCACCGGCAGCTGTTCCAATGCGCGGCCAAAGTCATAACTGACATAACCCAACGCACCGGCGCCAAAGGGCAGTTGCAGCGACTCTGGCCAGCGGGCTGGCCCCAGCTCTTGCAGTGCCTGGCGCAGACGGGCGATGGTGTGTTCGCCTGGTTCATTGGCGTGCGGGGTGATCGTCGTCAGCGGGTCTGCGGCGAGGATGCTATAGCGGCCCAATGGGTCACCGCTGGCCGCCGAATCCAGCAGTACGGGCTGGCCCATGCCGCGGATGGCAAGCAGCCCCGGCAGCGGATCGGCGTGCCAGGGCAATTCGGTGATGTGGTAGGGGGTCATGCGTTGAGTTCGGGCTCGACCGGCGCCTCGTCTGCGCTGAGAAAGACTGGTTTGCCGAAATGCTTCTGGGAGAACGCCATGCGCTCTTCCGGGGTCTCGATGATGCCGTCCTTGGCCAGTTCGGCGATGTGTCTTTCCACCTTGTGGCAGCGATGGGTCAGGCCGGCATCGTTGGCGATCTGGATATTCAGGCCGGGCCGGGCGTTGAGCTCGAGAATCAGCGGGCCCTGCTTCTCGTCCAGCACCAGGTCCACGCCGATATAACCCAGCCCGGACAGCTCGTAACAGGACGTGGCCAGGCGCATGAAACCATCCCAGTCGGGCAGTTGCACGCCATCCACCGGGTTGGCGGTATCCGGGTGCTTGCTGATCTTGTTGTTCAGCCAGGTGCCCTTGAGCGTGATGCCGGTGGTGAGATCGACACCGACGCCGATGGCGCCCTGGTGCAGGTTGGCCTTGCCGCCGGACTGGCGGGTAGGCAGGCGCAGCATGCCCATGACCGGGTAGCCCATCAGCACGATGATGCGGATGTCCGGTACGCCTTCGTAACTGATGCTTTTGAAGATCGGGTCGGGCTTGACCCGGTATTCGATCAGTGCCCGGTCGCGGTGGCCACCCAGCGAATACAACCCGGAGATGATATTGGAAAGGTGGTGTTCGATCTCATCGTGGCTGACGATCTTGCCGGATACAGTCCGGTAACGACCTTCGTAACGGTCGCCGATCACCATGATGCCGTCACCGCCGGCACCCTGAGCCGGCTTGATGACGAAGTCCTTGTGGTTCTCGACCAGCTTGCTGAACTTGCCGATGTCCTTCTCGGTATCAATGACGCCGTACATCTCGGGCACGTTGATCTTGGCGGCGATGGCGCGCTCCTTGGTCAGGATCTTGTCATCTACCACGGGGTACAGATGCCGTTTGTTGTACTTGAGCACGTAGTCGGCGTTACGCCGATTGATGCCCATGACTCCAAAGTCACTAAGCGCTTTCCAGGTCTTCCAGAACATGGCGTCTCCTCAACCTTGCTTGGTCAGCGCCTTGAAGCGCATCAGTTCGGTGAGACGGTAGCCGCGGTAGCGACCCATGGCCAGCATGAAGCCCACCAGTACCAGCAGAATGGCCGGGAAGGTGAATACGAAGTAGGTCAGCTCCGGAATGGTCATCAGCATATGCGACAGCGTGGCCGCGACCAGGGTGCCCAGCGCCACCTTGAAGGAGTGGCCACCGCCACGCTCTTCCCAGTTGATCGACAGACGCTCGATGGTCATGGTCAGGATCACCATGGGGAACAGGGACACGGAGAGGGCGCGTTCGATGCCGAGCTTGTGACTGAACAGACTGATGACCGCAATGATGATCACCACGAAGGTCAGTACGATGGACAAGCGCGGCAGCATCTGCAGCTTCAGATGTTCCAGATAGGAGCGTAGCGACAGACCGAGGGCGGTGATCAGGGTGAACAACACAATACCCCAGCCAACCTGGGTCTCGCGGAAGGCGAGGGCGATCAGTACCGGGGTGAAGGTACCCAGGGTCTGAATGCCGATCAGGTTACGCAATACCAGGATCACCAGGACCCCGATCGGGATCATGATCATTACCTGATAGACCTGCTGCGCCTGCAGGGGCAGGCCATACAGGGAATATTCCAGCAGTGCCGAGGGGCTGTTCTCGGTGGTCATCTTGGCCAGCCGCAGGGCGTTCATCTCGCTGTTGTTGATGGTGAAGCTGACGTTGCCGTTGCGGGCACCTTCCAGGGCGAGCAGCGGCGTGGCGCCGGTCCACCAGACCAGGCGGTTTTCCGGAATGCCCTGTTGGCCGGTTTCCGGGTGGAAGTACAGCCAGCGCTCGCCGTTGTGGCTGCGCAACCAGAGCTCCGGCTCCTGGTTGGGGGTGGCTTCCAGACGGATGGTGTGCACCAGCTCCAGCGGGATGCGAGCGTTGGACAGCAGCACGTCAATCACCCGGGCCTTGTCCAGCGCGCTGGTCTGGCCACCCAGCAGCAGCCGGACATTGTCATCGGTGATGTCGTTGACCCGGCGAATGGCCTCGCTGATGAAGGTCTCGATATCCGCGGAATGCTGGCGAATCGGGTTGATCAGCGCATCGGCGGCGATCTGTTCGGGGCCGTCCAGCGGAATCGGCTGGCGCGGGGCCGGTGGTGGGGCTTCGGTGGGTTCGACGCCGTAGCGCTTGGTCAGGACCAGGCGGTAATACAGCGTTTGCGAGCCGCTGGCGCGGCGGGCTGACCAGGTGACCCGGCGGTTGCCGTTCAACTGATTTACGCTGACGCCATAGTTGTTGGAGATGAAGCTTTCATTAAGACCGATGAACTCCTGGTTCAATGGCGGAATGAACAGCTGCGCCTTGACCGGAACGCCGGTGCTGGCGCGGAACTCGACCTTCGCATCCAAGCTCCAGATATCATCCGTTTCATCCTCCCTGACGGGGATATCGAGTACATATATCTGGTAGCCAGTAATCAACAGACCCAGACTGACCATCAGGGCAATCAGGATTTTCAGATGCGTATTGATCGATTGCATAGTGTTCTCAGCAGCAGTTTCGGACAGCTGCTCCATTCCCTGGATGTGGTGGAAAAGGCAGCGTTAGGCAGGCGGAATAGTAGCATGCCAAGCAGACCGGCACCCAGAGCGATAAGTTCCCCTCGATTGTTTTTCAAAAAATTCAGCCATTTAATGGATTGTTGACAATCCTTGTCTTGGGAAGGCATGATCTGCCCATAAATTGCAGTGAGACTTACAAAACACAATAAGGTTGTCAACAATTGGCCGAGACTGATCACGCATTACCAGCCGCAACTTTGTCCGACGGCGCCTTCCAGCGTCTGCAGACGGCTATTGTCAAAGGCGAGATCCCGCCGGGTACGCGCATTAGTGAACAATTTCTGTCCACGACCTTCGGTATCAGCCGCGGTCCATTGCGCGAAGCCATCCGCCGCCTTGAAGGGCGCCGCCTGGTAGTACGCGTTCCCCATGCGGGGGTGCGCGTGGTGTCGCTGAGCTACGAAGAATTGATCGAGCTGTACCACGTGCGCGAGGCGTTGGAAGGCATGGCCTGTCGACTGGCGGCACAGAACATGACCGCCGAAGAGATTGCCAACCTGCGCGATGTGCTGGCCACCCACGAGCGGCACTCAGGCCTCAAGGCCAACGAATCCTATTACCAGCAGGAAGGCGACCTGGATATCCACTTCGTGATCATCCAGGGCAGCAAGAACCGCACGCTCAGCGACATGCTCTGTGGCGACCTGTATCACCTGGTGCGCATGTACCGCTATAAATTCTCGTCCACGCCCAAGCGCCCGCAGCAGGCATTCGCCGAACATCACCGAATTATCGAAGCCATCGCCGATCGCGATGGTGAACTCGCGGAAATGCTGATGCGCCGTCATATCAGCGCATCCCGCCGCAACATCGAGCGTCGCATGCTGGAACAGCGTGACCTCACCACATCCTCAGGAGGGAGTACCCAATGAACAAGACCCCAGGCCAGCGTTTCCGTGATGCAATTGCCGAAGAACATCCGCTCCAGGTTATTGGTGCGATCAATGCCAACCATGCGCTGCTGGCCAAGCGCGCCGGCTTCAAGGCCATCTACCTGTCCGGTGGCGGCGTGGCGGCAGGCTCGCTGGGCCTGCCTGATCTGGGCATCAATACCCTGGAAGACGTGCTGATCGATGTGCGCCGCATTACCGATGTCTGTGATCTCCCGCTGCTGGTGGACATCGACACCGGCTTTGGCCCCAGCGCCTTCAATATCGAGCGTACGGTCAAGAGTCTGATCAAGGCCGGCGCCGCTGCTGCGCACATCGAGGATCAGGTTGGTGCCAAGCGTTGTGGCCACCGCCCGGGTAAGGAAATTGTTTCCACCGGCGAAATGGTTGATCGGGTCAAGGCCGCTGCTGATGCCAAGACCGATCCGAATTTCTTCCTGATCGCCCGTACCGACGCCATCCAGGCTGAAGGTGTGGAAGCCGCTCTGGAGCGCTGCAAGCGCTACGTTGAGGCCGGTGCCGACGGAATTTTCGCCGAGGCTGCCTACGACCTGCCGACCTACGAGCGTTTCGTCAAGGAGCTGAACGTGCCCGTGCTGGCCAACATTACCGAGTTTGGCGCTACGCCGTTGTTCACCCGCGAGGAACTGGCTTCGGTTGGCGTGGCCATCCAGCTGTATCCGCTCTCGGCGTTCCGCGCAGCGAACAAGGCGGCGGAAAATGTCTACAACGCCATTCGCACTGAAGGCCACCAGCAGAATGTAATCGACAGCATGCAGACTCGTAACGAGCTGTATGACCGCATCGGCTACCATGCCTTTGAAGATAAGCTCGACGCACTGTTTGCCGCCGGCAAGAAGTAAAACCGCTAAAGACAATAACAGCCCCGACCGGGTCCAAGTGAGGAGAACGCCATGAGCGCCAACGAATCGACCACCCCGACCTTCAAGCCGAAGAAGTCCGTCGCCCTGAGCGGTACCGCCGCCGGCAATACCGCGCTGTGCACTGTCGGCCGCAGCGGTAACGATCTGCATTACCGTGGCTATGACATTCTCGATATCGCCACTACCTGTGAATTCGAGGAAATCGCCCATCTGCTGGTGCACGGCAAGCTGCCCACGGTGGCTGAGCTGGCTGCGTACAAGACCAAGCTGAAAGCGTTGCGCGGCCTGCCTGCTGCGGTGATGACCGCCCTGGAGCAACTGCCGCCGTCGGCGCACCCGATGGACGTAATGCGTACCGGTGTGTCGGTGCTCGGCTGCCTGACCCCGGAAAAGGATGACCACAACCATCCGGGCGCCCGGGATATCGCCGACAAGCTGATGGCGTCGTTGGGTTCCATGCTGCTGTACTGGTATCACTACAGCCATAACGGCAAATGCATCGATGTGGAAACCGATGATGACTCCATCGGCGGTCACTTCCTGCACCTGCTGCACGGCGAGAAGCCCCGCGATTCCTGGGTACGCGCCATGCACACCTCGCTGAACCTGTATGCCGAGCACGAATTCAACGCCTCGACCTTTACCAGCCGCGTCATCGCCGGTACCGGTTCGGACATGTTCTCGGCCATCGCTGGCGCCATCGGCGCGCTGCGTGGCCCGAAACACGGCGGTGCCAACGAAGTCGCCTTCGAGATCCAGAAGCGCTACGACAATCCGGACGAGGCAGAAGCCGATATCCGGGAGCGGGTAGGGCGCAAGGAAGTGGTCATCGGCTTCGGTCACCCGGTCTACACCGTTTCCGATCCACGCAACGAAGTGATCAAGAAAGTTGCCGAGGAGCTGTCCCAGGAGCAGGGCAACAAGAAGATGTACGACATTGCCGAGCGTCTGGAAAGCGTCATGTGGGAAGCCAAGAAGATGTTCCCCAACCTCGACTGGTTCAGCGCCGTGAGCTACCACATGATGGGCGTGCCTACCGCGATGTTCACTCCGTTGTTCGTGATCGCTCGTACTGCCGGCTGGTCAGCGCATGTGATCGAGCAGCGCATCGACGGCAAGATCATCCGCCCGAGCGCCAACTATGTTGGCCCGGAAGATCTGCAGTTTGTGGCGTTGAAGGATCGTAAGTAATGAACACCCAATATCGTGAAAACCTGCCAGGAAGCGACCTGGACTATTACAACGCCCCAGCGGCCGTGGACGCTATCCAGGCCGGAGCATGGGCCAAGCTGCCCTACACCTCGCGGGTGTTGGCCGAGCAACTGGTACGTCGCTGCGAGCCGGACAAGCTCACCGCGGCGCTGGAGCAGCTGATTTATCGCAAGCGCGACCTGGACTTTCCCTGGTACCCGGCGCGGGTGGTCTGCCATGACATCCTCGGTCAGACCGCGTTGGTGGACCTGGCCGGCCTGCGTGATGCCATCGCCGAGGCCGGTGGTGACCCGGCCAAGGTCAACCCGGTGGTACCTACGCAGTTGATTGTCGACCATTCGCTGGCCGTCGAGCATGCGGGCTTTGACCCGGAAGCCTTCGACAAGAACCGCGCCATCGAGGATCGCCGCAACGAGGATCGCTTCCACTTTATCGAGTGGACCAAGACCGCGTTCAAGAACGTCGACGTGATCCCCGCCGGTAACGGCATCATGCACCAGATCAACCTCGAGAAGATGAGCCCGGTGATCCAGGCCCGTGATGGCGTCGCTTTCCCGGATACCTGCGTGGGCACCGACTCCCATACGCCGCACGTTGATGCGCTGGGCGTGATCGCCATTGGGGTGGGTGGCCTGGAAGCGGAAACCGTGATGCTCGGTCGGCCGTCGATGATGCGCCTGCCCGACATCGTCGGCGTCAGGCTCACCGGCAAGCGTCAGCCGGGTATCACCGCTACGGATATCGTACTGGCGCTGACCGAGTTCCTGCGTCAGGAGCGGGTAGTGGGCGCCTATGTCGAGTTCTTCGGTGAAGGTGCCGACAGCCTGACCATCGGTGACCGCGCAACCATCTCCAATATGTGCCCGGAATACGGTGCCACTGCATCGATGTTCTATATCGACCAGCAGACCACCGACTACCTGAAACTGACCGGCCGCGAGCCGGAGCAGGTCGCGCTGGTCGAGCAGTACGCCAAGACCCTGGGGCTGTGGAGCGATGCGCTGACCACTGCTGAATACGAGCGGGTACTGGAATTCGACCTGTCCACTGTGGAGCGCAACCTGGCTGGCCCGTCCAACCCGCACCGCCGTCTGCCCACGTCGGCATTGGCCGAACGGGGTATTGCTGACGAAGCGAAGTGGGAATCTGGCAAGACAGAAGAAGCACAGGGGCTGATGCCCGACGGTGCGGTAATCATTGCCGCCATCACCAGCTGCACCAACACCTCCAATCCGCGCAACGTGGTTGCCGCCGGGTTGGTCGCGAAGAAGGCCAACGAGCTGGGTCTGGTGCGCAAGCCCTGGGTCAAGACTTCCTTTGCTCCAGGCTCCAAAGTCGCCAGGCTGTACCTGGAGGAATCCGGGCTGCTGCCGGAGCTGGAAAAGCTCGGCTTCGGTATCGTCGGTTATGCCTGCACCACCTGTAACGGCATGTCCGGCGCGCTGGACCCGAAAATCCAGCAGGAAATCATCGACCGCGACCTGTACGCCACGGCAGTACTGTCGGGTAACCGCAACTTCGATGGGCGTATTCACCCCTACGCCAAGCAGGCCTTCCTGGCCTCGCCGCCGCTGGTGGTGGCCTATGCCATTGCCGGTACCGTGCGCTTCGATATCGAGCAGGATGTGCTTGGCCGCGACCAGAATGGCCAGCCGGTTACCTTGAAGGATCTGTGGCCGAGCGATGAGGAAATCGACGCCATCGTCGCCTCCAGCGTCAAGCCCGAACAGTTCAAGCAAGTCTACATCCCGATGTTCGATCTGGGCGCTATCGAGGAAGCGGAAAGCCCGCTGTATGACTGGCGGTCGATGTCCACCTACATCCGCCGTCCGCCATACTGGGAAGGCGCGCTGGCCGGTGAGCGGACAATGACCGGTATGCGCCCGCTGGCGATCCTGCCGGACAACATCACTACCGATCACCTGTCGCCGTCCAACGCCATCATGATGGACAGCGCCGCGGGTGAGTACCTGCACAAGATGGGCCTGCCGGAGGAAGACTTCAACTCCTACGCTACCCACCGCGGTGACCACCTGACTGCCCAGCGCGCGACCTTTGCCAACCCGAAGCTGTTCAATGAGATGGTGTTGAACGACGACGGCAGCGTGAAGCAGGGCTCGTTGGCACGGGTCGAGCCGGAAGGTCAGGTGATGCGCATGTGGGAAGCCATCGAAACCTACATGAACCGCAAGCAGCCGCTGATCATCATCGCCGGCGCCGACTACGGCCAGGGCTCCAGTCGCGACTGGGCAGCCAAGGGTGTGCGTCTGGCGGGCGTTGAGGCGATTGCCGCTGAAGGCTTCGAGCGCATTCACCGTACTAACCTGATCGGCATGGGCGTACTGCCGCTGGAGTTCAAACCGGGCACCACGCGCAAAACGCTGGAGCTGGACGGCACCGAGACCTACGACGTGGTGGGCACGCCGGCGCCGCGTGCCGAGCTGACGCTGGTGATCAACCGCCAGAACGGCGAGCGGGTTGAAGTACCCATGACGTGCCGACTGGACAGCGATGAGGAAGTCACTGTGTACGAAGCGGGTGGGGTACTGCAGCGGTTTGCTCAGGACTTTCTGGAAGGAAAGGTGTAACGGCCAGGAGAGTCTCTCTCTCTTCCGGGAGAGGGGGATTCCAACAGGAGCAAGCAATGACCCAGGCAACACAGATCAAGATCCCCGCCACCTATATGCGTGGCGGTACCAGCAAGGGCGTGTTTTTCCGCCTGCAAGACTTGCCGGCCTCCTGTCAGGTGCCCGGCGAAGCGCGTAATCAGTTGTTCATGCGGGTGATCGGCAGCCCTGATCCCTATGCTGCCCACATTGATGGCATGGGCGGTGCGACATCCAGCACCAGCAAATGCGTGATCCTGTCAAAAAGCAGCCAGCCGGATCACGATGTCGACTACCTCTACGGCCAGGTCTCCATCGACAGCCCCTTCGTCGACTGGAGCGGTAACTGTGGCAATCTGTCTACGGCGGCGGGTGCCTTTGCCATCCATGCCGGGCTGGTCGATCCGGTGCGTATTCCGGATAACGGCACCTGCACGGTACGGGTCTGGCAAGCCAACATTGGCAAGACCATCATCGCCCACGTGCCGGTCACCAATGGCCAGGTCCAGGAGTTGGGTGATTTCGAGTTGGATGGAGTGACCTTTCCCGCAGCGGAAATCGTGCTGGAATTCATCGACCCGTCGGAAGATGACGGCGAGGGCGGCTCCATGTTCCCCACCGGTAATCTTGTGGACGAGCTTGAGGTGCCGGGTATCGGCACGCTGCAGGCGACCATGATCACTGCGGGCATTCCAACGGTATTCGTCAACGCCGAGGATATTGGCTATCAGGGCACTGAGCTGCGCGAAGATATCAATGGCAATCCCGAGGCGCTGGCGCGTTTCGAGGCGATTCGGGTGGCCGGCGCTCTGCGCATGGGGCTGATCAACAATCCAGAGGAAGCGGCCAAGCGTCAACATACGCCAAAGATCGCCTTCGTCTCCAAACCGAAGGACTATCCGGCCTCCAGTGGCAAGCAGATCCAGGCCAGTGAAATCGATCTGCTGGTGCGGGCGTTGTCCATGGGTAAGCTGCACCACGCCATGATGGGCACCTGCGCGGTGGCGATCGGTACCGCTGCGGCTATTCCGGGCACGCTGGTCAATCTGGCGGCCGGCGGTGGCGAGCGTGAATCGGTACGCTTCGGGCATCCGTCAGGCACGCTGCGGGTGGGCGCGCAGGCCAGTCAGGTGAATGGCAGTTGGACGGTGAACAAGGCCATCATGAGCCGCAGTGCACGGATTCTCATGGAAGGTTGGGTGCGGGTGCCCGACGGCACCTGTTGAAAGCCGTGCAAGGCGGGCCGGATACGTTAAGCTGAGATGCATCGAACCCTTGAACCGGGTGTCACTATCATGGGAGTCAACGATGGATCTGAATTTAGCTGGAAAACGAGCCCTGGTCGGCGGGGCCAGCCAGGGATTGGGCGCCGCTTGCGCGCGACAACTGGCGTTGCAGGGAGCGGAGGTTATCGTTCTGGCCCGCAGTGAAGAAAAACTGTCCGAGGTGATCGAGCAACTGCCGACCGCCGAAGGACAAAAGCATGGCTACATCTGTGTTGACTCGGGTGATTTGCCAGCGCTGGCGGTAGCGGTGCAAGCGGAGGTCGACCGGGGTGGGCCTATCTGTATCTGGGTCAATAACACCGGTGGTCCGGCGCCGGGGCCGGCGCATCTGGCGGCAACAGAAAGCTACGCAGCGGCATTCAATCAACACCTGCTGAGCAGCCAGACCTTACTGCATTTGCTGTTGCCAGGCATGCGCGAGCTTAATTACGGCCGCATCATCAATGTGCTTTCGACCTCAGTAAAGACCCCGCTCCCTAATCTGGGAGTATCCAACAGCATACGCGCGGCCATGGCCAACTGGGCGAAGACCCTTGCTACGGAGCTGGCGGGGGAGGGAGTGACAGTCAACAACGTATTGCCGGGGCTGACGCGTACCGCGCGTCTTGAGGGCTTGCTGACCTTTCGCGCTGAAGCGGCCGGCAAAACCGAGCAGGAAGTGGAGCAGGCGTTGCTGCAGACCATTCCGGCCCGGCGTTTTGCCGAGCCGGAGGAGTTCGCCAATGCGGTGGGTTTTCTCGCATCACCGGCGGCGGCCTTCATCAACGGCATCAACCTGCCGGTAGACGGTGGCGCGACCGCCAGCCTGTAGCAAGGCAAGCAGGGCAAGGCCCTGCTCAGCTGTGCAGCTTCTCGCAGGCGATGAGGGTGTTTTCCAGCAGGCAGGCGCGGGTCATGGGGCCAACGCCGCCGGGTACGGGAGTGATCCAGGCGGCGCGTTCGGCAGCCGCTTCGAAGTCCACATCGCCGCGTAGCCGGCCATCTTCCATGCGGTTGATACCCACGTCGATGACGATTGCGCCGGGCTTGATCCATTCGCCCTTGACCAGGCCGGGCTTGCCGACCGCCACGACCACCAGATCGGAGCGGCGTACATGCTCCTCCAGATCGCTGGTGAAGCGGTGGGCCACCGTGGTGGTGCAACCAGCCAGCAGCAGCTCCAGAGCCATCGGGCGACCAACGATATTGGAAGCACCCACCACGGTGGCGTTCAGACCGTAGGGGCTGACACCGGTGCTTTTCAGCAGACGGATAATGCCGAGCGGGGTGCAGGGACGCAGCAGCGGCATGCGCTGGGCCAGGCGGCCGATGTTGTAGGGGTGGAAACCGTCCACGTCCTTGTCCGGGCGAATACGTTCGAGCAGCAGTGATGAGTCGAGGTGCGCCGGCAACGGCAGCTGAACCAGAATGCCGTCGATGTCCGAATCCTCATTAAGGGTATCGATCAACTGCAACAGGTCTTCCTGAGCAGTATCGGCCGGCAGATCATGGGATTGGGAGATAAAGCCGACTTCTTCGCAGTCTTTGCGCTTGTGTGCCACATAAACCTGGGAGGCGGGATCGCTGCCGACCAGAATGACCGCGAGGCCGGGGATACGCAGACCTTGTTCGCGGCGCTGGTTGACCTTATCGGCGATTTCGCGCCGGAGATTGGCGGCAATCTGTTTGCCATCGATCAGTTGGGCTTTCATGATGTTCCTGGGAAGTGCATAGAATGCGGCAATTGTCGCATGCGGCGGGGCGTTGGCAAAAGAGCGGTAGGGTGTGGATTCTTAACTTACTCAAATATTTGAAAAAAATGTGAATTCATCGTTGACGGGGAGATAGGGGCTGAGTATTATTCGCCCCGCTTCACAAACACAACGAAGTCGGTTTGGAAGGCGATTCAGGCTCCAGCATTTCAAGCCTTCGGGATTGACAATGTGTATACGGCGCCCGTAGCTCAGTTGGATAGAGCACCCGCCTTCTAAGCGGGTGGTCGCAGGTTCGAATCCTGCCGGGCGCGCCAAGCGCATATGGTATGGTTCTGCGAAGTCGTGTTAGTGTTGCTGCTGTAATGGTGGGCGTAGCTCAGTCGGTAGAGCACAGGATTGTGGCTCCTGGTGTCGTGGGTTCGATCCCCATCGTCCACCCCATTTCAGCAAAAACGCCAGGCAATCAGCCTGGCGTTTTTGTATCTGTAGCCTGTTTTGCGGATGTGGTGGAATTGGTAGACACACCAGATTTAGGTTCTGGCGCCGCAAGGTGTGGGAGTTCGAGTCTCCCCATCCGCACCATTTCAGTTTTTCCTCATTGCTGGTCGCCATTCTTGCGGCCCAGCTCGACGTATTCCTCGCGTAGTGCTTTAAGCTCCTTTGCGTTTCGATCTTCCAGCGACAACAAATGATCGTGCGCGCCGCGGGTGGCATGCAGCAATTCATCCAGCTTGATATGGATCTCGTCCGTGTCTCGGTTCTGAGTGTTCTGGATCAGAAAGACCATCAGGAAGGTAACAATTGTCGTGCTGGTATTGATGATCAGTTGCCAGGTGTCGTTAAAGCCCCACAGGGGACCGCTGGCCGCCCATACGGCTATGCCGGCAATGGCGAGCGTAAAGGCCGGGGCGCTGCCGGCTTTGTCGGCAAGCCATTGGGATGCGCATTCAAATATTCCTTTCTTGGTCATCTGTGCACCATGAGTGTTATGACGATAATTTATTGACCACTGCTCCGTCATATTTATCCGGGTATCTTGCTCGCTTCCGCCAGCAGCCGATCGGGCAAGTATGGCGCGCGGCTGAGTAGTGGTTGCACCTATACTGTCGGCGTAACCAAATAATCATGCGTTGCCGGTAGCGTTGCGAAGCTGCGCCAGCTATGCCCTGTGAAGAGAGTGATATGTGGGAGATGTCGGGCTATCTGGGCCTATTCTTTGCTGCCTTCGTCGCGGCGACCTTTTTACCGATGCAGTCGGAAGTGGTGCTCGTTGCATTGCAGTTGGCGGGTAATCATTCGCTGGGATTGCTATTGCTGGTCGCCACCGTTGGCAATGTATTGGGTTCGGTGGTGAATTGGCTGCTTGGGCGCTATATCGAGCGCTGGCAAGACAGGCGCTGGTTTCCGGTGTCGGCCGACAAGCTGCACAAGGCGCAATCCGCCTATCAGCGCTACGGATACTGGTCGCTGCTTCTCAGTTGGGCGCCATTGATCGGCGACCCTCTTACGTTGGCTGCCGGTGTCATGCGTGAGCCGTTCTGGCGTTTCCTGCTGTTGGTCACCCTGGCCAAGGGCGGGCGTTATCTTATACTGGTCGCAGGTACTGCCTGGTTCGGATAAGCCTTATTCCTTGCCGGAATAAGCATATTCCTTTCCGTGACAATCTGCCGCGGCCGGCGTAATATCCTTGTCTTTCCTAATGTTATTAACGGTTCGAACCTGATGGGTGCGGTACCGTTTGGTTTTCTTGGGAGTAGGGAGCATGAAAAAGCGTAATCTCGCGGCCGGCCTGTTGGCTTGTATATGGGTGGCATCAGTGCAGGCGGACCCCGGTGCGGATGTATACACCAAGGGCGGCGCGAATCCGGCTGCGCTTGCCTGTCTCACTTGTCATGGGGCTGATGGGATGGGAATGGCGGCGGCGGGTTTTCCGCGGCTGGCGGGCCTGTCGGCCGAGTACATGAAGAAGCAGTTGCTGGACTTTCAGTCTGGCTCGCGGGCCCACCCGGTCATGTTGCCAATAGCCAGTGCACTGACGGAGGGAGAAATGCAGAGCGTTTCCCTCTATATAGAACAGATGACGACCCCCGTCTACCCGCGGATCAATCGCAGTGCGGAGGCCACTTCGGTGGGCGAGCGGTTGGCGCTGCGAGGGGCCTGGGAGCGCAACATTCCGGAATGTGTGGCCTGTCATGGTCCGGGCGGGGTGGGTGTAGGTGCGGCATTCCCGCCCTTGGCTGGACAGTCTTCGGCCTATTTAAGCTCCCAACTGATAGCCTGGAAAAGGGGCACCCGGACGAATGATCCCAATGACCTGATGGGCCATATAGCCAAAAGCCTGACCGATGATGAGGTCAAGGCGGTATCCGATTATTTTTCCGGCCTGGGTCAGTGAGGAAGCGAATATGAAAATCTATCTGGCCATTGCCGCGACCCTGATTGCACTGCCTGTTGCCGCTCAAGCTCCCGTTGCCATGGATGATCAGTCGCAACTGGCGCCATCAGTCCAGCCGCCCGCCGGCGCGGATTATTTTCAGCCGCCGCTCGAAAGCGAGCTGCCGGATAATGCGTTTGGGGCGCTGGTGCGCGAAGGGCGGGCGATCTTTGTGGACACCCGCAATCGCGCACCGGAGCATGTTGGCAACGGTATGAACTGCACCAACTGCCATCTCGACCAGGGGCGCAAGGCCAATTCAGCTCCGTTGTGGGGCGCTTATCCCATGTACCCGGCCTACCGTTCGAAGAACGACAAGGTCAATACCTATGTGGAGCGCATGCAGGGTTGCTTCCAGTTCAGCATGGACGGTACGGCTCCGGCCGCTGACAGTCATATCATGAATGCCCTGTCAGCCTATTCCTACTGGCTGTCTACCGGTGCGCCTACCGGTGAAGTGCAACCGGGGCGTGCTTACCCCAAGGTGCAGGAGCCTGAGGGTGGGTACGATCTCGCGCAGGGGCGGCAGGTATATGAGGAGCAGTGTGCCATCTGTCACGGTGATCAAGGCCAGGGGCAGAAGTCGGGAGAGGATTTTGTCTTACCGCCCCTGTGGGGGAAGGAGTCCTTCAACTGGGGCGCCGGCATGCATCGAATCAATACCGCAGCTGACTTCATCAAGGAAAGCATGCCGCTGGGCAAGGGTGGATCGCTCACCGACGAACAGGCATGGAATGTCGCCGCGTTCATGAACAGCCATGAGCGGCCGCAAGATCCGCGCTTGATTGATGGTTCGGTTGAGGAAACCCGCAAGAAATACCACGCAAATGACGGCGTCAACCTCTATGGCGTCGAGGTCAACGGCGTGGTGCTGGGGCAGGGGGCTGACTGATCCTGATGCTCGCTGACCACTCGGCCAGCGAGCAATGGAGTTAGGCCTGAAGTTGGTTAAATAGCCGGGTTGCGAGCAATCCGGCTGGCTTGTAGTGATGGGCCGGCGACATCAACTGAATCAGGCGACGGGTTCTCGACGCACCATCCAGTGTGCGCAATTCCTTTTCCAGTATTTGTTGCTCGGCACTGAAATCGCCGGCCCTCGCGCTGTTGTCCTGGCTCTGATTGCGGCCGGGCTGGACAAACTTTTTCGGCCGATTGGGCTGATCATTGATCAGCCATTCCCCAGCAATCCAATCATGCAGCAGCTGCAGTTCGTAGTGGCTGAATACGCCGAACATGGGTGCGCGATTGCCTTGCACCAGTTGCCAGAAACGGCTCTGCGCCGGGTCTTCGTCACGGTGAATCCAGCCCCGCTTTTCCAGGGCCGCGAGGAAATCTCCGATCTGTCCTTGCTGACTCAGCCATTCATTGATGGTGCGCCCCTCTATTCGACAGAAGTCCGAGTGCATGTTGCGCGCGACCAGGGCCTTCTGTTCAAGCACTCGGTATAGCTCCTGTTCCAGGCAGAAGCTGTTGATGACGTCGGTCGACGACAGGGCCAGATCATTCAACAGGTAGCCGAGCCGAACCCGTCGGTAAAACATCTGCGCATTGCCAGTTACCGGCAGGTTGTCCAAAACGGCGCTCGCCGCCTTGTGTGCATGGCCGGTGTCGGCGTTGTCGATGGTGACGTGCAGCTGGAAGTAATAGGGGTCGATTCCCAGCTCGTTGAGCTCATAGGTGGTAATCAGCAGGTGCAGCGGCAGTTGCTCGTATCCCAGGTTATAGCCAATCAGTTCCGGCAAGAAGTCCTGCGCCAGATGACCCAATGCGAGTTGTTGGGCGCCCTGGACGAAATGGCTGGCTGGCAGCGATTCAATATCTTCCAGCTCATGCTGTGCCAGCAGTTGCTTGTACAGCACAACATGGTTCTGTTCGGGCTCGCCTTCGCCGAGTTCCTCCAGGTAAGTGCGTACCAGGGTGTGCAGGCGCAGGTCCTGCCATTGGGGCAGAACACCGTACAGCCAGGAACCGTCCACCAGTTTGGTTGGTGCGACCCCACGAAGGAAGAACAGTGCCTGGGAGCGGTTGGCAAAATAGCGCCGGGGTTGGCCCTGTTTACGGGTGTCCAGATACTGCTTGTAGGCCTGGGTGGTCCGGGCATTGCCATCAATGACCCATTGATGGAGATCCTCGGGCGAATCGGGCAGGTCGCATTTCAGTTTCGCTGCCTTTTTCAATTGTTCCTGCAGAAAGTTGCGTGCGACAGCCAGATACTGCTCCGGGGTCTGCTGCAGTCCCCGATAGAGTTCGATGGGGCTCGATAGGGATAAATGCGTTGCGACTGCTTGTGATGGGGTGGGGGAGCTCAACGTTGGCATGCCTTTATCCTGTTCAGGGCCAGACGGGCGAGATGACATGCCGTGAATCGAGCCGGCATATATCTCCGCCTGCGGCTGCGTCGAATAGTTATAGATATCGAGCGGTTGCGGCTGAAAAAATTCAATGAAAGGCTGAGGTTTCGGGTGAGTGGTAACGAAACCGGGAACCAGATGATAATTTTGTGACCCGACAGGTGGTCGATTGCCCGGTGGCGGCGTATGCTGCCCGGTCAGGCCGCGCGCCACCCAGCCGTTTGCGGAGGAAGGGAAAGAAGAGCGCGCCGGCAAGGATGACTTCTGTTGCACAAGCGACTAGAATGTCCGCCTTTTATTCATTCATCATTGTCTGTTCAACGAGGACTCTACATGCAAGTTTCGGTTGAAACCATCTCCGGCCTTGAGCGCCGCATGACTGTTGGCATCCCTGCCGAGCGCATCGAAAACGAAGTCAACAAGCGCCTGCAGCAGACCGCTGGCCGTGCACGTGTTGATGGTTTCCGTCCGGGCAAGGTGCCGATGAGCGTGATTCGCAAGCGCTTTGGTGCATCTGCACGTCAGGAAGTCATCGGTGAAGTGATTCAGTCTTCCTTTTATGAAGCCATCGTTCAGGAAAAACTGAACCCCGCCGGCGCGCCGAGCGTTGAGCCCAAGTCGCTGGACGAAGGCAAGGACTTCGAATACATCGCCACCTTCGAGGTATACCCCGAAGTGACTCTGGGCGATTTCGCCGACATCGAAGTCGAGCGCATCGATTCCGAAGTGACCGACGCCGATCTGGAAAACATGCTGGAAATCCTGCGCAAGCAGCACACCGGCTACGCCGCTGTGGAACGCGCTGCCGAAGACGGCGACCAACTGACCATCGATTTCACTGGTCGCATCGATGGCGAAGCCTTCCAGGGCGGTACCGCCAGCAACACCAAGCTGGTACTGGGCTCCGGCCGCATGATCCCGGGCTTCGAAGACGGCCTAGTCGGCGCCAAGGCTGGCGAGACTCGCACTATCAGCGTCACCTTCCCTGAGGACTACCAGAACCTGGATCTGGCCAACAAGGCTGCCGAGTTCGAAATCGTCGTCCACGAAGTGGCTGCTGCCGAGCTGCCCGAGCTGAATGACGAGTTCTTCGCCCGTTTCGGCGTTGAAGAAGGCGGTATCGAAGGCTTCCGCACCGAAGTGCGCAAGAACATGGAGCGCGAGCTGCGCCAGGCGATCAAGACCAAGACCAAGAATCAGGTCATGGACGGTCTGCTGAAGACCAACGAAATCGACGTGCCCAAGGCGCTGATCAGCAGCGAGATCGATCGTCTGCGCGAGCAGGCTGTTCAGCAGTTCGGTGGTGCCAATATCGACCCGAGCCAGCTGCCGGCAGAACTGTTCGAAGAACAGGCCAAGCGCCGTGTATCCCTCGGTCTGATCGTTGCTGAAATCGTCAAGCAGAACGACATCAAGCCGGACAGCGATCGCGTGCGTGCCATGGTTGAAGACCTGGCCTCCGCCTATCAGGAGCCGGAGCAGGTGGTGAACTGGTACATGCAGAACGAGCAGCAGCTTGCCGAAATCCAGTCTGTTGTGCTGGAAGAGCAAGTCGTGGATACTGTGTTGCAGAAGGCCAAGGTGACCGACAAGCAGGTTGCCTACGAAGATGCCGTCAAGCCGGCTCAGCCTGATCAGGTTGAAGACGACGAAGCGGAAAGCAGCTCTGACGAATAATTTTCGTCATTGATCTTGCGCAGCACACTGAGCCAGCCTTCGGGCTGGCTCAATGCTTATGGAAACCCCGAAAACGGCTGCGGCATGGGCTCGGGGTTTTACGCGACAGGCTAAATCGGAGTGACACCAGAGCATGATTCATAACAGCTATACCGGTTTACCGCCGGAAATTCAGGCCGCTGGCGGTCTGGTGCCCATGGTTGTCGAGCAGTCGGCACGGGGTGAACGTTCCTACGACATCTATTCGCGTCTGCTCAAGGAGCGGGTGATCTTCCTGGTCGGTCAGGTCGAAGACTACATGGCCAACCTGGTGGTGGCTCAGCTGCTGTTTCTCGAGTCGGAAAACCCCGACAAGGACATTCACCTGTACATCAACTCGCCGGGCGGATCGGTGACGGCGGGCATGGCGATCTATGACACCATGCAGTTCATCAAGCCGAACGTCAGCACGCTGTGCATCGGTCAGGCCTGCAGCATGGGTGCCTTCCTGCTGGCCGGCGGTGCCGAAGGCAAGCGGTTTGCGCTGCCCCATTCGCGGGTAATGATCCACCAGCCGCTCGGTGGCTTCCAGGGGCAGGCATCGGATATCGAAATCCATGCCCGTGAGATCCTCTATATCCGCGAACGCCTGAACAAGGTGCTGGCCCATCATACCGGCCAGCCGCTGGATGTGATTGCCCGCGACACCGATCGTGACCGCTTCATGAGCGCCGCCGAGGCGGTGGAATATGGTCTGATCGACCAGATGCTGGAAAGCCGTCCCGTTGCCGAGTAACGGCTGACGCACCGTTTAACGGCCCGGGCAGTACGTCCGGGCCTTTCCATGTTCAGCCTGCCTGACCGGCGTGCCGGTGCGGGTGATCGGATTGCACTTGCAAAGAGGCGTGGCAGCCCCCATCTTTGTTACAAGAGTGATCTGCAAGCAGGGGTTTTAGATGACAGATATGACTGGGAAGGGTGATGACAACGGCAAGCTGCTGTATTGCTCCTTCTGTGGCAAAAGCCAGCATGAAGTGCGCAAGCTGATTGCCGGCCCCTCCGTATTTATTTGTGACGAGTGTGTCGATCTGTGTAACGACATCATTCGGGAAGAAGTGCAGGAAAGCCAGAGCGACAGCGGCGAACAGAAGCTGCCATCGCCCATGGAAATCTGCGGCATCCTCGATCAGTACGTGATCGGCCAGCAACAGGCCAAGAAAGTACTGTCGGTTGCGGTATACAACCATTACAAGCGACTGCATCAGCGTGACGGCAAGGATGAAGTCGAACTGGGCAAGAGCAACATCCTGGTCATCGGCCCCACCGGTTCCGGCAAGACCCTGCTGGCTGAAACCCTGGCGCGCCTGCTGAATGTGCCCTTCACCATTGCCGACGCAACGACGCTGACCGAAGCCGGTTATGTTGGTGAGGATGTCGAGAACATCATTCAGAAGCTGTTGCAGAAGTGCGATTACGATGTGGAAAAAGCCCAGATGGGTATCGTCTACATCGACGAGATCGACAAGATCTCCCGCAAATCGGACAACCCGTCGATCACTCGGGATGTATCGGGTGAGGGTGTGCAGCAGGCATTGCTCAAGCTGATCGAGGGCACCGTCGCGTCGGTGCCGCCGCAGGGTGGCCGCAAGCATCCGCAGCAGGAATTCCTGCAGGTGGATACGCGCAATATCCTGTTCATCTGCGGCGGTGCCTTTGCCGGTCTGGAGAAGGTTATCCGGGACCGCTCGGAGAAGAGCGGCATCGGCTTCAATGCCAGCGTGCGCAGCAAGGATGGCGGCAAGAAGGTGGGTGACACCCTCTTGGAAGTCGAGCCGGAGGATCTGGTGCGTTTCGGCCTGATTCCCGAGTTTGTCGGCCGTCTGCCGGTGATCGCAACCCTGACTGAGCTGGACGAAGACGCGCTGATCCAGATTCTCACGGAACCGAAGAACTCGCTGACCAAGCAGTACGGTCGGCTGTTCGAAATGGAAGACGTGGAGCTCGAGTTCCGTACCGACGCGCTCAAGGCGATCGCGCAACGGGCCTTGACGCGCAAGACCGGCGCCCGTGGCCTGCGCTCGATCCTGGAAAGCGTGCTGCTGGATACCATGTACGAGATCCCGTCGGCCGAGCACGTGAGCAAGGTGGTCATCGACGAAAATGTCATCAACGGCAATGCCAAACCGCTGTTGATGTACGAGTCTGCTGAGCAGCCGCCCAAGGCCATGCCCGAAGACTGAGTGATTCCCGCGCCGCCGTTCTGGCGGCGCGGCTCCCTTCCGTAGTCCATTGATACGCATCCACCCGATTTTGGGCGTGATTGCATCTTGTAATCTGCTCCATGCGCCCTCATCTTGAACCCATGGACATTTTCAAATCCGGGTGCAGGCCTGTGGCTTCACCCCACTGCGAGCGAGCCTAAGTCATGACGACTCTCAGCGATTTTCCGTTATTGCCACTGCGTGACGTGGTGGTGTACCCCAACATGGTCATTCCGCTGTTCGTGGGCCGCGATAAATCCATCGAGGCCCTGGAAGCGGCCATGGTCGCCGACAAGCAGGTTCTGCTGTTGGCTCAGCGCAACCCGGCCGATGACGATCCGACCCGCGACGCTCTGTATGAGCTCGGCACTGTCGCCACCATACTGCAGCTGCTGAAACTGCCCGACGGCACCGTCAAGGTGCTGGTGGAAGGTGAACAGCGCGCCCGGGTTGAGCATGTCGAGGACCTGGAAGGCTACCAACTGGCCAGTGTGACGCTGCTCGAAGAGGATGTGCTCGACGAGCGTGAGGCGCAGGTACTGGTCCGCAGTCTGATGAGCCAGTTCGAGCAGTTCGTCAATCTCGGCAAGAAGATTCCCGCCGAAGCGGTCAGCTCGCTGGCCGGCATTGACGACCCGCGGCGGCTGGTCGACACCATGGCAGCGCAGCTCAACCTCAAGGTCGAGCAGAAGCAGGCGATTCTGGAAATTCTCGCGGTGCGCCAGCGCGTGGAGCACGTGCTGGGCGTACTGGATACCGAGATCGATCTGCTACAGGTCGAGAAGCGTATCCGTGGGCGGGTCAAGAAGCAGATGGAGCGCAGCCAGCGCGAGTACTACCTGAACGAGCAGATGAAGGCCATCCAGAAGGAAATGGGCGGTCTCGACGAGGGCAGCAGCGAGCTGGATGAGTTGCAGCGCAAGATCGACGCCTCAGGCATGAGCAAGGAAGCGCTGGACAAGGCCAACGCCGAGCTGGGCAAGCTGAAGATGATGTCGCCAATGTCCGCCGAGGCCACTGTGGTGCGCTCCTATATCGAATGGCTGAGTAACGTGCCGTGGACCAAGTCCAGCCGCGTGCGCCACGATCTCCAGCACGCTGAGAAGGTCCTGGAAAGCGATCATTACGGCCTGGAAGAGGTCAAGGAACGGATTCTTGAGTATCTGGCCGTGCAGAAGCGCGTGCGCAAGCTTAAAGGGCCGGTGCTCTGCCTGGTAGGGCCGCCCGGCGTGGGCAAGACCTCCCTGGGTGAATCACTGGCGCGGGCGACCAACCGCAAGTTCGTACGTATGGCCCTGGGCGGCGTGCGTGATGAGGCGGAGATCCGTGGCCATCGCCGCACCTACATTGGCTCGATGCCGGGCAAGCTGATCCAGAAGATGAGCAAGGCGGGAGTGAAGAACCCGCTGTTCCTGCTCGATGAAATCGACAAGATGGGGCAGGACATGCGCGGCGATCCTTCGTCGGCGCTGCTTGAAGTGCTGGACCCGGAACAGAATCACGCCTTCAGTGATCACTATCTGGAAGTGGACTACGACCTGTCCGACGTCATGTTCATCTGTACCTCCAACTCGATGAATATCCCGGCGCCGCTGCTCGACCGCATGGAAGTGATCCGCATCCCGGGTTATACCGAGGACGAGAAGATCAATATCGCCCAGCGCTATCTGGTGTCCAAGCAGATCAAGAACAATGGTCTGAAGAAAGACGAACTGACCTTCACCACCGAATCGCTACGGGATCTGATCCGCTATTACACTCGCGAAGCCGGTGTGCGTGGCCTGGAGCGCCAGATTGCCAAAGTCTGCCGCAAGGTGGTGCGTGAGCAGACGGAGAAGGGCACCCAGGCGGCCGTCACTGTCGATGGCGCGCTGCTGGAGCAGCACCTGGGCGTGCACAAGTTCAAGTACGGCCTGGCCGAGGAGGCGGATCAGATCGGCCAGGTGACCGGGCTGGCCTGGACCCAGGTCGGCGGCGAGCTGCTGAGCATCGAAGCGGCGGTCATGCCGGGCAAGGGGCGCCAGATCAAGACCGGTTCGCTGGGTGATGTGATGCAGGAGTCCATCAGCGCGGCGATGACGGTCGTACGCAGCCGTGCCGCGAGCCTGGGCATCGGTGCGGACTTCCACGAGAAGCACGACGTGCATATCCACGTTCCCGAGGGTGCTACACCAAAGGATGGCCCCAGTGCCGGTATCGGTATGTGTACCGCACTGGTTTCAGCGCTGAGCAGAATTCCGGTGCGTGCCGATGTCGCCATGACCGGTGAGATTACCCTGCGCGGGCAGGTTCTGCCGATCGGTGGCCTGAAGGAAAAATTACTGGCGGCGCACCGTGGCGGCATTCGTACGGTGGTGATTCCCCATGACAATATCAAGGACCTGAGGGAGATTCCCGACAATATCAAGGAGGATATTGAGGTTATCCCGGTAAAATGGATTGACGAGGTGCTGCAGATTGCGCTGCAATACATGCCGGAGCCCTTGAAGGAAGAAGGGGATGGAATCGTCGCCAAGGAAGAGCCTCATAATGCTGACGCGAAAGGGCGCATCAGCACTCATTGATGTTAAGCTAGCCGGCATTGGGTCCAGGCGATGAAGCTTGGCCCATCAGCCATGCTGGCGAAACGGCAAGCATTCCTTGACACGGTTTTTGAGCGCTTGATATAAAGCGTGCTTCGACCCAAGCAGGTATGCTGACTGGCTACAGCGTTGCTAGAACCACAAGCTTACATAACGACTAAACAACTCACTGAAATGTATAAGGGGACTTAGAGTGAACAAGTCTGAATTGATCGATGCCATTGCTGCATCTGCCGATATTCCGAAAGCTGCCGCCGGTCGTGCTCTGGACGCCGTCATCGAGTCCGTTACTGGTGCTCTGAAGGAAGGTGATTCGGTTGTTCTGGTAGGCTTTGGTACCTTTGCCGTCAAAGAGCGCGCTGCCCGTACTGGTCGCAACCCGCAAACTGGCGAGCCGATTGAAATCAGCGCTGCCAAGATTCCCGGCTTCAAGGCTGGTAAAGCACTCAAGGACGCCGTCAACTGATAGCGTCCCGCAACTGACAGGACATGCCGCCATAACACCTGTTGCGGCATGCTTTGGACTCCTGGTCAGCAGGAAAGACAAAGAGGTTCAGTCAGTTCCCGAAAAGGCGCATCAATCCGGTGCGCCTTTTTTTGTTGTACAGAATATGGACGAGCTGGCAGCTCCGTGGGGCCGCCAGTTCTGTCGTCTGATACCACAGACGACCGACAAGCAGATTTGGGGGCATGATGCTGCAAAACATGAGGGACAAGGCGCAGAGCTGGGTCGCGAAAGTGATCGTAGGCGTCATTGTTTTGGTTTTCGCGATGACCGGCTGGGAATCCATCAGCCGTTTCACCAGCAACGACCAGAAGGCAGCCGAGGTCAACGGCACCGTCATCAGCACGGCAGAGTTCGAACAGGCTGTTTCTCTGCAGCGTCGCCAACTGACCCAGCAATTGCAGCAACTGGGCGAACAGTTCGATCCGGACATGATTGACGAGCGCCTGTTGCGTGAATCGGTGCTGGAAGGGCTGATCCAGCGTGCCGTTCTGCTGGAGGGCGCCCAGGATGCGAATCTGCGCATCTCCGAGCAGATGGTTGACCACATGTTGTTGAACACGCCGGATTTTCAAACCAATGGCCAATTCGATGCCAACCGGTTCGATGTGGTGATCCGCAACATGGGTATGAGCTCGCGCATGGCGTTCCGCGATCTGGTACGCCAGGAGCTGATGCTCGCGCAGCTGCGTAATGCCTATCAGGCCACATCCTTCGCCACACCAGCTGAGCGGCAGATGCTTGCCCGGCTGGAAAACCAGAGCCGTGACTTTGCGGTGATCGAACTGGACACCGACGCTGCCAGCGTCGAGGTGAGCGATGCGGAGGTGGAGCAGTACTACAACGACAATCAGGCTGATTTCCTCACTGAGGAACAAGTGGTGTTGGAAACCCTGACACTCTCGCGCAGCGACTTCTTCGAGGGCGCCGAGGTGGATGAAGCTGCCCTGGAATCCCTGTACCAGCGCGAGGTTGGCAACCTGACCGAGCAGCGTCGCGCTTCGCATATCCTCTTCGAAGTAAGCGACGATGAGGCGGCTGTTCTGGAAGAGGCTGCGGCGGTCAAGGCGCGGCTCGATGCGGGTGAAGACTTTGCGGCGCTGGCCAAGGAAGTATCGGACGATCCCGGTACGTCGAACAATGGCGGCGATATGGGCTATGTCGAACATGGCAGTTTCGATCCAGCCTTCGACGATGCGCTGTTCGCCCTGGAGGAAAACCAGGTATCCGAGCCGGTGCGCAGCCGTTTCGGTGTGCATCTGGTCAAGCTGACCGACCTGCAATCGCCGGAAGTACCTTCGCTGGAGTCCATGCGTCCGACGCTGGAGCAGGAGCTCAAGGCCGAGCAGGTAGAGCGGCGCTTTGTCGAGGCTTCGCGGGAGCTGGCGAATCTGGCCTATGAATCCGAAGACCTGGCCGAGCCGGCGCGGATACTGAACGTGGAAGTCGAAACCCACGGCCCGCTGGAGCGCTCCGGTGGGGAAGGCCTGACCGCTAATCCCAGGATCATGGCTGCGGCCTTTGCCGAAGACGTGCTGGTTGATCGGCGTAATAGCCAATTGATCGAGCTGGATGCTGATACTGTGGCGGTAGTACGGGTCAAGGAACACCTGAAGCCGGAGCAGCGGCCGCTGGACGAGGTGCGTGCCGAGATCGCTGACCTGCTGCAGTTCCGCAAAGCCAGCGAGCTGGCGGCTGAACGAGCAGAGCAATGGGTGACGCAACTGGAGCAGGGCGAGCTGGACACCCAGGCACTGGCCGCTGAGCTGGGTAATGAGTGGCAGGTGCATGAAGCCATAAGCCGTTCCGATCGGGATGTTACTCAGGCGCTGCTGCGTAACGTCTTCACTATGTCGAAACCCGGCTCTACACCGGAGTATGCGCACTTCCGTCAGCCTGACGGCAGCCAGTGGATCGTCGAACTGCGTGGTGTCTCGATCCCCGAGGAAGCGCTGGCTGAAGCCGATTCGCCCATGTATGGCGACTACATCGCTGGCCAGACCGGTGAGCAGGACTTCGCTGGCGTCCAGCAACAGCTGCAGGAACAGGCTGATATCGAGCGTTTCTGATCCACAGTGATGCTGCTCGATAAGAAACCGCATGTCCCTGGGCATGCGGTTTTTTTATGGCCGTGGGCATGATTGTTGGTCTTATTTTGATAAATAGAATCGTTTGCAGGTGGCATATCGATCATTTACTGTTGCCGCTGCTCCGCTTGCCCGCCATTATTGGCTTGTCGCTATTGCGGCGCTGGGCCTCCGTTTCCTCTCATCCTGGGTTTGTGCTTTTCCATGACCGATTCTCCGTCATTGTCCGTTCGTCACAAGCGCCTGATCGGCATCCTGATATTGCTGTTGATACTGATCGGAATTGGCTACCTGCTGGCCAGGAATCCACCCTCGGCACCCTTACCCCAGCGCAGCGCGTGGAGCCAGCCGACCCCGGTGCGGGTTGTCCCTGTGCAGCGCGGCAGCCTCGATGTGCAGATCAGATCTATCGGCACCGTTACCCCGCTCAATGCGGTCACGGTGCGCAGTCGGGTTGACGGGGAGCTTACCCGGGTGCTGTTTACTGAAGGTGCCGAGGTGGAGCAGGGCACCTTGCTGGCCGAGATCGATCCGGCGCCTTATCGGGCCCAGTTGGCCCAGGCCGAAGGTCTGGCTCAGCAGAATCAGGCGCAACTGGCCAACGCCCAGGCGGATCTGGAGTTGTATGAAGGGCTGTACGAACAGGATTCCATTGCTCGCCAGCAACTGACCAGCCAGCGGGCATTGGTAGAGGAGCTTCGTGGCACGCTCAAGGCCAATGCGGCTCAGGTCGAGGATGCCCGGCTGCAGTTGTCCTGGACCCGGATCGAGGCACCCATCGCCGGCAAGCTGGGCCTGCGCCGCGTAGATGCTGGCAACCTGGTGAGCAGCAGCGACACCGAGGGGCTGGTCAGTATCACCCAGATGCGCCCGATAGCTGTGGAGTTCACCGTGCCGGAACCGGATGTGCCGGCGCTGCGTCGGGCCGTCAGCAGCGGCGAAGCGCTGGCCGTGCAGGCGCTGGACCGCAATGAACAGCAGGTGCTGGCCCGTGGCCAACTGCATACCATGGATAACCAGATCGATATCGCCACCGGCACGTTGCGGGTCAAGGCACTGTTCGAGAATGGCGATGACGAGCTGTTCCCCAACCAGTTCGTCAATGTCCGCCTGCGGTTGCAGACATTGCCTTCGGTAATCACCATCCCCTCGGATGCCGTGCAGTTCGGTTCCAGAGGAACCTATGTCTACGTGATCAATGCAGAAGAAAGCAAGGCCTATACCCGGCTGGTCAAGCTGGGCGCCACTGCTGACGGTCGGGTGGCGGTAACCGAGGGGCTGGAGGAACAGGAGTTGGTGGTGCTGGAAGGGCTCGACCGGCTGCGCGATGGCCGCGAAGTGGTGATTACCGACGGGGCCGCTGGCTGATGAGGTGTCTGATCGCCCTGAAGCCTCTGCCACAGGTCGGGGGCAGCGATAGATGAACAACCTGTCGCGCCCCTTCATCCTGCGCCCGGTTGCCACTTCATTACTGATGCTGGCCTTTCTGATTAGCGGCATCATCGCCTGGCGGATGTTGCCGGTCGCGGCGCTGCCCCAGGTGGACTACCCGATCATTCAGGTATTCACCTTCCAGCCCGGTGCGGGGCCCAAGGTTACCGCACGGACCATTACCGCGCCGCTGGAGCGGCATCTGGGACAGATCCCCGGGCTCGAGCAGATGTCTTCTACCAGTTCCGCTGGTGCCTCGGTGATTACTCTGCAGTTCGGTCTGGCAGTGGATCTCGGAGTGGCGGAGCAGGAGGTGCAGGCGGCGATCAATACCGCTGACAGCCTGCTGCCCAATGATCTGCCGGCGCCGCCGATCTACCGCAAGGTCAACCCGGCCGACGCGCCCATTCTTACCCTGGCCATCACTTCCGATGCGATGCCGTTGCCGCAGATTCATGATCTGGTCGATACCCGCATGGCCCAGAAACTCGCCCAGCTATCAGGGGTAGGTATGGTCAGCCTGGCTGGCGGCCAGCGACCGGCTCTGCGGGTGCAAGCCAATCCCGGGGCGCTGGCCGCCCGCGGTCTCAGTCTGGACGATGTGCGCGTCGCTATCGACGCCACCAACGTCAACCAGCCCAAGGGCAGCTTTGACGGCCCCCACCGCACCACAATGCTGGATGCCAACGACCAGATCCGTTCGGTTGAGGACTACCGCGAGCTGATTCTGGCCTGGCAGGATGGCGCCGCGCTGCGCCTGGGTGACGTGGCCACGATCATCGATGGAGCCGAGGATCGCTTTCTTGCGGCCTGGGCCGATACCCAGCCGGCGGTGCTGCTCAACGTGCAGCGCCAGCCCGGCGCCAACGTCATCGAGGTAGCGGATCGGGTGCAGGCGCTATTGCCGCAGTTGACGGCAACCCTGCCCGCAGCGGTGGATGTGACCATGCTCACCGACCGCACTCAGAGCATCCGCGCGTCGATACGCGATGTGCAGCATGAATTGCTGTTCGCGATATTCCTGGTGGTGCTGGTGACCTTCGCCTTCTTGCGCAGTATCCCCGCCACCATCATTCCCAGCATTGCCGTGCCGTTGTCCCTGATCGGCACCTTCGGTTTCATGTACCTGATGGACTTTTCCATCAACAACCTGACGCTGATGGCGCTGACCATCGCCACCGGCTTCGTGGTGGACGATGCCATCGTCATGCTGGAGAACGTTGCGCGGCACCGGGAGAAGGGCGCTTCGCCAATGGAGGCGGCGCTCAAGGGGGCAGCGGAGATTGGCTTCACCCTGGTCTCGTTGACCCTGTCGCTGATCGCGGTCTTGATTCCGTTGTTGTTCATGGGCGATCTGGTGGGCCGGTTGTTCCATGAGTTTGCGGTGACCCTGGCGGTGGCCATTGCCATCTCGCTGGTGGTATCCCTGACTCTGACGCCGATGATGTGTGCGCGCATGCTGCGCGAGCCGCTGACCCATGATGAGCCAGCTGAGGGGGCGGGGCTGATGAGCCGGACTATCCGCCGCTATGGCGAGTGGCTGGACTGGGCACTGAACCGTCAGCCGCTGATGCTGTTGGTGATGGTGGCGACGGTCGCGCTGACGGCGCTGCTGTATCTTGCGGTGCCCAAGGATTTCTTTCCGGTGCAGGACAGCGGCGTGATCCAGGTGGTGACCGAAGCGCCACAGGATATCTCCTTCGGCGCCATGGGCGAGCGGCAGCAGGCCCTGGCCGCAGCCCTGCTGGACGGCACCGGCGTGGTCAGCCTGTCATCCTTCATCGGCGTGGATGGTACCAACACCAGCCTCAACAGCGGGCGCATGTTCATCAATCTGCCGCCGCACAGTGAACGCAGCGAAACGGTGTTTACCGTCATCGAGCGGCTGCGCCAGCGGGCGGCTGAGGTGGAAGGTATCCAGGCGTGGTTCCAGCCGGTGCAGGAACTGAGCATTGAGGACCGGGTGGCCCGCACCCAGTACCAGTTCACCCTCACCAGCCTCGACAGCGAGACGCTCGGTGAATGGGTGCCACGCATGGTGGATGCCTTGGGGCAGCGGCCGGAACTGGCCGACGTGGCGTCCGACCTGCAGCAGCGCGGCCAGGAACTCTACCTGGAAATTGACCGCGACGCGGCGGCACGCCTCGGCGTGAGTGTATCGACTATCGCCGAGGTACTGCAGAACGCCTTCGGCCAGCGGCAGATCTCCACGCTGTTCACCCAGGCCAACCAGTATCGGGTGGTGCTGGAGATGGACCCGGCGCTAGCTCAGGGGCCGGAGGCGCTGCGCAGCATCTACGTGCCTACCGCCTCGGGCGGTCAGGCTCCCCTGGCTACAGTGGCGCGGCTGCACCAGCGGGCCACGCCGCTGATGGTCAACCATCAGGGACAGTTCCCGGTGGCTACGGTGTCGTTCAATCTGGGCGCGGGTTCATCGCTTGGCCAGGCGGTAGCGGCGATCCAGCAGGTGGAGCAGGAACTGGGCCTGCCGGCGGAGATCGAAACCCGCTTCCAGGGTGCCGCCGAAGCGTTCCAGGCCTCGCTGGCCAACACCCTGTGGTTGATCCTGGCGGCGGTGCTGACCATGTACATCGTGCTGGGCGTGCTCTATGAGAGCACCATCCACCCGATCACCATTCTGTCCACGCTGCCATCGGCAACCGTCGGTGCGTTGTTGGCGCTGCTGGTCAGTGGC
This sequence comes from Halopseudomonas bauzanensis, assembly GCF_900114735.1. GTDB lineage: Bacteria > Pseudomonadota > Gammaproteobacteria > Pseudomonadales > Pseudomonadaceae > Halopseudomonas > Halopseudomonas bauzanensis. The sequence continues at coordinate 92,276 of NZ_FOUA01000004.1, read as the reverse complement.
CGGGCGCTGGATATGATCGCGGTAGTCGGGGTGGTGTTGTTGATCGGCCTGGTGAAGAAGAACGGCATCATGATGGTGGACTTCGCTCTCGAGGCCCAGCGCAACCAGGGCATGACGCCACGGCAGGCGATTCACCGTGCAGCGATGCTGCGTTTCCGGCCGATTCTGATGACTACCCTGGCGGCGCTGTTCGGTGCGGTGCCATTGATGTTGGCCAGCGGCTCGGGTGCCGAGCTGCGCCAGCCGCTGGGGCTGGTAATGGTCGGAGGTTTGCTGGTCAGCCAGGTGCTGACCCTGTTCACCACGCCGGTGGTCTATCTGTTCTTTGACCGGCTGAGCCGTCGCCGCAAACCGGCGGGTGCGGACGTGGCGAGTCAGGGCTGATGAATCCCGCACGTCTGTTCATTAGCCGCCCCATCGCCAGCTGTCTGCTGGCTCTGGCCTTGCTGGCCTGTGGTCTGCTGACCTGGCGATTGCTGCCGGTGGCACCGCTGCCGGAGGTGGACTTCCCGGTGATCACGGTCAGTGCCAGTCTGCCGGGCGCCAGCCCGGAAAGCATGGCTACCACCGTCGCTACGCCGCTGGAACGCGCGCTGGGCAGTATTTCCGGAGTGGTTGCCATTACCTCCAGCAGCAACCAGGGTTCCACCCAGATCATGTTGCAGTTCGAGCTGGACCGGAATATCGATGAGGCGGCGCGGGAGGTGCAGGCCGCCATCAACACCGTCCGCGGCGAGCTGCCCGCTGGTATGCCTGGCAACCCCGAGTACCGCAAGATCAACCCATCCCAGGCGCCAATCATGGCGTTGGCGCTCAGTTCGGCCAATCTGGACTCCAGCGATCTATATGATGCGGCCTCCACCATCCTCGCGCAGAAGTTGGCGCAGATCAGCGGGGTGGGGGAGGTGAATGTTACCGGTGCCTCGCTGCCAGCGGTGCGGGTGCAGCTGGACCCGGGTGCCCTGCTGCACAACGGCATCGCCCTGGACGAGGTGCGTAGCGCCATCACCCAGAGCACAGCCTTGTATCCGCTGGGTTTCGTTGAGGATGACGTGCATCGCTGGCGGGTGGGCATCAGCGATTCGCTGCGCACCGCCGAGCAGTATCGGGAGCTGGTAATCCGCCATCAGGACGGTGCCGTGGTGCGGCTGGGCGATCTGGCCACGGTCACCGACTCGGTGGAAAACCGCTACACCAGCGGTTTTCACAATCACCGGCCGGCGGTGATCCTGATGGTCAGCCGCCAGAGCGGTGCCAACATCGTGCGCACCATTGATGCCATCCATGAGCAATTGCCGCAACTCCAGGCGCTGATGCCCACCGACAGTGAATTGGCGGTGGTGATGGACCGCTCACCGGTCATCCGCTCCACGCTCAACGAGGCCCAGTTCACCCTGGTGCTGGCCTCGCTGCTGGTGGTGCTGGTGGTCTGGCTGTTTCTCGGCAGCGCGCGCACCGCGCTGATCCCCTCGGTGGCGCTGCCGGTATCGCTGGTCGGTAGTTTCGTGGTGATGTATTTCTACGGTTTTTCCCTCAACAACCTGTCATTGATGGCGCTGATCGTCGCTGCGGGATTGGTGGTGGACGATGCCATCGTGGTGCTGGAGAACGTCGAGCGGCATATCGAGAATGGCCTGACGCCGTTCCAGGCCGCGTTGAAGGGCACCGGCGAAGTGGGCTTTACCCTGTTGGCGATGAACGTGGCGCTGGTGGTGGTATTCGTCTCCATTCTGTTCATGGGTGGAATAGTTGAGCGGTTGTTCCGCGAATTCTCCATTACCCTGGCCGCGGCCATGCTCATTTCACTCTTGGTGTCCCTGACCCTGACCCCGAGCCTGTGCGCGCTGTGGTTGAAAAGCCGGGCCGAGCAGACCCCCGGGGTGGTGGCGCGGTACAGCGAAAGCCTGTTCAGCGATTTGCGTGAGGGTTACCAGAACACCCTCGATTGGGCGTTGCGCCACGGCGTACTGATCCTGTTGGCCCTGGCGGCGGTGATCGCCAGCAATGCCTGGCTGTATGTGAACATTACCAAGGAAACCCTGCCGCAGCAGGATACCGGCCAGATCCGCGGCTTCGTGCGGGGCGATGACGGTTTCTCGTTCCGCGTCATGCAGCCGAAGATCGAGGCCTACCGGCAGTTCATCTTGGCTGATCCGGCGGTGCAGGATCTTACTGGGACCAGCGGCGGCGCCAGTGGCACCACCAATGCCCAACTGTCGATCAATCTCAAACCCCTGGAAGAGCGGGGCGTGTCTGCCCAACAGGTGATCGAGCGGCTGCGGCAGAACCCGCCGCAGATTCCCGGTGCCATTATGTTCCTTATGGTGGACCAGGATATCTATCTCGGCTCACCGTTTCGCCGCAGCGAACACGAAGTGGTATTGCGCTCCGATTCCCTGGAGGACCTGAAAATATGGTCGCAACGGGTGTCCGAAGGCATGCAGGAGTTGCCTGAACTGGTGGATGTTGACGCCGCGGGCGGTGAAGAGACTCGCCAGGTAATGCTCGATATTGATCGCGAGGCCGCTCGCCGCCTTGGCGTTGACATGGCGACCATTGCCTCGGTTCTCAATAACTCCTTCTCCCAACGCCAGGTAGCGACGCTGTACGATGAACTGAACCAGTATCGGGTGGTGATGGAACTCGACCCGCGCTATACCGAAGACCCGGCGGTATTGGCTCAGATCGAAGTGATCACCAATGCTGGCACCCGAGTTCCGCTGTCCGCTTTCGCCAGCTGGGATTACGGCATGGCCAGCGACCGGGTACGGCATGATGGGCAGTTTGCCTCGGTGGGTGTCGGTTATGCTTTGGCCCCGGGCGTAACGGCCTATGAGGCGGAGCAGGCCATTGACCGATTGCTCGGTGAGATCATGCTGCCGACCAGTGTGCATACGGTGCCGGCCTCGTCCGGGCGGCCGGATTTCAGCGTCAATCTGAACCAGCCCTGGCTGTTGCTGTGGGTAGTGCTGGCGGTCTATCTGGTGCTGGGGGTGTTGTACGAAAGCACCCTGCATCCGCTGACGATCCTCTCGACCCTGCCCTCAGCCGGAGTCGGTGCGCTGCTGGCACTGAATCTGAGCGGCACGAATTTCAGCCTGATCGCGCTGCTGGGGCTGTTCCTGCTCATCGGCGTGGTGATGAAGAATGCCATCATGATGATCGACTTCGCCCTGGACGCCCAGCGCCGTGACGGTCTGCCACCCCAGGCGGCGATCCGCCGTGCTGCCGTCCTGCGGCTGCGCCCGATCCTGATGACCAACCTCGCCGGCCTGCTCGGCGCTGTGCCACTGGTGCTGGGCTTTGGCGAGGGGGCCGAGATGCGTCGGCCGCTGGGCATCACCATTATCGGCGGTCTGGCGGTCAGCCAATTGCTGACCCTGTACACCACACCCGTCATCTATCTATACCTGGAGCGCTTGCGCCAGCGCGTGCTGCGGCACCGGGAGCAACCGGCCGACTCAATGAATCCATCGCCATGAAAATACTGCCGCTGTCCATAACCCTGCTTGCCGTTCTGTTGTCTGCCTGTACTGTGGGGCCGGACTACATTCAGCCCGAGACCGTGGACACCGCCACCATTCGGCACCAGGAGGGCTGGCAGCCGATGCCGGCGCAAAGCTGGGCGGCCAGTGGCAACTGGTGGCTGGCTTTCGAGGATGACACCCTGACGGCGCTGGTTGAGCGCAGCACCCAGGCGAACCAGACCCTGGCCCAGGCCGAGGCCCGCTTCCGCGCCGCCGAGGCCCAATGGCGGCTGGCCCGCGGCGGTCTGAGCCCCGAGGTAGGCGCCACGGTAGGCGGCAGCCGTAGCGGCGGTAGTGGGGACACCGGGCGATCCGCTACCGAGCAATACGATGCCCGCCTGCAGATCGGCTGGGCCCCGGACCTCTGGGGGCGGGTGCGGCGGGGGATCGAGGCGGATCAGGCCAGCCTGCAGGCCAGCGCCGCCGACCTGGCCGCGGCCCGGCTTGCCATCCAGATGGCCGCGGCCGGCGCTTACGTCAATTTGCGTGCGCTGGATCGTCAGCAGGGTATTCTCAACGAGACCATGGTGGCCTATGACCGCTCCGCGACCCTGACGCGCAACCAGTATGACGCCGGCATCGTCTCCCGGGCCGATGTGATCCAGGCCGAGACCCAACGCCAGTCGCTGCGTACCGAGATGTATGATCTGCAGGCCGCTCGTGCCCGGGAACAGAATGCCCTGGCCGCCCTGCTGGGCATCGCACCGGCTGAGCTGGATCTGCAAGAGGAGGGTGAAGGCCTGCCGGCCATCCCCGCCTTGCCGCAAAGCCTGCCTGCCGTATTGATTGCCCGGCGTCCGGATGTGATCGCCGCCGAGCGCTTGGTCACCGCAGCCAACGCGCAGATCGGCGTAGCCCAGACCGCCTGGCTGCCGGACCTGACCCTGGATGTGTGGGGCGGCGTGCAGAGTGGCAGTTTCAGCGGATTGTTCGACGCTCCGGCCAGGGTCTGGTCATTGGGGCCGAGCCTGGCCCAGACGCTGTTCGATGGTGGGCAGCGTGCGGCAACCCGGGACATCGCTATCGCACGCTATGATGAACAGGCGGCTTTCTACCGTCAGACCGTTCTCGACAGTCTGCAGGAACTGGAAGATGCGCTGGCCACGCTGCAGATCCTTGCGGAGAAGACCGAGCAGCAGGATGCACTGCTGCAACTGGCCCTGGAAAACGAACGGGTGATCACCAACCGCTATCGTGCGGGGCAGGTCTCCTTCCTCGAAGTGGCCACGGCGCAGAACATTACCCTGAGTACCCGTCGAGTGGCGGTGGACATTCATGCGGAGAGATTGGCGGCTACGCTGCAACTGGCGGCAATCATCGGCGGTGGCTGGGATCTGGACGATCCGGTGATCCAATCGGTGAGCGGCCCGAATCATTGATGAAAAACTTCAAGGATTCATGAAGACCACACCGGCTAATCAAATCCGCTTGTTTCTGTAAGGCTGCCATTCAGACGACGAAGTACGGCATCGTGTCGGATATCGAGATGGTACGCGCCGATGGGGTCAATGAAGCCTACGAGCGCATGATCCGGGGGGATGTGAAGTACCGCTTTGTGAGGGATAACGCCACCCTGGGCTAGGGTGAGCGCTACAGACGCTTGCAGCCGCCGTCTGGCGGCTGCAAGTACCGCTTATTCCTGGTCGACGCTGCCCATGGCAGTGATGTTGAAACCACCGTCCACGTACAGGATCTCACCAGAGATGCCGGAGGCCAGGTCCGAGCACAGGAAGGCACCGGCATTGCCGACTTCTTCGATGGTCACGTTGCGACGCAGCGGGGTGCGGGCTTCGTTGTACGCCAGCATCTTGCGGAAGCTCTTGATGCCCGAGGCAGCCAGGGTACGGATCGGGCCAGCGGAGATGGCGTTGACGCGGATGCCGTCCTCGCCCAGGCTGTTGGCCAGGTAGCGCACGCCGGCTTCCAGGCTGGCTTTGGCCATGCCCATGACGTTGTAGTTGGGCATGGTGCGTACGGCGCCCAGGTAGGTCAGGGTCAGCAGGTTGCCGTTGCGCTTTTTCAGCAGCTCACGGCCGCCCTTGGCCAGCGCGATGAAGCTGTAGGCGCTGATGTCGTGGGCAATCTTGTAGCCATCGCGGGTGGTTGCTTCGGTGAAGTCGCCATCCAGCTGGTCGCCAGGGGCAAAGCCCACCGAGTGCACTATACAGTCGATACCATCGGGCCATTTCTTGCTCAGCTCAGCGAACACCTGCTCGATCTGGGCATCATCGGCCACGTCACAGGGGAAGCACATGTCCGCACTGGAACCCCAGTCGCTGGCGAAACCTTCGACGCGGCCCTTGAGCTTGTCGTTCTGGTAGGTGAAGGCCAGCTCAGCACCTTCGCGGTGCATGGCCGCGGCAATACCCGACGCGATGGACAGTTTGCTGGCAACACCAACGATGAGTACGCGTTTTCCGCTTAGAAATCCCATGTTCTTTTCCTGTTTTGCAAAGGGCCTCAAACCGAGGCCGACTTATCGGATACCGGGTGGGCGAAGGCCGCCTCCAACAGCTGACGGGTATAGTCATGCTGCGGCGAGGCGAAGATTCGCTCGGCCGGTCCCTGTTCTACGATCTCACCCTGGCGTATGACCATCAGCTGATGACTGAGGGCCCTGACCACCGCCAGGTCGTGGCTTATGAACAGATAACTCAGATTGTGCTTGCGCTGCAGTTCACGCAGCAGCTCGACCACCTGGCTCTGCACCGTGCGGTCCAGTGCCGAGGTCGGTTCATCCAGCAATATCAGCGACGGCTTCAACACCAGCGCCCTAGCGATGGCGATGCGCTGGCGCTGCCCCCCCGAGAACTCATGGGGATAGCGGTGCCGGGCGTCCGGGTCCAGACCGACTTCCTGCATGGCCTGGATCACCATCTGCTCGCGCTCCTGCGGCGTGCCGATACGGTGGATCTCCAACCCCTCACTGATGATCTGCGCGATCGACATGCGCGGACTCAGACTGCCGAAGGGGTCCTGAAACACCACCTGGAACTGCCGCCGTACCGGTCGCACTGCCCGCTGATCGAGCCCATCCAGCCGCTGGCCGTTGCATTCTATCAGCCCTTGGCTTTCAGTGAGCCGCAACAATGCCATGCCCAGCGTGGTCTTGCCCGAGCCGCTTTCACCGACGATACCCAGGGTCTGTCCGCGCTGCAGGCTGAAACTGGCATCGGTCACTGCCTTCACATGATCCACGGTGCGCTTGAACACGCCCTGGCGGATCGGAAACCACACCCGCAGCTGCTCGGCCCGCATCACCAACGGCGCCGCCGGATCGGCCGGTACCGGCTCGCCCGACGGGTCTGCAGCCAGCAACTGCCGGGTATATTCATGCTGCGGCCGGGTGAAGAGTTCCGCACAATCATTCTCTTCGACGACCTGACCCTGATACATGACACATACCCGGTGGGCTATTTTACGCACCAGGTTCAGGTCGTGACTGATCAGCAGCAGGGCCATGCCCAATTTCTGCTGCAGGGACTGGAGTAACTCGAGAATCTTCAGCTGCACCGTGACATCAAGTGCGGTGGTCGGCTCGTCGGCGATCAGCAGTTCCGGCTCGTTGGCCAGCGCCATGGCGATCATTACCCGCTGGCGCTGGCCGCCGGAGAGCTCGTGGGGATAACTCTTCAGGCGTTGGGCCGGATCGGGAATGCCCACGAGGTCAAGCAGTTCGAGGGTGCGCGCGCGGGCAGCCTGCTTGTCCAGCCCCTTGTGCAGGAACAATACCTCGTTGATCTGCCGCTCCACCGTGTGCAACGGGTTCAGTGAGCTCATCGGCTCCTGGAAGATCATCGAGATGCGGTTGCCGCGCACCTTGCGCAGTTGCTTTTCCGGCGCGCTGAGCAGGTCTTCGTCCTGGTACAGGACGCGGCCGCTCGGATGCCGTGCCTGGGGGTAGGGCAGCAAGCGCAGGATGGAATGGGCAGTCACCGACTTGCCCGAGCCACTCTCGCCTACCAGAGCCAGGGTTTCACCCGGGCGGATATCGAAACTGACGCCGCGCACGGCCTGGATTTCCTGCTTCTCGCTGGCAAAGGCCACGCTGAGATTGTCGATCCGTATCAATGGCTGTTCGGTCATGTCATTTCCTCGGGTCGAAGGCATCGCGCAGGGCTTCGCCGATGAACACCAGCAGCGACAGCATCACTGACAACACCACGAAGGCGGTCAGGCCCAGCCAGGGCGCCTGCAGGTTGGCCTTGCCCTGGGCAATCAGCTCGCCCAGCGACGGCGAACCGGGCGGCAGGCCGAAGCCGAGAAAGTCCAGCGACGTCAGGGTAATCACCCCGCCGGTAAGAATGAACGGGAAGAAGGTCAGGGTGGCGACCATGGCGTTGGGCAGGATATGCCGGAACATGATGGTGCCGTTACCGGCGCCCAGGGCGCGGGCGGCGCGCACGTATTCCAGGTTGCGCCCGCGCAGGAACTCGGCGCGCACCACGTCGACCAGCGCCATCCAGGAGAACAGCAGCATGATGCCCAGCAGCCACCAGAAGTTCGGCTGCACGAAGCTGGCCAGGATGATCAGCAGATAGAGCACCGGCAGACCCGACCAGACTTCGATGAAGCGCTGGCCGAACAGGTCGATGCGCCCCCCGTAGAAGCCCTGCACCGCACCGGCGATGACGCCGATGATCGAGCTGAGAATGGTCAGGGTGAGGGCGAACAGCACCGAGATGCGAAAGCCGTAGATGACCCGCGACATCACATCCCGCGCCTGATCGTCGGTGCCCAGCCAGTTGTCCGCCGAGGGCGGTGCGGGGGCGGGCACCTGCAGGTCATAGTTGATGGTGTCGTAGTGATAGGGGATCGGTGGCCATAGCATCCAGCCGCCGGCGTCCTCGATCAGTTCCCGTACATAGGGGCTGCGGTAGTCGGCCTCGATGGGAAACTCGCCACCGAACTCGGTTTCCGCGTAGCGCTTGAAGACCGGGAAGTAGAGTTCATCCTGATGGCTCAGCAGCAGCGGTTTGTCGTTGGCGATGAACTCGGCGCCCAGGCTGAGTACGAACAGCACCATGAACACATGCAATGACCACCAGCCCCGGCGGTTGGCGCGGAAGCGGGCGAAGCGGCGACGGTTGAGTGGTGATAACTGAAAACGCGGCATCGACTCAACCCTCCCGGCTTTCGAAGTCGATCCGCGGATCGACCAGGGTATAGGCGATGTCGCCGATCAGCTTTACCACCAGCCCCAGCAGGGTAAAGATGTACAGAGTGCCGAACATCAAGGGGTAATCGCGGTTGATTGCTGCCTCGAAGCCGAGCAGTCCCAGGCCGTCCAGGGAGAAGATCACCTCGATCAGCAGGGCGCCGGTGAAGAACACACTGATCAATGCCGAGGGAAAGCCGGCGATGATCAGCAACATGGCGTTGCGAAACACATGGCCATAGAGCACACGATTTTCCGATAACCCCTTGGCCCGGGCGGTAGTCACGTACTGCTTGCCGATTTCATCCAGAAAGCAGTTCTTGGTCAGCATGGTCAGGGTGGCGAAGCTGCCGATGACCATGGCGGTGATCGGCAGAACCAGGTGCCACAGGTAGTCGGTGATCTTGCCCCAGGTATCCAGCTCCTCCCAATTGTTGGAGGTCAGCCCGCGCAGTGGAAACCAGTCGAAATAGCTGCCGCCGGCAAATACCACAATCAGCAGGATCGCCAGCAGGAAACCGGGGATGGCGTAGCCAACGATGATCAGCGAGCTGGTCCAGACATCGAAGGCCGAGCCGTGGCGGATGGCCTTGCGGATGCCCAGGGGGATGGATATCAGATAGGTGAGCAGGGTAGTCCATAGCCCGAGGGAAATGGATACCGGCATCTTCTCGATGATCAGGTCGATGACGCTGGCATCGCGAAAGAAGCTGTCGCCGAAATCGAAGGTCAGATAGCCCTTGATCATCAGCCAGAAGCGTTCATGGGCCGGCTTGTCGAAGCCGTACATGCGCTCGATCTCGGCGATGATCTCCGGGTCCAGGCCTTGGGCGCCGCGATAATTGCCGCCGCTGGACACCTCACCCTGGGCGCTGCCGCCAATCCGGCTGGTAGCGCCTTCGAAGCCCTCCAGATTGGCGATCATCTGCTCCACCGGGCCGCCGGGGGCGGCCTGGATGATGAGAAAGTTGATCAGCAGAATGCCGAACAGGGTCGGGATGATCAGCAACAGACGCCGAATGATGTAGGCGAGCATGCTCAGGGCTCCTGCTCTGCGGTCGGCAGCACCGATACCGGGTCCGGCGCGCCGGGCTTGACCCACCAGGTGTACATGCCTACATCGTATTTGGGCGGCTGGCTGGGATGGGCGAACTTGTCCCAGTAGGCCACGCGGTAGACCGGCGTGTGGTAATTGGGCACCAGGTAATGGCCGGCGCGCAGCACCCGATCCAGGGCGCGGGTGTGGGTGATCAGCTCGGCTCGCGAATCCGCGATGATCAAGCCATCCACCAACTGGTCGATAGCCGGGTCGCGCAGGCCGATGAGATTGCGGCTACCGGGGTTGTCGGCGCTGGAGGAGTGCCAGTATTCACGCTGCTCGTTACCCGGTGAATTGGATTGTGGAAAGCTGGTGACTACCATGTCGAAATCCCTTGAACGCAGCCGATTTACATACTGCGAAACATCGATGCGGCGCAGCTGCATATCGATCCCCAGGGAGGCCAGGTTGCGTTTGAAGGGCAGCAACACCCGCTCGAAATCGGCCTGGATCAGCAGGAACTCGAAGCTCAGCGGGACGCCATCGGCATTGATCAACTGATCGTTCTCGATTCGCCAGCCGGCCTCCTGCAGCAGGTCGTAGGCCTGGCGGCGCTGATCGCGGATACTGCCGCTGCCATCGGTCTGCGGAGGTAGATAGGCGCTATCGAACACGGTCTTGGACAGCTGTTCGCGCAATGGTTCCAGCAGCGCCAGTTCATCTTCTCCAGGCAAGCCATCGGCCGCCAGTTCGGAGTTGCCGAAGTAGCTGGCACTGCGCGTGTAGGCCCCATGGAACAGGCGCTCATTGGCCCATTCGAAGTCGAATAGCAGGGCGATTGCCTGGCGTACGCGGACATCCTGGAAGTAGGGCTTGCGCAGATTAAAGATGAAGCCCTGCATGCCTTGGGTGTTCTGGTTGGCGATCTCTTCCTTGATGATGCGACCTTGGCTCAGCGCCGGGCTGTCGTAGCCAGTGGCCCAGTTCTTGGCGCTGAACTCCAGGTTGAAATCCAGTTGACCAGCCTTGAACGCCTCCAGGGCGACGCCGGTATCGCGATAGTAGTCCACCACCACGCGATCGAAGTTGTAGAAGCCCTTGCGCACCGGCAACTCGGCCGCCCAATAATCGGCGACCCGCTCGAAGGTCACCGAGCGGCCGGGACGTACCTGCCCGATGCGGTAGGGGCCGCTGCCCAGCGGCCGCTCCAGACCGTTACGGGTGAAGTCCCGGTCGGCCCAATAATGTGCTGGTAGCACTGGCAATTGACCCAGCACCATCGGCAACTCACGGTTATTACCATGGTGGAACTGGAAGGTCACGCTGCGCTCGGTGTCGGCCACCACTTCCTTTACGTCGGCGTAATAGGCCTGGTAGAAGGGTGCACCCTGTTCTATCAGGGTGTTGAAGGTGAATACCACATCGGCCGCAGTGACCGGCTCGCCATCATGAAAGCGGGCTTCGGGGCGCAGGTGGAAACGTACCCAGGTATTGTCGGCTGGCCGCTCGATGCGCTCGGCCAGCAGGCCGTATTCGGAGAAGGGTTCGTCCAGCGACTGTACCATAAGGGTGTCATAGATCAGGCCGAGTTCACTGGCAGCCGTGCCGCGGCTGATGAAACCGTTGAAGGAATCGAAACTGCCGAACCCGGACAATCGCAAGGTGCCGCCTTTGGGGGCCTGGGGATTGACGTAGTCGAAGTGGGAAAAGTCTTCCGGGTACTTCGGCGGCTCGCCGTACAGGGTCAATGCATGGCCGCCGGGCGCGGCGATGGCAACGGTCGATGCTGCCAGCAGCAGGCATCCCAGACAGGTCTTCAAGGTGTCGAACATCGAGATGGCCTTCCTGTTCAGTCGGTCTTGTTATCTATCCACCAACTGCGGATGGACAATGAATAGGGTGGAGTCGTCAATGACCGCAGCGTACTTCGATGGGCAATGCGGTGGTAGTTTATATACCAGTTTGGAATTGTATAGTGCTCCCATAGCAACACCCGGTCGATGGCCTTGGCGGCGGCGATCTGCTTGGTGCGGGTATTGGCGGCCAGAAGTGTGCCCAGTAGCTCGTCGATGATCGGGTTGGCGATACCGGCATAGTTGCGGCTGCCCTTGACGTCGCGCTGGGAGGAGTGGAAATAGACATGCTGCTCATATCCTGGAGACAGCGTCTGCGGCAGCGTGGTGAGGATCATGTCGAAGTCGAACTGATCCAGCCGGGCCTTGTACTGGGCTCGGTCAACCGTGCGGATGCGCAAGTCGATACCTAGCCGGGCCAGGTTGGTGCTCCAAGGTAGCAGGATGCGCTCCAGGCTCGGGTTGACCAGCAATACCTCGAAGGTCAGTGGCCGGCCTGCGGCGTTCTGCAGTCGTCCATTACGCAGGGTCCAACCGGCTTCGGCGAACAGTTCCACCGCCTGGCGCAGCGTGTCACGCGGAATACCCCGGCCATCGGTGGTTGGCAGGCTGTAGGGCTGCAGAAACAGCTCGCTGGGTAGCTGGTCACGATATTCGGACAGATAGAGAAATTCCTGGCCGGCCGGCAAATCAGTGGCGCTGAAAGGGCTGTTGGGGTAGTAGCTCAGTGATCGCTGGTAGGCATCGTAGAACAGCACCCGGTTGGACCATTCGAAGTCGAACAGCATGCCGAGCGCCTGGCGCACCAGGCGCTGGTCGAAGGGGCTGCGCCGGGTATTGAAGAACAACGCCTGGGTCGAAGCCGGAATCTCATGTTTGATGGCCCGCTTGACTACCGCACCGGAGGTCACCGCTGGAAAGTCGTAGGCGTTGGCCCAGTTGCTGGCCTTGTGATCAAGATAAATGTCGAACTCTCCGGCCTTGAAGGCTTCGAAGGCAACGTTGTTGTCGCGATAGAACTCCACTTCCAGGCGGTCGACATTGTACTTGCCGCGGTTGATCGGAAGGTCCTTGCCCCAATAATCCTTCACCCGCTGGAATACCACTCGACGTCCTGGCATGACCTGCGTGATGCGGTAGGGGCCGCTGTTCAGCGCCGGTTCGAAGGTGGTCGCGGTAAAGTCGCGGTCACGCCAATAGTGTTCGGGTAGCACCGGCAGCTCTCCCAGGCGCAGGATCAGCAGTGGGTTGTTGCTGCTCTTGAAGATGAAGCGAATACGGTGGGTGCCGAGCAGGTCGATGCGCTCGATTTCCTGCAGCATGGCCCGATAGTTGGGGTGCCCCTGTTCGCTCAGCAGCCGGTAGCTGAAGGCGACATCGTGGGCGGTGATCGGCCGGCCGTCATGGAAGCGCGCCTGGGGCCGCAGATTGAATACCACCCAGCTGCGGTCGTCGGAGAACTCCAGGGTTTCAGCGATCAGGCCATAGGCGGAATAGGGTTCGTCGCCCGACGGGTCATAAATGCCATTGCCAACCATCAGCGGCTCGTTCAGCTCGCTGATGCCGTATTGATAGAAATTGCCGGTACTGATCGGGCTGGTGCCCTTGAGGGTGTAGGGGTTGAGGGTGTCGAAAGTGCCGCTGCCCATTACCCGCAGCGTGCCACCCTTGGGCGCGTCGGGGTTGACGTAGTCGAGGTGGGTGAAGTCCTTGGTGTACTTGGGCTGACCGAAGACTGCATAACCATGCTGTTTATAGACGGCCGCGCTTGCCGCAGGGCAGAGCAGGATAATCAGTAGCAGGGCATAAAGCAGTTTCAGCGGCAAGATCATGGCATTCGCGTAACCGGGGAAGCTGTAAAGCTAACATCCCCCGGCTATAAGCGAAAGCGCTGGCCCTAGGGCATACGCAGGGTCAGTTGCTGGCCCGGCCGCAGATGCGTGTCGACACCGTTCCAGGCGCGCAACTGCTTGATTTCCACGTTGAAGCGGCGGGCGATGCTGTACAGGGAATCGCCGGACTTGACGGTATAGGTACGTTTTTCCGGCACATTAGCACTGGCCACCTGGGTCGACGGGCCGTGAGGCACGATCAGGGTCTGACCGATATTGATCAGGCTGCCCTGCATCTCATTGGCCTGGCGCAGCATGCCTACGCTCAGGTTGTGCCGGCGGGCAATCTGCGACAGGGTATCGCCGCGGCGTACGGTATAACGGGTGAAGGATACCCGTTCGCTCTCCGGCAACTGGGCCAGCGCCGAGCTGAACTGTTCGGCCTGATTCACCGGAATCAACAATTGGTAGGGGCCGTTGGGCGTTGCCACCCGATGTTTGAATGCTGGATTGAGATACTTCATCTCGTCGGTGGAAATGCTCGCCAGCTCGGCGGCCTTGACCAGATCCAACGGCCGCTTGATGGTGATCTGGGCAAAATAGGGCGTGTCATCCAGCGAGGGCAGGACGGTGCCGTATTCTTCAGGGCTGTTGATGATCTGCGCCAGAGCCAGCAGCTTGGGTACATAGTTCATGGTTTCGCGGGGCAGCTGCAGGTTCCAGTAGTCCGCCGGCAGTCCCAGCGCCTGGTTGCGCTTGACCGCACGACCGACACAGCCTTCACCACAGTTGTAGGCCGCCACGGCGAGCAGCCAGTCACCTTCGAACATATCACTGAGTTTGCTCAGGTAGTCCAGTGCTGCGGTGGTGGAGGCGGTGATGTCACGCCGACCGTCATACCAGTCATCTTGGCGCAGGGCGAACACCCGGCCGGTGGATGGAATGAACTGCCAGATGCCAGCGGCATGGGACGTGGAGTAGGCCATGGGGTTGTAGCCGCTTTCCACGAAGGGCAGCAGCGCCAGCTCCAGAGGCATGTCGCGCTTGTCCAGCTCTTCTACTACATAGTGCAGGTAACGCTGGGCGCGCTTGGAAGTGATTTCGAAATAGCGCGGCTGGGAGGCGAAAAACAGACGCTGCTGATCGACGCGGGGATTGTCCTCTACCGTGGGGTCGAGCAGGAAGCCATCGCGGATGCGTGTCCACAGGGTGCGTGGTTCATCGACCTGTTGCGGTACCCGCCAGCGCGGCTTGGTGGTTTGGGCGCTGTCTGCAGAGCCTGCCGCAGAGGGCGCGGGCAAGGTTTTGATAGCGGTGGACTGGCCCGTTGGGCCGGTGGTGGTCTGACAGCCGACAAGTACGACTAGCCACAGCGTCAGGAATCCATTTCTGAGAGCGTTGGGCGAAAATAACATGAGCTGGTCCGTTAAAATTTGCCCGATTCTAGGGAGCCACCCCCGAGGGGTCAAGGAAGCAGATCCGGACCATATGTCGCACCGGCGAAAATTGCCGCACGGATGCCCATGACACCACGTGCGGCTACGCCGGATGATACTGTTTCAGAATGTGTCTTTCCAGGCGCGAATGGCAGCAAAGGTTTGCACTGCACTGGCCGGCATGCTGCCGCTGTGACTGGCCGCTGCGCCGCGCACATGGGAATCTTCGCAGCGCAGAAAGGGATTGGTACGCTTTTCCAGGGCCAGGGTAGTGGGCAGGGTAATGCGACCGTCCCGGCGCAGGTCCTCGACCACTTCGAGGCGCACCTTTATATCCAGATTGTCCGGCTCGACCGCACGGGCGAATTGCAGGTTGGACTGGGTATATTCATGGGTGCAATATATGGTGGTGTTATCCGGCAGCGCGGCCAGCTTCTGCAGCGAGGCATACATCTGCTCGGCAGACCCCTCGAACAGTCTGCCGCAGCCGCCAGCGAACAGGGTGTCGCCGCTGAGCAGCCAGGGGTCACTTGGGTGATCGCAGAAGTAGGCAATATGGTCCAGGGTATGGCCGGGCACCGCCAGCACCTGGATCTCCTGTTCGAACAGGCATATCTGGAAGCCATCTTCGAGCGGCCGGTCGATACCCTTGATGGTGTCGTTGGTCGGCCCCCAGACCTTGCAGCCGGTCGCGGCCTTGAGGGTCAGTACCCCGCCGGTATGGTCAGGGTGGTGGTGGGTGAGCAGTATGGTGCACAACTGATATTCCGGATGGCGGCTCAGCCAGGTGATGACCGGCTGGGCGTCGCCCGGATCGACCGCCGCAACCTGCAGTGTGGTTTCGTCCAGCAACAACCAGATGTAGTTGTCCTGGAATGCTGGCAAGGCAATGAACTGTGGCATGGGCTTCGTACCTTCCTTGAATGGTGATCTGTATCTTATAGGAGGTAATATGACCCAGGCCAACCCGGAGATCCCATGGTGATACCAGAGTCGTCACGCTCCATCAGCCAGGAAGACCTGCTCCGCCTGCTCGGCGTGGCCCGGAATTGGCTGAACAGCCCACCCGGGTGCTGGTTGCTGGAATCCGAGCGGGCAGTGATGCGCAAGGCGTTGCCGGCCTGCTTCGGTCATCATCTGGTGCAGTACGGGCTGGCTGCCGAACTGCTGGATGATGAGCGCACTGTGCTGCGCAATCACTGGCAGCTGGACCTGCTGGGCGGGCCGTCGGCGTTGCCGGTGGAAGAGACTCAGTGGCCCTTTGCTCCGCACTCGCTGGACGCCGTGGTACTGCATCACGGGCTGGATTTCTGCCTGTCACCGCGCAGCTTGCTGCGCGAAGCCGGCCAGGCGGTGAGGGCGGGCGGCCATCTGCTGGTATTCGGCTTCAATCCCTGGAGCAGCTGGGGCTTCAATCATTTTGCCGGGCGCGACTGGTTCAGCGAAGCAGGATTCATCAGTCCTGCGCGCCTGACCGACTGGCTGGAGTTGCTGGGTTTTGCAGTGGAGAAACGCGTTGATGGGTGTTATCTTCCGCCCCTCAAATCGCAAGCCTGGCTGGAGCGGCTCCGGCGCATCGATGCCCTGGGCCAACGGCACCAGTTACCCGGCGGCGGCTTCTACTTTCTGCTGGCACGACGCCAGGCGCTGGGCCTCACGCCGCGCCGGCAACGGGGAATTGTCTTCCCCACACTGCATCTCCCGCCGCTGGTTGCGGGCAACCGGCGGACACATAAACGGAACGAGTAATGAGCCACACAATCGAGATTTTTACCGACGGCGCCTGCAAGGGAAATCCGGGGCCGGGGGGCTGGGGCGTACTTCTGCGTCTGGGCGAACACCAGAAAACCCTGTTCGGCGGTGAACTCAATACCACCAACAATCGGATGGAGCTGACTGCTGCCATTCGTGGACTGGAGGCGCTGAAGAAGCCAGCCAGCGTGTTGCTTACCACCGATTCGGAATACGTCATGAAAGGCATCCGCGAATGGATGCCCAACTGGAAGAAGCGCGGCTGGAAGACAGCCAGCCGCCAACCGGTAAAGAACGCCGATCTCTGGCAGGAACTGGACGCACTGGTCAATCAGCACCAGGTTGAATGGCGCTGGGTCAAGGGGCATAGCGGACATCCGGAAAATGATCTGGCCGATGCACTGGCCAATCGCGGTGTGGATCAGGTCTTGGGCAGAGGGGCGGTGCAGGATGCGTGAAATCGTTCTGGATACCGAAACCACAGGTATTGAAGTCCGTGAAGGGCACCGGATCATCGAGATCGGTTGTGTCGAGCTGCTCGACCGCCGCCTGACCGGCCGCCACTTCCACGTCTACATCAACCCCCAGCGGGAAGTGGAAGAGGGCGCGTTCGCGGTCCACGGCATCAGTGATGCGTTTTTGGCAGACAAGCCGCTGTTCGCTGATGTCGTCGATGACTTCATGGCCTTCATCAAGGGCGCACGTCTGGTTATCCACAACGCGGCGTTCGACGTCGGCTTCATCGATGCCGAGCTACAGCTGCTTAGAGGGGGCCATGGTCAGGTAGCGGATCATTGTTCAGTGGTTGATACCCTGCGTATTGCCCGGGACAAGCACCCAGGCCAGCGTAATAGCCTGGACGCCCTGTGCAAGCGCTATGGTGTCGACAACTCTCAGCGTGACCTGCACGGCGCGCTGCTGGACGCCGAGATTCTGGCTGATGTCTACCTGATCATGACCGGCGGCCAGACGGCTTTGTCGCTGGCCAGCCATGCCGCCGGGGAAAATGGTGGCGGGGAGGTCGGTACGATTCGCCGGTTGGACCCAGCGCGTCCAGCGCTACCGGTCATCCGGGCCAGCGAGGCGGAACTGGTGGCCCATGAGGAACGACTGGCGGCCATTGAAAAGGCGGCCGGCTTTGTCGCCTGGCCGCAAACAGCCGAACTGGTCACCGAATAGACGGCGCCGCCGCCCACGCATCAGTAACAGGAATGGTTATACCGCTGGGGGCGGGCTTGGTATAGTTTGCCGGTTATCAGAACAATATCAGGGAGCTGTAGAGATGCACGAATACCAATCGCTGAAAGTCGAGCAACACGGGGCCATCGCCCATGTGTTGATCAACCGTCCGGCCAAGGCCAATGCCATGGATGAAGCATTCTGGACCGAGATGGTCGACATATTCGATTGGGTCGACCGCACCGACAGCGTCCGTGTCGCGGTTATCTCCGGCGCCGGTGACCATTTTTCCGCCGGAATCGATCTGGCCATGCTGGCCCAGGCGGCCGGCGAAATGACCCAGGATATTGGCCGCAACGCCGAGCGTATCCGCCGCAATGTGCTGCGCCTGCAAGCTGCTTTCAATGCCGTTGAAGAATGCCGCAAGCCGGTCATCGCCGCTGTACATGGCTATTGTATCGGTGGTGCGATAGATCTGATCAGCGCCTGCGACATGCGTTATGCTACTGCGAGCGCGCATTTCTCGATCAAGGAAATCGACATGGGCATGGCGGCGGATGTCGGTACGTTGCAGCGATTGCCCCATATTATTGGTGATGGCATGATGCGCGAACTGGCCTACACCGGTCGCGCGGTCTTCGGAGACGAGGCCCGGGAGATGGGGCTGGTAAACCGCGTCTATGCTGACCATGCCACGCTGATCGAAGGCGTGATGGGTATTGCCGGCCAGATTGCCGCCAAGTCTCCGCTGGCCATTCGCGGGACCAAGGAAATGATTCGCTACAGCCGTGATCACAGCGTTGCAGACGGGTTGAACTATATCGCCACCTGGAACGCGGCCATGCTGCAATCGGAAGATCTCAAGCTGGCCATGACGGCACATATGAGCAGAAAACCAGCCGAGTTCGCCGATTGAGCGTGCCAGTCTGACTGCAGGGACGAAGGAGACTGAAGCGATGTTAACCGGTGCCACATCACTCGATCTTGTCAAGGATGAGCTGTTCGCCAGCATGGCTGGCGTCGAGGATCTGCTGCAGCAGTTCCTTGAGGAAAGACAAAACGGCAGCCTGCTGCAAAAGGCCATTGAGGGGCTGCAGCAGCTGCGCGGTACGCTGAACCTGATTGAGCTGGATGGCGCAGCATTGCTGGCGGAAGAAATGATCGCCCTGGCGACGGATATTCCGGAGCATGAGGGCGAGGGCAGAAACGCCCCGCTATCCGCCTTGTGCAATGGCCTGTTCCTGCTCCAGCGCTATTTGCATCTGTGCCGCCAACAGGGTGTCGAGCAGCCCGAACTGCTGCTGCCGACCATCAACGACCTGCGCGCCCACCGGGCGGATGCGCCGCCCCTGGCGGAAAGTCATTTCTATCCCTTGGATGTACAACGGTTGCCCGTGGCCCTGCGTGATGGATCGAAGGAGCCGCTGGATACCCGCACCTTTGCACGGTTGCGGCAGATGTACCAATTGGGGCTGCTGGGTATGCTCCGGGATGAGCGGCCGGCGGCGGGCATCTCGTTGATGCAGCGCGCCCTGCAACGTATGGAAACCCGCCTGGATGATCGTACAGCGACCCTGTGCTGGGTTGCATCCGCCTCGCTTGAGGCGATGGATGCCGTGCCCCTGCAAATGACCGCGGAGCGCAAACGTCTGTACTCGCGGCTGGATCGCGAACTCAAACGCCTGGCTTCTGGTCATTCCGCTTCGGACAGTGCATCGCTGCTGAGGGCGATGCTGTATCTGGTCGCCCTGGGCGATGCCGGCTGCGTGTTGTGCGAGGAAGTCCGCCGCGCCGTCAATCTGCCGGACCCCGGTTACAGCGAAGCGGCTCTGCAGCGTGCCTTCGATCGTCTGCAGGGCCCTGGTGCCGATGTGATGCGCTCGGTTGCCGAGGCGTTGCATGAGGAAATTGCCGCGGTCAAGGATCTACTGGACCTGTTGGCACGCAACGCCGGCGATGCCGAGCAATCCCTCGAGACCCTGGATACTGCCCTGCAGCGGTTGTGGAAGACGCTGGATATGCTGGACCTGGCGGAGATTGCCGGCAAGATCCGGCACGCGGCGCAGCAGTTGAGCGGCTGGCAGTCCGGCAACAGCGGGGTGCTGGAGCAGGTTGCCGACGCGGTACTACATGCCGAGTTGACGGTGAACCGCCTGGAAAACGAGGGAGAAGCTCTGGGCGGATTCGACGAAAGCCGCAATCCCGGCCCGGTCGAACTCAAGGAAGCGCATATCGTGCTAGTTGAGGAATCCCAGGCGGGACTGGCCCTGGCCAGACGGGCCATCACGGCCTACATCGAGTCGGGCAACGACCGCATGCACTTGCTGAACGTACCGGCGACACTGGAAACCGTGCGGGGCGGGTTGATCTTCCTGGGTATGACCCGAGCGTCGGATATCATTGGCAATGCCTCACGCTTCATTCGCAAGTCCATGCTGGAGCAGCAGGCTACACCGGACCCGCAGCAGTTGGAGGTGCTGGCCGATGCCCTGACCAGCATCGAATTCTATCTTGAGTCGGCGGAGCGCTCATCGGTCGGTACAGGCGATGTCCTGGCCGTCGCCGAAGACAGCCTTGCCGAACTCGGCTACGGCGTCGGAGCCTGATTCCCGTGCAGAGATTCACCCGGTTTACTGCCTCCCTGACCACTGAAACGCATGCCGACGGCTGGGTGCTGATCCGTCATGAACAATCCTTTGCCATGTACCAGGGCAACCTGTTGCATGATCCGGATATGGCGCGTTACCTGGGCGATGCCGAATACCAGATGACCCTGGGGCTGGTGGATGACCGGCCATGCCAGTTGGTGCGCGTCAAGGAGCAGATCGATCTGCCTGGGCTGTCATGGCACGGTTTGCGCAGTCTGCTGGGGCAAGTCGATGACTCGACGTTCCGCCTGCTCGGCGTAGCTCAGCAATTGGATATCTGGCACGACACCCACCGTTTTTGTGGCCGCTGCGGTCAGCCAACCCAGGTGCGCCCGGACGAACGGGCGATGGAATGCAGCGGTTGTGGCAATCGCCAGTACCCCAAGCTCGCGCCCTGTATCATCGTGCTGATCACCCGCGGCGAGGAAGTACTGCTGGCGCGCTCGGCCAATTTCCGCGCCGGGTTCTTCAGCACCCTGGCCGGATTCATCGAGCCTGGCGAGTCGGCGGAGGAAGCGCTGCGCCGCGAGGTGATGGAGGAGGTCGGTGTTACCGTCGATCATATCGAATATCTCGGCAGCCAGAACTGGCCCTTTCCCAACTCGCTGATGTTGGGTTTCCATGCTTCCTATGTCGATGGTGAGATCGTTCCGCAGCCCGGCGAGATCGAAGAGGCCCATTGGTGGAATATCCATCAACTGCCCGCCATACCGCCCCAGGGCACCATTTCCCGTTGGTTGATCGATTGTTATCTGGCACGGCTGGCCGGCCAGCCACAACCCCCCGTTCCGGCCTGAATGTGACAAGGAGTTCGCATGCAATACGCTGGTCTGGCAGTGCTGGTGGGATGCCTCGCGCTGCTGCTGTTATCGCTGATACTACGTTTTGGTTGGCGCCTGGATTGGCTGCTCGGCTGGCTCAAAGGCATGCTGCTGTTGGCATTGCTGGGCTGCTGCGCGGCGGTCGCGGTTATCGCTTGGGAACTGTATCAGTTTCGCCCGATTACCGACGGTGCCCAGATTGCCACACTGGAGCTGAATGAAAGTGCGCCCCAGCGGTTTGATGCAACCCTGCGAACGGCAGACGGCGTTCAGCAACTGCAATTGCAGGGTGACCTATGGGAGCTGGAGGTTCAGGTGTTGCGCTGGCAGGGACTGCTGCACGCGCTGGGGCTGGAAGATGGCTACCGCCTCGATCGCCTGAGCGGGCGCTATCTGGCGCTGGAGCAGCAAACAGAAGTCACTCCGACTCGGCCATTGCATGATACGCCGCGCTGGCGCGACGCCTGGTCCTGGCTGGATGGCGTCGACCTGGGCTGGCTGTATGCCGATGCCTTTGCCATTCGCTTCATGCCGGCGGCCGATGGTGCTCGTTATGCCATTGAAATCGGCACCACCGGTCTGTCGCCGGTGGCGATGAACCCTCAGGCCTTGACGGCGCTGAAGGGCTTCGATTGAAGAAGCCGGCCCGCGAGGGCCGGCCAGGCTTCAGGAGAGCATGCCACCGTCGACGTTGATCGCCGTGCCAGTAGTGTAGCTGGACGCATCGCTCACCAGGTAGAGCACGGTGCCGGCCATCTCGCTCGGGTCCGCCGGGCGCGCCAGGGGAATGCGCTGCAGGGCGGGCTTCAAAATGCTGTCATTCTTCACCAGCGCCGACGCGAACTTGGTATCGGTCAGGCCCGGCAGCAGGGCGTTGCAACGGATGCCGAACTGCGCACATTCCTTGGCGAACACCTTGGTCATGTTGATGACCGCCGCCTTGGTGATCGAGTAGATGCCCTGCATCATGCCCGGTACCAGGCCGTTGACCGAGGCGACGTTAAGAATGGCGCCGCCGCCGTTTTCGCGCATCAGCTTGCCAGCTTCAACCGACATGAAGAAGTAGCCGCGGATGTTCACGTCCACGGTTTTCTGGAAGACGTCCAGATCGGTATCCAGCACATTGCCGAAGAAGGGGTTGGTGGCAGCATTGTTGACCAGGATATCCAGCTTGCCGAACTGGCTGCGAATGGCCTCGACGGTCGCCTTGATCTGCTCCATCTCACCGATATGACAGGCCATGGCGGTGGCTTTGCCACCCGCGGCAACGATGGCGTCGGCCACTTCCTGGCAGCCATCGATCTTGCGGCTGGAGACGATGACATGGGCACCTTGCTGGGCCAGCAGTTTGGCAATGGCTTCGCCGATGCCGCGGCTGGCGCCGGTTACCAGGGCAATTTTTCCGTCCAGGTCGAACAGTTGGGTTTTCTGCATCTGTCTTGTCCTTGTTGAGATAGGCATGATCGTTGGTCAATCTACTGCAGGGGCAAGAGGCTGCCAAGACGCAGTGTTACTTATCAGAAACCGTGTTGGCAGGGGATCGGTTGTGTCTATGGCGGCAAATTGCGATTGGCACGACCCTTTCGGGCGACTGACGCGCAGCGCCCGACCAGCGATGCCGGGCAATAAAAAACCGGAGCCTGGCTCCGGTTTTTTGTCTTGCTGCTCGATCAGACCGGGAACAGCTCGCCCAGCTTCAGCGCCAGCATCATGTCGCCTTCGGCGCGCAGCTTGCCGCCCATGAAGGCCTGCATGCCGTCGGTCTCGCCGGTGATAACGCCGTTCAGCGTTTCGGAGTCCATGATCAGGGTGACGTTCGGGTCTTCCGCATCGCCCTGCTGGACATCACAGGTGCCGTCCTTGATCACGGCGTAGAAATTGGAATCATCCTCGATGTTGAATTGGAAAACGAGATCCAGGCCAGCAGCGGCAGCCGGATTGAACTTGCCTTCCATGTTATTGATGATGTCAGCAACGGTAGTCATGGATTCTTCCTTTATCGGATGTTTCATAGGGGCAACGGCAATCGTTGCAACGCAGGGTTGTGCAACTCGTCAGAGGGTAGGGTGGCTCAGGGAAGCTGTCAACAAGAATCATACGATCGTTTGAATCCTGCCGGGGACGGTCTGTCTACCGCATCGGCTGATCCTGTATGCTTGAGGTAGTCCTGAAACCGAATCGACTGGAGACACCTGTGGAGTGGATTGCCGAGTTTGGAATGTTTGCCGCCAAGGCGCTGACGGTATTGCTGGCGGTCGTGTTCGTGCTGTTGCTGATCGCCTCGCAAAAAGGGCGGCAGCGTAAGGGCGAGGGTGCCCTGACCGTCACCCGCTTGAATGATCAACTGGCCCGCATGACTGAACGACTGGGCCAGGCCGTACTGGACAAGCCGGCATTCAAAGCGCTGCAGAAAACCCGCAAGCAGGAACAGAAAGCGCGCGCCAAGCACAGCGCCGAACGCGACAAGGTCTTCGTGTTGAACTTCCATGGTGATATCAAGGCCAGCGCGCTGGAGAACCTCCGTCATGAGGTGACTGCGGTATTGGAGTTGGCCACCCCCCAGGACGAGGTAGTCGTCAAGCTGGAAAGCGGTGGCGGCATGGTCCACGCCTACGGCCTGGCCGCGGCGCAATTGACCCGAGTGCGGGAAGCCGGTGTGCCGCTGACCGTCTGCGTCGACAAGGTCGCCGCCAGCGGCGGCTACATGATGGCCTGCATCGCCGACCGCATTCTGGTGGCGCCTTTCGCCATGCTCGGTTCCATCGGCGTGGTTGCGCAATTGCCCAACTTCCATCGGGTGTTGAAGAAGCACGACGTGGATTATGAAATGCTCACCGCAGGCGAATACAAGCGCACCCTGACGGTGTTTGGTGAAAACACCGAGAAGGGGCGGGAGAAATTTCAGGAAGATCTGGAAAACATCCACTACCTGTTCAAGCGCTTCGTCAGCCGTTATCGATCGGTGCTGGATGTCGATGCCGTGGCCACCGGCGAAGTCTGGTTCGGCACCGAGGCGTTGGAACGCGGCCTGGCTGACGAGGTCAACACCAGCGATGACTACATCAATCGGCGCATCCGCCAGGCCGATGTATTCGAGGTGCACTTTGCCCGGCCCAAGCGGCTGCAGGACCGCCTCAGCTCCAGCATGTCCGCTGCGCTGGATCGGCTGGTGCTGACCTGGGTTTCACGTTTCCACAATCAGCGTTTCTGGTAGGAGTCCGTCATGTCCGAATTCAAGGCATTGCTGGTAAGTGAAGAGCAGGGGCAGTTCGTGCCCCGAGTGGTCACACGGCAGGTGGACGAGCTGCCGGCGGGTGAGGTGTTGATCCGCGTGCGCTGGTCGTCACTCAATTACAAGGACGCCATGTCCGCCAGCGGTAACAAGGGCATCACCCGCAACTTTCCCCATACGCCGGGAATCGACGCGGCGGGGGTGGTCGAAGCCAGCTCGGTAGCGGAATTGGCTGTCGGCGACGAAGTGATCGTGACCGGCTACGACTTGGGCATGAACACCCCGGGCGGCTTTGGCCAATATATTCGCGTGCCAGCCGCCTGGGTGCTGAAGCGCCCGGCGGGCCTGACCTTGCGCGACAGCATGGTGCTGGGCACTGCTGGCCTCACCGCAGCGCTCTGTATCGACAAGTTGGAACGCGCCGGTCTGACGCCAGGTTCCGGCCCGGTACTGGTAACCGGCGCGACCGGTGGCGTCGGCAGTATCGCCGTCGCCATGCTGGCCCAACTGGGGCATGAAGTGGTGGCAGTCACCGGTAAGGCCGATCAGACCGAATTCCTGCAGCGTCTGGGCGCCGCTCGGGTGCTTGATCGCGCCGAGCTGCAGGTCGGCACAGCCAAAGTCATGTTGCCCGAGCAATGGGCCGGTGCGGTAGATACCGTGGGCGGCGATATCCTGTTCAACGTGGTCAAATCGCTGCGCTACGACGCCAGTGTCGCCTGCTGCGGTCTCACCGCCGGCGGCCAGTTCCAGGCCAGCGTGTTCCCCTTTATCCTGCGCAACGTCAACCTGCTGGGTGTCGACTCGGTGGAGCAGCCCTTGGTGGTCAAGGCCTCCATGTGGGACCGCCTGTCACTGCAATGGAAGACCGATCTCACGCAACTGGAACAGGAAGTCACCCTGGATCAGCTACCGGAATTCATCAAAACCATCCTGGCCGGAGGTATGGTCGGCCGCGCCGTGGTCAATCTCGGCTGAGGATCAATGAGCACGCTGGATCTGTTTCACCAGGCGCAGCCGGGGCAGCGCATAGCGATGGGCGCGCAAGCCTTTATCCTGCCCGGCTTTGCCGAGCCATGGCTCGACCGGTTGCTGCCCGCGCTGGAAGCTATCCAGCGCGAGGCTCCCTTCCGGCAGATGATGACCAAAGGCGGGCGACGTATGTCAGTGCAAACCACCGCCTGCGGCAAGCTCGGCTGGGTATCCAACGAATACGGCTACCGCTACAGCCCCATTGACCCGGATAGCGGCCAACCCTGGCCGACCATGCCAGACTGCCTGCTGGAACTGGCCCAACACGCCGCCAGAGAAGCCGGCTTCAACGACTTCCATCCCGATACCTGCCTGATCAACCGCTACCTCCCCGGCGCCCGTATGGGCCTGCACCAGGACAAGGACGAATGCGACTTCAACGCCCCCATCGTCTCGATCTCCCTGGGCATGCCCGCCACCTTCCTGTTCGGCGGGTTCAAACGCTCGGATCGACCTGCAAGGACGATCTTGAATCATGGTGACGTAGCCGTATGGGGTGGGGTGGATAGAATGCGGTTTCATGGGGTGATGCCGCTGGGGGATATACCCCATCCACAGCTGGGGAGTCAGCGGATTAATCTGACGCTGCGTAAGGCGGGATGAGCGTGGTGCTCACATTACATCAGCACCCACGTGTCATCCGTCCCATCACCTCGTCATCCTTCGCGAAGGCGAAGGATCCACCCCCGGCGCTCGCTGGGACGCTCGCTCCTTAACCTGAACATTACGTTTACTCGGGCAAAGCGCGATCATGGACATCAATCACATTACCTTCTCGGTCGCCGATCTGAGCGCATCAATTGCGTTCTACCGTGATCTGCTCGGAATGAGGCTGCATGTTTTCTGGGATACCGGTGCTTATCTCACCGCAGGAGAAACCTGGATATGCCTGAGCGTTGGAGTGCCCCAGCCTGCCAATGACTACTCGCATGTTGCTTTCAGTATCGGCGAAGAAGAGCTTTATGAACTCCGCACCAAGCTGCGAAATGCAGGAATCACAGAGTGGAAGCAGAATAGCAGTGAGGGCGATTCCATATACTTTCTTGATCCGAACGGACATCGCCTTGAGCTTCATTGTGGTACGTTGGTAACCCGGTTGGCCGAATTGGAGAAGTTACCTTATAAAGGACTGGTCTGGTGCTGAAAACGTAACAACCGGCTATTGTCTTCTCCAAAGCCGGGCCGTTGTTGGGTTCTGGAGTCGGGGGTGGCCATTGGCAACTAATCATTCGCACCAGCGGCCTACCATCGTGAGACCTCCCTCGGACCGCCGCTGTGCTCTGCGTTAGACCTCCAAGAACCTGGAGCACTGTATGCATCAAGACGAAATTAAGGCGATATTCGATCAGCAGGCTGCCAGCTACGACGCGCAGTGGGCTAAAACGGCACCGATCAAAGACTGCTTGTATTTCCTTTTGGGGTCATTGTTTGCAGAACTGCCTGCTGACGCACGAATCCTCTGTGTTGGGGTGGGCACAGGAGTGGAGCTAGCCTACCTTGCTAAAAATCCGACGTGGGAATTTACTGCGGTGGAGCCTTCCGGCCCTATGCTTGATGTTTGTCGGCAGCGGGCTGAAAAGGAAGGGGTTGCGTCTCGTTGCCACTTTCATGAAGGTTATCTCGACTCACTCTCAGCCAGCGGGTCCCACGACGCCGCCACTTGTTTTTTGGTATCGCAATTTATTCTCGATCAACAACGGCGGTCGGATTTCTTCCGAGAAATATCACGCAGGCTCAAGCCGGGAGGGATCCTTGCGAGTTCTGATCTGGCTTCGGATGTAGAGTCAGCCGAATATGAAGTGTTGCTTCGCGCTTGGGTAAATATGATGGCGGCGTCAGATATTTCGCCAGAGGCGATAGATCGCATGCGTAAGGCGTATTCCAATGACGTTGGCGTTCTTCCGCCCGGTAGGGTTGCGTCAATTATTGAGGCAAGCGGTTTTGAGCCTCCTGTGCAGTTTTTCCAGGCCGGACTGATTCATGCGTGGCTGTCAAAGCGTGCTCCGGGCAATGCCGCCTGACAATAAAGTAGGGATAACTTTAAATGGATGAGTTGGTTTTGGTCGTTCTGGATGCTTTGATTGGCGGTGTGGTTTTGTGGCTTGCTGCAAAAATCACCTCGGTGGATCTGGTTCTAAGGGAGGCGGTGATTGCTGCGGGTGGGGCTGCCATTGTTGCGCTGGTCCCAACCGTGGGCTGGGCGCTGTCCATCGTAGTGCTTTTCGTGCTGCTCAAGAAATTCAGCCGAGCCAATATCTGGCCAGACCTCATTTTGATGGTAATCGTCAGCAGGTTGGTATCGTTTCTAGCGTTTATGGCTCTGGGCGGGGTGTGAGGTAGTTGTAGCGCACAGGCAAACAAAAACCGGACGCTGATGCGTCCGGTTTTTCTGATCAACGTCGCCGAAACAATGGCAGCGGTTGGTCAGTAGCTGCCTGATAAACCTCGGAGAAGTCGTTCAGGCTGGCCAGTACAGCACGAAATAAATGTACCAGATACGTACCAGATACATATCGACCTGTTTCTGATCACGCTCTGGCTTTGGGTGCAAACGTGAAGCGGTCGAGCTTATGCGACCGGAGCGGTTCAACAACTCCTTGATGCAGCGTAGAGTTGTCTGGCAAGACTAGACTTCCTCAGCTGTTTGCCGAACCATCAAGGACGATGTATGAGATTTCTCAATTATGTGCTGCTACTGACTATGTGCGTTCATGCGGCATCTTATGCCTCTACGCTGGAGCTGCTTTTCGAGAGCGGTGATTACGAGGCTTTTCTGCCGAATGCGGAGGTGGCGGCTGCGGCCGATGATATAGACGGGCTGTTCTTGCTGGGCAAGGCTTATCATCTTGGGAAAGGAGTTCCCGAAGATGCAAGGAAGGCCAGTGCATATTATCAGCGGGCACGAGATCTTGGCTCTGCCAGGGCCAGCCACAATCTCGCCACTATTGCTGAGGCGCAGCGGGATATTCCCCAGGCCGAGAGGTTGTATGAGGAGGCGCTGGAGCGCGGGCTGAAGATGCCGACTTTGCTCAATCTTGCCCATATGACTTACCCGGATGAGGGTGGGAAGATCACTTCTATTCCATATTTTGTGGAGAAGGTCGGGCGGTCTGGTGATTACTATGCTCAAGCATATGCCGAAAATAATGACGACGAAACACTGGCATTCGCAGCGAAGGCGTACGTGCGAGCTGCTGTGGAGGCGCGGAAGTATCCTTCCAGTCACTTTGATGCTGATGCACTCAGCGCGCGTGCCGTTGAGTGGCTGAAGCGGAGCATGAGTCGCGGAGACAATGCCGCATGGACCAATTACGGTGTGCTGTTGATGGAGGAGGAGAACTATGCGGAGGCACGGGCCGCTTTGCTGGTCGGGGCTGAGAATAATGAGTCGGTAGCGCATTACTATCTCGCTCGCATGCCGTCGGAGGACGAAAGCCATGACGAGCATGCCCGCCGAGAGATCTACCATTATGAGCAGGCTGCGTTACTCGGACTGAAGGAGGCTGCACAGCTGGCTATCGATCGACTGGGACATTCACTGCGTCGCGAGAACGATCTGGCGACGCTTGAGAGCGGTGTGCGCCGGTTGGAGCGGCTGTATGAGGTGTCGGACTTCCCTGCAACATATGCCCTTAAGGATGCCATATCCCGGTTGGAGTGGGTTCGCAAGCTTCATGCCAAGGAAAATAAAGCCAAACCACAGGTGGGGTTGCCAATGGTCTTGCAAGCTTGTGGGCTGGGCTGGGGGGAGGTATACGGCGACACCTTCAATCTCGGCATAAACACTTCATGGCGGCTTGTGGCTCACCAGATGTCGGGCACCGAGCAGCGGCTATTGGAAGGACGGGTGGGTAAGGATGGCTGTGCAAGTTCCGCTGAGGCGCTTGCGCCGATGGCGCAGGCGTTGTTGGCGGATGGGGCGGTATTTGCTTTACATTTTCCAAACTATAGTTTGCCGCTGAGGGCCGAGGAGAATGAAGGTCAGGTGGTGTTGAGTCTTGAGCCGCAGGTAATGCCGATACCGCGCTAAGCAACGGGCTCCCTCGTGTCAGCCTGGTTGCCCCTTTGGCCGTCTTGCCTAGAGCCACATCTCAGGAAGCAATAAGAGGTGCGTGTTGTCTTAAAGTAGCGACGTGACAGCCATTAACACAAGCGCCTAACTTTATTTCCTCTAAATGTCTATTGGGTCACACTTTCGCGTCACTGAAACCCAGATTTATTTTATAATATGCGCTGCATTGG
The DNA here is from genome assembly GCF_900114735.1 of Halopseudomonas bauzanensis. Taxonomy (GTDB): domain Bacteria; phylum Pseudomonadota; class Gammaproteobacteria; order Pseudomonadales; family Pseudomonadaceae; genus Halopseudomonas; species Halopseudomonas bauzanensis. The sequence continues at coordinate 62,525 of NZ_FOUA01000004.1, read as the reverse complement.
GCTAAGGCTCTAACGAGCTATTCTTATTAAGCAATTGATAATTCAAGGAAGTGAACAATGGCAAAAGGTGCTGCCAAAGGCAAAATTTCGAAATCGCTCGCGGATGCAGCTGTCGAAAAATATACCAAGAAGCGGGCGGTCGATACTACTGAAAAATCGGAAGAAAGCACAATTTCCAAGCAGTTTGCTCAAATCGAAAGCAACCCATTCCATCAAATTGTCGTCCAGTCAGACGCCTCGCCCTCCGAAAAGAAAGACGCTGTCGCTAGAGCATTAGCCTATAACGAGACAGAGTCAAAAGAAGAAAATGAAGCGAGACTCGCCTCCTTTGAACAGTTCAAAGAATACTTGATGGCCTACCGTAAGGAAATGTCGAAAGAGATTATTCGGCTTGCTGATACTGAAGCCTTCTCTGAGCTGCAGGCAGTTTTTGAAGACATGAATTCCTCCCTGCTTAGCTTCGAGCAGAAAATAACACCGCTTATTGAAATCATTGATGCCGTACATCGCCTCAATATGGCAAGCGATGGCGCCATGTACGATGTATTCAAAGAAATCCAAGAGGATAAGGAAGAAGAAGAGCGCATTAAACAGCTACGTGCCGAGCAAGAAGCTGAGTTGAATACGCTTGAGGCTAACATTCTGAAACTGAATCAAGATATCGCTGCTTTGCGTGAAGATCGCTCTTGGTTTGGTATGGGCGGCGTAAAGAAAGATGCTTTGCAAAACATTGCTCGCAACGAAGTGCTCATTGAAAATCACAAAAATACTGCTGCAGCATTGCGTGAAAAAATTGAAAGCACCACATTTAATCGTGAGACCAGGTTTGCTGAGTTTTCAGCGGAAAAAGAGCAGCTACGTGAATTGCTGGACATCACGTCTGAGGAGCATAAAGACCGTCAAGAAAGCCTGGTGAAAGCCGCGTTGGATTTTGTAAACACAACGGATGAGCGTACCGGCTCTGTTCTGGACCGGATGGGCAAAATAAGATCGCAGATTAAAAATGTCGACACCGTAAACGGCAATATGAAGCGCATTTTTGCTGTCGTCAGTGACGGTATAAAAGATGCTGAAGTCAGCAATGCCGACTTGTCTAATCGATTTAATATTACCGCTGAGGAAGAAACCACGTTAGCGCAATATGAGCGTGAAGATAAGCTCGAAGCAGTTAATGAGCACATTGAAGCATTAACGGCGTCCAAAGTGGATACATTAAGCACATTGGGAGAGCTGCAGGAAGAGAGTATGAACATCAAGTCCATGCGTGATACCAATAATCAGCAAATAAGTCACACTCGCAAAATGCACACCAGCGGCACCGCGGGTATCGCAAGCCGCTTAAGTACAGTGTTAACTGCCGTATCGTCCGCCGCCTTGAATGAGGCGCGCACAACAACGCAAAACACACTGAACAAAATGAATACAATTACTCATGATATCGCGCAGAACGAAGCAATTAAAAATGCGACGCATATGCACTTGCAAAATGATGAGTTATCAAAGGCAATTGAACAGCTGGCAACTTATAAAGACATTAGCGACAAGGCAACCGAAATTACACGCTCAGCCTTGGAGGAGCAAAAGGTCCTGCAGCGTGAAATTGAGTCAACGGCTGCGGACTTGGCCAGCTCTATTAAAAAGGCCAAAGGTGTTACCGCTGAGGTAATGAATGCGGCGGGCACATCTATACCTGAACAAGACGCTGAAACCTCAGTTCGAGAAGCTGAGATATCTTTTTCCGACCTTAAACTATAGGTCTTGTTCATCTTCAACCATTTCCATCTAACCAAGGGTAAGTAACCTAACCAGCATAAACGCGCTAGGTTATTGAGCTTTTTAGAAGAAAAAGGGGCTGGCTCATACGCCAGCGAGTCTCAAATGGAAACGAGATATTCAATGTCAGGACAAGCAAACACCCCGATACACGACCATCTAATACGTGGTCATGATTACCTCGCACAACGCCCTGAGTTTTCGTTAATTGGGCGCACAGAGCCAGTACAGCAGCTGACCGCTATTTTAACGCGACGGAACGCAAATAACATTCTGCTGGTTGGCTCTGGTGGTGAAGGCTGCTCGGCGTTGTGCCTTGGTTTGGAAGAGCGCAAATTAGACGACGGAGCTCCCTACGACCTGATCAGCAAGCGTTTTTTCTGGTTAGATAGTGATGGTCTGTTTGCGTCAGGTAACCCGAACACGATTAATGATAGCTTCCAGAAAGCTCTGAAAATACTCGCCCGCACACCCGACAGCGTATTGATCATTGATGACATGCGCGATTTTATCGAAGCATCACGGAATAATGGTGCTTCCCACCTGATCAACGCGCTAATGCGCGCCGTGCGAAAAAAAGATACTCAGGTTATTTTGGAAAGCCGCGATGCAGATTTGAATGTGGTATTGAGCGCCCACTCTGACATGCGCGAATACTATACCGTGCTGGACTTGAGTGAGCCGGCTGCGGATGAGCTAATCGACATTGTTGATCAGACCGCACGCCGCAGGCTGGAGCCGTTTCACAAAATTCGCATAGCCGATTCGGCGATAGCCGCCGCGGTGGAGTTAACCGAAAAGTACCGTGTGCGGGATATGGGGTTAAGCCGAGCGCAACCGGAGCGCTCATTTACGTTGCTGGATCGCGCGTTAACCAGTTATCGGTTGCGAGCCCATTCTAAAGACCCGAGAATAGTGGTTTGGGAAGCCGAGCTGGAAGCACTGGCGCAAGAGGAACCAAATTCCCCTCGTATAAACGAACTGAAAGCGAATATCCAGACCATCTCGCAACAATGGCAAACACGGCAACAGACTATAAAAAAACTGTTCCAGGAATTACGCAATGGCGAAGAGGGCATTCGTCGTTTAGAAGATGAGCTGGAAACGCAGCTTTTAAAAGAAGCTGAAGCTCGGGAAAACGCAGCCGATAAAGAGGGAATAAAAGGAAGCACGTCTGCGTTAAATCGCTTCATGCTGGACACAGTCAGCCTCGATTCCGAGGTGGTCACCCATATTAAACAAAAAATCAGTCAATACGAGGCCTTGGTTAAAGAAAAGAAAAGCGACTTTGAAGCGCAGACCAAGGAAATCAACGATCAGTTGGAGCTGGAACGAGAGCAGGTACTCATCGAGTTCAGTTCCATCTCTGGCATTCCTGTGACCAAGCTTACTCAAGATGAGCGTAAAAAGCTGCTGCACCTGGATGCCCAATTAGCAAAGCGTGTTTATGGCCAAGATGTCGCTATAACAAAACTCGCCAATCAGGTGCGGGTGGCCAAAGCTGGGTTACAGGCACCCAATAAGCCTCAGGCGTCGTTCCTGTTTTTAGGGCCGTCTGGTGTCGGTAAAACCGAAATTGCGAAAGCCTTGACGGCGGAGCTATTCGATGACGAAAGCGCGCTGTTGCGCTTCGATATGTCGGAGTATATGGAGAAGCACGCCGTTGCGAAGCTCATTGGAGCGCCTCCGGGTTATGAAGGCTATGAAGCAGGCGGTATTTTAACCAATGAAATGCGTAAGAATCCGCGCCGAATCATTCTTTTCGATGAAATCGAAAAAGCGCATCCTGACATCTTCAACGTGTTTTTACAGATTCTCGATGATGCACGTCTGACGGACAACCGAGGTTTGACGGTCTCGTTTAGAGACTCCATCATTTTAATGACCACTAACATTGGCACCCGGCACTTCCTGGGCCAAAGCAATTTTTCCATCGCTGAAGAACTGGCGATGGAAGACCTGGAAAAGGAATATCGTCCCGAGTTTCTGAACCGCTTCAGTGGTCGACAAAATATTGTTTGCTTCAATACGTTGAGCCTGTCGATTATTGAAATGATCGCTATTCGTGAAATCAACAAGCTCAATGAAATGGTACGAACGACCATGCCTAACCTGACCGTTGCGATGGACTCTACGGCACTGTCTGCCATGTGCCGCGATCATTACAAGCCCGTAAACGGTGCCCGTGGTATTACCGGTTATATTGAGGGCGTTATTAAGCCTGAAATTGCCAATACCGTACTATTTGCAGACCAAAGTAGCGGCATTATCACCATCGGTTACGATGAGGTCGAACGCTGCCCGGTCATGAGTTTGCCCGATGGTCAAGGTGTTGAACAAGCAACAGGCTAACAGAGGGTGACTATGCCGGAACGGGATCCGTTGGTGGAGCGAGCTCGTAAACTGGAAGCGTCGACCAGTGTAAGAGCAAGCGAGATAGATACGCGGCCGGCATGGGTGAGCGGGATGGACCGCTCACTCAAGCTTAAAGGTGGCTTGCTCAAAATCTATGATATGTCTGTTTTTATCTTGGGCAAGCTGGCAGCCGTGATGCTGGCGGTCTGGGGGCTGGCCCGCACGCTATTCAGTCTTATCGCCAAAGCATTTCATTGGGCGGCCTATGAGCGCGAAGATGGAAAAGTAACATTACAAGATAACGGCAAGCCGATTTTTTCTGGCAAGCGATTTATCATTTGCTCTATGGGTATGGGGACGTCGGCTTGGCTACTGCATATTGCATTGTCGGCGGTTTATTTTTACTCAACCAATTTTGAAGAGTTGGTCTATACAACCGGCAAACAAGAAATTGAAGCCGGCGAGCTATACCAATTTACTGGTTGCACCTCTCTACCCTGCAGTACCGTATTGAACAATGGTAAGTTTTATCAAATCGCAGAAAGCTGGTACTTCCCGTACCTGGTGTATCCGGAAGAAAATGTCTTTGCTAACATTCCTCAGCAAGATGCTGCCTGCTTCGTAAAAGGCTATGGCCTGTATTTTCGTAGGCTGAAGTTTATTCACCGTCGCGCGCAGTGGTACCAGAATGTATACAGTGTAGCCTGTCGACCTTATACCGATGAAGAAAAGGCAAAGGCTGTGAACTCAGGGCAAGTTAGGCCGGTAAATGACCAAGGGCCGGATTATTCTGAAAAGGAATAAGGCAACATCTCAGGGAAACTATGGCCCACTGGGTGCCCCAAAACGAAACCGGACGCCTGAGCGTCCGGTTTTTTCTTTTAATCAGCGCCGCCGAAACAGTGGCAACGGCTGATCGGTAGCCGCCTGATAAACCTCGGAGAAGTCGTTCAGGCTGGCCAGTGCGGCATGGGGGTCATGATCTTCGCGCAGGGCGTAGGCGTCGAAGCCGCAGCGGTGCATGAAGAACAGCTGGTCGCGCAGTACGTCGCCAATCGAGCGCAGCTCGCCCTGGTATTGGTAGCGGTCGCGTAGCAGGCGGGCATTGGAGTAGCTGCGGCCGTCGCTGAAGACCGGGAAGTTCAGTGCGATAACCGCAAAGTGCTCCAGGTCATCAGCAATGCTTTCGGCTTCTTCGTCGGCATCCAGCCACACACCCAGGCGGCCATCCCGTGCTTTGAGGGCATGGGCGTGCTCCAGCCACATGGCCAGCGGCACGATGATGTCCCCGGAGTTGGTCAGCTGTTCCAGGCTGGCATCCTTGGCCAGCATTTCCCAGGTGTCCGGAACGACCTGGTTGCCCTTAATTATCTGCTGCATACACGCGCTCCTTGAACGGGGCCATACCAATGCGCTCGTAGGTGTCAATGAAGCGCTCTTCCGGCGTGCGGTTCTCGACATAGACGTCGATCAGCTTCTGCACCACAGTGGGCATCTGGATGGCGGCGAAGGAGGGGCCGAGGATCTTGCCGATGGCGGCATCACGACCGGATTTGCCACCCAACGATACCTGGTAGAACTCCTCACCTTTCTTGTCCACACCGAGAATGCCGATATGGCCGACGTGGTGGTGGCCACAGGCGTTCATGCAGCCGGAGATGTTCAGCTCCATGTCGCCGATGTCGTATAGGTAGTCGAGATCGTCAAACTGAGCCTGGATCGACTCGGCAATCGGAATCGACTTGGCATTGGCCAGGGAGCAGAAGTCACCGCCGGGGCAGCAGATGATGTCGGTCAGCAGGCCGATATTGGGCGTCGCAAAGCCCAGCTCACGACATTTCTGCCACAGCTCATACAGATCCTGCTGGCGCACATAGGGCAGTACCAGGTTCTGGTAGTGGGTGGAGCGGATTTCACCCAGGCTGTATTGATCGGCCAGCTCGGCGGCGGCATCCAGCTGTTCGGCTGAAATATCGCCGGGGGCGATGGAGGTTTGCTTGAGCGACAGGGTCACGGCGGCGTAGCCCGGCGCGCGGTGCGCCTGCACGTTGCGGGTGGCCCAGTTGTTGAATCCGTTGTCGCTGCTGCGCTTATCCAGATAGCCAGCATCGTCGCCGGCGAAGCTTTCCAGCTCGGGGCTGACAAAGTACTTGCTGACCCGTTGTAGCTCTGCTTCGGTCAGGGTGGCGCTGCCATCCTTGAGGTTCTGCCACTCGGCTTCGACCTTCTCGGCGAATACCTCGGGGGTGAGCGCCTTGACCAGAATCTTGATGCGCGCCTTGAATTTGTTGTCCCGACGGCCATAGCGGTTATACACACGCAGAATGGCTTCCAGGTAGGTCAACAGGTGCGGCCACGGCAGGAAGGAGCGGATTTCGGCACCGACCATGGGAGTACGGCCCAGGCCGCCGCCGACCAGCACCTGGAAGCCCAGCTCGCCGGCTTCGTTACGCACAGCGTTCAGGCCGATGTCGTGGATGCCGATAACGGCGCGGTCTTCCTCGGCTCCGTTGATGGCGATCTTGAACTTGCGCGGCAGGAAGGCGAATTCGGGGTGGAAGGTCGACCATTGGCGGACGATCTCGCACCAGGGGCGCGGGTCGATCAGCTCATCGGCAGCGACGCCGGCGAACTGGTCGGTGGTGGTGTTGCGGATGCAGTTGCCGCTGGTCTGGATGGCGTGCATCTGTACCGATGCGAGCTCTTCCAGGATATCCGGCACATCTTCCAGGTTCGGCCAGTTGAAGTGGATATTCTGGCGCGTGGTGATGTGGGCGAAACCCTTGTCGTAATGGCGAGCGATGTGCGCCAGTTTGCGCAGGCGCTCGGACGACAGCACGCCATAGGGCACCGCGATACGCAGCATCGGAGCGTAACGCTGGATGTACAAGCCGTTCTGCAGGCGCAGCGGCAGGAATTCCGCTTCGGAGAATTCACCGGCGAGGTAGCGGCGTACCTGATCGCGGAACTGCTTGGCGCGGTCCTCGACGATGCGTTGATCATACTCGTCGTAAATATACATTCTGACAACCTGTTGTAGGGCACTCTGTTGCCCGTGACTACGGAAGCACAACCCGGCATGGCTCAGGAAGCGCGCAGACGATATCAGTTTTTCTTTATGCTTAAAAGGAATGTTTATTTATATGCTTAGATCGAATAAGAGAGTCCGGTCCCGCTGTCACTTGTGCATTTGCGCGGGCTGGGCTTAACTGTATCGGCAGAACATTCCCATTTCAAAAACAAGAGGAAGACCTTCATGGACAACCACGATATCCATACCGGTGGCGACGAAAACAGTGGTCTCGATGCCTTTGCAGCCGTGGCACTGATTCTGATCGCCGTGGCGGCTGCCGTATTCTGGGTCAGCCAGCACTAGGGCTCCATCTCTAGCCGGCGAGGTGGGTTACCAGTTTGACCACACCCACCAATACCAGGATGAACACCAGCATGAAGCCAAGCCCGAAGAAGATGAAGTGGCTTGGCTTGCCGTGGCTGAAATCCCGCTCCCTGGCCTTGTTGCTCTGAACCCCAAGGGCACCGAACAGAATGGTGCTGATCATGTCTCGCCGGCGCATCCGTGGCGGTGTGTCCCTGTCATCGTTCTTTTTATCGGTCATCGCTGTCTCGCCTGCTGGATCATCAGATCTGAATATCAGCCCAGTGCTTGCGCTCCCACATTATGGCAAAGATAACAGAAGTCATGACCCGATACAGGCTCTGCAGCAGCCAAACCGCCAGCAGCCCGCCGCCGAGGATAGGCCCGGCGAGGTAGGCGCAGGGCAGGAATATCAGCCACTGACTGCCCAGGTTCACGCTCATCACCGTGCGGCTGGCACCGGCCCCCAGCAGCGCCTGGGTCAGTACCAGAGCGATGGCATCCAGAGTCATGCCCAAGCCGGTGATACGCAAAGGCCAGATACCCAGGGTCAGCAGCTCCGGGTCCCGGGTGAATGCTTGCAGTATCAGCTCAGGTACCAACCAGAAGGGCAGGCCCATGATGAACAGCGTGACGACCGCTACCCGCACCACATCCCAGCCCCAGCGGTAGGCTTCCTGAGGTTGCTGCTCGCCGAGACTATGGCTGACCAGCGTGGTGGCTGCCATGCCCAGGCCGACGCCGGGCAGGATCAGCAGCAACGCCAGGTTGACCAGCACATGGGCGATGGCCAGTTCGGCGGTGCCGATCTGGCCGATGATCCAGAACAGGGCCGTCACGCCGGTGGCGAAGAAGAACTGCTGCAGGGAGTTGGGCACAGACAGGCGCAGCATGAAGCGGATATCCGTCAGGCTCGGCAGGCTGCGCATGAAGCCATGGCGGCGGCCGGTGTGCCAGGTCAGCAGGAAATACATGCCGGTGCCCAGGAACATGGCGATGCTGGTGCCCAGCCCGGAGCCGGCCGCGCCCATTTCCGGCAGGCCGAAATGCCCGAAAATCAGGCCATAGCTGATGACCACATTGAACACATGCATGGCCACCAGAATCTGCAGATAACGCCCGGTCTGGCGAATGCCATTCCAGTAGCCCCGATAGGCGAAGTTCCAGCCCACGGCGATGACCGCCAGGGTGCGCCACTGAAAGTAATCACTGCCGATGGCGATGACATCCCCATCGTCGCTCAGCAAGCCGATGATGTGCTCGGCATTGAACCAGCACAGCAGCATCAGCGGCAGGGACAGCAGGGCGGCGATGAACAGGCCATGATTGAGCGGTGCGGCGAGCTGTTCGTTGCGGCCTTCGCCGCGGCGGCGGGCCACGGTGGCCTGAACTCCCACGCCCAGCCCCATGACCAACGCGATGATCACGAAGTTGGCGTAACCGCCCAGGCCGACACCTGCCAGTGCAGCTTCGCCCAGGGAGCCGACCATGGCGGCGTCCACCAGGTTCAGCACGCTCTGGCTGAGCATGCCCCCCACAATCGGCAGGCCCAGCAAGGTGATGTTCTTGAAACGCTCCTGGCTGGGCAGTAACTGGATTCGACGCTTACCCAATATCAGACGTCATAACCCAGGTTGGGCATCAGCCAGCGCTCGGTGGTGTCGATATCCTGACCCTTGCGCTTGCTGTAGCTTTCCACCTGGTCCTTGTCGATCTTGCCGACGGCAAAATACTGCGCCTTGGGATGGGCGAAGTACCAACCGCTGACCGCCGCGGTCGGGAACATGGCGTAGTGCTCGGTGAGCGTCACGCCGGAGTTGGCCTCGGGGTCGAGCAGGTCGAACAGCGTGCCTTTCTCGGTGTGGTCCGGGCAGGCCGGGTAGCCGGGGGCAGGGCGGATGCCCTTGTACTGTTCCTTGATCAGCTCCTCATTGCTCAGCTGTTCTTCCGGGTCATAGCCCCAATACTCGCGACGCACGCGCTGGTGCAGCCACTCGGCGCAGGCCTCGGCCAGGCGGTCGGCGAGGGCTTTGACCATGATCGAGTTGTAGTCGTCGCCGGCCTCCTGGTAAGCCTTGGCCACTTCCTCGGCGCCGATGCCGGCGGTAGTGATGAAGCCGCCGACATAATCGGTGACGCCGCTGTCCTTCGGCGCGACGAAATCGGCCAGGCAGAAGTTCGGCTTGCCGTCGGTCTTGACTGTCTGCTGGCGCAGGTGGAACAGCCGACTGATCGGCTGGCCCTGTTCGTCATACAGTTCGATATCGTCATGGTCGACCTGGTTGGCCGGCCAGAAGCCGAACACCGCCTTGGCGCGGATCAGCTTCTCGTCGATCAGCTTGCGCAGGATGGCCTGGGCGTCGTTGAACAGCGAGGTGGCTGCTTCACCGACGACCTCATCCTCGAGAATGCGCGGGTATTTGCCTGCCAGGTTCCAGGAGATGAAGAAGGGCGTCCAGTCGATGTACTGCTCCAGCACCCGCAGATCGATGTCTTCCAGCACCTTGCGGCCAAGGAAACTTGGCTGTACCGGCGCATGCTCCGTCCAGTCGAACTGCGGAGCAGCGGCCAGGGCCTTCTCGTAGCTCAGACGCTCGGTACGCGCTGCGCGGTTGGCGGTACGTTCGCGGATCATCGCGTACTCGTCGCGGGTCTTCTGCGCGTAGTCCGGCTTCAGCTCCTTGGATAGCAGAGTGGTCGCCACGCCCACCGCACGGGAGGCGTCGGTGACATAGACCACCGCATCGTTCTTGTAATGCGGGTCGATCTTCACTGCGGTGTGCGCCTTGGAGGTGGTGGCGCCGCCGATCATCAGTGGCAGGTGGAAATCCTGGCGCTGCATTTCCCGGGCGACATGGACCATCTCGTCCAGCGAGGGGGTGATCAGGCCGGACAGGCCGATGATGTCGCACTTCTCTTCAATGGCGGTCTTGAGGATCTTGTCCGCGGGTACCATCACGCCCAGGTCGACGATGTCGTAGCCGTTACAGCCGAGCACGACGGCAACGATGTTCTTGCCGATATCGTGTACGTCACCTTTTACCGTGGCCATGAGAATCTTGCCCTTGGCCTCGGGCTTGTCGCCTTTCTCCTCTTCGATGAAGGGGATCAGGTGCGCTACGGCCTGCTTCATCACCCGGGCGGATTTGACCACCTGGGGCAGGAACATCTTGCCCGAGCCGAACAGGTCGCCGACCACGTTCATGCCGGACATCAGCGGGCCTTCGATGACCTCAATCGGTCGCGTGGCTTGCTGGCGGGCTTCTTCGGTATCCTCGACGATGAAGGCGGTGATGCCTTTGACCAGCGCATGCTCCAGCCGCTTGTCCACCGGCAGGCTGCGCCATTCCTCGTTCTCGACCTCTTTCACCGTGCCGTCGCCGCGATAGTCCTCCGCGATGTTCAGCAGGGCCTCGGTGGCGCCGGGGTGGCGGTTGAGGATCACATCCTCGACCTTGTTACGCAGGTCCAGCGGAATCTGATCATAGATTTCCAGCTGGCCGGCGTTGACGATCCCCATGGTCAGGCCGTTCTGGATGGCGTAGTACAGGAATACCGAGTGGATTGCCTCGCGCACCGGGTTGTTACCACGGAACGAGAAGGACACGTTGGACACGCCACCGGAGGTCAGCGCATGGGGCAGGTGGTCGCGGATGTAGGCGCAGGCCTCGATAAAGTCCACTGCGTAATTGTTGTGCTCCTCGATACCCGTGGCCACGGCGAAGATGTTCGGGTCGAAAATGATATCTTCTGGCGGAAAGCCGACTTCGTTGACGAGTATGTCGTAGGAGCGCTTGCAGATTTCCTGTTTGCGCGCGGCGGTATCGGCCTGGCCGGCTTCGTCAAAGGCCATCACCACCACAGCGGCGCCATAGCGTTTGCACAGGCGCGCGTGCTCACGGAACTGCTCTTCGCCTTCCTTCATGGAGATGGAGTTGACGATGCCCTTGCCCTGGATGCACTTGAGACCGGCTTCGATGATGTCCCACTTGGAAGAGTCGAGCATGATCGGCACCCGGGAGATGTCCGGCTCGCCCGCGATCAGATTGAGGAAGGTCACCATGGCCTTCTTCGAATCCAGCATGCCCTCGTCCATATTGATGTCGATGACCTGGGCGCCGGCTTCCACCTGCTGCAACGCGACTTCCAGCGCTTCGGTGTAATTGTCCTCGCGGATCAGTCGGGCGAACTTGGCGCTACCGGTGATGTTGGTACGCTCACCGACGTTGACGAACAATGAGTTGCGATCGATCGTGAAGGGCTCCAGGCCCGACAGGCGGCAAGCCTTGGGGATATCCGGGATCTGCCGACGAGCGATATGCTTGACCGCTTCGGCGATGGCGCGGATATGTTCGGGCGTGGTGCCGCAGCAGCCACCGACGATGTTGACGAAGCCGGACTCGGCAAACTCGGCCACCAGCTCGGCGGTCTGTGCGGCGGTTTCGTCGTATTCCCCGAAGGCGTTGGGCAAGCCGGCGTTGGGGTGCGCGGAGACGTAGGTGTCAGCCTTGGCGGACAGCTCTTCCAGGTAGGGGCGCAGTTCTTTTGCGCCCAGCGCACAGTTCAGGCCGATGGAGATCGGCTTGGCGTGGCGCACCGAGTTCCAGAAGGCTTCAGTGGTCTGGCCGGAGAGCGTGCGGCCGGAAGCATCGGTAATGGTGCCGGAGATCATGATCGGCAGCTCCACACCCAGCTCCTCGAATACGCCTTGCACGGCGAAGATAGCCGCCTTGGCGTTGAGCGTGTCGAAGATGGTCTCGATCATGATCAGATCAGCGCCGCCTTCGATCAGGCCACGAGTAGCCTCGCTGTAGTTTTCCACCAGCGCATCGAAAGTGATATTGCGGTAACCCGGGTTGTTGACGTCAGGCGACAGGGAGCAGGTGCGGCTGGTTGGCCCCAGTACGCCGGCAACGAAGCGCGGCTTGTCCGGGGTCTCAGCGGTCTTCTCATCACAAACCCGGCGGGCAATTCGAGCGCCTTCCAGGTTCAACTCGTAGGCGAGCTCTTCCATGCCGTAGTCGGCCTGGGAAACCCGGGTGGAGTTGAAGGTGTTGGTTTCGATGATGTCCGAGCCGGCGTCCAGATAGGCGCGCTCGATATCGGCAATCACATCCGGGCGCGACAGGATCAGCAGGTCGTTATTGCCTTTCAGATCCCGATGCCAATCGGCGAAGCGTTCACCACGAAAATCGGCTTCTTCGAGTTTGAAGCTCTGAATCATGGTGCCCATACCACCGTCGAGAATCAGAATGCGCTGGCGCAAAGCATCATTCAGAGCGGCCAGGCGGGTGGTCAGGTCAGACATGAAGACTCCGGAACAGGGTAGATAAAGCCAACCAGTCTACCAGAAGGTCGCGGAGCACTGAATGAAAGGAACTCAAGGGCATCTTTCATTTGATTCAAGCAGATGGTCATATCCGGGCTGGCACTGAGCAGCGCCCGACTGCCTGGATGGGGGCTTTGTGAATAATAACCAAGTAAAACAGTGGGACTTTATTCGCGGCCGGGTATCCCGTACACTATGTCGCATCAAGTCATCGAACACGAGGCATTTCATGGCAGGCATTCACCTTACCGAGGCTGCCCAGAGCTATCTGGCGGAGTTGTTATCCAAGCAGGACACCGATGGCATCGGTATTCGGGTATTCATCACCCAGCCCGGTACGCCTTACGCGGAGACCTGCATTGCCTATTGCAAGCCTGGTGAAGAAAAGCCCGAAGATACCGTGATCGCCCTGGAGGCTTTCCGCGTCTGGGTTGATGCTACCAGCGAGCCTTTCCTGGAAGACGCAGTTGTTGATTATTCCACTGATCGCATGGGCGGCCAGCTGACCATCAAGGCGCCCAACGCCAAGGTGCCCATGGTCAATGATGACAGCCCGCTGAATGACCGCATCAATTACCTGCTGCAGACCGAGATCAACCCCGGCCTGGCCAGCCACGGCGGTGAAATCAAGCTGATCGATGTGGTCGAGGGTGGTATCGCTGTGCTGCAGTTTGGCGGTGGTTGCCAAGGGTGTGGCATGGTCGACGTGACATTGAAAGAAGGTGTCGAGAAGACTCTGGTCGCGCGGATTCCCGAGCTCAACGGGGTACGTGATGTGACCGACCACTCGGTCAAGGAAAACGCCTACTACTAAGTAGCAGCGTGTACCGGGGTGTAGCACAGATGAGCTACACCCCGGCTTATCGACTTATCTATTACGCTATTCCACGTAGCGTTCGTGCTGCTCCATCACCGCCTGTTTTATTCCCAGTTTCTCGCCGTAGATCACCCCATAGGTCAACACGCTCTGCACATAGTTGCGGGTCTCGTCGAAGGGGATGGTCTCGATCCAGATATCCGAAGGCAAGGCCGGCATGTCGCGGGTCCATTGGCGTACGCGTCCGGGGCCGGCGTTGTAGGCGGCCGAGGCGAGCACCCGGTTGCCTTCGAACAGATTGTATAGCTGGGACAGGTAAGCGGTACCCAGGGCAATATTGCGTTCGGGCAGCAGCACATCATTGGTATTACCCAGCGGAATGCCATAACGCTGAGCGGTTTCCCGGGCAGTGGCCGGCATCAGCTGCATCAGTCCCAGGGCGCCGGCATGGGAGCGGGCGTCGGTCATGAAGCCGCTTTCCTGGCGGGTAATGGCATACACCCAACTCGAATTGAGCTGGCGTAACCGCGCCTGTTCGATAATGGGATCGCGATAGGCCAGCGGAAAGCGGATCTCCAGATCGTCCCAGTGCTGCGCCTTGCTGATGCCGCGAATCGCCGGGAAGTACCAATCCATCTGACGTGCCAGCGCGGCCTGGGCGATCAGTTCCTCGCGGCTGAACAGACGCTCGGCGTGGTACCACTCGCGGCGGGCATTCACATACTCGCCACGGGCGAAGAATTCCCGGGCGCGAATAATACCGGCAGTATCCTGAACCCGAGCGGCGGCGCGCGGCTCGATGGGCACCGGCTGGTGATTGGTGGCGTAGGGCTGACGGCTACGCTCGGCTGCCAGAAAACCGTAGAAATCCCTTTCCCCTGCCAGTTGCGCATAGTCGCTCAGCAGGTCGCCGGTATCCGAGTCGGCCAATTGAGCACTGCGCAGTTGCCAGTAACGCCAGCGGCTGTGCTGCTGCAGATGGTCGGGCATGCTGCGCGTCAGATCCTGCACGGCGTTCCAACGGCCGGTGCGCAGGGCGAGCCGGGCGCGCCATTCGGTGATGGTGTCGTCCTTCATCTGCGGATCATTGGCGGCCATGAAGGGAAGCGCTTCCGGCTGATGCCGGCGAGCGAGCCGCACCCCGATGTCCCGGGTCAGCGCCAGGCGTTGTTCCTCGGTGAACGGCAACTGCTGATAGTGCGGCCACAGGGCGAGGGCTGCGTCAGGGGCATCCCGGCCGAGGCGACGCAGGGCGACGGTAACCATCTCGGTCAGCTTGTCCAGCGGCTGGCTGGCGCTCGGTTGGTAGCGGCTGAATTGATTGAGCAGCTTGGGGTCGCTGGCAGTGGCGACGAAGCGTTCTGCCAGTGCGGTCTGGCTCGGCATATATCGCGTCAGATACTTGGCCAGGCCGTCCTGGCGATACAGCAGGGCTTCGCGTATGCGCTCCCAGGCGATATCCTCGGTCAGGCCACCTGCAGTCATCCAGCGTTGGAACAGCGGATCGCAGGCATTCGGCTGGGACTGGCCCACGGTCCAGAGTTCGCGGGTACGCTGCATGGCCTGCTCGGTACGGCCCTCACGCCACATCTGCATGACCAGCGGGCACTCCAGCTCGGCGGTGAGCGAGTCGGCATCCACATGCCGACGCAGCCGCTCCCAATCCTGCTCTTTGGCCAGACGCTGGAGCCAGTTCTGTTTCAAGCCGCGGGCGACAGGGAGGTCGCCATGGGCGGTGAGGAACTGCTCGATCTCCTGATGCGGCGCGTGGTCGAGGCGCTTGCGCAGGGATTCCAGCAGCAAGTAGGGATAGAGGGGGTAATCGCTCAGGTTTGCTTTCAGGCGTTGAAACTGCGCGTGATCGCCCCGCGCCAGAGCGCTCTGGGCTTGATCGTACTGGAGCCGCTGGTCGCTGAGGCGATCGGCCTGCACCGGCAGGCCGGCCAGCATGAGCAAGCTGCACAGCAGGCCGGTGGATCTGACAAAATGTTTTTTCACGATATGACGCATTGACCATCCTGCCCGGGTGGGCGCAAGGCTCTGTTTTCGAAGGTGCCCGTCGTGGGCTGGTGCTCTCCAGCTTAGCCGTTTGCCGAGAGGCTTCAAAGCCATGAGCGGCAATAAACATGCAGCTGTGGTCGGCGGCAGGTAGAATGCCGGCCTGATTGCTCAAAAGGTGTTATATGGCGCTGCTTTCCTTTACCGATGTTTCCCTGGCCTACGGTCTGAATCCGTTGCTCCACAAGGTCAGCTTCCAACTCGATCGTGGTGAACGGGTTTGCCTGATCGGCCGTAACGGGGCTGGCAAGTCCAGCCTGTTCCGGTTGGTTACCGGCGAACAGCCGGCGGATGAGGGCGAGCTGTGGTTCGCGCCGGGGCTGAAAATCGGCCAGCTGCCTCAGGAATTGCCCGAAGCGGGGCAGATGAAGGTATATGACGTTGTGGCTGCTGGCCTCGAAGGCGTCGGCGAGCTGCTGGCCGAGTATCACCGCCTGGTACATGGCGAGATGGGCGAGGCGGAATTGGCGCAGCTGGAGAAAGTGCAGGGTCAACTCGAGTCGAAGGATGGCTGGCGCCTGAATCAACTGGTTGAAACCACCCTGACGCGCCTGGGCCTGCCGGCGGAAAAGACCATGGCCGAGCTGTCCGGCGGCTGGCGTCGCCGGGTGCTGCTGGCTCAGGCGCTGGTCGGTGAGCCGGATGTACTGCTGCTCGATGAGCCGACCAACCATCTGGATATCCACACCATTGCCTGGCTGGAACAGGTACTGCTGGAATTTCGCGGTGCAGTGCTGTTCATCACCCACGACCGTCAGTTCCTGCAGGCGCTGGCCACGCGCATTCTGGAGCTGGATCGCGGTCAGTTGATCGATTGGCAGGGCGACTACCGCAGCTTTCTCGAACACAAGGAGCAGCAGCTGGCGGCGGAAGCCACGGCCAATGCGCTGTTCGATAAGAAGCTGGCGCAGGAAGAAGTATGGATCCGCCAGGGCATCAAGGCCCGGCGGACCCGTAACGAAGGTCGCGTGCGGGCGCTCAAGGCCATGCGCGATGAGCGCGCTCGGCGCATCGAGCGTCAGGGCAAAGCCAGTTTCCAGATGGAAACGGCCGATGCCTCGGGCAAGCGCGTCATCGAGCTGGATCAGGTCAATTTCGCCTGGCCGGGTCAGCGCCCGCTGGTGCGCAACCTCAGTACCAATGTCATCTGTGGCGACCGTATCGGTCTGATCGGCAACAACGGCTCCGGCAAGAGTACCTTGCTGAAGTTGATGCTCGGCCAGCTCGAGCCCACCAGCGGCACTATCAAGCACGGTACCAAGCTGGAAGTGGCTTACTTCGATCAGTTGCGTGGCCAGCTGGATCTGGAAAAGACAGTGATCGACAACCTTTCAGAGGGGCGCGATTTCATCGAGATCAATGGCGAGCGCCGGCATGTGATCAGCTATCTGGGCGACTTCCTGTTCTCGCCCGAGCGTACGCGCACGCCGGTCAAGGCCCTGTCCGGTGGCGAGCGGGCGCGCTTGCTGCTGGCGCGGTTGTTCAGCAAACCGGCCAACGTGCTGGTACTGGACGAGCCGACCAACGACCTGGACGTGGAAACCCTCGACTTGCTGGAAGAAGTGCTGGCCGGTTTCGATGGCACCGTGCTGTTGGTCAGCCACGACCGGGCCTTCCTGGATAACGTGGTCACCAGCAGCCTGGTGTTTGAGGGCCACGGCAACGTTCGTGAGTATGTAGGTGGTTATGCGGACTGGTTGCGCCAGGGCGGCAAGGTCGAATTGCTGGCGGAGTGGGGCGACGATGTAAACGAGTCGCCAGCTCCGACCGAGTCCGCGGTCGAGCCTGAACCGGCCAAGGCGCCAGCGGCAAAAACCAAGACCAAGCTGAGCTACAAGTTGCAGCGGGAACTGGATGCCTTGCCGGCGCTGCTGGAAAAGCTGGAGGCGGAACTGGAAGCCTTGCAGCAGCAGGTCAGCGATCCCGAGTTCTATCTGCAGGCCCACGAACAGACGGCGCCTGTACTCGCGGCTCTGGAGAGCAAACAGGGCGAGCTGGACCAGGCACTGGAGCGCTGGGCTGAGTTGGAGGATATGGAGGGCTAAGCCAGGGCGCCGTTCCTACGGGAATCGGCGCCCTTGTTATCTGTGCGAGGTGGCGGGGTGTCAGCTGGCTTCTTTCTTGTGCAGGCGCACAGCGATGACATCGCAGGGGGCGCCGTGCAGCAGGTCGTTGGCGGTGGAGCCGAGCAGCAGCGCCAGCCCGTGACGGCCATGGCTGCCGACCACGATCAGATCACAACCGTATTCAGTCGCCACGCGGTGGATTTCCTGACGGGGATGGCCGAAGGCGATCTGCAGCTGTTCGGTGGGCAGACCGAAATCGCCGGCAAACAGTTGCATGCGTTCGCGGGCCTGCTCGAACTGCTGTTGCTGCAACATGGACAGATCCATGGGAACGTCGCCGCCATAGGCCATGGCCAAGGGTTCAACGACGTGGACAATGGTCAGCTTGGCATCCAGTGCCTGGGCCAGTTGTCGGGCGTGATCCGCCACGGCGCGACATTCGTCGATCAGGTCAACCGCGACCAGCACATGTGAGTAGAGCATGCGGGTTCTCTCCTTGCTTTTCGCTGATCTTAGCAGTCTTTGGCTGGAGGTCTACAGTGAATGACTGAAGGCCGATCAAATACTTGATTCTTCACCCGAATGGGGCAAAAAACCGATGATCACCTGGGTAATAGTCGGCCTGGTAGCGGCAATCCTGATTTCCAATCTGGCGAAGCTGCTACCGCGTGGCCGTGAGCGTCATCTGCACCGATTGCGCGAGCAGGCCAGACGCTGCGGCTTTGCCGTCGAATGGCTGCGAGAGGCACAACGGGTGAACCAGCTGGAGGGTTGCATTGCCTACCGTATGCCCCTGGAGCGCGCGCCACTGGACCGAGAATTCAGTTGCCGCCGCGATGCCGACGGTAATTGGTCATGGCTGAACGGCTCGGCGGCAACACCGGGATGCCTGGAAGTGCTGGACCAACTGCCACCGCAGGTCCGTGGTATTGATCGGCAAAGCCTGTCAGTAGTGGTTTATTGGCGAGAGCCGGATGATGCGGCGGTACTGAACCAGCTTGTCGCCGCGCTGGCGCCGCTGAAAGCGGAGGCTCGGGCAGCCTGAGCGCCATCGCTGATATCTGACGCCGGGCAGCTTGTCGCCGTTTTTTTGCTGTCATGCCAATGTGGCAGATTGACAATGGCGCGGTTTTCCATGAAGGTGTGCGTACCCGAATCAAACGAGCGTATGAATTTTGCCTGGTCAGGCATCATTCCAGTGTAGTCGGGAACTATCATGACACCGTCCGGCAGAACGGCTGGGTGGTGTTTTCTCATCTGCTTTCACAGCGTGGAGATCAGTTGATGATTTACGAAGGTAAAGCCATCACGGTTCAAATCCTTGAAGACGGCATCGCCGAACTGCGGTTCGATCTGCAGGGCGAGTCGGTCAACAAGTTCAATCAGGCCACCCTCGCCGAGCTCAAGGCGGCCGTTGACAGCATCCAGTCCAACAGCAGCATCACCGGCGTCATTGTCACCAGTGGCAAGGATGTCTTCATCGTGGGTGCCGACATCACCGAATTCGTCCAGGCCTTCCAGTTGTCCGAAGAGGAGCTGGTCACTGCCAACCTGGAAACCAACCGCATTTTCAATGCTTTCGAAGACCTGAACGTACCCACAGTCGCTGCCATCAATGGCCTGGCGCTGGGTGGTGGTCTGGAAATGTGCCTGGCTTGCGACTTCCGCGTCATGGCGCAGAGCACCAAGATCGGCTTGCCGGAAACCAAGCTGGGTATCTATCCCGGTTTCGGTGGCACCGTCCGCCTGCCGCGTCTGATTGGTGTGGACAACGCCGTTGAATGGATTGCCGGTGGCGCTGAACAGCGTGCCGACAATGCGCTGAAAGTGGGCGCTGTGGACGCTGTGGTTGCCGATGGCAAGCTGCGTGATGCGGCGCTGGACATGGTGCGCCGCGCCATTGCCGGTGAGCTGGATTTCCGCG
The DNA here is from genome assembly GCF_900114735.1 of Halopseudomonas bauzanensis. Lineage (GTDB taxonomy): Bacteria > Pseudomonadota > Gammaproteobacteria > Pseudomonadales > Pseudomonadaceae > Halopseudomonas > Halopseudomonas bauzanensis. Next base: position 42,827 of record NZ_FOUA01000004.1, on the reverse strand, counting down.
CCAAGCGTCAGCCCAAGCTGGAAAAGATCAAGCTCAACACCATTGAGCAGATGATGGCTTTCGAAACCACCAAGGGTTTCGTTGCCGGTCAGGCTGGCCCGAACTACCCGGCGCCGGTTGAAGCGATCAAGACCATCCAGAAAGCCGCCAACCATGGCCGCGACAAGGCTCTGGAAGTTGAGGCTGCTGGCTTCGCCAAGCTGGCCAAGACCACTGTGGCTGCCTCGCTGGTGGGATTGTTCCTGAATGATCAGGCGCTCAAGAGCAAGGCCAAGAAGTACGACAAGCAAGCTGGCGACGTGAAACTGGCTGCGGTGTTGGGCGCGGGTATCATGGGTGGCGGTATCGCCTATCAGTCCGCTTCCAAGGGCACGCCGATCCTGATGAAGGATATCCGCGAGGAAGGCATCCAGCTGGGTCTGGACGAAGCCGCCAAACTGCTCGGCAAGCGCGTCGAGAAGGGCCGGATGAAGCCTGCGCAGATGGCTACGGCATTGAATGCCATTCGCCCGACCATGTCCTACGGCGATTTCGGCAACGTTGATATCGTGGTCGAAGCGGTCGTCGAGAACCCCAAGGTCAAGCACGCCGTTCTGGCCGAAGTGGAGCAGCACGTACGCGAAGACGCGATCATCGCCTCCAACACCTCGACCATCTCCATTACCTACCTGGCCCAGGCGCTGAAGCGTCCGGAAAACTTCGTTGGTATGCACTTCTTCAACCCGGTACACATGATGCCGCTGGTTGAGGTGATCCGTGGCGAGAAGTCCAGCGAGAAGGCCGTGGCTACCACCGTTGCCTACGCCAAGAAAATGGGCAAGACGCCGATCGTGGTCAATGACTGCCCGGGCTTCCTGGTCAACCGCGTACTGTTCCCGTATTTCGGCGGGTTTGCCCGTCTGATCGGTATGGGTGCCGACTTCCAGCGCGTCGACAAGATCATGGAAAAATTCGGCTGGCCCATGGGCCCGGCCTATCTGATGGACGTGGTTGGCATGGACACCGGTCACCATGGCCGTGACGTGATGGCCGAAGGTTATCCGGATCGTATGGCAGACAAGACCAAGACCGCGGTCGACGTCATGTATGAATCCAACCGCCTGGGTCAGAAGACCGGCAAGGGCTTCTATGCCTACGAAGTGGACAAGAAGGGCAAGCCGAAGAAGGTTGTCGATGCCGAGGCCTACGAGCTGCTCAAGCCTATCGTGCAGGAACAGCGTGAGCTGACCGATGAAGAAATCATCGAGATCATGATGGTTCCGCTGTGTCTGGAAACCGTTCGCTGCCTGGAAGATGGCATTGTTGAGTCTGCTGCCGACGCCGATATGGGCCTGATCTACGGCATTGGCTTCCCTCCCTTCCGGGGCGGCGCGCTGCGCTATATCGACACCATTGGTCTGGCCGAGTTTGTGGCCATTGCTGACAAATACGCCGAGTTTGGCCCCATGTACCACCCGACTGAAAAGTTGCGTGAAATGGCTGCCACCGGCAAGAAATTCTTCGGTTAACCGCGGAACGTACAGAGCGAGAGTGAATTTATGAGCCTCAATCCAAGAGACGTTGTAATTGTCGACTTTGGCCGCACGCCGATGGGCCGATCCAAGGGTGGTATGTACCGCAATGTCCGTGCCGAGACCATGTCAGCCAAGCTGATCACTGGTGTGCTGGCGCGTAACCCGAAAATCGACCCGGCAGAAGTTGAAGATGTTATCTGGGGCTGTGTTAACCAGACCCTGGAGCAGGGCTGGAACATCGCCCGTATGGCATCGCTGATGACCCCGATCCCCCACACCAGTGCGGCCCAGACCGTCAGCCGTCTGTGTGGTTCGTCCATGAGCGCACTGCACACCGCCGCCCAGGCCATCATGACCGGCAACGGTGATGTATTTGTGATCGGCGGTGTCGAGCACATGGGTCACGTTGGCATGATGCACGGCGTTGATCCGAACCCGGCGTTGTCGCTGTATGCCGCCAAGGCTGCCGGCATGATGGGTCTGACCGCGGAAATGCTCGGCAAGATGCACGGCATTACCCGCGAGCAGCAGGATCAGTTCGGTGTGCGTTCGCACCAACTGGCGCACAAGGCCACCGTCGAGGGCAACTTCAAGGATGAAATCATCCCGATGGAAGGCCACGACGAGAACGGCTTCCTGCGGGTGTTCACCGAGGATGAAACCATCCGCCCGGAAACCACCATGGAAAGCCTGGGCGCCCTGCGTCCTGCGTTCAACCCGAAAGGTGGCACGGTGACGGCGGGTACTTCCTCGCAGATTACCGATGGTGCTTCCTGCATGATCGTCATGTCTGCCGAGCGCGCCAAGGCCCTGGGTCTGGAGCCGCTGGCGGTCATCCGTTCCATGGCTGTCGCCGGTTGTGATCCGTCGATCATGGGCTATGGTCCGGTTCCCGCGACCAAGAAAGCGCTCAAGCGCGCTGGCATGACCATGGATGACGTCAGCCATGTCGAGTTGAACGAAGCCTTTGCGGCGCAGGCTCTGCCGGTGCTCAAGGATCTGAAGCTGCTCGACCAGATGGACCAGAAGGTCAACCTGCACGGCGGCGCCATTGCCCTGGGTCACCCGTTCGGCTGCTCCGGTGCGCGTATCTCCGGCACCCTGCTGAACGTGATGAAGCAGAACAACGGTACCGTTGGTATCGCGACCATGTGTATCGGTCTGGGTCAGGGCATCACTACCGTTTTCGAACGGGTCTGATCGCTCGAGCTGTTTCAGCTTGATCCAAACAACTACCCCCGCCCATGGCGGGGGTAGTTGTTTCTGGGCTTATTGCAACAGGGACGCGCCGATCTTCAGCGTGGTCTCGGTCACCACCTCCACCGGCTGGGCATAGCCGCTGGCCATCCAGTACAGTGCGATGTGGATGACGCCACCCAGAATACCTGCCTGGAGCATGCGGTCGAACTGCTGACCGGGTTTTGCCAGTGCCAGGGTCATGTCATGGGTGCTGGCGCGCAGCGCATCTTCGATAGCCTGGTCCACTGCCGGGCTGATGCCGCGAATCTCCACCAGCAGCAATCTCGCCACATTCGGCTCATCCTTCAACGCCTGAAAGTAACTGCCAAGCATGGCGCGGCTGCGCGCCACTGGGTCATCGCCTGCCGCCTTGGCAGCGGCGAGGTTGCGTTCGCGCAAACGTCGCGTGGCCTGTTCATAGCAGGCAAGCAGCAACTCATCACTGTGATTGAAGGATTCATAGAAGTAACGTTGGGTCAGGCCAGCCGCTTCACACACCTGCTTTACGCCTGAATGACGGTAACCATGCTCGCCATAGACTTCGGTGGCGGCATCAATCAACTGCTGGCGGCGCAGCGCACGCCGCTCCGCTGTCGCCGATCCCCGGTAGCGTTTGCCTGTGGTGTCTGCAGTCATGATCTGTTCTGAAAATCTATATTGTCAGATCATAGCTGACAATATAGATTGTCAACAGGCTTCAGGGATGCTCAGCATGAATAAATTACAAGAACAATTCCAACCAGCGCCGCTGGATGTACTGATTATCGGGGCTGGTCTGTCCGGTATCGGCGCCGCTCGGGCATTGATCGACAAATGCCCGGACAAGCGTTATCTGGTTCTCGAACGACGACAGGCCATTGGTGGAACCTGGGATCTGTTCCGTTATCCGGGGATTCGTTCGGACTCGGACATGTATACCCTGGGCTACAGCTATAAGCCCTGGGTCGGGCGCAAGGCAATAGCTGATGGGCCAGACATCAAGCGTTATATCGAGGATATTGCTGACGAGGCGGGCGTTACTCATAACATCCGCTTTGGTCATCAGGTGGTCTCGGCCAGCTGGTGCAGTGAGCAGGCCTTGTGGACGGTGCTCGTTCGGGTAACCGACGCCGCTGGCAGGCAGCGCGATGAGCAGTTGCAGGCGCGCTTCATGTCATTCTGCTCGGGCTATTACAGCTACGACGAGGCCTACCGTCCCGAGTTTCCCAACGAGGCGGAGTTTACCGGGCAGATCATCCATCCGCAGTTCTGGCCGGAAGATCTGGATTGCCGGGGTAAGCGCGTGGTGGTTATCGGGAGCGGCGCCACGGCGGTGACCCTGGTGCCGGCGTTGGCCGAGCAGGGCGCGCAGGTGACCATGCTGCAACGTTCACCCAGCTATGTCGTCTCCCGGCCATTGGTGGATGGGGTTGCCCAGCGCCTGCAACGCTGGCTGCCCTTGCCGCTGGCCTACCATCTGACCCGCTGGAAGAACGTTTTGCTCGGTCAGTACTTCTACCGGCTCGCCCGCAACAAGCCCCAACGGGTCAGGGCCTATCTGTTGCATTTGCTGCAACGCCAGCTCGGCTCGGCGGTGGACATCAAGCATTTCTCGCCCAGCTACAACCCCTGGGATCAACGGGTGTGTGCCGTGCCGGACGGTGATCTGTTTCACATGCTCCGCGCCGGGCAGATCGACATTGCCACCGATACCATCGACTGCTTTACCGCCCAGGGCATACAGCTCAGCTCCGGGCAGGAACTGGAGGCGGACATTATCGTGACCGCGACCGGGTTGAAGCTGAACAGCATGGGCGATGTGCAGGTGCTGGTGGATGGCAAGACGGTCAACCCAGGTGACTGCATGGCCTACAAGGGCATGATGCTCAGCGATGTGCCGAACCTGATTCTTACCTTCGGTTATACCAACGCATCCTGGACGCTGAAAGCGGAACTGACCGCCAATTACATGGCCCGGCTGTTGCGCCATATGGACAAGAAAGGTGCGCGTATAGCGGTGGCGCCCCGTGATCCGGCGGTGGCGGAGCTGCCGTTTCTGAATTTCACCTCCGGCTATGTGCAGCGTGCTGCAGAGATACTACCCAAACAGGGTGATCGGCCATGCTGGCAGGTGAGTCAGAACTACCTGGCGGACAAGTACATTATCCAGTACGGCAAGCTGGATGACGGCGTGTTGCAACTTCAATAAAACCAACAAGAAAACCAAATATGAAAATCCAGGGATGCATAGCGGTACTGACGGGGGCGGGCAGTGGGATTGGTCGAGCATTGGCTCTGGCACTGGCTCGTGAGGGTTGCCATCTGGCGCTGGTGGATATCAATGCCAACAACCTGCGCGAAACAGCGGAGCAAGCACGACATAGTGGCGTCAACGTCACCGAGCACCCGCTTGATGTAGCAGATCGAAGTGCAATCGCGGTTTTACCCGAACAGGTTATCGCCGGCCATGGGCAGGTGGACCTGCTGATCAACAATGCGGGTGTGGCCCTTGGCGGGCACTTCGATCAGCTATCGGTAGAGAATTTCGATTGGCTGATGGCAATCAACTTCGATGCGGTGGTTTGTATGACGCGGGCCTTCCTGCCGCTGCTGCGGCAACGGCCAGCGGCGCGTATCGTCAATGTATCCAGCCTGTTCGGGCTGATCGCACCTGCTGGGCAAAGCGCCTACTGCGCCAGCAAGTTCGCCGTCAGGGGCTTTTCCAATGCGTTGCGCGAGGAGTTGGCCGGCAGCCCGGTGGGAGTAACAGTGGTGCATCCGGGTGGGATTGCCACTTCGATTGCGAACAGCGCCAGAGGGCCTGAAGGCGCCTGCGAACAGGAGCGGCAAATCCAGCTGGATCGTGCGGCCAAGTTACTGCGTATGCCGCCAGCTAAGGCAGCGGAAATCATTCTCAAGGGGATTATGCGGGATAAAGCGCGCGTGATTGTCGGTAACGATGCGCTGATATTGTCCTGGCTGGAGCGCTTGATGCCGGTCAGCTATTGGCGGCTATTGCCCAGAATGCCCGGTGCCCAGCGCTGATGACAACGTACATAAAAAGGGAAGTGAAACGCACATGGGTTATCTGTTGATTGCGTTGTTCTGTCTGGTGGTGCTGGTCGCGGCCGGGCTGTTTATTTTCACTGTCATGACTGCCCGCCGGGTGGAGCTGGGCTTGCCTGCGGAAGGGCGCTTCACCACCATCATGGGCAACCGTATCCACTATATCGAGCAGGGTCATGGCGCGCAGACCCTGTTATTGGTGCATGGCCTGAGCGGAGTATCGCAGAACTTCTCCTACCGGATGCTTGGCGAGCTGGCCAGGGATTACCGGGTAGTGGCGATCGATCGGCCCGGCAGTGGCTATTCAGAACGGCCGGATCATGCCTCTGCGTCTGTGGTGGTCCAGGCGGATGTGATAGCAGGGTTAATCGATGCGCTTAAACTGGATAAGCCCCTGCTGGTCGGCCACTCGCTGGGCGGAGCGGTGTGCCTGGCCACAGCGCTGCGCCATCCGCAGAAGCTACGCGGGTTGGCGCTGATCGCGCCGCTGACCCATATGCCTCCCGGTGGCCCCTCGTCAGCTTTTGCTGCATTGGCCATTCGTCAATCCTGGCTGCGCAAGCTGTTCGCCTGGACATTGATGGTGCCCATGGCTATCCGTCGGCGTAAGCAGGTGCTGGATATCGTATTCGGGCCGGAGGCGGTACCTGCAGATTTTCCGATCAGGGGAGGCGGGGCGCTGGGGCTGCGACCCAGCCATTTCGTGGCGGCGTCACGGGATCTGGTGGCGCTGGAGGAAGTGCTGCCGCAGATGCAGCAGCGGTATACCGATCTGCAGTTGCCGATCCGGATTCTGTATGGACGTGACGACCGGATTCTTGATCCGCAGGAGCAAGGCCAAGCCATGGTCGAGCGGCTGCCAAGTGTGGAGCTGGAGTTGATTGATGGTGGGCATATGCTGCCGCTGACCCAGCCGGATCTCACCACCGATTTTGTGCGGCGGAGCCTGCAGGCAGCGCCACTCGCTTGACTCTGCAGGCATAAAAAAACCGGAGCTTGGCTCCGGTTTGAATCGCTATAGGGCTACTCAGCCCTGGACGTCACGAATCATGTTGCGGGCGATAATGACCTGCTGGATCTGCGTCGTGCCTTCATACAGACGGAACAGGCGCACATCGCGGTAGAACCGCTCGATGGCGTATTCGCTGATGTAGCCGGCGCCACCGTGGATCTGCACGCCGCGGTCGGCGACCCGGCCGCACATTTCGGTGGAGAACATCTTGGCGCAGGAAGCTTCGGTACTGATGTTCCGCCCCTCGTCACGCTTGCGAGCGGCGTCCAGCACCATGCAGCGGGCGGCATAGATGTCGGCCTTGCTGTCGGCGAGCATACCCTGGATCAACTGGAAGTCGGCAATGCGCTGACCAAACTGCTTGCGTTCGACGGCGTACTGCAGCGAATCGGCAAGCATCCGCTCGGCGGCGCCGACAGCCAGTGCGGCGATGTGCAGGCGGCCCTTGTCGAGTACCTTCATGGCGGTCTTGAAGCCGACGCCTTCCTTGCCGCCGATCAGATTGGCTGCCGGCACCCGTACGTTCTCGAAGATCACATCGGCAGTATGGGCGCCTTTCTGGCCCATCTTCTGGTCCGGTTTACCGATGGTCAGACCCGGCGTGCCCCGCTCGACGATAAAGGAGCTGATGCCGCCGGCGCCCTTGATCTCGGGATTGGTGCGGGCCATGACGGTGAAGATACCGGCATGCGGGGCGTTGGTGATGAAGCGTTTGGTGCCATTGATCACGTAGTCATCACCGTCGCGCACGGCAGCGGTCTTCAGTGAGGCGGCGTCGGAACCGGAATCGGGCTCGGTCAGGCAGAAGGAACTGAGGTACTCACCGGCGGCCAGCTTTGGCAGATAATGGGCTTTCTGCTCTTCGGTACCATCCAGCAGGATGCCGATGGAGCCGATGCCATTGTTGGTGCCGATGTAGGAACGGAACGCGGGAGAGGTGCGACCCAGTTCGAAGGCGATATTCACTTCTTCTTCCATGGTCACGCCCAGCCCGTTGTATTCCTCGGGAATGGTCAGACCGAACAAGCCCATGTCCTTCATCTGTTGGACGATATCCGCGGGAATGCTGTCGGTCTCGGCGACTTCATGTTCCCGGGGAATCAATTCCTGATTGACGAATTGATGGATGGAATCCAGCAGAATCTGCAGTGTTTCCGGATCACGAATCATATGCTCTCCTCAGTAGCCTGCCCGGCAGGCTGGTTATCCAGAGATCCGTCACCCGGAGCTACGTCAGCGGGTGGCAGCCTCTATGTTGTTTACCATGTTCACCAGACGCGGTCCGATGTCCTCCTCGAGCTTCTCTCGAGGCAGGTGAAAGCTCGGGCCGCCGCAGTTGAAAGCCAGCAGGCCGTGTTGCGCATGGATCATGGGGACGGCCACGGAATTGATGTCCCGCTGCCATTCGCCAATCGACATGCAATAGCCGAAATCCGCGTAATCCCTGAACGCGCGCTCCAGCCCTTTGCGGATCATCGGCCAGTCGTCCTGGTGCGTGGCCCGCAGGTGATCGAGAATGAATTCCCGCTCGTTTTCCGGCATTGCTGCCAGACACGCCCGACCCATCGAGGTCAGGTGCATCGGCAGATAGGTACCTATGTGCCGGCGCGTACTCATGTTGGCCTTGCCGTAGGCCACATCCAGATAAACCATCTGTAGCCGGTCTCTGGCTGCCATTGCCACCGACGCCTGCGCATAAGCGGCCATTCCTTCCATCAGCGGATGGGAGGAGGCGCGCACCGACAGGTTCGACAGCAGCGCATAACCAATGCCCATCACGCCCACATCCAACTGGTACTTGCCTGTCTGCACTTGCCGCTTCAGACAGCCAAGCCGGGTCAACGTATGCGTCAGCCGCGTGACCGTTGCCTTGGGCAAACCGGTTTTCGTGGCCAGATCCTGATTGCCCAGCAGCGTTTCCCGCGGGGTAAAGCACCGCAGGATCTCAACTCCACGCGCCAAGGCCGTGACGAAATGGCGGTCCTTGGGCGCCTCGTCAAAGGCGCTCAACGGATCGAGCATCTGTGCATCGAAGGCGTCTGCATCTGAAGCCTGTTCATTCAAATTGCTTGTCGGCGGATTGTGACTGGCACGCATGTTATCTCCAGCTTTCATGAAATATCAACAAAACAAAATCAAATACTGCACAGTGAAACACGAGTTCGTCAGAAAAGCAGGTAAATATACCGGCGCTCGGGGCTATAGCCTTGCGAGAGGGGTCTGCTGCTTTACTCAGCTTGCCGGCGAAACTATGATTATCGCGGAATACGGAATTTTATACTGCATAGCGAAACTCCATTCAATGATCTGCTTCGGGCCGGCTTCGAGCCCTGTTGCACGGAACTGTGAGCCAGCCGTCGCTGCGCAGTGTTAGAGTCTGGTCAAACAGAATGATCAAACCGCAGTACTTCAGGGGTGCGGTGCGCGCCCATACTGCGGAATTCGTTGGGAACGAAGTCGCTGGCTTCATGGCAACAGGAAAACTGAATGGGTGCGCTGACTGGAATACGGGTATTGGATCTGAGCCGGGTGCTGGCTGGGCCATGGTGTGGTCAGATTCTGGCCGATCTCGGAGCTGAGGTAATCAAGGTCGAGCGGCCCGGATGCGGTGATGATACCCGTGGCTGGGGCCCGCCCTGGATGAAGGACAGCACTGGGGAATGGACGGCCGAAGCCTCCTATTACCAATCAGCCAACCGGGGCAAACGGTCGGTTGCGATTGACCTGGCCAGTGCCGAAGGCCAGGAGCTGGTACGGGCGCTGGTGGCCGATTGCGACGTGCTGATCGAGAACTACAAGGCCGGCTCGCTCAAGAAATATGGGCTGGATTACGCGACCCTCGCGCAGATCAATCCGCGTCTGGTGTACTGCTCCATCACCGGCTTCGGTCAGACCGGGCCGCGGACTGCAGAGCCGGGCTACGATTTCATCATCCAGGGCCTGGGTGGGTTGATGAGCATCACCGGTGAGCGCGACGATCTGCCCGGTGGTGGGCCGCAGAAGACCGGGGTGGCTTTCTCTGACCTGATGACCGGGCTGTACTCTACCATTGCCATCCAGGCGGCATTGATCAACCGGGAAAAGACCGGGCGCGGCCAGCATTGCGATATGGCATTGCTGGATGTACAGGTAGCGACCCTGGCCAACCAGAGCATGAATTACCTGGCCTCGGGCAAGGTGCCGGGGCGCTATGGCAATGCACACGCCAATATCGTGCCTTATCAGGTCTTTCGCGCGGCCGACCGGGACTTCATCATCGCCTGTGGCAATGACTCCCAGTTCGTGGCTCTGTGTGATGCCATCGGTCTGCCAGAACTGCCGGCGGACCCCCGCTTTATCCGTAATGCGGACCGGGTTCGCAACCGGGAGCAGGTGGTGGATATTCTGGCGGCCCATTTTCTCGGCGGCATGGCCGATGAATGGGTAGCGAAGATCCATGCGGTCAAGGTACCGGTGGGGGCCATCAACAATATTGCCCAGGCGCTGGAGGAGCCGCAGGTCCAGGCTCGTGACATGCTGGTCAACATGCCTCATCCGCTCAATCCGGACTTCACCATGGTGGGCAGCCCGATCAAGCTGTCCGAGACGCCGGTGGAATATCAGCGGCCGGCGCCGATGCTGGGGCAGGATACCGAAGCGGTATTGCGTGAGCGCCTGGGATTGAGCGCCGAGCAGTTGGCGGGGCTGAAGGCGCTGGGCATTATCGAGCAGTCGCCCTGAACAATCCCGCCTGTCAGTCTTTACACAGGTCGCTGCGATGAGGCAGCGGCCTACTGTTCCGGCACTGGCAGTGCCAGCGATTCCTTCACTTCTTCCATGACGATGTAGCTTTTCGACTCGCGCACGTGCGGCAGTTTCAACAGGATGTCGCCAAGCAGTTTGCGGTAGGACGCCATCTCGTTGATGCGAGCCTTGATCAGGTAGTCGAAATCGCCCGAGACCAGGTGGCATTCCAGAACGTGGGGCAGTTTGAGTACCGCACGGCGGAACTCCTCGAAGATGTCGCCGGATTTGTAGGACAGATTTATCTCCACGAAGACCAGCAAACCTGCTTCCAGATGGGCGGGATTCAGGCGGGCGCTGTAGCCCATGATCACGCCTTCGCGTTCCAGCCGGCGGACCCGTTCGGTGCAGGGCGTGGTGGACAGACCCACGCGCTCACCCAGTTCGGTAAAGGCGAGACGGCCTTCTTCCTGCAGTTCTCTTAGGATCTGGCGATCGATGCGATCGAGTTCTCGCTGGGCACGATGTTTGGTTCTCATTGGGGGATCTGACTAGACCTTTGGCTAATTGAACGAAAATTAACGCCAAATATAGCGGATTAAATAGTGAATTCAACTGTTGTGGCTCTCCTATAATCCCGGTCACTGCGATAAGCCCGGTAGAGGCGAGGAGTTTCATGATGCGTATTCTGATTCTTGGTAGTGGTGTTGTAGGCACCACCAGTGCTTATTATCTTGCCAGGGAAGGGTTCGAAGTGACCGTGATCGACCGCCAGTCTGGCGTGGCGGAAGAGACCAGTCACGCCAACGCCGGGCAGATCTCCCCCGGTTACGCATCGCCCTGGGCCGCACCGGGTGTGCCCTTGAAGGCTATTAAATGGATGTTGCAGAAGCATGCGCCGCTGAGCATCAAGCCGACCGGTGATATCAATCAGTATCTGTTCATGGCGCGCATGCTGCGCAACTGCACTGCCGCGCGTTACGCCGTGAACAAGGAGCGCATGGTCCGCTTGTCCGAATACAGTCGTGACTGCATGGACGAGCTGCGCGCCGAAACCGGCATTCAATACGAAGGGCGTCAGCGCGGCACCACTCAATTGTTCCGAACCCAGGCCCAGCTTGATAGCGCGGCCAAGGACATCGCGGTACTTGAACAGATGGGAGTGCCCTACGAACTGCTGGATCGCAACACCCTGGCCTCGGCTGAGCCAGCGCTGGCCAAAGTGGCACATAAGCTGAGCGGCGGCCTGCGCCTGCCCAATGATCAGACCGGCGATTGCCTGATGTTTACCCGCCGCATTGCCGAAATGGCGCGCGAACTGGGCGTGGAGTTCCGCTTCAACCAGAACATCGAACGTCTGGATTACGCCGGTGATCGCCTCAATGGCGTTTGGGTCGATGGCAAGCTGGAAACCGCCGATAGCTATGTCATGGCGCTGGGCAGCTACAGTCCGCACATGCTGGCCCCTCTGGGAATCACTGCGCCGATCTACCCGCTCAAGGGGTACTCGATCACCGTGCCGGTCACCAATTCGGACATGGCTCCGGTATCCACCATGTTGGACGAGACCTATAAGGTGGCCATTACCCGTTTCGATAACCGCATCCGCGTCGGTGGCATGGCGGAAATTCGCGGCTACGATCTGAAGATTGACCCACGCAAAGGGCAAACCCTGAAAATGATCGTCGAGGATCTGTTCCCCGAAGGCGCGGATACTTCGACCATCGACCTGTGGACCGGCCTGCGCCCGGCGACGCCCGATGGCACGCCGATCATCGGCAAAACCCGCTATCGCAATTTATTCCTGAATACCGGTCATGGCACCCTGGGCTGGACCATGTCCTGCGGCTCGGCGCGCCTGCTGGCTGATATGATGGCGAAAAAGCCTTCGGCGATCAGCACTGCCGGATTCGACATATCGCGCTACGGCGATAACAAAGAGGTTGACCAACATGCACATCCAGCGACTGCACACTGACAACCGGATGAGCCAGATCGTCATCCACCATGGCACCGTCTATCTGGCGGGTCAGGTTGGCGAGAGCATGGACGCAGGTATCGAACAGCAAACGCAGGAGACCCTGCAGGAAATAGAAAAGCTGCTCGCCGAGGCGGGCAGTGACAAACAGCATATCCTTTCGGTAACTATCTACCTGAAGGATATCGCTCGTGATTTCGCCGGCATGAATGCCGTGTGGGATCGCTGGCTGCCTGAGGGCGTCGCCCCCGTGCGAGCCACTGTAGAGGCCGGAATGTGCGAATCGGATATTCTGGTCGAAATGTCAGTAGTTGCCGCACTGCCTGAAATAACGCGGCCCGACAACCTATAAATCTAACAAGTTGAGATAAGTAAGATGAACAAAAACTCTTGGCAAATTGCCTTGGCGTACATGTCCGTGGTTATCGGTGGCGGCTTTGCCTCCGGTAACGAAGTGCTGCAATTCTTCACCGGTTACGGTATTGCCGGGGTTGCAGGATCGGTTGTATCAGCCGTGCTTTTTGCCTTCCTGGGCATGCAGATCGCCCGCATCAGCTCCATCATGCAGGCCGGATCGCATAAGCAGGTGCTCTACATCATTTTCGGCAAGCAAGCGGGTTTTGTCGTCGATCTTATTCTGTCGTTCTTTCTGTACGGCGTGGGTGTGGTCATGCTCGCTGGCGCGGGCTCGACCCTCGCCCAGCAGTTTGGTCTGGACCCGCTGGTGGGTTCCGTCCTGATGACCGTGCTGGTGATCGGCACCCTGTGTCTGAACGTCAAGGGCATCATCAACCTGATCAGTGCGGTTATGCCGTTCCTGTTGATTCTGGTTCTGGCGATCATGGTCTACTCCATTGTCACCAGCACCGGTTCTACCGAAGAGCTGAACCAGGCGGCAACTGAAGTACCGGTCATCACCTTCCTTGGCGCTGAAGTATCGCACTGGGCCTTGAGTGGCTTGCTCTACGCATCCTTCAATATCGCCGTGGGCTTTCCCATGCTGGCAGTCATCGGCGGCCTGACCAAATCGCCGAGAGCGGCTGGGCGCGGTGGTGTGGTAGGAGGTTTGGGGTTGGGCTTTCTGATCATCCTGTTGAGCATCGGCCTGTTTGCCAACCTGGACAAGCTGCAGGGTATCGAGATCCCCACACTGATGCTGGCGCAGAATATTCATCCATGGCTGGCGGTGCTCCTGTCCCTGGCGCTGGTCGCCATGATCTACAGTACGGCGGTCGGGATGTTCTTTGCCTTCAGCGCCCGTTTTGCTGCTCCAGAAACCAAGCGCTTCAAAGTCTTGAGTGCCATCTTCACGGTGGTCGGGCTGGGCTTGAGCCAGGTCGGCTTCACCAAGCTGGTGGGTACCGTCTATCCGATGCTGGGTGTGGTTGGGCTGGTGTTGATCATCGCCATCGCGGCGAGCTGGATTCGCACCCGCAAGCGTTCCACCGAAGAGCTGGCCAAGGAGGCCCAGAGCCGAATCTGACGATCTCGGTTCATGAACAAGGCCGCCGTCCGCTCAGCTGATGGCGGCCTTGTCGTTTGTAGAGCAGATCAGTAGCTGACCTCGGGCAACTGGGTGCGCTCCAGACGCACTTTCTCGGTGGGCGCCATCACGGTTGCCGCGCCGTCCACCACCTTCTTGCCATCCTGATTGATCACGCGGGTGGCAATCTTCAGCCGGTTCTTCGGCAGCTTTTCCAGTACTTCCAATTCAATGCGGATCTCATCATCAAGACGTACCGGCCGCAGGAAGTTCAACTCCTGGCCTATATAGATAGTGCCCGGCCCGGGCAGCTCGCAGGCGATCGCGGCGGAGATGAGCGCGCCCGACAGCATGCCGTGGGCGATGCGGCCCTTGAACGGGGTGGTCTCGGCAAACTGCTGGTCGAGATGCACCGGATTCACATCTCCCGAAACAGTGGCAAACAGAATCAGGTCCCGTTCGCTGACGATATGGCTGACACTGGCGGTGTCGCCTACACGGACTTCATCGTAGGTGCGGTTTTCTAGCATGGACATGGAAAAACTCCGATAGTGTCTGGGTTGACATGCAACCGTATTCAGACAATTGATGAAACAGAACGCGGTTTTGTGTTTTTTGCTATTGCTGGTAATTTTGGCTTGGATAATAACAGCGCAGGTGCCTGGCCTGACAGTCAGCGCCCCAACGGGAGAGAAGGATTAAAATGGAAGCATCATTCTGGAATGACAAACGCCCACCGGGGGTGGCTCACGATATTGATCTGAGTCAGTTCAATTCAATCATCGAAGTATTCGAATCGTCCTGCGCGCAGCATGCCGACACGCCGGCCTTCACCAACATGGGGGTAACCCTGAGCTACGGTGAGCTGGAACGCCAATCCGCAGCCTTCGCCAGCTACATCCAGAACTATACCGACCTCAAACCCGGCGACCGTATCGCCATTCAGATGCCCAACGTGTTGCAGTTTCCCATCGCCGTCTTCGGCGCCATGCGCGCTGGGCTGGTGGTGGTCAATACCAACCCGCTGTACACCGCCCGGGAAATGCGCCATCAGTTCACCGACTCCGGTGCGCGTGCGTTGATCTACATGAACCTGTTCGGCCACCTGGTGCAGGAAGTGCTGCCTGATACCGAGATCAAGTACCTGTTCGAGGCGCGCATGGGCGATATGCTGCCGCCGGTCAAGGGGCTGCTGATCAATGCCGCGGTCAAGCATGTGAAGAAAATGGTGCCGACCTATCGTCTGCCACAGGCGGTGTCATTCAAGAAGGCGCTGGCTCGTTGCCAGAACCTGTCGCCCATGCCGGTCACCCGCACGCTGGATGATATTGCCGTACTGCAATACACCGGCGGCACCACCGGGGTGGCCAAGGGCGCCATGCTGACCCATGGCAACCTGGTGGCCAACATGTTGCAGGTGCATGCCAACCTGCAGCAGCTGGGCCAGGACGGCCAGCGGTTGCTGCCCGACGGCGGTGAGGTAATCATCGCGCCCCTGCCGCTGTACCACATCTTCGCGTTTACCGTGAATTGCATGTGCATGATGCTGGCCGGGCACCACAACGTGCTTATCACCAATCCGCGTGATATCCCGGGCTTCATCAAGGAATTGAAGAAGTGGCAGTTTTCTTCGATCGTCGGGCTGAATACGCTGTTCGTCGCGCTGATGGAGCATCCGGAGTTCGACGAGCTGGATTTCACCCGACTCAAGAGCACCACCTCCGGCGGCACCGCATTGGTCAAGGCGACGGCCGAGCGCTGGCAGAGCAGAACCGGCAGCGGTATCGGTGAAGGCTATGGCTTGACCGAGTGTTCACCGGTGGTCTGCTCCAGTCCCGGGGATGGCCTGGCGAGACTGGGCACCGTGGGTTTGCCGGTACCCGGCACGGCGGTGAAGGTGATTGATGAAAATGGCGTCGAGCTGCCGTTGGGTGAGCGCGGCGAGTTATGCGTCAAGGGGCCACAAGTGATGAAAGGCTACTGGCAGCGCGACGAAGCCACTGCCGAGGCGATGGATGCCGATGGCTGGTTCAAGACCGGTGATGTTGCCGTGATCGATGAGGACGGCTTCGTCAGCATCGTGGACCGGATCAAGGACCTGGTGATTGTGTCCGGTTTCAACGTCTACCCCAACGAGATTGAAGATGTAGTCTCGGCTCACCCCAAGGTGGCCAGCGCAGCGGTGATCGGAGTACCGGACGAGAAGTCGGGCGAGGCAGTGAAGCTGTTTGTCGTGCCCTCGGTCGCTGATCTGACGGTGGAGGAGCTGAAAGCCTATTGCCGCTCCAATTTCACCGGCTACAAGGTACCCAAGCATTATGAGATCCGCGACTCGCTGCCCATGAGTCCGGTTGGCAAGATCCTGCGTCGGGAATTGCGCGACCAGTAACTTTCCATTGATTGTCGAATACAAAAACCGGCTGACTGATCAGTCGGTTTTTGTCCTTCTCGTCCCGCTTTTCTCCGTCACTTCGGATCACTTCCGCGCTATGGCCTGAGCCCAAAAAAGCTGTTAGGCTGCAGCCACTTTTCGACCGGAATGGATGAAATATTCACAAAAGGTCGAAACCTGATTCTGCCTGATAGTAGGGGCTCACCGCACCATCCCGGACTGGCTAGGCCAGCCGAGGCCAGAGCTTCGATAACCAAAATACAATAGCAGCGGTAATTGCAACCGGACGCATTACAGGGGGTATTCATGCACGCGAGTTTTTGGACCGACAAGTATCCGGAGGGCATTCCCACCGAGATCAATCCTGATCAATACCCCAATGTTCTGGCGGTCCTCAAGGATTCATGCGAGCGTTTCGCCGACAGGCCAGCCTTTACCAACCTCGGCAAGACCATTACCTGGGGCGAAATGTATCACCTGTCAGGTGAGTTTGCTGCCTACCTGCAGACCCATGCCGGTCTGCAGCCGGGCGACCGTATCGCCGTACAGCTGCCGAACGTGTTGCAGTACCCCATCGTCGTGTTCGGTGCCATGCGCGCCGGCTATGTAGTGGTCAACACCAATCCGCTGTACACCGCCCGGGAAATGGAACACCAGTTCAACGATTCCGGTGCCAAGGCGCTGGTCTGCCTGGCCAACATGGCGCACCTGGCGGAGGAAGTGGTGCCGAAGACTGGCGTCAAACACGTCATCGTGACCGAGGTCGGCGACATGCTGCCGCCGCTCAAGCGGGTGCTGGTCAACGCGGTGGTCAAGCATGTGAAGAAGATGGTTCCTGCCTGGTCCATTCCCGGCTCGGTGCCTTTCACCAAGGCCATGAAGGTCGGTGCCAAGGCCGACTTCCGTGAAGCCAATCCCAGCGCTGAAGATACCGCTGTGCTGCAATACACCGGCGGCACCACCGGCGTGGCCAAAGGGGCCATGCTGACGCATCGCAACCTGCTGGCCAATATGCTGCAGTGCAAGGTGATGATGCCGGAGAACATGAAAGAGGGCGAAGAGGTCATCATCTGTCCGCTGCCGCTCTATCACATCTACGCTTTCACCTTCCATTGCATGTCGGTCATGCTGCTGGGAGGGCAGAACGTTCTGATTACCAACCCGCGGGATATCCCGGCGACCGTCAAGGAAATGAAGCAGTACCGCTTCAGCGCCTTTGTTGGTCTTAACACCCTGTTTGCCGCCCTGTGCAACAACGAGCAGTTCCGTCAACTGGACTTCAGCGGCATGAAGCTGACCCTGTCCGGCGGCATGGCCCTGCAACAGGCTACCGCCGAGCGCTGGCACAAGGTGACGGGTTGTGAGGTGTCCGAAGGCTACGGCATGACTGAAACCAGTCCGGTGGTCTCGGTCAACCCGACCCATGCCACGCAACTGGGCACCATCGGTATCCCGGTCCCTTCGACTCTGTGCAAGGTGATTGATGACGATGGTCAGGAGCTGCCGGTGGGTGAGCGCGGCGAGTTGTGCGTCAAGGGCCCGCAAGTGATGAAGGGCTATTGGCAGCGGCAGGAGGCTACCGATGAAGTGCTTAGCGCGGACGGCTGGTTGCAGACCGGTGATATCGCCATCATCCAGGAAGACGGCTACATGCGCATCGTCGACCGCAAGAAGGATATGATCGTGGTGTCCGGCTTCAACGTCTATCCCAACGAGTTGGAAGATGTGATGGCGGCGATCCCGGGTGTACTGCAATGCGCAGCCATCGGCGTTCCCAGCGACAAGTCCGGCGAGGCGATCAAGGTGTTCGTGGTCAGGGAGCCGGGTGCGCAGCTGACCGCCGAACAGGTCAAGACTCACATGCGCGACAAGCTGACCGCTTACAAGGTGCCCAAGGACGTGGAGTTCCGCGACAGCCTGCCGACTACCAACGTTGGCAAGATCCTGCGCCGCGAGCTGCGTGACGAGGAACTGAAGAAACTCGGCGCAGCATAACGCCCGATTCTTTGCGACAATAAGCCCCGCCCGGGTCCTCCGGGCGGGGCTTTTTCGTGCTGCCGCCTGAATTGCCCCGCATGACGTACCTTTGACAGACAGGAAAGCATGACCGATCTCGATACCCTTGCCGCCAATCTCGACCACGCCATGTCCGCTGAGCGCCCCCGACTGCAACGCCAGTTGCAGAGCCTGGGCAAGCAACCGGAACCCGCACGGCTGGAGCGGTGGCTGGAGCAGCTGAAAACCTCCTGCGCCAAGGTGACGGCACGGCGTGAGAGTGTACCCACGGTACGCTATGACGACAGCCTGCCGATTGCCGCCAAGCGTGACGAGATCAAACGCGCCATCATGGGCAGCCAGGTCGTGGTGATCGCCGGGGAGACTGGTTCGGGCAAGACCACCCAGTTACCGAAAATCTGCCTGGAACTGGGGCGGGGCGCCCGTGGCCTGATTGGCCATACCCAGCCGCGGCGCCTGGCAGCGCGCAGTGTTGCCAGCCGGGTGGCCGAGGAGCTGGGTACGCCCCTGGGCGAGCTGGTCGGTTTCCAGGTGCGCTTCACTGACCAGAGCAATGAGCGCACCCTGGTCAAATTGATGACCGACGGCATCCTGCTTGCCGAAACCCAGAATGACCGCCTGCTGTCACGCTATGACACCCTGATCATCGACGAGGCCCACGAGCGCAGTCTGAATATCGACTTTCTGCTCGGTTACCTGAAAACCATT
Source organism: Halopseudomonas bauzanensis (assembly GCF_900114735.1). GTDB lineage: Bacteria > Pseudomonadota > Gammaproteobacteria > Pseudomonadales > Pseudomonadaceae > Halopseudomonas > Halopseudomonas bauzanensis. The sequence continues at coordinate 23,717 of NZ_FOUA01000004.1, read as the reverse complement.
CTGCCGCTGCGGCCGGACCTCAAGGTCATCATCACCTCGGCCACTATCGACCTGGAGCGCTTTTCCGCCCATTTCAACGATGCGCCCATCATTGAAGTGTCGGGCCGCACCTTCCCGGTGGATGTCTGGTATCGGCCGTTGTCGGCGGAGGTGGACGAGGAGGGCAATCGTGTCGAGGAAGACCTGAGCATCGATCAGGGTATCCTCGCGGCGCTGCGCGAACTGGACGCCCATGAGCGGGCTACCGGCAAGCCGCCGGGGGATGCGCTGGTCTTTCTGCCCGGCGAGCGGGAGATCCGCGATACCGCCGACTTCCTGCGCAAGGCCAATCTGAAGCATACCGAGATCTTGCCGCTGTACGCCCGGTTGTCAGTGGCAGAGCAGCAGAAGATCTTTGCCAGCCATGCCGGGCGCCGGGTGATTCTGTCAACCAACGTGGCCGAGACCTCGCTGACGGTGCCGGGCATCGTCTACGTGATTGACCCTGGTGAGGTGCGGATCAGTCGTTACAGTCCACGCTCCAAGGTGCAACGGCTGCCGATCGAGCCGGTGTCCCAGGCCAGCGCCAATCAGCGCAAGGGGCGTTGTGGCCGCGTGGCGCCGGGTATCTGCGTGCGCCTGTATGACGAGGCGGATTTCCTTGGGCGCCCTGAATTCACCGACCCGGAAATCCTGCGGACCAACCTGGCGGCGGTGATTCTGCAGATGCTGCATCTGCGCCTGGGCCGGATCGAAGACTTTCCTTTCATCGAGCCGCCGGACGGTCGTGCCATCAGCGACGGCTTCAACCTGTTGCAGGAGCTGGGCGCGGTCGAGCGAGACGGCAGTATCACCGAGGTGGGCCGCCAGTTGGCGCGACTGCCGGTGGACCCACGTATCGGCCGCATGCTGATCGAAGCCGCAGTGCTGGGCAGCTTGCAGGAGGTACTGATCATCGCCAGTGCGCTGGCCGTGCAAGACCCGCGGGAGCGGCCGATCGAGCGCCAACAGGCGGCAGATCAGGCCCATGCCCAATGGCGCGATGATCAGTCCGACTTTGCCGCCTTCGTCAACCTGTGGCGCGGTTTCGAGGAGCAGCGGCAGGACCTGTCGCAGAACCAGTTGCGTAGCTGGTGCCGGCGACAGTTCCTCAATTACCTGCGGATGCGGGAATGGCGGGAAACCCACCGTCAGCTGTTGCTCACCTGCCGGGACCTGGGCCTGCAGAGTAATCCCGAGCCAGCCGGTTATAACCCGGTGCACAAGGCGCTGCTGGCCGGTCTGCTGAGCCACCTGGGTAACAAGACCGAGGAGGGGGATTATCTCGGCGCACGGCAGCGTCGGTTCATGCTGCATCCATCCTCGGCCCTGGCGAAAAAGCGCCCGGCCTGGGTGATGGTCGCGGAGCTGACCGAAACCCGGCGGCTCTATGGCCGGCTGGTCGCCAAGATCGATCCCTTGTGGGTGGAGCCTCTGGCCGGTCACCTGACCAAGACCAGCCACAGCGAGCCCCATTGGGAAAAGAAGCGCGGCCAGGTAGTGGCTTTCGAGCAGGTCACGCTCTACGGGCTGATCATTGTGCCGCGGCGCAAGGTTCATTTTGGCCCCATCGACCCGGTGGTGTCCCGCGAACTGTTCATTCGTCATGCGCTGGTGGAAGGGCAATGGCATGGGCGCGCCGCCTTCAACCGTGCCAATCAGGCCTTGTTGGAGGAGCTGGATGCGCTGGAGGCCAAGGCGCGCAAGCGTGACATTCTGGTCGATGATGAGACCCTGTATCGGTTCTTCGATCAGCGAGTCCCGGAGGATATATATCAACTGGCCAGCTTTGAGCGCTGGGTCAAGCGCACCAGCCAGGATCAGCCAAAACTGCTGCACATGACCCGTGAGGACCTCCTGCAGCGTGAGGCCAACGAGGTCAGCGCGGAGCAGTATCCGGATACCCTGCGCTGGCAACGGGTCGCGTTGCCGCTCAGCTATCATTTCGAGCCGGGCCATCCTGCTGACGGTGTCACCCTGAAGGTGCCCATGGCCCTGCTGCGGCAGTTGCCTGAGGAGCGGCTGGAATGGCTGGTGCCCGGCCTGTTGTATGACAAATGCGTGGCGCTGGTACGCGGCCTGCCCAAGGCGCTGCGCAAGAATTTCGTGCCGGTGCCCGATTTTGTCCGGGCGGCACTGGAGCGAATGCCCTTCGGCGAGGGCAAGTTGACTCAAGCCCTGGGCCGGGAGCTCACGCGGATGACCGGCGTACGTCTGGACGAGGAAGCCTGGGCCGACATCAGTCTTGAAGAACATCTGTTGATGCGCATTGAGGTAGTGGATGCCGAAGGCAAGGAAATCGCCTCGGGCCGAGACTACAGTGCGCTGTGCAGCCAGTTGAGCGGGCGCTTGGCGGATCGTCAGGCGTCGGTCGAGGCGGCACCTGCGGCGCAGACCAGCGTGCCGGCCGGTCAGGCCGAGTTACCTCTGAAAGTCAGCCGCCGGCAGGCTGGTATCGACGTGGACTTCTGGCCGGCCTGGGCAGAGCAGGGCGATGGGGTGACCGAGCAACTGTTCGATAATCCGGCCCAGGCGGAACAGGCCCATCGCCTCGGGGTGCAGCGGTTGCTGTTGCAGGCTCTGTCCGAGCAGGCCAAATTCCTGCGTCAGAAGCTGGGCGCGCTCAAGGAAGCGGCGATCTATTACCGTGACTTCGGCAATCAGCAACAACTGACTGAAGATGTGCTGCTGGCGGCAGTGGATCGGGCCTGTCTGCCTGCGGGCGAACCCTTGCCGCGCAGCCCGGCGCAGCTGCAGGCGCGGGTCGAGGCGGGCAGGGCGGAGTTCGTGCCCACTGCGGAGAAACTCGCGGCGCAGGTACTGAGCATTCTCAAGGCCTGGCATGCGGTACAGAAGCGCCTCAAGGGCAAGATCGACCTGGCCCGGGCTATCGCCATGAATGATATCCGCGAACAGCTGGGGCAGCTGGTATTCAAAGGCTTCGTGCGCGCCGTGCCGGCGCAGTGGCTGGGGCAGTATCCGCGCTACTTCACAGCTATTGAACAGCGGCTGGACAAACTGCCCGGACAGGTGCAGCGTGATCGGGTCTGGACTGACGAGATCCAGCAGTTCAGCGAGCAGCACCGCACCCGGGTCGAGCGCTACCGGCTGGAAGGCCGACAGGATGAGCGTCTGGAGCAGTGGCGCTGGATGCTGGAAGAATACCGGGTATCGTTGTTTGCCCAACAGTTGGGGACCAAAGTACCCGTATCGGAGAAGCGCCTGAAGAAACTCTGGCATGAGATCACCGGCTGAATGGGCGCCACCGGTAGACCATGGACATAGTCGAGAAAAGGATTTGTCTGGTGAATGAAGAGCGGATTGTTTCTATCTCCGTGCCCGGAGCCGCGGATGCGTCCCTCCGGGTACGACGCTTCACTCCCGCCGTCGGTGGGCCGGCGGTGCTGCTATTGCACGGCCTGGGCGAGCGGGGCGCGGTATTCTGCCCAGCCGGTGGCACCGGACTGGCGCCCTGGCTGGCTGATGCGGGCTACGATGTGTATGTGCCGGATCTGCGCGACCGCGCGACTGACAGCGCACCCGTACCGGATATTTCCCAGTTTCAATTGATCTGCGAAGACCTGCCTGCGTTGTACGAACTCATTGCCGGCGAACACCCGGGCGAGCGCTTTGCCATCATTGCTCACGGCTGGGGCGGCGTGTTGGCAGCCAGCGCGCTGATCCGGCAGCCAACTTGGCTGGAGCATATCGCCGGACTGATCCATATCGGGGTTCGGCGCGTCTGCCATCAGCGCAACTGGCAGCGTCGGTTGTTGCTGGATATGATGTGGAAACGGCTCGCACCGCTGGCTGGCCGACGTCATGGTTTCGTACCCCTGAGCAGGCTCGGTCTGGGGAGTGCTGACCTGTCGTTGAGGCTGCATGCTGATAGCCAACTGTGGCAAAATGGCGGCAACTGGCGTGATCCGCAGGATAGTTTCGATTATGCTGCGGCATTGGCAGCGATCCGCTGGCCGAGCAGTCTGTATCTGGCAGGCTACAAGGATCATTGCATGGGGCACTTCGCAGACGTCAAGGCGTTCGCTCGGGAGCTGGGCAGCCACGACGCGCAGTTGGTATTGCTGCGCAAGGGCACCGGCAGCGCCCGTGATTATGGCCACCTCGATGTGCTGACTCACCCTCAGGCCGTCAATGACCATTTTCCGCTGATGCTGGCCTGGCTGGCTCGGCAGACGGATGCAAACACGCCATAACAGAATATTTCAGTGGCCGTACCGCCGATATCCGGCGTCACCGCCCATTACATTGAAAATATAAAGAGGTTCGACCGTGCAGAAAGTAGTCATCAGCGGCACAGGTTTGTACACCCCCCCGAACAGCATCAGCAACGACGAACTGGTGGCCAGTTTCAACGCCTGGGCCGAGCGGTTCAACCAGGAGAACGCCGAGGCCATAGCTGCCGGCGAGCTGGCACCGGCGCCGCTGTCGAGCAGCGAATTCATCGAGAAGGCCTCCGGCATCCAGAGCCGTCATGTGGTCAACAAGAGCGGTATCCTCGATATCAACCGCATGGTTCCGGATATTCCCGAGCGCAGCAATGACGAGTGGTCGATCCTCTGCGAAATGTCGGTGAAGGCCGCTACCGAAGCCCTGGAGCGTGCCGGCCGCACCGCTGCGGATATCGATGGCGTGATCGTTGCCTGCTCCAATCTGCAGCGGGCCTATCCGGCTATCGCTGTGGAAGTGCAGGCCGCTCTGGGTATCCAGGGGTTCGGCTTCGATATGAACGTTGCCTGCTCTTCTGCCACCTTCGGCATCCAGGCCGCCGCCAATACCGTAAGCACGGGTCAGGCGCGTGCGGTGCTGATGGTCAACCCCGAGATCTGCACCGGTCATATGAACTTCCGTGACCGTGACAGTCACTTTATCTTCGGCGATGCGTGCACCGCGGTCATTGTCGAGCGGGCTGAGGATGCGGTCTCCGAGCATCAGTTCGAGATCGTCGGCACCAAGCTGCTGACCCAGTTCTCCAATAACATCCGCAACAACTTCGGCTTCCTCAACCGGGCCGACGAAAGCGGTATCGGCCAGCCGGACAAACTCTTCGTTCAGGAAGGCCGCAAGGTATTCCGTGAAGTCTGCCCGATGGTCGCCGAGCTGATCGGCAAGCACCTGGAAGAGCTCAAGCTGTCGGTGGCCGACGTGAGCCGCTTCTGGCTGCACCAGGCCAACCTGAACATGAACATGCTGATCGCCCGCAAGCTGCTGAGCCGTGACCCTGATCTGGAGAAGGAAGCGCCGGTAGTGCTGGATGAATATGCCAACACCAGTTCGGCGGGCTCGATCATTGCCTTTCACAAGTACCAGGATGATCTGCCGTCCGGTAGCCATGGCGTGATCTGCTCCTTCGGTGCCGGTTACTCCATTGGCAGCGTTATCGTCCGCAAACGGTAATATCTCTCTCGCTACACTGCCGCCCAGAACTCTCTCGGCGGCAATCCCTTCGCCGGCAATATGCCGGCGTTTCTATTATCCGTTTTCGCAAAAGTTCCCCCTGTCTTCAAATCTTCATATTTCAGCAAGCTGTCTGTCATATCGGATTTCCATAATCGCTCCGTCGAAACAAAACGACGTCAGTCACACGCAGGATGACGTTTTACAACCCGAAGGAGTTTTATCCGATGAAGAAGAAGTTGATTGCACTTGTTGTTGGTGCTGCAGCTGTCATGCCCGCCGTGGCCATGGCTGATGTAACAGTCTATGGTCGTGCCCACGTTTCCACCGACTTCCTGGACGATGGTGCCGATTACTCCGAAACCAACATCTCCAGCAACTCTTCGCGCCTGGGCTTCAAGGGCGATCACCAGATCAACCCGAACCTGAAAGCGTTCTTCCAGATCGAGCAGCAGATCAACTTCAACACCGGCGAGAGTGATGGTGGTGAGAACTTCGCTACCCGCGATACTTTTGTTGGCGTCGCCGGTACCAACTGGGGTGCTGTCCAGCTGGGCCGTTTCGACAGCCCGTTCAAGGTCGCCCGTGGTCCGGCCAACCTGTTCGGTGACCAGGTCGGTGATATGCGTAACCTGACCCGTGTCGGCAATGCCCGGTTCGATGAGCGTTACGACAACACTGTTCAGTACACCACGCCAAGCCTCGGTGGTTTCAATATCAAGCTGGCCTATTCGGTCTACGAAGGTCAGTCACTGGTCGTTGATGAAAATCACCCCGACTACAACGAAGACTCCGATGCTTTCAGTGCCTCGTTGAACTATGCTGCCGGCGCGTTTGAAGGCTCCCTGGCTTATGAAACTGCAGAGAGCAACACCGGCCGCGGCGAGCGTGATGGTCTGCGTGCTGCGGCGGCTTACAAGCTGACTGATGCATTCAAGCTGGTGGGTTTCTATCAGACCGTCGAATATGATGATTCCGACGCTACGGCTGTTCAGCGTGATTTGTGGACTGCTGATGTCTACGGTCTGGGCGGCGAATTCAAATTTGCCCCCAATACCGCGGTCAAGGCGATGTACATGACCCGTGACGCCGATGCCAACAATGCCGACAGCGACATGTGGGTAGTGGGTATTGAGCACAAGCTGGACAAGGCCGTTCGCGTCTATGCCAACTATGCCCTTGTCGATAATGACGACGATGTTGCGCTGACGCCGTGGAGCCAGGCTCGTACTGCTAACCCGGGCGACGCCGATGCTTCGGGTGAAAAAGCTACTGGTTTCAGTGTGGGTCTGCGCTACGACTTCTGATCCCAGCTGAGGGAACGGAAGCACCGAACCGGGTTGCTCATTCAGAGCAACCCGGTTTTTTTGTGCTCAATCGGCTCTGATGTTACCTGACGCGCCGAGCGGCCTGTCATCGAACTGACATCATTTGTTCCTATTCTTGTTTCGCTCGTAATCCTACACGGTGGCTGCGAACGTCCAGCCTGCCCATTCGCATCAAGGAGTTTCCATGCGTAGTCTTTTCGCTCTCGCCGCTGCCTGCCTGCTGTCTGCCTGTGCTCAGCAGTCCCATGTGCAGCTCTATCCCGGTTCGCCGTTATCCGCCGGCCAGGTGCTCACCGTAGTGGTGCCCAACGAACTCGAAGTGCAGACTATCAACGGTCAGCAGCTTCCCGCTGCCAACTGGAGCTTTGGGACCGCGGACAAGCGCCTGGAGCTTCAGCCGGGGGCTTATCAGGTCAGCGCCTTCTACAAGAATGGCTTCGATATCGATGGTGGTATCAATCATGAAGTCGTGCGTGGGCGCAGCGTGATCTTTACCATTGATGGTCAAGGTGGTGAGCTGTGGGAGCTGGACTTCGACCGGCCGCAAGGTCTGCAGGAAGCCAAGGACTTCGAAAACGAGTTCAATGCCTGGGCGGTGAATACCCGCACCGGTGAGCGATATGCAGCAACCGCTGGTCAGCGTAACACGTCATTGGTCAACAATTTACTCGGTGGTTCCACTGCGGTTGCTGAACAAACTACGGTAGCTCCTTTGGGTGCAACCCCGGCCACTGCTCCTGCGGTTCAAACGGCTCCGGCACAACAGGTCATTGCACCTATGCCGAACGCTGCAACCCAGCAGACCTTGCCGCATAACGACGCTACGCTGACCACGCTGCAACAGATGTGGCAGCTGCTCAGCGAAGACAGTCGCGCGACCTTCCTTGAATGGGCGCAACAGTAAGATAGCCCCGCGCGGGAGGCATTCCGGCCTCCCGCCCATCCTCTCCCTGTGGCATGCTTGTCGCCATGCACATACGTCAGTTGAACCACATAAGCGATATTTCCGCATCAGCCTGGGATGCTCTGCTGAGCACCGATTATCCTTTTCTTCGCCACGCCTTTCTTCATGCGCTTGAGCACAGCGGGTCGGTGAGCCCGGAGCAGGGCTGGGAGCCTGCCCACCTGGTGGTGGAAAACCCTGATGGCAGCCTTCAGGCGTTATTGCCGCTGTATCGCAAACACCACTCCTGGGGCGAATATGTATTCGACTTTCAGTGGGCTGACGCCTGGGAGCGGGCAGGGCAGCGTTATTATCCCAAGCTGACGGCTGCCATTCCTTTTTCTCCCATTCAGGGGCCACGCCTGGTGGCACGCTGTGCTGACAGTCGTGGATTGGTGATCAGCTGGCTCAATCGGGAAGTAGCTGCCGGCCGGATCAGCGGAGCGCATCTGCTGTTCAATGATGGCCAGGAAAACGCTGCTCTGGAAGCGGCCGGTTGGCTTCAGCGGCTGGGCTGCCAATTCCACTGGGTCAATCGCGGTTATGCTTGCTTCGATGATTTTCTGATCGCCTGCAGCTCGCGCAAACGCAAGAATTTCCGTAAGGAACGCCAGAGTGTGGCGGCCCAGGGCATCGAGTTCGATTGGCGCTGCGCGAATGACATCAGCAGCTCCGACTGGGAGCGGTTCTATCCGTTCTATGCAGCGACTTACCTCAAGCGCGGGCGTCATCCCTACCTTAACAGCGCTTTCTTCGAGTCACTGTCGGCTGGTATGGCGGAGTCGGTGCGGTTGGTGTTTGCCAGGGAGGCGGGGCGGGAGGTTGCTGCGGCGTTGTTTCTGGTGGGCGGTGATACGCTATACGGCCGGTATTGGGGCTGCCTGGAAGAGTATGACCGGCTGCATTTCGAGACCTGTTTCTATCAGGGCATGGAGCGTTGTATTGCCGAGGGGCTGAGCCGTTTCGATGCCGGTGCCCAGGGCGAACACAAGCTGTTGCGTGGGTTTGAACCGGTATTGACTCAATCCTGGCACCGGATGCAGCCTGGCCTGCATGAGGCGGTAGCGGGTTTTCTGCTGCAGGAGCGTGACGGCATTCGCGCCTACCAGCAAGACGCGATGAATTATCTTCCCTATCGTCGGGAAGGCCGCCCCTGAAGACCTTCTGCGCTTTCCAGGGGCTTGCCGAGAGACCTATTCCGCGGTTTCTACCCGCTTGGCGCTGATGATGGTGACTGGGTTCTGCGGCACGTTCTGGTGTCCGCCCTGGTTGCCGGTCGGTACCTTGGCAATGGTTTCAACCACATGCTCGCCAGCGACAACCTTGCCGAAAACCGCATAGCCGAAGTCGCGGCTGCCGTGGTTCAGGAAGTCATTGCTGGTGAGATTGATGAAGAACTGGCTGGTGGCGCTATCGCGCACCTGGGTGCGGGCCATGGCAACGGTGTAGCGGTCATTCTTCAGCCCATTATCAGCCTCGTTCTTGATCGGTTGGCCAACGGCACGCTGACGCATGTTGGCATCGAAGCCACCCCCCTGAATCATGAAGCCGGGGATGACGCGATGGAAGATCAGGCCGTCGTAGTGGCCGGCGTCAGCATAACGCAGAAAATTCTCCACGGAGATGGGCGCCGCTTCCGCGTTCAGCTCCAGTTCGATATCGCCATGACTGGTATTCAGCAGCACCCGCGGGTTATCCGCCAGGACAGCAGTGCTGGCCAACAGCAGCGCGCAGGTTCCGATCAGTTTCTTGAGCATGCTTATCTCCATCGAAAAGGAAAGGCGCAGGGGCGCCATTGGGAATTCAGAGGGCATCGAGTGTAAGCACAACCGAAGCCGGACACAACGGCCCTGGGTGCGCTGGTCAGCGTTGGGAGTGCTCGATGATCAGGTCGGCCAATATGCGTGTGGCAGGCCCCAGGGGCTTGTCCTTGTTTGCAAAAAGAAACATGTTGGCCGCGCGGCGGCCGCCCTGGACCAGGGGCAATGCTTTCAAGCTGCCGCGGGTCAGTTGCTCGGCGATGGCATGCTCGGGAAACCAGGCGAAGCCCAACCCTTGCGTCACTAACTGGCTGGCAGTGTTCAGGTTGGTCACTGTCCAGCGTTGTTCAGCTCCGAGCCAGCCAGCATCGCGTGGCTGACGCCTTCCCGAATCCCGGATCACGACCTGCAGGTGGGATTGCAGATCGTTGTGGGTCAACGTCCGGCCAAGCCGATGCAGGGGATGCTCTGGATGGGCTACGGCCACGAACTCGATATCATCAAGCTGATGGGGTAGGTAGCCCGCGATGTTAATACCGGAAATGGCCAGATCGGCAGTGCCATCATGCAAGCACTCTTCCACCCCGGAAAGCACCTCTTCACGCAGCTGCACCCGGCAGCCCTTGCTCTGCGGCATAAACGCCTTCAGCGCTCCGGCCAGACGCTGGGTGGGGTATGCGGCATCGACCACCAACTGCACTTCGGCTTCCCAGCCCTGGTCCATGTTCCAGGCCAGCTCTTCCAGCTGACTGGCTTCCTTGAGCAGGTTGCGCGAGCGCCGCAGCAGGGCGGCTCCGGCTTCGGTCAACACGGCTTTGCGCCCGGCAATCTCCAGCAGCGGTACACCGAGCTGCTCCTGCATGCGGGCAACCGTGTAGCTGACCGAAGACTGCGAGCGATGCAGGGCCTCGGCAGCCTGAGCGAAGCCGCCATGATCGACGACGGCTTGCAGGGTGCGCCATTGTTCCAGGGTGACGCGTGGTGCTTTCATCGATGGAACCTCTGGCCTATGGTGATGAATGAGATATCGTTGAGACGAGGAAGCAAATGTACCAACTTTTGCTGGCCATCGGGATAGCCCTGGCGCCACCAGTGTTCGCCGAGGCATTTCCCATCGATGTGAAGCTGGGCCCTGGCGCAGACGAGGTGTCGGTGAGCAGCACCGATCTGGGCAATATTGCTGCGCTCAAGCTGACCAGTCAGGCTACTGTGCCGCTGCGTTGCCAGGCCACCTTCGTCAATGGCCCCGAGCGGCCGCTACCGCGCAGAGTACGCCTGCAGCCGGGCGAGGAGGTAGTGCTGACCCATGAGTTCACGCGGGAGATCATTCGGGTCCGGGTGCATATCGATTGCGCACCGGAATGAGGCTTTTCTGCAGGCAATAAAAAACCCGGCAATTCGCCGGGTTTTTCTTGATTTGGCTCCGCGACCAGGACTCGAACCTGGGACCCAATGATTAACAGTCATTTGCTCTACCAACTGAGCTATCGCGGAACGGATGCGCGCACTTTACCAAAAAAATCATCCAAGTCAACACCTTGAACCACTTTTCAATAAGTGCGCGGAGGTTTGCTTCAGCCTTCGAGCATCACCTTGGCCATGGCATTGGCGACCAGATCAATATTGCCATGGTTGAGCGCGGCCACGCAGATGCGGCCGCTGCCGACCGCGTAAATGGCGGATTCTTCGGCCAGGCGCGCGACCTGTTCGCGACTCAGGCCGGAGTAGGAGAACATGCCGCGCTGCTGTTCGATGAAGCTGACATCCTGCTGGACGCCGGCGGCACGAAGTTTGTCAGCCAGGGCGTGGCGCATCTGCTTGATGCGTACCCGCATCTCGGCCAGCTCTTCAACCCACATGGTATACAGTTCGGCATTGTTCAATACCGCGGCCACTACCTTGGCGCCATGGGTCGGCGGGTTGGAATAATTGGTGCGAATGACACGCTTGAGCTGGGATAGCACCCGTTCGCCTTCTTCGGGCGTTTCGGTGATCAGTGTCAGTGCGCCGACGCGCTCGCCGTACAGTGAAAAGGATTTGGAGAAAGAGCTGGCGATCAGACAGGGCAGGCCGGCCTCGGCGAACAGGCGCACTGCCAGCGCGTCGTCTTCCAGATTGTCACCAAAGCCCTGATAGGCGATGTCCAGAAAGGGCACATGGTTGCACTTGCGGACAACGTCGATCACCTGCTTCCATTGGTCCGCGCTGAGGTCCACCCCGGTCGGGTTGTGGCAGCACGCGTGCAGCAGCACCACGCTGCCTTCAGGCAAGGCTTCGATCCCTTGCAGCATGCCCTGGAGATTCAGCCCGTGGGTGGCCGGATCATAATAGGGATAGGTCACCACCTCGTAGCCTGCGGTTTCGAACAGCGAGCGATGGTTTTCCCAGCTCGGATCACTGATCGCGACCAGACGTTTGCCTGCCTGGCGATACAGGAAGTCCGCGCCCAGCTTCAGTGCGCCGGTGCCGCCCAGCGACTGGGCCGTGACCAGGCGACCGGAGGCCAGCAGTGCTGAATCGGCACCCAGCAGCAGTTTCTGTACAGCAAGATCGTAAGGTGCCAGACCCTCCATGGGGAGGTAGGTGCGGGCAGCGTGCTCGGCAACCCGCGCCTCTTCTGCCGCCTGTACTGCGCGGAGGAGGGGAACCTTACCGTTCTCGTCGTAATAGACGCCGACGCCCAGATTGACTTTTTCTGTACGCGGATCGGCATTGAAGGCTTCGTTCAGGCCAAGGATGGGATCGCGTGGCGCCATTTCTACGGGGGAAAACAGACTCATGATATGGGCAGACTCGAAACAGGTGAATGTAAGCGTCGGGCTGTGCCGCAGGCGGCCGACTATTATAAACAGAGACTGGGGCGCGGTGCGAGTGCGCGCGGTCCCGGTCAGTGGTGTTTGAAACGAGAACAGACCATGCAGTGGGCAATGCTATGATTATGGCTGTCTGTCCATTCGCGGTGCCGTTTCGTCATGAACCAATTCAATCTGCAAACCCGTTTCAAGCCCGCTGGTGACCAGCCGGTAGCCATTGAGCAGTTGGTAGAAGGGCTGGAAGCCGGCCTGTCTCACCAGACGCTGCTCGGGGTGACCGGGTCGGGGAAGACCTTCACCATCGCCAATGTCATCCAGCGGATGCAGCGCCCGACCATCATCATGGCGCCGAACAAGACGCTGGCCGCGCAGTTGTATGGCGAGTTCCGCGAGTTCTTCCCGAACAATGCGGTGGAGTACTTCGTTTCCTACTACGACTACTACCAACCCGAGGCCTACGTGCCGGCGTCAGATACCTTCATCGAGAAGGATGCTTCGATCAATGACCATATCGAGCAGATGCGTCTGTCCGCGACCAAGGCACTGATGGAGCGGTCGGATGCAATCATCGTGGCCACCGTGTCGGCTATCTACGGCTTGGGCGACCCCGAATCCTATCTGCGCATGGTGCTGCATATCGATCGGGGCGATATCCTCGACCAGCGCACCATGTTGCGTCGCCTGGCAGAGCTGCAGTACACGCGCAACGATATGGAGCTGTCGCGCGCCACCTATCGGGTGCGCGGGGATGTGATCGATGTTTACCCCGCCGAATCTGACCTGGAGGCGATCCGCATCGAGCTGTTCGACGATACGGTGGAAACCATCAGTTTCTTTGATCCGCTTACTGGAGAGGTTTTACGTAAGGTTCCGCGTGTAACTATCTATCCTAAATCACATTATGTGACGCCACGAGAGAAGTTGCTGGAGGCGGTAGAGGAAATCAAGGTTGAACTCAAGGAGCGCCTGGAGGTGCTCAACAGTCAGAACAAACTGGTCGAGGCCCAGCGCCTGGAACAGCGGACCCGCTTCGATATGGAAATGATCATGGAGCTGGGTTACTGCAACGGCATCGAGAACTATTCACGCTATCTGTCTGGGCGACCACAGGGGGAGGCGCCACCCACCCTGTTTGATTATCTGCCGGCCAACGCCTTGCTGGTGATCGACGAGTCCCACGTGTCGGTGCCTCAGGTCGGCGCCATGTACAAGGGCGACCGCTCACGTAAGGAAACGCTGGTGGAATATGGCTTCCGGCTTCCATCGGCGCTGGACAACCGGCCCATGCGCTTCGATGAATGGGAAGCGATTTCGCCCCAGGCCATCTTTGTCTCCGCCACCCCTGGGCCCTACGAAGAAACCCATGCCGGTCGGGTGGTAGAGCAGGTGGTGCGACCGACCGGGCTGGTCGATCCCCTGATTGAGGTGCGACCGGCCACGACCCAGGTGGACGATTTGTTGTCGGAAATCGGCTTGCGGGTCGCCCAAGGCGATCGGGTGCTGGTGACTACCTTGACCAAGCGCATGGCCGAAGATCTCACTGACTATCTGGCCGATCATGGTGTGCGAGTGCGCTATCTGCATTCGGATATCGATACGGTGGAGCGTGTCGAGATCATCCGCGACCTGCGCATTGGTGGTTTTGATGTGTTGGTTGGCATTAACTTGTTGCGCGAAGGTCTTGATATGCCTGAAGTTTCTCTTGTCGCTATTCTGGATGCGGACAAGGAGGGCTTCCTCCGCTCCGAGCGCTCGTTGATTCAGACCATCGGGCGGGCAGCGCGGAACCTGAATGGCAAGGCCATCCTTTATGCCGACCGCATCACCGGCTCAATGGAGCGCGCCATCGGCGAAACCGAGCGCCGCCGCGCCAAGCAGATCAGTTTCAACCTGGAGCACGGCATCACTCCCAAAGGGGTGGTCAAGAGTGTGCAGGATATCCTGGAAGGCGCAGTGGTGCCTGGCAGTCGCTCGAACAAGCGGCGTCAGCTCAAGGCTGCAGAAGATGCCGCCGGCTATGGTGCCGAGAAACTGCGCTCGCCGGCGGAAATCACCAAGCGCATTCGCCAGTTGGAAGAGAAGATGTACCAGCACGCCCGGGATCTCGAATTCGAGGCCGCGGCACAGCTGCGTGATGACATACAGCAGCTGCGCAAGCAGTTGGTCAACGTCTGAGGGAGTGTCGAGGTTTTTGCACTTTTTCAGTAACTTAGGGGTTGACGGGTGCGAGGGTGGTCCGTATAGTTCGCCTCCATCGCAGGCACGTAGCTCAGTTGGTTAGAGCACCACCTTGACATGGTGGGGGTCGTTGGTTCGAATCCAATCGTGCCTACCAAATCAAAGCCCGATCACCCTGTGATCGGGCTTTTTTATTTCTACGCCGAACGGGCTGCAGCAGTCATCCCGGCCGGCTATTTCCATCATGTGGCCTTACGTAGCGGTCACCACTGAGAAGGAGCGGTTCATGCCCATCATTACTCTTCCTGACGGCAGTCAGCGTACTTTTGATCATCCCGTAAGCGTGACCGAGGTGGCACAGTCCATCGGCGCCGGCCTGGCCAAGGCCACTGTGGCGGGCAAGGTCGACGGTCGCCTGGTAGATGCCTGTGACGTCATCGATCAGGATGCCAGTCTGCAGATCATTACGCCGAAAGACGAAGAGGGGCTGGAGATCATCCGTCACTCCTGCGCTCACCTGGTCGGGCACGCGGTCAAACAGTTGTATCCCACCGCGAAGATGGTGATCGGGCCGGTCATCGATGAAGGCTTCTATTACGACATCGCCTACGAGCGCGGCTTTACGCCAGAAGATATGGCGGCCATCGAGAAGCGCATGCGCGAGCTGATCGCTACTGAGTACGATGTCATCAAGAAAATGACGCCGCGTGATGAAGTGATTCAGGTATTTAGCGAGCGAGGCGAGGATTACAAGCTGCGCCTGGTCGAAGACATGCCCGATGAGAAAGCCATGGGCCTGTACTATCACGAAGAATATGTCGACATGTGCCGTGGCCCTCACGTGCCCAATACCCGTTTTCTCAAGGCTTTCCAGCTGACCCGCATTTCCGGCGCCTATTGGCGCGGCGATGCCAAGAACGAGCAGCTGCAGCGTATCTACGGTACTGCGTGGGCGGACAAGAAGCAGCTGGCTGCCTATATCACGCGAATCGAAGAAGCCGAAAAGCGCGATCATCGCAAAATCGGCAAGCGCCTGAATCTATTCCATACCCAGGAAGAAGCGCCGGGCATGGTGTTCTGGCATCCGAACGGCTGGACTGTCTATCAGGTCCTTGAGCAATACATGCGCAAGCTCCAGCGTGACGCTGGCTACCGCGAGATTCGCACGCCTCAGGTGGTGGATCGGGTGCTGTGGGAGCGTTCCGGACACTGGGAACATTACTCGGCGAACATGTTTACTACCGAGTCGGAAAGCCGCGATTACGCGATCAAGCCGATGAACTGCCCGTGCCACATTCAGGTGTTCAATCAGGGGCTGAAGAGCTACCGTGAGCTGCCGTTGCGTCTGGCTGAGTTCGGCTCCTGTCATCGTAACGAGCCGTCTGGTTCGCTGCATGGTTTGATGCGGGTGCGCGGGTTCACTCAGGATGATGCGCACATTTTCTGTACCGATGAGCAGGTCAAGGCCGAGGCGGCCGACTTTATTGCTCTGACCTTGCAGGTCTATCGCGATTTTGGCTTCGATGACGTCGAGCTGAAGCTGTCCACTCGTCCGGAAGATCGGATGGGTGATGATGCCGACTGGGATCAGGCGGAGCGGGGATTGGAAGAGGCGCTGAACGAGGCAGGTCTCAAGTGGGATCTGCAACCCGGTGAAGGCGCTTTCTACGGTCCGAAGATCGAGTTTTCGCTGCGCGACTGCCTGGGTCGGGTCTGGCAGTGTGGTACCCTGCAGCTTGATTTCATGCTGCCGGGCCGTCTGGGCGCGCAGTATGTCGCCGAAGATGGTGCGCGCAAGACGCCGGTTATGCTGCATCGTGCCATTCTTGGTTCGTTCGAGCGCTTCATCGGTATTCTGATCGAGCACTACGCTGGTGACTTCCCGGCGTGGCTTGCACCGACCCAGGTAGCGGTGCTGAATATCACCGATAATCAGGCGCAATTTTCCCAGGAAGTTGAGAAATCTCTCAATGAAATGGGATATCGCGCTGTTGCGGACTTGAGAAACGAGAAGATCGGCTTTAAAATCCGCGAGCATACTTTGCACAAGACTCCCTATCTGCTGGTAATCGGCGACCGGGAAGTCGAATCGCACACTGTGGCCGTGCGCACGCGGGAGGGAAAAGATCTGGGTACGATGACAATTGCCGAGTTCTCCGATTTCCTTGCCCGCGCCGTCGCACAACGAGGCCGCCCGAATTCGGAGCAATAAAGATTAAACGCGAGATGAGACAAGACAAAAGAGCCGCACAGCGCCCGCCGATCAACGAAAACATCACGGCGCGCGAAGTGCGCCTGATCGGCGCCGAAGGTGAACAAATCGGTATCGTGTCCATTCAGGAAGCCATGGCCGCCGCTGATGAGGCCAAGCTCGACCTGGTTGAAATCTCCCCCGATGCAGAGCCGCCTGTTTGCCGAATCATGGATTACGGCAAGCACATCTTCGAAAAGAAGAAGCAGCAGGCTGCTGCCCGGAAGAATCAGAAGATCATTCAGATCAAGGAAATCAAGTTTCGTCCAGGGACGGAAGAAGGGGACTATAAGGTCAAGCTACGCAACCTTATCAAGTTCCTTAGTGAGGGTGACAAAGCCAAGGTATCCCTGCGATTCCGCGGCCGCGAAATGGCTCATCAGGAGCTGGGCATGGAGTTGTTGAAGCGGGTCGAAGCCGATCTCGCCGAATACGGCACCGTTGAACAGCACCCGAAAATGGAAGGTCGTCAATTGATGATGGTCCTAGCACCCAAGAAGAAAAAGTAATCTCCAGGGCAACGCCAGGCCTTGTGATTATCTTATCCACTCTATTTGGAGTACCTGAACATGGCAAAGATGAAAACCAAGAGCGGTGCCGCCAAGCGCTTTAAAGTGACTGGCAGTGGCATCAAGCACAAGCACGCTTTCAAAAGCCACATCCTGACCAAGATGAGCACCAAGCGTAAGCGTCAACTGCGTGGTACTTCTCAGCTCAATGCTGCAGATGTCCAGAAGGTTGAACGTATGTTGCGCCTCCGTTAATCAAGGTTGAGGATTTAAAGAATGGCTCGTGTTAAGCGTGGTGTAATGGCGCGCAAGCGTCACAAGAAGATTCTGAAACTCGCCAAAGGTTACTACGGTGCGCGTTCGCGTGTATTCCGGGTTGCCAAGCAGGCGGTCATCAAGGCAGGTCAGTACGCCTATCGTGACCGCAAGCAGCGCAAGCGTCAGTTCCGTGCTCTGTGGATTGCCCGTATCAACGCCGGTGCTCGTCAGAATGGCATGTCCTACAGCCGTCTGATTGCTGGCCTGAAAAAGGCATCCGTTGAAATCGACCGTAAGGTTCTGGCCGATCTGGCTGTGAACGAAAAAGCGGCGTTTACCGCGATTGTCGAAAAAGCAAAGGCTAGCCTGGCTTAAGCCCTCGTTACGACAATCACCGGCGCCTCGTGTGCCGGTTGGCAACGTCATTAATAGGGGAAGAGCCTCATCGCTCTTCCCCTATTTTTGTTTCTGGAGTGTGAAATGGAAAACCTAGACGCGCTGGTCTCCCAGGCCCTGGAGGCCGTGCAGCAGGCGGCTGATGTCAATGCGCTGGAGCAGCTTCGCGTCCAGTATCTTGGCAAGAAGGGCGAGCTTACCCAGGTGATGAAGACCCTGGGCAATATCCCTGCCGAAGAGCGCCCCAAAGTAGGCGCCATGGTCAATGAAGCCAAGGAGCAGGTGCAGACAGCACTGAATGCTCGCAAGACCAGCATGGAAGCGGCAGCGCTGAATGCCCGTCTTGCTGCGGAGCGGGTCGATGTGACCCTCCCTGGCCGCGGCCAGGCCAGCGGCGGATTGCATCCGGTCACCCGGACCATGGAGCGGATTGAAGAGTTCTTTTCCCGCATTGGCTACGCCGTCGCGGAAGGCCCTGAAGTGGAAGATGATTACCACAACTTCGAGGCGCTCAATATTCCCGGTCATCACCCGGCTCGGGCGATGCACGATACCTTCTATTTCAACGCCAACACCCTGTTGCGCACCCACACCTCGCCAGTGCAGGTGCGTACCATGGAAAGCCAGGAGCCGCCGATTCGTATCGTTTGCCCCGGCCGCGTCTATCGTTGCGATTCAGATCTGACCCATTCGCCGATGTTCCATCAGGTCGAAGGCCTGCTGGTTGATCGCAAGGTCAGCTTCGCCGATCTGAAAGGCACCATTGCCGAGTTTCTGCAGGTGTTTTTCGAGAAAGACCTGAAGGTGCGTTTCCGGCCGTCATTCTTTCCCTTCACCGAGCCGTCCGCCGAGGTCGATATCCAGTGCGTGATGTGCAGCGGCTGCGGTTGCCGGGTATGCAAGCAGACCGGCTGGCTGGAAGTCATGGGCTGCGGCATGGTGCACCCCAATGTATTCCACTCCTCGGGTATCGATCCCGAGCAGTTTCAGGGCTTTGCCTTCGGCATGGGCGTCGAGCGCCTGGCCATGCTGCGTTACGGCGTGAACGATCTGCGCCTGTTCTTCGACAACGACCTGCGCTTCCTGGCCCAGTTTCGCTGACACCGTAATCGCAACCTTTGATAGCAGGAAGAGAACATGAAATTCAGTGAACAGTGGCTGCGCAGCTGGGTGAATCCGGAGGTTTCCCGAGACGATCTGGTCGCGCGCCTGTCCATGGCTGGTCTCGAAGTGGACAGCGTAACGCCGGCTGCCGGTGTGTTCAGCGGCGTGGTGGTGGGGGAGATTCTAGCCGCCGAGCAGCATCCCGATGCGGACAAGCTGCGTGTCTGCCGTGTCAGTAACGGCAGCGAGGAATTCCAGGTGGTGTGCGGTGCGCCAAACGCCCGTGCTGGCATCAAGATTCCCTTCGCCATGGTTGGTGCCGTGCTCGGCGACGACTTCAAGATCAAGAAGGCCAAGCTGCGTGGCGTCGAATCCTTCGGTATGCTGTGCTCGGCATCCGAGCTCAAGCTGTCGGACGATCACGACGGCCTGTTCGAGTTGCCCACCGATGCTCCGGTTGGCCATGATGTGCGTGAATATCTGGGCCTGGATGATGCGATCATCGAGGTCGACCTGACGCCTAACCGTGGCGACTGCTTGTCCATCGCTGGTCTGGCCCGCGAAGTGGGCGCTAACTACGCAGCGCCGGTCAGCCGCCCGGTAACCGATGCCGTCTCCGCCAGTCATGATGAGACCCGCCCGGTCGAGCTTTTGGCTCCCGCAGCTTGCCCGCGTTATATCGGTCGTGTCATTCGCAATGTCGACCTTTCTCGCCCGACACCGTTGTGGATGGTCGAGCGCCTGCGCCGTAGCGATATTCGCAGCATTGATGCTGTAGTGGATATCACCAACTACGTCATGCTGGAGCTGGGCCAGCCGCTGCATGCCTTCGATCTGGCGCAGATTCGCGGTGGCATCCGGGTGCGCATGGCCGAGGAGGGTGAGAAGCTGGTGCTGCTCGACGGCCAGGAAATCAGTCTGCGCAGCGATACGCTGGTGATTGCCGATCATGAACGCCCCCTTGCCATGGCTGGCGTCATGGGTGGTGAGCACAGTGGTGTCAATGACAGCACTACCGACCTGTTCCTGGAAAGCGCTTTCTTCGACAATATTGCGATCGCCGGCAAGGCCCGCAACTACGGTTTGCATACCGATGCCTCCCATCGTTATGAGCGTGGTGTCGACTGGCAATTGCAGCGTGAAGCGGCTGAGCGCGCTACTGCGCTGTTGCTGGATATCGTGGGTGGCGAAGCTGGCCCGGTCGTGGAAGCGGTCGAGCCGGCATACCTGCCGAAGCCGGTAAGTATCACCTTGCGTAACGAGCGTGTGACGCAGATGCTTGGGTTGGAGATCGCCCCAGCGGAAGTCGAAGCCTATCTCTGCGGCCTGGAATTGGTGATCGCGGCCAGGGGCGAAGACGAGTGGCAGGTGGATGTACCCAGCCACCGCTTCGATATTTCGCTGGAAATCGATCTGATCGAAGAGCTGGCCCGCCTGTATGGCTACAACCGCCTGCCGGTCAGCGCTCCGACTGCTGCATTGAGCCTCACCGCCAAGCCGGAAACTCGAGGTGAGCTGCCGATTCTGCGGCGTCTGTTGGTCGCGCGTGGATACCAGGAAGCGATCACCTACAGTTTTGTCGAGCCGGGCCTGAACAAACTGTTTGATCCGCAAAGTGAGCCCCTGGCGCTGGCCAACCCCATCTCCAGCGACATGGCAGTCATGCGTACTTCCCTGTGGCCGGGCCTGAGCAAAGCGGTGCAGCATAACCAGAACCGCCAGCAATCACGGGTTCGCTTGTTCGAGAGTGGCCTGCGCTTCGTGCCCCAAGCGAACGGCGAGTTGCTGCAGGAGCCCATGTTGTCAGGCATCGCCTGTGGTTCGCGACTGCCCGAAGGCTGGGCTAATAGTAGCGACAAGCTGGACTTTCACGATGTGAAGGGCGATGTCGAGGCGGTGCTGGGGCAGGGGGGCGCGCTGGCATCCTTTGACTTCGAGCCGTCGGAACACCCCGCGCTGCATCCGGGTCAGTGCGCGCGCATCATGCGTGACGGCAAGGTTGCCGGTTGGCTCGGCGCACTGCACCCGCAACTGGTAACTGAGCTGGACCTGCAAGGTCCGGTATTTGCCTTCGAGTTGAGCCTGGAGAATATCGTCGAAGGCCGGCTGCCGCGCTTCAGCGAACTCTCCCGCTTCCCTGAAGTCAGACGTGATATCGCGGTCCTGGTGGATAAGGGAGTCGCTGCCGGCGACCTGATGGCGGATATCCGCGAGCAGGCCGGTGAGTTCCTGAAAAACCTCAGGCTCTTTGATGTATATGAAGGGAAAGGTATTGATCCCCAAAGTAAAAGTCTGGCAATCGGCTTGACCTTACAGCATTCATCGCGCACTCTTACTGACGAAGAAGTGAATGCAGTTATGGACAAGGTGCTCGGGTCATTGGAGCAAAGGTTCAACGCCACACTACGGAAATAGGATTGCTATGGGGGCTCTGACAAAAGCAGAAATGGCGGAACGTCTCTACGAGGAGCTTGGCTTCAACAAGCGTGAAGCCAAGGAGCTGGTAGAACTGTTTTTTGAAGAGATCCGCAATGCGCTGGAAAGCAACGAGCAGGTCAAATTGTCCGGTTTTGGCAATTTTGACCTGCGCGACAAGCGTCAGCGCCCTGGTCGCAATCCCAAGACCGGCGAAGAAATACCTATAACGGCCCGGCGCGTGGTCACCTTCCGCCCCGGTCAGAAACTCAAGGCCCGAGTAGAAGCCTATGCTGGAACCCAGCCATAACAACGAACTGCCGGCAATCCCGGGAAAGCGCTACTTCACTATCGGTGAGGTTAGCGAGCTCTGTGCCGTCAAACCACACGTGCTGCGCTACTGGGAGCAGGAGTTTCCGCAGCTGTCACCGGTCAAGCGTCGCGGTAATCGCCGTTACTATCAGCGCCAGGATGTGTTGATGATTCGTCAGATCCGAGCATTGCTTTATGATCAGGGTTTCACCATCGGTGGCGCCCGCCAAAGACTCTCTGGTGATGAAGCCAAGGACGATGGTAGTCATTACAAACAGCTCATCCGGCAGACCATCGCCGAGCTGGAAGAAGTGCTGCAGGTATTGAAGACAAAATAAGCTAAAGCGTGAAAAAAACCTTTCGCATTTCAGTTAGTTAATGTATAGTTCGTCCCGCTTTGGCAGGAACCGCAAAGCATGATCGGGGCGTAGCGCAGCCTGGTAGCGCACTTGCATGGGGTGCAAGGGGTCGAGTGTTCGAATCACTCCGTCCCGACCAAAAATCCCTAAAAACCCAAGCATTCATGCTTGGGTTTTTTTATGCCCGATTATTCGCGAATTCTCTCAATCCTGGCCGGTAGATAATCGGTGTCTCTTGCGATGTCCCTTCCGATTTTTATTCGCGCGATGCAGCTTGGTTTTGCGCGGTTCCGTTAGGGGGCATGGTCATTGAAGGAACTAAAGCGCGGTCTTCTCGTTCCGATACCTAGAAGCATGATTCAAGGTGAAGGGCGATGCGCACCCTCAAGATAGCGACATTCAACATCAATGGCATTCGTGCCCGCTTGCCGGCTCTGTTGCAGTGGCTATCGCGCGAGAAGCCGGAAATCGTATGCCTGCAGGAGCTGAAAGCGGCAGACGATGTCTTCCCCGTTGATGCTATCCGCGAGGCGGGGTATGAGGCGGTATGGCACGGCCAGAAATCCTGGAATGGCGTGGCAATACTGGCCAGGGGAGTTGAGCCTCTATTAAGTCGGCGCGGGTTGCCAGGTGATCCTGACCCGGGGCAGAGCCGCTATATAGAAGCGGTAGTGGAAGGGGTGATCGTAGGCTGCCTTTACCTGCCCAATGGTAATCCGCAGCCAGGCCCTAAGTTCGACTACAAGCTTGCCTGGTTCAATAGGTTGATTGAGCATGCTGACTCTTTGCTCGAGGCGGGGCACCCAGTGGTGCTGGCAGGCGACTACAATGTAGTGCCGACGGATGCCGATATCTACAATCCCCGCTCCTGGAAAAATGACGCGCTGCTTCAGCCAGAAACCCGCGAGTGCTACCAGCGCTTATTGGGGCGTGGCTGGACCGATGCGCTGGACAGTCTCTATCCAGGTCAGCGTATCTACACCTTTTGGGACTATTTTCGCCAGCATTGGAAAACCAACTCGGGGTTGCGGATAGATCACTTGTTACTGAGTCCGCAGTTGACTGAGCGATTGACCGGCGGCGGGGTGGATCTCTGGGTGCGCGATGAGCCAAAAGCCAGCGATCATGCGCCCACTTGGGTAGATCTATCAATTTAGCGCTACGCTATTGACAGACAAGCGAAACGGCGTAGAATGCGCCGCTCACTGAAGAGGCCGGCAGCATCGCTTTTTCAGGGTGAGAAAGGATTTTCAGGAAGGCGTTGACAAGGGGTATGACTCCTGTAGAATGCGCCTCCCTGGCCCGGAACAGCAGCAGTGTTCCAGGCCGATGTGTCAAGCGGTGCAGCGCTGCAAAGCCTCACAAAAAAAAGCTTGACAGATCATAAGGTTGGCGTAGAATGCGCGGCCTTGGTTAAGCGGAAACGCGGACCGAATCGCTCTTTAACAAATTGGAATCAAGTAATTCGTGTGGGTGCTTGTGGATGTCGTGATGATCGCAAGATTATCAGCCTACAAGTAACTCGTGAATTCATGAGTTTAGTAAGCTGAGCCAAGTTTAGGGTTTTCTCAAAACCCATGCAGTTTTTAACTGAAGAGTTTGATCATGGCTCAGATTGAACGCTGGCGGCAGGCCTAACACATGCAAGTCGAGCGGAA
>NZ_FOUA01000011.1 GCF_900114735.1 Halopseudomonas bauzanensis | reverse complement strand
TTGGCACGAGCGCTTCGCAGTTCGGGTTGACGGGCTTTGGCTGCATGCACGTAATAACCGGACGGAGCGATCTGGATTACCCGACAGATCGACTCGACTCCGTAGCGGTCACGGTACTCGTCAACGAAGGCGTTCAGGGTTTGTTGCGGCGCCGGGGTGCCGGCCAGTCGGGCTCCGCCTGGGCAAAATACGCACTGGCCAGGCGCAGAATCTCGTTCGCTTTGCGCAGTTCCCGGTTCTCGCGTTCCAGAGCCTTGATGCGTTCTCGTTCCTCGGTCGTCTGGCCGGGGCGGTGGCCAATATCAGTCTGGTGTTTGCGTATCCAGCCATGCAGCGTCTGGGGGACACAGCCAATCTTGGGCGCAATGGATTCGATGGCTGCCCATTCGGAGGGGTAGTCCTTCAGGTTCTCCAGAACCATGCGCACAGCACGTTCACGGACTTCAGGGGAATAGCTATTAGATTTCTTCATGCCTCATTCTCTCAAGAGTTGAGGCCTCCACGAAACCCGGTGCGATTCAGGTGTAGCTATTACAGCAAGCTTGGTACGATGCGCCAAGGAGCGGCGAGGATATTTCCGGATGAGCACAGAGAGAAAAACGAAGCGTGCGCCCCTTCAAGGCACCCACCTCATGAGCACCGTGGCCACTGGCGGCGGCGGCGGGGTATTCCAAGCGCGAGTTGGAGCCCTCTATCTCGCAAACATGCTAACAGGGGTGCCGAGTGCCTTTGGTTTGCATGGCTCCCAGGTAGAGACCCTACGCTTTGAGGCACGTTACACGGGCGCTCACACCGACGATATCTATTGCCAGGTTAGAAACAGTGGGCAGTCCCGACTTCAGCTCATCCAGTGCAAGCGTGGTCTTAATGCTACAGCTAGCGACGAAGACTTTATTGATGGTTTGCAGGGGGCTTGGCGCGACTATCTAGGAGTAGAGGGCAGCCCTTTTGATCGGGCATGTGATCTTCTGATCCTTGCTACCGTGGCACCAGCGACACCCGCCAACCAAGCAGCCAAACGGCTCTGTGAGTTATCTCGAGCTTCACTGGACCTAGCCGACTTCCTTCAAAAGCTCAATTCCAAGCTCTTTGACGCACAGCATAAGCGCACCTGGAACGCCTTCAAGGAGGTCTCAAGGAACACGCTTGCCGACAAGTACTCCGACGAGCTTGTCTTCGACCTATTGCTACGGCTACGTGTCGACGTACATGACCTCGGAACCGAGGGCTCACAAGAGCTAAGTCTGGTTCAAGCTCTTTTGGCTTCAAACCGGCCTGGAGATTCCGGCGAGCAGGTATGGAACGGGCTGTTTTCATATGTCTTAGAGCAAGGCATTAGTGTCGGTACTATTACACCTGAGACTTGGAAAACGACTGCGCAAGTTGGCATCCAAGAAGCTGTCAGCCGCCTCACTGTTCAAGGTGGCCTTGGCAGCATTGCCGAGCAATTCAGAGATCGGGCTAGACATCAGCTCTCGCTCATCTCAACGAAGCTTCCCAACGGCACACATGTTCCTCGCGGCCAGTGCGTTGCCCAAGTGCTGTCGGGCTTCGATGAGCGACAGCTCGTCATAGTCACAGGCGGCCCGGGTGCGGGTAAGTCAGCAGTTATTGCAGAACTCGCACCCCTTCTTCATGAGTCTGGCCCGCTGTTCTTCTTTCGAGCCGACGAGCTCAGCCAGCCAAGCCTAGCCACAGTTCAGTCACTTAGTAGCATGCCGGATGCTGTGCTCAGCATGGAGAGTCTATTGCGCTGCGGCACACCAACTATCGTCATCGACTCGCTGGAAAAGGCGCTCGAAGCCAGGAGCCCGGGTGCGCTTGAAGAGCTGCTGGCGCTTGTTCGCCAGCACAAAGGAGTGAGGTTGTGCGTGACAACCCGCTCCTATGCTCTCAACGCTCTCTACTCCATCTTCCTCGCTGATTTCTCGTACCAAGTTGTCGACGTCCCTTTGCTGACAGATGCGGAGATATCTTCGGCAGTGACCGGAACGGCTCTTGAAGACATTACGGCTAGGGACGGTGGTGTGCGAGAAGTTCTCCGAGCACCTTACTATCTGCGCCTTGCGTTCAACTACACCGCGACTGGGGCAATTCTTCCCCAGGCTGCTGGCAATGACTTGCGCTTGCGGCTGTGGACAGAGCTGGTCGCTCCCAGTAGGGGCTTGCAAGCAGGGATGGCCGAACGCCGTCGAATAGCCTTTAACCAGGTCTGCTACGAGCGTACGGAGCGCTTTGCTCAGTTCGTACAAGCACCAGCGGACGCTGAAGCAGTGACTTTTCTCGTGCAAGACGGGGTGCTAGCACAAGACGCCGCGCTCCGCGTAGCTCCCACTCATGACGTCTTGGAAGATTGGTCGCTCTTCTTCCGAGTCGACCAGGAAGTACGCGGTGCCGAGAGGGCATGGGGTGTGCTCTTCGGCAAGCTTGGCTCACACGCGGGCATGCGCCGGGCACTGCGCACTTGGACAGCGCAGCGCTCAGCTGAAGGTGACGCAGATGCGTATGCGCTGCTCGAAGCCGCTCTCAAACTAGACTCGACCATTCCACAGCTTTGGCGAGACGAGGTGGCTATTGGATTACTGCGCTCCGAGCGTGTGGAAGACTTAGTCGCAAAGCTGAGCAACAGTGTCTCCTTCAACAGCGCAAACCTCTTACAGCGCTTAAGCCACTTGCTGCGCGTTGCATGCAAAGGACCAACCTCTATCGACTACTCCCACCTTGCAGACGATCCTACTAACAGAGAGATCATGCTACGGATCGGTATGGCTGCCCCCGTTGGCAAAGCTTGGGATGTAGTAATCGGGTTAGTCGCGAAGGCGTTTCCCGACCTGCCGTCGGAAAACTACTCCTGGATTGTCCAGCTGGCAGAAGACGCCACGTCTCACGACGAGAACTGGCACAAGCCCACCCAGCGAGTGGTCGACGTGTTCAACATGGCTGAGCACTTCTGCTTGGGCGATGAAGAGGATTGGTACCATGAGCAATCGATTAGCAAGCGCTTCTATGCGCTTTTGTGTCGCTGCGTAGGTGCAGACGCTTGCCGGTTCACGACATTCACTGAGGCGCTCTTGCGGCGCTTCCTGGCTGGCGCCGATATGCGCGACTCCTATGCGGAGGAACGTCTTCAGTTCCTGGTCAATTTCAAGAACTGTCGCGAGGTGAGCTTTTTCGTTCCCGACTTGGTGTGGAAGGTCTTCTGGAATCTCTACACGAAGTCCGAACCGGAAGTAGAACGAGACTTCGGCATGCTCGGGTGGGAGTCCGCAATGGGACTGAGTCAGTTAGCAGATCACGAATTCTTCCCACCGTCGGTCTTACAGGGCCCCTTCCGATCACTGTTGCTCTACGACTGGCCAAAGAGCGTGCGCTTCGTGGTTGATCTGTGCAACCACGCAGCTAAGGCGTTTGCCACGATGCAACCGAATGAAGTTTCAATTATTCCGCTGGAGCAAAGCCCCAATGATCGACCACACATCCATGACTATCGTCTATGGGCAACCTATCGCAGTCTTTCAGTCACCAGCTACCTCCTGAATGCGGCTTTAATGGCGCTGGAAGAACGCCTGTTTATAGAAGCTAAAGGGCAGCCCAGGGTTATCTCGCAGGTACTCGAGATTATCCTGGAGCTGGGAGAGTCGAGTTTCACTACAGGAATGGTTGCAGGGGTCTTGATGGCTCACCCTCAGCTCGTAACCGAGAAGATGCTTTCCATCTTCAAATGCCCGCAATTCTTCTCCGACGACATTGCTCGCAGAGTACGAGAGGCAGGTGCGCTGGCCATCCATGGAGGCCACGACGGGCTGGACGATTCTAGGCAGCAGGAGCGCTTAGCAAGCAATCGGCTGCCACATAGACGGTGGCACCTGGAAGATCTAGTTCTTCAGCTGCAGTTCAACCGTCCAGACCTTCTCGAGGCCATCCACAGGATTCTTGACAGCCACTCGAAGGCGCTGAATGAAACGGAGGAGGTACCAGACGGCTGGCGCATGGCGCTGAAACGTATGGACATCCGTGGATTAAAGCTCGGAGAAGTTGCCAGCGATGGCAAGGGCGTATCCCTGGAGATTGCCAACCTGGAACCTGAATTGCAGCAAGCCAGTGACAAAGCTCAGGCCGGTATGCAGAGGATGAACCGCATTGGTGCCGTGAGTGCTTGGGCTGCAGCCGTCACGGGAAGATTTTCAACAGCAGAGCCGGGAACGACAGACCAATTCTCGTCGCCGTCTGAGCCCTATGTAGAACTCCTTCGCCTCTGTGATGAGATTGAAGAAGAGGAAGTCAGTTTGCTCGCCGGCCTCGAGGATGAGCTTGCCTGCGCTCTGGTACACAAGTGGCCCGCCGATACTTCACAGGCGCTACAGTGGGCCCGGGCTCTTGTTCTCGAACGCACTGCCGTTATCGAAGATAAGGATGCATGGATGCGCCGAGACCACCTGAGGGGGGAAGTGCGGGCGCGAGCGGTTGTCTCACTTGCTGCAGTCGCCCCATCTCTACCCATGATGGTTGAAGCATTAATCAACATCGTGACTGAGCCGGTGTGGAAAATACGCCGGGCTGCAGCCAAAGCAATCTCAGACGAGTTGAGGCCCAAGCAGCCTATGCTGGCCGAAGTGCTGACTAACAGTCTTGCTCAGTACGCCGAGGCACTGGACGTAACTATCCAACACCCGCGTAGAAGGACTCATGATTTGGTCAGTGAAGCCCGCGCAGCTACGGCCGAGTCACTTAACACCGCCCTGCGAAAGCTGGCGCCTGCCCAGCGTCCTTCACCAAAGAGTTTGGCGGCCCTCAAGGAGTGGGCAATAGCTCTTGATGCTGCGTGTGGCGAGATTCCCGATACCTGGCGAATACAAACGCTCATGACGCTTACCAAGCTGATGGTGGAACATGAAAAAGGGCCAAGGGTTCAGCGGCATGACCCCGACTATGTTGACTTCGAGGCGCGGTGGCAGTTTGGAGACTTGATCGCAGTCGAGCTCATGGCGCAATCAAGTGAAAACTCACCGCTATTCGATATGTTTGACTACTGTATCGAGAGTGCGCCTGAACTCAGTGAAAGGGTTCTGGAATCTGTACTTAGCGAGTGCATGAAGCAGGAGTTCGCAAACGCCGCAAGCTTCTGGCGTGTATGGGATTGCGCGACAGCTAGGGTCCTCGGGGATGATTCGCTGAGAACCAAGAGTCGGAGACTCTATAGCCGATTCGACAAAGTACTAAGGACGCTTTTACTGTGCTCAACGCCCTGGCCCAAGGCTTGGCGTGACTTAGCGCTCTTCAGGTCCCGCCCACATTTCATCTCAAGCTGTTTAACTGCTGTGGGCGATAGCCGGAAAGGCTTAGAGTACCTGCTACAACTGATCGCGGGTGTCGGTCGTAAATCCGCGATTCCTTCTGCACTGCCCCAACTGCGAGACGCCTTGGACAGAGCTCCCGCCGATTTACTCGACGACGGAAACAACTTGTGGCACGCGGAGACTATCTGCCGAATAGCGGTGCATGATCATCGAGAGATCCTGATTCGAGACGTCAACCTGCGTAGGGCGACACTCGACATACTCGATCGGCTTGTCGACGCCGGGTCGTCGCTCGGATTCCAGCTTCGGGACTACTTGGCGACTTCGCCTATAGCGGTTAGCAAAGTTCATTAGTCCAAATACTTGATTCTGCCAGTGCGTATGCGGGTCGCCCTATAGCCCCACTGAGCCAGATAATCGATTGGTTATGGGGCTTTAAAATCAGATGGCTGCGATCGCTGCAAGCGGGCTGTCCCCTCGATCATAGAAATAGTCCATATCGTCCACCGCTTAGAGCCCGCAACCTGCAGCAACTCATCTATCGTCAGCTCCACATTCATACCCCCCAAAGTCATGTAACCATCCCTGAAGCCAGTGTCACCAGCAGGCACAAACCGGCAAAGCCATAAAGCGCCCTAGCGGCACCACCGATCAGCGTGAACCTCAAATACTTCATCCCATGCCCTCCACGGTAAAACCCGCAGTCCAAGGTTCGTTTCATATGTGTCACGCCGGTCCCTAACCCACCGCTCAAAGTTTTTGCGGGATATGTGGGTACTACCTTGGTGGAATACGAAGCTTTTGGGGGATACGCAGTGCTAAACCGGGGGAAGTGGAGTGGTAACGCGGTGATTTTTTGTTGACAGTCTGCTGCACAACTGGGATTTAGTGGGATTTACGGTGCAGAATAGGTGCCAGTGTAGGGGTATGGCAAAGCAATGCTAAGCAAGCCTGGTGGAAACCAAGTGTATTCCGAAGCCAACCGCTGCAAGATGCCATCGTGATCGACATCAGGTTGGTTAGGCAATGCCTGCGGAAAGTAATGCAGTTGCTACCTGTCCGACAGGTGCGGACGTATAATTGAAGCCTCACTGAGTGGGCCATAAAGATTTCAAAGACTATTGGCGCACTCGCCAGGATACTAGCCACATCAACAGAAAGTTTGTTAGTCTGATTCTGTCTCGGCAAACGCGGCTAAATGTCAAAACGCGATGTGCTAAAACTCGTTTTTTGTGCCCAACTCATTAGGGTCAGAGTGAGGTTAGGCGATGTTGATGGGGTAGTAGCTTATTTCGCCAAAGCTAGATACCACGCCCTTTAGAACCAATTTACAACCAGTAAAGCAGACGCACCTCGCTGTACCAGATTGCACTCCGAAGGCAGGGGTCACAGGTTCGAATCCTGTCGGGTGCGCCAGTCAGATCAAAGCCCAGCGAACGCTGGGCTTTTTTGTTTGCTCTGGATGCGCACTGCTTCCCCCCATCCCGCCATAAACCCAACCTGCCCACCCGCGTACCGCAACACTTCGAGCAGATATTCAGGCACAAACCGCAGCCACTGCGGCAGCGGGCGCTGCGTTGGCTAGGCAGGTTATTGCTGGCATCAGCGCTGGCTATTGCCGCAGCCGGTCATATCTTGCAGCCGACCTGCCAGCCGCATTCGATCATCCCGATCAGCTTTCCGAAACAATCAAGAAAACACCTCAAATGATAATGACACTCGTTATCCGCCGATATATATTGCGCACCCACATGATAATAAGTATCAACAACATTGGAGAGCGCCTACGTGTTTCGCAACCCCTGCCTATACCTGTCCATTTCGCTCGCTAGCCTTTCCCTGCCAGCCGCAGCCGCGACGCCCCAGGAAACAGTGGAACTCAAAGCCGTCACCGTCAGTGCCACACGTGGTGGAACCGAAGCAGGAAAGACGCCGCAAAAAATCACGGTGATCAGTCGCGAGCAGATCGAGCAACAACTGGCCATCACCTCTGATCACGGCGCTGTGCTGAGCAACCTGATCCCCTCCTACTCGCCGAGCCGACAGAAAATGTCCAGCGCGGGCGAAAGTTTTCGCGGGCGTTCGGCGCTGATTCTTATCGATGGCGTACCACAGTCGACACCACTTCGTGACAGTCAGCGCGACGGCTACGTTATCGATTTATCGATGGTCGAGCGCATCGAGGTGATTCACGGTGCCAGCGCTGAACACGGTCTGGGCGCGACGGGCGGCATCATCAATTACGTCACCCGCCGCCCAACCGGTGGCGCCTTGCGTCAGCATGCGGGCATCAGTCTCACCGCACCGGGCGACTACGAGTCCGAAGGGCTGGGTTACAAGCTCGATTACCGCGTCGAGGGCACCCAGGGCAGCTTTGATTATCTCGCCTCCGCAAGCTGGAATACCCAGGGCATGTTCTACGATGCCAACGGCGATCTCATCGGTGTCGATGATACCCAGGGCGATGTGATGGACTCCACGGCCCAGGACGTGCTGCTCAAACTAGGTTACTGGCTGGACGATAACCAGAACATCAACCTGATGATCAACCACTATCAGGTCGAAGGCGAGCATGACTACGTCAATGTTCCAGGCGATGCCAACGCAGGTATTCCAGCCACCTCGCGCAAGGGTGACCCCCAGGGCAAGGCGCCGCAGAATGAGGTGCTGGCTAGCAGCCTGTCGTACAAGCATGCTGATCTGTACGGCAACGAGTTGGGATTGCAGTTGTACAGCCAACGCTTTCGTGGGCGCTTTGGTGGCGGTATCAATGCTGCCTTCCAAGACTCCAGCATCGCGCCGGTCGGTACCCTGTTCGACCAGTCACAGAACGAATCGGACAAGTACGGCGCCAAGCTCACCTTGAGTCGCGATGGCTTGCTCGACAACCATCTGAAGCTCGTCGGCGGTCTCGACATTCTGCAGGACACCACCAGCCAACAACTGATCCTGACGGACCGCGAGTGGGTGCCTGAAACGGTTTTCCGCAACTACGCGCCTTTCCTGCAGGCGGAAATCCGGGCGCTCGATCAATTGACCCTGTTTGCCGGTGTGCGTCACGAGTTCGCCGATCTTGAGGTGGACAGTTTTCATACCATTGCCTCCACTAGCCAGCCACCGGGTGGTGTTGCCGTCGAAGGGGGCAATCCTTCCTTTGAAGAAACGCTCTACAATATCGGCGCCGTCTGGCAGGTGAGCAGCTGGGCACAGCTGTTCACCAACTATTCAGAGGGCTTTGGCATGCCGGATGTCGGTCGCGTATTGCGCGGGATTGGTACGCCAGGCACACGAGTCGACGACTTCCTTGATCTGCAGCCGGTCGTGACGGAGAACAAGGAGGTTGGCCTGCGCCTGAATCATGGCCCGTTCGATGCCGAGATCAGCTACTACGAATCCGACGCCGACCTCGGCTCGCGTCTGGACAGTGTTGGCGGCGTCTACCAGGTTCGCCGCGAGCGCACGGAGATCGATGGTATCGAGTTCACTGGCGGCTGGCAGGTCAACGATGCGCATCGCCTGAAACTCAGCTATGCCCAGGTCAACGGTCGCTCCGACACCAACGGCGACGGCAAAGTCGATACCGGCCTCAATGGCGCCAACATCTCACCGGATCGCTACGGCATCAGCTGGCAGGCCAATTGGACTGACAAACTGCACAGCCTGCTGCAAGCCAACCACTACGCCAGCCGCGACTTCGACCAGCCGGAGCTGGAGTTTGACGGCTACACCTTGGTGGACGCGTCGATTGGCTACCGTACGCCGGTTGGCGATGTCAGCCTCGGCGTGGAGAACCTGCTCAACCGTGACTACCTCACCTATTACTCCCAGGCCGCCAACACCGGTTCAGACCAGACCCGCAATGGCCGCGTATTCAATGGACGCGGACGTACCCTGACCCTGGGTTATCAGGCCAGTTTCTGAAGTGAGTAGCAGATCGCCCATCACGGCATCCCGGCGCCCCGCCTCCCCGCGTGACCTTCGGCGTGGCAGCTTGCTGCTGCGCCTGTTGGCGGCCATTGGGGGTAGCTATGCCTGTACGGCCTCGCTGGCTTCGTTGAGCAGTGTGCTCGCGGTGATGCTATCCGACCTGGCACGCAGCGAAGCCGTATATCTGACTGCCATGCTCAGCCTGCTCGTTTATCCAGCCTTGCTGCTGTGGAGTATCAGTGAACCACGACTGTGGCGTGTCTGGGCGATCCTCTTGAGCGGCACCTTCGGCAGCATGCTGCTGCAGGACCTGTTAACCATGACGCAGCTGGGAGACTGATATGGCGCCAGGTACAGGCTTTCGCCGGTCCATGAGTTGGCTGCACGGCTGGGCAGGCGTGTTGCTCGGTGGGGTACTCATGGCGATCTTCTGGACCGGCTCGCTTTCGCTGTTTGACCGCGAGATTGATCGCTGGATGCTGCCGGCCACGCGCTTGCCACCACCACCCACCGAATTGTCGCTCGACCACCTGCTGGTTGCACATGCAGAACAGTTGGCTGCCGCCTCACCGCTCTGGTCCGTCCGTCTGCCCGACGCTCGCGCGCCTACCCTGCAGCTGTCTTACCAGCTCCCCGGGCAGGACAGAGTTACCCGGCACATTGATCCGCACTCCGGCCAATTGCTCGCCGATGAAGGGAGCTGGGCTGGCACCGGTTTTATTTTCCCGTTCCACTTCAGCCTGCATGTGCCCTGGCTCAACATCGGCTACTGGCTGGTGGGTGCAGCCGGTATGGGTATGCTGGTGTTGCTGGTATCCGGTGTCGTCGCACACCGCAAGCTGCTCGCCGAGTTCTTCACTTTTCGCCCCCGCAAACGCCTCCAACGCGGACTGCTTGATCTGCATAACCTCACCGGCGTGATGGTGCTGCCGTTCCATTTCCTTATCAGCCTGTCGGGGCTGGCGATCTTCTGCCTGATCTACTTTCCCAACATCGCCGATGGTCTCTATGCCGAAGACCGGGCGCGGCTGCAACTGGAAGCCCTTGGTGGTTACACACGGCCGGTCAGCGGGTCTGCGGCGCCGATGGCCTCGCTGGATGCAATGCTGCACAGCGCCGAACGTATCTGGTCTGATGCCGACAGACCGGGCAAAGCCTACCTGATCCGCATCTGGAACCCCGGTGATCGCCATGCCTATGTGGAAGTGCGCCGCGGGTTTGCTGACGAAGTCACCATGAACGTGGACCGCCTGACATTCGACGCCAACACTGGAGCACTTCTGCATCAACACTGGACGACGCCCATCGTTGGGGTGCAACGATTCCTGACGGGTTTGCACTTCATACAGTTCGATCACTGGACGCTGCGCTGGCTATATTTCTCCGGAGGGCTGAGTGGCTGCCTGCTGATCGGCACCGGGCTATTGTTCTGGACCGGCGCTCGCCGCGCACGGCATGCACGTCAGGGACGGATCAGTGCGCGCCTGGTCGAGGCCATCGCGGTTGCTGGCTGCACCGGCCTGGTCATCGCTACGCTCGCCTTCTTCATCGCCAACCGGGTCTTGCCCGTGGCTGCCGCCGCACCGGGTCAGCGTGCGGCACTTGAAGCCTGGGCATTCTTCCTCGCCTGGGCGCTGACGCTGGCTCATGCAGTCTTGCGCCCTGCCGGATCATGGCGCGAACAGTTACTGACCGCCGCCGGCATGGCGCTGCTCGCCGTAGCGTTGAACTGGCTGACTACAGGCGCGCACCTTGGGCATAGTCTGCGCACAGGCCTGCATGCAGTCGCCGGCATGGACCTGATGCTGCTGGTGCTGACCGGCGTGTGTCTGATCAGCGCAAAGCGCATCAGGCTCGCGCAGTTCAAACAGGCGACACATCAGGATGACCGAGTGCCTCGCAATGCCTGAGCTGATCCCCACCTTCCTGGCTTTTGCCCTCGCCTACCTGGCCTTCGCCCAGCTTGCACTCAGCCAGCCGCAGCATCTGAAGACCATTGCCCCCGACGCCCGCCCTCCCGGTAAATGCCGGGGACGCAAATCAGTCGCCACGCTGTTGTTGCTGATCAGCCTGGTACTGCTGCTTCGCACCGAAGGTGCGGCCTTCGGCACACTTATTTGGGTACAGCTGCTGAGTGCGGCCGGCTTCTGCGTAGCCCAGACGCTGGCCTGGAGGCCCGCCTGGTTGCACTGGCTGGTAGCAGCTAGACGCTGAAAACCGCCGCGCCCGCCTCAGCAAGGATTTCTGAAGGGACACGCCTGCGACCATAGGCTAGTAGGCAGTGACAAATCGCCTCTGTTAAGTTGCCGGGCTTTTTCCAGGTCGGCTCCGGCTCAAGAAGGGGACAGTTGTCGTGTCTCCAGAATAAATAACGAGGAACGAAATAAATGCTTCTTTTCTTTGCCAGTCTTGCCATATTGCTACTGGGCTATAAGTTCTACAGCCCTTTTGTAGAAAAACAGGCCGGGATCGACCCTGCCATCAAGACGCCGCAAGCGCGCCTCGATGATGGCGTTGACTATGTTGCCATCAGCCCGATCCGGGCATTTCTCATCCAGTTTCTGAATATCGCGGGGATCGGACCTATTTTCGGCCCTATCCTGGGCGCCATGTATGGCCCGATCGCCCTGGTGTGGATCGTGATCGGTAACGTGGTGGGCGGCGCAGTACACGACTACTTCTCCGGCGTCATGAGCCTCAAGGAAGACGGCAAGAGCCTGCCCGAGATCGCCGGCCAGTATTACAACGTGATCTTCAAGGGCGTCATGTTGATCTTCACCTGCATGCTGCTGTTCTTCGTGGGTGTGGTCTTCATCATGAGCCCTGCGGGGCTGCTGAGTAACCTTTCCTATTTCGAAGGCACTTTCCTGGCGGGCAACACCTTCTGGGTATTGTTGATCCTGGCGTACTACTTTTTTGCCACCCTGCTGCCCATCGACAAGATCATCACCAAACTGTATCCCGTGTTCGGCCTGCTGATGATCGTGATGACGTCCCTGGTAGCTGTTTCAGTACTGCTGGAAGCACCCCACCTGCCGCAGGTCACCGATATTTTCGCGTTCTTCGATACGCATGAGCATCATGACTTCCTGACGCCCAATCCCGATGGGTTGCCGGTCTGGCCGCTGCTGTTCCTGACCATCACCTGCGGCGCGATCAGTGGCTTCCACTCCACCCAGTCGCCGATGATTGCCCGCTGCCTGACCAACGAAAAATATGCCCGTCCGGTGTTCTACGGCGCAATGATGTGCGAAGGCATCGTGGCCTGCGTCTGGGCGACGGCTGGTATCGCTACCTTCCCGGGCGGCTATCCCGAACTCAAAGCCATGCTGGATCTGGGTGGACCGGGCCTGGTGGTGAATCACATCGCGACTAGCTATCTGGGTATCTTCGGCGGCGTCATGGCCATTCTGGCGGTGGCGATCTTCCCGATCACCTCAGGTGATACCGCGTTCCGTTCACTGCGCCTGACGTTGACCGACGCCTTCCATATTCGCCAGTCCGCCGTGCGCCGACTGGCTCTGGCAGCCCCCATACTGGGCGTGGCCTATATGATGACGCTCCTGGACTTCTCGCTGATCTGGCGCTACTTCGCCTTCTCCAACATGCTGCTGTCGACCAGCGTATTGTGGTTGGCCACCAAGTATCTGCTGGACCGAGGCACATTCCACTGGATCGTCAGCATTCCGGCGGTGATCGGTACCGCCATTACCGTCGCTTATATTGCAACGGCCGGTATTGGCTTCAATCTCCCGGCGGAACACAGCAAGGCGATAGGCATCGTGGTTGGAGTGATCTGCTTTATCGGGCTGGTGATGCATCACAGCAAACGCAATGCCGGCGGTTATGTGAAGAGAGAAGCGTAACAACGCGCTCGTTAACTGAATGAGCCAAGCACCCGACCTCCCGTCGGGTGCTTGTATTTGCTGGGCGCTTCGATCATTGGCAGCGCAGCCCTGGGCGGGACCCGGAAGCACACCGCCTCATGGATGCTGGCGCGCATAAAGGAAAGATCCTGCTGAGCTGGGACCTGTAACCGCAGCCGGTCTGGCACGGGGCAGTCTCTTCTGGCTGGCCCGCGCGCTGCTGGTTTCCGCCTGACAAGCGCCACGGCTCACACTTGAGCTGTCCAGACGTTTGTTCAGTCCATCGCGGCTTGGCGTATACTGCCTCGCCCACTTCGCACTTGCCGTCGCCATGTTCAGCCTTGCCCGCCCCGTCAATATCACCCTGGAAATCCGCAAAAGCCGGTTTATCGCCTGCGTCGAGCCCATAGCCGACCGCGCCAGCGCCCAGGCCCGGGTCAATGAGTTGCGCGCCGAGCACCCGGACAGTACCCATGTCTGCTGGGCATTGCTTGCCGGGGGGCATAGTGCCGCCGTCGATGATGGCGAGCCCTCCGGCACAGCCGGACGGCCGATGCTGGAGGTGCTGCGCCACCAGCAGCTCGATGGCGTTCTGGCAACCGTGGTGCGCTACTACGGCGGCATCAAGCTGGGTGCCGGCGGGCTGATGCGCGCCTATACCGACGCGGTCGCCCAGGCGCTGCAGCAAGCCGAGAAGGTTGCTCACATTCCCACCCTGCTGGTGCTCTGCGAGCTACCCTACGCCCATGAAAGCTCCGCCCGCCATCTGTTGGCGCAGCTTGAAGGCGAGCTGTTGGAGGTGCGGCATGGGAGTGGCGTGCAGTTGCACCTGCGTCTGCCGGCCACCGCGGCGGAGGAACTCCACCGCCAACTGCTGGCCATCACGCGTGGCGATATGACCTGGCAGCCGCGCTCCTGAGCGGCCCCTCCTCCCCGGCCGACTGCGCCGTGCTCCTCTGCCGCGCTCTGCTATCGTTCAAGGACTCTGCTACTTAAGGATTCAACGATGAAACTGCTCAGCATCGTCTTTGCCGCCCTGGTCCTGCTCGCCGGTTGCACCGGCGTACCCAAGGGCATCGAACCGGTCACCGGCTTTGACCCGGAACGTTATCTGGGCACCTGGTACGAGATTGCCCGGCTCGATCACTCCTTCGAGGAGGGCCTGAGCCAGGTCACCGCCGAATATACGCTCAATGAAGACGGCAGCATCAAGGTGATCAACCGGGGCTATAACCAGGCCAAAGGCGAATGGAAGGAGGCTGAAGGCCGCGCGGTGCCTGCCGGTGACAGTGACGTCGCCCACCTGAAGGTCTCGTTCTTCGGCCCCTTCTACAGTTCCTATGTGGTGTTCGCGTTGGATGACGACTACGCCAACGCGTATATCTCCGGTTATAACCGCAACTATCTGTGGTTCCTGTCCAGAACGCCCCAGGTCAGCGCTGCACAGCTGGAGGCGTTCAAGGAGCGGGCAACAGCCGAAGGGTTCGAGCTTGGGGAACTCATTGTGGTGGAACACCCAAGCTCGGATTGAAGCCCCCGCCCGCTGATCCGCTTACAGTTTGTCGCCAAACTCCTGCAGCGTGGTCAGCCAGAGCGGCTGGATCTCCCGGTGAAAGTGCACCGGGTAGGCCACGTCCTGAACATAGCCCGCCGTTTCTTCATTCACGTACTTGCTCTCCAGCCTGCAGCAATGCCACCGCCCCCGACAGCATTGAACCGGCGGAGGCGGTGATGCTCGTTGGATAGACTCAGAAGCTCTTGGTCAGCCCGACGATGAATCTTCTGCCATCCAGGTTGTAGGCATAGTCGTCATCCGTGGATACCTTCTTGTTGGTGACGTTGTATACACCGGCCTTCAAGCTCAGACCATCCTGCGGCCGGAACACCAGTCCCATGTCGGCGAAGGTATAGGATGGATACTTGATGCCATTGGTGCTGGAGCCACTGGTACCTGTCTGCCACCGGCCGGAGGTCTCACCCCGGTAGTTGACCTGGGTCCAGAGGTTCAAGCGCTCGGTCACTTCCCAGTCCAGCGAGGCGTTGAACATGTGTTTGGCGACGTCGTTCAGCGGCTCGCCCTTGTACTCGCCGGACTTCTGTTCGGTATCGGTCCAGGTGTAGCTGTGGCGGTAGGTCAGGTTGTCGAGGACATCATAGTCCAGGGTGAACTCGATCCCGCGCAGCTCGGCCTTGTCGACGTTTTCATAGGAGGTATAGCCGAAGGGGTGAGCGGGATATTCCTTGCCCTTGTAGAAGCAAGGTGCGTTCTGCTCACATACCCGGCCGGTACGGTTGATCTTGTCTTCGTAGTCGATCACATAGGCGGTCAGCGAGCTGCTGAGGCCAAGCTCGAAATTCTCGTAGTTGATGCCGATCTCGCGGTTCAGGCTGGTTTCCGGGACCAGTTCCGGGTTGCCGATGATCACGCCACCCCTGGAGGTGGAGCCGTAGTCGGTGGCGGCGGAGCGCAGGTCCGGCGCCTTGTAGCCCGAGGTCACCCCGCCTTTCAGGGTGAAGTTGTCGTTCAGGTGATAGACCGCATACACCTTGGGACTGAACTCGCCACCGAACACCTGGTTGTCATCGTAGCGGCCGCTCAAGGTGAGGATCAGATTGTCTGTCAGGCTCCAGTTATCTTCCAGGAAGATGGAGTTCTGGTAACGGTCCATTTCAACCAGCGCGTTGGCATCAGGCACGACCGGCTCGCGCAGGCCATTGCTGCCGTCTTCCAGTTTCTCGTACTTGTGGGTCAGACCGCCGGTCAGGGTGTGCGCGCCAAGGAACCAACTGGCCTGGGTGTTGGCGGTAACCACTTCGAACTCGACACCGTTGCCAGTCGTTTCGTTGACCGTGGTCGGGTTTTCCGAATGATCGTAGTTGATGTAGGAGTTGGAGAAGACGTTGCCGTACTTGCCTTCGTGCTGCAGGAAGTAGTTCTTCTTGATGGACTCGCTATATTGGGCCTCGCCGTCAGCGGCCAGGCTCTTGCCGGGGTTATGCCAGCGCTCCTGCTTGGTATAGGTGTGGCCGAAGGTCAGCGCGTTGGCGTCGTTGAGGTTCCAGGACAGCTTGCCACCCAGATTACGCTTGTCGTATTCCGGGTCAGACGCGGCGCTATCGCTGCCGCCGACGAAATTACTTTCTTCCTGATTATGGAAAGCACCAGTCAGCTGCAGGCCCAGGACATCTTCGATCAGCGGCATGTTCAGATAAGCGCTGGTCTGGAAGGTGTCCTCATTCAGCTTGTTGGAGCTGTGCGGGGTGATGTATTCACTGGTGATGCTGCCACTGAATTTATTGCCGACCTTCTTGGTGATGATGTTGATCACACCGCCCATGGCATCGGAACCGTACAACGCCGATGCCGGGCCGCGGATCACTTCAATCCGCTCGATGGCCTCGATTGGCGGCAGGAAGTTGATCGGCGTGCCTGCCTGGGAGCCGCGCTGGGCGAAGGCATCATTGCCCTGGGCCGGGCGACCATCGATCAGAAACAGGGTATAGGCCGAGGTCATGCCGCGCATCATGATCGACTGCTCGACGCCGCCCCCGGCAATCTGCACGCCGGCGACATTCTTCAGCGCATCGGTGATATCGGTATAGGATTTCTTCTTCAGCTCTTCCGCGGAGATGACCGAGATGGACGCCGGAGCGTCCCGGAGGTTCTGCTCAAAACCGGAGGCGGTCACCACCACCTGCCCCAGGTCCAATGCCTCTTCCGCTACCGCCGAGCAAGCCAGTGAGGCCATGGTGACTGCCAACAGGGCTCTCTTGAAGTGGGGCTGCGAACTTGAAGCAAACTGACGCATATGGCGTGACATGCATTTATCTCCAAACAACTCGGAATGATTTAGCGAACCTCTGACAACCCTGGGTTGGCGAGGCTTCTTTGCGATTGGCTTGGTTATGGCAGCGCCTGCTCCAGGCGCGGCGGTCTTCCCGCGCTGAGCTGGCGGATGAAGCCGTATGACCCACCGGTTATCCGATGAATCGACGCAAATGATATACATTACTATTTGGGAGTAAACGCAATTTACAATCTATACACTTTCAGACAACGGCTCCTGCAGGCCCACCAGCATGTACCCCTGCCCCCATACTGTTTCCAGTCGTGCGGCGCGATAACCGATAACCTGCAGTTTGCGGCGGATATGGCTGATATGCATGTCCAGGCTGCGGTCATGCCGGGCATAGCCGCGGCGCAGAGCCTGTTGGTACAGGAAGGGTTTGCTTAACACCTCGTTGAGGTGCTGCCAGAGCAGTTCCAGTACGCGATACTCGCTGGCGGTCAACCCAGCGGGGCTATCGGCCAGACTGACATCAGTGTTCGTCTCGTCAAAAACCAACTCACCGGACTCGGCGGGCAGCGACGTCTGGCGCTCATAGGCCACCCGCCGGAGGATCGCGGTGACCCGCACGCAGAGCTCGGTAATGCTGAAAGGCTTCGGTAGGTAGTCGTCCGCCCCCAGGCTGAACCCTGCGATGCGATGCTGCTCGTCACCCAGCGCCGACATCAACAACACCGGGACATGGCTGCGACGACGCAGTTGCTCCAGCATACCCAGGCCGTCGGTTCCAAGAATTGCCAGCAGGATCAGATCGAAATTCCCGTGCTCGGCCAGCAAAAGACCGTTATTGCCGGCGCTGAGCGTGACGCAATGGCCGCGCCGTTGCAGGTGGGTCTGCAACTCGCGGGCGAGCAGCGAATCTCCTTCAACCGCAAGAATACGCGCAGCAATGGGCATGGTCGGTGTCATGATGGCAAACACGAAGACAAATGAGAACCATTCTACATGAAATCTTCTGAAACAATTACCGCTTTACCGGTCTGATTCCACATAGCCTCAGATGACGTTTCGGGGATGTGGATGAGGAAGCTTCAAGCGGGTGTTTTCTGGCTGGTCATGGCATTGTCATGCGTATCTATTAACGCCGCAGCCGCTGCACCGCTGCGGATAACCCAACTGCAGCGCTGCGGCGATCTACTGGAGACGCGCCAGCTGACGTTCTGTCTGCAGATCGCCGGGCTCCAGCAAACCCCGTTACAGATCCAGTACAACGGCGAGCCCCTGCCCTCGGATCAGATCAGGCAGGGCGACGGGCAGCTACGACTGCAGATCGACGCTGCCACTAGCAAAAGCGGCCCGCTATGGATCGAGCAGCGGGGCCACGCCAGCAATCCCGTATGGCTGAGTCTGGGCTCCAGTCATGTGCTCGCCGCTGATCAACAGGCGGTGGCCAGCAACCAGGACGGCTTGACCACCTATCTGGATCTGGTCAGCGTGATCATCGAGGAAAGCCATGACGCGCCGACGGAAGCCCGGCGACTGGCCGAGCGTTACGACGCCGAGGTGGTTGGCGCGATTCCGCCTCTCAATCTCTATCAGTTGCGCCTGCCCGTCGACAACCTGGAACAGCGCGACGCCGCGGTGCTGCGCATCGGCAATGAAGTCGGGGTGGATGCTGTGGTGATCGAGGAATCCGGTGCGGAAGGGTCAGTCGAGCAAGAGCAGGACGCGGCCAACCCACCGATGGACCCCCGTGAGGAGTGGTCATCCAACCGTTTTCTGGATGCGCTGAACTTCTATCAGCGGCGGCTGAAGAAACCCTCGGATCACATCGAAACGCACCCCGTGCGCATTGGCGTGATCGAGCGGGATGTGGATTTCGACACGCCGGACTTCGCCGATTATCTCGGTGACTGCCGCAGTAAGGCCAGCCGCACCTGCGTGTATGGCCGCGACGCCGCAACCGCAGATGGCCACGGCACCACCGTCACTGGCGTTCTCGCAGCGGGCTGGGGCAATGGTGGCAGCAACGGCTTTCTGCGCGGGTTGGATGAAGTTGGGCCAGGCTTCGATGTGATTGTCGATCGCGGCTCGGATGCCGGCATCACCGCCAATGTCGCCACTTCGGTAAACCTCGTCGAAGACGGCGCCAGAGTACTCAACTGGAGCTGGGGCATGCATCGGATCGGCGCCCGTGACATCCATGGCGACCCGGTGGATTCGCTGTTGCGTTCCGGTATCGCCATGAGCGGTTATGAAGAGCTGCTGGAAGAATTCTTCCTGTGGCTGCGCCGCGAACATCCCGATGTCGTGGTGGTGAACTCGGCTGGCAACGGCGCCTCTTTCTCCAGCCGTGATGACTATCGCCTGCCCTCCTCCTTCATCACCGATCAGCTGTTCGTGGTGGGCGGACATCAGCGCAGCAGCAAGGATGTTGACCTTGATGATCCCCGCTATGCCACCCGGCGCCAGGCTTCCAATTCCGACATGCGCGTCGATATCACCGCCGCCGCCTGCACGGCCGGCTCATCCCCCCTCCGCGAACAGGACGGGCCGGTTCACTGCGGCACCTCCTACGCCACCCCGCTGGTAGCCGGAACCATCGCCGCCATGCTCTCGATCAACCCCGAGCTGCAGCCCGATCAGCTACGCATGCTGCTGCGCCGCAGCGCCATGACCATCGGCGGGGAGAGCGACTTCGAGCCCATGGAAGCCGACGACCTGACCGCCCCGATCCTGCCGTCGGAGCGCGGTAACAACCTGCAGGACCCGGACATCGGCCACTCGGCCAGGCTGGATATGTACAAGGCGCTGGAATTGGCGGTGGAAAGCCTCAAGCACGCACGTTGAGCACCCTCGGTCCCAGTCACACCGTACGAGAAAAATTACCTTTCTGCGCCGCACCCAGATAAGCGTCGAAGGCCATCGCCACGTTGCGCAACATCAATTGGCCCTCGGGCAATAGCAGCAGTTCGTTGTCTTCGATTGCCACCAGCCCGTCGGCCACCGGCTCGGCCAACTGATCCAGCGCGTCGGCGAAGTAGCTCTTGAAGTCGATGCCGTAGTGATCTTCGAACTTGCAGAAATCGATGCGCCCTTGGCACATCAGGTCGAGAATCACCTCGCGGCGCAGCACGTCATCCTCACTCAGGTTGTAACCCCGGTGAATCGGCAGCATGCCGCTGTCCAGCCGTGCATAGTACTGGGACAGCTCCTTGACGCTCTGGCTGTAGGTGTCACCGACCTTGCCGATGGAAGACACGCCAATGCCGATCAGGTCGCAGTCGGCGTGGGTCGAATAACCCTGGAAGTTGCGTTGCAGGGTGCCGTTCTCGCGGGCCAATGCCAGTTCGTCGTCGGGCAGTGCGAAATGGTCCATGCCGATGTAGATATAGCCGGCGGACGTCAGCCGCTCGATGGTCAGCTCCAGCAGCTCCAGCTTGCGCTCCGGTGGTGGCATGTCCTGCGGGCGGATCAGCCGCTGCGCCCGCACCAGCTCGGGCAGGTGCGCGTAGCTGTAGGCTGCGATGCGGTCGGGACGCATGTCGATGATCTTGCTCAGGGTGACGTCGAAGCTCTGGATCGTCTGCAGCGGCAGGCCGTAGATCAGGTCGACACTGACCGACTTGAACTGCGCCTCGCGGGCGGCCTGAACCAGCTCGCGGGTCTGCTCCTCGCTCTGCAGGCGATTGACGGCGGCCTGCACGGCCTCATCGAAATCCTGCACACCGAAGCTCAGGCGATTGAAGCCCAGGGCGCGCAGCTGATGGATCTGCACAGGCGCGACGGTGCGCGGATCGACTTCCAGGGAGAACTCGTGATCATCGCTGTCATCCAGGTTGAAGGATGTGCGCAGCGTGTTCATCAGGTCTTCCAGCTGCTCGCTGGTCAGGTAGGTCGGTGTGCCGCCGCCCAGGTGCAACTGGGTCAGTTTGCGAGACTTGTCGAACAGCGCCGCCTGCATGGCGATTTCGCGCTTGAGGTATTGCAGATACTCCACCGCCCGCTCGGTCTTGTGGGTGATGATCTTGTTGCAGGCGCAGTA
Organism: Halopseudomonas bauzanensis; assembly: GCF_900114735.1. GTDB lineage: Bacteria > Pseudomonadota > Gammaproteobacteria > Pseudomonadales > Pseudomonadaceae > Halopseudomonas > Halopseudomonas bauzanensis. Next base: position 28,781 of record NZ_FOUA01000011.1, on the reverse strand, counting down.
GTAACAGAGACTCTTGCAGAACGGGATGTGGATATATACCGACAGGCACTTGGGCTCGGCAGCAGCGTTGCTGGCCTTGGCGGCTGCCTGATAGTCATCCATGGCGAAAGCCTGATGAAACTGCGGCGCGGTCGGATAGGAGGTATAACGCGGGCCCGGCCGGTCGTATTTCTCGATCAGGGTCCGGTTGAAGCTGATTTTCTGCGTCACTAGGGTCTCTCGCCATCATCACGGGATATACGTGAAGTGTACGGCAAGGGGCTTTGCATGGCACTCGGGCCGGGCTGCGACTGTGCGCCGCAGCCGCCACAGCACCGGCTGGCCTGGCTCAGAGCTCCTCGTGCAGACCGAACATGATCGAATGCGCCTGCCCATCGCTGACAGCCACCACCACGCCCTGACGCGGGTAGATCCAGGCTTCTCCCTCGCTGACCGGCATGCGCACCTCGACCGGACCGAAGGTGCCCTCGATGTGCCCCAGGGTCAGCGGCTGATCGGGAATCATGCTGATCCGTTCCACCAGGTAGGCAGCCAACGCCTGGCCTACCGCCGGGCTTACCGCCTGGTCAGGGGAGCCTGGCTGCCAGGCCTGCGCCTCGACCAGGCTGGCGGTCTGCTGTTCATCCAGGCCGATCACTGCCTGCACCCGCCATTGCCGATCATCGGACTCCAGCTGATGGCGGCTGACCAGCCGAGGCTCACCATCGGCGCTGATCATCCACAAGCTGCCTTCACCGAGCACCCGCTCCACGCCCGCCAGCGTCAGGGTCCGCTGCTGCACCGGCGCCCACAGGTTCTCCTGGTAGGTCTGCTTCCAGGCCAGTTGCTCCGGGCGATCCCCGTCCTGCCCGCCCAGCCATTTGCCGAAGGCAAAGAAGCACAGCAGAATCACTCCCAGCCAGGTGCCTACTCTCAGCCCGGTGCGTGCGTTCATTGATCTGTCTCTCTGATTATTCAAGGGGCGCACAATGCAAAAGGGCATCCTGCGGATGCCCTTTTGATTCAGTGCCGGATATCAGGCGGCGCCATCTACGCTGATATGCTTCTTCAATTTGTTCATGGCGTTCTTTTCCAACTGCCGGATGCGCTCCGCCGAGACTTGGTACTTGGCCGCCAGTTCGTGCAGGGTGGCCTTCTCCTCGGCCAGCCAGCGCTGGAAGAGAATATCGCGGCTGCGCTCGTCCAGCTGGGCCAGACCTTCCTGCAACTGATGGCTGGAGCTATCGCTCCAGTCCGCGCTTTCCAGTTGGGTAGCGGGATCGTAACGCTTGTCTTCCAGATAGTGCACCGGCGCATAGGCGGTGTCGTCATCATCATCCTGGGCGCCATCGAAACCGAGATCCTGACCATACAGGCGGCTTTCCATTTCGCGCACTTCCCTCGCGGCCACACCGAGGTCCTGCGCTACGGCGTTGACTTCGTCATGGGACAGCCAGGCCAGCTTCTTCTTGGCGCTGCGCAGGTTGAAGAACAGCTTGCGCTGCGCCTTGGTGGTGGCCACCTTGACGATGCGCCAGTTGCGCAGGATGAACTCATGGATCTCGGCGCGGATCCAGTGCACAGCAAAAGACACCAGGCGCACACCCATTTCCGGGTTGAAGCGCTTGACCGCCTTCATCAGACCGACATTGCCTTCCTGCACCAGGTCAGCCTGGGCCAGGCCATAGCCGGAATAGCTGCGAGCGATATGCACGACAAACCGCAGGTGGGACATGACCAGTTGTCGGGCAGCCTCCAGGTCCTGCTGGTAGAACAGACGATCAGCCAGCTCGCGCTCTTCTTCGACGCTGAGGATCGGAATGCTGCTTACGGTCTGAACATAGGCCTCCAGGTTGGCACCTGGAATCAGGTTATGTACGGGCTGCAAAGCAGTGCTCATATGTGCGTGAACTCCAAGAATATTGGGGAAACTCTGCGCCGCGTCAGTGGCGGCGCTGGCCTGCAATCTATCGCAGGCCCAAAAAGACGAGTCAGTGTATCACTGCCAACTCAGACATGGAATGCCTGCCGAAGTTCCGAAATACAGGTAATAGGTCTTTAAAATCAATCATTTACAAAGAAATAGACATAAGCTGTTACTGGGGTTCGATTTCACGGATATGCCGACCGACGGCCAGCCAGGCGCCCGCCAGACCCAGCAATATGGCGCCGCCCAGCAGCACCAGCCCATCCTGCAGCGGCATCCCGGTCAGTTCGAAATCGCTCTGGTAGAGCGCCGCCAGCTCACGCACCGTGCCGTTGAGCCAGGCCAGCCCAACCCCCAACAGCAACCAGGCCAGTATCCCCGCCAGCAGGCCATAGAGCATCCCCAGATAGAGAAACGGCCGGCGGACGAAGGCGTCGGTTCCGCCGACCAGCTTGATCACCAGAATTTCGTTGCGCCGGCTTTCGATGGCCAGGCGGATGGTATTGGCCATCACCAGCAGCAGTGTCAGTACCAGGAGCAGCGCCAGAGCGCCGGTAAAACGTTCAACCATGCTCAGGATAGCGGTCAGGCGCTCGACCCAGAGCATGTCGATCTGCACTTGATCCACACCGGGCAGTTGCGCCAGTCGTTCACGCAGCGGCTCCAGCGCGGCAGCACCGCCATCGATATCCCGGGGCATGACCAGGATAACGTCGGGCAAGGGGTTATAGGCCAGCTGCTGCAACGCATCACCCAGCCCGGAATGCTGCTGAAATTCCGCCAGTGCCAATTCCCGATCCAGCAGCTGCACCTCAGCCACGTCGTCCATCGCCGCGATGTCCTGCTGCACTGTCTGCGCCGCGTCAGGTTTGACGTCCTGTTGCAGATAGACCGACAGCTGGGCGGCACGCTGCCAATCGATACCCAGCCGCTCGACCTGATCGATCAGCACGGCCAGCCCCATCGGCAACGCCAGTACGATGGTCATGACCAGCACAATCATCACGGTGCTGACCGGGTGTTCGCCAATGCGGCGCAAGGCCAGGCGGGCACTGTCGCGGTGGCTGCCGGCCCAGCTGCGCAGCGGATGGCGCCAGTCCCGTCGGGAACGGGCTGCGCCGCTACCGGATTTCGGCGGGCGTTTGTCGGTCTTGTCGGCTGGCCGCGGTTGGTTCGCCATGTTATTCCCCATCGGCCAGCAGCCGGCCTTCGCTGAGTGTCAGCATGCGATGATCGAGCTCGGCGATCAGCGGCAAGTCGTGACTGGCAATGATCACCGTCACCCCGACCCGGTTGAAATCCTCGAACAATCCCATGATCTCCGCCGACAGCTCAGGGTCCAGGTTACCAGTCGGCTCGTCGGCCAGCAGCAGCGCGGGCTTGTGCACCACCGCCCGGGCAATGCCGACCCGCTGCTGCTCGCCACCGGACAGCGCGATCGGATACATGCTTTCCTTCTTCAGCAGCCCGACCTTGTCCAGCGCAGCGCGCACCCGGCGGCCGACCTCATCCCGTGGGGTGCCGTTGATGATCAGCGGCAACGCCACGTTGTCGAACACGGTACGGTCAAACAGCAGCTGATGGTTCTGGAATACCACCCCGACCTGGCGGCGCAGATAGGGAATGTCGTGGCTGCCCAGATCCCGCAGGTTCTGCCCACCGACGAACACCTGCCCCGAGCTGGGGCGCTCCATACACATGATGAGTTTCAGCAGGGTGCTCTTGCCCGCGCCGGAATGGCCAGTGATGAAGACCATCTCCCCGGTGCGGATGTGAAAGCTCAGGTGATCCAGCCCCTGATGACCGTTGGGATAACGTTTGCAGACCTGCTCGAAACGGATCATCGATTATTCGCGCCCAAACAGAGCCTTGACGAATTCCGGCGCGGTGAACGGCCGCAGATCATCGATCTGCTCGCCGACACCGATAAAGCGGATCGGCAGGCCGAACTGCTTGGCCAGGGCGAAGATCACCCCGCCCTTGGCGGTTCCATCAAGCTTGGTTAGTGCCAGCCCGGTCAGACCGACCGCCTGATCGAACAGCTTGGTCTGGCTGATGGCATTCTGGCCGGTACCGGCATCCAGCACCAGCAGCACTTCATGGGGCGCCTCGGCATCGAGCTTGGCCAGCACGCGCTTGACCTTCTTCAGCTCGTCCATGAGGTTGTCCTTGTTGTGCAGCCGTCCGGCGGTATCGGCGATCAACACATCCACACCGCGGGATTTGGCCGCCTGCAGCGCATCGAACACCACCGATGCGGAATCGGCGCCCGTGTGCTGGGCAACCACCGGAATATTGTTGCGCTCGCCCCATACCTGCAACTGCTCGACGGCCGCCGCGCGGAAAGTATCACCGGCGGCCAGCATCACCTGTTTGCCTTCGCCCTGCAGACGCTTGGCCAGCTTGCCGATGGTGGTGGTCTTGCCCACACCGTTGACGCCCACCACCAGGATCACATAGGGGCGCTTCTCGCTATCGACCACCATTGGCTTGGCGACATGCGCCAGCAGGCCTTCCAGTTCATTCTGCAACGCCTTGTACAGCGCGTTGCGATTGGACAGTTCGCGGCGGCGAACCCGTTGCTGCAGCGACTCCATGATCAGGGTGGTCGCCTCGATGCCGACATCGGCCATCAGCAGACGGGTTTCCATCTCCTCCAGCAGTTCGTCATCGATTTCCTTTTCGCCAAGAAACAGGTTGGCCATGCCCTCGCCGAGGTTGGCGCTGGTCTTCGACAGGCCGGCGCGCATGCGGGCGAAGAAGCCCTTGGGCTCCTGGGGCTGCGGCGCGGGCGCGGCGTCGGCCGGCTGTTCGGCAAGGCCGGAAAACAGCTCGGCTGCAGCCTCACGGGCAGCCTGATCGTGGCTGGGGGCCGGCGCAGCAGCGGGTGCGCTGGGCTCCGTTGCTGGGGTCGGCGCGGTGACCGGCTCGACTTCCGCTGCGGCAATCACCGGCTCGACTTCGGCGGCCGGAGTATCAACCGGCGTCTGCTGCGGCGGGGCAACTGGCGCGGCCGGCTCGTCGCCCTTGCGCCGCATCCAGCCGAACAGGCCTTTCTTGCCGCCCTTGCCGTTATCGCCGCTTTCGGGGCCCTGTTCAGGGTGTTCTGGCTTGTCTTTGGAACCAAACATTGATGATCACTATCTGAGTCTGGCGCCGGCACTTGGCCTGCGCATTGAAGGTTGGGTTATCCTACCCCACTTCCGTCATAGGCGGTAATCACAGGACATCACATGCACATGGCGCGATCCACACTGCTGCTTACCCTTTTCCTGCTGCTCTGCGGCCTGACCGGGGGGCTCCAGGCCACCGAGACCCGGCAACCCACCCACGAATTCAGCCTGGACAACGGCCTCAAGGTCATCGTTCGGGAAGATCACCGCGCCCCTGTGGTGGTTTCGCAGCTGTGGTACCGGGTCGGCAGCAGCTACGAGCCGCCCGGGCGTACGGGTATGTCCCATGCCCTGGAGCACATGATGTTCAAGGGCAGCGAGCGCTTGGCTCCGGGCCAGGCCTCGCGCCTGCTGAGTAGCCTCGGCGCCCAGGAGAATGCCTTTACCGGTCGCGATTACACCGCCTATTACCAGATCCTCAGTCGTGACCAGCTGGCCATCGCCCTGGAACTGGAAGCCGAGCGCATGCACGGTCTGACCCTGCCGGAAGACGAGTTCCTGCGCGAGATGGAAGTCATCAAGGAAGAACGCCGCCTGCGCGTCGACGACAACCCCAATAGCCTGGCCTATGAGCGCTTCCTGACCCAGGCCTACATGGCCAGCCCCTATGCCCAACCGGTGATCGGCTGGATGCACGACCTGGATCGCCTCACCGTGGACGATCTGCGCGCGTGGTACCGCCAGCACTATCAGCCCAGCAACGCCATCCTGGTGATCGTCGGCGACGTGCAGGTGGATGAGGTGCGCGAACTCGCCGAGCGCTATTTCGGCCCGCTGGCCGATGCGCCCACGACCTCGCCGAAGCCGCCGCTGGAGCTGCCCGGCGGCAGCGAGCGCAGCCTCACCCTGCACCTGCCGGTGCAGATGCCCAGCCTGCTGCTCGGCTTCAACGTGCCCGGCCTGAGCACCGCCGAGCACACCTGGGAAGCGCACGCCCTGCGTCTGCTCGAAGCAGTTCTCGATGGCGGCTACAGCGCCCGCCTGCCCAGCCACCTGGAGCGCGACCAGGCCATCGCCACCTCGGCCTCGGCCAGCTATGACGGCTTCGTCCGCGGCGATACGCTATTTCTGCTATCGGGGCTGCCCAACCAGTCCCGCGACGTTGACCTCGAACAACTGGAGCAGGCGCTCTGGCAGCAGATCGATGAACTCAAGCAGACGCCACCCAGCCAGGAAGAGCTGAACCGGGTGCAGGCGCAGATGACAGCCGAATTGGTGTACGCCCAGGACAGCATCAGTCATCAAGCCAACCAGATCGGCATGCTGGAAAGTATCGGCCTGCCCTGGACGCTGCTGGATGAAGATATCGCTGCCCTGGAAGCCATTACCCCCGAACAGATCAGCGAAGTGGCGCGGCGTTATCTGATGCCCGAACGCCTGACCCGCGCCCATATCCTGCCTGTTGCCACCGAGGAGAAGCGCTGATGGCTGCTGATACCCACAACCGCCGCCCGCTGGTCCTGCTGTTGCTGGCCATCCTGGCGGCCATCGTGCTGAGCTTTCTCCTGCTGCGCGACGACGCCCCGCAGACGCCTCCCGCTACGCCCGAGGAAGCCACCGCACAGCCGGTCGACCCGGCGCAGATCGAGGCCGAGCCTGATACCGTGGTCGCCGAGCTGCTGCCGGAGCTGCACTCGCTGCAGCAGGTTGACCTTGACCAGCCACCGGCGCGCCGCAATCTCGATCTGCAGCACTGGACCACCGAGCAGGGCACCCGGGTGTACTTCATGCAGGCTGAAGAGCTGCCCATGCTCGACATGCAACTGCTGTTCGCCGCTGGCGCCAGTCGCGACAGCGGCCTGCCCGGGCTGGCGACCATGACCAATGCCATGCTCAACGAAGGTACCGGCGACATGGACGCCGGCAGCATCGCCGCCGGCTTCGAACGCCTCGGCGCGCAGTTCTCCAATAGCTCACACCGGGACATGGCCCTGACCGGCCTGCGCACCCTGACCGCCACCGACAAGCTCGATCCGGCGCTGGCCCTGTTTGCCGAGGTGATCGCCCGCCCCAGTTTCCCGCAGGATGCCTTCGAGCGTCTGCGCAATCAGCTCCTGGCCAGTCTGCAGTTCCGCCTGCAACGTCCGGCGGCACTGGCCAGCGAAGCCTTCTGGACCGACCTGTATCCGGACCATCCCTACGGCAGCCTGCCCGAAGGCCAGGCCGACAGCCTGCAGAGCATGACGCCGGAGTCCCTGCGCCAGTTCCATAGCCAGTACTACACCGCGGGCAACGCGGTCATCGCCCTGGTCGGCGATATCAACCGGGAACGCGCCGAACGTCTGGCCCAACGCCTGGCCGACGCCCTGCCCCAGGGCCCTGCCGCGCCGGTCATTGCTGAGCCCGAGCCAATCGCTTCCAGCCATCGTCATATCGACTTCAACGGCCAGCAGACCCATATCCTGGTCGGCCAGCACGGCATCAGCCGTCATGACCCCGATTACGCCGCGCTCTATGTCGGCAACCAGATTCTGGGCGGCTCGGGCTTCGGCTCCCGGCTGATGCAGGAGATCCGCGAAAGCCGCGGGCTGTCCTATTCGGTGAGCAGCCGGCTGATCCCGATGCAGGCCACCGGCCCAGTCATGGTCAGCATGCAGACCCGTGCCGATCAGGTAGATCTGGCGCTGGAAGTCATCCACCAGAGCCTCGATGCTTTCATCAGCGAAGGTCCGACCGAAGCCGAATTGATCCGCACCAAACGGCAGATCAATGGCGAATTCCCGCTGAGTACCGCCAACAACGCCTCGATCGTCGCCCAGCTCGGCATGATTGGCTTCTATGAACTGCCGCTCAATCACCTGCAGCTGTTCCTCGATCAAGTGCAGGCGCTGACCACCGAAGACATTCGCGCCGCCTTCGCTCGGCATTTCGATCCCGAGCAGCGACTGGTGATCACCGTCGGACCGGCCATGGTCATCCAGGAAACAGCACCTGCGGAGCCGGAAACCGCCGAGCCTGAAGCTGAAACCCATAACGCCCCGGAGCCAGAGCTATGAAACAGCCCAAGGCCCGCGAAGGTCAACTGCGCATCATTGCTGGAGAGTGGCGCAGCCGACGTTTCAGTTTCACCGAACAACCGGGCTTGCGCCCCACCCCCGACCGGGTGCGTGAAACCCTGTTCAACTGGCTGAGCATGCACATCGAAGGCAGCCGCTGCCTCGACCTGTTCGCCGGCAGCGGCGCACTGACGCTGGAAGCGCTGTCCCGTGGCGCCGCCCACGCCCTGGCTTGCGACATGAGTCGTGACGTGGTCACCACCTTGCGCGGTCATCTACAGACCCTGCAGTGCGATCGCGGTGAAGTGCGCCAGCAGGATGCCCTGACGCTGGTCGCCGGCGCGGCCGAATCGCCCTTCGATCTGGTCTTCCTCGATCCGCCATTTCACCAGGACCTGCTCATCCCCGCCTGCACCGCCCTGGAAACCAACGGCTGGCTGGCGCCCGATGCGCTTATCTACACCGAAAGTGAAACCGCCCCCGGCCGCCTGCCCTTTCCGGCAAACTGGCATCTGCATCGGGAGAAGAAAGCCGGACAGGTGTGGTACAGCCTGTGGCAGCGCGAGGGGTAAAACCGTCCCACCTGGTGCGGCAAGTCAGCTAGCGCTGACGTTGCAGATGGACTGACCGGCAGGATTGAAACGACCCTGTGTCGCCAAGGATGGCGACACGGAGCTTACATGGATGTACTTGCAGCGTGTCGTCACAGCCCTGCCGGTCAGCCTCATCATGCACGGAGCACCAGCATCGCGGGCATTCTCGATTTGGCCGCAACCGGGTCATTACGCTACCATCGCCCCTCCGGAACCCACAGGCAGGATAAAGCCAATGAATACTGTTCTCTATCCCGGCACGTTTGACCCTATCACCATGGGCCATACCGACCTGGTCGGCCGCGCCTCCAAGCTGTTCGATCGAGTGGTAGTGGCGGTAGCCGCGAGCCCGAAGAAGAACCCGGCCTTCTCGCTCGAACAACGAGTGGAATTGGCCCGCGAAGTGCTCAAGGATCTTCCCAACGTAGAAGTGGTGGGGTTTTCCACGCTGCTGGCGCACTTTGCCCGTGATATCGGCGCCAATGTCCTGCTGCGCGGCCTGCGTGCGGTTTCCGATTTCGAGTACGAATTCCAACTGGCCAACATGAACCGTCAGCTGGCACCCGAGGTAGAAAGTCTGTTCCTTACGCCCTCGGAGAAGTATTCTTATATCTCGTCCACCCTGGTGCGGGAAATTGCTTCCCTGGGTGGCGATGTCACCAAATTCGTTCATCCGGTAGTACATGAAGCCCTGCTCAAACGCTTCAACGGCTGAACCGAGCGCTTCGCGGAGTAACCGATGGCCCTGATCATTACCGACGACTGCATCAATTGCGACGTCTGCGAACCCGAGTGCCCCAACGGGGCCATCTCTCAGGGCGAGGAAATCTATGTCATCGACCCCGGTCTGTGCACCGAATGCGTCGGCCATTTCGACGAGCCCCAGTGCCAGCAGGTCTGCCCGGTCGACTGCATTCCCCTTGACCCCAACCGGGTCGAAAGCAAAGAGCAACTGATGGAAAAATATCAGCTGCTCACCAGCGCCGAATGACTCTGCTGCGATCCTTGCTGGTCCTGCCGCTGCTGCTCAGCCTTGCGGTTCAGGCTGCACCTGCACCCGACCAGCAAGCAGTAGCCAGCGCCCACCCGACCGCTACCGAAGCCGGTCACCGGATTCTCGACCAGGGCGGCAACGCCTTCGATGCCGCCATCGCTGTGGCCGCCACGCTGGCGGTGGTCGAGCCCTACGGTTCCGGTATCGGTGGCGGTGGCTTCTTCCTCCTGCGCGAGGCCAGCGAGACCGGGCCCCGCTATCAGTTTCTCGATGCCCGGGAAACCGCGCCCCAGGCGGCCAACCGCGACATGTACCTGGATCAGGAAAATGATCGCCAGTTGCAGCGGGTAATCAATGGACCGCTGGCCGCAGGGATTCCCGGTCTGCCCGCAGCCTTGGTCCATCTGGCCGAGCGCTATGGCCAATTGACGCTGGAACAGAGTCTGGCGCCAGCGATTGCCGCCGCCGAGCAGGGCTTCGCTCCCGGCCCGAGCTACCGGCAGTTGGCCGGCTTCCGGTTGAAGGCCATGCAACAGGATGCCGAAACCGCCCGCATCTTCCTGCAGGACAATGATATTCCCGCCGCCGACGCGCTGATCCGCCAACCCGAGCTCGCAGCCACCCTGCGCGCCCTGGCGTCGCAGGGCCATGCCGGTTTCTATAGTGGGCCAGTGGCCGAGCAGTTGATTGCCGGCGTGCAAGCCGCCGGCGGTATCTGGCAACAGACCGATCTGGATAGTTACCGGGTCATCGAGCGCCAGCCCGTTCGCTTTACCAGCCGCGGTTTCGAGGTAATCAGCGCACCGCTACCCTCGGCCGGCGGCATCACCCTGGCCGGCATTCTGCAAGGCCTCGACCATCTGCCCACCGCCACGCCCGGCTCCGTTCAATGGACCCACAATCTGGTCGAATTGATGCGCCGCACCTATCGCGACCGCGCCCTGCTGCTGGGTGACAGCGATTTTGTCAGCGTACCGACCGAGCGGCTGCTGTCACCGGCACATGCCCGCCAACTGGCCGCCGGCATCGATCCCGAGCGCGCCACCCCTAGTCTCGAGCTGGGTGAGCCCAAGGGCATTCAGGAAGGCACCAATACCACCCACTTCTCGCTGATCGACCGTCAGGGCAATGCGGTGGCCGCGACCCTGAGCGTCAACCTGCCCTTCGGCGCAGCCTTCACCGTGCCGGGCACCGGCGTGCTCTTGAATAACGAGATGGATGACTTTGCCGCCGACCCGGACGGCAGCAATAGCTACGGGCTGGCCGGCAGCGAGGCCAATGCCATCGCCCCGGGCAAGCGCCCACTGTCGAGCATGACCCCGACCATGCTGGAAAATGCGGACCAACTGGCGGTACTCGGCACCCCCGGCGGCAGTCGCATCATCAGCATGGTAATGCTCGGCACGCTGCAGGCGATGGATGGCCGGCCAGTGCAGGAATGGGTCAGCCGCCCGCGCTTCCATCATCAGTATCTGCCGGACCATATCCAGGTCGAGGACAACACCTTCACTGTTGAGCAGCAGAAAGCGCTGGAAGCCATGGGCCACAGCATCAAGCCGGTCGGTCGAGACTATGGCGACATGCAGGCGCTGTTGTGGGACAAGCGCCGCAACGAGATCAGCGCCGCCAGCGATCCCCGCGGCGAAGGCGAAGCCAGCGTGTGTTGTAGCCTACCCGTCACGCCTTGAAGATTATCTGCACGTGGCACCTGGTGGCCTCGCGACCAGCATTGCCCCGAGGCGAGTGCCTCGTTAGAGGCTCTCATCCTGCTGTTTGCGGCCATAGCCGCTCTTGGTGCAACCCAGGCAACGCATGAAGGTTTCCTTGCCGGGACGCACCACCAGTTCCTGCCCAGCTTCGGCGGTGTTACCGGCCAGGGCGGTGAACGGCAGGCTGATGACAAAGGCTGCGGCCCCGACCGCCGTGATGGCGGCCCCGATCGGCCGGGCGATGATCAGATCACCGACCATGGCGAAGATGCCGGGGTTCTCGACGTGTTCCTGGTAGCCATAATTGGCTTCGGTGGCCATGACATTGCCGGCAAGTAGCAGACCGGCGAGCAGAGCGGTGGTGTGACGTAACAGGCGCATGATAGTAATCCCTGGTTTGTGGCCCGATAGGCGTTCAAGTCGTGGTGCGGCCCCCTTCCCGGGAACCTGCAACCGACTTCATTGTAGGCATATTCGCGCTATTGCGGAATGCGGCCGTTGAAATTTGCCAACCCGGTCGGCAAAACGGCCCTGCTCAGCTCTGACAGCGTCGGCAGAACACCGTGCTGCGTTGGCCCAGCCGACACTCCGACAAGGTCGTGCCGCAGACCTTGCACAGCTGCCCGGCACGTCCGTAGACGAACAGTTCCTGTTTGAAATAGCCCGGCTTGCCATCGCCGCCGATGAAATCGCGCAGCGTGGTGCCGCCACTCTCGATGGCCCGCGCCAGCACTTTCTTGATCTCCTCGGCCAGCGCCTGATAGCGGGCACGGCTGATACGCCCGGCCTCGCGGCGCGGGTCGATGCCAGCGGCGAACAGCGCCTCGGTGGCGTAGATATTGCCCACTCCCACGACCACCGCGTTATCCATGATGAACGGCTTGACCGCCATGCTGCGCTTACGCGACAACTCATACAGCCGCTCACCGTCGAACTCAGCTGACAGCGGCTCGGGTCCGAGGCGAGCGAGCAAGGGATGGACTTCACCGGCGCGCTGCCAGAGCATGGCGCCGAAGCGACGCGGGTCGGTGTAGCGCAGCGTCAGGCCGGAATCCAGCTCGATATCCACATGCTCATGCTTGAGCACTGGCGTCTCGGCCGGCACCAGCCGCAGGTTGCCGGACATGCCCAGATGACTGATCAGCGTGCCGCCGCCGATGTCCATCAGCAGATACTTGGCGCGCCGGCGCACAGCGGTAAAGGTCTGGTTCTCGACCTGGATCGCCAGATCCTCGGGAATCGGCCAGCGCAGACGTGGGTCCCGGACGATCAGCCGGGTCACGCGGTGGCCCTCCAGATGGGGGGCAATACCGCGGCGGGTGGTTTCGACTTCGGGTAATTCGGGCATGGTGTCAGGATTGCAGCCAATGGACGATGAACAATAACAGCAACAACAGCGGCAATGCACTGATGACGAAGCGGCCATTCCAAACGAACGCCACCCGCAGCGGATTCTCACCGGTGTAACGCGCCAGGATCAGCGTCGAGGGGCCGAACGGCGAGAAGATCATGGCAATCGAGAAGCCGCACATCAAACCCAATGCCGGGGTCATGATCGGCACGCCCAGTCGTGCCAGCTCGGCCAACAGGCCGACCAGCAGGGATAAGGAGACGATCGGCGCCACCCCAGCCATTGCCAGCAGGATGATGCCGAACAGACTGCCCACGGCCAGCAGCATATTGTATTTCGGCTCCTGAGCCAGCCAGAGCGCCAGTTCCTCCAGCGGCGCGATCGCCCCCAGCGCCCCGCCCATCAGCGCGGCACAGCCGAAAATGAACATCTCGTTGTGCATGGTGATCAGATTGTCACTGATCTCACCCAATACTCGCCGTGGCGAGCGTTCACACCACAATAGGTAGCAGGCAATACCCACCGGAATCAGGATCATCGCCGCCTGGGAGGGGGTCAACACTGTCAACCAGGCCAGCACCCCAATGGCAGTCAGCCCAAGCAGACTACCCATCAACAGCGCACCCATGCCCGCGGCGCGACTGCTGTCACCGATATTCTCCCGCAGCTGCAGTAGCCCACGGGTCTCCCGATGCCAGCCAACCATCAACAGCAGCAACGCCGCTACCAGGCCATAGGGCACCATGGTGGCCCAGGACAGCTGTGGCATTTCCCGTGTGATCATGGCGATGGTCACACTGGTCGGCGCTACCAGCGGTACCAGGGCAAAGCCGCGCAGGGTGGTAACCAGGACCGCACGCAGCCCCTCACGGCGCTGCTCATTACTCAGAGAGTATTGCCGCAGGTGCTGATCGAGCGTGCCGCACAGCAGGCTCATCATGCCGAAGTTGAGAATCGAGCCGATGCTGCCGGACGTCAGCACGTAGCGCGGATACAGCCAGATCGCCGGCCCGGCCAGCAGCGCCTTGTGCAGCTCGCGCAGGTGTGGCATGCGTTTGGCCAGCAGCTGCATCAACCCCAACGCGCCGAGGAAGCTGGCGTAATAGGCACCCGACGACGCCAATCGGCCCCACAGAGCCGGATCGCCTTGCCCCAGCACGGCCACCGCCAGCAGCATGCCGACGGTGAGCAACCCGAGAATCCTTGGATAGGGCAACAGGCGCCGGAAGTGAATGATGAAATAGCCTGCCAGCGCTGCGGCGGCGAACCAGCTCAGTTGCGGCCACTGCCCGGCCAGCGCGATCAGTTCCAGACCGACGCCCAGCGGCAACAGCAGCGCGCTCATGGCAAGTCTCTGCGCAGCGCACCCTTCTTGAATACACCTTCACCAAAGGCCAGCAGGTTATCGTTCGCATCGAGCAGATCACAACTGGCCATGAAGATCTTGTGGCCGGCCTTGCGGCAGGTAGCGACCGCCCGCACCCGCGCACCCTCATCGGCGGTGGCGCTGAAGTTGACGTTCATCGACAGGGTGATAGCCACCCGGCGCTCATCCGGATCGGCCGCATAGGTGCCACACAGCCCCATGGCAATATCCAACAGGCTGGCAGTAATGCCACCATGCAGATTGCTGGCGTTGTTCAGATGTCGCTTTTCGAGGGTCAGGCCTACCACCGCACGGTTGTCGCTGTATTCCAGCAGCTCACCACCCAACTCCTGAAAAAAACCGGTCACCGTACGCTGTACGGTCAGATTCTGGTCTTCACTCATAGATGATCCTGATTGCGAATGTCACGGCAGCGCATCGGCGCGTCTGAAGGTTGAGCAGTATGCCATGGCGCAACCCGGACGTAACCGCTGTGATAGCCGCCTTATATGTGGTCATAACGGCGGCCCGGCTTGCACTCGAGGAGCGCAGGATTTAATCTCATCCCACTTTTAAACGAAATACGGTTCCGCATAGCGGAACAGAGTAACTGAGGAGCCTGAGTATGTTCAACCGGATTGGTGTTATCGGTGCCGGCGCGATGGGCCGTGGTATCGCCCAGCTGCTCGCCAGCAGTGGTCAACAGGTGTTGCTGTACGATACCCGCGCCGAAGCCATCGAAGATGCCCTCAGCTTCAACCGCAACCTGCTGCAGCGCCAGGTCGCCAAGGGCAAGCTCAGCGAGGCGGATTTCGATGCGATCAACACGCGCATGCAGCCCGCCGCGCAACTTGAGCAGCTCAAGGACTGCGACCTGGTCATCGAGGCCATCGTCGAAATCCTCGAAGTGAAGCAGAAACTGTTCACCGACCTGGAAGCCATTGTCAGCGAAGATTGTCTGCTGGCGACCAATACCTCTTCCCTGTCGGTTACCCGTATCGCCGCTGGCTGCCAGCGTCCGGAGCGCGTCGCCGGCTTCCACTTCTTCAACCCCGTGCCGCTGATGAAGATCGTCGAGGTGGTACGCGGATCACGCACTGACGAGCGCTACATCCAGGGGCTGGTCGAGCTGGCGGACAAGGCCGGTCACTTCCCGGCGATCACCCCGGACACCCCCGGCTTCCTGGTCAACCATGCCGGCCGCGCCTTCGGCACCGAAGCCCTGCGCATGCTCAGCGAAGGTGTTGCCACACCCCAGCAGATCGACCGCATCCTGCGTGACGGCCCGGGTTTTCGCATGGGACCGTTCGAGCTGTTCGACCTGACCGGGCTGGATGTCTCCCACGCGGTGATGGAGTCGGTGTACGAGCAGTTCTACCATGATCCGCGCTATACACCGTCGTTCATTGCCGGTCAGCGCGTCGCCGCCGGCCTGCTGGGCCGCAAGACCGGTCAGGGTTTCTACCGCTATGAGGAAGGACAGAAGATCGAACAGCCCGAGCCGGCTGCCGAAACCGTACTGATCAACCGGCCGTTCTGGTTGCAGAGCGATGACCAGGGTCTGCGCAGCCAGGTGGCCGCCGTGCTGCAAACCGCCGGCGCTACGCTGGAAAACGGCGAGCGGCCCTCCGCCGAAGCCATCTGCCTGGTCACTCCGCTGGGCGAAGACTGCACCGCTGCCCTGACCCGCCAGCAACTGCCCACCGCCCGTACCCTGGCGCTGGACAGCTTCGCCAACTGGGACAAGCGCCGCACTCTGATGCGCCAGCCCGCGGCGGACGCCAATGTGGTTGCCCAGGCCCGTCAGGCACTGGCTGCCGATGGCGTACCGGTGGAAGTGATCAATGACTCTCCCGGCTTCGTTATCCAGCGGCTGATCGCCAGTGTGGTGAATCTGGGAACCGAGATTGCCCAGAAGGGTATCGCCACCCCCGATACACTGGACCGCGCCATTCAACTCGCCCTGGGCTATCCGCAAGGCCCGCTGGCCTTTGGCGAGCGCTACGGCAAGCAGGCGATTCTGACTGTGCTGAACAACATGCAGGCGGTCTATGGCGAGCCGCGCTATCGTCCCAGCCCCTGGCTGCGCCGGCGCGTTCAGCTTGACCTGCCCCTGACCACCCCCGATTTCCAGGAGTAATCCGATGACTGCTTATATCTATGATGGTTTGCGTTCCCCCTTCGGTCGCCACGCCGGCGCGCTGGCCCCGGTACGCCCGGACGACCTGCTGGCCGAGGTGATCCGCGCCGTGGTTGCCCGCAACCCCTTCGACGGTCAGGACTACGAAGATGTGGTCATGGGCAATACCAACCAGGCCGGGGAAGATGCCCGTAACCTGGCGCGCCATGCCGGCCTGTTGGCCGGTCTGCCGCAGGAAGTGGCTGGCGTTACCGTAAACCGCCTGTGCGGCTCCGGTCTGGCTGCCATCCTGGATGCCGCCCGTGCCGTCAAAGCTGGCGAGGGTGACCTGTTTGTTGCCGGTGGTGCCGAGAGCATGAGCCGTGCGCCCTTCGTCATCGCCAAGAGCGAAAGCCCCTACGCCCGCGAGTTCCGTGCCTTCGACAGCACCATCGGCGCACGCTTTCCCAACCCCAAGGTAGAGAAGCAGTACGGTGATGACACCATGCCGCAGACCGCCGATAACGTCGCCGCCGATCTGGGTATTACCCGCGAAGAAGCCGACACCTACGCCGCTCGCAGCCAGGCCCTGTACGAGAAAGCCCGTGCCGAAGGCTTCTTTGCCGAGGAAATCCACCCCATCGAAGTGCCCCAGGGCCGCAAGAAGCCGAACAAGGTGGTCGATCAGGACGAGCATCCGCGCCCATCCAGCGACATGGCCGCATTGTCCAGCCTGCGCCCGCTGTCCGAGGGCGGCGTGGTCACTGCCGGTAACGCCTCGGGCGTAAACGACGGCGCCGCGGCGCTGATCATCGGCAGCGAAGCCATTGGCCAGAAGTACGGCATCAAGCCCCGCGCCCGCATTCTCGCCGGTGCTGTTTCCGGCGTCGCGCCGCGGGTCATGGGTCTGGGTCCGGTTGAAGCCTGCAAGAAAGCGCTGAGCCGTGCTGGCCTGACACTGGACGACATGGACGTGATCGAAATCAACGAAGCCTTCGCCTCCCAGGTACTGGGCTGCGCCAAACAGCTGGGCATCGCCTTCGATGATCCGCGCCTGAACCCCAACGGCGGCGCCATCGCCGTCGGTCACCCACTGGGTGCCTCCGGTGCACGTCTGACCCTGACTGCACTGCGTCAGCTGGAGCGTACCGGCAAGCGCTATGCGCTGGTCAGCCTGTGTATCGGGCTGGGTCAGGGCGTGGCGGCAGTAATCGAGCGGGTGTAAGTTCCACTGCTCCCCTCCCTCCTCGCGGGAGAGGGGAGCCTGGCGGACAGGGAAGCATCCGGCATTGAAAACCGGCGCTGGAACTTCTGGCCTTGTCCCGATCTCTGCTATGGTATCGATCCCATCGAACCGGAAGCTTTCCGATGTATGTAAATACCAACCCTTTCGAATGGCTGGGGCAGGCCTTCGGCACCCTGGTCAGATTGATAGTCGACGGCCTGGCCTGGGTATTCGATATGCTCAGCGGTGCCAGCACCGCCTTCGTCAATGGCTTTTCCCGCGCCCTGGGCATCGATAGCAGTATCCTCAGCATCGCCTTTGTCGTGCTCGGACTCTTTCTCATCTATCTTGGGGTCAGCTCGTTCATCAAGAAACGGATCATTGCCGGTGTGATCTGGCTGCTGCTCGGCCTCTGGTTGCTGAGCACCTTGATCCGCTGATCCGTGATCGCCCACCTCTGCATATAAAAGGAGAACACCATGGGTTTTGCCTTGAATCTCGATCTGCAACTGACCAGCAGCGCCTTCACTGCCGATGGCGCCATTCCCACCCGACATACCGGTGAAGGGGAAGATATCTCTCCGGCGCTGAGCTGGAGCAACGCGCCGGCCGGCACCAAAAGCTTTGCAGTGATCTGCCATGACCCGGACGCACCGCTGGTCTCCGCCAACGGCACCTACGGCTTCGTACATTGGGTGCTGTACAACATTCCCGGTGAGGTCACCAGCCTGGCCGAAGGCTGTGGGGATTACACCCAGGGGCAGAATAACTTCGGCAAGACTGGCTACGGCGGCCCGATGCCCCCGGAAGGCCATGGTCAGCATAAATACTACTTCTGGGTACTGGCTCTGGATGCCGAGCCGGATCTGTCAGCAGGCCTGGATCTGTGGCAACTACTGGCCAAGGTCGAGCCGCACACCCTGGCGATGAACCGCCTGGTCGGCACCTACCAGCGCGGCTGATCGATTGAGCGGGTGTCCAATGGAGACCCGTTCAGTTGCTGACTGAACGCCAGGCGGCCTCCGCCAGCATTTCCCGATAGACCGTAGGCGGCGTAC
The DNA here is from genome assembly GCF_900114735.1 of Halopseudomonas bauzanensis. GTDB lineage: Bacteria > Pseudomonadota > Gammaproteobacteria > Pseudomonadales > Pseudomonadaceae > Halopseudomonas > Halopseudomonas bauzanensis. Next base: position 10,291 of record NZ_FOUA01000011.1, on the reverse strand, counting down.
TGGCTCTGCCTGACAGCCCCCGATGGTAGCGACGTGGACTGGAGCACCGCCGGTGACAAGCTGGTATCCGTGACCGTATTTGATGAGCAGGACCAGCAGGTATTCACCGCTCGCATCACCATGAACGTAAAACTGTAACCCGCTGCAGAAGCTGCTCCCACCGGGGAGCAGCTGCCAACCCAAGCCCGGCGCGGCTGAATCGGCATTTACAGGAGCGAAAAGCAGCTCATGTATGACGGCGAATTCATGCCGTCATATCAGCTTGCCGCCCTCTCCCTGCATGCCTAGGATGAGCACTCAGCAAGCCTGCCAATGGATAATCACTAATGAGCAACAACCACGCCTTCGATCAGGCCATTGCCCTGACACCCCGCTCCGACAATCTGTACCAGGGCAAGACCAGCGAAGCCTTCCAGAATATGGTCGGCCCGTTTGGCGGGACCACTGCCGCTACCCTGCTGCAGGCGGTATTGCAACATCCCCAGCGGCTGGGCGATCCGGTCTCCCTGACCGTCAACTTCGCCGGGCCGGTAGGCGATGGCGAATTCGAGGTGGAAGCCACGCCACTGCGCACCAACCGCTCGACCCAACACTGGTTACTGCTGCAGAAACAGAATGGCGAGGTGGTCACCAGTGCCACGGCTTTTTTTGCCATTCGCCGTGACACGCTGACGGAGCAGCAACTGAGCGCTCCACCAGCGCCGGCACCAGCCTCGCTGCAGCGCATGGATATCAGCATTCGTAATTGGTTCAAGCAATACGATTTCCGCTTTGTGCACGGTATTCCGTTGATGGGTCGCGCAGAAGGACAGCCGCTCGATACCGAATCGCTGTTGTGGGTACGCGACGCGGTGGAACGGCCGCTGGATTTCACTTCGCTGACGGCGATGGGGGATGTGTTCGCCCCGCGCATCTTCCTGTTGCGCAAGAGTTTTACGCCATCAGGTACCGTGTCCATGACGCACTATTTCCATGCCACCAGCGACGAGTTGGAAAAGGTAGGCAGCGGTTTCCTGCTAGGTCGCGCGCAGGCTTCGCGACTGCATAACAACTACGCGGATCAGGTTGCCCATTTGTGGTCGGAAGATGGCCTGCTGCTGCTGACCAGCACCCAGTCGGTGTATTTCAAGGAGTGACCTTGATGGGCTGGCTCGCTGTTAGCGTCAGCCCAGGTTGTCGAGCAGGTGCTCGACAACCCGAAAGACGGGCCGCAGCGTCACCGTCAGCCGCGGCGCAAAACCTGATTCCCGGGTGTAGCGCACCTGCGCTACGCCTGTGCCGCCCGGCGACCGAAGGATCAGGACGCCGCCAGCGCCGCTACCACTTCCGCCCTTAATGGCGCATTGAGCAGCAGACGGGTTTCCCGGTAGGCCTGGCGATGCAGCGCCGCCAACTGCCGGGCCTTGTCACGGGCGCGCTCCAGCAGATCACCGCCGGTTGCCAGTTCATCATAAAAACCCGCTTCCAGCGCCTGCTCCGGGTCCAGTGTCTGGGCCTGCAGGGCGCAGCGATTGAGCCAGCTCGGCGCCAGCCGCGCGCGGGCCTGGGGCATGGCGGCATCGGGCATGGTCATGCCGATGGCCACTTCATTCAGACTGATACTGAACGCGCCTGCTGCACCGATGCGATAGTCAGCCAGCAGCAGCATGAACGCTGCCTTGGCCATCGCATGGCCGGTGCTGGCGATGACCACCGGTGCCGGATAATCCAGCAGGGCCAGGGTCAGGCGATCACCCGCGGCGCGCATGGCATCGCAGGCTGGGCCACCGGCGGCGATCAGCTTGCGATCGTAGCCGCCACTGAAACAGCCGGCCCGGCCATAGATAAGCAGCGCAGCATCAGCCTTGGCGGCTTCGGCAATGGCCTCCAGCAGACTTTCCAGCATCTGTTCGGACAGTGCATTGACCTTGCCATCGTCGAGCGCGATCTCCGCCACGCCATCGGCGATGCTCAGCGACAGGCTCATGCACTTACCTCTGCTACCTCTGCCCTCGCCTCATCACGCAGTACCCGGCGCAGCAGTTTACCGACAGTGGACTTGGGCAGATCGTCACGGATCTCGACGAAGCTCGGCACCTTGTAGCCGGTCAGCTGTTCGCGGCAATGGGCAACGATATCGGCTTCGGTCAGGTTCTGGTCATGCAGGCTGACATAGAGCTTGATGGCCTCGCCTTTGCGCTCATCAGGAATACCCACCGCTACACACTCGCGGATGCCCGGGTGGCGCATGACCGCGTCCTCGATGTCATTGGGGTAGACGTTGAAACCCGAGACCAGAATCATGTCCTTCTTGCGATCGACCAGCTTGAGGAAACCATCCTCATCGATGACGCCGATATCGCCGGTTTTCAACCAGCCGTCGGCAGTGAAGGTTTCAGCGGTGGCTTCAGGGCGCTGCCAATAGCCTTTCATTACCTGCGGTCCACGCACCAGCAGTTCGCCCGGCTCGCCGGTCGGCAACTCGTTACCTGCATCGTCGACGATCTTCAGCTGGGTATCGATGATTGCCTGACCGATATAGCCTTCCTTATAAGGAGTGGTAGCGGTAGCGGCAATTACCACCGGCGAGGTCTCGGTCATGCCGAAGCCTTCACGGATGACGCTGCCGGTACGCTCGTACCAGCGCTTGGCGACCGCCAGGTTCAGCGGGGCTCCACCGGAGTTGACCCACTTCACCTGGCTGAAATCGATGCTGTCGAATTGCGGGTGCGCCATCAGGGAGACGAACAGGGAGTTGATACCGGTCAGCAGCGTGATGCGGTGGCGCTGCAGATCAGCAATCATATTGTCCAGGTCACGCGGGTTGGTGATCAGCACGCTGTTGAAGCCGGTGAATACCGAGGCTAGGCAGTTCGCCGTGAAGGCGAAGATATGGTACAGCGGCAGCGGTGAGACGCGAACTTCGTTACCGTATTCCAACTCACCGGGGCTGAGGATGCTGACCGCCTGCAGTACGTTGCACAGCAGATTGTTATGGGTCAGCATGGCGCCCTTGGACACGCCGGTGGTGCCGCCGGTGTACTGCAGCACCGCGAGGTCTTCCAGCCCGCGCTGCGGGTCGACTTCCGGCAGCGCCTTGCCCTTGGTCAATGCCGCCATGAAGCGGGTCACGTCGGCCTCGTCGCTAGCTACCTGGGGGTTGCTCCAATCGTCTACGCTGGTGACAATCAATCGCTCGATGGCGGTCTCGCCTTGCACAGCCCGCACCAGCGGCACCAGCTTGTCGAGTACCACCACTGCCCGGGCGCCGGAGTCGGTAAACTGATGGCGGGTTTCCGGCACAGTGTACTGGGGGTTGGTGTTGACGATGACCAGACCGGCCTTGAGCGCACCGAAGATGGTGACCACATACTGCAGCAGGTTGGGCAGTTGGATGGCCAGGCGGTCGCCGGGCTGCAATCCGAGTTCATGGCGCAGGTAGCGAGCAAAGCTGTCCGACTTGTCTCGCAACTCCGTGAAACTGACCGAATCCGCACCGCAGGAGAAGGCGGTCTTGTCGCCGTAAACATGACTCGCCTGCTTCAGCAGATCATACAGATTGGTATGACCGAGTTCGGCCAGCCGGCCGGCGACAACGCAGGATTCTGGTGTGGACATCTGAACCTCTTTTTTGGACTATTATTTTGCAGTGCGGAATAGAATACCAAAAGATGCTATTCTATCTGTCGCGGCTGTGCAATCATCGGTACAAATCAAAACAAAATTGCTGTGCAGGACATTTCCGTTGGTTCCGCCCGCATGAAAAGAGTAGCCCGGCATCGTCTGCGCGGCAGCGGTCGCTACGCAAGGATGCCCTTCCATCAAGGTATGAATGCTTTATGAATGACGATCAGGCAACACCCAACCCAACCAAGGACCGCAAATTCGTCGAGGCACTCTCACGTGGGCTTGATGTGTTGCGCGCTTTCAGTCAGGGCTCGGTGGTCCTGGGCAACCAGGATATTTCCCGGATCACCGGGCTACCCAAACCCACTGTGTCGCGCATGACCTATACGCTGACCAAGCTCGGCTATCTGGCCTACTCGCCACAGCTGGAGAAGTACCAATTGGACTCCGGTGTGCTGGCGCTGGGTTATGCCTATGTCTCGAACCTGCGGGTACGCCAGCTGGCCAAGCCCTACCTCGATGAATTCGCGCGCAACACCAACACCTCCGTGGGCCTGACCTGCCGCGATCGTCTGTCGATGATCTATGTGGAGAATTGCCGTCCCGCCGAAATCACGTCGCTGCGCATGGATGTCGGTGTGCGTCTGCCGCTGGCTACCACCGCCGCCGGTCGTGCCTACCTGGCCGCGATGAAGGAAGAGGAACGCCGGCACGTGATGAGCTCCCTGGCCGAACGCCATCCGGACACCTGGCCGGAGCTCAAACAACAGCTGGAAGAATCCTTCCGCGACTACGAAAAATATGGTTTCTGCCTGTCCCTCGGTGACTGGGATCGCAATGTGAATGCCGCTGGCGTGGCCTTGCATCTGCAGGACGGTACGCTGATGGCATTGACCTGCGGTGCACCGACCTACCTGGTGTCCGAAGAGAAAGTGAAGAACCAGTTGGCGCACCAGTTGGCGATCCTCGCCCGGGATATTGAACGCCTCGGCGTATAACCATCAACGCGCCTTATGTCGCACCATTTTCCAACGGGCATCGACAACGCTCTGCAAGTTTTGTATTTTGCCATGCGAAACATGGTTTCATTATTCCGCACAATGAAACGCATCTGATCGACTCACAGGAGATTCATCATGTCGGACGTGGTCACACTGGAGCGGCAAGGCGCCGTTGCCGTTGTCAGAGTCAACAATCCGCCGGTCAACGCTCTGGGCGTGGCAGTGCGTCAGGGGCTGGAGAACAGCTTCAAGGCCGCTGAGGCCGACCCTGAGGTCAAGGCCATCGTACTGGTCTGTGAAGGCAACACCTTCATCGCCGGCGCCGACATCAAGGAATTCGGCAAGCCGCCACAGTCGCCCAGCCTGCCTGACGTGGTCAATGGCATCGAGGCCGGCAGCAAGCCGAGCGTCGCCGTGATCCATGGCACCGCCCTGGGTGGTGGTCTGGAAGTGGCGCTGAGCTGCCATTACCGCATCGCTCGCAAGGACGCCAAGGTCGGCCTGCCGGAAGTCAAACTGGGCCTGCTGCCCGGCGCCGGCGGCACCCAGCGTCTGCCCCGCGTGGTAGGTGTCGAGAAGGCTCTGGACATGATCGTCAGCGGCGCGCCGATCAGCGCTACCGAAGCCAATCAGCTGGGTGTGGTCGATGAAGTGTTCGACGGCGAGCTGCTGGCCGCAGGCCTGGCCTTTGCCAACAAGCTGATCGCCGATGGCAAGGGTCCGCGCCGCACCGGCGAGCGCACCGACAAGCTGGAAGGCGTCGACAATGCGGCGCTGGTCGCTGCCAAGCGCGCCGAGCTGGAAAAGAAAGCGCCTGGCCTGTTCTCCCCGCAGCGCTGCGTCTCCGCCGTCGAAGCCGCCTTTACCCTGCCGCTGACCGAAGGTCTCAAGCGTGAGCGCGAGCTGTTCGCTGAATGCCTGGTCTCCCCGCAGCGTGCTGCGCTGGTGCATGCATTCTTCACCGAGCGTCTGGCCTCCAAGGTTGACGGCCTGCCGAAGGACACCCCGGTGCGTGAGTTCAACTCCGCCGCGGTAATCGGTGGCGGCACCATGGGTGTCGGCATCGCCATGTGCTTCGCCAATGCCGGTATCCCGGTGAAAATTCTGGAAATCAGCGAAGACGCTCGGGACAAGGCGATCCAGCGTGCTCGCGATACCTACGGCATGAGCGTCAAGCGCGGCAGCCTGACTGAAGCGGCGCTCGAAAAGCGCATGACCCTGATCAGCGGCGTGACCGACTATGCCGACCTGGCTGATGTGGACGTGGTGGTCGAGGCGGTATTCGAGGAAATGGGCGTCAAGCAGAAGGTCTTCGAAGCCCTGGATGCCAACTGCAAGCCCGGCGCCATTCTGGCCAGCAACACCTCCTCACTGGATTTGAACCAGATCGCCCAGTTCACCAAGCGCCCCGAAGACGTCGTCGGCCTGCACTTCTTCAGCCCGGCCAACGTCATGCGTCTGCTGGAAGTGGTGCGCGGCGAGAAGACCAGCGACGAAGTGCTGGCCACCGCCATGGCGATTGGCAAGAAGTTGAAGAAAGTGGCCGTGCCCGTGGGCGTGTGCGACGGCTTCGTCGGCAACCGCATGGTATTCCAGTACGGTCGCGAATCCGAGTTCCTGCTCGAAGAAGGCGCCACACCAGAACAGGTGGACGCTGCGCTCCGTAAATTCGGCATGGCCATGGGCGCGTTCGCCATGCGCGACCTGTCCGGTCTGGATATCGGTCTGGCCATCCGTACCCGTCAGCGCCAGACCCTGCCCGCCGAATTCAAGCTGCCAACCATCCTCGACAAGATGGCCGAGGCTGGCATGCTCGGTCAGAAGACCGGCAAGGGCTTCTATGTCTATGAGAAGGGTTCGCGTACCCCGCTGCCGAACCCCGAGCTGCCGGCCATTTTGGCGGCCGCTTCCAAAGAGCAGGGCGTCGAGCGTCGCGAGCTGTCCGATGACTACATCATCGAGCGCACCATGTACGCCTTGATCAACGAAGGGGCGAAGATCCTGGAAGAAGGTGTTGCCCAGCGCGCCAGCGATATCGACGTCATCTACATCAACGGCTACGGCTTCCCGGCGCATCAGGGCGGCCCCATGTTCTATGCTGACGCCGTCGGTCTGGATCGTGTCTATGCTCGCATCTGCGAATTCCACGAGCAGCTCGGCGCCTGGTGGAAGCCAGCGCCGCTGCTGGAAAAATTGGCCAAAGAAGGTCGCAAGTTCGCCGATCTCTGAGACTTTTCTGCGGGCACCCGACGGGTGTCCGCAGCTGAATAACAACGAGGACCCAACATGGAAATCCATTACACAGCTGAACAAATCGCCTTCCGTGATGAAGTGCGTGCATTCCTCAAGCAGGAGCTGCCAGCCGATATCTCCCGCAAGGTAAAGCTCGGCAAGCACCTGACCAAGGCTGACCACGAGCGCTGGCAGCAGATCCTGTCCCGCAAGGGCTGGTACGCGCCAGGCTGGCCGGTCGAGCACGGCGGCACCGACTGGGGCCCGGTAGAGAAACACATCTTTGATGAAGAAACCTCTGCCGCCGGCGCGCCGCGCACCATTCCCTTCGGCGTCGCCATGGTCGCTCCGGTGATCATCAAGTTCGGTACCGAAGCACAGAAGCAGCAGTACCTGCCACGCATCCTGTCCGGTGAGGACTGGTGGTGCCAGGGCTACTCCGAGCCAGGCGCCGGTTCCGACCTCGCCTCGCTGAAGACCCGCGCCGTGCGCGATGGCGACCATTACGTCGTCAACGGTCAGAAGACCTGGACCACCCTGGGCCAGCACGCCAACATGATCTTCTGTCTGGTGCGTACCGACCCGGAAGCCCAGCAGCAGCGCGGCATCTCCTTCCTGCTGATCGACATGGCGACCCCGGGTATCACCGTGCGCCCGATCATCACCCTGGACGGCGACCATGAAGTCAACGAAGTGTTCTTCGATGACGTTCGCGTACCGGTGGAAAACCTGGTCGGTGAAGAGAACAAGGGCTGGACCTGCGCCAAGTACCTGCTGACCCACGAGCGTACCGGCCTGGCCGGCATCGGCGCCTCCAAGGCGGCCTTGAGCCACCTGAAGAAGATTGCCGCCAAACAGGAAAAGGGCGGCAAGTCGCTGCTTGAAGACACCCTGTTCCGTGCGCAGATCGCTGAAGTGGAAATGTCGCTGATGGCGGCTGAAGTGAGTACCCTGCGCATCGTCGCCGCTGCCTCCGAAGGCGGTGTACCGGGTGCGGAAAGCTCGATCCTCAAGGTTCAGGGCACCGAGATCCGCCAGGCCATCACGCATCTGATGCGCAAGGCGCTGGGGCCATATGCCCTGCCCTTCCTGCCGGAAGAGCTGGAGCTGGACTACGACGGCGAATTCCTCGTCGACGACTATGCCGCTGCCCCAGCCTCGACCTACTTCAACATGCGCAAACTGTCGATCTTCGGCGGATCCAACGAGATCCAGAAGAACATCGTCTCGAAAATGATTCTCGAACTCTAAGGAGCGCCGATCATGGACTTCAAATTGACCGAAGAGCAGCAGATGCTCCAGGACACCGCGGCCCGTCTGGTTCGCGACGTTTACACCTTTGAAAAGCGCCTCGAGTTCAGCGCCAGCGACGCCGGTTTCAGCACCGAGTTCTGGCAGCAGCTGGGCGAGCTGGGTCTGACCGCTATCCCCTTCGCCGAAGAGCTGGGCGGTTTTGGCGGCGGCGGCGTGGAAACCATGCTGATCATGGAACAGCTGGGCCGCGGTATCTGCCTGGAACCCTACATGGAGTCGGTAGTACTGGCGGGTGGCCTGATCGGCCAGCTGGGCAACGAGCAGCAGAAGGAAGAACTGCTGGGCGCCATCGCCAGCGGCGAACTGCAGGCCAGCGTCGCTCTGGAAGAGCCGAGCAGCCATTACAACCTGTATGACGTGCAGACCACCGCCCGGCAGTCCGGCAGCGAGTGGCTGCTGAGCGGCCGCAAAGGCGTGGTGATCGGCGGCCATACCGCCGGCAAGATCCTGGTCTCGGCCCGTACTGCGGGTGATGTACGTGATCAGCAGGGCATCAGCCTGTTCATCATCGACCCGAACGCCGAAGGTGTCAGCCGCCGCGTCTACGCTACCGTGGATGGCCGCAAGGGCTGCGAGCTGTTCCTTGATAACGCCAAGGGTGAGCTGCTGGGCACCGCTGGCGATGCCTATGACGCCATTCGCTATCAGAGCGGCCGCGCCATCGCCGCCCTGTGTGGCGAAGCGGTCGGCGCCATGCGTACCGCTTGCGACCTGACCCTGGAGTACCTGAAGACCCGCAAGCAGTTCGGCGTGCCGATCGGCAAGTTCCAGGTACTGCAGCACCGCATGGTCGACATGATCAGCGAACTGGAGCGCGGCACCTCCATGGCCATCCTGGCCGCCTGTCTGGCTGACGACAAGGACAGCGAGGAGCGCAGCGCCAAGCTGTCCGCCGCCAAGTTCATCGTCAACCGTGCCGCTCGTTATGTGGCCGAGCAGTGCATCCAGCTGCATGGCGGTATCGCCATGACCTGGGAATATAACGGCGCCCACTACGCCAAGCGTCTGGTCATGATCAGCCACCAGTTCGGTGATGACGATCATCACCTGGAAGCCTACTCCAACCAGCTGGTTGTTGCCTGAGGCAACCTTGAGGCCGGAAAAACAGGAATTTGTCCTGTTTTTCCGGCCAATTCATTTCAATCAGGCGGCCTGGGTACTATCGGACACGAAAACTGCCCGGTATGCTAAGGCCCCTTTTTAATGTCACACGCCCCGACGGGCGTTTCACAGACTTGCGGAGGACTAACGTCCATGAAAATCCTCGTCGCCGTAAAGCGCGTGGTTGACTACAACGTCAAGGTTCGCGTCAAGGCGGACAACAGCGGTGTTGATCTGGCCAACGTCAAGATGTCCATGAACCCCTTCTGCGAAATCGCCGTGGAAGAAGCGGTACGCCTGAAGGAAAAAGGCGTGGCGACCGAAATCGTTGCCGTCACCGTCGGCCCGACCGCTGCCCAGGAGCAGCTGCGTACCGCCCTGGCACTGGGCGCCGACCGCGCCATCCTGGTCGAGTCCGCTGACGAACTGAACTCCCTGGCTATCGCCAAGCTGCTCAAGGCGGTCGTCGACAAGGAACAGCCGCAGCTGGTCATCCTCGGCAAGCAGGCCATCGATTCCGACAACAACCAGACCGGCCAGATGCTGGCTGCGCTGTCCGGTTACGCCCAGGGCACCTTCGCCTCGGCCGTGAATGTCGACGGTGAGCGCGTCAAGGTCACCCGTGAAATCGACGGCGGTCTGCAGACCGTTGACCTGAAACTGCCGGCCATCGTCACCACCGACCTGCGCCTGAACGAGCCGCGCTACGCTTCTCTGCCGAACATCATGAAGGCCAAGAAGAAGCCGCTGGACGTGCTCAAGCCCGACGAGCTGGGTGTCAGCACCGCCTCCACCCTGAGCACCGTCAAGGTCGAAGCCCCGGCTGCCCGCAGCGCTGGCATCAAGGTCAAGAGCGTTGACGAGCTGGTCGACAAACTGAAGAACGAAGCCAAGGTGATCTGACATGACGATTCTGGTTATTGCTGAACACAACAACGCCGAACTGAATGCCGCCACCCTGAACACCGTGGCTGCTGCCGCTGCCATCGGTGGTGACATTGACGTACTGGTTGCCGGCGCCGGTTGCGCCGCAGTGG
>NZ_FOUA01000016.1 GCF_900114735.1 Halopseudomonas bauzanensis | reverse complement strand
TCAATCAATGTGTCAGGCCATGGCCCAAATTGTTTGGGCGTTATATGGTCAAGCCACACGGGCAATTAGTACTGGTTAGCTCAACGCCTCACAACGCTTACACACCCAGCCTATCAACGTCGTAGTCTTCGACGGCCCTTCAGGGGGATCAAGTCCCCGGTGAGATCTCATCTTGAGGCAAGTTTCCCGCTTAGATGCTTTCAGCGGTTATCTTTTCCGAACGTAGCTACCCGGCAATGCCACTGGCGTGACAACCGGAACACCAGAGGTTCGTCCACTCCGGTCCTCTCGTACTAGGAGCAGCCCCTCTCAAATCTCAAACGTCCACGGCAGATAGGGACCGAACTGTCTCACGACGTTCTAAACCCAGCTCGCGTACCACTTTAAATGGCGAACAGCCATACCCTTGGGACCGGCTTCAGCCCCAGGATGTGATGAGCCGACATCGAGGTGCCAAACACCGCCGTCGATATGAACTCTTGGGCGGTATCAGCCTGTTATCCCCGGAGTACCTTTTATCCGTTGAGCGATGGCCCTTCCATACAGAACCACCGGATCACTAAGACCTACTTTCGTACCTGCTCGACGTGTTGGTCTCGCAGTCAAGCGCGCTTTTGCCTTTATACTCTACGCACGATTTCCGACCGTGCTGAGCGCACCTTCGTACTCCTCCGTTACTCTTTAGGAGGAGACCGCCCCAGTCAAACTACCCACCATACACTGTCCTCGATCCGGATAACGGACCAGAGTTAGAACCTCAAAGTTGCCAGGGTGGTATTTCAAGGTTGGCTCCACGCGAACTGGCGTCCACGCTTCACAGCCTCCCACCTATCCTACACAAGCAAATTCAAAGTCCAGTGCAAAGCTATAGTAAAGGTTCACGGGGTCTTTCCGTCTAGCCGCGGATACACTGCATCTTCACAGCGATTTCAATTTCACTGAGTCTCGGGTGGAGACAGCGCCGCCATCATTACGCCATTCGTGCAGGTCGGAACTTACCCGACAAGGAATTTCGCTACCTTAGGACCGTTATAGTTACGGCCGCCGTTTACCGGGGCTTCGATCAAGAGCTTCGCCGAAGCTAACCCCATCAATTAACCTTCCGGCACCGGGCAGGCGTCACACCCTATACGTCCACTTTCGTGTTTGCAGAGTGCTATGTTTTTAATAAACAGTTGCAGCGGCCTGGTATCTTCGACCAGCCAGAGCTTACGGAGCAAGTCCTTCACCCTAGCCGGCGCACCTTCTCCCGAAGTTACGGTGCCATTTTGCCTAGTTCCTTCACCCGAGTTCTCTCAAGCGCCTTGGTATTCTCTACCTGACCACCTGTGTCGGTTTGGGGTACGATTTCTAGTTACCTGAAGCTTAGAGGCTTTTCCTGGAAGCATGGCATCAACCACTTCGTGTTCTAAAAGAACACTCGTCATCAGTTCTCGGCCTT
>NZ_FOUA01000012.1 GCF_900114735.1 Halopseudomonas bauzanensis | reverse complement strand
CCGAATACTTCGGCGCAAACGCGGGTCAGAGCAGCGGTCAGAGTGGTTTTGCCATGGTCAACGTGACCGATGGTACCCACGTTCAGGTGCGGTTTACTGCGTTCAAACTTTTCTTTTGCCACGATTAGTAACCTCTTCAATTAGCCAGGAAGCAATCAACCTTGCTTCTTGATGATAGCGTCAACGATGTTCGAGGGAGCCTCGGCGTATTTGGCGAACTCCATGGAGTAGCTAGCACGTCCCTGGGACATGGAGCGTACATCCGTGGCGTAACCAAACATCTCACCCAGCGGAACCTCAGCACGGATAACCTTCCCGGAGGGAGAGTCTTCCATACCCTGGACCAGACCACGACGACGGTTGAGGTCACCCATCACGTCACCCATGTAGTCCTCGGGGGTCACTACTTCAACTTTCATGATCGGCTCGAGCAGAACAGCACCGCCTTTCTGGGCCAATTGCTTGGTGGCCATGGAAGCGGCGATCTTGAACGCCATTTCGTTCGAGTCAACATCATGATAAGAACCATCAAAGATGGTTGCCTTGAGGCTGAGCAGCGGGTAACCGGCGAGAACACCGTTCTTCATCTGCTCATCAATGCCCTTCTGCACCGCAGGAATGTATTCCTTGGGTACGGTACCGCCCACCACTTCACTGGCGAAGATCAGACCTTCGGCGGCCTCATCAGCCGGCTCGAAGCGAATCCAGACGTGACCGAACTGGCCGCGACCACCGGACTGACGGACAAACTTGCCTTCGATCTCGCAGGTATTGCGAATCGCTTCACGGTAGGCCACCTGCGGCTTACCGATATTGGCTTCAACGTTGAATTCACGCTTCATGCGGTCAACGATGATGTCCAGGTGCAGCTCGCCCATACCACCAATGATGGTCTGGCCGGACTCTTCATCAGTACGCACGCGGAAGGACGGATCTTCCTGGGCCAGTTTACCCAGTGCAATACCCATCTTTTCCTGGTCAGCCTTGGTTTTCGGCTCAACAGCAACGTGGATTACCGGCTCAGGGAACTCCATGCGCTCCAGAACGATCTGCTTTTCCAGGTCGCACAGGGTGTCACCGGTGGTCACATCCTTCATACCGATCAGAGCGGCGATATCGCCAGCGCGCACTTCCTTGATCTCTTCACGGTTGTTGGCCTGCATCTGAACCATACGGCCCACACGCTCTTTCTTGCCTTTAACCGAGTTGATCACCGAGTCGCCAGAAGACAGCACGCCCGAGTACACGCGAACGAAGGTCAGAGTACCAACGAAGGGGTCGGTAGCGATCTTGAACGCCAGAGCAGCAAAGGGCTCGTCGTCGCTGGAGATACGCTTGTCGATCTTCTCGTCGTCGTCCGGGTGCACACCCTTGATGGCTTCAACTTCGTCCGGAGCCGGCAGGAAGTCGATAACCGCATCCAGTACCAACGGCACGCCCTTGTTCTTGAACGAGGAACCGCAGACAGCCGGAACGATTTCGCTGGCCAAGGTACGCTGACGCAGACCGGCCTTGATTTCTTCCAGGGTCAGCTCAACGCCTTCCAGGTACTTGTTCATCAACTCTTCGTTGGCTTCAGCGGCAGCTTCCACCAGCTTTTCACGGTACTCTTCAGCCAGCTCAAGCATGTCCGCAGGGATCTCTTCCTCGCGGAAGGCCATACCCATGTCGTCTTCGTTCCAGTAGAGAGCCTTCATACGCAACAGGTCTACCTGACCAATGAAGTTCTCTTCCGAACCGATCGGCAGCTGAAGCGCCACAGGCGTATGGCCAAGGCGCTTCTTGATCTGCTCGACTACGCGCAGGAAGTTAGCACCCTGACGGTCCAGCTTGTTCACGTAGACGATACGCGGCACACCGTACTTGTTGGCCTGACGCCATACGGTTTCGGACTGCGGCTCAACACCGGAGGTGCCGCAGAACACAACGACTGCACCGTCGAGCACGCGCAAGGAGCGCTCTACTTCGATGGTGAAGTCAACGTGGCCGGGGGTATCGATAACGTTGACCCGGTGCTTCTTGTACTGCTTCTGAGAACCCTGCCAGAAGGCAGTTACAGCAGCGGAGGTAATAGTGATACCACGCTCCTGCTCCTGGGCCATCCAGTCAGTGGTACTGGCGCCATCATGGGTCTCACCCATTTTATGGTTGGCGCCGGTGTAGAACAGGATCCGTTCCGTGGTTGTGGTTTTGCCCGCATCGACGTGCGCACAAATACCAATATTGCGGTATAGATTGATCGGGGTTGTACGAGCCACGATAGTCTCCTGAGTCGTTGTTTAGAAGCGATAGTGAGAGAAAGCTTTGTTCGCTTCAGCCATACGGTGCACGTCTTCACGCTTCTTGACCGCAGAGCCCTTGCCTTCAGCTGCATCAAGCAGTTCGCCAGCAAGACGCAGATCCATCGACTTCTCGCCACGCTTACGGGCAGCATCTACCAACCAGCGCATTGCCAGAGCATTGCGGCGGGAGGGACGCACTTCAACCGGAACCTGGTAGGTGGCACCACCTACACGGCGGGACTTAACCTCAACCAGCGGAGCGATGGCATCGAGCGCTTTTTCAAACAGCTCAACCGGATCGTCAGTCTTGGTGCGCTCTTTAACTTTATCCAGAGCACCGTACACGATACGCTCAGCGGTGGATTTCTTGCCGCTTTCCATTACATGGTTCATGAATTTGGCGAGAATCTGGCTGCCATACTTAGGTTCTGGCAGGATCTCACGTTTTGCCGCTACACGACGTCTTGGCATGATAAGCCCTCAAACGGTCTTCAGGTTAGCTCAGGACTGCAACATTTTCGTTACGCCTGACCTTACTCTTATCGACTCAGGTTAAATGAATTCAAATTACTTCGGACGCTTGGCGCCGTACTTGGAACGACCCTGCTTACGGTCTTTGACACCGGAGGTATCCAGCGAACCGCGAACAGTGTGGTAACGCACACCTGGCAAGTCTTTTACACGGCCGCCGCGAATCAGAACGACGCTGTGCTCTTGCAGGTTGTGGCCTTCACCACCGATATAGGAAGAAACTTCAAAGCCGTTGGTCAAGCGAACACGGCAGACCTTACGCAGAGCCGAGTTCGGCTTCTTCGGCGTGGTGGTATATACGCGAGTACATACACCACGACGCTGCGGGCAGTTCTGCAGCGCGGGCACGTCGCTTTTTTCAGCAACACGCTTGCGCGGCTTTTGAACCAGCTGGTTGATTGTTGCCATCTAGCAAAACTCCACTGATGTCCCTGGGACATATTAAATAAAACGGCAGGGCAAAACGCCCCGCCTATTTTAGGGGTACGGAATTCTATAGAGACCTCCCCCCATCGTCAAGCGCACCCGCCGTGGTCCACGACGGGTGACACTGATCAGTTGCCGCTGGAATTCAGCGCATCCGACAGGGCCTGCTCGACTTCACTGGCGCTGACTTTCGCCGGCTTGTCGGCCGTACGCTGACGCTTGCGCTCAGCGTGGTAGGCCAGACCGGTACCGGCCGGAATCAGACGACCCACCACCACGTTCTCTTTCAGGCCACGCAGGTGATCGCGCTTACCGGTAACGGCAGCCTCGGTCAGTACCCGTGTGGTTTCCTGGAAGGAAGCCGCGGAAATGAACGACTCGGTCGACAGCGACGCCTTGGTGATACCCAGCAGTACCCGCTCATACTTGGCCGGGAACTTGTCCTGACCAGCCAGCGCTTCGTTCTCTTCGAGGACCTGGGTCAGCTCGACCTGGTCGCCCTTGATGAAGCTGGAATCACCCGACTCGCTGATCTCGACCTTGCGCAGCATCTGGCGAATGGTCACCTCGATGTGCTTGTCGTTGATCTTCACACCCTGCAGGCGGTACACGTCCTGAATTTCGTTGACGATATACTTGGCGAGCTCGCTAACACCCAGCAGACGCAGGATATCGTGCGGGTTGCTCGGACCATCGGAGATAACCTCACCCTTGGTGACCTGTTCACCTTCGAACACGTTCAGGTGGCGCCACTTCGGAATCAGCTCCTCGTACGGATCGCTGCCATCGTTCGGAGTGATGACCAGACGGCGCTTGCCCTTGGTTTCCTTGCCGAAGGAGATGGTGCCGCTGACTTCTGCCAGGATGGACGGTTCCTTCGGACGACGCGCCTCGAACAGATCGGCAACACGCGGCAGACCACCGGTGATGTCGCGAGTCTTGGACGTTTCCTGAGGAATACGTGCCAGTACGTCACCAATGGTTACCTGCACTCCATCGGACAGGTTGACCTGGGTCTTCTCGGGCAGGAAGTACTGCGCCGGCACATCGGTACCCGGCAGCATCAGCTCCTTACCGTCAGCGCCAATCAGCTTCATGGTCGGACGGATGTCCTTACCAGCGGATGGACGCTCGTGCACCGCCATTACTTCGATGTTGCTCAGACCGGTGAGTTCGTCGGTCTGACGGCGGATGGTGATACCCTCCTCCATGCCAACAAACTGTACGGTACCGGCAATCTCGGTAACGATCGGGTGAGTGTGCGGATCCCACTTGGCAACCACCTGGCCGGCCTGGACCTTATCACTCTCGTGAATGGAGATCACCGCACCGTAGGGCAGCTTGTAACGCTCACGCTCACGACCGAACTCGTCAGCCAGAGCCAGCTCACCGGAACGGGACACCGCCACCAGCGCGCCGTCATCACGGGTCACGTGCTTCAGGTTGTGCAGGCGGATGGTACCGGCGCTCTTGACCTGAATGCTGTCCTGCGCGGCGGTCCGGCTGGCAGCACCACCGATGTGGAACGTCCGCATCGTCAGCTGGGTACCCGGCTCACCAATGGACTGGGCAGCGATCACACCCACCGCCTCACCGATATTGATCTGGTGACCACGTGCCAAGTCGCGACCATAGCAGGTGGAGCACACGCCGTAGCGGGTTTCACAGGTAATGGGCGAGCGTACAATCACCTCGTCCACGCTGTTCAGCTCGAGGAATTCGACCCACTGCTCGTCGATCAGGGTGCCGCCGGCGACGATGACGTCTTCGGTACCCGGCTTGAATACGTCACGGGCGATGACCCGACCCAGCACGCGCTCACCCAGCGGCTCGACAATGTCGCCGCCTTCGATGTGCGGCTTCATGACCAGACCCTGATCAGTACCGCAATCAACCTCGGTGATCACCAGATCCTGCGCCACGTCGACCAGGCGACGGGTCAGATAACCGGAGTTGGCGGTCTTCAGTGCCGTATCCGCCAGACCCTTACGGGCACCGTGGGTGGAGATGAAGTACTGGAGTACGTTCAGACCTTCACGGAAGTTGGCAATGATCGGCGTTTCGATGATCGAGCCATCCGGCTTGGCCATCAGACCCCGCATACCTGCCAACTGACGAATCTGTGCGGCGGAACCCCGGGCACCGGAGTCGGCCATCATGTACATCGAGTTGAAGGACTCCTGCTCGACTTCCTTGCCGTCACGATCCAGCACGCGAGTGGACTTGAGGTTGTCCATCATCGCCTTGGAAATCTCGTCGTTGGCCTTGGACCACAAGTCGATGACCTTGTTGTACTTCTCCCCGGCGGTAACCAGACCGGAAGCGTACTGGTCTTCGATTTCCTTCACCTCGGCGGTGGCATCTTCGATGATCCGCGCCTTCTCTTCGGGAATGACGAAGTCGTTCACGCCGATGGAGGCACCGGAGATGGTCGAATAGGCAAAGCCGGTGTACATCAGCTGGTCAGCGAAGATCACGGTCTCCTTGAGACCCACGATCCGGTAGCTGGTGTTGATCAGCTTGGAAATCGCCTTCTTCTTCAGCGGCTGGTCGACCAGCGAGAAGGGCAGCCCCTTGGGCAGGATCTGGAACAGCAACGCGCGACCGACAGTGGTGTCGATGATGCGGGTTTCCGTGGTCCAGCTCTCGTCCTTGTGCTTGACGGTCTCTTCGAGACGCACCTTGACCATCGAGTGCAGGTCAACGTGGCCGCTACGGTAGGCCATCTCGACTTCGGCGATGCTGGTGAAACGCATGCCTTCGCCACGCGCATTGATGCGCGACCGGGTCATGTAGTACAGACCCAGTACCACGTCCTGGGACGGCACGATGATCGGCTCGCCACTGGCTGGCGACAGGATGTTGTTGGTCGACATCATCAGCGCGCGCGCTTCCAGCTGGGCTTCCAGCGTCAGCGGCACGTGAACGGCCATCTGGTCACCGTCGAAGTCGGCGTTATAGGCCGCACACACCAGCGGGTGCAGTTGAATGGCCTTGCCTTCGATCAGTACCGGCTCGAACGCCTGGATACCCAGACGGTGCAGTGTTGGTGCACGGTTGAGCAGCACGGGGTGTTCGCGGATAACCTCGGCGAGGATATCCCACACTTCCGGCAGCTCGCGCTCAACCATCTTCTTGGCCGCCTTGATGGTGGTGGCCAGGCCGCGATGTTCCAGCTTGCCGAAGATGAACGGCTTGAACAGTTCCAGCGCCATCTTCTTGGGCAGACCGCACTGATGCAGACGCAGGGTCGGACCTACCACGATCACCGAACGACCGGAGTAGTCAACGCGCTTACCGAGCAGGTTCTGACGGAAACGGCCCTGCTTACCCTTGATCATGTCGGCCAGGGACTTCAGCGGGCGCTTGTTGGTGCCGGTGATGGCACGGCCGCGACGACCGTTGTCCAGCAGCGCATCAACCGATTCCTGCAGCATGCGCTTTTCGTTGCGCACGATGATATCCGGCGCGGACAGGTCCAGCAGACGCTTCAGACGGTTGTTACGGTTGATCACCCGACGGTACAGGTCGTTCAGGTCGGAAGTCGCGAAACGACCACCATCCAGCGGTACCAGCGGACGCAGGTCCGGCGGCAGTACCGGCAGTACGGTCATGACCATCCACTCCGGCTTGTTGCCGGAACCCTGGAAGGCTTCCATCAGCTTCAGCCGCTTGGACAGCTTCTTGATCTTGGTTTCCGAGGTGGTCTGCGGAATTTCCTCACGCAGCCGGCTGATCTCGTGCTCCAGATCCATGGCGGTCAGCAGCTCGAATACCGCTTCGGCACCCATGCGCGCATCGAACTCGTCACCGAATTCTTCCAGCGCTTCGAAGTACTGTTCGTCGTTCAGCAGCTGGCCTTTCTCCAGCGTAGTCAGACCGGGCTCGATCACGACATAGCTTTCGAAATACAGTACCCGCTCGATGTCGCGCAGGGTCATGTCCAGCAGCAGACCGATACGGGACGGCAGGGATTTCAGGAACCAGATATGGGCAACCGGCGATGCCAGTTCGATATGTCCCATGCGCTCGCGACGCACCTTGGCCAGTGCGACTTCAACGCCACACTTTTCACAGATGACGCCACGGTGCTTGAGGCGCTTGTACTTGCCGCACAGGCACTCGTAGTCCTTCACCGGGCCAAAGATCTTGGCGCAGAACAGGCCGTCACGCTCCGGCTTGAAGGTACGGTAGTTAATGGTTTCCGGCTTTTTCACTTCGCCGTAGGACCAGGACCGGATCATCTCCGGCGATGCCAAGCCGATTCGAATGGAATCGAACTCTTCAACTTGTCCCTGGGACTTGAGCAGGTTCAATAAGTCTTTCAAGGCCTATACTCCTCGCAGTGTCTCAAGGGCGGCGGGTCACGCCGCCCGAGACGTGGGCACTCGGTGGTTATTCGGATTCCAGGTCGATATCGATGGCCAGAGAACGAATCTCCTTGACCAGCACGTTGAAGGACTCGGGCATGCCGGCCTCCATGCGATGGTCACCGTCCACGATGTTCTTGTACATCTTGGTCCGGCCATTGACGTCATCCGATTTGACGGTGAGCATTTCCTGCAGGGTGTAGGCGGCACCATAGGCTTCCAGAGCCCAGACCTCCATCTCCCCGAAACGCTGACCGCCGAACTGAGCCTTACCACCCAGCGGCTGCTGTGTTACCAGGCTGTACGAACCGGTCGAACGGGCGTGCATCTTATCGTCGACCAAGTGGTTCAACTTGAGCATGTACATGTAGCCAACGGTAACCGGGCGATCGAAGGTGTTGCCGGTACGACCGTCGTACAGCTTCATCTGACCACTGTCCGGCAGATCTGCCAGGCGCAGCATGTGCTTGATTTCGTGCTCTTCAGCACCATCAAATACCGCAGTTGCCATCGGCACACCGGCGCGCAGGTTGTTGGCCAGATCCAGGACTTCCTGATCGCTGAGTGCGTCCAGATTCTCCTGACGACCACCTACCTTGTTGTACACCTCATCGAGGAACTCGCGCAGTTCGGCGATCTTGCGCTGCTCTTCGAGCATGCGGTTGATCTTCTCGCCCAGGCCCTTGGCCGCGAGGCCCAGGTGGGTTTCGAGAATCTGCCCAACGTTCATCCGCGAAGGTACACCCAGCGGGTTGAGGACGATGTCCACCGGCGTGCCGTTCTCGTCATGGGGCATATCTTCGATCGGCATGATGACCGAGATGACACCCTTGTTACCGTGACGACCAGCCATCTTGTCACCCGGCTGGATGCGACGCTTGATCGCCAGGTAGACCTTGACGATCTTGAGTACGCCCGGCGCCAGGTCATCGCCCTGCTGCAGCTTGCGCTTCTTGTCTTCGAACTTCTCGTCGAGCAGCTTGCGGCGGTCGATCAGGTAGGCCTGAGCCAGCTCCAGCTGTTCGTTGAGATGGTCTTCGCTCATGCGCAGCTTGAACCACTGGCCGCGCTCGATACCGGCAAGAATCTCGGCAGTCAGCTCGGTGCCTTTCTTGACACCGGCACCGCCTTCGGCAGTGTGGCCGATCAGCGCGGCGCTGAGGCGCTCGAAAGTCGCCGTTTCGACGATGCGGAACTCTTCCTGCAGATCCTTGCGGATCTCGTCCAGCTGCTCCTTCTCGATGGCCAGGGCGCGAGAGTCGCGCTCAACGCCATCACGGGTGAACACCTGAACGTCGATGACCGTACCCTTGGTACCGGTCGGTACACGCAGGGAGGTGTCCTTGACGTCGGAAGCCTTCTCACCAAAGATCGCACGCAGCAGCTTCTCTTCCGGCGTCAGCTGGGTTTCGCCCTTGGGCGTGACCTTGCCGACCAGAATGTCGCCGGTGCCAACTTCGGCGCCCACGTAAACGATACCGGCCTCGTCCAGCTTGCCCAGCGCCGCTTCGCCAACGTTGGGAATATCGGAAGTGACTTCTTCCGGCCCCAACTTGGTGTCACGGGAAACGCAGGTCAGTTCCTGGATGTGGATAGTAGTAAAGCGATCTTCCTGGACCACCCGCTCGGACACCAGAATGGAGTCCTCGAAGTTGTAGCCATTCCAGGGCATGAACGCCACACGCATGTTCTGACCCAGGGCCAGCTCACCCATGTCGACGGAAGAACCATCGGCCAGGATGTCCTTGACCGCCACCAGATCGCCTTTCTTCACCAGCGGACGCTGGTTGATGCAGGTGTTCTGGTTGGAACGGGTGTACTTGGTCAGGGTGTAGATATCCACACCGGCTTCGCCCGCTTCCACTTCGTCGTCGTTGGCACGGATAACGATACGGCTGGCATCAACCGAGTCGACTACACCACCACGGCGAGCGGTCACGCAGACACCGGAGTCCACAGCCACGTTGCGCTCCATACCGGTACCTACCAGCGGCTTCTCGGCACGCAAGGTCGGAACGGCCTGACGCTGCATGTTGGAACCCATGAGGGCGCGGTTGGCATCATCGTGCTCGAGGAACGGAATCAGCGAGGCGGCAACCGACACGACCTGACGCGGCGATACGTCCATCAGGGTGACTTCTTCCGGCGCCTTGACGCTGAATTCGTTCATGTGACGAACGGCAACCAGTTCTTCGACCAGACGGCCGTCACGCACCTCGGCACTGGCCTGGGCGATAACATGATCGGACTCTTCGATGGCCGACAGGAACACGATCTCGTCGGTCACCACGGCATCCTTGACGCGGCGATACGGGCTTTCCAGGAAGCCGTATTCGTTGGTCCGGGCATAGGTGGCCAGCGAGTTGATCAGACCGATGTTCGGACCTTCCGGAGTTTCGATCGGACATACGCGACCATAGTGGGTCGGGTGTACGTCGCGCACTTCGAAGCCGGCACGTTCACGGGTCAAACCACCCGGCCCAAGCGCGGAAACACGACGCTTGTGGGTAATCTCGGACAGCGGGTTGTTCTGGTCCATGAACTGGGACAGCTGGCTGGAACCGAAGAATTCCTTCACTGCCGCCGCAACCGGCTTGGCATTGATCAGATCCTGCGGCATCAGGCCTTCGCTTTCGGCCATGGACAGACGTTCTTTCACCGCCCGCTCGACCCGTACCAGACCTACACGGAACTGGTTTTCGGCCATTTCACCAACGGAGCGGATGCGACGGTTACCCAGGTGATCGATATCATCGACCACGCCCTTGCCGTTACGGATATCGACCAGGGTCTTGAGCACCTCGATAATGTCTTCCTTGCTCAGCACGCCAGGTCCTTCGATCTCTTCACGACCGATGCGGCGGTTGAACTTCATGCGGCCGACGGCAGACAGGTCGTAACGGTCGCTGCTGAAGAACAGGTTGCTGAACAGGGTCTCGGCGGCATCCTTGGTCGGCGGCTCACCGGGGCGCATCATGCGATAGATTTCCACCAGCGCTTCGAGCTGGCTGGTGGTGTTATCGATGCGCAGGGTATCGGAGATGAACGGGCCACAGTCGATATCGTTGGTGTACAGCGTCTCGATGCGATCAACCTGGGCTTTCACCAGCTTGTCGATCAGATCCGCTGTCACTTCGACGTTGCACTCGACCAGAATCTCACCGGTAGCCGGGTGCACCACAGCCTTGGCAATGGTACGGCCGACCAGGTAGTCGTAGGGCACTTCCAGACTGGTGATACCGGCTTTTTCCAGCTGATTGATATGGCGCGCGGTAATCCGGCGACCCTTCTCGACAATGACCTTGCCCTTGCCATCAGTGATGTCAAAGGTAGCGATCTCACCACGCAGGCGCTGCGGCACCAGCTCCAGCTGCAGGCTTTCACCTTGCACCTCGAACTTGTTGGTGTCATAGAAGATGTCGAGAATTTCAGAGGTCTGGTAGCCCAGCGCGCGCAGCAGCACGGACGCCGGCAGCTTGCGGCGACGGTCGATACGGACGAACACGGCGTCCTTGGGATCGAACTCGAAGTCCAGCCAGGACCCGCGGTAAGGAATCACACGGGCGGAATACAGCAACTTGCCGGAGCTGTGGGTCTTGCCACGGTCGTGGTCGAAGAACACCCCGGGGCTGCGGTGCAACTGGGATACGATCACACGCTCGGTACCATTGATCACGAAGGTACCGTTTTCAGTCATCAGGGGTATTTCACCCATATAGACTTCCTGCTCCTTGATATCCTTGATCGCCTTGCTGGCAGACTCGCGATCAAAGATGATCAGGCGCACTTTCACCCGCAGCGGAACCGCAAAGGTCACACCGCGCAGCACGCACTCCTTGACATCGAAAGCCGGCTCACCTAACCGGTAACCGACATATTCGAGCGCCGCATTACCGGAATAGCTGATAATGGGGAAGACAGATTTGAAGGCCGCGTGCAGACCGATATCACGAACGTTGTCCTTGTCGTTGCCGGCCTGCAGGAATTCCCGATAGGAATCCAGCTGGATCGCCAGCAGATAAGGTACATCCATCACATGCGGCAGTTTGCCAAAGTCCTTGCGGATACGTTTTTTCTCAGTATATGAGTAAGCCATCAGCGTTCCCCAGCTTGGTCACCTGCTTGATTGGCTCCCCCTGACGGGAAAGCCTGAAAATGCTTGCAAGACCTCGTCTTGCTCACTCGCTTCGGAGTGGATCCGACCGGCCCGAGATCAGGCCGGAACGGAAAAAGGCCGGTGGCACACAGGCCACCAGCCATCAATCTGACCGTCGATCAGATTGTCGACGCAAGGTCGCGCAAGCTTACTTGAGCTCGACCGCTGCACCAGCCTCTTCCAGCGATTTCTTCGCGGCTTCGGCTTCGTCCTTGGAAACGCCTTCCTTGATGGTAGCCGGAGCGCCATCAACCATGGCCTTGGCTTCTTTCAGGCCCAGACCGGTCAGCTCGCGAACAGCCTTGATCACGTTAACTTTCTTCTCGCCAGCGGCGGTCAGGATAACGTTGAACTCGGTCTGCTCTTCAGCGGCAGCAGCGCCACCAGCAGCCGGGCCAGCTGCAACAGCGGCAGCGGCGGAAACGCCGAACTTCTCTTCCATTGCGCTGATCAGTTCAACGACCTGCATAACGGACATTTCGGATACGGCATTGATGATATCTTCGTTGGTCAGAGCCATGACTCTATATTCCTGTATTGGGGGACAACCCTTGGGGTCGTCAAAACATTAAAAGCAAACGAACAAAGCGCTAGCTGACCAATCAGGCCGCCTCGGCTTCCTTCTGATCGCGGACAGCGGCCAAAGTACGAACGAACTTGCTGGTAGCGCCTTGGATCACGCTCATCAGCTGGCTGATTGCCTCGTCGTAAGTCGGCAGTGTGGCCAGTTTGTCGATCTGATCGGCTGAAAGGTAGTTGCCTTCAAACGCAGCTGCCTTGATCTGGAACTTGTCCTGACCCTTGGCGAACTCCTTGAACAGACGGGCAGCAGCGCCCGGGTGTTCGTTGGAGAACGCAATCAGGGTCGGACCGACAAAGACGTCGTTGAGGCAGTCGTACTCGGTGCCTTCAACAGCACGACGCAGCAGGGTGTTACGTACAACACGTACGTAAACGCCGGCTTCGCGTGCGTCTTTGCGCAGACCAGTCATGGCAGATACGCTTACACCGCGGGCATCAGCCACAACGGCAGACAGCGCACCTTTGGCAGCTTCGTTGACTTCAGCGACGATGGCCTTTTTGTCTTCGAGCTTAATTGCCACGGGTTCTACTCCTGGATTTACCATTGATCGCCGTGAGGCGACATGTTTTGGTGTCTGATCCAGCCTGCACTGAATCGTGAGCACCATCTGCGTAGGCCTGGGAATTTCTCCCCGATTTGAGGCTTGCGCCACCTACGGTCTTGGACAGCCCCCAACCGGCAGGGACCCCAATAGTTGACGCGCCGCGAACGGCGCGCCGATGAATCAGATATTCAGCGCAGAGTGGTCAATGTACAGACCCGGACCCATGGTGGTGCTCAGGGACACGCGCTGCAGATAGATACCCTTGGACGTGGACGGCTTGGCCTTCTTCAGATCGGCCAGCAGCGCTTCAACGTTTTCCTTCAGCTTGACCGGCTCGAAGCCAACCTTGCCTACGGAGCAATGAATGATGCCGTTCTTGTCGGTGCGGTAGCGAACCTGACCAGCCTTGGCATTCTTCACTGCAGTGCCGACGTCAGCAGATACAGTACCGACCTTCGGGTTCGGCATCAGGCCGCGCGGCCCGAGCAGCTGACCCAGCTGACCAACGACACGCATGGCGTCCGGAGAAGCGATGACGACGTCATAGTCCAGATTACCGGCCTTCATTTCGGCAGCCAGATCGTCCATGCCGACCTTGTCAGCGCCGGCAGCCAGTGCGGCTTCAGCGTTGGCACCCTGGGTAAACACGGCTACGCGAACGGTCTTGCCAGTGCCGTGGGGCAGCAGCGTAGCGCCACGTACGACCTGGTCGGATTTACGCGGGTCGACACCGAGGTTGACGGCAACGTCAACGGACTCGACGAACTTGACGCTGGATACTTCGGCCAGCAGTGCAGCGGCTTCTTCGAAGCTGTAGACCTTGGTGCTATCAACTTTCTCGTTGATTGCCTTTTGGCGCTTAGTGAACTTAGCCATTTACACACCCTCCACGGTCAGACCCATGCTACGGGCAGAACCCGCGATGGTGCGCACAGCAGCGTCCAGGTCAGCAGCGGTCAGATCAGCCTGCTTGGTCTTGGCGATCTCTTCGAGCTGGGCGCGAGTAACGGTACCTACCTTCTGGCTGTTGGGACGAGCGGAACCGCCCTTGACACCAGCAGCCTTCATCAGCAGTACGGCAGCAGGAGTACTTTTGGTTTCAAAAGTAAAGCTGCGGTCGCTGTATACGGTGATGATCACGGGAGTCGGCAGACCTGGCTCAACGCCCTGGGTCTTGGCGTTGAACGCCTTGCAGAATTCCATGATATTTACGCCGTGCTGACCCAGGGCCGGACCTACCGGCGGACTTGGGTTAGCCTGACCGGCCTTGACTTGCAGCTTGATATAAGCCTGAATCTTCTTTGCCATTTGTCTTCTCCAATGGGTAATAGCGCCTCGCGGCTCCCCGACTTAACATAGTGCCCACTGACAACAAAACCCCGCATTGCCTTCAGGCATTGCAGGGTTCAGGCGGGCAGTTGAACTCAGCCTTTTTCGACCTGGCTGAATTCGAGCTCCACTGGCGTGGGGCGACCAAAGATGAGAACAGCCACCTGAACACGGCTTTTCTCATAATTAACTTCTTCAACGACTCCATTGAAGTCGGCGAAGGGACCATCGGTGACCCGAACAACCTCACCCGGCTCGAACAGAGTCTTGGGCTTCGGCTTGTCGCTGCCGTCAGCGACGCGGCGCAGGATGGCTTCAGCTTCACGATCAGTGATCGGCGCGGGCTTGTCCGCAGTACCACCGATGAAGCCCAGCACGCGAGAGGTATCCTTGACCAGGTGCCAGGTTCCTTCGTTCATTTCCATCTGAACCAGAACATAGCCCGGAAAGAATTTGCGCTCACTCTTGCGCTTCTGGCCGTTGCGCATTTCCACCACTTCTTCGGTGGGCACAAGGATCTCACCAAACTGGTCTTCCATTCCGGCCAGCTTGACCCGCTCCTGGAGAGAACGCATCACGTGCTTCTCGAATCCGGAGTAGGCATGTATGACGTACCAACGCTTAGACACGGAGCACCTTTAGCCAATGAACTTAGAAATAATCCAACCCAGCAGGGTATCGAGCCCCCACAGGATCAGGGCCATGACCAGAACAACCGCCAGGACGATCAGCGTTGTCTGAGTGGTTTCCGTACGAGTTGGCCAGACGACCTTCCGGATTTCGATGCGTGCTTCTTTGAGCAGCGCCCAGAAGGCCTTGCCTTTTTCGGTCTGCAGGGCAACAAAGCCCGCCACCAGGCCGAGCGCAACCAGCGCTACGGCACGATACAAAACAGATTCGGCTGCGAAGTAATGATTACCGTAAACGCCGACAAAAACGAGGATAGCCACGACAATCCACTTGAGGACATCTAAGCGGCTATCGTGAGTTTCTGCCTTGGTGCTCATCAATCGTAAAATCCTGTTTTGTGTTTGCCAGATAATCTGGCAGGCCAGGAGGGAATCGAACCCCCAACCTGCGGTTTTGGAGACCGCCGCTCTGCCAATTGAGCTACTGGCCTGTAATCGCAGTTGAGCCGGTAATGATACCGGCCCAACACTTCAAGATCAATTACTAATTAAGCAATGATCTTGGCAACCACGCCGGCACCAACGGTACGACCACCTTCGCGAATCGCGAAGCGCAGGCCGTCTTCCATGGCGATCGGAGCGATCAGGGTAACAACCAGCTTCACGTTGTCGCCCGGCATAACCATTTCCACGCCTTCTGGCAGTTCGCAGGAACCGGTCACGTCAGTTGTACGGAAGTAGAACTGCGGACGGTAGCCCTTGAAGAACGGAGTGTGACGGCCGCCTTCGTCCTTGCCCAGCACGTACACTTCAGCTTCGAACTGAGTGTGCGGCTTGATGGTGCCCGGCTTGGCCAGAACCTGACCACGCTCAACGTCTTCACG
>NZ_FOUA01000013.1 GCF_900114735.1 Halopseudomonas bauzanensis | reverse complement strand
TGATGGGAGAGGTCATGCAAAATGCCATGGCAATGCGGCATGATGCTCCGGCTTCAATTCAATAACCGTGTTGCACTCAGCTCCTGCAACCGCCGGGCTTTCAATGGGATTGCGTCTTCGTTCCGAATGGACACATTCAAACCTTCGCTGAAATGGGTGAGGCCAAGGACGAGATCTCCATGCGTCGTAAAGCCCTTGACCAGTTCGCGGCATACCTCAATTCCGTGAGAGGCGTGGAATGAACGCTGAATTATTCCATGCACACCGCACCAACAAGCTGATGCTGTTTGTAGGCGCCGGAGTGTCTGCCAATCTCAACCTACCAACCTGGAGCCAGCTGACATCTCACATTGCAACGGAACTGGGTTATGACCCCAAAATTTTCTCCACATATGGCACCGCGCTAGCGCTAGCGGAGTTCTATAAGAAGAAAAAGGGTAGTCTCGGGCCGCTGCGTAGCTGGATGGATCGTGAATGGCACAAGCGCGACGTAGACATCACTCAATCCGAGATTCATCGGCTAATCACCCTTGGAAAATTCTCGCGAATCTACACAACCAACTACGACCGGTGGCTAGAAATCGCCCATGACAAATTCGGCGTCCCATTCGATAAAATTGCAAGTGTAGCCGACCTAGTGTCCGTCACAGACGGCCGTCGCCAGATTGTAAAGTTTCATGGGGACTTCGATGATGACGCATCAATCGTCCTGGACGAGACCAGCTATTTCCAGAGGTTGAACTACGACTCGCCGTTGGATATCAAGCTCAGCAACGATGTCCTGGGGAACTCAGTGCTCTTCATCGGATACAGTCTATCTGACATCAATATCCGACTCCTTTTCTATCGGCTGACAGAAATGTGGGGGCGCTCCGCCATCTCATCTGCGAGACCAAAATCCTACGTTTTCACGAACCGGCCAAACCCGGTAGCACTGGAGGTTCTAGGGCAATGGGGAATCGAAATGATTGTTTCGGAGGAAGACGACCCAAAGAAAGCACTCACTGATTTCCTGAAGGAGCTAGTGAGCTAAGCATAGCTGAACGCGATTGAGTAGCTATCACCTTTAAGAATTGAGTCGACTTAGAGTGTGCTGGCGGTGTTGGGTGCCCGCTTCTGGCCGAAAGCGGTCTTTCGCATGGAGCCGCTTGCTGCCGCTCTGCTAGGGGAGCGTTTCGCAGGCACCGCCAGCAGAATTCGCGCAGATCCTGCAGCGGCCCCATTAATCCTTCGTCGTATAATCTGTATTGGCGTCGCAGGATAGGACGGGCTGGAGTCGAGCAACCGACGCAGTAACAAGGCTGCTTAAGGAGGCAGGAGATCAGGTCATGACCTATACCATTCCAGAAAAGATAATCGAGACGATACGGAAATCTAGACGAATGGTGATCTCCACCGGAGCGGGAATCTCCGCGGAAAGTGGGATAGCGACCTTTAGGGATCCGGTAGACGGACTCTGGTCTCAGTATGACCCGGAACTCCTTTCCACCCCGGAAGCTTTCCGCCGTGACCCGTCGCTAGTATGGGGATGGTACGAGACAATGCGCGGCCAGATGCGCAACGCATCTCCCAATCCAGCGCACCACGCCGTTACGGAGCTCACCGTGATTGTCCCTGAGGTCGCTTTAATCACGCAAAACATAGATGATCTGCACGAACGAGCTGGGGCTTCAGACGTAATACACCTTCACGGGAGAGTGTTTGATTCCCGGTGCTTCGCTTGTGCTCGACCTCACTATCGTCGAGACATACCAGCCACCCTTGGGGGGCCGATCGAGCCGCCTCGTTGCGGCCATTGCAACGGAAGGATTCGTCCAGGAGTGGTGTGGTTCGGGGAACAACTGCCCCAGCGCGACGTCAAGCGCGCTTTCGATGCTGCGAAGCGCTGCGACTGCCTCATTTCAATCGGCACATCTGGTGAGGTAAACCCCGCTGCGACCCTACCCGACATCGCTCTGGACTCGGGGGCAAGTGTCATACACGTCAACATTGACCCTTGGTGCCAGCACAGGCCCAACGAGTACTTGCTGGAAGGCCGAGCCAGCGAAATCATGTCGACAGTTCTAGCAGAGGCGTTCCCGAGCGGCAAAAGATAATGATCTGTACGTCACGCCAGCGGCCCACAAGCATTCGTCGCGAGAACAGATCAAGGATACCATCGGCGGAGCCCTAAGGTGGATATGGCGCCTCTATTTACAAACACCGCTGGCTCTTGGCCGGAAGCGGCCGGACGGAGTCAATTCAAAACAACTCCTTTTCTTCGCGGCTTGAAGAAAATGGCCACACAGGCGGCCGCAGCAAACATGGCCAGCGCACCGAGCGTGCCAATCGCGTTCATAGCTGCCCCGAACAGGGGGGTACCTATGGCCTGGCCGAGCGCTAGGCTGAGAAAAGGAATGCCCAGCCCAAGATCAGGACGATCCGGCATCAACTTGATGCCCTGAATCAGGAACACCCCGGTGGCTACGATGTAGGCCGCGCCGAACAGACCCATGGTGGCAAAGGCAAACACCGGCGAGAAAGCGGTCGCCGTCACACCCAGCGTGCTGATGGAGATCCCGAACAACGCGCAGCCATGAACGTGGGCTGTGCCGAACCTATTGGTCAACACGCCCGTCAGCGAGCCGCAGATACCGGAAAACACCCACCACGATCCAGACCCACGCCAGACGATCAGCCGCAAACTGAAAATCATTGCGCAGAATATCCGCCCCAAATGTCCAGACAGCAGTGCTCGCCGTCCCGGTCAACGCTGCACTTGCGCACAACGCCGGCACTCCAGGCCAGGTAAGGTATGGGAGGGAAAGCGTACCCCCTGGCTGAACGTGTCTGACAGGGGGTACAGCGAACCAGAGCCATAACGAGATCCCTGCGCCTATCAAGGCAAACAAACCGTAGAGCTCCCGCCATGCACCAGCCGCCAACAGCGCCGCCATGCCGGAAAACACGATTCCCGCCGCGGTGCCGGCATTGATCATTCCATTTGCCTTGGGGCTGTCGCGGTCATTGAAGCGTGCAGCAACAGCAGTGGCGAGCGGCGGCGAAGTTAACCCTGTACTCAATCCGGCCAGACCAATGCCCAGGCCCAGCGTCCACGCTGAAGAGGAAAACGTCACGATGCCCATGCCGGCCGTTGCCGCCAGTGCAGCTGCTAATGCGATGAACCGAGGACCCAGCTTCCCAACCCCGTAAAAAGCCAAAAGGATGCCGACGCAGTAAGCTGCAAAGGCGCTTCCGCCGACCCACCCAGCAGCGGTTACTCCCAGAGACAGGTCCTCTCGAATCTGCGGCAACAGCATCCCATACGCAAACCGCGCCAAGCCATATGAAAGGGCGGTCAAGGCAAAGCCCGCCGCCACCAGGTTCAGGTCGCGCTTCATGGCCGGTCAGTTCCAGCAAATGCAATCAGTGACAATGCCGCCTGCTTGGCATCGTCGATGACTGACGCGCCCGCTACACCGGCTCCGGCGGTGGCGCCCTCGAATAGGAGCCAGACCTGTGTGAACAGACGCTCATTGTTTTTCCCCAAAGCGAGCTTCACGCGTTCAGCCACCTCATTTCGAAACTCAGTCTTTTGGGCATCAACGAGCGAGACGACCTCCCTACTCGCCTGGGCATATTCGCTGCGCGCTCGCAGGAGCATACAGCCAAGCGTGCCGTGCTCCCGCACCCAAGCTCGAAGCGTATCGAAAAGCGCCTCGACGCTACCCGGCTGCGCTTGAAGCTGATCCATAAACGTGCGGTGCCGTTCCGCTAGAACGGCGAGCACCAGCCCGTTGCGCGAGCCGAAGTGTTTGTAGAGCGTGCGGGTGGAGATTCCAGAAGGCGCTATGAGACGGTCGATTCCGATGCCCCTAAAACCTTCCGCTTCAAACAGACGCGTAGCGCCATCAATTATTTCTGTACGTTTATTCATGCATCGAGTGTAAAACGATCGATTTACATGTCAAGCACCGGCTCTGAGTGGGCGCATCGCTGCGAAGCTAGTGGAAGATTGGCGTCTATCAGATTTCAGGCTCGCTCAAAGCGAAACGAAGCCGCGGATCCATCTCGAATCTTTCAGCCAATCTCTGGGTGACAGTCCGCATTTCGATTAGAAGGGACGGGGCAGCGCAGACTCACCGCCTTTGCTTGGCCTCATCGGCTATCAGGCCCGCTCCTGAGCCTGCGAACTATCGGTCACGGCCGAAGCGGGTCAGCGGAAAGGATGAGCATATAGATGGGCATTGTGAGCGCCAGCCACCTTGCGGACATCTCACCAGCCAGCACTTGGAAATAAGCTCTCACTTCACGTCGGCCGGGATTGAGGTCGTCACAATCCAGCTAGATCTGCCTCCTCCAATAAGTGCCGCACAAATCCCGGCGGGTGCAGATTTCCGGGAGGTTTGCGCCAGATCAGTTGGAGACGCTTTTCAAGCCCCGGGATGGGAAGAGCTACCAGCGCGCCACTGCGAACTTCGTCTTGTACTGCGGAAGCCATCACCAACGACACGCCGAGTCCCGCCCTGACCGCTTGTTTGACTGCCTCGGTGCTGCCTAGCTGCATACCGCTGCGAGGCACGCCCAGCTCGCCAAAGTATTCGGTCAGAAGCCGTCCGGTACCGCTACCCGGTTCACCTCCCAGCATCGGCAGGTCCACCAGACGATCACGTTCTATGCACCCTGCTTCAGCCAGCGCATGGTCGGGGCTGACGATAAGCACCAGCGGCTCGACCCGCCAGAGGCGGTGTTCGAAGTCGGGGTGAGGTAGCCACCATTCCATGATCGCGGCGTCGAGCTGGCCCGCCAGTAGCTGGTCGGCCACATCCGGGTTGGCGGCGATGCGCAGATCCACCTCGCCCCTCTCATTTGCGGTCGTCAGATAGCTGCGCACGAATGGCTGGAGAAGGTAGGTGCCGATGTTGGAGCTAGCCCCGACGCGCTCACGATTGCCATGCAGGGCTTCTAGCGCCCGGTCGTGCATGTCGAGCAAGGCGGTCGCATGCGGCATGAAGGCCAGCGCCCGTGTGGTAGGCTGGCAGCCGCTACGACTGCGCTGCACCAGCGTTACGCCGACCTGCTCTTCAAGCTTCTGCAAGTGCTGCGACACCGTCGGCTGGGCCAGCCCCAACGCCCTCGCCGCGCTCTGAAAACTGCCTGTTTGAACGATCGCTACCAGGCTCTTCAGCCAGACCGGATTCAACATGCGGCAGGCTCGGCCTGGGGCAGACGGTTCGCAGCGTTGATTGGGCGCGCACCTGCCAATGCCTGGATGATGTTCTGCGCTGCACAACGTTCAATCTCCAGGCGCACCGCGCGCACTGCCGACCCTATGTGCGGAGTGAACAGCGTATTCGGATGCGCGAGCAGCGCAGGATCGATCAGCCGCGGCCGGTCCGCGCGAGCCCAGTCTTCCATTTCGAATACATCCGCCGCATACCCGCCGAGCTGGCCTCGCTCAAGCGCCGCGAGCACGGCGGCTTCATCCACTACCGAACCACGACAGGGGTTTACAAGCAGAGCGCCCGGCCGTACGAGGGCAAGCAGCACGGCGTTGACCAGATGCTGGGTATCGGCATTCAAGGGAAGCGCCAGCAGGATGAAGTCCGAGCTGGCGAAGAGTTCGCTGCACGCCACCTGGCGCAGGCCGAGCCGTTGCTCGGTTTGTGTATCCAGAGCCTTCGCCTCGTGGTACTGCAGGGTCGCGCCCCATCCCTGCAAGCGCTCAGCCATGGCCAGTCCGATGGCGCCCATGCCAAGGATGCCGACCGTAGCGTTATCCAGCCCCGTGCCGTAGAACTGTGGTTGCCAGCCCTGGAACTCGCCAGAGCGGACGAACGCATCTGCTGCTCGCAGATGCCGCCCCAGCCCCACCGCCAGTCCAATCGCCAGCTCGGCAGTCGGGACGGTCAACAGATCAGGCACGAAGGTCAGCCAGACCCCGCGGGCAGTACAGGCGTCCACATCGAAATTGTCGAAGCCCTTGAGCGCGCAGCCGACTACACGCAGCTCAGGGCAGGCTTGAAGAAAGTCTGCATCGACCCGATCGGGCATGAACGCCATCATCGCCTGAGCATCGCGGCAGCGGCGCAGAATTTCCTCGCGCGTCAGCGTGCTGTCGGTCTGGTTGGTCATCAGCTCGCAATGTGGCGCCAGCAGTTGCAGGATCTCATCGTGTACCCGGTGAGTTATAACGAGTTTCGGCAGCATGGAGTTTCCTATTTGAAGCGTTTGCGCAGTACGCCGCTGAAGGCGTCTACCAATGTGACCATGGCCAGGATGACCAGCAGGATCGCGGCCACCTCCTGATACTGCATGATGCGCAGCGAGCCCATGAGTTCGAAGCCGATACCGCCGGCGCCAACCATGCCCATCACAGTTGAGGCGCGAAAGTTGTATTCCCAGCGGTAGATCGCCACGTCAGCGAACTGCGGCGTCACTTGTGGCAAAACCGCGTGGAGCAGCACTTGCATCGGCGTAGCCCCCGCAGCCCGAGCGGCTTCCACCGGCGCTTCGTCGACGTGCTCGATGGCCTCGGCGAAGAACTTGCCGACCATGCCGATCGAATGCAGACCCAGCGCAAGCACGCCTGGCAAGGCGCCGAACCCTACGGCTGCAACGAAGATGATGCCCATGATCAGCTCCGGCACCGACCGCAGGGCATTGAGCAGCACCCGGGCAACACCGAACACAAGGGGGTGCGGCGCCGTATTGCGCGCTGCAACGAAGGCCACCACCAGCGAGAACACCACTGCGATGGCCGTACCGGCGATGCTCATCGCCAAGGTGTCGATCAAGGGGCGAATCCAGCTTCGATAGCCCGAAAAGTCCGGCGGCATCGCCTCGCCTGCCAGGGTCGCGATGGAGGGCAGGCCGTTCAGCAACGTGGTGGCATCGAGCAGCCCCACGTACCAGCAGGCCAGCAGTACCACTCCGAGTACAATCGCCACCTGCCCCAGCTGGCGCCACCAACCGAGGCCGAAGCCTCGGAGGATGTGCTCGCGTTGCTCAGCAGGCAGCGCCTGCACGTCGTAATGAGTAGACATATCGGTGCTCACATCGTGGCGAAGTCGAGGCCGAGCAGCGATCCCATGTTGCGGATCACATCGTAGTCGGCGTCGGTGATGGGCGCGAAGGCCTCGGCCTTGAAGTTGCGCAGCACTTCGGGATCGTCGATACCGACGAACACATCCCGAACCTTGGTTTTCAGCTCGGGGCTCAGGTTGGAGCGCATCGCCCAGGGGTACTGGGGATATTCGCCGCTGTAACCGAGTACCTTCACTTTGCTCGGATCGATCAGGCCACGTTCGGCTACGTGATTGAAGATCACCTCCGACAGCCCACCCGCATCG
This sequence comes from Halopseudomonas bauzanensis, assembly GCF_900114735.1. Taxonomy (GTDB): domain Bacteria; phylum Pseudomonadota; class Gammaproteobacteria; order Pseudomonadales; family Pseudomonadaceae; genus Halopseudomonas; species Halopseudomonas bauzanensis. The sequence continues at coordinate 2,383 of NZ_FOUA01000013.1, read as the reverse complement.
GCGTTGCCGTTCGCCACGTTGACGGCAACGGCGTCATGCGTGCCGACAAAATGCTGTTCGTAATCCTGCCCACCCGTCAGCTCGGCCGTCTCGAGGAGAACGGTTTTGGGAATCAGATGGCTGGATGTCGAAGCCCGGTCACCGTAGGCCATCTTCTTGCCCTTGAGGTCGGCATAGTCGTTCACGCCTGACGCGACATTGGCGATGATCACCGAGCGATAGGTTGGCTTGCCGTCGATCACCATGGCAGCGAAGGGCTCGATGTCGCTTTTGCTTTTGGCCATGACGTAGGACAGCGGACCGAAATACGCCAGGTCGATACGGCCGAAACGCATCGCCTCGATCATCGAGGAATAGTCGGTGGTTACGATCAGCTGCACCTTCTTGTCCAGATGCTTTTCCAGATAATCCTTCAGCGGCTGGTTACGCTTGATCAGCTCGGAGGCGTTCTCGTCCGGTAGCAGGGCAACTTTCAGTACATCTGGATCGGCATCGGCCGCTACGGCGGACAAACTTGAAACAGCGGACAGCAAGCAGGTCAATAAGAGCGCGGATAAGCGTTTCATCAGGACATCTCCAGTGAAGGTTCGAGCATGACAGGTGGTTCGGCCGGAGCATTCGCTGGCTGAGTCGTAGAGCGGCCTGCATAGATGCGCTCAAGCTGCGCATCGGTGAGTTCCGAGGGCGCGGCATCGAAAACGATCTGAGAATCGGCCAGCCCGACGACGCGATCGGCGAAGCGGCGGGCATATTCGAGTTGATGCAGCGAAACGATGGCGGTGATCCCGTCTTCCTTACAAATGTCGCGCAGCAGTCCGAGAACGCGGACTGAGGTTGCCGGGTCGAGGCTGGCTACCGGCTCATCGGCCAGAATGATCGCCGGCTGCTGCGCTAACGCACGCGCGATGCCTACCCGCTGCTGCTGGCCACCGGACAATTTGTCCACTCGGCTCAGCGCCTTGTCTGCCAGTCCGACCCGGGCGAGGCAACTGAGCGCAATCTCCTGATCGGCACGCGGCAAAGGAAACAGCGAGCGGAGCGTGCTGTGAAAGGCCAGCCGGCCGGTCAGCACATTAGCCAGTGCGCTTTGACGTTCGATCAATTGATGGTGCTGGAAGATCATGGCGGTACGCCTACGATGCTGACGCAAGGCCGAGCCGCTGCCGAGCTCACCGAGTTCGCTGGTGACACTGCCGCCAGTGGGCGTGACGAGTCGATTGAGACTACGGAGCAAGGTCGACTTGCCTGCGCCCGAGAGACCAAGCAGCACGGTGAACTCACCACGCCGGAATGCAACCGAGGTATCGCTCAGGGCGGTCACGCCGCCTGGGTAGATGACGCTCAGTCGGTCGACCCAGAGCACGGCGTCCTGTATCGGGTGGGGTGTCATATGATCACCTTTCGCAATTTTACGGGCCGCAGAATTGCGGTTCGCAATGCAGAAGGTAAGCATTTTTTGTTAATGCACTGCTTCAAAATGATGACGATTCAATGAAAGCTGTGGATTTCCTCGCGAGAGCGAGAATGGCTAGGTCGACAGGCCAAATTTGTTCTCAGCGCATCAAAATCATTCAAGACCGCAGCAGAGAACCCTGACACCGTTATAGCCTACCACCCACTAACGGAGAGACACTCATATGGGCATTCGCTCCAGCAGTATTACTATCGTCACAGAAAGCCTTGTCGCCACGCGTCAGTTTTATGAACGACATTTTCAAGCCCAGCGATTGTTTGACTGCGGCTGGTATGTGGTGCTGCGTCTAAGTGGCCCAGCCGCACAGGAGATTTCCCTGATGCGTCCCCAGCAGGGAATGGAGCCGTTTAGAGGCGGTGCTTATGTTAATTTGGAGGTGGAAGATGTCGATCAACTCTACGCCAACCTGACGTGCGCAGGTCTAGAAGCGGTGAATCCGCTCGACGATCATCCATGGGGCGACCGCGGTTTCGGATTGGAGGATCCCAGCGGAGCTATCGTGTATTGCTATCAGCGCATTGAACCAGCCGACGAATTCAAGGCCTACTTCATCAAGGCCAACTGACAAATAGACTGTCGGTAGTAAGCAGCGACGTACAGTCGTTTTCGTGACGGCGACTTCGCTGCTCGGTCGACTGGACCGACTAACCGCTTTGGGAAGGAAAGCGCTTCTCCCCCGCCAGATGTTAAATTTGAGCGATGCGCATCCCTTATGAGGATTTGAAGAGCAGCGAGCTATAGCGCACGAACTTCCATATCGGAAATTTTCTTCTTCAAACAGGATGCTGGCCCGCGCCCAAACAAAAGGTGAACGGGGCGGCGGCAAAAACTGAGTGCAACACCTGACCTTTCCGGTACGGTGCTGCCCCTATGTCTTATACCGAACTCAGCGTTGAAGAGCGCGCCACC
>NZ_FOUA01000015.1 GCF_900114735.1 Halopseudomonas bauzanensis | reverse complement strand
AGGTTGGCGTAGAATGCGCGGCCTTGGTTAAGCGGAAACGCGGACCGAATCGCTCTTTAACAAATTGGAATCAAGTAATTCGTGTGGGTGCTTGTGGATGTCGTGATGATCGCAAGATTATCAGCCTACAAGTAACTCGTGAATTCATGAGTTTAGTAAGCTGAGCCAAGTTTAGGGTTTTCTCAAAACCCATGCAGTTTTTAACTGAAGAGTTTGATCATGGCTCAGATTGAACGCTGGCGGCAGGCCTAACACATGCAAGTCGAGCGGAAGAAGGGAGCTTGCTCCCGGATTTAGCGGCGGACGGGTGAGTAACACCTGGGAATCTGCCTGATAGTGGGGGATAACGTCCGGAAACGGGCGCTAATACCGCGTACGTCCTACGGGAGAAAGCAGGGGATCTTCGGACCTTGCGCTATCAGATGAGCCCAGGTCGGATTAGCTTGTTGGTGAGGTAATGGCTCACCAAGGCGACGATCCGTAACTGGTCTGAGAGGATGATCAGTCACACTGGAACTGAGACACGGTCCAGACTCCTACGGGAGGCAGCAGTGGGGAATATTGGACAATGGGGGCAACCCTGATCCAGCCATGCCGCGTGTGTGAAGAAGGTCTTCGGATTGTAAAGCACTTTAAGTTGGGAGGAAGGGTTGTGGATTAATACTCTACAATTTTGACGTTACCGACAGAATAAGCACCGGCTAACTCTGTGCCAGCAGCCGCGGTAATACAGAGGGTGCAAGCGTTAATCGGAATTACTGGGCGTAAAGCGCGCGTAGGTGGTTCAGTAAGATGGGTGTGAAATCCCCGGGCTCAACCTGGGAACTGCATCCATAACTGCTGGGCTAGAGTACGGTAGAGGGTAGTGGAATTTCCTGTGTAGCGGTGAAATGCGTAGATATAGGAAGGAACACCAGTGGCGAAGGCGACTACCTGGACTGATACTGACACTGAGGTGCGAAAGCGTGGGGAGCAAACAGGATTAGATACCCTGGTAGTCCACGCCGTAAACGATGTCAACTAGCCGTTGGGAACCTTGAGTTCTTAGTGGCGCAGCTAACGCACTAAGTTGACCGCCTGGGGAGTACGGTCGCAAGATTAAAACTCAAATGAATTGACGGGGGCCCGCACAAGCGGTGGAGCATGTGGTTTAATTCGAAGCAACGCGAAGAACCTTACCTGGCCTTGACATGCAGAGAACTTTCCAGAGATGGATTGGTGCCTTCGGGAACTCTGACACAGGTGCTGCATGGCTGTCGTCAGCTCGTGTCGTGAGATGTTGGGTTAAGTCCCGTAACGAGCGCAACCCTTGTCCTTAGTTACCAGCACGTTATGGTGGGCACTCTAAGGAGACTGCCGGTGACAAACCGGAGGAAGGTGGGGATGACGTCAAGTCATCATGGCCCTTACGGCCAGGGCTACACACGTGCTACAATGGGGGATACAAAGGGTTGCCAAGCCGCGAGGTGGAGCTAATCCCATAAAGTCTCTCGTAGTCCGGATTGGAGTCTGCAACTCGACTCCATGAAGTCGGAATCGCTAGTAATCGTGGATCAGAATGCCACGGTGAATACGTTCCCGGGCCTTGTACACACCGCCCGTCACACCATGGGAGTGGGTTGCACCAGAAGTAGCTAGTCTAACCTTCGGGAGGACGGTTACCACGGTGTGATTCATGACTGGGGTGAAGTCGTAACAAGGTAGCCGTAGGGGAACCTGCGGCTGGATCACCTCCTTAATCGAAAGATCACACGCTTTTTCAAGCACTCACACGAATTACTTGATTCCGAAAGAAAGGCGATTAGGTCTGTAGCTTTAACGCAACAGGTAGCAGGCCGAGATAATTGGGTCTGTAGCTCAGTTGGTTAGAGCGCACCCCTGATAAGGGTGAGGTCGGCAGTTCGAATCTGCCCAGACCCACCAATTGTCGAGGTGTCAGGTCTGAACGGGGCCATAGCTCAGCTGGGAGAGCGCCTGCCTTGCACGCAGGAGGTCAGCGGTTCGATCCCGCTTGGCTCCACCAGGTCAGCAGCATGCCATCGCCAGTACTCGATAAGAGTTCATACATGAATGATCCCGCAGGTTTATGACGGGATGATTGATGTCTGATCTTTGATCAGTCGCTCTTTAACAATGTGGAAAAGTGATAGAAGTAAGACAAGACATAACGGGTGTTTCACTGCACACGTTATGGCTAAGGTAACTTGTAATCTCAAGTGCAAGTTCCGGATTGTCGTGAAATCATGTCAAGACATAGGCTTTGAGCAATCGGCGCAAGCAGATTGTTTGGGGTTATATGGTCAAGTGAATAAGCGCATACGGTGGATGCCTTGGCAGTCAGAGGCGATGAAAGACGTGGTAGCCTGCGAAAAGCTTCGGGGAGGTGGCAAACGACCTTTGATCCGGAGATCTCTGAATGGGGAAACCCACTCAACATAAGTTGGGTATCACACACTGAATACATAGGTGTGTGAGGCGAACCCGGGGAACTGAAACATCTAAGTACCCGGAGGAAAAGAAATCAACCGAGATTCCCCAAGTAGTGGCGAGCGAACGGGGAGCAGCCCTTAAGCGGTATTGAGTCTAGTGGAACGCTGTGGAAAAGGCGGCCATAGTGGGTGATAGCCCCGTACACGAAAGACTCTTTGCCGTGAAATCGAGTAGGTCGGCGCACGTGAAACGTTGACTGAACATGGGGGGACCATCCTCCAAGGCTAAATACTCCTGACTGACCGATAGTGAACCAGTACCGTGAGGGAAAGGCGAAAAGAACCCCTGTGAGGGGAGTGAAATAGATCCTGAAACCGTATGCGTACAAGCAGTGGGAGCCGACTTGTTCGGTGACTGCGTACCTTTTGTATAATGGGTCAGCGACTTATATTCAGTGGCGAGCTTAACCGTCTAGGGGAGGCGTAGGGAAACCGAGTCTTAATAGGGCGTTTAGTCGCTGGGTATAGACCCGAAACCGGGCGATCTATCCATGGGCAGGTTGAAGGTGCCGTAACAGGCACTGGAGGACCGAACCGACTACCGTTGAAAAGTTAGCGGATGACTTGTGGATAGGAGTGAAAGGCTAATCAAGCTCGGAGATAGCTGGTTCTCCTCGAAAGCTATTTAGGTAGCGCCTCGTGTATCACCACTGGGGGTAGAGCACTGTTTGGGCTAGGGGGTCATCCCGACTTACCAACCCCATGCAAACTCCGAATACCAGTGAGTGCAGAGCACGGGAGACACACGGCGGGTGCTAACGTCCGTCGTGAAAAGGGAAACAACCCAGACCGTCAGCTAAGGTCCCAAAGTTATGGTTAAGTGGGAAACGATGTGGGAAGGCTTAGACAGCTAGGAGGTTGGCTTAGAAGCAGCCATCCTTTAAAGAAAGCGTAATAGCTCACTAGTCGAGTCGGCCTGCGCGGAAGATGTAACGGGGCTCAAACCATACACCGAAGCTACGGGTGCATCTTAGGATGTGCGGTAGAGGAGCGTTCTGTAAGCCTGTGAAGGTCAATTGAGAAGTTGGCTGGAGGTATCAGAAGTGCGAATGCTGACATGAGTAACGACAATGGGAGTGAAAAACTCCCACGCCGGAAGACCAAGGGTTCCTGCGCAACGTTAATCGACGCAGGGTGAGTCGACCCCTAAGGCGAGACCGAAAGGTGTAGTCGATGGGAAACGGGTTAATATTCCCGTACTTCTGGTTACTGCGATGGGGGGACGGAGAAGGCTAGGCCAGCACGGCGTTGGTTGTCCGTGTTTAAGGTGGTAGGCTGAGATCT